>NZ_JBPQTO010000002.1:0-2637500 GCF_051386375.1 Actinoplanes sp. URMC 104 | reverse complement strand
CGCGGCGCCGAGCGCGGGCGCCATGGTGCGCCGGCTGAGCGCGGAGGTCGGGCGTTCGCCGCGCGGGCTGCGGGTCACCCTGGACATGTGCTGGGCGGATCGGCCGCAGGCGGGCGCGGAGCAGCTGCTCGCCTTCGAGAACGAGGTGGCCAAGCTGTTCGCGGACGGCGGGCTCACCGCGCTCTGCGAGTACGACCGGGAGGCGTTCGACTCGGTGACCTTGGCGTACGCGGCCCGGACGCACCCCCGTACGGTCACCGCCGCGGTCTATTACGAGGACGCGGACCTGCGGATCTGCCGCCAGCACGTGCCGCCCGGCATCCGCGTGGCCGGGGTGCTCGACGTGCAGCGGGCCGGCGCGCTCAAGGATGCGCTGGCCGAGGCCGTACGGCTGGATCCGGACGTACACCTGAACCTGGGTCATCTGCGCGGGCTCGACGACGGCGCGGCTGCGGTGATCGTGCGCGCGGCGGCCGGGCTGCCCCGCAACCGCCACATGATCGTCGTCGGCGACCGGCGGACCGGGAACACGCTGCGCGTCGCGGGGGCGCACGCCGTGCCGAATCTGCGGTTGTTGGTCCGGGACCGGTAGCGCACTACCGTCGGCGATCATGAATGGTCACATCGCACCGGAGTTCCGGGCAGTCGCCGAGGCGTTCGCCACCGATCCGCGCGGTGGGTCGGCGCTGACGATCCTGCGCGACGGCGAACCGGTCGTGGAGGTGGTCGAGGGCTGGTCCGACGCCGCCCGCACACGGCCGTGGCAGACGGACACGCTGGTCCAGGTGTATTCGACCGGGAAGCCTGTCATCGCCATGGCGGTGGTGCTGCTGGCCGGCCGCGGGCTCATCGACCTCGATGCGCCCGTGTCCGCGTACTGGCCGTCCTTTCGAACCCCGGCTTCCGTACGCCAGGTCCTCTCGCACACTGCCGGTCTGCCGGCTTTTCCGGTGCCGCGGCCGGCGTCCGCGTTCGGCGACTGGGATCTGCTCTGCGGTGATCTGGCCGCGGCGCAGCCGGAATGGGAGCCGGGCACGATGGCCGGCGAGCACGCCTTGACGTACGGGCATCTGCTCGGCGAATTGGTGCGCCGGGTCGACGGCCGGGATCCGGCGCGGTTCGTCGCGGACGAGCTCGGCTTCGACTTCGCGTTCGCACTGTCCGATGGGGACCTCGCGCGGTGCGCCGAGCTGGAGTTCGACGCGCCGGACTGGCCGGCGCGCAACGGCGGTGAGCCCGGCTCGCTGAAGAGCCGGGCGATCGGAAATCCCGCGGGCGCCCGGGATCTGACCGTTCTCAACAGCGTCGAATGGCGCCGGGCGGCCGTTCCCGCGGTCAATCTGCACGCGAGCGCCACCGGAGTGGCCCGGTTCTACGCGGCCATGCTCGACGGTTCCCTTCCCCCGCTCGCCGTGCCGCAGTACGTCGGACCCGACCTGTTCGTCGGCCGCGAGACGACCTGGGGGCTCGGCGTGCAGATCGAGCCGGACGGCACCTGGGGGCACGGCGGCACGGGCGGTTCCGCCGGCTACGCCGACCCCGCTCGCGGGCTGGCCATCGCGTACGTCACCCGGCGCCTCGGCGACTTCGCGGCGCTCGACCGGATCGACGCCGCGATGCCGTAGCCGAAACCCTCATCCGCCGTCGGCGGCGACCGATTCTGAACCCTCGCGGAATAGGGGTTCACACAAGGAGGCGGTCGTGAGGGAGCGGTGGCGGGCCGGACTGGTGTCCGCCATTCTCGCGGCCTCCTCGCTGACGGTGCCCGCGGCTGCGGTCGCGGGCACCGCCGGCACCTTCGTGGCCGCACCCGCGGGCACCCGTGCGATGTGGCTCTGGGGCGCGTACGCCCCCGACGAGGTGATCGCCTGGGCCGGGGCGCAACGGGTGACGGAGATCTTCGCGTACGTGCCCTGGTCCGTCGCTACCGACGGCAGCCTGCCGCGGCTGCGCGACCTGCGGAAACGCGCCGGCGCCGCGGGCATCCGCCTGACCGCGCTCGGCGGCGAGCCCGACTGGGCCACGAGCCCGTCGAACGCCGTCGCCTGGCGCAACGCCGTGCTGGCCACCGGCCTGTTCAGCGGCATCCACCTGGACGTCGAGCCGTACGCGCTGCCCGCGTGGCGGACCGATCCCGCGGGCACGCAACGCTCGTACCTGACCCTGCTGGACCGTCTGCGCGCCGGCAGCCCGCTGCCCATCGAGGCCGACGTGCCCTTCTGGTACGGCGAGCACAGGCTCGGCGCTGCCAACTTCGCCGACGAGGTGCTCAGGCGCGTCGACGCCGTCACCGTCATGAGCTACCGCGACACCGCCACCGGCCCCAACTCGATGGTCGCCGTCAGTCAGGACTGGCTGCGCCGCGGCGCCGCCGCCCGCAAGCGTGTCCGCCTCGCCGCCGAGACCGACCCGCTCGGCGACTGCGCGTACTGCACCTTCGCCGAGGAGGGCAGCCGCCACATGCTCAAGGTCCTGTCCCAGGTGGACATCGTCACCCGCACGACCCCTTCCTACGCCGGCGTCGCCATCCACCGCTACGGCGCCTGGCGAGTCCTCCGCCCCTGACCCAGCGCCGTGCGAGCCCTCCCGCCCGGCACCGCGCTGACCGATCGCGCACGAGCGTTGATCGCGGTGAAGCGCGCAAATGGCTTCGTTCGCGAGTTCGGGCGCCAGATGTTCGCGACTTTCGGCGCCACCTTGCCGGCACTCCGCGCCGTAATGTTCGTGAGGACCGGCGCCATGCGCGGTTCCTGACCGCTCGATGATCCTTACCTACGTGGCCACCTGCGATCATCAGACGCATGAGGAGCCACGGTTGGCCACATCCCTTTCGGCAGCGACCGTGGGTCGAGATCGAAGCCATCCTTGGAGACATGGCCGCTCGATACGCCCAGTTCCGACACATGTCGGACATCGTCGAGAGTGTACTCGCCTCGGATCAGACCGGGGCTCTGGCGGCCTGCACGTCAATGCACGACTTGATTGTGGTGCCCAGTCCGATCCCTGAGCCCTCTTACGGAGTGGTTGTCGTACGGGCGCCTGGCTCGCTCCGCGAGCCAGGCAGCGGTTTGGTGCGCATCGAGCATCAATCTGTAACGGGTCACGACGAGGCGATCGAGAGGCCTGTCGCTGACGCGGTTCCGCTCTTCTGGCGATTCATGATCGAGAAGTTCGGAGTGGATCCCGGTCCTCGCGAACGAACGCACTGATCTGCCGCGGACAAGGCGCCCTGTCTCCTGCACCCGTTACCGTGCGTGAGCGGTGCACGTCCAAACTCCCGAACATCGAGAGGTGAGATCTCGATGGGCCGAAACTCAGCGACGCTTGGCACCGGAACTCACGAACAAAGCCAGCGCAAACAAAACCGCTGCCCACAGCGACCACCCACCAAGCGCAAGCGCCCGGCAGAAAGGGTGCGGGTGGCGTAGCCCCCGCTACGCGCGACGAAGTCGCGCAAAGAAAAACGAGGCCGACACGGCCCGCGCTCTCCGCGGGCACTCGTCAGCCTCGGTCTCGTGGCCAGGGGCGGGGTCGAACCGCCGACCTTCCGATTTTCAGTCGGACGCTCGTACCAACTGAGCTACCTGGCCTAGCAACTTGCTTTGCGGTCCTGACGGGACTTGAACCCGCGACCTCCGCCTTGACAGGGCGGCGAGCACTCCGACTGCTCCACAGGACCTTGCTCTTACTACTTCTACTACTTGGCATCTTAGCGACCGTTGCCTGCCGCTAATCTACCAGTGCCCCCAACGGGATTCGAACCCGTGCTACCGCCTTGAAAGGGCGGCGTCCTGGGCCACTAGACGATGAGGGCAACTCCGCCAGCATTGCACGTCTGCAATGCTCGGCGTCCTTGACCCCAACCGGGCCCCCGCTTGAGGCTTGGAAAGCATACGTGATCCCCCCGCCCGACTCCAAACCGGTATCCCCTTCGTGGCGGCAACGCTCTGAGCTGGGCAGATGTCAGGCCACGGCGGCGCGGACGGTTTCCACGGCGTCGGCGAGGCTGGTGAGCTGGACCACCCCGTCGGGTAGCGGCGCCGGCCAGCCGGGGCCGGCGGCCGCGGTCAGCAGGGGCGGGTGGGCCAGCCTGGTGAGGTCGGCGAGCTGGGCGGGATCGGAGCTCACCGGGGTCTGGGACCACAGCACGACGGCGGTGGGTCCGGTGCGCTCGACGGCGTCGGCCAGGGCGGCGGCCGGCACGCGGGCGCCGAGCAGCCGGGTGGGCACGCCCGCCTCGGCCAGCGCGGCGGCCAGGGCCTCCAGCGGCAGCGTGTGCTGTTCCTCGTCGGCGGCGGCGAGCAGCACGCGCGGCGGCTGGGAGCTGTCGGGGCGGGGCACGGCGCCGAAGACCTCGGTGATCGTGCGGGAGATCAGGTGCTCGACCTCGATGAACCGCTTGGTGGCCTCGTAGCGCTCGCCGATGCCGATCAGCACGGGCATGGCGACGTCGTTCCAGGCGCCGAGCACGCCGCGCTCGGCCACCACCATCTCGAGGATGTCGCGCATGGCGGGGGCGTCGAGGTGCATCGCGGCGCGGGCCAGGCCGCGGGCGGCAGGCACGGCGGAGCCCAGTGCGATGGAGTTGCCGCCACCGTGCCGGGCGGTGGCGGGCGGCGACAAGGCGTCCGCGGGGGCGCGCCGGGCCCACGCCGCGGCCTCGGCCGGCGCGACGCCCTGGGCGGTCAGCCGGCGCATGACCTGCAGACGGTCGAGGTCCTGCTCGGTGTAGCGGCGGTGATGCCCGGGCACGTGCTCGCTGGGGCCGAGCCCGTACCGCTGATGCCAGGTGCGCAGCGTCGTGACCGCCACCCCCAGTCGGCGGGCGACGGCCCCGGCGGTCAGCCCCTCAATGGCCATCGGGCCGAGCGGATCCGGCATCGACACGCCCTTCCTGAGACGCGGCGGCGAGACGCTGGGTCACGCCGAGGAGCCAGGGAGCGTACGACCGGGGGTCGCTCTCCAGGTCTTCGAGGAGCATGGGCACGGCCACCCAGCGCAGGTCGGCCACCTCGTCCGGGTCGGGCGACGGCCGTACGCCCACCGGCAGGTCCCCGACGAGCACGTGGTCGTACTCGTACTCGACCCGGCCGGTCGCGGGGTCCTCGGCGTAGTACGCGTAGACCCCCACCTCGGTCAGCGGCACGTCGGCGACCCCGACCTCTTCGATCAGGCGCCGCGCGGCCGCGACCGGCACCGCCTCGCCGGGCAGCGGGTGACCGCAGCACGTGTTCGCCCAGCGGTGCGGGAACCGGGTCTTCACCGCCGCGCGCTGTTGCAGCAGCACCCGGCCGGAGGGGTCGCGCAGGAACACCGAGAACGCCCGGTGCAGCCGGCCGGGGGCGCGGTGCGCGTCGGCGACGGTGGCCTGGCCGAGCGCCGCGCCCTCGGCGTCGACGAGCTCGACCAGGTGGGACTCGCGGGCGGTCATGACCCTGCCTTCGTGATGCGGGCGGCGGCCAGCTTGCCGGAGATCAGCACCATCGGCACGCCGACGCCCGGCTGGGTGCCCGAGCCGGTGAAGACCACGTTGTCGAGGCCCGGGTGCAGGTTCGCGGGGCGGAACGGGCCGGTCTGGGCGAAGGTGTGCGCGGCGGCGAACGGCGTGCCGGCCGCCATGCCCTGGTCCTGCCAGTCGGCGGGCGTGATGATCTCCTGGACCTCGATGCCGTCGCCGAAGCCGACGTAGCCGCGGCTCTCGAGGGTGCGGATCAGCGACGCCGCGTAGCGCTCGCCGAGGCCGTTGCGCCAATCCATCGGGCCGGCTTCGAGGTTGGGCGTGGGCGCGAGCACGTAGTAACTGTGCCGCCCGGCGGGCGCCGCCGACGGGTCGGTGTGCGTCGGGTTGGTGACCAGCAGCGAGGGATCGCTCATGAGCAGGCCCTTGTCGATGATCTCATCGAACGTACCCTGCCAGCTCTTTCCGAAGTGGATGTTGTGGTGCGCGATCTTGCTGTACGCCTGCCGGGATCCGATGTGCAGAACCACGCAGGAGGGTGAATAGCGCAGCCGCCGCTGCGGCCGCGGGGGCAGCAGGTCGCGCTTGGCGATCGGCAGGTCGGGGTTGAGCACCACGACGTCGGCCGGGATGCGCTCGCCGTCCGCGGTGATCACCGCCGTGGCGCGGCCGCCGGCGGTCTCGACGTCGGTGACCGTGGTGCCGTATCGGAACGTGACGCCGTGCTTCTCCGCGGCGCCGGCGAGCGCCCGGGGAACGGCGTGCATGCCGCCCTTGGGGAAGTACACGCCCGCGACCGAGTCGAGGTAGGCGATCACGGCGTAGATCGCCAGGGCGTCCTGCGGCGCGAGTCCGGCGTACATCGCCTGGAACGAGAAGATCCGCTGGGTGCGCGGGTCGCGGAAGAACTGGTTGATCTTCGGCTGGAGACGGCGGAACCCGCCCATGCCCAGCAGCTTGAGCAGGTTGAGGTTGACCAGGTCGAGCGGCGTGTCCAGGTTGCGGTCGATGAAGTTGTCGCGCTCGAGCTTCCACAGCTCGCGGGTGTAGTCGACGAACCGCAGATAGCCGTCCGCCTCGCGCGGCCCGATCACGCGGGAGATCTCGGCCGCCATCCGCACCGTGTCGGTGCGCACGTCCAGGGTGGAGCCGTCGGGGTAGTAGGCGCGGTAGGCCGGGTCGAGCGGGGTCAGCTCGAGCCAGTCGGACAGCTCCTCGCCGACCGCGGCGAGCGGCTCGGCGATGAGCTCGGGCATGGTGAGCACGGTGGGGCCGGTGTCGAACTCGTAGCCCTGCACGCTGAGACGGCCGGCCCGGCCACCGGGCACCGTCTCGCGTTCGACCACTGTCACCTGCCGCCCGGCCGCGGCCAGGTGCAGGGCGCTGGCGAGGCCGGCCAGCCCGGCGCCGACCACGACCACGTGGTCGGTCTTTCCTGTCACTGTTCGCATGTGCACCTCCCGGATCGACACTATGCAGGGCGGTGCGTCACGCGGACCGCGAGCTTGATGAGGGCGTTGCGCGCTTCCTCGTGGATGGGGGCGCCGGCCAGCGCGGCGACGCCGTCGGACACCCGTTCCTGAATCATCGCCTCGAGCCGTGCGGGCGCGCCGGTCTCGGCGATGAGCCGCGCGCGCCGCTCGATCTGTGCGGGGGTCAGGCCGCCGGAGCCGTCGGCGGGGTTGACGGCTCCGGCGGAGTCCATGGTCAGCTCGGCCCGCTGCGCCGGGGTGGCGAGCTTGCGGGCGAGCATCAACAGGGTGGTGGGTTTGCCGGTACGCAGGTCGTCGCCGGCCGGCTTGCCGGTGACGGCCGGGTCGCCGTACGCCCCCAGCAGGTCGTCGCGCAGCTGGAACGCCTCACCGACGGCGAGCCCGTAGCCCCCGTACGCCTCGTCGATCCGGGGATCCGCGAGGCCGGCCAGCGCGAACCCGAACTGCAGCGGGCGCTGCACGGTGTAGCTGGCGGTCTTGTGCCGGGCGACGAGCAGGGCCCGCTCGACCGACCACGCGGCGGGCCGGCTCTCGCCGAGCACGTCGAGGTACTGCCCGGCGATCGCCTCGACGCGCATGCGGTCGTAGCAGGCGCGCACGGTCTGCGGCGCGGAAGCGCGGGCCAGCAGCTGGTCGGCCCAGACGAGGCAGAGGTCGCCGATGAGGATCGCGGCCGAGGAGCCGAAGCGGGCGGAGTCGCCGGCGCCGCCGTCGGTCTCGTGCTGCCCGGCGAAGATGCGGTGCGCGGTCGGCATGCCGCGGCGGGTGTCCGACTCGTCCATGACGTCGTCGTGCACGAGCGCGAAGGTGTGCATGAGCTCGAGCGCGGCGAAGGCCGGCAGCACCGGCTCGAGCGGCGCGTCGGGGCCGGCGCCGCCGCGCCACCCCCAGTAGGCGAAGACCGGGCGCAGCCGCTTGCCGCCGGCGAGCACGAGGTCGCGGGCGGTGCGGGCGAACCCGCCGAGAGCCGGGTCGATCGAGTCGAGCGAGGCGATCTGGGCGGCCAGGAAGTCGGCGAGCGTTCCCTGGATCGCGTCGATCAGCGCGTGCGGGGAGGCGCCCTGGCGGGGTATCCCCCGGTGCCGGTTTCCCTGGAGGGTGTGATTGGCCACGGGGGGTACCGTACCCTGCAAACAGATGTTGAGTCGATTCGTGCGTCGATTTTTTCCGGAGGCTCTCTTGGACACCGACCTGGCCGCCGCCTACGAGCGGTGCCGCGAGCTGCACAAACGCCACGGCCGCACGTACTACCTGGCCACCCGCCTGCTGCCGTCCTGGAAACGACGCCACGTGCACGCGCTGTACGGCTTCACCCGGTTCGCCGACGAGATCGTCGATCAGACCGCGGAGCTGCCCCCGGCCGAGCGCGCCGCGCGGCTGACCGAATGGTCGGATCGCTTCGTGGCCGGCCTGCGCGGCGAACCGGTGGACGACCCGCTGCTCCCCGCGGTCCTGCACACGATCGCAGTTTTCGATCTTGACGTCGACGACTTCGTGACGTTCCTGCGCTCGATGGCGATGGACCTCACAGAGACGTCCTATGCGACGTACGACGACCTGCTCGACTACATGGAGGGCTCGGCCGCCGTCATCGGCACGATGATGCTGCCGATCCTCGGCTCGGGCGACCCGGCCGCCGCCCGCGAGCCCGCCCGCCAGCTGGGCTTCGCCTTCCAGCTCACGAACTTCATCCGCGACGTCGCCGAGGACCTCGACCGCGGCCGCGTCTATCTGCCCGAGTCGCACCTCGGCCGGTTCGGCGTCACCCGCGAGCAGCTCGAGGAGCGCCGCGCGACCCCCGCGGTCAAGGACCTGATCCGGTACGAGATCGGCGTCGCCCGCGAGCACTACGCGGCCGCCGCCCCCGGGATTGTGCTGCTCGAGCCGGCCTCGCAGGCCTGCATGCGGACGGCGTTCGCGCTCTACGGCGGCATCCTGGGCGAGGTCGAGGCCAACGACTACGACGTCTTCGCCTCCCGCGCCACCGTGCCCAACCGGCGCCGCGCTGCGGTCGCGGTGCGCAGCCTGCTCACCCGGGCGGGCACACCGGTACGGACGGCGGCCTGACATGCGCACCGCCGTCGTGCTGTTCACCCGCGACCTGCGCGTGCGGGACAACCCCGCGCTCGCCGCCGCCTGCGCCAACGCCGAGCACGTCGTACCGCTGTACGTCCTCGACCCCAAGCTGCAGAAGCTGTCGCCCAACCGCACCCGGTTCCTGCACCAGGCGCTCGCCGACCTGCGCGCGGCCCTGCGCGAGCGCGGCGGCGACCTGGTGGTGCGCACGGGCGACCCGGTCGCCGAGGCGATCGAGGTGGCCCGCGCGGCCGGCGCCGAGGGCATCGGGATGGCGGCGGACGTCAGCACGTACGCCCGGCGCCGGGAACAGCGGTTCCGCGAGGAGTGCGAACGCCACCGGATCGCGCTGCGGCTCTTCCCCGGGCTCACCGTCGTCGACCCCGGCGCGGTGCGGCCGGGCGGCGGCGGCAGCTCGTACCGCGTCTTCTCGCCCTATCACCGCGCCTGGCGGGCGGCGCAGTGGCGGGCCGAGGTGGCCACGCCCGAGAAGATCACGGTGCCGCCCGGGATCGTTCCCGGCCCGCTGCCCGAGCCGCCCGAGGGCGACTCCCCGGACGCGGCCGAGGGCGGCGAGACCCCGGCCCGCCGGCTGTTCACCACCTGGCTGCGGCACATCGGCCCCTACCCGGAGCTGCACAACGATCTGCCCGCCGACGGCACGAGCAGGCTCAGCCCGTACCTGCGCTTCGGATGCCTGTCACCGCTGGAACTGGCGAACGCCGCGATCAAGCAGGACGCCGAGGACTACGTGCGGCAGCTGTCCTGGCGCGACTTCTACTACCAGGTCGCGTTCGTCTTCCCGAAGCTGTCGACCGAGCCGTTGCGGCTGGCAGGCGACACGACCTGGCGCTACGACGACGACGCGCTGCAGCACTGGAAGGACGGGCTCACCGGGGTTCCGGTGGTCGACGCGGGCATGCGGCAGATGCGCGCCGAGGGCTGGATGCACAACCGCGCCCGGCTGATCACCGCGGCGTTCCTCACCAAGCACCTCGGCATCGACTGGCGGCCGGGCGTGCAGTGGTTCTTCCGCTACCTGCTCGACGGCGACGTGCCGAACAACTCGGGCAATTGGCAGTGGGTGGCCGGCACCGGGAACGACACGCGTCCCTACCGCCGCTTCAATCCGATCCGGCAGGCCCAGCGGTTCGACCCCGAGGGCGTGTACGTTCGGCGCTACGTACCCGAACTCAAGGGTGTCGAGGGTGGCGCCGTCCACCAGCCCTGGCGGTTGCCCGCCGAGGTGCGGCGCGGCCTGGACTACCCGGGGCCGCTGGAATCACACCGCGACGAGGCGGTGTGGCTGCGGCCGTGACCCCGCCCGGTACGCCCGGGCGGGTCTGAAGCGGGGCCCGCCGGCCGTTGCGTCCGTCATAACGTCGAGGCCGACGGGCCCCGCGCCCTGTCCCCCGCCCGCCGGTCAGCGCAAACGCGAGGCCCGCGACTCCAGATAACGGCGCTCGGGCAGGCTCAGCGTCAGGCGGGCGGCGAGCAGGTACTGCCGCCGGGCCTCCTCGGCGGCGCCGGCGCGTTCGAGCAGGTGGGCGCGGACGGCGGCGACCCGGTGGTGCCCGGCGAGCACGGCATCGGCTTCGTCCAGGGCACGCAGGCCGACCAGCGGGCCGTCCACCTCGGCGAGCGCGACGATCCGGTTGAGCGTCACCATCGGGCCGGGCGCGAGCACGTCCAGCACGCGGTAGAGCGCGAGGATCTGCGGCCAGTCGGTCTGCCCGGCGACCGCCGCCTCGTCGTGCACCGCGGCGATCGCGGCCTGCAGCTGGAACGGGCCCAGCTCGGCGTCGCGCAGCGCGGCGGTGACGATGGCCACGCCTTCCTCGATCGCCGCGCGGTTCCAGAGCGTACGGTCCTGGTCGGCGAGCGGTACCAGGGCGCCGTCCGGACGGGTGCGCGCCGGGCGGCGGGCGTCGGTGAGCAGCATCAGCGCGAGCAGACCGGCCACCTCGCCGTCGTGCGGCAGCCTGCGGTGCAGCTGCCGGGTCAGCCGGATCGCCTCCGCGCTCAGCTCGACGCGGTGCAGCGACGACCCGGAGCTCGCGGTGTACCCCTCGTTGAAGATCAGATACAGGACCTGGCGTACGCCCGGGAGCCGCTCGGCGAGCTCGTCGTCCGCGGGCGGCACGAAGCGGGCCCCGGCGTCCCTGATCCTCTTCTTGGCCCGGCTGATCCGCTGGCCCACCGTGCTCTCCGGCACGAGCAGCGCGCGGGCGATCTCGGCGGTGCTCAGCCCGCCGACCGCGCGCAGCGTCAGCGCGACCTGCGAGACCGGCGTGAGGGCCGGATGGCAGCAGAGCAGGAGCAACGTGAGCTCGTCGTCGCCCCGTACCTCGGGAACCGGATCGGGTGGCAGCGCCTCGCGCCGGCGCCGGGCCTCCTCGTTGCGCAGCATCTCGATGCGCCGCCGCGACGCCACCCGGATCAGCCACGCCCGCGGGTCGTCCGGCACGCCCTCGGCCGGCCACTGCCGCGCGGCCGCCACCAGCGCCTCCTGCACCGCGTCCTCGCTGAGGTCGAAGTCGCCGTAGCGGCGCACCACCGCGCCCAGCACCTGCGGCGCGGCGGTGCGCAGAACGTCTTCGAGCGGGGTCAGAACTCCCACCCGCTCATGTCCAGGATCGGGCGTAACTCCACCTCCGTGTTCGCGGCGTCGGGCACCTTGGCCGCCCACGCGACCGCGTCCTCCATCGTCGGCACGTCGATCAGGTAGAAGCCCGCGAGGTGCTCCTTGACCTCGGCGTACGGGCCGTCCGACACGATCGTCTCGCCGCCGCGCACCGACACCCAGCGGGCCAGCGACGGGTCGGCGAGCCCCTCACTGGCGACGCCGACCCCGGCCTCGGCGATCTCCTCGTTGAGCTCCATGTGCCCGCGCCCGAACGCCATCCGCTGCTCGTCGGTGAGCGTGTCCCAGATCGCCAGCGTGCGCGGGTTCGAGTGGATGAGAATCATGTACTTCATCGGTCGTCTCCTCTGTTCTCCCAGCATGTCGAAACTCGGCCGCCGGCTTCGACGTCCCGGACGGAAGTTCCGGGAGTTTCTTTCGAAGGAGAGCAGAGATGAAGGAGATCCGAGAGGTCGTCGAGGGCCGGGCCGAGCGGCTCAGCAAGGGCGACGTGCGAGGCTTCCTGGCATATTCGGCGCCCGAGGTGGTCACCTTCGACCTCGCGCCGCCGCTGGGCTCGCGCGTCGACAGCAGCGACCCCGCACCGATCGAGGCGTGGCTGGCCACCTTCGAGGCCCCGCCGCGCCGTGAGGTCACCCAGCTGGAGATCACCGCGGACGGCGACGTCGCGTTCGCGACCAGCATCGACTCGATGACCGGCACCTCCAAGGCGACGGGCGAGTCGTTCCGGCTCTGGTATCGCGTGACCCTCGGGCTGCGCCGCCTCGACGGGCGCTGGCTGGTCGTGCACGAGCACGAGTCGGTGCCGTTCCACATGGACGGCTCGTTCGCGGCCGCCATCGACCTGAAGCCCTGACCCGGTCGGCGCTCAGGCGCGGCGGGCTATCGCGTACAGGTCGCGGACCGGGCCGATGAGCTGGTCGGAGGCCCGCCACACGGCGCGCAGCCGACGCTGCAGCGGCACGGCGGTCGGCACGGCCACGAGGGTGCCGGCCGCCAGCTCCGCGGTCACGGCCAGCGAGCTGAGCACCGCGGCGCCCGAACCGGCGGCGACCGCGTGCTTGATCGCGGTGGTGGACGAGAGCTCCAGCAGCGGGGCGGCCGCGACCAGATCGCCGAGCGCCTGGTCGAAGGCGCGCCGCGTGCCCGAACCGGCCTCCCGCGAGACCATCGGCGTGGCGGCCAGCTCGGCGGCCGTGACCGCGCGCCGGCGCCGGGCCCACGGGTGCGCGGGCGCCACCACGACGGCCAGCCGGTCGGTCGCCACCACCTCGGCGTGCAGCCCGGCGGGCAGGTCCGGACCCTCGACGAAGCCGAGCTCGACCTGGCCGGCCAGCACGGCGGCGGCCACGTCCGCGGAGTTGGCGGCCTGCAGCGTCACGGCCAGCCCGGGATGGGCCGCGCGCAGGGCGACCAGCCAGGCGGGCAGCAGGTACTCGGCGACGGTCTGGCTGGCCGCGACCGTGAGCCGGCTCTCGTGGGTCGCCCGCAGCGCGGCCAGCCCGGCCGCGAGCGCCTCGGCCGCGTCGACCGCCGAGCGGGCCCAGTCGGCGACCAGCGCGCCGGTCGCGGTCAGCGTGGAGCCGCGCGGCGTGCGGTGCAGCAGCGTCAGGCCGACCCGGCGCTCGAGCTCGCGCAGGCGGGCGCTCGCGGCCGGCTGGGAGATGCGGTGCTCCGCGGCGGCGCGCCCCACGCTGCCCAGCCGGGCGACGCTGAGCAGCAGGTCGAACCCGGTCAGGTCGGCGGCGAACGGCGGCAGAGGCATAAAGGTAGGTTATGACCTCAGGCGTGCTTGCCACCTACCGGATCGCCCGCGCCGGCCGCAGGGTTGAGGCATGTTCGGACCCAACTGGTTCGCCTCCGTCATGGGCACCGGGATCGTCGCCACCGCGGCCGCCACCCTTCCCGTACGGGTGCCGGGCCTGCACGCCTTCGCCACCGCGATGTGGCTGCTGGCCGCCCTGCTGCTCGCCGCCCTCGTCATCGCCGCCGCCCGCAACGGCACCAGCCACGCCGACGACCCGGTGCTGGTGCAGTTCTGGGGTGCGCCGCCGATGGCGCTGATGACCGTCGGGGCGGGCACGCTGCTGCTCGGCCCCGCCTCGTTCGCCGTCGCCGCCGACCTGGTGCTGTGGGGCGCGGGCACCGCGCTGGGCCTGGTCGTGGCGGTCGCCGTCCCGTACCGGATGATGACCCGTCCCGGCTGGGCCGCCCGCTCCGACGCCGCGTTCGGTGGCTGGCTGATGCCGGTCGTGTCGCCCATGGTGTCGGCGGCGACCGGCGCGCTGCTGGTGCCGCACGTGCCGTACGGCTGTGATCTGCTGCTCGCCTGCTACGCGCTGGCAGGCCTCAGCCTGTTCGCCGCCGTCATCGTGATCACGCAGATCTGGGCCCGCCTGGTGCGCCACCAGACGGGCGCCGCACGGATGGTCCCCACCCTGTGGATCGTGCTCGGCCCGCTGGGGCAGTCGATCACCGCGTTCCACCTGCTGGGCCGTGCCGCGGAGGGCGTTCTTCCCGACCCGTACGCCACCGGCGCCCAGATGGTGGCGCTGCTCTACGGCGTACCCACCCTCGGTTTCGCGCTCTTCTGGGCCGCCCTCGCCGCAGCGATCACCATCCGCACCGCGCGGGCCGGCCTGCCGTTCTCGCTCACGTGGTGGAGCTTCACCTTCCCGGTCGGCACCGTCGTGACCGCCACCGCCGGCCTGGCCTCCCGCACCGGCTCGCCACTGCTCACCGGGCTCGCCGTCATACTGTTCACCGTGCTGCTCACCGCCTGGACGGTCGTCGCCGCCCGCACCGCCCGATCCCTGCGCCGCGGCGACCTGCGGCAGCCCGCCCCGATGGCGCTGCGCGTCGCGGTGGAGGCCTGACATCCCCGGCTTCCCGTACGTCTGGACGTGGACGTGGCGGACCCTCGAGTACCCGGGCGTCCGCGCCCGCGTTCCCTGGTTCGGCGACGGCGTCGACCGCGCCGGCCGCCCGTGCCGGGTGCTGATCCGCGGCAGCCGCAACAGCGCTCTCCTCGAGTTCGAGGACGGCTACCGGGTCGTCACGAGCCGAGCGGGCCTGCGCCGCCGCCCGGCCTGAGTTGATTGGGGCTCGTTCCCGTCGTGAGCCGCGAGTTCACCGATCGAAGGTGCACGAAAGGCGCGGGTGATGGCGGCGGTGCAGGGCTCGGTTGAGTCGGAGCAAGGGGCAGAAGGAGCCGCCCGGTGGCGTGCAAAAGAGCCTGCCGATCACGCCCTCGGCCGGTCGCGAGGCGGGGTGGACCGCCAAGACTCATCTGGCCTGTGAACAGGGCCGCAAGGTGATGGCGGTGGTGGTGACCGCCGGACAGCGTGGGGACAGCCCGCAGTTCATCCCCGTCCTCGCGAGGGTGCGTGTCGCCCGAGCCGGCGGCGGCCGGCCGGACATTGTGCTGGCCGACAAGGCGTACACATCCAAGGCCAACCGTGCTCACCTGCGCACCCGCGGCATCCGCGCGTGCATCCCGAGCAAGAGCGACCAGGACGCCCACCGCAAGAGCCTGGATCGTTCGTGGCGCCGGAGTTCTTTTCAGGTCTCGAGCGGCAACGCCGTGTCAACGCGGAAGGGCACTACAGCGACCTTCCGGGGGTGGCAACTGCCGCAGGAGGGTGGCGCAGTCGGGCGCGGACAAGGTGGGGCGGTTGAGGTGTGCCGGCCAGGAGCGGCCGGCGGAGACCCAGCCCGTCCGCAAGCCGGCCGCGGCGCCGCCGGCTATGTCGAACTCCGGGTGGTCGCCGACCATCCAGCCGCCGTCGGTGAGCGGGTGGCCGACCGACGCGGCGGCCAGCTCGAAGATGCGACGGTCCGGCTTGCGGACGCCGGCGGCCTCCGAGACGGTCCAGCCGGCCACCAGCCGGTCCAGACCCGTGCGGCGCAGCTTGGCCTCCTGCTGGGCGACGAGGCCGTTGGTCACCACCACCGGGACGTAGCCGGCGCCCGCGAGCGCGGTCAGCGCGTCCGCGACGCGGGGGTCGGGCTCGAGGTGCTCGACCATGCCGGCGCGCAGCTCGACCAGCACGTCGCCCGCGTCGAGGCGGTAGCGGTCGGCGATCAGCGCGGCGAGCTCCTCGCGCGGCCGGTAGCCGTCGCGATCCTCCTCGGTCAGCCACGCGACCTCGGACTCGCCGAAGCGCGCCGCGGCCCAGGCCTTGAAGGCCGCTGTGCGGTCGATAAGAGTGTTGTCCAGGTCGAGAAGCAGCAACATGTATCGATCTTGTCAAGGGCGGGCGGGGCGAGGAGGACGGCGTGCTGACATTCACGAACGCGGCGGAGCAGGCGGCCTGGACCATGGCGGAGGCGTTGAGCGAGAAGGCCTTCGCGGCGATGAAGAGCGCCGAGGAGGCGCAGGAGGCGTTCCGGGCCGGGCGGATGGCGATGCGCCGGCAGTTCAAGGCCCGCGGGCTCTCCGAGGTGGACGCGGCGATCCGCTGGAAAAGCACCGCGCAGGCCCAGTCGGCGCTGGCCGACCACGAGTTCTACATGTCGCTGGCGTCGATGTACAACGAGGCGGCCGCCGCGCAGTACGCCAAGGCGCTCTATCTCAAGGGGCGTTAGGCCGCGCGGTGGCGCAGCGTCGCGACCGTCGAGCCGGCCAGGGCCAGCAGGCAGTCGGGCAGCTGCCCGTCGGCGATCGCGGCGCCGAACAGGGCCTCGCCGGTGGGGATGTCGCCGTTCACGTACGCGCTGACGAAACGGGCCACCCAGCGCTTGTCGTAGCGAGCGTCGTCGATGCCGGGGAAGTCGAGCGTCCACGCGCCGCCCGAGGGCACCTGGCCGACCATCGTGGCGGCGAGGCACCAGGCGACGTCGTAGGCCCCGACGATGCCGGACCGGTCGACCACGGAGTCGAACGTGCCGACCACCGCGTCACTGTCGCCGCTCAGCGCACTCTCGAGCACGAGTGTCGCGTCGTCGATAGCGTGCTGTGGTACCTCGGTCACGAGAAAGAAGGTACGTGGACGGGTCAAGGTTCGCCCGCCGGGCGGGGAAATCAAGCCCCCCGCAGCAAACAAGTAATCCGTGCGGTGCACACGCGCTCGCCGCTGTCGTCGGTGATGACGATTTCGTACGTCGCCATCGTGCGGCCGCGGTGCACCGGTGTGGCAACGCCGGTCACGACCCCGGAACGGGCCGACTTGTGATGGGTGGCGTTGATGTCGACGCCCACCGCGAACGGCCGGTCGACGCTCTGGCCGTGCATCACCGCACCCACCGAGCCCAGCGTCTCGGCCAGCACGCACGACGCGCCGCCGTGCAGCAGCCCGTACGGCTGGGTGTTGCCCTCGACCGGCATGGTGCCCACGACCCGCTCGGCGGAGGCCTCGGTGAGCTGGATGCCCATCCGCTCGCCGAGCGACCCGCCGCCACCGGTGGTGAACAGGTCTTGAACGCTGTCGGCCGCTATGTCCATTCGATGAACGTTACCGGCGAGGCCCGGCTCGCGGTCCTGTGAAATGGGCCCTACTCTTCCCTGCGACCGTGTTCCCACCCCTATGGGAGGCCCGCATGACCGAGCCGCAGGAGACCGTCGAGACGCGCGGCGACGACCGCGTCGACCTCATCGCGCAGGACGCCAACGGCGACGGACGCCCCGACGTGTGGGTGACCGACACCGACGGCGACGGCAAGCCCGACGTCTTCCAGTTCGACACCGACGGCGACGGCAAGGTCGACATCACGATGGTCGACCTCGATCAGGACGGAAACCCGGACCAGATCGTCGACGGCGACGGAGGGCTGCCCCCGGCCGTCTGAGTCAGGCGCCGCCCAGCGCGCTCAGCGCGACCCAGAGGACGGCGATCGCCACCACCGTCGTGGCGATCGCCGAGGCCGTGTGCCGCCACGACACCGGGCCCGCGGCCGCCTCGGGATGACCGAGCCGCCGCAGCACGGCCCGCTGCGCGCGCACGTCGGCAGCCGCCGTGAGCGGCGCGGCCCGGCTGAGCTCGACCGCCAGCCGTGCCTGGGCACGCTGCAGACGCCGTACGGCCGTACGCCCTCCGCGCCCCGCCCGGGCCCCCGCGAGCCGGCGCGCCGACGCCCGCCGCGACCCGGATCCCAGCGCCCGCAGCTCGGCCGGCGTGATCAGCTCGGGATCGCCCAGCGCCGCGAGCTGCTCGGCGTAGTAGTCCGCCTCCCGGTCGTGCACGTGCCGCACCAGCAACAGGATCAGCACCAGCGGCGGCAGCCCCTTGAGCAGCAGCACGCCGAGCAGGGCCACCGCGCCGTTGCCCAGGCCGTCGATCATCAACGGCGAGTTCCACAGCACGTGCGCGCCCCACGCGCCCAGCACGGCCGTGACCGCGACGGCGACGCGGTGCGAGCGGCCCACCACCAGGTGGCCGATGCCCGCGCCGGCCAGCGCGCCGAAGAGCGTGTGGCTCCAGACGCCGGCGAGGAAGCCGCGCAGCAGGAACGTGGCGATCACCGGCTGTACCTGGTCGCCCTGCCCGGCGAGCGCGACCGCCCCGACGGCGTAGACGACGTCCTCGGCGATCTGGAACCCGAGGCCCACCATCGCGCCGTAGACGACCCCGTCGAGCACGCTGTTGACCTGCGAGCGGGCGACCAGCACGATCGCCACCACGCCCAGCGTCTTGGCGATCTCCTCCACGGTCGGACCCGCGATCGCGGCGCCCCAGTCCGCCGCCAGGTGCGGCGAGCCGAGCTTCGCCATCAAGTTCTCCAGCGCCATCCCGCCCGGGATCGAGACCGCGGTCGCCACCAGCGCGCCCCACGCGAAGGCGAGCACGAGCAGCTCGGCGGGCTCGCGCTCGTGAAAGTCGAGCTCCCGGACGATCAGCCAGAACGGCACCGCGAGCAGGGCGAACAGCGCGACCGCGAGCGCGGTGGCCCGGGGGTACGTCGTGAAGAACCGCCCGGTCGTCCCGGCCATGCGCACGCCGCCGGCGATCAGCAGGGCGAGCACCACCCAGAACGCCGGGACGCGGGCCGACGTGGACAGCGGACCGCGGGCGGGCCGGACGACCGGTTCTGTCATCGGGGTGCGCCGTCGCGCCGCAGCGTGCGGGTGCCGGCCTCGATGGCGGGCAACGTACGACCGAGGTCGAGGTCGTCGCCGCTGACCGTCACCTCGATGGTGAGCCCGTCGGCGACGAACACCGCGTACCGCCCGCCGCGCCCCGGCGCCGTGTAGCCGCCCTGCAACCCGGCGAGCCCGCCCGCCGTGCTCACGGCGAGCTGGGCGCCGGTGACCTGGTATCCGGTGGCGTCCACGATCCGCTTACGCAGCCGGGCGGCGGCCGCCTCGAGGTCGCCGTCGAAGGGGCGTACGGCGATGGCGTAGCGCACCGCCCCGAGCCGGAACAGCACGGTGCCTTCGGTCTCGCCGGGCCGGGTGCCGGTCACGTCCAGAACAGCGCCGGGCGGCGGTACGACGGTGACCCCCGCGCCGATCAGGTACGGCTCGTCGGTGCGCACCGCGCGCCCGGACGGCAGCGACCGGTCGATCGCCGGCAGCCCGTAGCCCAGCCCGCCGAGCGTGGCGACGACACCGAGCGCGCCGAGGAGGTTCGTCAGCTGACGCCGGGTGATCCTCGCCATGCCTCAACGCTAACGGCGAGTCCGGCACGTCGTTACCTTGAGCCACTGTGGAGTTCGCGCGAGAGGTACTCCGGCGGCACCGCGGAGGTCAGCCAGACCCCGTTGGCGCTGCGGTGGAACACGTGACCGTGCCCCGCCATCTCGCCGGCGGCCACCCGCAGCACGACCACGTCGGCCGCGCGGCGACGGCCGACGACCAGCGCGGTCGCCACGTCGGGCGAGAGGTGCACGTGGTGCCGGCTGCGCGGCCGCAGCCCCTCGCGCAGGATCGGCTCGAGGTTGCTCCGGGGCGTGCCGTGGAACAGCACCTCCGGCGGGTCGGCGGGCGGCAGTCCGAGGTCGACGTCGACCCGGCGGGAGTGCCCCTGGCTGGCGCGGATCCAATCGGTGCCGTCCGCGCGCCGCTCGACCGCGAAGCGCGCCTTGTCGTTGTGCTCGACGACGAGGTCGAGCTCGGCGCGGGTGATCCTCAGCGCGGCGAGCAGGTCGGCGACCGGCACCCAGCCGTACGCGTCGAGGGTGAGCCCGGCCGACTCGGGCCGGTGCCGCAGCACCATCGAGATGCGCCGGCTGGTGCGCACCTGGTCGCGGCTCAGCCCGGTCACGGCGTCAGCTCCATGACCGCGAGGTAGTAGGGACGGTCCTGGTCGTCGACCGAGGCCAGCCGCCAGCGGGTGCCCTCGAGCAGCGACTCCAGTTCGGCCGCCGAGCAGTTCAGATAGTCGAACCACTCGGTGGCGAGCCGCCGGTAGCGCAGCCGCAGCCGCAGCTGGCCGCCGAACCGGCCGCGCTCGCGGTTGCGCCGGTGGTAGTCGACGTGCACCGGGTCGGTGGTGCCGTACGGGTCGGTGCCCTGCGCGATGATGCGGGCGCCCGGGTTGGCGAGCCGGGCGAGCGCGGCCAGCAGCACCGGCGCCCGCTGGGCGTTCTCGAGCAGGCCGAGGTTGTTGCCCAGCAGCAGGAACGTGTCGTAGCGGGCGTCGGCCGAGGCGTACGCGTCGACGGTGTTGAGCACGGTGTCGCGCAGCCCGCGCTTGCGGGCGACCTCGATGGCCCCGGGTGAGGTGTCCAGCCCGGTGACCGCCATGCCACGGCGCTGCAGCTCGACGGCCGTACGCCCGGCTCCCACCCCGATGTCGAGCACGTGCCCGCGGCAGAGGCGCAGCGCCCGGTGGTCGTGCGGCTGCCACTCGCCGGGCTCGTCGAGGTAGTGGTCGGCCGGCGCGCCGTTGACCAGCCCGTCGTCCCGCTCGATGATCTCGATCACCGGACGCGGCACCCGCCCACCGGCCAGCGGGCGCGGGCCCACGCCGGTGCGGACGGCGTACGCGTCCCGGATCATCTCGCCGAACACGTCGCCTATCGGTGGCTGCTCCATGGTCACTACCCTTGGCGCATGGCCGCGCTGGAGCAACTCGGTTCCGAGAAGTACGTCCTGCTGACGACATTCCGCAGGGACGGCCGCGCGGTCCCGACACCCGTGTGGGTGCTGCCCGCAGGCGCCGGCGTGGCGATCTGGACCGAGAGCGGGTCCGGAAAGGTCAAGCGCGTGCGCAACAACCCGCGCGTCACCGTGGCAGCCTGCGACTTCCGCGGCAACGTGCGCGGCGAGACAGTCGAGGGCACGGCACGGATCGTCGGCGACGCCGAGCGCGACCGCTTCGCCGGGGTGCTCGGCCGCAAGTACCGCGTGGCGGGCCTGGCCGGGATGCTGCGTTACCGGCTGCCGGGGCAGCGCGAGCGCATCACCGTCATCGTCGTCGACCCCGTCTGAAGGCGGGCGGATACGAAGAAGGGGCGATCGCCTTCCCCAGCGTTCGCCCCCTGCAACGTTTCGTCGTCTCGACTGAGGTCGAGGTCAGTCGCCCTGACGCTGCGTGGGGATCTGCCCCTGCAGCAGGGCGCGAACCTCCGACTCCCGGTAACGACGGTGGCCGCCCAGAGTGCGGATCGCACTCAGCTTGCCGGCCTTCGCCCACCGGGTGACGGTCTTCGGGTCGACACGGAACATCGACGCCACCTCGGCCGGTGTTAGTAGCGGCTCAGGATCGTGCGTACGCGATGCCATCGGTCACTCCTCCACAGGTACCTAAAAACATCGGCCGGGGTCCCGCCGGCCGGTGCGTCTCTCATGGTCCGGCTAGTCCCCGATGTCCGACATGGGCCGAACGGACTAACGTCCTCAGATAGACGGATGAAGCATGCCCGATTTTTGCGCGTTTTCTACGCCAGATAGTGTCCCGTTTAGTGCGATTATCACGCTTCGGCAGAAGATGATCACGAAGAGTGCTCACCTCGGGAGCGCTCCCAATCGCGGAAAATCATGCCTCTTTGTCCGGCTTTTGGCAGGTCAATCGGGCTAGTTGCACCGCTCGAGAAGCTGCACCGCGCGCCAGCGGTCGACCAGCTTCTCGTACGCCGAGGAGGCGTCGTCGGCGTCCCCGCGGGACAGTGCCGAAAGTCCGGCAGCCACCACTCCGGGTGAATCGTCACCGGTCAGCACGTCATCCGGAAGAAGGTTGACGAGGCCGCCGTAGTCGAGCTCGACGATCGAGCGCGGGTGGAACTCCTCGAGCCACCGCGTGCCCTCCTCGACCGCCTCGGTGATCGGGGCGTCGCCCAGCGACTTGCGCAGCACCGCGACGCCCCGGTGCGCGCGCCGCCGGGCCTTGGAGATCTCGGTGCGGTAGCGCAGCGTGCGCCGGCCCGGGGAGAGGTCGATCTCGCGCTCCTCCAGGTCGACGAAGACGAACCAGCGCAGCGGCACACCCCAGGTGGCGATCTGCTCGTGCACCCGCGGCACGCCGTGCTCGAGCACCTTGGCACCGCTGCGCCAGTCCTCCACCACGGCCTTGGCCTGCCCGGCGAGCACCGGCGGCACGAACGCGTCGGCGAGCACGCTGGGCACGCCGTCGCGCGCGTTGAGGGCCGCCTCGGCAACCCGCAGGCGCAGGTTCCACGGGCACACCAGCAGGTGCTCGCCCCACTGCAACACGTACGCCTCGTCGGGCAGGTCGGGCAGCCTCGTCCAGCCCGCGCCGAGCGCCTCCAGCACGGCCGACCGCTGGCGGACCGGACCCTCGACCGGGCCCAGGGCGCGGCCCTCGCGGGCGTACTTGCGCCAGAAAACCTGGCGGTCGCGGTCGAAGGCGGTCAGCGGTTCGTAAACCCTCAGGTACGACGCGAACAGTGACGGCACGGCGCGATCCTTTCACGAATTCGGCCGGGTGGAACTTCCCGCGCGGACGTAATCCCGGCGCGGGACACCCGACTAGGCTCGCAAATGTCCGGCACACCCCCGCCGGCACGTTCCGCCCCACGAGGGCCCGCAAAAGATCAGGAGAACAGCCATGGGCGTGTTCGACACCGACGGCACCGACGCCAGCGGTCACGAACAGGTCGTCTTCTGCCAGGACAGGCAGAGCGGCCTCAAGGCGATCATCGGGATCTACTCCACGGCCCTCGGGCCGGCGCTCGGCGGCACGCGTTTCTATCCGTACGAGAGCGAGGAGGCCGCCCTCGCCGACGTGTTGAAGCTCTCCCGCGGCATGGCCTACAAGAACGCGCTCGCCGGCCTCGACCTGGGCGGCGGCAAGGCGGTGATCTGGGGCGACCCGGCCCGGATCAAGTCCGAGGCGCTGCTGCGGGCGTACGGCCGGTTCGTCGAGTCGCTGCACGGCCGCTACTACACCGCCTGCGACGTCGGCACGTACGTGCCGGACATGGACCTCATCGCCCGCGAGACCCGCTACGTCACCGGCCGCAGCCTCGAGCACGGTGGCGCCGGCGACTCCTCGATCCTCACCGCGTGGGGTGTCTTCCAGGGCATGCGCGCCGCGGCCGAGCACACGTGGGGCAGCCCCACGCTGGCCGGGCGCACGGTCGGCATCGCCGGGCTGGGCAAGGTCGGCAAGTACCTGGCCGGTCACCTGATCGAGGACGGCGCCTCGGTGATCGCGACCGACGTGAACGAGGCCGCGCTGGCCTGGGCCCGGACGACCTACCCCCAGATCGAGCTCGTCTCCGACACCCACGCGCTGATCACCTCGGACCTCGACGTGTACGCCCCCTGCGCGCTCGGCGGCGCGCTCGACGACGACACCGTGCCCGTGCTGCGCGCCAAGGTGGTCACCGGCGGGGCCAACAACCAGCTCGCGCACCCCGGCATCGAGAAGACGCTGGCCGAGCGGGGCATCCTCTACACGCCCGACTACCTGGTGAACGCGGGCGGCGTCATCCAGGTCGCCGACGAGATCGAGGGCTTCAACTTCGAGCGCGCCAAGCTGCGCGCCACCGGCATCTTCGAGACGACCCGCCGGATCCTGCGGCTGGCCGACACCGAGGGCGTCGCGCCGGCCGTCGCGGCCGACCGGCTCGCCGAGGAGCGCATGGCCCAGGTCGGCCGCCTCCGCTCCATCCATCTCGGCTGAACGTCCAAGTTTCGGCCACCAAAAGGTGGGCCCCCGGCTGCAAAAGAGAGCGGTTGAGTGCCTGCTGCGCGTTCCGGGACGGAAAACCGCGACGCGCGGCAGTGTCACACGCAACCCGAGGTGCCGAAGGCGGCATCGCCCATGTACCGTAAGACCCACGAGAGATGCCTGACGTCATCGGGGCCCGCCTTCGGGCTGCCCCGAATTCTGTGCGAGGGGGTCGAGCCATGGGGCGCGGCCGTGCTAAGGCCAAGCAGACGAAGGTGGCCCGGGAGTTGAAGTACCACTCCCCGAACACCGACCTCACCGCCTTGCAGCGCGAACTGGCGGGTGCCGGTAAGTCCGACCGTCACTTCGACGACGACAACGATGAGTTCGTCGACGATGACGAGGATGATGCTGACGACGATCAGGACACCTGGTCGCCGACAAGGCGCTGACCCGTATCGCACAGAGCACGCGGCACACCCGCGTGCTTCGTGTGTGTCGTGGTCACCATCCGACGGTCAACAACAGTGAAGCCCACGCGGGCTGATGCTCGCGTGGGCTTCGAACCCGCCGTGCCGCCTCATCGGGGCCGGTTGTTCCAGTTGTAGAACGTCGGGATGTTCTCGAAGTGGTTCCAGGCGCAGACCGCCGAGCCTTCCTCCGCCGTGCTCTCGGCGCGGTCCCGCCTGGCCTTCTCCGCCTCCTCCAGGAGCGCTGCCAGTCCTGCCCGGGTGTCACGCACCCTTGCCGTCACCGGGTCGATCCCTGCGTCAGACGACGGCCGGGGACTCGTGGTCTCGGGCATGGTCCAGCACTCCCTCCAGTAGGCGAATCTTGCTGTTGCGGCAGTGGTCGGTCTCGGTGGTGTCGAACCGGCCCTGCTCGAAGTAGCGGTTGGCCGCGTGGGCCCCACCGCAGAAGCCGAAGTACGGACAGGTCGCGCGGCACGACTCCACGCCGCGCAGGAACTCGCCGATCCAGGGCGTGGCCGCCGCGCCGGCGAGGATGTCGGCCAGCGGCGTGTTGAGCACGTTACCGCTGGTGAAGTCGCCGTAGCGGGGATCGGTGAAGCCGGCCAGCTCGGGCGAGAGCAGTACCACCGAGCCGTCGTGCGCGACGGTCGGGATCGGGTCGAGCCGACGCGGCAGCAGGTCGTCCGCCGTTCCGTCGAGCACCGCCGAGACGTACCGCAACGACCACTCGACCTCCCGCAGGTGGATGCGGGGGTCCGCGCGCCAGGCGGTGACCAGCTCGGCCCAGAACGCGGTGACGTCGGCGGCGGCGCGTCCGTTGGCGCGGGTGTTCACGCCCTCCTGCTCCTCGACGTTGATGCCCAGCACGTCGCAGCCGAGCTCGAGGAAGTACTCGTACAGCTCCGTGGCGGCGCCGGGACGCGGATCGCCCACCACGCAGAGCGCGGAGAACGGCAGGCCGTGCCGGCGCAGCGTCTCGATCCCGCGCACGATCCGGTCGTACGCCGGCCGGCCGCCGCGGGTGACCCGCTCACCGTTGCGCGCCTCGGGGCCGTCGATGCTCACGCTGACGCGTACGTCATGGGTCCGGAAGAAGTCGCACCACGCGTCGTCGATCAGCGTGGCGT
Organism: Actinoplanes sp. URMC 104; assembly: GCF_051386375.1. NCBI lineage: Bacteria > Bacillati > Actinomycetota > Actinomycetes > Micromonosporales > Micromonosporaceae > Actinoplanes > Actinoplanes sp. URMC 104. The sequence goes on along the minus strand of NZ_JBPQTO010000002.1, from coordinate 2,612,215 downwards.
TGGTCTGCACGTGGTGCTCGACGCCCGGGCCGAACGGCTCGATCAGGGCGGCCAGATGCTCGCGCCCTGCCGCCAGCGGCTCCCCGCCGTGCCACACCACCGAGAACCGGCCGCCGGCCGCCCAGCGGTCGACCGAGGCGGCGACCGCCCGCGCCACCGCGACCGGCATCCGCTTGTCGGCGGCGCGGAACGGCAGATAGCAGTAGGCGCAGTCGAGGTTGCAGAGCGTCGTGGGCTGCATGACGACGTAGGTCGGGACGGGTGCGATGCCGCGCATGCCGCTCCAGGCCTGCGCCATGCTGTACCCCCGTCCGCCGAAAGCGTGAAGAACTCACGTCAGAGGCTAGGCCCCGCGGTCCAGCGGAGTAAATGAAAAAGATCCGCATGTGCCGGATATCGACACACGCGGATCTGCGTCCGGCGGCTCAGCCCCGGGTGTACTGGCCCATCATCTGCACCTCACCGGTGCCCTCGATGACCTCGCCGACCTGCCACGCCTCGACGCCACGGCCGGTCAGGTAGGCCATCGCGCGGTCGGCGTCATCGGCCGAGACGATCGCGAACATGCCGACGCCCATGTTGAACGTGGCCTCCATCTCGTTGTCCTCGATGCGGCCCTTGGCCTGGATGAGGTCGAAGATGGGCTGCGGGCGCCAGGTGGAGCGGTCGACCACCGCGTCGACGGTCTCGGGCAGGATGCGCACCAGGTTGCCCGGGATGCCGCCGCCGGTCACGTGCGAGAACGCGCGGACGTCGGTCTCCTCGATCAGCCCCAGGCAGTCCTTGGCGTAGATCTTGGTGGGGGTGAGCAGCTCCTCGCCGAGCGTGCGCTGGGTGCCGAAGTCGTCGACCACCGAGTCGAGACGCATGCGGCCCGCGCCGAGCAGCACGTGGCGCACCAGCGAGTAGCCGTTGGAGTGCAGACCCGAGGACCGCATCGCGATCACCGCGTCGCCCACCTCGACCCGCTCGCGGCCGAGGATCTCGCTCTCCTCCACCACGCCGACGCCGGTGGCGGACACGTCGTACTCGTCGGGGCGCAGCACACCGGGGTGCTCGGCGGTCTCGCCGCCCAGCAGCGCGCAGCCCGCGTAGCGGCAGCCGTCCGCGATGCCGGCGCCGATCTCGGCCACCTTGTCGGGCACGACCTCGCCGCAGGCGATGTAGTCGAGCAGGAACAGCGGCTCGGCGCCGCACGCCACCAGGTCGTCGACGACCATGGCGACCAGGTCGATGCCGATCGTGTCGTGGATGTCGAGCTGCTGGGCGATCACCAGCTTGGTGCCGACACCGTCGGTCGACGAGGCCAGGATCGGGCTCTTGTATTTCGCGGTGTCGAGCCGGAACAGGCCGGAGAAGCCGCCCAGGTCGCCGATCACCTCGGGGCGCGACGTCTTGCGCACCTTCGACTTCAGCAGCTCGACCGCCCGGTCACCGGCCTCGATCGAGACGCCCGCGTCGGCGTACGTGGCCGTGCGCTTGCGCACGCCGCGGCCGCCGCCGGCCGTCCACGGCCGGCGGTCGCCGCCCTCAGCGCCGTTGGATCCGGCACTGTTGCGCTCGGACACGTGCGTCACTCTTCTCCCCTTGTGGTCTGCGAGGTCACGACTGGTTGTGGCCGGCGTACTCGTGGAGGTCGTACTCCGTCTCGAGTTCGGCCACGGCCGCCGTCGCTGCCTCGTCGCTCGCCGCCGGCATCGATGCGCGCTTGCCGACGCCCTCGAGCAGGTGCTTGCCGATCAGGTTGCCGGCCGGCAGCTCGATCGGATACTGGCCGTCGAAGCATGCCATGCACAGGCGGGACTTCGGCTGCTCGGTCGCCTGCACCAGCTCTTCCAGGGAAACATAACCCAGGGAGTCGGCGCCGACCGAGCGGCGGATGCCCTCGTTGTCGAGCCCGTTGGCGATCAGCTCGGCGCGGGTGGCGAAGTCGATGCCGTAGAAACACGGCCACTTCACCGGCGGTGACGAGATCCGCACGTGCACCTCGAGCGCCCCGGCCTCGCGCAGCATGCGCACCAGCGCGCGCTGGGTGTTGCCGCGGACGATCGAGTCGTCGACCACGACCAGGCGCTTGCCGCGCACGACCTCGCGCAGCGGGTTGAGCTTGAGGCGGATGCCGAGCTGACGGATGGTCTGCGACGGCTGGATGAAGGTGCGGCCGACGTACGCGTTCTTGGTCAGGCCGGCGCTGTAGGGGATGCCGGAGGCCTCGGCGTAGCCGATCGCGGCCGGGGTGCCGGACTCGGGCACCGGGATGACCAGGTCGGCCTCGACCGGGTGCTCCTTGGCGAGCCGGCGGCCGATCTCGACGCGCGCCGAGTACATGTTGCGGCCGGCGATCGTCGTGTCGGGGCGGGCCAGGTACACGTACTCGAACAGGCAGCCCTTGGGCTCGGGCGCGGCGAACCGGGTGGAGCGCAGCCCGTGCTCGTCGACCGCGAGCATCTCGCCCGGCTCGACCTCGCGGACGAAGCTGGCGCCGACGATGTCGAGCGCGGCGGTCTCGCTGGCGATCACCCAGCCGCGCTCCATGCGGCCGAGGACCAGGGGACGTACGCCCTGGGGGTCGCGCGCGGCGTAGAGGGTGGTCTCGTCCATGAAGACGAAGCTGAACGCGCCCCGCAGCGTGGGCAGCACCTCGAGCGCGGCGGCCTCGACCGAGAGGTCGGGACGGCTGGCCAGCAGCTGGGTGACCAGCGCGGTGTCGGACGTGGCACTGTCCGCCTCGAGGCCGCGCTCGGCGACCTCGCGGGCCAGCTCGGCGGTGTTGACGAGGTTGCCGTTGTGCGCCAGCGCGATCGTCGTGCCGGCCGTGGTGGCCCGGATCGTCGGCTGGGCGTTCTCCCAGTTCGAGCCGCCGGTCGTGGAGTAACGCGCGTGCCCGATCGCGAGGTGGCCGCGCAGGCTGGCCAGCGTGGGCTCGTCGAAGACCTGGGAGACGAGCCCGAGGTCCTTGTAGACCACCACGCCGGAGCCGTCACTCACAGCGATGCCCGCGGCCTCCTGGCCGCGGTGCTGCAGAGCGAAGAGCCCGAAGTAGGTGAGTTTGGCGACCTCTTCCTCGGGGGCCCAGACGCCGAAGACGCCGCAGGCATCCTGGGGGCCGCGCTCCTGGGGGTCGAGATCGTCGGTCAACCGGCCGTCGCCTCGGGGCACCTGTCGCTCCCTCATGCTGATCTGCTCGAACTTGCTGGACCGTCCGACCGCCCAGTGTACGCGAGCCGACGGGCTGAGGCCCGGGCTCGACGCCGGGCCGGCGCCGGTTCAGTCCGCCCCGGCGCCGGTCAGCGGGAGGTATTCGGTCAGGTCGGTACGGATGCCGCTCGCCCGCAGCCGTCCGTCACGCACCGCATCTGCCCAGGTCATACGCTGCGTGGCGACCAGCAGCCAGGTCATCGGGTCCGCCTCGACCACATTGGGCGGTGTGCCGCGGGTGTGCCTGGGACCGGGAACACACTGAATCGCGCCGAACGGCGGAATCCGGACCTCCACCGAACGGCCAGGCGCCTTGCGGGACAACTCCGTCAGGAGTGCTCGCACGGCGTCACGCAGCACTGTTCTCTCGGGTTCGACGCCACGGTCCAGCGCGTCCAACGCTTGCTTCACGGACTCGGATTTATTGTGCGCAGGGGACACGTCGGGACGATACGACTCGCTTCGACGAGATTGGTACGCGGCCCTGGGTCGCGCGATGGACGTATGACAAGGCATAGTGGCCGACGGTGTTTTTAGTCGCGGGATGTAACCGGCACCCTGAATCGCCGGGAGACCGTGCGACCGGAAGGCGGTGGATGGTGACAACGCACCTACGAGCCCGGGTGGCCCAGGCCGGTGCGTTACTGGCGGTGGTCGTCGGCGGAGTGCTCGCCGCGCCCGCGGTGGCATTCGCCAGCCCGCCGAACGTGCAGATCACCGAACTGCAGACCCAGGTGCTCTCGGGCGGCCGGCTCGACATGAGCTTCGAGGTCGCCGACACCAACAACGGCAACGGCAACGGCCGCGGCGCCCCCGCGAACATCAACGTCAACGGCGGCGGCATGGACTGTGACGGCGCCGACTGCGGCCGTCTCGCACGCGTCGACGCCGACGGCGAGGAGTTCAACGTCAAGCTCACCGCGCCGACGGTCAACGCCGGCGAGACCCGGCAGGTGACGGTCGAGATCGTCGCCTCGATCAACGGCGAGCAGGGCCGCGCCAGCCAGAGCATCACCATCCAGGGTCCGGACAAGCCGCAGTCCGTCCGGCGGGTCTCCGGCAAGATCAAGGACCAGGACGGCAAGCCGGTCTCGGGCGCCACGGTCGGCATGCAGGACAGCACCGAGCGGACCTTCAGCGCGACGTCGGACCGCGACGGGTCGTACTCGTTCCGCTCCTCCGAGAGCAACCCGATCGCGCCCGGCACCATCTCGATCGGCGCCGGCAAGGACGGCTTCCAGTCGGCCACCATCCAGCGTCAGGCGCAGGCCGACGAGGAGCTCAACGTCACGCTGACGCTCAAGTCGGAGGCTCCCGCGTCCCCGTCCGCCACGGCCAAGCCGAGCGCGACGGCGAGCGCCAGCCCGACCAGCGCGGTGACCACCGAGGCCGCGCCCGAGGAGACGACGGCCAGCCAGCCGGCCACCGACGAGGCCGCCGCGACCCAGGACGACGGCGGCTCGATGCTCTACATCGTCATCGGCATCCTGCTCGTCGCCGCCGGCATCGGCGCGATCGTGCTCGTGGTGCTGCGCCGCCGCAACAGCGACGACGGTGACGACGACGACCCGACCGGCCTGGCGGGCCCGGGTGGCGTGGTGCCGCCGAGCCAGGGCCGGTTCAACGACGCGACCCGCGTCGCCGCGCCGGTGGGCGGCGGGCGTGCCACGGACCAGACGATGATCGCTCCGCTGCCCGGCGGTCCGTCCATGGCGGACGCTCCGACCGTGCTGCAGCGCCCGATCGTCGACGACGAGTTCCCCGACCCCTACGGCGCGCCGATGCCGCCGTCGGGCGGGTTCGCCGGGGCGCAGGCCGGCGGCTGGGACCAGGCCGGCCCGCAGGGTGGGGGCACGCAACAGTACGGCGGCGGCACCCAGCAGTACGGCGGCACGCAGCAGTACGGCGCGACCGGCCAGTACGGCGAGCCCACCCAGTACGGCGGACCGCCCCCGGCCGGCGGTCAGCAGCCCGGCGGCTACGCGGCCTACAGCGAGCCCACCGGCATGTACCGGCCCGAGGACGACCAGGGCTACGGCGGCTACGACCAGGGCGGCTACCAGTCCGGCGGCTACGGCCAGGAGCAGGGCGGCCAGGCCGGCTACGGTTCGTGGGACGCGCCGGGCGGCGGCCTGGGCAACGACGGCTACGGCCGGCCCGACGGCGGCCAGTACGGCGCTCAGCAGTACGGCGGCTACGACGACGGCTATGCCGACCAGCGCGGCGGCTACGACGCCCACCAGGCCCAGGCCCAGGGCCAGGGCCAGGGCCGCGGCTACGACCAGGACGGCTACGACGAGCCGTACGGCGGTCAGGGCGGCTACGACCAGCGCGGTTACGACCAGGGCGGGCAGCCTCGGCAGGGCACGCCCGGCCCGCGGCGCGGCGGTCACGACTACTGAGTTCCCGCACGACCGAACGAAAAGGGCCCCGCAATCGCGGGGCCCTTTCGCTGCGTGCTGTGGCGGTCAGTCCTCGTCGGGCGAGGGCTGCTTGACCTCCGCCGCCGACGCGGCCGGGATGCCGTCGGCCTCGATCGGGGCCGCCGACTCCATCGCCGCGCCGGACGCCGCCGCGACCAGCATCTCGTTGCCGCGGTCGGGGCTCTGCGGCGCGGTCGGGTCGGCCGCGTGCTCCGGGTCGCCGTGCCGGTTGGCCAGCTCGGCCGCGCCGCCGAACAGCGCGGGCAGCGTGCCCTCGTAGGCCGTACGGGCCTCGTCGAGCGGCAGCGTGAACTGGTCGCGCACCTCGAGCACCGGCTCGGCCGAGGTGATGCCGAGCGCCGTGCACGAGATGCCGTGCTCCTGCGCCAGCGCGGCGAACGCCTTCTCGTGGCCGCGCGGCACCGCGACCAGCGCGCGGCCGGCGGACTCGCTGAACAGCTGGACGAAGGCGGAGTTGCCGTCGTCGGCCAGCGCGATGCGGGCGCCCACGTTGCGCCGCAGGCAGCTCTCCACGAGCGCCTGCGACAGGCCGCCGTCGGAGAGGTCGTGCGCCGCGACGACATGACCGGCCTGCGACGCGCGGGCCATCAGCTGGGCCAGCCGGCGCTCGTGCTCGAGGTCGACCTTGGGCGGGCGTCCGCCGAGGTGGCCGTGGGTGACCCAGGCCCACTCCGAGCCGGACAGCTCGCAGGAGGTGTCGCCGAGCAGGAAGATCAGGTCGCCGTCGCCGCTGGGCTGCGGGAAGCCCATCGGGATGCGCCGGGCGACGTCGTCGAAGACGCCCAGCACGCCGACCACCGGAGTGGGGTGGATCGCGGCGGCGCCGGTCTGGTTGTAGAAGCTGACGTTGCCGCCGGTCACCGGGGTGCCCAGCTGCTGGCAGCCGTCGGCCAGGCCGCGGACGGCCTCGGCGAACTGCCACATGACGGCCGGGTCCTCGGGCGAGCCGAAGTTGAGGCAGTCGGTGACGGCCACCGGCTCGGCACCGGTCACGCCGACGTTGCGGTACGCCTCGGCGAGCGCGAGCCGCGCACCCTCGTACGGGTCGAGGCGGGCGTAGCGGCCGTTCCCGTCGACCGACAGCGCGACGCCGAGGCCGGTGCGCTCGTCGATGCGCAGGACGCCCGAGTCCTCCGGCTGGGCCAGCACGGTGTTGCCGAGCACGTAGCGGTCGTACTGCTCGGTGACCCACGTCTTGTCGCACAGGTTCGGCGAGGCGATCATGCGCAGCACCGTCTCGCGCAGCTCGTCGCCGGTGGACGGGCGGGGCAGCGTCTCGGCCTTGTCGGCCTGCAGCAGTATGAGGTCGGCGGGCTCGCGGATCGGGCGGGCGTAGACCGGGCCGTCGTCGGCGAGCGAGCCCGGCGGCACGTCGACCACGACATGGTCGTTCCAGCTGATCACCAGGCGGCCCGGGGAGCCGTCCTCGCCGGCGGGCGTGACCTCGCCGATCGCGGTGGCCCACACGCCCCACTTCTCGGCGACGGTCAGCACGCGCTCGAGGTTTTCCGGCGTGACGATCAGCAGCATGCGCTCCTGCGACTCGCTGGCCAGGATCTCGGTCGGCGACATCGACGCCTCGCGCAGCGGCACCCGCTCGAGCCACACCCGCATGCCGGTGCCGGCCGCGGCCGCGGTCTCGGTCAGCGCGCAGGTCAGGCCCGCGCCGCCAAGGTCCTGGATGCCCGCGACGAGGCCGGCGTCGTAGAGCTCGAGGCAGCTCTCGATCAGCAGCTTCTCCATGAACGGGTCGCCGACCTGCACCGACGGGCGGCGCTGCTCGGCCTCCTCGTCGAAGGTGGCCGACGCCAGCACGGAGACGCCGCCGATGCCGTCACGCCCGGTGCGCGCGCCGAGCAGCACGACGATGTTGCCGACGCCGGCCGCCTCCTTGTGCTGCAGCCGCTCGACCGGCAGCACGCCGATGCTCAGCGCGTTGACCAGCGGGTTGCCCTGGTAGGTGGGGTCGAAGACGATCTCGCCGCCGATGTTGGGCAGGCCCAGGCAGTTGCCGTAGCCGCCGATGCCCGCGACCACGCCGGGCAGCACGCGGGCGGTGTCGGGGTGGTCGGCCGCACCGAAGCGCAGCGGGTCCATCACCGCGATCGGGCGGGCGCCCATCGCGAGGATGTCGCGCACGATGCCGCCGACGCCGGTGGCCGCGCCCTGGTAGGGCTCGACGAAGCTGGGGTGGTTGTGCGACTCGACCTTGAAGGTGACCGCGAGCTCGTCGGAGATCTGCACGACGCCGGCGTTCTCGCCGATGCCGGCCAGCATCCGGGTGCCGCGCGGGGCCTTGTCACCGAACTGGCGCAGGTGCACCTTGCTCGACTTGTAGGAGCAGTGCTCGCTCCACATGATCGAGTACATCGCGAGCTCGGACGCCGTGGGGCGCCGGCCCAGGATCTGCCGGATCCGGTCGTACTCGTCGTCCTTGAGACCGAGTTCGGTGTGCGGCTGCAGCTCGTCGGGGGTGCTGTCCGCGCGCTGCACGGTGTCGGGCCCACCGTCGAACTCGTTGACCAGCACGTCGGTCGCCGCGAAGCCCGTCTGCTTCGGCGGGGCGGACGTGTCCGGCTGCGTCGTCATTACTGGTGTCCCCCTGCGCTTGCCCCCGCGGTGCCGGCCAGGGCCCGCAGGACGGAGGTGAAGAAGCCGAGGCCGTCCATCGACGGGCCGGTCAGCGCCTCCACCGCGTGTTCCGGATGCGGCATGATGCCGACGACGTTGCCGGCCTCGTTGGTGATCGCGGCGATGTCGCGCTGCGAACCGTTCGGGTTTCCGCGGATGTAGCGCGCGACCACGCGACCCTCGGCCTCGAGCTGGTCGAGCGTGCGCTCGTCGGCGACGAAGCAGCCCTCGCCGTTCTTGACCGGGATCAGCAGTTCCTGGCCCGCGGTGTAGCCGTTGGACCAGGCGGTGTCCGTCGACTCGACGCGCAGCCACTGGTCGCGGTTGCGGAAGTGCAGGTGCTGGTTGCGGGTGAGCGCGCCGGGCAGCAGGTGCGCCTCGCAGAGGATCTGGAAGCCGTTGCAGATGCCCAGCACGGGCAGGCCGCCGCGGGCCGCGTCGACGATCGACTCCATGGCCGGGGCGAACCGGGCGATCGCGCCGCAGCGCAGGTAGTCGCCGTACGAGAACCCGCCGGGCAGCACCACGGCGTCGACGTTGTGCAGGTCGGGATCGCCGTGCCAGAGACGGACGACGTCGGCGCCGGCGATGCGCGCGGCGCGGGCCGCGTCCCCGTCGTCCAGCGATCCCGGGAAGGTGACCACACCGATGCGCATGTTCAGGCGACCTCCGCCGTAGCGTCCTCGTGGACGTGGATGGTGAAGTCCTCGATCACCGGGTTGGCGAGCAGCTTGTCGGCGATCTCACGAGCCCGGTCGAGATCGGGCTCCCCGGCGAAGTCGATCTCGATCCGCCGGCCGATGCGGACGGAGGAGACATCGGTGACGCCGAGCCTGGGCAGCGCGTTCGCCACCGCCTGGCCCTGCGGGTCGAGGATCTCCGGCTTCAGCATGACGTCGACCACGACGCGAGCCACGGGCACTCCTGACTGATAGGTGTAAGCACGTGGAGCCTACCTTGTGAACTCCGCAATCCGTTTCCCGGCCGGTGTCGCGCACGCGACGTGGAGCGCGCTGAGCAGGCACGTCACGGGTGATCTCGAACACGTGGTCGATCGGGTCGGCGGGTCATCACACCGGTGATAGGGGCCAACTGGGCTGTAGGCAGCGGCACACCCGGGCAATACGGTCGGGATATCGATCTCCGTCAAGACCGTGCGGGCGGTCGCCCCACCACCGCACGGAGCGGATTCCGCCGGGGCGCGGCGTGACCATCGTCTCCGCCGTGCCCCAGCGGCCGTCGCCGCTAGAGGATCGGCGCCGGCGCGTACTGCGCGGCCTCGGGGTGCGCGGCCACGATCGTCGCGACCCGGTCGGCCACCGCACGCACCTGCGAGGGCGCGGCGCCGACGAACGCGGCCCGGTCGGCGACCAGGGTGTCGATCTCGGCGCGGCCCAGGCCCAGCCGGCCGTCGGCGGCGAGCCGGTCGAACAGGTCGTTGACCGTGGCGCCCTTCTCCCGCATCGCCAGCGCGACCGCGACCGCGTGCTCCTTGATCACCTCGTGTGCGACCTCGCGGCCGACGCCCTTGCGGACGGCCGCGACCAGAATCTTGGTCGTCGCGAGGAACGGCAGGAAACGGTCGAGCTCGCGGGCGATCACCGCGGGGTAGGCGCCGAACTCGTCGAGCACCGTGAGGAACGTCTGGAACAGCCCGTCGGTGGCGAAGAACGCGTCGGGCAGGGCGACGCGGCGCACCACCGAGCACGAGACGTCGCCCTCGTTCCACTGGTCGCCGGCGAGCTCGCCGACCATCGACAGGTAGCCGCGGACGATCACGGCGAGCCCGTTGACCCGCTCCGACGAGCGCGTGTTCATCTTGTGCGGCATCGCCGACGAGCCCACCTGGCCCGGCTTGAAGCCCTCGGTGACCAGCTCCTGGCCCACCATCAGGCGGATCGTGGTGGCCAGCGAGGACGGCCCGGCGACGATCTGGGCCAGCGCCGAGACGACGTCGAAGTCGAGCGACCGGGGATAGACCTGGCCGACGCTGCTGAGCACCCGCTCGAAGCCGAGGTGGGTGGCGACGCGCCGCTCGAGGGCGCCCAGCGCGTCGAAGTCGCCGTCGAGCAGGTCGAGCTGGTCGGCGGCGGTGCCGACCGGGCCCTTGATGCCGCGCAGCGGATAGCGCGCGATCAGATCGTCGAGCCGCTCGTACGCGATCAGCAGCTCCTCGGCCGCCGAGGCGAACCGCTTGCCCAGCGTGGTGGCCTGCGCGGCGACGTTGTGCGAGCGGCCGGTCATGACCAGGTCGGAGTACTCGACCGCGCGCTCGGTGAGCCGGGCCAGCGCGGTGATCACGCGGGACCGGATCAGCTCGAGCGAGGCGCGCACCTGGAGCTGCTCGACGTTCTCGGTCAGGTCGCGCGAGGTCATTCCCTTGTGGATCTGCTCGAAGCCGGCGAGCTCGCTGAACTCCTCGATGCGCGCCTTGACGTCGTGGCGGGTGACGCGCTCGCGGGCCGCGATCGAGGCCAGGTCGACCTGGTCGAGCACCGACTCGTACGCCTCCACGGCGCCCTCGGGGACGGCCACGCCGAGATCGCGCTGGGCCCGCAGGACGGCCAGCCAGAGCCGGCGCTCCATGCGGATCTTCTCCTCAGGGGACCAGAGGGCGACGAGGTCGGACGAGGCGTAACGGGCGGCGAGGACGTTCGGGATGCTCACGCGACCGATTCTTTCACGCTGCCCGCGGCGCGTTCGGGCAGCTTGTGCGGCAGCGTGCGGACATCGCGGCTGCTCACCATGAAGCCCACCGAGACGGCCATCAGCACGCCGGCGCCGACGAGCGCCGGACGGACGCCGAAGGCGTGCGCGAGCGGGCCGGCGGCGAGCTGGCCGATCGGCATGGCCACGAACGAGCCGACCATGTCGTACGAATACACGCGGGCCAGCTTGTCCGCCGGAATGTGCTCCTGCATCGTCGTTTCCCAGGCGACGCTGAACTGCTCGAGCGAAAGCCCGGCGACCAGCGCTCCGGCGATCAGCGCCCAGAGATGCGGATAGGTCCCGAGCAGCAGCATCGGCGCGATCATGCCGAACAGGCACACGGTTCCGAAGAACAACAACCGCCGCAACCGCACGCGCATCGCGATCAGCGCGCCGACGATCATGCCGGCGGTCTCCGCGGCGAGCACGATGCCCCAGGCGCGGCGGCCGATGGTCTCGTCGGCGACCACCGGCCCGAGCACGAACAGGCCGCCGCCCCACACCGCGTTGGCCAGCGCCGCGCCCGCCACGACGACCCACAGCCAGGTGCGCGAGCGGAACTCGGTCCAGCCCGTGCGCAGGTCGGCGAAGACGTTCGGCCGGGACGGCTCGACCGCGGGCACAGCCGGCGTCTGGCCTGCGCCGCCGACGTTCTCGACGGGAGCGGCCGCCGGCCGCGCGACCGACCGCAGCGGCAGGAACAGCAGCGCGGAGACGGCGAACGTGGCCGCGTCGACCGCGATGCCCCAGCCGGGGTTCGACGCGGCGACGACGATGCCGGCGAGCGGCGCGCCCAGGATGGCGGCGGAGTTGAGGCCGAGCCGGTTCACGGCGTTCGCCTGCTGGCGGATGTCGGCCGGCACGGTCTGCGGCAGGATCGACGAGCTGGCCGGCAGGGCCAGCGCGCCCACCATGCCGTTGACCGCGCCGAGGACGACGAGCAGCGGGATGGTGGCCGTGCCGGTGAGCACCAGCGTCGCCACCACGGCCTGCGTCGCCGCCGCGGCAAGGCTGGCGCCGACCATCAGCCGGTGTTTCGGCATGCGATCGGCGAGCACGCCACCGAACAGCAGGAACGCGACGTTGACGAGCGTCCGCGCGCCCACCACCAGGCCGAGGTCGGTGGCCGAGCCGGTGAGGTCGAGGACGGCGAAGGCGAGCGCCAGCGGCGCGAACGCGTTGCCGAGCGCGTTGATCGTGCGGCCGGCCAGCAGGAAGCGGAACGGCACGTGGCGCAGCGGCGCGAGGTTGCCGTTCATTCGGCGCCTCCGTCGCCGGCCGAGCCGCTCTGCATCTCGAACATCGCCACGGTCGTGCTGGTGCGGACGGTGCCGGGGCTGCGCGGCGGCTGGGCCGCGTCGTGCAGCTCCGCGACGAGCTCGCGGAACCGGCCGCGGAGGTCGGCCCATCGCTCGCGGTCGATCCAGAACTCGCCGTCGCCGAGCAGGATCTTCGCCTCGAACTGCCCGGCGGCCGTCCGGCGGACGAGCTCGCTGCCGAGGGCGGCGAACAGCGCCCGCTTCTGCTCGGGGGTCTCGGCGGCCCTGTCGTTCGCGTGGTCGTAGCGGTAGCGCTTGGCCACGCCGCCGCGGATCTTCTCCTCGCCGGCGACGACGATCATCCCGGCGGAGTGCAGGTTGCGCAGGTGATAGCTGGCGTTGGCGTGGGTCAGGCCCAGTTCGCGGGCGACCTCGGCCGCGGTCATCGGCGCGCCGGTCAGCAACGACATGATCCGCAGCCGTACGGGATGGGCCGTGGCCCGCAGAGCGGCGGTGTCGCGCGCATCTCCCAAAGACATGTTGGGGAGTCTAGGCAACGGACGCCGCGACTGTCCAACAGTTCTTTGGGAGTGGCACACTGCACGGAGCAGCGGCTCAGCCGCTAAGGTTACTGACGAGTAGCTGGCTCATCCCGAAAGGTCACCGATGACTGACTTCAACCCGGACTCCCTCGCCTCGATCGGGCCCAAGGAGTTCGCCCAGCTCGTCAAGGCGACGCCGGATTCCCAGATCGCCGAAGTGATGTCCGGCGACGCGCGCGCCAAGATCCTCGACGAGGTCTTCAACCGCATGCCGACCCTGTTCCGCCCCGAGCGGGCCGGCAACACCACCGCGGTCATCCACTGGATCATCACCGGTGGCGCGGGCGGCGCGAGCGACACCTACGAGACGGTGATCGAGAACGGCGCCTGCACGGTCACCAACCAGCCGGTCCGCGACCCGAAGCTCGCCATGACCATGGACGCCGTGACCTTCCTCAAGGTCGTCTCCGGCGACGGCAACCCGATGATGCTGTTCATGACCGGCAAGATCAAGGCAAAGGGCGACCTCGGCCTGGCCGCCAACGTGGCCAAGCTGTTCGACATCCCCAAGGCCTGAGCTACAGCGTGATGCGGCCCTCGACGGCGCTCAGGGCGATGTCCGTCCGGTACTGGGCGCCGTCGAGGCGTACGCCGTTGACCAGGGCGTAGGCCGCCTCGCGGGCCGCGACCAGGTCGGGGCCGGTGGCGGTCACGCTCAGCACCCGGCCGCCGGCGGTGATCAGCGCGCCGTCGTCGCGGCGGGCGGTGCCGGCGTGGATGACCCCGGGCACCTCCGCGCCCTCGATCACGTCGCCCGTACGCGGCGTTCCGGGGTAGTTCCGGCTGGCCACCACGACCGTGATCGCGGCGCCGTCGCGCCAGCGCAGGGGCGGGTGCCCGGCGAGCGTGCCGGTGGCCGCGGCGTTGAGCAGGCCACCCAGCGGCGTCTCGAGCAGCGCGAGCACCACCTGCGTCTCGGGGTCGCCGAAGCGCGCGTTGAACTCGATCACCTTGGGCCCGTCGGGGGTGAGCGCGAGCCCCACATACAGCAGCCCCGCGAACGGGGTGCCCCGGCGGCGCATCTCGGCCAGCGTCGGCTCGACGGTCTCGGCCAGCACCCGCGGCACCAGGTCGTCCGGCGCCCAGTCGAGCGGGGCGTACGCCCCCATGCCGCCGGTGTTGGGCCCCTGATCGCCGTCGGCCAGCCGCTTGAAGTCCTGCGCCGGCATCAACGGGACGGCCGCGGTGCCGTCGGTGACCACGAACAGCGAGACCTCGGGGCCGGACAGGTACTCCTCGATGACGACCCGTCCGCAGTCGGCCGCGTGCCGTTCCGCCGCGTCGCGGTCGTCGGTCACCACCACGCCCTTGCCGGCGGCGAGCCCGTCGTTCTTCACCACGTACGGCGCGCCCAGGTCGTCGAGCGCGCGGCGCACCTCGTCCGCGCCGGTGCAGGCGTACGACCGGGCGGTGGGCACGCCCGCGGCGGCCATCACGTCCTTGGCGAACGCCTTGGACCCTTCCAGCTGCGCGGCCGCGGCGCTCGGCCCGAAGCAGGCGATGCCCTTGGCGCGTACGGCGTCGGCGACTCCGGCCACCAGCGGCGCCTCGGGGCCGACCACGGCCAGGTCGGCGGCCAGCTCGACCGCGAGCGCGGCCACCGCCGCCGGATCGGTGGCCTTGACCTCGTGCAGCTCGGCGACCTGGGCGATGCCCGGGTTGCCGGGGGCGGCGGCGAGGAAGTCCACGGACGGGTCGGCGGCGAGGCCCAGGGCGAGGGCGTGTTCGCGGCCGCCGGAACCGATCAGAAGTACGCGCACGACCGGCGATCCTACCGGCGCTCCACTTCCCGCCGTCGCACACCGGGGCGGTCGCGTAAACTTCGGCAGTACCCGGACCTTCGCCGAGTACGACCTGTTCTACGGAAGGCTCACGCACGTGCCGGTGATCGTGTTGGTCGGCGCCCAATGGGGCGACGAGGGCAAGGGCAAAGCCACTGACCTGCTGGGCGACCGGCTCGACTACGTGGTGAAGTTCAACGGCGGCAACAACGCCGGTCACACCGTCGTGATCAAGGGCGAGAAGTACGCGTTGCACCTGCTGCCCAGCGGCATCCTGACCCCGGGCGTGGTCCCGGTCATCGGCAACGGCGTGGTGATCGACCTCGCGGTGCTGTTCCAGGAGATCGATGGGCTCGAGTCGCGCGGCATCGACACCTCGCGGCTGCGCATCAGCGCGAACGCGCACGTCATCCCGTCGTACAACCGCTCGATGGACAAGGTCGCCGAGCGTTACCTCGGGGCCCGGCGCATCGGCACGACCGGGCGCGGCATCGGCCCCACCTACGCCGACAAGATGAACCGCGTCGGCATCCGGGTCCAGGACCTGTTCGACGAGTCGATCCTGCGGCAGAAGGTCGAGGCCGCGCTGTCGTTCAAGAACCAGGTGCTGTCGAAGATCTACAACCGGCAGGCGGTCAAGCCCGACGACGTGGTCGGCGAGCTGCTGTCCTACGTCGAGCGACTTCGCCCGTACGTCGGTGACACCGCGCTCGAGCTCTCCGAGGCGCTCGACGCCGGCAAGGTCGTGCTGTGCGAGGCCGGTCAGGCCACCCTGCTCGACGTCGACCACGGCACGTACCCGTTCGTGACCAGCTCCAACGCCACGGCCGGCGGCGCCTGCACCGGCTCGGGCATCCCGCCGACCCGCATCGACCGCGTGGTCGCCGTGCTCAAGGCGTTCACCTCGCGCGTCGGCGAGGGCCCGTTCCCCACCGAGCTGCACGACAAGTTCGGCGACCACCTGCGCGAGGTCGGGCACGAGTACGGCACCACGACCGGCCGTCCCCGCCGCATCGGCTGGCTCGACCTGGTGATGGCCCGCTACGCCCAGCGGATCAACGGCGTCACCGACTTCGTACTGACCAAACTGGACAACTACGACGACCTGGACGAGATCCCGGTCTGCGTGGCGTACGAGGTCAACGGCGTGCGCCACGACGAGATGCCGATCAGCCAGACCGACTTCCACCACGCGATCCCGATCTTCGAGACGCTGCCCGGCTGGAAGGAGGACATCTCCGGCGCCCGCACGTTCGAGGACCTGCCCAAGGACGCGCAGCACTTCGTCGAGTTCGTCGAGGCGCGCATCCGGGCCCGCATCTCGGTGGTCGGTGTCGGCCCCGCGCGCGACCAGGTGATCGAGCGCCACTCGGTGCTGAGCGGAGCCTGAGATGTACGACGTGGTCCTGCTCAGCCTCGCCGAGGGCCAGGGCTCCGCGGGCGCGGGCGCGTGCGGCTCGGACTGCGGCGGGTGCTCCGCCCCGGCCACGGCATGCGCGCCGCGCGTGCCGGTGCTGCAGTGCGCCGACGCGCTCACCGCGGCCGGCGCCCGCGTCGAGATGGTCACCGCGGCCTCCGACAAGGAGATCGACGAGGTGATCGCCCGGCTCGACGGCCCCGCCCGGCCCGACGGCCTGACCTGGCCCGCCTCCGACGGCAGGACCCGGCTGGTGGTGGCCTCGGCGACCGACGGGCAGCTGCGGGCCGTGGTGCGCCGGCTCGTACGGCGGTACGCCCCGCCGCCCAGCAAGCGGCCCGACGACCTCGCGCTGAACCGTACGGTGCCCGACCTGCCGCCGCTGGCGATCCTGCCGCTGGACACGGGCAACACCACGGATCTGGCCGCGCAGCTCGGTCTGCCCCGCACGCCCGCCGCCGTCGCGCAGGCCGTCCTGGGCGACTCGGTGCGCCGGCTCGACCTGCTGCGCAACGACGGCGGATCGGTCACCGTGGACGGTGCGCTGGTCGGCGGCATGGACGACGACGGCCGGGCGGTGCCGTGGCGCGGCCGGGTCGAGGTCGACGACGCGGTGCTCTCCAACGGCGACGACCCGATCCTGGCCTGCGCGATCGGCAACGGCGCCGGCTACGCCGAGTTCGCGGGCCTGCGGATGCTCGCCGACGGCGACGCGCTCGACGGCAAGGTCGAGGTCGCCGTGGCCGTGCCGACGATCGTCAAACAGCGCTTCCGCGGCACGAAGATGCGCGTCGAGGTGCGCCGCGCGCGGGGCCGGGCGGTCTCGGTGCTCCCCCGCGACGGCGAAATCCAGTTCCTCGACGACGGCGTGGGCGGCGCCATGAACCGCAAGCGGTCCTGGTGGACGGAGGCCGGAGCCTGGGCGGTGTTCACGGGCTGACCTACTGTGTAGGACGCAGGTACGAGACGGCATCCGGGGAGGGTTGCATCCGTGGCTTCGGTGGAGGACGAGAACGCTGACCGCGTCTACGTCCCGGGCTCGTCCGGCACCCCCGCGCAGCCCGACCGCGACGTCGAGCCGTTCTGGGCGCCGGAGGAACTCGAAGCCCCCGTGCACGGCCGCCCCGTCCCGCACGACGCGCCACCCGCCGTGCCGTTGCCGCAGCAACACGGCGCCCCCGGCATGTACCGCCCCGGTGAGCGCATCCCCGTGCCCCCTCCCGTGGCCGTGCCCGTGCCACCTCCCGGCCACATCCAGGTGCCCCCACCCCGCCCGGCCCACAACGGCACTGCGCCCCCCACCCAGCCCTGGCCCAACCTCGAGCCGCCCGCCCAGCCCCATCCCGCCTCCGAGCCACCCGCCCAGCTCTGGCCCGCCTCCGAGCCGCCCGCCCAGGTTTGGCCCGCTTCGGAGCCGTCCGCCCAGGTCCGGCCCGCTTCGGAGCCGTCCGCTCAGGTCTGGCCGAACAGCGAACAGCCTGCGCAGGTGTGGCCCAACAGCGATCAGCCGGCGCAAGTGCGACCGAACAGTGAGCAGCCCGCGCCGATGTGGCCCGATCCCGAGCCGCCGGCGCAGGTCTGGCCCTATCCCGAGCCCCCGGCCCGGCCCGCCTCGGAGCCGTCCGCTGAGGCCCGGCCCGCTTCGGAGTCGCCCGCTCAGCCGTGGCCCCACCTCGAGCCGCCCGTCGAGCCCGAGTTGCCCGCCTCGCCCTCGAGCGCGGCGCCCGCCCCCATCTCGGCCGAGCCCATCTCACCCGAGTCCGGTGTGCACACTTCGCCGGATTCGCCCTGGTCCCAGCCGCCGACATACCGCCCGGTGCCCCCGCCGCAGCAGAGCGCGCCTCCGGCTTTCCGCCCGAGCGCGTCCCCCGCCGCTCAGCGAAGCGCGCATCCGGACGCCTCCCCCGCCGCTCACGCGAGCGCGTCCCAGCCGGGTGCCTCGTCCGCCCATCATCAGGATGCGTTCCCCGCCGCGCAGCAAAGCGCGCCGCCGGCTCCCCACCAGCGCGTTCCTCTCACTGCCGAGCAGAGCCCAGCTGCCGCGATCGACCAGGATGCGTCGCGGCGGAACGCTCCTGCGGAGTCCGCGCCTCCCCGTGCCACGGCGTCAGCTTCGGTGCCCCCGCCGGTCGAGCGACCAGCGAATGGTGAGTTCGGCGACGGCCCGGTCTACCGTCCGCCCGTTCAGCAGGCGCCCGCGTCCGGCCCCTCGGCCCCGCCAGCGCAGCCGGGCTTGCAGCCGCCCGGGACCACGGCCGTACCCGCTCAGTCAGCCACGCGTGGGTCCGCGGCCGCACCGGCTCAACCACCCGCGCACGGCCCCGCTCAGCCGGGTTCGCAGGCGCCCGCGTCCGGCCCGGCGATGCCAGGCCCGCAACCACCCGCGCACGGCCCGGCTCAGCCGGATTGGCAGGCGCCCGCGTCCGGCCCGGCGATGCCAGGCCCGCAACCCCCCGCGCAACCGGGTCTGCAGCCGCCCGCGCACGGCCCAGCGCAACCCGGCCCGCAACCACCCGCGCACGGCCCCGCGCAACCCGGCCCGCAACCGCCCGCGTACCGCCCCGCGGCCGTACCCCCGCAACCGGCCCCCTACGGTCCGCAGGCGTATCCGCCGCCCGGCCCCTATCCGCCCACCATGGATCCGCAGGCCCTGCAGCCGCCGCCGACGGACCCGTTCCAGGATCTGCCGTGGGTGTCGGACGGCACGCCGACCGCCGAGGAGTTCGCGCGGCGGCGCATGGCCAAGCCGGCCGACCCGGTGGCGACGCAGGGTGCCCGCGCGATCCTGCGCAAGGGCACGATGGGGCTGGTCAGGCTGGCGCCGGGCAAGCGGGAGCAGGAGTACAAGCAGGACGTCGAGATGGTCCGCCGCAATTTCGGCGGGCTGCGGCAGGTCACCGTCGTCAACCCCAAGGGCGGCGCGGGCAAGACCGTGGCCGTGCTGCTGCTGGCGATGACGTTCGGGCAGAAGCGCGGCGGCTACGTGCTGGCCTGGGACAACAACGAGACGCAGGGCACCCTCGGCATGCGCGCCCAGCAGGACTTCCACGCCCGTACGGTCCGCGACATGATGCGCGACCTGCACCTGTTCCGCGGCTCGCACGGCCGGGTGGGCGACCTCTCGCAGTACGTGCGGGCGCAGGGCGAGGGCATGTTCGACGTGCTCGCGTCGGACGAGTCGGCGACCGCGGGCGAGATGCTCACGGCCAGCGCGTTCGGGGAGATCCGGGAGATCGTCAGCCGGTTCTACAAGCTGATCTTCGTGGACACCGGCAACAACGTACGGGCGCAGAACTGGCAGGCGGCCATGGACGCCACCGACCAGCTGGTCATCACGATGTCCGCCCGCAACGACTCGGCCGAGACCGCGGCGCGGATGCTCGACCACCTGGAGCAGAGCGGCCGTCAGCGGCTCGTGCGTCAGGCGGTCAGCGTCGTGTCGATGCCGCCGACCCGCAAGGACATCGACCTGCCCGCGATCCAGCGGCACTTCGCGGCCCGTACGAGGGCGGTCATGCTTGCCCCGTACGAGAAGCTGATCGACTCGGGCGAGCCCATCCGCTACGGCCACCTCTCCAACAACACCAAGGACGCGTGGCTGAAGATCGCGGCGGCCGTAGCGGAAGGTCTCTAGCTCAGCGCGTCCGCGGCGGCCGGGTCGCTGTCGCGCAGGAACTGGGCGCAGCGCGCGGCCTCGTCGGCCTCGCCGATCTCGGCGGCGGCCAGCGACAGGGAGTGCAGGCAGCGCAGGAAGCCCTGGTTGGGCTCGTGCGACCACGGGATCGGGCCGTGGCCCTTCCAGCCGTTGCGGCGCAGCGCGTCGAGGCCGCGGTGATAGCCGGTACGGGCATACGCGTACGCCGTGACCGGCTCGCCGGCGGCCAGCGCGTCGGCGGCGAGGGCGGCCCAGCCCCCGCTGTAGGCCGGGTGCGCCGCGGCGACGGACTTGTAGGCGGCGGCCGTGCCGCTCGCGGTGGCCTCCGCCAGGGCCTTGTCGGCCTCGACGTCGGCGGGGAGCAGGGTGGCCGGGGGCTCGGGAAGCAGGTTCTGCATGCCCCTATTCAACCGGCCCGCCCACGATCCATTCCGACCGACTCCGCAATCCCACGCCCGCGAGACAGGGAGGGGCGGAGGACCGGCCGGCGCGGGAGGGAGGGCCCTGCGCGGGAGAAGCCGCGCGGCAGGAGAGGCCGGCGCGGGAGAAGCCGCGATAGGAGAGGCCGGCGCGGGAGGAGGCCGGCGCGGGAGGAGGCCGGCGCGGGAGGAGGCCGGCGCGGGAGGAGGCCGGCGCGGGAGGAGGCCGGCGGGGAGGGGGTCGGTGCGGGAGGGACAGGGCGGGAAGGAGTCGGCGCGGGAGGAGAGCCCGGCGCGGGAGACCCGCGCGGGCGGGGCGAGTCAGTCCCAGGCTTCGGCGAGGCGCGTGAGGCGGTCGGCGTACTCGATCTGCTCCTGCCAGGCGGCCGGCCAGGCCTCCATGCCCAGGGCGGCGCCCGCGAAGGCGCCGGCCAGGCAGGCGATCGAGTCGGAGTCGCCGGAGGAGGCGGCGCCGCGGCCCAGCACGGCCACCGGCTCGTCGGGCGAGATCAGGTAGCAGTACAGCGCGGTCGCCAGCGCCTCCTCGGCGATCCATCCCTCGCCGGTGGCCAGGCACGGGTCGCCGGCGAAGTCGCCGGCCGCGAGGGCGGCACGGACCCGGTCGAGGGCAGCCGCCGTCTCGTCCCAGCCGCGGGCGATGAACTGCGCGGGTGAGGACGCCGAGGACTGCTTCCACAGGTCGCCCAGCCAAGCCTCGTGATACACCCCACGCTGGCTGTCGGCGCGCTCGCGCAGCGCCTCGAGCAGATCGCCGGGCTTGAGCCCGCCGGCGAGCCAGGTGCAGGCGTACGCGGTCAGCTCGCTCGCGGCCAGCCCGGTCGGATGCCCGTGGGTGAGACCGGCCTGCAGCTGGGCCAGCCCGGCACGCACGTCGTCGCTCAGCCCGGGCGCCAGCCCGACCGGCGTGACCCGCATGTTGGCGCCGCAGCCCTTCGACCCGGCCACGGTCGCCTGCTGCCACGGCCGCCCGTCGCGCAGCGCCGCGCACGCCTGCATGCAGGTGTTGCCGGGTGCGCGGTTGTTGTCGGGGCTCACCGCCCAGTCGAGGAAGGCCTGGCGCAGCAGCGGCTCGACGGACGCCGGCGTGATCTCGGGGGCTGCCAGGATCGCCTCGCCGACCGCGAGCGCCATCTGGGTGTCGTCGGTGACGAGCGCGGGATGCCCGGTGAGCTCCCGCGGGCCCTGCGGACCGTACCGGGCGACGATCGTGGTGTAGTCCTCGAACTCGGTGGGCTTGCCGAGCGCATCCCCGTAGGCCAGGCCGAATAGTGATCCCGCAGCGTTTCGCACGGTGGCTACCCTACGGTCATGTCCGGCGACCCGTTACAGCCCGTACTGGGCGGAACCATCCCCTTCGATGCCACCGCCCACGAGATCGAATCGCGCGCGGAGCTCGACCATCACCTCGCCGCGAAGTCGCTGGCGGGTCTGGTGGTCCTCGGGCTGCGGCTCGACCTCGACCCGCCCGCGCTGGCCGACGTGGACGTCAGCGGAACGTTGTTCGTGGGCTGCCGGCTGGCGAGCGACGACGTCGAGATCGACCTGATCCGCCGCGGGGCGCACCTGATCCCGCCGTTCGACGCGCGGCCCTATCCGACGCACCCGGCCACGCTCTACACACCCGAGGACCTGTCGTACGGGTTCGCCGCCGACGGCTTCGCCGGGATGTACGACACCCGCGTCTACGACCACTTCGTGGCGCACGGTGGCGCGTCGCCGGACATCCGCGAGGCGATCGCCCAGCGGCTGCACGACGCCGGCATCGACAACGCGCTGCTCAAGGCGCTGGCCGCGTGGGTGGAGGCGCACGGCCGGGCCGGGGCGGTCGGCATCATGGGCGGGCACGCGGCGCCACGCGGCTCGGCGGCGTACCGGATGGCGGCGACGCTGGCGTGGCGGCTGGCCGGGGCCGGGCGGCTGGTGGTGACCGGCGGCGGGCCGGGCGTGATGGAGGCGGCGAACCTGGGGGCCTACTTCTCGGAGCGTCCGGCCGGCCAGCTCGACGAGGCGATCACCATGCTCTCGGCGGCGCCGCACTTCGCCGACCACGACCCGTACACGGCCGCCGCTCTCGCCGTTCGCGCCGCGTTTCCGGCGCCCGGCAGCGGGATTCCGGGCCGGCTGCTGCACGGCGGGCTGGCGCTGCCGACGTGGCTCTACGGGCACGAGCCGGCGAACCTGTTCGCGGGGCAGATCGGCAAGTACTTCTCCAACGCCGTACGGGAGGACTCGATCCTGCGGCTGTCGCGCGGCGGCATCGTGTTCGCGCCCGGCTGGGCCGGCACCGTGCAGGAGATCTTCCAGGCGGCGACGAAGACCTTCTACCAGACCGACGGGCCGTCCGGCGCGTTCGTGTTCCTGGGCGTGGACCACTGGCGGGAGCTGCCCGTCGAGGAGCTGTTGCGGCCGCTGCTGGCGAAGAGCCCGCACGGCGACCAGTCGAACCTGGTGGTGGTCACCGACTCGCTCGACGAGGCGATGGACGCGCTCGCACTAGGCGACGTGGACCCGGCGCCAGTTGGTGACCGGTAGGTCGGCCTCGGGCACGTCGGTGATGCCGTTCTCGTCCATCGCGTTGTAGATGGCCAACCGCGCGCCGTCGAACAGGAACTCGACGGCGTGCAGCACCCGGGGCCGCCATTCGGCCACCGTCATCAGCTCGATGATGTTGACGGCGCGCAGCACGCACCCGCGGGCGTGCCGCAGGGCGGCGTGCGGGTCGGGGCGCCAGTCGAAGTGCTCGTACCAGTCGATCGGCACGTTGAGGTCGATCTGGTCCCAGGTGATCGCGCACTCGTCGAACTTACGATGGGTGATCTCGACGTGCGTGACTCCGAAGTCGAGGATCACCGGGCCGTCGGCGAACCAGCCGCGCTCGGCGATGTCCCACATGAGCCAGCTCGATCGCAGCCTCCGCCCGATGAGCCGCACGAACCTGGTGCGGTGGGCCGCTGCGAGGGCTTCGGCATCGTGGTGCCACGAGGGTGCATAACCCTCGATGCCGACAACGGTCATGATCCTCCTCCCGGCGGAAGGACGATCGTACCCACGCCTCTGCGTGAGGCCGCAACACGAGAACAGCCGGTCCCCCGCATGGGGAACCGGCTGTGTTCAAACGACTACGTCGATGATTACTTCGACAGGGTGGTGCCCGAGGAGCGCAGGTGCTCGCACGCCTCGACGACGCGCTTCGCGAGGCCGTTCTCGGCCAGCTTGCCCCAGGCGCGCGGGTCGTACGCCTTCTTGTTGCCGACCTCGCCGTCGATCTTCAGCACGCCGTCGTAGTTCTTCATGACGTGGTCGACGACCGGGCGCGTGAACGCGTACTGCGTGTCGGTGTCGATGTTCATCTTGACCACGCCGAAGTCGAGCGCACCGTGGATCTCGGAGAGCAGCGAGCCGGAACCGCCGTGGAAGACCAGGTCGAACGGCTTCTCCTTGCCGTACTTGGCGCCGACCGCGTCCTGGATCTCCTTGAGGATCTCGGGACGCAGCTTGACGTTGCCCGGCTTGTAGACGCCGTGCACGTTGCCGAAGGTCAGGGCCGTCATGTAGCGGCCCTTCTCGCCCAGGCCCAGCGCGGCGGCGGTGGCCAGGCCGTCCTCGACGGTCGAGTAGAGCTTGTCGTCGATCGCGGCGGAGACGCCGTCCTCCTCGCCGCCCACGACGCCGACCTCGATCTCGAGGATGATGTGCGCGGCCGCGGCGTCCTTGAGGAGCTCCTCGGCGATCTGCAGGTTCTCGTCGACCGGCACGGCCGAGCCGTCCCACATGTGCGACTGGAACAGCGGCGCCTTGCCGTTGGCCACGCGCTCCTTGCTCAGCGCGAGCAGCGGCCGGACGTACTTGTCCAGCTTGTCCTTGGGGCAGTGGTCGGTGTGCAGCGCGATGTTGACCGGGTAGTTCTTGGCGACCTCGGTGGCGTACTCGGCGAGCGCGACCGCACCGGTGATCATGTTCTTCACGGTGGGGCCGGACGCGTACTCCGCACCGCCGGTGGAGATCTGGACGATGCCGTCGCTGCCGGCCTCGGCGAAGCCCTGCAGGGCCGCGTTGAGGGTCTGCGAGGAGGTGACGTTGATGGCCGGGTAGGCGAACGCGCCGGCCTTGGCGCGGTCCAGCATCTCGGCGTAGACCTCGGGAGAAGCGATGGGCATCGGTGCGCTCCTTGCTCTTTTGTCTGTCAGAGGAGAGGGCAGGACCGCGCTGTCCTCCAGCAGGCAGTATTCCGTAGGCGTTCCGGCGTTGGGAAATGACCCCGTAACTCTCCTCCGAATCCGGCGCACAGGACATAGAGGGCGATTTACGCTCCGTCCATGGCGTTGTTCCCGCGGGCGGTTCCGGTCGCGCTCCTGCTGTTGCTGCTGCTGCCGTCGAGCCCCGCCGCGGCCGCGCCCGCGGACGCCACGGCCGAACCACACCTCGCACAGGTCACGCTGGCACCCGCCGGCCCTCCGAAGACCACCCCGCTCTGGGTACGCGTCGGGGCCGCCGAGCCGGCCGCCCGGCAGCACCTGGAGCTGACCGTCGACCTCGGCGGCGCCACGGCCTTCGCCGACGTGGAGATCGAGCACGGCAACACCTCGAGCGCCCGTGCGGCGCCGGACGGGCAGACGCCGGTGCAGGCTGTGCTGCCCTGCCGCCGTACGGCCGAAAAGATCTTCTGCTCGTGGGACGCGACGCTGTCCGCCGCGGGGTCGCTCGAGGTTCCCGCCGTGCTGACCGTGACGCCGAAGGATTCCGCGCGAACCGGCGACAGCGCCGGCGTGACGGTGACCGCGCGGGCCGGCGACGGCCCCACCGGCACCGCGCTGTCGATCATCCAGGTCGGTGAGGGGGTCGATCTGGCGGCGGGCCCGGACCGTACGGTCGGAGCCGCTCCGGGACGCTCCGCCCGCCTCACGCCGGTGGTGCGCAACGAGGGCACGATCGAGGTGAGCGACGTCGTGCTGCTCGTCGACGCCGACCCGAGGCTGCTCGGCCCGTCGTCGTTCCGCAACTGCCGCTACGGCGTCGCGCTGCTCTGCGCCTTCGACACCCCGCTCGCGCCGGGACGCGGCTACACGCTCTCGGCGCCGCTCACGCTGCGGTCGCCCGCCGACTCGGTGCCCGGCAGCCGAGCGCGGGTGACGTACCAGTGGATGACCAAGGCCGATTGGGCCGACCTCGCACTCGACGACTACGGCACGCCCGGCCGGGACGGCGTGCTCACCCTCGAGCCGCTGGCCGCTTCCCAAAACGACAAGCCACAGTCCGACGTACGCCCGGAGGACGACTACGCCACCGCGACGTTCACGGTCGGCGGCGACCGTCGGCCGGCGCTCGCCGCGGTCGGGCTCCGGCGTACGGCGGCAGTCGGCAAGGAGGTCGTGCTGCGGCCGGGACTGGTGAACTTCGGCCCGGGCACGTTCCGCCCCGATCTGTTCCCGAACAACGGACTCGCGATCGTCGTGCGGTTGCCCGGCAACGTCGAGGAGGCCGGGACGGTCGGCTGCGAGTACGGGTACTGCGTGCTCGAGCGGCAACTCGCGCCGGGGCAGCGGATCACCTTCGAGAACGCCGTCGACGTGACCGGCGGCTGCGGCACGCCCGGCCGGGTCGAGGTGCTCGGCCTGGACGGCGAGGTCACCAGCGCCGCGCAGCTGGCGGTGACCGTTCCCGGCGCCACGTGCGTGGCCCTGCCGATCACCGGCCCGCCGGTGGCGTGGGCCGGGCTGGCGGGGGCCGCGCTCGTCTTCGTCGGATTTCTGCTGGCCGTACGTCGCCCCGGACGACCGGTTTGCGCGCATGCTGGGAAGGGAACGTGGGCCGGACCGCCATCGGAAGGAAGCACACGATGACCTACCCGCGAGACGTCGACCTGGAGACGCCCGAGGCGGACGCCGCCGAGCAGTGGGCCGACGCTTACCCTGCGGACGACAGCCGCACGCCGGGCCCGCTCGAGGTGGCCGTCGAGACGCCGGAGTGGGACGCGCACGAGCAGAGCGAGATCGTGCCGGACGACGACGAGTACCGCTGACCGCGTCCAGAGCCGTTCGGGCTGGTGTACCGAAACCTTCCGCACAGCAAGTGGACACGAAAGACGTAGGTAACTGGCGGTACCCTGGCTCCTCGTGACGATCCGCGCGCTCGGCGAAAACCTCGCCATCAACCCCATGGATCCTAAGGATCTGCTGCACACCTTAGGCGTGGTCGGTGTCTGGGCGATCATGTTCGCCGAGACAGGTCTGCTGGTCGGGTTTTTCTTCCCCGGCGACTCGCTGCTGTTCCTCGCCGGCGTGGCCGCCTCCCCGGTGGCCGACTCGATCTTCGGTAACGGCACCCAGCTGTCGCTGACGGGCTTGTTGATCGGCGCGCCGATCTGCGCGATCGCCGGCGCCCAGCTCGGGCACTGGCTGGGCGCGCGCTACGGCACGCGCATGTTCGACCGGCCCGACTCCAAGCTGTTCAAGAGGGAGTACGTCGAGAAGGCGGAGTACTACTTCCAGAAGTTCGGCCCGGCCAAGGCCGTGGTGCTCGCCCGCTTCATCCCGATCGTGCGCACGTTCCTCAACCCGGTCGCGGGCACGCTCGGCATGCCCGCCCGCCAGTTCTTCGTGTGGAACGTCGTGGGCGGGATCCTGTGGACCGACGGCATCATCATCATCGGCCGCGCCCTGGCGCAGGAGATCTACGACGCGATCGGCGACCACATCGACCGCTACATCCTGCCGGTCGTCGCGCTGATCGTGCTCATCTCGCTGCTGCCGATCCTCATCGAGATCCTGCGCGAACGCCGCCACAAGAAGAACGCCGGCCCGGCCGCGGACCCGGAGCCGGCCGCCGCCATCGGCATCGTGGCCGCCGCGAGCATCGCCGGCCTGGTCGAGGCCGTCCGCGACGAGGACGAGGACGACGAGCGCCACCCGCGCTCGCACCGCCGCCACTGAGCCCCGGCACCGGACACGACAGCGCCCGGCGCGGCCCCTCGAGGGGTTGCGCCGGGCGCTGGCCGTTGCGGTGGGGATGGATCGTGCTCGCACGCCCTCCGGGGGCGGGACGCGTCGAGCGGGTGGATCAGACAGTGACGGCGCTCGCGCCGTACAGCCGGTCGAGGAACTGCTCGGGACAGTCGCGCAGGTTCTCGAGGCGGCCGGCGGCGAGAGCCCGATAGGTGAGCTCCGCAGCCTCCTCGAGGTTGCGCGCACGCTTGTGCGCCAGCTCGACCGAGTCGCCCAGCACCACACAGCCGTGCTGGCTCAGCACCAGGCAGTCGGTGCCGTCGGCAGCCATCGCGGCGGTGAGGGCCGCCAGCTCCGTCGTGCCGGGCAACCGGAACGGCACCGTCGAGACACGGCGCAGGTAGTACGCGTGGTCGGTGGTGATGATCCGGATGTGCTCACCCAGCGCGTCGAGCAGCAGCGCGGTCTGCGGGTGCAGGTGAATGACGGCGTTGACATCGGGACGGGCCCGATACAGCGCCAGGTGCAGCGCGAGCTCACTGGTCGGCTCGATCGCGGGCGGCGGCACCGTGCCGACCGTCGCGGGTGAGCCGTCGGAGACCCGTACGGCGGCGAAGGTGGTGCGGCTGAGCCGGCCCAGCCACGAGCCGCTGCCGGTGACCCAGATGGCGTCCTCGTCGGGGATCCGGGCGGACAGGTTGCCGCCGGAGCCGGCGACGAGGCCGGCCTGGACCACGTCGAAACCCACGTACGCGAGCTGGTCGCGCAGATCGCCGTGGACGTAGTTCACCCGTTGCTCCTGAAGGTCCTGGGGGTGGACTGGAGGAGAGAGGTCTGCGGCCTGGCGTCACGCCCCACGTGATGCCGGTGACGCCAGGCAGTTCCCTGCTGGAGCGGTCAGCGCGCCTTCTTGGTGGCCCGCTTGCGAGGCGGGGTCAGCAGGTCGGCGATGGTCGCGATGGCGGTCGGCACAAGCCGGTAGTACGCCCACACGCCCCGCTTCTCCCGCTCAAGCAGACCAGCCTCGGTCAGGATCCGCAGGTGGTGACTCACGGTCGGCTGCGACAGCCCGAGCGGAGCGGTCAGGTCGCAAACGCAGGCCTCACCGTCCGTCGCGGACTGGATGAGGCTGAGCAGCCGCAGCCGCGCCGGGTCGGCGAGTGCCTTGAGGACACCCGCCAGCCGCTCGGCGTCGGCACGTTCGATTGGCTCGCCGGCAAGCGGCGAGATCTGAGGCATTGTCATTTCCGCCAACGCAGTTCCCACGATCTCCATCCTTCCACCAACTGCATCGATTCTCCTGCATGTGCGCAGGAACGAACCGGCTAACTTTCAGGCCGTAAGGCCGACGTCGATCACCGGGTCGGTCGGCCCGGACTGCCCGGCAACCCGAGCCCCCGATCCGACCAGCACCTTCGTACCGACTTCGGTCTCTGCCTCCTGCAACGCCTCAGCCGCCTTCAGGTCGCTGCTCTTCCGTGTCGAGCTCTCGCTCCCCGCCCCGGGAGTGAGACGCCCCACATTGTCAATTCCTCGATCCTTTTCGGGTCGTGGATCCGTTTCGCCCCGGCTCGGCAGGAGCCTGGGCGTCGTCATCTCGCCACCCCCGGCGATCCCCCCGGGCGGGCGGCCCGCCCCGGAAGTTCACGACCCGATGAAAGCACGGCGCCACGCTGCGCGACGGACAATTCAGTGATGAATTTACGCAGGTCGTGGCGTGCTTGCATGCATCGAGCGTACTGGCTGGAACGAAACTGGAACCTTTCGCCCCGGCGGTGCGGAACGTAACTATTGACGCACGGCATTGTGCCTATCTAAAAACAAACCTTACAGTTTTGCTCGTCCCTTTCGCCCGATGCCCAGAACATCGATGCAGCTCAAAGCTCCTATGCCCCGCGTCACATGCCGGTTGCCCGACAGATCACCCGGTCGGGGTGCTGGGAAGCTGCTGTGAACCGAACGACACGACGTTTACCCATTCAGCGAAAAACACCCCCCGACCGGCCACCGGCGCGCTATACGGACAGCCGATTGAGGTACGTGGCCGGACATCAAAGCTACCCGTTCGGGTGACCCATACCCATCAATATGAGGGGGTAACCGGTCGGTAACTATCCGACAGTGTGGTGTCCGGAACTCATCATGCCCGCCGGCCGATGGTTGTCGCGGCCCAGCCCCCGCCTTGCCCGGAGTGGTGGTGCTCACCGTGCGCTACTTCTTCGGCCGGCTTGCGGTGTCTCCGGGCGGCCGGTTCGACCTCCCGAACCGTCGGCGCCGTCCTACCCGCACCCCACCGTGGCCGCCGCTGCACAGCCGATTGCGCGAAGTCAGGCCTTCGGCCGCTGTCGCACCCGCTTGAGCCGTCGCCGCACTTCCGCTCGCGTAAGCCAAACCGCCGGCGCTCTCCCGCCCGTACGCGCACCCGGCCGATGACGCGAGCCTCGCCTTCGTCGCTGTCCACCCACGCGCGCGCCCCGGCCATGCCGGCGCGGTGGACCGGGCCATCGTGGGCCCGCGCTCACGCTGGTGCTGTTTCTGACACGCTCGTACCCGACCGGGGGCGCTGCTCCCATCACGCCCTCGGGTGGGCGCGGGGTGCGCCTCTCCAGCTCAGACCACCACTGCTTCGGTTCGCTCACGCTGATCGCCGTTCACGGACGCGCCCGGCCACCATTACCGCGGCCCGCCTGACACACCGGCCCGACCTGGCACCGCCGGTGCTTCACTCGCATCCGCGTGCCCAGCCGGCCGCTGCCGCTGGTTCACTCGCATCCGCGTGCCCAGCCAGCCGCTGTCGCTGGTTCGCTCGCATTCCTGCCCAGCCGGCCGCTGGTTCGCTCGCATCCGTGCCCAGCCGATCGCTGCCGATGTTGCTCACGTCGCCAGGGGCATGCCCGTGCTCCAGCTGCTCACGCCAGCCGGTTCATGCTGCCTACATCGCGTGCAACCGGCCACCGTCACCGCCGCCTCGCCCACGCACGCGCCCAGCCGGGGCTTCTCGGCGTCTTCGCGCACGCCAAGATCGCGGTACGGCCACCGCCTCCCCCGCCCACCCAGGGAAGTGGCGGTGACTTTACGCCGTGTCAAGTGGGTGGAGCGGGTTGTCCACAGGCTTGCGCTCGTCGTTTCGCGGGCGTGCCGGCCGCACTGTTGCGAACTTGGCGTCCCGCCAGTCGTGCCGCGCTGGCGTTCAGCGATGGCTCGGGTGGGTGGGGAGTGGGCTCGCCCTCAGGCTTCTGGTGAGGCCTTCGGCGGTGGAGAGCCGTCCGGCTCAGTTGCGCGACGCTCGGCCGCCGAGGAAGTCGTCTCGTACGGCGATGCTGCCGGGACGGGCTGGGTCGCGACGTTCGTGGGGGCGGACATGGGTGGGGTCGGGGCGTTCGGCTGCGCTGTCGTGGGCGGGGCCTGGTCGGCGGACGGGCGGGCGTACGGCGCGTCTGCATCGGCCGGGATCGGGGGTTCGGGGGTGGGCGGATTCGAAGCCGCCTGGATGTCGGATGGGCGCGCGAAGGGAGAGTTGGGGTCGGCCGGTGGGTTGGAGGCGGGAGTCGGCTGCGTGGGGGCGGGGGAAGCCCATACGGCGTCGGGGGTCCAGCCGGCTGGAGGGGCGTAGGGCGAGTCGGCCGGGGAGGACTGAGCGGGGCCGTTCTGCGACGGGCCTAGGGCACCGTGAGTGGGCGCGGAATCGGCGGCAGGGAAACCGTAGTTGGAGCCTGGCACTGGCGGATGGCTGGGCGCACCGGGATAAGCAACCCCCCAGCCCGGCGCACCCGGATAGCCCCCAGCCGGCGCCGGCCCACTCGGATAGCCAGCACTCGAAGTCGGCGCCCCGGGATAGCCCACGCTGGAAGCTGGCCCACCGGGATAGCCCGCGCTCGACGTCGGCCCACCGGGATAGCCAGCACTCGAAGTCGGCCCACTGGGATAGCCCGCGCTCGAAGCCGGCGCACCGGGATAGCCCGCGCTCGAAGCCGGCGCACCGGGGTGGCCGGCACCGGGATGACCCATACTCGAACCGGGATAAGCAGGGCTGGAAACGGGACCCGCAGCCGATGCGCCGGGGTAAGGCAGACCGTACGCGAGCGGCGACGCAGCGGTACGGCGGAAAAAGGCGCGCGGCGCCGACAGCACGAGGATCCCCACCAAGGCGTACCCGAGGATCTGCGCCACCGAGAGGGCGGCGTTCGTCCCGATCCAGCCGCCGGGGTAGGACTCGGACAGCTCGGCGCCCAGGGTCCAGGGGGCGGTTTCGCCGCTGCGCTGGACGGCAACCGTGAGGACGCTGGCGGCGCCGCCGAGGACGCCGAGGACGCAGACGACCAGGGTGGCTATGCGGGCCAGGTTGGAGCCGCGGCGCAGTGACAGGCCGACGACGACGAACAGGGCGAAGGCGATCACTGCCAGGGCCAGGGCGATGGCGGCGCCCAGCCAGACGACGGCTACGTAGTACTCGGGGTCGTCGTCGCCGGAGAAGCGCTGGAACACGCCGGTCTGGCCGCTGACCTCGCGGAAACGGTTGACCGTGCCGGGCACGACGGCCAGGGTGGCGATGGCGTAGACCAGGCCTACGCCGGCCATCAGCCACAGCAGTGCGGCCGCGGCCGTCACCGTGGGCGGGCGGCCGGATGGCGAGGGCGGCGGCGCGGCTGCGATCGGCGGTGGCTGGACTGGGTACGACATCGACGACTCCCCGCGGTGATCCGTTGCGCCCGAACCTACCCGGACGCAACGGGAAACGGGGTGCGAACCCGGTCAGGCCGGGTCGGTGGGCGGCTTCGGGGGCTGGTCGCCGCCGGAGGGAGGCGGGGGCGGCGGGGCGTACGGGTCCTGGGGCGGCGTCGCGCCGGGATACGGCGGCAGGCCGGGCGCCGGCTGCCCGGGCTGGCCCTGCTGACCGGGATAAGAGGGGTAAGAGGGATAACCGGGCTGCCCGTAACCGGAGCCGCCAGAAGCGCCGGGACCGGAGCCGCCGAAAGCGCCGGGACCGGAGCTGCCCGGAGCGCCGTAACCAGCGCCACCCGGCTGTCCATAGCCAGGCGCCCCGGGGGCGCCGTAACCGGGACCGCCGGAAGGAGGACCGTACCCACCGGGATACGGCGGATAGGGCGTCGACGGATCCCACGCCGCGCTGGTCCGCTTGCGGAAGAACTCGTTCGCCGCCGGAAGGGCCAGCAGGATGATCGTCCCCAGGATGGCGAGCAGCGCCAGCACCGACAGCGTCGTGGTGGTCGACGAGAACCAGCCGGGCATGGCGTCGTCGAGTCGTCGCTGCACCTCGGCCTCGGTCGGGCCGCCGGTCGTCGTGCCGCCGGTGTCCACGGCGCCGACCAGGGCCGTGCTGCCCAGGCTCGCGCCGAAGCAGCACAGCGAGATGCCGCCGATCACCCAGGTGACGATCCGGGCGGGGTTCTTGCCGCGGCTGTCGAAGAAGCCCAGCACGGCGAAGCCCGCGCCGAGCAGCAGGTTGATCACTGCGCCGCCGATGAAGACGACGCTCACGAACGACTCGGCGCCCTCGGCGTCCGTGCCGGCGTACGCGTCGCGGGCGGCGTCGGTGAGGTCGCCGGCGATCGCGAAGGTGATCAGCGCGTTGATGACCTGGATCGCGGCCACGAGGTAGAGCAGGTAGGTCGCCACGGTGACGACGGTCGGGCGCGACCGCGCCTCAGGTGCCGGGTAGCCGGGTGCCGGGTAGCTCGGAACGGTCACAATGCCCCCAAATCTTGATCCATTCACGGTATCGGGCGGCCGCCATATCCGCGACCGGCCCGCACACCGCGGCACTGTGTGGCAACATCGGGCGACGATGACCGAAATATCCGCAAATAGGTCGCTCGTTCAGGGGGCGACACGGGTCGCCCGCGCTCCCTACACTTCCCTCCGTGGCACCGACGCGGCAGCAAGAGGCTCCCGCGATGCCACCTGCCCGCGCCACGAGTCGCCCGCCCCGCGCAACAGCCGCCTGGGCCGAGGCAGACCGTCGTCCTAGCCGGGCGAAAGTCCCGTTACGCCGGCCGCGTGACCACTCCGCGGCGGCCCCAGACCTTGTAAGGACCGGTGAGTCCCATGCCCCACGCCGACACTCTGACCGTCGTTCACCATGACGACACCAGGACCCGCTTCAAAGATGTCCGCTACCAGTTGCACCGCGACGGCATCCGGATCTGGTCCGACGACGGCGAGCAGGTCGTCACGGACGTGCTGATGACCCAGGCCTACCGGCAGAGGCCGGCCACAACCTGAGAAGTACGCGAGAAGGGCCCCCGGCAGCGTCGCCGGGGGCCCTTTCCCGTACGTGGACTCAGCCGCGCGACACCACGAGGCCGTCCTTGCCGTCGGCCAGCTCGACCCGCACCGTGTCGCCGTCGCGGATCTCCCCGGCCAGCAGGGCCTTGGCGAGCGAGTCCCCGATCGTCGACTGCACGAGCCGGCGCAGCGGGCGGGCGCCGTAGATCGGGTCGTACCCGTGCTCGCCCAGCCAGTCGATCGCCGGCGGCGTCACCTCGAGGCTGAGCCGCCGGTCGGCGAGCCGGTGCCGCAGCCGCCCGAGCTGGATGTCGACGATCGCCGCCAGGTCGTCGCGGGTCAGCGCGTGGAACACGACGATGTCGTCGAGCCGGTTGAGGAACTCGGGCTTGAAGTGCGCGCGCACCACCGCGAGCACCTCGTCGCGCCGCTGGTCGTCGCCCATCGTGATGTCGGCGACCTGCGAGCCCAGGTTCGAGGTCAGCACCAGGATCGCGTTGCGGAAGTCGACCGTACGGCCCTGCCCGTCGGTGAGCCGCCCGTCGTCGAGCACCTGCAGCAGCACGTCGAAGACGTCCGGGTGGGCCTTCTCCACCTCGTCGAGCAGGACCACGCTGTACGGGCGGCGCCGCACCGCCTCGGTGAGCTGCCCGCCCTCCTCGTAGCCGACGTATCCGGGCGGGGCGCCCACGAGCCGGGCCACCGAGTGCTTCTCGCCGTACTCACTCATGTCGATGCGGACCATGGCGCGCTCGTCGTCGAACAGGAACCCGGCCAGCGCCTTGGCCAGCTCGGTCTTGCCGACGCCGGTGGGGCCGAGGAACAGGAAGCTGCCGGTCGGGCGGTCGGGGTCGGCGATGCCCGCCCGGGCCCGCCGGACCGCCGAGGACACCGCGGCGACGGCCTCGGCCTGGCCGACCACCTTCTCGCGCAGCGACTCCTCCATGCGCAGCAGCTTGGCGGTCTCGCCCTCCATCATCCGGCCGGCCGGGATGCCGGTCCACGACGAGATCACCTCGGCGATGTCGTCGGCCCCGACCTCCTCCTTGACCATCGGCGGCTCGGAGGCGGCCTCCTGGTCGGCCGCCGACGCGCTGGCCAGCTCCGACTCCAGAGCGGGGATCTCCTGGTACTGCAGGCGCGACGCCGTCTCCCAGTCCGCGTCGCGCTGCGCGCGCTCCAGGGAGGCCTTGATCTCGTCGAGCTGCTTCTTGAGCTCGCCGACCCGGTTGAGGCCGCCGCGCTCGCGCTCCCACCGCGCGTTCATCATGGCGAGCTCGCGGTCCCGGTCGATCAGGTCGCGGTTGAGGCGCTCGAGCCGGGCCACCGACGCGGGGTCGGTCTCCT
This sequence comes from Actinoplanes sp. URMC 104, assembly GCF_051386375.1. Classification (NCBI taxonomy): domain Bacteria; kingdom Bacillati; phylum Actinomycetota; class Actinomycetes; order Micromonosporales; family Micromonosporaceae; genus Actinoplanes; species Actinoplanes sp. URMC 104. The sequence continues at coordinate 2,577,545 of NZ_JBPQTO010000002.1, read as the reverse complement.
TCTCCAGCGCCAGCTTCTCGACGCGCATCCGGTCGACCTGGCGCTGCAGCTGATCGAGCTCCACCGGCCGGGAGTCGATCTCCATGCGCAGGCGGGACGCGGCCTCGTCGATCAGGTCGATGGCCTTGTCGGGCAGGAACCGGTCGCTGATGTAGCGGTCCGACAGCGAGGCGGCCGCCACCAGCGCGGCGTCGGTGATCTGCACGCGGTGGTGGGCCTCGTAGCGGCCCTTGAGCCCGCGCAGGATGCCGATCGTGTCCTCGACCGTGGGCTCGCCGACCACGACCGGCTGGAAGCGCCGCTCGAGGGCGGGGTCCTTCTCGATGTGCTCGCGGTACTCGTCGAGCGTGGTGGCGCCGACCATGCGCAGCTCGCCGCGGGCCAGCATCGGCTTGAGCATGTTGCCGGCGTCCATCGAGCCCTCGCCCTTGCCCGCGCCGACGACCGTGTGCAGCTCGTCGAGGAACGTGACGACCTGGCCGTTGGAGTTGCGGATCTCCTCGAGCACGCTCTTGAGCCGCTCCTCGAACTGACCGCGGTACTGCGCGCCGGCGACCATCGCGCCGAGGTCGAGCGAGACCAGCTTCTTGTCGCGCAGCGTCTCGGGCACGTCGCCGGCCACGATCCGCTGGGCCAGGCCCTCGACGATCGCGGTCTTGCCGACGCCCGGCTCGCCGATCAGCACGGGGTTGTTCTTGGTGCGCCGCGAGAGCACCTGCACCACGCGGCGGATCTCGGCGTCGCGCCCGATGACCGGGTCGATCTTGCCTTCGCGGGCGAGCGCGGTCAGGTCGACGCTGTACTTCTCGAGCGCCTTGTAAGTCTGCTCGGGGTCGGCGTTGGTGACCCGGCGGTCGCCGCCGCGGACCTGCGGGAACGCGGCGACCAGGGCCTCCTCGGTGGCGCCGACGTCCTTGAGCGCGCGACCCACGGCGCCGCCGACACGGGCGAGGCCGGCCAGCAGGTGCTCGGTCGACACGTACTCGTCGCCCAGCGGCTGGGCGATCAGCTCGGACTCGCCGATCGCGTTGACGAACTCGCGGGAGAGGCTCGGCTCGGCGGTGCTGGCGCCCCGCGCGGAGGGCAGCTGTTCGACGGCGCGCAGCGCGACCCGGCGTACGTCGGCGGGGTTGGCTCCCACCGCGCGCAGCAGGGCGGAGGCCGTCGAGCCGCCGGTGTCCAGCAGGGAGAGCAGCATGTGCCACGGCTCGACGGTGGCGTGCCCCCGGCGACCTGCGTCGGCGACGGCCCCCGTGATCACGTCGCGGCTCTTGGTGGTCAAGCGTTCGGCGTTCATGGGCTCCTCGGGAAATCACCGCAGAATCTGAAGCTAAGACTTGAGTGGAGTCAACTCAACTCTATGCCCCCGTCGCCACGTCGACAACGCGCACGGGTGAAGCCGTCGTGACGGTCGCCACGAGCCCGTGGAGGACCGCTGCCAGCGCCGTACGGTTGGGCATCATGGCCGTCGCACCCCCGGCCCGTGGCAGCATGTCGCGGCGCCTGCTCCCGCTCGCCCTCATCTTCATCGCGGTCGGGATCGGCACCTCGTTCGTCGGCCCGTTCCTCGCCCTGTTCCTCAGCGACGGCGTCCACGCGAGCCCGCTGCGCACCACCGTCTTCCTGCTGGTCGCGCCGCTGTCCGGCGTGCTCGTGTCGTCGCTGGCCGGGCGCCTGTCGGACCGCCGCCCCGTGCGCCGCAAACTGCTGCTCACCGCCGCGTTCGGTGGGATGGCCGGGGCCGCGCTCACGGCGTTCGTCCGCGACTACTGGGCGCTGCTCGCGATCACCGTCACGCTGACCGCGCTGGCCGGCACGCTGTTCCCGCAGAGCTTCGCGTACGCCCGGCAGGTGCTCCAGCAGGGCGACCCCAAGCGGGCGGCCATGGGGATCAGCACGCTGCGCATGCTGTTCTCGGTGGCCTGGGTGGCCGGTCCCCCGCTGGCCGCGTTCGTGCTCGCCGACGGCGGCTTCACCTACACGTACAGCCTGGTCGCGGTCATGTACGCGATCGCCGCGCTGATCGTGTGGCGGTTCCTGCCCGAGGTCACGGCGCCCGAGGGCCACGCCGAGCGCGTCGAGCGGCAGGCGCCCGAGGCACCCCGCTCGACGGTCTTTCTGCTGGTCGCGGGGCTGACGGTGGTACAGACCGCGATGACGCTGGGCGTGCAGGCGATGCCGCTGTACGTCAGCACCGAGTTGGGCGGCGACGTGAGCCAGGCGGGCCTGATCCTCGGGTTGTGCGCGGCGCTGGAGATCCCGCTGCTGCTCGGCTTCGGCGCGCTGGGCTCGCGCCTGCCGCTGCGCCGGCTCATCCTGGCCGGGGTGGGCTTCGGCATCGCGTACCAGCTCATCGCGACCACGGCCGGGTCGGTGTGGGTGCTGGCGGCCGCGCAGCTGCTCAACGCCGCCTTCATCGCGGCCGTCGGCGGGCTGAGCATCACGTACATGCAGAACCTGATGCCGGCGCACCCCGGGCGGGCCACCACGATGGTCACCAACACGTTCCCGATCGGCCAGATCCTGGCGGCGCCGGCGTTCGGGCTGGCCCAGCACTTCGACTACCGGCTCGCGTACGGCGTGAACCTCGGCCTCTGCGTGCTGGGGCTGCTGCTGATCCTCGTCGCCCGGCGCGGACGGCGGATCGTCCCCGATGTGCCCCGTGAGCAGGTGCTGACCGGAACGGCGTGACCACTGGGTTACCGTGGTGATCGTGCGCGTACGGGTGGAACAGACTCCGCTGCCGGGAATCGGTGTCCGGCATGACCTGGTCACCTCCTCGGGACGTACGGTCGGGGTGGTGTCGCACCGCAACGGCCGCCGCGACCTGGTCCTCTACGACGTGGACGACCCCGACTCGTGCCTGGCGTCGATCCCGCTGACCGACGACGAGGCCGAGGCGCTCGCCGACGTGCTCGGCGCCTCGCTCATGCTGGGCCAGCTCGCCGACCTGCGGCAGCAGGCAGCCGGCCTGCTCACCGAGCAGATCGCCCTGCCCGCGGGCTCGCAGTTCGTGGGCCGCAAGCTCGGCGACACCCGCGCGCGCACCCGCACCGGCGCCTCGATCGTGGCGGTGATGCGCGACCGCGAGGTCATCCCGTCGCCCGGGCCGGGGTTCGTCTTCGAGGCGAACGACGTGGTCGTCGCGGTCGGCACCCGCAAGGGCCTGGACGGCGTGTCCGCCATCCTGGCCGGCGACCCCGGCGACTAGAGCTGCGGCGATGCACGACACGACGATCCTCCTCATCGAGGTCGGCGCGCTGCTCTTCGCGCTCGGAATGCTCGGCCGGCTCGGCCGCCGCTTCGGACTCTCACCCATCCCGCTCTATCTGCTGGCCGGCCTCGCCTTCGGGCACGGCGGGCTGGTGCCGCTGTCGGCCAGCGAGCAGTTCATCGAGGTGGGCGCCTCGATCGGCGTCATCCTGCTGCTGGTCATGCTGGGCCTGGAGTACTCGGCCAACGAGCTGGTCAGCAACCTGCGGGCGGCCGCCCCGGCGGGGCTGATCGACGCGCTGCTCAACGCGCTGCCCGGGGCCGCCTTCGCCTTCGTCATGGGCTGGGACTGGCAGGCCGCGCTGGTGCTGGGCGGCATCACGTGGGTGTCGTCGTCCGGTGTGATCGCCAAGGTGCTCGGCGACCTGGGCCGGCTCGGCAACCGCGAGACACCGGTGATCCTTTCGGTGCTGGTCATCGAGGACCTGGCGATGGCGTTCTACCTGCCGCTGGTCACCGCCGTGCTGGCCGGGGTCGGGCTGCTCGGCGGCGCCAAGGCGCTGGGCGTCGCGGTGGTGACCGTGGTGGCGGTGCTGGTCGTCGCCATCCGGTACGGCCGCCAGATCAGCGCGCTGATCTCGGCCCGCGACGCCGAGGCGCTGCTGCTGGGCGTCTTCGGGCTGACGCTGTTCGTGGCGGGCGTCGCCGAGGAGCTCAACGTCTCGGCCGCGGTCGGCGCGTTCCTGGTCGGCATCGCGATCTCCGGCCCGGTGGCCCATCACGCGACCCAGATGCTCTCGCCGCTGCGGGACCTGTTCGCCGCGGTCTTCTTCGTGTTCTTCGGCCTGTCCACCGACCCGGCCGACATGCCGCCCGTGCTGCTGCCGGCGCTCGGGCTGGCCGTGCTCACGATGCTCACCAAGGTGCTGACCGGATACCTCGCGGCCCGCCGGGTGGGCATCGCCGTGCCCGGCCGGCTGCGCGCGGGGCTCGCGCTGGTGCCGCGCGGCGAGTTCTCGATCGTCATCGCCGGGCTGGCCGTCGCCTCGGGCGTCGAGCCGCGCCTCGCCCCGCTCGCCACCGCGTACGTGCTGATAACCGTCGTGTCCGGTCCGGTGCTCGCCAGGTTGCCCGATTACGAGTGGTTCAAGGCCTTCATCCGCAGGCGGGGGCAGCCGTCGCGGCCTCCGGTGCAGCCGCTGACCGCCGACGAATGACGTCTGGGCTGCTCGCTGCTACTGACAAGTATCTGAAAGTGAGCCTCTGACACTTCCGCAGGACATCGTCGGCGCGCTACCGTTCCCACCCGACAACTACGTGTTATCGGACTTTCTCGGGCGGCGACGTGGCAGTGCGTGAGTCGACTTTCTATGGGTTCGCCAACCCGGTCGATCCTCGGCCGGAGGAGCTTCAGGCGTGGGCCTACCATCCCGCGGCCGTCCCCCTCAGCAGCATGCCGCCCGACTGGGATCTGCTGATCTCCGGCGACGTCCTGGCGCCCACCCTTTTCGAGCTGGCGATGGACCGTCAGTGCCCGGCGCGGCGTTTCGCGCAGCACTGCATGTACATCTACGCCGCCGACGGCGTCCGGCAAAACGCGTCCGGCCTGCGCAAACGCCGGCTCAAGAAATACGTGGAGCGCGCCGAGGAGGTCGGCGACGAGCCCATGTCGATCTGGGCGCACAACTGCCGCGTGCTGATGAGCCGCCCCGAGATCTTCGACTACGCCGACTGGATCGAGGGCGGCCTGGTGCGCCACCCGCGCCGCCTGGGCCTTTACAACCGGCGCTGAGAGAAGCAGATAGCCCCGCTCGTCCCGAGCGGGGCTTTTCTCATCTGTCCGAGGCCCTGCGCGGGCGCCACACGACCAGGGCGGTCGAGGGGCGTTCCTGGCGCACGAGATCACCCCGGCCGTACGGGTTCTCGAGCTGGGCGATCCGGGTGTACGCCTCGGTGAGCTCCTGCTCGAGCTCGTGCACCCGCTGCTGCAGGTCGCCCACCAGCTGCTCGAGCCCGATGATCCGCTTGATCCCGGCCAGGTTGACGCCCTCCTCCTGGCTGAGCTTCTGCACCTCGCGCAGCAGCGCGACGTCCCGCTCGCTGTAACGCCGCCCGCCGCCGCCCGCCCGGCCCGGCTGCACGAGCCCCAGCCGGTCGTACTGCCGGAGCGTCTGCGGGTGCATCCCGGCCAGCCGGGCCGCGACCGAGATGATCAGAACCTTCGCGTCGGAGGTCTGCTCGACCGAGATGCTGATCTCCTCATGCATAATCCACCCCCCACTCGCTGGTCTAACCGTTCCGGCGCACCCGAGCCTCGAGCCGCTCCCGCCCGGCCGGCGGGGTCAGCTTGGCGAACCGCTCCAGCGCGTCCCGGGCCTCCCCCGTGACACCCCCCGGCACCTGCACGTCGACGGTGACGATCAGGTCGCCGGGCGGACCGTTCTTGCGGGCCACGCCCTTGCCGCGCGCCCGCAGCTTGCGGCCGCTCGGCGTGCCCGGCGGCACCCGCAGCGTGACCGGGCCGTCCAGCGTCGGCACCCGCAGGTCGGTGCCCAGCACGGCCTCGGCGATGGTGACCGGCACGACCAGCGTGAGGTCGTCGCCCGTACGCCCGAACAGCTCGTCCGGACGCACCATGACCTGCACGTAGAGGTCGCCCGCCGGCCCGCCGCGGTCGCCCGGCTCGCCCCGGCCGCTGAGCCGGATGCGCTGGCCGTCGGCCACCCCGGCCGGGAACCGGACGTTGATCGTGCGGTTCTTGGTGACCCCGCCCGTGCCCCGGCACTCCGGGCACTTCTGGTCGACGATCGTGCCCGCGCCCTGGCAGTCGCGGCACGGCTCGGAGAAGCTGAACGACCCCTGGTTGCGCGAGATCAGCCCGCTGCCCTGGCACTGCGGGCAGGTGCGCGGCGACGTGCCGGGCGCGGCGCCGTTGCCGTGGCAGGTCTCGCACTCGCCGGCCGAGCGCAGCGTGAGCGGCAGCGTCGTGCCCTTGACCGCCTGCGCGAAGTCGAGCGTCACCTCGGTCTCGACGTCCCGCCCGCGACGCGGTCCACCTCGTCGGGCGGCGCCACCACCTGGCCCGCCGCCCGAGAATATCGAGCTGAATATGTCGGAGAAGCCGGCGCCGCCGAAGCGCCGGTCACCGGCCGCGCCGCCCGCCGCGCCCGCACCGCTGAACCCGCCGAACAGGTCGGACGGGTCGAACTGCGTGCCGGCGCCCGAGCGGGCCCCGCGGCGGAATGCTCCGGAGCCGAACAGCGAGCGCATCTCGTCGTACTCTTTGCGCTTCTTGTCGTCCGAGAGCACGTCGTAGGCCTCGGAGGCGGCCTTGAACCGCTCCTCGGCCTCCTTGTTCCCGGGATTGCGGTCCGGGTGGAGATCCCGGGCGAGCTTCCGGTACGCCTTCTTGATCTCGTCGGTCGGAGCGGACTTGGGCACGCCGAGAACGGCATAGAAGTCCTTTTCGAGCCAGTCCTTCGAGCTCATCCCGCCTCCCCCCTCCTGCGGAAGGTCCCGCCTGCCGCGAGGCGGCAGGCGGGACGAACGTGTGAGGTCACTCCGGGTCGGCGACCGCGACCAGCGCCGGTCGCAGCAGCCGCTCGCCCAGCGTGTAGCCGCGGCGCATGACCTCGATGCAGGTCGGCTCGGTGACGTCCGCGGACGTCTGGTGAGCGACCGCCTCGTGGCGGTTGGGGTCGAACGGGTCGCCCTTGTCGCCGAAGCCCACGAGCCCCAGCTTGCCGGTCACCGTGGTCAGCGACTCCGCCACCGAGGCGAACGGGCCGACCAGGTCACCGTGCTCACGGGCCCGGTCGATGTCGTCGAGCACCGGCAGCAGCGCGGTCAGCACCGCGCCCGTCGTCTGCTCGGCCGCCGCACCCCGGTCGCGGTCGACCCGCTTGCGGTAGTTGGCGTACTCGGCCGTGACCCGCTGCAGGTCGTGCGTCCGCTCGTCGAGCTCGGCGCGCAGGGCCTCGAGCTCGGCGCCCAGGGCCGGCTTGGCCTCCTCGGCCTGCTCGGCCGGGGGAGCCTGCTCCTCGGCGTCGGCCGCCCGGTGGGCGCCGACCGTGGCCTTGCCCTTGGCCGTGGGGGCCTTGGGCTCGTCGGCCTCGGCGTCCGCCGTGCCGCGGTCCCGGACGACCCGCTCGGTCGCCTGACCGTCGTTCTCGTCGTCCGTGGCAGTCACTTCTTGTCGTCCTCCACGATCTCGGCGTCGACGACGTCGTCGGCGCCACCGGACGCCGGGCCGGCGTTCGGACCACCCGCGGCGCCGTTCGGCGCGCCCTGGTCGTCGCCGGGAGCACCGGCGCCGGCAGCGGCCTGGGCCGCGTCACCCTGCGAGTAGAGCTGCGAGCCGGCCTCCTGCGAGACCTGCGACAGGCGCTCGTGCGCAGCCTTGATCTTCTCGATGTCGGTGCCGCCCAGCGCGCCGCGCAGCTCGCCCAGCGCCTCGCCGATCTTGTTCTTGCTGTCCTCGGGCAGCTTGTCGCCGCTCTCGGCCAGGAACTTCTCGGTCTGCCACTGCAGCTGCTCGGCCAGGTTGCGGGTCTCCGCGTCCTCGCGGCGCTTCTTGTCCTCGTCCGCGTGGTCCTGAGCGTCACGCATCATGCGCTCGATGTCGTCCTTCGGCAGCGCGGAGCCGCCGGTGATCGTCATCTTCTGCTCCTTGCCCGTGCCCAGGTCCTTGGCGGACACGTGCACGATGCCGTTCGCGTCGATGTCGAAGGAGACCTCGATCTGCGGTACGCCGCGGGGCGCCGGCGCGATGCCGCTGAGCTCGAAGGTGCCGAGCTTCTTGTTGTACGCCGCCATCTCGCGCTCGCCCTGGAAGACCTGGATGAGCACGGAGGGCTGGTTGTCCTCGGCGGTCGTGTAGACCTCGGAGCGGTGCGCCGGGATGGTGGTGTTGCGCTCCACCAGCTTGTGCATGATGCCGCCCTTGGTCTCGATGCCCAGCGACAGCGGGGTCACGTCGAGCAGCAGGACGTCCTTGACCTCACCCTTGAGCACGCCGGCCTGCAGGGCGGCGCCGACCGCGACGACCTCGTCCGGGTTGACGCCCTTGTTGGGCTCCTTGCCGGTCATGCTCTTGACCAGCTCGGCGACGGCCGGCATGCGGGTCGAGCCGCCGACCAGGATGACGTGGTCGATGTCGGCGAGCTTGACGTCGGCGTCCTTGATGGCGGACTCGAACGGGCCCTTGCAACGGTCGAGCAGGTCCTGGGTCATGCGCTGGAACTCGGCGCGCGACAGCGACATGTCCAGGTGCAGCGGGCCGTCGGGGCCGGCCGTGATGTAGGGCAGGTTGATGCTGGTGGTGGTCGCGGCGGAGAGCTCGATCTTCGCCTTCTCGGCGGCCTCGCGCAGACGCTGCAGGGCCATCTTGTCGGAGCCGAGGTCGATGCCGTGCTCGCCGCGGAACGTCTTGACCAGGTGGTCGATGATCCGCTGGTCCCAGTCGTCGCCGCCCAGGTGGTTGTCGCCCGAGGTCGACTTGACCTCGATGACGCCGTCGCCCAGCTCGAGCAGCGAGACGTCGAAGGTGCCGCCGCCGAGGTCGAAGACCAGGACGGTCTGCTCCTTGGAGCCCTTGTCGAGCCCGTACGCCAGAGCGGCGGCGGTGGGCTCGTTGACGATCCGCAGGACGTTGAGGCCGGCGATCTCGCCCGCCTCCTTGGTGGCCTGGCGCTGCGCGTCGTTGAAGTAGGCCGGGACGGTGATGACCGCGTCCGTGACCGTCTCACCGAGGTAGGCCTCGGAGTCGCGCTTCAGCTTCATCAGGACCCGCGCCGAGATCTCCTGCGGGGTGTACTTCTTGCTGTCGATGTCGATCGACCAGTTCGTGCCGACCTCACGCTTGACCGAGCGGATGGTCCGGTCGGGGTTGGTCACCGCCTGACGCTTGGCGACCTCACCCACGAGCACCTCACCGTTGCGGGCGAAGGCGACGATGGACGGGGTCGTCCGGGAGCCCTCCGCGTTGGCGATGACGGTGGGCTCGCCTCCTTCGAGAACGCTGACGCAGGAGTTCGTGGTGCCGAGGTCGATGCCGACCGCACGTGCCATGGTGTTCCTCGCTTCGGGGTTTCTCAGACAAGGTTGAGTGGAACCGACTCAATGATGCCACGGGCATGCACATCGTCAAGTCGAAGTTGAGTCACCCTGGCGCAACTGCAGTTCGGCAGATACCTGTCCGGTCACGGCATACCGGTACCTGTTGTCCCGCATGCATAGATCAGGCACTCTTTAGCCGTGACGACGCACGGTGACGCGGTCGGGCAGGCGGCCCTGTCCGCCGAGGCGGTTTCTCCGGCGGGCTCAGTGGAAATAAACACGCAGGTCAGCACGGCGCCCACCGATGCCGTGGACCACACCGATCGTACGGATCCCGTCGTGCCCCGTCAGCCACATCAGGAACCCGGCGCCGAGGCGCCGGCGCCCGACCCTGCGCCCGAGCCCGTGGCCGGCCAGGAGGTCGCCCGCCCCGCCGACCTGGCCGAGGCCGACGCGCTGGTGGCCGCCGCGCCGCCCGCGCCGCCGCCCGCGCTGGGCCGGCTCGCCGAAGCGCTGAGCCGGCTGCGGGCCGAGATCGGCGGCACCGCGTACCCGCTGGTCATGCCCTCGGCCGAGGAGGCGCAGCGGGTCGGCACGGCGCTGGTCACGCAGCTCGACGACTACCTGCTGCCCCGCCTCGCCCGGCTCGACGCGCCGCTGCTGGTCGTCGTCGGCGGCTCCACCGGCGCGGGCAAGTCCACGCTGGTCAACAGCCTGGTGCGCGCCCCGGTGAGCACGGCCGGCGTGCTGCGCCCGACGACCCGCTCGCCGGTGCTGGTCAGCAACCCCGCCGACCTGCCCTGGTTCCAGCAGGGCCAGCTGCTGCCCGGGCTGACCCGCACCCGCGAGCCCAGCAACGACGCCGGCGCGCTGCAGGTCGTCTCGGCCCCCGCGCTCGGGCCCGGCCTGGCGTTCCTCGACGCGCCCGACATCGACTCCGTGGTCGACCGCAACCGCAAGCTGGCCGCGCAGCTGCTCGCCGCCGCCGACCTGTGGCTGTTCGTCACCACCGCGGCCCGCTACGCCGACGCCGTGCCGTGGGAGCTGCTCACCACCGCCCGGCTGCGCGGCACCGTGATCGCGCTGGTGCTCGACCGGGTGCCCGCCGAGGCCGCCACCGAGGTCGCCACCCACCTGCAGGACATGCTCAACGTGCGCGACCTGGGCGCCGCCCCGCTGTTCGTGCTGCCCGAGACCCGGCTCGACGGTCAGGGCCTGATCGGCGAGGACGTCATCAAGCCGCTGCACGACTGGTTCGACCGGCTCGCCGCCGACGCGAACGCGCGCAGCGCCGTGGTGCGCCAGACGCTGGACGGCGCGCTCATGTCGCTCGGCCCCGCCGTCGAGGGGCTGGCCGACGCCGCCGACGAGCAGGCCCTGGCCGCCAAGGCGCTGGGCGACCGGGTCACGACCGCCTACCGCGCCGGCCGGCAGACGATGGCCGACGGGCTGCGCGACGGCCGGCTGCTGCGCGGCGAGGTGCTGGCCCGCTGGCAGGAGTTCGTGGGCACGGGCGAGTTCCTCAAGACGCTGGAGAGCAAGGTCGGCCAGCTGCGCGACCGGTTCGTCTCGGCGATCACCGGGCGGCCCATGCCCGGGCGCAACCTGCAGGTCGCGCTCGAGTCCCAGCTGGTCACACTGCTGCGCGGCATCGCGGCCGACGCGGCGGAGCAGGCGTACGCGGGCTGGCAGGCGCACCCGGCAGGCGCCGCGCTGCTCGAGCCGGGCCTGCAGCGCCCCGCGGCCGACCTGGCCGAGCGGGCCGACCGCCTGGTGCGCGACTGGCAGCAGTGGGTGCTCGGCCTGGTGCGCGCCGAGGGTGCGGAGAAGAGGGTCGTCGCGCGCGGTGCGGCGTACGCGGTGAACGGCGTCGGCCTGGCCGTGATGATCGCCGTCTTCACCTCGACCGCGTTCATCCCCACCGGGCTCGAGGTCGCCGCGGGCGCCGGCAGCGCGGTCGCGGCCCAGAAGGTGCTCGAGGCGATCTTCGGTGACCAGGCGATCCGGACGCTCGCCACGCAGGCCCGCGAGGACCTGCTGATCCGCGTGGGCAAGCTGCTCGACGAGGAGGCCGCGCGGTTCACCGACCGGCTGGCCGCGGTCGGCCTCGACGCGGAACCGGGGGCCCGCCTGCGGCAGGCCGCGGCGGACGTGGAGACTGCCCGTACCGAACTGGCGTTGACGGGAAGCGCATGAGCCTGGTGGAAAAGCTGCGTGGCGAAGAGCGGGTGGACGCCGACCGGCTGGTGCAGCGGCTCGAGGCGCTGAGCCGGTTCCTGCGCCTGGTCGACCCGCACCTGCCGGACAGCGAGCTGGTGGCCGCGCACACGCTCGTCGAGCGGGCCGGCAACCGGCTCTCGCTGTCGCGCGACCACACCGTCGTCGCGCTCGCCGGCAGCACCGGCAGCGGCAAGTCCAGCCTGTTCAACGCGCTGGCACGGCTCAAGCTGTCGCCGGTCGGCGTGCGGCGGCCCACGACCGGGGTGGCGCACGCCTGCGTCTGGGGGCCGCTGGAGCCCGCCAGCAAGCTGCTCGACTGGGTCGGCGTGCTGCCGCGCCACCGGTTCATCCGGGAGAGCGCGCTGGACGGCGACGACGAGGCCTCGCTGCGCGGGCTCGTGCTGCTCGACCTGCCCGACTTCGACTCGGTCGAGCGCGGGCACCGCCTCGAGGTCGACCGGCTGCTCGGGCTCGTCGACCTGATCGTCTGGGTGGTCGACCCGCAGAAGTACGGCGACCGGATCCTGCACCAGGCCTACCTGTCCCAGTTCCAGACGCACTCCGCGGTCACCGTCGTCGTGCTCAACCAGGCCGACCGGCTGTCCACCCAGGACACCGCGCTGGTGCTCGACGACCTCAAGCGGCTGCTCGTGGAGGACGGCCTGGGCGACGCGCCGGTGCTGGCCACCTCGGCCAAGCAGCCCGGCATGCTCAACGAGCTGCGCGGCTCGCTCGAGACCACGGTCGCGGAGCGGCAGGCCGCGCTGCGCCGCGTCGCCGCCGACCTCGACAGCGTGAGCGAGCCGCTCACCACGATGATCGGACCGCCCGCCGCCGAGGACGAGGTCGACCGCGCCACGGTCCGCCAGCTCACCGACGCGCTCGCCGCCTCGGCCGGCGTGCACGCGGTCGCCGACGCCAGCGCCGCGGCCTACCGCCACCGGGCGGCGGCCGCGACCGGCTGGCCGCTCACCCGCGGACTGCGCCGGCTGCGCCCCGACCCGCTGAAGCGGCTGCACATCGGCGACTCGTCCGAGGCGAAGACCGACGCGGTGTCCACAGAGATCGTCCCGCGCACCTCGCTGCCCGAGGCCGACGCGGCGCAGAAGTCCGCGGTGGGCCTGGCCGTGCGCGCGGTCTCGGGCCGCGCCTCGGCGCCGCTGCCCGACGTGTGGAAGCCGGCGCTGGCCACCGCCGCCCGTTCCCGCTCGGCCGACCTGCCCGACGCGCTCGACCGCGCGGTGGGCAGGACCGACCTGGGCCTGAACCGCACGCCGCTGTGGTGGCGCGCGGCCGGGGCGCTGCACTGGCTGTTCCTGGCCGCGGCGGTGGTGGGGCTGGGCTGGCTGATCCTCGGTTACGTCCTGCGGATCCTCGGACTGCCCGCACTGGACAATCCGCAGGTCGGGATCGTCCCGCTGCCCACCGTGCTGCTCGTCGGCGGGCTGCTCGCCGGGCTGCTGCTGTGGCTGCTGCTGCGCCCGGCCGTCGGGGTCGGGGCCAGACGGGCACGCCGGCGGGCCGAGCAACGGCTGCGCGCCTCGGTGACCGAGGTGGGGCGCGAATACGTGGTGGCGCCGGTGCGGGAGGTGCTGAACGCGTACGCACAGGCGCGTGAAGCTCTCACGGCGGTGCGTTCGTAGTAGTCCCGGCACGCACAGTGCCAGGTAGGCTCGCGACATGCCGGCACCACAGACCCCGTACGAGGCGGTCCTGCACGCGGCCCGCGACGTGGCGAAACTCGACTGCGCGCTGGACGCCGAGATGCTGGGCACGGCGTTGCTCGGCAGTGTCTACGCGGTCGCGCGGGAGGACCGGGCCGCGGCCGTGCGGTCGTTCGTCGGCGAGTTCCTGGCCGCCACCGCCCGGCGGCGCACGGCGTCGGCGACGACGATCCGCGAGGTGTTCGCGGCGCTGGTGCCCGACGCCGAGGGCGCGGCCGAAGTCCGCCGGGGCGCGCAGGCGCCGGCGTGGGTGGCCCAGCTCGGGCGGGTGCGGCCGACCGGCTTCTACGCGTACGGCGACGTGTTCGGCGACCAGACGTCCTATCTGGTCACGTACGCCTACGACGACGCACAGGACGGCGGCCCCGAGCACGCGGTGGTCGCGCTGATCGACCACAACATCGGCATCGCCAAGGACGTCTTCGTGGGCGGCTCGGCCGACCGGATCCTCGAGCAGGTGCGCGACATGTGCGCCGGCGACGAGCTGACCTGGTTCCGCGAGGAGGACCCGGGCCGGCTGCGCGGCGAGGTCGCGCGGCACCTCGAGATCACCGACGGGCTGAGCGAGCTGCCCGCCGAGGGCTCGCTCGCCACCGACCGGGCGCTGGCCGGCGCGCGGCTGGCCCTGCTGCCCGCGGCCACCACGCCGCCGCTGACCGAGCCGCCCGTGACGAGCGGATCCGAGCTGGTGCGCGACTTCCTGGCCTCGCCCGAGGCGGCGCGTTTCGGGCTCGACGGCGTGCACGCCGACGAGGAGCTGGCGTCGCTGCACTTCTGCCTGAGCCTGATCCTCGACCACGCGTCGAGCCTGCCCGACCCCGACCCGCTGCGCTGGAGCCCGGCGGTCGCGGGGCTGTTCCTGCTCGACTGGGTGCACCGGCGCGCGGTGCTCGACATGGACGACGCGGCGATGCTGCCGAGGGTGACGCGGGCCTGGTCGGCGTACGCGACCCGGCGCCGCGACCTGCCCGAGGCGGCCGCCGAGCAGACTGACCAGCTGGTCGAGGAGATGATCCCGGAGTTCGCCCGGCTCTACGCCACCGGCGAGAAGCGCAGCCCGGCGACCGCGGCGGTGGCCCAGCTGATCTCCGAGGGCGTCGACCCCAACGACACCGAGGCGATCGACGCCTGGTTCGACGCCAACCGGCACCGCCTCGACGGCCCCTGAGTCACCAGCGGCCGGACTGGCCCTCGTTGTGCTCGGCGTGGTGCCGCCCGACCCGCGAGCTCCGCTGCTGCGCGGGCGTCTGATCGTCGGCGTGGTGCAGGCTCCCGGCGCGGTGGCTGCCGCGGTAGGAGTGGTTGGCGATCCGGTTGTCGTCGTGCCACCCGCTGTTGGCGTGGCCGCGGTCGAGGATCGCGGTGGAACGGATGTTGTGCGGACGTTCGGCCACAGCGGACCTCCGGCTGTGTTCGGACCAGTCGTTGGACCGGTGACGGGTTACGGATCGGTGGGTGGGCCTGCTGTACTTGCTCTGCTCGCACCGGCGGTGCCGGGGCCGGTCGGCGGGCTCGGCACGATGCCTGCCGGAGTCGCCGGACGCGTCGTCGTCGTCATCGTCATTGGAGTCGCGCCGGCCGCGCTCGTCGCCGTCGCCTGAGCCGCCGTCATCGGAGTCGTGCCGGCCGCGCTCGTCGCCGTCACCGTCGCCTGAGCCGCCGTCACCGGAGCCCGAGTCACCGTGAGCGGAGCCCCGGTCACCGTCATCGGAGCTCGAGCCGCCGTCATCGGAGCCGGAGTCACCGTCATCCGCGTCGGCGTCACCGCCGTCGGAACCCGAGCCACCGTCATCGGAGCTCGCGTCACCGCCGTCGGAACCCGAGCCACCGTCATCGGAGCTCGCGTCGTCGCCACCGGAACCCGAGTCGCCGTCCTCCGCGCCGGAGTCGCCGTCGTCGGAATGGCGGCCGACGTGGTGCTCGGCACCGGAGTCGTCGCGCCCGGAGCCGTTGCCGTCGGAGTCGTGCCCGGAGTGGTGACCGGAGTCGTCGTGCCCGGAGTCGTCGTGCCCGGAGTCGTTGTCATCGGCTTCGTTGTCGTCGGATGAGTCAGCGTCGTCGCGGTCGGGACGGTGAGAGTCGTCCGGCAAGCTGGCGCGGCGCCACTGACCGGGGCCTTGTCGGTCCCTCGGCTTCTCCGGCTTCGTACCCGCATCGGCGGGTTCGTCACGCTCAGCGCCTGAGTTCCCGCTGTTCCCCGGCTTTTCAACCCCATCGGGTACGCCCCCGCGCGACCCGCCACCGGTCGACCCACCGCCATCAGCGCCGCCATGCGACCCCCCACCGGACGGGCCGTCACCGCGCGAGCCACCCGAGGAGCCGTCACCGCGCGATCCACCCGAGGAGCCGTCGCCCTGCGATCCCCCACCGTGCGAGCCGCCCGACGAGCCGTCGCCCTGCGATCCCCCACCGTGCGAGCCGCCCGACGAGCCGTCGCTGCGCGATCCGCCCGATGAGCCACCGCGACGAGACCCACCGGGCGATCCGTCACCGGATCCGTCGCCGCGCGATCCGCCGCCGTCCGCCGTGCCGCTCGAAGACCCTCCGCCGCGTGCCCCGTCCCGCCCGGAACCGCCGCCGGCATCGCGGCGTGAGCCGGCCGAGTCGGCGGGCGCAGTCGCCTGGCCGAGGATCCGCCCGGCTCGCACTGCGGCGTCCGCGCTCTGCGAGCCACCCTGCAGCGACCCGCCCGGCGCCGAGGACGACGGCGACGGCGAGGACGACGGCGAGGACGGCTGCTGCTGCACCGGACCCGACGAGGCCGGCGGCAGGAACGGGATGTCCATGGTGTCCGTGCGCCCGCCCGACAGCTGATGCGAACCGGCCGTGATCGCCGCCAGCGTCGGCAGCGAGGCGAGTCCCACCAGCATCGCCACGATCAGCACATAGCGACGCGTCGGCCCGGAGAATCCGGAGTCGGCTCGGTACACCCCGTTGAGGCGCTTGCGCATCACCTTCATCGGCGGCACGAGGTTGTCGTCGCGCTGGTCCGGCACGGCCGGGTGCCCCCTCTCGGCGTCGTGGCATCGGCGACCGCGGGGCGGCTGCAATGATCAACACCGATCCGCCGCGGACATCCGGGGCAACGACGCATGGGCATATCGGCAGCGGCGTGGACTGGCTGTTCGTACGGTAGTGGCCGTACGAAAGCCGCTTATTTGGACAAACATGGGCACCGATATTGCTGGGAATTTTCCCGGGTGTGATCGAACCGATCTGTAATGAGGCTCACGTTCTCTGTCAGGATGGGGGCGACGGCACCGCCGCCGTCGCTTCGCCGACCCAGCGGGGCACGTGGTGGGGGCCGTCACTCCCCGGCGGGGCTCAGGCCCGCGCCGAAACGTCGCGCGGCAACCTCACCAGGGTCAGGCGCGGCGACCAGCGGTCCGCCGCGCGGACGGGCGACACCCGTCGCGGGCGCAGAGATGAACAGGGAGACACCGATGGCGAACGGCGAACGCGAAGTGGGAGCTGACGCTCCCGCGGGCGGCTTCGTCCAACTGCTCACCCCCGACGGCGAACGCATCGACAGCGTCACCACCGCGGACGGCACCACGTACTCCGTCGACTTCACCGACGACGAGTACCGGGGGCTCTACCGCGACCTGGTGACGGTCCGCCGTCTGGACGCCGAGGCGACCGCCCTGCAGCGGCAGGGCGAGCTGGGCATCTGGGCGAGCCTGCTGGGCCAGGAGGCGGCCCAGGTCGGCTCCGGCCGGGCACTGCGCCCGCAGGACATGGCCTTCCCCACCTACCGCGAGCACGGCGTCCTCTACACCCGCGGGATCGACCCGATCATGCCGTTCGGCCTGTTCCGCGGCGTCGACCAGGGCGGCTGGGACGCCAACGAGCACCGCTTCAACGGCTACACCATCGTGATCGGCTCGCAGACGCTGCACGCCACCGGCTACGCGATGGGCGTGACGATGGACGGCAAGACCGGCAGCCCCGACGGCGAGGCCGTGATCGCCTACTTCGGCGACGGCGCCACCAGCCAGGGCGAGGTCAACGAGGCGTTCGTCTGGTCCGGGGTGTTCAACGCGCCCATCGTCTTCTTCTGCCAGAACAACCAGTACGCGATCTCGGAGCCGCTCGAGCGCCAGACGCGCATCCCTCTCTACCGCCGCGCGGCCGGGTTCGGTTTCCCGGGCGTACGCATCGACGGCAACGACGTGCTGGCCAGCTACGCGGTGACGCGGGCGGCACTGGACAACGCGCGCAACGGGCAGGGCCCGACGCTGATCGAGGCCTACACGTACCGGATGGGAGCGCACACCAGCTCCGACGACCCGACCCGCTACCGCATCGCCAGCGAGGTCGAGTCGTGGAAGGCCAAGGACCCGATCTCCCGGCTCCGCGCGTTCCTCGCCAAGCAGCAGCTCGGCGACGACGACTTCTTCGCCGAGGTCGACGAGTCGGCCAAGGCGCTCGCCCTCGACCTGCGCGAGCGGGTGCTCGCGATGCCCGACCCGGCGCCGGTGACGATGTTCGACCACGCCTACCCGAACGGCTCGCCCGAGATCGACGCGCAGCGCCGCCAGTTCGCCGACTACCACGCCTCGTTCGAGGGGAGCGACCACTGATGGCCGAGACCGTGACCGTGGGCAAGGCCCTGAACCACGGCCTGCGCCGCTCGCTCGAGCGCAACTCCAAGGTCGTCGTGATGGGCGAGGACGTCGGCAAGCTCGGCGGCGTCTTCCGCATCACCGACGGCCTGCAGAAGGACTTCGGTGAGGACCGGGTCATCGACACCCCGCTCGCCGAGGCCGGCATCGTCGGCACCGCGGTCGGCCTGGCCATCCGCGGCTACCGGCCGGTCTGCGAGATCCAGTTCGACGGGTTCGTCTTCCCGGCCTACAACCAGATCGTCGCCCAGGTGGCGAAGATGTTCTACCGCTCCAAGGGCAAGGTGCGGCTGCCGATCGTCATCCGCATCCCGTACGGCGGCGGCATCGGCGCGGTCGAGCACCACTCCGAGTCGCCCGAGGCGTACTTCGCGCACACCCCCGGCCTCAAGGTGGTGACCTGCTCGAACCCCGCCGACGCGTACACGATGATCCAGCAGGCCATCGACTCGGACGACCCGATCGTCTTCTTCGAGCCCAAGCGCCGCTACTGGGAGAAGGGCGAGGTCGACCTCGACGCCGACCTGGCCGGCGCCTATCCGCTGCACTCCGCGCGGGTGGCCCGGGCGGGCACCGATGCGACGCTGCTGGCGTACGGCCCGATGGTCCGCACCGCCCTGGACGCCGCCACCGCGGCCGCCGAGGACGGGCGCAACCTCGAGGTCATCGACGTGCGCTCGCTGTCCCCGGTCGACTACGAGACGATCTACGCCTCGGTCCGCCGGACCGGTCGCGCCGTCGTGGTGCACGAGGCCCCGGGCAACATCGGCCTGGGCGCCGAGCTGGCCGCGCGCATCACCGAGCACTGCTTCTACTCGCTCGAGGCTCCCGTGCTGCGCGTCACCGGCTACGACATCCCCTATCCGGCCGCCCGGGTCGAGGAGGACTACCTCCCCGACCTCGACCGCGTGCTCGACGCCGTCGACCGCTCGTTCGGCTGGTGACGCCGATGTCGCGGATCAAGGAGTTCAACCTGCCCGACCTGGGTGAGGGGCTCACCGAGGGCGAGATCCTGGCGTGGCTGGTCAAGGTCGGTGACACGATCGAGCTCAACCAGCCGATCGTCGAGGTCGAGACCGCGAAGGCCGCCGTCGAGATCCCGGCCAAGTGGGGCGGCGTGATCTCAAAGATCTACGTCGAGGCCGGCACGACGGTGGAGGTCGGCGCGCCGATCGTCGCCATCGACACCGACCCGTCCGCCGGTCCGTTGCCTTCCGGCGAGACCGGCCCGGTCCCGTCCGCGGAGTCGCTGGCCGCGGTCGAGATCGCGCCGGCCGAGGGCGCCGTGGAGCCGGGTCTGATCGGTGGTCCGGCGCCGGGCGGCCGCACGGCCGTGCTCGTCGGCTACGGCCCGAAGACCACGACGGCGAAAAGGCGGCCCCGCACCGGTACGCCCAACGGCAGCGCACCGGTCGCCTCGGCCCCGGCCGTGGTCACCGCGCCGGCTCCTGTCGCGCCTCCGGCTCCGGTGACGCCGCCGCCTGCGGTCGTCGCGCCGGCTCCGGCGGTGGGCACGCGCCGGTCCGGGCCGGTGCTCGCCAAGCCACCGGTCCGCAAGCTCGCCCGCGACCTGGGCATCGACCTCGCCACGCTCACCGGCAGCGGCCCGCTCGGGTCGGTGACGCGGGAGGACGTACAGCTGGCCGCCGCAGGCGCGACGCAGGCGCAGGCCGCGGCACCCGCGGTGACCCCCGCCCCGGCCGCGGCCGTCTACGACGCGAGCCGTGAGCAGCGGATCCCGGTCAAGGGCGTCCGCAAGCTCACCGCGGAGAACATGGTCGCCTCAGCGTTCACCGCGCCGCACGTCACCGAGTTCCTCACGGTCGACGCGACCCGCACGATGAAGGCGCTCGACAAGCTCAAGGCGCGGCGTGAGTTCCGCGACGTTCGGCTCTCCCCGCTGCTGCTGGTGGCCAAGGCCGTCCTGCTCGCGGTCCGGCGGCACCCGATGGTCAACTCGACCTGGTCGGCGGAGACGGGCGAGATCGTCGTCAAGGAGTACGTCAACCTCGGCATCGCCGCCGCGACCGCGCGCGGCCTCATCGTTCCCAACATCAAGGACGCCGGGCGTCTCACGTTGCGGGAGCTCGCCGAGGCGCTCGACACGTTGGTGCAGGTCGCCAAGTCCGGCAAGACCCCGCCGTCCGATATGGCCGGTGGGACGCTGTCGATCACGAATGTCGGAGTGTTCGGAGTCGACACGGGCACGCCGATCCTGCCGCCGGGCGAGTCGGCGATCCTGGCGTTCGGGGCGATCAAGCCGATGCCGTGGGTGCACAACGGCAAGATCAAGGTTCGTCAGGTGACGACGCTGGGGTTGTCGTTCGACCACCGCATCATCGACGGCGAGCTCGGCTCGAAGTTCCTGCGCGACATCGGCGACTTCCTCACCGACCCCGAGGGGGCACTGCTCTCGTGGACCTAGGCACACCGAAGGTCGTTAGGCAAGCGAGTTTCTTGACCTACGAAACGTAGGCCAGTGCGCGACGTCACCCCCTAGATCGTTGGAAACTCGTCCCGTGGTGCAGCACAATGGACTCATCACGGGACGAGCACCACGATGGGCCGGCACCCCCGGCCCGAGGGAAGTGAAGAGCATGACCATCGTCGACCGCGTCCGTCAGCGCCGGTTGATCAACCGCCAGACCCGCGCCATCGACCGCGCCTGGATGAGCGCGCCCACCCAGTCGATGCGCGACGAGATCGCCATCTTCGCGCAGCGCCGGGCGCTCTGATCGCGCCGGCGCCACGGCCCGCCCGGATCCCCCTCCGGACGGGCCGTTCGCGTCGTTACGCCGCTTTTCAAGATCTTTCGAGTCGTCCCCTCCGGGCGTACACCGGGATTCCTCCTGCCGCCGTCGCCCGGTACGGTTGGGCACGGCCATCGGGCCGGCTCGGCCGGTCGGCGCGAAGGCCGGGGCTTCGATCACGATCGGGGCTCCGCACGGCCTGGCCTCAGAGCTGGGCACGACGCGGGCAAACGCCGGCGTCCGTGCAGAGCTGGCACGGCCGCATGAAATGAGGAGGCGCTCATGACGTCCGAGGGGCACTACGCCGGTTCCCAACCGGCCGACGCCACGTCGGGCGGACCGTCGGACGGCTTCCCGCCGGACGCCGACGGTCGGCGGGTCTCGGGCCGGGCTTCCGCACCGCTGCCCACCGACGGCCCCAGCTCCTACGGCCCGCCGCCGCAGGCCACGCCGAACGGTGGATCGCCGTTCGTCGTTCCCGCCGTGCCCACGTTCGGCCAGGACGGCCCGCGCGCCGCGACCGGCACGTCGTACGGCTCGGCCCGCGTGCCCGCGCCCGACGAGGGCGCGCTCCCGCAGCGCCACCCGGCGCCCGAGCCCGGCGCGCTGCCGCAGCGCGGCGCCGCTTCGCCGTACGGCTCGGTGACGCCCGGCGAGGCCGCCCCCGCTGCCCCCTCGTCCGTCTTCGGCGCCCTGCCGTCGCGCTCCGCGGCCCCCGCTGACGAGCAGTCGGAGCCGGCCTGGACGCCTCCCTCGGCGCCGCCGGCCCGCACGCCTCCGGAGCAGAGCTTCATCCAGCGCCCGGGCGCCCCGCTGCCGCAGCGCAACGCCAACCCGGGCAACCCCATCGGCGGGGTCGAGGGCTTCAACGGCTTCGCGGCCGCCGGCGAGCGCGGCCCGGCCGAGCGTGGTCCCGCCGAGCGTGGCCCCGCCGAGCACGGCTCGGCCGAGAGTGCGCCGGCCGACCCGGCCACCGGCCGCCCGCCCGGCGTCTCGGCGTTCGGCGACCAGCGGGTCCGCGTCCCCGGCGCCACCCTCACCGACCTGCCCGACGCCCCGCAGCAGCAGCCGGCTCGCTCGGGCGACAGCGGCGGCTTCCCGCTGCGAGGCGCTGGCGGTGGCGGTTCGGCCTTCCCGACCCGCCGTGGCGGCGACAGCGGCGGCTTCCCGCTGCGAGGCGCCCCGGGCGAGGCCGACCAGCCGTCCGGCCCCGTCCTGACGCCGTTCCAGCCGGCCGCGCCCCAGCAGGCCGGCCTCGGCGACCTGCCGATCCGGGGCCAGCAGGCCCCGTTCGGCCCGCCCGACGGGTTCAGCGCGTTCGGCCCTGCCTCGGGGCAGGCCTCGCCCTCCGCCGACGAGGTTCCGCCCTACGGTCGTCCCGAGCCGTTCTCCGACCCGTTCGGCCGCTCCTCCGCCGAGGGCGCCCCGGCCGCCGCCGCGCAGCCCGCCGAGCCCTCCCGCGGCGAGCCGGAGCGCGGCAGCCTGCCCGACCCGTTCGGCCGCACCCCCGGCGAGCCCGCTCCCGAGCAGCCGCCCGCCGGCGCCGCCTTCGGCAGCGCCAGGCCGTCCGCCCAGTTCGGCCCGGCCGCCAACGGCTCACGTGACGCCGCCTTCGGCAGCGCCAGGCCGGCCGCGCAGTTCGGCCCCGCAGCCGACAGCTCGGACGACGCCGCCTTCGGCAGCGCCAGGCCGGCCGCGCAGTTCGGTCCCGCCGCCGACGGCGACTCACCCTTCGGCAACCGGCCCGCCTTCGGCTCGGCCCGCCCGACGCCGCCGTTCGGCCGGGGCGACGACGACTCCGCCCCGGGCAACGAGGCCCCGGCCTTCGGTTCCGCGCGGCCCGACTCCTTCGGACGGCCCGACGGCGACTCCGCCCCGGGCAACGAGGGCCCGGCCTTCGGCTCGGCGCGGCCCGACTCCTTCGGACGGCCCGCCGCCTTCGGCTCCGCTCGCCCGGCCTTCGGCCCCACCGACGGTGACACCCCCGCGGACCAGGACGAGGAGGGCTACGGCCGTCCCTCGGCGTTCGGCTCGGCCCGACCGGCCGGCGACGCGATCGCTTCCGGATCGGCCCGACCGGCCTTCGGGTCGGCGCGCCCCGCCTCGCCCTACGACGACGACCCGGCCGCGCAGGACAACGCCGGCGACCACGCGCCCGCCTTCGGGTCGGCCCGTGCGGCGGGCGCGTTCGGCCCGTCCGGTTCGGCTCGCCCAGGCTCCGACCGTGGGGACGTTCCGGCGGCCCAGGATCACGCCGCCGGCTCCGCCCGCCCGGCGTACGGGTCCGCCCGCCCGGTCTCGCCGTTCGGCGGCGACGACGAGCGGGACGACTCCCTGCCGTACGGCGACGACGACCACGCCCTGTACCGCCGGCCGGAGCAGTCCGACTCCGGATACCCGCAGCGGGTGCCCGGCGCCGCGCTGGGCTCGCCGGTCGCCGACTCGCGCAACGGCTCCGTCCCGGCGCCGCGCGACCCCTCGGAGAACCCGGCAGCCGTCGGGTCGGCCCGCCCGGTGACGGCGAGCGCGTCGGTGCCCACGGCCCGGCCGGTCGAGCCGACCGAGTTGCCGCCGCCGTCGGCCGCGCCCCAGGCCCGGGTCTACGGCCGGGCTGCGCCCGCCGAGCCCGGGGACGAGGGGCAGCCCGAGCAGTCGCACGAGCCCGACCAGGGTCACGGCGCGTTCCTGCCCGAGTCTCCGTTCTCCGGCCGGTCCGGCGACGACCAGTCCGCGCCGCCTCCCGGCGTGTTCGGCGCCGCGTCGGCTCCCGGCGTGTTCGGCTCCCCCGCGAGCCAGAACGCCGGCCAGAACCCGTTCGGCTCCCCCGCCGGTCAGAACGCCGGCCAGAACCCGTTCGGCTCCCCCGCGGGCCAGAACGCGGGCCAGGGCGCCTTCGGCTCGCCCGCGGACCAGGGACGCCCGGACGACTCGCACGAGCCCGGCGTCGCCCCGCAGTCCCCGGCCCGCGCGAGTGCCCGCGCCTCGGCCAGCGCACGCGTGGCCCCGCCCGGTGCTCCCGGCAACCCGCCGCCGACCGGCATGGCCGCGCCCGCGCTGCCCGGCACCGCGCCCGAGCCCGCGCCGCCCGGTTCCCCGTACGCGGATCGGCCCGGCGGGCGGCCCGGCCGGCCCGGCGAGCCGTACAGCGAGCCGACCACCGACATCGCGGGCCGCGACCAGCAGCCGTTCGTCCCGGCCCCCGCGCTACCGCCGATGCCTCCGGGCCTCAACGGCTTCGACCCGGCGACCCAGCCGCGTTCCAACGGCTTCGGCCCGCCCCGGCCCGATCAACTCAACGGCTTCGGCCCCGACCAGCCCAACGGCTTCGACCCGGACCGCGTCGGCGCGGCCAGCCGGGCCACGGTCACCCCGCCGACCCCGGAGGAGACGACCAGCTGGCCCGGTGTCGAGGCCGACCAGGGTCGCTTCGACAGCTTCAAGCCCGAGGAGAAGCCGAAGCCGGAGACGCCGCACGTCCGCGTGCTGCCGATCCTCATCTCGGTCGTGGTGGGCGCGCTGCTGCTGCTCGGCATCGTGTTCGGCATCGTCTATCTGGTGGCAGGCGGCAACGACAAGACGCTGTCGGTGATCCAGGGCGAGTGCGTGAAGCGCGACGGCGACGCCGCGGTCAAGGCCGAGTGCTCGGACGCCTCGTCGTTCCAGGTGGTGTCCATTGTGAAGGACAAGGCCGAGTGCGCCGACCCGCAGCAGCCGTACGTCGTCAACCCGACCTCGGACGGCAGCCAGGTCCTCTGCCTCAAGCCGAACGCCTGACCCGCGTACGGCTGTCATCCTGACCACCTTCGTGCCGTGCCGGATCATCCGGTGCGGCACGATGGTGCGATGACTGCACGTGTGCGGGCGCCCGAACTGCGGGGCCGAGGCTGGCTGAACACCGGCGGCAAGGATCTGACCCTCGCCGACCTGCGCGGCAAGGTCGTGGTGCTCGATTTCTGGACGTTCTGCTGCATCAACTGCTTGCACGTGCTCGACGAGCTGCGGCCGCTGGAGCAGAAGTACGGCGACGCCCTCGTCGTGATCGGCGTGCACTCGCCGAAGTTCGAGCACGAGCGCGACCCCGAGGCGCTGGCCGCGGCCGTCGAGCGCTACGGCGTGCACCACCCGGTCGTCGACGACGGCGACATGCACCTGTGGCAGCAGTACGCGGCCAAGGCCTGGCCCACGCTCGCGGTGATCGACCCGACCGGCTACCTGGTCGCCTCGATGGCCGGCGAGGGTCACGCCGAGGGCCTGTCCCGGCTGATCGACGAGCTGATCGCCAAGCACACCGCCGACGGCACCCTGCACCGCGGCGACGGCCCGTACGTGCCGAGGCCCGCCGCCGACACCGTGTTCCGCTTCCCCGGCAAGGCGGTCGAGCTGCCCGGCGGGCACCTGTTGGTCAGCGACTCGGCCCGGCACTCGGTCGTCGAGGTGGAGGCGGACGGCGAGACGCTCGTACGCCGGTTCGGCGGGGGTGAGGGCGGCGGCGAGCGCGGCGCTCCGTTCAGCGAGCCGCAGGGCCTTCTGCTGCTGCCCGCACAGGTGGCGTCGTCCGCCGGCTACGACGTGGTGGTCGCCGACACGGTGAACCACCAGCTGCGCGGTCTGCGCCTGTCCGACGGCGAGATCACGCTCGTGGCCGGCTCGGGCCGCCCGTGGCGGTCCTCGGTCGACGACCACCCGCACGACGCCCTGGCCGCCGACCTGTCGTCGCCGTGGGACCTGGCCTGGTACGACGACCGCGTGATCATCGCCATGGCCGGCATCCACCAGCTCTGGTGGTTCGACCCGATCAAGCGCACGGTCGGCGTGTACGCCGGCACCACGGTCGAGTCGCTGCGTGACGGCCCGATCCCCGACGTGTGGATGGCCCAGCCGTCCGGCCTGTCCGTGGGCGGCGACCGGCTGTGGATCGCCGACAGCGAGACCTCGGCCCTGCGCTACATCGCCGACGGGGTCCTGCACACCGCCGTGGGCCAGGGCCTGTTCGACTTCGGGCACGTCGACGGGCAGGCCAAGGAGGCGCTCCTGCAGCACCCGCTGGGCGTGGCCGCGCTGCCCGACGGCTCGGTGCTGGTCGCGGACACGTACAACGGCGCGATCCGCCGCTTCGACCCGCACTCCGACGAGGTGTCCACCGTCGACACCGGGCTGGCCGAACCCAGCGACGTGGTCGTCACTTCCGGCGGCGACGTGCTGGTGGTCGAGTCTGCGGCGCACCGCCTGACCCGCCTCGCCCCCGGTGCCGTCCGTACGGTCAGCGGCGAGCGGCACCGTACGGAACGCCCCGCCTCTCCGGTGGCTCCCGGCGAGCTCACCCTCGACGTGGTGTTCACGCCGGCACCCGGTCAGAAGCTCGACACGCAGTTCGGCCCGTCCACCCGACTGGAGGTGTCCGCCTCGCCGCCCGAGCTGCTGCTCTCCGGCGCGGGCGTGACCACCGACTTGTCGCGCGCCCTGGTGATCAACCCGGACGTGCCCAAGGGCGTGCTGCAGGTGGTGGCCCAGGCCGCGACCTGCGACGTCGACGTCGAGTTCGCCGCCTGCCACCTGACCCGGCAGGACTGGGGCGTGCCCGTCGTGGTGACCGCGGACGGCCCCACCCGCCTGCCCCTGATCCTGCGCGGCATGGACGCCGCAGACAGCTGATCATTCGGCAGCGCATCGGCCCATCAGCCCACGGCCCACCCTCCCTGGGGGCCCCCGTCCTCCGGCCACAGTATGGCGATTTTCGATGATCACGGCGCGGGGCCTGTGGACAACCGGCCGCTGGGGAAAACGGGCGTGATCAGCTGAAGTGCTGTACGGACAGCCCCGCGCCCGCGAGCCCGCTGCGCACCTGCGAGGCGAGTTCCACCGCGCCCGGCGTGTCCCCGTGCACGCAGATCGAGGCCACCGGCGACGGCACGATCTCGCCGTCGGGTGTTTCCACCACCCGGTCGACGGCCATCCGTACGGCCCGGGCGACCACAGCGCCCGGGTCGTGCAGCACGGCCCCCGGCAGCGAGCGCGGCATCAGCGTCCCGTCGGCCCGATATCCCCGGTCGGCGAACCCTTCCCCCACCACGCGCAGCCCTTCGCCGGCGGCGAGGCGGGCCAGCACCGACCCCGGCTGGCAGAGCACCGGCAACCCCGGGTCGTACGCCCGCACCGCCGCCACCACCGCGCCCGCCTGGCCCTCGTCGACGGCCGCGGTGTTGTAGAGCGCGCCGTGCGGCTTCACGTAGCGGACCCGTCCCCCCGCCACCCGGCAGAACGCCTCGAGCGCGCCGATCTGGTAGAGGATGTCGTCGCGCAGCTCGCCCGGCTCGTAGTCGATGCGCCGGCGCCCGAAGCCGGCCAGGTCGCGATAGCCGACCTGCGCGCCGATCGCGACCGACCGCTCGACCGCCGCGCCGCAGATGCGGTGCATCGTGGACGGATCGCCGGCGTGGAAGCCGCACGCCACGTTCGCCGAGGTCACGATGCTCAGCAGGGCCTCGTCGTCGCCCAGGGACCACCGGCCGAAGCCCTCGCCGAGGTCCGCGTTCAGGTCAATGGAGCTCACGGAAACGCACCGTACTCCCCGGCCGGGCCTGCGCCAGCGGGGTCACGTCGGCAACCACGCCGATCACCGGGTAGCCGCCCGTGGTCGGGTGGTCCGCCAGGAAGATCAGCGGCTGCCCGTCCGCCGGCACCTGGATCGCCCCGAGCACCACACCCTCCGGCGGCAGCTCCCCTTCGCGCACGCGGGTCAGCGCCGCGCCGCTCAGCCGGCATCCGACGCGGTTGCTCATCGGGCTCACCCGGTACGCGTTCGCGAACAGCTGCTCGGCCCGGAACCAGTCGTCCCGCGGCCCGAGCCACACCCCGAGCTCGACGTCGTCGGCGATCTCAACTTCCTCTGCGGTTCCGCGATCTCCGGCCGTGTCGCCGATCGGCAGGGTCATGCCGTCGGTCAGCCTGGGCGGGCCGAGGCCCGACAGGGTGTCGGTCGAGCGGCTGCCGAGCACGGGCTCGACGTCGATGCCGCCCCGCACGGCCACATAGGACCGTACGCCCCGGCTCGCCCGGCCCACGTCGAGGACGGACCCGGCGCCCACCTCGATCACGCCCGGGTCCACGCGCTGCCGGTCGACGCGGACGACGGCGGGCGCGCCGGTGACCGCCACCCGGGCCGGCCGCTCGAAGCGCAGCGCGCAGCCCATCAGCGTGGTCTCCAGGGCTGCGGCCCCGGGCGGGTTGCCGACCAGCGCGTTGGCACGCCGGAGGGCCGGGACGTCGAGCGCTCCGGAACGCGGCACGCCCAGATGCGCGTACCCGGGACGTCCTTGATCCTGCACCGTCGTCTGCGGGCCGGCCCGCACCACCGTGATCACGCCGCCACCAGCCGTACGCGTGCGCCGGGGGTGAGCCGTGCCGGGGGCTCACGGCGTACGTCGAAAAGCTCTTCCGCGGTGTGCCCGACCAGCCGCCAGCCGCCCGGCGAGGCGGTGGGATAGATGCCGCAGTATTCGCCGGCCAGCCCCACCGAGCCGGCCGGCACCCGCGGACGGGGGGCGTCGAGCCGGGGCACGGCGAACTGCTCGCCGAGACCGCGCATGTAGGCGAACCCGGGCGCGAACCCGCTGAACGCCACGGTGAAGGTGGTCTCTGTGAGGCGGGCGACGGCCCCGTCGACCGGCACCGCCCAGCGCTCGGCGACGTCCGCCAGGTCCTCGCCGTCGAACACGGTCGCAATCTCGATCACCGGCTCCGCGGCGCGCTCGACGGCGGCCGGATCCGGCTCGGCCCAACCCTCGATCGCCTCGGCCGTCCCCGGCTCGATGCCGTCGAGCAGCAGCGTGCGGGCGCCGGGCACGATGTCGGCCACCCGCAACTCGCCCGCGTCGCGCCGCCGCGTCACCTCGCGGCGCCAGGCCTCCACCTGGTCACCGTCGTCGCACTCGATCAGCAGAGCGGAGGCGCCGGCCCGTCGTGACCTCATGCCCGTCATCCTGCCAGCGAGGTTTGATTCCGGCGACGCGTGCAATACACAGATCCCGAGTGAGCACATTCACTACCCACTGGTAACTTACGATACCGTAACCTGGTACTGTGACGACCTCCGCACCGTTCCGGATGAAGCCGGCCGACCTCGGAAAGCCGAGGCTGCGCGGCCGCCTGCACCAGTACGCGTTCTTCGTCGCGCTCGTCTGTGGCATCGTGCTCAGCTCGATCGCCCTCAGCCGGCCGGGCATCGAGTCCTTCGTGAGCTGCCTGATCTACAGCCTCACCGTCTGCGGCCTGTTCGGCATCAGCGCGCTCTACCACCGGCGGGTCTGGTCGGAGCGCGGCTATCAGATCATGCGCCGGGCCGACCACTCGATGATCTTCATCTTCATCGCCGGCACCTACACCCCGTTCTGTATCGAGCTGCTCTCGCCGGCCAAGGCGACGGTCATGCTGAGCCTGATCTGGGGTGGCGCGCTCGGCGGCGTGGCGCTCAAGACGATCTGGCCGCACCTGCCCCGATGGGCGGGCGCGCCGCTCTATCTGGCGCTCGGCTGGGGCGCGGTCGCCATCCTGCCCGACGTGCTGCACCGCGGCGGGGTCGCCTGCCTCGTGCTGCTCGCGGTCGGCGGCGTGATCTACAGCCTCGGGGCGGTCTTCTACGCGCTGCGCCGGCCGAACCCGTGGCCCGAGGTCTTCGGCCACCACGAGTTCTTCCACGCGTGCACGCTGGTGGCCGCGCTCTGCCACCACATCGCGATCTACTTCGCGCTCTACGCCTGACCCACCCGTACGCCCGGGTTGTCGTAGGCCTCGCGGGCCGTGAGCACGTCGTCGATGTGCAGCACGGCCCACTTCTCCAGCGCGCCCACCAGGTCGAGCAGGCTGCGGCCCAGCTCGGTGAGCGTGTAGTCGACCCGGGGCGGCACCTCGGCGTGCACCGTGCGCGCGATCAGCCCGTCGCGCTCGAGGCCGCGCAGCGTCTGGGTGAGCATCTTGGGGCTCACGCCCTCGATCCTCTTCTGCAGCGCCGTGTACCGCTGCGGGCCGTCGGCGAGCATCATCACGACCAGCACACTCCACGTGTCGCCGATCCGGTCGAGGATCTGCCGGCTGGGACAGTTCTTCGCGTACGCACTCGCCTCCACCTGCTTACTATCCCTCGAGTGAGTACTGCACTTCAAGGTGCCTTCTATCCATCGGGAAGTGACCACTGACCTGCGATGTTGGGTCTGTTCGTCAGAACAACCATCCAGGAGGACAGCATGACCATCGTCGTCACGGGCGCCACCGGGCACCTCGGCCGGCTCGCCATCGAGTCGCTTCTCGCCAGGGGCGTGCCCGCGAGCGAGATCGTCGGGATCGGCCGCCAGGTCGAGAAGATCGCCGACCTGGGCGTGACCGTGAAGCAGGCCTCCTACGAGGATCCCGAGGCGCTGCGGGCGGCGTTCGAGGGCGCCGACAAGCTGCTGTTCATCTCGGGCAGCGAGGTCGGGAAGCGGCTCCCGCAGCACCGCAACGTCGTCGACGCCGCGAAGGCCGCCCGCGTGGGCCGGATCGTCTACACCAGCGCGCCCAAGGCCGACACGAGCGACATGCGGATCGCCGGCGAGCACCGCGAGACCGAACAGATGATCCGCGAGACCGGTCTGCCGTACGTCTTCCTGCGCAACGGCTGGTACCTGGAGAACTACAACATCGGTCAGGCGCTGGAGCACGGCCTGTTCGGCGCGGCCGGCGAGGGGCGGATCAGCGTCGCCCCGCGGGCCGACTACGCCGAGGCCGCTGCCGCGGTGCTCACGACCGAGGGCCACGAGGGCAAGGTGTACGAGCTGGGCGGCGAGTCGGTCACGCTCGGCGAGCTGGCCGCGGAGATCGCGAAGCAGTCGGGCAAGCCGGTGACGTACACCGACTTGGGCGAGCAGAAGTACGCCGAGATGCTCGTCGGCGTGGGTCTGCCCGAGGCCGCAGCGGCCGTGATCGCCGATGCGGACCGGGCCGCCTCACAGGGCGCGCTGCACGTGCAGGGCGACGACCTGCAGCAGCTGATCGGCCGGCCGCCGGCCTCGGTCGCCTCGTACGTCCGGGACGCGCTCAAGGCCTGAGAATGCGCGCGACGCCGGCAGCCGCCAGGGGGATGAGCGGCGCCGGCGTCGCGAGTCTCGCCGGATCAGTAACCGGGGGGCGGGGGCGGCGGGGCGTCCTCGCGACGGACCTCCTGGTATTCGCTGCGCACCTGCTGGTTCGGGTACGGCGCGGTGCCGGCCGGGCCGGCGGCGCTCTGCCGCGTCACGACCGTGCGACGACGGCTGTTCCAGTACCAGAGCGTGATGACCAGGCCGATCAGGCCGGCCGCCATCAGGATCCACCCGATGATGTTGATGTCGATCCCGCTGATGTCCGCGTTGACGGCGAACGCCAGGATCGCCCCCAACGCCAGCAGGAAGATACTTCCGCCGATGCCCATCGCGGGCCTCCCTTGATCCTCACCGTGGTCAATGCCTCGGGAAGCGGTTTACCCACGCGCCGGAAAACTCAATCAGGCAAGCTGGACGGATGACCGCCCGAACGCTCGTGATCCTTCGCCACGCCAAGGCCGAGACGCCCGACGCCCGCCCGGATTTCGACCGGAGGCTGACCACGGCCGGCCAGACCGACGCCGACGCAGCAGGCGCCTGGCTGGCCGACGGGAGCCTGCATCCGGACCTGGTGCTCTGCTCCCCCGCCACCCGCACCCGGCAGACGTGGCAGGGGGTGTCGATCGCGATGGCGCAGGGCCGTCCCGGCGGCGGCACGCCCGAGGTCCACTACGAGCAGAGCCTCTACGACGGCGGTCCGACCGAGGTCTTCGACCTGCTGCGCAAGGTTCCCGAGTCGGCGCGCACGGTGCTCGTGGTCGGCCACAACCCCACGGTCTCCGCGGTCTCGCTGCTGATGATCCCCGACGAGCAGTACGACGGGGTCGAGGTGGTTCTCAAGACGGCCGGGCTGGCGGTGCACCGGGCCGAGGGCTCCTGGGCGTCCACCGAGCCGCGCTCCATGCGGCTGCTCGAACGCCACACCGCCAGAGGCTGAGAGCCGGCGGACAAGGGGCGTCCGCCGGCTCTCGAGCGCGGAAGGATCAGAACACCTCCTCGGAGACGTCCATGAGGTCCAGAGTGGTGTTGTCGATGATGCGGCGGTCGGAGCCGACCCGGGGCAGCACCTCGCGGGCGAAGAAGCGGGCCGCCGCGACCTTGCCCTCGTAGAAGTTCTTGTCGGCCGGCGACACCTCGCCGCCCAGCGCCTTGAGCGCCACCTCGGCCTGCCGCAGCAGGAGCCACGCGAGGATCACGTCGCCGAGCGCGAGCAGGACCCGGCGCGAGCTCAGGCCGACCTTGTAGAGCTCGCGGGCCTCACCGCCCTGCACGGCGCCGAGCCAGCCCATCGTCGTCCCGAGAATCTGCTGCATCTCGCCGAGCGCCCGGCCCAGCGCGAGCCGCTCCTCCTTGAGCCGCCCGTTGCCGGCCTCGCTCTCGACGAAGCTCTGCATCTCGCCGGCCAGCGTGGCGAGCGCGACGCCCTGGTCCTTCACGATCTTGCGGAAGATCAGGTCGAGGCTCTGGATCGCGGTCGTGCCCTCGTACAGGGTGTCGATCTTCGCGTCCCGCACGTACTGCTCGAGCGGGTAGTCCTGCAGGAAGCCCGAGCCGCCGAACGTCTGCAGCGCCTCGTGCCCGAGCAGCTCGTACGCCCGCTCGGAGCCCACGCCCTTGACCAGCGGCAGCAGCAGGTCGTTGACCTTGCTCGCGGCCTTCGCGGCCTCCTTGTGGCCGGACGCCTCGGCGATCGCGACCTTGTCCTGCCAGGTGGCCGTGTAGATCACCAGGGCACGCAGGGCCTCCGAGTACGCCTTCTGCAGCATCAGCGACCGGCGCACGTCGGGGTGGTGGGTGATCGTGACGCGCGGGGCGGCCTTGTCGTCGTTCTGCACCAGATCGGCGCCCTGCACGCGGTTCTTGGCGTACTCGAGGGCGTTGAGGTAACCCGTGGACAGCGTCGCGATCGCCTTCGTGCCGACCATCATCCGGGCGTACTCAATGATCATGAACATCTGGCGGATGCCCTGGTGTACCTCGCCGAGCAGCCAGCCCTTCGCGGGGGTGCCGTGCTCGCCGAAGGTCATCTCGCACGTGTTCGAGACCTTGAGGCCCATCTTGTGCTCGACGTT
This sequence comes from Actinoplanes sp. URMC 104, assembly GCF_051386375.1. Lineage (NCBI taxonomy): Bacteria > Bacillati > Actinomycetota > Actinomycetes > Micromonosporales > Micromonosporaceae > Actinoplanes > Actinoplanes sp. URMC 104. The sequence goes on along the minus strand of NZ_JBPQTO010000002.1, from coordinate 2,544,772 downwards.
GGTGGCGTACACGCCGTTGCGCTCGCCGAGCTCGCCCGTCTCGGGGTCGAAGTGGTACTTCGGCACGATGAACAGCGACAGGCCCTTGGTGCCCGGGCCGCCCACACCCTCGACGCCGACCGGGCGGGCCAGCACGTAGTGGATGATGTTGTCGGTCAGGTCGTGCTCGCCCGAGGTGATGAACCGCTTGACGCCCTCGATGTGCCACGAGCCGTCGGGCTGCGGGATCGCCCGGGTGCGGCCGGCGCCGACGTCCGAACCGGCGTCCGGCTCGGTCAGCACCATCGTGGAGCCCCACTGCTTCTCGACGAAGAGCTTGGCCCACTGCTTCTGCTCCTCGGTGCCCTCGGCGTGCACGACCGACGCGAACGAGGGGCCGGAGGAGTACATCCAGACGGGGGCGTTGGCGCCGAGCACATTCTCGGCCAGCGCCCACCAGAAGGCGCGCGGGGCGAGCGTGCCGCCGAGCGCGGCCGGCAGGTCCAGGCGCCAGAACTCGGCGGCCATCCACTGCTCGAACGACTTCTTGAACGACTCCGGCAGCGGCGCGGTGTGCGTCGCGGGGTCGAAGACCGGCGGGTTGCGGTCGGCGTCGATGTAGCTGGCGGCGAGGTCCTCGGTGGCGAGGCGGTTCACCTCGGCGAGGACGTCACGCGCGGTCTCCGCGTCGATCTCGTCGTACGGCGCCTGGCCGAACGCCTGGTCCGCCCCGAAGACCTCGAAGAGGTTGAACTGGAGGTCCCGAAGGTTGCTCTTGTAGTGAGTCATGCTGCTTGGCCCCGCTCTCCGAACGCCCGCCGGCTCAGTTACCCGTCAGTAACCACCACTGTATTACCCATCGGTAGGGACGGACAAGCCGCGAGGAGTTTCGTGACCAACCACCTAGATGCGGGGGTTCGTCCGTCGATTCGCGCATCAAACGTCTCCGATCGGGTGGCAAGCCGGACGGTCGTTCGGCTATTTGCGGGTTCCCATGCGCCACTGACGTATCGGCACGCTCGGCGGCTCGTTGCTCCGGATAGATACGAAGCTTTCGTCTTCGACCTGCCGCCAAAGGGGGCGCGCCATGTTCGCCACGCTCAAGAGCCTCATTCCGGAGCCCCGCCGGGCGGACCAGCCACGCCACTACGTCGGGCGCCACCGTCGCCCCGAGCCGGCGCCGGCCCCGGTCACGCCCGAGCCCGTCACCTCGTCCGCGTCGCCGGCCGAGGCCTAGCTGCCGGCGGCCCCGACCTCCCAGCTCGGCATCGGGACGGTCGGGCCGTCGTCCGGTCCCGCGTACTCCAGCAGGACCAGCGCGATGTCGTCCTCGAGACGGCCGTGGACCCAGTCCACCAGGGCCGCCTCGAGGGAGGCCAGCCCGTCGCCGACCGTGCCGTGGCCCAGCAACCGCCACGCGCGGTCGGCGGTCGGGAAGAACTCGCCCTCACGCCGCGCCTCGCCCAGGCCGTCGGTGAACAGCAGCAGCCGGTCGCCCGGCTCCAGCCGCTCGACGCGCGGCTTCACCTCGGGCATGAACCCCAGCGGGGGCGCGGGCGCCTGCGGCTCCAGCGCGATCACCTCGCCGCGGCGCAGCAGCAGCGGCGCGGGATGTCCACAGTTGACGATCGTCAGCGTGCCGCCGCGCTCCTCGAGCAGGGCCGCCGTGACGAAGTCCTCGTCGCCGACGCTGCGGGCGACCGCCCGGTCGAGGTCGGCCACCACCGTCTTGAGGTCGGCACGCTCGTACGCGACGTGCCGGTAGGACCCCAGCACGATGCTCGCCAGCCGGACCGCGTCGAGGCCCTTGCCGCGCACGTCGCCGATGATGATCCGGGTCCCGTACGGGGTGTCCAGCGCCTCGTACAGGTCTCCGCCGATGTCGGCCGCGGCGGTCGCCGAGATGTAGCGCCCCGCGATCGCCAGCGAGCCCACCTGCGGGCCGAGCGGCCGCAGCACCGCCTGCTGCGCGACCAGCGCGAGCCGTTGCAGCTCGGCGATCCGGTCGGCCTGGCGCTGCCGCATGGTCGCCACCGCTGCCGCGATGCCGGTCGCGAGCAGGATGCCGAGGATGTTCACCGTGCCGGACACTGTGAGCGGGCCGGCCGCGCCCAGGAACACCATGCCGACGATCGTGGCCAGCACGCCGACCACCAGCACCGTCTGCCAGAACGCGAAGACGGCCGCGAGGAACGGCACGGCGGCGAACAGGCCCACGAAGTGGGCGGTGGAGTTGTCCGCGAGCTCCACGGCGGACACGACAGCGAGCAGCACGAGGGCCGCGCCGAGGCCGGCGCGGGATCCAGGGCTCAGCGGGCGACGGCCCGGCGGCAAGGTAGGCATGGTTACGCGGAACAGCATGCCCGATGGAGGGGACAGACCGCACTAAGTTGACCCCTAGTCTGAGCGGGTTCTGGCCGGGCGGCCGAACGGGACGACCGTGCAGTGACAGGATGTCCGCGTGACAACCGATCTGCGTGATCACCTGAGGGCGGCGTTCCGCTGGACCGACCCCGGCGACGGCAGCGGCTACGTGGTCAGCGACCGCTCCGGCTGGTGGCGCGAGCCGGCGATCCTGGCCGGTCTGGGCGAGGGACTGGCCGGCCTGTTCCGAGCCGACTCCCCCACCGTGGTGGTCTCGCCCGAGGTCACCGGCTTCCTGGTGGGACCGCTGGTCGCGCGGGCTCTCGGGGTGGGCTTCGTCGAGGCGTACCGGGCCGGCGCCCGGCGCCCGATCGCCGAGCCCATGATCTGGGCCGAGGTGCCCGCCGACCACCGCGGCGAGACCCAGCACCTGGGCGTACGTCACCAGCTGATCCGCCCCGGCGACCGCGTGCTGGTCGTCGACGACTGGGCCGCCACCGGCGCCCAGGCCCGCGCGCTGCGTTCCCTCTTCGGCGACGCGTACGTCGGCACCGCCGTCATCGTCAACGAGTGCCGACCGGAGGTGGCCGCCGAGCTCACCCTGCGCGGCCTCCTCACCGGCGACGACATCGAGCCTTAGGGTCTGGTCAGGGTGATGCCGGATGGACGGGCCGCGGGCTCGGGCCAACGATGAGGGCATGAGAAGACTCAGCTGGCTGGTAACGGGTTGCAGCATGAGCGCCCTGATCGCCTCGGCCGCCTTCGCCGCCCCGCCAGCCACCGCATTCGCCGGCCCGCCCGCCGTCCAGCTGGCCTTGCCGGCGCCGACCGGTCCGCACGCGGTGGGATCGGCCACGCTGGATCTCATCGATCGGCACCGGGCGGATCCGTGGAATCCAGCCGTCCGGCGGGAACTCATGGTTTCCGTCTGGTATCCGGCCCGCCGGGTCGCGGGGCCGCGGGCGCAATACATGACGGCTGAGGAATCCGGGCTCTTCCTGAAGGGGATCGACGGGGTGCCGGCCGATGCCCTGTCCACGGTCCGGACGCACGCCCACGCCAACGCCCCGCTGCTGCCCGGAGCACGCAGGTCTCCCTTGGTGGTGCTCTCCCCGGGCCTCGGAAACCCACGGGCCACCCTCACCGGTATGGCCGAAGATCTGGCCAGCCACGGGTACGTCGTAGCCGGGATCGACCACACCTACGAGTCCTCCGGCGTGAGCTTCCCGGACGGTCGGGTCGCCGAGTGTCTCGCCTGCGGCCAGGACATCGACGGCGCCGCGGTGACCGCCGGGCGGGCAGCGGACGTCTCGTTCGTCCTGGACCGGTTGCTCGCCCGCACCCCCGCCTGGTCCGGGGGCCGGTCGATCGATCCGCACCGGATCGCGATGGCGGGTCACTCGATCGGCGGGGCGAGCGCCCTGAGCACCATGCTCACCGACCGCCGGGTCGACGCCGGGGTGAACCTGGACGGATCCTTCTTTCCGGCGTTGAGCACACCGTTCCGGCGTCCGTTCCTGATGATCAGCAGCGAGGACCACGGCCCCGGAACGGATCCCAGCTGGACCGACACCTGGCGGCAGTTGCGCGGCTGGAAGCTCTGGGCGGGCGTCACCGGCACCACGCACAGTTCGTTCACCGACCTCGCGCCGCTGGCCGACCAGGTCGGGCAGCCGATCCAGACGCTGCCAGGACAGCGGGCCAGCGAGATCACCCGCGCCTACGTCACGGCCTTCCTCGACCTGCACCTGCGCGGACATACTCAGCCGCTGCTGGACGGGCCGTCCTCCCGCTACCCGGAGGTCCACTTCCTGGCACCCTAGCTCGATCCGCCGACCCGGCCCGTCCTACCCGGGCCGCTCGCGGCGATCGGCGCGCAACCTGTTTCAGCTGCCTAGAAACGCGGAAGCCCTGGCTGGACCATGTCCTCACCAGGGCTTCCGTACGTGGAGCGGGTGACGGGAATCGAACCCGCACTGTCAGCTTGGGAACCGCACAAGATCCCGTGGCGGACCGCCTGCGACGCAGCTCGAAGGTGCCCTGAGCGGCCTGGAATGACCCCGCGTCGCCACTCGCGATGGCACGGCGTTCGCCTTCGCGCCAGTCCTCAGACCGAATGAGCCTCAGCAGCGCCTCCCAGTCCGCGATCGTCGTATCAGGCACCACCACATCTGGGGCGCTGCCGTTCTGTGAGGGATCGAACCACGCTTCGACCTCAGCCCATCGGATGATCTCCACTCGGGCCATTGTCCCGGTCAGTCACGCTCAGATGAAGGGAGGCGATGGACGAGCCGTAGAGCCGTGACCAGCTGATCCGGGACGAACGGCGGAGGAGCCGCGGGCCACCGTCGCCGGGGAGCTGTCGAGTGCCGCAACTCCTCACCGAATGGCACGACGGCAGCTGACAGTACGTCGAGACGACGAACGCCTGACCTCGGCATTTGCCGTGACCAGGCGTTTCGTAGTGGAGCGGGTGACGGGAATCGAACCCGCACTGTCAGCTTGGGAAGCTGATGTTCTGCCATTGAACTACACCCGCGGCGGCCCCACTGTACCTGATGTGGGGCCCGGAGAGGACATCAACCCACCGCTGCCAGAGGGCGGGGTAACTCGGCGCGCCACGAGCGGGTCAGTGGGGCGACGATCGGCAGGGCGGCCAGCGGGACGGCGCCGGCGGGGCCGTGGGTGCGCAGGGTCGCGGTCTCGATCGACAGCTCGAACAGGCGCCAGTCGACGTGGGGCGACGCGTGCAGGGCCTCGGCCAGGCGGGCGATCACCAACGGGTCGCGCACGCGGGTGGCCCGGCCGGTCAGGAAGGCCTCGTCGTCGCTCTCCTCGGGTGGGAACGAGTGCAGCGCGTAGCGGCCGTCGCGCTCGAGGTCGCGGCGTTTCGGAGAGTCGACGATGAAGCAGTAGAGGCCCTCGTCGGTGACGACGGGTGACACCGGGTGCAGCCGCGGGCCGCCGTCGGCCCGCACGGTGGCCAGGTAGGCCAGGCCGGGACCGTATTGCTGCAGGAGCGCGCGGATGCCCGCGGCGAGGGTGGGCTCGGCGGCGACGAAATCGGACCAGGTAGCCATGTGGGTATTCTATCGAACACATGTTCGACACGCCCATCGGAACACGCCGAACGGGCAGGTGAAAAGGGCGTCGGTCCGCCTCGGTATGGTGTTGCGATGCTGCTCTCCGACCGCGACCTGGTCTCCGAGATCAAGTCTGGTGACCTGGCTCTGGAGCCCTTCGATCCGGCGTTGCTGCAACCGTCCAGCATCGACGTGCGGCTGGACCGCTTCTTCCGGGTGTTCAACAATCACCTCTACACCCACATCGACCCGGCCGAGCAGCAGGACGACCTCACCGCGCTGGTCGAGGTGACCGACGGTGAGCCGTTCGTGCTTCACCCGGGCGAGTTCGTGCTCGCGTCGACCCTCGAGGTCATCACGCTCGGCGAGCAGCTGGCCGGCCGCCTCGAGGGCAAGAGCAGCCTGGGCCGCCTCGGCCTGCTGACGCACTCGACCGCCGGCTTCATCGACCCGGGCTTCTCGGGCCACGTCACGCTCGAACTGTCCAACGTGGCCAATCTGCCGATCAAGCTCTGGCCGGGCATGAAGATCGGCCAGCTGTGCATCTTCCGGCTGTCGAGCCCGGCCGAGCACCCGTACGGCTCGGCCGTCTACGGCTCGCGCTACCAGGGCCAACGCGGTCCGACCCCGAGCCGGTCCGCGCAGAACTTCCGCCTCTGGCCGACAACCTGACATTCAAGAGCCTGATGTCGTGCCTGGGTGGGGGGTACGGACCGTCGCTCCCGCCGGGACCCGGCCGGGGCGAGCAGGGCGCTGGCGCGCCCGGAACGCTCACCCCGCCCGGGCGACGTGCGTGAGTGGTTGGGCTCAACCCACCGGCACGCCGTGGGCGGAGGCCGTGGTCAGCACCTCGTGGATCTGCTGGGGCGTGAGCCCGCGCGTCGGGACCTGGAGGAAACGGCCCGCGCCCAGGCCGAGCACGAGCTGACCCGCGAGGTGGTCGACGCGGGTGATGGCGTTCCAGGCGTACGCGTGCCGGCTGTCCGGCGTCGAGCACGCCACGCCGCCGTCGGAGATCTCGAGGGTGGCCGGGCCGGCCTCGCGCAGGGCCCGGCGGGCGCCGCCGTTGATCAGCAATATCGGGACGACCACGGCCAGAACGACACCGGCCAGCAGCAACGTGACGTTGAGGCCGTCCAGGAGCGCGGCGGCGCCGAGCATCGTCCACCCGGCCAGCCGGGCGAACAGGACCGGCCGGCGAAGCCCGCGGCGCAGGGCGGCCACGGTCAGGCCGAGGTCCGGGCGAGCGACGATCTGCAGAAACACCCTCAAAATGTAACTTTCCGGCAACCCGGTCCAGCATCGTCCGGTCGGCGGATGAGGGCTCGGCCCGGGCGGCCGGAAACGCCCGTCTGTCCGATTTGGTCACCGGGACCGCGCGTACATGAGTCGATGTCTATACCCTGGCAGTGGGACCACCAACGGGGAAGAGGAAGCTATGAGCGTACGCATGCGCCGGGTCGTCTCGGCGACCGTGCTGGCCGGAGCCGTCAGCGTGGCGGGGCTGGTGACGGGGATCGCACCCGCCCAGGCTCAACCGGTGGAGGCGGGCACCTTCACGATGTCCGGCGACGAGGGCGACTACATCACCGGCGGGGCGACGTACAGCTACGACGCCGCGGCCGGCGACCAGCTGACGATCCGGGCGGACGACAACCTGCGCGGCGTCTACCTGTCGATCAACGCGGCCAACGGCGACTGGTGGTCGATGGACCTGCGGGCGCCGCAGGGCAAGCAGCTGACCCCGGGCGAGTACCCGAACGCGACACGCGCCCCGTTCAGCGGAGCGGGCGCGGGCATCGACATCAGCGGCAACGGGCGCGGCTGCAACACGATCGAGGGCTCGTTCGTGGTCACCGAGGCCGAGTACGGCCCCAACGGGTACGTGGAACGGCTCGACGCCACCTTCGAGCAGCACTGCGAGGGCCTGGAGCCGGCCCTGCGCGGCCGCGTGGTGATCGGCAACCCGCCGCCGCCGGCGCCGCTCGAGTACACGGTCACGACGGCGGCCGACGGGCTGTTCAGCAAGCTCAACGGCAAGGCGACCGTGCACGGCACCGTGGCCTGCAACACCAGCACCGAGGTCAACGTGACCGGGCTGGTCACCCAGGTCAAGCAGAAGACGATCATCCGCGGGCCGTTCACCGTGCAGGTCGACTGCGTGGCGGGCCAGGACACGTCGTGGAGCGCCGTGGCCGACCCGACCGGAACCACGCCGTTCCAGAAGGGCAAGGCCGAGGTGACCGGCAGCGCCTGGGCGAGCGACCCGAACTACGAGGGCGACACCGTACGGGTGGACCTGCCGGCGACCACGGTGACGCTCACGCGTGCCCCGGCCGCCGTCGAAGCCCTGATGTGACCCGCAGCCGTGGCGGAGGCCCGCCTCTAGAACAGGACCTCCGCCATGGCCCGCCACTCCTTACGGGGCAGGACCGGCCCGGCGTCGGCCGACAGGACCTGCAGGGCGACGTGATCGGCCCCGGCGGACAGGTGCGCGTCGACGCGGGAGCGCACCGCCGGGCCGTCACCCCACGCCACGGCGAAGTCGATGAGGCGGTCGCTGCCCTCGCCGGCCAGGTCGTCGTCGGTGATGCCGAAGCGGCGCCAGGCGTTGGTGTAGTTCGGCAGCGACAGATAACTCTTCACCACCCTGCGGCCCACCGAGCGCGCGACGGCCGGGTCGGTGCCCAGGAACACCTTCTGCTCGGGGATCAGCAGACGGTCGGGCCCGAGGATCTCGCGGGCCTCGGCGGCGTGCTCGGGCGGCATCAGATACGGCAGCGCGCCGGCGGTCAGCTCCCGGGCGGCCGCCAGCGCCTTGGGCCCGAGCGCGGCGATCATGCGCTCGCCCGGCGGCACCCGGCGCAGGCCCTCGGTGAGGAAGCCGCGCAGCTTGGTCAGCGGTTTGACGTACGCCTGCCCGACCGACGCCGCCGACGGAGCGTGACCGGAGCCGACGCCCAGAGAGAACCGGCCCGGGAACTGCGTGCTCACCCGCGTGTGGCTGGCCGCCAGCACCTCGGGGTGGCTGTGCCAGATGTCGACGATGCTCGTGCCCACCACCAGCGACGACGTGGCGGCCAGGATCGCCTCGGGCAGCTGCAGGTCGTCCGGCGGGCTGCCGCCGATCCACACCGAGCCGTAGCCCAGGCTCTCGAGCTCCTGCGCCGCCGACGCGATCTCGTTCGCGTCCGTCGGCCACTGCCGGTGAGGGATCCAGATGCCGTACCGCCCGAAGTTTTCCACGACTCCGATCGTACGATCGTTGCGTGTACTTGATGATCTCGAAGTACCTGGCCCCGATCGAGCAGGTCGACGAGGCACGCGACGCGCACCTGGCCTATCTGGACGGCCTGGAGGCGCAGGGCCTGGTCGTGACCGCCGGCCGCCAGAACGCGCCCACCGGCGGCGTCGTGCTGCTCAACGTCGACGACGAGGCACGCGCCCGCGAGCTCATCGCCCAGGACCCGTACGTCCTGCGCGGCGTCGCCGAGTACTCGGCGATCGGTTGGACCCCCAGCCGCGGCGCGCTCAAGGACTACCCCAAGCCGTAGCCCTCCCGTGGCCGGAGCCAGGCGGTCAGGTTGAGCATGTTGCCGTCCGGGTCGAGGACGTGCGCGACCCGCTGGCCCCACGGCATGTCGTTGGCCTGCCCCGGCACAGTGCCACCAGCCGACTCCACCGCGGGCAGCAGCGCGTCGACATCGCCGACGTCGGCGCTGAGGATGATCCGCACCGGCGCACCCACCTGGGTGTCGTCGTTCTGCACGAGCCCGAGCGTGGACCCGCCGATGCGCAGCTCGACGTAGAACTCGGGGCCTTCCTCGGGCTCGCGGAGGGTCTGCGTCGCGCCGAGCACCGTCTCGTAAAAGGCGCGCAGCCGGGCCAGATCGGGCGTGCTGACGATGGGATGTATCGAGGTCATGGGATCTCCCGGGGTAGTCGGTTCTCCCGGGTAGACCGCGCAACTCCCCAAAGCTCATCGAATGTCCGTCGCACCGGCCGACGTGACACCCGGCGGTCGCTCAAGATTTGCGCCACAGACGTGCCGTTAGGTCGCAGTTCAGGTCCGTAAGGCCTTCACCCCCTAGCCAAGACCGCCGCGGGCATAGCGGTCCAGCGTGGCCGACCACAGGCGGGAGATCAGGCGGGCAGTGGGGGCCTGATGCAGCAGGAACAGCATCGGCCGCTGGGAGAGGCGCGCGCCGGTGTTGGTCCACTCGACGTGCAGCCGGCTGCCGCCGCCGGGGCGTGGGGTGATCCGGACGGAACCGGCGCCGCCTCCGCCGTAGCTGCTCTCCACGACCGTCCAGCGGATCACGGCGGCGTCGGACCAGTCGTAGCGGGCGACCACCCAGAACGGTGATCGGGGACTGCTCTCCCGGGCGACTGCCCACGTGTCGCCCTGCTCGCGCAGCTCGTACGTCTTCGGGTCGAGGGTGCGGTTCCAGATCTGCAGTCTGCGGTGGGTGAAGTCTGTGAGGGCGTCGCGTACCTGCTGCGGCGAGGCCTTCGTATCGGCATCGAATCGCATCTCGTGAGTGGAGCACGCCCGCTGTCGGGGCGTCGACGGATGTGCAGGGGCCGAAAAAAGGTCAGTCGATGCTGATGAAGACGTTGTCGATCTCGCCGGCGAACTGGTCGTTGCTCTTGCTGGTGCCCTTGCCGCCGACCCGCAACGGCTCGGCGTTGGCGATGGACAGGTCGGCGGGCACGGCGACCTCGGCGGCGGGCATACCGTCGACCGTGAGGGTCAGCCTGTCGTGGGAGCGGGCGCACTCCAACTCGTGCCAGCGGCCGTCGGCGACGTCGAGCAGGGGCTCGGCCCGATAGATGTGGCCGCTGCCGGCCAGCACGCAGCTGGGGTGTCCGAGCCGGTGGTCGACCTGCAGTTTGTACTGGCCGTCGCCGCCCACCGAGTAGCCCTTCTGCACCACGTTCGCGCCGTCGGCGAGGTCGGCGTGGGTCATGCGCACGGACGCGCCGTACCGCAAACGCCTTGTTCCGGGGTTGAGCGTGTCGTCGCGTGAGCCTTCGAGGATCGCCCGCGGGCAGTCGCGTTCGCGCGCGAGGCGGCACCGTTCGGGATAGGAAACGGCCAGACCCGAACCCTGCCGTACGAGGCGGAGCGCACCACCGTTCTGGCCGAGGGGGCGCAGCGCGCGGCGGCCCGCGACGTCCGTGAGCGGCCGGCCGACACCGCCGTCGAAGGTGTATCGCACCGTCACGGGGCCCTTCGCGACGCCGATGTGCCCGGGCGGCGCGGAGGCGGCGCCGGTCGGCTGCTGCACGGGCAGAAGCCCGGCCAGACCGACCACCAGGCGCTGCGAACGCGGCGTCGGGACCGCGTCGGGCGACGCCTTCACCTTGGCGAACGCCGGCGGCGTCGAAGGACGCTGGGCGTACGCGAGACCACCGACGAGGATCAGGGCCCCCGCCAGAGCAAGCCACCACCGTTTGCGAGCCATGACACTATTGTCCTGAATGGCCCGCCGACGATGGTTAGTGGGTCAGCTGATGCCCGGGCTCGCCCACGGCCGCGTGCACGACGTCGTCCAAAGTGATCACGCCGAGCGGCCGTCGGCCGTCGCTCACGAGCACGATGTGCAGGCGGTCACGGCGCATCGTGAGCAGCAGGTCGGCCAGCGTACGGTCCGGCGCCACCACCGCGAGCGGCCGGATGATCTCGGGCGGGATGGGCCGCGTGCGGCGTTCCGCCGCGTACCCGAGGATGTCCTTGACGTGCACGAACCCCAGCACCCGGCGGGTCTCGCGCTGCACCACCGGAAAGCGTGACCGGCCGGTGCGGGTCGCCACCGCCTCCAGGGTCGCGGGCGAGACGTCGTCGGCGATCGTGGTGACGCTCGACCAGGGGCGCAGCGTGTCCCCGGCCGTACGGTCGTGCAGGCCGAGCGCGGCGTGGATGCGGGCGTACTGCTCCGTGCCGAGCAGCCCCTCGCTGCGCGCCTGGGTGACCATGCCGGCCAGTTCCTCGGCCGTGAAGACGGTCTTCACCGAGTCCGTCGCCTCGATCGACCAGATCCTCAGCACCACCTTGGCCGCCCAGCGCATGGCGTTGAGCAGCGGCTTCGTGGCGGTGCAGAACGCCAGCATGAACGGGCCGAGGATCAGCGCCGCCCGCTCCGGCCCGGCGAGCGTGATGTTCTTCGGCACCATCTCGCCGATCACCGTGTGCAGGAAGACCACGACGCCCAGGGCCAGCACGAAGGCCACCGGGTGCACGGCGTCCTCCGGCAGGCCGATCGCGTGGAACGGGCCCTCGAGGAAATGCGCGAGCGCGGGTTCGGCGAGCGCGCCCAGGCCGAGCGAGCAGATCGTGATGCCCAGCTGCGCGCCGGCGATCATCAGCGGGATCTGCCCCATCGCGGACAGCGCCCAGCGGGCGGGCTTGCTCGTCGCGGCCAGCGGTTCCAGCGCCGTACGCCGCGAGGCGATCAGCGCGAACTCGCCGCCCACGAACAGCCCGTTGCCGATCAGCAGCAGCACGGTGACCAGCAGCTCAGTCATCGGCGACCTCCGGCGGGGCGGCCACGCGCACCTGTTCGACGCGGTGCCGGTCGACGGCCATCACCGTGAACTCCCACCCGTCGGTCTCGTAGGACTCGCCGACCAGGGGGATGTGGCCCAGCCGGGCGAGCAGGAAACCGGCCAGCGTCTCGTACGGCCCCTCGGGCAGCGCGAACCCGGTCTGCTCCATCAGCTCGTCCTCGCGCAGCAGGCCGTCGACCAGGTACGTCTTCTCGCCGTCGGGCGCCGTGAGCTCCTGCGTCGAGGTTTCGGCGGGCTCGACGTCGTACTCGTCGGCGATCTCCCCGACCAGCTCCTCGATCAGGTCCTCGGCCGTGACCACCCCGTCGGTGCCGCCGTACTCGTCCACCACGATCGCCAGGTCGGCGTCGGCCGCGCGCAGCGCCGCGAGCACCTTGTCGAGGCCGAGGCTCTCGGGCACGTACACCGGTTCCCGCGCGATGGTCGCCACCGCGGTGGCGGTGCGCCGCTCGGGTGGCACGCCGAGCGCGTCGGTCACCCCGACCACGCCGATGACCAGGTCGATCGTGTTCTCGTAGACGGGGAAGCGGGTGCGCCCGGTCTCGCGCGCCACCGCGATCAGCTCGGCGACGCTGGCGGTGGTCTTGAGCCCGACCACGTCGACCCGCGGGGTCATCGCCTTGGCCGCGCGTTTCTCGCCGAAGCGGATCGTGCGGCGCATCAGCGTGGCGGTCTCGGCGGGCAGCGCGCCGGCCTGGGCGCTGATCGCGGCGAGCAGCCCCAGCTCCTCGGGCGAGCGGGCGCTGGCCAGCTCCTCCTGCGGTTCGATGCCGAGCCGGCGGACCAGCCAGTTGGCCGATCCGTTGAGGCCCCCGATCACCCACTTGAAGAGCTTGGAGAACGTCCGCAGCGGGGCGGCGGTCAGCAGCGCCGCGCGCATCGGGCGGGCCAGCGCGGCGTTCTTGGGCACGAGCTCGCCGAAGAGCATCGACAGGAGCGTGGCGACGATCAGCGCGAGCGCGTGCGTGACGCCCTCGGTGGCGTCGCCGGCGATCGGCTCGACCGCGGGCTCGAAGATCTTGGAGAGTGCCGGTTCGGCGAGGTAGCCGGTGAGCAGCGCGGTCAGCGTGATGCCCAGCTGGGTGCCGGACAGCTGGAACGACAGCTCGTGCAGCGCGTGCTCGACCGTGCGGGCCCGGCGGTCGCCCGAGCCGGCCCGCGTGGCGATCTCGGCCCGGTCGACGGTGACCAGCCCGAACTCGGCGGCCACGAAGAACGCGTTGCCCGCCGTGAGCAGCGCGAACGCCGCCAACGGGAGCACCGCGGTCAGCAGCACGCCGTCCATGATCGGTTCACCTCGGTCCCATTGTGCCGGACGAGGGCACTCCGGGTGTGCCGGGGACGGAGGTGAGCCTGCCTATACCTCCTGTTTGAGCGAGCGCAGAAGGACCGTCGCGACGTCCACGACCTCGACGTTGTCCTGCTCGCCCTTGCCGGTGACGCCGTCGCCGATCATGGTGTAGCAGAACGGGCAGCCCACGGCGATGGTCTTGGCGCCGGTGGCCAGGGCCTCCTCCGTACGCTCGACGTTGATCCGCTTGCCGATCTTCTCCTCCATCCACATCCGCGCGCCGCCGGCGCCGCAGCAGAAGGAGCGTTCGGAGTTGCGGGGCATCTCGGTGATCTCGCCCGCGGCCGAGCCGAGGACCTCGCGCGGGGCGTCGAACACCCGGTTGTGCCGGCCCAGGTAACACGGGTCGTGGTAGGTGACGCCGCCGTCGACCGGCTGCACCGGGGTCAGCTTGCCCGTGGCCACCAGGTGCTGCAGGAGCTGAGTGTGGTGCACGACCTCGACCTCGAGGCCGAGCTGCGAATACTCGTTGCCCAGCGTGTTGAAGCAGTGCGGGCAGGTCGCGACGATCTTCTTGACCGGTCGGTCCCCGAAAGCTTCGTTCAGGGTCTCGACGTTCTGCTGGGCCAGCATCTGGAAGACGAACTCGTTGCCGATGCGCCGCGCCGGGTCGCCCGAGCAGGTCTCGCCCTCGCCGAGGATCGCGTAGTCGACCCCCGCCTCGTGCAGCAGCTTCGCGACCGCGCGGGTGGTCTTCTTCGCCCGGTCCTCGAACGCGCCGGCGCAGCCGACCCAGAACAGGTACTCGAAGTCGTCCTTCTCGCCGACCCGCGGCACCTCGAAGTCCAGGCCCTTGGTCCAGTCCTCACGGGTGTTCTGCGGGGCGCCCCACGGGTTGCCCTTGTTCTCGAGGTTGCGCAGCATCACGCCGGCCTCGGACGGGAAGCTCGACTCGATCAGCACCTGGTAGCGGCGCATGTCGACGATGTGGTCGACGTGCTCGATGTCCACCGGGCACTGCTCCACGCACGCGCCGCAGGTGGTGCACGACCACAGCACGTCCGGGTCAATGACGCCCTGCTCCTCGGCGGTGCCGATCAGCGGGCGGTTGCCCTCGGCCAGCGCCAGCACGTCCATGTGCGCGAGCTGGGCCTCGGTCGCCTTCTCCTCGCCGGTCAGGTCCTTGCCGCCACCGGCCAGAAGATAAGGAGCCTTCGCGTACGCGTGGTCGCGCAGGCTGAGGACGAGCAGTTTGGGCGACAGGGGCTTGGCGGTGTTCCAGGCCGGGCACTGCGACTGGCACCGTCCGCACTCGGTGCAGGTGGAGAAGTCGAGCAGGCCCTTCCACGTGAACTGCTCGACCTGGGCGACGCCGAACTGGTCCTTCTCGGGATCGGCCTCCTCGAAGTCGAGCGGCTTGCCGTCGCTCATCATCGGCCGCAGCGCGCCCAGCCCCGAGCCGGCGGGCTTGGCCGGGTCGCGCTTGAAGAAGATGTTGAAGAACGCCAGGAAGCGGTGCCAGGCCACGCCCATCGTCGGGTTGAGCGCGATGGTGATCAGCCAGCCCATCGAGATGAACAGCTTGACCAGCGCCACCCAGGTGGGACCGTCGTGCGCGGCCGGCAGCAGCGCGCCGACACCGTGCGACAGCGGCGTGGCCCACGCGGGGAACTCGAAGGTGTCGTTGGCGACCTTGAAGCCGCGGATCAGGAAGCCGCAGATCAGCACGCCCACGATCACGGCCTCGACGAAGTAGCCCTGCCACATCGTCGAGCCCAGGAACCGGCTGCGCTTCTTGCTGCCGGGCTTGTCGCGCTGCCGCCGCCAGATCAGGTACAGGATGCCGGCCAGGCCCAGGATGCCGATCCACTCGGTGACCAGGCCGTAGACGACCCAGTGCCCGACGATCGGCAGCCCACCTGAAGGGTCCACAACCTCGAAGTACGCCTCGACCACCAGCAGGAACAGGATCATGAAGGAGACCATCACGAACCAGTGGGCCGCACCGATCGCGGACCACTTGAGCATCCGCGTGTGCCCGAGGGTCTCGACCAGCATGGTCTTCGTGCGCGTCCCGCGGTCCACGGTGCGCGTCGGGTCGGGCCGGCCCTGCCGGATCACCGCGGTGATCGTCAGCACGGCGCGCACCGCCAGCACGACTGCCACGACGGTGACGGCGCCGGCCAGGACGGTGGCGACGATCTGCGCGATGCCCATCTGTGGTGTGCCTCCTCGCCTCGGCTATCCGCCGAGCCCATGTTACCCACGAGTAATCGACGGCTGCACGTCAGGCGCAAAGCGCACCCCGAGCCAGCGGCGCGGGGTGCGCTTATCCGGATGAAGTCACACTACCCGCGCGTAGCGGGCGTTCCGGGCTATCGCCAGCGCGACAGGATGACGAGCGAGCCCACCATGCAACCGAAGCCGATCGCCAGGTTCCAGTACCGCAGCGACTCCACCGGGTACTGCTGGGACGACAGGTAGTACACGACCAGCCAGGCGATGCCGATCACGATCAGCGCGACGGCGCTGATCGGCAGCCACACCGGGCTCGGCTTCTTGGACGCCGCGGTCGCCGCGGGACGGATGTCCGTCGGCGGCGTGTAGACCTTCTTCTTGCGGACCTGAGACTTCGGCACGGTGCTCTCCTGAGGGCAACGAGTGGTGAACAACCCACCGCTGAGCGGCTTCGGCGACCCCGAATGCTGCCCGTGGCGATTAATGTTCGACAGCTAGCGTAGTCAAGGCGGCGGGCGGACAGGCACCCGCCGGGCGAGGAAAATGTCCGGCGCGGATTTCCGGGGGGAGACGAGCACGTGGAATACACCACCGGCACGCCCTCGTGGCGGCTCGTTCTGCGCCGCGCATTGCGCGGTCTGAAACCACGCCGGCCCGCGCTGCGCCCGCGCGGCTGGTCCGTGGGCGTACCGCTGATTGCGCTGGCCGCGGGCCTGTTGTTCACCACCTCGGCGACCACGGCCGACGGCACGGCGCTGCGCGACGACCGCCGTCCCCAGCTCACCCAGCTGATCGCCGACAAGCGCGCACGGCTCGAGGCGCGCGA
This sequence comes from Actinoplanes sp. URMC 104, assembly GCF_051386375.1. NCBI lineage: Bacteria > Bacillati > Actinomycetota > Actinomycetes > Micromonosporales > Micromonosporaceae > Actinoplanes > Actinoplanes sp. URMC 104. The sequence continues at coordinate 2,528,421 of NZ_JBPQTO010000002.1, read as the reverse complement.
GCAGACGGCCGCGAAACTTCGCGCGGCGGTCGATCAGGACACGGCGCGCCTCGCCGGGGTCGACGGCCCGGTGCAGCAGGCCCGCCGGCGCGCCGACGGCCGCCTGGGGCCCGCCGGGTTCACCGCCCTGCAGGGTCAGGGCCTCACCGTCACGCTCGACGACTCGTCGCGCCGCAGCAACGACTTCGTGGCCGCGAACGCTCCCGACAACGACGATCTGGTCGTGCACCAGGGCGATGTGCAGGCGGTCGTGAATGCCCTCTGGGCCGGTGGCGCCGAGGCAATGTCGATCATGGATGTCCGCGTCATCTCGACCAGCGCGGTACGCTGTGTGGGCAATACGCTGCTGCTTCACGGCCAAGTGTTCTCGCCGCCGTTCAAGATCACGGCTATTGGCGAACCCACAGCGATGCATCGCGCGTTGGAGTCCGCGGAAGGAGTCCAGCAATTCCGGGATGCCGTCGCCGACTTCGGCCTCGGCTACGCGGAAACCGTCGAGAGGAACGTGACAGTGCGGGCGTACGACGGGTCGAGTGACCTCCGATCCGCGCGGGTTGCCAAGTAATGGCCGCACCGGGAAATCCGTCCGCCGGGGGCGGCTCGGGGCGGCATCGCGCGCCCGACGCCGACGCCCAGACGGCGTACATTCCGCGGATCACCGACGCGTCGCCCGACGGCGTGCCCGGCGGGCCGCTCGCCCCGCCGCTCGGGCTCGGCGGTCAGCCGACCGCTGCCGAGGCAGCCCGGCGCACCCCGCCGCCTGCGACGCCGCCGCCGCCCTCCGCGGCCGAGACGGCCGTGCTGGGCGCCGACGAGCAGGCCCAGCAGCGGATCGCACGTACCGCCCAGGAGTTCGACTTCTTCGCCGCGGCCGCCGAGCAGCAGGCCTTCGAGCACCAGGCCGCCGCGCAGCAGGCCGCCGCCCCGCCCGCGGTGTTCCGGCCCGCGACGGTCACACCACCGGTCATCCCGCCACCGGTCATCCCGCCGACGGGCACGCCGACCGGCCGGGCACAGCGCCCCGACGCGGCCTGGCCGCACGAGCACGGCGTCCCCTTGAACGGGTCCTCGTTCGCCGAGCCGCCCCCCGGTGCCCAGAGGTCCCACGAAGGCGGCACCGAGTCGCCCTTTCATGGCGCTCAGACGCCCCACGACGGCGTCAACGGGCCCAGCGGCCCCTACGGCGTCCCCGGGAGTCCCCAGCGCGCCAACGGCCCGTACGGCGCTCCGGCGGCCGGCGCCGCCCTCGGCAGCCCGCTGACGACCGGCCCGGCCTTCGGCCACCCGGCCGGACGCAGCGCGAACGCGCCGTTCAGCGGCGTCCCCCAGGGCGGCTCCGGCTTCGACGACCCCGCGCCCGCCACCGGCGTACGCCCCCCGGTGCCGCCCGTGCCCGCCGGCGCGCAGGGCTTCGCCGGCCCGGGTGATCACCATCGGCCCGCGGTGCCGGTCAATCCCGGTCTGCCCGCGGGCGCCGCGCAGGACCCGCGCGAGACGGCGGTCATCCGTACGTCCGAGGCTCCCACCGGCGTCCTGCCCGCCATGAAGCCGCCCGCCGAGCAGCCGCCCGCCGTCAAGGCGCCCACCGCGCTGCTGTCCGCCGTGCCCGGCGTTGCCGCGCAAGCCGCGAAGGCGCAGGCCGAGCCCAACGCCGCCCTCGGCGCTGCCTCGGTCTCGCCCGCGCCGCCCGGCGCCCAGCCGCCGCCTCCGGCCGCCGATTCCGCGGCGGAGGAGCCCAAGCGCGGCGAGAAGGTCGTCAAGCTGCGCCCCGAGCAGACCGGCGAGGGCTACAAGAGCGTCTACTCCGAGCTGACCCGCCCGACGCTCGGCTCGCGCATCCGCGGCGCCGTCCGCGTCTCCGGCGAGCTGATGATCACGTTCGGCCTGATCGTGCTGTTGTTCGCCGGCTACGAGGTGTTCGGCAACTCCGCCAAGGTGCAGGACGAGCAGAACGCGCTCGACACCGAGCTCGACCAGGCGTGGAACGACCCCACCGTGGGCCCCACCCCGTCGGCCACCTCGAAGGGACCGGCCGCACCCGGCTCCAACCTGGTGGGCCGGCTCTACATCCCCAAGTTCGACAAGGAGTGGGTGGTCGTCGACGGCGTGACGCCCGACGACATCCGCTACGCGCCCGGCCACTACCCCGACTCCGCGAAGCCGGGCCAGGTCGGCAACTTCTCGGTCGCCGGCCACCGGATCAAGAAGATCTTCTGGCGGCTCGACGAGCTCAAGGACGGCGACGTGATCGGCGTCGAGACCCGTTCCAACTGGTACGTGTACCGCGTCTACCAGCAGGAGGTCGTCAAGCCCAGCGCGGTCGAGGTGGTCGCCCCGGTGCCCGGCAAGCCCAAGGCCAAGCCGACCAGGGCGCTGCTCACGCTGACGACCTGCAACCCGAAATACAACAACTACGAGCGGCTCATCATCCACGCCGAGCTGGTGTCGACCGCCAAGCGGGACCAGAAGGCCGACAAGGCCGGCATGCCCGCCGAGATCCAGGGGGCGTGACGCGATGTACGCCTGGATCTGGCGCAAGCTGCCCGGCGGCCTGTGGGGCAAGGTGATCGGCTCGCTCGGGCTGGTCGCGGCGACCACGGCGCTGCTCTGGTACGTGGTGTTCCCGTGGGCGACGCCGCTGCTGCCCTTCGACGACGTGCAGGTCGGCACCGGCACCGAGCAGGGCACCGGCGGCGAGAACGCGGACGTGACCTCGACGGACGCCCCCGAGGAGGCGCCCGAGGAGATCCCGTACAGCACCGAGTCGAACGAGCCTCATCCCTCCGACGCCGCCACGAACGGCGGCCAGATCCCTGGGGACTGACGTGCGCATCCTGGTCATCGACAACTACGACTCGTTCGTGTTCAACCTGGTGCAGTACCTCGGCCAGCTCGGCGCCGAGTGCGAGGTGCGGCGCAACGACGAGATCGAGGTGGCCGACGTGGGCGGCTTCGGGGCGGCGGGCATCCTGCTCTCTCCCGGGCCCGGCACCCCGGAGCGCGCCGGCATCATGATGGACGTCATCCGGGCGTACGCCGGGAAGGTGCCCATGTTCGGCGTCTGCCTCGGGCATCAGGCGATCGGCGCGGCGTTCGGGGCCACCGTGACACGCGCGCCGGAGCTGCTGCACGGCAAGACCTCCGAGGTGCACCACGACGGCGAGGGCGTGCTCGCGGGCCTGCCCGAGCCGTTCACCGCCACCCGCTACCACTCGCTCGCGGTCGTGCCCGAGACGCTGCCCGACGAGATCGAGGTAACCGGTCGCACCGAGTCGGGCGTGGTGATGGCGATGCGCCACCGCGAGCTGCCGATCGAGGGCGTGCAGTTCCACCCCGAGTCCGTGCTCACCGAGGGCGGGCACACCATGCTGGCGAACTGGCTGGCCTCCTGCGGCCTGCCGGAGGCGCTGGAGAAGGCGCCGCCGCTGGCCGCCGAGGTGGAGACGCGCCGCCGCGCCGCTTTCGCGACCGCTTAGGCGCGCCTCCCGCGTACGTCAGAAGATGTCTTCCCGGCGCAGCGTGCCGACGGAATTGCCGATCAGGCCGTTCTCGCCGGTGCCGCCGTTGCCCCCGGTGCCCGGCGTCTCGGTGTCGCCCGGGTCCGGCTGATCGGTGTCGCCGGGCTCGGGCTCCGCGATCACGGTGAGCGTGATCTTGTCGCCCTTCTCGGCCGTCGAGTTGGCCCGCGGGGACTGCTCGATGACCGTGCCGGGCTCGCCGTTCGGGTCCTGCACGTCGACCGTGGCGATGTTGAACTGGCCGGCGTTGTCGAGGGTGCCCTGCGCCGTCGCCAAGTTCTTGCCGACCACGTCGGGAACCTTGACCAGCCGCCCGTTGGAGTACTTCACGGTGATGGTCGTGCCGGGCTCGACCTCGCGGCCGGCCTTCTCGACCTCGACGACGATGCCGGCCGGCTTGAGGTTGTCGACCTCCCGCGGGTCCGCCTTGAGACCCAGGTCCTCGAGCGTGCTGATGGCGCTGTCGCGGGTCGATCCGACCAGATCGGGGACCGGCACCCGGTCGGGCTTCTGGCACAGCTGATAGGTCACCGGGTCGTTGGCGCCGACCTTGCTGCCCGCGGCGGGCTTCTGCTCGACCACGGTGCCGTTGCAGTCGGAGTCGGTCGTCGGCTTGTCCCGCGAGATCTGCGCCGTGGGGATGCCCGCAGCCTGCAGGGCCTTGAGCGCCTCGGCGTCGGTCCTGCCGTCCAGATCGGGCATCGTGTGGGTCACCGCGGGCGCCGAGGTCGGTGTCCCGGCGGACGCGTTGGTGTTGTCGTTGTCGCGCTGCTTGGCCAGCGCGACGCCGAGCACGACGACGACCAGCACGCCGAGCGCCGCCAGCGACGCCCACACCCACGACGACGACCGGCGTTCCGGCGGCCGCGGAGGCCCGCCCGCCACCGGCCGCTGCATGGTCGTGGCGGCCTGCGGCTGCCACTGCCGTGGGGTCGCGTCCTGCATCGCCATCGTCTCGGCCTGCGACATCACCGGGGTGGCCATGACCGGGCGCCCGGCGACGGCCCGCAGCGCGTCGGCGCGCATCTCCTGCGCGCTCTGGTAGCGGTTCAACGGGTTCTTGGCCAGCGCCTTGAGCACGATCGCGTCGACGTCCGGCGGGACCTCGGGGTTGATGTCGCTGGGCGCCCGCGGGTCCTCCCGCACGTGCTGGTAGGCGACGCTGACCGGGCTGTCGCCGACGAACGGCGGGTGGCCGACGAGCAGCTCGAACAGCACACAGCCCGCCGCGTACACGTCGGAACGGGCGTCGACCGCCTCACCGCGGGCCTGCTCCGGCGAGAGGTACTGCGCCGTGCCGATGACCGCGCTGGTCTGCGTCATGGTGGTCGCGCCGCTGGCCAGGGCCCGCGCGATGCCGAAGTCCATGACCTTGACCTGGCCGTTCTGCGTGATCATCACGTTGCCGGGCTTGATGTCCCGGTGGATGATGCCGTGCCGGTGGCTGAACTCCAGGGCCGCGCAGATGTCGGCGGTCATCTCGAGAGCCCGGCGGTAGGGGATGCGCTGCTCCTGGGCGAGCACCTCCTTGAGGGTCCGCCCGTTGACGAACTCCATGACGATGAACGGCAGCTTCTCGCCGGTCGAGGAGATCTCTTCGCCGGTGTCGTAGACGGCGACGATGGCCGGGTGGTTCAGGGCCGCCGAGTTCTGCGCCTCGCGCCGGAACCGTTCCTGGAACGTCGCGTCGCGGGCCAGGTCGGTGCGCAGCATCTTGATCGCCACGTCGCGGCCGAGCCGCAGGTCGCGTCCGCGGTGCACCTCGGCCATGCCGCCGTAGCCCAGGAGCTCGCCGACCTGATACCTGCCACCGAGCAGGCGGGCCTGCGCCGTCATAACGTCTGTCGTCCTTCGTTAGCTCGGATCCAGCCGGGACTCGCACCCGCCTGCGTGATTGGACGGTACGACGCCGCCGATGGCTCCCCAACGGCGACGCCCGTGTGCACGACGGCCGTGCCGCGGCCGGCCTGGTTGTCCTGGCCCTGCTTGTAGAGGAACGAGATGACCCCGGCACAGAGCAGGACCAGCAGAGCCAGGACCACGGCGAGCACGATCAGCACCTGACGCCCGCCGGAGCTCTCCGGCTTGGCGGCCGGCGCCAGCTGTGGTTGATACGGCTGGCGGTAGGGCTGCGGTTGAACGGGGGGCGAAGAGGGCACCGACGCGGCTCCCCGCGCGCCCGAGGTGGGCCGGGAGACCGGGGGGTACGGCGGTCGGGCCGTGCCGCTCACCGGTGAGCCGGGCATCGGCGCGCCGCTCGACGGATAGCCGGTCGGCGGGTGCACCCCCACCGAGCCGACCGAGCCGGCGGCGCGCACCGGCTGGCCGACCGGGTGCTGCGCGGTCGAGGCCAGCGAGGCGGCGGCCTGCCGGGCGACGGCGGCCAGCGCCGAGGCCGAGGGCCAGCGGGCGTTCGGGTCCTTGGCCAGGGCACGCTCGACGATCGCGCGCACCTGCGGCGGGATGTCGCCCGGCAGCGGCCGCGGCGTCTCCCGGACGTGCTTCATCGCGATCTCCATGGGCGTCGCGCCGTCGAACGGGCGGTGCCCGGAGAGGCACTGGTAGGCCACCACGCCCAGCGCGTACACGTCGGAGGCGGGCGTGGCGACCGCTCCGGAGGCCTGCTCGGGAGAGATGTAGGACGCCGTGCCGAGCACCGAGCCGGCCACGGTGAGCTGGCCCACCAGCGCCGAGCGGGCGATGCCGAAGTCGGTCAGCACCAGCGTGCCATTGGGGCGCACGAGCAGGTTGCCGGGCTTCACGTCGCGGTGGACGATGCCGTTGGCGTGCGCCGCCTGCAGCGCGTCGGCCGCCTGGGCGATCAGCGCCATCGTGCGGGCGGGGGTCAGCCGGCCGACCCGGCTCAGCGTGCGGGACAGGGCGTCGCCCTCGACGTACTCCATGACCAGGAACGCGAGCTGCTGGTCGCTGCCGTAGTCGTAGACGTCGACGACCCCGGGATGGTTGATCGTGGCCATGGTGCGGGCCTCGCCCCGGAACCGCTCGGCGAAGCCGGGCTCGTCGAGCAGCGCGGGCAGCAGGATCTTGACAGCGACCGTCCGGCCCAGCACCTCGTCGGTGCCGCGCCAGACATCGCCCATCCCACCGCCGGCGATCCGCTCGTCGAGACGGTACCGGCCGCCGAGGGTCACCCCAGGGCTGATCATGCTCAGTCCCCTCCCCGGCCCGCCGCCGCTGCCATGATGAGCCCGGCGATCCGGGCAGCCTCGGCGCTGGCGTGGCCACCGGGCACGTTCTCCAGCATGACGCACGCGGCGGAGACCGCCTCGCCCTTGTCGTTGAAGGCGAAGCCGATGAACCAGCCGTGCGGGTCGGCGCCCTCGGCGTTGTCCGCCGTGCCGGTCTTGCCGCCGACCTCCATGCCGTCGATCCGGGCGCGCTTGCCGGTGCCGTTCTCGACGACGCTGACCATCATCTCCTTGAGCCCGGTCGCGACCTGGTCATTGATCGGCGTACGCAGGACCTTGGGGTTGGCCGTGTAGATCGTGCGCAGGTCGGGGCTGAGCTGCTTCTGCACCAGGTAGGGGCGCATCTGCTTGCCGCCGTTGGCGACGGTCGCGGCGATCAGCGCGCCCTGCATCGGCGTCATCCGCACGTCGCGCTGGCCGATCGACGACTGGGCCAGCGCGCCCTTGTCGGCGCTGCCGTCCGGGTTGAGGATCTTGCCGGTGTCGCTCGCGGCGACCGGCAGGCCGCTGCCCTCGAGGTTGCCGACGGTCAGCTGGTCGTCGGCGAAACCGAACGCCTTGGCCATGTTGATGACCTTGTCGCGGCCCAGGGTGACGCCGAGCCGGGCGAAGCCGGTGTTGCAGCTCTCGGTCAGCGCTTCCTTCAGGTCGATCTGGCTACCAGGGCAAACCTCGTCCTCGGAGTTGCGGATGACCGCTCCGCTCTCCTCGTACTGGCTGCCCGCCTGGATCTCGGTATCGGTTTGATAACCGTTCTGCAGGGCGGCCGCGGACACGATCACCTTGAACGTCGAGCCGGGCGGCTTGGTCTCGGCCGTGGCCCGGTTGAGCAGCGGCTGGTCCTCGTCCTTGCTCAGCTTGTTGTAGGCGGCCGCGGCGGCCTTCTCGTCGTGGCTGACCAGCGGGTTCGGGTCGAAGCTGGGCATCGAGACCATGGCCTGCACGGCGCCCGTACGCGGGTCGATCGCGATCGCCGCGCCCTTGTCGACGCCGCGCTCGTTGTTGACCAGCTCCTTGTACGCCGTGGCCTGCGCCTTGGCGTTGAGCGTCAGCAGGACGTTGCCGCCACCGGTGTTCTTGCCGGTGAACATGTCCTTGACCCGGTCGGCGAACAGCGCGTCGCTCTCGCCGGACAGGAAGTCGTTCTCGGCGTTCTCGATGCCGGTCGCGGCCAGGCCGACCGGCCGGTAGCCGAGGACGTGCGCGTAGCTCTCCTTGCGGGGGTAGACGCGCAGGTACTTCAGGGCGTCGTCGGTGACCTTGTTGGTCGCCACGCCGGTGCCGCCCACCTCGATCACACCGCGCGGCCGCTCGTACTGGGCCACCACGACCCGGCGGTTGTAGTCGTTGGTGCGGTAGTCGTCGGCCTTGTACGCCTGAACCCAGTTCAGGTTCGCGAACAGCAGCCCGAACAGCACGAGGGTGACCACGCCGGCCCGTCGAAGTGGTGCGTTCACGGCTTGATCACCTCCGTCGGAGCGCCGTGCAGTTGTACTGGTGCCTTCTTGGTGCCGCCACCGGCCCGGTCGCCTCCGCCGCCGCTGGCCGCCGGTCCGCGCGCCGCGTTGGAGATCCGCAGCAGCATGGCGATCAGCAGCCAGTTGGCCATCAGCGACGATCCGCCGGACGAGAGGAACGGCGTCGTCTGACCGGTCAGCGGGATCAGCCCGGTGATGCCACCCAGGATGACGAAGATCTGCAAACCCAGGGTGAACGACAGGCCGCCGGCGACCAGCTTGCCGAACGAGTCGCGCACCGCCAGCGCGGAACGCAGCCCCCGCTCGACGATCAGCAGATAGAGCACCAGCAGCGCGGAGAGGCCGAACAGGCCGATCTCCTCGCCCATGCCGGCGAAGATGAAGTCGTTCTGCACCTCGGGCACGAACCGCGGGGAGCCGGCGCCGGGCCCGGTGCCGAACAGCCCGCCGGTGCCGAGCGAGAGCAGGCCCTGCACGAGCTGGTAGCTGCCGCCGATGCGGTCGTAGTTCTCGGTGGCGAACGGGTCGAGCCAGACCTGCGCGCGGTCGTAGAAGTTCGCGAACGGGCCGCCCACCGAGGCGCCCAGCAGGTAGGCGAGGTAGACGCCGCCGAAGAACAGCAGCAGACCGATGATCAGCCAGCTGACCCGCTCGGTGGCGACGTAGAGCGTGACCACGAACAGGCCGAAGTACAGCAGCGCGGTGCCCAGGTCCTTCTCGAACACCAGCACGAGCAGGCTCAGCAGCCACACCGTGACGACCGGGCCGAGGTCGCGCCCGCGCGGCAGGTCGATGCCGAGGAAGCGGCGGCTGGCGAGCGAGAGCACCTCACGCTTGCGCACCAGGTAGTACGCGAAGAACGAGACCAGGGCCAGCTTCGCGAACTCGCCCGGCTGGATCGAGAACGACCCGATGCGGATCCACAGCTTCGCGCCGTTGACCTCCGACAAGCTCCCGGGCAGCACGGCCGGGATCATCACCAGCACGATGCCGGTCAGACCCAGGGTGTACGCGTACCGCGAGACCACCTTGTGGTCACGGACCACGAGCAGCAGGATCGCCGCGAGGATCAGCGCGATCAGCGTCCACGCGAGCTGGCGGCCGCCGATGCCCGAGAAGATGCCCGGGATCGGCTTGCGCTCCGAGAGCGCGTCGCCGATGTCGAGCCGCCGCAGGAACCCCACGCCCAGCCCGTTGATCAGGGCTACCGCGGGGATGAGCACGGGGTCGGCGTACGGCGCGGTGTAGCGGACCACCACGTGCAGGCCCAGGAACAGGACGCTCAGCAACGCGGCCGGTACCCAAAACGTGGGGGTGATCTCACCGATGCGGCTCGCCTCGACGGTGGCGCCGTACGCCGCCACCAGCACCATGGCGAACGCGAGCAGACCCAGCTCGGCGTTGCGGTGGGTCTTCATCCCCGGGATACGCGCCATCTCGCCCGTGGAGGCGGGCGAGGAGGCAGGCACGGCGGGCGCGGTCAAAGAAAGATCCCCAGACGTGGTCGAGCCGAAGCTCAGTTGACGGTCCGGCACCCGACCGGATCGGCAGCGGGCGCGGGCTCGGCCTGAGCGGACGGCGTGAGGGCGGGCGCGGAGGACGGCAGCGACGCGGCGCCGGCGGCGGCGGTGCTGCCGGTTCCGACGCCACCGGCGGTGGTGCGCGGTGGGGTCCCGGCGACGGTACCGCGCGGCGCGGTGCCCGCGGCGGCGGTGTTGCCGGCCCCGGCGCTCGGCCGGACCGAGGGCGCGACCGACGGCGCCGGCGTGACCGGCGCGGTGGTGGGGGTGACGCAGAGCGGCTTGAGGTTCGGGTTGGAGGGGACGTCCTCGGTGAGCTCGGCGAGCATGCGCTGGGCGTCCGGCCGGTCGTTGGCGTGGATGCCCTGCTTGACCCTGTCCTGCGCGACCACGGTGAGGTCGTCGAGCCGCGACGGGCTGGTCTCGTTGACGCTGGACAGATCGAGGCCCGCGATCTCGCCCGGCACGCCCCGGAAGATGGCGAGCTGGCCCGCCTCGGTCGCGCCGACGTAGTACTGCTTCTGCGTGTATTGGTAGCCCAGCCACAGGCCGCCGCCGAGCACGCCGAGCAGCAGGAGCACGAGCAGCGTGGCCCGCACCGGGTGGCCCTTGGGCTCGGGCTCGGCGTAGCTGTCGCTCTCGGGTTGCGGCTGCGGCGGGCGCGGGGCCTGCAGCGCGGCCGCCCGCGCAGCGGAGGTGGAGCTGTCGGCGACCGTGTTGTTGCCGCGGTCGATCGCGGCGGCGCCGCCCACGATCGGCGCCTGCTCGACGATGTCGGCGTCGGTCGCGTCGGCGATGACCACGGTGATGTTGTCGGGCCCGCCACCGCGCAGCGCGAGCTGCACCAGCCGCTCGACGCACGCCTGCGGGTCGGTGATCTCGCGCATCGTCTGCGCGATCGTGTCGGCGCTGACCACGCCGGAGAGGCCGTCGCTGCAGATCAGGTAGCGGTCGCCCTTGAGCACCTGGCGCACGGAGTACTCGGGGTCGATGTCGCGGCCGTCGAGCGCGCGGGTGAGCAGCGAGCGCTGCGGGTGGCTGCTCGCCTCCTCCGGGCTGACCCGGCCCTCGTCGACCAGCATCTGGACGTACGTGTCGTCCTTGGTGATCTGGGCGAACTCGCCGGCGCGCAGCAGGTACGCCCGGCTGTCGCCGATGTGCACCATGCCGAACTTGCTGCCCGAGAAGAGCACCGCGGTCAACGTGGTGCCCATGCCCTCGAGCTGCGGGTTGGCGTCGACGGTGTCGCGCAGCTGCTGGTTGGCCGTGCCCACCGCGTGGCGCAGCGCATCCACCAGAGCGTCGCCGGGGACGTCCTCGTCGAGCGGCGCCATCGCGGCGATGACGATGTTGGAGGCGACGTCACCGGCGGCCATGCCGCCCATGCCGTCCGCGACAGCAAGCAGCCGCGGCCCGGCGTAGACGGAGTCCTGGTTCAGGTCTCGGATCAGACCGCGGTCGCTCTGAGCGGCGTAGCGCAGGGTCAGGGTCATGGCCGTAACTCGAGAGAAGTGCGACCGATGCGGATCGGTACGCCAAGGGGGACGGGAGTAGGTCCGGAGACCTTACCGCGGTCGAGGTAGGTGCCGTTCGTCGAGCCGAGATCCTCGACGAACCACTGGCCGTCCCGCGGCACGAGCCGCGCGTGCCGGGCCGAGGCGAAGTCGTCGGTGATGACGAGCGTCGAGTCCTCGGCACGACCGATAGTGATCGGCGCTTCGCCCAGCGTGATGCGCGTGCCGGCGAGCTGGCCGGCCGTCACCACGAGTTGGTTGGCCGCCTTACCGCGTTTCGCCTTCGCCGCGGGCCGGCCCGCCGGAGGCACCGCGCCACCCACCCCCCGAGGGCTGGCGACGATGCTCTTGGACCGGACCCCAGCGAAGAGATCCCGGCGGATGACCCCCACCACCGTGAACACGAAGATCCACAGCAGGATGAGGAAGCCGAACCGGGCGACGGTGAGGACGAATTCGGGCAAGGTGCCTAGCCGTCCACTCGGAACGTCAGGGTGGTGGTGCCCAGCTGGATCATGTCGCCCGGGTTGAGCGCCACGGCCGACACGCGCTGACCGTTCACCATCGTGCCGTTGGTCGACCCCAGGTCGGTCAGGACCACCTGGTTGCCGTCGTAGTCGAGCCGGGCGTGCCGGCGCGAGATGCCGACGTCGGGCAGGCGCAGGTTGGCCTGGTCGCCACGGCCGATCACGGTCGAGCCCATCTGGAGCGGGTAGGTGCGCCCGTCACCGGAGATGAGACCCACGCCACCGCGCCCGTTCGGCGCGCCGCCGCCGTGCTGCGGGTAGCCACCCGGCTGCTCGTAGGGCGGGTACTGCGGGCCCGCGTCGTACGCCGGCTGCTGCACCGGGGCGACCTCGCCGCCGGTGTAGACCTCGGCGGTGACGCGGAACATGCCCGTGTCGAGCCCGTCGCCCCGCTCGATCTCGACGATCACGTCGCCGTAGACCGTCCACGCCTGCTCCCCGATGAACTCGGCCTGGGACTGGGCCAGCTCCTGGGCGAGCGCGGCGGCGTAGGGCGCCAGCCGGCTGTGGTCGTAGGGCGACAGGTCGATCACGTAGCGGTTCGGCACCAGCGTCCGGCCACCGGCAAGGATGGCCTTGTGCGCCTCGGCCTCCCGCTGCATGGCATTCAGAATCTCCACCGGGTGCACGACACCCTTGAACACCTTGGCGAAGGCCCCTTCGACAAGGCCTTCCAATCGCTTCTCAAAGCGCTGCAGCACGCTCACCGGCTCCTCCTCGGCTTCCGAGGACATGATGGTATCCGGCCGCCGCTTGCGCATCCGTTGCTCAAGCACGACCGGCACTTCTGACCCTCGTATGACGCCCCTCGACGCCGTGATAGTGTTCCCTGGCGTCGAGGGCGATATCAACTCGCTTGGTGACGTGCGACAGCGTAGTCTGTCGCAGCCAGTAACAAAAAGGCAGGCCTCCGGGCGGCCTCATAGCAAGTGCCACGGGGATGTGGCGGAATGGCAGACGCGCACGGTTCAGGTCCGTGTGTCCGAAAGGACGTGGGGGTTCAACTCCCCCCATCCCCACCAGTCGCAAGCGCCGGGTGTCCGTGAGGACCTCGGCGCTTCGTCGTTGTCCGCCCTGTCGGCGCGGTGGCTTCAGATGGGGGATTTGTCACTCGCGGCTGGGGCGGCCGGACGTGCGGCGTGTCACTCTCCGCAAGCCGCCCTCGGCCGTCGTCAGGGGGAAGGTTGCGCTGAGTGACTTGGTCACAGTGCTGTATCAACCTGCCTGTGGACAACCCGCAGCGCCCTTCCCCGAGCCCCTAGGCTGTCACCCGCCCCGGGTGGGAGGGGGTTCGGGATGGCGTTACATGGCGCGATCTTGAAACGGCTTCCGTCGTCCACACCGATCGGGTGACCGGGGGTCGCTCGCTATGCTCGGCGGCGGAAAATTGCCGGTGTGACGTCGACCGCGAGGATGCATCCGTGACTGCCAACCAGGCCGCAACCCAGACCGGCAAGCGCAGCGTGCTCGGCGTTCTCGTCGACGTCACGACATACGCCGAAGCCACCGCCCGCATCCTGGAGGCCGCTCGCGAGCGCCGCCCCTACGCGGTGACCGCGCTGGCCGTCCACGGCGTCATGACCGGCGTGCAGGACAGGGCGCACAACGCGCGCCTCAACTCCTTCGACCTCACCACACCCGACGGTCAGCCCGTTCGCTGGGCGCTCAACCTGCTGCACCACGCCGGCCTGGCCGACCGCGTCTACGGCCCCACGCTGACGCTCAAGGTGGTCGAGCAGGCCGCCGCCGAGGGGCTTCCCATCTACTTGTACGGCTCCACGCAGCCCACCCTCGACCGGCTGGTGCCCGCGCTGGAGAAGATGTTCCCCGCGCTGAAGATCGCCGGCGTGGAGGCGTCGAAGTTCCGGACGTCGCACCCGGGCGAGGCGCAGGAGATCGCCGAGCGGATCAAGGCGTCGGGCGCGCGCATCGTGCTGGTCGGGCTCGGGTGTCCGCGGCAGGAAATCTTCACGTACGCGATGCGTCCATTTCTTGACATGCCGCTGCTCGCGGTCGGCGCCGCGTTCGACTATCACGCCGGGCTGCTCAAGAACCCGCCCGCGTGGATGCAGAAGTACGCCCTCGAGTGGCTGTGGCGCCTGGGGCTGGAGCCCAAGCGGCTCTGGAAGCGATATGTGCTGCTCAACCCCGCCTACCTCGCCCGGCTCGCGGCGCAGCGAAGTGGACTGTGGAAGGCGACGCCGCCCGCGCCGGCCACCGAGCCGGTGACGACCTTCGCCGTCTAGGGGTCACGACCGCGGTTTCCCCTACGGGCCCGGTGGGGGCATAACCCGGTTTCGCCTCAGCACGCCGAGGTGAACGCTGTCGATGTGAACATCGTCGCGGACCTCATCCTCGCCGGCGCCCTCGTCGTCGTCTGGCTCCTGGCCGGGCTGCTGGCCGACGCGTTGCCGTCGGCGCGTTCGGCGCTGGAACTGCGCCGCCGCGCCGGTCTTCTCTCGGCGCTCGTCGCCGGCGGCGCGGCGGTGTTCGTCGCCGTGCCGGTGGTCACCGCGCTGCTGCCGGGTGAGTCGGCGGCCCCGGCCGCGGCTCTCGTGCCGGCCGTACCGGCCATGGTCGTGCTCACCGCGAGCCTGCGCCGGCTGACCCGGGTGCGGCGGGGCGCGGGAGCCTTCGCCACCGCGCCGCAGACCCCGGTGCCGCCGGCCCTGCGCGCGGCCGCCGCGCACCCGCTGATCCTGGTGCCGTTGCAGGTCACCGGCCTGGCGGCGCTGCTCGGCCTGCCGATCGCCGGTGGGGTGGTCGAGGTGCCGGGCGCCGACTTGGCCGGCATCGCGATCACGGTGGTGGGTGTGGCCGTGCTGGCCATCGGCGTACGCGCCGGCCTGCGGCACAGCCGCCTGAGCCTGCAGGCCCTGGCGCCGATCACCCGCGGGCGGCCGCGGGTGCCGGTCGACTCCCGCTGAACGGTCAGCCCTTCTTGGCTTCCTGCACATAGAGCAGCTCGAGGATCGAACGCGCCGCCTCGAACCACCGGTCCAGCCAGTCCGACGGGGGCAGGGTGCCGCGGGCGGGCAGCTCGAGCAGCAGTCCGCGCAGCAGCGGGTGGTCGGCCATCGACTGCGACGACCCGGAGTCGGGCCAGCCGCTCGACGGGAACACGGGCTCGGTCAGCCCCTGCAGGTCCAGCGACGGCAGGCTGGCCGCCCGGTCGAGGGGGCTGGTCGGCTCGATGCTGTGCGAGCGGCCCGGCGACCGGGTGGGCAGGCCCGAGGAACTGCTGCGCGACACCAGCTCGCCGTCGGTGGGATCCCCGGCCAGCGCGGCCTCGCGCCGGTTCTGCCGGTACGCGCTGACTCCTCCGCTGAACCGGTCCTGCGCCGTCGAGGAGCCGCTGCTGAGGTTTTCCGAACCAATCGTCATCTGTCTGCCTTGCCTCGCTCGGGGGGAAGCGACTCCGCGGGGAAAGCAGTCCCGCCGGTGTCGCGCGGTCCGGGCCGCGTTTTGCCGTTCAACGAGGCGAGCGGGGAAATGACTACGGCCGGCTCTCCCGCCCCGGGGCGGGAGGACCGGCCGCTCGGCGACGGACCTCGAGGCTCAGAGGTCGAACTCGCCGTCCTTGGCGCCGCCGACGAAAGCGTCCCACTCGGCGGCCGTGAAGATCAGAGCCGGTCCCTGCGGGTTCTTGGAGTCGCGCACCGCGATCACCTCGTCCACGAACGCCACCTCGACGCAGTTGTCGGAGTTCGGCCCGCTGCGGGTGCTCTTGAACCACTGCGCCCGGCTCAGATCGATCCGGAAACCCTTCGCTTCGACTTCCACAATGGCTCCTCTGCCAGCATTTGAATCATCCCGATGGACTCCTCCGGAGGGAGGGCCGACGTCCGGATGGCGTCGAAGATGGAGATGTACTTGCTGAGCTCCTCGGCCTTCTCGAGAAACAGGCCGCCCGTTGCGTTCTCGGTGAACACCACGTCCGCGTCGCCCTCCTCCTCGAACTCGAGAATGGCGAACGTGCCGTCCATCCCGGCGTGCGCCCCCGCCGCGAAGGGCAAGATCTGCAACGTGACGTTCGGCAGCCGGGCCACGTCGATCAATCTGGCTAATTGATCAAGCATGACCGCGTCGCCGCCGACCGGCCGGCTCACCACCGCCTCATCGAGCACCACCCAAAGATCAATCGGATCGTCCTGAATCAATAACGACTGGCGCTCCATCCGGACGCGGACCCGGCGCGCGATTTCCTGGTCGGTGTCCCCCAGTCGGGCGGCCCGAATCATCGCAATTGCATACTCTTCGCTCTGCAGCAGACCCGGAACGACCTGCGACTCGTACGTCCTGACCGATCTTGCTGCAGCTTCCAGGCCGACGTACGCTCCGGTCAAAACGGTCGAGAAAGGATGCCACCAACCCTTTTGCCGCGCTTCTCGGGCAATTTGGACAAGTTCGCCCTTGACCTCGTCGGCCACGCCGTAGATCTCGAGCATGGCTTGCACATCGCCGGGGCTCGCACTGGTATTTCCCGTCTCAATTCTGGACACTTTGGACGTGGAGAAACCGAGTCGATCCGCCACGACGTCGATCGTGACCCGGGCCGCCTCCCTGTGCCGGCGCAGCTCGACCCCGAGGCGGCGACGCCGAATGGTGGGACTGCGATGCTGATTCACGACACCAGTCTCCTGTCGATCATTTAACGATTCAAGTTGACGGCGCCTACCGACTGGTAATCACTAAGGGCTGACATGCAACTTGCATCGACCGGACTCGTGGTGCAATCTTTTCGGTATGGCCGACGTCACTCGGCTCGGACGGGTGACATGGCGGCGGTCCCGCAGGAAGCGCACATACACCACCGTTTACGGGGTACCAATCCCTCGGTTTGTCCGACGTGGACTGATCCACTTCGGGCCGGCCGGGAGATCGGTGACGGTGACGTTCCGCAACGCTTTTGGTGATTGGCATCATGGAAAGCTTGCAGAAGCGTTTACGCGGGGCACACTTGGTGCTTTCGTGTCAAGACTTTCAGGGCAGGAGACGACGTGCTTCCTCGGTCCGGTGATGTCATACACGTGACGAAGGCGGCGAGCGTCCAATTCGCAGCGCCGATGCTGTTCCGTGTCATCCGGGTCCACGACTGGCCGACGTACGAGGGCTGGATCTGGCTGGACGGCTATGAGCTGAACGCATCCGGGGACGCGGTGGAGCGCAGGTCGATCTTCGTCCAGGTCAGCGGCCTGCGGGCCGTCGGCAAGGCGCCCGACCCCCGCGCCCGCAACGGCCGCCAGCCGGGGCTGGGCAGCGGCCCGATCCCGGCCCGCGCGGTCCGCACCAACCGCTAGTTGCCGCCCGCGCCCGCGCCGTCCGTGGGCTCGGTGGTGGCCGTACCCGTCGGCCCGGTCGTGGCATCGGCCGCGACCACCAGCGTGACCGTGGTGTCCGGTGGTACCTCCTGCCCCTCCACCGGATCACTGTCGATCACCGTTCCGCCCGGCACGTCCGGCGCCTGGCGGAAGATCAGGCGGTAGTTCAGCCCCATCGACCGCAGCGCGAGCTGCGCCTCGGGCAATGCCAGGCCGCGCAGCGCCGGGATGGTGACCTCGCTGCTCGTCGGCTCGGTCGTGGTCGGCGACGGCTCCGGCGAGCTCGTGGTCGGCGACGGGCTGGGTGACGACGTCTCGGTCGTGACGGTCTCGGTGGGCGCCACCACGCTGCTCGTGACCGGCGCGCTCGTGACCGGCGCGGGAGCCTCGTCGCCCGAGGAGTCCGACACGATCAGGTAGATGGCCCAGCCGAGCACGGCGAGCAGGATCAGCGCGATGATCCCCACGACGATCGGCATCCACCAGCGGTCGCGCTGGGCGGGCGGGGCCGACGCGGCCCAGTCCACCTCGGGATAGCCGCGGCCCGGCTGCGGAGCGCGTACCTCGGCTCGTCCCTGCCAGGCGGGGTTGGCCCGGCTGGCGGCCCAGTCGTCGTCGCCCACCGGCGGCATGATCGCGGTCGAGCCGGGCTTGCCGGCGACCACCGTCGGGTCGTCGCGGACGGGCGGCACCCGGCGTACGTCGTCGAGCGTGTCGTCGTCGCGGCTGCCCTTGCCCGGGAACGTGTCCTCGTCGTCCGGCGGCGGAACCGCGGCGCGGCCCATGGGCGCATCGACCGGGGCGCCGTCGACCTGGGTGGCGTCCAGGTTCGCCGGCTTCTCCGCCGCGGGCTTCCCCGCCGGGGACGGGCCGTCGGCGTCGTCGGGCGAGAAACGTCGCGTCTCGTCGCTCTCGTCGGACATCGCCACTCCTCCGGCTAGGTCACCCGCACGGGTCAACGTATCGAATCTTGCGGGACATGTCTGGCCTCCGCAGGACAAACACACCAGGTGGCGACGGATGAAACCCCCGTACGAGCAGCGGCTCGCCGATTCGCAGGCGTCCGCACGGGCCGCTACAGTGCGGCGCATGGCCGACAAGGGCTGGACGGCACGGATAGCCACCGCGGCGGGCGCTGCCGCCGGTGCGGGCGCCGCACAACTCGGCCTCGGCTACGGGTTGGGCGTCGTCGTCTGGCCCGTGACCGCCGCCTCCGACGACAGCGCCTGGCTGGGCAGCCTCGGCTGGGCCACGTGGATCGCCGCGAGCGCCACCGTCTTCGGGGCCGTGCTCGGCAGCCGCTTCCGCGCAGGCCCCGGCCACCGCACGAGCGGCCCCTGGCGTTTCGCTCTCGCCGCGTGCGCGGCGGTCGGGGCAATGGTGACGGTCGCGCTGGTCGCGTTGCCGGCTCGTGCGGCCGTACGGGCCGACACGTTCTCGCCGCAGGTGATCGCCGGCGGCTACGCGGTCGTCGGGCTCGTCCTGGGCCTGTTCATGGCGTACTGGGCGGTGTCGTCGCGCCCGGTCGCGGCCAACCTGATGGCCACCGGCGCCTGGCTGTGGGCGCTCGCCATCGCCGGCATCGTGGTCGAGCTCGCCGTGCACCGCGACTCCGCCACCTACCTGACGAGCTGGCAGTTCGCCGAGGTCGCGAACAGCGGCCGCTACGGCACCATCTACTGGCCCAGTGCGCTGCTCACCCTGACCGCAGCCTTCCTGATCGGCGCCCTCGCCGCCGCCCCCGCCACCCGCCGCGGCGACCTCGGCACCGGCGCCGCCACCTCGGGCATCGCCGGCCCGCTGCTGGTGGCCGCCGCCTTCCTGGCCCTCGCCCCGCGCCTCACCGGCGCGCTCGGCCCCATCGAGTCGGCCTACCTGATCGCCCCGTACGCCGTGCTGGCCGGCCTGGCCGGCTCCGCCATCACGGTCGCCGCCGCCCGTACCTTCGCCGCTCGGTCACCTCGCGGCGCTGCCGCGTCCCGCACCTCTGCCGCCTCCCGCACCTCAGCCGACGTCCGCACTTTGGCCGACCGCACCTCGGCTGACCGCACCTCGGCTGACCGCACCTCGGCCCGTGCCTCGGCTGCCCGCGCCGATTCGTTCGCCGGTGGCGATTCGTCCGCCGCCCCTGCCGACCCGGCGACGACCGCGACCGGCATCGCCGCAGTGCCTGCCGTTCCCGCCGCCGACCTCACCGACCTGCCCCTCCAGACGAAGCCGCCCAAGAAGAAGTTCTTCGCCCGCCCCGTCCCCCGTCAGGCGGCCAACGGCTCCTCCACGGATGCCACCCCCGCCTCGCCGCCCGCGCATCCCACCAACGGCCACCCGGTGGACCCCGTCGCCGACGCCGCCCCTGCTCGCCCGCGGCCCAGGCCGGCCCCCGCTCCCTCCTCCGGCAGGCCCACCAGGTCCACAGTGACCCCACCCCCGGCCGAGCCTTCCGTGGCGCGGATCAACCCCGAGCCCCCCGCCGGAAGCTGAGCCGACCGCCCCTTTCGCCCCATTCGCGCGAGGCTGCCCTGTGGATCATCCGGTAGCGCCGCCGCCTCCCCCGCCCACCCGGGTGTGGGCAGCCTACGCGGCCGCAAGAGCCGGCGGCGGGGCCTGTGGATAACGCGCCTTCACGCGGCCGGCCAGAGGTGAACGGGCTCGCCGATGTGGACAAACTCACCCGTGAGGCGGTCGGCCGAGTGTGGACAAAACGCACTCGTCAGGCAGCCAGCCAAATATGGACAATTTGCATTCGCCAGGCAGCGGGCCGGGTGTGAACCACGCCTGTGAGGCAGCCGGCCGGGTGTGGACCACGCCGCCAGGCAGCCGGCCGGGTGTGGACCGCGCCGTCAGGCAGCCGGCCAAGTGTGGACGGGCTCGTTGGTGCGGTGCAGCTCCCAGTAGCGCAGCAGCATGTCGTGCAGGGCGGCGCTCCGGGTGGCTCCGCGGCTCTCCCCCAGGCGTACGGCCTCGGTCTGCCACGTGGCGCCGTTGCGGCCGAGGCGGCAGCGTTCGTCGATGATGCCGAGCAGGCGGTCGCGTAGAGCCGGCTCGACGCCGTACCGGTCCAGCCCGGCGTACGCCTTGGGCAGCAGCACCGACCGCACCAGCCGCGCCATCGGGATCTCGCCGTGGCCGGGCCAGTGGGCGGTGGCCTCGATGCCGGCGACCGCGCCGGCGTAGAAGTTGTCGCGCGCGACACCGAACGGGAGCCGGGACCAGATGGGCTGTTCCTCCTCGGCGAGCTCGCGCATCAGCCCGAAGTAGAACGCGGCGTTCGCGAGCAGGTCCACGACGGTCGGCCCGGAGGGCAGCACGCGGTTCTCGACGCGCAGGTGCGGCCGGCCGTCGCGGACGTCGTAGACCGGCCGGTTCCAGCGATAGACCGTGCCGTTGTGCAGGCGCAGTTCCCCCAGCCGCGGCACGCCGCCCGCGCGCAGCACCTCGACCGGGTCCTCGTCCTCGAGGATCGGCAGCAGCGGCGCGAAGAAGCGGACGTTCTCCTCGAACAGGTCCACCACCGAGGAGATCCAGCCCTCTCCGAACCAGACCCGGGGGCGTACGCCCTGAGCCTTGAGCTCTTCCGGACGGGTGTCGGTGGCCTGGTGGAACAATGCGATGCGCGTCTCGGCCCACAGCCGGCGGCCGTGCAGGTACGGCGAGTTCGCCCCGACCGCGACCTGGGCGCCGGCGATCGCCTGCGACGCGTTCCAGTAGCGGGCGAACCGGTCGGGCGGCACCTGCACGTGGAACTGCACGCTGGTGCACGCGGCCTCGGGAGCGATCGAGGCGCTGGCGCTCTGCAGCCGTTCGACGCCGCGGATGTCGAGGTGGAAGTGCTCGCCGCGGGCGCCGGCCATCTCGTCGTTGAGCAGCCGGTACCGCTCGTTGGCGCTCAGGTTGCCGCGCACCAGGTGGCCCGGGGTGAGGGTGGGCAGCATGCCGATCATGACGAGGCGGGAGTCGGCCTTGGCGGCGGCGCGGCCGAGCATGTCGAGCAGTTCGCGTTCGTAGTCGCCGAGCCCGCTGCCGGCGATCGATCGGGGCGGCGCGTTCAGCTCGATGTTGAACCGGCCGAGCTCCGTCTGAAACGCGGGGTCGCCGATCTGGGCCAGCACCTCGGCGTTGCGCATCGCCGGTCGGGCGTCCTCGTCGATCAGGTTGAGCTCGATCTCGAACCCGGTCATCCCCTCGCGGTCGCACCAGGCGCCCCGCTCGAGCAGCTGGGTGAAGACGTCCAGGCATCGGCGTACCTTGCGCCGGTAGGTGACGCGGTCCTCGGGCGCGAAGACGACGGTCGCCGGATCTTTGCCCACTGATCCTCCTGAGCGGTTATGTCGATCACCACTCTGTGAGCGAACGTGTGCGCTCGGTCTACCTTGCCTCACTCCCGGTGGTCGCGCCACACGACGACGAACCGCCGCCCGGCATGACCGGACGGCGGTTCGACAGTGGACTGTGTCGTCTCAGGCGCGGCGGATGGCCTCGCCCTCGATCTCGATCTTGATCTTCTTGCTGACCATGACGCCGCCGCTCTCGAGGGCCATGTTCCAGGTCAGGCCCCACTGCTCGCGGTCGATCTCGGCGGTCGCGCTGAAGCCGAAGACGCTCTGGCCGTACGGGCTGGTGCCCGCGCCCTCGAACTCGACGACCAGCTCGACGGGCTTGGTCACGTCCTTGATCGTGAGCTCGCCGTCCAGGACGAACTCGCCGCCCGAGTGGCTCTTGATGCCGGTGCTGCGGTACGTCATGACGGGGTACTTCTCGGACTCGAAGAAGTCGCCGCTGCGCAGGTGGTTGTCGCGGTCGACCTGGCCGGTCTCGATGCTCGCGGTGTTGATCGTTGCGGTCACCGAGGACTGCAGCGGGTCCTCGCCGACGGTGATGACGGCCGAGGCGTCCGCGAACTGGCCCCGGACCTTGCTGACCATGAGGTGTCGCGCCACAAAGCCGACCCGCTTGTGCGCGGCGTCCAGGTCGTACGTGCCGGCGGCGGGGATCTGCAGGCCCTCGAACGCGCGGGTGGTGGCGACGGACTCGGTCATGACTGTTCCTTCTCTCGAAGCGCGGTGACAGATGTTTGTCTGACGGAGCAACTATATGCCGCGCAATATTCCCTGTGTCAAGTGCCGGTGTAGACTGGCCCCGTGAGTACGGACCTGAACGACCCCCGCTTCACCGCCATCGGCCTGTTCGCCGAGGCGTACACCGGACTGACCGCCCGCTTCGCCGCCCAGTTCGAGGAACACCGCCTCTCCGCGGTCGAGTTCGAGGTGCTCATGCGCCTGGCCCGCTCCCCCGGGCGGCGGCTGCGCATGACCGACCTCGCCGGGCAGACGTCGCTGTCGACAAGCGGCGTCACGCGCGTGGTCGACCGCATGGACCGCGACGGGCTGGTGCGCCGCGAGGCGTGTCCGACCGACCGCCGCAGCTCGTACGCCGTGATCACCGACGCCGGCCGCCGCCGGCTCGACGACGTCCTCCCCGGGCACCTCGAGCTGCTGCAGCAGTGGTTCATCGGCCAGCTCGACCCGGCCGAGCTCGACGGCCTGCTCGGGTCGCTCCGCAAGATCCGCGACGCGGTCAACCCGTGCGCGACCGCCGGCAGCGCCGACGAACGCCCGGCCGCCTGACCAGCCCGCCCGAAGCGAGCCCGCCCGGCCGAGACCGGGACAGCGCCGGAAAAGCGAGCCACCCGACGAAGCCGCCACAAAGCGGACCGTGACCGGCACCGCCGGAAGATCTTGTGGAAACCGGCAGAACTACCGGCAGAACCGGCCGACGCGGCGGTCCAAACGGACAAATCTCCCGCGTTTCGGTTCGTGGCGCGGCTACTGTGATCCGCGCAGGGGGATGCGGCGCGACCGAGGCGACGGCGGGGCTTTGACGGGGGAGCTTCGTTCTCGCCGCGTAACTGGTTGGGGCGTTGCGACGGTCGGCGCGTGGGGGGCACGCAACGCCGGCCGTCCACGCCCGGCCAGGACCCCTCGAGCGACAGGCCGTCTCAGATCGTCCCGAGCCGTTCACGCTCGCGCGGCAGCAGGGTCAGCCCGTCCGAGCGGCACATGTCGTCCAGCCGCCGCACCGCCGCCTCGCGCTCGTCCGGGTCGGGCGTGCTGACGATCAGCCCCACCAATGCCTCCACGACGTCGCGCGGATCGTGGTCGCCCTCGTACGCCTCGGCAGCCCGCGCGAACGCCTCGGCCGCCCGCTTCGGCTCGCCCCGATGCAGGGCGACCGCTCCCTCGACCACCGCCGCGGGCCCGTCGGGCGGGTCGTTGTCGCCGGGCCGCAACTGGTCGCGCACGACGACCGCCTCGTCCACCCGGCCCGCCTCGGTCAGCGCCAGCCCGATGGTCGCGAGCAGCCGCCTCCGGTGCCCGGGGTCACCCAGCTCGGCCAGCTCCGTCATCGCCGCCCGGCCCAGCCGCACGGCCTCCTCGGGCTGCCCGTCGAGCCGCGCCACCTCGGCCAGGTTCGCCAGCGCCAGCGCCCGCAACCGCTGTTCCCCGCAGCGCCCGGCCAGCTCGTCCACCGCGGCGAGCCGGCGTCGCGCGGCCGGCAGGTCGCCCTGGCGGATCTCGTGCCACACCAGGTTGTTCTCGGCGACGGCCATGTCGCGGGCCTGGCCGCCGCGGCGGGCGAGCACGAGCGCCGCCTCGCCGTGCGCGCGGGCCCGTGTGTAGTCGCCGACGCTCATCCACAGGGCGGCAAGCTGCGCGTGCGCGGTGAGCTGGCCCGCGACCACGTCGAGCCGTTCGAACTCGGCCAGCGCCGCGGTCGCCGAGCCGATCTCCTCGCCGCCCGCGCCGTGCTCGCGGGCGAGCTGGGCCAGGCCGATGCGGGCCCATGCGCGGGTGGCCGGGTCGGCGTCGGCCGTACGGGGGTCGTCGAGCAGCCGGCGCAGCCACTGCCGTCCGGTGACGTCGCGCCCGCGGAAGCGCCACCAGCGGGGCAGCGCCGCGGCGATCCGCAGGGCGGTGTGCGGGTCCTCGCCCGCGGCGTACGCCAGCGCGGTGCCGAAGTCGCCGGCCACGTCGTCGAGCCGGCTCGCGGCCTCGGCCAGCCGGGTGCCGGTGAGGTCGGGCCAGACCTGCTCGGCGAAGTCGGCGAGCACCTGCGCGTGCCGCCGGCGGCCCTCGTCCAGCTCGCCCTCGGCGGCGGCGCGCTCGGCGGCGTAGTCGCGCACCACGTCGAGCAGCCGGAACCGGAACGTACGGTGCCCGCGGACGCTGAGCAGGCCCAGCTCCAGCAGGCGGTCGAGCAGGTGCACGACGTCGGCGCCGGGGTCGTCGATCAGCTGCTCGGCGAGGCCGATCGACCAGCGGTAGCGGAACATCGCGAGCCGGCGCAGCGCCCGCTGCTCGCCCGCGCCGAGCAGGTAGTAGCTGGCCGCCACCGCGTCGCGCAGCGAGACCAGCGGCTCCCGCGAGCCGGGCCGGTCGAGGTCGAGCACCCGGTCGCCGTACCGGTCGAGGATCTCGGGAACGGTGAGCACCCGGCCCCGCGCGGCCGCCAGCTCCAGCGCGAGCGGCAGCCCGCCGAGCCGGCGGACCAGCGGGGCGAGCGACGCGATCTCGTCGGACTGCGGCTCGGCGTGGCGCACCTGGCCGAGGCGTTCCAGAAAGAGCCTCGCCGCGGGGTACGCCGCCACCTCCGCGAGCGTGTCCGGGGTGCCGGGCGGCGGCGCGGTCAGCGGAGCAAGCGGCCAGACCCGCTCGGCGGGCAGGCCGATCGGGTGCCGGCCGGTGGCGAGGAACCGCAGCGCCGGTAGCCGTTCGAGCAGGTGGGTGAGCATCTCGGCGGTGGCGTCGGCGGACCGTTCGACGGCGTCGACGAACACGAGCGCGGACCGGCCGGCGAAGCGCGCGGGCAGGTCGTCGGGCCGGCCCACCCCGAACTCCGCGGAGATGCTGCCGAGCATCTCGCCGACCGTGCAGTTGTCGGTGACCACGATGCCGGCCACGCCGCCCGGATAGGCCGCGCCTACCCGGTGCGCGGCCAGGAACCCGAGGCTTGTCTTGCCGACGCCGGCGATGCCGACCAGCGTGATGCCGCGCGGACCGTCGGGCGCGGTGAGCTGGGCGGTCATCTCGGCGAGGTCGTCGTCGCGGCCGATCAGCGTGCCGGTGGGCAGCACCCGCTGAAAGCCTGTGGGCGGCAGGGCGTCCTCGCCTGCCTGGCCGCGGGCCGCCGCCAGGAACGCCTCCCGGTCGGCGCCGGCCAGCCCGAGCGCGGCGGCGAGCAGCTCGACCGTCGTGCGCTGCGGACGGGACGAGCGGCCGCGCTCCAGGTCGCGGACCGTGCGCACGCCGACGGCTGCCCGGCTTGCCAGCTCCTCCTGGGTGAGCTTGGCGCGCAGCCGCTGACGGCGCAGCTCGGCGTCGAAACCCCCCATGACACCTGAACTTAGGGTGGGTTCAGGCGGCCCGCGACCAGAGATCGGATCTTGTCGGAAAGCGGACTCAGAGGCCGAGCCCCCGGGCGATCAGCATGCGCTGCACCTCGGACGTGCCCTCGCCGACCTCGAGGATCTTGGCGTCGCGGTAGAAGCGGCCGACCGCCGACTCGTTCATGAAGCCGTACCCGCCGTGCACCTGGGTGGCCCAGCGGCTGTTCTCCATGGCCGCGTTGCTGGCGTTCAGCTTGGCGATCGCCGCGTACCGCTTGAAGTCCTCGCCGGCCAGCATGCGCGCCGCGGCGTCGTAGTAGCCGAGCCGCGCGGTGTGCGCCCGCATCTCCATGTCGGCGATCATGAACTGGACGGCTTGGTAGTTGCCGATCGGCCGGCCGAAAGCCTCGCGCTGCTTCGCGTACTGGACCGACTCGTCGACGCAGCCCTGGGCGAGCCCGACCGAGAGCGCCGCGATCGCGATCCGCCCCTCGTCGAGGATGCGCAGGAACTGGGCGAACCCGCGGCCGCGCGTGCCGAGCAGGTTGGCGGCGGGGACCCGTACGTCGTCGAAGGAGAGCTCGTGGGTGTCCGAGGCGCACCAGCCGACCTTGGAGTAGCCCGGCGCCACGGTGAAGCCCGGCGTCCCCGAGGGCACGATGATCGTGGACAGCTCCTTGGAACCGTCCGGGTTGGCGCCGGTGACCGCCATGACCGTGACCAGGCAGGTGATGTCGGTGCCGGAGTTGGTGATGAACGCCTTGGTCCCGTTGATGACCCACTCGTCCGTGGCCTCGTCGTAGACCGCGCGCGTCGTCGTGCCGGCCGCGTCGGAGCCGGTGCCGGGCTCGGTGAGGCCGAACCCGGCCAGCGCCTCGCCGGAGGTGAGCCGGGGCAGCCACCGCTCCTTCTGCTCCGCGGTGCCGAAGCGGTAGATCGGCATGGCGCCGAGCGAGACGGCGGCCTCGAGGGTCACCGCCACCGAGCTGTCCACTCTGGCCAGTTCCTCGAGCGCGATGCACAGCGCGAAGTAGTCGCCGCCCATGCCGCCGACCTCCTCGGGGAACGGCAGGCCGAACAGGCCCATCTTCCCCATCTGGCGGATCACGTCGTACGGGAAGGTCTTGCGCTCGTAGTGCTCGGCGATCACCGGCGCGACCTGCTCGCGGGCGAAGTCCCGCACGGTGACGCGCAGCGCCTCCTGCTCCTCGTCGAGCCGGAAGTCGACCATGGTTGTGCTCCTGTCAGACGGGCGTGACGCCGTGGCGGCGCCGGGCGAAGCCGCGCTCCTTGCCACGGGCGGCGCGGTAGCGGCGGATGAGTTCGTCGCGCAGGTCGCCCGGCTCGACGACGGTGTCCACGACCAGCTCACTGGCCAGCCGCATGATGTCGATGTCCTGCTCGTACGCGGCGCGGCGCTCGGCGACGAACGCGGCACGCTCCTCGTCGCTGTCCAGCGCGGCGATCTTGTTGGCGTAGACCGCGTTGACCGCCGCCTCCGCCCCCATCACCGCGATCTTGGCGGTGGGCAGCGCGATCGTGGCGTCCGGGTCGAAGCCGGGCCCGGCCATGGCGTACAGACCGGCGCCGTACGCCTTGCGGACCACCACGCAGATCTTGGGCACCGTGGCCTCGGAGATCGCGGTGATCATCTTGGCGCCGTGCCGGATGATGCCCTGCTTCTCGACGGCCGACCCGACCATGAAGCCGGGCACGTCGCAGAGGAACAGCAGCGGGATGTTGAACGCGTCGCAGAGCTGCACGAACCGCGACGCCTTGTCGGCGGAGTCGGGAAACAGCACGCCGCCCTTGAACATCGAGTTGTTGCCCACGACGCCGAGGACCTCGCCGTCGAGCCGGGCGAAGCCGATCGTGAGCTCCTTCGCCCAGAGGGCCTGGATCTCGAGGAACGAGCCGGCGTCGACCAGGCCCTTCACGTAGCGCCGCATGTCGAACGCCTGCCGCTCGCTGGCCGGGACCAGCGCGCCCAGGTCGGTGCCCGGCGAGTCCTTGGCCTCCGCGGCGGGCGGCCGCTGCTCCCAGTTCGACGGCAGATAGGACAGGTACGCCTTCACGGTGTCGAGCGCGTCCTGCTCGGTCTTGCACAGGAAGTGGCCGACGCCGGACTCGGCGCAGTGCACCCGCGCGCCACCCATCGCCTCGAGCGTCGTCTTCTCGCCGGTGACCATCTCGACCATCCGGTCGGAGCCCAGATACATGCTCGCGTTGCCGTCGACCATCGCGACGATGTCGCAGAAGGCCGGGATGTACGCCCCACCGGCCGCCGACGGGCCGAAAAGCGCACACGCCTGCGGAATGGCGCCGGACGCCTTGACCTGCGTGTGGAAGATCTTGCCGGCGCCACGGCGGCCGGGGAACAGGTCGACCTGGTCGGTGATGCGGGCGCCGGCCGAGTCGACCAGATAGACCATCGGCACGCCGTACTGCACCGCGCGCTCGATGATGCGGATGATCTTCTCGACCGTGCGGGCGCCCCAGGAGCCGGCCTTGACCGTCGAGTCGTTCGCCATCAGGCAGACCTCGCGGCCGTCGACGCGCGCGACCCCGGTGACGACACCGTCGGCGGGCAGCCCGTCGGCGAGGCTGTTGGCATAGAGGCCGTCCTCGACGAAGCTGCCCTCGTCGACCAGCAGCGCGATCCGCTCGCGGGCGAACAGCTTGCCCTTCGCGGCGTTCGCGGCGTGGTAGCGCTCGGCGCCGCCGGCCAGCACCCGCTTGCGCACCTGCGCGAGCGCCTCGTCGTCGATCGCCACATCGCCTCCCGGATGACCTGAACGCTCGTTCAAGCTTAACGAGCGTTAGGTTATCTCATCCGATAAGCGCACGGCAACGACGGACGGGAGCCTCCGCCGTCGCGGAGACTCCCGTCCGTTTTCCTGCGAACCGGCGTCGTGGAGGGACACCGGCTTGTTACCCGACGCCTCCTGGCGTCGTTCGAGCCGCACCCGGGACCGGTGCGACCCGGTCTTTCGCTAACCCCCGTGGGAGAGCGAGCTTCAGCGGAGGGTGTTCAGCAGGCCCAGGCCGCCGACGGTCTGGGTCAGGCCCGAGATCGGGGAGGCCTCGGTCGCGCGGCCGCCCTTGCTCTTGCTGTGCGAACCGACCGCGTCGTCCTGCACGTCGCCGTAGCCGTCGTCGGTGTCGGCCGGCTCCTCGCCCGCGTCGTCCTGGACGTCGCCGTAACCGTCGTTGTCGTCCTTGACGTCGCCGTCGCCGTAGCCGTCGTTGTCGTCCTTGACGCCGCCGTCACCCTTGTAGTCGTCGTCGTCCTTCACGCCGGCGAAGTCGTCATCGTCGTCGCCGTGGAAGTGACCCGGGCGGCCGTGGTCGCCGTCGAAGTCGTCGTTGTCCCAGCTGCGGCCACGGTCACGACCGAGGTCGCCGTTCGCGCAACCGGCAACGGACTGCGCGGCGCCGAGGATGCCCAGCGAGTTGCCGCAGACGTTGACCGGCACGTTGATCGGCACGCCGACCTGGGTGCCGTTCAGGATGCCGACGTTGCTGCCGGTGGCCTGGGTGAAGTCGTCGTCGTCACGGGTCGACTCGTTGACGGCGACCGCGCGGCTCTGCGAGACGCCGAGCACCGAGGCCGAGTTGCCGGCCAGGTTCAGCGGCAGGCTGATCGGCGCGTACAGCTGGGTGCCGTTGCCGACGCCGAAGTTGGAGCCGGTGACCTGCGAGCCACCACGGTGGTCCCAGCCGCTCTCGCGGAAGTGGCGCCGGCCGCCCCGGTCACCGAAGACGTTGTTGGCGCAGACGGCGTTGGCCGAGCTGAACCCGAGGATCGACAGCGAGTTGCCGCAGACGTTGATCGGCACGTCGACCGGCGCGTAGATCTGGGTGCCGTTGCCGATGCCGAAGTTCGAGCCGGTGAACTGGCGGCCGTCCCGGTCCCAGCCGTCCCGGTCGTGCCGGCGGTGGCTGGTGCTCTCGGTGCGGTTGACGCCCGCGCCGGAGGCGCTGGCCAGGCCACCGACCGCGGCGGCGTTGCCGACCACGTTCACCGGAACGCTGACCGGCAGGTACGCCTGGGTGCCGTTCAGGATCCCGACGTTCTGCCCGGTGGCCTGCCCGCCGTTGCGACGGCCGCTCTCGGTGTGGTTGACCCCGACGCCGCGGGCGTCGGCCACGCCGAGGATGCCGAGCGAGTTGCCGACGACGTTGACCGGGACCTGCACCGGAACGGCGATCTGCGTGCCGTTCAGGATGCCGACGTTGCTGCCGGTGGTCTGACGGACGTCGGCGTTCGCGGCGCCCGGGGCGAACAGCAGGGCGCCGGCGGCCAGGACGCCCACGCTCAGAGTCTTACGAACCCAAGTCTTCATGAGGAAAGAAATGCCCTTCGAAATGTTCGGCAGAATGGTGTTGCTTATTCAATTGAGGCATCACGGAAATGCATTCGGGCGCAGCGGTGCCCTGGCTCGATTTGTTGTGCCCTGACCCCGCCTGTCGACGTGCGCCCTCGGGCGCCGCGATGCGGTGCGAGTGAATTCCAGGCGTCGGTGATTCGCCGCTTGTTCGCAAGCGGTTGGGGAATCGATGAAGGACGCGGACACCGAAGCCGGTGCCGGCCGGTTCACCGGCGGCCGGGCGGACCGCCGGGCGCCATCACTCAGTCGGGCGAGACGGTCGGCGCCTCGGCGTCGTGCCGCCGGACGTCGACATCGGACGCGATCGCCGGCACGTGGCGAGCCATCGTGCTGTTCGCGATCGCGGCCGGCAGGAAGGCCGCGGAGCCGCCTTCCATCGAGGGTCCCGGCGCGTTCGCCGGGGTGCCGCTGACGTCCCCGAGGTGCAGCCGCAGGGGCGCGGCAGGTCCGTCACCACCGGGGGTGCTTTCCTCCTGCGCCGTCTCAGGCTTCGCGTTCACCGCGTGAGCGGTGTCGTGGCGGTGCCGGTGGGCGGACGACGCGGAGGAGGCCTTGCGGTGCTTGACCGGGGACGCGGCGCGATGGCCGGCGGCCGGGGCAGGCAGGGCCGTGTGCTTCCGCTGCTCGGGTTGCTCGTCCGGAACGAGCGGCTGCGGGAGCGTGACCGGCTCGTCCGCCGCGAGCTGCGGCGTCTCGCCGGATGGCGGCTCGGCGTCGGCGACGGCGTCCGTCACCGCGGCGAGACGCTGGTGGGCCGTCTTTCCGCCGGTGGGGCGGTGGGGAGCGGCCACCTCGTCCGGGATCTCGTCGGCACCGTCGTAGGTGTCCGACGTGATCCAGGCCGGGTCGTCGACGATCTCGTCGAACGTCGCCGCCGGGCGGTGGAGCACCTGCCGGGGGACGTCGAGGATGTCGGCGACCATGTCATGGTCGTGGTACGCCGGTCGGCTGATCTCCAGCGGCTGGGCGGCCGCCTGCAGGAGGCCGGTGACCGGCGAGGTGACGTCGGCGCCCATGACGGAACCGAGCAACGAGCCGTCCGGCCCGTCGGCCCGCTCCGCCGCCTGGGCGGCAGCGCCGGTGAGCAGCCACGCCGCACCGGCCAGGCCACCGACGACGAGCACGCGCAGACCCCACCGGGCTCCGGTGTGTCGCGCGCGGCGCTCCGACTGCCGCTCCGCCCCCTGGATGTGAGGCGGCAAGGGCGTGGTCGCGCCGGCGGGCGGCTTCGACGGCACCGGGTGCGCCGCGCACTGTGTGCGCTCGACCCCCAGTCCCACCATGATCCGCCCCTCGTCGTGTCGGCTGAACCGGTAGCGGATACCGCCCGAATCGGCGATATCGGCTACTCGGTATTGGTAACGAAACGAGGGGGGACCGGTCACGCGGGCGAATAGGAAAAATGATCGCGCAGGGAATCACACCAGCCTGGTGCGCGGTCCGGCGCGCAGAACACCGGAGGGAAGTGTGCGGCCGAGCAGCTTCTCGGCCATCTCGGCGGTGGAGATCAGGCGGTCGAGGTCGATTCCGGTGTCGATGCCCATGTCGTGCAGCATGTGGACGACCTCCTCGGTGGCCACGTTGCCCGAGGCGCCCGGCGCGTACGGGCAACCGCCGATTCCGCCGACGCTCGCGTCGAACTCGGTGATCCCCAGCTCCAGCGCGGTCAGGATGTTCGCCAGGCCCGTGCCCCGGGTGTTGTGGAAATGCAGCAGATCGGGGCGTACGGCCGACAGCAGATCCCTGACGCGGCGCGGCGTCGCCATGCCGGTCGTGTCACCGAAGGCGATCCGGTCCGCGCCGTCGGCACGCACGCGTTCCACCAGCGCCGCCACCCGGGCGGGGTCGACGTCGCCCTCGAACGGGCATCCGAAGCTTGTCGCGACGATCACCTCGACGGTCGCGCCGGCCTCGTGGATCAGCGGGATCAGCGAGGCGATGTCGTCGAGCGACTCCGCGGTCGACCGGTTGAGGTTGCGCCGGTTGTGAGTGTCCGATGCGGACACCACGACCTCGATCTCGCGGAAGCCGGCGGCCAGCGCCCGCTGCGCGCCGCGGGTGTTCGGGATCAGCGCCGAGTAGCGGATGCCGGGGTGCCGGTGGACCCGGGCCCACACCTCGTCGGCATCGGCCATCTGCGGGATGGCCCGGGGGTGGACGAACGAGACCGCCTCGATCCGCCGCACCCCGGTCTCGCTCAGCGCGTCGATCAGGCGCACCTTGGCGTCGGTGGGGATGGGTTCCTCGTTCTGCAGGCCGTCGCGGGGAGCGACCTCGCGGATGCTCACGGACGTCATCGGTTCACCTCATCCGGGAGACGATGCCGGTGTCGTAGTCGCCCGAGAGGAACTCGTCGTTCTCGAGCAGCTCGGCGAAGAACGGCAGGTTGTTCTTCGGCCCCGCGATCGCGAAACCGGCGACCGCCGCGCGGGCCTTGGCGATCGCGTCGCCGCGGTCGGCGCCGTGGACGATCAGCTTGGCCATCAGCGAGTCGTACGCCATGCCGACCGTGGTGCCCTCGGCGTAGCCGGAGTCGACCCGGACGTCCGCACCGGTCGGCTCGACCCAGGTGGTGATCGTGCCGGGGCCGGGCAGGAAGCGTTTCGGGTCCTCGGCGTTGATCCGCAGCTCGATGGCGTGGCCGCTGGTCCGCTCCGGCACCTCGACGTCGAGGCCGGCGGCGATGCGCAGCTGCTGCTCGACCAGGTCGATGCCGTGGATCATCTCGGTGATCGGGTGCTCGACCTGCAGGCGGGTGTTCATCTCGAGGAAGAAGAAGTCGCCGGTGGCCGGATCGAGCAGGCACTCGACGGTGCCGGCGTTGCGGTAGCCGACGGCCTCACCCGCCTTCACCGCGGCGGCCAGGAACCGTTCGCGCAGCTCGGGCGTGACGGCAGGGCTGGGCGCCTCCTCCACCAGCTTCTGGTTGCGGCGCTGCACCGAGCACTCCCGCTCGGACAGGGCGATCACGCGACCGTCGGCGAGGCCGAGGATCTGCACCTCGACGTGGCGCACCCGCGGAAAGTAGCGCTCCAGCAGCACGTCGCCACTGCCGAACATGCGCTCGGCGAAGGCACGCACCTTCTCGACCTCGGTGCGCAGCGCGGCCTCGTCGTTCGCGACGGCCATGCCCATGCCGCCACCGCCCGCGGCCGCCTTGACCATCACCGGATAGCCGATGCCGGCGACCGCCTCGAGCGCCGCGTCGACGCCGGCGACCGGGTCCTCGGTGCCGGGCGCGACCGGAACACCGGCGGCCGCCATCAGGTTGCGTGCCTTGATCTTGTCGCCCATCGCGGCGATCGCGTCGGCGCCGGGGCCGACCCAGATCAGCCCCTCCTCCTCGACGCGGCGGGCGAAGCCGGCATTCTCGCTCAGGAAGCCGTAGCCGGGATGGATGGCTCGCGCGCCCGTGGTCCTCGCCGCGGCCAGGATGGCGTCCGCGTCGCGGTAGCTCTGCGGCGGGCCCAGCAGGACCGCTTCGTCCGCCTCCAGCACGAACGGCATCCCCTGGTCCGCCTCGGAGTGCACGGCGATCGTGCGGACGCCCAGCCTCCGTGCGGTGCGGATGATCCGGCGGGCGATCTCGCCACGGTTGGCGATGAGCAGCGAGTCGATCATCGTTGACCTTCTCTTTTCGTGTCAGCCCTTGTGGGGCTTTTCTCCTACCGCCCGGTCAGGGCGTGCATCGTGGCCTCGCGCAACAGCGCGGCGCGACGGCGGCGGTCGACCTCGCCGCCGAGAAAGGGAGTGGAGTTCATCAGGCCGAACGCCGAGTGGGCGAGCACCCGCGCCTCGGCCGCGTCGAGCTCGGGGCGCAGCATGGCCAGCACACCCACCCACTCCTCGACATAGAGGCGCTGCAGGCGGCGGATCTGGCGGCGCGGCTCCTCGGGCAGCCGGTCGAGCTCGTGCAGGTGCAGGGCGATGACGGCCGGGTTGGCCAGGGCGAACTCGACGTGGAAGTCGATCAGGTCGGCGAGCGCGGCGCTGGCGTTCTCGGGGTGCTGGGCGACGCGGGCCTTGCCGCCGTGCAGCAGGCCCTCGCTCACCGGGATCAGCGCGGCCACCAGCATCGCCTCCTTGCCGGCGAAGTGGTGGTAGAGCGCCGGTCCGGTGACCCCCGCGGCCGAGCCGATGTCGTCCATCGACACACCGTGATAGCCCCGGGCCGCGAAGAGGCCGACCGCGATCTCGAGGATCTCGTCGCGGCGCGACCGCCGCCGGGGCGCGGGCGGGCCCTGGCGCTGCTGCTGATCAACCGTTGTCACGTGGTCACTCTAACCCTCTGTCAAGCCCTTGCCTTAACGGGCGTTCAGGATGTGGTGCGGCCCTCCACGGCGGCCAGAGCCTCCTCGTGCAGAGCGGCGGCGATCTCACGGTGCGAAGCATCCCCGGGCAGCCGATCGAGTAACGCGCGCAGCAGTGCCTCGGCTTCGGCCGCCGCGCCCGAACGCAGCAGAGCCTCGCCCAGCATTCCCTCGAGGGTGTCGGCCTGCTCGGTCGCGCCGATCCCCCGCAGCTGCTCGGGCGCGCCGCGCAGATGGGGCAGCACCTCGGCGTAGCGCCCGCGCGGCATCAACAGGTTGTGGGCCGCGAAGGCGGTCATCGCCCGCTGGAAGATCGCGTTGGGCTCGGCGGCGAGCTCGGCCGGCAGCGCGTCGAACCGCTCGCCGATGAGCCGGATGGTGTCGACGCCCCGCTCGGGCTGGTCGGCGTAGTGCAGGGCGATCGCGCCGCGGCGCAGCGCGCGCAGCTCGCCGATCAGGTCGCCGGCCTCGTGCAGCGCCGAGGCGGCGGCCTCGAACGTGTCGGCCGCCTCGGCGTCGCGGTCGAGGTCGTAGAGCAGGCCCGCGGCCTCCTCGGCGGTCTGCCCGCGACCGTGCGGATCGTCCGCCAGCCGCTCGATCAGGGTGCGGTAGAGCGCGAGAGCACCGTCGGGATCGCCGAGCTCGCGGTAGAGCCCCGCCAGCTGGAAGCGCGCGTTGTCGGCCGCGTCGTCCTCGCCCAGCCGCTCGAAGCGCGCGAGCGCCTCCTCGAGCACCTCCGCGGCCTCGACCGGGCGCCCGGCCTCGCGATAGGCGTGCGCCAGATCACCGCGGGCGTGGGCGCCGCCCAGCTCGTGGCCGGCCTCGGCGCACAACGCCACGGCCTCGACCAGGTCGGGGATCGCCTCGTCGGCGCGGTCCAGCTGAAGCAGCGCGTTCCCCCGGCCCACCCGCACCGCGAGCGCCTGGTCGGGGACGCCGGTCGCGAGCACCGCGCCGAACGCCTCGACCTTCTCGGCCGGGTCGCCGGTGACGTGGCCGAGCATCGTGCCGGCCTCGGCGATCCGCCGGGCGGGACCGTGCGTGCGGTAGAACCCGAACGCCGTGCGCGCCGCCGCCACGGCCTCGTCGTGACGGTGCGTGGCGAAGCCGACGCGGGCCAGCAACAACGAGTGCAGGGCGATCGTCCGCTCGTCGCCGACCTCCTGCGCGTATGCGCCGGCGCGCTCGCACGCCTCGGTCGCCTCGTCGAGCCGGCCGGCCCGCAGATGCGCGATGGCCAGCCTGGTCCACGCGCTGCCCCGCTCGAACGCGCCGCCGTGCTCCTCCTGGAAGGCGACGTCGGCGCGGATCGGCTCCTCGTCGGGCTCGCCGCCCTCGTAGAGGTCGTCCACAGCCATCCGGGCGCGCAGCGCGCTCAGCTCCCCCGCCGCGCCGGCCTCGGCGAACAGCTCGAGCGCCCGCGCCGAGTGCTCGCGCATCAGGTCACGCCCGGCCCCGTTCGCCCGGGCGTGAGCGGCCGTGCGCAGCCGGTTGCCGGCCATCAGCTCGCGGCGGCCGGCGAGCAGCGGGTCGTCGAGCCGGGGAAAGCGGGCGTCGAGAGCATCGAGCACCGCGGCCAGCTCCGCGTCGCGGTCGGCGCGGTATTGCTGCTGGGCCAGATCGAGCAGCTCGGCAGGGCCGGCTCCGGCCGGGACCTCGAGAGCGGGCGGTGCGGGAGCGGGAGTGGGGTCGGCGGCCGGGGCGGGCGCCGCGATGCGGGCGGTCGGGGAGAGCGCCAGCTTCACCCCGTAGGGCTCGGCGGCGAGCTCGTCGGCGATGATCCGGCTCTGGTGGTCGGTGCCGTTGCGCTCGTCGAACCGCCGGGCCAGCGCGACCGCCCGGGCGGACAGCTCGGCCGCCAGGTCGGCGGCGGTGCTGTCGCCGTGCTCGCGGCGGTGGATCACCGTGTCGCCGTGGCCGAGCTCGGTGAGCCGGCGCAGCAGCATGGCCGCGTCCGCCGCGAAGTGCATGTCGGCGGCGGGGGACGGCGCCTTGTCGAGCCAGTCGACGTGCCGCTGGAGGATCTCGAGCCCGCGGTGCTCGTTGCCGGTGCGCGCGCAGAACGCCACGTGGGTGCCGAGGTTCCACAGGTCGGCCAGGTTGCCGCGCTCGAGGCGGTAGGACCGGCGGTGCGCGTCGGCAGCGTCGGCGAGCCGACCGATGTGCAGGTAGGCCGTCATCAGCTCGTGCAGGATGCCCTGCGGCTGCTCGGTGCAGTTGAGCTCCCCGGCGAGCACCGGCTCGGCGGTGGTGATCACGTCGGCGTAGCGCCCGCGGTCGTTGTAGTAGTGCGCGACCGAGGACGGGTCGCAGCCGATGCAGTCGGACAGGTCGTCGCGGGGCGCGGCCTGCCAGCGGGCGAACCACTCGTCGGTCTCGGGCGCGCCGACGTGGGCGGCCACCAGGTAGCGGTGCTTGTAGACCGCCTGCAGGCTGTGGCCGTCCTCGCGGTAGCGCCGCTCCATGTCGTCGAGCACCGCGTAGGTGCGGTCGAGCGGGATCTCGGGGAAGTCGGTCATCGCGCTGACCATGGTCTTGAAGTGCCACAGCAGCGTGTGCTTGCCGCGGGCGTGGTGCGGCCCGGGATTGCGGTCGAAGTCGTTGAGCGCCCAGGCGAAGCTGACGAACGCCTTGGCCGGCTCGCCGCCGTACGTGTACGCGTTGGTCGCCAGCAGCCGCGCGGTGAAGGCCAGCTGCGGGTCACCGGCCGTGTCGGCGTGCCGCAACA
Source organism: Actinoplanes sp. URMC 104 (assembly GCF_051386375.1). Taxonomy (NCBI): domain Bacteria; kingdom Bacillati; phylum Actinomycetota; class Actinomycetes; order Micromonosporales; family Micromonosporaceae; genus Actinoplanes; species Actinoplanes sp. URMC 104. The sequence continues at coordinate 2,491,522 of NZ_JBPQTO010000002.1, read as the reverse complement.
CCTGCTCGACCAGCGCGATCTGGGCCGCGCCGTGCGGCATCGCGCGCGCCTGCTGGAGCAGGTCCCACAGCTCGTCTGCGGTCCTCATCGGCCCTCCCCCGGGACGGCCCGGTCGAGCAGGCCGAGAAACGAACTGGTGAGCAGCGCGGCGTCGGCCGGGCGGATCGGATGCTGCCCGAGCATGAGCGCCTGGCCGTAGAGCGACTCGACGGCCAGGCCGGCGAGCTCGGGGTCGCCGATGGTGGTGACCCGGCGGACCAGGGCGTTGCGGTGGTTGAGCACCAGCTGCGGGCGCTCGGCCGTCGTCGCGCGCGAAAGCGCGTCGAGCACGCCGCCCCACAGGTCGTCGGCGGCGTCGCGGCCCGTGGTGAGCTGCTCGTTGAAGGCGGCCGCCCGGCTCACAAGATAGAGGGCCGGGACGGTCGCCGGGTCGAAGCCGCGGACCACGACCTCGCAGCCGAGCCGGTCGAGGCGACGCTGGGCGGCCGCGAGGAACGGGCGCAACTGCAGCTCGGTCTCGGTGTCGACGGCCGAGAAGCGCGCCGCCACGTCGGCCGGCTCGATCCGCTCGGCGCGTGCGGTGGAATCCACAGTGGCCAGACGCTCGACGATGTCGGCGTTGTAGACGATGCCGCCGTTGATGACGCCCAGGTCCTGCGCGGCCGCGATCGACGCGATCTGGCGGAACTCGTCGTGACCTGCCGCGTAGCGCAGCATGCCGTGCTGCTCACGGAACTCGGCGAGCGTCATGTGTCCCACATTCGTCTCGATGGGGACCCACTGCTCGACCAGCCGCAGCATCTCGTCGTCGTGCAGGGCGAGCGCCTTGACGCCGAGGTGGTGGATGGCCAGGAACTCGCCGAGCCGCCGCGGGTCGGTCGTGGCCAGCCGCACCATCCAGCCGCGCAGCTGGTCGGCGATCGCCTCGCGGGTTTCGGCGAGCAGGCCGTCGTCGTAGAGCGCCTCGCGGCTCGCGGTCGGCCGCAGCTCGGTGCTGTCGACCACGCACCGGGCGAAGAACGCCCACTCGGGCAGCAGCCCCTCGACGCTCTCGGCCAGCAGCATCCTCTTGAGGTAGACGCGATGACCGCCGCGGGTCGCCGGGTTGACCGCGGTGGGCAGCACGAACGCGGCGCCGGTCAGCCCAGCCACCGGCACGTCGAGCGGCACGACGTCGAGCGGGCGGAAACCGAAGACCTCCTGCGCGTACGCCGTGAGGTCGCCGCCCTGCCACGGAAGCGTGCCCGTGGTGACCGGGTCGTCGTCGACCTCGACGTGCACCGGGAGCAGCGAGCCGTAGAGCCCGGCGAGCTCGCGCACCGTCGTACGGGAAAGGAGGTGCTCGCAGCCGTGGCGCGGCAGCAGGGTGACGGTCGTGCCCGGCTCGCGGTCGTCGCCGGGGCCCACCTCGTAGCGCCCGTCGGAGTAGCCCGTCCACAACACCGGCTCGGCGCCGGCGCGCCGGGTGTGCACCCGGATCTCGTCGGCCACCAGGAAGCAGGAGAGCAGGCCGATGCCGAACTGGCCGAGGAACTCGTGCCGGGCGAAGCCCAGCTCGTCGCGCTTGGAGCTGCGGCCGATCGTGGCGAGCAGCTCGTGCACCTGAGCCTCGGTGAGGCCGATGCCGTCGTCGGTCACGCGCAGCACGCCGTCGCCCGTGACGAGCGAGACGCGGCCCGGGACGCCGGCGGCGGTGATCGCGTCGACCGCGTTCTGCAGCAGCTCGCGGACGTAGACCCGCGGGCTCGCGTAGAGGTGGTGGCTCAGGAGGTCGACGATGCCGCGCAGATCGACCTGGAACGTTCTGCTCACGGCGGAGAAGGTACCGCGTGCGACCGACAAAAACGGGGCGGTCGCCCGCCCCGTTTTGATCTAGCTCAGCCCGCCCGGCTCCGCGCCCTTCGCGATCGGGGCGCGCACCAGGTTGCCCCACTCGGTCCAGGAGCCGTCGTAGTTGCGCACCTGGGGATAGCCCAGCAGGTGCTGCAGCACGAACCAGGTGTGGCTGGACCGCTCGCCGATGCGGCAGTAGGCGATGATGTCGTCGCCCGACTCCAGGCCCAGCTCGTCGCGATAGATCTTGGCGAGTTCGTCGGCCGGCTTGAACGTGCCGTCCTCGTTGGCCGCCGACTTCCACGGCTTGCTGACCGCGCCCGGGATGTGCCCGCCGCGCAGCGCGCCCTCCTGCGGGTACGCCTCCATGTGCGTCAGCTCGCCCGTGTACTCCTGCGGGGAGCGCACGTCGACCAGCGGCCGCCCGCTGCTGATGTGCGCCATCACCTGGTCGCGGAAGGCGCGGATGTCGCCGTCGTTGCGCGCCGGGACGGGGTAGCTCGCCGCGGGCCGCTCGGTGCGCTCGCGGGTCAGCTCACGCCCCTCGGCCGCCCACTTCTGCCGGCCGCCGTCGAGCAGCCGCACGTCGCGGTGGCCGAACAGCGTGAACACCCAGAGGGCGTAGGCCGCCCACCAGTTGAAGTTGTCGCCGTAGAACACGATCGTGTCGTCGCGGCCGATGCCTTTCGCCTCGCACATCGCGGCGAAGGCGGCCGGGTCGAGGTAGTCGCGGGTGAGCTGGTCGTTGAGCTCGAGGTGCCAGTCGACCTTCACCGCGCCGGGGATGTGGCCGGTGTCGTAGAGCAGCACGTCCTCGTCCGACTCGACGACGACCAGGCCCGGGGTGCCCAGGTTCGCGGCGAGCCACTCGGTGGTGACCAGCTTCTCGGGATGCGCGTACGCCTGGAGGGCGGGCGCCGGATCGTTCGCAACAGACATGCCGCCACGCTAGTCCTTTCCGGCGTGCGATCCGGCGCGGTCTACGTCACTTCCGGCAGCCGACGGGCGACAGCTCGGGCCGCTTCGCGGTGACCAGGTCGCCCGACGAGTGGCCGAGCAGGTGCCGGCCGACCCACGGCACCAGGTGCTCGCGCGCCCAGCGCAGGTCGGCGCCGCGGGCGAGCAGCCACGGCGTGGGCTCGGGCCGGGGCGGCACCAGCATCCAGTCCTCGTCGCAGCCGACGCCGAGCGCGGTGAGGACGTGGCCGGCGACCCGGCGGTGCCCGGCCGGGGAGAGGTGCAACCGGTCCGGCGCCCACATGTGCGGGTGCCGGAAGGCGTCGTCGGCGAACAGGTCGACCAGGTAGCCGCCGTAGCGCTCGGCCAGCATGCGCGCGCCGTCGTTGAGCACGGCGGCCCGGCGGCCGAGCACGGCGGGCAGGTTGGTGGTGACGTCGGCGAAGCGGAAGAGGATCACGTCGGTGCCCTGGTCGCGAAGCTTCGCCACCAGCGGCTCGATGCGCTCCACCAGGGCGTACGGGTCGACGCGCGGCCGCAGCACGTCGTTGCCGCCCGCGGCGAAGCTGACCAGGCCCGGCCGCATCGCCAGCGTCGGCTCCAGCTGTTCGCTGATCACCTGGTCCAGCAGCCGGCCGCGGATCGCCAGGTTGGCGTAGCCGAAATCCGGTCCGGCGTCGACGGCGAGGCGCGCGGCGACCAGGTCGGCCCATCCGCGGAACGTGCCGTCCGGGTACGCGTCGTTCAAGCCCTCGGTGAAGCTGTCCCCCATAGCAACGAAGCTGTGCCAAGCCATCGCCGCCCCCTTAACGTTCCCTCAAACTTGCTCGTGGGGAACACATTTCCACCCGATCAAGGGGACGGGTAGCGTGACGCTGGCGACACCCCGTTAATGGGCTGCCGGATCCGGGTCCCCCTCCCTACGCTGCTGCGCATGCTGTTGCGAATGTCCACCTTGCTCCTGCGGACCCTGCGCGAGGAACCGGCGGACGCGGAGGTGCCGAGCCACCGGCTGCTGGTGCGCGCCGGATACGTCCGTCGCGCGGCTCCGGGCGGCCACACCTGGCTGCCGCTCGGCAAGCTCGTGCTCGACCGGGTCATCGCCGTGCTGCGCGACGAGATGACCGCGGTGGGCGGCCAGGAGGTCGCCTTCCCGGCGCTGCTGCCGCGCGAGCCCTACGAGGTGACGAACCGCTGGACCGAGTACGGCGACGACATCTTCACGCTGAAGGACAGGCGCGGCTCCGACTACCTGCTCGCGCCCACCCACGAAGAGATGTTCACGCTGCTGGTGCAGGAGATGACCAGCTCGTACCGCGACCTCCCGCTGCTGCTGTTCCAGATCCAGACGAAGTACCGCGACGAGGCCCGCCCGCGCGGCGGCCTGCTGCGCGGGCGGGAGTTCCTGATGAAGGACGCGTACTCGTTCTCGCTCACCGACGCGGAGCTGGCGTCGGTCTACGGCGAGGTCCGCGCCGCCTATCAGCGGGTCTTCGCGCGGCTCGGCCTGGCACACACGATCGTCGCCGCCACCTCGGGCGCGATGGGCGGCTCGGCGTCCGAGGAGTTCCTCGCCACGTCCGAGGTGGGCGAGGACACGTTCGCCGGCTGCACGTCCTGCGACTACGCCGCCAACACGGAGGCGGTCGTGACGCCCGCGCCGCCTGCCGTGCCGGTCACCGCCGGACCGCTCGAGGTCCACGACACCCCGGACACTCCCACCATCGCCTCGCTGGTCGACCTCGCCAACGAGCGCGGGCTCGGTGGCCGCACCGACTGGACGGCCGCCGACACGCTCAAGAACGTCGTGGTGACCGTGCACCGGCCGGGCGCCGCCGACGAGGTGCTGGTGGTCGGCGTGCCCGGCGATCGCGAGGTCGACCTCAAGCGGCTCGACGCCTCGCTGGCACCCGCCACCGCCACGCTGTTCGACGACTTCACTTCGCGGCCCGACCTGGTCAAGGGCTACATCGGCCCGCAGGGCATCCCGGCACGCTACCTGGCCGACCCGCGGATCGCGCCCGGCACGGCGTGGCTCACCGGCGCCAACGAGCCCGGCCGACACGCCGTCGACGTGGTGGCCGGCCGCGACTTCACCCCCGACGGCACGGTGGAGGCGGCCGAGGTCCGGGCCGGCGACCCGTGCCCGGCCTGCGGATCGGGGTCGCTCACCCTCCGCCGGGGCATCGAGATCGGCCACATCTTCCAGCTGGGCCGCCGCTACACCGACGCGTTCGGGGTCGATGTGCTGGGCGCCGACGGCAAGCCCGCCCGGCCCACCATGGGGTCGTACGGGATCGGCGTCTCACGGGCGGTCGCCGCCATCGCCGAGCAGCATCACGACGAGCGCGGCCTGCTGTGGCCCGACGAGGTGGCGCCGGCCGACGTGCACCTGGTCGCGGCGGGCAGGGGCGGGCAGCTTGAGGCCGCGCTGGCCCTCGCCGCGGAGCTGACCGGGGCGGGGCTGCGGGTCCTCGTGGACGACCGCGCCGGCGTCTCGGCCGGCGTCAAGTTCACCGACGCCGAGCTGATCGGCATCGCCCGGTCCGTCGTGGTGGGGCGCCGGCTGAGCGAGGGGTACGCCGAGTTCCGCGACCGTCGCACGGGGGAGCGAAACGACGTGCCACTGACGGACATACCGCGTGTAATCGCTGCTTCACTCGGGTAACTCCAGCCGCAACGGGAGGTGTCGCATGGCCAGAGCGTCGGTCGCCGAGGTGATGACCCGGCAGGTGGTCTACCTGCCGGAGGCGACGATGCTGGACGAGGCGGCGCAGGTGATGCGCGACCGCGGCATCGGCGACGTGGTCGTGACCAGCGGACCCACGATGATCGGCCTGGTCACCGACCGCGACATCGTGGTGCGGGCGATCGCCGAGAACCTCGCGCCGACGTCGACCCCGCTCGGCCGGATCACGTCCCATGAGCTGATCATGGTGGAGCAGTCGGCCACCGTGGAGGAGGCCGTGCAAGCCATGCGCGAGCGGGGCGTCCGCCGGCTGCTGGTCTGCGACGCCGACCGCAAGGTGGTGGGCATCCTGAGCCTGAGCGACGTGGCGCTGCTGCCCACGTCGACGGCCGCCTGACCGCGTTAGGGTCGTCGGTGTGACCGACATGCCCCCCAAGCTCGCCGAGATCGTCGACGAGTTCGCCTCGGCGCCGCGCGAGGTGGTCCTCGAGATGCTGCTCGAGTTCTCCGACTCCATGCCGCCGCTGCCGGCCGACCTGGCCGCGCACGACGGCATGGAGCAGGTGCCGGAGTGCCAGACCCAGTTCTTCCTCAAGGCCGTGGTCCGCCCCGACGACACGGTCGAGACCTTCTTCGACTGCCCGCCCGAGGCGCCGACCACCCGCGCGTTCGCCGGCATCCTCGCCGAGGGCCTCGAGGGCGCGACGACCACCGAGATCCTGGCCGTGCCCGACGACCTGTACGCCCGGATGGGCCTGTCGCAGGCGATCAGCCCGCTGCGCATCCGTGGTGGCTCGGCGATCCTCGCGCGCCTCAAGCGCCAGGTCGCGGCGGCTGCCTGAGCCCTTGCCGAAACGGAGCCCCGTGGACATCCAGGTCTGGTCCGACGTCGTCTGCCCGTGGTGCTATCTCGGCAAGCGGCGGCTGGAGGCGGCGATCGGCCGGTTCGGCGGCGGCGTCGCCGTGACGTTCCGGGCCTTCCAGCTCGACCCGTCGCCGGTGCCCCGCGGCCTGCCGCTCAGGCAGGCGATGGCCGCGAAGTTCGGTGGCCCCGAACGCGTCGGCCAGATGCTCGCGCACGTCACCGCGATCGCGGCCGGTGACGGGCTGCGGCTGAACTACGACCGAGCGATCACCGCCAACACGTTCGACAGCCACCGCCTGATCGCGTGGGCCGGCAGCCAGGGGCGCCAGGCCGAGATGCTGGAGGCGCTCCAGCGGGCCCACTTCACCGACGGGCTCGACATCGGATCGCGTCGCGTGCTGGTCGCCGTCGCCCGCTCGATCGGCCTGGACGAGGGTGCGGCCGCCACCTACCTGGAGTCGGACGCCGGCGCCGGCGCGGTCGACGCCGATCTGGCCGAGGCGCGGGAACTGGGCATCTCGAGCGTCCCGTTCTTCGTCATCGACGGCAAGTACGCCGTGCAGGGCGCCCAGGAGACGTCGACGCTGGTCGCGGCCCTCGAAGAGATCGCCCGACGTGAGGCGGTCGACGCCGGTCGATGACGTTCCACGTGAAACGACATCGACCGACGTCGGTGCTCTAGCCGATCGGGCGGGCGAGATCCTCGATCACCTCGGCGCCGGGCAGCGCGCCGAGGGCCGGTCCGGCGATCGCGATCTTGCTGTGCCGTACGCCCGAGCCGATGATCACGTGCGGGGCGGCGGCGACCCGCGCGTCGACCAGGATCGGCCAGTCGGCGGGCAGGCCGATCGGGGTGATCCCGCCGTACTCCATGCCGGTCAGGCGCACCGCGTCGTCCATCGGCGCGAAGCTGCACTTGCGCACGTCGAGGCGGCGCCGCACGACGCCGTTGACGTCGGCGCGCGTGGTCGCCAGCACGATGCAGGCCGCGTACCGGACGGTCTCGCCCCGCTTGCCGGCGACGATCACGCAGTTCGCCGAGACGTCGAGGCCCACGTCGTACGCCTCGCAGAAGGCGGCGGTGTCGGCGAGGCCCGCGTCGATCGGCGCCACGAGCACCTGGTCACCGTCGATCGGGGCGTCCTCGGGCCAGACGGCGAGCGCCTTGGCAACCGGGTCGGCGAGCAGATCGGGCCGGGACTGGGCGGGCTCGAGTTTCAGGGTTCCCATCACGCCCGCAATAGTCGCTCAATACTCAGCGGCCAGGTAGTCCTCCCACGTACGGGTGCCGGTCGGGGCCGCGGTGGTGGTCAGCCCGCCGTCCCGGATCGACCGCGCCGACCGGCCGGGCAGTCGCATCCGCACAACGCGCCGGCGATCCCCGCGGGCCGCCAGCCACGTCGCCGCGGCCTCGCCGAAGGTCAGAACCCGTGGCCCGGCGAACTCGACGGTCCGCCCGTCGGCCGGCCCCGCCAGCAGCGCGGCGATCCGGTCCGCGACGTCCCCCACGTCCACCGGCTGCGCCAGGAACGCCGGATCGATGAGCAGCGGACCCAGCCTGGCCGACGCCGCGAGCAGGTCCTCGGCGAAGGGGTGGAACTGCGCGGACCGCAGGATCGTGAACGGCACGCCGCTGCGCGCGATGTCCCGCTCGACCGCGAGCTTGGCGCGGAAGTACGGCAGCGGCACCCGGTCGACCCCGACGATCGACACGAACAGCAGGTGCTTCACGCCGGCCGCCCGGGCAGCGGCGAGCAGCCGCCGAGTCCCCGCCACGTCGGTCCTCCGGGCGCCGCGGGGCGAAGAGGCCAGGTGCACGACGGCGTCGGCGCCTCGCACCGCGTCGGCAAGACCCTTTCCCGTACGCAGATCGGCCGTCACCCATCCCGGCCGGGCGCTGCGGCTCATCGGCCGCACCCCGTATCCGTTCGCGGTCAGCCGGGGAACGGTGGCCGTCCCGAGCAGTCCGCCGGCGCCGGTGACCAGAACTGTCGATGTCGTCGTCATGCAGTCGGGACGACCCGGGGCAGCCGGTCGTGACGTGGTCGCGCGCTCTTCCTCAGAAAGCGGCCGCGGCTGCCGACTGTCGAGGGTTGTGAGAGAGCGACGCGGAGCGCGGGTGGGAACCGTGAGCGGGCTGGCCCTGCTGGCCGGCGGAACGGCCATGGCCGCGTCGGTCGGCGGCGACCACCGCTCGGTGTCCGCGACCCTGCTGCTCGGCACGCTGACCCTCGCGCTCGGGCACTCGCTGCTCGACGAGATCAAGCGGCAGGCACGGCGCGCGTCGATGGGCTGGACACGCGGGGACACGATCAACGCCGTGCTGCTCGGCGTGTGGGCCGAGGCGGCGCTGCTGCTGAGCATCCTCGTGCTCGACTCGCTGCCGACGCGGGCCGTGGGGCTCGCGCTCGCGGTCGCCTACACGGCCTGTTGCGCCTACTTCGTGACCGAGCGGCGCCGCGCGGCCGGCGACGCCGCGTACCACGCACCGGTGCCGGGCAGCCGGGCCGACTCCTCCACCCCGGTCGCCGTCGCGGCCGAGGCCGAGGTGGCCTGACCGATCGTCAGTGCGGCAGGACCACGATCATCGGCGGCACGGGCACGCCGTTGCTCGTCTCCGTCGGCAGCTCGGGCGCCGGCAGCCAGTCGAGCCCCAGCAGCTCCGGGCCGACGCCGTCGTCGATGCCCATGCGCGGCTCGCCGTCCGCGACGGTCACCGTGAACACCGACGTCATGCCCGACGGGTAGGGCATCTCGAGCACGTACCGCGCGTTGCTGACCACGAGGCCGGTCTCCTCGAACACCTCCCTGCGCACCGCCTCCTCCGCGGTCTCACCCGGCTCCAGGCCCCCGCCCGGCAAGGTCCACCACTCGCCGCCACCGGATCGCCGGCTGCGTTCATGAACCATCAGTACGCGCCCGTCCCGCACGATCACGGCAGCGGCCCGTTTTCGTTCGCTCACGTGTCGCAGGCTAACTGGCCCCACGCCCGTTCCGCAGGGCGGAGTCGAAGCCTGTGGATATCGTCCACATTCGTTCTGCCACAAGGCTTCCGGGTCAGACCTATCCGGACACTCGCCACGACGACCGATACGGATCAGACCGCGTAGTCACCGCGCGTGGGCGGCATGCCGCTCGATCCGTCCCGGGTGTCCTTGACCGCCAGCACCTGGTTGACGCCGATGCGACCCGTTTCGAAGGCCAGCGCCGACGCCGCCATGTAGAGACGCCACACTCGCGCCCGGCCGGGGCTGGTCAGGCGTACGGCGGCCGGCCACTCCGCCTCGAGGTTCGCGACCCAGGCCCGCAGCGTCCGGCCGTAGTGCTCGCGCAGCGCGTGCACGTCGCGTACCTCGAAACCGGCCTCCTCGAGCAGCGTGACGGTGGTGCCCACGGGCGCCAGCTCACCGTCCGGGAAGACGTACGCGTCGATGAAGCCGCGCTGCTGGTGCGGCTGCCTCGGCGGCAGGTGCAGACGCGCGATCTGGTGGTTGAGCAGCCGGCCGCCCGGCTTGAGCCGGCTGTGCAGGATCGCCGCGTACTCCGCGTAGGGCCCGATGCCGACGTGCTCCGCCATGCCGACGCTCGAGATGGCGTCGTACGGCCCGTCCTCGAGATCGCGGTAGTCCTCGACCCTGATCTCGACCTGCCCGGTGAGGCCCGCCTCGGCGACCTGCTTGCGGGCGTACTCCGCCTGCTCGGTCGAGAGCGTGATGCCGACGACCTGCACGCCGTATTCGCGGGCGGCGTGGATGGCCAGGCTGCCCCAGCCGCAGCCCACGTCGAGCAGCCGCTGACCCGGGGCGAGGCCGAGCTTGCGGCAGATCAGGTCGAGCTTGTCGCGCTGCGCGTCGGCCAGGCCGTACCCGGGCTCGTCCGACGTCCAGTACGCGCACGAGTAGACCATGCTGGGCCCGAGCACGAGGCGGTAGAAGTCGTTGCCCACGTCGTAGTGGTGGCTGATCGCCTGCCGGTCGCGGCGCCTGCTGTGCCGGGCGCCGGTGACGACCATCTCCTCCGGCGGCGGCTTGGGCTGGGTGCCGAGCACGCCGAGGCGTACGAGATCGCCCGCGACCGTCCGCATCGGCACGTCCCTGAGGTCGGGCGAGCGCCAGATCAGCGCGGCGAGACGGGCGAGCGCGTCGTAGAGATCACCCTCGACGTCGATCTCACCGGCGACGTACGCGCGGGCGAGGCCCAGTTCGTTGGGCTGCCACATGAGCCGGCGCAGCGCACGGCGGTGGCGGATGATCAGCACGGGCCCGTCGTCGGGGCCGGCGGTGGAACCGTCCCAGGCGCGCAGGCGTACGGGCAGCGGGGTCTGGAGCAGCGTTTCGAGCAGGCTCTGCAGACGCGACGCGGTGGTGGGGTGAGGGATCGTGGTCGGCATCGGAACCTCCCGGGCGCACATCGCGCGACCGAATCTTGGAACCGACTCACTATCCGCCCGGAGCGGCGATTTACATAAGGTGCTTCTAGAGTTTTGTGAGCGACGACTCACACTGCGCGCATGACGCGTTCGAGGCTGTCGAGGCGCATGGGACGTGCCTGGTCACGGCGGCTCTCCGCGAGGGCGTCCAGCACCGCGCGACGCTCCCTTTCGGACAGTACGCCCGCGAACGGCGACGCCGAGCGAAGCTTCACCGCGTGCCGCGCCGGCGAGGTGAGCGCGTCGAGCACGGCCGCGGGCTCGCCCTCGAGCAGCGCCTCCCACCGGTCGAGCCACTCCCACTCCTGGCCGGCGGGGTGCAGGCGCCGCAGCCGGCGCAGGTTGCTCTCGGCGGCCGCGAGCACGGCGGCGGGCCGCGCGATGAGCCGGGCGGCGATCGCCTGATGCAGCCACAGATCCTCGAGCTCGGCCCGCGTCAGCACCGGGTGGATCAGCGCCTCCACGTCGGCCCGGCGCACCCGCCGATGCGAGCCGACACTGACGTACGGCAGAAGCCCGCGCGCACAGAGGTCCAGCACGCTCCGCCGCGGGAACCTCAGCAGGATCGCGGCCTCACCAATGGTGAGCAAATCGGTCGTGCGCATCGTCACACGTGGATATTGGCCTGACTGTGCTGGGCATGCAACAACCGAACGGCTATTGACTCTTTCACTGACCGGTTGGTGCCGCGCTGAACGCATAGGTACGGTTCTGCAGCCCTTCGAGGTCCAGGGGTACGCCGGTGAGCCGCTCTGCCAGCGCAAACGCCGCCGAGGTACGGCGTGCGGAGCCGGCCGGACCATCGAAGCCCACCGCTTGCACCAGCCGGCCCAGTTCACCCGCCCGGGTACCGGTGCGGCGCGCCGGTGTCGCGGGGTCGAAGTCCACCTGGACGACCGAGTCCTCGAGCAGCAGAAACCGCCCGCTGCCGTTGGCCGCGCGATAGTGGCAGACCACCGTCGTGCCGGCCGACAGCGGCCGCAGCAGGTCGTCCGCGCGGCCCAGCGTGCCGTTGTCCTCGATCACCAGCGCCCAGTCGTCGTCGAGGCGCGTGACGCCGAAGTAGTACTTGTCCGTGGCGCCGCGCTGCCCGTCGCCGGCGCCGACCATCTGCTGCCAGACGATGCGCTCGAGCTCCTCGCCGCCCATCCGCTCGATCACCTCGGAGCTGCGCAGGTCGCGCACCCACACGAAGCAGAATCCCTTGCTCAGGTCGGTCACCTGCTGGAACCACGCGTAGTCCGAAGCCACGGCCTGCCGGGGCGCCGACGCGGCCGTTCCCGCGGCGGCCCCCGACGTCTGCGGCACTGCCGTCGTTCCCGGCGCCGACGACGGCGACGCCTCCGGCAAGCTCGGCTGGGATCGGCACCCCGCCAGCAGCCCGCCGGCCATCAGACTCAACATCACCCGCCGCCGCACGGCGCCCAGTAGATCAAATCTCCCGCGCCCGCGAGACCCCGGTCCGCGGATTCCCGCCGGCCGCCCGCGCACGGTTCCCATTCGGTCCGGCCGTCCACGGCAGATCCCCAACCAGCGAGTCCGCAAACCCGAGAAATCCGCGCCGGCATGGTGCGGTGGCTCTTCAGCGGCGCCGACGTTCCCGTGATAATCCTGTTCGCCGTACCCGCAGCCGTGGTGGCTGCCCTGGCCCTCGCCTATAAGCGCTTCCCGCCGGGGCTGTCCGCTTCGACGGATGACCACTGACCGAAGCTCGCGCCGTCGGCCAGCTCTCAAGCCCGTCACCACCGCGAGTTCGGGCGGAGCCGAACAGCGCTATGACGCACGGAACCCGGCCGGATTGAATCGAACCTGCGCCTGCATCGTGCCCCAGCGTTCGGCAACCGCGCTCTGTGCTCGATCGACCAGACCGACGTGCTCCTGTGGCTCGCCCAACGCCTCGCCGCGGGTACCGCAGCGGCATCACGGCCTGCTGTGGCTCGGCGCGCCGGCGCGGGTCTGCGGATCAGTGAGGCGCTCGGGTGCCAGGACGGCTGCCGCTGCGTCGACCGCCAGAACCAGGAGCTTCTGGGCGACTCGAGTGTCGCCGATGATCTTGATCGGCTCCCCCACCGCTCCCCCAACTTCCGGACCCCAAAGCCCATCTGTGTCGGAGATCCCCGCCGGAGGCAACCCTTCGCTTGCCGGTCAGAGCAGGCAAACGACGGTCTGCGACCATCTTGCGATGGAGCCGTACGACGTGCCGGTGGTTCCACAATTCAGGCCGGCCATTGAAGCAGTAGCAGCCCGACTGGCGGCGGGCGACCTGGATGCGCTCGTCCACGCCGGTCTGTTGGCGCCCCACGCCGTAGCTCCTACCGCCGCGCTCCTCGAACGAAATCCTCAGCCTTTAGCCCCTCTTCCGCAGGACTGGTGGCAGAACGACGGAGCCTTCATGTTCCCCTTGGAGGAACGCGGCGAGTGGTGTGCCCTGCTGCCGCTCTGGACGGCGGACGGGCCATGCGACGTATGGGTGGAGGTCGACCTTCACACTGAGGCCGATACCGTCCGCGTCGTCATCGAGCGGGTGTTCTCGAGAGCATCGCCGCGGTGATGGCACACTATGCCGCCCAACATCGGTCTCAAGCCGCCGAGGTCAGCCGGCGCGTCGGCCGCCGCCGGGCGGTGGGATATCCGGTGAGGTGTCCCGGAGGTGTCCCCAACGATCTGCCTCGGCGTTCGCCTGGTGAAAGGCTTGAAAAGTGGAGCCCAGGGGACTTGAACCCCTAACCCCCGCCTTGCAAAGGCGGTGCTCTGCCAGTTGAGCTAGGGCCCCCGGAATCGAACCTTAGCGAAGGTCGGGGGCGGTCGTGGCCTCGTGCCACAGCGCCCGCTCGTCGCTGGAGGCCTTGACCCGCTTGAACACCAGGGTGGCCGCGCCCACGACACCCGCGACGATGAGGAGCTTCTTCAGCATCACAAACCCCCAGGACCAGCGGGAAAGAAAGGGCCGCAGCACCGCGCGAAGGCGGCCACCATGCATCTCGACCGACATGACGAGCGGTCCCGGCCCGCGCACTCACGCGGGCAGGACCCCCATCACTCGTGGGGCTAGCTGGAATCGAACCAGCGACCTCAGAGTTATCAGCTCTGCGCTCTAACCGACTGAGCTATAGCCCCTCAACTGCGACACCGAAGGTTACCGCACACGGTCGGGAGCCACCAAAACGGGGGTGGCTCCCTGACCCGTCGTCGTTCAGTCCCGCTCGGCGAGCGTCAGCTCGACGCCGCCCACCAGGTCGGCGCACACGTTGTAGATGAACGCGCCAAGCGTGGCCAGCGCGGTGAACAGCACCACGTTGACCGCCCCGACCAGCATTGACGTGCCAATCACGCCCCACGCGGTGATCTGGAAACCGCCGCTGGACGACGCGTCGTCGCCGCCGCTCGCGCTGACCAGCTCCGCGAGGCTGGTGTTGACCTCACTCCAGACGCCCATGGCGTCCAGCGCGAGGTAGAGCACCGAGGTGGCGACGACCACCACGATGAAGAGCACCACAGACACGGCGAAGGAGAACTTCATCACGGACCAGGGGTCGATCCGCTTGAGGTTCAGCCGGGCACGCCGGGGACCGCGGGTGGCGGCCGACGAGACCGCGGACCGCGCCGACCGGACCGTCTCGGTGACCCGGGCAGCGCCCACCGCCGCGGAGCCCGTGGCCGCGCCCGCACCCTGACCGCCCTGCGGGCGGGCCGCACCCTTGGCCGCGGCGCCCGTGTCGCCACCGGGCCGCTGCTGCGGGCCCGTGCCGCCCGGCTTGGCCGGCGGCGGCACGCTGACCCGGCCCGAGGTGCTGCCGGGGGCCGCGCCCTTGCCCTTGGTGACGGCCGGCACGCTGGCCGAGCCCTTCACGGCCCCGCCGGGCCGCTTCGCGTCGGAGCCGTCCTTGTCGGCGGCCGGTTCACCGGGCGGGGGCGCCATGCCCGGCGCCCGGGTGAACTTGGGCGGGGACGGGGCTTCGGCCGGGGCCGCGGCGCGGGCCGCTGCGTCGCGTCCGTTCGGGGCAGCCTTGTCCTTGGCCGCCTCGTTCGGCGTCGCTGAGCTCCCCGTGGCTCCCGACTTCGCCTGTGTCTCCGGCATCAACTAGTCCTGTTCGTCAGGCTCGTCGGCATTGCGAGCAAGCGCCACGATGGTTACACCTTCTGGGAGGTCCATCAGCTTGACCCCCATTGTGTTCCGATCCCGCGTGCGCCGTACAGGCTTCACGGGAGTCCGGATGACACCACCATTGCTGGTGATGGCAAATAGTTCATCCTCGGGACTGATCACGAGCGCTCCCACCAGTCCACCACGGCGTTCCGTGATCTTCGCGGTGAGCACGCCCTTACCGCCCCTGCCCTGTACGGGATACTCCTCGATGGGCGTCCGCTTCGCATACCCACCGTTGGTGGCGACCAACACATCCATGCCCTCGCGCACCACTTCCATCGCCAGCAGCTCGTCGTTGTCGCTGAACCGCATGCCGATGACGCCCGACGTGGCCCGGCCCATGGGACGCAGCGCCTCGTCGGTCGCATTGAACCGGATCGCTTGGGCGTGCTTGGAGACGAGCAGTAGATCGTTCTCCGATGCCGCCAGCGCAGCGCCCACCAACTCGTCGTCCTCCCGCAGGTTGATGGCGATGATGCCACCGCTGCGGTTGGAGTCAAATTCCTCGAGCCGGGTCTTCTTCACGAGACCATTCTTGGTGGCGAGCACAAGGTACGGCGCGACCTGGTAGTTCGGGATCTGGATGACCTGCGCGATGTGCTCGTCGGGCTGAAACGCCAGCAGGTTCGCGACGTGCTGGCCCTTCGCGACGCGCGCCGCCTCCGGCAGCTCGTACGCCTTGGCCCGGTAGACCCGGCCCTTGTTGGTGAAGAACAGGATCCAGTCGTGCGTCGAGATTACGAAGAAGTGCGACACGATGTCGTCCTGCCGCAGCGTGGCGCCGCTGACGCCCTTGCCGCCGCGCCGCTGCGAGCGGTACAGGTCGGTCTTCGTCCGCTTCGCGTAACCGGTACGTGTGATGGTCACCACAACGTCCTCGCGCGCGATGAGGTCCTCCATCGAGACCTCGCCGTCGAACGGGATGATCTGGGTGCGGCGCTCGTCGCCGTACTTCTGCACGATCTCACCGAGCTCCTCGGCCACGATGGCACGCTGCCGCTCGGGCTTGGCGAGGATGTCCTTGAGGTCGGCGATCTCGATCTCGATGCGGGCGAGCTCGTCAATGATCCGCTGGCGCTCGAGGGCGGCGAGCCGGCGCAGCTGCATGTCGAGGATCGCGGTGGCCTGCACCTCGTCGACGTCGAGCAGCTGCATCAGGCCCTGGCGGGAGTCCTCGACCGTGGGCGAGCGCCGGATGAGCGCGATGACCTCGTCGAGCATGTCGAGGGCCTTGACCAGGCCGCGCAGGATGTGCGCGCGCTCCTCGGCCTTGCGCAGGCGGTACGCCGTACGCCTGCGGATGACCTCGATCTGGTGCTCGACGTAGTAGCGGATGAACTGCGCGAGGTTGAGCGTGCGCGGCACGCCGTCGACCAGCGCCAGCATGTTGGCGCCGAACGTCTCCTGCAGCTGGGTGTGCTTGTAGAGGTTGTTCAGCACGACCTTGGCGACCGCGTCCCGCTTGAGGACCAGGATCAACCGCATTCCGGTACGGCCGGAGGACTCGTCACGGATGTCGGCGATGCCGGTGAGCTTGCCCTCCTTGACCAGCTCGGCCACCCGCTCGGCGAGGTTGTCGGGGTTGACCTGGTACGGCAGCTCGGTGACCACCAGCTGCGGCCGGCCGCGCGGGTCCTCCTCGACCTCGACCACGGCGCGCATGCGGATCGAGCCACGACCGGTGCGGTACGCGTCCTGGATCGCCTGCTTGCCGACGATGAGGCCGTGGGTGGGGAAGTCCGGGCCCTTGACGATCTCGAGCAGCGCGTCGAGCGTCGTGGCCTCGTCGACCTCCGGGTTGTCCAGCGCCCACTGCACGGCGGCGGCGATCTCGCGCAGGTTGTGCGGCGGGATCTTGGTGGCCATGCCGACCGCGATGCCCTCGGAGCCGTTGACCAGCAGGTTGGGGAACCGCGCGGGCAGGATCGTCGGCTCCTGCGTACGCCCGTCGTAGTTGTCCTGCATGTCGACGGTGTCCTCGTCGATGTCCCGCAGCATCTCCATGGCGAGAGGCGAGAGCTTCGACTCGGTGTACCGCATGGCCGCCGGCGGGTCGTTGCCCGGCGAGCCGAAGTTGCCGTTGCCGTCGATCAGCGGGTAGCGCAGCGACCACGGCTGGCCCATGCGCACGAGCGCGTCGTAGATCGACGAGTCGCCGTGCGGGTGGTAGTTGCCCATCACGTCGCCGACGACGCGGGCGCACTTGACGTAGCCGCGGTCCGGACGGAAGCCGGAGTCGTACATCGCGTACAGGATCTTGCGGTGCACCGGCTTGAGGCCGTCGCGGACGTCGGGCAGCGCCCGTCCCACGATCACGCTCATCGCGTAGTCGAGGTACGAACGCTGCATCTCGACCTCGAGGCCGACGGGCTCGACCCGCTGGGCCACGCCGCCGGTGTCCGGGGCCTCGTCGCCGTCGGGGGGCTCGGGAGTGTCAGTCACTGTTAACCCTTACTCAAGGTGAAACCAGACAAGTACGGCGGAAAGTCGCATACTGCTGTGGATAACGCTGTGGAAAGGCGGCGGACGCTGTGGATACAGACGTCCCTCGACGTCACCTAGATGTCGAGGAACCGCACGTCCTTGGCGTTTCGCTGGATGAAGGAGCGCCGCGCTTCCACGTCCTCGCCCATCAGCACGCTGAACAGCTCGTCGGCGACGGCGGCGTCGTCGAGCGTCACCTGGCGTAGCGTCCGGGTGGCCGGGTCCATGGTCGTGTCCCACAGCTCGTGGAAGTTCATCTCGCCGAGACCCTTGAACCGCTGGATGTCGTCCGGCTTCGCGTTCGGCTTCTTCTGCTGGCGCAGCGCGATCAGCCCGTCACGCTCGCGGTCGGAGTACGCGTACTGCGCGTCGTCGCCCCGCTTGTTCCACTTGATCTTGTAGAGCGGCGGGGCCGCCAGGTAGACGTGGCCCATCTCGACCAGCGGCCGCATGAAGCGGAACAGCAGCGTGAGCAGCAGCGTCTGGATGTGCTGGCCGTCGACGTCGGCGTCGGCCATCAGCACGATCTTGTGATAGCGCAGCTTGGCGGCGTCGAACTCCTCGTGGATGCCGGTGCCGAGCGCGGTGATCAGCGCCTGGACCTCGTTGTTCTTCAGCACCCGGTCGATGCGGGCCTTCTCCACGTTCAGGATCTTGCCGCGGATCGGCAGGATGGCCTGGATGCGGCTGTTGCGGCCCTGCTTGGCCGAGCCGCCGGCCGAGTCGCCCTCGACGATGAACAGCTCGGACTCGCGCGGGTCGGTCGACTGGCAGTCGGCGAGCTTGCCGGGCATGGACCCCGACTCGAGCAGCGACTTGCGGCGGGCGAGCTTGCGCGCCTGCTGCGCCGCGATGCGGGCCCGGGCGGCCTGGTCGGCCTTGGTGATGATCTGCTTGGCCTCGGCGGGGTTGCGGTCGAACCAGTCGGCGAGCTGCTCGTTGGCCACCCGCTGCACGAAGCTCTTCATGTCGGTGTTGCCGAGCTTCGTCTTGGTCTGACCCTCGAACTGCGGGTTGGCCAGGGTCACCGAGATGATCGCGGCGAGACCCTCACGGATGTCCTCACCCGAGAGGCTCTGGTCGCCCTTGAGCAGCTTCTTGTCCTTGCCGTACCGGTTGACGACACCGGTCAGCGCGGCGCGGAAGCCCTCCTCGTGGGTGCCGCCCTCGTGGGTGTTGATGCGGTTGGCGAAGGTGTAGACCGACTCGCCGTACGACTCGTTCCACTGCATCGCGATCTCGAGGGCCATGCGGGCCTCGGTGTCCTCGGCCTGGAACTCGACCACGGTCTTGTGGATCGGGTTCTTGGTGGCGTTGAGGTGACGCACGAAGTCGGCGATGCCGTTCTCGTACATGAAGGTGACCTTGCGCGGCTCGCCGTTCTCGTCGACCGAGTCGGACCGCAGGTCGGACAGCTTGATGGTCAGGCCCCGGTTGAGGAAGGCCATCTCCTGCAGGCGGCGGTAGATCGTCTGCCAGTCGAACTCGACCGTCTCGAAGACCGTGGGGTCGGGCCAGAACTGGACCATCGAGCCGGTGGTGTCGGTGGTCTCACCCTTCTCGAGCGGACCCGGCTTGGACGCCGTGTAGTGCTGCCGCCACACGTTGCCGGACTTGTTGATCTCGACGAACATCTTGGTGGAGAGCGCGTTCACGACGGACACGCCGACGCCGTGCAGACCGCCGGAGACCGCGTAGGCCTTGTTGTCGAACTTGCCGCCGGCGTGCAGCACGGTCAGCGCCACCTCGACGCCCGGCTTCTTCAGCTTGGGGTGCAGGTCGACCGGGAAGCCACGGCCGTTGTCGGTCACCGACACACCACCGTCGGCCAGCAGCACCACGTCGATCGTGTCGCAGTAGCCGGCCAGTGCCTCGTCGACCGCGTTGTCGACGACCTCCCAGACCAGGTGGTGCAGGCCCCGCTCACCGGTGGAGCCGATGTACATGCCCGGGCGCTTGCGGACCGCCTCGAGGCCCTCCAGCACGGTGATCGACTCGGCACCGTACTCCTGCTTGTTCTCTGCCACCCTCGGCCACTTTCTCGTGCTGCGGCCCGCCAGGGCCGCGCACGGGGTCGGCGGGCGCGCGGCGGGCGGCGGCAGGCAGGGTGAGCCACAGATGACAACCCGCGGGGAGGAGCGGACCACCGGTGGAACCGTGCACGCCGGTCGCCGCGGCAGGCCCGCGGATCGTGATCGGCTGGGAAAACCGCGTAGCGTGACGACAGCGGTCCGTTTCGTCAGGGTCTCGCCCCGGACAGGACCGAACCGCGATCGTCAGCAAGAAGTTTTCCCGGTCTCCATCGATTCTACTCCGCCGAAGCGAGTTGGCGAGGGTGCGGCACCCCTTCCGGGTGCCTCAGATTGCCGTAGCCGCATCGGAGGCCGCTCCCCAGTCTCCCCCTACACGGAACGGGGGCCTCACGCAACGGCAAGTGATCCGGCGGCCGATCGCCAGGGCGCGCCTGCCGCGGCTCGCGGCCACGCACTGCGACACTGCCTCCCAACGGCGGAGGTTCGTGTCGTAACCTCTGCCCGCGCGGGCCGGTGAGGGCCGGACGGCCGCGCCGCAGGTCGAGGAGGGGTGGCCCGCACATGGCGCACGACAAGGGGCTGGACAACGTCGCGGTGCACTGGCCGCGGACGAACCAGTACTACGACCCGGTGGCTCCCGCCGAGTTCGTCGACTTCGGGGCGATCGCCGACGCGCCGCAGATCGCCGCGCCCACCGGAGCCCTGGCACTGCACATAGCCAAGACCGGCTCGGTGCGAGCCACGGCGTACACGGAGCTCGTCGACCTGCTGCTGGGCCTGGGCGGCGTGCTGTACGCCACCGACGCCGCGGCCGAGGACGAGGACCCGGTGATCGACCCGGACGGCTGCGCCTGGATCGCCGGTGGGCTGGAGCGCTTCGTCGAGGGCCACGAGAAGTACGGCGACCTGGTCACGTTCGACTCGGTGGCCGGCGTCATGCGCAACGCGGTCGCGGCCGGCCGGCTCGCCGAGCAGCAGCTGCGGTGGCTCGACCAGCGCCTGTCCGCCCTGCACGACGACGCGGGCAACCCGCCGCACTGGAGCTTCGCCCGGTCGGAGCTGGCCATCCTGGGCGCCTTCTACCGGCGGTGCGCCGAGCGCGGATACGCGGTCTTCGCCGACTACTGACCGCTCAGCCGTAGGTGTCGCGCGGTCCCCGCCCCTGCACCCGGCGGGGTCCGCGGTTCCACGACGGGGCGGCCGGGCCGTGGATGTTGAGCTTGGTGACCACGTTGTGGCCGACCTCCTTGGCGATGTTGCGCAGCAGCGTGGCGGCGAGCAGCCGCAGCTGGGTCGCCCACGCCGTCGACTCGGCCTCGACGGTCAGCACGCCGGCGTCGAGCTTCACCGGCCGGCTGTGCTGGGCGATCTCGGGGCCGACCACTTTTTCCCACGCGCCGAACACCGTGGCCTCGGCCTTGGGCCGCTCCCAGCCGCGCGCCTTCATGAGCCGCTGCAGCACGTCGCCGAACAGCTGCGGATCGCGCGGGTCCGGGCCCGGTCCCGAGTAGCCCCGCAGCCGCCGTCCGCCGCCCTCGCCCGTGCCGGAGCCGCGTCGGCGGGGACGGGCCGCCGCTTCCCGGCGCTTCGCGAGCGCGGCATCGAGCACGGCGCGGGCCAGTTGCGGTCCTGAGGGGCCTTCAGCGTCCTCCTGCGGGCCGGAAACGTCTTCTCCCATACCCGGGGCGGGGTCGGCACCCTGAGGACCGGGAGAGCCGCTGTCGCCGCTTCGTCCGCCCCGGCCGCTCGGCTTGCCGGCGGCTCCTCGGCGGTTGACGCCTCGGGAACCCGCCGGAGCGGCCTCGTCGTTCTCCGGCGGGTACCAGTCGTCGGCCGGCGGCTCCGCCGAGTACCAGCCGTCGTCCACATCGCCGAGCTCGGACCGGACGAGCCCCTGGGGATCGGCCTGTGGATAGAACCGTTCCGCTATGGACGGGGCGTCGGGCCGGTCGCCGCGGGCGCGCGGGGGGCGCTGCTCGCGGACGAGGTCGTCGCGCAACCCGCGGGACAGGTCCGCGTTGCGCTCGCGGGCCAGGCCCTGGTGGCGCTCGCGGACCAGGTCGTCGTGCCGCTCGCGGTCGGTCGGGTCAGTCGGCACGGGTCACCGATCCGGTCGTCACGTCGAAGCGGGCGCCGCGCAGCGCGGCCGGCACGTCCTCGGGGACCGCGCAGGTGACCAGCAGCTGGGCCGCGTCGGACACCAGGGCGGCGAGGCGCTCCCGCCGGCCGCCGTCGAGCTCGGCGAAGACGTCGTCCAGCACGAGCACCGGCTCGATGCCGTCCGAGCGCAGCAGGTCGTACGCGGCCAGCCGCAGCGCCAGCGCGAACGACCAGGACTCGCCGTGGCTGGCGTAGCCCTTCGCGGGCAGGTCGCCGAGGGCCAGCGTCAGGTCGTCGCGGTGCGGTCCGACCAGCGTCACGCCGCGCTCGATCTCGGCCGTACGGCGTTCCTGCAGCGACGCGAGCAGCGCCTCCTCCAGCGCCGGCCGGTCGGGCGTGAGGCCCTCGCCGAGGCGGGACGCGTACGCGATGGCCGCAGTCGTGCGGCCGGCCGCCACCGCGTCGTACGCCTTGGTCAGGTGCGGCCCGAGGGCGGCGACGAGCTCGAGCCGGCCCGCCAGCAGCTCGGCGCCGTGATGCGCGAGGTGCTGGTCCCACACGGCGAGCGTGGACAGGTCCTGGCCGCGGTTGCCGCCGACCTTGCGGGTCAGGTACGCGGTGCGCAGCAGGGCGTTGCGCTGCTTGACGACGCGGTCGTAGTCGGAGCGCACCCCGGCGTAGCGGGGCTGGCGGGCGACCAGCAGGTCGTCGAGGTAGCGGCGCCGCTCGGACGGGTCACCGCGTACGAGCTCGAGGTCCTCGGGTGCGAACAGCACCATGCGCAGCGCGCCCAGCACCTCCCGCGGGCGGCGCACCGGCGAACGGTTGAGCCGGGCCCGGTTGGCCTTGCCGGGAACGATCTCCAGCTCGACGAGCAGCTCACGTCCCTCGTGGACGATCGCGCAGCGGATCACGGCGGACGAGGCGCCGGCGCGCACGAGCGGGGCGTCGGTGGCCACCCGGTGACTGTCCAGAGTGGCCACGTAGCCGAGCGCCTCGATCAGGTTGGTCTTGCCCATGCCGTTCTGCCCGACCAGCACGGACACGCCGGGTTCGAGGTCGACCGCCACCCGCTCGTAGGAACGGAAGTCGGCCAGCTCGACCCGGCGTACGTACACGGCCTGCTCAGACGGACTTGACGGCGTGACCGCCGAACTGGTTGCGCAGCGCGGCCACCGCCTTCATCGCCGGCGAGTCGTCCTGACGCGACTCGAAGCGCGTGAAGATCGACGCGGCGAGGACGTGCGCGGGCACGGCGAGACGGACGGCCTCGTCGACGGTCCAGCGGCCCTCGCCGGTGTCCTCGACGTAGCCCTTGATCTTGGCGAGCTCCGGGTCCTGGTCGAGCGCGCGGTCGAGCAGGTCGAGCAGCCACGACTTGACGACGCTGCCCTCGCGCCAGCTCTTGATGACCGCGGGCACGTTGTGGACGAGCTCGGACGCCAGCAGGATCTCGTAGCCCTCGCCGTACGCCTGCATCATGCCGTACTCGATGCCGTTGTGGATCATCTTGGCGTAGTGGCCGGCGCCGTGCGTGCCGGCGTGCGCGAAACCGAACTCGCCGGCCGGCTTGAGCGCGTCGAAGATCGGCTGGCAGGTGGCCACGTCCTCCGCGTCGCCGCCGACCATCAGCGCGTAGCCGTTGGTCTTGCCCCACACGCCGCCGGAGACGCCGACGTCGAGGTACTTGATGCCCTTCGGCTTGAGCCGCTCGGCGCGCGGGGCGTCGTCGGTGAACTTCGAGTTGCCGCCGTCGATGATGATGTCGCCGGGCTCGAGCAGCTCGGCGAGCTCGTTGATGGCGTCCTCGGTGATCTGACCGGCCGGGACCATGGTCCACACGACTCGCGGAGCGCTGAGCTTGGAGACGAGTTCGGCCAGGTCCTTGACGTCGCTGTTCTCCGGGTGGTGGTCGTAACCGACCACTTCGTGTCCGGCTGCGCGGATCCGGTCGCGCATGTTCCCACCCATTCGGCCGAGACCGATGAGGCCGAGCTGCATGGTGTTCCCCCTAGGTGTGGCGGTGCTTTCCTGCCGTGAAGACTGTCCAGGGCGGCTGGCTGCGGCCGATCGCCGGTCAAGGTCGACCCTGAACAACCTTCAGTATCAGCGCGTTACCCGGATCGGCATGATCAGATAGCGGTAACCGGGCACGATTTCGCCGTTTTCGGATGCGGGGGAGATCACAGCGGGCTTGAAGGCGTCGACGAACGAGAGCACGGCGTGCGCGGAACCGAGGTTCTGCAGGCCGTCGATGAGGTACTGCGGGTTGAAGCCGATGGTGAGCGGCTCACCGGTGAAGGCCGCCTCCATCGCCTCGCTGGCGCGCGCCTCCTCCGTCCCACCGGCCTCGACCACCAGACCGTCCTCGCTGAAGCTCAGCAGCACCGGGGTGGTGCGCTCGGCGACCAGCGCGACACGACGGACGACCTCGACCAGCGCGGCCACGGTGATCTGGGCCTGCGCGTTGGAGGCGGCGGGGAACAGCGAGCGTACGGGCGGGTAGTTCGCGCCGTCGAGCAGGCGGCTGGTCGTACGGCGGGTGCCGCCCGCGAAGCCGATCATGCCCTCGCCGGCGTTGCCCTGCGCGAGCGCCAGCACCACCGAGCCGCCGAGAGGGCCGAGCGTCTTGGCGGTGTCGTTCAGGGTCTTCGCCGGGACGAGCGCGTTGAGGCTGATCTCGGGGTCGTCAGGGTTCCACTCCATCTCGCGCATGGCGAGGCGGTAGCGGTCGGTGGCGAGCATGGCCATCGTCGAGCCGTTCAGCTCTAGGCGCACGCCGGTCATCATCGGCAGCGTCTCGTCGCGGCCCGCGGCGACGGCCACCTGGGCGACGGCGGCGGCGAACGCGGCGGCGTCGACGGTGCCGGCGCTGGAGGGCATCTCGGGCAGGCTCGGGTAGTCCTCGACCGGCATGGTGGGCAGGGTGAAGCGGGCGCTGCCGCAGACCAGCTCGAGGTGCGCCCCGACCGCGGCGATGTCGACCGGCTTGGCCGGGAGCGCCTTGGTGATCTCGGCGAGCAGCCGGCCGGAGACCAGCGCGGCGCCGTCGGCGTCGGCCTGCACCTCGACGGTGACCTGGCTGGAGACCTCGTAGTCGAAGCCGGAGACCTGCAGGCGGCTGTCGGTGACGCGCAGCATGACGCCGGCGAGCACCGGCACCGACGGCCGGCTGGGCAGGCTCTTCGCCGTCCACGCCACGGCGTCGGCGAGTGCGTCTCGCTCCACCCGGAACTTCATGCTGTCCTCCGCGTCGCTTCCTCGTGTCGGGGGCGTCGTCGACCCCTACGAACCTTATGCGTCGAGCCGATCGTGGCCTAATCAGTGTCGTCCACCATGGTGACCGCTCGTGAGCCGCCCTGGCTGCTTCGCAACGTGCCGTTCGTCGGTGCAGATGCTTCCGTACGGGCCGGGGTGCCCGCAGTCCCCTGGTCGGCCCTCTCGCACCCGCTGAGACGGCCTGCGTGCCCCCATCCTTGCCGCGGTCGTGTCCGGCGCGTCTCGTCCACTCAGCGGCCTCCTGCGCCGACGGGGTTGCGTCGGTCGCCTGCTCCCACGCCTACCGCCTCGTCGAGCACTACGCCGTCCCTCCCGTCCGCGGCCGCCGAGCACCACGCCGTCCTACCTGCCCGGCTGCCGACCACTGGCGGGCCTTCTGCACGGCCGCCGAGCACCGAGCGATCTCCGCAGCCGCCGAGCACCATGCGGTCTCGCTCCGCGTCTGTCGAGCGCTACGCGGTCTCGCTCGGCGTCTGTCGAGCACCACGCGATCTCGCTGCGCAGCCGTCGACCACTGCCGACGCTGCCACCCAGCACCACGCAACCTCTCCGAAGCTGCCGAGCATCACGCGGTCGCTGCACAGCTGTCGAGCTCTGCGCGGTACCTCTGCAGCCGTCGAGCATTACGCGGTCTTGCCGTGCAGGCGTCGACCACTTCACGTCCGTTGATCGCGTGCCCGTCGACCGCGTCGTGCCCGTCAACCATCGGACGCCCATCCACCGCCTCAGGTCCGTCGACCACCTGGTGTCCATCCACCGCCTCAGGTCCGTCGACCACCTGGTGTCCATCTGGCGCGCCGTGTCCGTCGGCCATTTGGTGTCGATCCACCGCCTCCCGTGTCCGTGCACCCCGGCGCCGTCCTGCCGTGCGAGCAGTCACCGACTGCGCAGAGGGCCACTGCCGGTCCTCGAGGGTCGGAGACGTCCGCGGCGATGCTGCCCGTGCGCCATGCCTGCCCTCGTCTCACCCGTCACCCACTCGTCCGCCTGTCCCCACTCCTGGCTTCGGTGCGCTCTTGAAGAGCCGGACCACCGACGAGCCGTCAGCAAGCCAATCCACAACTTCCACAACGCCGTTGATTGCTTTTTGTTTTCTTAGAGAGATAACTAGTCGTCTTCATCGGTCCTGTGCATAGTGTGGAGAACTCAAGTTTGCGCAGGTCAGAGAGTTATCCACCGGTGATTCACATGTGGGAAACCGGGGTACAAACCCGGGTCTGCGTCCACAGCCGAGCCGCTCGCGACGGTTGTCCACCGTTGTCCACCGGCTATCCACCGGATATCCACCGGGTTTGTCCCCCGGCATGTGGATAGCGTCGAGACGCTACCGGCCCGTCGTCCCCAGTTTCTTCAACAGGCAATCCACAGCCGTCCACAGGACGTGGAAACCGAGATGACGCTCCGTGTCTGTCCACATCGATTTCCCCAGGAGTTGTCCACATCTGTGCAGACCGCGTCCGCCGGTTGTCCACCGCTGGGGATAAACCCCTGTGAACGCCTGTGAATTAGTGTGGACAACGTTGGCACGAAACGGTCCCGTCCCACCGTTGACAAAACCCGGTTGGGGATGAGTGTTCCCATCGCCTCATCAGCCGGCCGCCGCACCCGATCCCGGCGGCCGCTCCGCCCCCTCTTGTGGAGAAGTCTCAGCCGTCCACGTAGCCCATGTGCATAACCTGTGGACGAATGCGGCGGAACGCCAGTAATTCGCTCTTACCGGTTACACGATCGGGTTGTGGATAACTCGGTACAACGCCCTTCTGAAGCCCGCGTCCAGAGGCGACTAACGCTCTGACCAGGACACTTGATGCAATCGTGGCCCGTCGAGGTCGCGGCGATGCCGTCCTCGCCGGCGTGCCGGAGCTGCGACCCACAGCGTGCGGACCCGACCGCGTCTACTTGGCTGCTGCAGATGCACGACCGAATTCACGACCGCCGGTCACCGCACCCGGTCGACCGTTGGTTGTCGGCAGAGCTCGCTCTGCACAGCTGCAATGTCGAGTGCCAGATCGCCACTGGAGGGACGCCCCTCCCCGGACAACCCTGAGACGAGGCGCTGACCTGGGGAGACGTCGGTCGGGCTGCCCTGGAGAGTCATCAACCGCGTCGACCGCACCTCCGACCGGCTCATCCTGAAGGCCCCGGACGCCCGCAGCCCCGAGCTGGCCGAGGAGATCCGGCGCCGGATTCATGCTCGACGACACAGCTTGTGGAAAACCGTTCCCCGGCGGTGGCGCTCGGCCGCGTCGACCTCATGCTCAACGCGGCGAACCTCGCGCTGGTCACCTTCAGCCGCATCAACCGCGAGCGGCAGCGTGTGGATAACCGTTCCGGCCAATCGGCTGGGGCGCCATCGTCGGAAGCTCATCCCGGGTCCCCGGTTGGTCGGCTCGAGCGCCGGCGTGTGGATAACCGTTCCTGCCAGTCGGCTGGGCGCCATCATCGGAAGCTCATCCCCGGTTGGTCGGCTCGAGCGCCAGCATGTGGATAACCGCTCCGGGCCGGTCCTGCTCAGCTGGAGCTTCAGGCGTCCATCGGAACGAAGCTGCATCTGCGCACGTCGAGGCGGCGACGTCGATCTCGGTGATGTGCGCGTCGAGGTCCTTGAGCCGTTTCTCCACGGCGTCGCCGCACAAGGCCGTTGTCGCCGAGTTGGTCGCGGACCGGGCTGCTGTGCGGACTCACCGGCGACCTCTCCGTGCGGCTGCACCTGGACCGGGGCGCCGGGCCGGGCCGCCGGCCGCCTGCACGCAAAAGCGTTGGCGTGTGGATAACCCGTCACGAGGCCGGGCCGCCGGCAGGTGAGCGCCGGCGTGGACAACTCGCTGCGAACCGGCCGCCCCGCGTCGAGCAGCAGAGTGGAGATGACCGTTGTCGGCCGATTGCCTTCACCTGAACCGCCGGCGTGTGGACAACCATCGCCAGCGGCCGCCTACAGGGAACGCTTTGGCGCGTGGACGAACTCGTGCGGCCAGATAGTCGAGCAGCAGCAGCGCCGCCCACCCGACAGCCGGTCCCGGCCGGTCGATCGGCCGGGTAGCTCCAGGCATCAAGATGTGGATAACCGTCGGCCGGTCGTTTTCGGCTGGAGCGGCAGCGTGTGCCACAACCGTCGTCGGAGGCCGGACATGGGGACATGCCGGCCTCACCAGTCCGCCCGCAGACAGCTCGGCGGGCCGTGCGCCGGGTGCACGAGGCCTGCGCGTGGTCGATCTGGGCCGCTTAAGCCGGTATGTGGACAACACCGATCAAGGCTCGCGACGACCTCACTGGAAGACCGAGCGCACCCCACGCCCGGCGACCGAAAACTCGCCCTCGGCTGGAACTGCGCGGCCGCGTACTGGAAATGGGGTCAGGTGTTTTGTTTGATGCGGTTGGTCAGCTCGGCGATCTGGTTGTAGAGCGACCGCCGCTCGGCCATGTGCTGGCGGATCTTGCGGTCGGCGTGCATGACCGTCGTGTGGTCGCGGCCGCCGAAGGCCTGGCCGATGCGAGGAAGGGAGAGTTCAGTCAGTTCGCGGCAGAGGTACATGGCGACCTGGCGGGCGTTCACGAGCACCCGGGAGCGGGAGTGACCGCGCAGGTCTTCGAGGGAGACGCCGAAGTAGTCGGCGGTGGACACCATGATCTGGTCGGCGGTGATCTCGGGGCCGGCGCCGTCTGGCATGAAGTCGCGCAGCACCTCCTCGGCCAGGGAGAGCTGGACCGAGGAACGGGTGAGGCTCGCGAACGCGGTCACGCGGATGAGCGCGCCCTCGAGCTCGCGGATCGAGTTGGAGACGCGCGAGGCGATGAACTCGAGGACGTCGTCGGGGGCGTACATGCGTTCCTGCGCGGCCTTCTTCTGGAGGATCGCGATGCGCGTCTCCAGGTCGGGCGGCTGGATGTCGGCGAGCAGGCCCCACTCGAAGCGCGTACGCATCCGGTCCTCGAGGGTCGCCAGCTGGCGCGGGGAACGGTCCGAGCTGATGACGATCTGCTTGTTGGCGTTGTGCAGCGTATTGAAGGTGTGGAAGAACTCTTCCTGCGTACGCTCGCGGTTCTCCAGGAACTGGATGTCGTCGATCAGCAGGATGTCGACGTCGCGGTAGCGCCGCTGGAAGGCCTGCGTCTTGTCGTCGCGCAGGCTGTTGATGAAGTCGTTGGTGAATTCCTCGGTGGAGACGTAACGCACCGAGCGGGCGTGGCCGAGCGTCGTCGCGTAGTGGCCGATCGCGTGCAGCAGGTGGGTCTTGCCGAGGCCGGAGCTGCCGTAGATGAAAAGCGGGTTGTACGCCTTGGCGGGTGACTCGGCGACGGCGACGGCGGCCGCGTGCGCGAAGCGGTTGGACGAGCCGATGACGAACGTCTCGAACATGTACTTCGGGTTGAGACGGTTGCCGTCGTTGGTGCCGCGCGGGTTGCTCGACGGGCGGATGTCGAGCGGCGAGCGGCCGGGACCGTTGTCGCCGCGCATCGGCAGCGTGTCCTCGCGTGGGTCGCTGCCGCCGGCGTGGCCGTCCGGCTGGCGGTTGTTGTCGCGCAGATGCGACGGTTCGGACGCCATCCGGTGCGCGGGCGCGTCGTTGAATTCAGCCTTTTCAGTGACATGCGCCACTGGGTTGCCGATCCGGTTGACCGGGGCGGGCGCCGGTGGCAGGTCGCCGAAGAGAGCTTCCTGACCACCGCGGGCGGCCGGAACCCCGCGCGGATATGCCGAGCGTTGCGCGGAACCGGGCGGATAGCCGTCGTAACCAGCGGGTTCGGGCTGTCGCTGCGGCTCGGCGTAGTGCCGCGGCTGCGATTCGGGGGCCTCTTCGGGCGGCGGTTCGAGCGGGGTGCCGTACACGGTGCCGGGCAGGCCGGAGCCGTCCTCCGGGGGCTTGACCGTGACCGCGACCTGTATCGGTCGGTTCAGCCGGCGGCTCAGCGCCTCGGTGATCGCCGGACGCAGGCGCGACTCGATGACGTCCCTGGTGAAGGCGTCGGGGACGGCCAGCAGCGCGGTGTCCTCGACGATGGCGCGCAATTGAGTCAGCTGCAGATAGGCGCGCTGCTGACGCGACGAGATCTCGTCGGCCAGTT
This sequence comes from Actinoplanes sp. URMC 104, assembly GCF_051386375.1. Classification (NCBI taxonomy): domain Bacteria; kingdom Bacillati; phylum Actinomycetota; class Actinomycetes; order Micromonosporales; family Micromonosporaceae; genus Actinoplanes; species Actinoplanes sp. URMC 104. The sequence continues at coordinate 2,461,642 of NZ_JBPQTO010000002.1, read as the reverse complement.
CATCCAGCGTCGCCTTCCACACACCGCTCAGGTCGACCTGATCGGCCACCGCCGCGCCACCCCCATCGCCACCGACCCCCGGTGGACCTTTTGTCCGGACCGCCTTGCCCGTCGCTGCCCCCTCGGGCAATCGACGGCTCCCCCCAACCCAGCACCACATCTAACGTGCTGAAGACGCTCGGCGCCACCGGCTGTCCACAGGTTATCCACAACCTGTGCACTACCGGCTGACGCTCCCCGGCCGGATGGTCGGCAGACTTCCCGGAGCCTGTACGGCGCGGTTTGAACAGGCTCACCGTGGCGAACGATTCACCTGCTTGTCTGGTTTTGGCCGACTCGTCGTGGTATGCGTGCAGCGCTGTTGACCAGCAAACGGGCACGCTAACAGCGACCTCGCCGCGGCATCAACTCTCCCATCGGACGGCAAGCGCCCGGTCGCAGGAAAAAGTTCACCAGCTGTGGAGAAAGACGAGCCGCGTGCCGCCTCACGATATGGTTGACCGGCGCGGCACCCCTGCGTAGGGTCGAGCGGTTGCTCCGCCGCGCTCTGGTAAAGTGGCGTCTTGCAGCTTTGATGCCCCCTGGATGTAAGTACGAAGACGGAGTTTTGACGTGAGCAAGCGCACCTACCAGCCGAACAACCGCCGGCGTGCCAAGACCCACGGCTTCCGGCTGCGCATGCGCACCCGTGCCGGCCGCGCCATCCTGTCGTCCCGCCGTTCCAAGGGCCGCGACAAGCTGTCGGCCTGAGCCGGCGGCTGTCGGGCCGGAATGCCCAGGTAGTCGTGCTGGCCGCGGCGCAGCGACTGCGGCGTAGCGCCGACTTCGCCGCAGCGATCCGCGGTGGCCGCCGAGTCGGCCGGGGCACGGTTGTCGTCCATCTGCTTCTCGAGGAGCCGGCGCAAGCCTCCACGGCGCGCGCCGGCTTCGTCGTATCCAAGGCCGTCGGCAACGCCGTGATCCGCAACCAGGTCCGCCGCCGCCTGCGGCATCTGGTGCGTCCGTTGCTCGGCGAGCTGTCCGGTGGATCGATGCTCGTGGTCCGTGCCCTCCCCGCCGCGGCCGGAGCCTCGTACGCCACCTTGGAGAACGACCTCGCCGCCGCGCTCGCCGCGGCCCGCAGACCCCGGCGGCCGCGATGAGCCTGCTTGCCCGTGTGCTGACCGCGATGGTGGTCGCGTACCGTCGTTGGGTGAGTCCGGTGCTGCCGGCTCGCTGTCGGTTCTATCCCTCGTGCAGCGCATACGCCCAGGAAGCCCTGGCGCGTCACGGCGCTGTGAAAGGGACAGCTCTCGCGGTCTGGCGGCTCCTGCGCTGCCACCCCTTCCACCCCGGCGGGTACGACCCGGTACCTGACCCGATCCGTCACCGTCCTGCCGATGTGACTGGAGCCTGAATTGAGTCTCGACTGGATCTACTACGCCATTTCGTGGATCCTTCTGCGCTGGCACGCCCTGTGGGACTTCATCGGGGTGCCCGACGGCCGGTTCCTCGGTACGAACTGGTCGTGGGTGCTGGCGATCGTCTTCCTGGTGGTGACCGTCCGGGTCATCCTGTTCCCCGTCTTCGTCAAGCAGATCAAGAGCCAGCGGGCGATGCAGGCGCTGCAGCCCAAGGTCAAGGAGCTGCAGGAGAAGCACAAGGGTGACCGGGAGACGCTCCAGAAGGAAATGATGGAGCTGTACCGGACGGAGAAGGCCAACCCGCTCATGGGCTGCCTTCCGATGTTCCTGCAGATCCCCGTCTTCCTGGGCCTGTTCCACGTTCTCCGCCGGCTCAACCCGGACAACGCGGGCAAGACGCTGTACGGCTGGACCGTCGAGCAGTTCGAGAGCGCGACCCACGCGTCGCTGTTCACCGCGCCGCTGGCGGGCAAGTTCGGCTCCACCGCCCAGGAGCTCACCGCGCTGCAGGCCAACGGCACCACGGTCAAGATCATCGCGGGCATCTTGGTGCTGGTCATGATGGCGACCACCTACCTGACCAGCCGTCAGATGATCCTCAAGACCGGGTGGGCCGAGGACCCGCAGCAGAAGATGATCCAGCGGCTGATGCTGTACGGCATCCCGCTCTCGCTGCTCATCTCCGGCTCGCTGTTCCCCATCGGTGTGATCATCTACTGGGTCACGAACAACCTGTTCACGCTGGCCCAGCAGCAGTGGGTGCTCCGCAAGTTCCCGCCGCCGCAGATGGCCGGCAAGAGCGGCTCGTCGCCCGCCCGTCCGTCCGGTCCGCCGGCCAAGAAGCCCGCCGCCGGTGGCGCCGCCCCGAAGGGCCCGGTGCAGCCCGGCCGCGCCGGTGGCCTGTTCGGCCGCAAGCAGCCCGAGCCGCAGACCCCGGTCGTCGACACCAAGAAGGCCGTCGCGCCCAAGCCCGGTGCCAAACCGGTGAATCCCAAGAAGGGCGCCCGACCGGCGAGCAAACCCAAGGGATGATCGCTGCCCGGGTGTCGTACGACGGGCACCCGGGCGCTCCCCTTGCCGAGACCTCCCCGCGGCCTGGCACACCGCTCCCTTCGCCGCGGGAAACAGCGGACCGAGCAGGTCCGGCCCGATCAATACGGAGATGAGACCGTGACCGACACCAGCACTCCCGAATCGTCGGTCTCCGCGTCGTCGGAGGCTGAGGCCTCATCCGCGACGGCCGAGGAGACCAAGACGTCGGAGACCGTCGCCTCCGACGGCGACCTGTTCCGCCAGAGCGAGATCGCCGCTGACTACGTCGAGGGTCTGCTGGACATCCTCGATTACGACGGCGACATCGACGAGCTCGTGTCGGCGGGTCGGCCGATGGTCGAGGTGGTCGGCGGCCGGCTGCAGCCGCTGGTCGGCCAGCGCGGCGCCACGCTCGAGGCGCTGCAGGAACTGACCCGCCTGGCGATCTTCCGGGCGACCGGTTCGCCCTCGCGCCTGCTGCTCGACATCGGCGGCTACCGGGCGTCGCGCCGCAAGGAGCTGGCCGCGGTCGCGCGCAACGCGGTCGAGAAGGTCAAGGAGCACGGCGACCCCGTACGGCTCGAGCCGATGTCCGCGTTCGAGCGCAAGTGCGTGCACGACGTGGTTAACGCGATCAGCGGCGTGCAGAGCGAGTCGGAGGGCGTCGAGCCCAACCGGCGCATCGTGGTGCGCGCGGCGGACTGAGGTGACCAACCCACGCCAAGGCGCGGGAGACGCCGGCCCGGGTGAGCAATCGCCCGGGCCGGCGCCTTTCCGGGGCAAAAAGGTCCAAGGCCGGGGCGTACGGCGCCCGATCGCCTTTCCCGGCCGTCCGGCGTCACCGCCCCAGGGCCGTTCGCCCTCTCCGGACGCCGCTACCGCCTCGCCCACGGAACCGCCGGCACCCGGGATCACTCCTGTCCGCGGCGGTGAGTCTGCGCCAACTGACGCCGGGCTTGCCCGAACAGCCCCTTCTGCGTCCGCGGTGGGAGCCGAGCCGCCCGCGGAGATCGCCGACGCGGCCGCTGAGATCTTCGGTGATCGACTGGGACTCGCTGTGGAGTATGCGCGGCTGCTCGTCACCGACGGAGTCGTACGCGGGCTCATCGGGCCGCGAGAGGCTCCGCGCATCTGGGAGCGCCACCTGGTCAATTGTGCAGTAGTGTCCCAGATCATCCCTATCGGCGCTTCGGTGGTCGATGTAGGGTCCGGTGCCGGTTTGCCCGGTATCGTGCTCGCAGTGGCACGACCGGACCTGCACATCACGCTGGTCGAGCCGCTGGCACGACGCACCGCGTTCCTCTCGGAGGCGGTGACCACGCTCGGCCTGTCGCAATCGGTCACGGTTGTGCGGGGACGAGCCGAGGACGTCGTCGACGGACCCCCCGCCGGCGCCGACGTCGTCACCGCGCGGGCGGTCGCCCCGCTCGACCGGCTGGCCGGCTGGTGCCTGCCGCTGGCTCGGGTCGGCGGCCGGCTGCTGGCCCTCAAGGGTGCCACCGCCGCCGAGGAAGCGGCGGAGCACCGGGACGCGGTGGCCGCCCTGGGCGGTTCGGATCCGGCCCTCCGGCTGTGCGGGGAGGGCTTGATCGACCCGCCCACCACGGTGATCGAGGTAGTCGTGCAGTCGAGGCCGACGCCGCCCACCCGGGCGGCGAACTCGGGGCGCGACGCGGCCGGACGCTCCGGCAGGCGTGATCGTGGCTCCGGGCGAGGGAGATCGCGGAGGGATTAGATGTCCAGGCGGGGCGCGCGGAAACGGAACACGAAGGCGAGGCGCCCCGATCAGGGCAGCACCGGGTTCCCTTCGGATGTGGAACACGGGGACACCGTTCCGGCGCCCATGTGGGCACCACCGGACAAGGAGACTCCGCCGGCCGACCGGGCTGCGTCAGGAGGTTCCCCACCGCACTTGGACGAAAGCTCGGTACGCGACCCCGGTCGTCAGGCCGCGGCGCGGTTGGAAGGTCATTCGGGGCGTCCGGCCTTTGCCGACGATCGAGGACTGGGCGGGTACTCCGGGCAGGGCCTGAGCGAGCACGACGGTCATGCCGAGCCGCGGGCGGCCGCCGCTGGCGGATCATCCGAGCCACTGACAGATTCACGGGGGGACGATGGCCCGCGGGGCATCGCGAGAGCGGCCTTTCGGCGGCTGCTGCGCGCTTCCCGGCGTACGGGAAAAGGTGCTGAGTCGTCGTCGCTGCACTCGCCGGTAGCGGAGGTTCGACCGATCGCTCTCGAAGGGGTGATCGCTGACCGCGAGGAGACAGGGTCCCTTACGGGTGGCAGGGCGTTCGAGTCGTCCGCGCTGGGGGAAGACTCATGGATGCGCTTGCACCATCAGGCGGTAGGCCATGGCGAGGCTCGCCCGACGGCCGTAGGCTGGCCGGGCGTCGATAGTGTGGACCGGTCAACTCCCGCCGGAACGCACGTGTCGCCGACCGACCCGTTCCTCACCAACAGGGATAAAACGGTGCATGAGTACGGTGTTTCACGTGAAACCGAGTCACCTCTCGATCACGATCGTGGATCGTTGACGGGCGTCGACGGCCGCGGTGGCGCCTTCAACACCGTTGAACAGGGCGTTCCTGCGCCTCGTGCGGCGAGCGGCCAGCCCGGCGGCCAAATCTACGGAACGCCGGCTCCCCCGCCCTCGGTCGAAGAACCCCGTCGCTCGGCCCCGGCTCCGCGCTCGGGACCGCCGGCGGTAGCCTCATCACCCGTACCCGTCTCGGCCGCCCCGGTGTCCGCATCGCCCGTTTCGGGGTCTCCGGCGTCACCCGCTGAGGCTCCTTCGGCACCGGACGAGCACGTTTCACGTGAAACGCCGGGCCGGGATGAAGACGATCCGCCCCTGGCCATGGAAGCGTTGCGAGCTGTGCAGATCCTCAACCCGAGCGGCGAGATCACCATGCCGCGTCCGGACCACCCGAGGGTGCTCTGCGTCGCGAACCAGAAGGGCGGCGTCGGCAAGACCACCACGACGGTGAACCTCGCCGTGGCCCTGGCGCTGCACGGCAACCGGGTACTCGTGGTGGACCTCGACCCGCAGGGCAACGCCTCCACCGGACTCAACGTGCCGCACCACGCCGGCGTACCGGACGTCTATGACACCCTCATCGACAACGTGCCGCTGTCCGAGGTGGCGCAGCCGGTCGAGGGCATCCCGAACCTGTGGTGCGTGCCCGCCACCATCGATCTGGCCGGCGCCGAGATCGAGCTCGTCTCCGTCGTCGCGCGCGAGTCGCGACTGGCGCGGGCGATCGCGGCCCACCCCGAGCAGTTTGACTACGTGTTCATCGACTGTCCGCCGTCGCTCGGCCTGCTCACGGTCAACGCCCTGTGCGCGGCGCAGGAGGTGCTCATCCCGATCCAGTGCGAGTACTACGCGTTGGAAGGCCTCAACCAGCTGATCAACAACATCAACCTGGTTCGGCAGCACCTGAACCCCACGCTCGACGTCTCGACGATCCTCCTGACGATGTACGACCGTCGTACGCGGCTTGCCGACGCGGTCGAGCAGGACGTACGCAATCACTTCGGCAGCAAGGTTCTGAACGCCGTCATCCCGCGCAACGTGCGGGTGTCGGAGGCGCCCAGCTACGGCCAGTCCGTGATGACCTACGATCCGGGATCAAGGGGCGCCACCAGCTACTTCGAGGCCGCCCTGGAGATCGCGATGCGTGGGGTCAACACGGGAGGCACGGCATGAAGAACCGTCCGCGGGGCGGATTGGGCCGCGGCCTTGGCGCGCTGATTCCGACGGCGCCCGCCGCTCCTCCCGTTGCCGAGCCTGTTGCCGCTCCCGTCGGTGGTTCCGCGACTGCTGCTGCCGCTCCCGTCGTTGACGCACCGGCTTCTCCGGCGCCCACTTCTGCTCCCGAAGCGGACCCTGCTCCCCCGGCACCGGTTGCGGCTGAGGAGCCGGCTGCGACGCCGACGTCTGCCGACGACCTTGCCCCGGTTCCCGGTGCGCGCTTCGCCGAACTGCCGGTGACGGCCATCGAGCCGAACCCGAAGCAGCCGCGTCACGTCTTCGACGACGAGGCGCTGGACGAGCTCAAGACCTCCATCCAGGAGGTCGGCTTCCTGCAGCCGATCGTCGTCCGCGAGCTGACCGAGGGCCGGTACGAGCTCGTCATGGGTGAGCGGCGCTGGCGTGCCGCCCAGGCGATCGGCCGCGAGTCGATCCCCGCCATCGTCCGCGAAACCCGCGACGACGCCATGCTGCGGGACGCGCTGCTCGAGAACATCCACCGGGCCAACCTCAATCCACTCGAAGAGGCGGCCGCCTATCAGCAGCTGCTCGAGGAGTTCGGCGCCACGCACGAGGAGCTCGCCAAGCGGATCGGCCGCAGCCGACCGCAGATCTCCAACACCATCCGCCTGCTGAACCTGCCCGCGCCCGTCCAGCGCCGGGTCGCCGCCGGTGTTCTCTCGGCCGGCCATGCCCGCGCCCTGCTCGGCCTCGAAGACACCGAGGCTCAGGAGAAGCTCGCGCTGCGGATCGTCGCCGAGGGCCTTTCCGTGCGCGCCACCGAGGAGCTCGTCTCGCTGACCCTCGCCGACGGCCCGGCCAAGAAGGCCGCTCCCACCCGCCGTGCCAAGGTCCACGCGCCGGCGCTGAACGACTTGGCCGACCGCTTGTCCGACCGTTTCGACACCCGCGTGAAGGTCGACATCGGCCGCAACAAAGGCAAGATCACCATCGAGTTCGCCACGGTCGACGACCTCGAGCGCATAGTCGGCATGATCGGCGTCGACGAAGAGGGCGCCAACACCGACAGCTAGTCGACACCGCAAGTAAGGAATTGAGGGCACGCGATTCGGTTCGCGTGCCCTTCGTTATTGAGGGCGGTGCGGTGGTCTGCGGGAGGGCTCTCGCGGCAATCTGTTGGGCCCAACCGGTTCTGTCAGAGCCATTCTCCTGAGATTTTGGCGCTCTCCTAGTCGACCTTGAAGACGAACCAGAACGCCCTATTTGGCCCGATCGGTTGTCGCCTCCCTTACAGCTAAACCCTACAGCCCTATGTAGGTACGTCATGTTCACGGAAGGCAGAGTTCGCCTTTGCTGATCGTCCGAGTCGAGACCTGGCAAAGATGGGAAGCTACCCAGGCAGTGCCCTGGATCTAAAGATCAGATCGTGCGGGGTCAGCTTCATGCATTTGTCCTCAACGCTTGGACCTGAGCCGGCATGGGCTTAGAAGTAGCGTCGGTCCGACAGCACCTCGACGAGCGGGGGCCAAACAAGCTTTTTGCCTCATCCCTGCTGACGCCAACCCGGGTGAACCGTTGCCATGTGGCGCACTGGAGACGCAGGGATCGATTGTTCAGCTTTGGAGCTCTGCGCCACCTCGGCTCAGTTGTCGGGCTTAAGGCGGCTCGAGGCGTGGCCGCTCTGCCGCTTACGTACTTGCTAGATCGTTGGATAGTCGTTCCCGACTCGCTCAGCACCCCGGTTGCGTCAATAGTGATTGTTTTCCTCGACAACGGGTCGATCGGCGCCCGCCCGCGCGCTCTAACAGTCGATTTCGCTTCGTCTCATTCGGGAACCGGAAGCCACCGGCGCACCGCGATGGAGATCGGGAGAAGGTGCCAGGTCCATGCGGGAAGGGTTCTGGCCCAACACCGAGCAGGAGGGACGCTGGCGTACCAGATGACCTGTCGACTGGCTGGGTTCAGTGCTTCTCCTTTGACGGAAGTAGGCACCTCCTGCTGCGTCGAACAGTCATACAGCGCACATCGCCCGTCTGCATAAGTGACCTCTGCACGAGTCGCGTCCTCGCCCGCTGAGGCGTAAAGCGACGCGGTGGCCGCCCGGGTCGGCGGCCACCCCCTGGCTGTCACCGTGCTGGTCCCAGCTGACGTACACGAGCCTGTCCGATGCGATGGCTATGCAGATACCTCACTTTGACGAGATAGCGGGTGCGCATCTGCTGGCCGTCGGACAGCTCGACGCGTAGCTCATCGGCGTGTCCGTCCTGGCCGCATTCCCTCCGAGTCAGCAGTTTTCTGCCGCAACAAAGCTCGAGGCATCCGTTTCACGTGAAACCGAACTTGAGCCACCTGCTCTGTGATGATCGGCTTGGCCTTTGGGGTGGAAGCTATCGCCGCTTGACCGGCGACCTTGACGAGGCAGGCGCACTCCTACCGAGCTACGGACGCATGAGTTCAACAACGTCCGGGATCCCGTCAGCGTCTAAGCGCACCACACTTGCGGCACCGTAAGCCCGAACGGTGCGCTGTCCCAGTGAAGGTTGGCGGGGCGACCAGCACCGCCTCTTCTAGACAGTATGTGGCGCCTACGAGTGCGAGCGAGCCGGCCCGAGAGCCGCCGCTGAATCTGAGGCATGGCGGACGCGGGCTCGATGTCAGACACACGCGCTGCCGTAGGTCGAACGACTCAGGCTCAGCCCGGCTTCGTCGGCGATGTTGGCCTCCGGTAATCCGCAAGCCAGAAGTCCCACACGTAGTTGCCACGCCACCAGTGCCCCACAGTGCCGCATAGGTCGAAGTCCGGGCCCTTGCACCGACGGCTACGCCCACTGCGCGCACTTCGTAGCGCTGGCCGACGGCCGCACGACCTTCTACACCCCCCTTGACCGCCGATCCAACAACCGATTGGCCGTGCCACCACGATTGCAACATCTGACGGTGGAGGTCGACATCACGCTGCTCCCGGCCAGCGGGCATCACATCCTCAATCAAGGACGACGGCACGGCATCCGACTTTGGGGGACGGCTATCCGTCGTGCGAGGAGCACATTGAGTCCCCCTCGTAGTGACGCGACGTCTTCAGGGGCTATTGCTGTGGTGTGCTCGAGGTGCCCCGTGCTCCTACGAATGCTCTGCACGCTCAAGGGCATCGGTTCTACGCGAGGTGCGCTCGGCCGCCGCGACAAGCCGGCCCGCTCGAGGGAGGTCTCGGCATTTCTCAATCCCGCACTCTGCGCCGTTTCACGTGAAACAGGAGCGGTTCGGTTAGCCTCACCGGGAGCCGGGAGCCGGGAGCCGGGAGCCGGGAGCCGGGAGCCGGGAGCCGGGAGCCGGGAGCCGGGAGCCGGGAGCCGGGAGCCGGGAGCCGGGAGCCGGGAGCCGGGAGCCGGGAGCCGGGAGCCGGGAGCCGGGAGCCGGGAGCCGGGAGCCGGGAGCCGGGAGCCGGGAGCCGGGAGCCGGGAGCCGGGAGCCGGGAGCCGGGAGCCAGGAGCCAGGAGCCAGGAGCCGTTTCACGTGAAACGCAGGATGTCCCAACGGCGCTCTTCAAGCTGAATACTCGAAGCGCTCAAGCCTTCGCCCGGAGGAGCCGCTTCACAGCCGCAATCCCGCCTCTCCCTTGACTAAGCTCGTTGACTTGCGCTGCGGCCCCGGCTCCGCCCTAGTGACGACTGGGCAGTGTCGCCTCGGCGCCACTTGGCGTCGCCTTACTGACTTCCTGCGTAGGCTTCTGCCCTGCAATAGCTCAGCTAGGTCGGGGACGCCCTTCCTCCCTGCATCCTCCGCCGCGTATCTACGGATTCTTCCGAAGTTCGAGCCGCGAAAGTGTTCTGAAGTCGGCAGCCGCCAGCCCGCCATCTCTGTCCGCGGCTGTCGCTAGACGCGTGCCGGGGCCGGGATGCCGGCCGACGGCCTTCAGCCACGCCGACCGCCGACGAAACCGTTCATATACGTCGAGTAAGAAAGCGCCAAACCCGATCGGTCTCCCAAGGCGGCACAATCGGGTCCGACCTGTGGTCGTGCTGATGTCTCAACGCGGAACCGCACGAGGGCCTGCACTTGCAGCCTGAGATGGCCATGGCCGAAGCAATCTCCGTAAGCCCCGCCGACGACCGATTGTTGCCGCAGGAGCGCGTGATCTCAGAACGGCGCTTCCCTAGCTCTTCACCGCAGCTGACTCGGAACAGCTCAGTCGCGGCCTGCGTCCAGACGTACGGACGCACGGTGCTGACCTGGTGAAGACGTCGCAGTTGTCGTGAACCTACGACTGCGCCTTAAGGCCAGCCCCGCAGATACGGTCGAGTCTCGACGGCGTTGGTGGGCGGAGCTCAAGAAGACGCCTATCTGGAGACCTGGCTTCTCGGATCCATGGTCGCACCATCCGGTCATGGACGATCTTCGGCCGCGACGACTTCCTCGCGCTCGGCGGGCACGACGCGCAAATTACCGGGGTTGCCAGAGGGATGGCGTTATGGCTGGAGTGGCACCCGGAGCACTTCAGGACGCCCGAGTGAACCCGCCGACTCGGACGCAGACTGAGCAATCCCGACTTTGCTTCTCGCATCGGTGCGCTCCCGGCCTTTGCGTACCGACTTCCGGCATGTTCGTGGCGACGATCTGACCTCCGCGGTGCGGGTTCCCGCGTGTCTGCTTTTCCGCGGTATGGGGCCGGCCCGGCGTCTCTGCTTTTCCGCGGAGCGGGACCCGGGTCCTCTGCTCTCCGCCCGGTGTGGGGTTCTGGCGTCCCGGCTCTTCCGCGTGCCGGGCCCGGCGTCTCTGCTCCTTCGCGGTCTGAAGCTCCGGCGTGTCTGCCTCCTCCGCGGTGTAGCGCCGGCGTCTCTGCTACTTCGCAGTTCGAGGTTGCGGAGTCGCTCCTACGCGATGCGGGGCTCGGCGTCTCTGCTCCTCCGCGTTACGAGGTTCCTGCCTCTCCGCTCCTCGGCGTTGCGAGTCCCGCCCGGCGTCCACGGCGTTGCGGCGCTGGCGTTCGCTTCTGGACGAACGGCCCGCTGTCGGCCGTGAACCCGCAGACCCGGCCTGCTAGCTCGCACGGTTGCAATTGCTGTTTCTTGCTCACGTGGCCCGGTCGAGCCGGGATTGGCGAGAGACTTACTAGGTCCTCGCCGAAAGCCAGCGCGAGGCCACCGACTGGACACGCCTTAACCCGCAGCTTCTACCTTCAGCGGTGAGGCTTAAAAGCTAGGACGCGTGCCGATCGGGGTCCACGCACACTCGGCGGACAATGCACGCACGTAAGAGCACCACCTCCGACACGACCGGGAAGTACGTCGACTGGTGTCAGGCCCGAGAGGGCAGCGGGCTCAGGCCAGGGTGCGATCGGCCCAAGCAGACCGCAGTCGGCTAGTGAGGTGTCGTGGTGAGCCGCCGCGTTGCGCGTTCGAAAGCGGTATGCGGTAGAGGGACTGCCAGGCTCTCAGCACGCTCGCCGGCTGAAGCGGTCAGCGATGTGCTGGGCGGCAGGACGAGGGCCCAAGCTGCCGTGGTGCATTGCCAGAGTTGCTCGAATCCGCCGCGCGATGAGCGGTACGAGGCAGGCTCGCCCACAAGCGGCACAGCGCTGTGGCTCGGGTTGGTTGGTGGACATCGAAGCGCGGTCGTCCGTATCGACGTCACATCGCGACCGCTTGGTCGCCGCGTTGGGTCGGGGTCGACGGGACGGGTTATGCCGCGGCATGTAGGCATCGGGATGACGACTGTGCCGATGCCAAGACCGCGGACGAACAGCGGTCGCCGTCCGTCTGCTCGACCGCATCGTGCCAAGGCGCCGACGCTCGCCCAGGACGCGCAGAGATCTGCGCTCCCCGGTGCCAGCTCGACCTGCTAAGGAGGAACCGGCCGATGCCAAGCGGTGCGTAGCCGCCCGCACGGTCGCTCGTTGATGGGGAGGCACCTCATCCTGAACGAGAAGCATGCCTTCGTCGGCCACTTGAGGTACCGATCATCGTGGCAGACATGTGCGGCCGATTCGGACTGCGCGGCCTAAGCGGGGGGCGGGGTTGGACCGTGGCAGTCATACGGAGCCTGGGGCTGCGTCACCCGGTGGATGAGGCGTAGCGGTAGGCGACCCCTGACGAGACGACTGTCGTTCGCCTGAGGGAGCACCGGAGATTGGCATGGCGAGGGGTGCACGTCTCGCGCGTGCCCGGCCACGGCCACCGCACCGCCACGCCATCCTGCAGGCTGTCAGCCAAGTCGCAGGGCTGGCCGAGCGAGCTCGATCAGCCGGGTCTCGGCACTCGCTTACGGCTCGTCGGCACGTCATGTCGCGAGGCGATATTGCTGGCGCGTGGTCTCAGACGCGACTCGATCCCAACTTTGTCCGTGGTCGGGTCGTCGGCGCCACCGCGCCGGGTGACGTGAGAGCCGTTCAGGTTGGGCGTGGCCGTCGGTGAAGGCCGCCAACAATGCCCCCGGTATGCATCCGAGGAGAAGTTGCGACGTCGTGCGCCGTTTGGGTTATCCACAGGCTGTGGGTAGCGCTTGTTGAGAAACGGGGGCGGCTCGTTTCACGTGAAACGGCGTTGATGTCGTGGAGACTGTCCACCGCGGTATCCACAGGGTGTACAACGCTGCGACGTCGTGTTTCACGTGAAACCGGGTGACCTGTGGATAACTTCTGTGGATAACTTTGGGCGTGCCCTGATGCCCGCAGATGGTGACGACGATCTACGTCGCGAGGCCGCCGGCGTGGGCGTTACGCCCGGCGGCGACGTCCCAAATTGACGCGGGACAGGCGGTCTGGGCTCGACTAAGGTCACGTCCGTGCCCGAGAACACCGCACCGTTGCCGGACTTCACGCGCTGGCCGTCCTTCCCCTTCGAAGGCGACATGAGGGTCAGACCGCTCGCCGCCCCGGTCGAGGTCGAGCCACCCCGCAGTGGCGAAGATGCAGCCGACTGCGTTGCCTGCAACACGCCGGACGACGCGTACATCTGGGTGAGCGATCGCTGGCGCGTGCGGGCGATGGATCGGCCGACCGGCCTGCCCATGGTGCTGATCCTCGAATGCCGGTCCCACCTCGACATCGGGGACCTTCCAAACCTCCTCGCCGCCGAGCTCGGTGTCATGATGGTCCGCCTCGAGCGCGCGATCCGCTCCCTCGAGGGTGTCGCGCGCGTACACGTGAACCGCTGGGGCGACGGCTCGGCACACCTGCACATGTGGTTTCTCGCCCGGCCGTACGGACAGCTCCAGCTACGCGGCACGTTCCTCACGCTGTGGGACGACATCCTCCCCGCCATCCCCGAACAGCAGTGGCGCGAGAACCTCGCCCTCGTCGCCGCCTGGCTGGCCGAGTTCGGCGGCACCGCGATCGCCGAGCCGCCCCACATCCAGTGGGAGTCGCCTGCAACGCTCACCTACGCCGACACCGCTGCCCAGTCCGCCGCCGGCACCCTCGACTCCGACGCGAACTCACCGAACACCCCCGACGCGAGCAACCAAGTGCCCGCTGGCCCAATCGCCGACGAGCGGACCGACTCCCCGCCGCGCGGCTTCCTTCCGACACAGCGCCCCGCCTCCACGGACCCTGGCGCCCCCACCGTCCCAACAAGCCCACAGACGACGCAGTCCCAAGCGTCAACTCCGTCCTGACCCATCCCGTACGCGATGACAGCGCAGCCGCCGCGGGCCTGTCAAACGAACGGTGTAACTGCGGTTAGTTGGTGGTTGGGGTGAGGCGGCCTTCGAAGGTCATCTCGAAGGCGTTGAGGGCGGGTTTCCAGCGGATCGCCCAGCGGCGTCGTCCGGCGCCGGTCGGGTCCAGGCTCATGATGGCCAGGTAGACGCACTTGAGTGCGGCCTGCTCGTTCGGGAAGTGCCCGCGGGCGCGGTCCGCTCGGCGGATCCGGGCGTTGACGCTCTCGATTGCGTTGGTCGAGCACACGATTTTGCGGATCTCGACGTCGAAGGCGAGGAACGGCACGAGCTCGGCCCAGGCGTTCTCCCACAACCTCACGATTGCCGGATAGCGCTCGCCCCAGGCCTCGACGAACTCACCGAGGCGGGCCTTGGCCGCCTGCTCGGTTGCCGCGGTGTAAACCGGTCGCAAGGCTTTGGCGATCGCGTCGTAGTGCTGTCGGCCGGCGTAACGAAACGAGTTGCGCAGCAGGTGGATCACGCAGGTCTGCACCACCGCCAATGGCCAGGTCTGCCCGACAGCGTCAGGCAGGCCCTTCACGCCGTCGCAGACGACCATGCAGGCGTCGGCGATACCGCGGTTCTTCAGCTCGGTGAGGACTTGCAGCCAGAACTTGGCGCTCTCACCACCGTCACCGGCCCAAAGGCCGAGGATGTCGCGCGTGCCCTCGGTCGTGACGGCCAACGCGACGTAGATGGGCCGGTTGGCGACCTTGCCGTCGCGGATTTTCACATGCACTGCGTCCAGGAAGATCACCGGATAGACCGGGTCGAGGGGGCGGTTCTGCCATTCGCTCATCGCGTCCAGGACCCGGTCGGTGATCGTGGAGATCGTCTGCCTGGACACGTCGGCGCCGTAGACCTCGGCCAGGTGGGCTTGGATCTCGCCGGTGGTCAGGCCCTTGGCGGACAAGGAGATGACCATGTCTTCGACCCCGGTCAGACGGCGCTGGCGTTTCTTGATGATCTGCGGCTCGAAGCTGCCGTCTCGGTCGCGGGGCACGCTGAGCTCGACCGGCCCGACGTCGGTCAGCACGGTCTTGGACCGGCTGCCGTTGCGGGAGTTCCCACCGTTCTTGCCGGCCGGGTCTCCCTTGTCATAGCCGAGGTGGTCGGTGATCTCGCCATCCAGGGCGGCCTCGACCACGCGTTTGGTCAGCTGTTGCAGCAGACCGCCTTCGCCGGTCAGCTGCAAGCCCGCTACGCGGGCCTGCTCGACCAGCCGGCCGACCAGCTCGGCATCCACACCTCGTCAGCAGGATTGCTCTTCTTCGGCACCGCGGCAGTATCCACCGCCGTCGTTGTATCCGTCATGGTGTTCGCTCCTTGATCAGGAGTTACACCGTTTGTTTTACAGACCCGCCGCCGCAGCAAGCAGCATTCGTAGCGCCAACATTTCCGCGGAGCGCGCCGGTAGCGGGCGCGATGACGGGGCAGTTCTGACCCGGCTTGGCGGCGGTTGGCTTCGGGAGCTTCCGTGATCAGTTGTCGGGGATGTTGGCGCAGGTGCATGAGGCCGGGCCTCGACGTGCGCCGTGGCTCGGGGTCGGGCTTTACGCGCGGGGTGGTCCGACGGCTCTGCTACAGCGAGGCGCCGGTTCGACGGTTCGGGCTACGGCGCCGGATTCCGGCGGCTCGCTACGGCACCTAGCGGTTCGATCGCTAGAACCACGGCGAGCTGCGGTCAGACGGTCGCACTTGCGCGGACGTCCGCTAAGGCGACGCGTACAGCTCGGCGCGATGATCCCGGCCGGCCTGCCGCGCGGGCAGACCCGTTGGCAGCAGGAACTGTTGCGCCGACGAAGGTCTGCGTACGGGCGTCGTTGCACCGACCGCTGCACGCCGGGAGCCGGACGGTCTCATTGCGCCCGCACGGTTGGAGCTGAGCTGTTCGCGCGTCTGGTCCTGCCATCCGCGCTGTTCCGGTGGGCGCCCACAACCAATCCGCTGCGTCGACGCCCGCTCACCCACCTGCTAGCTACCCGCCGTGGGTATCGCTTCACGACCCCCAGCCCACGCGTTGTCTAGCTTCGCGCCCAACCCGCGGCCCGGCTTCAGGCTCCCCACGCGCAGTCATAAGCCCTGAAAGTCGAGACTCCAGGAGCCGACGCTCTCAACGGTGGCTGTCGCCGAGGCGCACAAGAGACCTCACGGCTGGGAACGGACGGCGGCGCGCTCCACCAGGGTCTTCAGGATGTGGCCGAGATCCAGACCGGCCGCCTGCACGGCAAGCGGCAACAGCGAAGTCTCAGTCATGCCAGGAGACACGTTGATCCCGAGAACCTGCGGCGACCCGTCAGGAGCGACGATCAGGTCGACCCGGGAGAGGTCCCGCAAACCCAGAGCCTTGTGCGCGGCCAGCGCGGTCTCGGCAACTCGCGCGGCGACCTCAGGTTCCAGCCGGGCGGGAGTGTGCCAGGTGGTCAGTCCGGCGGTGTAGCGGGCGGCGTAGTCGTAGACGCCGTCGCGGGGGACGATCTCGACGATGGGCAGGGCCTGCGGGCCGTCGCCGAGGTCGACGATGGAGACGGCCACGTCCATGCCGGGGATGAACTTCTCGACCAGCGCCGTCGAGTCGTACGCGAAGCAGCCCACCATGGCGGGCGGCAGCGCGGCCTCCTCGCGGACGACGGCGGCGCCCAGGCCGGAACCGCCCTGGGCGGGCTTGACCATCAGCGGCAGGCCGAGGCGGTCGACGATGCGGTCGAGCACGGCCACGGCGCCCAGTTCGGAGAAGCGGTCGTGCGGCAGCGCCACCCAGTCGGGGGTGGGGATGCCGGCCTCGCGCAGCATCGACTTGGCCGACGGCTTGTCCCAGGCGAGGCGGGAGGCGCGCGAGTCGCAGCCGACGTAGGGCACGCCGCACAGGTCGAGCACGCCGCGCAGGGAGCCGTCCTCGCCGGTCGCGCCGTGCAGGGCGATCACCACTGCGTCGGGCGGGTCCTCCTGCAGCGAGGGCAGCAGCGACACGTCGGCGTCGCGCATCTCGGCGCTCAGGCCGGCGGCGCGCAGCGCGTCGAGGACACGGCGGCCGGAGCGCAGCGACACGTCCCGCTCGTAGGACAGCCCGCCGGCCAGCACCATCACGCGCACATCGTCACCCGTCATGGCAGAGATCATGCCAAGTCGGGTCCGGGGGCGTCCGCGGCGGCCGTGCCACGGCGGCGGGACGTGGGCAGGCCGGAGCCGAAGACGGCGCGCATGGCCAGCTCCTGCTCCATCACGCCGGACAGCCGGCGGATGCCCTCGCGGATGCGCTCGGGCGACGAGAACGAGAAGTTGAGCCGCATGTTGCTGGTGCCCGTGCCGTCGGCGTAGAAGCCGGTGCCGGGCACATATGCCACCCGGGCGGCGATGGCGCGCGGCATCATCGCCTTGGAGTCAAGACCCTCGGGCAGCGTTGCCCACACGAACAGCCCGCCGGTCGGGTGGGTCCAGGTGGTGCCGGGCGGCATGCGGTCGCGCAGCGCGTCGAGCATGGCGTCGCGACGCTCGCGGTAGATCTCGCGGTAGACCTTGATCTGCTCGCGCCACGGCATGGTGGACAGGTACTGCGTCACGGCGCCCTGCGCGAACGCGCTCGGACACAGCACGTTCGCCTCGCTCATCATCACGAGCTTTTCCCGTACGGCGTGGGGCGCCAGGATCCACCCGACGCGCAGCCCGGGCGCGAACGTCTTGGAGAACGTGCTGACGTAGAACACGCCCTCGCGCCGGCGCGCCCGCAGCGGCAGCGGCGCCTCCCCCTCGAACGACAACATCCCGTACGGGTCGTCCTCGACCACCAGCAGGCCGGCGCGCTCACAGATGTCGAGCACCTGCTCGCGCCGCTCGTCGGTGAGGGTGACGCCGGCCGGGTTCTGGAAGGTGGGGATCGTGTAGAGGAACTTCGCGCGTCGGCCCGAGCGCTCGGCCGCGGCGATGGCCTCCTCGAGGGCGGCCGGGATCAGCCCCTCGTCGTCCATCGGGACGTGCATGACCTGGGCCTGGGCGGCCTGGAAGACGCCGAGAGCGCCGACGTAGCTGGGGCCCTCGGCGAGCACCACGTCGCCCGGGTCGAGGAACAGGCGGGCGAGCAGGTCGAGCGCCTGCTGGCCGCCGACGGTGACCACCACGTCGTCGGGCGACGCGCCGTGGATGCCGGAGAGCGCCATCACCTCGCAGATGCGCTCGCGCAGGTCGACCGTGCCCTGGCCGATGCCGTACTGCAGGCTGCTGGCGCCCTGCTCGGCGGCGAGCTGGTTGAGCATCTCGCCGACCGCGTCGAGCGGCAGGGCGGCGATGTAGGGCGAGCCGCCTGCGAGCGACACCACCTCGGGACGACTGGCGACGGCGAACAGTGCGCGGATCTCGGAGGTGGTCATGCCACGCACACGACGCGCGTACCGATCGGTGTAGTCGTCCTGGGTCGTGCCGGTCATGCGGCTTCACCTCGCCATAGGAAGAGGACCGGGTGCCGAGGTCCGATGGTAGTCGGCGGGAACGATCGAGGGCCTTCCGTTGACCCGCCACTGTGCCCGACCTGGTCCCGTTCATGAGTATTGCGGCGTAGGATCCCCTGCGGGAGCGGGCCGGGAAACACTCGAGGGGGATGCAGTGTCACGTCGGCTGGTCAACCTCACCCTGGACACGTTGGAGGACCTTCCGCGGCCCTGCCGGCAGTGCGTGTACTGGGAACTCGACCCGGTTTCCGCCGAGCGGGCCTGCGCCACCGGCGACCCCGGTCTCGAGAAGGAGGCCTGGGTCTCGCAGACGCTGCTCGAGTGGGGCTCGTGCGGCAAGCTGATCTACGTGGACGGCATGCCCGCCGGTTTTGTGATGTACGCCCCTCCGGCCTACGTCCCCCGTTCGATGGCGTTCCCCACCTCTCCGGTGAGCGCCGACGCCGCGCTGCTGATGACCGCGCACGTGGTGGCCTCGTTCGCCGGTGGCGGGCTGGGCCGCATGCTCGTGCAGGGCGTCGCGCGTGATCTGACCAAGCGCGGGGTCAAGGCGATCGAGGCGTTCGGCGACGCGAAGTTCGGCGAGGCCGAGGACGAGCAGCAGGTCGGCTGCGTGGCCCCGGTCGACTTCTTCCTGTCGGTGGGCTTCAAGACCGTACGCCCGCACCCGCGCTATCCCCGGCTGCGGCTCGAGCTGCGCACGGCCCTGTCGTGGAAGTCCGATGTCGAGTACGCGCTGGAAAAGCTACTCGGCTCGATGAGCCCCGAGACGCTGCTGCGGCCGGTGCGCCCGGCAACGGCCACCCGCAGCGCCGAGGGCTAGGCCCGCTGCGCCAGCACCATGCGCAGCTGGCGCACGTCGATCGAGCCGGTCGGCACGTCGGCCTCGACGGGGTAGTACATGCGCTGCACGGCGGCCAGGATCGCCTCGACGATCTGCTCGCGGAACAGCGGGTTGACCAGCCGGTCGCGGTCGAGCGGCGAGGTCAGGTAGCCCAGGTCGACGCGGACGGCGGGCATGCGGGTCAGCCGCAGCAGCTCCCACGTCTTGGCGTGGATGTGGCAGTCGCGCATGCCGGTGCGGACGACGATCTCGCGCTGCACCAGGTTGGCGAGCCGCTCCCCCACCGTCGAGCTCAGGCCGCTGCCGGTGCCGAAGTGGTAGGTCGCCACGCCGTCGGCCGCCTCGTTGTCGTGCCCGTCGAGGTGCAGCGAGATCAGCAGGTCGGCGCCGAGGCTGTTGGCCAGCGCGGCCCGGTCGGCGCCGCTCATCGGCGCAGCGGGCTTGGGACCGCGGGTCAGGTGCACGCGCATGCCGGCCGCTGCCAGCCGGCCCTCGAGCCGGGAGGCGAGGTCGTAGACGAGGTCGGCCTCGCTCCAGCGCAGCGGGCCGTCGGGCACCACGACGCCCGAGTCGTCGCCGCCGCCGTGCCCCGGGTCGATCACGATGGTCTTGCCGACCAGGTTGGTGCCGGCCTGGCGGAACGCCTCGGCCTCGCGCAGCCACTGCGGGCGGCCGCCGACCACCTTGCGCCCGAGCCGGCGCAGCGCCTTCATCGTCTGGGGCCCGCAGGAGCCGTCCGGGGTGAGACCGACCTCACGCTGGAACTGGGCGACAGCGCGGGCGGTGCGCTGCCCGTAGATCGAGTCGGCGCGACCGGAGTCGTAGCCCATTTCGAGGAGCCGCTCCTGTAGGGTGCGTACGTCCTCACCGACGAGCGCGTCGGGCACCGAGTGGAACAGTGTGCGGGCGCCGAGCCGCCACCGGGACGCGTCGAGCGCCCCCCACGTCTCGTCGCCGACCAGGCCGTCCACGCCGAGCCCACGGCTCTGCTGGAAGGCCCGCACCGCGGTGTCCATGGCGTCGTCGAAGACGTCTCCCGCGGTCTCCAGCAGCTCGAGACCGACCAGGATCGATCGGATCTCGGCAACGGCCGGGCCGCTGTCTCCACGTCGGATGGAACGCACGCGCGACTCCCTAGGAACGAAGAAGGACTCCGGGCAGCGTACTCCGCCCGACGAGAAGCGCCCCGCTCCTCAGACAGGGGCGGGGCGCCGATCGGAACGGATCAGAGGGCCGACTCGATGAAGTTGACCAGCGCGCTCTTGGGCTTCGCACCGGTCACCGAGCTGACGGCCTCGCCGCCCTTGAAGATGGTCAGGGTCGGCACCGACATCACCCGGTAGGCGCGCGTGGTCTCCGGGTTCTCGTCGATGTTGACCTGGACGATCTGAACCTTGTCGCCCATCTCGTTGGCGATCTCGGCCAGCAACGGGTCGACCTTCTTGCAGGGCGCGCACCACTCCGCCCAGAAGTCGACCAGCACCGGCTTGTCCGACTGCAGTACGTCGCTCACGAAGGTGGCGTCGGTGACCGGCTTGCCTGCTCCCACTATGACCCTCCTGGTCCTACGGCTCTTTACAGCTCGACGAATGAGGCGATGAAACGCTCGGCGTCCAGCGCCGCGGCACACCCGGTGCCGGAAGCGGTGATGGCCTGCCGGTAGGTGTGGTCGACCAGGTCGCCGGCGGCGAACACGCCGGGGATGTTGGTGCGCGTCGAGGGGTGGTCGACCTTGACGTAACCCTCGTCGTCCAGCTCGACCTGGCCCTTGAACAGCTCGCTGCGCGGGTCGTGACCGATCGCCACGAACACGCCGGTGACGTCGAGGACCTTCTCCTCGCCGGTCTGCACGTTCTTGAGGCGCACGCCCGAGACCTTGCCGTCGGAACCGAGGATCTCCTCGACCTTCGAGTTCCACTCGACCTTGATCTTGTCGTTGTTCAGCGCCCGCAGCTGCATGACCTTGCTGGCCCGGAACGAGTCGCGCCGGTGCACGATGGTGACCGTCTCGGCGAAGCGGGTGAGGAAGGTCGCCTCCTCCATGGCGGAGTCGCCGCCGCCGACCACCACGATGTGGTGGTTGCGGAAGAAGAAGCCGTCACAGGTGGCACACGACGAGACGCCGTGGCCGAGCAGCTCCTGCTCGCCGGGCACGCCCAGCGGGCGCCAGGCGGAGCCGGTGGAGAGGATCACGGCGCGGGAGAAGTACTGCTTGTCGCCGACCCAGACCGTCTTGAGGCCCTCGGTGCCGGCCTCGGTGGGCTTGTCGCCCAGCTCGACGCGGGTCACGTCGTCGGTGATGAACTCGGCGCCGAAGCGCTCGGCCTGAGCACGCATGTTGTCCATGAGCTCGGGGCCCATGATGCCCTCGCGGAAACCGGGGAAGTTCTCGACCTCGGTGGTGGTCATCAGGGCGCCGCCGGACTGAACGCCCTCGATCACGAGCGGCTTGAGGTTCGCCCGGGCGGCATACAGCGCCGCGGTGTATCCGGACGGTCCAGAACCGATGATGATCAGATTACGGACCTCGTCCACTGCCGACTCCTCAGTCTGCTCTTCGCCGCAGAATTCCGCTCGGCGACACTGCACGCTAGAACGCCATGCTAGGCACACACCATTCCCGTACGCGCGGCCGTGGCCGACCTCACGGGTGGTCGTTCAGCGTACCGGGACTTTGTCGAGCGTATCGGCGCCCTCGGCGGGCGTGCCGCAGGCCGGACCGGCCGCCCAGGCCCAGGCCCCGTTGCCCGCGGTGAACCGGACGATCAGGGCCGGCGCGCCGGTGAACCGGGCGTAGTCGACCGACTGGACGGCGATGGCGCCGCCCGCGTTCTCGCTCTGGATCGCCTCGAAGCAGTCCTGGAGCGCGGCGCCGGCGCGCAGCCGGGCGAGCGCCGGGTCGGGGTCTGCCGCGCGCTGGTCCTGCCCCTGCTCGCCGAAGGCCGTGGCGCCGCTGCTCTTGGGCGAGCTGAGCGAGATGGCGGGTTCGGACGCCAGGGTGCCGCGGGTGTAGTCGATGCCGCTGAAGAGGGTCGTGGCGGGCGTGATCGCCCCCTCGGCCTGAGCGCTGGTGGATGCGACCGAGTCGGACTGGCTGTCGCTGCGGCCCGCGAGATAGTCGGCGCCGAACCCGACGAACGCGATCACACCGGCGGCGATGGCGATCGGGGTGGTCCAGCGCCGGCGGCGGCGGGGCTTCGCGGCCGGCGCCTCACCGGGTACGAGGGTGAGCTGCGGCGCGGTGAACATGCCGTCGAGCCGGGCGGCCAGGTCGGCGGGCATCGGCTCGGGTTGCATCCGCCCCAACTCCGCCTGCACGAGCGCCATGCCGCCGCCGAGCGACTCGTACGCCTCCCGCCACGCCGGGTCCTCGGCGATCAGCGTGGCCACCGCGGACTCGTCGGGCGTGCCCTCGAGGGCTCCGCCGATGTAGTCCGCCAGCAGGTCGATGTCGACGCTGCCGAAGTCGGCCCCGGTCACCTCTGGTCCCTCCGATCGTGCTCCCCCGGTCGCGGCTTCGCCGTTCCCGGTCCGGATGGGACGGTCTCGGTGGCGTCCTGGTTCCGTGCCGCGGCGTGACCGGCGTCTCCGCTCCGCAGGTCGCCGAGCGCCAGCGCCATGCGCGCGCGGCCCCGGGCGCACCGGCTCTTGATCGTGCCGACCGCCACGTCGAGGATCTCGGCGGCCTCGGCGACCGGGTAGCCCTGGACGTCGACGAGCACGATCGCGGCGCGCTGGTCGGCCGGCAGCTCGGCCAGGGCCTGGCGTACCAGCAGGGCGGTCTCGTGGTCGGCCACCGGCGCGGCCGGCTCCACACCGGACGGCCGGTCGTCGGAGCGGCTGCCGTCGGGCAGCGGGACGGTGGGATGGGCCTGGCGGCGGCGGATCCGGTCGAGGCAGGCGTTGACCACGATGCGGTGCAGCCAGGTGGTGACGGCCGAGTCGCCGCGGAACCGGGCGGCGTTGCGATGAGCCGAGAGCAGCGCGTCCTGCACCGCGTCGGCTGCCTCCTCACGGTCGCCGATCGTGCGCAACGCCACGGCCCAGAGCCGATCGCGGTGGCGGCGGACCAGCTCGCCGAACGCGTCCCGGTCGCCCTCGACGTGGGCGCGCAGGAGCTCGGCGTCGCTGGGTGCGCCGCCCGGCGAAACGTCCCCCGAAGTCACGCGAGCAATCTAACCGGAACCGTCAGTATCCGAAGACCTCGATCTCCTGAACCTCGACCCGGAAGCCGCCGTCCCCGTCGTCGGCCGGGGGCAGTTTGGACAGGAAGACGAGCACGTAGCGGTAGGACTGGTCGGGGTTGAAGACCGAGAAGATCTCGCGGGTCCCGTCGGTCACGGTGTCGCCGTCACCCAGCCGCTTGTAGGTGCTCATGATCTTGCCGTCGCCGGACGATGAGTCACCCGGATCTTCGTTGCCCGTGCGGATGCCCATGGTGACGCCCGGCTGCGACATCACGACCTGCACGTCGGAGAGCTTGCGGGCCTTGCCCAGGTCGATCAGCACGCCCATGCCCGGCTTGTTGTTGCCGAAGTTGGCCTGCTTGAACCGCTGCGTCTTCCATGCCGTGTCGTCGTCACCGTCGACCGTGTATTTCGCCTCGCCGGTGTCGTCGCGGTCACCGTTGGGCGGGTCGACGATGCGCACCATGTCGGCCGTCAGCGGGATCTTCTTGGGCTCGGGCGCGGGCGTCTGGGTGTCGGCGGGCTTGTCGGCCTGGGTGCCGGCGCCGGCCTGCGTCGTCTTCGCCGGCTGGTCGTTGTCGTTCGAGCTGGTGATCGCGCGGATGCCGAAGACGAGACCGATCACCGCGATCACGACCAGCGCCGCGACACCGATGATGATCTTCGGTGCGCTGCGGACCGGCTCGCTGGTCGCGCTCTGCGTGAACCGGAGCGGGCCGACCTCCTCGTACTCCTCCTCGCTGGCGGCGTCGAGCCGGGCCAGCTCGGCGGTGAGCGAGTCGGCCTCGGGCGCGGCCACCCGGCGGTCGAGCAGGTCCATCGTCAGGTCGTCGAGGTAGGCGGGCACGCCGGCGCGGATCTGCCGGGGCGCGGCCGGGTTGCCGGTGCCGTCGCGGTTGGCGTCGGGCAGGCCGGACGGGCCCACCTCGGCGTGCGGCCAGTGGCCGGTGAGCGCGAAGTAGAGGATGCCGCCGACCGCGCGCATGTCGTTCTCGATGTTGTCGGCGGAGTCGGCGCGCGCGTCGGCCAGCACGACCCGGCCGTCGTCGGCGATCAGCGTGGTGCCGGGGTGCACGTTGCCGTGGACCATGCCGGTGGCGTGCACGGCGGCCAGCGCGTCGGCGATGGAGTGGGCGATCGCGGTGGCGCGGGCCGGGTCGAGCGGGCCCTCGGCGGCGACCATCTCGCGCAGCGACTCGCCGTCGACCCACTCGCGCACCACGTAGGCCCGGGTGCCCTCGTCGATCGCGTCGTAGACCCCGACGAGGTTGGGGTGGATCACGCGGCTCGCGTCGACGGCGGCCTGCAGCATCTCGGCGGCCGAGTCGCCGCCGGGGTAACGCAGCACCACCGCGACCGGGCGGCGCAGGATGACGTCGATGCCGCGCCAGACCTGCCGGCCGGCGCTGTCGTCGTTGACGTGCTCCTCGAGCTGGTAGCGCTCGGCCAGGATCTCGCCGACGGTGGGCGCACCGAAGGTCATGACCGGTCCGTCCGCATCGGCCGCGGTCTCGTGGCCTTCGCCGACCTGGGTCACCAGTCCTCCTCGGTGCTCCACGCACGAGAACCCCGTGCTGGGTAATCCCGTGCTCGGTGCAAATGACGACGTGCGAAGAGCACATGCCGACACCGACCATACCCGCCCGGGGCCATCCCGCGGCAGGTCGTCCCCCCGGCGCGGCTCGCGGACGGACGGTCCCCGACGGCCCCCGTGTGCCTGGTGAGTCTGGAGAAATACCTGGTCAGCGGCCGAGTTTGCGGCGGACCATCCCGACCACCTGACTGACCTCGGACACGCGCAGCACGGTCGCGGCGGCCAGATAGGCCACGAGGATCACCGCACCACCGGCGAAGAGTTGCAGAACGGCCTCACCGCGTCCGCTCGGTTCGCCCGATCCCGGCAGGAAATGCACGACCAGCAGGCCGAGCCCGGCGGCGATCGCGGCCGCGACGAACACCTTGACCAGCGACGCCGCGACGGTGCCCAGGTTGAGCCGGCCGATCCGGCGCCGCAGCACGGCCAGCGAGATGAGAGCCGAGACCGCGTACGAGATGGCGTTGGCCGCGGTCATGCCGGCCGCCGACCGGGAGGCGTCGAGCACCGCGGCCAGCACGAAGTAGGCGGTGATGCGCACGGCCACCACCGGCAGGTTGATCAGCGCGGCCGTCTTGTTGCCCTGCAGGGAATAGAAGGTGTACGTGCAGAGGTAGCTGATCGACAGCGGGATCACCGCGAACGCGGCCACCACCAGCACCGTGCCGGTGGCCAGCGCGTCCCCGTTGTCGTACGCCCCGCCCTGGAAGAGCATGACCGCGATCGGGGTGCCCAGCACGCCGTAGACCACGGAGATCGGCGCCAGCGCGACGGTGACCAGCCGGATGGCCCGGCTCAGGTCCGCGCTCACCTGGGCGTAGCGGCCGTCGGCGGCGGCCGCGCTCATCTTGGGCAGCAGCGCGGTCATCACCGAGACCCCGATGATGCCGTGCGCCATGGTGATCAGCAGGAACACGTTGTTGAACGCGAGCACGCTGGCGCTGTCACCGGCGACCCGGTTGAGGATGCGCACCACGACGAAGATGGCGATCTGGTTGGCGGCGACGTAGCAGAGCATCCAGCCCGCCAGCCGGCCGATCTCGCGCAGGCCGAGCGAGCGCGGGTCCCAGCGCCACTTCCAGCTGAACCCGACCTTGCGCAGCGCCGGCAGCAGGCCGAGCGCCTGCGCCACCATGCCGAGCAGCATGCCGCCGCCCATGACCGCGATCTGGCCGCCGGTCATCTCTTCCGGCTGCAGATCGCCGGCGTTGCCGAAGACCGCCAGGAAGACGCCGCAGGCGGCGATCACGACCAGGCTGTTCAGGATGGGCGCCCACGTGGGGGCGGCGAAGTGCCCGCGGGTGTTGAGCACCGCGCCGATCATCGCGGACAGACCGGTGAAGAAGATGATCGGCAGGATCCAGTACGCGAAGTCGGTGACCAGGCTGCGGTAGGCGGCACTGTTGTCGTCGCCGGCCTGGATCCACGTGATCGCCGGGGCCGCCAGCACCACCAGGGCGGTCGCGATGCCGAGCGACACGACGGCGAAGGTGAGCAGCCTGCGGGTGAACTCGAGGCCGCCGTCCGGATCCGACTTGCGCCGCCGGACCAGCAGCGGCACCAGCACGCTGGACAGGATGCCGCCG
Source organism: Actinoplanes sp. URMC 104 (assembly GCF_051386375.1). NCBI lineage: Bacteria > Bacillati > Actinomycetota > Actinomycetes > Micromonosporales > Micromonosporaceae > Actinoplanes > Actinoplanes sp. URMC 104. Next base: position 2,435,180 of record NZ_JBPQTO010000002.1, on the reverse strand, counting down.
AGCAGCAGCTCGTAGATCTGACCGGGCAGGAACTGCGCGCTGGTGAACGCGTCGCCGATGCCCGCGCCCAGGGTGATGCCGATCAGCGCGTTGCGGACGAAGCCGATGATCCGGCTCACGAAGCTGGCGATCGCCATCATCGCGCTGGTGCCGGCCGTGCTATCGCCCTCGGGCGGCGGGACGTCCTCCGGCGGCAGGGCCTGGTCCTCGATCGGCGCCACGCCGGGCACCTGGGCGTCCACCGAGATCAGCGTGACGCCGTCCTCCGGCCGCGGAGGCTCACCGTCGGGCGTGGCGTGGGCGCTGCGGTAAAGACCGCCGGTCACCGATCCTCCTGAGCGTCGTGCGGCACTCCCGACACGATAGAGGCGAGTGTCCCGGGTTTCGCGCCCGCCAGGGTTTCCACCATCCAGCACGCCTCCGCCGGGACGAGCGGTTCGCTCAGCGCGTCGAGCACCGTCGGATGGTCGCAGCCCGCCTCGGTCAGCGCGCTCAGCAGCGCGGGAACGGGCCGGAGATCACCGGAGTCGAGGATGAGCCGGGCCAGCGGCAGCGTGTCGGCGTACCACTGCAGGCCGGGCACGGCGTGCAGGTGAGCGGCGGCCTTGCGGACCAGGTCGGCCAGACCCTCGGCGGGAAAGCGCGACCCGGCCCGTACCTCGTGGAAGGCTCTTTGCGGCCGGCTCAGCTCGGCGATGGCAGCCTCGTCGAGCACCTGCGGCGACAGCGCCGCCGGGGCGGGCCACCAGTCGTCGCCCGTGAACAGCGGCAGCGGCGCCTGCTCGGGTCCCGACGGCTCGACCGGGGGCACGTCGCGGCGCAACGAGCGGTACGCCGCCTCGCGCACCGCCGCGATCTGGTGCTCGTCGTCGTCGGCGGTGGCCGGCGCGAACGGCGAGAGCAGCGCTACGACCAGGCCTGGATGGGGCAGCGTCGGGTCCTCCCACGCGATCACCCGGGCGCAGAGCTCGAGCTCCCACCAGCGCATCGCCGCCGGGCAGGGTCCGCCGGGCGGCGCCCAGCCGAGCTGGACCGGCTCGCTCGTGGCCGGCTCGCGCAGGCCGAGCGTGCGCTCGCCGGTGACGGCATCGAGGTCGAGCACGAGCGCGTAGCCGCCGGTGACCGGAAAGGTCACCCGCAGCTCACGGGGGTCGTCGTCGCTGGTCGCGCCGCTCCTGCCGGCCCAGAATTCGGGATTCTCGGCCAGACGGAGCAGCACTGGAGGAACGGGCACCCGCCCATCCTGCCCGCTCGCATCGCCGCCTGCCACGACACCCGTCCCGACGCCGCACCCCATCCGGCCGCCCCGCCCGCCACCCCTGACCGCCGAGGCCGATACCCTGGTCACCCCATGTCTGTGTTGAACACCGCCCAGAAGAACGCCGTCGCCGAGCTGCTGCGGGTCTCCCCCGTCGCCGACGAGCTGGGGCGCCGCTTCGGTGCCGCCGGCCATGAGCTGCACCTGGTCGGCGGGTCGGTGCGCGACGCGCTGCTCGGCCGGCTCGGCGACGACCTCGACTTCTGCACCGACGCCCGGCCCGAGCAGACCCTCGACGTGGTGCGGGGCTGGGCCGACGCGATCTGGGAGACCGGCCGGGAGTTCGGCACGATCGGCATCCAGAAGAACGGCCTGCGGCTCGAGATCACCACGTACCGGGCCGAGGCGTACGACGGTGTGACCCGCAACCCCGTGGTCGAGTACGGCACCTCGCTGCTCGACGACCTCGAGCGCCGCGACTTCACGATCAACGCGATGGCCGTGTCGCTGCCCGGGCACGTGTTCACCGACCCGTACGGGGGAATCGACGACCTCGCTGCCAAGGTCATCCGCACCCCCGCCGCGCCCGCCCAGTCATTCGGTGATGATCCACTTCGGATGCTGCGGGCCGCCCGGTTCGCGTCGAAGCTCCAGTTCACTGTGGATCCGCGCGTGCTCGCCGCGATGCGCGACATGGCCGCCGACCTCGACCGGATCACCGCTGAGCGGATCCGTGACGAGTTCACCAAGCTGATGTGCGGCGCCGACCCGATCACCGGCATCCGGCTGCTGGTCGACACCGGGCTGGCCGACCGCTTCATCCCCGAGATCTCCGGGCTCAAGCTCGAGATCGACGAGCACGCCCAGCACAAGGACGTCTACGAGCACACGCTGATCGTCGTGCAGAACGCGATGCGGCTCGAGGGCGACGAGGGTCCGGACTTCACGCTGCGGATGGCCGCGCTGATGCACGACATCGGCAAGCCCGCCACCAAGGCGGTCGGGCGCGACGGCCGGGTCAGCTTCCACCACCACGAGGTGGTCGGCGCGCGCCTGACCAAGCAGCGCATGAAGGCCATGAAGTACCCCAAGGACGTCACCAGCGACGTGGTCGAGCTCGTCGGGCTGCACCTGCGCTTCTACGGGTACGGCCGGGGCGAGTGGACCGACTCGGCGGTGCGCCGCTACGTGACCGACGCCGGCCCGCTGCTCACCCGGCTGCACCGGCTCACCCGCTCCGACGTGACGACCCGCAACAAGCGCAAGGCGGCCAACCTGGCGGCCGACTACGACGCGCTCGAGGAGCGGATCGCCCGGCTCGCCGCCGAGGAGGACCTCGCGCGGGTGCGTCCCGACCTCGACGGCAACGCCATCATGGAGCTGCTCGGCGTGCCGCCGGGGCCGGTCGTGGGGCAGGCGTGGCGCTTCCTCAAGGAGCTGCGCCTCGACCGGGGGCCGCTGACCCGCGACGAGGCCGAGGCGGAGCTCTACAAGTGGGCCCGCGACAACGGGCACCTGTCCTGACGGTCCTGGTGGCGCGCGGTCGTTAGCGTCACCGCGTGGAAGTGATCACGCCGTTCCTCCTGCCCGGCGCGCTCGTCGCGGCGTGGGTCGTCCTGTGGTGGCGCGGCAGCCGGCGGGCACGCCTGTGGTTCGCCGCTCTGTCGGTGGCGGGCGTGATCGCGGCCTGCCTGCTCGGCACGGACATGGTCAAGGCCGCGCCCGGCTCCCCCACTTCGGGCGGCGACGACGGCGCGTACTGGGCCCGCAGCCTGGCCTCCGTGCCGGACGACGCCGTGCTGGTCGCGGTGAACGCGGTCCTCGGGTTGATCGTCGCCGTCCCGCTGGCGGCGATCACCGCTCTTGTCGAGCTGCTGCGGCCGGCGAGAACGCAGCCGCGTCCGGACCCTCGGCGCGAGCGGGCCGCGGACGCGCTGGAGGAGTGGGGCCGCGACAACGGCTACCTCTAGGACTTGTCGTACCCCGGGGGCAGAATCGAGCCATGTTCGTCGTCGACTCGCCCATCGGGCCGCTCGGTGTGGCCGTCTCCGGTGACACCGTCGTGGGCGTGCGGTTCGGTGCGCGACCCGGGCCGACCGGCTCGCATCCGGCCGTCTCGCAGCTGGAGGCCTACTTCGCGGGCGAGCTGACCGACTTCAGCGTGCCGTTCGAGATGCGCGGCGGTTCGGAGTTCGAGCGGGCGGTCTGGGGTGAGATCGCCAAGATTCCGTACGGCGAGATGGTGACCTACGGCGCGATCGCGACCGCGCTGGGCGACCCCGGGGCCGCGCGCGCCGTCGGGACGGCCTGCAACCACAACCCGATCCCCGTGATCGTGCCCTGCCATCGCGTGGTCGGCGCCGGCGGCAAGATGGTCGGCTTCGGCGGCGGGCTCGACCGCAAGCGCCGGCTGCTCGAGCTGGAGGCCCGCATCGCGCTCGCTCGCGCCTGGGGTTGACGCGTGCCTATAGTCGCGTACAAACGCTCCATGACAACTCAAGACATGCAGCCGGAGGCCGCTCGACGTCTGCGCGAGCTCGGCGAGAGTCGGCAGTTGCCCGGTGCGCCGTCGATCGATCAGCTCATAGCCGCATTCATGGCCGGTGCGAAGGAGAACGAAACGAGGCAGTTGGCTCGCCAAATTCTCGCCGGACACCGCGAGTTCTTCGACATGATCGGCGATCGGTGAGCAAGCACAGCTGGCCGGACGCGTTGGATCTGCTGCACATGCTTGCCGAGTGGACCGGACATGACGCCCGGGTGCGAGATGCCGGGATTCTCGTGGCAGTGGTTGACAGGCTCGCTCCCCATCTGCGCATCCGGTGACAGGTGCGCAAGAGGCCGACCCGCGGGGCGGGCCGGCCTTCAATGCGTTCCAGGGGCTGGTCAGCGCTCGATGTCGCCGCGGATGAAGGCCTCGACGGACTCCTTGGCGTCGTGGTCGTTGTACTGCACCGGCGGGGACTTCATGAAGTACGACGAGGCCGACAGGATCGGGCCGCCGATGCCGCGGTCCTTGGCGATCTTCGCGGCGCGGACGGCGTCGATGATCACGCCGGCGGAGTTCGGGGAGTCCCACACCTCGAGCTTGAGCTCGGCGTTCAGCGGGGTGTCGCCGAACGAGCGGCCCTCGAGCCGGATGTAGGCCCACTTGCGGTCGTCGAGCCACGGCACGTGGTCGGACGGGCCGATGTGCACGTCGCTCTTGACCATCTCGTGCGGGATCTGGGAGGTCACCGACTGGGTCTTCGAGATCTTCTTGGAGACCAGGCGGTTGCGCTCCAGCATGTTCATGAAGTCCATGTTGCCGCCGAAGTTGAGCTGGTAGGTGCGCAGCAGCTCGACCCCGCGGTCCTCGAACAGCTTGGCGAGCGCGCGGTGCACGATCGTCGCGCCGACCTGGCTCTTGATGTCGTCGCCCACGATCGGCAGGCCGGCGTCGGTGAACTTCTGCGCCCACGCCGGGTCCGAGGCGATGAAGACGGGCAGCGCGTTGACGAAGGCGCAGCCGGCGTCGATCGCGGCCTGGGCGTAGAACTTGTCGGCCTGCTCGGAGCCGACCGGCAGGTACGAGACGACGACGTCGACCTGGGCGTCACGCAGCGCCTGCGCGACGTCGACGGCCTCGGCCGAGGACTCCTCGATGATCTCGCGGTAGTACGTGCCGAGACCGTCGAAGGTCGGTCCACGCTGGACCGTGACGCCGGTCGGCGGCACGTCGGTCAGCTTGATCGTGTTGTTCTCGCTGGCGACGATCGCCTCCGCGAGGTCCATGCCGACCTTCTTGGCGTCCACATCGAACGCCGCGACGAACTTCACGTCGGATACGTGGTAGTCGCCGAAGGTCACGTGCATGAGACCCGGGACGCGGTCGTTGGGGTCGGCGTTCTTGTAATACTCCACGCCCTGCACGAGGGACGAGGCGCAGTTACCCACACCGACGATGGCGACGCGGACGGAGCCCATCGCGTTTGCCTCCTTGTTCATCACGGCCGGTCCTGATGCGGACGCGGGGGTTCGGGGGTGGCGTCCCCAGCCGGTCGCTCTCGTGGCGGCTCAGCGGCGGGGATGTCGAGCGTCCCGGCGGATGCCGCCGGGGCGCGGCCGGAGCGCTCGTTGGTGATGAGCTCCTCCAGCCAGCGGACCTCGCGCTCACACGCGTCGAGTCCATGGCGTTGCAGTTCCAGCGTGTACGCGTCGAGGCGGCCGGCGGCCCGGGAGAGCACGTCGCGCAGGCCCTCGCGCCGCTCCTCGATGCGCCGGCGGCGGCCCTCCAGGATCCGCAGCCGGGTGGCGCGGTCGGTCCGGGAGAAGAACGCGAAGTGGACGCCGAAGCCGGCGTCGTCGTAGGTCTCGGGGCCCGCCTGGGCCAGGAGGTCGGCGAACCGCTCCTTGCCGTCGGCAGTGATCTTGTAAACAACCCGTCCCCGTTTGCTCGTCATCGGGGGGATCATCGTCGGATCCGACTCCGACTCGGTGATCCAACCGGCCGCCTGGAGCCGCTTGAGCGTGGGATAGAGGGTGCCGTAGCTGATCGCCGCGCGGATCGTGCCCAGCTTGGTCGCGAGCTCTTTGCGCAGCTCGTAGCCGTGCATGGGGGTCTCCTGGAGGAGGCCGAGAATCGCCAGTTCCAGCATCGCTCCACCTCCTGTGCCCCGATGTATCGGCCCGATACATCGCAACCGTAGAACTGTCGTCCCGAGTCCGCAAGCCGTTCATGTTTGAGCTACACGCGCGCCACGCTGCGTGATGACTGTCGCCCCTTGCCCTTTCACCGCGTACTCTCTTCGCCATGCGTACGCAGCGGCAGGTTGTCGACTACTCGCTACAGAAGCGGGCAGTGTTGCGTGACGTGCACAACGGCAAGATCGGCACGCTCGAGGTCTGCGATGCCTCGCCATACCTCAAAAGTGCTGCTCGATTCCATGGCGAGCCGACCGAGGAGCGCTGCCCGATCTGCCGCCGAGACAACCTGACCCTCGTGCACTACATCTACGGCGACGAGCTCAAGCAGTCGGCCGGGCAGGCGCGCAAGCTCTCCGAGCTGCCTGTGCTGGCGATGACGCTGCGTGAGTTCCAGGTGTTCGTCGTTGAGGTGTGCCCCTCATGCGCGTGGAATCACCTGTCCCAGCAATATCTGCTGGGCCGGGACGCGCTCACCGCCGACGAACTCGATCGGGTCGAGGCGGTCGCCGCCTCGTCCGCCGCGGGCCGCCACCGCGAAACCGGGTTGTCCTCGTCGCGCTGGGACGGTCGCGGATGACGCGCACCGCCCTCGTTACCGTTGAGACGACCCCGACCGGCTCGCGCATCCAGCGCCACGGCCGGTCATTTCTGACATCCGTCTGGGCGGCTGCCGGTACGCAGCCCGAATCGTCCGCTCGTGGCGTCGCCGGCGGGAGCTCCTCCAGGGCTCTCCCCGCGTGCGCCTCCGCGACCGAGGTGTGACCGCATGAACTCGTACGGCGAACAGCAGTCCTCGCGCGCCCGGGCCCGTGTGCCCGGGTCCGCCGGCTCGGCGCCAGACGACGACCAGCCACGCTCCTACTCGGCCTCGGCGCGCCCGGCGCCCGACGCGTACCGCCGTGGGGCCGGCGGGCGTGCGCCGGTGGGCAGCGCCTCGGTCGGATCCTCCACCGGGCGGGCCTCCGTCGGGTCGGCGGCCGTGGGTGGCGCGCCCGTGGGCAGCGCCTCCGTGGGGTCGGCCCGCGTCGGAGGGCGTGCCGCCGTCGGCGCCGCGACTCCGCCCGGCGCCGGTCGTGCCGCGGTCGCGCGTGCCGCCGTACGCCCTGGTCCTTCGGGTCCTCCCGGCGACGAGGGCAGCCTCGGCGGTGGCCGGCCGGTGCGAACCGACAAGTCGAAGGCCGCCAAGCGCCGCCGCCGCACGAACATCCTGACCGCCGCGGCGGCCGTGGTGGTCATCCTGCTCGGCGCCGGTGTGGTGGGCGGCACGTACTTCTTCGACGACGTGGACCTGCCCGCGCCGGTCAGCGAGGACCAGTCGAACGTGATCCTCGACTCCAAGGGCACCGTGCTCGCGAAGCTCGGCGACCAGAACCGCACGGTCGTGCCCGAGGCGAAAATCAACAAGGTGGTCGAGCACGCCGTCGCGGCCGCCGAGGACAAGAACTTCTACAAGCACCACGGCATCGACATGAAGGGCATCGTCCGCGCCGCGTGGAACAACTTCACCGGCGGCGCCACGCAGGGCGCCTCGACGATCACCCAGCAGTACGCGCGGCACGCGGCCGAGCTCAAAGAGATCAGCATCAACCGCAAGCTGCGCGAGGCCGTGATCGCCCGCAAGCTGGAGTCGAAGTACAGCAAAGACCAGATCATGGGGCTGTACCTGAACTACATCTACCTGGGCCGGGGCCGGTACGGCATCGAGGCCGCGGCGCAGGGCTACTTCGGCAAGTCGGTGCTCACGGCGCCCGGCAAGAAGAACGCCATCACCCCGTACGAGGCCGCGGTTCTCGCCTCGATCATCAAGCAGCCGGAGCCGACCGCCACCCACAAGGGCTACGACCCCACCATCAACCCCACCGACGCCAAGGCCCGGTGGGAGTACACGATGGCCAACATGCTCGAGATGGGCTGGATCTCGCAGGACGTCTACGACAAGCGGGTCTATCCCCAGGTCAAGAAGGTCAGCAAGGCGGCGTCCAGCAAGACCGCGGTCTCCAAGCCGGTCGACATGATCATGAGGCACGTCCGCGCCGAGCTCGTCGAGATGGGCATCAGCGAGCAGGAGTTCGACAAGGGCGGGCTGACCGTCACGACGACGATCGACCCGGACGTGCAGAAGGCGGCGGAGGAGGCGGGCTCGCGCAAGAGCGAGAGCTCGCCGATGAACGGCAAGCCGGCGACGTACCAGGCCGCGGTGATCGGCATCGACCCGAAGACCGGGCGGGTGCTCGGCTACTACGGCGGTGACGACCCGACGGGCATCGACTACGGCGGCTACATGAGCGGCGACACGCTGAAGATCACCGGTGGCCAGTCGCCCGGCTCGACGTTCAAGATTTACACGCTGGCCGCCGCGCTGAAGGAGGACATCTCCTTCAAGACGACCTGGGACGGCACCAAGCTGCGGCCGAACGGCACGAAGATCAGCAACGCGGGTGCCGACCCCGGCACCGTCTGCCGCGGCAAGATCAAGTACTGCGATCTCGAGACCGCGACGATCAAGTCGTACAACTTCCCGTTCTACTGGATCGCGGACGCCATCGGCCGGGACAAGGTCATCGCGGCCGCCCGGGACGCCGGCATCCAGCACATGTTCACCGACGACGGCAAGCTGGTCGACCTGACCAAGACCGACAAGTCGACGTGGCTGAAGAAGGGCTACTTCGACAACGAGGTCGCCTTCGGCCAGTACCACGTCGTGCCGCTCGAGCACGCCGAGGGCGTCGCCACGATCGTCGGCGGTGGCGTGCACCACGAGGCGCACTTCATCAAGACGGTGAGCCGGGTCGACCCGGAGACCGGCGAGAAGTCGACCGTCCGCAACGAGAAGGTCGAGGGCAAGCCGGTCTTCGACGCCGACCAGATGTCCAACCTCCAGTCCGTGATGAAGGAGATCGTCGAGGTCGACGACCGTGAGCTGCGCGGCGGCCAGGAGGGCATCGGCAAGTCCGGCACGTGGGAGTTCAAGGAGGGCAGCGGCGACACCTGGTTCGTCGGCGGCATGCCGCAGCTCGCCGCCACGGTGTGGGTCGGCGGCGCCGGCGACAAGGTCGAGCTCAAGGAGTCCAACGGCCGGGACATGTTCGGCGCCGGCACGCCGTCGAAGATCTGGAAGAAGTTCCTCGACGCCGTGATCAAGGCGAAGGACCTGCAGCAGGAGGACTTCCCCGATCGCGTCGAGACCGGCAACCCGGACAGCCCGTACGCCAACGGCCAGGAGCCGCCGCCGGTCCAGGCTCCGTCCAACAACGATGACGGCGGCAACTGCGTGCTCGGCTTCATCGGCCCCGACTGCGATGAGAACAACGGCGGCGGCAACAACGGCAACCAGGACAACGGCGGCCAGAACAACGGCGGCAACAACGGCGGCGCCAACCCCGGCAACAACGGCGGCACCGACGACGGCGGTGGCAACAACGACGAGGGCGGCGGCAACGGGGACGGCGGCGGTGGCAACGCGCCGGAGACCCAGCCGACCCTGACGCCGACGTTCGAGCCCGACGACGGCAACTAGCCGGCAGCCGTGAACCGGCGCGCGTCCCCCTGCGGGGCGCGCGCCGGTCTCGTTTCCACATCTCGCCGTACGTCGTCCCGACCGCCGGGGGGAAGTACGGCATGATGCCAAGACATGAGCACGCAACCGTCCGAGGACATCGACCGCCCTGACAAGCCGAGCGCGCCGGCGACCTCGGACGGCTTCGTGCGAGGCGTGTCCGAGGCGATCGGCGGGCCGCTCGGGTCACACGCCGTGCGGCCCGAGGCGCGGCGGGGACGGTTCTGGACGGCCACGCGGATCATCCTCGCGCTGACCTGCCTGACGCTGGCGTTCTCGTGGGTGCAGAAATCGCCGTGCCAGAGCGGCGACTGGCAGGAGAACGTGCAGTACACGCGGTTCTGCTACACCGACGTCCTGGCGCTGTACTACGCCGAGCACCTCAACGAGGGCGCGGTGCCCTACCGGGACTGGGCGGTGGAGTACCCGGTCGTGACCGGCTACTTCATGGGCGCTCTGGGGCTGCCGATCCACGCGTACGGCGAGGACCACCCCGAGATCAACCAGGGCACGTGGTTCTACAACGCCAACGCGCTGGTGCTGTCGGCGCTGGCGGTCCTGACCGCGGCGGTGATCCTGGCGCTACGGCGGCGCCGCCCGTGGGACGCCGCGATCTTCGCGATCTCGCCGATCATCTTCTTCACCGCGACGGTCAACTGGGATTTCCTGGCGATCGGGCTGGCCGCCGGCGGCCTCTACCTGTGGGCCAGGAAGCATCCGGCGTGGGCCGGCGTGCTGCTGGGGCTGGGTGGGGCGGCGAAGTTGTGGCCGCTGTTCGTGCTCGGGCCGCTGCTCGTGCTGGCGCTGCGGTCGAAGGCCGTACGGGCGTGGGCGGTTGCGATGGCCACGGCCGCGGTGGCCTGGGCAGCCGTCAACTTCCCCGTTTTCTACTGGTACCACGAGAGCTGGCTGCGGTTCTTCCGGCTCAACAGCGAGCGGCCCATCGACTGGGGCACGCTGTGGTACGTCGGCCGCTACCTCGACGGCAAGTGGAACTCCGGTGCGGCGGGCGACCAGGGGCCGTTCCAGTGGCTCAGCGACCACGTGCCGACGCTCAACCTGGTCTCGTACGCCCTGTTCGGTCTGGCGTGCGCAGCGATCGGCCTGCTGGCCTGGCTGGCGCCGCGCCGTCCGCGGGTGGCCCAGCTCGCGTTTCTCGTGGTCGCGGCGTTTCTGATCACCAGCAAGGTTTGGTCCCAGCAGTACGTGCTGTGGCTGCTGCCGCTCATCGTCCTGGCGCGTCCCCGCTGGGGCGCGATCCTCGCGTGGACGGTCGCCGAGTTCGGCTACTTCACCGCCTTCTACGCCGAGCTCATGGGCGCCGGCGGCAAGCCGGTCATCCCCGAGGGCACGTTCGTGCTGGCCTCGGGCCTGCGACTGATCACCGTGATCGTGCTGTGCGGCCTGGTCGTCCGCGAGATCTGGAAGCCCGAGCTCGACCCGGTGCGCCGGACGTACGCCGACGACCCCGACGGCGGCGTGCTCAACGGGCCCGACGCACCGTGGATCGAACGCCTGCGCCGGACCTTCCGCGTCGACCACTCCCCTGCCCCGCTCGACCCGCCGCCGCCTGCCGAGCAGGTCGTCGCGAAAGTCTGACGCCCACTCCCCCGGCCCGCTGTCGCCGGCCGAGCAGGTCTGCGCTCGGCTGGCTCAGCGGAGGTGGAAGACGACGGCGTCGTCCAGGTCTTCGCGGCGGATGCCGAGGGCGTCCACGGGAATGTCGCCGGCGCGTTCCCACGGCGTGCCCGCCGCCTGCGACCGCAGCAGGACGACACGTTCCACGTTGAGCGAGCGCAGGTATTGGATGCTGGCGGCGTCGGGGAAGGTCGCGACGTTGCGGCGCAGCTCGGCCTGCCGGGCGGGCGCGAACCCGCCCGACCCGTTGGCCATCGGCTGGAAACGGGTGGTCGACCACAGCATGACGGTCTGATCGGCCAGGGCGGTCGTGGGCAGCACCACCATGGGCCCGGTCACGATCCGCATGGCGGTGGGCTGAGCCGGCACCACCGGGTGCGCGGTCGCGTTCCAGCCCTCCCCCAGCACGAGCAGCAACGGCACGAAGGTCGCCAGCCTCAGCCACGGGCCGGGCCACGGCGGGATGCGGTGCTCGGCGAGGTGCTCGGCGCGGCGGACGAACTCGGCCACGGCGCCGGCCGCGAGGATCGCCAGCAGCAGGGTGGCCCAGAGCATGAGCCGGCCCGGGATGCGCAGCCCGAGCGAGGCGGGCAGGTGGCCGAACAGCGGCAGGTAGCTCCAGCGGCCCTCGTAGAAATTCGTGCCCAGGGTGAGCACGATCGTGACGGCCAGGCCCGCGAGCAGCACCAGCCGCTGGCGCAGCGTCCAGATCGAGAACGCCAGCCCGGCCAGCGCCAGTGCATAGAGGACGAAGCCGGGCAGCAGCCCCATCTCGGCCGGCCAGTGCAGCGACGAGCGCGGCACCTGGTGGGGCGCACCCCAGATGCGCGACTCGGCGGGGCCGATCAGCAGGCTGCGCAGCGGCGGCGAGAAGAAGCCGATCTCGGTGGCGGCGGGGCCCGCGTCGGCGACCCGGAAGTACGGGATGGCGATCAACGCGCTGACGCCCGCGAGGATCAGCGCGCCGAGTGTGTCGGTCATCAGCAGGCGCCAGCCGAGGACCGGGCGCTCGGTGGGGCGGCGCAGGCGGCGGATCGGCACCCCGACGGCGATGACCACCAGGAGCAGGCCGAGCACATAGAGGAACGGCACGCCGAGCGAGAAGCCGAGGCTGACCTGCCAGACCGCGACCAGCCAGCCGGCCACCGCCCAGGCGGCGCTGCGCCGGTCGGGGCGCAGGCCGCGGCGCAGCGACCAGCCGTGGCCGCGGGCCAGCATCGCGAGCGCCAGCGGGATGCCGCCGGCGGAGACGATGTCGAGGTGGCCCTCCTGGGCGAGGCGCCAGGGGGCGTACGCGAAGGCGACCGCCGCGACCGCCGCACCCGTGCGTCCGGCGCCCAGCTGGCGGACCAGCGCGTAGCCGCCGATCGCCAGCAGGGCGTGGGCCAGCACGAACAGGATGTTGTAGCGCAGCGTGGCGGCGAGCGGTCCCTCGCCGATCATGCCGGTCGGCGCGTAGCCGAGCAGGCTGTTGCCGTACGCGAAGCTGTCGGCCAGCGGGTAGAAGGCGTTGGACTGCCACAGGCGCGTCGGATCGGTCAGCAGGATGTGGCCCGCCCAGGCGATCTGCCAGGCCTGGCGCGACGGGTCCCACACGTCCTGCGGCAGCGTGTGCAGCGGATAGCGCAGCGTGGGCCAGGTGAGCGCCACGGCCAGCAGAAGGCTCGCGTAGATCACCACGGCGTACTCGTGGATCAGCCACCGGAGGAGCCGGCGGGTGCCGCGCCGGATCCGGCCGGGAGGCCGCTCGGCGGTGGTGGCGAACGCGGTCCACGGGTCCGGCGGGGTGCCGGGCGGGCGTTCCGAGGGCAGCGGCTCGGCGGGCCTCGTCTTCTGTGGACCGTCGGCGACGGCGGGCAGGTCGGTCTTGGTGGAAGCGGTAGGCGGGGCGGTGCTCTCCTTGCGGGGCGGCCCCGCCTGCGCCGGGACGGGGAGCGCCGTGCCGAGGCCGGCCGTGGGGGCGGCGGGCCGCGAGGGCCCTGGCTGCTCGGTGGTCATGACCCTCTCCCCGTGCGGCGCGTCACCGAGCCGTCCGCTCCCGCAGGAGCGTGATGTCGGCGGTCTGTCCCTCGGAGCCGCCCGGCGTCTCGACGACCGCCGGTGCACCGGCGGCCCGGATGGCGGCCACGATCAGTTCGGGGTCGATCTTGCCATTGCCGAGGTTGTCGTGCCGGTCCTGACCGGAGTCGAACCCGCCCTTGGAGTCGTTGGCGTGGATCAGGTCGATGCGCCCGGTGATGGCCTTGACCCGGTCGACGATGCCGACGAGGTCCTCCCCGCCGGCGTAGGCGTGACACGTGTCCAGGCAGAAGCCGGCGCCGAAGGAGCCCACCGCGTCCCACAGGCGGGCCAGGTCGTCGAAGCGGCGGGCGCAGGCGTTGTCGCCACCGGCCGTGTTCTCGATCAGGATCGGCAGCGGCAATCCACCGTCCTTTTCGGCGTATTCGAACGCCTTGCGCCAATTCTCGAACCCGGCGGCGAGATCGGCGTCCTTGCCGACGTGGCCGCCGTGCACGATCAGCCCCTTGGCGCCCAGCTCGGCCGCCGCCGTCGCGTGCGCCATCAGCAGCTTGCGGCTGGGGATGCGGATGCGGTTGTTGGGCGACGCCACGTTCACGATGTAGGGGGCGTGGATGTAGACGTCCACCTCGGACGCGCGCAGCGCCGCCGCGTCCTCACGCGGCTTGGGCGTCTTGTAGCCCTGCGGGTCGGTGAGGAAGAACTGCACCGCCTCGGCGCCGCGGGCGGCGGCCTCCTCGAGCGGCGCGGCGGGATCGACATGGGCTCCGATGCGCATGGGTCGAGACTACGACGACCCCCCGACAGTTCTCCCCGCGCGTCACCGCGCCTCGGGAGGCCTCGTTAGCTCCATTGATCACGTTTGACCGATATCGGCTCCCGGCCGGTGCGAAGTGGGAGATGGTGCATGTCGAGGCAGGTCCGACAGCGGGTGACGGCGATCGTGCTGGGCGGTCTGATCTTCGGTGCGCCGATGCTCGCGAACGGGACGGCCAGCGCGGACCCGATCGGTGGGGACGGCGCCCGTCAGGTGACCTTCGTGGGCGGCGGGATGTTCGGCCTCTCCTGCCGGTCGCGTCCCAGCGTGGAGTCGCTGACCGTGCCCGCGAAGAGCACGATCCGCGTCGTCAACGAGACCGGATACGCCGCCGATCTCCTGCTGGGCGGCAAGGCCGAGGGCACGCTGGCCGAGGGCGCGTCGACCGAGGTGATCTTCCGCCGCGGGACGACCGCGGTGACGCTCGAGCCGGACTGCACGCTCGGCGACGAGCCGACGCCCGTCATGGTCACGGCCTCGCCCTCCGCGCCGGCCACGACGGCGACCGAACCGGCGCCCGAGCCCACCGCCACCGACGAAGAGGAGCCGATGTCGCTGCCGCCGACCCGTTCGGGTGACTCCGATGGGCCGCCGTCGGTCCTGTCGGCCCCCGGTGCCGCGCCCGCCGAGCGCCCGTCGCGTGCCAAGCCGGCAGGCAGCCGTCCGGATCCGGATCACCGCACCCTCCCCCGCCACGACACCGTCGCCCCGGCCGTCCAGACCATGCCGCACGGTGGCGCCGCTCCGCAGCCGAAGGTCAAGACCTCGACCGCGGCCGGTACGCCGGGGGCCGCGACACCCGCGTTCTCGGGGATGCCGCCCGGTAGTGAGCCGACTCTCCTCCCGGGCGTGCCGGCGCTGGAACCGGAGCCGGTGACGGTCGGGTCCGAGCCGGCCACCCCCACTCCACCGCCCACCGACATCGCCGCGGCGGAGCCCGTGGCGGCGCTGGAGCCGATGCAGGACGAGGGTCCCCGGGGCCTGCTCGCGCTGATCGCCGCCGTCTGCGTGGTCGGCGTTTCCGTCGGTGCGATTCGGTCAATCGTGTCGCAACGTGCAAATCGGGCGGGAATCGCTTAGTCTGTGACTCACAAGCTCCGCGGGGCGGCCGCGTCCAACCTCATCGGTGTGGTCGTTCCTCCCCAGGTCCCACCCAACGAATGCGGATCGGGCGCCCCGCGGCTTCACCAGGAAGGACCCCGCCGGCAGGCGGGGTCCTTCGTTTTTGGCGGGGCGGCAGTCATGGGTATGCTTGCCCGGTTCGCAGTGTGACTGCCGTGGGCCTGCCCACGGTTTTTCTCTGCGATCGACACAAGACCTCCTGCCACGGAGAGACCGTGGCCGTTCAGCCCACAGGAGGTGAGAACGTCTTGCGTCATTACGAACTCATGGTGATCCTCGACCCTTCGCTCGAGGAGCGCCTCGTCGGCCCGTCGCTCGATCAGTACCTGAACGTGATCAGGACCGCGGGTGGCTCGGTGGAGAAGCTCGACGTCTGGGGACGTCGCCGGCTCTCGTACGAGATCAACAAGAAGGCCGAAGGCATCTACGCGGTCGTCGACCTGCAGGCGACGCCCGAGGCCGTGGCCGAGCTGGACCGTCAGCTGCGGCTGAACGAGTCCATCCTGCGCACCAAGGTCATCCGGCCCGAGACCCGCTGAGTTGCTGAGGCGGCTTCGCCGCACTGCAACGGGTAAGAACCGCGAAGCCTCGTTTTTGTCAGGGGGTTCTGAGAACCTCCTCCGAGAACGAGCAAAGCGGCGAGGAGAAGATCATGGCAGGAGAAACCGTCATCACGGTCGTCGGCAACTTGACCGACGACCCCGAGCTGCGCTTCACCCCGTCGGGTGCAGCGGTCGCCAAGTTCCGCATCGCTTCGACGCCGCGGACCATGGACCGCGAGTCGGGCCAATGGAAAGACGGCGAGCCACTCTTCCTCGCGTGCAACATCTGGCGTGACGCCGCCGAGCACGTCGCCGAGTCGCTGCAACGCGGCTCGCGGGTGATCGTGCAGGGGCGGCTGCGCCAGCGGTCGTACGAGACGCGTGAGGGCGAGAAGCGCACCGTCTACGAGCTCGAGGTCGACGAGATCGGCCCGTCGCTGCGGTACGCCACGGCGAAGGTGCAGCGCATGAACCGCTCCGGCGGTGGCGGGGGCGGCGGCTTCGGCGCCTCCGGTGGTGGCGGCGGCAACCGTCAGCAGTCCAGCGGTGGCGGCGGAGGTAACAACTTCGACGACCCGTGGGCGACGGCGGCTCCGGCCTCCTCCGGTGGCGGCCGCTCCGGCGGCGGCAGCAGCTCCTCGTTCGACGACGAGCCTCCCTTCTAGCCCTCCGGGGCTTACCGAGTTCAGGAGTAAGAGCAATGGCTAAGGCTGCGGCGCTTCGCAAGCCGAAGAAGAAGGTGAACCCGCTCGACAAGGACGGGATCACCTACATCGACTACAAGGACACCGCCCTGCTGCGGAAGTTCATCTCCGACCGGGGCAAGATCCGTGCCCGCCGGGTCACCGGGGTGACCTCGCAGCAGCAGCGGCAGATCGCCCGCGCGGTCAAGAACGCCCGTGAGATGGCGCTTCTGCCGTACACGGCGACGGCGCGCTGAGGAGGATCACCGATATGAAGATCATCCTCACCCAGGAGGTGTCGGGCCTCGGCACCCCCGGCGACATCATCGAGGTCAAGAACGGCTACGGCCGCAACTACCTCCTGCCGCAGGGCTTCGCGATCCAGTGGACCAAGGGCGCCGAGAAGCAGGTCGCGGTCATCAAGCGGGCCCGTGAGGCGCGCGAGATCCGTGACCTGGGTCAGGCCAACGAGGTCAAGGGCCAGCTGTCCGGCCTCAAGGTCACGCTGACCGCCCGCTCCGGCAACGGCGGCCGGCTGTTCGGCTCGATCACCCCGGCCGAGATCGTCGACGCGGTCAAGGCCGCCGGCGGTCCGTCCCTCGACCGGCGCCGCCTCGAGCTGCCCGGCCACATCAAGACCACGGGCGCCTACAACGTCCAGGTCAAGCTGCACCCCGAGGTGACCGCGACGTTCCCGGTGAACGTCGTCGCCGCCAAGTAAGACGCCCAGCGCGTTCTCGGACGGCGCGTCGAGGTCCACGGATCTCGGCGCGCCGTTTCGTTTGTGCCCGCCGAGTAGGGTGTCGCCGTGCGCAAGATCGCGATCGTGGCCGCGCTGTGGACAGCGCTCACCGTGGCGGCCCTGACCGCGCCGATCGGCGCCTGGATCGGCTGGCGAGCCGCCGCCGACCTGCCCACCGACGAGCAGATGCGGGCCATCGTCGCGGTGGCGAAACCCGGCTACGAGGGCGGCGCGGAGTTCGATCGGGCGCCCTATCTGTCCGGCACGCCCTTCCCCGACGATCCGGGCGTGCTGTGGAACGGCTACGAGGAGTACGGCGCGGGATACGCCGAGGCCCGCTTCTCCGGCACGGCCGGCGACCTCGGCGGGATGGCGGACCGTCTGCGCGCGGCCGGCTGGCGGGTGGGCGATCCGTCGCAGGACGAGCTCACCGCCGCGAGCGGCGACTGGCGGCTCGTCGTCCGGCCCGCGTACGACGTGGGCGAGTCGGCCGCCGCCCGGGTGCACCGGGCGCAGCCCGTGCGGGTGGCTGTGCTGGCCGCCGTGTTCTGGCTGGTGGGTGCGCTGCTCGGCGCCGGGCTGGCGTGGCTGGCCCGCGGCCTGATCGGGCTGGGCGTGCTCGGGCTGGCGCTGCTGTCGTTCCACACGCTGCTGGTCAGCGTCTACCTGGTGGCGGACGTCGTCGAATACTGGGGCACCGGCCCGTTCCCGCTGCTGTGGGAGCCGGTCATGACGATCCTCGTCCGGCCGGTGACGCTGATCGGCGGCTCGTTGTTCCTGGTCTGGGTGGCCGGCGTGCTGATCCACCGGCTCACCGGACGGGCGTCGGCCGCGGTCGGCTGATGCCGGCTCGCCGGGCAGGCGTCGGTCGCGGTCGGCTGATGCCGGCTCGCCGGGCGGGCGTCGGTCGCGGTCGGCTGACGCCGGCTTGCCTGCTTGCCGGCTGCCGTCGGCTGATGGCGGCTCCTTCGCCGCTGCCCGCCGGAGCGTCGCGGTCAGCTGAGGCTGTTGCCGGTGATGGCTGAGGTCAGCACGGTGGCGAGCCCGCCGCCGACCACGGCCGCGGCCAGGCCGACGCTGATCGCCTTCCATGAGTGGCTGACGAAGCGCAGGCCGAGCGCCACGAGGACGCTGAGCACCAGCGAGACGAGGAACTGCGGGGCGGCCTTGCCCAGCGTCTGCAGCGCATGCCCCTGCGCGCCCCCGCCGAGCACCAGCATGTAGCCGACGAACAGGACGACCGGAACGCCGTACCAGATGACGGTGTAGCCGACCGCGGCGAGCGGGCCGCCGGACTCCTGATCGTCCTCCTCGTCGTCCGGGTCGAGCAGATCGCTCTTCCGGCCCGTCGGGTAGCCGCCGGCGACCGGGCGACGCTCGTACGCGCCCGAAGGACCGTTCCAGCTCGCGGGGCCGCGCTGCGCGACCGCCGTCGCCTCCCGCGGAACCGGCGAGATCAGCGACGTCGACGTGGTGGATAAGTTCGATTGTCCGGAGACGGCGGCTGAGCCGCCTGCCCGAAAGGGCTGGTAGTCCGAGGTGCCGAAGCGCCTGGACTCACCCTCGGTCAGGTTGCTCCGGTCGGCGAGCTCACGCCGCCAGTCGGCGCCACCGCCGTCGCGGTACGTGGCACTGCCGCGGGCCCGCTCACGGCGCTCCTCGAGCTGCCACGCCCCCGGCTCGGAACGGCGGCCGGTGTCGGCCGGCTGCGACCAGGGCGGCGGCTCGGCGGGACGCGCCGCGGGCCCGGGCTGCCAGGCCTCCGGGGTGATCGGCGGGGCCGCGTACGCCGACGGGTCCACCACGTCGCGCCGGGCGGGCACGTCGTCCTCGGCGGCGCGGCGACGACCCGAGCGCGGCGAGTCGCCGTACGCGTCGGGGTAGCCGGGCGTCGAGCTGACCGGCACGGAGGCGGCGCCCGAGTAGCGCGGGGAGCT
The DNA here is from genome assembly GCF_051386375.1 of Actinoplanes sp. URMC 104. Lineage (NCBI taxonomy): Bacteria > Bacillati > Actinomycetota > Actinomycetes > Micromonosporales > Micromonosporaceae > Actinoplanes > Actinoplanes sp. URMC 104. The sequence goes on along the minus strand of NZ_JBPQTO010000002.1, from coordinate 2,416,180 downwards.
GGGCGCGCTCGGCAGTGCGGGCCGGCCGCCGTACGGGTCGGCGACCGGGGAGCCGTAGGCGGTGCCGGGCTCGTCCGGATAGCCGCGGCCGGTGGGTGGCGCGGGGCTGTAGCCGGTGTCGCCGTACGGCGCTGCGCTGCGAGGCGTGGGCCCGTAGCCGCCGCCGCGGGGCGGGTCGTACCGGTCGTCGTCGTAATCGCGCGCGGGGACGGCGCTGGACGGTGCGGGGCCGTAGCCGGTGTCGCCGTACGGGGCAGCACTTCGCGGCGCGGGCGCGGAACCGTAGCCGCCGCTGCGAGGCACGTCGTAGCCGACGTCCTCACCGCGGCTGTAGGCGGTCTCGCCGTACGGGGCTGCGCTGCGCGGGGCGGGCGCCGGAGGCAGCGGCGGCGGGCTGCGCCATCCGCCGGTCGGCGGTTCCGGGCGTGCCTCGGGCTCGGGGTCGGCCGGCGCCGGGGGCAGGGCGGGCGGCCCCTCACCCATCGCCTCGCGGCGGGCGGCCTCGCGCCGCCACGCCAGGATGCGCGGGTCGTCCTCGGAGCGGCTCCACTGACCGGTGTCAGGGTCGCGGACCCAGCTGCTCGTGTCGGGCTCGGCCTCCCACGAGCCGGTTTGTTCCCGCCAGTCGGCGCCACCGCCGTATCGGGCGCGGCCCCTGCCGGAGCCGCCACGCTGGTCGGCGGGCGGAGCGCTGCGCGGAACAGCAGCCGACCCGCTGCGGGGAGCGGACGGCGGCGCGCTGCGCGGTGCAGCGGGCGGCACGCCGGGAGACGCGAACGGCTGCGCGCTGCGGGAAGCGGAGGACGGTGCGCCGGGCGAGGCGTAAGGCGGCGCGCTGCGGGAAGCGGAGGACGGTGCGCCGGGTGACGCGTAAGGCGGCGCGCTGCGAGAAGCAGAGGACGGTGCGCCGGGTGACGCGTAAGGCGGCGCGCTCCGGGAGGCGGAGGGCGGCGCGCTGCGGGGCGTCGTGGGTGGCGGGGCCGGCATCGGGACGGCGCTGAACGTCGCGGTCTCGTCGGGCTCGGAGCGGGCCCGGCGGGGGGCGCGCGGCTCGGGCGGCGAGTAGGAACCGGCGCCACGGCTCGGCTGGGCGGGCTCCTCGTCGGCGTAACGGTGGCCGCGCTGACGTCGTCCCCCGGCCGCCGGCTCGTCCTCGGGGGCGTAGCGCGGGCGCGGGGTCTCGTCGTAGCCGGTGGGCAGGGCGCGGGCCGAGGCCGTGTCGTCGCGGCGGGGCGAGCGCGGAGGCGGCTCGTACGGGGCCGCCGGGGGCATCTGGTAGCCGGGCGAGTCACCGTAGGGGCGGCGGGCGCCGTCGTCGCGCCGGTTGACGTTGCGGGAGCCGAAGCCGGTGCCCGCGCTCCACGGAGCCGACGTCGAGGGCGGCGCGGGCGTGTCGCCGTACAGCTGAATGCTGCCCGTGTCGGTGTGCCCGGCCCAGTTGTCCGTGTTCTCCCAGTTGTCCGCGTCGGAGCGTGCGCCGGACCAGCCCGTACCCCCCGTGGGAGGAGCCGGTGGCTCGGGAGCGCGGCGCCGCCCCACCGAGGGTGACCCACCGGCCGGCTCGCGTCGCCAGGCGGCCCGGTCGTCCTCGCGCACCAGGTGACGGCCGTCGTCGCGCGGGTTCTCGGTGCGCAGCCAGCTAGCGCTCGTGTCGGCGGCCGTGCTCGCCGCCGCCGAGCGCTGGTCGGCGACGTCGGTCCAGGTCGCGGAGCCCTCGATCGCGTCACGCTGCCATGATGGGCGGGAGTCCCACGACGACTGCTGCGGCTCGACGAGCGCCTGCCACGACGGGGAGCTTTCCGCGGGCGTACGGGGTGAGGGCTGTTGCCAGCTCGGGGTGGCGCTCTCGGTGGAGGTGTGCGACTCGCTCGGCGTGGCGGGGTCGGCGAACTCCTGCCAGGACGGGCGCGAGTCGGCGTCCGCGTCGTCGGACCAGGCAGTGCTCGAGATCGCCGGCTGCGCCATGGGCGTCTCGGTGGCCGGCGGGTAGGAGCTGTTGCCGCCGGTCTGCCACGCCTCGGTGGTCGACCGCCAGACGTGCGAGCCGGTGGTGGAGCGCCACTCGGTGGTCTGCCGCCAGCGCGCGCCGGTCGCACGCCACTCGGCCGTCTCGGTGCGCCAGCCCACACCGTCGGCGGGGAAGGTGGTGCGGCCGGTCGAAGCGGCGTCGGACCAGCGGTTCGCCGGCTCGACGGACTGGTGCTCGTCGGACTCGGCCTGCTGCGCCCACGCGTCGGCCCGGCGCTGCCAGTCGAGCGCCTCGGCGCTGGGCTGCATGCTGCCGGTGTCGGTCAGGGAGGACCATTTCGGCTCAGGGTCGACGAATTCGGGCGAATCCGAGCTGCGGGAGGACCACGGCTCGGCCGCTCGTCGCTCACGCGACATGCGGGCGCCGTAGTCCCACTCCCGTTGGTCCACCCGAAAAGCGTGCCTGCCGAGCGTCCGAACCGCAACGTCTCGGCGCGACGGCTTGCTCACTAGGGGCACCTTTTCGCGGTTGTGCAGGTATTTTTCCCCCTCCACAGGTGGGGACGACGTAATCCCTGCTCGCGAAGGCACACCCGGCGTCGTCCCCAACCGTTGTACACAGGCTGTGCACAGGCCTGCCCACAGGCTCAGGCGGGATGTCCACAGGTTGTCCCGAGGCTCGTCCACCGGGCCGCTTGGGCAGGTCGGGGGCCGGTTCGTAGAGTGGGTCCGCCGCAGGCGCGGGGCTTGATCAGGAGTTTTCCCTGATCATGGTGTGGATCAGCCGAAAGTGTCATACCCAGGCTGTTTGATCTGGGGTGCACAGACGGCGAGCGGAGGAGGTCCGGGTGTCGATCACCGACGAGACGCGGCCGCCGGCCCAGCCCTCGGGCGGCGGGTCGTCCGGCGGTGGGCCGTCCGGGGGCGGCGGCTCCTTCGACAAGTCCCCTCCGCAGGACGTGGCGGCCGAGCAGGGCGTGCTCGGCGGCATGCTGCTGTCCAAGGACGCGATCGCCGACGTCGTCGAGATCCTCAAGACCCACGACTTCTACCGTCCCGTCCACAGCACGATCTACGACGTCATCCTCGACCTGTACGGGCGGGGTGAGCCCGCCGACGCCCTCACCGTGGCCGCCGCCCTGGCCGACTCGGGCGACCTGCAGCGCATCGGCGGCGTGCCCTACCTGCACACGCTCATCGAGAGCGTGCCCACCGCGGCCAACGCCTCTTATTACGCGCGCATCGTCGGCGAGCGGGCCATCCTGCGCCGCCTCGTCGAGGCCGGCACCAAGATCGTCCAGCTCGGCTACGGCGCCAACGGCAACGGCGGGCGCGACGTCGACGACATCGTCGACCTGGCCCAGCAGGCGATCTACGACGTCACCGAGAAACGGGTGAGCGAGGACTTCGCCGCCCTCGGCGACATGCTCCAGCCCACCCTGGACGAGATCGAGGCCGTGGGCGCCGCCGGCGGCGTGATGACCGGCGTGCCGACCGGCTTCTCCGACCTCGACCGGCTGCTCAACGGCCTGCACGCCGGGCAGCTGATCATCGTGGCCGGGCGTCCCGGTCTGGGCAAGTCGACCGTCAGCATGGACTTCGCCCGCAACGCGGCCATCCGCGCCAACTGCGCCAGCGCCATCTTCTCGCTCGAAATGAGCAAGATCGAGATGGTCATGCGTCTGCTCTCCGCCGAGGCCCGCGTGCCCCTGCACGTGCTGCGTTCCGGCCAGCTCACCGACGACGACTGGAGCAAGCTCGCCCGCCGCATGGGCGAGATCAGCGAGGCCCCGATCTTCGTCGACGACACCCCGAACATGAACCTCATGGAGATCCGGGCCAAGGCGCGCCGCCTCAAGCAGCGGCACAACCTCAAGCTGCTCGTGATCGACTATCTGCAGCTGATGTCCTCGCCGAAAAAGACCGAGAGCCGCCAGCAGGAGGTCTCCGAGCTGTCCCGTGGTCTCAAGCTGCTGGCCAAGGAGATCGAGTGCCCCGTGATCGCCGTGTCCCAGCTGAACCGCGGTCCCGAGCAGCGCACCGACAAGCGCCCCCAACTGTCCGACCTGCGTGAGTCCGGCTCGATCGAACAGGACGCCGACGTGGTCATCCTCCTCCACCGCGACGACTACTACGACAAGGAGTCCCCGCGCGCCGGCGAGGCCGACTTCATCGTGGCCAAGCACCGAAACGGCCCCACCGACACCGTGACGGTGGCCGCCCAGCTCCACCTGTCCCGCTTCGTCGACATGGCCATCGTCTGACCTCACCCCCGGGGCGGCCCGTAGTTCCAGCCGTTGCGCTCGCCCTCGTCAGACATCTCGGCAAGATCAATCTCGCTGGGAAGTTCGGTATGCAGCACCTCGCGGGCCACGTGCTCGGCGGTCGTTCGGTCAACTGTGCGTCCCCGACTTTGTTCCATGTCGTCGAAAAGGATGCGTGAGACGAGGTATGGCGCGAAGATCCACTCTTGCTGAGGCACGCTCCACGTCACAGCCCGGAGGGGTTGGTCCGCCGCAGCCTGGTACGCGACCAAGCTGGTGATGGTGGATGGGTCGCGGCTGCTGAGGATCACCTTGTAGGCGAAGTCGTGCTTCGTCATTCGAACATGCCCATTTCTTCCAGGCCGGGAACGTCGTCCCGCTCCAACCCGTACTGCCTTAGGTGATCTTCGAACGACATGCGTCGCGCGGAGAGCGCTGCTTTGTACTGCGTAAGCATTTCGGCTTCCGAGGCCAGCCAAGAGGCGAATGTGCTCGCCTTCGTTCGTATTCCGTCGATCAAGTGTAGATCGGACGGTCGGCGCTCATCGATGCCGCGTTGCTTGTTGACTTGAAGGATCTTGAGGAAGGCGTCGACGCGGTCCCAGCTGGTACTGCCACCGAAGCGGAGCACCTCATAACTATGGTGGGTGTCTTTACCGATGGCACGTGACAGCGGAGTTGGAAACTGAACCTCGATGCGGAAGCCGCTTGCGTCGGTAAGCCAGACGTTGAGGCCGTTGTGCCGCCCGCGATCAGCCCAGAAGCTGGCCATCTGCGTTGTTCGATAGCCACGGAGACGAAGGCCGGCAAGCACACTGGCCACCGTAGTCCCGTAGCCCTGCTCGGGTGTTTCGACGGAGAAGCGAACTCGATCCTTGACCGTTGCCAAGTAGGTGTCGAGGTCCAAGCCAGTAAGGATCAAGTCCTCCAGGTACTTTCGGCCGAGTGATTCGACTGATTTGACCCGATACTCCTCGTCGACGATGTGGGCGTCGCCGGCGAGAGACCGCACCACGTCATGGAGATCGGTCGACACCTGTATCGCGGTAGCTTCCGATTCCGCGACCGATTCGATCAGAGCCTCGCGGTCGGCGGAGGAGAGCGAGGCGAACGCTTGCCGCTCCGCTGCGCGGATGGCTTCGACCCCCTCGTCCGTTCCCGTTGGGGCCTCGGTGGACCACGTGCCTGGGCCGTGGCCGGGGAGAGGGGTGGGGATGCCGGCGGCGTTCACTACCAGCGCCTCGAGGGAGACGAGGTTGGTGGGGGCGGGTACGCCGTGGTGCTGGTACATCGGGGTGTGTTCGGCTACTCGGCCTATCTGGGGGTCCAGGAACAGGACGGTTCCGTTCTGGTTGACGGCCGCCCAGGAGTGGCTGCCGCCGCCCTCGAGTTCGGTCACGATGAAGGCGTACGCGCCGTGGCCGGTGTTCAGCAGGTGGTGGGTCAGGTTGCGTACGGCCTGGTCCATGGCGGGTTTGGCCTGGGCGGGATCGGCGTCGGCGAGGTACGGGCAGAGGTTCTGGAAGTCGCTGCCGGTGGCCAGGCGGATGCGGCGTACGCCTTCGACCTCTCCGCCCAGGGGACGGTCGGGGTTGCCGTGAACGTAGACGTCGAAGGTGCGGGGGGCCGACACGCGCGGGCGGCCGTGCATGTAGGTGTCGAAGAGGGCCAGTACGCCGTCCACGCAGTTCAGGCCCCGGGTGGGGTCGGCGGCGGGACCGCCGTCGTTGGCGAGGCGGAACCAGGTGCCCTCGCGGGGGTCGGGGAAGCGGGAGACGCGGCCGGCGCTGTCGCGGGGGACGGCGTTCTCGAGGTCGACCTGGTGGACGGCCAGCGGGGGGCGCAGGCCGCCGGTGACGTTGTAGTGGCGGGTGCGGTCGACGGGTGGGCGGCCGCCGAAGCCGTCGAGCGCGGACAGGTCGCCGGTGCGGACGCCGCCGGGGGCCAGGTTGCCGACGTCGTGGTTGATGCGGGCCCACTCGGGGGGATCGACCTCGACGCGGTCGGGAGCCAGGTCGCCGGAGCGGATCTGGGTGATCTCGTCCTCGATCTCGGCGACGATCTCGCTCAGCTCGAGCGCCTGGCGGCGGTGGTGCCTGGCGCGCAGGGTGGAGCCGGCGCGGATGGCCGCGTCGGCCTGACGGCCCAGGTCGAGGATCTTGGCGCGGTTCTGTTCGGCAATGGCGTCGAGGTAGGCGGCGTATTCGTCGCGCCGGTTCTGCTCGTGGGTCTGCCGGGCGTGCCGGGCATAGCCGAAGTACGCCTGCTCGTCGCGGGCCTCGGGGCGCAGAGCCGCGGGCGATGGGGACGGCGGGGCCGAGCGGCGCGGCAGCGGCCGGGGAGCCAGGGCCTCGGCGATGCGGTCCAGATCGGAGAGTGGAGTGCGGCGGGCAACCGGAGTGATGGATCCGGGTGCGTCGACGGGGAACCGGCGGGCCGACAGGAACGGCATGCCGACCGAGCCGGCGAAGGAACCGCTGGTGGTAGGGGCCGGCGAAGGGGAGGGGGCGGAGGTCGGCTCGGTGACCGTGGACGCGAGGAGATTCGACCCGTCCGGCAGGGAGGGGGACGGCGCGGAGGGGGAGAAGTCGGCCGAAGCGGGGGACGGCGCGGAAGGGGAGAAGTCGGCCGAGGTAGGGGACGACGCGGAGGGGGAGAGGTCGGCCGAAGCGGGGGACGGCGCGGAAGGGGAGAAGTCGGCCGAGGAGGGGGACGACGCGGAGGGGGAGAGGTCGGCCGAGGTGGGGGACGGCGCGGAGGATGAGGAAGGCGCGGAGAAAGGGGACGAGTCTGGAGAAGGGGATGAAGCGAAGGAAGAAGACGAGTCGGAGAAAGAGGGCGGGTCGGAAAGGGTCGAGTCGGAAGAGAGGGACGGCGTAGAAGGGGACGGTGAAGAAGGGGATGGCGGCGCAGGCGAATCCGGGGATGGGGAAGTAGCCGGTGACGTTGAGGAATCGGATGCCGGAAAGAAAGACGTAAGGAGGGAGGAAGCGGAGGACGCCGGAGGGGAAGAGACGCTGGAGTCCGGCGCAAGAAATGCTGGGCCCTGATCCGTGGGCGGGGACACGATGGAGATTGCTTCGGGTGCCGCACCGCTCGTCGACGGCGGGACTTCGGGCGTACGGGCGAAGGGCGCAAGCGGGTCTCCCACCGCGACCGAAGGCAGGGCCGTCGGGGCGGCGCCCAGCTCGGGACCCGCGAGACCGATATCGATCGCGGACGGCATCGCGTGCACCGCGGACCCGGCCGCGCCCGAGGTAGCCGATTTTGCAATCCCTGCTGCATCGGGCAGTTCCCCGAAAGTGGCCGCGGCGCCGAACTCGGCCAGCACCTCGCCGCCGGCGCCGCGCAGCAAGCCGCCGTGCCCGTGCGAGCCGGCCGAGGCGCCGGTCGCCGCGGCGCCACCAGCGAAACCGGCCGCGGCGGACCGGCCCAGGTCGTTGAAGTCGAAACCGTCGGAGCGGCCGGCCGACTGTTGGTAGAGCTGAATGCCGCCGTTGGTGGCGATCTCCTCGCGCGCCTCGTCGAAGCCCTCGTCGAGCGCTTCGCGGCCCAGCCGCCGCAGCCCCTCACGGCTGCCGACCTGCTTGATTGCGCGGCCGGCGGTCTGGCGCAGCGCCTTGGCGCCGAGCTGTTCGGCGAGCCGCTGGAAGATCCGCTGGATGGCCAGCCGGGTCGCGACGATCAAGCCGCCGGCCGCGGGGGAGGCCGCGCCCAGGGTCAGCGCGACGGTGACTGCCATGCCGGCCAGCTCGATGAGGAAGATCCCGATCTCGATCCAGGCCTCGAGCTTGGCAGCCTCGATGTCGGCGCCGCAGCCCTCGACCAGCCGGCCGAGCTCGTCCGAGGCGCGGAGCAGGTCGTGCAGCGGGGCGTTCTCGTCGCCCGCGACCTGGTGCCAGGCGTCCTGGAACCCCTCGGCGGTGATGCCCTCGCCGCCGTAGCCCGCGAGGAACCGGTTCGCGGCCGCCATCGCCGCCTCGTTCGGGCCGGTCAGCGACGTCGCGAGCGCGTACCAGCGGTCGGCGACGTCCCAGGTGGCGACCTCGTTGCCGGCCGGCCAGTCGAAGCCGACGACCCATTCGAGCGCCTCGTACGCCCAGCCGGGCACGTCGAACGGGCTGAACTCGAGCGGATGCGGGACGGGGCTGGGCAGCAGGTTCATGAGCGGCCCCGGATCCGCTGCGCCGCCCGGTCGTCGGCCTCGAGGTTGTCGCGCACCGATTGGGCGCCCGCGTCGCCGAGCCCGGACACGTACGCCGCGATCTGCTGCCAGGCGACGAGAACCTGCTGTTCGAACGGCCGATAGTGCCGCTCGAAGGACTGTCCGTATTCGTCGCGGCCCCACGGTGAGGCGGAGCTGGCGGCGGCGATCTCGGCGCCGGCCCGGGTGCGGCGGGCGTCGAGGTCCTCGCCGGCGGCGCTCAGCGCGTGCGAGCCGGCGAGCGCCTCCTCGGCGTCGAGCCGCAGCCGTCGGCTACTCATGGCGGCCGGCCACGTCCTGGACGATCTCGTCGGACCGTCCCAGCAGCGAGCCGAAATTGTGGTCGCGCAGGTATCGCAGGGCGCCGGAATCGGGCGGGAGATAGTCGGCCATCAAAGCCTGTACGCGTTCCGCCGCCCGCTGTGAAGCACTGTGGACGGTTGCCACGATCGTCCGGGAAACGTATTCGTTGTCCATATTCCGGGTGGCCCGGCGACCCAATCGCACATCGATCAGCTCGCCGCGCGGCCCGACCGTCACGCGGACGAGTCCGTCCGGTGAAACGGCGGAGATCCGGATCGCGTCGAGTCGCCTTTGCAGGTCGTCCAGATCGGACCGCAGGCGCGTATACCGCTCGTGCACCTGTGCGAGCCGATCACGTAGTTCCCGATTCGCGTCGCGATTCGCCGTTGCCGCCACCGGGCCACACTCCTCGTCCGTGCCGAGACTTTGCGTGTTCGGTTAGTTTCAATCTGTCAACGTCACCCGGGTCGATCGGGTTCAGCGGGTCTCCCGACGGCGAGAGGAGCAGCCACGTGATCACGCGAGCGGAGGCCGAGCGGATCGCCGCGCGGTGGGCACGCAACGAGTCCGAGCAGCGCGGATACGGGTGCGAGCCAATGCTCGACGAGTTCGACCTGGGGTACGTGGTCTGGACGCGCCAGCCGGCCGGTGTGCGCTCCGTGCCGGGCGACGGTGCACGCACAGTCATCGACCGGGAGACCGGCGCGGTGTCGACCTGGCCTGGCGTGCCGGCCGAGGAGATCGCGGCCGTCTATCGCGAACGCCGCCCCACCCCGCCCGGCACGGTGGACCCCGCGGTGGCTCTGCTGCGGCTCAGCCGTCGGCAGCCCACCCCGACGACGGCCGCGCACCTCACGGCCGGTGACCGGCTGTACCGGGCGCAGGGTGCGAAGGGTGACCAGCGGATCAACCACCATCCGCTGGTGGCCGAGCGGCTGCCGGAGAACGGGGTTCGCGGCGCCGAACGGCACGCGGAGGTGATCGCCCTGTCCGACGCGCTGCACGACGCCTCACGTGGCCGTTCGCTGTCGCTGGACGAGGCGAGGGCCTGGCTGAGGGAGTCGGCTTTCGCTTCCCATCTCGTACGGGACCAGGGCGATCCCGTGGCGGGACAGGAGCATCGGCCGTGCGAGACCTGCCTTCGTGTTCTGGTGGACCTCGCCGTGCTGCCGTGGTCGGATCTGGCGTACACGACAGAATGGCGGCACGGCTCCGAGCGGATTCCGGTGGCCGGGCGCTTCCCGCACGAGGTGGCGCGGACGCTGGCCGGCGGCGGGTGGATCGGCGCGGCCGGGCTCGGTGATGACGCTGTTGAGCGGGCCGTCGAGGCGTCCGGCGGGCGGTTGGAGCCGTTCGAAGCAGCGAGGGTCGCGGTCGCGGACTTTCCCGGCGTGCGCTGCGGTCGGCGGGGGCCGGGGCTGCGGCGTGCCATCCGGCTGTTGCTGCTCGATCCCGTACCGGGTGCCTATGCGGTGGCCGCTCTGCAGGAGTTCGCCGAGGTGATCGGGGCGCGGCTCTTCCCGATCGGGATCGAGGGCGGCGACGCCGTGGTGGCGATCGACGAGGTGGGCCGCGTGTTCCTGCTCGACCAGGGCGGCGAATGGTTCGTGGGCAGCACCCTCGACGAGGCCGTGACCGGCCTGCTCACGGGTGACGGCCCGGCGCGGCGGGTGCGCGACGACGGGACGTGGTGAGCCACGACCGGCGCTTGGCTGTCAGCGAGGCACGGTGGTGCTGCCGCCGGCTCCGGGGATCGGCGGCGGCACGAGCCGTCATGCGCCGCCGGCTCCGGGGAACCGGCGGCACGAGCCCTTACGCGCCGCCGGCTCCGGGGAACCGGCGGCTGCGGCACGAACCGTCAGTCGAACAGGTTGTGCAGGAAGCTCTTGCGGCGGTTGTAGTGGCCGTGGTGCCGGTAGTGGCCGTGGTGACCATAGGCCGGCGCGGGCGCGTAGTGGCCGGGAGCGGGGGCCGGCGGATAGCCGTGGGTGGGCTGGCCGTAACCCGGCGCGGGCGGCGGAGGGGGCGGGGCGTAACCACCCGGCTGTGGCTGGCCGTAACCCGGCTGAGGGGCGGCGGCGGGACGCGGGGGTGCCTGGCGAGTGCTCCAGTTCGACTCGGCCTCGAACAGTTTCTCCAGCTCGCCACGGTCGAGGAAGATCCCGCGGCACTCGGTGCACTGGTCGATCGTGACGCCGCTGCGCTCGTACACCCGCATCTCGCCGTGACACTTCGGACAGGTCATCTGCATCTCACAGACGGTACAAGGCTGTGTCATCCAACGGGCTACTTGTGGCTGTGTGGTTCCTGTGTGCCGGGCGCAGGGCGGCGGCCCAGACGAGGAACGCGGCCGGGTAAAGCAGGTAACCGAAGCGGGTGGTCGGCATGAGCAGGATCGCCGCGAGCAGACCCCAGCCGCAGATCGAGGCGGCGGACGCGGCGGACCGTGGCGACCACCAGATCATGCGTACGGTGATGGCGACCGCGACTGCGATCAGCAACCCCAGAGCGATCAGGCGGCCGTCCGGCACGTTCTGCGCGATCAGGTAGCCGGGGAACGGCGACTGCGCGGGGCTGGTGACGAGACCGTGGCCCGTGGGGAAGCGGATCACGTTCTCGACGAACGCGTCCTGGTCCACCTGGAACGGCGGGACCAGCACCAGCAGGGGCAGGCCGAGCGCGCCGGGCAGGAGCTTGCCGCCGCGTGCGGTGGCCAGGGCGAGCACGAGCAGCACGGCCACCACGGGGAAGGCGAAGAGCTTGCACGCGGCGGCGGCACCGACGGCGACTCCGGCCCAGCCGTAACGGTTGGTAGCGGCCAGGGCGAAGGCGAGCACACAGAACGCCAGCACGGGAATGTCGTCGCCACCGGTCGCGAGCGTGAGGGCGCAGATCGGCAGGACGGTGACTGCCTGTGTCGCTCGGACGATCGCGAACGACCGCCACCGTTCCGTCGCCGGTGAGTCGTCGGGGTGAGGCTCCGCGGCGCGACGAGGGCGGAGAAGCAGGACTGCCGTGATCAAGGCGAGCGCCGTGACCAGGGCGAACCAGACACGGGCGTCGGTCCACCAGGCGTCGCCGGCGATCGCGCGGGGAAGGCCGAAGATCGACATGCCGGGCTGGTACGGGCTGTAGCCCAGAAGGCGCTCGTCGGCGGGCAGGGCGGCGATCGCGTCCCGGGACAGGTACGGGGTGCCGTCGTTAACGAGGCGTTCGCCCATGCGCTCGACGACCAGGACCTCCTCCTGGGCGCGGTCGGTGCGGCCGCCGGCCCGCTCCACCGCGAGCATCACCAGCGGCAGCAGGGCCGCGCCGGCCCAGGTCAGCCAGGTGAGGGCCGCTCTTCCCGCGGTGCCGAACACGACTGAGGCTATCGGTCGCGCGCCGGCGATGCGGTAGCCGGCGAACTGGACGGCGCTCAGCACGAACGCGATGGCGTAGGCCCAGACGGCGACCGAGCCCCACGCCCGATGCGGCATGAGGGTGGAGCTCAACGCCGTGATCAGCGCGAAGACGGTCGACAGCCCATAGAGGACGAGGTCGACCGGGTAGCCGCCACCCGCCTGGTCGACGCGAGCGAAGAACCGCCCGACCCGCCCGGCCGGGACGATCTCCGTCTTCTCGGGCAGAGCCTTGTCGAGGGGCGCCGTGACGGGCGTCGACTCGGACGGGGTCGCCGAGGCGCCATCGGTTGTGGCTCGGCCATCGGCGGGGGCCGCCCCGGACTGCGCCTCGTCGCGATCGGCGGCCTGTCCGCTCGTAGAGTCCGAGTCCGGCGCCTTCCCTTCGTGGCCGGCGGCGGTGTCACCGCTGGGGGAGACGGTGACCTTGGCTTTCTCGTCGCGGCCGCCGTCGGGAGTGGCGGCCGACCGCGGGGAGGGAGGGGCCTCCGAAGGAGCGGCGGCCTTGTCCTGGATCGAGGAGCCGGTTGGAGCCGCGGTGGCCTCCGGGGAGGTGGAGGCCGCGGGTGCGGCGGGCCGATCGACCGGCAGCGGGGCCGGCACCTTGCCGGTCTCCGGAGTGGCGGGAGGTGCGGCGTCCGCGGGAGCCGGGTCTCCGGGGGCCGGGCCGTCAACTGCGGGTTCGCTCGCCGTCTGGCCTCGATCTGTCACGCGCGCAAGTGTGGCAGAGACGATCTTCCCGAGCCTGCAGACCGGCGGCGCGACATGCGGACCACCGCGGCGCCGTCGTGCAGGGAGGGGGCCAGCGCGCCGGGGCGGCCGTCGGTGCCGCGCTGGACGGTGGCGAGCAGGCGGGCGGCCGACATGGGGCGCGCGAACAGGTGGCCCTGGCCGGCGACGCAGCCGAGATTCCACAGCGCATGCCGCTGCGGCTCGCTCTCCACGCCCTCGGCGGTCACCGTCAGGTGCAGGCTGCGAGCCAGGTCGACCGTCGAGCGGATCACGGCGGCGGCCTCGGAGGACGTCTGGACGGCGCCCACGAACTCACGGTCGATCTTCAGCTGGTGGACCGGGATGTGGGACAGGACCGACAGCGGCGACACGCCGGTGCCGAAATCGTCGAGGGCAAGCCGTACGCCCGCCTCGCTCAGGTCGGCCAGCGCACGGCCCACGACGTCGAGCTGGCTGAGCGTCAGCGTCTCGGCGAGCTCGAAGATCAGCCGGTCGGGCGGGACGGCGTGCCGGCGCAGGCGGGCCAGCACCGCCTCGGGGAAGCTCGGATCGAGCAGGCTGCGCGGCGACACGTTCACCGCGACGGGCAGGTCGAACCCGGCCTCGCGCCACAGGTCGGAGGCCGCGAGCGCCTGGTCGAGCACCGCGTCGGCGAACGCGGGCAGCTGACCCGACCGCTCCACGGTCTCGAGGAACTCCATCGGCGTGAGATAGCCGTGCTCGGGGTGGTGCCAGCGGGCCAGCGCCTCGGCCGACGTCACCTCGCCGCTGCCCAGGTCCACGATGGGCTGGAAGTCGACCACGAACTCGTGCTCGGTGACCGCGCGGTGCAGTTCGCCGCCGAGCATGAGCCGGCTGACGTCGGCCGTGTCCTGCGAATGCGCGTACGTCGCGGTCTGCTGTCCGGCCCGTTTGGCCTGGTACATCGCGATGTCGGCGCGTCGCATCAGCTCGTTGACGCCGCCGCTGCCGGGCGCGAGCGCGATGCCGCCGGCCGCCTCGACGGTGATCTGCATGCCCTCGACGGCGACGCTGCGCGACAGCGTGGTGAGCAGCGCCTCGGCGCGGGGCGTGGCGAGCGCGGGCGTGGGCAGATTGACCAGCAGCACGGCGAACTCGTCGCCGCCCAGCCGGGCCACCAGGTCGCCGGGCTGCGCGGCGTCGGCCAGCCGGCGGGCCACCTCGCGCAGCACCGCGTCGCCCGCGGCGTGCCCGAGCGTGTCGTTGACCTCCTTGAAGTGGTTGAGGTCGATCAGCAGCAGCGCGACCACGCCGTCCTCGCTGCGGCCCTGGAAGTGCCGCTCGGCGCGCTCGTAGAGCTCGCGGCGGTTGGCCAGGCCGGTCAGCGGGTCGTGCGCGGCGTCGTACGCGTTCTGCTCGTTGAGCCGTTGCAGTTCCGCGTACGCCGTGGCGTTGCGGATGGCCGTGCACAGCGCGGCGGCGAACGTCTTGAGCTTGTAGTGCTCGAACTCGTTGAGCTTGACCCGTCCGTGGAAGCCGAGGGTGAGCACGCCGGCCCGGTAGGTGCGGTCGCTGGTCTCGAGCTCGGCGGTGATCTCGCCGGCGGCGTCGAACCGGCGCGGCCCCGGACCGTCGTAGACGACCTCGCTGCCCCGCGCGTGGATCACCCGGTCGACGCCGCTGCCGGTCAGGTCGATCTCCACCTCGTCGGAGGAGAAGACCCGCGCGCCCTGGATCGCCGCCACATGCAGCACCTGGGTCAGCTCGACCGAGTTGAGCTCGTCGGTGGTCTTGGCCAGCTCGCGCCATGAGCGCCGCTCCTCCTTGGTGCGCAGCTGCCGGGAGTGCCACAGGTGCAGGCAGGCGATCAGCAGCGGCACGAAGCCGAGCAGCAGCGGGCTGGCGCCCGAGACGAGGACCTCGATGACGTACAGGATCGTGACCAGCCGGAACGCGTGGGCGATCAAGCGGCTGTCCCAGTCCTTGCGGATGATCTGCCGGATCGGCGTGCGGGAGGCGACGGAGATGACCGGCATGAAGACCAGGTCGTCGACGAACCACATGGCCACGTACGCCAAGGTCACGGGAACGAACGTGGCGCTGAGCGAGTCGGACGCCGGCAGCGAGCCGGTGACCGTGAGCACGAGGCTGGCGGTGCTCGCCGTCAGCACTTCCTTCGCGACCGAGTAGACCGTGCGCTGCAACGGCGTACCGGCAATGATTTTGATCGCGGCGATGCCGGCCGCGGCGCAGAGCACGACCCAGCCGTGCGGCAGGAAGACCAGCCCGATCAGCACCGGCACCTCGCCCCACGCGGTGCCGTCCTGGCTGGAACGCACGCGGACGTAGACCCGCACCCGGTTGGCGACCGCGGCGCCGACGGCCACCAGCGCCAGCAGGCCGACGTGCGGCACCGGTTCGGGCCGGGCAACGGCATGCCAGAGGTCGGCCGCCGCGGCGCCACACGCCAGAACGACGACGAGACCGATGAGCAGCGAGAGCTGCCGACCGGTCGCGTCGTCGTTGGAGCTTTGGGTCTTTCGCAAAGAGGTCGTCCAGTCGCCGAGCACATCGGACACAGGTCCGGGCTCAAGCGTATTCAAGTGTGCGCCTTCGCGCACCGTCTTCAGCTCCAGTCGTTCGACTTGATCATCGTTCTTCTCCTCGCGGTAAGAGGATCCGGGAAGCCTGGATCTCTCAGGGGGTCGAAGTGCGTCGCGACGAAAGAAACGATATAGGCGGAGACGCGAAATTGATAGCGTTTAGTGCCGTTTTGCGCAGAACACGATAACCGTTCGTGAATCGATTACCCCTAGTCCCGGGGCCAGAACCGTGCGCAATCGGAGAAGTCGTTTTGAACCGCAGTGTCCGCATGGCGGAGTGTGTTGTTCACCTAACTCAGCGGATTGCCATTGCCGAGTGGCCAGGGGATATTAGCGCGGCTTTTCCGACCCCACCTGACCAGCCAAGAGATCACCAAGATTCATTCTTGACAATTGTGAAGCGCGCAACCCTATTGGTACGCGAGATCATCGTCGCCGGGTTCTATAAGCTCCCGGTATGCCCGACGAATCCCTGCTGACTCACGTGGACGAGGCCGGCGCCGCGCGCATGGTCGACGTCTCCGCCAAGGCGGTGACGGCCCGTCGCGCCGTGGCCGCCGGGCGAGTGGTGACCACGCCCGAGGTGATCGCGCTGTTGCGCGGTGACGAACTGCCCAAGGGCGACGCGCTCGCGGTCGCCCGGCTCGCGGGGATCATGGGCGCCAAACGGACGCCCGATCTCATTCCGCTCTGTCACCCGATCGGTCTGCACGGCGTGGTCGTCGATCTCGAACTCACCCCGTCGACCGTCGAGATCACCGCCACCACGAAGACCGCCGACCGCACCGGCGTCGAGATGGAGGCGCTCACCGCGGTGGCCACCGCCGGCCTCGCGATGATCGACATGATCAAGGCGGTGGATCCGGCCGCGAGCATCGAGGCGGTGCGGGTGCTCCGCAAGGAGGGCGGAAAGACCGGCGAGTGGGTACGCCCGGAGGACCGCCCGTGACGGCCGCCGAGAACGGGCCCGTCGCCGACAAGGGGGCCGCAGCTGAGAGCGCGGCCGCGATCGGGGCAACGCACGAGAAGCCGCGCATCACGGCGCGCGTCATCGTCGCGAGCAATCGTGCGGCCGCCGGGGTGTACGCGGACACCAGCGGCCCGCGCCTGGTCACCGGGCTGCGCGAGTTCGGCTGCGCCGTCGACGACGAGCCGGTGGTCGTGCCGGACGGCGAGCCGGTGGCCGAGGCGCTGCGCCGGGCCGTGGCCGACGCCGTCGACGTCGTGCTCACCAGCGGCGGCACCGGGGTCACACCGACCGATCGCACCCCCGAGGCGACCCGCGACGTCCTGGACTTCGAGATCCCCGGCATCGCCGAGGCGATCCGCGCGTACAGCCGCGACAAGGTTCCCGCCGCCGCGCTCTCCCGGGGCCTGGCGGGCGTCGCCGGCCGCACGTTGATCGTGAACCTGCCCGGCTCGACGGGCGGCGCCAAGGACGGTCTCGCGGTGCTCGGGCCGTTGCTGAGGCACACCGTCGACCAGATCCGGGGCGGAGATCATCCGGCGTCCGGCGCGGCTGGATAGGCTCGACCGGTGAGCGGTCACGACACCAACCCGGTCGGCTGGGAGCAGGCACGCGAGCTGGCGTACGCGGCGGGCCGCGCAGCCGCCGGTCCGGCCGAGCCGGTCGCGCTGCCGGCGGCCGACGGGCGCACGCTGGCCGAGCCGCTGCGCGCGCTGACCGACCTGCCCGCGTTCCCCACCTCGAGCATCGACGGCTGGGCCGTCCGGGGCCCGAAGCCGTGGCGGCCCGTCGGCCGGGTGCTGGCCGGCCACGTAGCCCCGCCGCTGACCGACGACGGAACGTGCGTCGAGATCGCCACCGGCGCCATGGTCCCGTCCGGCGCCGAGGCGCTCGTGCGGATCGAGGCGTCCACTGTCGACGCCGACGGCCGGGTCAGCGGGGAGCCCAAGGTCGGGCCCGTCCCGGAGTGGCGGCTGCCGGGCGAGGAGGCTCACAAGGGCGAGGAGCTGCTGCCGGTCGGCACGCCGGTCGACCCCGCGGTGATCGGTGTCGCGGCGACCTGCGGGTACGAGTCGCTCACCGTCTTTGCCGCGCCGCGCGCCGGGCTGCTCGTCTTCGGCGACGAGCTGCTCACCGGTGGCACGCCGGGAGCCGGCCGGGTCCGCGACGCGCTCGGGCCGCAGGTGCCCGGCTGGCTGCGGCGCTACGGCGCTACGGTCGACCCCGCGGCGGTCGCCGGCCCGGTGCAGGACACGCTCGAGGCGCACCTCACCGCCGTACGGGGAGCGCTTGCCCATGCCGACCTGGTGTGCACGACCGGCGGCACGATGCACGGCCCGGTCGACCACCTGCACCCCACCCTGACCGAGCTGGGCGCGGAATACATCGTCAACACCGTCGCCGTGCGGCCCGGGTTCCCGATGCTGCTGGCCCGCGTGCCCGGGCCGGACGGGCGGCCGCGCTTCCTGGCCGGGCTGCCCGGCAACCCGCAGTCCGCGGTCATCGCGCTGATCACCCTGGTCGCGCCGCTGCTCGCGGGCCTGCAGGGCCGCCCCGCCCCGACCCTGCCGACGGTCGAGGTGAGCGCGCCCGTCCGCGGCCGCGGTGGCGACACCCACCTCGCGCTGGCCCGGCTCGACCACGATGGACGGTCGGCGACGCCAGTCGGCCACGTCGGCTCGGCGATGCTGCGCGGGCTCTCCAACGCGCACGGCTTCGTCGTCGTCCGCCCCGGGACCGAGGCGTCCGCCGGCGACCTGGTCCCCTTCCTGCCCCTACCGCTCACGACGGGGGAACGCCGATGACCGCCCACAACAGCGACGCAGCCGCCGCCCACGACAGCGACGCAGCCTCCGCCCACGACAGCGACGCACCCTCCGCCCACGACAGCGACGCAGCCACCGCCCACAACAGCGACGCAGCCACCGCCCACGGCGGGGAAGCCGCAGCCGCCCACGGCGGGGAAGCAGCCACCGCCCGTGACGGAGAGGCGATCATCGTCGGCGGCCGAGCGACGACAGCCGACGGCGATCGCGCGGCTCCCGCCACCGGTGAGATCGTCATCGCCGAGGTGCTGGACACCCCGCTCGACCTGGCCGCCCATGAGAAGGCGGTGGCGGACCGGCGGGCCGGCGCGGTCGTGTCGTTCCAGGGCGTGGTGCGCGACCACGACGACGGCCGAGGGGTGACGCTGCTCGAATACGAGGGCCACCCCAGCGCCGCCCAGGTGCTGCGCGAGGTCGCCGCGGAGATCGCGGCCGATCCCGACGTCTACGCGGTCGCGGTCTCGCATCGCGTCGGCACGCTGGCGATCGGCGATGTCGCGCTGGTCGCGTCGGTGAGCACGGCGCACCGGGCGGCGGCGTTCGCGGCCTGCGCCCGGCTGGTCGACGAGGCGAAGGCGCGGCTGCCCATCTGGAAGCGGCAGGTCTTCACCGACGGCGCCGAGGAGTGGGTCAACTGCCCCTAGGCCCGGGGATCGCCGGCACCCGCACGGGCGCGACGGGCCGGCGTACGACCGGGTTCGCCGGCACGACGGCGGGCCGCCACGGCAGCGCGTTCATCAGCACGATCACGGCGAAGGCGTACGCGTTCCAACCCACCGTCCACTGCGGAGGCGCGATGAGCAGCAGGTACGTGGCGAGCGCCCCCACCGCGTACCCGAGCCCCGCGAAACGCCGGGGCCGCCGAGGGGTCACCCGCATGCGGGCCGCCGCGTCCACCAGGATCAGCACCGCGGGCAGCATCCAGATCAGCCGATGGGTCGTGGCGACCGGCGCAGCCGCCGCGCCGGTGAGCCCCACCAGCGTGAACGCCGCGATCTCGTCGCCGTCGGCGTGCGCCGCCCGGGCCCGGATCAGCCCCACCGCGAGCAGCAGCACGGCGAACGACAGCCAGACCAGCACCGGGGTGCTCGTCGAGTCGTAGAGGCGGGCGAGCAGCCCCGCGAGCGACTGGTTGGCCGGGTCGCCGACCGGACCGGACCGGTCGACCTGGGTGAGCACCGTGCCGAACCACGTGGCAGTCGCGTCCGGCGCGATCACGAGGGCGGCCAGCGTCAGCGACACCGCCGTGACCGTGGCGGTGGCTGCGGCCCGCCACCGGCGGATCACCACCAGATAGACGATGAACAGCGCGGGGCCGACGGCGAGGGCGGTCGCGACGCCGATGCCCACGCCGCCCCACGCCCCGGTCGACCAGATGTGCCGCAGCCGGTCGGAACGGCCGCGCGGCGGGCGGGCCGAGTCGGGGCGCGGCCACCAGGCGTCCCGCCGGCGGGCCAGCGCCGCGCGGCGCAGCGCGACCACGTCCGCGGTGATCAGGCCGAACAGCAGCAGGTCGAGGTGGCCCAGGCCGAGCGTCGCGCGGACCGGCTCGGCGACCAGGGCCAGGGCTGCTGCGACCAGCACGACCGGGCCGCGGGGGCGCCGGTAGCGGCGGGCCACCGGGCCGGCCAGCACGATCAGCGCGAGCACCAGGGCGGCGGTGCCGGCCAGCGCGAGCAGCCACGCGGCCGCGGGCGCCGGCAGGGCGGTGAGCGGGGCCATCAGGGCGGCGGCGATCGGCGGAAGGCTGGTGCCCAGGCGCAGGTCGGGCGAGTGGTACCCGTACAGGTCGTCGCCGGCGAGCCAGCCGTGGATCGCGGCGTGGTCGAGCGCGAGGGCCTGCCACCCGTACGCCTGAAGGAAGAGCCCGATCAGCCCGAGTGCCACGCACCCGAGCCCCACCACCGCGGACCTTGCGATCCGCACTTGCGCAAACGCCGGCATGGCGCGACCCCCGTCGCTCTCGTCACCCGGGCACGGCCAAGCCATGCCAGCCACGAAGCCGAGAGCGGCGTCATGGCGGAGGCGGGCCGCGGGTGAGCGGGAACGAGCATAGAGAGCGCGAGCCAGCCGCGCGGCCCCTCGTCCGCTCTAACGCGGGAGATCGCGCGGAGGTTGTTAGCCGGGCAGCTTGCGGGCCGTGGCGGCGCTCATGGCGGCGATCCTGGCCTCCCGCTTGGCGGTGCGCAGGGCTCGCTTGACCGAGCGCTGCGAGCGCTTGATCGAGCGCTGCGACCGGTCGACGGCGTGGCCGGCGAGGTAGCTCAGGCCCGGGCGGCCCTCGGTGTCGACCGCGGCCAGCAGCAGCCCGCCGAGCAGGCCCAGGTTCTTGAGGAACTGGGTGCGCTGCGCCGCGGCGTCGGGGCGCGACCTGTCCCAGAACGGGTGGCCGGCGATGGTGGTCGGAATCAGGTTCGCCGCGAGCACCGCCGCCGCGGGACGGGTGAAGTGGCCGGTGGCCAGCGCCAGCCCGGCGACCACGTCGCTGGCGCCCTTGATCCGCACCAGCGTGCGGGCGTCGGTCGGGATGCGCGGGTCGGCCCGCTCGAGCAGCGGCTTGATCCGCTCGGTGACGCGGCCGGCGGTCTCCGCCTTGGCGTCGGGCTTGGTGAGGGACTGCACGCCCGAGACGACGAAGATCGACGCGAGCATCGCGCGGGCGGCCGTGCGTACAGGCTTCATGGATCTGGTTATACCCGCCCGACGGCGATCACACCGGCTGGGTGCGCAGGTAACGTCCGAAATGCGGCACCGTGAACGCGACCGTGCCGCGCTCGCCCGAGTAGATGAGCCCCTTTTTGATCAGCGCGTCGCGGGCCGGCGAGAGGCTGGCGGGCTTGCGGCCCAGCGCGGTCGCGATCTCCGCGGTGGGCACGGCCGCGTCCATGTCGTTGCCCGGGTCGCCGGAGAGCGTCGCCATGGCCCGCATGTATTCGCGCTCGGCTGGGGTGGCCCGCTCGAAACGCGAGCCGAAGAAGCCCACGGCCAGCTCGGCCTCGGCCTCGGGGGCGGCGACGCGGACGTCGGCGTCGGTCACCGGGCTCTGCGGGGCGTGATCCCAGGTCGCCTTGCCGTACGCCTGGACGAAGTACGGATATCCGCCCGACTTCTCGTAGAGCAGGTCGAGCGCCTTCGCCTCGTACTCGACCTCCTCGCGGGCGGCCGGGGCGCACAGCGCGAAGTCGGCCGCCACGCGGTCGAGCCGGTCGATGCGCTGATAGCGGAAGAGCCGTTCCGAGTACGACTTCGCGGCCGACAGCACGGCCGGCAGGTGGGGCAGCCCCGCGCCCACCACGATCAGCGGCGCCCCGAGCTGGGACAGCTCGTGGCAGGCGGCGCAGAGCGCGGAGACGTCGGCCGGCCCCAGGTCCTGCATCTCGTCGATGAACAGCGCGATGCCGGTGCCCACGTCGGTGGCCAGCGACGCCGCGTCGGTGAACAGCTCGACCAGGTCGATCTCGATGTCGCCCGAGTCGGCGCGGCCGCGGGCCGGCGGCACGTCGATGCCCGGGGCCCACCGGTCGCGCAGCTTGGCGGAGCTGTCGTTGGCCCGCAGCGCGAACGCCTTGAGCACGGCGAGCACCTCGTCGACCCGGTCGGGATCGCGGTGGTGCGGAGCGAGCTCGCGGATCGCCATGTGCAGCGCGGCGGACACCGGGCGGCGCAGCGACTGGTCGGGGCGGGCCTCGATCTTGCCGGTGCCCCAGAGACGGCCGATCGCGGCCGACCGGAGCGTGTTGAGCAGCACGGTCTTGCCCACGCCGCGCAGGCCGGTCAGCACGAGGCTGCGCTCGGGGCGGCCCCGCGCGATCCGCTCGAGCACCACGTCGAACGCGTCGAGCTCGCGGTCGCGACCGGCCAGCTCGGGCGGGCGCTGACCGGCGCCGGGGGCGTACGGGTTCCTCACCGGATCCACGGATAGCACCGTATCGGGCCGTCTAGCGAAATGGCTAGAGTCAGCTAGCAAAACCTCGCAAGGAACGTCGAGGATGATCTAGCAATCTCTAGCTGAGATGCTAGACGCGGCTAGAGCGCCTTATGCTCCTTGAGGCACAGCACGAAGTCGAGGTCGTCGAGCGGGCTGTCGTAGAAGAACCACTTCGTGTAGCCCGTGACCTTGCCGCACTTGCGCTCCGCGTCCTTCTCGCCGCTGGTCTTGCCGACGATCCGCGCGAGCACCTCGTAGGCCCCGCTCGTGCAGGCGGTGGCGCGCATGTTGGGCTCCTCGTCGGTGCCCTCATTGACCACGCAGTCGCCCTTTTTGACGTTGAACCGCGCGTCCTCGCTGCCCACAGGCGCGGGCCCGGCCACCGGGACGGTCGCGGAGGCGGTGGGCTGAGCCTGCGTCTTGTTGTCGCGACGCTCGTTGAGCAGCCACGCCGTCGTGCCGAGGCCGGCCACGATCAGCAGGCCGAGGGTCACGACCAGCGCGACGATCGCGGTGTTGCGCCTCGGTGGCGCGGGCGCCGGCTGGTCCCACGACGGGCCCTCGCCGGCGGGCGGGCTCATCGGCGCCGAGTGGAAGCCCACCGGCTGCTGCGGGATCGACGGGGGATGACCACCCCAGGAGGACTGCTCCGCGACGGGCGCGCCCTGGTCACCCCAGGGGTCGGCGGGCTCCGCGTACGGCTCGTCGGAGCTCCCGTGCGGCCACGGAGGGCCGGAATACGGGCCGTTCTGTGACATCAGAGATCCTCCGGCACGGTTTTGCTGCTGTCACCGTAGCGTGTGGGGCCGACACAAAGCCGGACGGAATCGCCGCCGGTGTCGTCAACACGACCGGCACACCGTACGCCCGCACGCTACGGTCCCGATCCGTGTCCGCACAGCTGGTCGTCCTCGCCGCCGTCTTCGGCGCTGCCTCGTCCGCCTTCCTGCCCCGCGTCGCCCACCGGCTGGCCGTCCCGTTCGGACAGCCCCCGCGCGCGGCGTGCGCCTCGTGCGGTCAGGACCTCGCCGCCTGGGTGCGGGCCGGCCGATCCTGCCGGTGTTCCCGGGCGTACGCGGTGATGCTCGTCGGCGCCCTGGTCGCAGCGCTGCCGGCCGCGGCCCTCGGGTCGTCGCCGTTGCTGCCGATCCACCTGCTCGCGGCGGTGCCGGGCCTGCTGCTCGCCCTGATCGACGTGCGCTGCCTGCGCCTGCCCGACCGGCTGGTGGCGGTGTTCGCGCTGGTGGCCGTGGTGCCGCTCGCCGTGCTGCGGCCGGAGCGGATCGGCTGGGCGCTCGTGGCCGGCGCGGTGGTGCTCACGGCGTACCTGATGGTTGCGCTGTTGCCCGGGGGTGGACTGGGGCTGGGCGACGTGAAGCTCGCGGCCGTGCTCGCCACGATGCTGGGCTTCGCGGGCTGGCCCGCGGTGATCGTCGGCCTGGTCGTGCCGCACCTGATCAACGGGCCGATCGCGCTCGCGATGCTGCTCACGCGGCGCGGACGGGTGCTGCCGCTAGGGCCGGCGCTGCTGTGCGGCGCGCTCGTGGCCGTCACAACAGTCTGAGCTGGCGATCCTTGGGGCGCGACGGCACGGTGTCGCCGAGCCGCTCGAACAGGCCGGAATCGATCACGTCGAGGAACGGGCTCGGGCTCTGCTCGCGTTCGCTGCCGTGCCGGAACCGGCGGGCCGCGTGCGTGACGTAGAGCCGGTCCTGCGCCCGGGTCAGGCCGACGAAGAACAGCCGCCGCTCCTCGGCGATGTCCTCCTCCCGCGCCGCGCCGCCGGGCCAGCGCATCGGGAGCAGCCCGTCCTCGCAGCCGACCAGGAACACGACCGGGAACTCGAGGCCCTTCGCCGCGTGCAGCGTGAGCAGGTTGACGGCCTCGGCCCGCGGGTCGAGCGCGTCCACCTCGGCGCCGGTCGCGATCTCCTGAAGGAACCGCGGCATGTCGTCGCCGATCCGCTGGGCGAGCGGCAGCAGCAGCTCGGCCGCGGCCCAGATGTCCTCCGGCGCCGGCTGCTCGCCGTCGAGGGTGGGCGCGGCGAAGCGCTGGGCCAGCACCTGCGCGGTCAGCTTGACCCGGGCGGCCAGCGAACCGCCGAGCCCGCCGGCGTGCCGCAGCTCGCGGGCGATCACCTGCACGCCGGGCCGGTCCCGCAGCCGATTGTGCGACCGCTTCTGCACCGGCACCCCGGCCCGCGACAGCGCCTCGACGATCGCGGCGGACTGCGAGTCGGTGCGGTAGAGCACGGCGATGTCGGAGAACGACAGGTTGCCCGCCGCGACCGACCGCGAGTCGACCCGGCCCGAGTCCAGCGAACGGTGCGACAGGCCACCGACCAGGTCGTCGATGGTGCGCACCACGAAGTCGGCCTCGTCGGCCACGCTCGCCGCCGGATAGCGGCCCACCAGCGGCGCCTCGGGATCGAGCCGGGCCGGGTCGAGCCGCCGGCCGTTGACCAGCGAGGACGGGGCGATCGCCTGCACCGCCGCGGCCAGGATCGGCGCCGACGAGCGGTAGTTGCGGGTCAGCCGCACCAGCCGCGCGTCCACGAAGTCCTCGTTGAAGCGCAGGAAGTACTTCACGTCGGCGCCGCGGAACGAGTAGATCGCCTGGTCGGGGTCGCCGATCGCGCACAGGTTGCCGTCGCGCGGGCTGAGCAGGCGCAACAGCTCGTACTGGGTCTCGTCGACGTCCTGGTACTCGTCCACGAAGATCCACTGCCAGCGCCGCCGGTACTTCTCGACCAGGGCCGGCTCGTCGCGCAGCAGGGCGACCGGCATGCTGATCAGCTCGTCCAGGTCGACCAGGTCCTGCTGGCGCAGCAGCTTCGCGTACGCGTGGTCGTCGTCGCCGGCCTGCTTGCGAGCCTCCTCGCGCTCGGCCTCGTCGGCGATCCGCCAGCTCGCGGCCAGCCCCGCCGCCCGCGCGTTCTCCTTGAGGATCGTCAGCCCCACGGAGTGGAACGTGCCGACGGTGATGTCCTCGCCCACGTCGCCCAGCAGCGCGTCCAGCCGTTCGCGCAGCTCGCCCGCGGCCCGCCGGGTGAACGTGATGGCCAGGCAGCGCTCGGGGAACACGCCGAGCTCGGCGCAGAGATAGGCGATCCGGTGGGTGAGCGTCCGCGTCTTGCCCGTTCCCGGTCCCGCGACGATCAGCAGCGGGCCGCCGGGCGCCGACGCCGCCACCCGCTGCATCGCGTCGAGCCGGTCGAGCAGGCCCGTGCCGACCTCCTCCATGCCGGCCAGCATCGGCTCGAACGGCTCGTGCGGGCTCGCCGGGGCGGTGATCGGCGGCGGCGCCTTCTTGACTTCCTTGACCGTCCTGACCGGCTTGGGCTTGGGCGCCGGCTCGGGCTTGCGCTGCTGCGGCACGTCGAAAAGCGTCTCCACCTGCGGCGCCCCGGCCCGGCGCAGCTCGCCCGGCTCGAAGAGCGTGATGACGCCGTACTCGCCGTCGTAGCCGGCCACCCGGTGCACGTCGCCGCGGCGCAGCCGGGCGATGCCCTCGCGCAGGTCGTCGCCGCCCGCCTGCCCGATCGCGTCCAGCGGCACCTTGCGCAGGATGTCGAGCTCGGCGCCGAGCGTGGCGACCAGGTGGTGCAGCTGGATCTCGACGGTCTTGGACTTCGGGCCCACGCCGTTGATCTCGCCGAGGATCTCGTGCAGCTGGATCAGGTGCTCGACGTGCTGGTCGCGGCGGAAGCCGGTGGGCCGGTCGGCGAGGTCCTCGACCCGGCTCAGCACGCCCACGGTCAGCGGCTTGCCGCACTCGGGGCAGCGGCCGCCGTGCTCGCGGGTGCGCTGCGGCTCCCAGTTCACCCCGCAGGCCCGGTGCCCGTCCGCGTGGTACTTGCCCTCCTCGGGGAAGAACTCCAGCGTCCCGGCGAGGCCGATGCCGTCCCGGACGGCGTCGTAGTCGGGCGATCCGGTGAACAGCGTCGCCTCGCGGGCCAGGGCCGCGGGGGAGTGCGCGTCGGAGTTCGACACCAGGCGGTATCGGTCGAGGCTGGAGACGCGCCAGTTCATCTCGGGGTCGGACGACAGCCCCGTCTCCACCGCGGTGACGTGGTGGGCCAGGTCGGCGTAGCAGTCGGCGATCGCGTCGAAGCCGGACTTGGAGCCGAGCGCCGAGAACCACGGCGTCCAGATGTGCGCCGGCACCAGGTAGCCGCCCGCCTCGAGCGTGATCTCGAGCAGATCCCGCGAGTCGAGGCCCAGGATCGGCCGGCCGTCGGCGGTGAGGTTGCCGATGCGTCCCAGCGCGGTGTTGAAGCTCGCCGCCGCGTCGAAGCCCGGCATGTAGATCAGGTGGTGCACCTTGCGCGTACGGTCGTCCCGCTTGTAGATCGTGGAGATCTCGACGCTGAGCAGGAACCGCGCCGGCGTGCTCGCCTGCAGTGAGCCCGGCAGCCGCTTGGTGACCTCGGCCTCGTCGGCGTAGCGGAACAGGCCCGGGCCGTCCTCGGTGAGGCTCTCGCGCAGGTGGTCGAACCAGGCGGGGTGCGTGAAGTCGCCGGTGCCCAGCAGCGCGATGCCCTTGCGCCGCGCCCACCACGCGAGGTTGGGCAGGGTCAGATCACGGCTGCAGGCACGGGAGAAACGCGAGTGGATGTGCAGATCCGCGACGTACGTGTCCGCGGCATTTTCTGCGTCGTCCGAGGGCACGCGCTGCATCCTGTCACGCCCTCCATCGCTTGCACGAATCGCCACGCCTTGACGAAATCACGGATCTTGATGTTCCCGACGCGCTTATTTCGAGCGCAACTCGATGACGCTGACCTGCGGCGGCGCGCCGACCCGCACCGGTGGGCCCCAGAACCCGGCGCCGTTGGTCACATAGACCGGAACACCGTCGACCTTGCCCAAACCGGACACGACCGGCTGTTCCAGGCGCACCAGCAGGTTGAAGGGTGCCATCTGGCCGCCGTGGGTGTGGCCGGAAACCTGAAGATCGACCCCGAACGGGGCCGCGTCGCGGGCGGCGACCGGCTGGTGCGCCATCAGCACCACGGGCCGGGCGGTGTCCCGGTCGCCCAGCGCCTTGGCGAAGTCCGGCGCGTCGCCCTCGTCGGCGCCGTTCAGGTCGTTGACGCCGGCGAGGTCCAGGCCGCCGAGCTCGAGGCGCTCGTTGCGCAGCGGCCGGACGCCGAGGCGGGCAACCTCGTCCACCCACTGCTGGAAGCCCGAGTAGTACTCGTGGTTCCCGGTCACGAAATACGCCCCCTGCCGCGACTGGATCTCGGCCAGCGGCGCCGCGAGCCGCCCGAGTTCTGCCACGCTGCCGTCTACAAGGTCACCGACGACGCACACGATGTCCGCCTGCACCGAATTGATCGCGTCGACGATGCGCCGGGTGTGGCCGATGCCGGTCAGCGGCCCGAGGTGGATGTCGGACACCACGGCCAGCCGGGTGCCGTCCATGGCCCGGGGCAGCTTCGCGAGCGGGATCTGAAGCCTGTCGATCCGCGGGCCGCCGAGCGCCGTCTTCACGCCGTAGCCCGTGATGCTCGCCGCCGTGAGCCCCGCGAAGATCGCCGTGCCGCGCGCCAGCAGCAGCCGCCGGTCGATGCCCTGCTTGTCGTCCCCTTGGTCGCCGTCGGTGGCGGTCAGCACGGGTGCCTTCTGCCCGGCCTCACCCGCGACGGGGTCGCCCTGGGCGGCGCCGCCTGCGCTTCCCTTCGCCGTACGCCTCCGTGAGCGCCACGCCAGCGTCAGCGCGAGTCGCGGGATCTCGAGGACCGCGAGCGTGACCAGCAGATAGAACATGAGCGCGATCCAGAGGTAGCCCGGCCACGCCAGCCACGGCAGCGCCCCGGACCGCACGCCGATCAGCGTCGCCGGCGCCAGCACGAACAACACCACGGCGACGACCGTCCCGATCAGCCGGGCGCGCCCCTTCGGCAGCGGGTCCTTGACGAGCCGCTTCCACAGATAGAAGTGGATCAGCCCGACGACCACGAAGATCACCGCGACGAACGCGACCAAGACTTTCCTCCCCAGCTCACTTCACCGCACAGTGTCCTGGTCGTTCCTGAGAGGCCCCTGACCTCACCGGTGGCCACAGTCGATGGTGCCCGTGCTCCGGCCCACCCGTCGCCATGTCGCCGATCTACCCGTCCGGCGCCTGCGCTCTGGAGCCCGCCATGCCCTGCCGAGCTCCGGGTCAGCCGCCCGCGAAGGGCGGCAGCACGTCGACGGTGGCTTCCGCCGGCAGCGCGGCCGACGGGTCGTGGCAGGTCAGCCCGTCGACCAGGAAGCTCGCCGCCTTGAGCACCACGCCGAGACGCTCGCCGTGGCGGTCGGTCAGCAGCTGCTTGAGCTGGTCGAGCGTCTCCGCCTCGACGGCCTCGCTCCGGGTGCCGTTGGCCGCGGCCCGCGCCCCGGCGAAGTAACGAATGGTCAGTGCCGCCACGACACCCCTCCGCCCCGCGCGCTGATGGCCGTGAGCACCGTCAGCCCCCGATCGCCGACATGGGACGAGCCGGCTGCAGGAAGGCGGGATCGTCGATGCCGTGACCGGCCCGCTTGCCGCTCATCGCCACCCGCCACGCCTCGGCCAGCTCACCGTCGGTGGCGCCGTCGCGCAGCAGCTTGCGCAGGTCGCTCTCCTCGGTGGCGAACAGGCAGTTGCGCACCTGCCCGTCCGCGGTGAGCCGCACCCGGTCGCAGTCGCCGCAGAACGGCCTGGTCACGCTGCCGATGACGCCCACCCGGGCCGGCTCGCCCGCGGCGTCGACGTGACCGGGCACCAGCCACGTCTCGGCGGGCGCCGTTCCACGTGAAACCGGATCGGGGAGCAGCCCGTACGGCGCCAGGTCGGCCAGGATCTCGTCGGCGGTGACCATCGTGTGCCTGTCCCACCGGTGCTGCGCGTCGAGCGGCATCTGCTCGATGAACCGCAGCTGATAGCCGTTGTCCAGCGCGAACCGCAGCAGCGCCGGCGCCTCGTCGTCGTTGATGTCCCGCATGAGCACGGTGTTGATCTTCACGGGGGTGAGTCCGGCCCCGGCGGCGGCGGAGAGCCCGCGCAGCACGTCGGCGAGCCGGTCACGGCGGGTCAGGGCCTTGAACCGGTCGGCATCGAGGGTGTCGAGCGAGACGTTGACCCGGTCGAGCCCGGCGTCGCGCAACGGCACGGCGAGCCGGTCGAGCCCGATGCCGTTGGTGGTCAGCATGAGCTTGGGCCGCGGCGTCAACTGCGCGGCCGCCCGGACGATGCCGACCAGGCCGCGCCGCAGCAGCGGCTCACCGCCGGTGAACCGCACGTCCCGGACGCCGAGCAACTCGACCGCGATCCGGATGAGCCGGACCACCTCGTCGTCGGTGAGCTGCTGCTCGCGGGGCAGCCAGGCCAGCCCCTCCTCGGGCATGCAGTAGGTGCAGCGCAGGTTGCAGCGGTCGGTCAACGACACGCGCAGGTCGGTGGCCACCCGGCCGAACCTGTCGGCGAGCGGGATCACCTCACGACCGCCGATCGGCTGCGTATGTCCACGGATCGAATCTAGCCGCTTCCCGGCCCGATGACCTCCACCGAACCTGGCCTGTGGACAACCGATCCGATCACATCTCGCGCAGTGTGGATTCCGCGGCGGCGCGTACGTCGGCTCGGTAGCTCCCGCCGAACGCCGCCGT
Organism: Actinoplanes sp. URMC 104; assembly: GCF_051386375.1. Taxonomy (NCBI): domain Bacteria; kingdom Bacillati; phylum Actinomycetota; class Actinomycetes; order Micromonosporales; family Micromonosporaceae; genus Actinoplanes; species Actinoplanes sp. URMC 104. The sequence continues at coordinate 2,386,386 of NZ_JBPQTO010000002.1, read as the reverse complement.
GTGCACGAGCAGCAGGTGCAGCTGGTGCAGCGGCACCCGGGCCTGCCAGCCGTCGGCCAGCGGGTACGCCTCGCGATAGGCGCCGAGGACCGAGGAGAGGAAGGGAGCGCCGCCGAACAGGGTGAGCTCGGCCAGATCGGTCTCCCGGTGACCGCCCTGCGCGGCCGGGTCGACGAGCCACGCCCGCCCGTCGGCCGCCCACAGCACGTTTCCGGGCCAGAGGTCGCCGTGCGTGCGCGCGGGTGGCTCGCTGTGCGCGTACGTCGCAAGGTTGTCGAGGATGCGCTCGACCAGCCCGATCTCGCTGTCGGAGAGGGCGCCGCGGTCCACCGAGATCTTCAGGTACGGCAGCAGGCGGCGCTCGCCGAACCAGGCGCCCCACGGTCCGGCCGCCCGCGTGTTGTCGAGGGGCAACGGGCCGATGTAGCCGGGCCAGGCCGCTCCGAACGCGTCGGCGCCCGAGCGGTGCAGCGCGGCGAGGTCGCGTCCCAGCTGCTCGGCCGCCGCGCGCGTGGGCTCGCCCGGCTCGACCCACTCGGTCGCGATCATCGTGGGCAGCGCGACGATCACCTCGGGAACCGGCGCGCCCGCCTCCCGCAGCCACTCCAGGCCGGACGCCTCGGCCGCGAAGAACCCCTCGGGCGGCTCGCCGGAGCGCCACGTCTTGGCGAACACGGACGACCCGTCGTCGAGCGTGAGCCGGCTCGCGACCGACATGCTGCCCCCACCCACCGGGGTCTCCCGGATGCGCTGGTGGGTGAGAAATGTCGGGAGGTGCTCGGGGTGCGCGCGCAGGTACGCCAGATCCACGGCCTTATCTTTCGCTTCGGCTTACGGTGGCCCGCAATCGGAGTCAAAATGTCGGCATGAGCCCTGTCACAGTGCGTTCGTACCGTCCGAGTGATCACTCCGCGGGCCGTCGCCTGTGGACCGAGCTGACCAACCAGCACAATCGCATGTACGGCGTGCCCGAGGAAGACGCCGGTGAGGGTTTCGAGGAATACCTGACCCGGCTCGACCTGGGCGGCCTGTGGGTGGCCGACCACGCGGACGACGGCGTGATCGGGCTGGTCGGACTCGTGATCCGCGGGCGTGGCGGCGAGGTCGAGCCGATCGTCGTCACGGTGTCGCACCGCCACAAGGGTGTCGGCCGCAAGCTGCTGCGGCACGTCGCCGGTGAGGCCCGCCGCCGGAACATGACGACGCTGACCATCTCGCCCGAGTCGCGCAACGTCGACGCCATCCGGAGCCTGCACGCGGCCGGCTACGACGTGGTGTCGTCGATCGAGCTCACCCTCGACCTCAACCGGGCGCCGTACGAGTGGCAGGAGGACGGCCTCGAGCTCCACGAGCTGCAGTTCCGCTCCTGACGAAACGCCGCCGGCTGGGCCGATCGAAAGCCCGCCGGTGGATAACCCGCGTGTCGTCCACAGGCGAGCCGGTTGGCATTCGCGGCCGGGGCGCGAGGGGCCACGCTGCCCGGCATGAAGCCCGAATGCACGCTCACCATCAGCTCCACCGCCGAACTCCTCGCCGTCACGCCCTACCTGCTGGGCTTCCACCCGACCGACAGCGTCGTCGTGATCGGCACGGTGGGACCGCACGTGAGCTTCGCCGCGCGGCACGACCTGCCGCCGCCCGGCGCGGCCCCCGACGAGCTGGCCCCCCTGGTCGCCGCGCAGACCGTCGAGGCGGCGACGATCCTCGGCTACGGCCCGGCCGACCGCGTGAATCCGGCGGTGAACGCGCTGGCCGCGGGGCTCTCCCGCGGCGGCGTGCACATCCGGGACAAGCTGCGGATCACCGCCGGCCGCTGGTGGATGTGCGACTGCACGGACGAGAGTTGCTGCCCATCGGCGGGCAGGCCGATGCCCTCGCCGCACCACCCGGTCGCGGCGGCCGCGGTGTTCCAGGGCCAGGTCGCCCTCCCCAGCCGGCGCGAGCTGGAGGCGCAGGTGGCCCCGATCGAGGGGGAGCAGCGCGAGCGGATGACCGCGGTGACCGCCGGCGTGTGCACCAAGCTCGGCAGGTTCCTCGCGACCGACGACAACCCCGAGGCCGAGGTGGAGCGGGCCGGGCGCGCCGCCATCCACCGGGCCGAGGAGACGTACGCGGCCGGCCGGTCGCTGACCCTCGAGGAGACCGCCCGGCTCGGCGTGCTGCTGGCCAACCGGATGGTGCTCGGCTACGCGATCGACCGCAGCGGTGACGAGCAGTGGCGCACGGCCCTGTGGACGGAGGTCACCCGGCGGGTGGAGCCCTTCTGGGTCGCGGGGCCGGCGACCATGCTGGCCTACACGGCGTGGCGCGCCGGGTACGGCGCGCTGGCTCGCGTCGCGGTCGACCGGGCGCTGCGGCACGATCCGCGCCACCGGATGGCCGGCGTGCTCGACCGGCTGCTCGCCGCCGGCATCGGCCACGAGTCCGTCGTCGACTTCGCCTCCTCGGCCACGCCCTCGGCGGGCAGGTGGCGATGAGACGCGGATCAGACGGTGACGCGCTCGGGCCGGGTGTAGACGTTCATGCTCTTGCCCCGGAGGAAGCCGACCAGCGTCATGCCGGCCTCGTCGGCGAGCTCGGCCGCCAGCGTGCTGGGCGCGGACACGGCCGCGAGCAGCGGGATGCCGGCCATCCACGCCTTCTGGGTGAGCTCGAAACTGGCCCGCCCCGAGACGAGCAGGACGTGCCCGGTCAGCGGCAGCCGGCCCTCGCGCAGCGCCCAGCCGATCACCTTGTCGACGGCGTTGTGCCGGCCCACGTCCTCGCGGAGCACGAGCAGCTCGCCGTCGGAGCCGAACAGCCCCGCCGCGTGCAGGCCGCCCGTGCGGTCGAAGGTGCGCTGCGCCGCGCGCAGGCGGTCGGGCAGCTCGGTCAGGGTGCTCGCGGGGATGCTGAGCGGGTCGGCCGAGACGTCGAAGCGCGACCGGGTCCGCACCGCGTCGATGCTGGCCTTGCCGCACACGCCGCACGAGCTGGTGGTGTAGAAGTTGCGGCTCGGGTCGGTGACCGGGGGCGGCACGTCGGCGCCGAGCACGACGTCGACGACGTTGTAGGTGTTCGGCGTGTCGGTGCCGGCGCACAGCTGGGCGGTGACCACGTCGCCGGCGCCGCCGATCACGCCCTCGGTGAGCAGGAAGCCCATCGCGAGGTCGATGTCCTGGCCGGGGGTCCGCATGGTGACCGCGAGCGGCGCCTTACGGACGCGGATCTCCAGCGGCTCCTCGGCGGCGAGGTCGTCGGGGCGGCGGCGGGGATCCCCGGACGCCTCCAAATTGATCTTCACGACCGGCCGCCGTGTCATCGTCCTCGCCATGAACCGAGCGTAGGCCGGATGGTGCCGTCCGGCTCGCCACGGCGGGGATCGATGGGGCTTGTGGGGCGCGAGAGTGATCCACGACCGGTAACTGAGCGCGCGGTCACGCTCGACACGCGGTCGGGATACGGTACGTACGTGGGGGGATTTGCGGCGGTGGTGCTGGCCGGCGGAGCTGCGCGGCGGATGGGTGGTGCGGACAAGCCGACCCTGCCCGTGGCCGGGCAGCCCATGCTGACCCGCGTGCTGGCCGCGGTGCACGACGCCGACCCGCGGATCGTGGTCGGACGGGTTCCGCCCGACCTGCCGGTGCCCGTGCACTCCACCAGGGAGGATCCGCCCGGCGCCGGGCCGGTGGCGGCCACCGCTGCGGGGCTGGCGCTCGTGCCTGACGACGTGACCTACACGGCCCTGCTCGCGGCCGACCTGCCGTTGCTGACCGGCGAGGCGATCGACGTGCTGCGGCTGACCGCGGAGTCCGCGCCGATGCAGGGTGCGGTCTACCGCGACGCCGAGGGCCGCCGGCAGATGCTGTGCGGCGTGTGGCGGACGGCGGCGCTGCGCCAGGCGGTCAGCCGGCTGGCGGAGGAGCGGGGCAGCCTCGAGGGCGCCTCCGTGCGCGAGCTGATGAACCACCTGCGCGTGGCCGAGGTGTCCTGGCGGCGGCCGGGCCCGCCGCCGTGGTTCGACTGCGACACCGACGACGACCTGCGTACGGCCGAGGAGTGGGCGCGGTGAGCGGCGGGCCGGACGAGCTCGAGGCCTGGGTGATCGCGGCGGGGAAGGCGGCGGGCATCGAACCGGGCGACGTTCCGGTCAAGCTCGTGCTCGACCTGGCGCGCGACGTGGCGCACGGGGTCGTGCGGCCGGGCGCGCCCGTCACGGCGTACCTGCTGGGGCTGGCCGCAGGTCGGGGGGCCGACCCGGCCGTGGTGGCCGATCGGCTCAGCGACCTCGCCCTGGACTGGCCGGCCGGCGCGTCCGGCGAGGGTGGCACGCCCAGCACCTGAGAGAGGGCGCGAGCGGGCGGACGCCTCTCGATAGGGTGGCGGGAGCGGAGGTGACGATCATGACGGCTGACAGCGCCGACGGCGGCGACTTCAACGAGGGCGTACTGCTCGACGAGCCCACCACGGCCGACCTGCGGGCCAAGGTCGGGGAGGCGTGGCGGGAGTTCGCGCGGGCGCTGGCCGACCTGCTGCCGACGCTCGCTCCGGGCGCGCACGTCGACCTGACGCTCGACCCCACCGCGTCCGGCACGGGGCTGGCCGTCTACTCCGTCAGCATCCGCGTGCTCGAGGGCGGCGTCGTCGAGGCGCTCGCGATCGGCAACGCGGGGCTGCCCGAGGGCTACCGCATGGACCGCAGCTCGATCGCCGACCTGGTCGCGCTCGGGTGGTCGCCGCCGGGCGTGCTGGCCGGCTCGGGCGACTCGTTCGGACTGAGCTCCACCCAGGACAGCGCGAACCGGCTCGCCACCGTGGTCGCCCGCACGCTGCGGGACGTCTACGGGGCGCCGCACCCGGCCTTCCTCGTCTACCTCGTGCACGACGAGAACGACGAGCCCATCGAGAGCGCCCCGCTGGCCACCGCCCGGCACGAGCCCAGCATCGACGCCGAGCTGAGCCTCGACGACCTCGATGAGGACGGCACGCTGGCGGCGGCGCTCGCGGACGCGGCCGACGAGGTCGTGCCGCTCGACGAGCGGGTCCGCACGGTGGTCGCGACGATGAGCAAGACCACGGTCGACCAGCTGCAGGTCGACGCGGACGGCGACATCGGCATCCGGGCCGGGTCGGCGATGGTGTTCGTCCGGGTGCGCGACAATCCGCCGCTGGTGGACGTGTTCTCGCCGATCCTCACCGAGGTCGAGCCGACCGAGCAGCTCTACGTGAAGCTGTCGGAGCTGACCAACCGGATGCCGATCGGGCGGCTCTACTGCGCGCAGGACACGGTGTGGGCGTCGATCCCGGTGTTCGGGCGCAACTTCCAGGCGACCCACCTCATGCTTGCCGTGCAGGTGATGACCGGCCTCGCCGACGAGCTCGACGACCGGCTGCACGGGGAGTTCGGCGGCAAGCGGTTCTTCGGCGAGGGCGACAAGCCCACCCCGTCGAAGCAGCCCACCGAGGACCACCGCACGGGCATGTATCTGTAGGCGCAGCCGGAGGCCGCCCGGGCCGCCTCGGGGCGGAGGCGGGCACCGGGCGGCCTGGCAGGGCTCGATCCTGGCGGCCACGCGGGGCTGAGGCGGACCGTGCAGGGCGAGCCCTGGCTCGAGGGCCGCGGGCCGGCGTGACGGGCCGGCCGCGACGCGGCGGTCAGTTCAGGTCCACCCAGCCGATGCGGGCCAGGGTGGACGCGTTCGAGGCGAGCAGGCCCTGGTCGGTGACGGACCAGAGCGTGTCGCCGACCACGACGGCGCGGCGCATCGGGCCCGCGTCGGCCGTCTCGGCAGCCAGCCGCGTGACCGGCTGCAGCCGGTCGCCGGTCACCCGCAGGGCGAGCGCGCCGTCGTCCCGGGCGTCGGCCACGGGCAGCACCAGCAGGTTGGTCGCCGGCCACCACAGGACCGCGTGCGGGTCGGCCTCGGCCTCGGACTGCCCGCTCGCCACCACGTGCCGGTCGAGGCGTTTCGGAGCGGCCGGGTCGGTGACGTCGAACAGCGACACCTGCAGCCCGGTGGTCCGTCCCTGGGTGTCCGCCTCCTGACCGATGCCGACCAACCGGTTCTCGCCGACCGGCTGCAGGTGCGCCGAGTAGCCGGTGATCTTCAGCTCGCCGGTGACCCTCGGCTCGGTGGGGTCGGCGAGGTCGAGGCTGTAGAGCGGGTCGGTCTGGCGGAAGGTCACCACGTATCCGCGGGGGCCGAGGAAGCGTACGGAGAAGATGCGCTCACCCTTGCCGAGCCCCTCGACCGCGCCCACCTGCACGAGCTTGCCGGACTGCTCCCGCAGCACCCGCACGGCCGAGGACGACGACGTGGCGGAGGCGTCCGTCGTCGCGACCCGCAGGTGACCGTCCCACTCGGACATCGAGTACTGGTTGAGCAGCACGCCCGGCACCTTGCCCGAGGCGGCGTGCACCGGCTTGCCGACCGGTGGCAGGGCGAAGCGGTAGATCGCGGTGTCCCCGGTCAGCCGGCCCTGGTTGTTCGCGATGTAGAGGCTGTCGTTCGTGCCGTAGACGGCATCACCGTCGGCGACCAGCGCCACCGGGTCGCCGTTGCCGAGCGCCGCCGCGTTGACGTCGAAGGTGAGCACCCGCAGCATCGTCAGGCCCGAGAACGCCTCCGGCCTGCTCACGTCGGAGCAGTCCAGCCGGCCGCGCGCGGTCGTGCCGCCGGTGGTGATCTCCCACGAAGGCAGCCAGGCGTCGATCGTCGCCGACTGGATCGTGTCGCGGTCGTCCTGCACCACGTTCTCCGGAACGGGGTCTCCCCGGTACGGGAACTGGATCTTCGGGCTGCTGCTCACCACGACCCGCGCCACGCCGCCCCGCTGACGCGCGTCCACCACCCGGCCGTCGCCGCGATAGCGGCTCAGCAGCCGCGGCGAGCCGCTCGACAGGTCGACCAGCAGCACCTCGGAGCGGCCGTTGGCGGGGCGCATGATCCGGGTGTCGTCGCGCATCGGCCGGACCGGGCCGCCGTCGGCTAGCACGAGCGCGTGGTCGCCCGCGAGCAGCAGCTCCGGCTCGCCGAACGCCTCGATGCCGAGGTCCAGCCTGCCGGTCTGCGCACGGGTCGCGGGGTCGACGACCCGCAGCACGCCGCCCGCGACCGTGACGATCCGCCGGCCGTCGGTCTTCACGATGTCGGGCTCGTCGACGCCGGCCTCGTGGACGTTGGTGCTGCTCGCCGGGGGCGCGCCCGCCGCGGACTCGGAGGCAGCGCGAGCCGTGTCGGCGTTGGCGGCCGGACCGCGCTGGTAGCCCGGCACCACGAGGCCGTCGGCCTGGGCCTTCTGCGCGGCGGCCCGCAGGTCCTTCTCGAGCTGGGCGCAGGAGTCGAAGGCGACGAGCTCGAGGGCGGGGCGCGGCGTGGGCGACGTGGCGGCGGAGGGCGCCTGATCGGTGCAACCGGCCAGCAGGACGGCCAGCGAGACAGCGGTCAGCGACAGCAGGCGCGGCGCGAGGCAGCGCGGCCGGGAGGAGTGCGGTGAAGGCAACCCGGCCGGCGGGAGAGTGGCACGGAACGGAGTTCGGCGCGACATGCCGGTTGGACGCGCCGGGAAGTCACCGGGTTCCCGGCATCACTCCGCGGCGGGAACGGGCGTGGGCGTCTCGACCAGCCGGGAGAGCACGATCATGCTGCGCGTCGAGGTGACGAACGGCTCGGCGCGCAGCCGTTCGAGCGCCTGCTCGAGGTGCCCGATGTCCGCGGCCCGCAGGTGCACCAGCGCGTCGGCCTGCCCCGAGACCGTGTACGCCCCGACGACCTCGGGGTGCCGCCGGGTGGCCACGGTGATCTGCGCCGGAGTCGTCCGCCCGGTGCAGAACAGCTCGACGAAGGCCTCCGTCGTCCACCCCACCGCGGCCGGGTCGACCACTGTGGTGAAGCCCTTGATGACCCCGCTGGATCGAAGCCGGTCGACCCGCCGCTTCACCGCGGGCGCGGAGAGCGAGACCTTCGCCCCGATGTCGGCGTACGACGATCGCGCGTCAGCAATGAGCAACGCAACGATTCGCTGATCAACGGCGTCCAGTTGCAACGATCCGCCCCTAACGGACAAGACTTACGGCTGTTTTCGTGCATCGCAGCCTACCTACGCTCTAGCCCATGAACCACCAGCGCGAGCCGCGGAACCGGACATATCTCATGTGCCCGCCGCAGCACTTCACGGTCGAGTACGCGATCAACCCGTGGATGGACACCACCGTTCCGGTCGACGCCGTTCTGGCGCTCAAGCAGTGGGAGACCCTGCGCGACATGCTCGGCAGCCTGGGCCACCGCGTGCACGTGCTCGACGCCGTCGCCGGGCTGCCCGACATGGTCTACGCCGCGAACGGGGCGTTCTCCGTCGACGGGGTCGTCTACGGCGCCCGCTTCCGCCATCCGCAGCGCACCGCCGAGGCCGACGTGCACCGCGAGTTCTACGAGCTACAGGGCTGGCGCTACGCCGGGCCGGAGCAGATCAACGAGGGCGAGGGCGACTTCGCGTACCTTCCCGGCGCGTACGGCGGCCTGGTCCTCGCCGGCTACGGGTTCCGCACCGACCCGGCCGCGCACGCCGAGGCGCAGGAGGTGCTCGGCCGCCCGGTGGTGTCGCTGCGCCTGGTCGACCCGGCCTTCTACCACCTGGACACCGCGTTCGCCGCGCTCGACGACCGGCACGTCACCTACTACCCCGGCGCGTTCTCGGCGGCCTCGCAGCGGGTGCTGGCCCAGCTCTTCCCCGACGCGGTGCTCGCCGACCGCGCCGACGCCGAGGCGTTCGGGCTCAACCTGGTCAGCGACGGGCGTCACGTGATCCTCAACACCGAGGCGACGGCGATGGGGGAGAAGCTGCGCGCGGCCGGTTATCTGCCCGTGCACGTCGATCTGTCCGAGCTCAAGCGGGGCGGCGGCAGCGTGAAGTGCGCCGTGGCCGAGCTGCGGCCGTGAAACAGGGCACGGGCGCTGGCGGATGACCGGGAGCCGTGCGGGAAGATGGACCGCATGACCGACGAGAATCGCACCGCGGAGAAGCAGGAAGACGGCTCCGTCATCGTGGTCGGCCCCGACGGGCGCCCGCTGGGCACCATGGACGCCGAGGGCGGCATGAGCCCCGAGGAGCCGGGCAACCTGATCGAGCAGCCCGCCAAGGTCATGCGCATCGGCAGCATGATCAAGCAGCTGCTCGAGGAGGTCCGCGCCGCGCCTCTCGACGAGGCCAGCCGCGGCCGGCTCCGCGAGATCCACCAGCGGTCGATCACCGAGCTCGAGGACGGCCTGGCCCCCGAGCTGCGCGAGGAGCTGGAGCGGCTCTCGCTGCCGTTCGAGGGCGAGACGCCGCCGAGCGAGGCCGAGCTGCGGATCGCTCAGGCCCAGCTGGTCGGCTGGCTCGAGGGTCTCTTCCACGGCATCCAGGCGGCGCTGGTCGCCCAGCAGATGGCAGCGCGGCTCCAGCTCGAGCAGATGCGCGGCCCGCAGGGCCGGCCCGCGCTGCCGATGGGCGCGCTGCCCGGCATGCCCGGCCAGCCCGGCCCGCACAACACGAGCGACGGCCGCACGGGTCAGTACCTCTAGAGACCGAACAGCTCCGCGAGGCGCGACGCCACCCCGTCCTCGTCGTTGGTGGGGCCGACCTCGTCGGCCACCGCCTTGACGCTGGGGTGCGCGTTGCCCATCGCGACCGCCCGGCCGGCCCAGGTCAGCATCGGGATGTCGTTGGGCATGTCGCCGAACGCGACCACCTCGGACTTGTCGACGCCGTAGCGCTCGCAGTGCCAGGCGAGCCCGGCCGCCTTGGTCACGCCGACCGCGCTGATCTCGACCAGCGCGCTCGACGACGAGTGGGTCGCCTCGGCGATGCCGCCCAGTGTGGTCGTCACCAGCTCGGCGAAGTCGTCCGGCCCGTGCTGGGCCGAGCGGGCCAGCAGCTTGACCGCCGGCACGCTGGTCAGCTCCTCGGGGGCGGCGAGGACGCGTACGGCCTTGTCGTCGTCGTCGCCCTCCCAGCGCACCGGCCAGGCCTCCTCGTACCAGAAGGAGCGTCCGTCCTCGACCTCGACGGCCAGCGCGATGTCGGGGATCGCCTCGCGCAGCCGCTTGCTCACGTCGAGCAGCAGGTCGACCGAGAGCGGCTCGGCGCGCAGCACCTCGTCGGTCTCCGCGTCGTAGATCACCGCCCCGTTGGCGCAGATCGCCGGGACCGGCGCGGCCATCTGCTCGAAGAGCTGCTGCAGCCAGCGGATCGGGCGGCCGGTGGCGACCACGAAGGGGACCGGCAGAGCGGCGAGCACCTCGATGGTGCGCTTGCTCAGCGTGCCGTCGGTGCGGATGAGCGTGCCGTCGATATCGCTGGCGACGAGTTTGTACGGGGACATCACCTCGACAGTAGCCGGTCGAGATAGACGGCGACCCCGTCCTCGTCGTTGGAGAGCGTCACCTCGTCCGCGACGGCCCGCAGCTCCGCGTGCGCGTTGGCCACGGCCACCCGTCCCCAGCCGGCCCACGCGAACATCGGCAGGTCGTTGGGCATGTCCCCGAAGACCAGCACGTCGGCCGGGTCCACGCCGACCGCCTCGGCCACCACCGCCAGGCCGGTGCCTTTGTCCACGTTCGCCGGGCAGATCTCGACGTAGTTGAGCCCGGCCTGGGTGACCGAGGCCACGGCGGGCGGGACGACCCGGCGCGCGACCGCGAGCAGCTCGTCGACGTCGTACGCGAAGGACCGTACGAAGGCCTTGATGACCTCGCCGGAGCAGCACTCGGCTCGCGTGCGCCGCTCGACCACCACGGGGTAGCGCCAGGTCGGGTCGTAGTCGCCCCAGAGCGGCGAGTCGTCGTGCTCCAGCGCCTCCACCATGACCGACAGCTCGCCGGCCTCCGCCTCGAGGTCGTCCAGCACCCGGCCCAGGGCCGCGCCCGGCAGCCGGGACTGCAGCAGGTAAGCGGACTCGGTCTGGTCGAGCACCCAGCCGCCCTGCGCCATCACGAGGAAGTCGGCGTCGCGGATGTCGTTGCGGGTGAGCGAGGCGAGCCGGGGACCGCGGCCGGTGGCTCCGACGACGCGGATGCCGGCAGCGCGGACGCGGGAGAGCACCTCGTGGGTGTAGGCGGACACGGTGTCGTCGCTGCGGACGAGCGTGCCGTCGAGGTCGGTCGCGACGAGCTTGGGGAGTCCAGGCTTGACCATCTAGAACCTCCGAGGGTGTCGAACCCCCGCGGAGGGCGGAAGGAAAACGGTACACCCGTCGGCTACCAGCGACTATGACTTCTGGTAGCCGACGGATGTATTCACCGTTAGCAGTGACTACCGGGCAGGCTCGAGGACGTCCCGGCCGCCGAGGTAGGGCTGCAGCGCCTTGGGGACGCGCACCGAGCCGTCCGGCTGCTGGTGGTTCTCGAGGATCGGAATCAGCCAGCGGGTGGTCGCCAGCGTGCCGTTGAGCGTCGCCGCGATCTGCGGCTTGCCGTCGGCGTCGCGGTAACGGACGTTGAGCCGCCGGGCCTGGAACGTCGTGCAGTTCGACGTCGAGGTGACCTCGCGGTACCGGCCCTGCGACGGCACCCACGCCTCGCAGTCGAACTTGCGGGCCGCGCTCGAGCCCAGGTCGCCGCCGGCCACGTCGATCACCCGGTACGGGATCTCGACCTTGGCGAGCATCTCCTCCTCCATCGCGAGCAGGCGCAGGTGCTCGTCGGCGGCGTCCTCGGGCTTGCAGAACGAGAACATCTCGACCTTGTCGAACTGGTGCACCCGCAGGATGCCGCGCACGTCCTTGCCGTACGACCCGGCCTCGCGCCGATAGCAGGACGACCAGCCGGCGAACCGTGCCGGCCCGCCCTCGAGGTCGAGGATCTCGTTGGAGTGGTACGCCGCGAGCGGCACCTCCGACGTGCCCACCAGATAGAGGTCGTCGGCCTCCAGCCGGTAGACCTCGCTCGCGTGGGCGCCCAGGAAGCCGGTGCCCTCCATCGACTCGGGCTTGACCAGCGACGGCGTGATCGACGGGACGAAGCCGTGCTCGACCGCCTGGGCGATCGCCATCTGCAGCAGGCCCAGCTGGAGCAGCGCGCCCACGCCGGTGAGGAAGTAGAAGCGCGAGCCCGAAACCTTGGCGCCGCGCTCGGTGTCGATCGCCCGCAGCGCCTCGCCGATCTCGAGGTGGTCCTTGGGGGCCTCGATCTGCGGGAGGTCGCCGACCTCGCGCAGCACGACGAAGTCGTCCTCGCCGCCGGGCGGGACCCCGTCCTGCACCACGTTCGGCACCGCGAGGTGCGCCCGTCGCAGCGCCTCGTCGGCGGCCGTGGTCTCCGCCTCGGCGGCCTTGACCTCGGCCGCGAGCTCCTTGGTGCGCGCGAGCAGGGCGGCCCGCTCGTCGCCGGACGCCTTGGGGACCTGCTTGCTCAGCGACTTCTGCTCGGCGCGGAGGGCCTCGAAGCGCTGGGTGGCGGAGCGGCGGGCCTCGTCGGCGCGCAGCAGATCGTCGACCACCTCGGTGGATTCGCCGCGCAGTCGCTGGCTGGCGCGGATCCGGTCGGGGTCGTCGCGGAGCAGACGCAGGTCAATCACGAGTGTCGAGCCTACCGGCGGCGAAGTCCGGTCAGCACCCGGATATCCCCTGCGTCCCGCTCCCGGGGCTCAGCGCGGGCGGTCGCGGTCGTCGGTGGTCGACGTGAACGGCTGCGCCGGCGAGACGGTGAGGTCGAGGGGCTCGTCGGCGGGCCGGTCGTCCCCGGAGGACGCCGGGCGGCGCCACGACCAGACGGGGTCGGGCTCGTCGACAGGCAGCGCCGCGACGGGGCCTGCGGCGACGGCCGTGCCGGTCGGCGCGTGGCGCCCCGCGAGGTAGAGCGCGGCCATGGCGAGGATCACTCCGGCGAACGCGCACCAGACGCCCCGCCCGTACGCCACGGTTATCTGGCCCTCGTCGAGCGCCACCGTGTAGATGCGGTCGATGACCAGGCTCTGGCTGCCCAGCGAGGTGGCGAGCGCGAGCAGGAGCCCGAGCAGCGTGCCGCCCACGCTCAGGCCGACGAGCCGGGCATAGCGGCGGCCCGGCGGCGGGCCGGCGACGGTCAGCACCACGGAGGCCACCAACGCGAACAGGCCCACCAGGTAGGCCGAGCCGAAACCGCCCAGGTCACCCACGCTGCCGGGCACGATGCGGTCGCCGGTCACCGGGCCCAGCGTCTCGGGATCGATCGTGGTGACCTGCCACTCCGAGAACAGGGAGGCCAGCACGGCCAGTGCGGCGACGGCCGCGGCCAGCGGCACCGCCCGGCGGTCGGCGGCCAGGTCGCGGCCGAGACCGGACATGGACCAGCGGCGGCGGCGCGGTTCCGGCGAGGGACCGAACTCGACCACCGACTCCGGCGGCGTCAGATCAATCTCGACCGGCTGCTGTTGCGGCGGGGGCATGACAACCATGGTGCCTGCTGCCCCCGTCGAGCGGCCAGCAGCCGTGACATGGACTAGCGTTCAGGACATGCCTATTCGCACTGCTTCGGCCCGCTGGCAGGGGAACCTCACCGAGGGTTCCGGCACCATCCAGACCGGTAAGGGCGGGCTTCAGGGGAACTACTCTTTCAAGTCGCGTTTCGAGGAGGGCGAGGGAACCAACCCCGAGGAGCTGATCGGCGCCGCGCACGCCGGCTGCTACTCGATGGCGTTCTCCAAGGCCCTGGCCGACGCCGGCTTCACGCCGACCTCGGTCGAGACCGTCGCCAAGGTCCACATGGACAAGACCGACGCCGGGTTCAGCGTCACCCGCATCGACCTGGAGACCGTCGGTGACGTCCCCGGCGTCGACGACGGCACCTTCCAGAAGATCGCCGAGGACGCCAAGGCGAACTGCCCGATCTCGCGCCTGCTCTCGCCGGGCGCCGACATCACGCTGAGCGCCAAGCTCGCCTGACCCCGCCGCACCAAGCGCACCGGCCGCTCGTCGAGGGCGGCCGGTGCACAATGGCACCTGTGCCGGTCGACATGAGTCGCGAACGCTTCGAGGAGCTCGTCGGCGAGGCCCTCGACGAGGTGCCCGCCGAGCTGCTCAAGGTCATGGACAACGTGGTGATCGTCGTGGAGGACGAGCCACCCGACGGCACCGACGACCTGCTGGGCCTCTACGAGGGCACGGCGCTGACCGAGCGCGGCTGGGACTACGCCGGCGTGCTGCCCGACCGCATCACCATCTACCGCCTGCCGACGCTGCGCATCTGCGACACCGAGACCGACGTGATCGACGAGGTGGCGATCACGGTCGTGCACGAGATCGCGCACCACTTCGGCATCGACGACCACCGTCTGCACGAGCTCGGGTGGGGCTGACCGCTGGCGCACCCTCCCTACCCTGAGATCACCACACACAGGAGGCGTGCATGCGCAGCGAGCTTTTCTCCGCCGAAAACCTGGAGAAGGAGTCGGCCCAGCCCGGCCTGCGGCTCCAGAACTCCAAGCTCCTCAAGGCCGAGCTGAACGGCGAGTTCCTGGCGCGCGTCGGCTCGATGGTCGCCTACCAGGGCCAGGTGCAGTTCGAGGCGCTCGGCTCGGGCGGCATCGGCAAGTTCCTCAAGCAGAAGCTGACCGGCGAGGGCGTGCCGCTCATGCGGGTACGCGGGCAGGGCGACGTCTTCCTGGCCGACAACGCCGCCGACGTGCACCTGATCGACCTCGAGGGCGGTGACGCGCTGTCGATCAACGGCGCGAACGTGCTGGCCTTCGACTCGACGCTGAAGTACGACATCAAGATGGTGCAGGGCGCCGGGATGATGTCCAACGCCGGCCTGTTCAACTGCGTCTTCAGCGGGTACGGCCGGATCGCCGTCACCACCAAGGGCACCCCCGTGGTGCTCACCGTCGACCAGCCGACGTACGTCGACCCGCAGGCCGCGATCTGCTGGTCGGCGAGCCTGCAGACCGGCTACCACCGCGCCGAGCAGCTCGGCCTGGGCACGCTGCTGGGCCGTAACACCGGCGAGCGGTTCACGATGAGCTTCGCCGGCCAGGGCTTCGTGGTCGTGCAGCCCTCCGAGGAGCCCCCGGGCGGCCTCGCCGGCGCCGCCGGAGGCCAGCAGCAGGACGGCGGCCTCCTCGGCAACATCTTCGGTAACTGAGCTTGCTGGCCTCGACACCGACGGGCGCAACGCGACTTTGGTTGCGGCCGGAGAATCAGTCGATAAGACCGGCGCGCAGTCTGCTCAACCACTGTTCGGAGTCGGTGAAGTCCGCGTTCGAGAGCCCTCGGGGGGACGCCACGGGGGTCTCGGGCGTGAGGCGGTGGCGGGGGTAGCTGCCGAGGAAGTGCACCGCGGCGCAGATGCGGCGCAGGCCCTGCAGCGCCTCGCCGAGCCTCGCCTCCGCCACGTGGCCGGTGCAGTCGAGGAAGAAGACGTACGTCCCCAGCTCCTCGCCGGTCGGGCGGGACTCGATGCGTGACAGGTTGATCCCGCGCACCGCCAGCTCGGTGAGCACCGCGAGCAGCGCCCCCACCTGGTCGCGGCGGATCGAGACGGCCAGCGACGTGACGTCGTCGCCGGTCGGCTCGCCGGGCGGCCCGGGCCGGGTGAGCAGGGCGAACCGGGTCACCGCGTCGGCGTGGTCGGCCACCTTGCCGGCCAGCACGGTCAGGCCGTTGCGCTGCACGCCGATCGGCGCGCAGAGGGCCGCGTCGTGCTCGCCGGCCGCCGCGCTGATCGCCGCCGCGGCGTTGGACAGCACGTCGACGACGACCGCGTCCGGCACGTTGGCGAGCAGCCAGTTGCGGCACTGCGCCGACGCCTGCGGATGGGCGGCGATCGAGCGGATCTCCGCCAGCGGGACGAGCGCGCGGCCCGCGAGCACGAACTCGACCGGCAGCACGACCTCACGGGTGATCATCAGCGGGCTGCCGGTGACCAGCTCGTCGAGCGTGACCGGGACGGCCCCGCCGACCGAGTTCTCCAGCGGCACGAGCGCGGCGTCGGCCTCGCCGGAGCGCACGGCCTCGAGCGCCTCGGGCACGCTGCGGGCCGGCGTGCGCAACCCGTGCTCGGCGGCCGGGATCGTGCGCAGGGCCGCCTCGGTGAAGGTGCCCTCCGGCCCGAGGTAGACGAAGCGTGTGGGCGGCGTTCCAGGCATGCCGGGATTCTAGGCCGTCGGGCCTTCAGAAACCGCAGGCGAGCACGCGGATGCCGGGCGGCGCGCCGGTCTGCACCCGGCTGATGCACACGTCGGAACCGGCCGCCACCAGGGCGAGCGTGGGGCCCGTGCCGGTGGCCACCACCATCAGCGGCTCCAGGTCGTCGGCGTCGTCGCCGGTGGCCTCGACCGTGGCGAACGACCACGTGCCCGAGCAGAACGGGCCCTCGAAGACGCGCATCGGCTTGGCCGGGATGCCGGGCCGGCCCTTGATCAGCTCGAGGATCTGCGCCCCGGTCGGCTCGGCCGGGCACTTTGCCGCGTGCGACGGCGTGGGGGTCGGCGAGATGGTCTCGGGCGCGGTCGTCGTGGTGGTGGTGCGCGGGGGCTGGGCCGGCGGGAGGCCGCCGGTCGGATAGCCGCCGATCGGCGGCGTGGGCAGCCCGGTCGGGAGCCCGGTCGGCAGCGTGGTGGGCAGTGCGGTCGGAAGGTCGGGCAGCCCGGTCGGCAGCATCGGGCCGGACGGGCCGATCGAGATCGGCGCCGCGCTGGGGGGCGCGTACGGCGGTGACGACGGCAGCGGCTGCGGCGGCTCGCCGCACGCGCCGAGCAGCACGGCCGCCGCGGCCAGCACGAGGGGGATCAGGGGTGTGCGGGGGGACACGCGCCCATCGTAAGTCCGCCTCAGGACGCTATTCGATGCCCGGCGGCTCGAAGGGTGTCGATCGCCTCGCTCAGCCGCACGGTCGGAACGAGCAGGTAGTCGGTCGAGAAGGTGGAGAACGTGACGATGTTGACCCGCGCGTCCGCGAGCGGCCCGATCAGCGAGGCCAGCACGCCGGTGAGCGCGAGGTCGAGCGGGCCGACCACGCGCAGGCAGCGCCAGGCGGTGTCGACGTCCGCGCCCTCGGGCGCCCGGTCGGCCGGACAGATGATCGACAGCTCGTCGGCGTCCCAGCTCAGCGACACCACGCTCTTGTCGTCCGGACCTCCGCTCAGCGAAGCCGGAACCGGCGAACCGGCGGCAAGCCGGCACACCGCGTACTCCGCCGGTAACAGATCCAGATCAAGCATGAGGGCAGACTACGGTTCGAGATCAGCAGTTGCCCATGCCTCGCGGGTGCGGCGAACACCACAAATGGTGAAACACCCTCGTAACGAGGGCCGGGATCAGTAGCGGACCGCGGAGAAGAACGTCAGCGAGCCGGCCACGCGCTCGTTGTCGAGCAGCGGAGTGGCGATCGCGTCGACGGTCAGCGGGGTCTCGCCGGGCGCGGGCACCACGCGCAGCAGCCCGCGGGCCAGGCGCTCGCTGCGCAACGCCAGCAGCGGCGGGATCTTCTCGGCGTCGGACTCCTCGAGCTCGCCGCCGCCCGCGGTGAAGTCGATCAGGTGGAGCACCGCGCCGAGCGGCTTGCCGAGCACCTCGGGAGGCTTGCCCAGGCCGAGCAGCTCGGCGCACGAGGCCGACACTGCGATGATCGCGGTCGTCGCGTCGATGACCAGGCAGGGCTCCGGTGCAGCCGCGACGAGGGCCGTCCACCGCTCGAGGCTGGGCACGAACTCGGCCTCGGAGGGCGTGCGCGCCTGGGGGACGAACGCTCCCGAGAGTGAGAGTTCGACGTGCGCCACCCGGTCCTCCTCGCTCTTTCGGATCAACGGCTCGCCGCGGCGACGCCCGGTCTCCCGAGCGTGCGCCGCGGCGTGAAGTCCGTCGACGACAGCCGGAAGGAACGTTACCGGCGTGCTGTCCGCTTGTCAGCGGCCGTTTGTCCGTCACCGTGCCACCGGTAGTCGCCGGAGGGACGGTAGGGCGCGTTCGCCCACGTGGCGGGGTGGTTCGCCACGGCGGAGAGCTTGCTCGCGGTGGCCGGCGAGATGCGCGCGCCGCCGGCGATCAGCAGCCGGTCGAGCTCCTTGTCGGTGGCGACGAGCACCTCCTTGGGCAGCCCGTGGACGCTGATCACGCCCGAGCCCACGAAGGTCAGCACGGGGCTCACCGGCACGCTCAGGCCGACGGCCGCGGAGAGAGCCTTGCTCGCCCGGCGGGCCTCGCGGCGCGCCTCGGCGATGTATTGGGGACGCCTGCCGTTGATCTGCACCACGTCGCCGGCGATGAGCACCCGGGCGCGGCCGTGGTCGGCGACGGTCACGGCGTAGACGCCGCCGGGGCCGATGGCCAGGAAGCCGGCGCGGTCGTCGGCCGGGTCCGGCTCGTAGTAGCCCAGCGCGTCGGTGCGCGGCCAGTCCACGATGTGCCAGTTGGGTCCGAGACGGTCGAGACGGGTCAGCGCGCGGGCGCCGGCGGCCTCGAGGCGACGGGCCTCGCGCTCGGCACGGCGGCGGCGGGCCCACTCGGCGGGCGACTGACGGGGCGCCTCGAGAGCGGGGGGCTGGACCGGGCGACGGTCGATGACCCTCTGACTGTTCGATGGGACGGGTAGAGCAGGGCGTGCTGGGAAGACAGTCACTGCGACCTCCGGCAAAAGGTCCTTCGGGCTCTCTTTTCACTACCGTACGTGCTCAACCCCACACGGAAGCAAGTCACAGGAGTGGAAAGAAAGTGGAATGAGGGGGGATGAATGCCGCATTCACGCATCGCTACTTCTTGCGGATGGTGCATCTCGGCCCTGTTCCCCCGTTCGACCAACTTCAAGAACAAGTTAGTCGGCGTGGCGCGCTCCCGCACAGATGTCCCATGATCTAGACAGAACGTCATCGAGCCGTCGCGCGCAGTGCCGGGCGGTTACCAGGAGATCGACGGGTGGGCTACCGTCGGCACGTGGAGCACTACGTCGACAGTGAGGTGGGCCGGCTGCGCACCGTGCTGCTGCACCGCCCCGGCCCCGAGCTTGCCCGGCTGACCCCCAGGAACAACGACAGTCTGCTCTTCGATGCTATCCCGTGGGTCGGGCGTGCCCAAGAGGAGCACGACGCCTTCGCCGCGGCGCTGCGCGAGCGTGGCGTCGAGGTGCTCTACCTCGGCGAGCTGCTCGCCGAGACGCTCGCCGTCGACGCGGCCCGCGAGGAGCTCACCGCTGGCGTGCTGGCCGACCGGCGACTCGGCGACACGCTGCGCGACAGCGTGGGCCGTTACCTCGCCGACCAGGACCCGCGCCGGCTGGCCGAGGTGCTGATGGCCGGCCTCGCGCACGAGGAGCTCAAGCCCGGGCCGGGCGGCCTGGTCTACGAGATGATGGACCGGCACGAGTTCGTGATCGACCCGCTGCCGAACCTGCTGTTCACCCGCGACTCGTCGGTGTGGGTGCGCGACCGGGTGGCGGTCACCAGCCTCGCGATGCCCGCCCGCAACCGCGAGACGACGCTGACCCGCGCCATCTACAGCCACCACCCGCGGTTCGCCGGCACCGAGCTGCTCTACGACCCCTCCCTCGAACGGCTGGAGGGCGGCGACGTGCTGCTGCTCGCGCCCGAGGTGCTGGCGATCGGGGTCGGCGAGCGCACCACGCCGGCCGGCGCCGAGCGGCTGGCCCGGCGGGTCTTCGCGGCCGGTCTGGCCCGGACGATCCTGGCGGTTCCGATCGCGCAGGAGCGCGCCACCATGCACCTCGACACCGTGTGCACGATGGTCGACGTGGACGCCGTCGTGATGTATCCGAACATCGCCAACACCCTGCAGGCGTACACGGTGACCGCGGACGCCGACGGCCAGCCGCGGGCGACCGCGCCGCGCCCGTTCCTCGAGGCCGCCGCCGAGGCGATGGGCATCGACCGGCTGCGGATCATCGACACCGGGCTCGACCCGGTGACCGCCGAGCGCGAGCAGTGGGACGACGGCAACAACACCCTCGCGATCGGGCCGCGGCTCTGCGTCGCCTACGAGCGCAACGTCGAGACCAACGCCCAGCTCGAGCGGGCGGGCATCGAGGTCGTGCGGATCAGTGGCTCCGAGCTCGGCAGCGGGCGCGGCGGTCCCCGCTGTATGAGCTGCCCGATCGAGCGGGTGCCGCTGGGCGGGTGAGAGCGTGATTCACGCGGCCGGGCGACCCGTCACGTGCGAGACGACCAGCTCGGGCACGGGCACGGGCCCCTCGACCAGATGCGCCCGGTCGGGGAAGTCGAAGACGGCGATCTCGAGCTGCACGGGGTAGTCGGGGGCCTGGCCGACGCGCTTGACCACCTCGCCGTCGACCGTGAACTCCAGCGAGCCGGGGCGCCAGCTCACCCCGTACGTGTGGAAGGCCGAGACGTCGATCGGCAGCGTGACCGTCCCCCAGTCCTCGGTGAGGTGCGGGTCGCGGAACCGGTGCAGACCCATCCCCACGTCCTGCGGGGCGGTGCCGAAGACCTCCATCACGCAGATCTCGCCCGAGTGCTCCGGGATGTCCTCGACCCCGGAGAGCCAGAACGCCGCCATCGAGCGCGGCGACAGGGTCGCTCGCATGCGGATCTCCAGGTCACCGTAGACCGGCGTGTAGCCCCAGAACTCGCCCTGCTCCTCCCGGACCAGCTGGTCGGGCAGAAACGGCTGGCCGCCGACCGTGCTGCCGACCGGCCCGGAGAAGTTCGCGCTCTGGATGCCCGACACCCGCAGCGGCGTCGGGTGCACGCCCTCGGCCCACAGCGGCTGGTCGGCGGGGATGCTGAGCCGCAGCTCCCCGCCGCCGACCTCGTACGTCGCCGCCGACTGCGCGCGCGAGCTCCAGTGCGGCAGATACCACGGCACCCAGACGGACCGGTCCAGCTCGTCGCCGGTGAACCGCTCGTCCAGCACCATCCGCGTCCCTCCTCACCGCAACGCAATGCCCGCCGAGCGGAGCGAGGCCATCATCTCAGCGTCAATTGGCGGCCGATCAGGCCCTGCTTGGCGCGGCGGGCGTCGGCGTCGAGCGGGCCCGTCTCGGCGAGCGTGTCGGCGTAGCGCTTGGCGAAGTCGGCCAGCGGCGCCTCCCAGTCGGCGCCCTCGGGCTCGCCCGGGATGTCCCAGACGGGCACGAGCAGGCCGTGCGCGCGGAACATGCCGGCGAACTTGGTCTGCTCGCCCAGCAGCAGCTCGCCGGCGGCCGACAGGCGGGCCAGGGCGTCCAGCGCGCGGTCCTCGGCCTCGGGCAGCACCCAGCGCACGTGGCCCTTGTCGGGGGCGACCCGGCACCAGTACGCCGCCCGCGCCGCCGCCAGCCGCACGGTCGGGTAGATCGAGGCGTTGGCGCGTTCGAGCGACGCCTTCACGGTCGGGTCCTCGGCCTGCTCGGCGTCGAGCCAGTACTCGAAGCCGTCGTGCATGGTGATGTCGAGCGGGCCGTCGGCCAGCACGTCCTGCAGGCGGAGGCCCTCGCCCGGCAGGGCCGGCACGGAGACGGTGTCGCCCGGCTCGGTGCGCAGCGCGCTGAGGATCGCCACGGCGAGGTCGCGGGAGACGTCGCCGGACTGCACGTGCCGCTGCAGGCCGATGAAGACCCGGCCGTCCTGGCGCGTCATCGCGGGCCACGCCATCGGCAGCACCGTGGAGAGCGTGACCGGGCGGTCCCCGTACTCCTCGATGATCTCGGGCCGCAGCGTGAGCGGCGCGGAGGCGGCGGGCACCAGCTCGCGCAGCGCGATCCACTCCGGTTCGTCGGCCAGGCCCTCGAACGGGCGGGCCACGAAGATGTCCCGCACCTTCTCGCGCTTGGGTGCGGACTGGCGTTGGTTGCGACGCTTGCTCACGGCGAGACAGCCTAGGCGCTCACTCCCCGAAAGGGACACTCCGCCCCGCACTATGCGCGCGGAAGACGGACCTCGGCCGTCGTCCCGCCACCCTCGCGAGGGCGCAGCGACACCCAGCCGTGCTGGCGTTCCACCAACCGGCGTACGAGGTAGAGCCCCAGCCCGGCGCCCGGGTGGTGCCGCCGGTCGCCGCCCTCGGCCTGCCAGTAGCGCTCGAAGGCCCGCTCGACGTGCTCGGGCCGGATGCCGGTGCCCCGGTCGGAGACCCGGAAGCGCAGCGTCTCCTCGTCGGCGCCCGCGCACAGCTCGACCGTCGAGCCGGGCGGGGAGTGCTTCTCGGCGTTGGTGGCGAGCTCGGTCAGGATGGTGGCGATCGAGTCCCGTTCCCCGTACGCCTTGGGCATCTCGGCGGGCAGGTTGTCGAGCACCATCCGGCGGCGCAGGTCGGCCGGCAGCTCCTCGACGGCGCTGCGCAGCGCCTCGGGCAGGTGGAACGGCCCGGCCGGGGACGCGCCGATCTCGCCGTCCTCGCTGGCGGCCGAGAGCAGCCGGTCGACGAGCCGGGCCAGCTCGCCGGCGCGCGTGTTGATGATGCGGACCGCCTCCTGACGGCCGGCGTCGCCCAGCGAGTCCCAGTGGTTCGACAGCGTGTCCGCGTACCCCTTGATCACCGTCACGGGGGTGCGCAGCTCGTGACTGGTGACGGCCACCCAGAGGTCGCGGCCCTCCTGCCGGCGGGCCTGCTCGGCGCTGTGCACGGGCAGGCCGTCGCGGGCCGCGTAGAGCCGGCCGACCTGGGCGGCGAGCAGCTCGAGCACGGCGTGGTGCTCGGGGCCGGGCTCGTCGTCGCGGTCGTCGAAGTAGACGTGCAGCGAGCCCACGATCGTGTCGCCGACCTCGCAGCGGGCGCCCAGCATGCGGCGCACGTCGCCGCCCTCGACCTGCTTGGCGAACTCGTCGTTGAGCGAGTCGAGCGGGATGAGCAGCGTGCGACCCCCGCGCAGCCGGGTGTCGGCCCGGTCGACCCGGCGGCCGAGCGCGGGCTGGCACGCCCCGGTGGCCGCGATGATGCGGCCGTGGTCGGACGCGTACTCCGCGAAGCCCGCGCCGCGCCCGCCGAGCGTCTCCTGCGCGAGCCGCACGACGTGCTGGAGCACGGGGAGCCCCGCCTCGCCGGCGTTGATCCGGTCGAGGATCGCGATCTGACCCCGGGTCAGCGCGCCGTAGTCGGGACGGTCCGGCATGCCTGCGAGTCTGCCTCGCTTCCGTCGGCCCCGATAGTGGGGCACCTCACAATGTGGCGAGATGGTCGAGCACGAACTTGGGCCGGTCGGTGATGACCCCGTCGACCCGGTGCTCCAGCACCATGTCCAGGTCGGCCTTGTCGTTGACGGTCCAGACGTACACCTGGTGGCCCGCGGCCCGGATCGCCGGGACGAGCCCGGGCCGGGACCGCACCAGCGCCACCCCCGGCCCCGCGATCCGCGCGCCGAACGGCAGCCGGCCACGACGGATCCCCGGCGGCAGGATCTCGACCAGGTAGACCGTCGGGATGGCCGGTGCCTGGGCCCGCACCCGGCGCAGTGCCAAAGCGGCGAACGACATCACTGTCACCCGGACGGGGTCATCCGGACGGGGGTCGGCCAGCCCGAACCGGCGCAACGTGGCCACGAGCCGGCGCTCGACCTCGGCCCCGTACCGGGACGGGTGTTTGGTCTCGATGAGCAGCCGGACGTCGCGGCCGCTGTCCCGCACGGCCTCCAGCAGCCGGTCGAGGGTCAGCAGGCGGGACAGCTCGGGCAGCGGCTCCTCGTCCACCGGATAGCCGGGGTGCCAGGAGCCGAAGTCGAGCGAGTCGAGCTCGGCCAGCGTCTTGGTGCTGACCAGGCCACGGCCGTTGCTCGTGCGGTCGAGCCGGCGGTCGTGCACGCAGACCAGGTGGCCGTCGCGGGTGAGCCGGACGTCGCACTCGAGCCCGTCCGCGCCGTCGGCGAGGGCTCGCAGGTAGGCGCCGAGCGTGTGCTCCGGCAGCGCGTCGGCTCCGCCACGGTGCGCGAAGACGAGCGGACGGTAGTCGTTCACAAACTGTGTTTTACAGGACGTGTGCCGGCTGCCCGTTCTCGCTGACGACTTCACGGCCCGCGGCGGCCCAGCTGTGCATGCCGCCGTCGAGGTTGCGCACGTTGTCCCAGCCGTTGCCCATCAGGTAGCTCACGACCTGGCCGGAGCGGCCGCCGGACCGGCAGACCACCACCACCTCGACGTCGGTCGGCACCTCGGCCATGCGGGCCGGGATCTCCATCATCGGCACGTGGTGCGCGCCGGGAGCGTGCCCCGCCGTCCACTCGTCGGGCTCGCGCACGTCGAGCAGGTAGGCATCGTCGCCGACGTCGGCGGGGGTCACGCTGGGCACCTGTGGTCCGAACACGGCAATCAGATTACGCCGAGCTCTTCTTAAGGTTCGCGGCCATCCAGTCACCCATCTTGTCGGCGGCCATCGCCTTGTAGAGCGCGAGCGCCTTCTCGCGGTCGGAGACCACCACGGACTGGCCGTCGATGGTGTCGCTGCCGAGGTTGGGGCTGGTGATGAACGTGAGGTCCTTGCCGCGTACGCCGCGCATCTCGACCGCCATGTCGGTCAACGAGAAGTCGTTGTCGACCGTGACGGCGGCGGTGACGGCCTTGAGGAACGAGTTGAGCTTGCCGGGGTTGGTGATCGTGCCCGAGCTCGCCGCCTTGTCCATCAGCGCCTTGAGGAACTCCTGCTGGTGCTGCATGCGGGCGAAGTCGCCACGGGCGAACTGCTTGCGCTGACGCACCCAGTCGAGCGCCTGCTCGCCGTTCATGTGCATCATGCCCTTCTTGAACACCCGGTGCGGCTTGTGGATCGACGTGATCGTCTGCTCCACCTTGAGGTCGACGCCGCCGAGCGCGTCGGTGACCTCCTTGAAGCCGCCGAAGTCGATCGCCATGACGTGGTCGACCTTCACGTCGGTCAGGCACTCGACGGTGTGCACCGCGCGGGGCAGCCCGCCGAAGGCGAACGCCGCATTGATCTTGGCGCGGCTGCCGTCACCGCACGCCGCGTCGTTGCTCTTGGGGACGACGACCCACAGGTCGCGCGGGATCGACACCAGCTGCGCCGTCTTGTGGTCCTCGGGGACGTGCATGAGGATCAGCGTGTCGGCGCGCCACTTGCCGGCCCCGTCGTCCTTGGCGTCGGGGTCGCGGGAGTCGCTGCCGACCAGCAGGATGTTCTGCGCGCCCTCGATGGCCTTGGCGGGCCGGTCGTCGCTGAGGCCTGAGAAGGCGTCGGTGCGCTTGAGGTCCTTGTCGAGGCCCGACGCGTAGCCGTAGAGCGAGATGCCCGCGATCACCGCGATGATCAGTACGGCGAGCCCGGCCAGCAGGGCGATCCGGCCCCAGCGCGGCTTCGGCCGGCGACCGCGGTAGGAGTTGCCGCCGCCGGGACCGCCCCCGGTGCCGCCGCCTCCGCCGCCACCGCCCCCGCCGCCGCGAGGCGGCCAGTTGTCGCGCTGCGCGGACGCGCCGCGGTATGCACCGGTGGGGCGGGCCGGGGCCCGGCCGGAGGACGGGACGGAGGCTCGGCCGGAACTCCCGTAAGGGGACGTGGGCGCTGACATGGAACCAAGGTTACGTAGTTCACGCCCGTCCGCCCCGCCATCACGCGGACTGCGGCACGAAGTAGGGAGACCCCTACCAGGAGTGATGCGGGACCGGCCCGGCCGGCCCCGCATCGCCGTCGCGTCAGTGCGCGCCGTGGCCGGTCAGCGACCGGACCTCGAGCTCCGTGTACTTCGCCGTGTCGTCCTCCTTCGAGATCACCGTGCCGATCCAGCCGCACAGGAAGCCGATCGGGATCGAGATGATGCCGGGGTTGGACAGTGGGAACCAGTGCCAGTCGCTGTCGGGGAACATGGCGGTCGCCGAGCCGGAGACCACCGGCGAGAAGAACACCAGGAACACCGCCGCGATCAGGCCGCCGTAGATCGACCACAGCGCGCCGGAGGTGTTGAACCGCCGCCAGAACAGGCTGTAGAGGATCGCCGGCAGGTTGGCCGAGGCGGCCACCGCGAACGCGAGCGCGACCAGGAAGGCCACGTTCAGGCTCTGCGCGAAGATCGACAGGGCGATCGCCACCGCGCCGATGACCAGCGCCGAGATGCGGGCGACCTTCACCTCGTCGCGCTCGTTGGCGGTGCCGCGCTTGATCACGTTGGCGTAGAAGTCGTGCGCGAGGCTCGACGACGACGCCAGCGTGAGCCCGGCGACGACGGCCAGGATCGTGGCGAACGCGACCGCCGCGATGACCGCCAGCAGGATCGCGCCGCCGGTCTCGCCGCCCAGGTAGTCGATGCCGAGCGCCTGGGCCAGCTGCGGCGCCGCCGTGTTGCCCGCCTTGTCCTGCGCGGTGATCGCCTTGCCGCCCACCAGGGCCGCCGCGCCGAAGCCGAGGGCCAGCGTGAACAGGTAGAACGTGCCGATGATGCCGATCGCCCAGAGCACGCTCTTCCGCGCGATCTTGCTGGTCGGCACGGTGTAGAACCGGGTCAGGATGTGCGGCAGGCCGGCCGTGCCGAGCACCAGCGCGATGCCCAGCGAGAGCAGGTCCATCTTGCTGTAGAAGGTGGCCGACGCGCTGGCCGTCTCCACGCCGTACCGCAGGCCCGGCTTGAGGAAGGATTCTCCCTTGCCCGACTGGGCGGCCGCGTCGCCGAGCAGCTGCGACAGGTTGAACTTGTAGTGCGCGAGCACCAGGATCGTCATCAGCAGCGCGCCGGTCATCAGCATGAACGCCTTGACGATCTGGACGTACGTGGTGCCCTTCATGCCGCCGACGATCACGTAGACGATCATCAGGGCGCCGACCAGGATGATCGTGGCCACCTTGGCGGTGTCCGCGTCCATGCCGAGGAACGTGGTGCCCGGCTTGATGCCCAGCAGCAGCGAGACGAGCGCGCCCGCGCCGACCATCTGGGCGATCAGGTAGAAGATCGAGACGACGATCGTGGAGACGCTGGCCGCCGTACGGACCGGACGCTGGCGCATCCGGAAGGCGAGCACGTCGGCCATCGTGTACCGGCCCGAGTTGCGCAGGTACTCGGCGACCAGCAGCAGCGCCACCAGCCAGGCGACGAGGAAGCCGATCGAGTACAGGAAGCCGTCGTAGCCGTAGAGCGCGATCAGGCCGGCGATGCCCAGGAACGAGGCCGCCGACATGTAGTCGCCGCCGATCGCCATGCCGTTCTGGAAGCCGGAGAACTGGCGGCCGCCGGCGTAGAAGTCGGTGGCCGTCTTGGTCTGCCGGCTGGCCCAGATCGTGATGGCCAGCGTGATGGCGACGAAGATCAGGAACAGCGTGATCGTGAGGCCGCGGGAGGTGGAGGTGGAGACCTCGGCGGCGAGCGTGTGCGGCTCCATCAGTCCTCGCTCTTCTTGACGCCGTCGCCGGCGGTGAGGTCGGCGTGGATCTTCTCGGCCAGCGGGTCGATCTTGCGGGCCGCATAGCGCGAGTAGTGCCAGGCGATCAGGAACGTCGTGACGAACTGGAGCAGGCCGAAGACCAGCGCGACGTTGATGTTGCCGACGATCTTGGCGCCCATGAAGCCGCGGGCATATGCGGAGAGCAGGACGTAAAGCGCATACCAGAGGAAGAACGCGACCGTCATCGGGAAGACGTAACTGCGTACGGCGGAACGCAGCCGGCCGAATTCCTCGGAATCTTGGACGGCCCGGTACCTCTCGGCGGAGGAGGACGAGGGCACTTCGGTAGTCACCGGGGTTCACCACCTTCGGGGTGGAGCGGACTTTCCGGCAACGTACGAAGATCTCGGTGCGCTCGAGAGCGACCGGTCGGCCCCTGCGCCGAGCGGCCGTCTGACTGCGCTCAACGGGCCGGGCCGGTCACCCCAGCTCGCGATATCGACCGCGGTAGTGGATCAGGGGGAGCGGCGAGGGGGCCGGCTCGACCCGCTCGACGACCGCCTCCACCAGCAGCGCCCAGCCCACCACCCGCGACGACTCGAGCCGGCAGCCGGCCCAGGTCCGCGAGCCGGCGGGCACCGGGCCGTACGCGGTGTCGATCCAGTCGGCGCCGGCGAACAGCCCGCCCGGCGCCGGCATCAGCCCCGCGAAGCGGTCGGCCAGCTGCCGGTCGGCCGGGGTGAGCGCGACCACCGCGAACCGGCCGCTGTCCTCCAGCGCGTCCCAGAAATCGCTCTCGTCGTCGATCAGCCCGAGCACCCGGCCCGGGTCGCCGTCCGCGACCACGGTGGACGACACGGTGAGGCCGGCCGGCCCGGGCGTCGTCCACAGCGTGACCGGAGCGGCCAGGCGCCCGCGCAGCCGCCGCACCGGGGACTTGTCCTCGTCGGGAGTGGCGAACGGGTCGGTGGAATGGATCGTCACGGATCCCATTCTTGCTTTGGTTACAGAAGGTGCACAGACCTATCCGGAGTGATTGATCAACAACTATGTTCGACCCGGGAGGAGGCGCCCGTGCATCAGCAAGTGCAGCTGCAACCCGGCGAGGTGCTGCACATCGGCGGCGAGGCGAGCGTGCAGTTCGAGGGCGCCCGGTCGCTGACCTTCCGGCTGATCCGGGTCGACCCGCGCAGCACGTACGACGGCTGGTTGTGGCTGGAGGGCTACGTGCTCGGCCCGTCCGGCAGCGCCGTGCAGCGCCGCCGCATCTTCGTGCGCCGTGACGGCCTGCGTCCCGCGTACGCCTGAGCCGGGTCAGCGGCCCGCGGTCACCGCGGCCAGCACCTCGGGCGCGCGGCGGTCGAGCCACTCGCCCGCGACGCCCGAGCCGATCAGATAGGCCGCGCAGCCGAACGCCGCGCCCACCGGCAGCCCGACCCACAGCCACACGGCGCCGAGCACGTACGCCAGCACCTGCAGCGGAACGGTGAGCAGCAGCGTGCCGAGCATCACCCCGACCGCGAGCAGGCCCTTGGCCAGCCCGCCTCCGGACGACACGGCGAACGGGCTGGTCGACTCGGGCAGCGAGTACGGCGCCCGCACCGACAAGGGCAGTACCAGGCCCAGCCCCGCGCCGTACGTCGCCACGAGCAGCCCCAGGTTGCCGGCGATCCGCTCGGGCTGTCCGGACACGCTGCCCGCGACGACGGCCACGAGCAGCAGCAACGGCAGGACGAACAGCGCGTGCGCCGCGGCGCGGGAGTGCACCTCCACGCGCCCCGGGACGCCGGCGGTCACGTTCGCCGCGTACGCGTTGCCCTCGTACCCGAACTGGTTGGCCAGCGCCATGGCCGCGATCGCGCCCGCGAACACCGCCATCGTCCCGGCCGGCCCGCCGCTCAGCGAGATCGACACCGGCAGGAACACCCCCGCCACGGCGAACGTGATCAGCGCCGCCCGCCGCCGGGTCTCGCGCCACCAGTAGCGCGACTCCCGGGCCACGAGCGCGCCGAAGCGGGTGCGCGGCAGCCGGCGGCCCAGCAGCAGGCCGGTGGGCGAGCCCACGTCCTGGGTGCTGCCGGCGCGACCGCGGCTCTCGGAGCCCAGCATCGCGTTCTCCAGCGTCGCGCTCCACCACCGAAGCAGGCCCGCCACGGTGGCCGCGACGATCAGAAGCTTCAGCGGTACGGCCCACAGCCGCCCGTCGGCCACCTCGAGCCCCACCGACCAGGGGGCGGCCAGCGGCGTCCAGCCGAGCACGTCGGCGAGCACGGCGAACGCGTCCCAGTCGGCGCGTTCGGCCCCGGCGAGCAGCGCCAGCTGCAGCGGCCCGAGCAGGGCGGCCGCCACGGCGAACAGCACCACCGCCAGATCGCGGAACCGCCGCGACCGCAGTCCGGTGGCGAACGCGCTGGTCACCGCGCGGCTCACCGCGACGCACACGAGCAGGCCGCCGAGGCCGCCGACCAGCTGGACGACGGCCGCGCCACCACCGCCGAGGGCCGCCGCGGTGCTCACCATCCCGGCAGTCGCGGCCAGAGTGGACAGCGCGGGAAGCCCGGCCAGCGCGGCGGCGAACAGGCCGATGATCAGCGTGCGGCGGCGCAGCGGGAACAGCGCGAACCGGGCCGGGTCGAGCGACTCGTCGACGCCGAAGAACAGCAGCGGGAACAGCAGCCAGCCCAGGACCAGCGCCGCGCCGCCCAGCTGCAGCAGCATCCCGGCGGCGCGCTCGTCGCCGACCACGCCGGGGATCGCGAACATCGCGTAGCCCGCGATGGCGAAGAAGCCGGCCAGCACGACGCCGAGGACGAACAGCGCGATGCGGGCCGGGCGGTCGCGCAGCCCGTTGACCATGAGCCGCAGCTTGAGCTTGACGAACGGCCAGGGTGTCAGAGCCACGCGAGCTCCGAGCCCGTGCTGACCCGGCCGCCGACCACCTGCACGAAGACGTCCTCGAGCGAGCGGTCGCCGCGCACCTCGGCGAGCGTGCCGTGCAGGCGCAGCACACCGTCGGAGAGGATCGCGACGTGCGAGCAGAGCCGCTCGACGACCTCCATCACGTGGCTCGAGAAGATGACCGTGCCACCGCCGGCCACGTAGCGCTGGAGGATGTCGCGGATGCGGGCGGCCGAGACCGGGTCGACGGCCTCGAACGGCTCGTCGAGCACGAGCAGCCGCGGCGCGTGCAGCAGCGCGCAGGCGAGGCCGATCTTCTTGCGCATGCCGGCCGAGTAGTCGACGACCAGCGTACGGTTGCCGGCGCCCAGCTCGAGCACGTCGAGCAGTTCGCGGGCGCGCTGGTCGACGACCGTGGGGTCCATGCCGCGCAGCAGGCCGGAATAGGCGAGCAGCTCGGGGCCGGTGAGGCGGTCGAAGAGGCGTACGCCGTCGGGAAGCACACCCAGACGAGCCTTGGCAGCGGCCGGGTCGGCCCACACGTCGTGCCCCAGCAGCACGGCGTGGCCCGCGTCGGGGCGCAGCAGGCCGACGGCCATGGACAGCGTCGTGGTCTTGCCGGCGCCGTTGGGGCCGAGCAGGCCGTAGAACGAGCCGGCGGGCACGTCGAGGCTGACCTCGGAGACCGCCAGCTTGGTGTCGAATCGCTTGACCAGGCCGCGCAGCGACATCGCCGCGGGCTGGTCCCCCTCCCGTGGAACCGGCACCGTCATGCCCCGAACCTATCGGGTGGTTCCCGGCCTGACCAGCGCAATCAGACCCGCAACGACTCGGGCGCGTGCAGCCGGAGCATGGTGGCGCCGACGTCGTGCGGCACCCGCCGGCTGGTCAGCAGCGAGCCGGTGACCATGACCAGGAACGCCAGCGGCACGGTCCACGCGGCGGGCTGGCCCACCGCGTCGGCGAGCCAGCCGTGCAGCGGCGGCCCGAGCACGGTGATCAGCACGGCGGTCATCGACGCGCCCCCACCGGCCAGGATGCCCGCCACCGCGCCCACGTCGGTGAGGCGGCGCCACCATACGCCGAGCACCAGCAGCGGGCAGAAGCTGGAGGCCGCCACCGCGAAAGCGAGGCCGACCACCCGCGACACGTCCATGTTGGAGACGTACAGCGAGAGCAGCACCGGGACGGCGGCGGCGAGCACGGTGGCCAGCCGGAAGTCGCGTACCGAGCCGCTGCGGCCGCCGCGCAGCACGTCGGTGAAGACCACCCCGGCGACGCTGGTGAGCAGGCCCGACGAGGTGGACAGGAACGCGGCGAGCGCGCCCGCGGTGACCAGCGCCCCGAGCAGCCGGGCGAGGTGGCCGCCGCCGAGCGCCGCCTCGGGCAGCAGCAGCACCACGGCGTCGGTGCGGCCGGTCATCAGCAGCCGGGGGGTGTAGATGCGGCCCAGCACGCCGTACAGCGTCGGCAGCAGGTAGAACGCGCCGACCAGGCACAACACGACCAGGGTGGTGCGCCGCGCCGAGGCGCCGTCCGGGTTGGTGTAGAAGCGCACCAGCACGTGCGGCAGGCCCATCGTGCCCAGAAAGGTCGCCAGGATCAGCGAGTACGTGGCGAACAGTGTGCTGTTGCCGCCCGGGAGCAGCCAGTCGGCGCCGAACGTCGCGTCCACAGTGCTCACCGCGGGCACCGGGTCGCCGGCCGCGAACGTCAGCTCCTGCCCCTTCTCGACGGGCACGCCCCCGACCGTCGCGTCCTGCTCGATCACCACGGTGGTCGCGGCCGGGAAGGCGGCCCCCGCCGCGGGCGTGACCGGCGGGCGGCCGTCGGACTGCCACTGCAGCACCAGGAAGAGCACCGGGATCAGCAGCGCGGTGAGCTTGAGCCAGTACTGGAAGGCCTGCACGAAGGTGATCGCCCGCATGCCGCCGAGGGCCACGTTGGCGGTCACCACCGCGCCGACCAGCAGGGCGCCCCAGGCGTACGAGCCGCCGGCGACCGTGGTGAAGGTCAGGCCCGCGCCCTGCAGCTGCGGCACCAGGTAGAGGCAGCCGATGAACACCACGAACACGCTGGCCAGGCGCCGCAGCAGCGGCGAGCCGAGGCGCACCTCGCAGAAGTCGGGCAGCGTGAACGCCCCCGAGCGGCGCAGCGGGGCGGCCACGAACAGCAGCAGCGCCAGGTAGCCCGCGGCGAAGCCGACCGGATACCAGAGCACGTCGACGCCGTAGCGCAGGATCAACCCGGCGACGCCCAGGAACGACGCCGCCGACAGGTACTCACCGCTGATCGCCGCGGCGTTCCACGCGGGGCTCACCGACCGCGACGCGACCAGGAAGTCCGAGGTGGTGCGGGCGAACCGCAGCCCGTACACGCCGATCCCGACGGTCACCAGCACCACGACCACCAGGCCGGGGACGAGGTACGGGTTCACGCCTCGGGCCTGCGGATCAGCGCGATGAAGTCCTGCTCGTTGCGTTCGGCCCAGCGCACGTACGCCCAGCCCACCCCGATCAGGAACGGGAACGACAGCCCGCCGAGCAGCAGCCACGGCAGGTACACGCCGAAGACCTTGACCTCGGCCACGCCCGGCGCGACCGCGAACAGCAGCGGCAGGGCGCCCAGGCCGGTCACCACCACCAGCGCCAGCCGCAGGGCGAGCGCGAGCTGCGCCCGGACCAGCCCCTTGACCAGCGCCTCGCCGACCGGCGTCTGTTCCGCGAGGTCGGCGCGGGCACGGTCGGCGGGCCGCCGGCGGGCTGCGGCCTCGCCCAGAACCACGCGCGTACGCGGCGGGGCCGTGCCCGGGTCGTCGGCGGTCATGCCCGGAGTCTGACCGCCGGCGACAGGATGTCAAGCGGTGCAGTCGAACGTGGGGTTGCCGCGGGTGGCGATCAGGACGCCGGCGCGGTGCCGTCCGAGGTTCCAGCTGCGCCAGTCGCCGGGCTGCGCCGCGGGCGAGGTGTTGAGCCGGCCGAGCACGCAGAGGAGCTGATCGTCGGTCAGCCCGTCCGCCGCGACCAGGGCGGGAACCGCGTCGGGGGACAGGTCGCCGAGGTAGCTCAGGTCGACCGGCCGGTCGCCGTGCGGCCGCACGTTGCGCTCGGCGATCATGCCGTCCGGGTTGGCCACGGCCAGGCCGAGCAGGGCGGCGACGCCCACGGCGATCGCGGCGCGCGGCAGCCAGGGAGCCCGGAGTGTCCGCCCGGCCGCCACGACCATGAGCAGCACGACGGCGAACCAGCACTCGCAGCAGAAGACCAGCAGCCGCAGCCGGGTCAGGCCGTACTCGCCCGTGTAGAGGGTGATGCGGTGCAGGGCCGTCGCGGCGATGACCAGCGTGAGGACGGTCAGGGCGCCGAGGATCCCCCGGATCAGCCGGCGGTCCGCCGGTTGGGTGCGGGGCGCCCAGCGGGCAGCGCCGCCGAGCACGATCAGGGTCAGCCCGACGACCCAGCTGAGCTGCCAGAACCCGCTGCGGGCCTCGTCGGCGTACTCCTGCACGCGGTAGTCGCCCTGCACCAGCGTCAGGGCCTGCACGGCGACGAAGGCGGCGAACAGCACGGTCAGCAGGCCGAGCGGTACGGCCCACTCCCAGCGGTGAACCTTGCGCCCCTCGGTCCGGTCCAGCCTGGACAGGTCGGCCGGCGCCACGCGCAGGAAGGCGGCGCCGCCCACCCCCATCGCCGTGAGGCCGAGCAGGAAGATCCATCGGAAGACCGTGTCGACGCCCAGGTCGGGGACGAGCCGCTCGAGCGCGTGGGCGAACCGAACGTCGGCGGAGGTGAGCAACGCGCCGAACGCGACGAGCAGCGCGACCGACACGGCCGCGGTCGCCACCACGCGTACCTGGGCATTGCCGATCCTCTCCTCGCCCGGCCGGGCCAGACCGCGGGCCAGCCACGGCACCGCGCGCCCCGCGGCGATCAACGGCATGGCGTACGCCGCGACGATGCTGCGCAGCGACCGCCCGCCCGACAGCGCGAGCGCGGCGGTGAGCGTGGCGACCAGCACGCAGAGGGCGAAGAGCCAGCCGGCCGAGCGGAAGGCGCCGACCGCGATCAGCGCGACCGTCGCGGCGGCCCAGGCGATCTGCTCCGGTCGCAGCCGGGGCGCCGGACGGAACACCAGCGGACGCGGGCCCCTGGTGATCGGGGCGACGCGGGCGACCGCGACGGCGGCCACGGCGGCCACGACGGTGAGCAGCCAGCCGATGCCCGGCCGGTCCAGGGGCAGGCTGAGTGCGGCAACGACGGCGGCCCCCGCGACCGCCGCGACGGTGAGCGTCGAGGCCGGGCGGCCGGGACCGGACCAGTGCCGTCCCCACGGCACGTACGACAGCCACGGGCCGTGCAGTTGCGGGAGCGGCGTCGCGGGTTTCGTCTGGGCAGGGGCTATCGACAAGGCAACCTCACTGAGCGCGCAGGGGCAGGGTCACGTGGATCTCGCAGCCCGGGCGGACCGAGTCCACGACGGCGATCGTGCCGCGGTGCAGCTGCACGACCCAGCGGGCGATCGCCAGGCCGAGGCCCGTGCCGCCGCCGTCGGCGCTTGCGCGCTCGCCGCGGGTGAAGCGTTCGAAGACCCGCTGGCGCTCGGCCGGCGGAATCCCCGGGCCCTCGTCGGACACGGCGACCAGCAGATGGTCGTCGCGGCGGCCGGCGCGGACCTCGACCGTGCCGCCGGGCGGGCTGTGCCGGGCGGCGTTGTCGAGCAGGTTGGCGAAGACCTGGTGCAGCCGTTCCCGATCGCCGGGCACGACGATCCGCGACGCCGCGACCTCGAACCGGACGTCCCGGCCGGCGCCCGCGGCGTTGACCTCGGCCTCGCGCACCACGTCGTCGAGGAACGAGGACACGTCGATCGGATGGCGGATCAGCGGCGCCACGCCCGCGTCCACGCGGGACAGGTCCAGCAGCTCGGTGACCAGGCGGCCGAGGCGCTCGGTCTGGGCCAGCGCGGTCTGCATCATCGCGGGCTCGGCCTTCGCCACCCCGTCGACGATGTTCTCCAGCAGGCCCTGCAGCGCGGTGATGGGCGTACGCAGCTCGTGCGAGACGTTCGCGATGAGCTCGCGGCGCTGCCGGTCCGCGGCGGCCAGGTCGGCGGCCATCTGGTTGAACGCGGTCGCGAGCTCGCCCACCTCGTCGGCCGAGGTGGCGCGCACCCGCCGGTCGTAGTCGCCCTGCGCCATGGCCCGCGCGGCTGCGGTCATCTCGCGCAGCGGCGAGGTCATGCCGCGCGCCAGGAACTGCACGATCGTCACCCCGATGACCGTCGCCGTGACGCCGGTCCAGATCGGGAACCAGCCCAGCCAGAGGTAGAACCAGATCAGCCCGCTGCCCCCGCCCGCGAGCAGCACCATGATGATCTTCATCTTGAGCGAGCGCACCGGGTCGAGCGGCCGCGGCAGCTTCAGCCTCACCGCTGAACCTCCAGCGCGTAGCCCACGCCGTGCACGGTGCGGATCAGGTCGGCGCCGAGCTTGCGGCGCAGCCCCTTGATGTGGCTGTCGACCGTACGGGTGCCGGAGGCGTCGGCCCAGCCCCACACGTCGGCGAGCAGGCGTTCGCGGGCGAGGACCGTACGGGGGTGGGCCGCCAGGTGCACCAGCAGGTCGAACTCCGTCGGCGTCAGATGCGCCTCGACCCCGCCGCGCAGCACCCGCCGCTCCGCCTGGTTGATCTCGAGGTCGCCGAACCGCAGCGTCGGCGGCCCCTGCGGCGCCACGGTCAGCTTGGCCGCGCGGCGCAACAGCGCGTGCACGCGGGCGGCCAACTCCCGCATCGAGAACGGCTTGACCATGTAGTCGTCGGCGCCCACCGCGAGACCCACCAGCAGGTCGGTCTCGTCGTCGCGGGCGGTGAGCATGAGGATGGGGACGGGCCGCTCCGCCTGCAGCCGCCGGCAGACCTCCAGGCCGTCGAAGCCCGGCAGCATCACGTCGAGCACCACCGCGTCGGGTGGCGTGCGCCGGGCCGCCTCGACCGCCGACGGCCCGTCCCCCGCGACCTCCACGAGGAACCCCTCGGCCCGCAGCCGGGCGGCGACCGCTTCCGCGATCGTCCGCTCGTCCTCCACCACGAGAACGCGCCGCTCCGTCTCCATCCCCACCTCCAGCCGCGCCGGTGAGCCCCCGAGCCGCACCGGCCGTCGGCGGCAGCCTATTGACCTTCGGTGCGGACCGGGCGGTGAGTTTGTGAACGACTTGTGGAGATCACCTGAGGCGGGACCGGCTCAGGAGGCGGCGACGAAGGACCGGATCTGCGCCGCGCAGACGTGCGGCTGGTCCTCGGGGAGGAGCGTGAAGCTGTCGGCCACCTCGACCAGCCGCCCCTGCGGAAGTGCCCGCGCGAGACGCGGGCCGTTCGCCGCCCGCATCATGCGGCTCTCCGGAGCCCACAGCACGAGCGCCGGCCGTGCGAAGCCGCCGAGCCTCGCGGCGGCCTCGCGGTATTCGCCGCGGCGGGTGGACCGCAGGTACTTCAGCATGTCCCGGCGGACCCCGGCGGAGCTCAGGGCGGGCGCCAGCCAGGCATCCATGACGTCGTCGGGAACCGGGCGCTTGGACATCAGCCCGAAGTTGACCGGGGACCGGCGCAGGCCGCGCACCCGCAGCGTCTGCAACGCCACCAGCGTGGCGCCGGGGACCTTCGACGACAGGTACAGCAGACGGCCCGGCAACCCCGGCGGGAAGTTGCCGAAGGACTCCTGGGGCAGCAGCACCAGCCGGGCCAGGCGCTCGGGGTGATAGGCCGCGACGAGCTGAGCGCCGCCCCAGTCGCAGCCGACAAGGGTGACCGCACGCAGGTCGAGCACGCGCAGGAACTCCGCCACCAGCGCGGCCAGCCCGCGCGAGCTGAGGTCGGCGTCGGGTCGCATCGGGATGCGGTGCGCGCCGAGCGGCATCTCCAGCACCACGCAGCGATGGTCCCGGCGCAGGTCGGCGACCACGTGCCGCCAGAGCGTCGCGCCGACGAAAGCGCCGGTCAGGAACGCCAGGACCGGTCCGTCGCCGCCGCTGTCGTCGTACTCCACGGTGCCGGCGGACAACTGCGCCTGCCGCATGACGACCACCGTTCCTTCCTGTGGACAACTGGGCCTTCGACGGCGACTCGCCCATCGAGCCTGTGGATAACTCTGTGGAGAAGTCCGTGGAGCTGTGGAAAACCGTGTGGAAGCTCTGTGGGAAATCAGCGGGTCCAGTCGTGCTTGGCGGCCCTGATCAGGCGATCCTTCAGCTCGCGGGTGTGGCGGCGGCTCACGGGCAGCTCGACGCCGTCGACCGAGACGACGTAGCCGGAACCGGTGAGGCGCAGCTCGGCGATCAGGCGGATCTGCACCAGGTACGAGCGGTGGATGCGGACGAAACCGGCGTCGGCCCAGCGTTCGGCGAGCGTGGCCAGCGAGACCCGTACGAGGTGGGAGGCGTCCGCCGTGTGCAACCGGGCGTAGTCGCCCTGCGCCTCGACCCAGCGCACGGACGAGCGCGGGAGCATGCGGGTGGTGCCGGCGAGCTCGACAGGGATGGTGGGCTCGTCGGCGGGCGGAGCGGGGGCGGCCACGGGCGCCAGGCGGGAGCCGGCCACGCGGCGCAGCGACTCGCCGAGGCGCTCGGCGCGGACGGGTTTGCGGACGTAGTCGGTGACGCCCAGGTCGAAGGCGTCCACGGCACCGTCGTCGTACGCGGTCACGAAGACGATCGCCGGCGGCCGGGCGAACCTGCGCAGGATGCGGGCCAGCTCCATGCCGTCGAGCCCGGGCATGCGGATGTCGAGGAACACCGCGTCGACCTCGGTGTCGCGCAGCACCCGCAGAGCCTCGGTGGCGTCGCCGGCCCGGTGCACGTGGGCCACGCGCCCGTCGGCGTTGAGCAGGTAGGCCAGCTCGTCCAGCGCGGGCGGCTCGTCGTCGACGGCGAGCACGACCAGGCTCATGCCCGTACTCCCGGGTGGAATTTCGGCACTCGCATGCTCACCTTCGTTCCCGCTCCGGGCGCGGTCTCCACCACCAGGCCGAAGTGGTCGCCGAAGACCGAGCGCAACCGTTCGTCCACATTCGC
Source organism: Actinoplanes sp. URMC 104 (assembly GCF_051386375.1). Classification (NCBI taxonomy): domain Bacteria; kingdom Bacillati; phylum Actinomycetota; class Actinomycetes; order Micromonosporales; family Micromonosporaceae; genus Actinoplanes; species Actinoplanes sp. URMC 104. The sequence goes on along the minus strand of NZ_JBPQTO010000002.1, from coordinate 2,348,231 downwards.
CAGGCCCACGTGCTGCCCGTCGTCGGTCTCGGGCATGCCCGCGGCGAACACGGCCGGATCCATGCCGACCCCGTCGTCCTCGACCGTGATGTGGCATTCGGCGCCGGCGTCCCGTGCCTCGATGCTCACCATACCGACGCCGGGCTTGCGCGACAGACCATGGCGTACGGCGTTCTCGACCAGCGGCTGAAGGCACAGGAACGGCAGACCCACCGGCAGCACCTCGGGCGCGATCTGCAGCCGCACCTGCAGGCGGTCGCCGAACCGGGCGCGCTCGATGGTGAGATAGCGGTCGATCGAGCGCAGCTCCTCGGCGAGCGTGGTGAAGTCGCCGTGCGCGCGGAACGAGTACCGGGTGAACTCCGCGAACTCGAGGATCAGCTCCCGCGCCCGCTCCGGATCCGTGCGGACGAACGACGCGATCGCGGTCAGCGCGTTGTAGATGAAGTGCGGACTGATCTGCGCGCGCAGTGCCCGCACCTCGGCCCGGGCGAGCCGCTCCCGCGAGGAGTCGAGCTCGGCGAGCGCGAGCTGCGAGCCGGCCCACCGGGCGGTCTCGAGCGTGGCCTGCACCAGGCCCGGCGCGGGGTGGTCGTCGGCGACCGCGACCAGCGCGGCGGTCGCCTGCCCGGCCGGACCGGAGAGCGGCGCCACCACGGCCCCGCGCACCACGCAGTCGACCCGGTCGCAGGGCAGGTCATCGGAGGACAGCACGATCGAGCGGTGGGCGGCCACGGCCCGGGTGGCGGCCGCCGCGAACTGCTCGCCGTGGTGGCTGCCGCGCCCGTCGAAGGCCAGGCAGCGCTCGTCCTCGACGATCGTGAGCCCCGCCGCGCCGACCAGCGTCCGCAGGTGCCGCGCGGCCTTGCCTGCGGTGCCGGACGTGAGCCCGGCACGCAGCGGGTCGGCGGCGAGAGCGGCGGTGTGCAGGACGTCGTACGTGGCCCGCTGCATGGCCGTGGCGATGCCGCGACGCGCTCGCAGACGCACGACCGCCACGACGGCCCCGGCCAGCGCCGCGAGGACAGCCACGACCGCCAGCACGCTGCCCACCTGTCCCGCCACGGAGGAGATAGTGACCGGTCAGCGGACGGGCGTCCAGCCATACCGTATTGGCACGGTGCCAATTGGTATTACCGGCTGGTAACGGATCGATTAACACTGTGACGTACATCGATATACCGGCCTCGGGAGTGACCATGTCCGTTCCCAGAATTCGCGCCGTCCTGGCCGCCGTCATCCTCGCGGTGACCCTCGTCGGGGCGTCACCCGCCTCGCCCGCCCTCGCCGCCAACCCGTACGAGCGCGGCCCCGCCCCCACGACCAGCAGCATCGAGGCGTCGCGCGGCTCCTTCGCGATCGCCCAGACGACCGTCGCCCGGTCCGCGGTCAGCGGCTTCGGCGGCGGCACGATCTACTACCCGACCAGCACCACGGCGGGCACGTTCGGCGCGGTCGCCATCTCGCCCGGCTTCACCGCCTCGCAGTCCAGCGTCGCGTGGCTCGGACCGCGCATCGCGTCACAGGGCTTCGTGGTCATCACCATCGACACGCTCAGCACCCTCGACCAGCCCGCGAGCCGCGGCACGCAACTGCTGGCGGCGCTGGACTACCTGACCCGTACCAGCAGCGTGCGCACCCGCATCGACGCCACACGCCTGGGCGTCATGGGCCACTCGATGGGCGGCGGCGGCAGCCTGTCCGCCTCGGTCTCCCGCCCGTCGCTGCAGGCCGCCGTCCCGCTGACCCCGTGGCACGGCACCAAGAACTGGTCGAACGACCGCGTCCCCACCCTCATCGTCGGCGCCGAGAGCGACACCGTGGCCCCCGTGAGCTCCCACTCCGAGCCGTTCTACACGAGCCTGCCCAGCACGGCCGACAAGGCTTACCTCGAGCTCAACAACGCTTCGCACTCCGCGCCAACCTCGACGAACGTGACCGTCGCGAAGTACAGCATCTCGTGGCTGAAGCGCTTCATCGACGACGACACCCGCTACGACCAGTTCCTCTGCCCCAACCCGTCCGGCTCCGCGATCCAGGAGTGGCGCAGCACCTGCCCTTACTCCTGAGCGATGTCGCGCCCGCCGAACCAGCGGTACGGGTTCGGCGGGCGCCCCTTCAGCGGCAAGTCGCGCCTGGGGTGCAGCCCAACCAGCGACGGCCGGCGACGGCGGCAGTGAGGGTGACCCGCCGCCCGCCCGCCTGGCGAGCCGCGCGACCAACAATGTCGGCGGTGAGGGCGACCAAGGCGATCAGCCCAACCAGCAACGACCGGAACGACAGCACCAAGCGCGACCGCGCCAAGCGCGATCAGTAAGCACCCTTGCGCTTGAGCACAACCCAGATCGTCCGCCACAAGATGCCCAAGTCGTAGGTCAACGACCAGTTGTCCACGTAGTAGAGATCCAGCCGCACGGCTTCGTCCCACGACAGGTCGGAACGCCCCGACACCTGCCAGAGCCCGGTGATCCCCGGCCGCACCAGCAGCCGCCGGCGGACGTCCCCCAGATAGTCGCCGTCGTCGGCGGGCAGCGGCCGCGGCCCGACCAGCGACATCTCCCCCTTGAGCACGTTGATCAGCTGTGGGAGCTCGTCGAGCGAGGTGGCCCGCAGCTTGGCGCCGAAGGAGAAGATCCGGGGGTCGTTCTTCATCTTGAACAGCATGCCGTCGGACTCGTTGAGCTCCTCGAGCGTGCGCTTGCGCTCCTCGGCGTCCACGTACATGGTCCGGAACTTCCACACCCGGAACGTGCGGCCCTCGTGGCCGACGCGGGGCTGGCGGAAGAAGACGGGGCCTGGGTCGGAGAGCTTGATGCCGATCGCGATGGCCACCAGGATCGGGCTGATCACGAGCAGGCCGAGGCCGGCGGCGACGCGGTCGAGCAGGTTCTTGGCGAGCCAGCCGGGGCCCGACAGGGTGGGCTCCTCGACGTGCAGCAGCGGCAGGCCCTCGATCGGGCGGATGTGCACGCGGGGGCCGGCGATGTCGGTGAGCTGCGGGGCGACGACCAGGTCGACGCCGGTGCCCTCGAGCTGCCACGCGAGCCGCCGCAGCTCGCCGGGCTCGGCGCTGGCGGAGCCGCAGACCGCGATCGTGTCGGCGCCCACCTCGCGCACCAGCGACAGCACGTCGCGCGCGGCGTACACCGGCACGGGGGTCTCGATGCCGCGGGCGGCCGCATAGCCGTCCGTTATGTGGATGGCCACCGGGATCAGGCCGGCGGCGGGGCTGCGGGTGACGGCGGTGTAGACCTCGAGCGCCTCGGGCAGCGTGCCGACCAGGATCATGCGGTGGGCGCCGTGGCCGGTCTTGCGGCGGGCGAAGTGCAGCACCTGCCGGGCGATGACCCGGCCGCAGAGCAGGAACAGCAGCGCCATCAGCGAGACGGCGGCGACCGTGCCACGCGACAGCGGCGCCTTGGTCGCGAACGCCAGCAGCGACACGCAGGCCACGACGGTGACCGACGTGCGCACGACGCGCTTGAACTCCTCGCTGCCCAGGCCCAGGTAGCGGCGGTCGTACGTGCCGTTGGCCCAGAGCAGCACCAGCCAGCCGAGCGGCAGCACCACGTACGCGAAGAAGATGAACAGCTGTTCGCCGTGCAGGAAGCCGAGGCTGCGGCCGATGAAACCGGAGCGGGATTTCTCGATCACCGTCGCGGCCAGATGGCTGGCCAGCACCACGGAGATCAGATCGAGGACGACCAGAGCCAGCGTGTAGGGCCGGTGCCAGCGCGACAGGCGCTTGTGCTGCCGGTTCCAGGCCGACCGGGGTACGCCGTTGCTCGGTGGCGGCTGCTGCTGCCACTCGAAGCTGTCGTACGGCACGGGCTTGCTCCGGCTGCTGTCGGTAACCGGGCGATGCAGGCTAGCGGTCACCTCGCCTACGTCCTCCCGCATCCGGAAAAGATTACGCACCGCGACAGGACACCGGGGTGACCAACGCCGCGGAAACGTGGGACCGGGCCACTATACCGATGGATCGGGCGGAAAGAAGCGGACGTGGTGCCGGTTTACCGACCGCGTACGTAGCGTGACCGATACGCCGCTATCGGATCAACTTGGACAGCCGTCGATCGGCGAGCGGCTTGCCGCCGGTCTGGCAGGTCGCGCAGTACTGCAGGCTCTTGTCGGCGAACGACACCTCACGCACGGTGTCGCCACAGACCGGGCACGGCAATCCCGTACGGGCGTGGACGCGCATGCCGGCGCGTTTCTCACCCTTGAGCTCGGCCGCCTTCTGCCCCACCGAGCGGGCCACCGCGTCGGTCTCGACCTCGCGCATGGCCGCCCACAGCGTGTCGATCTGCTCGTCGGTGAGCTTGCCGGTGAGCGCGAACGGCGACATCTTCGCGACGTGCAGGATCTCGTCGGAGTACGCGTTGCCGATGCCGGCGAGCACCTCCTGATCGGTGAGCACGCCCTTGACCTGCCCGTTCCGGCTCTTGATCACGGCGGCGAACTCGTCGCGCGACAACGCCAGCGCGTCGGGCCCGAGCCGCGCCACGCCGGGCACCTCGGCCGGGTCCCGTACGAGATAGGCCGCCAGCGACTTCTGGGTGCCGGCCTCGGTGAGGTCGAAGCCGGAGCCGTCGTCGAGCCGCACCCGGAGCGCGATCGGCCCGCTGCCCGGCTTGAGCGGCGCGGGCGACTTGAACGCGTCGCGGTAGTGCAGCCAGCCGGCGCGCGCCAGGTGGACGACCAGGTGCAGCTCGTTGCCGATGCCGATGTCGAGGAACTTGCCGTGGCGGCCGGCGGAGGTGATCGGCAGGCCGGCGACGGCGGTGGGCGGCGGATCGTACGTCTTCAGCGCGCTGAACGAGGAGACCTCGAAGCGCTGCACGGTGTGGCCGACCGCGCGCTCACGCAGGTAGGCAGCGAGCGCCTCGACCTCGGGAAGTTCGGGCACGATCTAAAGGTAGCGTTTCTGGCCGTGAAGGTCGTCGTTGCGCACAACCGTTACCGGGAAGCGATCCCGTCCGGCGAGAACGTCATCGTGGACACCGAGATCGCGCAGCTCCGCGCCGCCGGGGTGGAGGTGCTGCCGTTCCAGCGCAGCTCCGACTCGATCGGCGAGCTGCCCGCGGCCGAGAAGGCGTTGCTGCCGCTGTCCCCGATCTACGGCCGCGCCGCCCAGCGCGACCTGTCCCGGCTGCTCGAGGCCGAGCGTCCGGACGTGCTGCACCTGCACAACCCGTACCCGCTGCTCTCGCCCTGGGTGGTCCGCACGGCCCACAAGCACGGCGTGCCGGTGATCCAGACGGTGCACAACTACCGTCAGGTCTGCTCCTCGGGCCTCTATTTCCGCGACGGCCACAACTGCCAGGACTGCCGGGGCAAGCTGGTCGGCTGGCCGGCCGTGCAGCACCGCTGCTACCGGGGCTCGGCGGCGCAGAGCGCGCTGATGGCGACGACGCTGGCCGTGCACCGGCCCACCTGGCGCTCGGTCGACCGGTACATCGCGCTGACCGACCGCATCGCCGCCCACCTGCGCGACTACGGCATCGCGGACGAGCGGATCGTGGTCAAGCCCAACGCCCTGCCGGATCCGGGCGAGCCCGCGCCGCTAGGGGAGGGTTTCCTGTACGGCGGCCGGCTCTCGCCCGAGAAGGGCCTGGCGCTGCTGCTCGACGCCTGGCGGCGGCATCCGGACGGGTCGCTGGGCACGCTGCGGATCGCGGGCGACGGCGAGCTGCGGCCGCTGGCCGAGCGGGCGGCGGCCGAGCGCTCGGACGTGCGCTACCTGGGCGTCGTCGGCCGCGACGAGATACGCCGGCTCCGCGACGAGTCGGCCGTGATGATCGTGGCCTCCACCTGGAACGACGTGCTGCCCACGGTGACGCTGGAGGCGCTGGCCTCGGGGCGGCCCGTGCTCGGCACCGACGTGGGCGGCGTCCCGTACATGGTGGGCCCGGCCGGTTGGGTGGTGCCGCCGCAGCCGGAAGCGATGGCCGCCGCCCTGCCGCTCGCCCGCGACGGAGCCTCCGCGCTCGCGCCCGTCGCCCGCGACCGCTATCTGCGCGAGTTCCACCCCGACGTGCTCACCGGCCGGCTCCTGGAGATCTACACCGATCTCACAGCGAACTCGGATCATCTGCGGAGGTAGATCTTGGGGGTGCCGGGAACGCCCGCGAGGTGAGCGTTCCTCGGAGAAATGTCCTGCTCGGCGCCGGCGGCGCCGTCCTCACCGGTCTGGCCGGCGGCGGCATCGGCTACGCGATCGGGCACGACGGCGGCGAGGCCGGCCCCGCGACGCAGGCTGCCGCCCCGGCCGGCGACCCCAAGTACCGATCCCGGCCCGACCTGCGCACGCTGCCCGACGTCACGATCACGACGGCGGCCAACGGCACGGTGGCGGGCTCCATCTTCCTGACTCCCGCGTCGGGAGCCGGGCTGTGGGGTCCGCTGATCGTCGACGAGACCGGATCGCCGGTCTGGTTCCGCAAGGTGCCCGACCCGGCCACCGTCGCGATCGACCTCAAGGCGCAGCGCTATCGCAACAGGCCGGTGCTGACCTGGTGGGAGGGCACCATCGGGGGCACCGGCGGGCAGGGCGTCGGCCAGGGCGAGTTCGTCGTCGCCGACCAGCAGTACCGGGAGATCACCCGGGTGCGCGCGGCCGGCACCGAGCAGGCCGACCAGCACGATCTCGTGCTCACCCCGCGGAACACCGCGCTGTTCTGGATCTACGACCCCATTCCGTACGACCTGAGGCCGGTCGGCGGCCCCGCGGACGGCGTGCTGCACGAGGGCGTGATCCAGGAGATCGACATCGCCACCGGCCGACGGGTCTTCGAGTGGCGCTCGAGCGAGCACGTGGCGCTGGACGAGTCGTACGCGCCGCTCCCGCAGGGCGAATCGGCACACCTGCCGTACGACTACTTCCACGCCAACTCGGTCGGGCTCGCCGCCGACGGCAACATCATCATCTCGGCGCGGCACACCTGGACCGTCTACAAGATCGACCGGCGGAGCGGCGACGTCGTCTGGCGCATCGGTGGCAAGAAGTCCGACTTCCGGGTCGACGACCGGACAAGGTTCTCGTGGCAGCACGACTTCCGGCAGCGGCGCGACGGCTCGTACGGGCTGTTCGACAACGGCGCCGGCATCACGAAGGAGAAGGAGTTCTCGCGCGGGGTCGTGTTCAAGGTGGACGAGGCGGCGCGGCGGACGACGTTCGTCGCCGAGCACGTGCACCCCGAGAAGCTGTCGGCGCCCACCCAGGGCAGCTTCCGCGAGCTCGCCGACGGCGGCTCCTTCATCGGGTGGGGTCAGATGCCGCACTTCACCGAGCACAACGCCGACGGCAGCGTGCGGCTCGCCGGGCACCTGCCGCCGGACAACCAGTCCTACCGCGCCTACAAGGCCGAGTGGACCGGCGAGCCGCGCGACCAGCCCGCGATGGGCGTCCGCGTCGACGGCGGAAGCGTGATCGTCTCGGCCAGCTGGAACGGCCACACCGGGGTGGCGCGGTGGCGCGCCCGGTGGGGCACCCAGCCGGGCGCGCTGGCCGGCGGCGCGGTCGAGCAGGTGCGGACCGGCTTCGAGACGACGCTGACGGTTCCGGGCATTCCCGAGTACGTGGTGACCGAGGCGCTCGACGCGTCCGGGAAGGTGCTGGGCGCCTCGTCGGCCATTCCGGTGCGCGTCTGACCAGGGATGTTGACAGGCTCGGCTAATGGAATTAGCTTTTAGCTAACAACATTAGCCAAGCCTGGAGGTCGTCATGACCGAATTTCTCGCCGTCGACGGTGGCACCCTCGCCTACGAGGTCGCCGGCGCCGGCCCCCTGGTCGTGCTCGCCCACGGCATGGGTGACAGCCGCGCGTCCTACCGCTTCGTCGTGCCGCAGCTGGTCGCGGCGGGCTACCGGGTGGCCGCGGTCGACCTGCGCGGCTGCGGCGAGTCGAGCGCCGTCTGGCCGTCGTACAGCCGCACCGACATAGCGGGCGACCTGCTCGCCGTGGTCCGGCACCTCGGCGGCCCGGCCGTGCTCGTCGGGCAGTCGATCTCGGGTGGCGCGGTCACGATCGCCGCGGCGCAGGCGCCCGACCTGGTCACGGGCATCGCCGAGCTCGGGTCGTTCACCCGGGCGCAGGCCTTCCACCTGGGCGACCTCCGGCTCAAGCGGTACCGCGCCGGCATGACACAGCTGCTTCTGACCGGCATCCTGGGCAGCGTGAAAGCGTGGCTCCGGTACCTCGACATCGCGTTCCCCGGGCGCAAGCCCGCCGACTGGGACGACCAGCTGCGGCGGATGACGGCCGAACTCGGCGAGCCGGGCCGGATGAAGGCGCTGCAGCAGATGGGGACGACGCCGGCGAGCGACGCCGGGGCCCAGCTGGGCAACGTGCGCTGCCCGGCGCTGATCGTGCAGGGCTCGCTCGACCCGGACTGGGGCGACCCGCGGGCCGAGGGCGAGGCGATCGTGGCGGCGCTGCCGGAGGGTCTGGGCCGGCTCGAGGTCATCGAGGGCGCGGGCCACTACCCGCACACGCAGTTCCCCGACGAGCTGGTCGCGCTGCTGCTGCCGTTCCTCAAGGCCAACGCCCGTGCCTAGGGCCGGGCTCGATCCGGCGGCCGTGGTCGGGGCCGCCGCCGGGCTCGCCGACGAGGTCGGGCTCGCCAACGTCACCATGGGCGCCCTGGCGGAGCGGCTCGGGGTGCGGGCGCCCTCGCTCTACAAACACATCGAGTCGCAGGCCGACCTCACCCGGCGGATCGCCGTGCTGGCCGCCACCGAGATGGGCGACGCGCTGCGGGACGCGCTGCAGGGGCTGGCCGGCCGGGACGCGCTCGCGGCGGCCGCCCGGACGATGCGGGCGTACGTGGTCGAGCACCCCGGGCGGTACGCGGCCACCGTGCGGCTGAACATCCAGGGGCCCGACGATCCGCTGGCCGTCGCTGGAGCGCGGGTGCTGAACTCGCTGGCGGCGGTGCTGGCCGGGTACGACGTCGACCCGGCCGACACCGTCCACGCGCTGCGCCTGCTGCGCAGCCTGTTCCACGGGTTCGCGACGATCGAGGCGGCCGGCGGCTTCGAGATGGACACCGACGTCGACGAGAGCTTCGCGTGGCTGGTCGACTTTGTGCACCACGGGTTAGTGGCGCAGCGCCTCCCGCGCTGAGAACATCACGCTGGCGGCCAGGAAGGCCGCGTTCACCAGGGTGAACAGGCCGACGAACCAGATCGTCCACTGTGGCGCGACGGTGAGCACGAGCCCGGCCAGCGCGATCACCGCGCCGTAGTCGCGCACGAGCTTGACCAGGCGTACGGGAAGCGAGCGGCTGGTCACCATGCTGGCGGCCTTGTCGGAGGTCTGCATCACCGAGGTGACCAGGTTGACCATCCAGGTGCCGGCGAACGCGGCGAGCAGCCACGCCGGGGTGTCGGGCACCTGCGCCTCGGCGGTCGCGGCGAGCGCCGCCACCAGCGAGATCTGCACCGCCACGTCGCAGAGCACGTCGAGGCGCGCACCGGCCGGGCTGGTGCGCCCGGTGACCCGCGCGAGCTGCCCGTCCGCGCAGTCGAAGGCGTACGCGAGCTGCCAGCCCACCAGGGCCAGCAGCCCGATCGGCCAGGCCCAGAACCGGCCGTCGGCGACCGGGACCGCCGAGGCCACCACCACGATCGACACGAGCCCGCCCAGGCCCAGGTTGAAGACGGTCAGCACGGTCGGCGACAGGTCGTGCTTGTGCGCGAACACCGCGAGGCGCGCGCCGATCCGCTGGCTGAGCGCCTCGCTGAACAGCCCGCCGCCGCGGTTGACGGCGTAGTAGTCGGCCGCCGTGGGAGCCGGCGGGGGCGCCGGGGCCGCGCCGGAGTCAGCGGTGGACGGCTTCGACATACTGTTCCAGCTTTCGGCTGATCTCGTCGGGGGTCATGTCCAGGTGCTCGAGGATCGTGTAGCGGTCGGGCCGGGTGCGCGGCGCGAAGTGCACGGCCTCGACGAACTGGTCGCTGCTGAGCCCGACGTCGGCCGGCACCCGGGGCAGCTGGTGCCGGGCCAGGCAGGCGGCCATCTGCTCGAACCGGCGCTCGTCACCCCGCAGGAACGTGCAGAACAGCGCGCCGAGCCCGGCCAGCTCGCCGTGCGAGGCGGTGCCGGGATAGAGCGAGTCGATCGCGTGCATGATCTCGTGGCAGCCACCGCTGGCGGGCCGGCTGCTACCGCAGACCGCCATGGCCAGGCCGCTGGCGATCAGCGCCTCGGCGAGCACCGTCACGAACGCGTCGTCGTGCAGGTCGCCGGGCATCGCGAGGATCGCCTCGGCGCCCATTCGCGCCAGCGAGGCGGCCAGCCCGTCGACCGGCTCGCCGCGGATCTCGCGGGCCAGCTCCCAGTCCGCCAGCGCGCTGATGTTGCTGATCGCGTCGCCGATGCCGCCGCGGTTGACGCGGTCGGGCCCGGTGTCGACGAAGTCGAGGTCGACGATCACGCCGAACGGGATGTGCACCCCGTACGAGCCCTTGATCCCGTCGTTGACGAGGCTGGCCACCGGGGACGCGATGCCGTCGTTGGCCAGGCTGGTCGCGACCGAGATCATCGGCAGCCCCCACCGGCTGGCGGCGTACTTCGCGGCGTCGACCGTAGTGCCGCCGCCGATGCCGACCACCGCGTCGTACGGCCGGGACCGCAGCTTGGCGGCCAGCTCGAGGGCGGCGTCGAGGGTGCCGCCCGTGGTCGTGAAGACGTCCGCCGTCGCGAGCGAGGGCCGGATCAGCTCGACGACCCGCTCGCCCAGCCCCGGGCCAACCACCACCGCCACGTCGCCGCCGGCCGAGATGCGGCCGTCGGCCAGGATGCGGCCGAGATCGGCGACCGCCCCCCGGCGGACGTGGATGTGCAGCGGCGCCTGGACGCTGCGGGCTAGTAGCGGCATGCGATGCCCCGGGCCTTGGCCAGGTCGTCGTGGTTGTCGACCTCGACCCAGTCCACGTCGCCGATGACCGCGGCCCGCACCTCGCCGCCGCGGTTCGCGTACTCGCCGAAGCCGTCCTCGTAGTAGAGGTTCGGGTCGCGTTCCCAGGTCGCCTTGAGCGCGTCGGCCAGGTCGGTCGCCGCCTCCGGCTCGATGATGTTGGCGCCGATGTACTCGCCGAACGCCTCCGCGGGGTCCATCAGCTTCGTGATCTTCGTGAGCCGCCCGTCGGGGCCGAAGACCGTCTTCATCTCCTCGTCGGCGAGCTTCTTCACGTTGTCGATGGCGAGCAGGATGCTCGGGCCGCGCTGGGCGAGCAGCGTCTGCTCGACGCTGATCGGGTGAACCGTGTCCCCGTTGACCATCAGCGCGCCCTGCGCGAAGTGGTCGCGGGCGAGCCACAGCGAGTACGCGTTGTTCCACTCCTCGGCCTTGTCGTTGTGCACGAGCGAGATCTTGACGCCGTACTCGGACTCGAACGCCGCCCGGCGCTCCTCGACGGCGTTCGCGCGGTAGCCCACCACGATCGTCACGTCGGTAAGCCCGGCGGCGGCCAGGTTGCGCAGGGAGATGTCCATGATCGTGGTCTCCCCGTCCACCGGCACCAGCGCCTTGGGCAGGGTGTCCGTGTAGGGACGAAGCCTGCGTCCGGCTCCGGCGGCGAGTATCAGACCGATCATCGGGTTATCTCCATCTACTGGGTGAACTCCAGGAGAATAACGGCTGGCGTCCCATACCCCGGACGGAGAGAGGCAGAGGAAAATTCTATAGAGGCTGCTCGTAAGCTTGTTCCCATGACCGCTGAGCAGCTGATCTCTTTCGCCCGGGGCGCCCCGTCGCTGGACATCATCGACGTCGAGGGGCTCAAGGCCGCCGCGGCGCGCGCCTTCGAGGCCGATCCCGCAGGTGTGACCGCTTACGGCACCTCCGTCGGTTACATCCCGCTGCGCAAGTGGATCGCGGAGAAGCACGGCGTCTCGCCGGATCAGGTCATCGTGACGAACGGCTCGCTGCAGGCCGACGCGTTCCTGTTCAACCACCTCGTGCAGCCCGGCGACGACGTCGTGGTCGAGAAGCCGACGTACGACCGCACGCTGCTCAGCCTGCAGAACCTCGGCGCCAAGGTGCACCAGGTGACGCTGCAGCCGGACGGCATCGACGTCGACGAGCTGCGCACGCTGCTCGAGTCGGGCGTGCGTCCCAAGCTCGCCCACATCATCCCGAACTATCAGAACCCGGCCGGCATCACGCTCTCCGCCGACAAGCGCCGCGTCCTGCTCGAGCTGGCCGCGCAGTACGAGTTCACGATTTTCGAGGACGACCCGTACGTCGACATCCGGTTCCGCGGCGAGGCCCTGCCCTCGATGCTGTCGATGGACTCCGACAACCTGGTCGTCCACGCCTCCAGCTTCACCAAGACGGTGTGCCCGGGCGTCCGCGTCGGCTACCTGGTGGGCCCGGCCGCGCTGATCGACGCGATCGCGAAGAAGGCCACCAACCTCTACATCTCGCCCGGCATGGTCTCCGAGGCGATCGTCCACCAGTTCTGTGTCTCGGGCGACATCGAGCGCTCGGTGCAGACGGTGAGCGCGGCGCTCGGCGAGCGCGCCCGCGTGCTGGCCGAGTCGCTGCGCAAGCACATCCCCGGCGCCACCTTCACCGAGCCCGACGGCGGCTACTTCCTCTGGGTGGACCTGCCCGGCGACGTCGACGTGGACAAGCTGTTCCCGGCCGCGATGAAGAAGGGCGTGGCCATCGTCAAGGGCAGCGACTTCCTGCTCTCCGGCGGGCGCAGCTCGGTGCGCCTGGCGTACTCGGCGGTCACCGTCGACCAGATCGACGAGGGCGTACGCCGCCTGGCCGAGGCGATCGAAGAGGTGCGCGGCTGAGCCGTCGCAGCGGTGAACGGAAGCCGGGTGGGTACTAAAAACGAGCCCGCCCGGCACCGTTAACCTCGGGCGGTTCGCGTCGTGGCGTGGAAAGGGGGATCCGGTGAGCGATCGAAGCCGGAGCAGGCCGTTGTCGCGAGCCTTCGCCGCACCCGTGCGGGCGATGACCCGGATCCTCGGCACGACCGACGACCACACCGAGAACGGCGTCCGGCGCGCGGGCAGCGCGGTCGTCGACTGCGGGGTCTACGTGGCCGGCCGCCGCCTGCCCGGCGAGTTCTCGCCCGACGAGGCGCTGCGCACGGCGTGCGAGCAGGACGACGCCTTCGTCTGGCTGGGCCTGCACGAGCCGGGCGAGGAGGAGATGAGCGCCATCGCGCACACGTACGGCCTGCACGAGCTGGCCGTCGAGGACGCGGTCAAGGCGGAGCAGCGCCCCAAGCTCGAGCAGTTCGGCTCGGTGCACTTCCTGGTCATGCGCACGGCCCGCTACGTGCCGCACGGCGAGATCACCGAGACGTCCCAGGTGGTCGAGACCGGCCAGATGATGATTTTCGTGGGTGAGCAGTTCGTCATCACGGTCCGCCACGGCGACGCCTCCGAGCTCGGCTCGGTGCGCGCCGACCTGGAGAAGCAGCGGGCCGACCTGATCGAGCAGGGCCCGTGGGCGGTGGCCTACGCAGTGACCGACCGGGTGGTCGACCACTACGTGGCGGTGGCCGACCAGGTCGAGTCCGACCTCGACCTGATCGAGGAGGGCGTCTTCTCGCGCGACCACGCCAGCCCGATCCCGGCGATCTACCAGATGAAGCGCGAGCTGGTGGAGTTCCGGCGCGCGGTGGTGCCGCTGCAACGTCCGCTCGCGACGATCGTGGCGATCGTGCCCAAGCGCATCGGCAAGTACTTCCGCGACGTGCAGGACCACCTCACCCGTACGGTCGAGCAGGTGTCCTCCTTCGACGACCTGCTCAACTCGATCCTGCAGGCACGGCTCGCGCAGGTGACCGTCGACCAGAACAACGACATGCGCAAGATCGCGGCGTGGGCGGCCATCGCGACCGTCTGGACCGCGGGCGCCGGCATCTACGGGATGAACTTCGAGTACATGCCCGAGCTGACCGCGAAGTACGGCTACGCCACCTGGTGGTTGATCATCGTGGTGGTCTCGGTGATGCTGTACCGGGTGTTCCGGCGCAGCGGCTGGCTGTGAGGACATCGACAGCGGACCCTAAAGTGGCGGTGTGCCGTCGCGTCAGGACCAGCTCCACTCGTACCAGTACTCGCTGCAGCGGGTAGTGGCCGCGCTGGTCACCCACGACCCCGACCCGTCGCGCTCGCCGCTGCGCCGCGCCGGCATGACGGCCCTGGTCAGCCTGCTGATCGCGAGCATCGCGGTGGGCGCCGCGGCGATCTACGGCATCCTCACCGGCAACAGCAGCGTCAACCCGCGCGACACCGGCGTGGTGTTCCAGGAGAAGGGCACCGGCGCCCGGTTCGTCTACCTCGAGAGCGACGCCCGGCTGCACCCGGTGCTCAACTTCGCCTCGGGGCTGCTGCTCACCTCGGGCCAGGAGCCGTCGCTCAAGAGCGTCTCGTCTCAGAAGCTGGCGTCGGTGCCGCTCGGCGCCCCGCTGGGCATCCCGGACGCGCCCGACTCGCTGCCCGGCAAGAACTCCCTGCTCACCGAGCGCTGGTCGGTGTGCACCGACAACCAGGGGGCGGGCACCACGGTTCGCAGCACCCTGCTGGCCGGACACCGGCTCACCGACGGCACCGTGCTGTCCCGCGCCGGCCGGGGCGTGCTGGTCCGCGACTTCCAGGGCCGCAACTCCCTGGTGCTCGGCAACCGGCGGTTCGCGATCCCGATCTCCCGCAACACCCAGACGCTCGACGCGCTGGGCCTGAGCAGCATCCGGCCGTGGCCGGTCTCGCCCGCCTGGCTCAACGCCGTGCCTGCCGGGCCCGACCTTGTGGCCCCGCGGATCCCGGGCTTCGGCGGCGACTCGGTCATCACGAACGGCCGGGTCGGTCAGGTGGTCACCGACGGGCAGCAGTTCGCGGTGATTCTGGCCGACGGCAAGGCGGCCCTCACCGAGATGCAGGCCAGGCTCATGGCGACGGTGCCGGGCGTGGGCCGGACGCTCACGGTCAGCAGCAACACCTTCATCAGCCTGCGGACGTCGCAGACGCGGATCAGCGACGCGGGCGAGGCCGAAGGCCTTCCCCCGGCCGTGCCGCAGATGCTCGACGGCGCCCCGACCCGGGCGTGCATCACGCTGCCGGTCGACAAGGCGGGCGACGGCATCCGGATAGACCCGACCATCCCCGACGCCGCAGCGGTCTCGGGGCTCGAGAGGGCGTCCGGCAGCGTGCAGGCCGACCGCGTGTTCGTGGCGCGCGGCCGGGGTGCGGTCGCCGTCTCGGCGGCGTCGCCGAGCGCCCCGGTCGAGACCGGCACGGTCAGCGTGGTCACCGACACCGGACTGCAATATCCGCTGGCCGGCCGGGAGCTGCTGCCCAAGCTGGGCTACGGCGGCGTGCGGCTGCAGCAGGTGCCGTCCGAGCTGATCTCCCTGATGCCGCAGGGGCCGCCGCTCGATCCGGCGCTGGCCCGTCGCCCGGCGCCGCAATAGGGCGGGCCACCAGGGGTAGCCCGCCCGATCGTCTCGTCGTTACCGAGGGGTGTTCGGCGTCGTGCCGTTCTGAGAGGTGAAGGTCTGCCGGGTCTCCGGCTCCACCGTCTCGGGCTCGAACGCCGCGTCCTCGGGGTTCGGAACCGTCGTCGCGACCGTCGTGGGCGCCGGGGTGATGGGCGCGGCCGGGTCGTACTCGTCCCACTGCGCGGCCTGGCGACGCTTGTTGGCGTACGCGGCGGCGATGCCCAGCGCGGCGCCGATCAGCGCGAGACCGGCCAGCTTGGAGCCGCGGCCGCGCTTGCCCTTGGCCGCCTTGTCGGCGCTCTTCTTCAGCTGCTTGGCGGCCTTCTTGTTGGCCTTGGCCGCCTGCTCGCTGTCCTTGGCGGCCTGCTTCGCCGAGCGCTTGCTCACCTTGCCGACCTGCTTGGCGCTCTTGCCGACCTGCTTGGCGCTCTTGCCCACCTGCTTGGCGTTCTCGCTCGCCGCGGCGACGAGCGGGGTGATCGTGGCCACGGCGCTGTCCCACCCGGTCGAGGCGGCGTCCTTGGCCTTCACCGCGGCCGGCTGGACCTTGTCGACCGCAGCGGTCAACGTCGGTCCGACGGTCGCGCTGGTCTCCTGCGCCGCCAGCGTCGCCGCCCGCTTGAAGTGGTCCACGCCCTGTCCGAGCTCGTTCTTCATCCGCTCACTGCGGCTCTTGCGGCGCAAAGTCGTCAACACCAGTGCCCACCTCCCTGTGGCTCTTCACGTCATCGTGCCCTGTGTCGGTACCCCCTCGCTGCCCGTTCAGACACATGGGGGAGGATCCGAACTGCAAGGAACTGTCCTACCGCCCCGTCAGGAGTACAAGCCGGGGCGACCGCGACACAGACAGGAGTACCCGTGGCCGAGACGCTTTACGCCACCCTGCACACCAACCACGGCCCGATCCGGCTCCAGCTGTTCCCGGATCACGCACCGGCGACCGTGCGCAACTTCGTGGAGCTCGCGGAGGGCACGAAGGACTACACCGACCCGCGCACGGGCCAGAAGGGCAGTGGTCCCTACTACGACGGCACGATCTCGCACCGGGTCATCGCCGGCTTCATGATCCAGCTGGGCGACCCGACCGGCACCGGCCGCGGCGGCCCGGGCTTCCAGTTCGCCGACGAGTTCCACCCGGAGCTGTCGTTCGACCGTCCGTACCTGCTCGCCATGGCGAACGCCGGCCCGGGCACGAACGGCTCGCAGTTCTTCATCACGGTCGCGCCGACCCCGCACCTCAACCGCCGGCACACGATCTTCGGCCAGGTGGCGGACGAGCAGTCGGCCAAGGTCGTCGACGCGATCGCCAACACGCCGACCGGCCCCGGCGACCGTCCCCGCGAGGACGTCGTCGTGGAGCGCGTGGAGATCGAACGCGCGTGACCAACTGAAGTACCTTTGACGCATGAGTGAGGCTCCCTCGACGGCTCCGGTCTGCTACCGCCATCCGTCGCGGGAGACCTACATCCGGTGCACGCGGTGTGACCGGCCGATCTGCCCCGACTGCATGAACGAGGCGTCGGTCGGTCACCAGTGCCCCGAGTGCGTGTCCGAGGGCAAGCGCACCCAGCGCCAGGCCCGCACCGCCTTCGGCGGCAGCAGCATCGGCCGCGCCGGCTACGCGACCCAGGCGCTCATCGCGATCAACGTGCTGGTCATGGTGATCTCGGCGATCGCCGGTGGCCCACGCGCGATCGCCGGCGCCGGCGGCTGGTTCGGCCTGATGGGCGACGACACCCCGGTCACCCGGTGGGCGTCGGTGCTCGGCTACGCCCCGTACGTGCTCGGCGGCCCGCTGCACGGCATCGCCGCGGGCGAGTGGTGGCGGCTGGTCACCGCGATGTTCGTCCACTATGGCGTGCTGCACCTGCTGCTCAACATGATGCTGCTCTGGCAGCTGGGCCGCTACCTCGAGGAGAAGCTCGGCCCGCTGCGCTTCCTCGCGCTCTACCTGCTGGCGGGCATCGGCGGCAACGTGGCGGCGTACGTCACCACCGCCCCCAACGCCCCCGCCGCGGGCGCCTCGACCTCGATCTTCGGCCTGGTGCTCGCGATGATCGTCGTCAACCGCCGCCTGCGCCTCGACGTCACCCAGCTGATCCCGCTGCTGGTGGTCAACCTGATCTTCACTTTCAGCGTCCCCAACGTCTCCGTCGCCGGCCACCTCGGCGGCCTCGTCGCCGGCGGCGTGGTCGCCTTCATCCTGGCGTACGCCCCGGCCAGGAGACGAACCCAGATCCAGGCCGCCGGCTGCGCCGCCGTCTTCGTGGTCCTGCTGATAGCCGCGGTGATGCGCACCCAGATCCTCCTCGGCTGAAGGCGCCGCGGGTCCGGCCGGCGACGCACCCCAGTTCAACGCGGTCATGGACGCGATTGCCGTGCCCCGCCAGGGCCCCGGACGCCCACGTCAACGCCCCCACCGGGTTCTCGCCGACAAGGCGTACTCGTCGGCCTTCGACTTGCAGCACTACCGCCGACGCAACCTCGCCGAACGCTGCATCAACCGGCTCAGACAATGGCGCGGCCTGGCCATGCGCACCGACAAACTCGCCGTGCACTACCAAGCCGCACTCACCCCTCGCCGGGATCCTGCTCCGGACCAAGCCATTATCCAAGAGACGCACCCTGGTCGTAGCGGGTGCGCCGTCTGCAGGCGACTGGATCGAACCGTGACAAATGGGCCCGGTCGCCGGTCGACGATGTCGGACGTACTCGCGGCCGGCCGGGTCCCGGCGTTGGGAAGGGCGCGGAACGTCGACGTGGCCGGCGTTGAGAACGGTGGTCGCAGGAGAGACGGGCGCGCGGCTACCTAGGCGTCGACTCGCAGGTCGGAGAGGGCGGTGGCGACCTCGTCGGGGAGGGCGCCCAGGTCGTTGGCGCTCAGCAGGTAGATGGCGTCGCCCGCGTCGAGCTCCAGGTGTTCGCTGCGCAGGCCCCGATGGGTGCGGCGGTCGACCCGTACGCGCTCGATCTGGCTCCAGGCCAGGCGGCGCCGGGTGGCGAAACCGGTCAGCACCGTGACGCCCTCGGCGTCGGCGGCCAGGCGGACCGGGCGCAGCAGGTCGCGCAGCGCCCAGACGAGCAGGGCCAGGACGACGACCGCGGCGAGCGTCCAGCGCACGGGGTCGTAGCCGGCGAAGGCGAACGCCAGCACGACGACGGCCACGGCGCCGATCAGCTTGGCCACGGGGAGGACGGGCTTGATGCGCCACTGCATGTCACCACTATGGCAGCCGGGCTACCGTCGACCCATGCGTGATGCGGTGATTGTCGGAGCCGTCCGGACCCCGGTCGGCCGGCGCGGCGGGGGACTGGCCGGGGTGCACCCGGTGGACCTGTCGGCGCACGTGCTGCGGGCCCTGGCCGAGCAGTCGGGATTCGATCCGGTGGATGTCGACGACGTGGTCTGGGGCTGCGTGTCGCAGGTGGGCGAGCAGTCGTGGAACGTCGGGCGCAACGCCGTGCTCGCGGCCGGGTGGCCCGAGTCGGTGCCGGGCACGACGCTCGACCGGCAGTGCGGGTCGAGCCAGCAGGCGCTGCACTTCGCCGCCGCGACCGTGCTGTCCGGCCAGGCCGACCTGGTGGTGGCGGGCGGCGTGGAGTCGATGACCCGGGTGCCGATGGGGTCGAGCGCGCAGGGCGCCGACCCGTACGGCGCCGCGGTCCTGAAAAGGTACGGCGTCGAGGGGTTCAGCCAGGGTGTGGGCGCCGAGATGATGGCCGAGCGCTGGGGGTTCTCCCGGGCGCAACTCGACGAGTACGCGCTGACCAGCCACGCGGCGGCGGCCCGCGCGCAGGACTCGGGGGAGTTCGACGCCGAGATCGAGCCGATCGCGGGGGTGAAGCGCGACGAGGGCGTACGCCGGGACTCCTCGCTCGAGAAGCTGGCCGGCCTCAAGACGCCGTTCCGCAGCGACGGCGTGGTCACGGCCGGGTCGGCGTCACAGATCTCGGACGGCGCTGCGGCGCTCGCGGTCACCACGTCGGAGTGGGCGGCCGCGCACGGCCTGACGCCGCTGGCTCGCGTGCACACCGCCGTGGTCGCCGCCGACGACCCGGTCATCATGCTGACCGCGCCCATCCCGGCGACCGCCAAGGCGCTGGCCAAGGCCGGCCTGACGATCGACGAGCTGGGCGTCTACGAGGTGAACGAGGCGTTCGCGCCGGTGCCGCTGGCCTGGCTCGCCGAGACCGGCGCCGACCGTGCCCGGCTCAACCCGCGCGGCGGGGCGATCGCCCTGGGTCACCCGCTCGGGGCGTCGGGGGCGCGCATCATGACGACGATGCTGCACCACATGCGACAGTCCGGCGTCCGCTACGGCCTGCAGACGATGTGCGAGGGTGGCGGAATGGCCAATGCGACGATCGTCGAAAGGTTGTAATCCGACATTCATCGTCCGGTGGCAGCTTCTTCCCCGAAGTACGGCCGTTAAACGCCACATGGACGTGTTTTCCCGTACGTTCCTTCCCGCCGCTGCCGAGGCCGGTGTCGCCATCCCGGCCGTCAGCCGCCACATGCCCATCTTCCGCCGCTGCGTCGAGCCGGACGAGACGA
This sequence comes from Actinoplanes sp. URMC 104, assembly GCF_051386375.1. Classification (NCBI taxonomy): domain Bacteria; kingdom Bacillati; phylum Actinomycetota; class Actinomycetes; order Micromonosporales; family Micromonosporaceae; genus Actinoplanes; species Actinoplanes sp. URMC 104. The sequence continues at coordinate 2,328,204 of NZ_JBPQTO010000002.1, read as the reverse complement.
CCGTGCTGGTCGGCCGGTGCGTGCGCCCGGACGCCCCGCTGGCCGGCGAGTTCATGCTGGTGCTCACGCATCGGCGGCTGGTGGTGACCCAGGAGACCAAGGTGCTGCACCGGCTGCGCCTGCACCTCAACGCGAACCTGCGGCATCTGAGCAACGTGACCTGGAGCCCGTCGGTCTCCGGCTCGGCGCTGGAGATCTCGGCGACCGCGGTCGACGGGGTGCGCGAGCGGTTCCGGATGCGGCTGAGCAACCCGGCGACCGTGTCGCACATGGACGGTCGGCTGCGGAAGGTCTTCCACGCCCGCCAGCATGCGCTGGCCGCCTGAGGCTCACCCCAGGAAGCCGGTGATCGACGCGCGGAGGCCGGCCGCGTCGAGGCCGTGCGCCCGGGCGTGGTCCTGCCAGGTGCCGTAACGCCGGACCTCCCGGCGGCCGACGCCCAGGTGCAGCGCGCGGTGCGGCAACCCGGACAGCGCGGCGCTCACCGCGGCTGCCGAGGTCCCCGCCAGGTACGGCTCGACGAGCACCACCTCGCTGTCGACCAGCGCGCGCAGGCCCTCGGCGTCGAACGGGCGCGGCCGGTTCGTGTACGCGACGGTGACGTCCAGCCCCGCGGTCGCCTCGAGCACCGGGTCGAGCGTCGGCCCGACCGCCACCACCAGCGGACCGCCGCGGCGCAGCAGCCGCAGGCGACCGCCGTCGGGGTAGGGCCGGCTGTTCTCCTGCACCCCCAGCCGCACGTACACCCGGTCGTCGTGCCGGGCGGCCTCGCGCAGCATCGCGGGCACCTCGTCGTGGTGCCCGGGCACGTGCACGGTCCAGCCTTCGAGCGTGTCCAGCAGCGCCACGTCGCCGGGCGACTGGTGCGTGTAGCCCTCGGCTGCCGCGTCGTACGAGCCGCCGATGGTGACCACGACCGCGCCCGTGTCCTGGTGGCCCAGGTCGAGCTTGAGCTGCTCGTACGCGCGGTCGACGGCGAACGGGGCGTACGAGTGCAGATAGGGCCGCATGCCGGTGAGCGCCAGCCCGCCCGCGACGCCCGCCATGAGCTGCTCGCGGATGCCGACGTTGAGCACCCGGTCGGGGTGGCGGCGCGCGGCCCGCACGAAGGCGTCGGCCGAGATGTCGGCGAGCACCAGCGCCGTACGCGGGTCCTCGTCCAGCAGTTGCGTCGTGGTGGCGACGAACGTGTCGCGCATCATCGTCCTCAGCTTCCCTTCCGCTCGACGGTGGCGACGATCAGGTTGGGGCGGTCGTGCCGCGGCCGGAGGGCGAGTTCCAGCCGGTCCCGGTCGTGTCCGTCCACTACGGAGACGTCCCAGCCGGTGAACCGCGCGGCTATCCCGCCGGGCCAGCCGTGGGTCGCGGACTGGTTGTCGACGACGATCGCGGTGATCGGCAGGCGCGTCGCCGCGGCGTACGCGATGGCCTCGTGGTTCGACCCCTCGTCGAGCTCCGCGTCGCCGAGCAGCACGAAGGTCCGCGTCCGGCTGAAGCCCTGTGCGCGCAGGCCGAGCGCAACGCCGACGCCCAGCCCGAGGCCGTGCCCGAGTGAGCCGGTGCCGACCTCGACGCCCGGGATGCGTACGCGGTCGGGGTGGTGCCCGAGCGGGCTGTCCCAGCCGCCGAGGTCGTCGAGCCACGACTCGGGGAAGAAGCCCTTCGCGGCCAGCACGGCGTAGTAGGCGGCCGGCCCGTGGCCCTTGGAGAGCAGGAGGCGGTCGCGGTCGGGCGCGTCCACGGTCTCGGGGCTCACGTGCAGCACCCGGTCGTACAGCACCCACAGCACGTCCAGCGTCGAGTGGGCGCTCGGCGCGTGCTTCTCGTCCCCCGTGAGGCGACGCAGCAACGGACCGAGCCGGTCGGTAGAGATCGTTGTCGCTGTCATGGGGATAGGCTGCAACTTGAAGTTCACTTCAACTCAAGGACCGCGATGGAGACGCTCACCATAGGCGACCTGTCCGCCCGCAGCGGGGTCGCGCCCTCGGCGCTGCGGTACTACGAGCGCGAGGGCCTGATCAGGTCGACGCGCACGTCGGGCAACCAGCGGCGTTACGACCGTGCCGAGCTGCGCCGGGTGGCGTTCATCCGGATCGCCCAGCAGGTCGGGGTCTCGCTCGAGGAGATCCGCGGCGCGCTGGCCGAGCTGCCGGAGAGCCGTACGCCCACCCGGGCCGACTGGGCGCGGCTGTCGGACCGGTGGCGGCATCGCCTCGAGGAGAAGATCGCGCTGATGCAGCGGTTGCGCGACGACCTGTCCGGCTGCATCGGCTGCGGATGCCTGTCGCTGCACCGCTGCAAGCTCGTCAACCCGGACGACCGCCTGGCGGCGGAGGGCACGGGCGCCCGCATCCTGCTGAACCCGCCCGGCTGATCGACTGCCGCCGACGGGCTCAGCCGATGTCGGGGCCGGTGAGCACGGCGTCGGGGTCGTCGACCAGGTGGCGGACGTCCCAGACCCAGGCCCCGCCCTGCCAGGCGGGCTGCTGACCGAGCAGGCCGGTCATGGCGCGCAGCATCTCGACGTCGCGGATCTGGGGGGTCAGCACGACCGCGCCGGCCTTCCAGTAGCGCAGGTCGGCCAGGGTCATCTCGCGGCGGGTGTCGTTGATCTCGGGGATCGGGTTGCCCTGCCGGATCGAGGCCATCAGGCCGCTGGTGGGGCGCCACGCGGGGGAGAACATCGCGGTGCGGTCGCCCGGGTTGAGCGGGTTCTGGTTGGGCAGCAGGGCGTACGCGCCGGCGATGCGCATGTCCTGGCCGGTCGTCGCGGTCCAGCGCAGGGGGTCGGGGTAGCTCGAGTCGGGCAGCGGCAGCGTGACGACGGTGTGCTGATCGTCGACGTACTGCTTCCAGGCGCCCGACGTGACGAACTCGGGCACGGGAGCCATCGGCGCCGTCCGGAGCTGCACGGGCGCGAGCGGCACCAGGGCCATCGCGACCGCGGTGATCATGGCGACGCGCACCGGGCCGCGGGCGGCGGGCTGGGCCCGCACCAGGTCGATCGCCCGCTGGACGCCCAGGGCCAGCAGGATGCCGACGACCGGCGCGATGGCCATCGCCCAGCGGGTGGGCACGGCCGAGTTGAGCACCGGAACGCTGTGCAGTACGGACCAGATGCCGGGGATGCCGGTGTTGATGCCGTTGAGGAAAATTCGCGGTCCGAGCGACATTGCCGCGAACAGCAGGGCCACCGTGCCGAGCGCGAGAACCGCGGCCGTACGCCGCATCCACACGATCAGGCCGAAGAACAGAATCACCAGGCCCCAGCCGAAGAACGCATTCTCCTCGGCGGGATTCTGGGCGAGGCGCTCGGCGATCAGGGAATTGCCGGCGATCGAGTGGCTCGAATACGCGGTGAACGAGCCGAGGTCGGCGCCGAAGTTGCGGACGAAGTGCGGCAGGCCGTGGTAGCTCTGCGGGCCGAAGAACTGCACCGCCAGCGGGTAGGCCAGCACGGCCAGCGTGACCGTGCCGGCGACCACCAGCCCGCGCAGGAAGCTGCGGACCTCGCCGTGGCGCTCCCGGCGGCGGACCACGGCCATGATCAGGCAAAACACGCCCAGACCGACCGCGGTCATGAACAGGATCTCGAGGTTGATGAACGCCTGCCAGACCAGCAGGGCGGCCATGATCAGGCCGTTGCGCACGGCCCGGCCGGGCTCACGCAGGCGCAGCGTGCGCCAGATGATCAGCGGGACGAGGAACTGCGAGACGATGTTCGGATGACCGCCGGCGTGCGAGATCATGCTCGGCGCGAAGGTGCAGAACAGCGCGCCGACCCAGGCCGCCAGCCGCGATGCGACGAAGGCGCGGGAGAGCACGAAATACCACGAGACACCGGTGAGTGCCAACGCGAGCGTGAGAAATACGTTGAACGCCACATGCGGGCCGAACAGCAGAGTCACCGGCGTCATCGGCAGCGAAACGGCCAGCACCGAGGTGTTGGCCATCATGTTCACACCATCGGGGTAATTCATCCGATCGGAGAAGAACGGATATGCGCCATCGGTGAGCACCCGCGCACCATGCGCCATCATCCACTCAAAGAAAGCCTGATCCTGCGGATCATCGCGTAACTGATGATCGAGATTGAGCCACAAGGGAGCGGTCAGGTAGAGCGCGATGGCGATGAATGTCAGGGTCGCCAGGACGTCGCGCCGGTCGAGGCGGCGCCACCATCGGCGCTGAGCAGGTTTTTGCTGCTCAGGGGCTATTTCGACATCGGGAACGACCGAGGCCGGAGCGGCCGGCGCGACGCCGGTGCCGAACGCGGCGAGCTCCGCGTCGAGGTCCTGGGCTTCCGTCGCTTGACGCGGCGGCAGCACGTTCCCGCCGGCCGGCTTGCCTGTCGAGTCAATACCCGTAATCGTCATAGCGTGGGGGAGCCTAACCGAGGTTGGTAACGGTGCAGTGTCGAGCGGGTCATGCGTGATCGAGCCGATATGAACGACGTATTCGAGACATCCGGCGCGGCCGGCCGCGCCGGAACCGGCCGGCCCGAGTACCCAGCAGGCTATGTCTCAATCAGGCAAATAATGGACGCCCGCCCAGGGCTCAACTTTCGGTTACGCGCGGAGAAGTGGTTAACTCTTCCGGTCCCGCTGTCAGCTCGGACCGGCAAGACGAGGGAACCTTACATATGGCAGACATCACTGGAGACCAGCGGATCCAGTCCGAAGTGCTCGAAGGCCTTGCCACGGCCGTGAACCACCGCCGGTGGTTCGTCGAGCTCGCCCTCCCGTACCTCGGGGACAACCCGATCGAGATCGGCAGCGGACTCGGGGACTACGCGATCGAGTGGGCGGAGCACCTTCCGCGGTTCACGGCCACCGAGGCCGACCCGGACCGGCTCGTGCAGCTCAAGGAGCGCATGGCCGACCATCCGAACATCGACGTGCGCCAGATGCTGCTGCCGGCGTCCGACGCCTCGGGCGAGTACAGCGCTGCGGTCTCCTACAACGTGCTCGAGCACATCGAGGACCACGTCGGCGCGCTGCGCAGCATGGCCGAGCTCGTCCGCCCCGGCGGCCGGGTCATCATCATCGTGCCGGCGTTCATGTTCGCGATGAGCCAGGTCGACATCGCGACCGGCCACATCCGCCGCTACACCAAGAAGACGATGCGCGCCGCGATGGACGCGGCCGGTCTGCAGATCGAGAAGATGCACTACGCCAACGCGCTCGGCCTGATCGGCTACTACGGCGCGACCAGCATCTTCAAGCTGGCCCCCAAGGAGGGCCCGATGGTCAAGGTGTACGACTCCGTCGTGCTGCCGGTGACCAAGGCCGCCGAGAGCATCGTGAAGCCGCCGTTCGGCCAGTCGGTCTTCGTGGTGGCGCGCACGCCCCGCTGACCTCGCACAGCGAAGGCCGCCGCCCGTGGGGACGGCGGCCTCTCCTCGTGCGTCGCTCAGCCCTTGACCTGGAACGTCGGGCGGATGGTCGCCCGCGCCAGCGTGTGGAACGCCAGGTTGAAGCCGACGTAGGCGGGCGACGCCTCCGGCGGGACCTCGAGCTTGTCGACGTCGATCGCGTGCACCGCGAACACGTAGCGGTGCGGCCGGTCGCCCGGCGGCGGGGCGGCGCCGCCGTAGCTGCTCTCGCCGTAGTCGTTGCGGACGCAGAACGCCTCGCCCGGCAGCGGGTCGACGCCGCGGGCCAGCTCGGTGACGGTGGCCGGCAGGTTGACCAGCACCCAGTGCCAGAAACCGCTGCCGGTGGGCGCGTCGGGGTCGAAGCAGGTCACCACGAAGCCGCGGGTCTCGTCGGGGAAACCCGACCAGGCGAGCTGGGGCGACAGGTTCTTGCCGCCCACGCTGGTGTGGGCGAACAGCTCGTCGAGCGGCTGGCCGTCGGTCACGTCCGTGCTGGTCACCGTGAACGACGGGACCTCGGGCAGGAGATCGTACGGATCCGGGGCTACGGCGCGTTCGAGACTCATCGTGATGATCCTCCGGCGGTGTGCAGGCCTTCTCCGCACGAAGGGTAGTCGGTTCGCGTGTCGCTTGCCTTTCGTCCGCGTTGCGCCGCGCTGTCACCCGATCGGGCGGACGCACAGCAGGTGCGCGCCCGCGGCCGGTGCCGGGGTGATGCTTCTGTCTGACATCCGATCGGGTGTGTGCGGCAGAGATCCCCGCGCCCGGTGGCGATAGGTCGCTGCAGAGCGAACCGGCGGCCAGCAAGTCGGCACCCGCCCCCCAAGGTGGGTGCCGACTGCTGTCTGGCCCCGGCGGCGGCGCTTTGTCGACGAATCGCGCCAAATCGGGCGTGAGGGTGGGACGATCGAACGATGAGGGCCCCTCTGCCTGCCGATGAGCCGGGCTGGCTCGCGGCGCTGCACGACGCGCAGGTCCTCGACACCCCGCCGGAGGAGGACTTCGACGACATCGCTCTGCTCGCGTCGGAGATCTGCGGTACGCCGCTGGGCCTGGTGAGCCTGGTCGACCGCGACCGGCAGTGGCACAAGGCCAAGGTCGGGACCGACCTCGAGGGCGTGCCGCGCGAGCTCTCCTTCTGCGCGTACACCATCACCTCGCACGATCTGCTCGAGGTGCGGGACGCGACCGGCGATCCCCGCTTCGCGGAGAATCCGGCGGTGAGCGCGCACGGGATCCGGTTCTACGCCGGTGCGCCGGTGGTGCTCGACGGGACGCACTCGGTCGGCACGGTCTGCGTCGTCGACCACGTGCCGCGGACGCTCACCGTGGCCCAGCGGCGCGCGCTGCGCAGCCTCGCCCGGCACGCGTCGGTGCAGCTCGAGCTGCGCCGGTACGCCCGGCACGCGGGGGAGATCGCGGATCAGCTGCGCCAGCTCGACCGCATGAAGGACTCGTTTCTCGCCACGGTCAGCCACGAGCTGCGCACACCCCTGTCCACCATCCGCGGCTACCTCGAGATGCTGCTCGAGGACGATTTCGACGCCGAGACGTCGCGCCGGTTCCTCACGACGATGTCGCGCAACTCGGACCGCCTGCTTCGGCTCATCGACGAGCTGCTGACCGTGGCGAAGATGTCCGACGACCAGGTGCAGCTCGACCTGGGCGAGGTCGACCTGGCCGAGCTCGCGCACCAGGCCACCGCGGCGTGCCGGGCGCTGGCCGAGCACCGCGGGGTCGAGCTGCGCGACCGCATCGAGCGCCCGCTGCCGGCCCGGGCGGACGCCAAGCGGATCGCCCAGGTGCTCAACCACCTGCTGGTCAACGCCATCAAGTTCACCCAGCCGGACGGTGAGATCACCATCGAGGCGGCCGGCGGGGGCGAGCCGGAGCTCGTCATCACCGACACCGGGGTGGGCATCTCGGCCGACGAGCTGCCGCACGTGTTCGACCGGTTCTACCGCTGCGCCGCCGCCGAAGTGATGGCGGCGCAGGGCCCGGGTCTCGGCCTCGCGATCGTGAAGTCGATCGTCGACGCGCACCACGGCAGCGTGCACCTGGAGAGCGAGCCGGGCACCGGCACGACCGTACGGCTGACGTTGCCACGCTGAGAAAAGCGTGCCGATCGAGGTGGAACGGGCCGCAATGCGACCCGTTTTCGCCCCTCTGTTCTTTTTCTAGCGTCCGATGCGAGCGACCCGGAGGCCGGAATACACCTTGCGATAGACCACACCCGTGCGGTGGTTGCCCGCGTCGATCATCATGCCGCGGCCCATGTAGATGCCCACGTGCCCGGGACCGACGACCAGGTCGCCGGGACGGGCCTGCGAGCGCGAGACGGACCGGGACCGCGCCGCCTGGGCTCCGGACGAGTGCGGCAGCCGGATGCCGGCCAGCGCGTACGCCTGCTTGGTGAACCCCGAGCAGTCGAAGCCGTACGGGCCTGTCCCGCCGGTCACGTAGCGCTTGCCGACCTGCGAGCGGGCGAACGCGATGACCGCGGACATGCCGTTGCCCAGCCGCATGACGCGCTCACCGCTCCGCTTGGCGATGGCGTGCCGGACGACCACCGACCGCTTGTAGCGCGGCACGGCGCGGTTGTAGCGGGGCCTGAACCCCGTACGAACCTCGTCGTCGAACGTGACCGCCCGGTCCGGCCGCACGTCGAAGTCGGACTGCACCTGCACCTGCGCCAATGCCTGAGCCTGCCGCAGGGCAGCCACGCGGCGCAGCTGCGTCGCCCGCCGGGCGGCCAGCGCCCGGGCGGTCACGTCGGCCGCCCGGAACAGGGCCGTCGGGTCCGTGACGGCCGGCTCGTCCTCCTCCGGGACACCGCGCAGGTGTTCCCGCAGGTCGACCGCCGCCTGCGTCTCGGCGGTCCGGAGTGCCTCCCGCTCGTCGGCGACGGCCAGTTCGACGGCTGCACGCAGCGCCTGGCCGCCGTCCGGAACGGCGAAGGGGTTGGTCTGGGGCCGGGCCGCCGCAGCGGCACGGGCGAGAGCGAAACGCCGGGGGGTGGCGCGTGAAGCGCGCTCGGCGGTGGCAGCGCGTTCCTCGATCCGGACGTCGTCCGGGGAGTCGTGACCTGCCGGGTGGACGGGTGGCACTGCCTCTGCGGCGTGCTCAGTAGGGTCTAGAGCCGGTGAGATGACGGCCAGCGCGATAGCGCCGGCGGTGAACGCCCGGCTCGGGGACGGACAGTGCAGTGTTGCCTCCGACATCGGTCCGGGGCACTCGCGCGAATCCCTCGGCGGGCATTACGATGCGCCGCGCCGGCGCCGTCCTAAGACGGACAGCAATGGGAACCCGGACTACTCGTTAATTCCGTCGACCATGCCAACACACATCAGGAATGTTGCGGGGCGGAAATCGCACAATCACCCTCCCTCAATCGAGGAAAAGAATGCGAGTCACGCACTCGATCGGTGAATGTGGATTTCTGAAATATGCCCGTGATCAGGACAGTGGTACCCGTACGCCCGTACTGTCCGGCGACTCGTGCAGCACGAGCGCGGTGAGTCGCGTGCCCCTCGGAACGTCGAACGGCACCACGCCCTCACGGATCGCGCCGGCCGGGATCTCGTCGAGCAGCGACGGGTCCTGGTCGTTCACGAACACTGCGGCCTGCTCGGCCACCCGATGGGAGCGTCCCGCGGCGTCGACGGCGCGCTGAGCACCGGGATCGAGCAGCCGCGGCTCCTGTCCCTTGTTCTGCACGGCGACGCTGACCAGGCAGAACTCGCCGTCTGCGGCGAGGGGAAGATCCGCTTCGCCCAGCGAGGCGAGCCCGCACTCGGTGCCGGTGACCGACACGGCGAGCGTCCCCTCCGAGGCGGTGGCGCCGGCCGGCAGGGCCGTCAGCAGCGCCTGAGGCTCGGCCGACGCCACCGCCGCCGACGTCTGCGCCGGGCGCGGGGCGACCGGAGGGCTGTCGTTGCCGGCGACGGTGTAAGTGGCGACTCCCGCGGCCACGAGCGCCAGCACGCCACCCGCGATCCACGGCTTCCTGCCGCGCCGGGGAGCGTTCGCGGGCGGCTCCGGCCTCGGGGGCGCGGACCGCGCGGGACGCAACGGTGTATTGGTCATAAGACCTCCCGATGTCGCTCGTCAGGTGGGTTTCGCTGAGCGCGGGCCCACCGGCCGATTGCTCGGCCCGAGATTCCCTCATGCTGAGCGGCACATCCCGCGAGTCGTCGCCGCCGCGCCGCAGAAACCGTCAAACCGGGACGATCTTCCTGGTTTAATCACTCGAAAGAGGATATTGACGACGTCGGGGACCGGTGCTGGAGCCATTTCGACGCGAACCGCGAAGTGCCCCCCTGCGTGCAGGGCCGATGACGGGACGGAGGGCGGGGTTCGAACCCAGCCAACGCCGCAGGCCGGAGGGTCCCGTCTCCCGACCCGGTGGTCGTGCAGATGGCGGGCCTTCTCGGCGTGCTCGTCACATAGCAGCAGCTCGACCTCGCTGCCGGCTGGTCGACGTCCATCGCGTTCGCGCCGTACGGGTCGCGCTGATGCAGCACGCCGGTCACGACGCCGCACCGTCCTTCGAGCGCAGCGAGGCGGGGGCGTGAGCAGCAGAGGCACAGTTTGTGCCCGCACCGCTACGCGGCCAGCAGGCCGATCTTCACGGCGAGTTCACTGGCGCGCTGACGCCGGGCCGGAACTCTGGACTCCGCCTCTCCCAGGACGATCCGCTTGGCGAAGCCGTTGTACTTGATCGTTTCCGGAGCTGCCTCGTACGCCTTCTCCAGGGTGGCGAGGGCGACGTCCGCCTGTCCGTCGAGTTGGTAGCCGCGTGCCTCTTCGATCCGGTGCCGGGCGCGGCGGGGGCGGGACGGGATGATCACCGCATCGGTCGCCGCAGCTTGTCGTACCGACTCGCCGCCCTGACGAAGCTCAACAGCGATGGTCACTGCGTGCGCTCCCATGATCGCTTGGGAGAACGAGGTCACCGGATGGTAGCGCCGGCCCAGCGTCGCGGTGCGCTTGTGCGGCCAGCCAGGCGGCCACGCCGATAGCACGCGGGTCCTCGGACTCCTGAGCCGCCATCAACCCGCGTTCGGAAACCCGCCACAGCAGTGCCGCGTCCGGCTGGTACGCCACGAAGAACTGCGCGAGCGAGTAGATCTCCGCCAGCACGGATTGCGCCGCGCGACGTCCCGGGGCGGTGTCGGCCTGCCGGACGGCGGTCTGACCGTCCCGGATCAGATCGGGCAGCAAAGCCCCGATCACCTCGCGATGGTTGGGCGCCGACCACGCCCGCGAGAGCCTGGCCCGGACATGTGCGATCGGCGGCGCCTCCCGCGGCGTCGATGGCCCTCGGGCCACGCCATGCGCGCCCGGCTCACCGCCGCACTCGCGGAGATGGTCGCCGTACTCGAGGCGTACGGGGAGCTGCCTTCCGTGCCCAGGACGGCACCGCGCTGACGTGGGCATTGTGGTGCGGAGGGCGTGGGATTCGAACCCACGAAGAGTTTCCCCTTACCGGTTTTCAAGACCGGCGCCATCGGCCACTAGGCGAGCCCTCCCGTGTTGCCGTCCCAGTGTGCCAGACCCCCGCGCGCGTCCCGGCGGGGAGTCCACAGCCAAACTTAAATTAAGAGTCTTAACAGGGTGACAAGCTGCTGGAATGCGCTCTCCAAGCGGTCTCTTGCCGGTTGACACTGCATCGACGGCCATGTTTATTGTTCACCGCCTTTACCTTTCCCGGCCAAGGCCCCCACCTCAGGCAAGGGAGTCCCCCGTCATGTCCATCCCCGCAACCAGAAAGACCGCGTGGGCCGTCTCCGCGGCCGCGGTCGTCTCGGCGGCCGTTCTCGTCGCGCCCGACGCGTTCGCCGCCAACGAGACGGTCAACATCTATCTGACCACCACCAGCGACAGCGGCGGCCGCACCGTCACGCGCGGGCTGCAACAACAGTCACCGGTCGCGTTCTCCACCGGCGGCGGATCCGCGGCCCAGACGATCACGGTCGACGAGAACACGACCTACCAGCAGTTCGAGGGCGCCGGCGCGTCGATCACCGACACGGCCGCCGTCAACCTGCGCTCGCTGTCCGCGGCCGCGCAGAACGACGTGATGAGCAAGCTGTTCAGCCCCGCCTCGGGCATCGGCGTGAGCGCGATCCGCAACGTCATCGGCTCGTCCGACCTGGCGCAGAACAGCTACTCGTACGACACCACCTGCTGCGACCTCAACGACTTCTCGCTCGCCCGCGACGCCGACATCCTGGCGCTCACGAAGCAGGCGATCGGCCTCAACCCGTCCGCCTTCGTCATGGCCTCGCCCTGGTCGGCGCCGCCGTGGATGAAGGACAACAACGCCTACAGCCAGGGTTACCTGCAGGCGCAGTACTACAAGACGTACGCCCAGTACTTCGTCCGCTACATCCAGGGCTACCAGGCGCAGGGCGTGCCGATCCGGTACGTCACCGAGCAGAACGAGCCCGGCTGCTGCCCCGGCTACCCCTCGATGCAGTGGCCGGTGCCGGGTCTGCAGTCGTTCGCGAAGAACGACCTCCTGCCGGCGCTGCAGGCGGCCGGGCTCTCCACCAAGCTGCTCGTCGGCGACTGGAACTTCGACACGTACGACCAGTGGGTCGCGCCGCTCGTGTCCGACGCCGCCATCCGCAACCACCCCAACTTCGGCGGCATCGCGTGGCACGACTACGGCGGCAACCCGTCGACCGCGACCGCCGTGCACAACCAGTACCCGTCGGTCAACGCGTACATGACCGAGCACTCCGGCGGCACCTGGGTGGCCGACCAGCACGCCGAGGACATGGGCGACCTGGTCGACTACTTCCGCAACTGGGGCCGCAGCTGGACGAAGTGGTCGCTGGCGGTCGACCAGAACATGGGCCCGCACAACGGCGGCTGCGGCACCTGCACCGGCCTGGTCACGGTGCACCGCGGCGACGCGCGCAGCGGGCAGGTCGACTACACCGTCGAGTACTACACGATGGGCCACCTGACCAAGTTCGTACGCCCGGGGGCCGTCCGCATCGACTCCACCGCCAACGGCACGGTGCCGAACGTGGCGTTCCGCAACAGCGACGGCTCCAAGGCGCTGATCGCGTACAACGCCGGCGGGAGCACGCAGAGCGTGAAGGTCAACTGGGGCGGGCAGTCGTTCGTCTACAGCCTGCCGGCGCGCACCTCGGCGACCTTCACCTGGAGCGGCACGCAGTCCGGCGGCGGCGCGCGCACCTCGACGATCACCGGGCTGGGCGGCAAGTGCCTCGACGTGACCGGTGGTTCCACCGCCAACGGCAACCAGCCTCAGCTCTGGGACTGCACCGCGAACAACACCAACCAGCAGTGGACCGTGGGCGCCGACGGCACGATCCGCGGGCTGGGCAAGTGCCTCGACGTGGCGAACAACTCGACCGCGGACGGCGCCGTGGTGCACCTTTGGGACTGCATCGGCACGGTCGCCAGTCAGAAGTGGACGGTCACCGCCGCGCGCGACATCGTGAACACCGCCTCGGGCAAGTGCCTGGACGTGAAGGACAACAGCACGGCCAACGGCGCCAAGCTCCAGCTCTGGTCGTGCACCGGGGCCGCGAACCAGAAGTGGTCGGTGGGCTGACGGTGAGACGGCGGAGCTTTCGGGCTCCGCCGTTTTTCGTCGTACCCCTCGGGCATGCTCAGGGCATGCACGCGATCGTGATCGAGGACAAGCAGCTCGTCCGGCGGGAGGTGCCCGACCCGTCGGCCGGCGAGGGCGAGGTCGTCGTCGACGTCACCGCCGCCGGGGTCAACCGCGCCGACGTCGCCCAGCGTCAGGGGCACTATCCGCCGCCGCCCGGCGCGCCGGACTACCCCGGGCTCGAGTGCGCCGGCGTGATCAGCGCCGTCGGGCCGGGCGTGAGCGGCCATCACGTCGGCGAACGGGTCAGCGCGCTGCTGGCCGGCGGGGGCTACGCCGAGAGGGTCGCCGTGCCGGCCGGTCAGCTGCTGCCCGTGCCGACCGGTCTCTCGCTCACCGAGGCGGCCGCGCTGCCCGAGGTCAGCTGCACCGTCTGGTCGAACGTGGTCGACCGTGATCGCCTGCGAAAAGGCGAGACGCTGCTGGTGCACGGCGGCGGCAGCGGCATCGGCACGTTCGCGATCCAGCTGGGCAAGGCCCTGGGCGCCTCGGTCGTCGCCACCGCCCGCACGAGCAAGCACGACGGGCTCCGCGCCCTCGGCGCCGACCTGCTGATCGACTACTCGACCGACGACTTCGTGACCGGCGTGCGAGCGTTCAACGGCCGCGGCGCCGACGTGATCCTCGACATCGTGGGCGCGAAATACCTGAGCCGCAACATCGAGGCCCTGGCCCCGGGCGGCCGCCTTACGGTGATCGGCATGCAGGGCGGTCGCAAGGCCGAGCTCGACCTCGGCCTGCTGATGGCCAAGCGGGCCTCGGTCTCGTCGACGTCGCTGCGCGCCCGCCCCCTCGCCGACAAGGCGCGCATCGTGGCCGCGGTCGCCCGGGACGTGTGGCCGCTCGTCGAGGCCGGCGCCGTCAAGCCGATCATCCACACCACGCTGCCGCTGGCCGAGGCGGCCAAGGCACACGAGCTCATGGAGTCCAGCGACCACCTGGGCAAGATCCTGCTGACCCCGTGAGCCCCGCCGCGGCCGTCACCCGGTGCATCGACGTCGCCCCGCCCGGCGCGGCATGCGCTGCGCCGCTGCTCACTGCTGCTGAGGCACCTCACCGGTCTCGACCAGGCGCCGTGCCACCTCGTGAAGCTTGACGTTGCTGTCGGTGGAGAGCCTGCTGAGCACCGTGAACGCCTGATTCGGAGTGATTTTGAAGCGTTCGATCAGGATGCCCTGGGCCTGGCCGATCACGGTGCGCGTGGACATCGCCGAGCGCAGGTGCTCCTCGGTGGCGGCGCTGCTGACCGCGATCGCGGCCTGAGCGGCGAACGCCATCGCGTCCCCACGGACGTCGCTGTCGAACATGCCGGGTCGCGTCGAGTAGAGGTTCAGCGCGCCCAGGCTGTTCTGCTCCCTGTTGGTGAACAGCTGCAGCGACAGGCTGCTGCGGAGGCCGGTCTGCTCGACGACCGCTCGCGTCCAGCGGGGATAGCGCTCGTCGGTGGTCATGTCGTCGATCTGGAACGTCTCCTGCTCCCAGATGGCGTCCAGGCAGGGTCCCTCGGCGAGGTCGTACTGCAACTGGTCCGCCCGGAGCGCGCGGTCGTCGCTGCTGGCCGGCGTCTCCACCCTGCGGCGCTTCTTGACCAGGGAGACGCTGGCGAACACCTCGCTGCCGAGATGGGTCGCGGCGGCCTCGACCACACGCTGCACGGTGTGCTGGACGTCGGGTTCGTGCAGAAGTTCGCGGGCGATCGTGGCCAGGCGCTCGTCGAAACGCGCTCTCTCGCCCATGACGCGCCCCCCACCTCGATCGCGCCCCGCGCATCGCGGCCACGACATGCGCCCATCATTACCGTCGGCGGAAGGGGTGTCGAGCGGGGAAACCGCGAGCGCCCCGACATGGGTGAACGGGCATGGACGCGGCGCCCGGGCCGGCCGGGCCGCGCTGCGACGAGACGCGTACGTGTGTGATGCCCATCGCCGGGTAGCCGGGCTCCAGGGGTCGGCGCTGGCCGGCCAGTGTCGCGCCCAGGTCCGGCGGTTGAAACCACCAGCCGCCGGGCCGACCGCTCCCCTGTGATTCGCCCGGGCCGTTAGGAGCGGAGGCCGAGGGGTATGCGGCCCCGGCCCCGGTCGTCGGCACGTCGCCACCGGGCGGCACGGCGACATCTCGGCTGGTAGAGAGGCGAGGACATGCCCAAACCGGTATCCGAACAGGTAGTGGTCATCACCGGTGCGTCGACGGGCATCGGCCGGGCAGCCGCGTTCGCGTTCGCAGCCCGAGGGGCGAAGGTGGCGTGCGCCGCGCGCAGCCGGGAGGCGCTCGACGTGCTCGCCGCGCAGATCCACGTCGCCGGTGGCACGGCGATCGCGGTACCGACCGACGTGACCGACCCCGTGGCCGTACGGGCCCTGGCCGACACCGCCGAGCAGCACTTCGGCCACCTGGACACCTGGGTGAACAACGCCGCGGTCAGCGTGTGGGGGCGCGTCGAGGACATCACCGACGCCGAGTTCGACCGGGTCATGCGGGTCAACTTCCTCGGCCAGGTGCACGGCGTGCACGCCGCGCTGCCGGCCCTGCGCCGGTCCGGCGGCGGCACGATGATCGGCGTCGCTTCGGTGGAGGGCGTGCGGGCGGTGCCCCTGCACGGGCCGTACACGGCGAGCAAGTTCGCCCTGCGCGCGTTCTACGACTGCCTGCGCATGGAGCTGGCTCAGGAGGGTGTGCCGATCGCGGTCAGCACCATCCTCCCGGCCTCGATCGACACGCCGTTCTTCGAGCACGCCCGCAGCAAGCTGGGCGCGATGGTCAAGCCCCCGCCGCCGGTGTACGCGCCCGAACTGGTCGCCGACAGCATCGTGTACGCGGCCACCCACCCACGGCGGGAGATACCCGTCGGCGGCTCGGCGGTGGGCTTCTTCCTCGGTCAGCGGCTCTCGCCCGCCCTCACCGACGCGCTGCTGTCGATCCGCCGCCTCGGCGTGGGAACGCAACGCACGGACCGGCCGGACAACGGGACCGACAATGTGGACGCTCCGCTGGACGGGCCCGGACAGGTGCACGGCAGCTATCCCGGCCGGGTGTTGCGGCACAGCGCGTTCACCCGACTGGTCGGCCGGCGTATCCGTCCCGGTGAAGCGGTGACCGCGGCCCTGAGCAGGCTGCGCCGCGAGCCCGGGGAAGCTCCGCGAACCCGGGCCGTCGCCTCGACCTGAGCAACTCACCGCCGCCCGCGCCACGTGGCCGGCATCCCGTACCAGGAAATGGATCTGCATGACTGCATCAGCTGCCGCCGCCGTCACCGCCGAGGCGTCACCGTTGACCGACGCGACGCTGCGCTCGCTGCCGGACGGCGTCGACGTTCCGTCCTACGACCGCGCCGCGCTGCGCCCCGGGGTCGTGCACATCGGCGTTGGCGGCTTCCACCGCGCCCACCAGGCGGTGTACTTCGACGAGCTGGCCCGTCGCGGCCTGGCCGACGACTGGGGGCTGACGGGTGTCGGGCTGCGCTCGCCGCAGATGGGTGAGGTGCTGCAGTCCCAGGACTGCCTGTACATGGTGGTCGAGCGCGGCCGCGAGGGGTCGGCCGCACGGGTGATCGGCGTGATGGGCCGCTACCTGTTCGCGCCGGAGCAGGGCGAGGAGGTGCTCGACGCGCTCGCCGACCCCGCCACCCGGCTGGTGACGCTGACGATCACGGGCAACGGCTACAACCTGAACGCCGAGGGAGAGTTCGCCGTCGACGACCCGCTGGTGGCTCCCGACCTGGAGGACCCGGGACGCCCGGACGCCGTGTTCGGCTATCTGGTCGAGGCGCTCGATCGCCGCCGGCAGGCGGGCGTGGCGCCGTTCACGGTGCTCTCGTGCGACAACATCCCCGGCAACGGCACCGCGGCGCGCACCATGGTGGTCTCGTTCGCCGAGCTGCGCGACCCGGAACTGGCCCGGTGGATCGAGGCGGAGGTGGCGTTCCCGAGCAGCATGGTCGACCGGATCACCCCGGAGACCACGCCGGAGGAACGCGACGCGATCGTCGGCTCGTTCGGTGTCGCCGACCGCTGGCCGGTGATCACGGAGCCGTTCTCGCAGTGGGTCGTCGAGGACAGCTTCAGCAACGGCCGGCCGCCGCTGGACCAGGTCGGCGTGCAGTTCGTGGACGACGTCGCCCCGTACGAGCTGACCAAGAAACGGCTGCTCAACGCCAGCCACTGCGCCCTCGGCTACCTCGGATACCTGGCCGGCTACCGCACCACGGCCGAGGTGATGGCCGATCCCGCGTACGCCGCGTTCATCGCCGCCCTGGTCGACGAGGTGACGCCGCTGCTGCCCCGCGTCGAGGGTCTGGATCTGGCCGCCTACAAGACGTCGCTGCTCGAGCGGCTGGCCAACCCGCAGATCGCCGACCAGCTCAGCCGCCTGTGCCGGCGGGGCTCCACGAAGGTGCCCTCCTATCTGCTGCCCTCGATCCGCGAGGCGATCGACGCCGACCGGCCGCACGCGCTGCTGACGCTGGCGGTGGCCGGCTGGTTCCGGTACCTGGAGGGCGAGGACTACGCGGGCGACCCGATCGACATCGAGGGCTCGCGCCAGGACGAGATGGTTCCCCGGGCCCGCGAGAAGGGCGCCGACCCGCGCCCGCTGCTCGACATGAGGGACGTGTTCGACAGCCTCGCCGACATCCCCTCGTTCGTCCGCGACCTGCACGTGGCGTCGGAGGCGCTCGCCGCCGGGCCGCGCGAGACGATCCAGACGTGGCTGACCGTGCGCGGTGTGCGGTGAGCTCAGCCCTGCGCGGCGCCGACGTCCGCGTGCTGCTGCTCGACGCCGACGGCAACCTGTTCCCCTCGGAGGAACCGGCGTTCGTCGCCTCGGCCGGAGTCACCAACCGGTTCCTGGCCTCGCTCGGCGTCACGGCCACCTACACCCCCGACTATCTGCTGGCGACCACCACCGGTCGGAACTTCCGCACCACCGCGATCGACCTGGCCCGAGCCAACGGTGTTTCCGCGGCGACGCTGACCCCCGAACACCTCGACGGCTGGGTCGCGCAGGAGAAACAGGTGGTCAGCGACTACCTCGGCAGCGTGCTGCGCCCCGACCCGGCCGTGCTCGACCCGCTGCGCCGGCTGGCCGGCCACTACCGGCTGGCCGCGGTCAGCTCCAGCGCCCTGTCCCGGCTGGACGCCTGCTTCCGGGCCACCGGCCTGGCCGAGCTGATCCCACCCGCGAGCCGTTTCAGCGCCGAGGACTCCCTGGCCCGCCCCACCAGCAAACCCGACCCGGCCGTCTACCTATTCGCCGCCGAACGCCTCGGCGTCGCGCCGGAAAGCGCCCTGGCGATCGAGGACTCCCTGCCCGGCGCCCAGTCGGCCGTCGCAGCAGGCATCCCCACGGTCGGCAACCTGATGTTCGTCGCCCCCGGCGATCGCGACAGCCGCCGCGCCGCCTTCACCGAAGCAGGCGTACGCAGGGTGATCGACTCCTGGGGCGAGCTGGCCGTCGCGCTGCTCGACCGGCCCCCGGTGGGGCGCCCATGACCGAACCGGCCGTGCCGTTCGACCATCTCGTGGCCCGCGCCCGGCGGCTGGCCACCGGGCCGCGGCGACTGCTCGGGCTCGTCGGCGCGCCCGGCGCCGGCAAGTCCACTCTGGCGGCGCAGCTGGTCGACGCCCTCGCACCCGCGGCCGTCCTGGTCCCCATGGACGGCTTCCACCTGGCCGGCGCCGAGCTCGACCGCCTGGGTCGCCGCGACCGCAAGGGCGCCCCTGACACCTTCGACGCCGCCGGCTACGTGGCGCTGCTGACGCGGCTGCGCCACCCCGGCCCCGACGTCGTCTACGCCCCGACCTTCGACCGCCGCCTGGAGGAGCCGATCGCCGGCGCGATCCCCGCGCCGCCGACCGTGCCGCTGGTGGTCACCGAGGGCAACTACCTGCTGCTCGACGACGGGCCTTGGACCGGCGTACGCCCCCTGCTCGACGAGACGTGGTACGTGCACATCAGCGACTCCGTGCGCGTCGAACGCCTGATCCACCGCCACATCGAGCACGGCAAACAGCCCGCCGCCGCCCGCGCGTGGGTCCTCGGCTCCGACGAGGCCAACGCCCGCCTGATCACCGCCACCCGCCCCCGCGCCGACCTCGTCATCTCCTGCTGACCGCCGCCGACTCGTCATCTCCTGCCGGCCGCCGGCTCGTCATCTCCTGCTAGCGCCGAGGAGGCGTGTGGACAGCTCCGACGATCCGTTCAGCACCGTTTCGGCGACCTTCTACACCCACAACGAGCAGCGGGGCGAGACCGTGCACCGCTCGGAGCCGGCCTCGATCCACCGGGAGCTGCGTTCGCTCGACGTCCCCACCGGGGCACGGGTGCTGGAGATCGGCACCGGATCCGGCTACTCCGGCGCGCTGCTGGCCGAACTCGTCGGCCCCCACGGTCGGGTGGTCAGCGTCGACGTCGACATGCACCTCGCCGGCTGGGCGAACCTGCTGCACCACGAGCGCGGCGTCACCACCGTGCGCTGTCACCACGCGGACGGCATGGCCGGCTATCCGGGCGAGGCGCCGTACGACCGCATCGTGGCCTGGTGCACGCCGCCGCGACTCCCGGCCGCCTGGATCGACCAGCTGACGCCCGGCGGACGGCTGGTGGCGTGCCTCCCGATCGCGGCGCTGCCGTCCACGACCGTCATCGCCAACATCGTCCTCGACAACCGCCGGCCACGCGTGGAGGCGTTCACCTTCGGCGGGTACGCGCAGAGCACCGTCGCAGCGGTCGCCGACGTCCTCACCGTGCCGCCCCGCTGGGTGGACTGGTGCATCCCGCAACCGGCTCCGTCGTGGATCGCGATCGCGTGGCGCGCGGAGGACGACTGGCTGCACACCGGCGCCCGTACCGCCCTGGACCTGCTGATGAACGCCGGCCACACCGAGGCCTACGAGCAGGGCCCGGTCGACTGGCGACCGTGGAACGCCCACACCGCGGTCCACGCCGGCCCACAGCTGAGCATGGTCTCGCTGCGTGCCGAGGTGCGAGGCATCGGCCACACCACGCCCCATTCGGCCGCCGTCCTGCAGACCGACGGCGTCATCGTTGCCGACAGCCCACGGTCGCCTTCGCTGCAGGCGTTGCGGGGCTGGTTGCAGCAATGGGAGCACGCCGGCCGACCCGCCGCCGACGCCTTCACTCCGGTTCTCACCTTCGCGGCGGACGGCATGCCCGGCTGGGATCTCCGCCTGGTGCAGGTGAAGCACGGAGTTCAGCTTCGATGACCGACTACACGGACCTTTTGCCGGTCGCTCATCGAGCACTGGACGTCGCTCAGGATCTCATCCGCACCATGCAGCCCGGTGTGCTGACCGCCAAGGGCGATCGGGACATGGCGAGCGAAGTCGATTACGCCATCGAGGACCGGGTGCGTGCCTTCCTGTCGGAACAGACTCCGGAGATCGGCTTCCTCGGCGAGGAGAACGGCCTGAGCGGAGCGACGGAGCGACTGCTGTGGGCCCTCGACCCCGTGGACGGCACCGTCAACCTCGTCCACGGCTCACCGCTCTGCGCCATCTCGCTCGCCCTCATCACGGAGAACCGATCCGTCCTCGGCGTGATCGACCTGCCATTCCTCGGCAATCGCTACTCCGCCGCCGAAGGCCACGGCGCCCATGCGGACGGCCGGCCCATCGCGATCAGTGCGACGCCACGGGGGAGCGAGGCCGTAGTGGCGCTCGGCGACTACGCGGTCGGGCATGGAGCCACCGAGAAGAACCGGGCCAGGTTCGCACTCACACTCGGTTGGATCCTCCACAGTAGGTCGGCGGCGCGGCTGGGTTCGCGCCCGAAGGGACTCGAACCCTGACCGCCAATCCGTAGCGGGGATCCCGGCGGCTGAGCTCGTGGCTCCGACGCCGCCTCAGGCATCCCTTCGCCGCACCACCCCCACCACCCACACGAGCATGACTCCGTAGCCCGCCCAGGGAGACAGCGTCGTGCCGTTCGAGGCCGTGATCACCGAACTTCACGGATCGTGTGACAGGTCGCTCCCCCGCTCTCCCCGTGCGAGACCGTCGCAGCGCGGGCGCGACCTGTAGCCAACGGCTCCGAGGCGGGTCAGCCCGCGGCGCGGACGATGAGCTTGACAACCGTGTCCGGACGCGAGACCGCCACGGCGTGCGAAGCGCCCTGGACCGTCACGGTGGCGCGGGAGCCGGCGCGGTCCGCCATGAACTTCTGCGCCTGAAGGGGGATGTTCTTGTCGGCGCCGGCCAGCAGGAACCACGAGGGGATGCTCGCCCAGGCAGGCTTACCGGACGCCTCAGCCAGCGCAGCGTCCCGGATGGGACGCTGTGTGCTCGCCATGAGGGCGGCCTGCCGCGCCGGGACGTCGGCGGCGAACTGCTGCCGGAACAACGACGGCTTGATGTAGAGGTCGTTCGAGCCGTCGGGCAGTGCGACCGGCGCCAGCGTCTCACCCAGCGTGCTGCCGGGGTACTTCGCGGCGAGCTGTGCTGCGGCCTCGCCCTCGGCCGGAGCGAACGCGGCGACGTACACCAGCGCCTTGACCTTCGGGGAGCGCGCCTTCACGTTGGTGATGACGGCACCGCCGTAGGAGTGGCCGACGAGCACCACGGGCCCGTCGATGCCGGCGAGACGCGCGTCGAGGGCCTCGGCGTCGGAACGGACTCCACGCAGCGGGTTGGCGACGGCGACAGCGGTGAAACCGCGCCGCTGCAGTCGCTCGATGACGGGGTTCCAGCTTGCGCCGTCGGCGAAGGCGCCGTGGACGAGAACGATCGTGGGCTTCTGCGTGGCGGGGCGGGCGGCTACCGCGTTCGACGTGCCGGCCGCGGCGACAGCGACAAGCGCGGCCAGAAGAGCGGTGATGCGTACGGTGACGCGGTGCTTGAGCGTTTGCATGTCAGAACTCTCAGTCTGCGAGGAAGGTGAGCAGAGCGGCGTTGACCTCGGCTGCGTGGGTGAGCAGCAGGCCGTGCGGAGCGCCGTCGATTTCGACGTACCGTGCGTCGGGCAGGCGGCGGCGGAACTCGCGGGCGGTGGCGTCGATCGGCAGGATGCGGTCAGCGGTGCCGTGCAGGATCAGCGAGGGCACGTCGATGCGCTCCACATCGGCCCGGAAGTCCGTCAGCCACGCCGGGACGCACGCATACGCCGCGATGGGTGCCGAGCCGATGGCGGTGGCCCAGTTCGCGCGAAGCGCGGCCTCGCTGAGCCGGGACCCCAGCGTCTCGTCGGTGTTGAAGAAGTCGACGAAGAAGTTCTCGTACCAGGCGTAGCGGTCGGCTTCGGCCTGCTGTGCGATGCCGTCGAACACCGACTGCGGCACGCCCGTGGGGTTGTCCTCCGCCTGCAGCAGGAACGGCTGGAGCGCGCCCAGGAAGGCCGCCTTCGCCACCCGCTGCGAGCCGTAGGTGCCGAGGTAGCGGGCGACCTCGCCCGAACCCATCGAGAACCCGACGAGGACGACGTCATGCAGGTCGAGCTGCGTCAGGACCTTGTCCAGGTCGCCGGCGAAGGTGTCGTAGTCATAGCCGGTCATGGTCTTGCTCGACCGGCCGAAGCCCCGGCGGTCGTAGGTGATGACGCGGTAGCCGGCCTTGACCAGCGCATCGGTCTGCTTCTCCCACGACTGCCCGTCCAACGGGTAGCCGTGGATCAGGACGACCGGCTGGCCGGAGCCGTGGTCCTCGTAGTAGAGCTCGACGCTGGTCGAGCCCTCGAT
This sequence comes from Actinoplanes sp. URMC 104, assembly GCF_051386375.1. Classification (NCBI taxonomy): domain Bacteria; kingdom Bacillati; phylum Actinomycetota; class Actinomycetes; order Micromonosporales; family Micromonosporaceae; genus Actinoplanes; species Actinoplanes sp. URMC 104. Next base: position 2,305,488 of record NZ_JBPQTO010000002.1, on the reverse strand, counting down.
GCCGACGGTGATGGTCCCCATGGTGTGCCTTCCCGCCCGTCCGCCGTGTACGGACCGGGCATGGCACAAACCTAGGAAGCCGGGAGGATCGGCCGCGTCCGTCAGGCGACGTCTTCGGCGTACGTCATTGTGCTGCGCAGCACCGCCGCGAGTTCGCCGCGGGCAGTCACGCCCAGCTTGGGGAACATCCGCTGGAGGTGGGTGCTGACCGTCCTGGGCGATACGTACAGCCGCTCGCCGATCTCCCGGTTCGTCAGCCCTTGTGCGGCTAGCTGGGCGACGTGCAGCTCGGTCGACGTCAGCTGGTCGACCGCGGCCGGGTCCTGCCGAGGGGACGACGCGCCCGCGGCGCGCAGCTCCTGCCGTGCCCGCTCGGCCCATGCTGACGCGCCGAGGGCGTCGAACACTTCGCGCGCCGCCTGCAGGACGACGCGCGACTCCGCGGGCCTGCGCTGCCGCCGCAGCCACTCGCCCAGGGCGAGGTGCACCCGGGCCCGCTCGAAGGGCCAGTCCACGGGAGCGGCGTCCAGGGCCGCCCGGTAGAGCGGCTCGGCGGCGTCCGGCGAGCTCAGCAGGGCGCGGGCGAGGCGCAGCCCGCACAGCAGGGCAGGAGAAGGGGAAAGGTCCTCGAGGGGGGTCAGCTCCTCGACGATGTCGCGTGCCGCCTCTGCTGAATCGCTGCGCACGGCGGCCTCGACCAGCTCGGCAACCGCGTAGAAGCGCAGCCAGGGGTGGAAGGTGAGGTCGACCGGGTCAAAGACCCGGCGCAGGTGCCCGAATGCGTCGCTGTAGCGGCCCTGGCACAGCGCGGCGTGCCCGCGGGCCGTCTGCACGATGGCGAGCACCGGGCGCACACCGCCGGGAAGGGCTGCGCGCTCGGCCTTCGCTGCCCACTCCTCCACCTGCGCGTCGCCGCATACGGCGGCGAGCTGCGCGCGGATGGCGTGCACCATCGCGTGCACGAGAGGCTGACCGGTCTCGCGGGCCAGTCGGGCGGCCTCCTCGGCAGCGAGGGAACCAGCGCGTACGTCACCGAGGCGTGCGGCGCTCCCCGCCTGGGTGCAGAGGACGCGGGCCAGCATCGACAGCTGCCCCCGTGCCCGCAGAGCGTCCAACGGCCTCGCCGTCAGCCGGATCGCCAGGGCGGGAGCACCCATCGTCACCGCGGCACCGCCGAGGAGCTGATCGCCCTCGGCGTCCTCGGACGAGCGCCCCAGCTGACGGGCCAGGGACTCGATGACGGCTCGCCCGCGTTCGACCGGCGCGCAGTACGCCTGCAAGGCCACCAAGCATGGGTTGTCCGCGTCCACGGGCATGCGGTCGGCGGCGGCGGCAACCCGCTGCCGTGCGGCCTGCCCCGGCTCCCCGTAATAGCAGTGCAGGATCGCACCCCACAGCATGCGCAACCCCAGCAAGGGCTCGTCGGCGGCAATCTCGACGGCCAGCTCGGCCAGCTCAGCAGGCGCGGTGCCGTCGCTCTGCGCCCACTCGCCGCGAATGAGTCCCACCCAGGCCGCACGGCCCTGGTCCCGAGGCGTGAGGTCCAGCGAGCCGGCCTGGGCCAGTAGATCCGCGACGACTTCGGACTGGCCCGACTCCAGGGCGAGTTCCGCCGCGCGCAGCAATCGGTCCGCACGCGCGGACGGGTCCGCTGTCAGCGCCGCCGCCCGCCGCAGCGCGGCCAGCGCCGCGGCGACACCGCCCCGCCGCAGGGCCCTGTCGGCAGTGGAGTCCAGGTCCCGCGCTGCCCGCTCGTTGAGGCCGGCGGTGGCGGCAGCACGGTGCCATGCCTGCCGGTCGGGTTGTCCCTGGAGCACGGAGGCGAGGGCGGCGTGCGCGGCCTGTCGTTCCGCGGCGGTCGCGGCGTGGTGCATCGCCGAACGGATCAGCGGGTGCCGGAAGGTCATCCCTTGCGCCTCCAGCAGCCCTGCGCCGACCGCGGGCCCGAGAGCGACGATGTCGACCGCCGCCCCCAGCATCCGGGTCGCCGCGGCGATGCACTCGTCCATCGTCCCGTCACCGTTGAGGGCCGCGAGGAGCAGGACCGCACGGGTATCGACCGGAAGGCGGGAGACCCGGGCCGTGAATGTCCGCTCCAGCCTCTCGGTCAGCGGCAGCGGACCCGGGGTGAGCGCGTATGCTCCACCGACCGACTGCAGCGCCACCGGCAACTCGGTCAGCGCCAGCGGATTGCCGGCCGCCTCCTCCAGCAGCCGCCGTCGGACCTGCTGCCCCAGGCTGGGCGCCACCGCGTCCAGCAGCTCACCTGACACCTCGTCCGTCAGCGGGTTCAGGTGCAGCACCGGAAGCCCGGCGCATCCGAGCCGGTTGTCGAGGGCACGCGTAACGGCGACCAGGACCAGGGGGTCGGACTCGATCCGTCGTGCGACGAACCCGAGCACATCCAGGCTGGCCCGGTCCATCCAATGGGCGTCTTCGACGATCACCAGCAGGGGTGCCTTCGCGGCCGCGTCCGACAGCAGGGTCAACGCGGCCAGGCCGACAAGGTAGAGATCGGGCACGATCTCGTCGACGAGGCCGACGGCGGCGCGCAGCGCGGCACGCTGAGGTCCCGGCAGGTCGTCGATCCCGTCCCGCAATTGGTGAACCAGCTGGTGAAGACCGGCACAGGGCACGTGCTCCTCCGACTCCACCCCCACCGCCGTGATCACGCGGGTCCCGCTGTCCGCGGCTCGTGCCGCCGCCTCGGCGACCAACGCTGACTTGCCGATCCCGGGGGCGCCGACGACGACCACCGCGCCGCCCGACCCGGCGGCCGCCTGCTCGACCAGGCCACTCAGCGCACGGCGTTCCGCCTCGCGACCCAGCAGCGCCCGTCGTTGCATGCCTTGCTCCGTCTCTTCGTGCGACCTTCCCCTGCCCGCAGGGCCGGCGCGGTCCGGCGACCACGGCTGTCTCCCGAGAGCCGGGCGGGCGGCCGGAGGGGGACTTGATTCGCACAATCGCATGCGCACCGGCTTCGCAGGAACGACGGGTCCCCGGGGGCCTTCGGCACATTCGAGCACCAAGCCGAACATTTCACGGATCCCTTCCGCGGCAGGGTGGTGCGCCTCACATCGGTCCCAAGGCCGCTACTGATCGACGCGGCGGATCGGCGCGCTGAACTCGACGCCGTCCTCGCGGACCAGATGACGCAGCCGACCGACGTCCGGAAAGGCATCGCCGATCGGGTAGGTGAACAGCCGGCTGATCGCCGTGCAGTACTTCGCTATCGAGGTGCGACCCGGCATAGTGATCGACAACTCGTCGCCGCCGCTGTACTCCTGCACCTCGACGTCCGTGGGTAAGGCTGCCGGTGTCGTCGCCTCGCCGACGATCGCAACGTGCACCAGCCAGGAGGGTGCCTCTTCAGCCAGAGCGGCCCCGGGAGCCAGAGTCCGCCAGGGCGTGCCCGTCGGCGTCGCGCCGCACGACTCCACCACCTTGATCAGGTCCGCGGTCGCGGCGGTCAGGATCTCCTCGGCCGCGTCCCACTCCTGCCGGTCGTGTCCGAGCGGGGTGACCGGTGCCGTTCTGGATACCACGGTCATCGCCGGCACGTGACGCACGGACGGCTCCGGCTGTGTTTCCAGCAGGTCCCGGGCGGTTCGGATGGCCTCGTCCTGTTCTCGGCGTTGCCGCTGGACCTGCGCGGTGTGCTCGCGTAACAGAGCGGGCGCGACGTCCGGCTCGGCCACTGCCCTCCTGACCTGCTGGACGCTCAGGCCCGCCTGCCGGAGGACGGTGATCAGCATGACCTGCTCGACCTGGTCGAAGGTGTACGAGCGGTAGCCGGTCTGCTCGTCGACCCGGGCGGGGACGAGCAGACCTTCGGCGTGGTAGTACCGCAGTGTTTGCGCGGACAGGTGCGTCATCTCGCTGAAGTCTTTGATCGACAACATCACTCCAGCGTGGCCCTTGCAGCAGGCACAAGGTCAAGCCGGACCTACTCCTTGACGCCGAGGTGTTCCCGTTCCAGCGTCCGCAGCAGGTGGCCGATCGGGAGGACCGTAGTGGTCAGCGCCAGCAGCGCGGTACCGCCAAATAAAATTGGCCGTCACCAGCGGAACGCTGGTGACGGCCAATTCATGCTGTGCGCCCGAAGGGACTCGAACCCCTAACCTTCTGATCCGTAGTCAGATGCTCTATCCATTGAGCTACGGGCGCTCAGTGCTTTGCCAGCATACACACCGGCTCTGCACGCGGAGACTCCGGGATTCGAACCCGGGAGGGGCTTTAAAACCCCAACCGCATTAGCAGTGCGGCGCCATAGACCAGACTAGGCGAAGTCTCCCCGGTAGCTGTAACGGCTACCGACGGTTGAGGATACCGGACCGGCTCGGGGCTGCACAAAGAGGTTGCCACCCCGCGCGCCGAACCCTCCCCCAACAGGAGAAATGCCGCGGTGAGGGCTAGGCTGCTGCGGCATGGATGAGAATCCGCCCGCGGAGCGGCGCGCCCGCACGCCTCGGCCCCCGTTCAACGCGCCAGGCGAGAAGCCGGCCGGTGAGACGCCGCCGGGCCGGGTGCCACGGCGGCAGAAGAAGGCCGCGCCCCCGGTGACCTTCCAGCCGCCCGGTGGCGAGAATCACCCGCGAGGGGATTCGGCGGGCTCCGAGGAGGGCCGCAAACCGAGCGAAGAACCAGGCGTGACGCGCGCCACAGGGTCGACCGAGGCCGGGCAGGCTTCTCGCAAGCAGCCGGCTCGTAAGCCGCGGCCGCCCAAGGCCGCCACTCCGTCCGAGGCGGCCGGGTCGTCGCAAGCGGCGGACAAGCCGGCGAAGCGCAGCCCGGCTAAGAAGGTCGCGGCCGCAAAGGCCACGCCGGTCGTGAAGGACACCCCCAAGCCGGGGCCCCCGCCTTCGGCCGTCCCGAAGCCGGGGCCGACGGCCGCCGCTGCCAAGGCAGAGCCCACGCCTGCCGCTGCGAAGCCGGAGCCGACGCCTGCCGCTGCCAAGGCGGAGCCGACGCCTGGCGCTGCGAAGCCGGGGCCGACGCCTGCCGCTGCGAATGTGGAGCCGACGCCTGGCGCTGCGAAGGTGGAGCCCACGCCTGCCGCTGCGAAGTCCGGGCCTACACCTGTGACTGCCAAGCCGGGGCCCGCGTCTGCGGCTGTTCCGAAGCCGGGGCCCGCGCCTGCGGCTGTTCCGAAGCCGGGGCCCGCGCCTGCAGCTGTTCCCAAGCCGGGGCCCACACCTCCGGTTGAGGCCCGGACGTCGGCAGCGGGAGCCGCGCCGGCGACTCCGGCCCCTGCGCCTGCAGCTCCGGTAGAGCGGGCGCCGGGAGCGGAGGCTGCGCCCACCGAGTCGGCGCCCGTTGACGAGACAACACCGGCAGCACATGCTGCGCAGCCCGCACTGAAGGTCGCCTCGGCAGCCAAGGCGGAGGCCGCGCCTGCAGCCAAGGCCGTACCCACGGCGGAGATCGCATCCGAGGCTGAGACCGCGCCCAAGGCTGAGAGTGCGCCTGAGGCGGAGACCGCGCCCAAGGCGGAGACCGCGCCCAAGGCTGAGACCGCGCCCAAGGCTGAGACCGCGCCCAAGGCTGAGACCGCGCCCAAGGCGGAGAGTGCGCCTAAGGCGGAGACCGCGCCCAGGGCTGAGAGTGCGCCTAAGGCTGAGACCGCGCCCAAGACGGAGACTGCCCCCAAGGCGGAGACCGCGCCCGAGGCAGTGACTGGGCCCAGAGCGGAAGCCGCAACCGCGGTGGAGGCGGCATCCGGCACCGAGGCTAGGTCGGTCGGTGAGGCGGCGTCCGTCAAGAAGGCCGGGCCGGTCGGTGAGGCGGTGCCGGCCAGGACGACGGCGCTCGGCGGTGAGGCGGCGTCGGCCGAGAAGACCGAAGAAGTGGCGCCGGCGTCGGCTGTGCGGGCGGCCCACCAACCGCCCGCGACGAGCTCGTCGGAGGCCGGAGCGAAGGAAAGCCGTACGGCGGATCGCTGGGCGAAGGTCCTGTCCGACCCGGCCCACACCCCCGAGTTGCTGGCGCTGGCGGCGGTGGAGAGCATCGGGCCGCGGGCCCGGGAATGGGCCTCCGCCACGATGTCGGCCTATCCGACGGCCACCCCGGAGACGCTGACCCGGCTGGCGACCCGGCAGTTCATCCGGTTCGGGGCGTTGACCAGTGTGTTCGGTGCGCTGGCGGGGTCGTATGCGCCGTTCGCTCTGGTCGGCACGAGGGCGCTGACGGACGCGGAGCTGATCCTGCACCTGGCGGCCGCTCGCGGGCTGGATCCGACGGATCCGCGGCGGGCGGTGGACCTTCTGGTGATCACCCGGGTGCACGAGTCGGCCGAGCAGGCGGAGGCGGCGCTGGCGGCTGTGCGGGAGCATGAGGCGGGCACCGGCGGGCTCAGCGAGGCGATCCGGCGTCTGGGGCGCACGATCGCTCCGCAGGCGGCCGTCTGGGCCGCGCTGCGGGCGGTCAACCGCTACTACCCGGGCACGAGCATGCTGATGGCGGTGCTGACCAGCGGCTCCTCGGCGCAGACCACGGCGGCGCGGGCGACGGCGTACTACCGCGGTTAGATCCAGCTCAGCCAGGAGTCGGGGAGGACGGCGTACCCGACGAAGGCCACCACGTCGAGCAGGGTGTGGGCGACGATCAGCGGCGTCACGCGCTTGAAGCGCAGGAAGAACAGCGCGAAGACGACGCCCATCACCGCGTTGCCGACAAAGGCGCCGAAGCCCTGGTAGAGGTGGTACGAGCCGCGCAGCACGGCCGAGCACGCGATGATCGCGACCGTGGACATGCCCCACTGCTTGAGGCGGGTCATCAGGTAGCCGACCACGATGACCTCCTCGAGCACGGCGTTCTGGATCGCCGACAGGACGAGTACGGGCACCGCCCACCACACCGGCTGCAGGGCCGCCGGCACGATCTCCGCGTTGATGCCGAGCAGCTTGGCGACGTACACCAGAAGGAGCCCGGGAACCCCGATGCAGGCGGCCAGCAACGCACCCCAGCCCCAGTCGAAGCGTTGCCGGTCGGCCGACAGGCCGAGTTCGTCGCGGGGCGAGATGCGGTCGCGCAGCAGCAGGTAGAGCGCCAGCGCGACCGGGATCAGGTCGAAGACGATGTCGAGCAGCTGGTAGGTGAGGTCGAGGTACGGCCGCGGCGACTGGGACGCGTTGAGCACCGCCGCCTGCTGCGAGAGCGGCTTGTCGGCCGTCAGCTTGGCGACCAGCGAGACCACCGAGTAGATCGCACTCTGGCCGAGCGACAGCATCAGCACGATGATGATCTCGGCGGTGAGGATCGGCCGCGTGGTCTGCCGGCGCTCTAGGGTCACGCGCCAACTGTAGGAGCTGTCCCTCGACGGATGATCCGGGCCTTGGAGTAAACGGACTATTCAGGGCAAGCGTTGCGGCTCGCCGGGGTCCGTCGCACGTGCCGTGCGTCGCCTTTCCGACTCATTTGAGCACCCTGAAGTCATGGGAGACCTCGGACGCTTGCTCAAGGAGAGCTGGACCCTCGTCGAGGAGCATCAGGACAAGGTCGCCGGATATTTCTATGCGCGGATGTTCCTGTCCCGGCCGGATCTGCGCGAGCTGTTCCCCGTGCACATGGACGTGCAGCGGTCGCGGCTGCTGAACGCGATCGTAACCGCCGTGCAGACGCTTGAGGATCCCGAGAAGTTCGACGAGTATCTGCGCGCGCTCGGCCGCGACCACCGCAAGTTCCACGTGGAACCCGAGCACTACGAGGTGGTGGGCACCTCGCTGATCGAGGCGATGCGGGCGTACGCCGGTGAGCAGTGGAGCGTCGAGTACGACCAGGCGTGGGCCGACGCGTACGCGACGATCGCGGCGCGGATGCTGCAGGGCGCGGAGGCGGACACCAACCCGCCCTACTGGTACGCCGAGGTGGTCGCCCACGAGCGGCGGGCCCGGGACATCGCGGTCTTCACCGTGCAGCCGCTGCAGCCGCTCGAGTTCCGCGCCGGCCAGTACGTGAGCGTGGAGTGCTCGCGGATCCAGCCGCGGCTGTGGCGCACGTACTCGATCGCCAACGCCCCGCGTCGCGACAACACGCTCGAGTTCCATGTGCGTGCGGTGGGTGCGGGCTGGGTGTCCAGCGCGCTCGTGCGCCGGCTGGAGGTCGGCGACATGGTGCGGCTGGCCGCGCCGATGGGCACGATGAAGCTCGACCGGCGCTCCACACGCGACACCGTGTTCGTGGCGGGCGGCACGGGCCTGGCGCCGGTGAAGTCGCTGCTCGAGGAGCTGACCCGCTACAACCGCACCCGCTGGGTCCACGTCTTCTTCGGCGCCCGCAACCGCGAGGACCTGTACGACCTGCCTGAGCTCAACCGGCTCGCCGCGCGGTACCCGTGGCTGTCGGTGGTGACCGCCTGCAGCGACGACCCGACCTATCCCGGTGAGCACGGCGACATCTCCGAGGTCGTCGCGCGCTACGGCCCGTGGAACGAGCACGACTTCTTCGTCTCGGGCTCGGGTCCCATGGTCAAGGCCACCCTGAAGACGCTCGCCGAGATGCAGGTGCCCTCGATCCGGGTCAAGTACGACAGCTTCAGCGACTTCTGAGCGTCAGTAGACCCAGGGCTTGCCGCTCTGGTGGTGGTCGGGCACGAGCTGCGACTCCGCGTGCATCCGGTCGACGTACAGCCGCCCCTCGAGGTGGTCGATCTCATGCGCGACCAGCCGGGCCATCGCCCGCTCGAAGCGCGAGACCACGCGCGTGCCGTCGTACCGGGCGTGTTCCACGTCGATGCGCAGCGGGCGCCGCACCAGGCCGCGATAGTCGAAGAACGAAAGACAGCCCTCGTACTGCTCGTCGCGCTCGGCGCCCTCCCCGACGATCCGCGGGTTGATCAGCACCACCGGCTCGCGGTCACGGTCGGCGGACCGCACCACGGCGACCGCCACGGACCGGCCGATCTGCGGCGCGGACAGGCCCACGCCCTTGGTGAAGTCGTGCACCTGCTCGAGCCGGGCCAGCGCCGCGTGCAGGGCCGACACCGCCTCGCGGGCGGCCGTCTCCTCGCGCGGCAGCTGAAAGTGCCGGGCACGCTGCCGCAGCAGCTCGGAGCCGCGCTGGACGATCCCGATGCCGCGCATCTGCCCGGAGGCCCGCGGCTGGCCGTTGCTGCTGCTCTCGGGCGCCAGCGCCGGGCAGGCCGGGGCGCCGGCGCCGCGGAAGCGCCACTCGAGCCGATATCGCGCGTTGAGCTGCGGCGCGTCGGTCGACCACTCGAAGACCGCCCGGCCGCCCTCGTCGTGCCGCTCCATCGGGGTGCGCACCGGCACCTCGGCCGCGAGCGACGTCTCGACACCCCAGACCTGCGGGTCGAAGGAGTCCGGAAAGTCCAGACGTACGGTCAGCCGCCGCGTGGGCAGCCGTACGGCCCGCTGGAACCACTGGCCCCACTTCTCGACGCCGATCCGGTACTCGTACTGGATGGTCGTGCGCTCGCCCGGATAGAGCGCGAACTGGCCTCGCTCGTTGGCGAAGAGCAGCCACACCTCCTTGGACGCGTCCCGGTCGAGCTTGATCCGCCACTGCATCGGCTCCACCGCGTCGCCCTCGCCGGCGCACGCGCCGAAGGCCATCTCGTCGAAGGTCAGCGGGTGCTCGCGGTGGTGGCGGTTCGAGCCGATCGGGTCGTTCGGGTACCGGTCGACCGCGATCTTCACGAGGTACCTGGTCACGGGCTCGGATCCGGCGTTGTAGAGCGCGCGGCGGACCCGGCAGCGGTAGGCGCCGTCGGCGTACGTCAGCTCGGCGATCTCGCTCTCGACGATGAGCCCGGTGCCGGGTGGCAGCCACTGCACAGGCACCGGTGGGTCCCGGTGCAGCGTCGTGCCGCGGGCGTGCCGCAGTTCGTCGTACTCCTGGAAGCGCTGCCAGATCACACCGCCGGCGCCGAGGACCGCTTCCGCCCGGCGGGCGAAGTCCTCGGTGGGCTTATGTCGGCGGCCTTCCACGTGGCTGACGTAGGAGGGGTCGAACCCCATGCGCGCGGCGAGCTGTTTCTTGCTCATGCCGCGCTCGACCCGCCAGTGCGCCAAAGCCGTCACAAACTGATCAGCGGCCCGCTCGACGGGCGAGGTGGTCATCATCGATGTCCCCTTCGCGACGAGAATCCCAGTGTCGCCGCCGCTGGTGTCCGGTTGGTGCTAGTAGCGCGTACACGACAGATACCTTGACGAATCAGGCAACGTGCGCGCCCACCGTTAGGTTGCCCTTGCACAGGGTATTCGTCCTCACGTCGGGCTTGGTTAGCCTAGCCTTACAGGTGTACGGTGGGTCGTCGTCACGGCGGCGTATCGGCCACCGTGTCCTCCTCTGGCTCGACACGTTGATTTGACGAGGTGAATGCGGTGACCCGGTCGTGCACGCCGCCGCGGGGCGGATGCCGCCGGTGACCACTGCCCTCGAGCGCGCCGCACGCACCGTCACGACCGCCCACCCGCTGGCTCCGGTGACGGCCACGCTGCGTGCCATGTTCGGCACGAGCACGGACATTCCCGGCGTCGCCCCCGACCTGCTCGTCCACGACACCGCCGGCTGGCTGCCCACGCGCGCCCTCGCCGGCGACCACCTGGACACGCTGCTCGACTCCGCCCGCCGCCGCTGGAACGCCCAGCCGCACGCCGCGGCCGCGCTGGCCTGGAAGGCCTACACCTACTGGCTGGCGCTCCCGGCCGTGCTCGGCTGGGCCTCGGCGCGCCGGGTGCCGCTGCTGACGGCCGGCGACGTGCTCATGCACTTCGACGACCCGCGCCCGCTGGTCACCCTCGGCCTGCGCGCCGACATTCCGGTGGCCGTGCTGCCCGGCGACCCGATCGCGATCGCCGGCCTTCCCCAGGTGCGGGTCGTGCCCGACGAGGACGCGCTGCTGGCCGAGCTGCGCCGCTCGCTGATCGACGAGCAGCTGAACCCGCTGCTCGACGCGATCCACGACCGCGTACGGCTGGGAAAGCGCACGCTGCTCGGCTCGCTGTCCTCGGGTGTGGCCTACGGCGTCCTGCGTTCCGCCGACGTGCTGCCCGGCCCGTCCGCCGAGACGATCGCCCGGCTGCACGAGGCGCTGGGCGTCGACGGCCTGATCGAGCTGGTGCCGGGCCACAACGGCAAGCTCGACGTGCAGCGCAAGACCTGCTGCCTGGCGTTCACACTGCCGCAGCCCAAGGTCTGCCGAGGCTGCTGCATCAAGTCCTGACAGAAGTTGCCGGGTACGCCATCGGCGTGCCCGGCAACTTCAGGAAAGACGTGGTGACTGCCGGTGGAGGGATGACCGGCGAGCCTCGCACAGTTCAGCGGACCACCGTCCGCGCCTGCTGGACCGGCGCTGGTCAGTAGCCCTTGGCGCCCTTGACGTCCTTGTCGTCGTCGTCGGCGGCGGCGTTCTTGTTGCCGTAGCCGTCGTTCTTGACGTCCTTGACGTCGCCCTTGTTGCCGTAGCCGTCGTTCTTGTCGCCCTTGACGTTCTTGACGTCGCCCTTGTTGCCGTAGCCGTCGTTCTTGTCGCCCTTGACGCCGTTGTCGTCCTTCACGCCCTTGACGCCCTTGAACTGGCCGTGTCCGTGGCCGTGTCCGTGGCCGTGGCCGGCCCAGCCGAGGTCACGCTCGACCTTGAGCGCCCACGCGCCGCGACGGAGGCCGATACGGACCAGCTCGCAGTCGTAGTCGGCGAACCTGTCGTGGGTGGCGCCGACGCGGCCGGCGAACGCGCAGGCCGGCAGCGAGCGGAAGTAGCCGACCACCTCGTAGCGGCCGTGGAAGTGACCGCCGCCGGCCTGCGCCTGCGGCTGCGTCGTCGAGCCGGAAGCCTGCGCCGGGCCGGCGCTGATCGTGAGACCGGCCAGCAGGCCCATGCCGGCCATCATGATGACGCGCATCGTCTTGTACATCGATATACCCCTCCGGTGAAGCGGATCACGTGCAAGATCAGGAAAGCACGCAGGAAGGGACAAATCGGTCAAGCAACACGCCGAAGTAGCCACATAGGATGAACAGCCGTCGCGAAGCGTTTGATCTGCCGCCGGGGCTTGATCTGCCAACGGGCTTGATCTGCCGCTTGGCTTGATGTGCCGCCGCGGCTCAGCGAGTGGGCCGCTCGTCGGCGGCCGCGGGCTCGGGCCGGCTGCCGCGGGCGGCGAGATGAAAGAGCGCGTGGAAACCGTGGTTGTATCCCTCGCGGAAAGCGCGGTCTCTTTCCATGCCGTGCATGTACCACTGATGAATACGCCCGCCGCCGTACGCGCACAAAACCGAGAGTACGATGTAGACAATCATCTGCAAGGCGCTACTGTTTCCGATCGGCATGCATTCAAGCCTAGGCGTCGGAAGCGTCCGGGAAAAGTATCGTACGAGTTCCCTCGGCACCCATTTTCGTACGGCTTTACGCGGCCTGCCGATCGACACTGCCGGCGTGCAGGCGCGCATGGCGGCCGCCTCGGCGGGCGCGGTAGTCCGCGGGGGCCGGCTGGGCGGCCTGCTGGTTCGCGGCCATCATGCTCAGGATCGAGCGGGACGCGATGTCGTACCCGGTGCGGTAGGCGTCGTCGCGTTCGCGGCCGCGTCTGTGCCACTGGTGCATCCGGCCGAACGCATAGGCGCTCGACAGCAGCACGCTCAATCCGAGAAGCACGATGAGGAATTCATTGCCGGGTGCGGTCATGGTTCACCTGATCTACGCCGAGCTCTGCATCCGTACGGCCTTGCGGCCGGGGATTCCCGAGGGGGACTACGGGAATCCCCGGTTGGTTCACGCCGCGAAGTTCGCACCACCAGCCCACCGCCGGCACCGCTGCCGGTTGCGGGTGTGCTGTCCCTCCAGAAGCGCCGTTCGCTTGATGAACCGCTTGTTGCAAGTTGTAGAACTTGCAGCCGACGACGCCCGACTTCGGTCGCTGGTGCAGCCCTGACCGAACGAGCAGCGGGCTCGGCTGACCGATCGGCCGATGCGGTGCGTAGGCAACCCGTTACGGCGAGCCTCAGCCGTGCAACGGCCGCCGCTGGCGCCGGCGCAGGTCTATCTCGCGCCAGTTGTCGGGGATGTGGTTGATGAAAAGGGTCTGCACCGGGGACAGGCCGCCGGCCGCCGCGAGCTCTTTCTGCTCACGGATCCACCGGCGCGTGTCGGTGCGAAGGCGTTGCACGCGGGCGCGGGCCGCGGCGTCCTGCGGATCGTTGTAGGGCAGGTCGCTCTCGAGGAGCTCCAGTGCCGCCCGGTACGCCGCTCGCCATTTGGCGGGGAGGGTGAGATTGGTGGTCTTCATCAAATGTGTTCCCTGTTCCATCTTCATCCGACAAGACCGCGGAATTACCCCGCCCTCGCGGACTGACAACACAAAGAGCGCAATTTCCATACATCAAACAAAGGGACGTGACGGTATTGTTCGCGTCAAGCCTGTTCGGTGGACCGTGGCGGCCGCGTCACCCATTTCCTCGTGACCGCCGCGCGTTTTGCCCCGGTCATAGCTGCGGCCGCCACTGCAGCCGCCACTGCGGCCACCGTCTTGGCCAACACTGCGGCCACCGCTCCGTCCGTCACCGCGGCAGTCGCCGCAGGCGCCACCACGGCCACCGCTTCAGCCGCCACCACTGGCACCCCTGTGGCCGTCGCCTTTGGGCACCGCGAGTCGCCGGAGGAAAACGGAGAGTGATCGGAGTGGACCGGCGACGGGTCCACGGTGACTCGACATGCTTGAAGATTTTGCCAGAATTGTCTGACCCATCCGCGGGCGGATGGCCGCGCTGATGAATCTTGGAGATAGCAGGGCTGTCGGCCGGAGGGCAAGAGGCGTGAAAAGTGTTTTCGAGACCGATTCGAGGTACGGGCTACGAAACAGGGCCGTCGCGCGGCCAGGTGCTGCTCCGATCTTCGGCGTCCCGGCATCGGCCGGTTCTTTCCCGGTGATGCGCGAAGAGTCATCGCTGATTGCCGACTCGTACTACGCCTGACGAGTAGTGACATCGAGCCCTGAGAGCGCGACCCCATTCCAGCGCCGGCGGTGCCGATGTCCCGGGATGCGGCGTGTCTACATCGGATGGTTGTCGATGCTTCTGGGCCGTTAGGCTGCTCGGGCATGACCGAAGGTGCGCGGAACGCATCGGTGACCGCGTGTGCTGGACGCCGGGTGTGCCTTCGGCCGGACGGTGAAAGCAAAGGCTGTGCGACGCGCTCCGGGGTCTCCACGTCTGCGGTTGGGCACTGTCACCCGGCGTGTTCGCCGCCGGGCCGCCACTCGTAGCGTCCTGCACTCCCGTGTTCACATGCGGTGCGTCCGTTATATGCAGTGTGGGCGGACGTGTTAGGGCTGTCGGTGCCGCATGAGTCAGGTGCTTTATCGGGAAACGCCGTCCCCGGTCACCGTCGCCGACCACCAGGTCGAACCCGGCGAACAACGGGGACGGTCACAGGATCGCCGCCCGCTCACCGTGTTCGAGGTTCTTGCCGCCGTCGGTGGTGGCTGGAACAAGCGAGCCGACTGGCCGATCCCGCGGCCGCGCCCGGCTCGGACGGGCGCCGTTTGGTGTAGCTGACGGAAGCACGCCCGCAGCCCGGGCGTGGTGGCTGGCTGGCGTGGGTGGTGAGCGGCCGGATCGGAGCTCGGCCGCCCGGTATCTCCGCGAGGCGTGGTGGACAGCACGATGCCAAGCCACGGAGGACGACCTGGCGTCCAACCAGGTCGGCCGTGGAGGTCGGCACGCGTTGTTCAGCATCAGGCGCGCCATGGGCTGGGCCGTCCTGCCGACGGCGAACGGCAACGGTGGCTCGCTTCAGCATCGGCTCTGGGTGCGGAGCCAGGGCAGATCGAGGATCGCGGCGTCCCAAGAGACCGGGCCCAGCGGCAATGCTCAGCCGGCGGGCGGGCCTGGTTGCCGCGACGAGCCGGAACTGCTGACAGCAGCACAGCCGATGGCCGGGAGGAGGCGCTCCCGACAGACGCCTGGTAGATGGCTGAGAGTTGGAGCTGCTAAGGGCGGCGCGGCGGTGGGCCGGGGGTTGGAGCTGCGAAGACGCGGCGTGGCGGTGGGCCGGAAGTTGGAGCTGCGGAGGCGTGGCGCGGCGTCGGACCGGAGGTTGGAGCTGCAAAGGGGCGGCGCGGCGTCCGAGCCGGAGGTTGGAGCTGCGGAGGCGTGGCGCGGCGGTGGGCCGGAGGTTGGAGCTGCGGAGGCGTGGCAAGGCGGTGGGCCGGAGGTTGGAGCTGCGGAGGCGTCGCGCGGCGGTGGGGCCGGAAGTTGAGCAGCGAAGGGCGCGGCCCGGAAATGGGAGCTGCGGACAGCGGCGAGGCGGGCGGGCCAGCAGGCCGTTACCGGTGGCTGCATGTGTTGTGGCTGGTCAGGGCGTTGAGAGCGCCCGAAGGAAGCGTTACGTGCTGGCGGGGTGACCCTCCGGGAGGGGTCCGCCGAACGGTCAGCGACGCCCGGTCGATCCGGCGCTGGAGCATGACCGCCGGGGCGACATCCGACGTGGGCGAAATGCGGTTTTCCATACCGTAAGACACCACGCAATACGGCACGAAAGGGAAACGCGATGAACAAGCTCACCCGCGCCATCACCATGGGAGGGTTCGGTGTGCTCGCCGCGCTGGCCGTTGGAACCGGCCCGGCGCAGGCTGTGACTCCGAGCGCCGCCACCCCGGAGAGCAAGACCGTGGCGAGCCACAACGTGTGGCGTGGCGAAAGCCAGGTCGTCGGCTTCTACCGGACGCTGGGTCAGTGCGAGCTGGCCGGCCAGTACGGCGAGCGGGCCGGTGCGTGGGACGACCACAACTGCACCCTGACCCGCGTCGGCGTCCGGCGGGGCGCGTGGGCCCTCGAGGTTGCTGACTACGACAACTGGGGCCGGTTCGGCTTCGGCCGGCCGTTCCAGGTCGTCCGTGGCTTCCCGACCCAGTTCCGTCCCGTCTGGGCGGGCGCGCTCCGTCCGGGTCGCCCGGGTCAGTTCGTGCACTTCCGCCCGGGCTCGCACCGGTCGGACTGGATCCGGGACCGTGACCGTCGTCACCACGGCGGCCGCGACTGGGACCACGACGGCCGCGGTGGCCGGGACAACGACGACCGCGGTGGCTGGGACCACCACGACGGCCGGGGCAACGACGGCCGGGGCAACGACGGCCGGGGCAACGACGGCCGGGACCACGACGGTCGTGGCAACAACGGCCCGGGTCGCCCCGGCCCCCGCTGACTCAGCGGCACGTCCGAGCTCTCCGGCAGCCCGCCAGGGTCAGGTCGGGCAGGAGGCTCACGACGTGTTTGAGATCGTTCGGAAAGAGAGTCCTATCGCACGATCCATAGGCTGAGAGTTCCTCGAGTCACCCCTGGTGCCGCCGGGCGTTATATCGCCCGGCGGCACCGGGCTCTATGGGTCGTGCCGACGGCGCGGTGACGCCCCACCGCGTCACCTCGATCGAGGAGATCCCATGAACGACAACCAGACGAACGGGCACGTCAAGCCGCGTGGCCGCGCCCCCTTGGACAGTGTGACGGCGGTGTACCCCGTGATCACCCTGCCGCTGCAGGCGGCACCCGCGGAGCCGGCGCCGGAGCAGCAGGCGCCGGAGCAGCGGCCCGCCGGCGACGCTTTGCAGGTGCTGACGCTGGCGCAGCGTACGGCCGAGGAGTACATCGCCGCCGCGAACCTGCAGGCCCGGCAGCAGCGCGCCGAGGCCGAAGTGGTCGTCGAGCAGATCCGGCAGGACGCCCGGGCGTACGCCGAGCGCGTGCGCGCCGAGGCGGACGAGACGTTGAACGGGGCGCGCATGGCGGCCGAGGCCATCGCGCGGGAGGCGCAGGCGCAGGCCTCCAAGATCCGGATGCAGGCGGAGAAGGAGCTCGCCGACGCCCGCGCCGAGGCGGAGCGCATCATCGCCGGCGGCAGCAAGATGGCCGAGCAGCTGGAGGTGCGGGCCCAGCAGCGGTACGAGGACGCGGTCGGCGGCCTGTCGGTCAAGCGCACGGCGTTGCAGGAGCAGATCGAGGCCCTGGAGGTCTTCGACGCCGACTACCGCCGCCGGCTCACCGCATTCCTGCAGGGACAGCTGCGCGCACTGTGGACCGACCGCCCGCAGGCCACCGACATCCCGGAGGCCGAAACGCCCGCGCCCGGCGGTCCGGCGAACGGCGCCCGAAGCGCTTGAGCAATGCGCACCGAATGGTGACTGACATTCGTACGGCAAAGACGGAACGCCGGCCTCCGGAATGGCATGGCAAAGCGCGGGAACGCGACGATTCTTCATCCCGGGAAATGCGAGCGCGAAGCGGCGGGAGCGGTAACGCCGCGGTCACTCTGTGCAGCCGAGATGGGTGTTTTGTGCCTTGGTGCGTCCGAAGCGCATTCCCGGAACTCCGGCATAGCGCCTGCCGAGGCACGAACGACGCCGCAGGACGGCGCCCGCCCGGGCGGTGAGCGAAGTCGATGTGTGCAGCTATTACTGTCCCGGAATCGCCGCTCGGTGGGCCGTCAAGATCGGCTAAAGACGGCCCCGATAGGGCGACGCCACGCCCGCCGGCCATTTCCGGAGGGCTGACCTGCGGCGCCTGTCCACTACGCTAACCTTACTGGCCTTTCGGCGGGCCGCTCCGGCTGCGGCAGCCGAGTCGTGGACGGGGTTGGAATACATATGAGGGTGCAGCCGAGACAGCAGTTGCTGGACATCTGGGAGGCCGTCGCCAAGTCCTCCTGGAGCGACGGCGAATGGATACCCGGCGGGCGGTTCGGGAGCAACTCGATCGCCGACGCCGAGCAGCTGCTGTGCCTGCTGTTGCCGGCGACCCAGGTCGAGACGTTCGGCCTCGACCGGCCCGACCAGACCGACGACCGCATGGTCGACGCGCTGCGCAAGCTGGGCACCGCCACCGACATCCCCCGGGTCCTCACGCGGGTGCTCAACGACTACTTCGAGCGCTACACCGAGAAGGGCGCCCCCATCTTCGCCGGCGGGGGCTACTACGAGATCGCCGACACCGGCGAGGACCCGGCGCCCGAGCACACCATGCTGCCTATCGTCGACTCGTACGCCCTCTCGATCACGCTCTCGCTGGCCACGCTCGGCTTCATCCGCGTCTATCGGCGCTCGGTGACCCGCGGCGACGTGCGGTCCCAGATCGACCGGCTCGAGGCCGCGGCCAGCCTGCGGCTCAGCGCCGCGATGGTCGGCCTGCTGCGCAGCTTCTCGGTCAACGTCTTCGCGGTCGACTCCGACGAGGGCATCCGGCTGTGCACCACGGTGAACCAGAGCGGTCTGCCGCGCCGGTCGGTGGTGGCGCAGCTGCACACCGAGCTGCGGCAGACGATCGCGAGCTTCCGCGAGGTGCTCATCGGTTCCGGCCAGACCAGCGACCTGGAGCTGCCCGACCGCCTGTTCGAGTGCGGCTGGTCGTGGAGCGTGGTCCACGACGCTCCCGAGATCGAGACGAGCGAGAAGATTGGCGAGCAGCCGGCCGGCGTCGGCGAGGACAAGCCGTACCTCTACTTCACCGTCATCGCCCTGAACGCGGTCGAGGCGCTGTTCTCCGAGCGCACCCGGGTGCTGGGGCTGCTCAACGAGGAGCAGCAGCGGCTGGCCCGCGCGCTGCAGCTGCGGTCCGACCTGACCCGCACGTACTGGGCGACGGTGGCGACCTTCGGCGGCGGCGAGCGCTGGCCGCTGGAGAACATCCCGTGGCAGACCAACGACGGCGAGCAGTCCGACTACTTCACGCTGCAGGTGACCTCGCTCGCCGTGAAGGGGCTGGCCCAGGTGCGCGGCAGCGACAGCGAGCTGGCCCGCGTGGGCCGGGTGCTCGCCACCCTCGCCGAGCGGGCGCGCATCACGAGCCGCCCGATCGAGGACGACCCCAACATCCGGTTGCACTACCCCGGCGTGCAGCTCACGCTCGGCGGCAGCGAGCGGTCGGCAGACGGCAAGGGCGACCTGCCCAAGCTGGCCTGGTCGGTGCCGGAGTTCTCGGCGCTGCTGCTGCTGCGCTCGGTCAACATCGCCTCGCTGATCAGCGACCCGGTCGAGCGGACCCGCCTGCTCGACCTGGGCGACCAGGTGTGGGACCACCTCTACCGCCGGCGCGCGCAGGGCGGCCGTTACGCGGGACTGTGGGACTACCCCGCGACGGTCTATCCCGACCTGACCTTCCCCGACAGCGGACCGTCCTGGTACTACACCGAGCGGGTCGTCGAGTCGCTGGTCGCGGTCGCCAACGTGCTCGACCAGCCGCCCACCCGCAACGAGGTGCTGGGCCGCTACGCGGTCGACCTCCTGCGCGAGGCGCAGCAGATCTACGACCGCGAGCTGCTCAACGGCGGGCTCGAGGCCGGTCCGCAGCTGCGCGACGTGCTGCGGCTGGTGAACATCACGCTGAGCCGCGCGCGCGAGATCCTCTCCGAGCGGCCCGGCACCGCCGCCGCGCTCGCCATCGACGTGCTGCGCCAGCTCGACCGGCTCGAGGCCGCCCGCCACAACGTGGCCGTGGAGGCGTGACGACATGCTGATCTTCGCCGCGTCCGACAAGGGTGGCACCGGGCGGTCGGTCACCAGCAGCAACGTGCTCTATCGCAGCGCGCTGCAGGGCAACGACGTCTGCTACCTCGACTTCGACTTCGGCTCGCCCACCTCGGGGTCCATCTTCGACGTGGTCGAGGTCGAGCGCGGCACCCGCGACGGCGGCCTGCACTCGTACCTGCTGGGGGTGAACGCGGAACCGCAGCGGCTGGAGATCTGGACCGAGTCCGACCGTGCCAGCCTGCGCGACCGGCCGCTCGGCGCGGGCCGGATGGTGCTGATGCCCGGCGACATCGACGGCGGCGAGTTCGTCGCCACCTCCGAGGTCATCGACCGGTGCTGCCGGCTGTTCCTGCGGCTCGACGAGGAGTTCGACGTCTGCCTGGTGGACCTGAGCGCCGGACGCTCGTACGCGTTGGAGATGGTGCTGGCCGCCACCTCGATGCCCGCCATGCAGACCGTGAAGAGTCGCTGGCTGGTCTACCACCGCTGGACCCGCCAGCACGTGATCGCCGCGTCCGGCCTGGTCTACGGCGAGCGGGGCATCTTCGACACCGGCAAGAGGTACGGTCACAAGGAGGGTGACCTGGCCGACTCGCTGCGTTTCGTGCACACCGCGGTGGTCGACCCCGACTCCGTGGAGCTGGCCGGGTTGCAGGCCGAGCAGGTCGCCTGGTTGCGGGCCTGCGACAGCAGCCTCAAGGACCTGGCCGGCCAGCTGCGCGTGGGCCGGTCGCTGCTGCTCGGGTCCGTGCCGCTCGACCCGGTGCTGCAGTGGCGCGAGCAGCTCATCTCGGACAACGACGTGCTGATGCGGGGCATAGCCAACCCGTCGACGCGGTCCGCGTTCGAGAGCCTGGCCAGGAAGATCATCGACGACTCGGCCTGGGAGCCACTATGAGCAGCCCGTGGAGTGTCGCCTTCAACGAGGCGGAGGCCCAGCCCCGGCCCGGGTCGACGCCGCTGTCCCACCTCTCCATCGAGCTGGGGCACCTCTACTTCGAGGACTTCGCGGCCGGCCCGGAGTCGCTCGCGCGCTACTTCGAGCGGATCCGCCCGTGGATCGAGGCGACCACCAGCATCCTGCGCCAGCGGGTGCCCTCGCAGCGCGCCCGGATCAGCACGTGCTTCCTGATCGACGACTACTACAAGCGGTTCAGCTCGCCGGCCGAGGTCCTGCCTCAGCTGATCAAGGCGGCCGAGTCGCAGAACGTGACCATCGACTACATCGCGCGCGAGTCCGGCTGCGCGGAGGCCCAGGGCGTGCCGCTGGCCGAGCTGGTGCTCAGCCGGCTCGTGCCCGACCCGCATCCGGGCAGCACGGGCGTACGCCCACCGGTCACCGTCAGCGGCTGGCTGTGCAACGGCCAGCGCAGCCCCGGCGCGGGCGGCGAGGGGCAGGCCATGTCGGCGGCGGGCCTGGGCTGGCAGCCGCCGGCCGAGAACGGCGCGCTCAACAACCACTCGATCTTCCTCGACGTGCAGTTGTGGGACGAGCGCAACGGCAAGCGGCGCTATTCGTGCCCCTACCTGGCGACGATCTGGCAGCTGCTGCGGCTCGGCCTGATCCGCTACGGCGGCGCCAAGGTCGCGAACCCGGTGCACCTGGAGCGGTTCCCCGAGGAGTGGGACAGGCTGCCGGTGATCACCCAGGTCAACGAGGAGGCGCCGGCCTTCAGCGCGTACACGACGTTCTCGATCCTGGGTCACCGCTTCCTCAATGTCGAGCACGCCGTCCGGACGATCATGCAGCAGGTCGACGTCGAGCAGGCGGTCGCCGACCAGGTGAACCGCCGCAGCACCGCCGAGGGCATGACGCTGCCCGCCGAGCTGTGGGAGCGCATCGAGTACCTGTTCGTGGCCGACCGGCCCTGATCAGGGCGCGGCGAACGGCAGCGGAGCGGCCGCCGCGGCGTTCTCGGCGGCCTCCTCGAGCAGGGTCATCGTGTTGAGGTTGAGCTGGTCGCGGATCCGGTCCACCGACGTACGCCACTGCTTGTTGAAGCCCGCCCGCTCGTCGAGCAGCTTCCACAGCGGCAGCATCGCCGGGTCGAGGTGCGCGGCGGGCATCCACAGGTGCAGCAGCCAGTCGACCGCGGGGTGCAGTTTACGAACCCGCTGCGTACGGCCCCCGGCCGTGTCGAGGCTGTTGTCGAGCACGGTGAGGATCGTGGTGAGCAGCCAGTCGTGCAGCGCGAGGTCCTCGCACAGCGCCCGCAGTTCGGCCGGGTGCTGCCCGTCGTCGGCGTGGATCAGCAGCGTGCGCGTCGTCTTGGAGTCGATGCTGAACGAGGCGCGGTTGCCCTTCGTCGCCGGCAGGACGGCCCAGCGCAGCGTGGTGCGGCTGGTCCGCAGCGGGCGCTTGCGGTCGAGCAGCGACGACGCCTGGATCTCGTCGACGGCGCGGCCGCTGATCGCGCCGACGTCCAGGGTGACCGCGCGGCGGTTGCCGGCGAGGAATCCCTCGGCCACGTCGGCGGCGGCGAACTTGCCGATGGGCTCGAGCGTGCCCGGCCGGGCCAGGTAGTGCGACCAGGGCAGCCGCAACCCGTGCCGGTGCACCGGCACGACGGTCGTGCGGGCGGACCCCTGCACGATGTGCCCGCCGGTGACGGTCACGTGGCCGATCACGGTGCCGATGGCGCGCGTGTCGCGGTTGGTGGCCGACGGCAGCGAGCAGTCCACTCCGGTCAGCCGGTCGGGCGAGGCGGCGTACGCGATCGGTCGCTCGGAGCGGCGCACGCGCTCGCCCACGACCAGATCGAGCAGCTCCTGGACGCGATCGCTGGGCAGTGCCGTCGAGTTCTGCAGGAGTCCGGTGTGGATCTCGCCGAAGGTCAGCACGCCGGCGCGCGCCGGGTCGGCACTCGTAAGATCACCCTTCCCCTCACCGGTCACCGATCGTGCAGATTTCACCGCATCGGCGGCCCGTTGCACAACCATGTCGGTCGGCCCTGTCATTGTTTGATCCCGATGACTGTGATCCCTGTGAATGGCGCCGCCCTGGTACGTTGAGTCACCGGACAACTGCGCTCGGCCCTGGGGGCGGTGATGACGCGAGCCTATCTGTCCTCGACATACTCCGACCTCCGGGAATGCCGCGAAGCCGTCCGGCTGGCCCTCGAGCGGCAGTCCGTCGACGTCCTCGGCATGGAGGGCTACGTGGCCGGCGACGCCCGGCCGCTCGACCGCTGCCTGGCCGACGTCGCGCGCTGCGATCTCTACATCGGCGTGTTCGCCTGGCGCTACGGATTCATCCCTCCGGGACAGACGCGGTCCATCACCGAGCTGGAGTACCGCGAGGCCGAGCGGCTGGGCATCCCGCGCCTGATCTTCCTGGTCGCCGAGGAGGCGCCGTGGCCGCGGTCGCTGATGGACAAGGGCGCGGACGCCGGGGCGATCGAGACGCTGCGCGACCAGCTGCGGGTCGAGCACGTGGTCAGCTTCTTCTCCGGGCCGGCCGACCTGCAGAGCGCGGTGGCCGCCGCGATCGCCAACGTCCGCGACGCCGGCCGCGCCGCCCCGCCGCGGGGGACGGCCGGCGAGCAGAGCCTGAGCCGCTACTACGAGCGCCTGGTGCAGAGCTACGGCGGGCTCGACCTCGACTCGCTGACCCCGCCGCGCACCAGCGAATATCTGCAGGTCAAGCTGACCACGGTGTTCGTGGAGCCGTACGTGCGTGCCGACCCGCCGCCGGCCGAGCTGCCCCGCGAGTGGCTGGAACGGCTGCGCGACCGCGGTGACCTCGACCCGTCCGACCTGCCCGACCACGTGGACGCCGCGGAGCTGGCCAGCCTGCAGCAGTCGTACCGCGCGAAGCCGTTGCAGCGGCTGTTCGACGTGATCGCCGCGCCGGATGTGCGCGCGACGGTGGTGCTCGGCGATCCCGGCTCGGGCAAGTCGACCGTGTCGCGTTACCTCGCGCTCAGCCTGGCCGGCGCGCGCGGCAGCCGCCTGCCGCACGGCCTCGCCGACCACCTGCCGTTCCTCATCGAGCTGCGCAGCTACGTGGCCGCGGCCGGCGAGGGCCGCTGCGCCGACTTCCTCGGCTACCTCGACCACCGCAGCCACAACGACGGGCTCGGCCTCGACCGCGACACCCTCGAGAACCACCTGCAGGCCGGCGGCCGGGCGCTGTTCATCTTCGACGGCCTCGACGAGGTGTTCGACCACCGCCGGCGCAGCGAGCTCGCGCAGCAGATCGTCGACTTCCAGACCCGCAACCCCGCCGTACGGGTCGTGGTGACCTCACGCATCGTCGGCTATTCGCGGCGGCTGTTCACCGAGGCGAGGTTCGAGCACTACACGCTGCAGGACCTCGACGAGAACCAGATCAACGAGTTCCTCGGCCGGTGGTATCCGGGCCCGTCGTCCGAGCCCGGCGACGCGGCCGGCGCCGACCGGGTGCGCCACCGGCTGGTCGAGGCGATGCAGCAGTCGCCGGCGCTGCACGAGCTGGCGGGCAACCCGCTGCTGCTGACGATCCTCGCGATCATCGGCCGGCACCGGCGGCTGCCGCGGGACCGCTGGACGCTCTACGACCACGCGACCGACGTGCTGGTCGAGAACTGGGACGTCCACCGGCACCTGGACCGGCCGGACCGGGCCGAGTTCATCGACCTGCGCGACAAGAAGGCCCTGCTGCGCCGGCTCGCGCTGCACATGCAGTCCGCGCCGCAGGCGCTGAGCGCCAACTACGTCGGCCAGGACGACCTCAAGGACGTCTTCGCCGACTACCTGCGCGACCGGTACGCCATGCCGCCCGCCGAGGCCGGCCGGGTGGCGCTCGCGATGATCGGCCAGTTCCGCGAGCGCAACTTCATCCTGAGCCGCTACGGCCTCGACATCTACGGCTTCGTGCACCGCACGTTCCTCGAGTTCTTCTGCGCCGAGGCGATCGTCGCGAAGTTCAAGCACGACCAGCAGTGGCGCATGCCGGAGCTGCGCGAGCTGTTCCTGGCGCACTGGGCCGACCCGTCCTGGCGCGAGGTGCTGCGGCTGGTCGCCGGGTCACTGCACGAGTCGCACACCGCGGAGCTGGTCGGCATGCTCGTCGACGAGGTCAACACCGCCTGGCCGCCGGGCGAGTTCGACCTGCCGCCGTGGAACCTCGCGCTGGCCGCCCAGTGCCTGGCCGAGGCGGGCACGCTGCACCAGCACCTGGCCCGGCCCGCCGGGGCGCTGCTCCGCAAGATCATCCTGCTGCTCGAGCACAGCGTCGGGCGCAACGACCCGGAGCTCGCCACGCTGCTCGGCGACGAGATCCTGCCCGCGGCGCGGGCGATCGGCGCCAACTGGCCCAACCGCGGCGACTACCTGAGGTGGTACCGGCGCCGGGGCGTACGGCTGCTGTGGGCGCCGACGATGAGCCTGGCCGCGCAGTTCGCAGCGGTGCTGGCCAAGCCGTCGGATCACCTGGAGGAGGTGTTCGACGGTGAGCTGGCCCGCATCGGCGACAGCCGTGCGGCGTACGCGGCGGTGGCCGGGCTGGCCGACCTCGCGGGCCCGCGCCCGGCCGAGTCGCCGGCCCGCGCGCTGCTCGTGCGCCGCGTCTGCGAGGACCGGCACGCGGGTGTGCGCCTCGACGCCGTCCAGGCCCTGGGGGAGCGGTTCGGCGTGGACGACGAGCTCGCCAAGGTGCTGATCGAGCGCGCCCGCCAGGACGGCTCGCCGGGCGTGCGACGGGCCGCGGTGCTGGCCCTCGACGAGCGCCACGGACCCACGCCCGAGGTGCGGGCGCTCATGGTCAACCGGGCGATCGGCGACCCCGACGCCAACGTGCGCCGCGACGCCGTACGCGCCCTGGCCAAGCATTTCCCGCCCGACCACGAGCTGCGCGACAGCCTCGTCACGGTGCTGCGCAAGGACCGCGACGCCGAGGTGGTGGCGCTCGCCGCCGAGGCCCTGCTCGACCACTTCAGCTCGCGCAACGAGGTGCGCGACCTGCTCGTGCAGCGGGCGCGCAACGACGGCGAGGGTGCCGTACGGCGGGCGGCCGTGCGTGTGCTCGGCGACCGGTGGCCGGCTGACGAGTTCGTGGTCGACCTGCTGCTGCGCGCGATCGCCCAGGAGCCCGACGCCTCGGCCCTGCGCGAGGCCGCCCGCTGCTTCCTGGCCCGGTCGCTCGACCGCCGGCAGGCCGACGCCCGCACGGCCCTGATCGCCCGCCTGACCGGCGACCCGCAGGAGGACATCAGGCTGGCCGCGGTGCAGGTGCTGACCGAGCAGTTCCGCGACGGGCCGGACATCCGCGAGGCCACGCTCGCCCGCGCCGAACAGGACAGCGACGCCGACGTACGGCTGGCCGCCGTGACCGCCCTGGTCCGGTGGGCGCCGGCCGACGACGCGCTGCTGCAGGTGCTCGAACGCCGGGCCACCGGCGACCGGAACGTGGCCGTGCGCAGCGCCGCGCTGAGCGGTCTGGTGGCCGCGCGCTGGGACGGCGCCGGCGCGCGGGCGCTGCTCAGCGAGGTCGCCGTCGCCGATCCCGAGGCGCAGCTGCGCCAGCAGGCCCTGCGCGTGCTCGCCCAGCGGCACGGCGGCAACGCCGAGGCCCAGCGGCTGATCGCCGAGCGCTGCCGGGCCGACAACAACCGGGACGTACGCCTGACCGCGGTGCACGAGCTGGCCGGGCTCGACGACGTGACCGGCGGCGCCCGCGACACGCTGATCGACCGGGTCCGCCACGACCAGAGCGGCAAGGTGTTCGAGCGCGCCGCCGCGGCGGTCGAGGACTGGCTTGGCACCCATCCGGCGGGCCACGACATCCTGACCCGCCGCGCCACAGAGGACACGAACGCGCACGTACGGTCGGCGGCCGCGGCCCTGCTCGGCCGGCTGCACCCGGTGGCCGCCCGCGACACGTTGGCCCACCTCGTCCGCACCGACCGCGATGCCGGCGTCGTGGAGGCGGCCGCGTCCGCGCTCGCGAGGACGGTCGAGCCGGGATCGGTGGCGGCGGCCCGGCACGTGACCGATCTCGTCGGACGGGCCACGGGCGACGACGCGACGATCCGGCAGTGCGCCGTGCGATTGCTGGGCGAGCATTACGCCGCCGCGCCGTGGGTGCTGCCCACGCTGCTGGAGGCATCCGGAACCGACGACAATCCGCTGGTACGCCGCGAGGCGCTCACCACGTTGGGAAATCGGTTCACCCAGTCGGAGGTCTACGACGCCGTGATCGCCGGCGTGGAGGATCCGGACTGGTCCGTGCGCGAGGCCGCCGTACGCCTGCTGGGTCTGTATTTCGCCGCCGACCCGCGGACCCGGGAAAGACTGACCAGGCTGGCCGGCGGCACGGCGGACCCGCAGCTCAGGCTGGTGGCCGGGCAGACGCTGAGCTGGCTGCCGGGCGCCGATCCCGGCGAAATGCCACCACTTCCCCGTACGGGATGAACTGCCCGCGGGGCGAGGCCGTATCTCAGCCGTAATGGATCCGACATTGAGAGCGAAGGGGGACGCCGATACGCTTCCGTCCGGCCCGTTTGACCACCGCTCCGACGTGGAATGTCACACCGGAGTGGAATTGCGTGTGCGTGATCGAAACGTTGTGCCAGACAGGGGCCGTTGATCCCGGTTTGATTCCACCGCATCGAGGAGTTGTTGGCAGATGGGGGCGCACGCCGCTGTGAGGCAGGCCCGCCGCGGCACTGCCGGGTCCCGCGGGACCCGTGTGGAGCCGAGCCGCCCGCTGACCCCCGACGGGCAGGTGGACTGGGACGCGTTCGCGGCGCACGACTACTGGAAGGCCAACTACGCCTTCATGCGCGCCGACGACCGTCTCTTCCTCGAGATGGTGCGCGACTTCTTCGGCGCCGAGGCGAGCTCCACCCCGGCCGGGTCCGGCGTCGACGTCGGCTCGGGCGCGAACCTCTATCCGGCGATGTCGATGCTTCCGCTCGCCGACGAGATCACGCTCTGGGAGTACGGCGCCCAGAACTGCGCGTGGCTCCGCGAGCAGCTGCCGCACTACTCGACGTACTGGGACCGCTATTGGCAGACGCTGCGCGAGCACAAGGCGTACGAGGCTCTCGGCTCCCGCGACGTCCGGCGCCGGCTGGCCCGGGCCGCGACCGTACACCAGGCCAGCCTCTTCGACCTGCCCGAGCAGCAGTTCGACGTCGGGACGATGTTCTTCGTCGCCGAGTCGATCACCAGCGACGAGGGCGAGTTCCGGCGCGCGGTCGCGTCGTTCATGGAGGCGCTCAAGCCCGGGGCGCCGTTCGCGGCCGCGTTCATGCGCAACTCCACCGGCTACGTGGTCAAGGACCACAAGTTCCCCGCGGTCAAGGTCGACGAGGACGGCATCGCCGAGTGTCTCCGCGCCTTCGCCTCGGATCTGCGAGTCCACACAGTGGACACCCGCGGCCGGTCGATCGACGCCCAGGATCGGTCCGAGGGCGCGCCGGAGAAGCAGTTGCGCGACGGCTACGAGGGCATGATTCTCGCGCTGGGGCACCGGCAGTAAGGCCTGCTCGCCGCCGCTTTCATTGATCGTCATGAGCGTGCGGCGGCGCCGGGGATATTCACGGAACCGGCTGCCGACCGTTACGCTCGGCTGATGAGTCGCCGCTCCCCGGACGCCCTTGTCGTCGGTGGTGGCGTGTCCGGCCTGACCACGGCCGTGTGTCTGGCCGATGCGGGCTACTCCGTGCGGGTCTGGGCCGCGGACCGCCCGGCGGACACGACGTCGTACGCCGCCGGCGCCATCTATTCGCCCTTTCTGATCGAGGACGAGCGCGTCTCGGAGTGGGCCGACCAGACGTTCGCCGAGCTCGAGGCGCTGGCCCGCGAGGACGGGACGGGCGTCGCGATGGTGTTCGGCCGGGAGGTGTGCCGCACCCACGCCGAGGCGCCGCCGTGGGCGCTGCGCGTGCCCGACTTCCGCATGTGCGACCCCGAGGAGCTGCCGCCCGGCTTCGCGAGCGGCTGGAGCTACACGGTCCCGGTCGTCGACATGCCCGTCTACCTGGCCTACCTGGAGAAGCGGCTCGCCGAGCGCGGCGGGTCCGTCGAGCGGCGGCGCATCACGTCGCTGGCCGAGGCCGCCGCCGCGGCGCCCGTGGTCGCGAACTGCACCGGCATGGGCGCCCGCGAGCTCGTACCAGATCCCCGGTTGCAGCCCATCCGCGGCGAGCTGGTGGTCGTGTCCAACCCCGGCATCACCTCGTTCGTGGCCGAGCACAACGACACCGAGCGCGAGCTGACCTACCTGCTGCCGCACCGCGACTTCGTCGTGCTGGGCGGCTCGGCCGAGAAGGACCGCGTCGACCGCGACCGCGACCACACCGTAGCCGCCGGCATCATCGCGCGGTGCGTGGAGATCGAGCCGCTGCTCAAGAACGCCGAGGTCATCGACCATCGCGTGGGCATCCGCCCGGCCCGCGAGCCGGTGCGCGTCGAGCGGACCACCCTGGCCGGCTCCGCCGTGCTGCACAACTACGGCCACGGCGGCGCGGGTGTGAGCATCTCGTGGGGGTGCGCCCGATACGCGGTGAGCCTGCTCGCCTGAGGCGACGCCCGGCGGCTCATGTCAGGCGCCGGGCTGATCCTGCCACGGGAGCGGGTGCGGGATGCGGTGCCACCACCACCGGTCCGACGAACCCGGCGGCAACGGACCGGTGGCAGCGGCCAACGCCCGGCCGCCGTCGTCGTCGGTGAGCTCCGCGAAGCGACCGTCCACCTCGGCCACCGCTCGGGCGGCGACGCCCCGGGCCGGTTCCGGCAGCGTCTCCGCGAGGCGCGCGAGGTCGTCCCGGGTCTCGAGGTCCTCCCGGTAGTACGCCGCGGGATACCAGCCGTCCGGCGGCCAGCCTGCGACGAGGCGGGCCACCATCGCCTCCCACGCGCCGAGCACCATGGTGACCTTCCGGGCCGTCTCCGCCGCAGCCGTGCCCGTCCCGATCAGCGGCCCCAGCGAGTCCTCGAGCCGGTCACCCACCGGCGTCGGCATCCGGTGCTCCCGGATGACCTCCGGCGTCGCTGCCACGCGCAGACCGGGCAGGGCCGCGATCGGGTGCTCCACGACATCGATGCGGACGGCGGCGGGGCCGTAGTCGTCGGCGGAGTCCTCCTCGTAGATCCTTGCCCGGGTGCGCTTGCCGTCGGGCCCGACCAGCCAGAAGGCGCTCGGCGGAAACGTCGACGCCCGGTAGGCCACGACGGTCCGCAGCCTGCCGGCCAGCCAGGCTGCCGCGGCGGGCTCGGTGGGCGGCCGAGCGATCGTCGCGCCGAGATAGACGTCCAGGTGCCAGTGCAGGTGACCGGTCAGCGGGGTGACCGTGCAGCTCACCGGCGCCTCCCAGTTGCGGTCGTCCTCGCCGTCATCGCCGACGTCGACCTGGTCGGGAGCGAGTGCCAGCATCGACGCGAGCGCCGAGGCGAGCCGTTCCCGATCCAGCTCGCCGAAGATCCAGAATCCGTAGCTCACGGCTCGTACGTCCCGTCGTAGATCGCCTTTGCCCTGGCCACCGCCTCGGGGTTGGCGGTGAAGCGGGGGTTCCTGCTGAGCTGCGGCGCCGCGGACAGGTCGCCGTCCGCCCTGGCGATCTCCTTGAGCGCCGCGTACTCGTTGCGGTCGAGCCTGACCATACCGATGCCCGAATCGGGAAACAGCCTGCCGCTGGGCTCCACGCCGTAGGAGCGGCCGTTTATCTCGTACCGCTGGGTCCTGGTGTTCCAGGTGGCCTCGCCCGCCGCGATGCCCTGCGCGTCCTGGGCGGCCACGCCCTCGTAGCCCCGGAGGTAGACGGTGTTGTCCTCGTCCACCCGTCCGCCGCGCGCGCCGGCGATGGTGTGCCGCCGGTGCGGCGGCTGCACGTCCAGGCCGCGGGCGCTGCCGACGACCGAGTCGGCGGCTCGCCAAGGAGGTCCGCTCGGCTCGTCCGGCGTGGTGCGGCCGCCCGGTCCGCGAGCCGACGAGCCGGCCCGGCCGTCCTCGGCCCAGTTGCCCACTCGGTCCTGCGCGGCGCGAATGCTCTCCGCGTCGTCGCCGCCGTGGCTGGGCCGGGACCGTCGTGGCGGTGGCGGGCCGTCGTCGTCGCCGCCTTGGCCGCCGCGTGGGCGTGAACGAGGCATCACCAAGCCGTCCGTGAGTGCGGGAAGTCGGTCGTCAGGGTATCGACGGGTGTCACGCGCTCCCTGGATTGCCCGAATGACTAAAGTTTGTTTACAGATATTGACGGGCCTCGGCGCATTTGGTGTGGTCGATGTGTCGCGCGCGCACCCCTATCCCCCTCGGTGCACGAAAGGTCCGCCATGAAGAGGAAACGTCTGCTCACCATGCTCGCCGTGCTGGCGGTGAGCGTCGTGGGTGTGGTGGCGCCCATGGCGGCGTCCGAAGCGGCCGCCGCGTGCGTGACGCCGTACAACAGCGGCGCGGTCTACACGGGTGGCATGACGGCGTCGTACAACAGCCGCAACTGGACGGCCAAGTGGTGGACGCAGGGCGAGGCGCCCAGCACCGGTGGCTCGGGTGTGTGGCAGGACAACGGGGCCTGCACCGGCGGCAGCGGCGGTGGTGGCGGTGGGACGACCGGCTGCAACTACCCGAACTGGGTGGCCGGGCAGTTCTACGCCGTCGGCGCGGTCGTGCGGTACACGAACGGGCAGTTCTACCAGGCGACGCACGAGAACCCGGGCTACGACCCGGTCATCAGCACGTGGTTCTGGTCGCCGTACGCCTGCAACGGCGGCGGTGGCGGCGGGGACACCGGCGGTGGCGGCGGGACGAGCGGGTTCGTGGTGAGCGAGGCCCAGTTCAACTCGATGTTCCCGGGGCGCAACAGCTTCTACACGTACGCGGGTCTCGTCGACGCCATGAAGAAGTTCCCCGCGTTCGCGACCTCGGGCAGCGACACGGTCAAGAAGCAGGAGGCCGCGGCCTTCCTCGCCAACGTGGGCCACGAGACCGGCGGGCTGGTCTACATCGACGAGATCAACCAGGCGAACTGGCCGCACTACTGCGACTACTCCCAGCCGTACGGGTGCCCGGCCGGCCAGTCGGCCTACCACGGCCGCGGCCCTATCCAGTTGAGCTGGAACTTCAACTACAAGGCCGCCGGCGACGCGCTCGGCGTCGACCTGCTCAACAACCCCAACCTGGTGGCCACGAACTCGTCGATCTCGTGGCAGACGGGCCTCTGGTACTGGATGACCGGCACCGGCGCGGCCGGC
Organism: Actinoplanes sp. URMC 104; assembly: GCF_051386375.1. Classification (NCBI taxonomy): domain Bacteria; kingdom Bacillati; phylum Actinomycetota; class Actinomycetes; order Micromonosporales; family Micromonosporaceae; genus Actinoplanes; species Actinoplanes sp. URMC 104. Next base: position 2,273,842 of record NZ_JBPQTO010000002.1, on the reverse strand, counting down.
ACGACGTCGCACAACGCCATGGTCAACGGCCAGGGCTTCGGCACGACGATCCGTGCCATCAACAGCATCGAGTGCAACGGCGGCAACCCGGGCCAGGTCTCGAGCCGGGTGGCGAGCTACACCCGCTTCGCCGGCCTCCTCGGCGTCCCCACCGGCGGCAACCTCACCTGCTGACCCTCGTCGACGGCGTGAGCGGTGGCGCTCACGCCGTCGGCGGTGACGCGGCGACGCTCGGTCGGGCCCACGGCCTCGAGGGGCTGGGTCCAGAACCAGCCCCGCACCCGCGGCCCCAGCTCGCGGCGGGCGCCGGGCGGTGGGGCGGGGACGGGGAAGGTCAGGGGTGGCGCCGAGCGGACCTCCTCGAGGTTGGCCCTGCCGGTGAGGCTCAGCCACGGCACGCTCGCGCCGACCTGGGCCTCGACCGGCAACCGCGCGAAGCGGTCCCACTCGGCGGCCAGCTGGTCGAGGGTGGGGATGTCGCCGTCCTCGCCCGGCAGGCGCTGGGGTGGCTGGTCGACCTCGAGCAGGCGCAGCACGTGGCGCAGGGCGCGCGGGCCGATCACCCACAGCTTCTCGGGCATGCCGCCGAAGCCGTAGCCGAGCACGACGCGGTGGACGCCGCCGCCGGGGACGGCTGCGGCTCGGATCAGGGGCTCGGGGTGGCTGTTGCGTTCGACGAACCAGATGCCCGCCGTACGGAGGGTCTTCTCCAGCCTGTCGGCGTCGAGTTGCTCGGACGGACGCAGCGCGAACACGCCCGTACCGATCGACGCCTCGGGAAAGACTGCCGCCACGATCATCCGAGGATTCTTCAGGATGGACGGGCCGACGGCTACTGGGCCAGGGGCGCCGAGGCGTCGTCGAGCGCGGTGGTCTCGTCGGCGGTGAGGTCGAGGGTCGCCGAGGCGATGAGGGCCGGCAACTGCTCGACCGTACGGGCACTGGCGATCGGGGCGGCGACGTTCGGACGCGTACGCAACCAGGCGAGCGCGACCGTGGCCGGCTCGACGCCGCGGGACTCGGCGATGCCGGTCAGCGTCTTCACGACGGCCAGGCCGTCCTCGGTCAGGTACTTCTGGGCGCCGCCGCCGCGAGGGCTGACCGCGAGGTCCTCGGTCGTGCGGTACTTGCCGGTCAGGAACCCGCTCGCCAGCGCGTAGTAGGGCAGCACGGCCAGGTTCTCGTCGGCGGCGACGGGGGCGATCTCCCGCTCGTACGCGGCCCGCTCGACCAGGTTGTAGTGCGGCTGCACGGCCACCGGCAGCACGAAGCCGTTGCGCCGCGCGACCTCGAACCATTCGCGGATCCGCTCGGCGCTGTAGTTCGAGACGCCGACGGCGCGCACCTTGCCCGCCTTGACCAGGGCGTCGAACGCGCCCGCAGTCTCCTCGAGCGGTGTGCCCGGGTCGTCGTAGTGCGCGTAGTACAGGTCGATGTGGTCGGTGCCCAGCCGCTTCAGCGACGCGTCCGCGGCGGCCGCGACGTTGGCGGCGGCGAGGCCCCGGAACTGCGGGTGCTGGCTGACCTTGGTGGCGATGACGACGCTGTCGCGGTTGCCGCGGGCGGACAGCCAGCCGCCGATGATGGTCTCGGACTCGCCGCCGGAGTTGCCGGGCACCCACGCCGAATAGCCGTCCGCGGTGTCGACGAAGTTGCCGCCGGCCTCGGTGAACGCGTCGAGGATCCGGTGCGAGGCCGCCTCGTCGCTGGTCCAGCCGAACACGTTGCCGCCCAGGTTGAGCGGGAACACCTCGATGCCGCTGCTGCCCAGAGTGCTCATGGTCATCCCTTCATCGGTCAGACCGTTCGGATACCCCGGCGCCGCTGGTCTATCGGGTGAGCTTCGTCGCCGCCCAGCAGCAGCAGGTGCAGCGCGTTCCGGTCGGGCGTGCCGGCGGGCGCCGTGTAGACGAACATCGTCTGCTCGGCGTCGTCGGGCAGGGTCAGAGCCTGGTACGTGATGGTCAGGTCGCCGACGGTCGGGTGGCGGAAGCGCTTGGTGCCGCTCGTGCGCGCCAGCACCTGGTGGTCGGCCCACCACCGCCGGAAGTCCTCGCTCCGCACGGACAGCTCGCCGACCAGCGCCGACAGGTCCGGGTCGTCCGGGTGGCGGCCCGCGTCCACCCGCAGTGTCGCCACCGTCTCGGCGGCGATCACCGCCCAGTCCGGGTGCAGGGCCCGGGCGTTGTCGTCGAGGAAGATGAACCGCGCGTAGTTGCGCCGGCGGGCCGGCAACGCGTTGAAGTCGCAGATCAGCGCGCGACCGGCCCGGTTGATCGCGAGCACGTCCATGCGGCGCCCGACGATGAACGCGGGCGCGGCTGCCTCGTCGAGGGTCTCGAGCAGCTGGTACGTCGCCCGGGCCACCTGCTGCGGCCGGCGCGGCGCCCGGCGGCGGGCCTCACGCGGCCGGGCGAGGTCGAACAGGTGGGCGCGCTCGGTGTCGTCGAGCCGCAGCGCCCGCGCTATCGCGTCGAGCACCGGCTCGGACGGGTTGAGGTTGCGGCCCTGCTCCAGGCGTACGTAGTAGTCGACGCTCACGCCGGCGAGCGCGGCCAGCTCCTCGCGCCGCAGCCCGGGCACGCGGCGCGCCCCGGCCGTCTCGCCGAGGCCGAACTCCTCGGGTCGCAGACGCGCGCGCCGGGACCGCAGGAACTCCTTGAGGTCAGCGTTGGAGGCCACGTGATCCAGTATCGGCGGCGCCGGGGCGAGTGGAAGCCCGAACCTGGTCCTGGTGTTCCTAGGGTGCGCCTTGCCAGTTCCCGCAGCTCAGCGCGCCTTCCGCGGCGGTTCGATGGTCCCCATGACCACATACCGTTCCGCCCAGGTCTCCGAGCCGGGCGCCCCCTTCCGCATCGTCGAGGCCGAGCAGCCGTCGCCCGGCCCGGGTCAGGTGCGCGTCGCCGTCGAGGCGTGCGGCGTGTGCCGCACCGACGCGGCCTTCGTCAACGCCGCGTTCCCCGTGTCGTTTCCGCTGGTCACCGGCCACGAGATCGCCGGTCGCGTGGACGCGATCGGCGACGGGGTCGAGGGCTGGGCCGCCGGCGACCGGGTGGCCGTCGGCTGGTTCGGCGGCAACTGCGGCATCTGTGCGAGCTGCCGGGCCGGGGACCTCATCCACTGTGTACGCCTGCAGGTGCCCGGCTGGGCCTATCCGGGTGGCTACGCCGACGCGCTGGTCGTCCCCGCGACCGCCCTGGCGCGCATCCCGGACGCGCTCACCGCCGCCGAGGCCGCGCCCATGGGCTGCGCCGGGGTGGCCACGTTCACGTCGTTGCGGGGCAGCTCGGCCCGGCCCGGCGACCTCGTGGCGGTGCTCGGCCTCGGCGGGCTCGGGCACCTGGGCGTGCAGTTCGCCGCCAAGCTGGGCTTCGAGACCGTGGCGATCGCGCGCGGCGACCGCTCGGCTGCCGCGGCCGGACTCGGCGCCCACCACTATCTGGACAGCACCGCCGGCGACGTCGCCGAGCGGCTGCAGGAGCTCGGTGGCGCCCGTGCCGTGCTGGCCACCGCGGGCGACTCAGCGGCGATGAGCGCCACGATCGACGGCCTCACCCCCAACGGCGAGCTGATCGTCGTGGGCGCCGACCCGGCCCCGATCGAGGTGAGCCCGTTCCAGCTGATCTCGACGAGCCGCACGGTGCACGGCCACCCGTCCGGCACCGCCCGGGAGGTCGAGGAGACGCTGCGGTTCGCCGCCCTGACCGGCGTGCGGCCGCTGGTCGAGACGCGCCCGCTGACCGAGGTGCAGTCCGCGTACGACCGGATGCTCAGCGGCGAGGCGCGCGGCCGGATGGTGCTGACGCCCGCCTCACTTCCAGCGTGAGCGGATCGCCCGCTCCAGCGGCGTGGTCAGGAACATCAGCAGGAACGCCAGGAAGTTGACGGTGCCGGCGAAGACGGCGCCGATCACGGTGGCCGCCACCTGCGCGAGGAAGGCGGCGAAGTTGCCCACCACGACCGCGGCCGGCACGGGGGTACGGCCGGCGCTCAGAGCGGGGTGCCTCCGGGCGTACAGGGAAAGGAGCGTCAGCGAGCCGCTGGCCAGCACCAGCGCCCCGCCGTAGAGGGCGACGCTGCCGGCCGACGGCTCGTACGCGGTGATGATGGCGGTCGGGATCGGCAGGAACGCGATCGCCAGCGTCCACAAGGCACTGAGCGCCACCAGGCGCGGGCGGATCAGCGACAGGTGCTGGAAGATCCGGTGGTGGGCCCACCACAGCCGGAAGATCACGGCGAAGCTGAGCAGGAACGCCGCAAAGTCGCCCCGGTGCTCGCGCACCAGGTCGCCGAGGCCGGGATGCCCCTCCGACAGGTCGGTGATCACGTCGAGCAGCGGCAGGATGAGCAGCGTGAGCGCGAGCGCGGCGACCGCGTCGGTGAACAGGACAAGACGCTCGGAGGTGACCTCCGATTCCGGCTCGGGCACGCAGGCAGTATGGCGCGGCGGCGGTCGCCGCCGCGCCCTCGTGGTCAGGAGGCGGTGCAGGTGAGGATGGGTGTGCCGGGGGAGCCGGTGGCCTGGAAGCCGAACTCGGTGGAGCCGCCGGCCGGGAGCCCGCCGTTGTAGGCGACGTTGGTGAACCGGACGGTGCCGCCGGTTGTGGTCCGGGTGGTGTTCCAGGAGCTGGTGACGGCGGCGCCGGGCGGGAGGGTCAGGTCGACGGCCCAGCCGTCGACGGGGGCGGCGCCGGCGGTGACCCGGATCGTGGCGACGAAGCCGCCGGTCCAGGCGTTGACGCTCGCCGACGCCGAGCAGGCGCCGGTCGGCGGCGGAGTGGACGGCGGCGGGGTGGTGGGCGTCGTAGGGGGATCGGTGGGTGTCGGGGATGTGCCGCCGCCCAGAACCGGCGTCTGCCAGCTGACCCAGTCGGCCAGGCGGCCCTGCGCCCGGCTCGAGATGCGGATCGCGCCGGGGTCGTTGCCGGTCCGCAGCAGGTGCCTGCGGATGTTCTGCTGCAGCGGGGTCCGCCACTCCGCGCGGCCGGCGCAGTGGGTGCCGTCGCTGACGTCCGACCAGTACGAGATGGCGTCGCCCGCGCCGAGCGCCCGGTAGACCTCGGCGCCGGCCAGGGCGGCCACGCTCGCCGAGCGCGGGCCCAGGTTGGCGATGTGCGGGTTGTCCATGATGAACAGTCCGCGCGGCGCCACCATGGCGACGATCTCGTGGGTGTCCACCGGCAGGCGGGTGGGGCTGCCGGTGAACGAGCCGAACGCGTCGCCGAGCCAGGGCTGCTCCCCGTACGCGCTGGACAGGCTCTGCGCCCCCTCGCCGGGGATGCCGCGGAAGATCGGCACGCCGGCGCTGCCCGACTCGATCGGCATGGTCAGCGCGACGCGCTGGTCGAACGCGCCGGCCACGAACGCGCCCTTGCCGAACCGTGAGCAGCCGGTGACCCCCGTTGCGTCGCCTCGCAGCACGCTGCCGCCGGCCTGCTCGATCACGTCGATGATGCGGCTGACGCCCCACGCCCAGGCCATGAGCAGGCCGGTCGGGCTGGACGAGCCGTAGAGGCTGTAGAACGCGCCCTGCTTGCTGGTGCGCGGCGTGCCTTCCTTGCCCACCGCGTACGGGTCGTAGCTGATCACCGCCGCGCCGGCCGCCTTGATCGCGGCCGTGTCGGCGCCGAACCCGCCGAACACCACGACGGCGGGGAACGGGCCCGTGCCGCTCGGCAGTTCGACCTTGGCGGAGAAGCTCGCGCTGCGGCCCTGAGCCGCGACGTTGACGGTGATCGAGCTGCTCGACACCGTGCCGGTGACCGACTGCGGCTTCGCGGGCTTCTCGCCGTACACGAACTTCTCGGACAGCCGCTTGATCTCCTCGCGGCGGCAGGTCCACTCGGCGCGCGTCGTGATGCGGGTGCCGTCGAGCTTGCGGAACGGGTCGGGCAGCCGGGCGTCGGTGGGCAGGGATCCGGAGTCGGGGAGGGCGGGGACGGCGCAGGCGGCGCCCTCGTCCTCGACGCCGGGAGCGGCGAAGGCGGGGATGGCGGTCATCGCGGCGCCGGCCGTGAGTGCTGCGGTCAGCACCACGATCGCCGTGCGGAACCGGAAACGGACGGTCACGACGCTGCTCCTTCCGGTGGAAGGGGGAGGGAATGGGAGCGCTCCCGATCGAGTTTCCGCGGCGCCATAGAAGCGTGTCAATGTTCTCGGAAACTTCCAGCGCATCGGGGGCGAGGACAGGCTCCGGCGCCAGGTCAGCGGGGGCGAAACTTGCGGGCTGCGCGGACGTCGTCATTTCTGTGACGACTCTCACGCCGGATCGGAGGGCAGGCTGACAGCGGAAGGGGCACCCGGATCGCTTTGCTGAGGGCACGCTGAAAACGAGATGCCGCTCGTGACGCAGAGGTGCGAGCATGAGCACTTCCGTGCCGAGCCTGAAGAGCCAAGACACCCGACCGGGGGAGAGTTCACCCGTGACCGAACAAGCCACAGCAGGGCCTCCGGCCAAGCTCGACGCCGCGGTCCTCAAGATCGCCGGGGTGGTGGTGCTCGGCGCGATCATGTCGATCCTCGACATCACCGTCGTCAGCGTCGCCCTGCCCACGTTCCAGACCGAGTTCAACGCCACGTACGCCGAGGTCGCGTGGACCATGACGGGATACACGCTGGCGCTGGCCACCGTGATCCCGCTGAGCGGCTGGGCAGCCGACCGCTTCGGTACCAAGCGGCTCTACATGATGGCGCTGCTGTTGTTCACGCTCGGCTCGGTGCTCTGCGCCACCGCCGACTCGATCCAGCAGCTCGTCACCTACCGGGTCATCCAGGGCCTCGGCGGCGGCATGCTGATGCCGATCGGCATGACGATCATGACCCGGGCGGCCGGCCCGGAGCGGATCGGCCGGCTGATGGCCGTGCTCGGCGTGCCGATGCTGCTCGGCCCGATCGGCGGCCCGATCCTGGGCGGCTGGCTGATCGAGGCCGCGAGCTGGCACTGGGTCTTCCTGATCAACCTGCCGATCGGCGGGATCGCGCTGGTCTACGCGTTCTTCGCGCTGCCCAAGGACGAGCCGCACCCGTCGGAGTCGTTCGACTTCCTCGGCATGCTGATGCTCTCGCCGGGTCTGGCCCTGTTCCTGTTCGGCGTCTCGTCGCTGCCCGAGGAGGGCACGATCACGGCGCCCAAGGTGTGGGTCACGATGCTGATCGGCGCGCTGCTGGTGATCGGCTTCGTGCTGTACTCGTTCAAGCCGAAGCACCCGCTGCTCGACCTGCGCCTGCTGCGCAACCGCAACCTGAGCGTCGCCTCGATCTCGCTGTTCGTCTTCATCATCGCGTTCATGGGCGCCGGCCTGCTGTTCCCCAGCTACTTCCTGCAGGTGCGCGGCGAGTCCACGCTCGACGCCGGTCTGCTGATGGCCCCGCAGGGCATCGGCGCGGTGCTGACCATGCCGATCGCCGGCATGCTCGCCGACAAGATCCCGGTAGGGCGCACGGTGCCGTTCGCGATGACGCTGATCGCGCTCGGGTTCTTCGGCTTCACCCAGGTGGACACCGACACGTCGTACGTGTTCCTCTGCGGCTCGCTGTTCGTGATGGGCCTGGGCATGGGCGGCACGATGATGCCGATCATGACGTCGGCGCTGCGGACGCTGCAGCCCGTCGAGGTGGCCCGCGGTTCCACGCTGGTCAACATCCTGCAGCAGATCGGCGGCTCGGTCGGCACCGCGATCATGTCGGTGATCCTGACCAGCCAGCTCAACGAGTCGACGCCGATCCCCGGGCTCAACAACCCCCAGACCGGTGAGCCGATCACCGAGGCGGGTGCGGCGATCGCGGTGAACCAGGGCGCGCAGATCCCGCTGCCGCCGGAGATCCTCCAGCGCGGCCTGCAGTTCGCGGCCGACTCGTTCGGGACCACGTTCTGGGTCGGGTTCGCGCTGGTGCTGGCGACGTTCATCCCGATCGCCTTCCTGCCCAAGAAGCGCCGCCCGTTCGGCCCGGCGGGCGCGGCCGGCGAGCCCGCCGCCGAGGCGCCGATCATGATGCACTGACGTTCCACTTTCGAGAACCGCCCCGCCCCACCGCAGAGTGAGGCGGGGCGGTTTTTCTGTGGGTGGCCGTACAAAAGCGAACAATGAAGGGGCCGCCGAGGCGCAACGAGTGTCCGGAAAGCGACCCGCCACCGGGCATTCACCTGCCCTAATGCCTATTCGTTACCTATTCGAGCGTCCATCGTCATGCTCGCTACCTAGCCTCCGGCGGATCACCTTCGTTCGGAGGAAAGTTCTCGATGCATCGATTTTTGCGCGGCGGCCCGTCCGCGGCGGCGCTACGAGCAGTCGGCGCGGCAGCCCTCGCCACCACGATCGGCTTGAGCCTGGCCGGACCGGCCGTGGCCGCCGACCCCGGAGACCCGTTCCTCAGCGAGATCCACTACGACAACGCCGGCGCCGACAGCGGTGAGGCGATCGAGGTGCAGGCCCCGGCCGGCTTCGACCTGACCGGCTGGCAGATCGTCCTCTACAACGGCAGCGGCGGCGCGAGCTACCACACCGCGACGCTCAGCGGCGCCGTGCCCGAGGCCGGAGTGGTCGTGCAGACCTATCCCGCCAACGGCATCCAGAACGGCGCGCCCGACGGCGTGGCCCTGGTGCGGCCCGACGGCACGGTCGTCGAGTTCCTCAGCTACGAGGGCGTGCTGACCGCGACCAACGGGCCCGCCTCCGGGCGGACCAGCGTGGACCTCGGCGTCGCGGAGCTCGACTCCACGCCCGCCGGGCAGTCGCTGCAGAAGGTCGACGGGAAGTGGCAGGCCCCGGCGGCCGCCTCCTTCGGCAAGCTCAACGTGGCCGTCCCGGACGAGCCCGACGAGCCGTCGACCGGCTGCGACACCGCGGCCACCCACACCATCGCGCAGGTGCAGGGCACCGGCGCGGACACCCCCGTGGCCAACACCAAGGTCACCGTGGAGGGCGTCGTCACCGCGGACCACCGTGCCGGCGGCTACAACGGCGTCTACGTGCAGACCGCGGGCACGGGCGGCGACCGCCCGGTGGCGGCCGGCACCGCCTCGGACGCGATCTTCGTGTTCTTCGGCCCGAGCGCGGCCAACGCGCCGGCGGTCGCGATCGGCGACCGGGTGCGGGTCACCGGCACGGTCACCGAGTACAACGGGCTCACTGAGCTCACCACCGCCGCGAAGGCCGACACGCAGGTCTGCGCGACCGGGGTGCCGCTGCCCGCGCCGGTCGCGCTGAGCCTGCCGCTCGACGACGCGGCCCGCGAGTCGGTCGAGTCGATGCTGGTCGCGCCCGTCGGCGCGTACACGGTCTCGGACGTCTACAACGCCAACCGCTACGGCGAGATCATCCTGGCCGCGGGCGACGACCCCGCCAGGATCCCGACCGACGTGGCCCGCCCGGGTTCGCCCGAGGCCGGCGCGGTCAAGGCCGCGAACAAGGTGCGGCGGATCCTGCTGGACGACGGCCGGACCACCAACCTCGCCACCGCCGGGCTCCCCCCGGCGTACCTGACCAAGGACGACCCGGTCCGCGTGGGCGACACCGTGGAGAAGTTCGGGCCCAGCGTCCTCAGCTACGGCTTCAGCGAGTGGCGCCTGCAGCCGGCGAACCCCGCGGAGCCTGGCACGACGTTCAAGGACACCAACCCGCGTACGCCGGCTCCGGCGAACGTGGGCGGGGACATCCGCGTCGCCAGCTTCAACGTGCTCAACTACTTCGTCCACTTCGGCGGCGAGGCCCGCGGCGCGGCGGACGAGGCCGCGCTGGCCAAGCAGCAGGCGAAGATCGTCTCGGCGATCAGCGCGCTGGACGCCGACGTGGTCGCGCTCATGGAGATCGAGAACTCGGTCCGGTTCGAGGCGGACGACCCGCAGGAGGCGCTGCGGACGCTCGTCGGGGCGCTGAATGCCTCCGACGGCGCGGGCACCTGGGACTACGTACGCTCGCCGGCCGACCTGCCGGGCCCCGAGCAGCAGGACTTCATCACCACCGCGATCATCTTCAAGCCGGCCGCGGTGACGCCCAAGGGCGCTGCCCGGTCGGTGAACGACGAGTCGGTGTGGGCGAACGCCCGCGAGCCGATCGCGCAGACGTTCACCGCGGGCTCGGCCACCTTCACCGTGGTCGCCAACCACCTCAAGTCCAAGAGCGCCTCGACGACCCCGACCGGGGACAACGTGGACACCGGCGACGGGCAGGGCGCGTACAACGGTGACCGCAAGCGGCAGGCGGCCGCGCTCGCCGCGTTCGTGGGCACGCTCGGCACCTCCGACGTGCTCCTGCTGGGCGACTTCAACGCGTACAGCCAGGAGGACCCGATCCGGGTGCTCGCCGACGCCGGGTACTCCAACGTCGCGGACGTGGACGACGCGTCGTACGTCTTCGGCGGCGAGTCCGGCTCGCTGGACCACGCCCTGGCCTCCGCCTCGCTCGCGAAGCGGGTCACGGGCGTGGACGTCTGGAACATCAACTCGGTCGAGTCGTTCGCGTACGAGTACGACGGCTACGCGCCGTTCTACGCCCCCGGCCCGTACCGGGCCAGCGACCACGACCCGGTCGTCGTGGGGCTGTCGACCAAGGCCACCGGTCCGGTCGACCTGCAGCTGCTGAGCATCAACGACTTCCACGGCCGGCTCGAGCAGCCGTCCGCCGGCAACGGCGGCGCCGCCCAGCTCGTCGGGATGGTCGACCAGCTGCGGACCGCCAACCCCAATACCGCGTGGGTGTCCGCCGGCGACAACATCGGCGCCTCCACCTTCATCTCGGCGATCGACGGCGACAACCCGACGATCGACGCGCTGAACGCCGGCGGCCTGGCCGTCTCGGCGGTCGGCAACCACGAGTTCGACAAGGGCCTCGCCGACCTGCAGGGCCGCGTCGAGTCCCGGGCGAAGTTCCCGTACCTGGCGGCCAACGTCTACAAGAACGGCGAGCGGGTGCTGCCCGGCTACAGCGTGCAGACGCTCGGCGGGGTCAAGGTCGGCTACATCGGCGTGGTCACCGAGCAGACCGCGTCGCTGGTCAGCCCGGACGGCATCGCCGGCGTCGAGTTCCGCGACCCGGTCGCCGAGGCCAACACGCTGGCCACGCAGCTCTCCGACGGCAACGAGACCAACGGCGAGGCCGACGTGCTCGTGCTGCTCGCCCACGAGGGCGCGGCGACCGAGAACATCGGCTCGGCGGCGGCGCTGCAGGCCGACCCGGTGTTCGGCGACTTCACCCGGGTCAGCGCCGACATCGACGTCATCTTCAGCGGGCACACCCATCAGCCGTACGCCTTCGAGGTGCCCGTGCCGGGCACCGAGCGCACCCGTCCGGTGATCCAGGCGGAGGATTACGGCCTGCGGGTCGGCAAGGCCGTGCTGACGTACGACCCGGCGACCAAGTCGGTCACCAAGTCGACGGCCGAACTGCTCAACGTGACCGGCTACCCGGCGGACGCCGAGGTCGCCGCGATCGTGGCGAAGGCCAAGGAGACCGCCGCCGAGCTCGGCAAGCAGCCGCTCGGCAAGATCACGGCGGACATCAAGCGGGCCTACACCAGCGCGGGCGCCGAGGACCGCGGGGCGGAGTCGGTGCTGGGCAACTTCATCGCCGACGTGCAGCTCGACCAGACCAGCGCGGCCGGCCGCGGCGGCGCGCAGATCGCCTTCATGAACCCGGGCGGTCTGCGGGCGGACCTGCTGTTCCGTACGGACGGCACGGTCACCTACGCCGACGCGTTCGCGGTGCAGCCGTTCGCCAACGACGTGGTCACCCAGTCGCTGACCGGCGCGCAGATCAAGCAGGTGCTCGAGGAGCAATGGCAGCCGGCTGGGGCGTCCCGGCCGGTGCTGCACCTCGGCGTGTCCAAGGGGCTGACCTACTCGTACGACGCCTCCCAGCCGCAGGGCTCACGCATCATCGCGTCGACCCTCAAGCTGAACGGCGTCGTGATCGACCCGACGGCCACCTACCGCGTCACGTCGAACTCGTTCCTGGCCGCGGGTGGCGACAACTTCACCACGCTCGGCAAGGGCACCAACCGCGTCACCACCGGCGACAACGACCTGACGATGCTGGTGAACTACTTCGCCGCGCACTCACCGGTCACCGCCGACACCGCGCCGCGCAGCACCGCCGGCGTGGCCGACAGCACCCCGCCGACCGGCACCTTCGCGCTGGGCGCCACGGCGGTCTGGGCCGGCCAGAAGGTGACGCTGAACCAGGTGGCGCTGGCCGACGACGTGGCCAGGATCGACGTCGACTGGGGCGACGGGGTGTCCGACTCGGCGACCTCGCACGTGTACGCCAAGACCGGCACGTACACCGTGTCGGTGCGGCTCACCGACAGGGCCGGCAACACCGCCACGGCTGGCTTCCAGGGCCCGGCGGTCGTCAAGGTCACGGCGCAGCCCGGCAAGTACCTGCTCGCGCCGAAGTCGATCTGGGCCGGGCAGTCCACGGTGCTCGCGGTGAGCAAGGTGGACGGCGCCACCAAGGTCGTCGTCGACTGGGGCGACGGCGCGTCCGCCACCGTGTCGCCCAACGGCGCGCTGGTCACGCACGCCTATCCCAAGGCCGGCACCTTCGCGGTGACGGTCACGCCGCACAACGCGGCCGGTGCGGGCACGGCCGTGGCGGTCGGCCCGGTCAAGGTCACGGCCGACACGTACGCCCCGGTCGTGCACCTGGCCGTGCCGTTGAGCCCGGCGTCGGCGTCCTCGTGGCGGGCGGTGTCGGGCCTGGTCACCGACAAGGGCGTCGGCGCGACCGCGGTCCAGGCGTCGCTGATCCAGGAGCGGTCCGGCGGGTGGTTCTTCTACGACGGCGCCGCGTGGGTCAAGGCTTCGTCGCAGGCCGACGCGGCCGCCAAGGCCAAGCGGCTCACCGACGCCCCGTCGCTGCTGGGCACGTGGAGCATCGGTATCAAGGGCGCCGCGAAGGGCACCCTGAAGGTCACCTACACGGCGACCGACCGGGCGGGCAACGCCGCGGAGGCCCAGACCTACACGGTCAAGGTCACCAAGTAGCACCGAACGGTCACGAGCCCCCGTCTCCGCTGCCGGAGGCGGGGGCTCGCCCGTTCAGGCGAGCGCGACCAGAGCGGCGTGGCGGCTGTCCGCTCGTCGTTTCAGGCGAGCGCGACCAGGGCGGCGTGGCGGCTGTCCCTGTCGTGTCAGGCGAGCGCAACCAGAGCAGCGTGGCGGCCGTCGCGCCAGAGAAGGCCGGCCTCGCGGAACCCGGCGTCGCGGACGGCTGCGGCGTGCCAGGCGACCGAGCCGGCGAAGTTGGCGGGCGCGCGCGAACGGAAGACCTCGGAGCGCGCGGCCATGAGCTCGCCGAACGACTCGGCCGCCTCGCCCCACCACTGGGCCCAGGCCAGCTCGGCGGCGGCCTCGCCCGGAGCGGGGTTGAGCGCGTCCGTCACCGAGGGCAGGCCGTCGTCGGGCATCAGGTCGGCGACGACCAGCAGGCCGCCCGGCGACATCGCGCGGTGGCAGCGGCGGTAGAGCGCCCGGATCAGCGGCGGGCGCAGGTAGTGCACGGTCATCATGGCGGTGACCAGGTCGTAGCCGTCGCCGGCGGTCGTGGCCCAGGAGTCGTCGCCCAGGTCGGCCTCGAGGACCGTCACCGTGCCGGGGACGCCGTCGCGGGCGAGTGCGAGCAGCACCGGGTCGATGTCGATCAGCGTGACCGCGGCGCGCGGCCAGCGGCCGGCCATCCGCGCGGCCACCAGGCCGGGGCCGCCGCCGAGGTCGAGCACGCGGTGGGGCGCCCGGCCAAGCACCGCCTCGGCGGCCTCGGCAACGACCGCCTCCAGCGACGCGAGGCCGGGCACGAATCCGGTCATCACCTCGTCCCACGCGGTGCGCCAGCACGCGGATTCAACGGCGATCGACGGCATGGGCCCATCCTCGAAGCAACGGAAATGACAACCATTTCTAACAGGTGGGCGGGGGATGGTTGCGGCGGGGGCGGCTGACGCGAGCGGGACAGGCGGTCGGGCGGGCTGGCAGGCGGGCGGGCGGGCGAGCAGGCGGGCCGGTCGGGCGGTCGGGCAGGCGAGCGGGCCGGGCAGGCAGGCGGACGGTCGGGAGGGCGGGCAGGCGGGCCGGTCGGGGGGTCGGGCAGGCGAGCGGGCCGGGCAGGCAGGCGGACGGTCGGGAGGGCGGGCAGGGCGGCGGCGAGCAGACGGGTGCGCGGCTCAAGCGTTGAGGGCGGCGAGGGTGTCGAGCAGACGGTCCACCTCGTGGGGGGTGTTGTAGACGTGCAGGCTCACCCGTACGGAAGAAGTCTTCTCTCCCTCGGAGCCCTGGCAATGGCCGTCGGCGCGGACGAGGAAACCGTCGGCGGCCAGGATGAAACCAAGGTCGTTGGAGGCGATCCCGCGGTGCCGGAAGGTGACGATCCCGTGCCGGCGCTGCACCGATGAGCCGGCCGTCAGGCTGCTCTGACATCCGAGCACCTCGTAGCTGCCCAGCGAGGCGAGCCCGTCGGTGAGGCGCGCGCCCAGCTCGGTGACGTACGCCGAGATCCGGGCCAGGCCCACCGACGAGAGCCACTCCATGGCCGCGGCGAGGCTGACGATGCCGGCGGTGTTCGGCGACCCGCTCCACCCGGCCGGTTGAAAGCGGGGGCCGCGCCGGTTCGCGGCCCAGACGGCGCCGATGCCGGGCAGGGCCATCGCCTTGTGGCCGGAGAACACCAGGAAGTCCACGTCGAGGCCGGTCACGGAGATGGGCAGGTGGCCGAAGCTCTGCGCGGCGTCCAGGCAGATCGGGACGCCGGGAGCCGCCGCGCGCAGCCGGTGCACGTTCATGTCGTTGCCGTAGACGTGGTGCACGTGGGTGGCGGCGATCAGCCGGGTGCGCGGACCGACCGGCAGGCGCGCCACGTCGTAGTCGTTCGCGGCGTCGTACGGCAGCGGGAGCACCACGACTTCGATGCCCCGGCGGCGTGCGAGGTCGGCCGCCTCCAGCCACGGCACGAGGTTCGCGCTGTGGTCGGCGTACGGGACGATGATCTCGTCGCCGTCGCGCAGCTGCGGGAGCAGCCAGTCGAGCGCGACTCGGCGCAGGCCCTCGGTGGTGCCGCCGACGAAGTGCACGCCCGACTCGTCCGGGGCGCCCAGGAACTCGCGGACCAGGTCCGCGGTCGCCGCGATGCGGGCGGTGGTGCGGTTCGCCCACGGATAGGTGCCGCGTGCGGCATTGGCGTTCTCGCTGGTCAGGTACGTCATCACGGCGTCGAGCACGGCCTGCGGCCGCTGCGAGGTGGCGGCGCTGTCCAGGTACGCCACCCCGGGGTTGCTCACGAGCTGGGGGAACTGCGCGCGGATGGCAGGCGTCATCAGTCACGCACCAGCCGCGCACCCGCGTCGCGCCACGCGATGATGCCGCCGGCCAGCGACCGTACGGCCGGGTGGCCCATCCGCGTCAGCAAGGCGGCGTACCGGGCCGACTTCTCGCCCACCGGGCAGACCAGCAGCACCGGCCGGCGCCGGCCGAACGGCAGTCCACCGTGGAGCAGCTCGGCGAACAGCTCGTCGACGATGTTGACCGAGCCGTCGATGTGCAGGGCCTGATACGCGTGCGGGCTGCGCAGGTCGACGACGAGCCCGGGCCACCGCGCCGCCTCCTCGACGTCGACCGTGGGCGCCGCGGCGATCTCCGCGTCGGTCAGGTCGCGGGAGTCGTGGCGGCGCGCCGGACGCCCGAACAGCGCGGGCCGCCGGTCGCGCAGATACGACAGGTAGCTCTCCACCCGGTCGCACACGATGAAGACGGCCGTCCTGCGCGAGGTCAGCGACGCGTCGACGGCGCGCAGGTGGCGTACGGCCCCCTGGTAGGCGCCCCCACCGGTGGGCCCGGCCGGCGTGCCGCACCGGCGCAGCAGCGTCAGCAGCCCGTCGATGGCGTCGTCCGCGGTGATCGTCTCGATCGCGTCGTACACGCCGGGCTCGAACAGCCCCACCTCGTGCACCTCGTCGATCGTGCGGATGCCGGGGATGAAGTCGCTCTTCGCCGCGACCAGCCCGATCACGCGGACGTCCGGGTCGTGCTGGCGCAGCGCGCGGGCCACGCCGGTCGACGACCCGGCCGTGCCGACGCAGGCGACGAAGAAGTCGGGCGCGCGGCCGTCCAGGTCCTTGACGATCTCGGGCCCGGTGCCGTGCAGGTGGGCCTCGACGTTGCGCTCGTTGAAGTACTGGTCGGTGTGCAGGTATCCGCTGCCGCTCGCGCTCAGCGAGCGGTGCAGGCGCGAGAGCGGGTCCTCGGTGTCGGACGGGTCGAGGCACTCCGCCTGGCCGGGCAGCTCCTCGATCTCGGCGCCGAGCAGTAGAAGAAGGTCCTTGATCTCGGGAACCTTCATCCGGTTGGTCACGCTCTTGAACGGCAGCCCGTGCATCCCGGCGATCATGGCGAGCGCCTTGGCCGTGTTGCCGCTGGAGAGCTCGACCACGGTGTCGCCGCGCGCGGCCGCGCCGGGCAGCAGCGGGCGGACCATCTGCCAGGCGGCGCGGTCCTTGAGCGAGCCGAACGGGTTGAGCAGCTCCATCTTGGCGTACAGGTCGATGTGGCGCAGGCCGTGCACGGCCGGGTCGATGCGCACCAGCGGGGTGTTGCCGATCGCCTCGGTCATGTCGTCGAATCTCATGCTGCCTCCGCGCGCTCGTGGACGGGCCAGTACTGCTCGTCGAGGCACCAGCCCCAGTCGCCGCCGGTCCGGAACAGCGCGACCTTGCGGGCGATCGGCTGGTGCAGGGCGCGGGTGGCGCTGAAGTCCATGAAGTAGCCCGCGGTGTTGACGAACGCGAGCAGGTCGCCGGGCCGGGGCCGGACGGGCAGGCTCACCCGCCGCCGCGTGATCAGGTCGGACTCCAGGCACAGGTTGCCGAGCAGGTACACCTCGGTGGGCTCGGCGGCGCGCTCCTCCCGCGGGATCACGACCGGATCCATGAGCACGCCGTGTTCCTCGAGGCTCACGTCGCGGGCGTTGAGATCCAGCCGTACGAGGGTGTCCGGCCCGTCGCGGACCTCGAGCACCCGCGCCAGCACGAGCCCGCACTGGTCGAGCAGCGCGCGGCCGGGCTCGACGTCGAGGTCGATCATGCTGTCGAGCAGCAGCGTGCCGAGCGGCCGGCGTCGCTCCGGAGCCGGGGTGGCCAGCAGCCGGTCGAGATAGGAGGGTCCGGCGACCGGGCGGTACGCGGGGTAGAGGCCCAGCGTCCCGCGGAGGGTGCCGCCCTGGTTGCGCAGCCCGTAACCGTGCCCGTTCCAGGTCATCGGCGGCCGGCGCCCCAGCACGGCCTGGGCCAGCTCGGACGTATACCGCTCCCACTGCTCGCCGTCGGCCAGGTAGTTGACGCCGAACCCGCCGCCGATGTCCACTGACCAGGCCGGCAGGTCGCGGCGGCGGCACTCGTCGAGCGCGGCCAGGCAGGACTCGAGCGCGATCGCCTTCTCGGCCAGGCCGACCGTGTCGAGGTGGTAGGAGACGCCGACGAGCTCCAGCCGGTCGGTGTGCTTCTCGAGCCGGTCCAGCGCCGCCGCGAGCAATGCGGACGGCACCCCGAAGCGGCTGCGGCGGCTGACCAGCTGGACGCCGGGCGAGGCGAACCCGGACAGGCGGACCATCACCCGTACGCGGGGAAGCCGGTGTGCCGCCACCAGTGCGGCGAGCTCGTCCAGCTCGTCGAGCGAGTCGGCGTTCACGATGACGCCGCTGCGCGCGGCCAGCCAGAGGAACTCCCTGGTCTTGGGGCCGGTGGCCATGATGCGGCCGGGCCCGAACCCGGCGCCGAGCGCGTGCTGCAGCTCGGCCAGCGAGGCCACGTCGGCCCCGGCCCCGCTGCCGGCGTCGGTGGCGGCCAGCTCGCGCAGCAGGGCGGCGGACCGGTTCGCCTTGTGGGCGAAATAGATGCGGCCGCGCAGCCGATGCCGCCGATAGACCGCCCGGAACGCCTCCGCATTGGCCGCGAGAGCCTGCGGCAGAACAACGTTGAGAGGCGATCCGAGCGCGTTCGTCAACTGATGCAGAAGCGCGGGCGCGGCGAGAACCGATTGGGTGTCCGGTTCGATTCTGGGGGTCAGCGGAAGGGGATGCGAAGCAGGCACGAAACGACTCCCCGGATGGCCGTTGAGCAGGTCAGGTGGGGTCGGCAATCTCTTCGCTGAGACGGTTTCCTCAACGTAGCCGATGGCCCGGTCGCTCGCCAAGAGGAATCAATACATTCGGTGATCCCGTCGTTACCGATGCATATGTCAATACCTTTGTCGTTGATTCGGCACGCTTGGGGGCGGCAGTTTCTTGTGCATATGTGCATTCATTCATGCTCGGCGTGCGGGCTAACCTGCTGCGCATGAATCGCGCGGGCGGCCGGCACTCACACACCCACGACCACCTCCCGGCGGCGTCCCGGCGTACCCGCCGTGTCGTGGCCGCCGTGCTGGTGCCCGCGGCGCTCGCCACGCTGATCGCGATGCTGGTGCTGTGGCCGGGCCGGGTCGACCTGCCCGCCGGAGCCGAGCCGGCCGGGGATCGCGTGTCCGGCACGGTCACCGCCGTGAACGGTGAATCAGTCACCGTACGCGTCGACGGCGGCCCGGAGGTCACCGCCGACCGGCCGGAGGGCCCCGGCGCCGTGAACGTGCAGCCCGGCGACGAAGTCGTGCTGCTGCACTTCCCCGGCGCGGTGCCCGGCGGCGCGGACTACTCGATCGTCGACCACCAGCGCGACGGCCCGCTGGTCTGGCTGCTGGCGCTCACGATCGCCGTGATCCTCGTCTTCGGCCGGTGGCGCGGGCTCACCTCGCTGGCCGGCCTCGCGATCAGCTTCGCGGTGCTGCTGCTTTTCGTGATCCCCGCGATCCTCGACGGCTCGCCGCCGCTGCTGGTCGCGGTCGTCGGCGCCTCCGCGATCATGTTCGCCGCGCTGTATCTGACCCACGGCGTCACCGTGCACACGTCGGTCGCGGTCGCCGGCACGCTCGCCAGCCTGGTCGTCACCGGCCTGCTCGGCGTCGCGTTCACCGCCGCCCTGCACCTGACCGGCGTCGCCAACGAGGACGACTCGTTCCTGTCGGCGAGCCAGGGCGACATCGACATGCGCGGCCTTCTGCTCGCCGGCATCATCATCGGCGCGCTGGGCGTCCTCGACGACGTCACCGTCACCCAGGCCGCCACGGTCGCCGAGATGGCGCAGGCCGGCGGGCTCGGCCGCTGGGCGCTCTACCGGGCCGCGATCCGCATCGGCCGGGCCCACGTGGCCTCCGCCGTCAACACCATCGTCCTCGCGTACGCCGGCGCCTCGCTCCCGTTGTTGCTGCTGCTCGCCGCGGGCGCGCAGCCCGTGACCGACGTGCTGACCGGCGAACTGCTCGGCCAGGAGATCCTCCGCAGCGCCGTCGGCACGATCGGCCTGGTCGCCTCGGTCCCGATCACCACCGCGCTCGCGGTCCTGGTCGCCGACCTGCCCGTCAATGGCCGGCACCGCTTCACATAGATGCCGGCCGCTTGCCGCGCGTATCGCCGGGCTGCTCGCAGGTGACAGCCACCGACATCCGCAGAGATGGGCCGCTGCGCATCTTGGATGCGCTGCTACCAAATTCGGCATCCGCTGGCATGATCTTGCCAGGCCGTGAGGAAGCCCATGGCCGAGGCGGCAGGAGGCGACAGTGGGATTCTTCGGCACCTACCTGTTCGACGGCGAGCGGTGGAATGGGTGCGAGCGGGACGACCTGCCCTCGGCCTCAGAGCCTTGGCTCCTGGTGGATATCCACGACAGTGACTTCACGGAGGTCGTCTACCGCCCTGCGGGCCCGGGAAGCGGCGCTGCGTACCTCGGCTTCACTCCCCGGGTGTACTTCGAGAACCAGAACGCGTCCGATCCGACGGACGTGGCACGGGAAGCGAAGGGGCTGGCGTCCTGGTGGGCACGCTTCCGCAGCGATGGCGATGTCGCGCGGATCGTAGCCAAGGAAGCTGAGCTGAGGACCTACCTCGCCGGTGACAAGGAGCCCACAGAGGACGGTCTCGATGACGCCGACGTGTTTGTCGAGGTGAAGACGGCCCGCTTCGTCGGCGCGCTCGGTCTACCGCCGATCGAGGATCTCCCGCGTTGACGTTGCCCCCGAACGGACCCCGAGCTCGGCCGCGGTGGCGGCCGCGGCTATGGGACGCCGCGGCCGCCGGGGGTCAGCTGCCTACGGGGCCGCCGTCGAGGCGCCAGCTCACCACGACGGCGGGCTTGGCGTAGTCGCCGTCGGGCCAGGTGGAGACGGGCTTGTCCACCGTGGCGCCGGTGATCTCGCCGGGGTGCTGCACGGCTACGAGGACCGAGCGGTCGTCGCCGGTGATGAACGGGCCGCAGGTCTCGGCGCCGCGCGGCACGGTGAGGAACTGGCGCAGGTGGCCGCGCTCGGGGCCCTCGATGGGCGTGGCGAACAGGCCGTCGTTGCTGCCCAGCGCGTTGCCGTCGGTGGAGATCCAGAGGTTGCCGGCGCTGTCGAAGGCGACGTTGTCGGGGCAGGAGATCGGCGAGACGGCCGTCTTGTCGTACCCGCCGAAGTAGGTGTCCGCCGCGGCGGGATCGCCGCACACGATCGGCAGCGACCAGGTGAAGGACTCGCCGGTGTGGTCGCCCTTGTCCTCGACGATCTCGAAGATGTGCCCGTGCTTGTTATTGGCGCGCGGGTTGGCCTCGTCCACGCCGGGGTTGGCGCCGACCGCACGGTTGGTGTTGTTGGTCATGGCGGCGTAGATCTTTCCCGTACGCAGCGAGGGCTGCACGTCCTCGGGACGGTCCATCTTGGTCGCCTTGACGATGTCGCCGGCCAGCCGCGTGAAGGTCAGCACGTCCGCGGCGGTCATCCCGGGCACGTACGACTTGTTCCCGGAGACCAGCTTGATCCACTTGCCCGTACCGTCGAAGGCCCCGTCCGAGGGCAGCTTGCCGGTGCCGTCGATCTCAGCGGCGGGGCTGTCACCGGTGACCTGGGCGACGTAGAGCGTGCCCGACTCGAGCAGCGTCAGGTTGTGCCGCCGGTTGCCGGGGATGTACTTCTTGTCCGACACGAACTTGTAGAGGTAGTCGAACCGCTCGTCGTCACCCATGTACGCGACCACGTGCCCGCTCCTGGCGACGATGACGTTGGCGCCCTCGTGCTTGAAGCGGCCCATCGCGGTGTGCTTGCGCGGCGGGGCGTCCGGGTCGAACGGGTCCACCTCGACGATCCAGCCGAACCGGTTCGCCTCGTTGGGGTGCTTGGCCAGGTCGAAGCGCTCCTGCGCGCGCTCCCACTTGCGCGAGCCGCTCGGGTAGCGCGCGGTCGTCGAGATGCCGTAGCGGGCCAGGCGGGGCTTGTCGGCCTCGGCCACCGCGTCGCCGCCGACGAAGTACTGGTTGAAGTTCTCCTCGCCGGACAGCACGGTGCCCCACGGCGTGACGCCGCCGGAGCAGTTGTTGAGCGTGCCGATGACGTACTGGCCCTTGGGGTCGGCGGCGGTCTTCAGCGCCGCCGTGCCCGCCGCCGGGCCGTCCAGCTCGAACACCGTCTCGAGCGCGGTGATGCGCCGGTTGTAGGCCGGCCGACGTGAGCGCACCGGCTGCCACTGGCCGGTGCGTCCGGTCCGCTCGATCTCGACGACCGACAGGCCGTGCGCGGCCATCGCCACCTTGACCTGCTCGACGGAGAGCGCGTCCAGGCTGGTGAAGCCCGGGAACATCAGCTCCTCGTTGGTGTACTCGTGGTTGACCACGAGCAGCGCGCGGTCGTCGGAGGTGCCGAACGGCAGCACGCCCACGAAGTCGTTGTTGTAGCCGAACTGCTGCGACTGCCGCTTCGCGGTCTGGTTGCCCAGGTCGAAGTCGGGGGCGCCGGGCACCACGGGGTCGCCCCAGCGGATCACGACCGACGAGTCGTACCCGTTCGGGACGACCAGGGTGTCGAGCGTGTTCGGCGGTATCGCCTTGAAGCCGATCCGGCCGGCCTTGCCGGTGGGCTTGGGCGCGGCGGCCGGAGCCGGTGCGGCGGCTGCCGCGCCGAGGTGAACGCAGGCTCAACGCCGGGACCTGGCCGGCTCGTGAGCGGCTGTGACCGCCGCCGCAGCGGCGTCAACAACGCGTCAACAAACGGCCCTCGGGCGTACGGAACGCGTCAACAACCGGTGACGGCGGGCGTCCGGCGCGATTGCCTTTGGGCGTAAGCGAAAACAGCCCTCAACAAGGAGACACCCCGTGGCTGATCTCGTGTTCGTCGTGCTCACGGTCGCGCTGTTCGCAGCGCTGACCGTGCTGGTCAAGGCGGTCGAACGCTGGTGAGCGCCGTCAACCTCGCCGGCGGCGTCGTCGCCGTGCTGCTGGCCGGCTTCCTGATCGCCGCCCTGCTGTTCCCGGAGAAGTTCTGATGGCCGGCTGGATCTTCGTCCTCACGCTCGTGGTGGCGCTCGTCGCGGTGTACCGGCCCTTCGGCGACTACATGTACCGGGTGGTGAGCGGGCGCCGCAGCAGCGCGGTGGAGCGTGGTGTCTACCGGCTCGTCGGCGTCGACCGGGACGCCGAGCAGACCTGGGGTGTCTACGCCCGCAGCGTGCTCGCGTTCTCTGCCGTCTCGATCCTCTTCCTGTACGCCTTCCTGCGCCTGCAGAACAGGTTGTGGCTGTCGCTCGGGTTCGACCCGGTGACCACACACGTTGCCTGGAACACCGCGGTCAGCTTCGTCACCAACACCAACTGGCAGGCGTACTCGGGCGAGTCGGCCATGGGCCACCTGGTGCAGATGGCCGGCCTCGCGGTGCAGAACTTCGTCTCGGCGGCCGTCGGCATCGCCGTCGCGGTCGCCCTCGTCCGCGGCTTCGCCGCCCGCAAGTCGGCCACGCTGGGCAACTTCTGGGTCGACCTGACCCGGATCACGCTGCGCGTGCTGCTGCCCATCTGCGCGATCGCCACGCTGCTCTTCATGATCGGCGGGGTGGTGCAGAACCTCTCCGGCGGCACCGACGTGACCACGCTGACCGGCGCCACGCAGCACATCACCGGCGGCCCGGTGGCGTCGCAGGAGGCGATCAAGGAGCTCGGCACCAACGGCGGCGGCTTCTACAACGCCAACTCGGCGCACCCGTTCGAGAACCCCACCACCTGGACGAACTGGCTGCAGATCTTCCTGATCCTGTTGATCCCGTTCAGCATGCCGCGGGTGTTCGGCCGCATGGTCGGGCAGAACCGGCAGGGGTACGCGATCGTCGCGGTCATGGCCGTGCTGGCGATCGCCTCGGTCGCGCTGACCGTGGCGTTCGAGGTGCACGGCGCGGGCACGGTCCCGCAGGCGGTCGGCGCGGCCATGGAGGGCAAGGAGACGCGGTTCGGCGTGCCGGACTCGGCCACCTTCGCCGCGGCCACGACGCTGACCTCCACCGGCGCGGTCAACTCGTTCCACGACTCGTACACGGCTCTCGGCGGGATGATGCCGATGGTCAACATGATGCTCGGCGAGGTCGCGCCCGGCGGCGTCGGTTCCGGCCTGTACGGCCTGCTGATCCTCGCCGTGATCACGGTGTTCGTGGCCGGGCTGATGGTCGGCCGTACGCCCGAATATCTCGGCAAGAAGATCGGCGCCCGCGAGATGAAGCTCGCGTCACTGTACTTCCTGGTCACTCCAGCGGTCGTGCTGACCGGAACGGCGGCCGCCTTCGCCACCGGCAACAACTCCACGGCGCTCAACACCGGCCCGCACGGGCTTTCCGAGGTCCTGTACGCCTTCACGAGCGCCGGCAACAACAACGGCTCTGCCTTCGCGGGCATCACGGTGAACACCCCGTTCTGGGACACCGCGCTGGGCCTGGCCATGCTGCTCGGCCGGTTCCTGCCGCTGGTGCTCGTGCTGGCCCTGGCCGGCTCGCTCGCCCGGCAGCGCCCGGTGCCCGCCTCCGAGGGCACCCTGCCCACCCACCAACCCCTGTTCGTCGGGCTGGTCGTCGGCGTCACCGTCGTGCTGGTCGCGCTGACCTTCCTGCCGTCGCTCGCGCTCGGTCCCATCGCGGAGGGCCTGTCATGACCGCTGTCCTGGAAAAGCCCCGGTCGCCTCAGGGCGCACCGGCCCGGCCCGCTCAGTTCTCCCGCTCGCTGCCTGACGCGCTGCGCAAACTCGACCCGCGCGTCATGTGGCGCAACCCCGTCATGTTCATCGTCGAGATCGGCGCGGTTTTCACGACCGTCCTGTCGATCGCCGACCCGAGCGTTTTCGCCTGGGTCATCACGGCCTGGCTGTGGCTCACGGTCGTCTTCGCCAACCTGGCCGAGGCGGTCGCCGAGGGGCGGGGCAAGGCCCAGGCCGCGGCCCTGCGCGCGGCCAAGCAGGACACGGTCGCGTACCTCAGCGACGGCCGGGAGATCCCGGCCACCGAGCTCAAGCTCGGCGACGTGGTCGTCGTCGAGGCCGGCCAGGTCGTCCCCGGCGACGGCGACGTCATCGAGGGCATCGCCAGCGTCGACGAGTCGGCGATCACCGGCGAGTCCGCCCCGGTGATCCGCGAGTCCGGCGGCGACCGCTCGGCCGTCACCGGCGGCACGAAGGTGCTCAGCGACCGCATCGTCGTACGGATCACGCAGCGGCCCGGCGAGAGCTTCGTCGACCGCATGATCGCCCTGGTGGAGGGCGCGAACCGGCAGAAGACGCCGAACGAGATCGCGCTGAACATCCTGCTCGCGGCGCTGACGATCATCTTCCTGCTGTCGGTCGTGACGCTGCAGCCGCTGGCGATCTTCTCCAAGGCGTACCAGGCCGCGGCGCCCGACACCCTGGCGGTCGACGCGCACGGCGTCACCGGCATCGTGCTGGTCTCGCTGATCGTCTGCCTGATCCCCACCACGATCGGCGCGCTGCTGTCGGCCATCGGCATCGCCGGCATGGACCGGCTGGTGCAGCGCAACGTGCTGGCCATGTCGGGCCGCGCGGTCGAGGCCGCCGGCGACGTGAACACGCTGCTGCTCGACAAGACCGGCACGATCACCGTCGGCAACCGGCAGGCGGTCGCGTTCGTACCGGTCGACGGCGTCTCCCCGCACGAACTGGCCGCCGCGGCGCAGTTGTCCAGCCTCGCCGACGAGACCCCGGAGGGCCGCTCGGTGGTCGCCCTGGCCGATCTGCCCGAGCTCGAGCCCGGGATGCTGCCGGACGCGACCTTCGTACCGTTCACCGCTCAGACGCGGATGAGCGGCGTCGACCTCGGCGGCCGGCAGATCCGCAAGGGTGCGGCGGCCGCGGTGATCAAGTGGGTCGGCCGCTCGTCCGCCGAGGTCACCGAGATCGTGGACCGGATCAGCGGCGACGGCGGCACCCCGCTCGTGGTCGCCGAGAACGAGCGCGTCCTCGGCGTCATCCACCTCAAGGACGTCGTGAAGCCCGGCATGCGCGCCCGCTTCGACGAGATGCGGCGCATGGGCATCCGTACGGTGATGATCACCGGCGACAACCCCCGGACCGCGGCGGCGATCGCGGCCGAGGCGGGCGTCGACGACTTCCTGGCCGAGGCCACGCCCGAGGACAAGCTCGCGTACATCAGAAAGGAACAGGAGGGCGGCCGCCTGGTCGCCATGACCGGCGACGGCACCAACGACGCGCCCGCGCTGGCCCAGGCGGACGTCGGCGTCGCCATGAACACCGGCACGTCGGCCGCCAAGGAGGCCGGCAACATGGTCGACCTCGACTCCGACCCCACCAAGCTCATCGAGATCGTCGAGATCGGCAAGCAGCTGCTGATCACGCGGGGCGCGCTGACCACGTTCTCGATCAGCAACGACATCGCCAAGTACTTCGCGATCATCCCCGCCATGTTCGCGGCCGTGTACCCGGGCCTCGACGCGCTCAACATCATGCGGCTGCACTCGCCCGGCTCCGCGATCCTCTCCGCGGTCATCTTCAACGCGCTGGTCATCGTGGCGCTGATCCCGCTCGCGCTGCGCGGCGTGCGATACCGCCCGTCGAGCGCCTCCGCGCTGCTACGGCGCAACCTGTGGATCTACGGCCTCGGCGGCGTGATCGTGCCGTTCCTCGGCATCAAGCTCATCGACCTGCTCATCCAGTTCGTACCCGGGATCTGACATGCGACTTCCCGCCTGGCTCAGCCAGCATCTCGCGGCGCTGCGCGCGCTGCTCGTCCTGACCGTCCTGCTCGGCATCGCGTACCCGCTGGCCTTCGTCGCGATCGGCCGGATCCCCGGCCTGTCCGGCAAGGCGGACGGCTCCCTCGTCCACGCCGCCGGCGCCACCGTCGGCAGCACCCTCATCGGCCAGTCCTTCACCGACGCGGACGGCACCCCCGACCCGCGCTACTTCCAGAGCCGCCCGTCCGCCGCCGGCGACGGCTACGACCCCACCTCGACCGCCGCGTCCAACCTCGGCCCCGAAAGCGTGGTGGACACCGCCGACGCGCCCAGCCTGCTCACCCAGGTGTGCGCCCGCAGCGTGGCGGTCGGCAAGCTTGAAGGCGTCGACGGCAGACGGCCCTTCTGCACGCCCGACGGGGTGGGGGCGGTGCTGGCCGTGTTCCGTCGGGACGGGCTGACCGGGCCGGTGACCAGAGTGGTGTCGGTCAACGAGACGGGGAGGCCGTTCATTCAGGCGTACGCGGGTGTGACCGTTGAGCCGGCGTCGCCTGGGGTCGACTACGTGGCCGCGGGGGGCTTGGTGACGCCGATTCGCGGCGACGCGCCGGACGAGCCGGTGGTGCCGGCTGACGCGGTCACGGCCAGCGGGAGTGGGCTGGATCCGGACATCAGCGTGGCTTACGCGAATCTGCAGGCGGCTCGGGTGGCACGGGAGCGCGGGGTGGCTGTGGAGCGGGTGCGTGAGCTGATTGCTGAGCACACGGAAGGGCGGGGGCTCGGGTTTTTGGGGGAGCCTGCCGTGGGGGTTTTGGGGCTGAACTTGGCGCTTGATGGGGAATAGGGGGCACTGTGGATAACGGCGCGGGAATGTCGGACCGGTGTGCTCTTATCGGCCCCACCCAGTGCCGGGGTGGGGGCGGTCCGCGGGGCGGCGGGCACAAGCGTTGTGGATAGGGCTGGGGAAGTGTCGTACCGGTCTGCTTGAGTCGGCCCCACCCAGTGCCGGGGTGGGGGCGGTTCGCGGGGCGGCGGGCACGAGCGTTGTGGATAGAGCTCGGGAAGTGTCGTACCGGTCTGCTTGAGTCGGCCCCACCCGGTGCAGGGGTGGGGGTGGCTCGCGGCGGGGGTGGGGGTGGCTCGCGGCGGGGGTGGGGGTGGCTCGCGGCGGGGGTGGGGGTGGCTCGCGGTGCGGCTCGCGGCAAGGCGGGGCGGCTCGCGGCGGGAAGGCTGGGCGGGGGCGGTGCGGCTTGCGGCGGGCGGGGCGAAGGCCCGAGGCGGTACGGCTCGCGGCAGGGCAGGGCAGGACAGGGCAGGGCGGGGGCCGGCTCCGGCGCGGCTAGTGGTGCGGCTCGCGGCGGGCGGAGTGGGCGGTGCGGCTCGCGGCGTGGCGGACGGTGCGGCTCGAGGCGGGGGCGGCACAAGCGCGAACGGCTGTGGATAAGGCTGGGGAAGTGTCGTACCCGTGTGCTTGAGTCGCCCCACCCAGTGCCCGGGTGGGGGAGGCTCGCGGCCCGACGGGGCAGTGCTCTTTTGCTAGGCAGGGGGCGCTCGCCGGGCGGCTGTGCGAGGCGGAAGCGGCTCGCGGGCGGATGAGGCGGCGGGCAGGAGGCTTTCCGGCGCCGTGGAGCGTCGGGCGTGCACGTGGCGGTGTGCGCGGCAGCGTGCACGGGGTGCCAGCGGGGTGGTCCGACATGTAGCGCGCGGGCGGCGGCGCGAAGGGGATCGGACGGCGGCGCGAAGGGGATCGGGCGGCGGCGCGGAGGGGATCGGGCGGCGGCGCGGAGGGATCGGGCGGCGGCGTGTGGGGGGATCGGGCGGCGGCATGGTGCGGGCAGGCGGATAAGTGCCCCGGTCGGGCTCAGCAAGGGCGACCCTGGAAACGGCGAACGCGACATGAAGGCCAAACGCACCGGCGAGGGAGGTGAGACGGAAATGGCACGCGGTGAGCTGCGCATCTATCTGGGCGCCGCCCCCGGGGTCGGCAAGACGTACGCCATGCTCGAAGAGGCCCATCGCCGGGCGGAGCGGGGCACGGATGTGGTGGTGGCGTTCGTCGAGACGCACGGGCGCAAGCACACGACGGCCATGATCGGGGGCCTCGAGGTCCTGGCGCGCAAGCGGGTCACGTACCGCGGTGCGGAGTTCGGCGAGATGGACCTCGACGCGGTGCTGGCGCGCCGGCCGGAGCTGGCGGTGGTGGACGAGCTGGCGCACACGAACGTGCCGGGGTCGCGCAACGCGAAGCGGTGGCAGGACGTGCAGGCGCTGCTGGCGGCGGGGATCAGCGTGCTGACGACGGTGAACGTGCAGCACCTGGAGTCGCTCAACGACGTGGTCGCGCGGATCACGGGGGCGCAGCAGCGCGAGACGGTGCCGGACGCGGTGGTGCGGGCGGCGGAGCAGGTCGAGCTGGTCGACATGACGCCGGAGGCGCTGCGCCGGCGGATGGCGCACGGCAACATCTACCAGCCCGAGAAGATCGACGCGGCGCTGGGCAACTACTTCCGTACGGGAAACCTCACCGCGCTGCGTGAGCTGGCTCTGCTGTGGCTGGCGGACAAGGTGGACGACCAGCTCGGGAAGTACCGCGCGCAGCACGGCATCGACAAGACGTGGGAGACCCGCGAACGGGTCGTGGTCGCGTTGACCGGCGGGCCCGAGGGCGAGACGCTGATCCGCCGGGCGGCCCGCATCGCGGCGCGCACCAAGGGCGCGGACCTGCTCGCCGTGCACGTGGCCCGCAACGACGGGCTGGCCGGCGCGGACCCGGCGAGGCTGGCGCGGCAGCGCGTGCTGGTGGAGAGCCTCGGCGGCACGTACCACCACGTGGTCGGCTCGGATGTGCCGCAGGCGCTGCTGGAGTTCGCGCGGGCGGTCAACGCGACGCAGGTGGTGCTCGGGGCGAGCAGCCGGGGGCGGTTCGCGCAGATCCTGAGCGCGGGCGTGGGCGCGACCACGATCGCGCGGTCCGGCACGATCGACGTGCACCTGGTCACCCACGAAAGGGCCAATCAAGGGCGCCGCCGTACGCGGATGCCCGCTGCGCTGTCCCGTGGGCGGCGCCTCGCGGGGTTCGCCGCGGTCCTGATCGGACTGCCCGCGCTGACCGCGCTGCTCAAGGTCGGGCCGTCGCTGTCGCTGACCAACGACATCCTGGTGTTCCTCGCCGCCGTGGTCGGGATCGCGCTGCTCGGCGGGCTGGGCCCGGCGCTGCTCGCCGCGGTCGCCGGGTCGCTGCTGCTCAACTGGTTCTTCACGGCGCCGATCGGGCGCTTCACGATCGCCGAGGGCGACAACCTGCTGGCGCTCGCGATCTTCGTGGTGGTCGCGCTCGCGGTCAGCTGGGTCGTGGACACCGCGGCCCGCAAGACCCGGCAGGCCGCGGCCGCGCAGGCCGACGCGTCGACGCTGGCGACCGTGGCGGGCGGGGTGCTGCGCGGCGAGCGGCCGCTGATCGCGCTGCTCGAACGGCTGCGCGAGACGTTCGGCTTCGACTCGGCCACGCTGCTCGACGGCGGCGAGGTGGCCGCCGAGACCGGTGCGCCGGGCTGCAGCCGGGCGGCGGACGCGGACGTCGAGGTCAGGGTCGACGACGACGTGGTGCTGCTGCTGCGCGGGCACCCGTTGGAGGCGTCCGACCGGCGCATCGTCGAGGCGTTCGCCGCGCAGGCCGCGGTCGCGCTGCGCCAGGAGCGGCTGAGCGCCGAGGCGGCCGCCGCCAAGCCGCTCGCGGAGGCCGACCGGATGCGCACCGCGCTGCTCGCGGCCGTGAGCCACGACCTGCGTACGCCCCTGGCCTCGGCGAAGGCCGCGGTGGCCGGCCTGCGCAGCGACGAGGTGCACTTCGACGAGGCCGACCGCAAGGAGCTGCTCGCCACCGCCGAGGAGTCGCTCGACCGGCTCGACCGGCTGGTCGCCAACCTGCTCGACATGAGCCGTCTGCAGGCCGGCGCGCTCGGGGTCAACGCCGTGGACGTCGGCGCCGAGGAGGTCATCCCGCGGGCGCTCGACGACCTGGGCGCCGACGGCCGGCGGGTCCGGCTGCACGTTCCGGACGACGTGCCGTCCGTACGCGCGGACCCCGGTCTGCTCGAGCGGGTGCTGGTCAACCTCGTCGCCAACGCGCTGCGCTACAGCCCCGCGGACCGGCCGCCGGCGATCACGGTGAGCGGCCACGGCGGCGTCCTGGAGCTGCGGGTCATCGACCACGGCCCGGGCATCCCGCCGGACCGCTGGGACGACGTCTTCCTGCCCTTCCAGCGCCTGGGCGACCGCTACAACCACACCGGGGTCGGGCTGGGCCTCGCCCTGTCGCGCGGGCTGACGGAGGCGATGGGCGGCACCCTCACCCCGGACGAGACCCCCGGAGGCGGCCTCACGATGGTCCTCGCGCTGCCCGTGAGCACCTGACCCGGAGAGCGCCGCGCGGCGGTCACCCGGGTGATCACTGGCGGCCGGCGCGGACGAGCCCGGACTCGTACGCGAAGACGACGGCCTGCACCCGGTCGCGCAGGCCCAGCTTCATCAGCACGCGGGCGACGTGGGTCTTCACGGTCGCCTCGCCCACGGTGAGCGCCGCGGCGATCTCGGCGTTGGCCATGCCGCGCGCGACCAGCCGCAGCACCTCGGTCTCGCGCGGTGTCAGGCCGGCGAGCTCGGGCGGCGGCTGCGGGTCCGGCTGCCCGGCGAAGGCGGAGATCACCCGGGTGGTGATCGCCGGGTCGAGCAGCGCCTCGCCGGCCGCGACGACCCGGATCGCGGTGATCAGGTGCTCGGGGGAGGACACCTTGAGCAGGAACCCGCTGGCCCCGGCCCGCAGCGCCCGGTAGAGGTTCTCGTCGGAGTCGAAGGTCGTCAGCATGATGACCCGCGGCGGGTTCGGCGCGGACAGCAGCGCGGCGGTCGCCGCCAGGCCGTCCTGCCGCGGCATCGCGATGTCCATGAGCACGACGTCCGGCCGGATCCGCCGGGCCAGGGCGACCGCCTCGGCGCCGTCGCCGGCCTCGCCCACGACGGCCATGTCCGGCTCGGTCTCGATCACCATCCGCAGCCCGGCCCGGACCATCCGCTGATCGTCCGCGATCACCACGGAGACGCTCAACGGGAAGCCCCCACCGGCAGCGGCAACCGGGCCCGTACGGCGAATCCGCCCTCGGGACGTGGCTCCGCGGTCAGCTCGCCGCCGAACAGGGCGGCCCGCTCGCGCATGCCGATCAGCCCCTGGCCGCCGCCGCCCACGGCCGCCGGGCCGCCGTCGTTGACGATCTCGAGGCGCAGCCCGTCGCCGGAGAAGCCGATCGTCACGCCGACCCGCGCGTGACCGGCATGCCGCAGCACGTTGGTCAGCGCCTCCTGCACGATGCGGTACGCGGACACGTCGATCGCCGGCGGCACCGGCCCGGGCTCGCCCTCGCGCCGCACGGTCACGGTCAGCCCGGCCTCGCGCACCTGCGCGAACAGGTCGTCGAGCCGGTCGAGGCCGACCGGCGCCTGCGCGGTGTCCGTGCCTTCGCCGCGGAGCAGCCCGAGCGTACGGCGCAGTTCGCCCACCGCCTCGCGGCCGGACGACTCGATGGTCTCCAGCAGTTCGCGGTCGACCGGCAGCCCCGCGTCGAGCCGCCGGCGCACCACACCCGCCTGGATCACCATGACCGTCACGCTGTGCGCGACCATGTCGTGCAGCTCGCGGGCGATGCGGACGCGCTCCTCCATGACGGCCTCGCGGGCGTGCTGCTCGCGGAACGCGGCCCGGGCGGAGGCCGCGTCGGCGCTGCGCCGGGCCTGCACCGACAGCGCCACGCCCAGCACGTACGGCGCGACCGGGAAGAACAGCGCTGCCATCGGATCGCCGGGGTCGTTGAGCAGATAGACGAGGAAGGCCGCCACCACCAGGGCCACGCCGGTCAGCCCGCGCCGGTCGCCGCGCGCGGGTGGCACGTACCGGCCCACGGTGTAGATGATGATCATGGCGCCGACCAGCTGCCAGAGCCGGAAGTTCACGGTCTGCTCGCCGGCGATCACGGCCGGGCGGTAGAAGAACGGCAGCGGCTCGATGACGTGCGGCGCCATCGCGAGCAGCGGATAGAACCGGCGGACAAGCACCAGCGCCGCCGAGATCGCCAGGACCGCCGGCCACCACCGCCCGGGCATCCCGATCAGGTACTCCTCGGTCAGCCCGAAGAGCACGAAGCCGCCGGTCAGCGCCAGATCGGTGGGTCGCAGCCGCATGCGACGAATCTAGGTGCCGAGGGCCCCCGCCCGAACCCACCCCGAGGATGACGGCCTCTCCGCCGCGCGGGGGACACCGGCTCCCTCCGAGTACGGGTTACCGGGCGGCCCGCCGTCCCTAACGTCGTCGCCCTGGCTGACGACGAAGGGAAACTCATGTGGCGTAGGGCAACAGCGGTCTGCCTGGTGGCGGCGCCGGTCGCGCTGGCGGTGGCCACCGGCATCGACCCGGCGCTGGGCGACGACCAGGGGTACGGGATCTATCGGCAGCATCCGGACGCGACGCAGTGGCACTCGTTGCTGCTGCACTGGGCGTGGGTGCTCTACGTGCCCGCCTTCGCCGGGCTGCTCGTCCGGGTGGGGCGCCGGGGCGCGGTGCTCGCGGCGGTCGCGTGGGCGGCGACGCTGCTCGGGCTGGTGACCTTCTCGGCGCTGATGGCGGCCGACTTCGGGCTGCTCAGCCTCGAGCAGCAGGCGGGGCTGACCGACGCGCAGCTGACCGCGTACGACGACCGGGTCGGCGCGATGCCGTGGGCGACCTGGGGCTGGCAGGTTCCGGGCATCGCCGGCTGGGCGGTGGCGCTGATCGTGACGCCGCTCGCCGCCGCCCGCGCACGGGTGATCCGGTGGTGGACGGCCGGGGTGTTCGTGGCCGGGGCGGTGCTGTACCTGCTGTTCGCGATCTCGCCCGTGCCGCACTGCCTGGCCGGTCCGGTGGTGCTGGTCGTGGCCGGCGTGTTCGCGGCGCGGCAGTCGATGCACGCGGCGGCCGTTCACGAGGGTTTCGGGGCCTGGAGGCGTACGGCGGGGGTTGTCTGTCTGGTCCTGGCGCCCGTGTCGTTCGCCGTGGGGATGGCCACGGTGCCGCCCGGCGACGACGTCGTGGCGTACCCGGTGCTGTCGCAGGCCAGCGCGTTCTTCCTGCACCTGGCGTGGGTGCTGTTCGTGCCGGGGATGCTGGTCGTGGCCGAACGCGGCGGCCGCTTCACCCGCGTGGCCGCGGCGCTCGCCGTGCTGGGCCTGATCAACTTCAGCGCGCTGATGTTCGGCGACTACCTGGACCTCGCCGCGCGGCAGGCGCTGGGCGATGCGGTGGCGGACCGGGCGGCGTCGCTGAGCGGCGGGTACGCCACGTTCTCGCTCGGCTGGGTGCTGCCCGGGATGGTGTTCGCGCTGCTCGGGCCGATCCTGGTGGCGACCGGCGCGGCGCGGGACGGGCTCGTGCGCTGGTGGGTCCCGGCGCTGGTCGTCGCGGGGTTCGCCGCGTTCCTGTCGCTGGGCCTCGGGCCGGTCGGGGTGGTCGGCCCGCTGGTGCTGGTGGCGGGCTTCGGCCTGATGGCGGCGGCCCTGCGGCGTACGCCCGCGGGTGTCCCTGCCGTCGAGCCCGTGCTTACCTGACCACCGTGGAGCGAGGCGGGCGTCGGGCGTCGCACGTCCGGGTACGGTCAGGGGAACACCGACCACGGCCCCCGGAGTCCGCCCGCGATGACGAGCCCCGTTCCCGCCTCGAACCCGCTCCCGCAACTCGCCACCGAGGGCGAACGTCTCGGATGGATCTTCAACGACCGGAACCTGTACCGCCGCAAGTTCATGGAGCCGCCGCCGGAGCCCGCGCCCGTGCCGCCGGAGCTGCAGGAACGGCTGACCCGGGCGCAGCGCGGCGTGGTGAAGCGCGTGCTGGTGTCGCTCGGGGTGGGGCTCGGGCTGGCCGTCCTCATCGGTTGCTGCGGCGGGTTCGTGGCGCGCGGTGACGAGGACGGGGCGGCGCGGACGCTGGTGCTGCTCATGGCGGGGCTGTCGGCGGTTGCGGGCGTCGGCGGCGCGATCCTGGCGGGGATCATGCCGTCGCTCGCGCGCAAGTCGGTCGACGAGGCGCGGCGCAAGGCCGAGGAGGAGCACCGCACGGCGTACGCGGCCTGGGACAGCCGCCGTCAGTGGCACGACCAGCAGCAGCAGAACGCGGTGGACGCGCTGCCCGAGTGGTCGGCGGCGAGCCCGTCGCCCGGCACCCGGCGCGTCGACATCGTCGGCGGCACCATGTACGGCTGGGAGGCGGTGCTCACCGTCTTCGGCGGCTCGCTGCTCGCCACCCGCGGACGCATGGTGCTGGCCGACTTCACCGGCGAGGCGCTGCCCGGCGAGCTGATGCAGCTGGCCGGCTCGACGGGGCGGTCCGTCCGCGAGGTCGCGCTGCCCGCGCAGCTCGCCGAGTTCGACCTGATCGCGGGGCTGGAGCCGGGCGAGGTGGTGGACGGTCTCGTCGAGGCCGTGCACGGCGACGCGGGCAGCGGGAGCCGGGCGGAGCGATCCCAGGACGCGCTGCTGCTCAACCAGATCGCGGCCGTGCTGGCGCCTTCGCTGACCATGGGCCGGCTGCTGGCCGCGCTGCGGGTGCTGTCCGGGCAGAGCGGGCTCCTGCCGTCCGATCTGGAGGCGCGGCTGCGCGAGCTGCGCCCCGAGGAGCCGCGCGTACGCCGGCTGGAGGCGTTCCTGCACCCGCTCGAGGCCATGGGCAGCGCCCCCGCCACCACCGCGCCGGCCGACCTCACGTGCCTGGTCGCCGAGTCCGGCGCGGGCCGGGCGCAGCACGAGCTGCTCAAGGACCTGATGGTGCAGTGGCTGGGCCACCAGGTGCGCCGCGAGTCGCCCGCGATCGGGTCGCTGGTGCTGCTGGGCGCCGACGAGATCGACCACCGCGCCATCGAGCGGCTCACCACGCTCTGCGAGCGCCGCGGCGTACGGCTGGTGTTGTTCTTCGGTCATCTGCGGTCCGAGACGCTGCGGACGATCGGCGGCGGCGAGGTCGCGCTGATGCGGCTCGGCAACCACCAGGAGGCCGCGCAGGCCGCGGAGTTCGTCGGGCGCGGGCACAGGTTCGTGCTGAGCCGGCTGACCCGCACCCTCGGTGGGGAGGAGACCCACACGCTCGCCGACACCGTGGGCGAGTCCGAGACCAAGGGCGGCACGAAGGGCGAGCGCGCCTCCCGGCACGGGCTGCGCCGCTACACCAGCACGAACTGGAGCAAGACCCGCAACTGGAGCCAGACCGAGTCCACCGCGAACGGCACCAACTGGAGCGACGCCGCCTCGGTCGAGCGCGTCTACGAGTACGTGCTGGAGCCGCGTGTCCTGCAGGACCTGCCCGAGTACGCCCTGATCCTCGTCAAGAACGAGGGCCGAGGCTCGGTGGTCCAGGCCGTCGAGGTCGACCCCGCCATCGTCACGCTGCCCCGCGTCTCGATGGCCCCGGTCGACCAGCAGCCCTTGCCCGACCCCGCCGAGGCCGTCGTGCCCGCGACGCGCCAGCCCAGCCAGGTCACCGTCTCCCAGCCCCAGCCCCTCGCGGCCCCCGACTCGGCCCCACCCGGCTGGGGCACGATCACCGACCCACCCCGCCGGCAGCAGCGCCCCTAGGCTGCTCCGGGGGCCGGGCCGGTCGAGTCGCGGACGATCAGCTCGGTGGCCAGCTCGACGTGCAGGGCGTCGAGGCGGTGGCGGTCGAGCAGGCGGATCAGCAGGCCGACGGCGATGCGGCCCATCTCGGCGAGGGGCTGCCGTACGGTCGTGAGCGTCGGCCGGGTCACGGCGGCCAGGTCGATGTCGTCGAAGCCGGCGATCGACAGGTCCTCGGGCACCCGCAGCCCCAGCGAGGCGGCCGCGGCCAGGGCGCCGGCGGCGACCTTGTCGTTGAAGCCGACCAGCGCGGTGGGCCGTTCCGGCAGCGACAGCAGGTGCTGGGCGGCCTCGTATCCGAACCGGACGGTGGGTTCGCCGGGCCGCGCGAGCCGGGGGTCGAGCAGCACGCCCGCGTCGGCGAGCGCGGAGACGTGGCCGGCGCGGCGGGCGGTGCTGGCCAGCCAGTTGTCCGGGCCGGCGAGCAGGCCGATGCGGCGGTGGCCCAGGCCGGTGAGGTGGGCGGTGACGCTGCGCGCACCGGCGAAGTGGGCGGCGGAGACGGCGGCGATGTCGCGCGGCACGGTCTCGCGCGGGTCGACGATCACCAGCGGGAGGCCGGCGGCCTTCAGCGCGACCAGCTCGTCGCCGGGCTCGGGGGGCAGCACCACGATGGCGCCGCCGATGCCGGGGCGGGTGGCGAGCGTGGGCAGCACGCCGGACTGCTGGGCGGCCTCGCCGGCGTTGAGCACGAGCTGGCGTCCGTGCAGGTCGAGCGTCTCCGCGATCGACGAGACGATCAGTCCGAAGTAGTCGGTCAGCAGGTACGGGCACCGCACGAACACCGCGCCGGTGCGGACCGCGCGGCGCCGGGGTGTGCGGCCGCCCAGCTCGTCGATCGCCTGATGCACCAGCTCACGGGTGCCGGGGGCGACGTGCTCCTGCTCGTTGAGGACCCGCGAGACGGTCGCGATCGAGACACCCGCGTGCGACGCGATGTCGCGCACGGTCGGTCCCTGCCTCATGCGAGAAGCATAGACATTGACAGCCGTCGAGCCCCCTGCTTACCTGGCGGTGTATCAGAAACATTCCGTAGATGTTTCAGTTTGTTACATCGGGAGAGAGACCGTGGCTCGCTTCGGAACCGCCCTCCTGGCCGCTGCCCTGCTGACCGTGCCCGCGCCGGCAGCCGCCGCTCACGACACGACATCGGGCACGGCCCACGTCTGGGTCACCACGCCCGACGGCGCCCAGAAGCTCACCGACCGCGGCACAGTGACCTTCACCAACCGGGACGCCGACGTGCCCACCGTGGTCGTCGACTCGAACCGCCGCTTCCAGACGATCGCCGGCTTCGGCGCCTCGATCACCGACTCGTCCGCCGAGGTGCTCCACCGCCTCGCCCCCGAGGCCCGCAACGCCGCGATGGCCTCGCTGTTCGGCAGCCAGGGGGACAGGCTGAGCTACCTGCGCCAGCCGATCGGCGCCTCCGACTTCACCGACGGCCCGGCGTACACGTACGACGACGTGCCCGCCGGCGCGACCGACTACGGGCTGCGGCACTTCAGCATCGACCACGATCGCGCGCGGATCCTCCCGCTGCTGCGCCAGGCCCGCCGGCTCAACCCGGACCTGCGCGTCATGGGCACGCCGTGGAGCCCGCCCGCGTGGATGAAGACCAACGGCTCGCTCGTCGGCGGGCGGCTGATCGACTCCCCGGCGATCTATCGGGCGTACGCCGCCTATCTCGTCAGGTTCGTGCAGGCGTACCGCGGGGAAGGCGTCCCGATCGACGCGCTCACCATCCAGAACGAGCCCCAGAACCGCGCGCCCGCCGGCTATCCCGGCATGGATCTGCCCTCGTGGCAGGCCGCCGAGGTGATCGCCCGGCTCGGCCCGATGCTGCGCGCCGCCGGCGAGAAGACCAAGATCCTCGGGTACGACCACAACTGGTCCGAGCATCCGAACGACGCGGCCGGCACGCCGCCCGACTCGACGGCCGACGTCGACCGCTATCCGCAGGCGCTGCTCGCGACCAGGGCCGCCCGGTGGATCGACGGCACGGCGTACCACTGCTACTACGGCGACCCGAGCGCGATGACGGCCCTGCACAACGAGTTCCCGCGCAAGGACATCTACTTCACCGAGTGCTCGGGCAGCCGGTCGAGCGATCCGGCGAACACGTTCTCGGACACGCTCAAGTGGCACGCCCGCAACCTGATCATCGGCAACACCCGGAACTGGGCGAAGACCGTCATCAACTGGAACCTCGCCCTCGACGAGAACAACGGTCCGCACAACGGCGGCTGCGGCACCTGCACCGGCGTGCTCACCGTCGGCGACGACGGCACGGTGACCCGTAACGCGGAGTACTACACGCTCGGTCACGCCGCGCGCTTCGTGCGGCCGGGCGCCGTACGGGTGGCGAGCACGTCCTTCGGCACGACCGGCTGGAACGGCCGCGTCATGGACGTCGCCTTCGTCAACCCGGACGGCAGCACCGTGCTGATCGCCCACAACGAGAACGACAACCCGCAGGCGTTCGCGGTCCGCCACGGCGGCCGCACCTTCCAGTACACGCTGCCCGGCGGCGCGCTGGCCACCTTCGTGTGGCGTGGACACTCCGGCGACCGGCCGATCGCGCCGGCGGGCTGGACGGCGACCGCGAACCCGCCGGCCGACGCGGACAACGCCGTGGACGACGACGCCAGCACCCGCTGGACCACCGGCGCCGCCCAGCAGCCGGGCCAGTTCCTGCAGGTGGACCTCGGGAGGGTGCAGTCGCTGCGGACGGTGGTCTTCGACGCGGGCGCCGACGTCGGTGACCACCCGCGCGGCTTCGCGATCACCGCGTCCGCGGACGGCAGGCGCTGGTGGCCGGTCGCCGGTCGGGCCCGGGGCCAGTTCACCGAGGCCGACCTGCGCGGCCGCCCCGTACGGCAGGTGCGGATCACGCTGACCGAGGCCGCCGCGAGCTGG
The DNA here is from genome assembly GCF_051386375.1 of Actinoplanes sp. URMC 104. Lineage (NCBI taxonomy): Bacteria > Bacillati > Actinomycetota > Actinomycetes > Micromonosporales > Micromonosporaceae > Actinoplanes > Actinoplanes sp. URMC 104. The sequence continues at coordinate 2,235,184 of NZ_JBPQTO010000002.1, read as the reverse complement.
TGGAGCGTCGCCGACGTCCGCGCCTACCGCTGAGCGGCTACGCTTGCCCCTGACGTTGACGTCAGGGGCAAGTCGTACGACGGAGGTCACCATGCGGATCGGCGAGCTGGCGGAGAAGGCCGGCGTCAGCGTGCGCGCGCTGCGCTATTACGAGGAGCAGGGCCTGCTGTACGCCGACCGCAGCGCCAGCGGCCAGCGGCACTACGCCGACCCGGCCGTCGACCGGGTCCTGCTGATCCAGAACCTCTACGCCGCGGGCCTGACCAGCAGGACGATCGCCGACCTGATGCCGTGCGTTGACGCCAACGTCAGCACCCCGGAGTCGCGGGCCCGGCTGGCCGCCGAGCGCGACCGCATCGAGGCCCAGATCGCCGAGCTCACCCGGACACGTGACCGGCTCGACGCCATCATCGAGAGCACGACCCACCCCGGGAACGGCTGCGTGGTGGCATAGCACAGCGCCCGTCCCCGCGCCGGCGATCCGCGAAGCTCTCCCGCAACGGACCGTTTCGGCGCCGAACAGCGGTTTGTCGGCTTTGACCTGTTTAAGGTCGGGCGCGATGACCCAGACGACAACCGCCGCCGTACGTCACCAGGCCGCCCCCGCTGCCGCCGGCGCGCCGAGGCGCTTCCGCCCGGACATCGAGGGCCTGCGCGCGGTCGCCGTCACCCTCGTCGTGCTGTTCCACGCGGGGGTGCCCGGCCTCGCGGGCGGCTACATCGGCGTCGACGTCTTCTTCGTCGTCTCCGGCTTCCTGATCACCTCGCTGATGCTGCGCGAGGTGCGCGCGACCGGCAGCGTGTCGCTGGTCGCCTTCTACGCGCGGCGGGCGCGCCGGATCCTGCCCGCGGCCGCGCTCGTGCTGTCGGCCACGCTGCTGGCGAGCTACCACTACCTCGGGTTCCTCAACGGCGACCGGATCGCCGGCGACGTCACCTGGGCCGCGCTGTTCGCCTCGAACGTCCGCTTCGCCTCCGAGCAGGTCGACTACCTGGCCTCGCAGAGCGCGCCCTCGCCGGTGCAGCACTTCTGGTCGCTCGCCGTCGAGGAGCAGTTCTACTTCGTCTGGCCGGCCGCGGTCGTGCTGCTGATCTGGCTCGGTTTCCGCTGGGCGATCGGCTACTGGCTGGCCGCAGCGGTGGCGACGTCGTTCGCGTACTCCGTCTGGCAGACCGGCACCTGGGCGTACTTCTCCCCGCTCACCCGGGCGTGGGAGCTGGGCGCCGGATGCCTGCTCGCGCTGGCGGCCACGAGGCTCGACCGCGTCCCGCACCGCATCGCCACCGCGATGGCCGGCGTCGGGCTGTCGCTGATCGTCGTCGCCGCGCTGACCTACGACGCGGCCACGCCGTTCCCGGGCTACGCCGCCTTGCTGCCCGTGCTCGCCACCGTGCTGGTGCTGGCGGGCCGCGGCGACTCGGTGCTGGGGTGGTGGCCGCTGATGATGCTCGGCCGGTTGTCGTACTCGTTCTATCTGTGGCACTGGCCGGTGCTGAAGATCCCCGAGCAGGCGTACGGCGGTCCGCTCCCCGCCTCGACCCGGGCGCTGCTGGTGCTGGTCGCGCTCGGGCTCGCCCTGGTGACGTACGTCTTCCTCGAGAACCCGATCCGGCGCAGCAGGCCGCTCAAGCGCTCCGACGTGCTGTCGCTGTCCCTGGCCGCCTGGCTGATCGTCGCGCCGCTCGCGGTGGCCCGGTGGAAGACCTCCACCTCGCCCGCGGCGGACGCCGGCCGCAGCAACGAGTACCAACCCCGCCTAGGAGCACCGCATGTCCGGTCGTGAGCTGACGCGCACGTTGCGCCTCGCGCTGCTGATGGCCCTGCTCGTCGTGATCGCCGGCTGCACCGCCGCCGTGCCGCCGCCGCCGCGGGTGGCCCAGCGGCCGCCGGCCCCGCGGATCGCGCTGAGCGAGATCCTCTCCGCCGTCCGCGACGCGCCGCTGATGCGTACGGTGCCGGCCGACCTCACGCCGTCGCTGGCCACCAGTGCCGGGGACCTGGGCTTCGACAACGAGGCGTGCGAGACCCCGCCGGCCGCGGACCGCAAGGAGCCGTGCGTCTTCGGCGACCGCGCCGCCGCCACCGACGTGGTGCTCTACGGCGACTCGCACGCCGGCATGTGGCTGCCCGCGCTGATCGAGATCGCCGAGCGGCGGCACTGGCGGCTGCAGCTCTACGGCAAGCCGGGCTGCCCGGCGCCGGCCATCACGTTCTGGAACCAGCAGGAGCAGCGCGTCTTCGCCGAGTGCGACCGGTTCCGCGACTTCGTGGCCGGGCAGGTCGCGCGGACCAGGCCCGAGCTCGTCATCGTGACCAACGCGAGCTTCTCGCAGAAGCGCGGCGAGGGCCGGCTCATCACGCCGGGCGAATGGCAGGCCGGCCTGACCGCCACGCTGCGTACGCTGCGCCGATCGGCCGCGCACGTGGTGGTGCTCGGCGACATCCCGGTGCTGGACGAGAGCGCCCCCGAGTGCCTGGCCGCCCACCGGAACGACATCGCGGCCTGCTCGACCACGCGTGAGGCCGCCACCGAGCGGGTGTGGAACGCCGCCGACGCGGCCGCGGCCGCAGCGACCGGCTCGGGGTACGTCCCGGTGCTGCCGTGGCTGTGCAAGGCGATGTGCACGCCGGTGATCGGCAACGTCACGGTCTATCGCAACCGGTTCCACCTGTCCGCGACGTACGCCCGGATGATGAACGGCGTCCTGGAGGAAGCGCTGCTCGAGCACTTCCCGCAGGACGCCGTTCCCTGATCGTCTTTGGTCAGCTCCGGCGCTTGCGCACCAGCGTGACCGCCGCCGCGACGATCGCCAGTACGCCCGCCGCCACGACCGCGATCGGCACCGGGCCGCGCGCCTTCGCGCTGGTGGCCTCCTCGTGCCGGCCGATCTCCGCGCCGTTCACGAGCTCGTGCTTGCCGTGCTGCGGGCTCCCGACCAGCGCGTCCTTGCGCTCGGCGGCCGCCTGCTTGACGTGCGACACGCTCTCGGTGGCCGCCACCTTGGCCTGGGCGGCCTTCTCGCGTACGGCCTCGGTCTTCTCCGCCGCGACGCGCTTGACCTGCTCGGTCTTCTCGGCCGCGGTCTGCTTGACCTGCTCGGTCTTCTCGGCCGCGGCGGTCCTGACCTTTTCCTTCTTCTCCGCGGCGGCGTTCTTGACCTGCGCCTTCACGTCCGCCTTCGCGGCCAGCGCGGACGCGGTCTCGGCGAGCTCGGCCCTGGTCTCGGCGATGTCCTGGCGAACCTCGTCGCGCGACCTGGTGTCACTCATGAGTGCCGTCCCTCCTGGATGGCCGACTTGACGGCCTGCACGTCACGCTTGCCGCTCTCCATCGCCTCGATGGGCTCCGGCGGCACGGCCTGCTTCACCTGCTTCTTGCCGATCAGCGCGGCGATGCCCGCCACGGCGAACAGCACGACCGTCACGATCAGCGCGGCCGCCCAGACGGGCATGACCAGCGCCAGCAGCGCTCCGATCGTCACGAACAGCGCGCCCAGCCCGTACAGGGCGATGACGCCGGCGCCGCCGAGCAGCCCAGCACCCGCGCCGGCCTTCTTACCCTTCTCGACCATCTCCAGCTTGGCGAGCGTCAGCTCGTCGCGCACCAGGGTCGACACCTGCTCGCTCAGCTGGCTGACCAACTGGCCGACCGGCTGTTGCTCGGTGTGCGTCGCCATCTGTGAGCTCCCTTCCTCGACAGCTCACTTACCCGGCGAAACCGCTCGTAATCAGGAACCGACCTCACTCACCTGGGCGAACGGCCGATCGTTGAACCAGGTGGCGTGGATGATGAAGCTGTGGTTGGTCTCGTTGAAGTAGACCGCCATGTTGCCCGGTGAGTCCTGCACCTTCTGCACCTGCCAGCCGTCGGCCGGGGTCGCGGTCACCAGCGACACCACCCCATCCGAGGTCATCCGGATGACCGCCTGACCGCCCTCGACCCGGAAAGACCGGACATACGTACGCGTCCCGTCGCCGGCCGTCGTGACCGTCCAGCCGTCCTCCGTCGTGGTTCGCGGCGGCGCGGTCCTGGTCTTGGCGGCCGGCTTCGGCGTCGTGGTGGTGGGTCGCGGCGGTCTGCTCGTGGCCCTCGTGGTGGTGGGCGGCGGCTTCCGCGTGGGAGTGGCGTCCGGGGCAGACGTCGTGGTCACGGAGGGCAGAGGCGCGGGGAACGTGCTCTCGTCGGCGGCGGGCAGCTGCGCGAGCGCGCTGTCCGCGGGATCCGACGTACGCAGGACCGGCAGCAACGCCACGGACGCGAGCACGATGCTCGTCGCGGTGGCCGCACACCACCCCGCCATTGGTGCCCACTCCGAAGATCGCACGAGGACATCGTCTCATCTGCCCCTATGGTGTACGCCATGGCGATGATCCTGCTGGTCGAGGACGACCGCATCATCACGGCGGCGCTGTCGCGGGCGCTGACCGACGCCGGGCACGTCGTGCGTCCGGTCGGCCGGGCCGCCGACGCTCTCAAGATCGTCACCGACGAGCGTCCGGACCTGGTCATCCTCGATCTCGGGCTGCCCGACATCGACGGCACCGACGCGCTGCGGATGATGCGCTCGGTGTCGGACGTGCCGGTCATCGTGGCCACCGCCCGCCGCTCCGAGGCCGACATCATCAGCCTGCTCAGCGCCGGCGCCGACGACTACGTGACCAAGCCGTTCTCCGGCGGGCACATCCTGGCCCGCATCTCCGCGGTGCTGCGCCGCTCCCGCGCCGCGGCCGTCGAGGCGCCCACCGCCATCACCGTGGGCGACCTGGTGATCCACCCCCGTCAGCGCCGCGCCGAACTGGGCGGCGAGCCGCTGCAGCTGACCCGGCGCGAGTTCGACGTGCTGGCGTACCTCGCCGAGCGTGTCGGCCAGGTGATCAGCCGGCGCGAGCTGATGAACGAGGTGTGGAACCAGGCCCGCATCGGCGAGGAGCAGACCATCGACGTGCACATCTCGTGGCTGCGCCGCAAGCTCGGCGAGACGGCCGCCCAGCCCCGCTTCCTGCACACCGTGCGCGGCGTCGGGGTCATGATGGTCGATCCCCGATGAGGTGGGCGCTCAACCGGCTCGCCCTGGCGATCACCTCGATGGTCGCGCTCGCGTTCCTCGTGCCGCTCGCCGTCGCGACCCGGCAGATCGCGCACGACCGGGCCGTCAGCGACGCCCGCCAGCAGGCCACGTCGCTGGTCACCGTGCTGGGCGTGGACGCCGACCCGACGCTGCTGACCAACGCGGTCGCCAGCACCACCGCGGGCAGCGAGGGCCGGCTCGCCGTCCACCTGCCCGACGTGGCGGCGATCGGGGTCTCGCACACGTCCCCCGGACAGATCGCGCTCGCCGCCCAGGACCGCCGGTCGGCGCTGGCCCAGGTGGGCGGCGGGGTGGTGTATCTGCAGCCGACCGTGCTCACCGACGGCCGTACGGTGGTGGTCGAGGTCTTCGTCCCCGACGCCGAGCTCACCCGCGGCGTGTGGGCCGCCTGGTTCGTGCTCGGCGGCCTGGCGATCGTGCTGGTGGCGGGGTCGATCGCCTTCGCCGACCGGCTCGGCAGCCGGCTGGTGCGCGCCACCCGGGAACTGGCCGGCTCGGCACGGCGTCTCGGGGCCGGCGAGCTGAGCACGCGGGTCACCCCCGACGGCCCGCGCGAGCTGCGCGACGCCGCGCACGCGTTCAACACGATGGCCGACGACCTGCGCAGCCTGCTCGACCGCGAACGGGAGCTGGCCGCCGACCTGTCCCACCGGCTGCGTACGCCGCTGACCGCGCTGAGGCTGGACGCCGAGGCGGCGCGCGGCCCGATCGGCGAACGGATGCGGCAGGCCTGCGACCTGCTCGACGAGGAGCTCGAGGCGATCATCAAGGGCGCGCGGCTCGGCGTCGAGGCACGCGGCCGCGAGGAGACCGACCTGGTCGAGGTGCTCGCGGACCGGCTGGCCTTCTGGTCGGTGCTCGCCGAGGACCAGGAACGGCCGTGGGAGGTCGTCGGCGGCGACGAGCCCGTCATGCTGCCCATCCCGCGCAGCGAGCTGATCGGCGTGGTCGACGCGATGCTCGGCAACGTCTTCTCGCACACCCCCGAGCGCGTCGCCTTCCGGGTCATCGTCTCGCCCGCGGGCCTGCTCGTCGACGACGCCGGCCCCGGCATCCCCGACCCTGCCCGCGCCGTGCAGCGCGGGGTCAGCGGCGCCGGCTCCACCGGCCTGGGCCTCGACATCGTCCGCCGCGCCGCCGAACAGTCCGGCGGCCGCATGGTCATCGATCGCAGCCCACTCGGCGGCGCCCGCGTCGGCTTCGTCCTTTCATGATTGTTTCTGGAGCCTTTAAGGCCCCGTTAGGGAAGCGCTCCGTACGTTTTCGCCCGTAACTGCCGCGACGACAGTACGGAGAGCCGTTTCATGCGCAGGAAGATCGCCTATCCCGTGGCCGCGTTCGTTCTGACAGCCGGCGGCTTGGCGGTCCAGTCACCCGCCTCCGCGCACGGGTACGTCTCGTCGCCGCCCAGCCGCCAGGCGCTCTGCGCGTCCGGCGCCGTCGCCGACTGCGGCCAGATCCAGTTCGAGCCGCAGAGCGTCGAGGGCCCCAAGGGCCTGAAGTCCTGCGACGGCGGCGTCGGACAGTTCTCGGTGCTCGCCGACGAGTCGCGCAACTGGCCCGCCAAGGCCGTCGGCAGCACGGTCACCTTCAGCTGGGTGCTCACCGCCCGGCACCGCACCTCGACCTGGGACTACTTCATCGGCAACACCAAGGTCGCCTCCATCGACGACGGCGGCGCCCAGCCGGCCGCGGTCGTCAACCACACGATCGACCTGAGCCGCTTCCCCGGCCGCCAGAAGGTGCTGGCCGTCTGGAACATCGCCGACACCGCGAACGCCTTCTACAACTGCGTAGACCTGCAGGTAGGCGGCGGCGCGGCTCCTGCTCCCACCACGGCGCCCACGGCGGCTCCCACGACGCCGCCCACGGCGTCTCCCACGACGCCTCCCGTTTCCCGGCCCACGACGCCCCCTGTTTCCCGGCCCACCACAGCTCCTCCCGCCGCCTCTCCCACCAAGCCGCCCGCCGCGCCTTCCGCCGGCGGCGCCTGGGCCGCAGGCACCGCCTACAAGACCGGCGACGTCGTCACCTTCAACGGCGCGAAGTACCAGTGCCGCCAGTCGCACACCGCGATCACCAGCTGGGAGCCGTCGATCTACACCCTCGCCCTCTGGCTGCCGCTGTGAAGCCCCGCCTGATCGCCCTGGCCCTGACCGCCCCTCTCCTCCTGGGCGCCTGCGGCACCGCAGTCACCCCCGAGGCCAAGCCCACCGTCGCCGCCCAGGCAGTAGCCGAAATCAAGGCCGGCGACGAGCACAACGACACCGACGTGATGTTCCTGCAGATGCTGGCCTACCACCAGAAGCAGGGCCTGCGCATGACCACGACCGCGGCGAAGCGCGCCCAGGACCCGACGCTCCGAACCCTCGCCCAGGCCATCCAGGCCACCGAGAAGGACGAGCTCACCATGATGCAGTCCTGGCTCACCTCGTGGGGCGCCTCCCCCGAGGTCGACGAGGCCCCCAGTCTCCACGCCGACCACGGCGGCCTGCCCGGCACCGGAGAGGCCGAGATCAAGGCCTTGAGCACCGTCAAGGCCGGTTCCTTCGACAGCGCCTTCCTCAACCTCTTCCTGGCCCACCAGCACCAGGCCATGGAGATGTCGAAGGTCGCCCTGACGGGCGGCAAGAACCCCGAGACGAAGAAGTTCGCCCAGCGTGTCCAGCAGTCCCGCCAGGGCGAGATCCAGCAGATGCTCAAGCTGATGAACAGCTGACTCGACATCCGGAAGGGCGGCCCGACGGGCCGCCCTTCGATTGTTACGGCACGAAGTGGTTCTTGTGGTACGCCAGCTGTTCGGGGTCGATGACGTGCTTGGTGACGCGTCGAAGCGTGCTAATTACACTGTGATCGTCGCTTGCACGTACGGTCCAGTCGGAGTCGACGTAGATAGCACCGGTATCGAGTAGCACGTGATGATTGGGGCATAGGCAGAGCACATTGCTGTTGACGTCTGGTCCGTCGTGAGGCTTGCCAAGCGCACGGATGTGGGCCGCTTCGGCGTACGGGCCGACGGGCGTGGTAAGTCGAATTCCGCAAACCTGACACGTGTGCTGGTGGAGTTCCTTGACGCGCTGTGCCACTGCAGTACTACGGACAAGCCGCTGAATGGTCGTAGAGGCACGTAGAGCCGGCCCTGCGTCTTCTGGCCTCTCAAGCTCGTCGGCGTCGGGTGTTTCGTTATGAGCAACAAGGCGGAACCGCCACACGCGAAATCCGTTGCGACCCGTGTCATGCCAGAAGTCGGCAACTCGGAAAAGTCCGTCGTAGCGAAGACCCCTCGGTGGCGAGTGTTCCTCGTCCCCGCCTGCTCCACGAACGACACGCACGAGGTAGCCCTCGATGTTGCTGCGCGCTAGGCCGGCATTGCCGAGGACCAACTCTTGATCGGCGACCTGTTCGCCGGTGACCTCGTCTCGGCCGCCCTGTCCCGTATAGATGATCTCGTGTCCGAAGTCCATATCGTCGACGTAGCCACCCGATACGACAATCGACTCAGCCCCGTCTTTGCCGCCGCAAATGCCACCTTGTGGAGGCCTGTGCACGCCTGATGCGGCCAAGTCTCGTCGATTGGTGAACGTGGATCCGGGCGGGAAACCGGCAATCTCTCCGTAAGTCCGGTCAGCCATATAAAGATCAGAGCCTGGTAAGAGCTAGGCGGATGCCTAGCGCTTACGCGACTACATTGCCAGTGACTAGGCCGCAGCCGTCAACAGGCGTCTGCGCTCGCCAATGGGCTCTGCCTCGAACAAGCGAACGGTCAGATAGCGTGTGCGGGTATGCCCGTTGAGGTAGGGGGAGCACGTGGAGCTGTTGCACTCGGGGAAGGTCCGGGACGTCTACGCGGACGGCGAGGACATCCTGCTGGTGGCGTCCGATCGGATTTCGATCTACGACGTGGTGCTGCCCACGCCCGTACCGGACAAGGGCAAGATCCTGACGCAGCTGTCGCTCTGGTGGTTCGAGCAGCTTGCGGACGTGGTGCCCAACCACATTGTGTCGAGCACGGACGTGCCGAGTGAGTGGGCGGGGCGGGCGGTTCGGTGCCGGAAGCTCGACATGGTCATGGTGGAGTGCATCGCGCGGGGCTACCTGGCCGGGTCGGGGCTCAAGGAATACCAGCGGGACGGGGCCGTGTCGGGGGTTGCGCTGCCGGCGGGGCTGATCGAGGGGTCGGACCTGCCGGAGCCGATCTTCACGCCCACGACCAAGGTGCCTCCGGGGCAGGGGCACGACGAGTTCATGACGTACGCGGATGTCGAAAACAAGGTCGGCAAAGACGTGGCGGCCGAGCTGCGGCGGATCACGCTCGAGGTGTACCGCCGGGGGCAGCAGGTGGCGGCGTCCCAGGGGATCATCATCGCGGACACGAAGATCGAGCTGGGGTTTGCGAAGGACGGCACGCTCACTCTCGGCGACGAGCTGCTCACGCCCGACTCGTCGCGCTTCTGGGCGGCGGACGAGTGGAAGCCGGGCGGCACGCAGCGCTACCTCGACAAGCAGTTCCTGCGGGACTGGTCCTCGTCGCTGACGGACTGGGACCGTACGGCGCCGGGCCCTGAGATTCCGGACGAGGTGGTCGAGGCCACCAGGAACCGGTACGTCGAGGTGTACGAGCGACTGACAGGCAGCCGCTGGAGCTAGGCCGGATGCGCGGGGCGGCCGCGGGTAGCGGTCCACCACGCCGGCTGCGGGGCCGGGCCGTTCCGCTTGGAGTACAGGCGGATGCCGTACCCGACGGCCATGGCCGCGAAGATCGCGCCGGTCCAACCGCCGAAGATCACGCACAGCGGCGCGACTATCCACAGCAGAGCCGCGACCGTGGTGTAGAGCCTGGTGCGCGGACGGCCCAACCGGTCCATCCGCCGGCAGAATCTGGGGTCGGCCTCGCGAAGCTGGGTCACCAGACCGTCGAAGACGGCCTTCTCCTGGGGATCGAGCACGAGTGCCACCTCCGCCTGCCGGACCGCTCGACGGACGGGTGATACCCCGCGCCGGAGCGGCATAACACGCCACTTGGCCGGACGCGCAAGTGCCCACTTGCGAGCGACAACACGGCGATGCCGGAGGTGGACCGTTCGGGCGGAGTCGAGGCACTGGCGTGCACCGCTGAGGGCATGTTCGATTCGCGCCCATCGGACGACTACTCATTTTGCCCTTAGAGTGCAGTCCGTCATCAACGGACGTTCTAGCGGTGATCATGTGCGTCCTCTGTGGAGTTGTTCCACTCTTCGAGGGTCTACGCGAGCCCGGATTTGTATACGAAGCGTGTCGGAAAATGGTGCGGTGGCTGAGATTGCTGCCGACTTCGTCACGACCTGACATCGCGGAGGCGGGGCAATTTCCCGGTATTGCGAGCCGGGGAATCTGATGCGTCTGCGTTCCACTTGTCGTGGGGTATCTGCCCGGTCGCGACGTTGGAGAATCGCCAGGTATCGATCATATGTGTGCCTTGACCAGCGATACTTTGTTGCAGTCTCAGTAACAAAAACATTGACGGTACGGAGGGGAGCGTAGCGGTTACGTACGGAATTGGCAGCAATGGAGTGCCAATGACCGTACGAATGGCGGGGTGCGCCGAAGGAGCCGGGCGACGCGTCAGGCATGAGCCGAGATGAGCGGTCGACGATGGATGGGACGCCGGGCGTGGGCCGACCGGAACCGGCGGAGCCAGGGCGGCCGGCGCTCGATGCCGAAGTGGAAGCCGCGGCGGCGGGCGTAAAACCCGGCCTGAGTTGCGGCCGTGAGGAATCGGCGCGTGGTGGACGTCGGCGTGGCGGACGCGCGAGACATCGGCATGGCGGACGCACAAACGGCAGGCAAGGGACGTCGAGAAGTAGCGGCCGCCGCGGTGCACGTCCTGGAGGAGCGGCTATAGCTGTCGGACCAGGGCCACGGGCGGCTGCCGTCGGAGATGACGGCAATCGCCGCACGAAGGCGGTAGCAGCCGTGGCGGACGCGCTAGCAGTAAAGCTGCGCCCGTCAGGGGAGGGAACGGGCGGTGGCCGCGTTCTCGGGCCAGGTGTCCTCGCGGGAGCTGCCGCTGGAAGCGGAGCCCGGCAACCGGATGCCGCGGGATGAGCAGGGATGGCGGCCCGGGATGAGCAGGGATGGCGCCCAAGACGAGCAGGGGTGGCAACCCGGGATGAGCAGGGGTGGCGACCCAAGACGAGCAGGGGTGGCAATCCGGGACGAGCAGGGGTGGCGACCCAAGACGAGCAGGGGTGGCAACCCGGGATGAGCAGGGGTGGCGACCCGGGATAAGCAGGGGTGGCGACTCGAGATGAGCGGCAGTGGCGACCCGGGACGAGCGGCAGCGGCGGCCCGGGATGAGCGGCAGCGGCGACCCGGGCCGCGCCTGTTACGCGGCGGAGCCGCGGACGGGGAGGCCGGCCGGGGTGAAGACGCCGCGGCCGAGGTGGCGGCGGTCGACGGCGGGGTCGTCGCCGGAGCGGGCCGTCACATAGGGCGCGGTGAAAGTGTCGACCCCGGTGCCGAGGTGGGCGCCGGGGCGGTAGGTCACGGTGACGGCGCGGGGGGAAGCCGCCTCGATGACGCCGGCACGCCAGCCGTCGCGGTATACCCAGACTCGGTCGGAGGGGTGGTAGCTGTCGGCTGGTGCCACGTCCGACGGGTCACGCTGGGGCGGGGCGACGGTGGGGGCGGACGTCGTGGACATCGAGAGGACCCTCCAGGATCTCGGGACTCGGTCGTCCGGGTGACGGGGGAACGCCACGCTCTGTCAGCAGGCGGTGCGTGTCTGTCAGCTATCATGCTCGCGTACAAGGGCGTTCGCAAGGCCGGATGCACGTGCATCCGGCTCGGGCGAACGCCCGGGCGAGTTCGCGGGCTGTTTCGTTGTGGACGATCTCCCCCGTAGGATGCGGTGGGACTGCGGCCGGCAGCCCCCAGCCACAGTGATGACGAGGAGCCAGGTGAGCGCGGGTACGCAGCAGGAGGAGGCGCCGACCGGCGGCCCCACCGTTCTGCGCATCCTGCTCGGGGCCCAGCTCCGGCGGTTGCGCGAGGCCAAGCAGATCACCCGTGAGGACGCCGGGTGGGAGATCCGTGCCTCCGGTTCGAAGATCAGCCGCATGGAGCTCGGCCGGGTCAGCTTCAAGGAGCGCGACGTCAGCGACCTGCTGACGCTGTACGGCGTGACCGAGCCCAACGAGCGCGAGGCGCTGCTGGTGCTGGCCCGCCAGGCCAACAACCCGGGCTGGTGGCAGCAGTTCAGCGACGTCATGCCGGGCTGGTTCCAGTCCTACCTCGGGCTCGAGGCGGCCTCGACGCTGATCAGGACGTACGAGATCCAGTTCGTCCCGGGCCTGCTGCAGACGCCCGACTACGCGCGGGCCGTCATCATGCTCGGCCACGCGGGCGTCACGCCCGAGGAGATGAACAAGCGGGTCGAGCTGCGCCGCCAGCGCCAGGCGATTCTCGACCGCCCGGAGGGGCCGCAGCTGTGGGCGGTCATCGACGAGGCGGTGCTGCGCCGGCCGATCGGCGGTGTCGAGGTCATGAAGGCGCAGATCGAGTTCCTCATCGAGGCGGCGAAGAAGCCGAACGTACGCCTGCAGATCATCCCGTTCCACGCGGGCGGTCACGCGGCGGCGGGCGGACCGTTCGCCATCCTGCGGTTCCCCGAGCCGGAGCTGCCCGACGTCGTCTACGTCGAACAACTGACCAGCGCCATCTATCTGGACAAGCGTGAGGACGTCGACCAGTACGCGATGGCGATGGAACGGGTCTGCATCGATGCCGAGCCGCCCGGCCACACGCCGGAGATCCTCGGCAAGCTGCTGCACGAGGTCGGGCGCCCAGCCTGATCTCACGGTCGGCTGGAACCACGGCCGAACGGGGGGTACGCTCTGCGAACTCGCCCTTCCGCTCCGCGGTCGGGCGGGGTGGTAGGGCTCGTCCACGCCCGCTGCCGACGACCGTGGACGAGACCGTTCTACCGTCCCGGGTCCTGCCTGGCTTGAACCGCTAGGCAGGCCCACCTCTTTGCTGGGCCCGCGACCGTTGTCGCCGCGTTGCCCGGCCACCTCATGGTCTCGCGACCCGTCAACAGGTCGCAGCGGTGGCCTCTCTGCTGTGGACGCGACGTGGAGATGGGCACGTCAGGCCCGTGGCTGCCGGCCGTGAACGGCCAGCGTCGTGCCGGGTCTGTCAGGTCCGACGTCATCCGACGAGCGGAACGCCGGCTCGATCAGCCGAGCAGGTTGTCGAAGTCGCCGTCGCGAACGCCGCCGAGGAAGGCGTCGATCTCGGCGCGGGTGTAGATCAGAGCCGGACCCTCGGGGTCGCGGGAGTTGCGCATGGCCACCTCGCCACTCGGGAGGACGGCGCACTCGACGCAGTTGCCGCTGGGGTTGCTGCGCCGGCTCTTCTGCCAGGTGACACCTTCCAACTGGCCGGCGGAGATGCCGTTGACCGCGTACGTCATGGTGAAGCTCCCTTGGTTTGCTCCGGTCGGGGATCGTCCGGAGTCAAATGGTCCCCTATGAGCAATCATTGCCTCACGCCTGGTGCAAATGCACGTGCATTTGGCCTTGCGTACTCACGGGATTGTGAGCATGATAACGCACGTACACATCTCGCGGGTGTCACTAAGGGTGACATCTTTGAGTGACTGACCGGTCGCGGAAACGGGCTCCTTGGCGGGGGCGTCCTAGCGAGGGGTAACGACATGGCCGTTCCTAACATCGGTCCGGAGCACTTCGACGAGGGTGAGTCGTTCGTGGCGGACGCCCGGCGGGGAAACCCGGCGCCGTTGTATCGGGACGAGCCGCTCACCGACGATGTCAGTGCCGCGACCACCCGGGCGACGGTGGTGTCGCACCGGTTCGGAGGAGTCAGACATGCCCTGTCCCGCCCGGTGCCGCGGCAGCGGACGGACGAGGGGGAGGCGTGACCGGCAGTCAGGTGCCGTCACATTCCGTGAAGGACCGGAAAGTGGTCGGATACGTTACTGAGCGTTGTCACAGGTCCGGGTGCGGGCGTATACCCGTATGACCGAGAACTAAAACCTGACGCCTCGAAAGAGGAGGCGTCGCCCGGCGCCGGCCGGGCGGTCCGGTTCCCCCGTGCCGGGCGGCCCGGCCGGTTGCCTCCGCAACGCGGCCCAAGCAGTCAGGGCTTGCGCGCCACCCCGGCCCAGTAATAGACCGACCGAGGATCGTCGACCGGCTCGTCCGGGCGCCAGCTCGGCACGGTGACCAGCCCGGGATCGAGCATCTCCCAGTCGCCGAAGAAGCGGCGCACCTCGGCCTCGGTGCGAGCCACCAGCGTCATGCCGGCGTTGGTCGCGGCGGCCACCGCCTCGTGCACCTCGTCGGGCGCGAAGTCGGCCGTCGGGTGGGTTATCGCCAGCACGCTGCCCGACGGCATGGCGTCGCGCAGGGCGTCGACCTTGGACCAGGGGTCGTCCTCGTCGGCGATCAGCATGAGGATGGCGATCAGCGTGAGGCCGATCGGCTCGTCGAAGCTGAGCGCGTCGCGCAGGTCCTTGTTGTGCAGGATCGACTCGGGGTCGCGGATGTCGGCCGAGATGTACTCGCTGCGGCCCTCCTCCGAGCTGATCATCAGAGCTCGGGCGTGGACCAGCACGATGGGGTCGTTGTCCACATAGACCACCCGCGCCTCGGGCCGGATGCCCTGGGCGATCTCGTGCAGGTTGGGCCGGGTGGGGATGCCGGTGCCGATGTCGAGGAACTGGCGGATGCCCTCTTTTTCCACCAGGTCGCGGGCCACCCGGTGCACGAACTTGCGGTTCTCCGCCGCCATGTAGCGCAGGCTGGGGATGGCCTTGAGCATGGCGTCGCCGACGGCGCGGTCGACGGCGAAGTTGTCCTTGCCGCTCAACCAGTAGTCGTAGATGCGGGCCGAGTGGGGCACGTTGATGTTGACGCCCGGGGGTGCCACCTCGTCCACGTACGCCTCCTCACCGACGTCAGTGGGGTAAAGCGTAGCGGTCGGGTACGACCGAAATCGATGCCGTCGCCACCCGGGCGGGCGGCGCAGCTCAGGCGGCCGACGCGCGGTTGCGGTACGAACGTGCCCGGTCCACGCCGGGCATGCCGCAGACGACCTGGTCGCGGCCGCCGTGCTTGGCCGCGTACAGGTTGCGGTCGGCTGTGGACAGCAGGCCCGGTTGCGTACGGCTGTCCGCGTCGCCCAGCCCCGCCACGCCGATGCTGACCGTCACCGGCAGGCCGCGCGTGATGCCGGCCCAGTCGTAGGCGCCGACCGCCCGGCGGATGCCGTCGATCTCGACGCCGGCCCGCGACTGCGGGCAGCCCGGCAGCACCATCAGGAACTCCTCGCCGCCCATCCGGGCCACGAAGCCCTCGGGCGCGACCGCGGCCAGCTCGGTCTCGAGCAGCTTGGCGACCTGCACCAGCACCTGGTCGCCCACGTCGTGGGAGAGCTGGTCGTTGATGCGCTTGAAGTGGTCGAGGTCGACGATCGCGACGGTGAGGTCGGGGTCGGTGTCGATCAGCCGCGGGAGCTGCTCGTCGATGAACCGGCGGTTGCGCAGGCCGGTGAGCGGGTCGCGCCGGGCCTGCTCGCGGAAGCGCTCGGCCTCCTGCTTGGCCTCGGCGGTCTCGAACATGGCCTGACGGGTGCGCGCCTGGGCCTCGCGCTGCCGGGACTGCAGACGCTTGTAGGCCTCGAAGAAGACCTTGTGAGCCACGTACGCCTCGGCGAACTCGCCACGGGCGGCGTGCAGCTCGGCCTGCTCCTGGTGCACCAGCACGAGGAAGTGGCCGAGCTCGCGGTCGGCGCAGAGCCGGCGCGACTCGTCGAGGCTGACCTGCGCACGCTCGTACGCCCCGAGCGCGCGCTGCGCCCGGGCGAGGTTCAGCAGGTACTCCGGCATCGCGTCGGCGTCGTCGCGGCGGATCGACTGGTAGGCCTCGATGCAGGCCAGAATGGTGCGCTCGGCCTCGGCGTAGCGGCCGGTGCCCATCTCGATGGCGCCGATGGTGTCGAGCACGGTGGCGTCCAGCACGAAGCCGTGCCGCTGCGACAGCGCACGGAGCCGGGTGACGACCTGCTCGGCCAGCGCGTAGTTGCCGGCCGCGTGCTCCGAGTACGCCCAGTTGTTGAGCACGTAGAGCAGCAGGTCGGGCCGGTTGTACTCGGTCGACAGGCGCTCGGCCTGGGTGAACCGCTCGCGGGCGGGCTCCATCGAGCCGGCGAACGCGAGCGAGTCGGCGAGCTTGGCGCGGTGCCAGATGTGCATGAAGCGGGTGGCGGAGTCGTCGAGCAGTTCGACGCTGCGCACCGCGTGCTCGAGGCTCTGGGCGGCGTCGCCCAGGTGGCGGTGGATGGCGGCGAAGATCAGGTGCGTACGGGCGGTGAGCCGGACGTCGTGATCGACGGCCCACTGGTGGACCGGCCAGATGCGCTGCGTGGCATCGGCGACGTCGCCCAGGCGCATGCGCATGTTGGCCTGGCTGAGCCGGGCGCGGGCGATCAGCAGCTCGTCGCCGAGCCGGCGGGCCTGGCGCTCGTACCGCTGAGCGAGCTCGAAGGTGGGGACGGCATCCCAATGGATCTCGTCCTCCAGTACGAGGAGGGCAGCATGCAGTCGCTCGGCGTCGAGCATTTCGCGCTCCGGTTCCACGTGGCCGAACCCCCTTTCGCTCCTGGGCCACTGATCGACAGCGCCGCTCGCCGGTTGAGGAAATCCGCTTCGGCAACGCTCTGCTCGCCGAGGTTAGCTCTGCGTGAGCCCGCGATCCCACGATCACATACGTGAGCAATGTCGCCCCACCAGCAACAACAAGCGGCGCCCGCACCAGGCGGGCGCCGCTTGAAGGGCAATCGGGTGAGGTCAGCGGCTGAGGGCCGGCACCGGGGAGTCGTCCTCGGCGGGGGCGGCCGGCGCGGCGACGTCGACCGTCGAGCGCAGCGCCGCCGGCCGCAGCAGCACCGCGGCCACCACGCCGACCACCGCGATCGCCGCGCTGATCAGGAAGATGTGCCCGGTGGCGTCGCCGTAGGCGGCCCGCACGATGTGCTGGATCGAGTCGGGCAGCGCGGACAGGTTGAGCGTGCTGCCGCCGCTCGTGCTGCCGGCCGGGACGCCCGCGTTGGCCAAGTCGTGGGTGATCTGGTCGCTGACCCGGCGGGCGAGCACCGCGCCGAGCACCGAGACGCCGATCGTGCCGCCCAGCGAGCGGAAGAACGCGATCGTCGAGCTGGCCGCGCCGATGTCCTTGAGCGAGACCGTGTTCTGCACCGACAGCACCAGGTTCTGCATCGACATGCCGACGCCCGCGCCGACCAGGGCCATCGCCGTGCCGACGTACCAGAGCGGGGTCTCGTGGTCGAGGAACGACAGCCCGGCGAAGCCCGCGACCAGCACGACGGTGCCGGTGACGATGTACGGCTTGATCCGGCCGCTCTTAGTGATCATGCGGCCCGAGATCGTCGAGGAGACCAGGATGCCGGCCATCATCGGGATCGTGAGCAGGCCCGCCTCGGTGGGGCTGTAGCCGCGGCCGATCTGGAAGTACTGGCCGAGGAAGACGGCGCCACCGAACATCGCCATGCCGACCGCGAGGCTCGCGACGATCGCCAGCGCGGTGGTGCGCTGCTTGACGATGTCGAGCGGGACGACCGGCTCGGCGACCCGCGACTCGACCCAGACGGCGATCGCGAGCAGCACCAGGCCGGCGCCGACCATCGCGGCGGTCTGCCACGAGATCCAGCCGAACTCGCTGTCGACGAACGAGACCCAGACGAGCAGGGTGCTGACCCCGGCGGCAATCAGGCCGGCGCCGAGGTAGTCGATCTTCACGTTCGCGCGGCGGATCACCTCGAGGTTGAGCGTCTTCTGCAGCACGACCAGCGCGATCACGGCGATCGGCGCACCGATGAAGAAGCACCAGCGCCAGCCGAGGGTAGAGTCGACGATCAGGCCGCCGAGCAGCGGGCCGCCGACCGTGGCCAGCGCCATGACACCGCCGAGGTAGCCGTTGTAGCGGCCGCGCTCCCGCGGCGGGATCATCGCGGCGATCGCGACCTGGACGAGCGCCTGCACGCCGCCCATGCCGAGGCCCTGGAACGCGCGGGCGGCGATCAGCTGGCCGGCGGTCTGCGAGAAGCCGGCCACGATCGAGCCGAGCACGAACACCACGATCGCGATCTGGACCAGCAGCTTCTTGCTGTAGAGGTCGGCCAGCTTGCCCCAGATGGGGGTGGAGGCGGTGGCGGTCAGCAGCGTCGCGGTGACGACCCACGTGTACTGGGTCTGGCTGCCGTCGAGCGCACCGATGATCTTCGGCAGCGCGGTGGAGACGATGGTCGAGCTCGCCATCGCGACGAAGAGCACCAGAAGGAGGCCGGAGAGCGCCTCCATGATCTGGCGATGGGACATGGCGCCCGGTCGGGCGTCGGCGGTGATCGGGGCGCTCATGTGCGCAGCCTCCGGGTCGGATCCTCGTGAAGTGATTGCCACATACAACTATCGACAGTGCTTTCCCATTGCGCAACTTTGCACGTTGAGAAGCAAATCACACGCCGGTACCCTCAAGACATGAGCACGATTGCCGAGCCCGGGCTGCGCGAGCGGAAGAAGGCCGCGACCCGGCAGGCCCTGCACTCCGCGGCGATGCGCCTGGCGATCGAGCACGGCTTCGACCGCGTCACCGTCGAGGCCGTCGCCGACGAGGCCGGGGTGTCCCGGCGTACGTTCTCCAACTACTTCGGCAGCAAGGAAGAAGCCCTGCTGTACGGGGACTTCCAGCGCATCCATCTGCTGATCGAGCAGGTGCGCGCCCGCCCCGCCGACGAGGACACGTGGACGGCGCTGACCGCCGCGGCCGAGCAGTTCTATCTGAAGCTGGGCGACCTCGACCCGCACTGGGTCGCCCAGAGCCGCCTCGTCCGTGCCCAGCCGGCCCTGGTCGCCGCGCAGGTGCAGACGTTCGCCGCGCTCGAGCGCGATCTGTCCGCCGAGATCGCCGCCCGCTCCGGCGCCGACCCGGCGAGCGTACGGGTGAAGATGACCTCCGCGGCGTTCCTGGCCTCGCTGCGGGTGGGGCTGCACATCTGGCTCGACCGGCCGCCCGGCGCCAACCTGTGGGAGCTGGTCTCCGAGACCCTCGCGGAAGCGGGCCGCGGCTTCGCGGCGTGAGGAACGAAAACGGCGCGACTCCGGGTGGGGGCCCGGAGTCGCGCCTTTTCTTACTTGGGGATGGAGAAGGTCGTCAGCCGGTGAACCCGGCGAAGATCTTGCTGAACTCGAACGGGGCCTGCGGCACGTTGGTGCACTGGAACAGCGCGCCGGTGCAGGCGTTGCGGTCGCGGTTGGTCTCCCAGTACGAGACGAAGCCGAGGTGGTTGGCGTTGGCGAAGGCGACCAGGTCGCGGGCGTCGGCCGTGCCGAACACGCCGTTGTCGTCGTTGACGCCGATCATCGGGGTGACGCCGACCATGCGGAACGCGGCCGCGTCGCTGGTGCCGTAGATCGACTTGATCTGGTCCTTGGTCGAGCGCACGGCCTGGATCGCCAGGTCCCCGTAGTCCTGCCCGGCCCGCCCGTAGTCCATCGCCATGATGTTGACCAGGTCGAGGTCGACGCCCGCGTTCTTGGCCGAGCGCACCACACCCAGCCCGTCCGCGGTCAGGCCCTCGGGCAGCACCGGCAGGGTCAGCGAGATCTTGAGGCCCGGGTTGGCCTTCTGCAAAGCGGCCAGCGCGGTCGAGCGGCGGGCGATCGTGGTGGGGTCGGCCACGGCGGCGCCCTCGATGTCGAGGTCGATGTACTTCAGCCCGTACGCCGAGACGACCGCCTGGTATTCGGCCTGGAGCGCGGCCACGCTGGTGCAGGCCTGGGCCAGCTCGACGCCGGTGGCCCCGCCGAACGACACCTTGACGTCACCGCCGGCCGCGCGCACCTCGGCGATCTGGTCGGCGAACTGCCTGGCCCGCGGGTCGAACGCGTTGAACCAGCTCGCCTTGCAGCCCGCGCTGGTCACGAAGGCCAGGCTGAACGACGTGACGTTGCCGCTGCGGCCGAGCTGCGCGAGCGTGGTCGAGCCGTTCGAGAGCAGACCCATGTCGACGTACGGGGCCACGCGCACCGCACCCGCGGCGGGCGCGGTGGGGGCCGGGGGCGCGGTCGTCGGCGGCCTGCTGGTCGGGGCGGTGGTCGGCGGCTTGGTCGGCGCGCTCGTCGGCGGCCTGGTGGAAGGAGCCGTCGTGGGCGGCTTGGCGGTGGGCGCCGTGGTCGGGACCGCGGTGGCGCCGCCGCCGCAGGAGACCCCGTTGATCGTGCAGCTGGTCGGGGCGCCGCTGCCGTTGACGACGAAGCCGAACTGCGCGGTCGCGCCGGCCGCGATCGTCGGGGCGTAGGCCGGGTTCTTCGCGGTCGAGACGCCGCCCGACGTGGTGACCGCGGCGTCCCAGAAGCTGCCGAGCTTGGCACTCGCGGGCAGCCCGAAGGCGAGCTGCCAGCCGTTCACCGCCGTGCCGGTGCCGTTGGTGATCGTGTAGTGGCCCTGGTAGCCGCTGCCCCAGTCGCTGTCCTTGGTGAAGGTGGCGCTCAGGACGCCCGCGGCGGTCGTGGCCGGGCCGGTGGCCGCGACTGCCGCTCCCACACCGCCCGCCACGGCGACGAACGCCGCCGACGCGTAGACGGCCAGGCGCAGACGGCTGCGTTGCATGAATCGACTCCGATCGCAGGGGGTGAGGAGAAGTCGAGTCTTCGCCGCGAACCGTTAAACAGTCTTGCGGGCAGCCTTAAACATCCTTAAATGCCGTTCAGGCCGTCGACCACGAGCGACAGATACCGCCGCCAGGCGTCGGAGTCGGGCGAGCTGCGCAGCACGCCGGCGTTGGCCCGCATCAGCAGGCTGATGTCCTGGCGGGTGAAGTCGGCGCGCAACCGGCCCGCATGCTGCGCCCGCCTGATCACGGCGGTGGCGCCGCGCCGCGCCGTCGCGAGCAGCTCGGCGAGCCGCGCGTCCTCGTCGAAGCCGCTGGTCACCAGCAGCTCGGAGAGGCCGCGGTCGGTTGCCTGGATCTCGAAGAGCCGGGTGAGGTACGTGACGAAGGCGGCCCACGGGTCGGGCTCGGCCAGCGCGGTCTCGGCCAGCTGGACGTACCCGGCCATCTGCCCCGCGAAGACCTCGGCGATCAGGTCCTGGCGGGTCGGGAACCGGCGGTAGAGCGTGGCGTTGCCGACCCCGGCCCGGCGCGCGATCTCGTCGAGGGAGGCGTCGAGGCCGTGCTCGCCGAACACGTCCCGGGCCGCGGCGAGGAGCGCGGCCCGGTTACGCTGCGCGTCGGCGCGCAGTCGATCTGCCATGGGTGACAGGGTACGACGCACCGGGGATGCATCCCCGGTTGGTGCTACGGTCGCCCTGATCAATGACTTCGGAGGCGCACCTTGCAGACGACCACCGTGCAGATCCCGGCTCCGGACGGAACGGCGGACGCTTACCTCGTCAAGCCGGACGGCGACGGGCCGTTCCCCGGCGTGCTGTTGTTCATGGACGCGTTCGGGCTGCGGCCGCGCCTGGCCGAGATGGCGGAGCGGATCGCCGAGCGCGGCTACGCCGTCCTCGTGCCGAACCTGTTCTACCGCGACGCGCGGCCGCCGCTGGTCACGCCCGAGGAGCTGAGCGACGCGGAGAAGCGCGGCGCCGCCTTCGGCCGGCTGATGCCGATGATCCGGGGGCTCACCGCCGAGCGGGTCGCCGCGGACAGCGGCGCCTACCTGGACTTCCTGGCCGCGCAGGACGGTGTCGCGGCCGGCCCGGTGGCCGTCGTGGGTTACTGCATGGGCGGCACGAATGCGCTGCGGGCGATCGAGGCGCACCCGGACCGCATCGCCGCGCTCGGCAGCTTCCACGCCGGACGCGTGGTCAGCGACCAGCCGGACAGCCCGCACCTCGCGGTCGGCTCCGTCACCGGCGAGCTGTACTTCGCGCACGCCGACAACGACCAGTCGATGACCCCCGAGCAGATCCGCACGCTCGAGGCGGCGCTCGACGAGGCCGGCGTGAAGTACACCTCCGAGGTGTACGCCGGGGCGCCGCACGGCTTCACGATGTCGGACACGTCGATGTACGACCCCGAGGCCGAGCAGCGCCACTGGACGAACCTGTTCGCCCTGCTCGAGCGGTCGCTCGGCTAGTTCTCGTACAGCCCGGGGAAGAACCGGTCGGTCGCGGTCACGTCGTAGACCTGCCGCACCTCGGTGATCCGGCCGCCCCCGACGGTCAGGAACTCCACCATCCGGGCCGTGCCGAACGGCGCCGTCAGCTCGTAGACCAGCGCGGCGCCGTCGTCGGCCCGGGTCTGCCCCACCACGGTGACCGTGTCGGCGAAGGCGGCGATGCGGTGCTGCACCTGCACCAGCTCCTCGTCGTCGACCGGCGCGTCCAGGTTCCACTCGATCTCGGCGTCCGGGGCGAGCACCTGCCGCACCGCGACCGGGTCGTCGCTGGTCCAGGCGAGGGTCCAGAACGACACCACGTCCATCGGGCTCTCCTTCATCGGGCGACACCGGCCGTGGGGGTGGCGGGCATCGGGTCGGGGAACTGTCCGTGGCCGAGCAGGGCCGCGGTGGCCTGCGCCACCCGGTAGGCGGCCAGCCCGTCGCCGTACGGGTTGCCGGCGAGCGCCATCGCGTCGCGGCGCACCCGGCCCTCGAGCAGCTCGGCCACCTCACCGGTGATCGCCGCCGGGTCGGGCGGGACGAGCCGCGCGCTACCCGCGTGCAGCGCCTCGGCGTGCCGGGCCTCGGAACCGATCAGGAGCACCGGGCAGTACGCGGCCAGTGCCTCCTCGACCAGGTCCTCGTCGTCGGTGACCACGAGGTAGGCCTGGGCGAGCAGGGTGGCCAGCTCGAGCCCGCGCGCGGTGCCGGCGGCCCGCACCACCTCCAGGTCGGCGTGGCGGCCCGCGAGGTAGCGCAGTGCCGGGGCGATCGCGTCCGCGCGCTCGGTGGGCACGCCCAGCACCACGGTGCGACCCGCCCGCTGCGGCGCGGCGAGGGTCCGGGCGGCCAGCAGCTGGGCGGCGTCCTGAGCGGTTCCGCCCGTGAGCAGCACGTCGCCGGCGACCACGCGTTCGTCCAGCAGGTTCATCGCGGTGAGCGGGGTGGCCGCCAGGTGCACGGTCACCACCTGGGCCAGCAGCCGCCGCTGCGCCTCGAGCGGCGTGGCCGAGCCCAGCTCGCCGGAGCGCCGCCCCGCGTCGATCTGTACGACCGGCACCCGCCGCCAGAACGCCGCGAGGGCCTGGCCGAGCCCGTCCCGCACGAGGACGGCGGCGGGCGTGCGGGAGGCCCAGAGGTCGTCGAAGCGGCGCATCGTCTCGGACTGGTCGGCGCCGGCCGGCAGGGTGACCGCCGGGGTGAACCCGAACGCGGCCAGGACCCGGTCGACCCCGTCGGTGTCGTCGCCGGTCGCCACCAGAACCGGCGTGAGCTTCCCCTGCTCCCGCATGGCCTGGGCGACGGGGGCGAGCCGCAGGGCCTCGGCGGGGGTGCCGGCGACCAGGTGAACCTCGGGCAGCAGCGCCATCGATGTCTCCTACAGGCGTACGGAGGGGGCCGCGAGCCGGTGGAGGTCACGCGCCGTAATGGGAACGGCTTGGACGCTATTTCAGTTACAGAGCGTGATTCAAGAGCGAAGGCCCGAGTCTGGCCGAACGGCCCAACCCAGACAACTCAGGCGCGACTATCCGGGGCAATACCGGGCGTACGCGTCAGGATGCTCGACATCACTCTCAGTCAAGCAGGGAGGGATCGTCGCGGAGCAGCGCGGCAAGGCGGCGAGCGGCCATCTCGGTCTCCTCGGGCCGCTCAACCTGCAGCGGGATGGGCTCGGGCAGCGGGGTGGGCATGCTGCGCTGCTCGGGCACCGGGCGGGCCGAGGGGGCGCCACGCTCGGGCATCGGGCGGGCCGGGACGCCACGCTCGGCCGCCGACGGCTCGGCGGGGGCGCGGTGCTGCTCGGGACGGATGCGCCGGGTGGCCCCGGCCGGGCCCTCCTGCGAGGGAACCGCGGGGCGCGGCTGCGGCGGCATGGGCGTGGTCTGCGGCGGCGCCGACGTCGTCTGAGGCGGCACGGGCGGCGGCGGGGTGGCCGCGAACGGATGCGGCGGATAGACCGGCGGCTGCCCGCTGGAGGCCATGCCGAGGTTGCGCAGGCGGGCGCCGAGGTCGCGCGACGACTCGCCGGGGTCGTGGCCGGGACGGCGCTGGTCGTGGCCCGCGGCGGCGGCCGGGGAGTCGAACGAGCCGTAGCGCCGCTCGGCCGTGTCGGACTCGCCGTAGTACGGCTCCTGCGGCCGCGGCGCGAAGTGGTCCTTCGGCCGCGGGGCGGGCTCCTCGTACCGGGCGGCCGGCTCCTCGTACCGCGGGGTGGGCTCCTCGTACCGTGCCGGAGGGTCCTCGGGCCTTGCGGCGGCGGGATAGCCGAAGGTGGCCGGGCCGAAGCGGTCCTGGTCGTCGTGGTTCAGCCGGCGCGTGTCGCCGCCCACAGGCTCGGCGGAGGCCGGGGCAGGCGAGTACGGCGGTTCCTCGATCTCGACCTCGGCATCGGCGTGCCGGGGAGCGCCGGAGTCGGGCGCCAGGGCCGCGGCGCTCTCGGCGTTGACCTGCACCTGGCCCTCGGCGAGGTAGAAATGCAGCAGCAGCGGGTCGCCGGCGCCCTCGACGCCCACGCTCACGCCCAGCTCGGGATGGCGGGCAACGACCGCCGCCACCGCCTCGACCAGCTCGGTCACGGCCTGCGGGGTGCCGGGCGCCTCGCCCGAGGCCCGGCGGCGCAACTCGTCACGGCGCGCGAGTTTGTCGAGAGCGTCATCCAATCCGCCTCGCACGTGACCGTCCTTCCGTAGCGGGTCTCGCCGGGTACCACTCTGCACGCTCCGAGGCCGATTTGGGAACCTCGATCTGGGCGACCCGGCGCACACCTCCCCTCAGGAGTACGGAGACTTCTGGCGAATCGCCTTGTCCAACGCTTGATCCAGCACGACCAGCAGCGCGTCGCGCACCGAGCCCCGGAAGCGGGCGTCGAAGGCCAGAACGGGCACGTCCTCGCGTACGGCCAGGGCCCAGCGCACCTCGTCGAGGTTGTAGGTCATCTGGCCGTTGAACGTGTTGACGCCCACGACGAACGGCAGACCGGCCCGCTCGAAATAGTCGACAGCCGGATAGCAGTCGTCGATCCGGTTGGTGTCGACCACGACGAGCGCGCCCAGGGCGCCCTTGATCAGGTCGTCCCACATGAAGGCGAAGCGCGACTGCCCCGGCGTGCCGAAGATGTAGAGCTTCAGCGTCTGATCGATGGTGAGCACGCCGAAGTCCATGGCGATGGTCGTCGTCGTCTTGCCCGTGGCCTGGCCCGGGTTGTCGATGCCCACGGACGCCGAGGTCATCTCGGCCTCGGTGGTCAGCGGGGAGATCTCCGAGATGGCGCCGACGGTGGTGGTCTTGCCCACCCCGAAGCCGCCCGCAACGATGATCTTTACCGGGACCGGCGCCTTCTTCTGTCGGCCGCCGCCACTTCCCACCGCGGCGGTGCCGACGATGCGGTCAGGTGATTGCTCGAAGTCCACGGATCACTCGCATGATGGTCTCAGGGTCAGGGGTCTCGTTGTCCAGCACGTGGACGTCCAGTTGGCCGGCGGCCCGCAGGTCACCGACGAGGATGCGCGTGACGCCGAGATGCAGGCGCAGGCGGGCGGAGATCTCCGCCACGGAGACGGGCTCGTCGCACAGGCTCACGATCGCGCGCATCTCGGGCGAGAGGCGCACCGGCCCGGCGGCGGGGTTGACGGTCACCTGGGTCTCCATCCCGATGTCGGGATCGGCGCCGTCGGTGCGCCCGGACGTGATGACGAACGGGCGCAGCGCAGTGGTCTGCTCGGCGGCCGGCGGTTCCGGATCCGCGGGTGTGGGACGGTAACCGCCGGCCGGAAGCGCGCCGGACTGCAGGAAGGGGCGGACACTCGGCCGAGCCGGGTGTGCCGGGTCGTCGGGGTCCGGATAGGTCATTGCTGGACGGCGTTCTTCAACTCGGCGATCAACCGCGGGCTGAGGGCGCCACCGGCGCGGGTGGCGAAGAGCGTCATCTCGTACGCGAGGGTGCCGAGGTTGGCCGAACGGTCCGCGATGACGCCGAGCACGGAACCGGCGCTGATCGCGGTGACCAGCAGATATCCGTCGGCCATGTCGATGATGACGCGGTTGAGCGAGCCCAGCCGGTACCAGCTCGCGGCGCCGCCGGCCAGGCTCGTGAGACCCGACACCACGGCGGCCAGGCGCTCCGCGTTCGGTCGGTCCTTGATCGCCGACATCGCCATCAGCAGGCCGTCGGACGACACCGCGATGGCCTCGATCACGCCCGCGGTGCCGGAGGTGAACGAGTCCAGCAGCCAGTTGAAGGTCTTGGCCTCGGCGCTCAGCTGGGACTGGGCGTAGTGGCCGTTGCCGGTGTCCGTGCTGTAGGGGGAAGTCATCGCGGTTGTCCCTCGGGTTGTGGCTGAGTTTCGTTCAATGCGAGTGCGACGCCGTACTCGAACTGTTCCATCAGGGCCCGGGCGGCATCCGGGTCCAGGGGAAGGCTCGGGGTCGCCGGCGGCGGGTAGTCCGGCTCGTCGCGGGGAAGGGTGGCGCCGGGCACCCGGCGGGCCAGCGGCGGATGCCCGGCCGACGGCGGCGAGGACATCTGGGTCTCGGCGACGTCCCACTGCGCCCGGCTGACCCCGGCCTCGAAGTCGTCGAACGCGGCACGCGCGGCCAGCGCGTCGTCCTGCGACGGCGGGCCGGCGGGCAGCGGGCGCCCACTGTCGGCCGGCAGCTGGCTGCCCGGGATCCGGCGCCGCAGGGTGCCGGTGCCGGGCCCGGTCGAGGGCGACGCGATCTCGTCGGCCCGCTGCTGGTGGGGCTCCTCCGGCCGCGGCTGCGGCAGCTCCTCCGGCCGCTGCTCGGGCACCGAGGGGGCACGGTACGCCTGCGGGGCGTACCGGTAGTCCTCCTCGCCGGTCCGCTGCTGCGGGATGGCCGGCCGGGCCGGCGGCGACTCGATGACCGGCTGCGACCAGGTGGCCTGCGGCGGGGTCGGCGCCTGCTGGTGCCACGCGCCCGGGCCCGCGGCCGGCAGCTCCGGCATCGCGGCCGGAACGCGGCCGGCGACCGGCGCGTTCAGGTCGTACGCCGGCGGGACGACCGGCTGCTGCTCCTGATAGGCGGGCGGCTGGAAGGCCGGGCCGGGGGAGTAGACCGGCTCCGCCTCGTAGACGGGCTGACCGGCGTACGTCTCCGGGGCCTCGATCGCCGGCGCGGTGGCCTTGACCGGCGCGAACGCGTTCCACGTCTGCCCGGTCTCGAGCGTCTGGGTGGCCCGCTGCAGCACGCCCGGGTCGAACGGCTGCTGGCTGCCCGGCACCGAGGCCCGCGCCGCGGAACCGGCGAGGACCTGCGCGAACTCGGACGTGTGGTAGCCGGGCTGGCTCGGCGCGCCCATCGACGGGAACGGCGGGATGTCCTGCACGGTCGTGCTGACGACCCGGGCGATCAGGTGCGACGGGTTCAGGTCGACCCACGCGGTGACGCCGCCGCCGGGCGTCTCGGTCAGCGTGACCTCGATGCCGTGCCGGCGGGCGAGCCGGCCGACCACGAACAGGCCGAGCACCTCACTGGGCGTGAGGTCGAGGCGCTCGCGGCGGGTGAGCCGGGCGTTCTCCTCGGCCAGCCGCTCGGGCGGCATGCCCAGGCCCTGGTCGATGATCGCCAGACGGGCGCCGCCGCGCAGCTCGGTCGCGCTGATCACGACGCGGGTGTGCGGCGGCGAGAACGTGGTGGCGTTCTCCATCAGCTCGGCGAGCAGCAGCGTCAGGTCGGCCAGGACGGCGGGCACGACCACGATCTCCTCGGGCACGTCGACGTCGACGCGGGTGTAGTCCTCGATCTCGGCGAGGGCGAGGCGGACGACGTCCTGCAACGGCAGCGGCGCCATGTGCTCGTCGGCGCCGGTGCCACCGGAGAGCACGACGAGGCTGGACGCGTTCCGGCGCAGACGGCTGGACATGTGGTCGAGCCGGTAGAGCTCGCCGAGGCGCTCGCTGTCGGTCTCCCGGCGCTCCAGGTTGTCGATCAGCGCCAGCTGACGGCCGACCAGGTTCTGGGTACGACGGCCGACGTGCGCGAACATCTGCGCGACGTTGCGCCGGCCGAGCACCTGCCGCTCCACCAGCCGTACGGCGGTGGTCTGCACGCGGTCGAACGCGCGCGCCAGGTCGCCGATCTCGTCCTGCGCCTCCACGTCGACCGGGTCGAGCCGGATCGGACGCACCGACTCGGCGTCGTCGTCGGCCACCCTCTCGAGTTCCGCCTCGGCGGCGCGGGCGATCCGATCGGCCGAGGTGGTGAGGCGGCGCAGCGGCCGGGCGACCGCGCGGGCCATGAACAGGCTCAGCGCGATCACGATGATCAGCAGCAGGAACGCGCCGCCACCGATGAGCAGCGCGTCGCGGATGGCGGTCTCGCGGTTGTTGTTCACGATCGCGTCCACGTCCGCGGCGATGCGCTTCTCGACGAAGCCGCCGAGGACGAGCACGGACTGCAGCGACGGGAACAGCGTGGTGATGTTGAGGGTCTGGATCGCCTCGGCCGGGTTGGTCGCGGCCCGCTCGAGGAACGACGGGACGCGGGCCGAGAACGCCGTCTGCGCGCCCAGGTAGAGGTTGTACTGCTCCTTGGTGAAGTACGCCTCCGCGTTCGTGATCACCTGCTGGAGCTGGATCAGCGACTGGCTGAACAGCCCGAGCAGCTGCACCCCCCGGCCGTCGGGGTCGTTCTTGAGGGAGACCGCCGCGGTCAGGTGGCCGGACGCCTGGCTGATCAGGTCGTCGCTGATCAGCGCCTGCTCGAGCGCGAACAGCTGCCGGCCGACGCTGGTCTTGAGGTCGGCGCTGGACGAGAGCGCGAGCCCGCTGATGATCGGCGTGATGATGTTCGTGAACTCGACGACCACCTGGTTGGGCGGGATCGACCGGTTGATGACGTTCTGCCGCGTGATCTCCAGCTTGGACGTGTTGCGAAGCGCGCGAGCCAGCGCACGTGAGACGTCGGTGTCGTCGTCCACGCGGGCCACGGCGTCGCGGGCAGCGGCGCTCTGCACCGCCAGCTGGTTCTGCCCGATCTGGCCGAAGTAGAAGCCGACGGAGAGCAGCCGCTCCTCCTGCAGCTCCTGCACGGCGGTCCCGACCCGGGTGGCCAGCGCCACCTTGTCGGAGATGTTCTGCGCGTCGGTGGCGGCAGTGATGCGGTTGACGATGATCGGCACACTCAGCGCGACGACGCCGAGCAGCGGCACGAGCACCAGCAGGGCGAGCTTGCCCAGGATGCGGAACTTACCGAAGAGCACCGGACCGCTCCCGCCGTGTCGGGTCGAGGTCGCCGTAGCCGGGCGCCTGGTCGTACGGGCCCGGGTTGCCGTACGGCCCGGGGCCTGAGCCTGGGCCCGGCCGGTCGAGCGCGACGTCCCGGGTGGACTCGCCCACCGGGGGCCCCGCGACGTGCGCGGGCTCCCGGCGGCGGCTGAGCACCGGCCACAGCACGGCGGCGAGCACGAGCAGCAGCGCGAGACCGGCCATCGCCAGGGCCTCGAAGCGGCGGTAGTTCAGCGAGTCCATGCGGTCGGAGAGCAGGCTGTCCATCTCGCGCAGCGTGATGCCCGAGAGGTTGCCCAGCGAGGCCTGCATCTGCGTCTGCGCGGTCGTCACGGTGGCGGCGTTGCCCGCGGTGGCGCCCTTGGTCATGTCCTCCACCGTGCGGCGGAACGAGTCGAGCGAGCTGACCAGGCTGCCGCTGAGTGTCCCGCTGCGGGTGTTGTCGACCGCGGCTTGCAGGTTCTCGGTCAGCTGCTGCACCGAATCGCGCACCGCCAGCTGCTCGTGCGCGGCCTGAGCCTGCACCTGGCTCTTCACGGCGCCGGCCGGCAGACCCGGCAGGATCGTGGCGTAGTCGCCGGCCCGGTTTACCCGCACCACCGTGGTCGGCATGTCGACCGCCACGGCCTGCTGCATGTTCGCGATGTCGCCGTCGGAGTCGCGGTTGAGCTGGGCATCGCGCCGGATGGCCGCGTACAGCGCCAGCGTGAGGTCGGTGACCTCGATGTGTGTGTTGAGGACATCGGTCGGGGTCTTGGCGGCCGGGAGCTTGCCGATCTTGGCCTGCAGGTCGGCCCAGCGCTCCTTGGTCTTCAGCTCGTCACCGACCTCGGCGTCCACGGCGGCCACCCGGTTCACCGCGGCGGCCAGCGTCTGCGGCGGCTCGGTGACGCCCTGCAGGCGTGACGACTCGGACTCGATGAGCGCGTTGAGCAGCGGGTTGAGTGCGGTGATGTACTGCACGCCCTGCTTCTCGAGCTCCGTGCTGTCCCGCCGGTCGTTGTTGTCGGTCCAAATCCGGCCGAACAGCACAGCTGTCGGCACGAGCACCAGAACCGTCAGAACCACCGCGAGTGCGGAGCCCCAACGGGATCGCCGGCTGTTCATTGCTTTCGTCCTCCGCCATGCACACGCGATGAGCCCTGAAAAGTGGCTACTTTCCGTAGCCGTCAGGCCGCGGATCCGGGCTAATCTATCCGAGAATTCCTCGGTAAACCCCTTGCCAAGGGACAGATGTCTCTCGGCTGATCGGGGGATACAGGGTGCGGTTGTCGTCGTTGTAACGCGCGCTCAGTTCCGTTCCCGGGGTCGAAACCCCCAGCCCACACCGGTTCCGGAAGACGTGAAAAGTTGTCGCGGCGATGGTAACGGCACACCGGCCGGACGAAAAGCCACAAGATTCATATACGGCGACCGATAAGACGGTCGTCGATTGAACGTTGCGTAGCGGAGTGATCGCTCTGCGCTATACATCGCTGATAGTGCCGACGTGCTCACACCAATAACGGGCTTTTCCCCGGCACGAACCGGAGAAAAGCCCGAAACGGTCAGATCCGGGCGAGTGCCTTACGGAGCGGGTCGAGGCCCAGCGCACCGAGGTTCAGCGCGTCCCGGTGGAACGTCTTGAGATCGAAGTCGGCGCCCTTGCGCTGCCGGGTCTCGTCGCGGGCCTGCAGCCAGATCCGCTCGCCGATCTTGTAGGACGGCGCCTGCCCCGGCCACCCCAGGTAGCGCTTCCACTCGAAGCGCAGCGTCTTCTCCTCCATGCGCGTGTGGGCGCGCAGGAACTCCCAGCCGAGCTCCGGCGTCCACCGCTCGCCCGGGTGGAAGCCGAACGGGTTGTCCCGCGGGATCTCCAGCTCGAGGTGCATGCCGATGTCGACGATCACCCGGGTGGCCCGCAGCGCCTGCCCGTCGAGCATGCCCAGCCGGTCACCGGGGTCGGCGAGATAGCCCAGCTCGTCCATCAGCCGCTCCGCGTACAGGGCCCAGCCCTCGCCGTGCCCGGAGCACCAGCAGAGCAGCCGCTGCCAGCGGTTGAGCGTGTCGGCCCGCAGCAGCGTCTGGCTGATCTGCAGGTGATGGCCGGGAACACCCTCGTGGTAGACGGTGGTGACCTCGCGCCAGGTGGAGAACTCGGTGACGCCCTCGGGCACCGCCCACCACATGCGGCCGGGACGGCTGAAGTCCTCGCTCGGGCCGGTGTAGTAGATGCTGCCGTCGCTGGTCGGGGTCAGGCAGCACTCGATCGTGCGGGCCGGCGGCTCGATGTCGAAGTGGGTGCCGTTCAGCTCCGCGATCGCCTTGTCGGCGAGCTGCTGCATCCAGTCGCGGAACGCCTCCTTGCCGGCGATGTTGCGGGCCGGGTCGGCGTCCAGCGCGGCGACCGCCTCGTCGATCGACGCGCCGTGACCGGCGATCGCCGCGGACGTCGCGCGCATCTCCTCCTCGAGGCGGAACAGCTCGGCGAAACCCCACTCGTACGTCTCCTGGAGGTCGACCTTCGCGCCCAGGAAGTACTGCGAGGCCAGCTCGTAGCGCTCGCGACCGGCGGCCTCCCTGTCACGCCCACGCGGCCCCAGATCGCGGCGCAGGAACTCGGCGAAGTCGGCGGTGGCCGCGGTGGCCGCGTCCGCGCCACGGGTCAGCTCGGCGGCGAGCGCGCCGCCCGCGTCGAGCCGCCCCGCCAGCCCGCGGAAGAAGTCGTCGCGATCGGGGTCGGTCCACGCGTCGCACTGCTCGGCCACGGCCAGCAACTGCGCGCGGGCGCTGACCCGGCCGGCGTCCGCCTCCTCGAGCAGGGTGCGCTTGTACTGCTCGAGCGCGTGCGGCAGGGCGTTGAGCCGGGCCGCGATGTTGGCGACCGCCTCCTCGCCGTCGACGGGCATCACGTCGAAGACGCCGCGCAGCGAGTGCAGCCCGCTGGAGATCACGCTGATCTCGCTCCTGGTGAAGCCGGCGTCGTCGCGGGCGATCTCCAGGCCGAGCCGCTCCATCATCGCGTCCTTGGCCACCGCCTCGGACTCGTGTTCCGGATCGATCACATCGAGCTCGTTGAGCGTCCGCCGGGCCAGTTCGGTCTGGGCGGCGAAGCCCTCGGCGGAGAAGTCGTCGGTCTTGGCGTCGTGCCCGGAGATGCCCACGTAGGTGGCGCCGATCGGGCTCAGCTCCGCCCACTCGGTGACGTAACGGTCGGCGAGGTCATCAATTCGTCCCACGCAGACGACCCTATGACGTCCTATGCGTGCCCCGCTGTCCACTCCAGCAGCCGGTCCATCGACCAGGTGTTGACCACGCGCTCGACCGGCACCTTGCACAGCGCGGCCCGCTCGCAGCCGAAGCCCAGCCAGTCGAGCTGGCCGGGGGCGTGCGCGTCGGTGTCGATGCTGAACAGGCAGCCTGCCTCCACGGCGACGGTGAGCATGCGCTTGGGCGGATCCAGCCGGTCGGGCCGCGAGTTGATCTCGATGGCCTTGCCGTGCTCGACGCACGCGGCGATCACGCGGTCGAGGTCGAACGTGCTCGGCGGCCGGGTGTGACCCTTGCGGTGACCGCGGTCGCCCTCGCCGGCGGCCGCCACCTTGCGGCCGGTCATGTGGCCGAGGATGTCCAGGT
Organism: Actinoplanes sp. URMC 104; assembly: GCF_051386375.1. Lineage (NCBI taxonomy): Bacteria > Bacillati > Actinomycetota > Actinomycetes > Micromonosporales > Micromonosporaceae > Actinoplanes > Actinoplanes sp. URMC 104. Next base: position 2,202,046 of record NZ_JBPQTO010000002.1, on the reverse strand, counting down.
GCGGGTTGGCGATCGCGTTGACCATGCGCTTGGTCATCCGGGGCGACTCGTCGCGCAGCTTGCTGTGCACCGAGCCGACCACCACGTCGAGCCGCTCGAGCAGCGCGTCCTCCTGGTCGAGCGAGCCGTCGTCGAGGATGTCCACCTCGATGCCGGTGAGGATGCGGAAGCCGTCCGGCAGCTGATCGTTGAGCCGGGCCACGTAGTCGAGCTGGCGGCGCAGCCGGGCCGGCGGCAGCCCGCGTGCCACGGTGAGCCGCGGCGAGTGGTCGGTGAGCACCAGGTACTCGTGGCCGAGCTCGACCGCGGCCAGCGCCATCTCCTCGATCGGCGAGCCGCCGTCCGACCAGTCCGAATGGGTGTGGCAGTCGCCGCGCAGCGCCTCCCGCAGCTCACCGGCCGCGCCGGGCAGGTCCACGCCCTCGGTCGACTCGAGGCGGCGCAGATAGACCGGCTCCTCGCCGCCCAGCGACTCGGCGATGCACCGGGCGGTGACGTCGCCGATGCCGCTGATCTCGCTCAACGTGCCCTCGGCCGCGCGCGCAGCCAGTTCCTCGTCGTCCATGGCGGCGACCTTGGTGGCGGCCGAGCGGAAGGCGCGCACCCGGTAGGTCGCCTCGCCGGCGCGTTCCAGCAGGAAGGCGATGCGCCGCAGGTCCGCCACCGGATCACGAGAAGCCATGGGGACAGCCTAGGGCCGTCCCGCTCCTCGCTGCCGGTCCTCGCCGCCGGTTGACGAGCCCCGCCCCGCCGCGAACTAGCATCGCGGCATGCGGACGATCGACTGGGTGGACGGCGCCATCGAGATCATCGATCAGACGGTGCTGCCCGGGGAGCTCAAGATCCTGCGCCTGCACACCGTGGGCGAGCTGGTCGCGGCGATCCAGTCGCTTGCCGTGCGGGGAGCTCCCGCGCTCGGCGTGGCGGGCGCCTTCGGGGTGGCGCTGGCCGCCCGCGTGCACGCCGACGACCCCCAGACGCTGGCCGCCGCCGTGCACCGCGTGGAGACCGCCCGGCCCACCGCCGTGAACCTGGCGCGCGGCGCCCGGCGGGCGGCCGAGCTGCTGCCGCAGGGGCCCGAGGCCGTGCTCGCGGAGGCGTGCCGGGTGCGCGACGAGGAGATCGCCGCCTCCGCGTCGATGGCCGCCCGCGGCGCCGACCTGCTGGTGGAGCTGTGCGGCGCCCGGCCGCGGCTGCTCACCCACTGCAACACCGGCGGGCTGGCCGCGGTGACCGTGGGCACCGCCCTCGGCGTGGTGCACGAGCTGCACCAGCGCGGCCACCTGGCCGGGGTCGTGGCCAGCGAGACCCGGCCGCTGCTGCAGGGTGCCCGGCTCACGTCGTGGGAGCTGTCGCAGTGGGGCATCGAGCACCGGGTGGCGGTCGACTCCGCGGGCCCGTTCCTGATGGCCCGCGGCGAGGTCGACGCCGTGATCCTGGGCGCCGACCGCATCTGCGCCAACGGCGACGTCATCAACAAGATCGGCACGTACGCCCACGCGCTCGGCGCCCGCCGTGCCGGCCTGCCGTTCGTCGTGGTCGCCCCCGAGTCCACGGTCGACCTCGACACCCCCGAGGGCGCCGCCGTCCCGATCGAGGACCGCGGCGCGACCGAGATCACCCCGTGGGCCGAGGCGGCGAACCCGGCCTTCGACGTGACCCCGCACGACCTGGTCACCGCCATCGTCACCGACCAGCGTGTGATCCGCCTGGACCGCGGCGAACACCCCTAGCCGGCCGCGCCCCTGCCCCGGCCGCGCCCCTGCCCCGACCGCGCCCCTGCCCCGGCCGCGCCCCTGCTCCGGGCGCGCGCCCCAGTGCCGGCCGCGTCCCCGCTCCCGCGCCGCCGCCGCTGCTCCTCGGCGCTGGCGGCCTCAGGCCGTCGCCGGCTTCCAGGGCTTGAGCCAATCGGTCTCCGGCCACCCCTCGGCGGCGGCCATCAGCGGGTACGCCGTGGCGCCGTCGATCGACTCGCGGATGATGTCGGCGTGCCCGGTGTGCCGCGCGGTCTCCTGGATCAGGTGCAGGAGGATCCAGCGCAGCGTCCAGTGCGTCATGTCCCTGTTGTTCCACGGCACCGAGTGGTCGATCGGGATCCGGTGCTCGAGGTCGTTCAGCTCGGTGACCGTCCGCTCGGTCTCCTCGGCGATCCGGTCGTAGCGGGCGAGCACGTCCTTGATGCTCTCGCCCTCGGCCAGCCGGAAGTTGTTCGCGTAGTCCGCGTAGTCGAGCACCTGCGGCTCCCCGCGCACCTGGCGCATCCAGCCCGCCTCGGTGGAGGCGCAGTGCTTGATCAGGCCGCCGACGCTCAGCTCGCTGGCCGACGGGGCCGCGCGAAGCTGCTCGTCGGTGAGGCCGTAGGCGGTCAGCCTCAGCACGTACCGCATCTGGGCGAGGTAGGCGAGCAGGCCCTGCTGTTCGTTGTCGACGGGACCGACCTGACCGGGCATCGCGGGCTCCTTGAGTTTCGTGCTTCGCTGTCTTCTTCCCAGGCTAGGAACTATTGCGGCCAGTTTCCGGCCGCATTGCCGACACCTTCGACCCGTCCTCGGCGACCGCGGTGACCCATCCGCCGGCGCGCCCGAGCGCGAGCAGCTCGTCGACCGTCGCAGGCATTTCTTCCGCCGCGCCGGGCGGTGTGGGCCACGCACACCGCAGCTCGCCGGCCCGGGCGACGACGGGCGTGAGGGACCGTACGGGATCGGCCTCCAACCGGCGCCGCATCTCGTCGAGCTCGCCGATCAGCCGGTGCAGGGCGTTGCCGGCCTCCACCGCGTTGCCCCCGCACATGGCGACGATCAGCTCGGCCCGGGTCGCGGCCACGCGGGTGCCGTCGCGGAACGACCCGGCGGCGAGCGTGCCCGCGAGCGGGTTGCCCTCGAGCTGCAGGGCAAGCGCCGCGGCGAACAGATGGGGCACGTGGCTGACCTCGGCAACGGCCCTGTCGTGCTCGGCCGCGGTCACCGGCACCACGCGGGCGCCCAGCCGGGTGAACAGTGCCGCCGCCGTCAGCCAGTCGGGCAGCCCGGTCGCGTGCGGCTCGAGGGTGAGCACCCAGGCGCAGCCGTCGAACAGGCCGGCCTCCGCCGCCGCGAACCCCGACGTCTCCTTGCCGGCCATCGGGTGCCCGCCGACGAAGCGCCGCACGCCGTGGCGGGCGGCCAGGTCGCGTACGGGGGATTTGACGGACGTGACGTCGGTGACCAGCCCCTCGTAGCCGGTCAGCTCGTCGAGGACGGCCGGCAGCCCCGGCAGCGGGACGGCCAGCACGACAAGCTCCGTCCCGGCGACCGCGCCGGGCACCGAATCGGCGACCTCGAAGCCCGCCGTCGCGGCCAGGTCACGGGTCGCCGGATCGGCGTCGTAGCCGGTGACCGAATGACCGGCCGCGGCCAGCGCACGCAGCAGCGACCCACCGATGAGCCCGAGTCCGACGATGGCGATTTCCACGCCGCGAACTCTCCCACACGAGCTCCGCGAGCGACCCACCTGTGGACAACGGATCGGCCTGTGGACAACTGTTCTGCCGAGACCCGCAGCCGAGACCCACGGCCAAGATCAGCCGTTCGGTCGGGGCGGGCTGGCCGACAGAAGCGATGCATTTGTCCGTTTGAGCCTGTTATGGCGTGGATCTTGCCCGTTACCGTGAGGGCGTGACCTTCCGGGGCACCCCAGCAGCGGCCTGTCGCCACGGCTGACCAGACCTTTCTCCCGGCAGCACGAGGCCGCACCTCTCGGGCGAGGGTGCGGCCTCGTGCGTACGGCGGAAGTCTCTAGGCCTTGCAGTTGTGCGAGCGCTTCCAGGCGGAGACGGTGGCGACCGGGCTCTTGCTGCCGCCCTTGCGCCACGAGCTCAGGTACGAGTACGGCCACACGACGCCGCGGCGCACCTTCCAGTCGCCGACCTTGGCGCACGGCGGGGAGATGCCGTAGTGCAGGTGGCACACGCCGCTGGAGTTGCCCGTCTTGCCGACCTTGCCCAGCAGCTGACCGGCCTTGACCCGTACGCCCTTCTTGACCCCGGCCTGCACCTTGCTCAGGTGGGAGCCGTAGTAGCGCACGCCGTCGTCGCCGAGCAGCGACACCGACAGCCCGCCGTTGTTGGGGCCGTCCGGCGAGCCCTCCTTGTAGAGGTCCTTGAGGCTCACCTCGAGCACGACGCCGCTGGTCGTGGCGACCACCGACTCGCCGCAGTCCGCGAAGATGTCGGTCGCCGGGTACTTCGAGTGGGTGGTGTGCCAGTCGACGTTCGACGCCTTCACGGGGAAGACGTACTTGACCTTGACGCTGGCGGTGGCCGGGGCCGAGCTCGTCGGCGTCGGCTTCGCGGTGGCGCTCGGCTTCGCGCGGGTCGATGTCGTGGCCGTCGGCGAGCCGGGCAGGGCCGGAGCCGTCGTCGTCGGTGCGGCCGCCGGTGCGGACGCGGCCGAGGGCTCGACGAACTGCGGGGTCGCGGCGGCCGGCACGGGACCGGCGTTGCTGCCGCAGCCGGCGAGGCAGACGGCCAGAACGGTCAAACCGGAGAGGGTACGGACCAAAGGCACCCGGCCATCCTGGCAGAAGTGAGCCGGTGACGCCGACCCGTGCTGGCTAGGCTGGCATGGAGGCAGCCGCTGGGTAGGCGTGGAGGTGGATCGTGACGGACGGGCGCGAGGCCTGGCAGACGAGTCCGCCGCCCTATCCGGCGCCGCGCGGCGAGATGCCGACGGCCCCCGTGCGAGCGCCCTCGGGGCTGTTCCCGGGTCCGTCGCGGCCGACCTATCGCGAGCCGCACCCGGTCAACGCCGGCCCGCTGCTCGCCGGTGTGGGCTCGGGCGTGGCCTGGGTGACGCTGTTCGGCGCGCTCGGCCGTGACCTGGCCGGATACGCCTGGTGGACCGTGCTGGCCGCGGTCAGCGCCTGGCTGGTCGCCCTGGTGCTGACCGTTCTCGGCGACCGCGGCGTGGCCGTCGGGATCGCGCTGGCGAGCGGGCTCGGGCTGTCGGTCGCGATGGCCTTCGTGGGCGCCCGGTGGATCACCACTCAGGACTGGCCGTTGTGGTGATTGTCCGAAGTTGGCAGGGGTTGTCGGCGACCGGATGTGCTGTCCTCGTCGCCGTCCGCACTTGGTCTTGACTTAAGGTCTTCAAAAGGTTCAACCTCGGCTTCATGCCCCCCTCACCGCCCCGGCTCGACCCCGATCGCCGCCGGCGCCGACTCGAGTTGCTGGCTGCGCTCGCCAGCGCGAAATCGGCGCGTGAGACGACGCAGCCCCAGCGTCTGCGCAAGGCCCGTCTGCGGGAGCTCATCGCCATGCGTCGTCGCCTGGTGAACTGACTTCCCGCGCGCTCAAGGCGTGGCGCGCCGCACCCGCCGTTCTTCCCGCTACCGTCACTCGCGAACACTCAAGTCGCGTGGGGGGAAAGTTGTCGACATTCGCTGCCGCCGTGGGACGGGGCAAGAACGGGTGGACGGCGTCCGAGCTGGACCTGAGCGGCCTGGCCGACATCGACGAGGTCGTCGACGCGCTGCGTGACGTGGAGCCGGACGCCGACGTCACACTGCTGTTCGTCGAGAGCGACGACCAGTATCTGGCCATCCTGCGCCTGGACGAGGGCGAGGACCTGCGGGTCTTCGGCTCCGACTCGGCGTTCGCCGACGAGTCGCGGATCGGCGCGATGCTGCTCGGCGAGATCGAGGCGCCGGCGCTGGAGATCGACGAGCTGGCCGAGGGCGGCGACGACGAGGAGACCGACCGGCCGGCGACCGACCCGGACGCCGATCCGGTGGGCGACGCGGAGCTGCTCAACGACCTCGGGATCAGCTCGCACCGGCTGCTTGCGCTGTGCGGGCTCGAAGGCATGATGCCCGCGGACGTGACCGCCGAGATCTGCCAGCGCATGGGCTGCGGCGACGAGGTGGAAGAGCTGCGCGAGGCGTGAGCCTGGTGGCTCAGCCGCGGCACGTGGCCTGGATGCGGCGGGCGCTCGAGGTGGCCGCCGCCACCGGGGACGACGTGCCGGTGGGCGCCGTGCTGGTGGACGCTCAGGGGCGCGAGCTCGCGGCCGCGGGCAACGAGCGTGAGGCGACCGGCGATCCGACCGCGCACGCCGAGGTCCTCGCGCTCCGGCGCGCGGCCGAGCGGGCCGGCACGTGGCGCCTCGACGGCAGCACCCTGGTGGTGACGCTGGAGCCGTGCACGATGTGCGCCGGCGCTCTGGTGCTGGCCCGGGTGTCGGTCCTGGTGTTCGGCGCCTGGGAGCCGAAGACCGGGGCGGTGGGGTCGCTGTGGGACGTCGTGCGCGACACGCGGCTCAACCATCGGCCGGAGGTGTATGCGGGGGTGCTGGCCGACGAGTGCGCGGCGCTCCTGCGCGACTTCTTCCGCTGACTTCGCTCCGTACGCCCTGAGCCGCGCGGCCGTTGCCCGCGGCGCCGCCGTTCCTGCCCGTACGGGCTGGGTCGCGGCGCCGCGGCAGCAGGCTCAGGAAGCGCCGGTGATCGCGGTCTCCAGACCGATCCGGACCATGTCGCCGAAGCCCCGCTCGCGCTGGGCCGAGTCCATCTTCGCGCCGGTCTTGATGTGGTCGCTGACGGTCAGGATCGTCAGCGCCCGGGCGCGGTAGCGGGCCGCGATCGTGTAGATCGCGGCGGACTCCATCTCGACCGCCAGCACGCCGTAGTCGGCCAGCGCGTCGTACAGGTCGGGACGGTCGGTGTAGAACGCGTCGGCGGCCAGGATCGGTCCGACCCGCAGCGCGGTGCCCTGCCGCTCGGCCACCTCCACCGCCGTGCGCAGCAGACCGAAGTCGGCCACCGGCGCGTAGTCGATGAGACCGTCGAAGCGGGACCGGTTCATGTTGGAGTCGGTCGCCGATCCGATCGCCGCGATCACGTCGCCCAGCTGCAGCTCGGGCGCCAGCGCGCCGCACGAGCCGATCCGGATGAGCGACTTCACGCCGTACTCGTTGATCAGTTCGTGGGTGTAGATCGACGCCGACGGCATGCCCATCCCGGAGCCCTGCACGGACACCGGCACGCCCTGGTAGGTGCCGGTGAAGCCGAGCATCCCGCGCACCTGGGTGTAGCACTTGGCGTCCTGCAGGAAGTTCTCGGCGATCCACTTGGCGCGCATGGGGTCGCCCGGAAGCAGGACCCGCTCGGCGATGTCGCCCGGCTGCCCGCCGATGTGCACGCTCATCGGCCCGTCTCCTCTAGCTCGTTCATGCTGCCGATCCTGCCAGGTCCGGCCTGCTCGTCCGGGGTGGGAGCGGTAACGGGCGACCCGGCGGCGAGCCCCGTCGGGCGTCGGGTAACCTACTTCGCGGTGGTGTGTCCGAGCGGCCTAAGGAGCACGCCTCGAAAGCGTGTGAGGGTTTACGCCCTCCAAGGGTTCAAATCCCTTCACCACCGCTTGGGGCAAAGCCCGGCGACTGAACCAGTCGCCGGGCTTTTCCGTATCCTGCTGCGGGCGCCGGGCATCGCGGCGCGCCGGCGATCCGGATCTTCCCGGACGGGGTCGTCCGTTCGGTCCTTCCCGGTGGTGTGTGACGCTCGCGTGACGGTGGTGTTTCGCCGCTTCAAGATCGCGGACATGACCTCTGCCGATGACGCAACGTGACGTTGCCGGAACGGCCCAAACACCCTTGCTGTCGCGCAAGTCACCCAGCCGAAAACCACCGGATCAGACAATGCGCTTTAACCGCCTGGTGAGAAAGTTTCACAAGATTGCCTTACGCCGATGCCTGAAAACTGTCCTAGATTTGACTCGTGAGAGTTGAGCATCACTGGTGGAATGGTGACGTCCGGGTCGCTCGCCGTGACGTCTACGTCCGCACCGACGGCAAGCTCTGGGAAGTCGAGGCTCAGATGGGTGGGCCGGAGGGCAAGTCGAAGGTGCAGCAGTGTCCCGGCCAGGCATCAGCCATGATCCTGGCCGACGCGTGGCGCGGTTCACGCTGGCGGTGGCGCAAGGTCTAGGGCGCCAGGAGCCGAGGCTGCGCCGCCTGCTTGACATCATCGGCCAGCCGGAACTTTCCCGATGAGGGCCGGATCCTATTGTGGATCCGGCCCTCATTGCGTTGGCTACCCGGACCGTTTGTCCGGTGACAATTGCCGGTGTGGATCTAGCCTGAGCTGCCATCAACAGCGCCAGGAAGCGATTCCCATGCAGGCCACAGTTACCGATCACCGTAGTGACATCGCCGTTCTGCACCTGCGCGGCGAGCTGGACGCGGACACCGCCGCGGGGCTCCACGGGACCCTGGCGGATCTGCTGGAGCGGCCGGTGCCGAAAATCGTGGTGGACCTGAGCGCGCTCAAGTTCTGCGACTCGGTGGGGCTGAGCGCCTTCGTCACCAGCAAGCAGGTCATCGACGCGCGGGGCGGCTGGCTCAGCTTCGCCGGCGCCACCCCGTTCCTCGTCCAGCTGATGGAGACGATCGGCCTGAGCCGGTACTTCGCCATCTTCCCCGAGGTCGAGGACGCCATCGCCGCCGCCCAGCTCTGAGGGGGCCGGACACAGCAAGAGCCGGGCATGCCGCCCGGCTCTTCGCTTCGCTGAAAGCGGAGGATACGAGATTCGAACTCGTGAGGGTGTGAACCCAACACGCTTTCCAAGCGTGCGCCCTAGGCCTCTAGGCGAATCCTCCGTCAGCCAGGATACAGATGCGTGTGCCGCGGGACGCACGGGTCCCCGCCTCGCCGGTCGAGGGCACCGGGTACGCTCTTGGTAGCCCCTCGTGCGGCGTGCATCTCGTGAACCTCCCCAGGGCCGGAAGGCAGCAAGGATAAGCGGGCTCTGACGGGTGCACGGGGGGCCCTTTCTTTTCCTCCTCCCTCCCGCGGGTCCTGGGTTGGTTCTTGTCGTACCCCCGGCGGACAATGGCGCGGTCGTCGAGGAGGGGCAGCAGTGGCACTCGCGCTATACCGCAAGTACCGTCCGCGCACGTTCGCGGAGGTCATCGGCCAGGAGCACGTCACCGAGCCGTTGTCGCAGGCTCTGCGCAGCGGCCGGCTGCACCACGCCTATCTCTTCTCGGGCCCGCGTGGCTGCGGCAAGACGTCCAGCGCCCGCATCCTGGCCCGCTCGCTCAACTGCGAGCAGGGCCCCACGCCCGAGCCGTGCGGGGTGTGCGCCTCGTGCCGCTCGCTCGCGAACGACGGCGCCGGCTCGATCGACGTCATCGAGATCGACGCGGCCAGCCACGGCGGTGTCGACGACGCCCGCGAGCTCAGGGAGAAGGCGTTCTTCGCGCCGGCCGGCAGCCGCTACAAGATCTACGTGATCGACGAGGCCCACATGGTCTCGTCGGCCGGTTTCAACGCGCTGCTCAAGCTCGTCGAGGAGCCGCCGGAGTACGTGAAGTTCATCTTCGCCACCACCGAGCCGGAAAAGGTGCTGGGCACGATCCGGTCCCGCACCCACCACTACCCCTTCCGGCTGATCCCGCCCGCGGTGCTGCGCCCCTATCTGCAGCAGCTCACCGACGCCGAAGGCATCCAGGTCGAGCCGGCGGTCTTCCCGCTCGTGGTGCGGGCCGGCGGGGGCAGCGCGCGAGACACGCTGTCGGTGCTCGACCAGCTGATCGCGGGCGCCGGGCCCGACGGGGTCAGCTACGCCCGGGCGGTGGCCCTGCTCGGGGTCACTGACGTCACGCTGCTCGACGAGATGTGCGACGCGCTGGCGGCCGGCGACGGCGCGGCGGCCTACTCGACGATCGACCGGGTGGCCGAGGCCGGGCACGACCCGCGGCGGTTCGCCTCCGACCTGCTCGAGCGCTTCCGCGACCTGATCGTGCTGCAGCAGGTGCCCGACGCGGTGTCCAAGGGCCTGATCGACGGGCCGGCCGACCAGCTCGAGACGATGAGCGCCCAGGCGGCCCGGCTCGGCCCGGCGACGCTGTCCCGCTGCGCCGACATCGTGCACAACGGCCTGGTCGAGATGCGCGGCACCACCGCGCCCCGGCTGCTGCTCGAGCTGATCACCGCGCGCATGCTGCTGCCGGGCGCCGAGGACTCGACCGGCGCGCTGCTGCAGCGTCTCGAACGCATGGAGCGCCGCCTGATCCTGGGCGGCGAGCCGTTGCCCGAGGCCGGCTCGGCGCCTGCGGTCGCTGCGGCGCCGGGCGCTGCTGCCGTCACTGCCGTCCCGGCTCCGGCCGCTGCCGCCCCGGCCGCTGCCGAAGCCCTCGACGCCGCTGGGGGTGGTGGGAGGTCTGCGGCTCGGGCCGCCGCTGCGGCTGCTGCCAGGCGGGCTGGGGCCACCGGCGGAGGGCGCGCGGCCGGTGCCGGTCCTGGCGCCGGTCCTGGTGCCGCCGAGTCTCCGGGCGCTGCATCTCCTGGCGTTGGTCCGGCCGGGGTTGGGTCGCCCGCTGGGGCGTCTGCGGGCGCTGGTTCTGCCGAGGATGCCTCGCCTGCCGCTGCGTCTGCGGGCGCTGGTCCCGCCGGGGTTGGGTCGCCCGCTGCAGCGTCTGCGGGCGCGGGCGCCGCCGGGGTTGGGTCGCAGGCCGCTTCGTCTGCGGCCGCGGGTCCCGCCGGGGCTGCGTCTGCGGGCGCTGGTTCTGCCGCGGGTGCGTCGCCCGCTGCTGCTTCCGCGGGCGCTGGTTCTGCCGGGGTCGGGTCGCCCGCTGCGTCTGGCGGCGCCGGCCCGGTCAGCGGTGGTGCGCAGGCTGCGGGGTCTGTCGGTGCCCGTCCCGACGGCGGCGAGTCGCCGGCCGCTGACTCTGCGGACGTGAACTCCGCCGCTGCGGCACATGGTGCCGACGCCCCGGTTGCTCCCGGTGCCGCCGCAGCGCGTGGCGGTGAGCCGGATTGGAACGAAGTGGCCGCCGGTGCGGCTTCGGCCGCTGGGCATGGCGCGGGCGCCGCGTCCGAGCAAGACGACGAGCCGCCGTGGGACGACGAGCCGGAGCCGGACGAGTACGTCTCCGGTCCCGCCGTTTCGAGGCCGTCCGGGGCTGCCGGGGACGGCGCTCAGCGGAGCTCCTCGGTGGCGAGCGCGCCCGGGCGGGCCGAGCCGTCGGTCGCTGCGTCCGGGCGGCCCGCGCCGGCGTCCGCGCAGGTCGAGCCGCCTCCCGTACGGCGGGGTGAGCCGGCCGGCGTGCTGCCGGATGCGCCCGAGGAGCCGGGGGCCGCGGCCGTCGAGGCGGTGGCTGCTGGGCCGGGCCAGTTGACGGCCCATGCGGTGCGGCAGGTGTGGTCCGAGGTGCTCGACGAGGTGAAGAAGCAGCCACGCGGGGTGATCCTGCGCGCGATGGCCGCGGACGCCACCGTGCGTGAGCTCGAGGGCGAGACGGTCGTGCTGACCGTCCCCTCGCCGCGGCACGCGCAGGGGATCACCCAGGGGGCGGCGATCATCGCGAACGCGCTCTACGAGGTGCTCGGCGGCCACTGGGAGATCCGTTGCGAGGTCGCGGGCGCGGCCGGTGCAACGTCGTACGGCTCGGCGCCGCAGGGCCGTCCCGCGCGCGGCGGTGCGTCGGCCGACGGCCGGGCGCCGGGCCGGCAGGGCGGCCCCGGGCAGCGGCAGGCTCCGAGCCGGGGTGGGGCAGGCACCGCCGCCGGTGCGGCCTCCCCGGGCGCTCCGGTCGGTGCGCCTTCTGCTGGGGCCCAGCCCGCAGCATCCGGACGGGCCCCGCACACCCAGCGCCGACAGCCGGAGGCCCCCGCTTCCGGCGGCGACGACGACTGGCCGGAGCCGGCCCGGCCGGGCGGGCTCGCCGCTCCCGCTCCGGCGGTCGACGAGGAGGACGATGGCGGCTGGCCCGAGGTGCGGGCCATCCCGACAAGCCCTCCCAAGCCGACCGCAGACTCGGCGGACGATCGCTCCGGCGCTGAGAGCGGGCCGCCCGGCGGTGCCCAGGGCGCCGCGGCTGCCGGTGGCCCCGCGTCCGGGGGGATCGGTTCCGCCGCGACGAGCATGCCGAGCGGAACTCCCGGCGGCCCGGCCGCGGCTGGCGCCCAGTTCGACGGTGGCGCTTCCGGCGCTCCGGGCGCGGCTGGTGGGCACTTCGACGGTGGCGTTTCCGGCGGAACGGCCGTCAGCGGCGCGGTCGGCGGCGCTCCCAGGGATGCCGCCGAGGGCGGTGGGCCGCACGTCAGCGGGACAAGCAGTGTTGTGGCCGGCAGCAGTATCCCGAGCGGGGCTGTGGACGGCGGCCCGAGCGAAGCCGTCGCGGGCGGTTCGGCCGGTGCCGTCTCGGGCGGTCTCAGCGGTGCCGTCGCGGGTGGTGTGCCTGGCGGCGAGCTTGCGGACGGCGGCAGTGCTTCCAGCGGTGTGAACGGAGCCGGCGCGGCCGGCCATGCGGCGGGTGGGCCCGCCGGCGGTTCCCTGTCGGGCGAGCCGGGGGCCGGGCTGGGTTCGCCGTCGGGCGACGGGGCCGTCGCGTCGTCTGTTGGGCTGGGCAGCCGGTCGGGCGGTCCGGGCAGTGGCGGAGTTGTTCCTTCTGCCGGGGGTGGCTCGGAGGCAGACGGCGGCGCTGAGCTTGGCGCTCGGGGTGTCGTCGGCGATGCGCTGCAGGCCCAGGCGCCGGGGGTTGGTGACGTCGGCGGCGCCGCTCATGGCGGTGGGACGCACGCTCTCGACGGTAGGACCGGGGAAGTGGACGACCGCCGAGAGGCAGTACGGCCCGGAGATGACTCTGCGGCGCAACCAGTGAGCGGAGGTGGTGCCGCGGCTGCCAAGGCGGCTGCGGGAGGTTCGGCGGCGGCGGCTGCGCGGGCTGCGGCTGCGCGGGCAGCGGCGCGTGCTTCGGCAGGCGGGGCGGCGCGTGCGGGGGACGGCGGTGCAACTGCGGGCGGAGGACCGGCGGGCGGGCCTGCGGGAGGCGGCTCGGCGGCAGGTGGGCCTGCGGGAGGCGGGTCGGCGGCAGGGGGCGCTGCGGGTGCGGGGCGCAACGCTGGGCCGGGCAGGGGGCCGAGCAGTGGGCTGGCGGCGGCGCGGGCTGCGGCTGCGGGAGCCCGCGGAGCGGCGGCCACCCGGCAGGGGGCCAAGCCGGCGGGCGGCGACGCCTGGGCGGACGGGTCGCCCACGGAGGAGGCGCCGTACGACCCGGAGTACGACGGTCCGCCGGCGCGGGGGGCCCGGTTCGAGGGGTTCGACCCGGGGGACGAGCCGCTGGACGACGTGATCGACGAGAAGACCGCCCGGGAGAGCAGCGAGCAGCAGGCCATGCGGCTGCTGCAGGAGGCGCTCGGCGCGGAGAAGATCGGGGAGAGCTGACGCCCGAGTGGCGTGTGGTGGTGCGGGGGTGCGCGGCGGCTACGCTGGGCGGCGATTGCGCCGAGCGGGTTGTGGTTATTGACGGGGCTCGGCGTTGTCGAGGACTTTCGATCGGATTGAGGAGCGGTGTCATGCGGCCCGGTGGACAGCCGAACATGCAGCAGATCATGAAGCAGGCGCAGAAGATGCAGCAGCAGGTTGCGCAGGCGCAGGCTGAGCTGGCTGCGGCAGAGCTGACCGGCACCGCGGGCGGCGGGCTCGTGACCGTCGTGGTGACGGGGCTCGGGGAGTACAAGTCGGTGAAGATCGACCCGAAGGCCGTCGACCCGGATGACGTGGAGACGCTGGAGGACCTGGTGCTCGCGGCGATCCACAACGCGGCCGAGGCGCAGCGGGAGCTCACCGAGGAAAAGATGGGGCCGGCCACCGGTGGCCTGACCCTGCCGGGGTTCTGATCGCGTGTACGAAGGCGCCATCCAGGACCTGATCGACGAGCTGGGGCGGCTCCCGGGCGTGGGCCCGAAGAGCGCCCAGCGGATCGCCTTCCACGTCCTGTCCGCGGACCCGGCCGACGTCAACCGGCTGTCCACCGCGCTGCGCAAGGTCAAGGAGCTGGTGCGGTTCTGCACCACCTGCTTCAACGTGGCCGAGTCGGAGCAGTGCCGGGTCTGCCGTGACCCCCGCCGCACCAACGAGGTGCTCTGCGTCGTCGAGGAGCCCAAGGACGTCGTGGCGATCGAGCGGACCGGTGAGTTCCGGGGCCGCTACCACGTGCTCGGCGGGGCGATCAATCCGCTCGAGGGCATCGGCCCGGACAACCTGCGCATCCGTGAGCTGCTGATGCGGCTCGGCACGGGCGAGGTCAAGGAGTTGATCCTCGCCACAGATCCGAACACGGAGGGTGAGGCCACGGCGACCTATCTGGCGCTGATGGTCAAGCCGATGGGGATCGCCGTCACCCGCCTGGCGAGCGGCCTGCCGGTCGGTGGTGACCTTGAGTACGCCGACGAGATCACTCTGGGTCGAGCCTTCGAAGGGCGTCGAGCCGTCTAGCTGACATACCGTGACCGTATGGTCACGAGGCGATAGCGTTTTGGTCCGGAATCGCTCCTTGCAAGCCTTCTACGCGGTAGTTTCCGTTTGGTCGGAGGGCAAGGTCACGGTCACATCACGACGGGGACACGGAACCGTTCGTGTGCGGTCCGTGAACTTGACCTGAAGCACCGCATTAGGTGAGTGTTCCTTGCGATGGCGGCACACCCGCCGTCGAGTGCCTTCGTGGCGTGGGTCTGATCTGACCACCGCGACGAGGGTCGGCACTCGAGGCATGCGATAACCGATCGGTTGCCGTTCGCTGCGTGGGCCATCGTCTCCGGTCTCGCGGGTCTTCGAAACCTGCGCGCCGGCGGCCGTGGACTCCCGCTCGTCCGGCCGCCGGGAGAGGACCGGCGCTTAGATGTCGCTTGGCCCGGAGGCGTCGGTCACCGACGAGAAGACCGCGCCCGCCGTCGATGCGGCCGAACGACCTGGCGAGAAGGCGATCGCCGGTCGATCGCTCAAGCAGATCGCCTGGCGTCGCCTCAAGAAGGACAAGGTGGCGATCGCCGGCGCGTGCGTCGTCATCTTCCTGATCGTCGTCGCGATCCTGGCTCCACTGCTGACGAAGTGGTTCGGCCACCCGTTCGACGAGCCGCACATCGATCAGATCGACCCGACGCTGAGCACGCCGCTGGGCAAGCTCGGCGGCATCAGCCGCGAGTTCCTGCTCGGCGTGGAGCCGCAGTCCGGTCGCGACATCTTCAGCCGCATCGTCTACGGCGCCCAGACCTCGCTGTCGGTCGCGTTCCTGTCGGCCTTCGTCTCGACGATCCTCGGCACGATCTTCGGCCTGATGGCCGGCTTCCTCGGCGGCTGGATCGACTCGGTGATCAGCCGAGTCATGGACTTCCTGCTCGCGTTCCCGCAGCTGCTTTTCGCGATCGCCCTGCTGTCGGTCGTCCCCGACGAGTTCCTCGGCCTCGGTGACCGCTGGTCGCGGGTCTTCGTGCTGGTCGGCGTCATCGGCTTCTTCGGCTGGCCGTACATCGGCCGCATCGTGCGCGGTCAGACGCTGTCGCTGCGGGAGCGCGAGTTCGTCGAGGCGTCGCGCAGCATGGGCGCCCGCTCGGGCCGCATCCTGTTCCGCGAGCTGCTGCCGAACCTGGCCGCGCCGATCCTCGTCTACACGACGCTGATCATCCCGACCAACATCTTGACCGAGGCCGCGTTGAGCTTCCTCGGCGTCGGTATCCCGCCGCCGAACCCGTCCTGGGGCGGCATGTTGTCGGACGCTGTGACCTTCTACTCGATCGACCCCATGTTCATGATCATTCCGGGTGGAGTGATCTTCATTACCGTGCTGGCCTTCAATCTGTTCGGCGACGGCCTGCGCGACGCACTCGACCCGAAGGCTCGCTGAGCCGGACGGTCGGCACCACCACGCATTTCTTACGCGGACCGGCCGGGTTCGCTGTTCGAGGAGGTAGGAGAACAGGTGGCACGCAAGACAAGGGTGCTCGCGGCGTCAGGCGTCGCGCTCGCGCTCGGGCTCACCACCGCCGCGTGCGGTGGCGGCTCGGACAGCGACAACAACAGCAACGGCAACTCGAACGGCAAGTCGGAGTTCGGCGCTGCCATCACCAAGGTCGTCAACCCGAGCACGACCAAGGGCGGCACGCTCAACCTGTGGACGTCGCAGGACGCCGACAGCTGGGACCCGGCGCGTGGCTACTACGCGTTCGTGTGGAACCTGAACCGTCTCTACACCCGCAAGCTGGTCGACTACGCGGCCTCCCCGGGCAAGGACGGCCTCAAGCTGCAGCCCGACCTGGCCGAGGCCGAGCCGACGATCAGCGCCGACAAGCTGACCTACACCTTCAAGCTGCGCCAGGGCCTGAAGTGGGACGACGGCAGCCCCATCACGTCCAAGGACGTGAAGTACGGCATCGAGCGCGTCTGGGCGACCGACGTCATCTCGGGTGGCCCGTACTACCTGCCGAACGTGCTCGACCAGGGTCAGAACTACAAGGGCCCGTACAAGGACACCGACCCGAACAAGCTGGGCCTCAAGACGGTCACCACGCCGGACGACTCGACGATCGTCTTCAAGCTGGCCAAGCCGTACTCGGACTTCCTCTACCTGCTGGCCATGCCGGGTTCCGGCCCGGTGCCGCAGAAGCGTGACACCGGCGCCCAGTACGGCTCGAAGCCGGCGGCTTCCGGCCCGTACATGTTCCAGAGCATCCAGCCGGGCAAGAGCGTGGCGTGGGTCCGCAACCCGAACTGGGACCAGGCGACCGACCCGATCCGCAAGGCCCTGCCGGACAAGATCAACCTGACGATCACCACCAACGCCGATGACCTGGACAACCGTCTGCTCGCCGGCACGGCGGACCTCGACGTCGGCCAGACCGGTGTGCAGGCCGCGGCCCGTACGAAGCTGCTGACCGACCCGAACCTGAAGGCCAACGCGGACGCCCCGAACACCGGCTTCCTGCGGTTCGCCGACATGACGCCGGTCGCGCCGATGAACGACATCAACTGCCGCAAGGCGGTCATCTACGCGGCCGACCCGACCGCTCTGCAGGCCGCCCGTGGTGGCGAGTTCGCCGGTGGCGACATCGGCACCAGCATCCTGCCGCCGAACATCGCCGGCTCGGACCCGAACTACGACCCGTACAACCGCAAGCAGGGCAAGCCGCAGGTCGACAAGGCCAAGGAGGCCCTCGCCGCGTGTGGCAAGCCGAACGGCTTCAACGTGACGATCGCCGCGCGTAACAACCGCGACGCCGAGGTCAAGACCGCCGAGGCGCTGCAGGCGTCGCTCAAGGCCGTGGGCATCACCGCCAAGATCGACCAGTACGACGGCGCGCAGGACTCCGCCATCGGTGGTTCGCCGGAGATCGTGAAGAAGCGCGGCTACGGCATCATCATCACCGGCTGGGGCGCCGACTACCCGACCGGCGCCGGCTACATGCAGCCGCTGATCGACGGCCGCTTCATCACCAAGAACGGCAACTTCAACCGGTCCGAGGTCAACGACCCCGCGATCAACAAGCTGTTCGACGACGCTGCCGCCGAGACCGACCCGGACAAGGCCGCCGCGATCTACTCGCAGATCAACCAGAAGGTCATGGAGGGCGCGTACGTGCTGCCGTTCGTGGTCGACAAGGCGCTCAACTACCGCAACCCGCGGCTGACGAACGCGTACGTGCACGAGTCCTTCGGCATGCTGGACTTCCAGGCGCTCGGCGTCAGCGACGGCAAGTGACGTCGCCCCACCCCAAGTGACAACGGGTAATTCGAAGGGTTGGTGAAGGCCGCCCGCGGTGGGCGGGCATCGGATTCCGCGAGGGATTCGATGCCCGCCCGTCCCTTGGCCGAAAGTCGTGCTGGCATACATCGTTCGTCGCTTGTTCAACGCGATCCTCACGCTGCTCGTGGTGACCGCGGTGACCTTCGCGATCTTCTTTGCGATCCCCAAGGCCACCGGTAGCGATCCGGCGCTGCTCTACATCGGCAAGCAGTCCGACCCGGCGGCGATCGAGGGCATCCGGACGAAGATGGGCTTCGACGACCCGATCGTCGTGCAGTACGGCAAGTTCCTGAAGGGCATCGTCGCCGGACGGGACTACGCCAACGGCGCGGACGTCAACCACTGTCCGGCGCCGTGCCTGGGTTACTCGTTCTCGACCGACCAGGAAGTCACTCCGCTGCTGATGGAGGACCTTCCGGTCACCCTGTCGCTAGCGCTCGGCGCCGCCGTTTTGTGGCTGCTGCTGGGCATCGCCGCCGGCGTCATCTCCGCGCTCCGAAGAGGTTCCTTCGTCGACCGCGCGGCGATGACCACAGCGCTGGCCGGCGTCTCGCTGCCCGTCTACTTCACGGGCCTGCTCGCCTCGGCGATCTTCGTGTACTGGCTCGAATGGCTGCCACAGGGCCAGTACGTGCCGTTCACCGAGAACCCGGCCGAGTGGTTCACCAACCTGCTCCTGCCGTGGATCACGCTGGCGTTCCTGTTCGCGGCGACGTACGCCCGCCTGACGCGCGCCAACATGCTCGAGACGCTCGGTGAGGACTACGTCCGCACCGCTCGGGCCAAGGGCCTCAAGGAGCGGACCGTCATCGGCAAGCACGCGCTGCGTTCCGGCCTCACCCCGATCGTCACCGTCTTCGGCCTCGACCTGGGCGCGCTGCTCGGCGGCGCCGTCCTGACCGAGACGGTCTTCAACTTGCGCGGCCTCGGCTATCAGGCCCTGACCGCGATCCGGCAGAACGACCTGCCGATCATCCTCGGCGTCACGCTGATCGCGGCGGCGTTCATCGTCCTCGCGAACCTCGTCGTCGACCTGGTTTACGGCTACATCGACCCCCGCGTCCGGCTGGCCTGAGGGAGAGTCACGTGTCCATCGGCGCCACCAACGCCCGCCCGTACCTCGAGATCAAGGACCTCAACGTCCGGTTCGAGACCGACGACGGCATCGTCCAGGCGGTCAGCGACTCGACGTTCAGCCTCGAGCGCGGCAAGACGCTCGGCATCGTCGGCGAGTCCGGCTCCGGCAAGAGCGTCACCTCGCTCGCGATCCTGGGCCTGCACCGCACCCGCAGCAACGCCAAGGTCAGCGGCGAGATCTGGCTCGACGACCAGGAGCTGGTCACCGCCACCGACGAGCAGGTGCGCAAGCTCCGCGGCGGCAAGATGGCCATGATCTTCCAGGACCCGCTGAGCGCGATGCACCCGTACTTCACGGTCGGGTCGCAGATCGTCGAGGCGTACCGGGTGCACCACCCCGAGGTGAACAAGAAGGTCGCCCGCGAGCGTGCGATCGACATGCTCGCCCGGGTCGGCATCCCGCAGCCGGAGCGGCGCTTCAACGACTACGCGCACCAGTTCTCCGGCGGCATGCGCCAGCGCGCGATGATCGCGATGGCGCTGGTCAACGACCCGTCGCTGCTGATCGCCGACGAGCCCACCACGGCGCTCGACGTGACCGTGCAGGCGCAGATCCTCGACCTGATCCGCGACCTGCAGGAGGAGTTCGGCTCCGCGGTCATCATGATCACCCACGACCTCGGCGTGGTGGCCGAGCTCGCCGACGACGTGCTGGTCATGTACGGCGGCAAGGTGATCGAGAAGGGGCCGGCGCTCGACGTCTTCCAGAACCCGCAGCACCCGTACACCTGGGGTCTGCTCGGCTCGATGCCGCGCCTCGACCGCGAGGTGCGCGACCGGCTCAACCCGGTCAAGGGCTCCCCGCCCAGCCTGATCAACCTGCCGAGCGGTTGCGCGTTCCATCCGCGCTGCCCGTACGCGGGACGCAACGGCGACCGGTCCTTCACCGAGGTGCCGGTGCTGCGCGGCGACGTCCACAAGGTCGCTTGCCACATGTCTCCGGAGGAGCGCACGCTGCTCTTCCAGCAGGAAGTGCTCCCGAACCTCTGAGCGGAAGTGATTGAACGATGAGCGAGAACCTGCTCGAGGTGTCCGGACTCGAAAAGCACTTCCCGATCACGAAGGGCCTGTTCAAGCGCCAGATCGGGGCCGTGCGCGCGGTCGACGGCATCGACCTCGAGGTCAAGTCCGGCGAGACGCTGGGCCTGGTCGGCGAGTCCGGCTGCGGCAAGTCGACGACGGGCCGGCTGTTCACGCGGATCCTGGAGCCGACCGGCGGCAAGGTGTTCTTCGAGGGCGAGGACATCTCCCACAAGTCGGTCACCCAGCTGCGCCCGCTGCGCCGCGACGTGCAGATGATCTTCCAGGACCCGTACTCGTCGCTGAACCCGCGGCACACGGTCGGCGCGATCATCTCGGCGCCGCTGCAGATCCAGAACATCCCGACCCCGCAGGGCGTCAAGAAGGCCGTGCAGGAGCTGCTGGAGCTCGTGGGCCTCAACCCCGAGCACTACAACCGCTACCCGCACGAGTTCTCCGGCGGTCAGCGGCAGCGCATCGGGATCGCGCGGGCGCTCGCGCTGCGGCCCAAGCTGATCGTCGCGGACGAGCCGGTCTCCGCGCTGGACGTGTCGATCCAGGCGCAGGTCGTGAACCTGCTCGACGACCTGCAGCGCGAGTTCGACCTGACGTACGTGTTCATCGCGCACGACCTGTCGGTGGTGCGGCACATCTCCGACCGGGTCGCGGTCATGTACCTGGGCAAGGTCGTGGAGATCGCCGAGCGCGCCGATCTCTACAAGAACCCGCGTCACCCGTACACGGTCGCCCTGATGTCCGCCGTACCGGTGCCCGACCCGACGCGGCGTGACCGTGCGCAGCGCGAGCGGGTGCTGCTCACCGGCGACGTGCCGAGCCCGATCAACCCGCCGTCCGGCTGCCGGTTCCGCACCCGCTGCTGGAAGGCGCAGGACATCTGCGCCACCGAGGAGCCGCCGCTGGTCACCCGGCTCGACGACCCGGCGTCGCACCTCACCGCGTGCCACTTCCCGGTCGTCGAGGACGAGGTGGTCGCGGGTCGCCGGCCGGCCGCGACACCTGCCTGATCCCGTACGAGAAACGGCCGTTCCGCCCGGTGGGCGGAACGGCCGTTCGCTTGTGCGGGCTCAGGGATAGTCGACGAGGCGCTCGCAGTTCACGGGTGTGGTCTGCGGCCGCTGGGCGCAGACGTCCCCGGCCCCGGTGGCGTTCGGGCCGCCGTCCAGGATGCCGGCGACGGCGAGGACCTCGTCGTCACCGTTCTGGCCGTAGAGGCGGTTGGCGAACGACCCGGCCGTGAGGCGGTCGTTGCCGTCCCCGCCGTAGACCACGTTGTCGCCGTAGCCGGCCTCGATGGCGTTGTCGGCGGCGTTGCCGGTGATGACGTCGTCGCCGTTGCCGCCGTACACCTTCTCGATGTCGGCGCCGACCGTGTCGCCCTCGCCGGGCTGTCCGTCGTCGCCGGCCGAGCCGTCGAGGTCGACCCGCACGCCCTGCTCGTAGTTGAAGTACGAGACCAGGTCACGGCCCGGCCCGCCGAGGATCGTGTCGGCGTACTTCGGCAGGTCGTACGGCTCGTCGCCGTACAGGTTGTCGTTGCCGGCGGCGCCGCTGAGGTAATCGCGGCCGTAGCCGCCCTCGAGGTGGTCGTTGCCGGCGCCGCCCGCGATCACGTCGTTGCCCGCCCGGCCCAGCAGGATGTCGTCGGCCGCGCTCCCGATCAGGCGGTCGTTGCCGCTCCCGCCGACCACGCCCTCGACCGAGGCGGTCAGCGTGTCGCGCTCGCCCGCGGTGCCGTCGTCGCCGGCCACCCCGTCGGCGTCGGCCGTGACGCTGAGCTTGCGGTTCGTGTACTGGACGATGTCCGATCCGGCGCCGCCGACGAAGGTGTCGGCGTCCTTGCCCGCGGCGTACTGCGTCCAGTTGTAGAACTTGTCGTTGCCGTTGCCGCCGTCCTCGAGATCGTTGCCCGGGCCCCCGGTGATCGCGTCGAGGCCCTCGCCGCCGTAGATGCGGTCGTTGCCCGGGCCGCCGTCGAGGATGTCGTCGCCGCCGGCGCCCGAGATGGCGTCCGCGCCGTCCCCGCCCTCGATGCGGTCCCACCCCACCGAGCCGCCCCAGACGGCGTCGTTGCCCGGACCGGCTTTCACGTAGTCGCCGAGCCGGCCGCTGGTGATCCGGTCGTTCCCGGCGCCGGCGTCGATCGTCGCGCCCCGGATGCTGCGGTTGACGAGGGTGTCGTTGCCGTCGCCCAGGTAGGCGCGGACCCAGATCACCGGCCGTCCACCGGTGGGCGTACAGGTGATTCTGGTGGTGTCGCCGCTGACGGCCTTGCATCCGGCGCCGGCCTTGAGGCCGTAGACGTCGTCGATGGTCATCGTGTTGCCGTCGAGCGTGATGACGACGTTGTTGGCCTTGCCGGTCGCGGCGACGTACTTGACGACGTTCGTCTCGACGATCGAGACCACGCCGGTCGTGGCGGCCTGGGCGGGCAGCGCGACGGCGCCCGCCCCGGCGATGGCGATCAGGGTGAGGCCGGTACGAGCGGCCAGACGTTTGCGTGACATGGATACCCCCGTGTGGTTCAGAGCAGGACGCGCTCGCAGTTGATCACGACGATGTCGGGCCCGTTGCGGCAGATGTCTCCGGCCGCGGTCCGGTCCGCGCCGCCGTCGAGCCGGCCGTTGCCGTCGAGCTGGTCGTCGCCCGCCCCGCCCGAGATGACGTTGGCTCCCTGCCAGCCGTCGAGCACGTTGTCGGCCGCGTTGCCGGTCAGGCGGTCGCTGCCCTCACCGCCGGAGAGGTTCTCGACGTCCGCGCCCACGGTGTCCTTCTCGCCGGCCACGCCGTCGTCGCCCGTCGCGCCGTCGAGGTCGACCACGAGCGGCTTGGTGTACCAGCTGTACGTGACGGTGTCCGTGCCCGCGCCGCCGAGCAGGGTGTCGGCGGCGATGGGCGCCCACTCCGGCATGTCGCCCTGCAGCTGGTCGTCGCCGGCGGCGCCGTTCAGATAGTCGCTGCCGCCGAGCCCCTCGAGCACGTCGTTGCCCGCGCCACCGGCGATCACGTCGTTGCCGGGCCCGCCGATGAGGTGGTCGGCACGCGGGGTGCCGATCAGCCGGTCCTTGCCGAAGCCGCCCGTGATGCCCTCGACCGAGGCCCCGATCGTGTCCTTCTCGCCGGCCGCGCCGTCGTCGCCCTTGACCGCGTCCGCGTCCGCGGTGACGGCCTTGTTCCGGAAGTCGTAGTGGACCGTGTCGGTGCCGGTGCCGCCGATCAGCGAGTCGGCGTCCGCGCCGGTCGGATCGACGTCCTGGCCGAGGTAGTCGTTGCCCGCGCCGCCGTCCTCGATGTCGTTGCCGAGGTTGCCGTACAGCTCGTCGAGGCCGTTGCCGCCGAGCAGGCGATCGTTGCCCCGGCCGCCGAACACCTTGTCGTCGCCGTCACCGCCGGAGACCGCGTCGGCGCCGTCCGAGCCGTGGAGGTTGTCGTTGCCGCCGAGCCCCCAGAGCGCGTCGTTGCCGAGCCCGCCGTCGAGGATGTCGTTCCGCGACCCGCCGGTGATCTTGTCGTTTCCCGTGGAACCTTGCGCGGACAACGACAGGTCGGTCTTGTTGACCAGCGTGTCGTTGTAGGTGCCGAGGTAGACGCGGACCCACGTCGGGTCGACCTTGGCGGTGCAGCGGACCTTCGTACGGTCGCCGCTCACCGCGGCGCAGCCGGAGCCCGCCTTGATCGCCACGACGTCGTCGACGGTCACCGTACGGCCGGAGCGCGTGACCACGACGTTGTGGGTCTGCGCGCCGGCCGACCGGTACTGGACGATCTTGGCGTCCACGATCGACACGACGCCCGTGGTGGCCGCGTCCGCCGGCATCGCGACCACGCCGATGCCGGCCGCGGTGAGCAGGCCCAGACCGGCCCGAGTCGCCCAACGCCTCTTGTTCACGTGTGTCTCTCCCCGTGGCTCAGCGCGTCCCGGCCGCTTGGCGGCGGAGCGCGAGGTGCTCGGCGACGACCGAACCGTCGCCGTACTCGCAATTGATCGAATAGCCGCCCTCGTCGGCGGAGTCGGGGCAGTAGTCGCGCCCGGCGCCGCCGTCCACCTTGTCGATGCCGGCCCCGGCCCACAGGGCGTCGTCACCGGCGCCGGCGAGAAGCGTGTCGTTGCCCCCACCGCCGTCGAGGGTCTCGGGACGGGCCGTGCCCAGGAGCCGGTCGTCGCCGTCGCCGCCCCAGATCTGCTCCACGGAGGCGCCGATGGTGTCCTTCTCGCCCGCCGCGCCGTCGTCGCCCTTGACCGCGTCGGCGTCGGCGGTGACGGCCTTCGACCGGTGCCAGTAGAGCGCGATGTCCGAGCCGTCGCCGCCGATGAACGAGTCGGCATCGGTGCCGGGGGCGTAGTCGGTCGCCTCGACGAAGAAGTCGGTGCCCGCGCCGCCGTCCTCGATGTCGTTGCCCTGGTCGCCCTGCAGGTGGTCGTCGCCGGGGCCGCCCTCGAGCCGGTCCGCGCCGGGACCGCCGTAGATGGTCTTGTCGTTGCCGTTGCCGCCGAGCAGCTTGTCGTCGCCGGTGCTGCCGGAGAGCACGTCGTTGCCGTCGCCGCCGGAGACGGCGTCGTTGCCGCCGTCGCCCCGCAGCACGTCGTTGCCGGCGAGACCCCAGACCGCGTCGGCGCCGTCGCCGGCGTACACGTCGTCCTTGAGCGGGCCGCCGGTGATCTTGTCGTTGCCGGAGCGGCCCCAGGCGGTCATGCCCAGGCCGCTGTTGTTGACCAGGGTGTCGTTGCCGTCGCCCAGGTCGGCGCGCACCCACACGGGGACGACCCCGAGCGAGCAGCGGATCTTCGTGGCGTCGCCGCCGACCGCGGAGCAGCCCGCGCCGGCCCTGAGGCCGTGGACGTCGTCGACGGTGACCGCGTTGCCCGACCGGGTCACGACCACGCTGTTCGCCTTGCCCGTCGCGGCGGTGTAGACCACGACGTTCGAGCTGACGACCGAGACGACGCCCGTCGACGCGGCCTCGGCCGGCAGGGCGATCCAGGCGGCGGCCGACACGGCGGCGGCGCCCACGACGGCCGTGCCCACACGCAGGGACTTCTTGGCGAGGTTCACCGTCGCATCCTTTTCGCTTTCCGCCGCCGGAGACCGCACCGCCGCCCCGGCCGGAGTGGCCGAGGCGGCGGACGAGACGAGCGTTTGCGGCTCGGTTACTTGTTGCGGGCCATCTTCAGGTACTCGACGATCGAGTGGTCGGCCGCGCGCTCCTTGGTGGACGCCTTGGCCGACGGCTTGCGGGACGCGGCGGCCGCGGAGGTCGGGTCCGAGAAGTCCTCGCAGCCGATGATGGTGTCGAGGCCCTCCACCGCGTCCGGGCAGTAGTCGTAGCCCGCGGCGCCGTTCAGCAGGTTGGTCTCGCCCAGCTCGCCGAACAGGATGTCGTCGCCGGCGCCGGCGGCGATGGCGTCGTTGCCGCCACGGCCGAGCAGGGCGTCGTTGCGCGCCGTGCCGAGCAGCTTGTCGCCGCCCTCGCCGCCGCCGATGCCCTCGATCGTGCCGCTGATCGTGTCCTTCTCGCCGGCCGCGCCGTCGTCGCCGGCAACGCCGTCGGCGTCGGCGGTGACGGCCTTCTTGCGGCCCTGGTAGTCCACGGCGTCCGCGTCGGCGCCGCCGATGAAGACGTCCGAGTCGGTGCCGTTGGCGAAGTCACCCGACTGGAAGATCTCGTCGTTGCCCGCGCCGCCGTCGTAGCGGTCGTTGCCCTGCTGGGCGTAGAACGTGTCGTCGCCGTTGCCGCCCAGCACCTTGTCGTTGCCGGTGCCGTCCGCCAGCGAGTCGACGCCGTCGCCGCCGGAGATGGCGTCGTTGCCGGCCTCGCCGCGCAGCTGGTCGTTGCCCGCGTTGCCCCAGAGCGAGTCGGCGCCGTCACCGGCGTACACGTCGTCCTTGAGCGAGCCGCCGGTGATCTGGTCGTTGCCGGCGCGACCCCAGGCGGTCATGCCCAGGTTGCTGTTGTTGACCAGCTTGTCGTTGCCGTCGCCGAGGTCCACGCGGACCCAGACGGCGCCCGTGCACTTGATCTTGGTCTTGTCGCCGCTGACGGCCGAGCAGCCCGAGCCCGCCTTGAGGCCGTAGACGTCGTCGACGGTGACGGTGGTGCCCGAGCGGGTCAGCACGACGGTGTTGGCCTTGCCGGACGCGGCGGTGTAGACGACCACGTTCCCGCTGACCTTGGAGACGGTGCCGGTCGTTGCAGCCTCGGCCGGGATCGCGAGCCACGTCACGCCCGCGACGGCGGCGGCGCCGAAGACGCCCACTCCGGCTCGGATGGCGGTCTTGCGCTTGTTCACGGCTGGTTCCTCTCGCAGTTAGCGATCTTGTCGGAATCGTCGGTCTGGCAGATGTCGGTGGCGGCGCCGCCGTCCACCCGGTCGCCGGGGCGGCCGTCGACCACGTCCAGCGAGTCGTCGCCGGCGCCGCCGGAGACGGTGTCGATGCCCTCCTCGCCGGTGAGGGTGTCGTTGCCGCCGAGGCCGTACAGGGCGTCGTTGCCCAGGCCTCCGTAGACGGTGTTGGCGGCGGCGTTGCCGGTGATCCGGTCGTTGCCCCGGCCGGCCCCGACGTCCTCGACGTCGGCGCCGACGGTGTCCTTCTCGCCGGCCACGCCGTCGTCGCCCTTGGCGCCGTCGAGGTCGATGACGAGCGACTTGGTGTAGTCGGAGTAGTCGACCCGGTCGTGACCCGGGCCGCCGAGGATGGTGTCGGACGCGGGCGAGTCCCCGTACGAGAGGTCGTCGCCCTCGAGGACGTCGTCGCCGGTCGCGCCGTTCAGGTAGTCGCGGCCGTCGCCGCCGATGAGGACGTCGTTGCCCGCCCCGCCGGCGATCACGTCGTTGCCCGCGCTGCCGATCAGGATGTTCCGGGCGGACGTGCCGATCAGCCGGTCGGCCGCGTCGCCGCCGTAGATGATCTCGACGGTCGTGCCGATCGAGTCGTGCTCGCTCGGGTAGCCGTCGTCGCCGGTGACGCCGTCCGCGTCCGCGGTGATCGGCTTCGGGCGGCCCAGATAGATGACCGTGTCGTCGCCCGGTCCGCCGGCGATGCGGTCGGCGTCAGGCCCGGTCGGCTCCACGCCCTCGTCGAACGAGTCGTTGCCCGCGCCGCCGTCCAGCACGTCGTTGCCCTCGAAGCCGGTCAGCGTGTCGTGCCCGTTCCCACCGTAGATCCGGTCGTTGCCCAGGCTGCCGGTCACCGAGTCGTCGCCGTCGCCGCCCGAGAGGGCGTCGCTGCCGGCGTGGCCCTCGATGAGGTCGTTGCCGCCCAGGCCCCAGATCGAGTCGCTGCCGTCGTCGCCGTAGAGCAGGTCGGCGCCCGGGCCGCCGGTGATGCGGTCATTGCCGGTGCCGCCGTCCGCGCTCAGGCGCAGACCCGAGTTGTTGACCACCGAGTCGTTCTTGTCGCGCAGGTAGACCCGCACCCAGGTGGGCGCGGACTTGGTGGTGCAGCGGACCTTGGTGCTGTCCCCGGACACGGCCGAGCAGCCGGCGCCCGCCTTGATCGACACGACGTCGTCGACGGTGACCGTGTTGCCGGCGCGGGTGAAGACGACCTTGTTGGTCTTCCCGGTCGCGGCGGGGTATTGCACGATCGTCGAGCTCACCACGGCGACGGTGCCGTTGGTGGCTGCCTGAGCGGCCGGCGTCGCCACGACGCCGACGGCACCGGTGGCGAGCAGGGTCAGGGCAGCCCGGGCGGGCCAGGACGACAGGCGGGGCAAGGGGGCTCCTTGTGGCTGACGCTCGAGGGGGATGCGCGAGCCACAAGATCATAGGACGCTACGTGAGCGTTCTGCTGTCCCGATCCGGCCTCGGACCTCAACCTTCCGGACGATTCAGGATGCCCACTACGACAGCATGAACGGCATCGATGTCCGAGGGGTCCCTGAGTACGGCCTTGGCGCCGGTCACGGCGTACCACTCGTCGGCGTCCTTGTACTGCACGCGGACGATGACCTCGCTGTCGGCCATCTCGGTACGCAGAGTGAGGTCGCCGGTGACGACGCCCACCTCGTCGGTCATCACCCCGCCGGGCCCGGCGACGATGTCGGTGCTCTTCGGCTCCGGCTCGGCGGCGGCCGGCTTGGCGGCGGCCTTCCGGCGGGCGCGCTTCTTCGGCGGCTCGGCGGCCGGCGGCTCGGCGGCCGGCGGTTCGGCGGCCGGCGGTTCGGCAGCCGGCGGTTCGGCGGCCGGCGGTTGGGCGGTCTTCGTCTCCTCCGGCGGCTCGGCGGCCGCGGGCACGGGCTCCGCGGGGGAGGTGGTCATCAGCACGTCTCCAACATGTCGTCGAGCGCCGCCTTCTCCTTGGTGGTGACCGTCAGCTTCCACCTGGTCTTCACCGCGATCCAGTCCTGCGCGTACTCGCACCAGCTGCTGGACTGCGTCGGCTTCCACGTCGACGGGTCCTGATCGCCCTTTGCCCGGTTCGAGCCCGCCGACACCGCGATCAGCTGCGGATCGTCGAGATCGTTGGCGAACTCCTCGCGCTTGGCCGTCGTCCACTTCGCGGCGCCCGAGCGCCAGGCGTTCGCCAGCGGCACCACGTGGTCGATGTCCACCTTGGTCGGGGAGTTGAGGACCTTGCCGTCGTAGAAGCTGGTCCAGGTGCCGGCGACCACGTTGCAACCCGACGTCTTGACGTTCTTGCCGTCCCGCTTGAGCACGGAGTCGCGTACGTCGCAGTTGTCTCCGGTGGTGCGCCAGTGCGGGAACTTGTCGCGGCTGTACTTCGCCATCGTTCCGGCCCTGGCCACGGTCAGCGCGTCGAGCTGTTTGCGCGAGGTGGCCGCGTCGGTCGTGGGCTTCGGTGTCGGGCCGCTCGGCTGAAGCGTGACGCCTTCACAGCCGGCGAGCAGGAGCAGGGCGGTGGCGAGAACCAGGGGGGTACGAGGGGGCACGCTCCCCAGCGTAGGAGGAGCGTGCCCGATCTGCCCCAGTCGTACCCCGTGAGTGGATCATCCCGCGGGGCGGGCCCGACTCAGTGCCCGCGGTTGACCGCGCTGGCGATCGCCTTGATCGAGGCGCTCACGATGTTCTCGTCGATGCCGACGCCCCAGACCGTACGGTCGCCGACCTCGACCTCGACGTACGCCGCGGCCTGCGCGTCGCCGCCCGAGGTGAGCGCGTGCTCGTTGTAGTCCAGGACCCGCGCGGTGATGCCCAGCGGCTGGATCGCCTGCACGAACGCGTCGATCGGGCCGTTGCCGACGCCCACCAGCGGCCGGCGCTGACCGCGGTGGAAGATCTCGACGTCGATCTCGACCTTGCCGTCGCGGATCGAGGTGGAGTAGTCCTCGATGGTGAAGGCCTTGGCGGTCTGGTGCTCGACGAGGTACTCGCCGGCGAAGATGTCCCACATCTCCTGCGGGCTGACCTCGCCGCCCTCCTCGTCGGTGTGGTGCTGCACCACGCCGGAGAACTCGATCTGCAGCCGCCGCGGCATGTCGAGCTTGTGCTCCTCCTTCATGATGTACGCCACGCCGCCCTTGCCGGACTGCGAGTTGACCCGGATGACCGCCTCGTAGCTGCGACCCAGGTCCTTGGGGTCGATCGGCAGGTAGGGCACGCCCCAGGTGAACTTGTCGATGTCGACCCCGGCGGCGTCCGCGTCGGCCTGCAGCGCCGCGAAGCCCTTCTTGATCGCGTCCTGGTGCGAGCCCGAGAACGCGGTGTAGACCAGATCCCCGACGTACGGGTGGCGCTCGTGCACCGGCAGCTGGTTGCAGTACTCGACGGCCCGCTTGATCTCGTCGATGTCGGAGAAGTCGATCATCGGGTCGATGCCCTGCGAGAACAGGTTGAGGCCCAGCGTCACCAGGTCGACGTTGCCGGTGCGCTCGCCGTTGCCGAACAGGCAGCCCTCGATGCGGTCGGCGCCCGCCAGCAGGCCCAGCTCGGCGGCGGCCACCGCGGTGCCGCGGTCGTTGTGCGGGTGCAGCGACAGGATGACCGAGTCGCGCCGCGGCAGGTGCCGGTCCATCCACTCGATCGAGTCGGCGTACACGTTCGGGGTCGCCATCTCGACCGTGGCGGGCAGGTTGATGATCAGCGGGCGGTCCGGGGTCGGGTCGATCACGTCGATCACGGCCGAGCAGATCTCGAGCGCGTAGTCCAGCTCGGTGCCCGTGTAGGACTCCGGCGAGTACTCGTAGAAGATCTCGGTGTCCGGGGTGTGGATCTCGGCGTACTTCTGGCAGAGCCGCGCCCCGGTGGTGGCGATGTCGGTGATGCCGTCCTTGTCCAGGCCGAACACGACCCGGCGCTGCAGCGTGGACGTCGAGTTGTAGAAGTGCACGATCGCGCGCTTGGCGCCACGGATCGACTCGAACGTGCGGTCGATCAGGTGCTCGCGGCACTGCACCAGCACCTGGATGGTGACGTCGTCGGGGATCAGGTCCTGCTCGATGAGCTGGCGGACGAAGTCGTAGTCGGTCTGGCTCGCGGCCGGGAAGCCGACCTCGATCTCCTTGTAGCCCATCTGCACCAGCAGCATGAACATGCGCCGCTTGCGCTCGGGGGACATCGGGTCGATCAGAGCCTGGTTGCCGTCGCGCAGGTCGACCGCGCACCAGCGGGGCGCCGCCTCGACGTGGCGCGCCGGCCAGCGGCGCTCGGGCAGGTCGACGGCGAACTGCTTGTGGTAGGGAACGTAGCGCTCGAACGGCATCTTGCTGGCACGCTGCGACGCAAAGGCGTTCTCGGACATGTGGAACTGCTCCAAAGGAAGACGAGACGAGAGGGCGGCGCGCGTCAACTCCGCGACGAGGTGCCGGCCTGGGATGGGGCCTCGTCGCGGCAGCGAAGAAGAAGGAACGCCTGCCACATGTCGCAAATGACCCTACGTGATCGGCTGGGGCGTTGCCAGCCGTACGCCCGGATGGTGGGAACGCCCCGCCTCAGGCCGACGGGACCACCGCGGACGGCTGCTGAACGACCGGCGGCGGGCTGTCCATGCCCATCGGCGGGCCCGCCACCTCGGGCCCCGGCAGCGGCACCGTCGCGGGGCCGTCGATCTGGCTCACCATCTTGATCGAGCCGAAGCCGACCCGGGCCGCGGTGAGCACCCCGTCCTCGGCGTAGCAGTAGATGCCCACGTCGACCGGGTCGGCGAGCGAGGCCGAGATCGAGTCGACCGAGTAGCAGGCGCCCTTCGCGCCCGCCAGCAGCGGCGCCTCGGCGACCGCGAGCCCGGCCTGCCGGTCGGTGAACACGCTCAGCCACTGCCGGAACAGCCGCTGGACCCTCGGGTCGTAGTCGGCGGGCACGCGCTTGCCCGGCCGGGCGACCTTCACGCAGGTGGGGGTGATCGGGTTGGCCTGCGAGCCGAGCGTGCACTGGAAGACGCCGGCCGCCGTCGAGACGATCGTGACGTCGGCGGTGCCGCCCAGCGCGCCGCCGCCGACATCGACCCGCCAGGTGCCGTCCTTGCCGACCGTGGCGACGACGTTGCGCGTCCGGCCGTTGCCGTCGTCGAAGGAGTAGAGGGCCGCGTACGCCTTGTCCATCGCGAGCGCGGCGCGGGCGGCCAGCTCGCCGCGCGCCCGGGAGCCGGCGTCGGTCAGCGCGGAGGAGGCCGAGGCCGAGGGCGGCGCCGCGGGCTCACCCTGCGACGCGTCACCGCACGCCGCGACCCCGAACACCGTCAGGGCAGCCGCGGACAGGGACAAACCGCGTCGAGACATCGAGGGTGGGCGCACCGAGACATTCTCGCCTCTCCCGGCCGTATCGCCCCGGCTGCGGGGCCGATCGGGCTTCGGCGTGTCGCGCGTGTCCGGCGCTGCGGAGCGCCCACAGGCAGCGCGAAAGAGGCCGGATTCTGGGATCGGCTGTCGGAGTGGGTCCGGGGCGCGGCTACTGTGGGGGCGATTGTCCTCCGCCGGCGCCGCCGGTACGCACATCCTGAAGGATTGGTTCGCCGTGGCATTGGTGGTGCAGAAATACGGTGGCTCGTCGGTCGCGACCGCCGAGCGCATCAAGCGCGTCGCCGAGCGCATCGTGGCGGCCCGCAAGGGCGGCGACGACGTGGTGGTCGTGGTCTCCGCGATGGGCGACACCACCGACGAGCTGATGGACCTCGCCAACCAGGTCAGCCCGCTGCCGCCCGGCCGCGAGCTCGACATGCTGCTCACCTCGGGCGAGCGCATCTCGATGGCGCTGCTCGCGATGGCGATCCACAACCTGGGCTACGAGGCCCGGTCCTACACGGGCTCGCAGGCCGGCGTGCTGACCACCTCGACGCACGGCAAGGCGCGCATCATCGACGTGACGCCCGGCCGGCTGCGCGGCGCGCTCGACGAGGGCGCGATCGCGATCGTCGCGGGCTTCCAGGGCGTCTCGCAGGACACGAAGGACATCACGACGCTCGGCCGCGGCGGCTCCGACACCACGGCGGTGGCGCTGGCAGCCGCGCTGCACGCCGACGTCTGTGAGATCTACACCGACGTGGACGGGGTCTTCACGGCCGACCCGCGCATCGTGCCCGACGCGCAGCACATCAAGCAGATCACGTACGAGGAGATGCTCGAGCTCGCCGCCGGCGGGGCGAAGGTGCTGATGTTGCGATGCGTGGAGTACGCGCGCCGCTTCAAGGTCCCCATCCACGTACGCTCTTCCTACTCGCACAAGCCTGGCACCCTGGTCACCGGATCGATGGAGGACCCTGACGTGGAACAAGCGCTCATCACCGGGGTCGCGCACGACCGGAGCGAAGCGAAGATCACGATCGTCGGCGTGCCCGACGAGCCGGGCTCCGCGGGCCGCATCTTCGACACGGTGGCCCAGGCCGAGATCAACATCGACATGATCGTGCAGAACGTGTCGACCGAGGGCACCGGGCGCACGGACATCTCGTTCACGCTGCCCAAGGCCGACGGCCCGACCGCGATGGCCGCCCTCGACAAGATCAAAGAGCAGATCAAGTTCAAGAGCCTGCTCTTCGACGACCACGTCGGCAAGGTGTCGCTGATCGGCGCGGGCATGCGGTCGCACCCGGGCGTCGCGGCCTCCTTCTTCGCGTGCATCGGCGAGGCCGGCGTCAACATCGAGATGATCTCCACGTCGGAGATCCGGGTGTCGGTGGTCTGCCGCGACAGCGACCTCGACACCGCGGTCCGAGCCGTGCACGACCAGTTCGAGCTGGGCGGCGGCGAGCAGGCGGTGGTCTACGCGGGCACCGGCCGGTAAGCCGGGCCATGGCGCAGCCCACGCTCGCCGTCGTCGGTGCCACGGGTTCCGTCGGCACGGTCATGCTCGAGCTGCTGTCGTCCCGGCGCAACGTCTGGGGCGAGATCCGGCTGATCGCCTCGTCGCGGTCGGCCGGCAAGGTGCTGAGCTGCCGCGGTGAACAGCTCACCGTGGCCGAGCTGACCCCCGAGGCGTTCGACGGCGTCGACGTCGCGATGTTCGACGTGCCCGACGAGGTGTCGCTGCAGTGGGCGCCGGTGATCGCGGCCCGCGGCGTCATCGTGGTCGACAACTCGGCCGCGTTCCGCATGGACCCCGACGTGCCGCTCGTCGTGCCCGAGGTCAACCGCGAGGTGCTGCGGCACCGCCCGCGCAACATCGTCGCGAACGCGAACTGCACGGTGCTGGCGATGATCATGG
Organism: Actinoplanes sp. URMC 104; assembly: GCF_051386375.1. Classification (NCBI taxonomy): domain Bacteria; kingdom Bacillati; phylum Actinomycetota; class Actinomycetes; order Micromonosporales; family Micromonosporaceae; genus Actinoplanes; species Actinoplanes sp. URMC 104. Next base: position 2,168,719 of record NZ_JBPQTO010000002.1, on the reverse strand, counting down.
CGATCGCGCCGCTGCACCACGAGTACGGGCTGCGCGAGCTGGTGCTGGCCTCCTACCAGGCCGCCTCCGGCGCCGGGCAGGTCGGCGTGGACACGCTGCACGACCAGCTCAGCAAGGTGGCCGGCGACCGGCTGCTGGGCTCGCGGCCGGGCAACGTACGCCAGGCGGTCGGCGACGACCTGGGCCCGTTCCCGGCGCCGCTCGCGCTCAACGTGGTGCCCTGGTCGGGCGCGCTGGAGCCGCTCGGCTGGTCGTCCGAGGAGCTCAAGCTGCGCAACGAGTCCCGCAAGATCCTCGAGCTGCCCGCGCTCAAGGTGTCGGCCACCTGCGTACGGGTCCCGGTCGTCACCGGGCACTCGATCGCCGTGCACGCCGTCTTCGCCTCCGAGGTCGACGCCGAGGGCGCCCGTCAGGTGCTGCGCAACGCGCCCGGCGTGATCCTGGTCGACGACCCCGAGGCCGGCGAGTTCCCGATGCCGATAGACGCGGTCGGCACCGACCCGTCGTGGGTGGGCCGCATCCGCCGCGCCATGGACGACCCCCGCGCGCTCGACCTCTTCGTCACCGGCGACAACATGCGCAAGGGCGCCGCGCTCAACACGGTGCAGATCGCCGAGCTGCTCGCCGCCGAGCTGTCCAAATGACCCGGCCCGACGTCGTCGAGGTCGTCATCACCGCGGCCGACCCGTCGTGGCTCGCGGAGTTCACCCGCCGCCTGGTCGACGACCGCCTCGCCGCGTGCGGCCAGCAGGTCGCCGCGATCCGCTCGATCTACCGCTGGGACGGCGCGGTCCACGACGACCCCGAGGCGCGGGTGGCCCTGCACACGCGCGCCGACCTGGTCGACCGCATCGTCGAACGCGCGAACGCCGAGCACCCGTACGACGTCCCGTGCGTGCTGGCCCTGCCGGTGCTCGCCGGCAACCCGGCGTACCTGGACTGGGTACGCCGGGAAACGCTGAAAGTCTGACCCTCCGGTCGCGCGGGCGACTGTTGCCGCGCCGGGTCACGCGCAGACTGGCCTGGTGTCGCGACCGGGCTTCCCGTGGCTGCGCGTGGCGGTGCTGGTGCTCCTCGCCTGCACGGCGGCCCTCGTGCTGCGGCTGTTCACGACCTGATGTTCCTGCTGGCCTGGGTGCTCGTCCCTCGAAGATGCGTATGAGCGGGGAGTTCTGCGGCAGGTGGGATGGTCTACGAGTTCCGCCACCTCCGCCTTGCCGAGCGCCTGCGCTCTGATGCCTCGGTGCAGGGCAGCGGCTCCACCACCCCGCACCACGACCATGGGATCTAGGCGGCGGCCTCGAGGTCGGCTCGGGTCAGCAGCGCGCGCAGCTGGATGCCTTCCTCGGAGAGGGCCTGGGCGCCGCCCTCCTGGCGGTCGATCACGCAGAGCGCGTGGTCGACGTGCGCGCCGAGCTTGCGCAGGTCCTTCGTCGAGATGACGACCTGGCCGCCGGAGGTCACCACGTCCTCGACCACGAGCACCCGGCGGCCGGCCACCTCGGCGCCCTCGGCGAGCCGGGCGGTGCCGTACTGCTTGGCCTGCTTGCGGACGAACGCGGTGGGCAGCTTGGCGTGCCGGGCCAGCGCGGTCACCACCGCGATGCCGCCCATCTCGAGTCCGGCCAGCACCTCGGTGCCCTCCGGGATCAGCACGGCCATCTGCTCGGCGAGCCGGTCGAGCAGCTCGGGGTCGGCCTCGAACTGGTACTTGTCGAAGTACTCGTTCGCGATGCGGCCCGAGCGGAGGGTGAACTCGCCGGTCAGCCGGCTCACGGCGCGGACCTGCCGCGCGAGGTCAGAGTCAGTCACAAGACACTAGCCTGTCAGGCCGCTCCCGGACACCGGACAGCACCCCGCATGCAACCACTCAGCAACCGACAAACCGTGCCGATCAGAGGATCATGCAGAGCATCCTGCACCGGTGGTTCGGCGTGGGCCAGAGCAGCGCACCCGACTCGCGCAAGGCGGGGTCCGAGGCGGCGGCGGAGGCGATCGGCGGCCGGGAGACCAAGGCGGTGTTCGTCTTCGCCTCGGTGGCTCACGACCTGCCCGCGCTGCTCTCGGGCGTACGGCTCGAGTGCGGGCCGGACGCGGAGATCGTCGGCGCCACGACCATGGGCGAGCTGGGCAGCGCGGGCACCACCAGCGGGGGCGTCGCGGTCGCGGCGCTCGGCGGCGACGGCTTCACCGTGCAGGCGCGGGCCGCCCGGATCAGCCGTAACGACCCGCGGGCCGCGGGCGCGGCGGCCGCCGAGGCGCTGCACGGCCTGGACGACGAGAACCAGGTGCTGGTGCTGTTCGCCGACGGGCTGTCCGGGCAGCCGCACGAGATCGTCCGCGGGGCGTACACGGCGGTCGGCGCGGGGGTTCCGCTGGTCGGCGGCTTCGCGGCGGACGACCGCAGGTTCCAGCAGACCTACCAGTTCATCGGCGACGAGGTGCTCACCGGTTCGGTGGTGGGGCTGGCGCTCGGCTCGGACGGGCCGATCGGCATCGGGGTGGCGCACGGCTGGCGCCGCATCGAACCGCCGATGGTGGTCACCAAGAGCAGCGGCCCGCACATCTACCAGCTCGACGGCGAGCCGGCGCTGGATGTGCTGCTGCGCCGCAACAACCTCGAGGGCTCGGCGGATCAGCTCTTCAACGGCGGCCGGGCGCTGCAACCCCTCGGGCTGTCGCGCCGCAGCGGCGAGGACATCCGCGTCATCCACGCCGGCGACGACGAGGCCCGTACGGTCTGGGGCACCGCAGACGTGCCGCAGGGCGCGCTGGTCTGGCTCATGGAGGGCGACCGGCAGGCGATGCTGGACGGCGCGGCCTGGTCGTGCACCGAGGCGATCGCCCGGCTCGACGGCCTGCCGCCGCTGGGCGTGCTCGCCTTCGACTGCGGCGGCCGCTGGGCCGGTCTCGTGGAGGGCGGCATCGAGCAGGAGATCCAGGCGATGCGTACGGCGTTGAGCGACGCGCCGTTCGCGGGCTTCTACACGCTCGGTGAGATCGCCCGGGTCCGTGGCGCGCTCGGCACCCACGCGCTGACCCTCGTCACCCTCGCCCTGGCCTGACCATGGTCTCCTGGTCGACGCATCAGCTCACGGAGTACTTCACCGCGGTGAACGCGGCCGAGGACGAGGTATCGGCCATCGCGGACGCCGTCGAGCGGGCGACCGAGATGGTCGAGGCCGAGGTGGGCGCGGTCGTCCGCGAGGGGCAGGTCTTCGGGGCGTACGGCTTCGGCCCGATCATCCCCACGACCGCCCTGCACGAGGTGGCCGCCGGGCAGCCGATGCTCGCCGTCCCGTACGTCGGGGAGCTGCACGCCGTCAGCAACCCGCTCGGCGCCGAGAGCGGGGACGCGCTGATCGTGGCCCGCCTGGCCGAGCCGTTCGACCCGGCGGAACGCCAGATGCTGCGCGGCATGGGCCAAGTCCTCGGGCTGGCGCTGCGCAGCATCCGGGTGCTCGCCGCGGAACGTCACCTGCGCGCCGAGAAGGAACGGCAGGCCACCACGGCGCAGACCCGGCAACGCCTGGTCGAGTCGCTGCTGACGATCCAGCGGGCGATCTCGGCCCGGCGGCCGCTGCCCGAGATTCTCGACGCGGTCACGAGCGGCGCGGCCGACCTGCTCGGCGGCGCCACGGTGACGCTCATGCTGGCCGAGGGTGGCGCGGACCGCCGGCTGACCGTCGCCTCCACCTGCGGGGACGGCGAGTCGCCGCCGGAGAGCCTGGCCCGCGCGGCGATGGCGGGCGGCACGGTGGTGGTGCGCCCCGACCGCAACGGCTGGATGATCGGCGCCCCCGTGCGGGTCACCGGCGAGATGGCCGGGAGCCTGGTGGCGCACCTGCCGGGGGTGGCCGGGCAGCAGACCGAGCAGCGCGACCAGCTGGCGGCCTTCGCCCAGCAGGTGAGCCTGGCGCTGACCGATGCCCGTACGGTCGAGGCGGTGCGCGAGGCGCACCACGACCCGATCACCGGGCTGCCCAACCGTGCGCTGTTCCTCAAGATCCTCAACCGCGTGCTCGCGTCGCGCGGCACCGACTCCGACCCGACCAGCGTGCTGTTCATCGACCTGGACCGGTTCAAGGCGGTCAACGACAGCCTCGGCCACGACGCGGGGGACCAGCTGCTCGCCCTCGTGGCCCGCCGGCTGCGGGGATGCGTACGGGCCAGCGACACCACCGCCCGGCTCGGCGGCGACGAGTTCGCCGCGCTGCTGCACGACTCCCCGGCCGAGTCCGCCGAGGTCGTCGGCGAGCGCGTCGTCGCCGCGATCAAGGAGCCGTTCCGGATCGCCGGCCGCGAAATCTTCATCGGCGCCAGCGTCGGGATCGCGATCTCGCGCGAGGCCGAGGAGAAGTCCGAGGAGCTGCTGAACAACGCCGACGTGGCGATGTACCGCGCCAAGAAGGACGGGCCGGGCCGGGTGCTGCTCTATCAGCCGTACATGCACGCCGAAGCGCTCGACCACCTCAGCCTGCGCGGCGACCTGCAGCGAGCGCTGCGCGAGGGCGAGTTCCGCCTGCAGTACCAGCCGCTGATCCGGCTCGCCGACGGGCGCCCGGCCGGGGTGGAGGCGCTGATCCGCTGGCACAGCCCGACGCGGGGGTTCGTCTCGCCGGTCGACTTCGTCCCGATCGCCGAGGAGTTCGGCCTGATCGCCGACATCGGACAGTGGGTGCTCGAGACGAGCGCCGTGCAGGTGGCGAAGTGGCGGCGCGACTTCCCCGACCTCGGGCTCAACGTCAACGTGTCGGGCCACCAGCTGATGCATCCGCGGTTCGCCGACAACGTCATGCGCGCGCTGGCCGTGGCGGGCCTGCCGTCGAGCGCGGTCACGCTCGAGCTGACCGAGTCGGTGCTGATGAGCGAGCCCGACCTGGGCAAGTCGGCGCTGAACCTGTTGCGCGGGCTCGGCGTGCAGCTGTCCATCGACGACTTCGGCACCGGCTATTCGTCGCTTGCCTACCTGCGCGAGCTGCCCGTGGACGAGCTGAAGATCGACCGGGCGTTCATCGCGCGGGCCGAGCTCACCGGGGAGGATCTGGCTCTGGTCCGTACGATCGTCGAGCTCGCGCAGATCCTCGGCCTGCGGGTCGTGGCCGAGGGCATCGAGAACGCGGCGCAGCTGGCGGCGCTGCGCGGGCTGGGCTGCGGATACGGCCAGGGCTACCACCTGTGTCCACCGACCGACGTGGACGCCGTGCCCGAACGGCTGTCCGGGGCTCCTGTCAACGTCTAGTCACCCGTTGGCGTACTTGATCACCGCTCTACCGCATGCGGGATCCTCTAGGGGTACTTTTCGGCTAATTAGTACATAAACCCCGGAAGGAAAATAACGGTGACACCCTTCGCGTTGCTCTTCCTCCTAGCCCTCGCCGGCTCCTCCTGCTTCGCCCTGGGCCGTGCCCTCGGCCGGGGTGAACGCTACGAGAAGGGATACCGCGAGGGCTTCCGCGACGGTGAGACCGGCTCGCTGGCGCGCGCCGCCCGGCTGATCCAGCTCAACGACCGTCCGGCCATCGCCCCGGCGGTCGAGTCGATGCTGGGCCCGTACGCCGTGCCGCAGCAGCAGCTCCCGGGCCGCAGCGTCGGACCCGCCGTGACGGCGGTGCCGGTGCGACCCCAGCTGGCCCTCTAGGCCCGCGATCGCCGCTGTGGGTCGCCTGAATCAGAACCGGAGAAGTGCGGGGGTACGGCCTGAGGCCGTGCCCCCGCTGCTTTGTGCGGGCTCAGCTGGTCAGGAGGTGGGTGATCGCCATGCTCAGCGCGACGCCGGCGAGCAGGCCCAGCAGACCCAGCGTGAGGGCCAGTTTGCCGTGACGTTCGCGGCGGTAGAGCGCCACCGCGCCGAAGACGATCGCGAGCGGTCCGACGAGCGTCGGGAACAGCAGCGAGACGGCGGCCAGCACGAACGCGACGATGCTGAACGGGTTGCCGGTCCGGCGCGCCGCCGCCTGCGGCGCCTGCATGCTCACCAGATAGGGCGGCGGCTGGGAGCCGTACGGCGGGGGAGCGGGCGGGGCGTAGGGCGGCGGATACGCGGCCTGCTGATACGCGGCGGCGGGCGGCGGATAAGCGGCCTGCTGATACGCGGCCGGCGGAGCGACGGGCGGCGGGCCGGCGACGTGCTGACCGGGCACCGCGAAGGTCGCCGTCGCGTCGGTGGCCCAGGCCGGCTGCTGCCCGGCGCCCGGCCCGGGGGCGGCCGGCCAGGACGGCGGGTGCTGCACCGGCGGGTACGAGGCGACCGGCTGGCCGCAGTTGCCGCACCAGCCGTTCGGCTCGGATGCGGCCGAGCCGCAGTTCGTGCAGGTCATGGACGCTCTTCCTCCGCGGTTGCAGGTCGATTGCAGCAATCGACCCGCAACCTGCGGACCTGAGCTTTATCCCAGTTGCTTGCGGACCTCGGCGGCCACGCGCCCGCCCTCGGCGCGGCCCGCGACCGCGGCCTGCGCGGCCTTCATGGCCGGGCCCATCTGCCCCTTGCCCGTGAAGCCGCCCGCCGCGAGGGCCTGCGCCACCAGATCGGCGATCTCGTCGTCGGTCAGCTGCCGGGGCAGGTAGCGCTCGAGCACTTCGTCCTCGGAACGCTCCTTCGCCGCCTGCTCCGCCCGGCCCGCGTCGGCGAACGCGGTGGCCGCCTCGCGACGCTTCTTCGACTCCTTGGTCAGCACCGCGAGCACCTCGTCGTCGGAGAGGTCACGGGCCTGCGATCCGGCGACCTCGGCGTTGCGCACGGCGGCCAGCGCCATCCGCAGCGTCGCCGTGGTCAGCTCGTCGCGACCCTTCATCGCGGTGTGCAGATCATCGTTCAGGCGGTCCTTCAGCGTTCCCATGGACGGAGAAACTACCCTTGCTTTCCATGCGCAAGCGCTCCCTTTTCACCGTGGGCTCCGCAGCAGTCGCGGCCGGCGCCGCCACGTTCGCCTACGGCTCGCTGATCGAACGCAACCTCTTCACGCTCCGGCGCTTCGACGTGCCGGTGCTCGAGCCCGATGCGGAGCCGCTGCGCATCCTGCACCTCTCGGACCTGCACATGATGCCCGACCAGCGGCGCAAGCAGGCCTGGGTGGCCGCGCTGGGCGGTCTCGACCCCGACCTGGTCGTGGTGACCGGCGACAACATGGCCCACCCCGAGTCGGTGCCCGGCGTGCTGCGCGCGCTCGACCCGCTGCTGGGCGTGCCCGGCGCGTTCGTCTTCGGATCCAACGACTACCGCGGCCCCCGGCTGAAGAACCCCCTGTCGTACCTGGTGCGCCCCTCCTCGGAGTACGAGGACGACCAGCTGAGGCGTCCCAACCTGCCCACGGAGGACCTGCGCGCCGCGTTGCTGGACGCGGGGTGGGCCGACCTCAACAACGCCCGTACGGTCCTCAAGGCGGGCGGCCGCTCGGTGGAGCTCGTGGGCGTCGACGATCCGCACATCAACCGCGACCGGTACGACCTCGTGGCCGGCCCCATCTCCAGCGGCGCCGACCTGCACGTGGGCGTCACGCACACCCCCGCCTCCCGGGTGCTCGACGCGATGGCCGGCGACGGCTTCGAGCTGCTGCTGGCCGGCCACACCCACGGCGGCCAGGTGTGCGTCCCGTTCCTCGGCGCGCTGACCACCAACTGCGACCTGCCCCTGTCGATGGCCAAGGGCCTGCACCGCCGCCCCGGCTCCGACGCGTGGCTGCACGTCTCCGCCGGCCTGGGCACCCACCCCACCGCCCCGGTCCGCTTCGCCTGCCGCCCGGAGGCCTCCCTGCTCACCCTGATACCGCGCTGACCTGCGGTTTTACGCTTCTGGGGATACCGATTTCGCGTCGCGCGCGGCGTCGGATAGTATTTCCAGGCAGCTCGGGGTGTGGCGCAGCTTGGTAGCGCGCTTCGTTCGGGACGAAGAGGCCGTCGGTTCAAATCCGGCCACCCCGACCAAGGTAGTTGCAGGGCAGGCCCGGTCACCGGAAACGATGACCGGGCCTGATGCTTTTCCGGCGGCAGTTCCGGTGCCGTTGCGCGGCCGGCCACTCGGCGCCCAGGCCAGGAGCGGCCTTGTCGACCGTGCGTGGCAGCGGCACAGCTTCAGGCTGGTTCGCTCGATGTGCTCCCGGATCAACAGGTCGAGATACTCCGGCGTATCCACCGTTCGACGGGAGTCGTCCTTCGGTGGGCACCGCACGAATTCGCCCGTGTCCTATTCGTAGAGCTGCCACTCGATACGGATTTCCCTCGATCGCACGAACCCGGCTTCGAGACCGACTGGTTCACCTCACCGCATACCGGTCATCCGCTCGGTGACGATCGCGACGGATTCATCATTCCTGCCGGACAGGAGGCATGCCGTTGGGGGATGAGAACCAGGTTAAGCGTGCTGGTAGTCACTTACTCAGGACCGCGCGGTGCCCTGGCAGCGCTCCGATGTCAGCGCGGCGGGCGCGCGGTGCTGGGCCGGCGGCAGCGGATCGATCTGCGGACAAGCCTCGCGCAGTTGTGACACAAATCCGATTATTTCACTATTCCCGGGTCATCCCGAGGTCGTTGACGGTATGCCATAGCCTCGTTAGGTTAAGTCGATATGGCTGCAGATTTCGATGACGTCCCGGGCTATTTGGCCACTGTGCCGGAATCGCATCGCGCGGCGCTCGAGGCGCTCTACGAACAGATCAAGGAACTGTACCCGGAGGCCACCGAGCACATTAAGTGGAGTCAGCCGCTGTTCAAGCTGGATGGCGACACACTGTGCGCTTTCAAGGCGTTCAAGAACCACTCCTCGCTGGGCGTGTGGAGCACCTCCGCGCTGAGCCGGGTCGGCGACCTGCTGGACGGCTACGACCACGCCGAGAGCACCGTGCGGTTCCCGCCGGACAAGCCGTTGCCCAAGAAAGTCCTCGAGGCGATCCTGCACGAGCGGGCCAAGGAGATCAGAGGCGACTGAGCTGATCCGGGCCGTCGTGGAGTACCGGGAGCCAGTGCCGCACCCCGGCCACGTCAGAGGCCGTCTCCCTCACGGGAGGCGGCCTCTGGTGTCTCCGCCGTGACGCCGAAACCCCGCAGCATCTCGACCTTGCGTTGGGCGTCCTTGCGCGAATAGGAGCCGAGCAACCGGACCGGGAAGGCGACGGCGTCGAGCACGATGACGGGCCCGTAGAGCGGCAGGCCGCCCCTGACGTCGATCTCCGCGCACTCCACCGACCGCACGTCGCTCCACGGGATCACCTGGTCCCGGCTGTCGAAGTTGCGTACCCGGATGCCGGTCCGGTCGATCACGGTGCCGAGCCGCAGGCCTCGCCAGATGCCGACCGGGCCCGTGATCAGGCAGAGGACACCCAGTCCGACGCCGAACCAGTCGTGCTTGGCGACCGTCTCGCCATCGATGAAGTAACTGGCCCCGACGAAGGTCCACATGGCGAACAGCCCCACCAGCAGCGGCACCTGGATGCGGGGCCGGATCACGATGCGTTCCATGGTCAAAGGGTAGGAACGCGCGTCCACACGCGAGAGGGGCGGGACATCCGGTGGATGTCCCGCCCCTCTCCGGGCAGGTGAGCTAGCGGCGCCGTGGCGGGCCCGAGGGCTGGCCGCCGGGGACGGCGGGCGTCTCGGGGGCCTTGCCCTTGCTCGGGTGGATGATGACGAAACCGCCCTTGATGGTGCGGCCGTCGGGGCTCGTGCCCGCGGCGGTGCCGGCCGGGCAGTCCGACTCCTGCTCGGTGCCGATCGAGACGTCGAAGCCGGCGTCCTCGATCTCGTCGCGGGCGTCGTCGAGCGAGCTGCAGGTCACGGTGGGGATCGACCGCTGGTCGCCGAACGCGATCTTGCGGTTCTCCGGCTCCTTGAACTGGTCCTTCGGCTTGCCGTCCATGAAGTCGGCGAGCGTCTCGTAGACCGCCGGGTTGACCACGTCGTGCGACATGCGGTCGCGGTGGTCGGGCCAGTCGGGGTTCGCCATGTAGCCGGCGACGACCAGCGACGTGGTGCCCGCGATCAGCGCGGCGGTCTTGTCCTTGTCGGTGGTGCCGGTCTTGCCGAACACCGGGTGCTTGACCGTCTGCTTGGTGGCGCGGGCGGTCGAGGCGCCGTTGCAGGAGCCCAGCTGGGCCGAGTCGCCGACCGGGCAGCGGGCCGCGTCGATCGCGGCACGGGCCACGTCCTTGCTGGTCGCCCGTCGGCACATCGGCTTGCCGATGTCGAGCTTGTCGCCGTCGGCCGTGCTGATCTGCTCGATCGGGGTGGGCTCGCAGTACATGCCGTCGCCGGCGAGCGTGGCGTACGCGTTGGCCATGTCGAGCGGGGTCGACGACGAAACGCCCAGCGTGAACGCGCCCCACTGGTGGGCGGCTTCCTGGTCGTTGGCCCAGTCGTTCTCGTTGGGCACCCGGAACTGCACGCCGAACCGCTTGGCCACGGCCACCACGTTCTCCGCGCCGACCTGTTCCTCGAGCGGCACGAAGTACGTGTTGATCGACTTACCGAAGCCGGTCCACATGTTGTAGACGCCCTCACCGCCGCCGCCGGAGTTGCTGGGGCACCAGAAGTGCGTGCCCGGGCAGGCCGAGTCGTTGCTGCTGTCGATGATGTAGCTGGTCTTCGCCCGCTTCTCGGCCTTGATCGGGTAGGCCAGCGGGTAGCCCTTCTCGAGCGCGGCGATGATCGTGAAGATCTTGAACACCGAGCCGGCCTGGTAGCCGGTGATGTCACCGCCGCCGCTGAGCAGCGGGTTGGTCGTGTTCGGGTACGTCGCGCGGACGCCCGCCCTGGCCTTGCGCTTGTCCGAGGACAGCGGGTTCGGGTGCTCGGCGTCGGGCAGCTTGTACTTGCGGTTGGCCGCCAGCAGCCGCACCTTGCCGGTGCCCGGCTCGGTCGCGGCCAGCAGCAGCGCGTTCTTGTCCATCTCGGCGATGTGGTCGGCGATCCGCTTGCGCGCGTCGGCCTGGGCCTTGATGTCCAGCGTCGTGGTGATCCGGTAGCCGCCGCTCTTGAGGCGCCGCTCCCGGTCGTACGGGGTGGCGCCGAACGCCTCCTGGCTCATCCACCAGCGGTAGAAGTAGTCGCAGAAGAAGCCCCAGTTGTTGTTGGCGACCGAGACGCAGCCGTTGCCGATCGGCTTGACCTGGCGCGGGATCGCTTCCTTCTTCGCCTTGTCGGCCTGCGCCGCGGTGATCGAACCCATCTCGACCATGGCCGGGAGGATGTAGTTGTCGCGGCGCTGCTTGATCTGGTCGTAGCCGCCCTTGGTGGTCGGGTTGAAGCTGGTCGGCGCCTTCACCATGCCGGCGAGCATCGCGGCCTGGCCGGCGGTGAGGTCCTTGGGCTTCTTGTTGAAGTAGACCTGGCTGGCGGCGTACACGCCGTAGGCCTGGTTGCCGAACGGCGCGATGTTGAGGTAGCGCTCCAGGATCTGGTCCTTGTTGAGCTCCTTCTCCACCTGCAGCGCGTACTTCATCTCGGTGATCTTGCGCTTGGGCGTGTCCTTCGTCGCGTCGACGACCTCCTGCGGGTTCGTCGCCGAGTAGGCGAGCGACATCCGCACGTACTGCATGGTGATCGTCGAGGCGCCCTGCTTGGAGTCGGACTTGCCGCTGTTGTTCACGAACGCGCGCGCGACGCCCTTGAGGTCGACGCCGTTGTGGTTGTAGAACTCCCGGTCCTCGGCCGCGACCATGGCGTCGCGCATGTACTTCGACATGTCCTTGAGCGGGACGTCGCTGCGGAACTCGTCGTAGAACTGCGAGATCTGTGTCTTGTTGTCCGACGCGTAGATCCGGGTGATCTGCGGGGAGCTGAAGTCCTTGAGCTCACTGGGCAGCTGCGCGAAGGTCTCGCCACCGGCCTTGGCCGCCAGTCCGGACATCGCGGCGGCGGGGAAGGCCGCGGCGGCGACGACGACACCGGCGAGTAAACCGCAGATCAGCAGCGAGGTCGCATTGGCGAAGATGTTGTGATCGCGTCTGCGCATCCAGGAGGTCACCTGAGCAGGGTACGCGACGACCGCACGTGACTGCCCGTCGAGAAGGTCACGCTTCGCACCAACAATTCTGCCCCTCCGGAGGAGATCTTGGGGGACTTTTCCACGATGCGCACCGTCCCGGCACCCGAACTGTTGCCATGGGTTTGTGTCCTTCGCCCGGAACCACCGAGCTGTACGTATTTGAGGGACAACGTTGCGTAATCGCCCGACTACAGAGCATGATGGTCCGGCGAGCTGTCGCACGACGTCTGTGCTGCTTGGGGGACTCAACTGCCTGGTCAGGCAGGAGCGCGCGGGCGTCAGGGGGTAACGCAAGGGGGGACGTTTACACATGGGGATGATCAGCGACTGGCCCAGCATGGCGGCGTGTCAGAGTGGCGACCCTGACGCGCTTTTCGTGCAGGGCGCCGAGCAGAACGTGGCGAAGAGGATCTGCCGCAGCTGCCCGGTTCGCTACGAGTGCCTCGCCGATGCCCTGGACAACCGGATCGAGTTCGGCGTCTGGGGAGGCATGACCGAGCGGGAACGGCGCGCGCTGCTGCGCCGCCACCCGCACGTGGCGAGCTGGCGGAAGATGTTCGAGGCCGCCATGCGGGAGAAGGGCTCCGACAAGGTGCTCGTCCCGACCCGCTGAAACAGCGGGGCTACGCCAGGAGCGCGCCGATCGTCCGCAGCCCGTCGACGTCATGCACGTCGGCGGGCTGCGCCGTGACGGCGACCGTCGGGACCGCGGGGAAGGCGTCCGTGAAGGTCGCTGCGACCCGCTCCTCGCGCTCGGTCTGCCGGACGAGGTTGGCGTGGATGCGCAGCGCGTCGGCGGTCACCGAGTGGTCGCCGGCCCCGGCGAGGGTCTCGGCCGCCGCGAGCGAGTCGTCGGCCGACAGGCTCGCCACCTCGGAGCGGTGCATCCGGTTGAGCACCAGCCCGGCGAGCGGCATGCGGTCGGCGACGAGCCGCTCCGCGAAGTACGCCGCCTCGCGCACCGCGTCCCGCTCGGGCGCCGCGACCAGCAGGAACGCGGTCTGCGGGTCCTGCAGGATCCGGTACGTCTGGTCGGCGCGCTGCCGGAAGCCGCCGAACATCGAGTCGAGCGCCGCGACGAAGCCGGACAGGTCGGTCAGCAGCTGGGCGCCCAGGATCTTCTGCACCGCCTTGGAGAACAGCCCGAACGACGCGGTGACCAGGCTGAACATGCTGCGCCCACCGCGGGCCGGGGCGAGCAGCATCCGCAGCATGCGGCCGTCGAGGAACCGCGACAGCCGGGCCGGCGCGTCGAGGAAGTCGAGCGCGGACCGCGACGGCGGGGTGTCCACCACGATCAGGTCCCACTCGTCGGTCGCCCGCAGCTGGCCCAGCTTCTCCATCGCCATGTACTCCTGCGTGCCGGAGAACGTCGAGCTCATGGCCTGGTAGAACGGGTTGCCGAAGATCTCCGCGGCGCGCTGCGGCGTGGTGTGCTGCTGCACCACCTCGTCGAAGGTGCGCTTCATGTCGAGCATCATGGCGTGCAGCTCGCCGCCGTTGTCGCCGTCGATGCCCTTGACCTGGCGCGGGGTGTTGTCGAGCTCGCTGAGGCCCATCGACTGGGCCAGCCGGCGGGCAGGGTCGATCGTCAGCACCACGGTGCGCCGCCCGTGCACCTCGGCGGCCCGCAGCCCGAGCGCGGCAGCGGTGGTCGTCTTGCCCACGCCGCCCGCGCCGCAGCACACGACGATCCGGGTCGCGGGGTCGGCGAGCAGACCGTCGACATCGAGTCGTTCAGCGGTCACTTCAGCCACTGCTCAAGCGTAATCCGTCGTTGATCCCGCGCACGGCGACTGTGTCCGGTCACGCACGCATCAGGGCCGCGGCGAGCTCGTCGAGCCCGGCCTGATCGACGCCGTGGGGCAGCAGCGGCAGCTCGACCAGCGGCCGGCCCGCCTCGGCCAGCTCGGTGCGCAGCGACTCCTCCAGCTCCTGCCGCGTGAGGTGCGCCTTCACCTCGGTGGCCAGCCCGTTGACGGTGACCGGGTCGGTGGGCAGCCCCGCCTCGGCCAGACCCCGCTTGAGCTCGGCCTTGGTGACCTTGCCGCCGGTCACGAGCGCCGGGCGAGTGGCGTTCAACACGATCCGGCCGACCGGGATGTGCAGCGCGGTGAGCTCGGCGATCGCGTCGAGCGTCTCCTGCACCGGCATCTCCTCGAGCAGCGTGACGACGTGCACCGAGGTCATCGGCGAGCGCAGCAGCGACGAGACGCCCTCGCTCTGCGACTTGATCGGGCCGACCTTGGCGAGCTTGGCGGTCTCGGCGGTGACGTTGAGGAAGCGCCCGATGCGGCCGGTCGGCGGGGCGTCGAGCACGACGGCGTCGTACGCCCTGCGGCCGTCCTGCGACCGGGTGGTGGCCTCCTTGACCTTGCCGGTGAGCAGCACGTCGCGCAGACCCGGCGCGATCGTGGTGGCGAAGTCGATGGCGCCCACCTTGCGCAGCGCCCGGCCGGCCGCGCCCAGGTGGTAGAACATGTCGAGGTACTCGAGCAGCGCCTCCTCGGGGTCTACCGCGAGCGCGCGCACCTCGCCGCCGCCGGCCACCGTGGCGATCCGCAGCTCCTTGTAGGGCAGCGGCTCGGTCTCGAACAGCTGCGCGATGCCCTGCCGGCCCTCGACCTCGACCAGCAGCGTGCGCCGGCCCTCCGCGGCCAGGCCCAGCGCCAGCGCCGCGGCCACGCTGGTCTTGCCGGTGCCGCCCTTGCCGGTCACGACGTGCAGCCGTGCCGGCCATCTGCTCACGTGCTCGCCCATGGACCAAAGGTACGGCGACCGCTCAGCCCGTGACCTCGCAGACCAGCCAGCCGGTCTTGCGGATCACGGTGAACTCCAGCTCCTGCGCCGCGCTCTTCTCGTCCGCCGTGGTGAGCGTGACCTCCACCGAGACGCGGGCGCGGTCCTCGCCGTTCTCCGCGATCCGCGGGTCGGCCCAGCGGAACACGGGGTCGGTGTAGCCCTCGGCGTACGCCCTGATCTCCGACACCCGATCGGCGATCTTGGTCTCGTCGCGGGCCTCACGGCAGACCAGGTCGTCCGCGGCGGCCGCGTCCTGCTCGGTGTAGACGGCGGTGAGGAAGCGGTTGACCGCGGTGGCCGGGTCAGGCGAGCCGGGGTTGTCGGCGTCGCGCAGCAGGAAGTACGCCGAGACAGCGCCGCCGCCGCACAGGACCAGCGTGCCGACCAGCGCCAGCGAGACCCACAGGCCGCCCCGGCGGCGGGGGCGGTAGTCGCCGGCCACCTGGTAGGGCTGCTGCGCGCCCGCCCAGATCGGCTCGGGCGCTCCTGCCTCCGGCGGCTCGGCCGCCAGGAGCGGCGACTGCAACGGCTCGCCGGGCAGGAGCGGCGACTGCAGCGAGGCCTGCGGCGGCTGGGCGGGCACCGAGTGCTGCCAGGCCAGGTGCTCGGGCGGGGAGGTCTGCCACTCGCCGGGCGCCTCGTGCCGGGCGTGCCACGGCGAGGTCGCCGGCGAGGGCTGCCAGCCGCTCGCCTGCCCGGCCGGGATGACCTGGGTGCTGTCGGGCGCCTCGTCGGCGAAGGCGCCGGGCGGCGGCCACTGCCGGTGGTCCTCCGGCTCGGGCCCGGCGTCGATGAAGTCGGCCCCCGCGAAGGCCGGGGCGACCGGGCCGGCGGCGGGCGGCCAGTCGTGCGGCGGCTGCGGCGCCGGGATGGGGTCGTCCGGCGGGATGGGCTGCGGCGGCTCCGGCTCGGGCGAGGGCACCGGGGTGGGCTCGGGATGACCCGGCTCGCCGCCTCGCGGGTGCGTCATGTCGCCCTCCGTGATCTCCCAGTGACGGTCGCTACGGCTCGCTCAGCCTAGACAAGCGGGGCCGTCCGTGGGCCCTAAGCTGACCCGGTACCGACGATTAGGGAGTAGGCGAGCGATGCAGAAGTGGGAGTACGTGACCGTGCCCCTGCTGGTCCACGCGACCAAGCAGATCCTCGACAACTGGGGCGAGGACGGCTGGGAACTCGTACAGGTCGTGCCGGGGCCGAACCCGGAGCAGCTGGTGGCCTATCTGAAGCGGCCGAAATCGTGACCACGCCGATCAGCGGTGAGGGGGGCGTCGACGCGTACGCGAAGCTCGCCGAGCTGGGTCTGACGCTGCCCAAGGTCGTGCCGCCGCTGGCGTCCTACGTCCCGGCGGTGCAGACCGGCAACCACGTGTACGTCTCGGGTCAGCTCCCGCTCGTCGAGGGCAAGCTGCCGCACGCCGGCAAGGTCGGCGCCGAGGTCTCGCCCGAGCAGGCCGTCGAGTCGGCCCGCCTCTGCGCCCTCAACGCGCTGGCCGCGGTCGAGTCGCTCGTCGGGCTGGGCCGGGTCGTCAAGGTCGTCAAGGTGACCGGCTTCGTCGCGTCGGCGCCGGGCTTCACCGGCCAGCCCGCGGTGGTCAACGGGGCGTCGAACCTCTTCGGCGACGTCCTGGGCGAGCAGGGCCGGCACGCCCGCAGCGCCGTCGGCGTGGCCGAGCTCCCGCTGGGCGCCCCGGTCGAGGTCGAGGTCATCTTCGAGGTCGCCTAGCCGCCTGGTTGCAATGCGTAACCTGAGCGGGCACTGAGATCGCACATCCGGTCCTCTCGCTCAACCCCCTGCAGGACGTAGGATTTCGCGTATGGGGGGTGCTGCGCGCGACGGACTGCCGGGCTGGGTGACGCTGCTGCGCGCGCCCAACCCGGGCCCGATGACGCTGGACGGCACCAACACGTGGGTCCTGCGGGAACACGGCTATGTGATCGATCCGGGCCCGCTCGACGAGGGGCACCTGGCCCGGATAGCCGGGCTGGGACCGTACGAGGCCATTCTCGTCACTCACGGTCACCACGACCACGTCGAGGGCGCCGCCCGGCTGTCCGAGCTCCTCGGCGGCACGCCGGTGCTGGCCGCCGATCCTGCGCACTGCATCGGGGGCGGTCCGCTCCGGCCCGGCCCCCTCACCGGCGACATCACGGTGCTGGCCACGCCCGGGCACACCTCCGACTCGGTGTGTTTCCTGGTGGGCGCGGGCAGGTCGCCGGCGATGTTCACCGGCGACACGATCCTCGGACGGGGCACGACGGTGGTCGCCCATCCGGATGGCGACCTCGGTGCCTATCTGGGCAGTCTCGAGCAGCTCAGTGCGTACGAGCAGGTCGTCATGCTGCCGGGCCACGGCCCCGTGCGCGAGGACGTGGCCGCGGTCGCGAACGCCTACCTCGATCACCGGCGGGAGCGGTTGGCGCAGGTGGAGGCGGCCGTCGCCGCCGGAGCGACCACTCCTGAGCAGGTGGTCGACCGCGTTTATCCCGACATCGACCCGGCGGTGCGGTTCGCGGCGATCTGGTCGGCGGCCGCGCAACTCGATTATCTGAATCACAAAATCGGGGAATCAGGAACACCCGCAGGCAGGTTGGATCCGCTGTGACCTGTCCGGTGTGTGGAACCGTCGCCGTCCCGGGCGCCCGCTTCTGCCACAACTGCGGCGCGGCCCTGCCGGCGGCCGCCACTCTGCCCGCGGCGGAGCGGCGCATCGTCACCGTGCTCTTCGGCGACCTGTCCGACTTCACCTCCTGGTCGGAGGACCTCGACCCCGAGCGGGTCGGCGCGGTCACCGACCGGGTGCTCGCCGCGCTGGCGGGCGCGGTCAAGACGTTCGGCGGTCACGTCGACAAGCTGACCGGCGACGGCATCATGGCGGTCTTCGGCGCCCCGGTGGCCCACGAGGACGACGCCGAGCGCGCGGTCCGCGCCGCGCTGAGCATGCAGCGCGCGGTCCGCCGGGTGCTCGACGACGAGCGCGGCGGCGGCGCCCCGCTGGGTCTGCGCGTGGGCCTCAACACCGGCGAGGTCGTGGCCGGCATGCAGGCGGGCATCGAATACACGGTCATCGGCGACACGGTGAACACCGCCGCGCGGCTGGCCGACGCCGCCGCGGTCGGAGCGGTCTACGCGGGCTCGCGCACCAGCGGCGGCACCCGGCACGTGGCTTCCTGGCGCCAGCTGCGCCCGCTGCGGCTCAAGGGCAAGCGCGAGCCGGTGCCCGCGTTCGAGCTGCTCGGCCTGCACGACGCGCCGGGCACCCGCTCGGGCCTGGGCGACGAGGCGCCGTTCGTGGGGCGCGAGACCGAGCTGGGCCGGGTGGCCGGGCGGCTGGCCGAGGCGATCGACTCGCAGACGCCGCGGGTGATGGTGATGACCGCCGAGGCGGGCATCGGCAAGTCCCGGTTCGCCGGCGAGGTCAAGCGGCTCGCGGCCGGCTACGACGTGGGCAACGGGCAGTACGCGGCCCACACCGGGGCGCGGGTGCTGCGGGTCCGCTGCCGCGCGTTCGGCGAGCGCCGCCGCTTCGCGCCGCTGGCCGACCTGGTGCGCAAGTCGGTGGGCCTGCCCAAGGACGTGGTGTCCACGGTCGGCCGGCCGGTGGTCGAGGAGCGGCTGCGCAAGCTCGCCAACCGGCTGGGCCGCGGCGAGCCGGCGAAGCTGGACTTCGACCGGCTGCTGGCGCTGCTCGGCTATGGCGAGGCGCCGGCCAACCCGGTCGGTCCCGCGGCGGACGCCGACTGGCAGCCCAGCGGCAAGCGGGCCGACGCCGAGGCGCTGTCGTCCGCGGTCGCCGAGCTGCTCACCGCGCTGGCCGCCGAGGCGCCGCTGGTGGTCATCGTCGACGACCTGCACGACGCCACCGCGTCGACCGTGGACGCCCTCGGGCGTACGCTCTCGCTGCTCGACGGCCCGGTGGTGGTGCTGCTGCTCGGCCGGCCAGAGCTGGCGCGCACGGCCGGCGCGCTGACCCGGCTGGCCGACGCCGAGGTGCACACGCTGCCGCCGCTGCGCGGCGCGGACGCCTCCCGGCTGCTCACCTCCTATCTCAACGGCGGCAAGCTGCCGCAGCCCGACACCGACAAGCTGCTCGCCACCGCGCAGGGCAACCCGTTCTATCTGGCCGAGATGGTCACGCTGCTCATGGAGCGTGGCGCGCTGACCCCGGCGGTGGGCGCGAACGCGGCCGGCAAGTGGCAGCTCGCGGCGGGCTCGCTGGGCAAGCAGCTGCTCTCGCGCGACCTCGCGGCCGTGCTCGCGGCGCGCATCGACGCGCTGCCGCCCGAGCCGCGGTCGGTGCTGCGCGACGCCGCGGTGGTCGGCGACACGGTGCCGACCGGCGTGATCGAGGCGCTGCGCGAGCGGCGGGCCTCGACCGACGCGCGGCCGGGCGCGGTGGCCGCGGTCGAGCTGGAACGCTCGATCGACGAGCTGCTGCAGCGTCGCATGTTGCATCGGTCCCGCGGCGGCTACGCCTTCACGACGCCGCTGATGCGCGAGGCGGCGTACACCGGCATCGGCAAGGCCGACCTCGCCGACCGGCACGCCTACCTGGCGAACTGGGCCGCGCCGGAGAACCTGGCGAGCTCCACCTACGACAGCACGGCCCGGCTCAACCTGAGCGACAACGAGCGGGACGCGTTCGTCGCCACCCACGCCGAGTGCGCGGTCGAGCTGGCCGACGCCGTCCGGCTGCGCCCCGAGGCGGCCGTACGCGACGTCGCGCCGCTCGGCGTGGCCGCGCTGGGCCGCCTGGCGCGCCGGGCGCTGGCCAACATCGAACCGGGCGCCTCCATCGAGTACGCCGAGCGCGCCGCCGCGCTGGCCCCCGGCGGCCTGCCCCTGCCCGACCAGCTCGTGCACGCCCGGGCCCTGCTGCGCCTGGGCCGGGCCGACGAGGCGCTCGCGCACGGCGAGAAGATCGCCGAGGCCGCGGAGGACGAGCCGGTGAGCAAGGCCGAGGCGCTGCTCGTGGTCGGCCGGGCGCACGAGGCGCTGGGCGATACCGGCCGCGCGGTCACCGCGTGGCAGGAGGCGCTCGAGGTGGCCACCGAGGCCGAGCTGCTGCCGGAGCGGGCCAACGCGATGCGCCGGCTCGGCATGGCCGACTTCCTGGCCGGGCGGCTCAGCCAGGCGAGCAGCCGGTTCGCCGCGGCCTACCAGGTGACGCTGGCGGCCGGGGACCGGCACGGGCAGGCCTGGGCGCTGCAGAACCTGGCCTGGGTGACCACGACCCGCGGGGACTTCGCCGGCACGGACGCGGTGCTGGGCCGGGCGGCCCGGCTCTTCGCCGAGCTGGGCGACCCGGTGGGCCGCTCGTGGCTGCGCGGCACCACGGCGTTCGCGCGGCTGCTCGCCGGCCGGCTGCAGGAGTCGCGGCGGCTGGCCCGGGTGTTCCTGCCCTTCGGCGACCGGGTGGGCGAGGCGTGGGCGGTCGGCACGCTGCGCGCCGTGGAGGCGTACGCGGCCGCCGAGCTGGGCGAGCTGGCCGAGGCGGACGGCGAGGCGCGCCGGGCCTACCGCGACTTCAACGCCGTGGGCGACGACTGGGGGCGCGGATTCGCGCTGGTCGTGCGTGGTGCGATCGCCCGCGGGCTGGGCGAGTTCGAGCACGCCCACGATCTGCTCGGCGACGCTCTGACGTACGCGGACCGCACCGGGCACCCGCTGCTGCTGGGCATGGCGGGCACGCTGCGCGGGTTCGTGGCGCTGCACCGCGGTGACCTGGCCGCGGCGGAGGCGGACGCCCGGCGGGTGATGACCGCGGTGGAGCCGCACAACCCGATGGCGCCGGCGCAGGTCGGCCCGCGGGTGCTGCTGGCCGAGGCGCGGCTGCGGGCAGGCGACGCGACGACCGCGATCGGCCTGCTGGCGCCGATCGCCACCGACACCGGGGTGCCGTCGCTGCTGTTCTCCCGGCGGCACGCGCTGGCCTCGTACGCCGCCGCTCTGCTCGCCGACGGCCGGGTCGACGCCGCCCTGACCTGGATCGAGCGGGCGCGCGCGGTGAACGCCGAGGACGTGCGCAGCGGGGTGCTGGCCGCGATGACGTACGCCCGGGTGCTGGCCGCCGCCGACCGGTGCGAGCAGGCGCGCGAGGCGGCGGAGGAGGCGGTGTTGCTGGCGTACTCGACCGAGCAGACCAGCGAACGGCTGGCGGCCGAGGAGCTGCGGGCGGCGCTCGCGGCGACCGCGGTGGAGCCCGCCCCGCCGGCAACTGTCGCCTACGCGTCTGACGTGCCTCGATGATCTCCAGGGCATCTGGCGTATTTTCATCCTCATGACCGAGACACCGCGCGGAGCGATCCCGGCTCCGTACGTGCCTGGTATGTCCGGCTTGTCGGTCATGGCCCGCGGGGGATACGCGACCGTCTACCGCGCGATGCAGGACTCGGTGGGCCGCGAGGTCGCCATCAAGGTGGAGAACCGCCGCCTCGACAGCGACCGCGACCAGGCCCGCTTCCTGCGCGAGGCGCGGGCGGCCGGGCGCATGTCGTCGCATCCGCACGTCGTCGACCTGTTCGACGTCGGCGTGACGGTCGACCAGCACCCCTACCTGATCATGGAGCTGTGCGACGGGTCGTACCTCGACCGCATGCGCCGCAGCCCGCTCGGCGCGCAGGAGACCCGCGACCTGGGCGTCAAGATCGCCGACGCGCTGGTGCACTCGCACGCCAACGGGGTGCTGCACCGCGACGTCAAGCCGGCCAACATCCTGTACTCGCAGTTCAACTCGGCCGTGCTCGCCGACTTCGGGCTCGCCGTGCTGGGCGAGATGCGCGACTCCTCGGTGACGCTCGAGGTGCTCACCCCGGCGTACGCGCCGCCCGAGATGTTCCGCCACGACGAGCCCAGCGGCGCGGTCGACGTCTACGCGCTCTGCGCGACGCTCTACGCGGTGATGCGGGGCCGCCCGCCGCGCTGGGACGGCGACCGCAGCCCCAGCCTGATCACGCTGATGGACCTGTTCAACCAGCCCATCCCCGACCTGCCCGGCGTCCCGCCGGCGCTGACCCAGGTGCTGCGCTACGGCATGGCCAACGACCCGGCCTCCCGCCCGACCGCCCGCCAGCTGCGCGACATGCTCTCGGACGTGCAGCTGCAGCCGGCGAGCCACGTGCCACCGCCGCGGTTCGGCCCCGGCGACGACACCCCGACCGTGCGGCACCCGCGGCAGCCGAAGAAGAGGTGGCTGTTCGGCCTACTCGGGATCCAGGATCGCTAACAGCTCGCCGGTGTCGACCTCGGCGCCCGGCTGCACCGGCAGCGAGGCGACCACCCCGGCGCTCGGCGCGTGCACCGGATGCTCCAGCTTCATCGCCTCGAGCGTGAGCAGCAGCTCCCCGGCCCGCACCCGCTGACCCGGCACGACCAGCACCCGGCGGACGGCTCCCGGCAGCGGCGCGATCAGCGAGCCCTCGACGGCGTCCGGGGCGGGCAGCGGGAAGCGGGACAGCGCGCGCAGCGCGACCGAGCCCTCGGGGCTGTCCACGTAGGAGACCTCGCCGACCCGGTGCACGTTGAAGGTCAGCCGGATGCCGTTCACGTCGAGCACCACGCGCTCGTCGCCGGCGTGCACCACCACGGTCTCGGGGTAGTCCGCGGTCACCGGCGCCTGGCCCAGCCCCGCCAGATCCAGCTCCTCGGGGTCGACCGTGCGCACCCACCAGCCGGCAAGCTCGCCGTGCCGGTTCATGCGATAGCCGACCTCCACCGGGCCGGCAGGGCCGTCGTAGACCGCGGTCTGCGAGCCGGACGGCACGTTGCGCCAGCCGGAGGGCAGCGAACGCAGCACGGTGGCGGCGGCGCGCCGGGCGGCGGCTCCGGCCAGGGCGGCGGCGAGGCACGAGAGGCGTACGGCGTCGACCGCCGACAGCAGCGGGGCGAACACCTCGGGCCGGCGGTCGAGGAAGCCGGTGTCCACGTCGCCGGTGCGGAAGGCGTGGTGGCGCAGGGCGCGCACCAGCAGGTCCCGATTGGTTGCGACGCCGTGCAGCTGGGTGCGGG
Source organism: Actinoplanes sp. URMC 104 (assembly GCF_051386375.1). Lineage (NCBI taxonomy): Bacteria > Bacillati > Actinomycetota > Actinomycetes > Micromonosporales > Micromonosporaceae > Actinoplanes > Actinoplanes sp. URMC 104. The sequence continues at coordinate 2,145,935 of NZ_JBPQTO010000002.1, read as the reverse complement.
TCAGCGCCGAGGCGAGCATCCGGGCCGCCTCCTGCCGGGTGGGCGCCCAGGCGATCAGCTTCGCGAGCGTCGAGTCGTGGTGCACGCCGATCACCGAGCCGTCCTCGACCCCGGCGTCCAGCCGCAGCCCGGGGGCGGCCAGCGGACGGAACCGGCTCGCCACGTCCGGGACGGCGAAGCGGTGCAGCGTGCCGGTGACGGGCAGCCAGGCGTACGCGGGGTCCTCGGCGCACAGCCGCACCTCGATCGCGTGGCCGCGGATCGGCGGCGGGCCCGGCATCGGCAGGCTCCCGCCCTCGGCGACCAGCACCTGCAGGCGGACGAGGTCGTAGCCCGACACGCACTCGGTGACCGCGTGGTCGGCCTGCAGGGTCGGGGTGAGCTCGAGGAAGTAGAAGTCGCCGTTGGTATCGAGCAGGAACTCCACCGCGCCCGCCCCGACGTAGCCCAGCGCGCGGACCGTGATGATCGCGGCGCGGCAGAGCTCCTCGCGCAGCCCCGGGTCGACGGCGGGGGACGGGGTCTCCTCGACGATCTTCTGATAGCGGCGCTGGATCGAGCACTCGCGCTCACCGAACGGGATCACCGCGCCGTGCTCGTCGGCGATGATCGGCACCTCGATGTGGCGCACGTCGTCGACGTACGGCTCGCAGTAGACCTCGCCGCCCACCTCGCGGCGGGTGGAGGCCAGCGCCTCGGCGAGCGTGGCCGCGTCGCGCACGACCCGCAGCCCGATCCCGCCCGCGCCGGTGTCCGGCTTGATCAGCACGGGGAAGCCGGGCACCTGCGCCGGGTCGGTGAAGCTGGGCAGCACCGGCACCCGCGCCTCGGCCACCAGGGCCTTGGTCTCCTGCTTGCTGCGCAGCACGCCCAGCGTCTTGGCGGGCGCGCCCACCCAGATCATGCCGGCGTCGGCCACCGCGGAGGCGAAGTCCGGGTCCTCGGCGAGCTCGCCGGTGCCGGGATGGATCGCGTTCGCGCCGGAGCGCTGGGCGGCCGTGATGATCAGGTCACCGCGCTGGTACGAGGACCGGGGTGTGTCGCCGTCGAGGCGTACGGCATAGTCCGCCTCCCCGACGTGGGGCGCGTCGGAATCGGCGTCGGAGTACACGGCGACCGTTTCGATGCCGACCAGGCGGCAGGTGGCGAACACCCGGCGGGCGATCTCACCACGGTCGGCCACCAACAGGCGTCGGATCACTGGTCTACCTTTCCGGGTCGGAACACGCCGACGCGCCCGGCGCCCTCGACGGCCGCGCTGTGCACGGCCGACAGGCAGAGTCCGAGCACGGTGCGCGTGTCACGGGGGTCGATGACGCCGTCGTCGTCGCCCGCCGTGGGGCCGTCGGCCGGCCAGCTGAACACGAAGCGGGGGTCGCCGGTGCGTCCGGTGTTGAGGGCGAGAAGCGGCACGGTGGAGTGCGCCAGCGCGTCGAGCGCGCCGGAGCCGAACGTGCCGGCCTCGTCGCGCTGGACGAGCAGCAGCGACGTGTCGGTGGCGTTGGCGAGCTGGATGAAGTGCACCGCCTTCTGGGCGTCGGCGCTGGTCTGCGTGCCGTCCGCGGTGGCGAGCACCCCGACCGGATAGCCGTGCAGCTCGCCCCAGCCGGCCAGCACCGAGGTGCCCACCGCCGGCTTGAACTCGTCGAAGTCGCTGCCGTCGAGGATGCGGGCCAGCACCTCGCGCGTGTCGAACAGCTCGGCGGGGCCGGCGAGCGCCAGCAGGTCCTCGGCGTCGTACTTGGGCGCGGCGGGCGGGAAGGTGCGCGGCGGCGGGCCCGACTTGCGCCAGTTCAGACGGCGTACGCACTGACGCGCCAGGCGCAGCGCGTCGCGCTCATCCTCGGCGAGCTGGTCGGCCGGCGCGGCGAGGGCCTTGGCGTGCCCCCGCACCATGATCGTGTAGTCCGAGAACGCCGGCAGGTACGCCACGTCGCCGCTGGTCGGCCCGAAGACCACGCACACCGTGGGCACCCGTCCGGCGGACAGGCGGCTCAGGTCGCGGGCGACACCCCCGCCCGGCGGCGAGCCCGACGCGGTCTCGGCGGCGGACTCGACGAGGTTGACCAGCGGCAGGCGGTTGCACGCGGCGATCCGGGCGGCACGGCGGATCTTCTCGACCGCGTACGGGTTGACCGCCGTTTCCTCGACGGTCGGATCGGTCGCGACCAGCATGCACTCGACGTCCTCGACCACGCCGATGCCGGTGACCACGCCGGCGCCCACCGGGAACTCGGTGCCCCAGCCGGAGACGGGTGACAGCTCGAGGAACGGCACGTCCTGGTCGAGCAGCATCTCGATGCGTTCGCGGGGCAGCAGCTTGCCGCGTGCGTGGTGCCGGGTGACCGCCCGCTCGCCCCCGCCGCACCGTGCCTCCTCGATCGCCGCCTCCAGCCGGTCGAGCCGGTCGAGCGTCGCGTTGCGGCTGTCGAGGTAGCCGGGGGTGCGCGAGTCGATGGCGGTGTCGAGCACGGTCACGTCGGGACCCCGATGCGCTGTACGCCCGCCACCATGTTCAAAGCCGCGCCCTCTCGTATCCGCCGGTGCCTCTCGACCACCTCCGTAACGAGTGGTCGAGCGGGTGCGACACGGATGCGAATGCGGGTGGTTTGTAGCCTGTTCAGGCGTAATGCACGCAGTTCAGGGGCCGCCCCGACGGGACGGCCCCTGCTGGTCGGCGCGGGTCAGACGCGGGCGCGCCGCGCGAGGCGCTCGGGGTCCAGGATGATGACGCTCTTGCCGTCGAGCCGCAGCCAGGCACGCGAGGCGAAATCGGCGAGCGCCTTGTTCACCGTCTCGCGGGACGCCCCGACGAGCTGAGCCAGCTCCTCCTGGGTGAGGTCGTGCGTGACGCGCAGCACACCACCGTCGCGGGTGCCGAACCGGCCGGCCATCTGCAGCAGGTTCTTCGCGACCCGGCCGGGCACGTCGGTGAAGATCAGGTCGGCGAGCGCGTCGTTGGTGCGCCGCAGCCGGCGGGCCAGCACGCGCAGCAGCTGCTCGGCGATCTCGGGGCGGTTGTTGAGCCAGGGGCGCAGCGACGTCTTCTTGAGCCGGGCCAGCCGGGCGTCGGTCACCGCGGTCGCGGTCGCGGTGCGCGGGCCGGGGTCGAACAGCGAGAGCTCGCCGACCATGTCGGACGGACCCATGATCGAGACGAGGTTCTGCCGGCCGTCGGCCGCGCGGCGGCCGAGCTTGATCTTGCCGGACAGCACGATGTACAGGCTGTCACCGGCCTCGCCCTCGTTGAACAGGACGTCGCCCTTGCGGACCTCGACCGTGTCCATCTCCTTGGCGAGCGCCTCGGCAGCTTCCGGGTCCACGCCCTGGAAGATTCCGCTGCGCGCCAGTACCTCATCCATCGCCGCACCTCCGAACACGCGCAACGCCTGCGCTCGATCAGTCTAGGCGCACGCGGGCGTGAATCGGGCGGGCACCCCTTGATCCAGATACCGCAGGGTAACCAGTCCCGCCGTGACGGGCAGTATTTTTCGTCGCCCGGTGGAGGCGACGACAAGCCTTTCGACGGTCGTCCGCGTCGCTACCTGACGGTATCGTCGCCGTCGATGAATTCCCACCCCCCACGCCAGCGACAAGGCCTTTTCGGGCGCCCTGTCCTTACTATCACCATTGTCCTGGCTGCGCTGGCCGGCCTGGCCGCCGGCGGGGTCGCGTTCGCCCGCGCCGGTTCCGACGACGCCTCCCGGTGGCAGGAGCCGCTGCCGGCTCCCACGTCCTCCGCCTCCGCTCCCGCGCCACCGCTCGAGTCGGTGGCGGCGCAGGGCACCGTCACGCTGTCGGCCACCGGCGACATCATGATGAGCAACGCCCCCCACCGGATGCCGCCCGCCGGCGGCAAGGGGTTCTTCGACTCCGTCGAGCAGGCGCTCGCCGCCGACCTGGTGATGGGCAACCTCGAGCAGCCGCTCACCGAGAACACCGGCACCTCCAAGTGCGGCACGCCGCCGTCGCCCAACTGCTTCGCGTTCCGCTCGCCGCCCTCGTACGCCGCGCACCTCGCCGACGCCGGCTTCGACCTGGTGAACACGGCGAACAACCACGCCAAGGACTTCGGTACGCGCGGCGCGCGCAACACCCGGGCGGCGCTCGACGAGGCGGGCGTCAAATACACGGGCAACACCGACGAGATCACGGTCGTCGAGGTCAAGGGTGTCAGGGTCGCGGTGATCGGCTTCTCGTCGTACGCCGGCGCCAACAGCCTGATCGACCTCGACCAGGCGCGCTCCGTGGTCGAGCGGGCCGGTCAGCAGGCCGACCTGGTCGTCGTGCAGGTGCACATGGGCGCCGAGGGCGCGGGCGAGCAGCACGTACGCCCGGGCACCGAGACCTTCCACGGCGAGAACAGGGGCGACCCCGTCAAGTTCAGCCACACGGTGATCGACGCGGGCGCCGACCTGGTCGTCGGGCACGGGCCGCACGTGCTGCGCGGCATGGAGTTCTACCGGGGCAAGCTCATCGCGTACAGCCTCGGGAACTTCGCCGGCGGCGGGCGGACGCTCTCGCGCGCCGGGGTGCTCAAGTACGGCGGGATCCTGCACGTGACGCTGGGCAAGGACGGGTCGTACGCGGGTGGCAAGCTGCTGTCGACCGCCATGAGCTCCGAGGGGCTGCCCACCCGCGACTCCTCCGCCGAGCAGGGGCGCAAGCTCGTCGCGCGGCTCACCGCGGAGGACTTTCCCGAGACCGGCGCCCGCCTCGGCGCGGACGGGTCGATCACGCCGTAATTCCTGTCGTACCCGCGACGTACTCTTTAGCGGTGACTCTGGTGGTGCGGTCGGCTAAGCGGTTCGCGGCAGAGACGCCCATCGGGCGCAAACGACGGGCCCGCAAGATGGCCCGGGTGCTGGCCGAGACCCATCCCGACGCGCACTGTGAGCTCGACTTCACCACCCCGCTCGAGCTCGCGGTCGCCACCATCCTGTCGGCGCAGACCACCGACGTGCGGGTCAACCAGGTCACCCCCACGCTGTTCCAGCGCTACCGGACCGCGGCGGACTACGCGGCGGCCGATCGGGGCGAGCTCGAGGTGCTGCTCAAGCCCACCGGCTTCTTCCGCGCCAAGACCGACTCGCTGATCAAGCTGGGTCAGGCCCTGGTCGAGCGGCACGGCGGGGTGCTGCCCGCCCGGCTCGACGACCTGGTGGCGCTGCCCGGCATCGGCCGCAAGACGGCGAACGTCATCCTCGGCAACGCGTTCGACGTTCCCGGCATCACCGTCGACACCCACTTCCGGCGGCTCACCAACCGCTTCGGCTGGGTCGCCGAGGAAGACCCCGTGAAGATCGAGTTTCTGGTCGCCGACCTCATCGAGAAACGCGACTGGACGATGCTGTCGCACCGGGTGATCTTCCATGGCCGGCGCGTCTGCCATGCCCGCAAGCCGGCCTGCGGAGCCTGCACCCTGGCGCCGATGTGCCCCTCCTACGGCACCGGCCCCACCGAGGCCGCCGCGGCCGCCAAGCTGCTCAAGGGCCCCCGCGCCCGCGACCTGGCCGCCGCCGCCGGCGTCGACCCCGACCTGGTCCCCGCCGCCGCCGTCGCCGCCCCGGAGGCCCCGTGAGACTCCCGCGGCCGTCCGCCCCCTCCCCGCGGCGCCCCGCCCTCTTGGTGCGCTGCGGCTCCTTGCGGCGCCGCGCCTCCCTGTTACGCCCCGTCTCCTTCCCGCCACGCGCCTCCCTACTGCGCCCTGCGTCCCTGTTGCGCCCCGTCTCCTTGCCGCGCCCGGCATCTTTGCCTCGGACTGTCTTGCCCCGTGGCGCATCGCGTTCACGCGGCGTGTCGCTGCCGCGGCTGTTCGCTGTCCCGTTGGTGCTCCTGCTTGCCGCGGTGACTGCCGCATGCTCCGACGACGAGCCCGCCGTCGCCTCACCGTTCGCGGGTTGTGAGGCCCTCACCGCATCCTCGTCCGCTCCGCCGGCCACCGGGCTGCCCGACGTGTCATTGCCGTGCTTCTCCGGCGACGGCGGCGCCATTGCGCTGCGCTCCCTCCGCGGGCCCGCGGTGATCAACCTGTGGGCGTCCTGGTGCCAGCCGTGCCGGGCCGAGCTGCCGGTCATGCAGAGCCTGGCCGACAAGGCCGCCGGACGGCTCACCGTCCTGGGCGTCGACACCGGCGACCAGCGCGACAAGGGCGCCTCGTTCGCCGGCGACAAGGGCGTGCGCATGCCGACGCTCTTCGACGAGAAAAGCCTGCTGCTCAACGGTCTGGGCCGCGTCAACCTGCCGGTCACGGTCTTCCTCGACGCTGCCGGGCGCTCCTACGTACACCCCCTGCCCCTGGACGCCGCGGGCCTCGCCGAGCAGGTCCGCAAGCACACCGGCGTGACGGTGACCCCGTGAGCGCGCCGCACGTTCTTCCCGCCGGCCGCTTCGCGGTTGCCGGTCGCTTCGCGGTTGCCGGTCGTTCCGCGGTTGCCGGTCGTTCCGCGGTTGCCGGTCGTTCCGCGGTTGCCGGTCGTTCCGCGGTTGCCGGTCGTTCCGCGGTTGCCGGTCGTTCCGCGGTTGCCGGTCGCTCCGCCGTGGTCGGCTTTTCCGCGGCTCCCGGGGTGGCTTGGTGAGCCGGGCGCGTCTCCTGGCCCGGCCGGACGGGCTGCCCGACTGGTTCGAGCCGCTGCTGACCCGCGTCGGCGAGAGCGGCACCGCGGACTTCACCCCGCTGCGCACCCCGCCCGGCGGCGGGCGGCCCAGTGCCGTACTGGTGCTGATCGGCGACGGCGAAGCCGGACCCGACCTGCTGGTCCTCCAGCGCGCCGCGACCATGCGCAACCACGCCGGGCAGCCCGCCTTCCCCGGCGGCGGCACCGACCCCGAGGACGCCGACGCCGTGGCGACCGCGCTGCGCGAGGCCAACGAGGAGGTCGGCCTCGACCCGTCCAGCGCCGAGGCGCTCGCGCTGCTGCCCGACCTCTACATCCCGGTCAGCTCGTTCGTCGTCACCCCGGTGCTCGCCTGGTGGCGGCGCCCGCACCCGGTGCACCCCCGCCAGGCCGCCGAGGTCGCGCATGTGGCGCGGCTCCCGATCGGTGAACTGGTCGACCCGCGCAACCGTATCCGGGTGCGGCACCCCAGCGGCTGGATCGGTCCGGCGTTCCAGGTGCGCGGCATGCTGGTCTGGGGCTTCACGGCAGGGGTGATCTCGACGTTGCTCGACATGGGTGGCTGGACGCGGCCGTGGCAGCCCGGCGCCCTGGTCGAACTGCCCGACGCGAGCACTCCGGTGCCGGCCAGCCGTGGCGGCGCGCCCGACGAGGTTCTGCCGTGACCCGTCGCTGGCCCGCCACTTCTACCCTGGGTGAGTGTCCGTGGTCGATGGCATCCTGATCCTGCTCATGCTGGTCTTCGCGATCAGCGGCTACCGCCAGGGCTTCGTCATCGGCGCGCTCTCGTTCGGCGGCTTCTTCAGCGGGGTGCTGATCGGCCTGCAGGTCGGCCCGCTGATCGCCGACCGCTTCACCGACCCGACGGCCCGCCTGGTCGTCTCGCTGGTCACCATCTTCGCGCTCGCCGTGCTCGGGCAGACGCTGGCCGGCTGGCTTGGCACCCACCTGCGCCGGGCGATCCAGAGCCGCCCGCTGCAGAAGGCCGACGACGCCGGCGGCGCCGCCGTCTCGGTGCTCGCCGTGCTGCTCGTCGCCTCGCTGATCGCGGTGCCGCTGGGCTCCACGCCGTTCCCCGGCCTGAACCGCGAGGTCCGCAACAGCGCCATCCTCGGCGGCCTCGAGCGCGTCATGCCCGACCAGGCCGAGGCGCTCTCCGGCGCGCTCCGCGACACCCTCGACACCAGCGGCTTCCCCGCCGTGTTCGGCGGGCTCACCCCCACCGACGCCAAGGACGTCGCAGCACCGGACCCCGCTCTCAAGGGCTCCCAGATCGTGCAGCGGTCGAAGCGCTCGGTCATCAAGGTGCTGGGCACGGCGCCCAGCTGCTCGAGGCGCATCGAGGGCTCCGGTTTCGTCTACGCCGACGAGCGCGTGATGACCAACGCGCACGTCGTCGCCGGCACCGAGAGCACAACCGTCGAGGTCAACGGCCGCCAGCGCAACGCGACGGTCGTCGTCTACGACCCCGACCGCGACCTGGCCGTGCTGCACGTACCCGGCCTGACCGCGCCCGTGATGCCCTTCGTCCGCAAGGAAGCCAACACCGGCGCCAGCGCCATCGTGCTGGGCTACCCGCAGGACGGCCCCTACGACGCCCAGTCGGCCCGGGTACGCGACGTCGGCCGCATCACGGGCCCCGACATCTACGACTCCGGCGACGTCACGCGCGAGATCTACACGATCCGCGCCCTGGTCCGCAGCGGCAACTCCGGCGGCCCGCTGATCACCACGAACGGCCAGGTGCTGGGCGTCATCTTCGCGGCCGCCGCCGATGACAAGAACACCGGCTTCGCCCTGACCGCCGACGAGGCCGCTCCGGTCGCCCGGGCCGGCGTGACCCGCACCCGAGGCGTCCGCACCGGCGACTGCGCCTGATCGCGCTCCCCGCTCTTCGCGGGCCTGATCGCGCTGCCCGCCCTTCGCGGGCCTGATCGCGCTCCCCGCCCTTCGCGGGCCCGAGCAGGCTCTACCCTTCGCGGGCTCGAGCGGGCTCCACCCTTCGTCGGCCTGAGCGGACGGTGCATGATTCTGGAGCTCTGCGGGGGTGCTCCGCTATGTGGGGTGGCGGTTTGTGGGCGCGCCAGAACTCAGCCGATGCAGGTTGTCGTCGTCTTCGGCTCCTTCCGATCCAGCAGTTGGTGTGTCCCTGGGCGGTAATAAGGCTCGCATGCCGAGCCAGTCGTGCGGCTGTCTGTGGATAAGTCCGGGCGGTTGGCTCGGCCGCTCGAGTCGCCTGTGGACAATCCGAATTTCTGTCGGTGGAGGGGCGTAGCGTCACCGCCGAACCCCGGGTGGGTGGGGGAGGCGGTGGCTGTACCGCGATCTTGAAGTTCTGGGAATGCGCTGTGAAGTGTTGGGGAGCTCGCTCCGTGGAGCGCCGGGGGAGTCAAGGCGAGCGCAGGTGGGAAGCGGGCGCTACACGCGGGCGTGGCGATAGGCGAGACCGCGGGAATCGGCTGTGGGATGGGCGATGCCGCGGCGGGTGCAGTGCTTGCGCGGCTGTATGCGGGACCAATGGGACGAACGTTGGAGCAGCGCGTCAGGGAAGAACGCGCGGCGGCTAGAGGACGGTGCAGGCGGCTGCCGGAGGAAGCGCGGTGGCAGCTGGAGGCACGGGCGGGCCTGAGGAGGCGCGGTGGCTGCTGGAGGCACGCGGCTGGATGGGCGGCGGGGACGGTGGGAGCGACCGCGGCAGGCGTCCGTTGGGATGCGGGCGATCGGCAGGGAACGGCGCGGGTGACCGACGCGCTGCGAGCGGCCGACAGGGGGCGTGCGGGCAGCTCGAGGGCGGCGCACGGGGTGGAAGGGTGCGAGTGGGCGCCACGCGGACAACCGTGGGTGGCGCACCCAGGCGATAAGGGGAGAGGCGGACAGCCAGTTGTGCCGCACCGGGGTGCGAAGGCGGGCGGCCGTGCAAGGAAAGACGTACTCGGCCGACGGGCGAGTGGCGGTCCGGGCGACTCACCAGGGCGACGGAAGGACGGCCGGGGAGGCTGATCCGTCAGGTGGTGCCGGCGAAGCGGCGGACTGTCAGGACGGCGGCTACCGCTGAGATCAGGAAAAGGGCGCCCGCGGCCCACCAGCTGCGATGGCTGGGAGATGGTGGGGCGGCCAGCGGAGCGGCGCCGCTGCCGGACTCGGTGCGGGGGGAGGCGGGAACCAGCTCCTTGGTGGTGCCGTCGGGCGCCGACTGGGCCTGGCCGGGAGCGGGAGCGCTGCCGAAACGGGCGATGCCGGGGGAAGGAGAGGTGTCGAGCGGGTTCTCGAAGACGGGCGGGACCGAGGCGGTCAGGGCGCCGACGGGGTCGACGAAACCGAAGCCGAAGGTGGCGTCGCGGCCGGCCGGGCCTCTGTCTTTCGCCGTGCGGATGATGCGGTTGATGACCTCGCCGGCCGGCATCTGGGGCCAGCGGGAACGGATGAGCGCTGCGGTGGCCGAGACCATGGGGGCGGCGAAGCTGGTGCCCTGCACCTTCCAGTACTGGCCGCCGGTGTTGGCGCCGACCAGCTGGGTGGCGGGGGCGGTGACGACGGTTTCCTTGCCGGTGATCGAACCCGACCAGAGCGCTTGGCCGTCGCGTTCCATGCCGGCGACGGCCAGCACGCCGGGCTCGCGGGCCGGATACCACACGCCGGTGGACGAGGAGGCGCTCGTGTTGCCGGTGCAGGCGATCACGACGACGTCCTTGGCGAACGCGTAGTCGAGGGCGGCGGCCAGGGCGGCGCTGCTGCCGTTGCCGCCCAGCGAGAGGTTGATGACCCGTGCGCCGCGGTCGACGGCCCAGCGGACGCCCTGCGCGACGATCAGCGCGTCGCTGTAGCGGTTGTCCTCGTCCAGCACCCGTACGGGAAGGATCTTGGCCTTGGGGGCGATGCCGACCACGCCGTTCGCGTCGTCGTTGCGGCCGGCGATGATCGCGGAGACCGTGGTGCCGTGGCCGACCAGGTCGGTGTCGCCGTCGCCCTTCTCGTCGACCAGGTCGAGGCCGGAGAGCACCTGGCCCTGCAGGTCGGGGTGGTCGGCGTCGACGCCGGAGTCGATCACGGCGACCGTCACGCCGGAGCCGTTGGCATAGGTCCACGCGTCGGCGACGTTCAGCTCGCTCAGATGCCACTCGTCGGCCCGCACGGAATCGCCCTGAAGCGGAACAGGCTCGGCGAAAGCGGGCGTCGCGGGCACGCCTAGCGCGAAGACCCCGGCCGTCGCGGCCGCGGCCAGTCGGCGACCACTCACCAAGGCGCACCGCCTCCAAAGGCTGGGAACACGGTCGATGCAGATTACTCCGAAACGGTGTCCGATTGCGGTGATCCGTCGATCCTTGTCGCACCGGCTGTCTGTCAATTCGCGGGGCAGGTCAGTACGGCGCCAGGTGGGCCAACTGAATCAGCCGTACGCCCTCACGCCGGGTGACCAGCCGCCCGCGGCCCGGCGGCAGCAGCGCCGGCCGTACGGGGCCGACCAGCGGGCCCTCGTCCGACGGCCCGGACATCACCAGGCCGGGCGCCGACAGCTCGCGCAGCCGCTGGATCACCGGCTCGTAGAGCGCCCGGCCCGCGCCGCCCACGCGCCGCGTCAGGATCAGGTGCAGGCCCACGTCGCGGGCCTGCGGCAGGTATTCCATCAGCGGGGTGAGCGGGTTGGTCGGCCCGGCCACGACCAGGTCGTAGTCGTCGACCAGCACGAACAGCTCCGGCCCGGTCCACCACGAGCGCTCGCGCAGCTGCTGGGCCGTCACGTCGGGGCCGGGCAGGCGGCGTTCCATGTAGCCGGCCACCGACTGCATGAGCTCCAGCGTCTTCTGCGCCTGGATCCCGTAGCCGATGCGGTGCTCGGACTCCGGAAGGTCCATGAGGGACCGCCGGTAGTCGACCAGGATGATCCGCGCCTCCTCGGGCGCGAACCGCCGGGTGATCGTGGTGGCCAGCGCGCGCAGGAACGACGACTTGCCGCACTCGGCGTCGCCGAACAGCAGGAAGTGCGGGTCGGAGGCGAAGTCGATCTCGACGGGCTGCAGGTCGGCCTCGCTGATGCCGATGGGCAGGCGCAGCCCGCGGCTGCGGGTGAGGTCGAGGTCGGCGTACGGGACCTGGGCCGGCAGCAGCCGTACCCGCGGCGCAAGGGCGCCGTGCCAGTTCGCCGTGATCTCCTTGACCAGGTCGGTCGTGTCGGCGAGCGTGCTCAGCTCGGGTCGCACGGTGAGCAGGTGCAGGAACTTGTTCTTGTCCGTCGGGTGTTCGACGATGCCGCGGCCCGGCTTCTCGGGCACGGTCATCGCGGCGCGGCGGTTCACCGCGGAGTCGCTGGGGTCGCCGAGGCGCAGCTCGAGCCGCGAGCCGAACAGGTCGCGGATACCGGGACGGAAGTCCATCCAGCGCGAGGTCGCGGCGACGACGTGGATGCCGTACGACAGCCCGCGGGTGGCGATGTCGGTGATGACGGGCTCGAGCTCTTCGTACTCCTTGCGCAGCGTGGCCCAGCCGTCGATCACCAGGAACACGTCGCCGAACGGGTCGTCGTCGCCGGCCTGCGAGGCGGTGTTCGCGCGGCGGCGCCGGTAGGACGCCATCGAGTCGATGCCCATCGCGGCGAAGCGCGCCTCCCGCTCGTTGAGCAGGGTGGACATCTCGCCGACCGTACGCCGGACGCCGACCGTGTCGAGCCGGCCGGAGACGCCGCCGACGTGCGGAAGGTCGCGCAGCGTGCCCAGCGCGCCGCCGCCGAAGTCGAGGCAGTAGACCTGCACCTCGGCGGGGGTGTGGGTGAGCGCGAGCCCGCAGATCATCGAGCGCAGCGCCGTGGACTTGCCGCTCATCGTCGAGCCGACCACCGCGACGTGCCCGGCCGCGCCGGACAGCTGCAGCCACATGACGTCGCGCACCTGCTCGCGCGGCTTGTCGACCATCGCGATCGGCACCTGCAGGGCGCCGTGCAGCTCGGGGTTGGCGAACGCCAGCCCGCGGACCGGGTCGGCGACCACCGGGCCGAGCAGCTCGTCGAGCGCGGCGGACTGGGTCAGCGGCGGCAGCCACACCTGGTGGGCGGGCGGTCCCTGCCCGCCGAGCCGGTCCACCATCACGTCGAGCACGCTCTCGCCGGCGGGGATCTCCTCGGGCGCGGGCTCGACGGGCTTGATCGGCTTCGGCGCGGGCACGTATCGGGTCGAATACGCCAGCACCTGCGGTTCCGCGCCCGCGCCCCCGGCCGCGGTGCGCGCGCCGGCCCTGGGCAACGGCCCCGAGACGTACGCCGCCTTGAAGCGCAGCAGCGGCTCGGTGCCGAACTTGAGGTAGCCGTGGCCGGGCGACCGCGGGAGCTCGTAGGCGTCGGGCACCCCGAGCACGGCCCGCGACTCGAGCGCCGAGAAGGTCCGCAGGCCCACCCGGTAGGACAGGTGGGTGTCCAGCCCGCGCAGCCGGCCCTCCTCGAGCCGCTGGCTGGCCAGCAACAGGTGCACGCCGAGCGACCGGCCCAGCCGTCCGATCTGGACGAACAGGTCGATGAAGTCGGGCTTGGCGCTGAGCAGCTCGGAGAACTCGTCGCAGATCACCAGCAGCGAAGGCAGCGGGGGCAGCGCGGCGCCGCCGGCCCGGGCCTTCTCGTAGTCGCGGATGCTGGCGTAGTTGCCCGCCTTGCGCAGCAGCTCCTGCCGCCGGATCATCTCGCCGTCGATCGCGTCGACCATGCGGTCGACCAGCGGCAGCTCGTCGGCCAGGTTGGTGATCACGGCCGCGGTGTGCGGCAGGCGGTCGAGCGAGGCGAAGGTCGCGCCGCCCTTGAAGTCGATCAGGACGAAGTTGAGCGTCTCGGACGAGTGCGTGGTCGCCAGCGCCAGCACGAGCGTGCGCAGCAGTTCCGACTTGCCGGAACCGGTGGCGCCGATCAGCAGGCCGTGGGGGCCCATGCCGTCCTGCGCCGACTCCTTGAGGTCGAGCTCGACGGGAGCGCCGTCGGCGCCCACGCCGATCGGCACGCGCAGCTTGTCCCGGTTGGGCCGTGGCATCCACGCCTGGGCCACGCTGAACGTCTCGGGGTCGCCGATGCCGAGCAGGTCGGCCAGCCCCAGCTCGGCGGCGAGCGGGGTATCGGACGACTTGGACATCGCGGCCAGCCGCAGCGGGGCCAGCCGGCGGGCGACCGCCTCGGCCTGCTCGACGCTGAGCTGGTCGGGCACGCCGACCTCGGCCTCGTGCTCCATCGAGTACGTGTTGAGCACCCGGCGCCCGCCGTGGTGCGCGACCTCCAGCACGAGCAACGAGCGGTCGAGCAGCCGCGGCGGCTGCTCATCGAGGTCGAGCACGGTGACGCCGTCGATGCCGTCGTCGAGCTGCGTGGCGCCCTTGAGGTCGGCGCCGTCGAGCACGATCACCACGTGCGGCGTGCTCACGCTCTGGCCCATCGGGTTGAAGCGCGGCCGGTTGCCGATCACGTCCTCGAGCAGGTGCTCGAGCTCCTGGCCGGTGCCGGCGACCAGCCGCACGTGGCCCAGCGCGTCGGTGCGGGCCGGGTGCAGGTTGTGCGGCAGCCACTTGACCCACTCCCACGACGCCCGCCGCTCGGGACCGGCGCAGACGGCGACGATCAGGTCGTCGGGCGCGTGGAAGGTGGCGAGCTGGGCGACCACCGCGCGGGCGAGGCCCTGCACGTCACGGTCGGTGCCGGGGCCGCTGCCGCGCAGGAAGACCCGCGCGAACCCGCGCAGCGAGGCGGCCACGGGCAGGTCGGGAACCACCGAGTACGCGTCGAGGAAGCGGCGCAGCGCTCCCGCGGTCATCGGCTCGAGCTCGTCCAGCGGCCGGGTGACCGGCGGGATCAGCGGCGTGGCCAGCGTCTGCGGCCCGACCGCCAGCCGGACGACGCCGAAGTCGGGGTCGCTGGTGCGCCTCTCCCATACTCGGTGGCTGCCGGCGGTGGACCAGAGTTTGGTGGGATCGGGATGACGGTAGAGCAGGCCGACGCGCTGCTTGCGGGCCGTCTCGCGGACGCGTTTGCGCAGGCCGGAGAGGTGCCGCAGGTATTCGCGGCGGGCGGCCATCATCTCCGCCTTCTTGGGCGAGCCACTGGAGCCGAAGCTGGTGGCGAGCATCGCGATCGAGGAGATGCCGAACAGGCCACCGATCACATAGGAGTACGCGCCCGTGCGGCCCTGGCCCATCATCATCGCCATCGCGACGGAGCCGCCCAGCATCGGCAGCGCCATCGCCGCCTGCTGCCAGCGGCCGCCCGTGCTCTGCGGGATCTCGGGCGGCGGCTCGACGGCGATCTCACCGGTCGGAATCTCCGGCGCGGGCCGCCGGGCCGACCGCTTGATCACCACCGTGCTCATGCCGCTTTTGACCCTTTCCGTCCACAAAGGCGGGATGGTCACCCGCTGTGCGCCTGCCCGTCGCCGGGCGTGGCGTCGGCCCCATGGTAGGTAAAGTGCGCTCGCGTCCGCAGCTTCGTCATCGTCGATGTGGATAAGCCGGCGCACGCGAGCAGGAGGTTGTGGATGAGCATCGGTCTGGCCCGGGTCACGATCAGCGCTCCGCAGCGCCGCATCGACGTGGCCCTGCCCGAGCACGTGCCGCTGGCCGAGCTGCTGCCCGAGGTGCTGCGGCACGCGGGTGAGGGCCTCGCGGACGACGGCGAGAAACACGGCGGGTGGGTGCTGCGGCGCACCGACGGCGTCGCGCTGGCGACTACTCAGGGTCTGTTCCCTCAGGGCGTACGCGACGGCGAGGTGCTGCATCTCGTCCCGGCCCACGACGAGTGGCCCGAGCTCGAGTACGACGACGTGGTGGAGGCCATCGCCGAGGGCGCGCGCCGCCGCGGCAGCGCCTGGACGCCCGCCTCGACCCGCACGGCGACGCTGGTCGGCGCCGGGGTGCTGCTCGTGATCGCGCTGCTGGCGGTGCTCGCCGAGGGCCCGGGGTGGACCGGTGCGGCGTACGCGGGTCTCGGGCTCGCGCTGCTGCTCGCGCTCGCCGGTGTGACGGCCTCCCGGGCGTACGGGGACGCCCGCGCGGGAGCCGCCCTGGGTGCGTACGCGATGCCGTTCGCCTTCGCCGGCGGCGCGGTGCTGGTCGCCACCGACGACCGGGTCGGCGTCGTGGGGCTGCTGCCGTGGCTGGGCGGTTCCGAGCTGCTGGCCGGCTCGGTGGCGCTGCTGCTGATCGCCGCGCTCGGCGGGGTCGGCGTGGCCGCGCAGCTGCGGCTGTTCACCGCGGGCGCCGTGGTCGGGCTGCTCGGCGCGATCACGGCCTTGACCAGCATGGTCACGACCGCCGCGGGTTCCGCCGCCGTGCTGCTCTCGATCCTGGTGTGCGGGATCGGCGCGATGCCGCTGCTCGCCATCCGCTTCGGCAAGATGCCCACGCCGCCGGTCACGCTGCCCACCGGCGCCGAGGCCGCCGAGGACTTCACCACGGCCAGCGCCTCGAACGCGCTCGACGCCGCGCGCGAGCGCCCCGACCGGGCGACCGTCTTCGCGGCCGTGACCCGCACCGAGGAACTGCTCGCCGGCATGCTGCTCGGGCACGCCGTGCTGGCGGTGGGCGCGTTCGCCGTGCTGGCCGTCACCGGCACGCTGTCGGGCCGCATCCTGATCGCCGTGTCCGCGGCGGCGCTGCTGCTGCGCTCGCGGCTGTTCGTGACGCTGCGGCAGCGGGTGCCGCTGGTGGTGGGCGGGCTGGCCGGGGTCGCCGCGCTCGGCGTCGACCTGCTGCGCGGCGCCAACGCGACGGTGCTGCTCGGCGTGGCCGCGGCGGCGCTGGTGCTGGCGTTGATCACGGTGGTGGCCGGGGCGACGTACTCCCGCAAGCCGCCCTCGCCCTATCTGGGCCGGGCCGCGGACCTGTTCGACACGCTCGTGGTGGTCTCGGTGATCCCGGTGGCCTGCGCGGTGGTCGGCCTCTACGACGCCGTCGGCGACATCAGCATCTGAAAAGCAGCGCGCGGGCGGCTTTCACCGCCCGCGCGCGGGACGTGCGGGAGCCGCGCGACGTCGGCGGGCGACGGCGGGGCGCGGCGGTGCTACGTCAGTGCTCCTGGCCCTCGGCCTCGGCGGCCTCCTGGCGCTTGAACGAGGCGCGGATCTCCTCCTCGGCCTCGACACGGCCGGTCCAGGTGGCGCCCTCGACCGACTTGCCGGGCTCGAGGTCCTTGTAGACCGTGAAGAAGTGCTGGATCTCCATGCGGTCGAACTCGCCGAGGTGGTGGATGTCGCGCAGGTGCTCCTGGCGCGGGTCCTCGTAGGGGACGCAGAGGACCTTGTCGTCGCGGCCCTTCTCGTCGGTCATCCGGTACATGCCGATGGCCCGCGCGCGGATCAGGCAGCCGGGGAAGGTCGGCTCCTGCACCAGCACCAGCGCGTCCAGCGGGTCGCCGTCCTGACCGAGCGTGCCCTCGATGAAGCCGTAGTCGGCCGGGTACTGCGTCGAGGTGAACAGCGTCCGGTCGAGCCGGATGCGGCCCGTCTTGTGGTCGACCTCGTACTTGTTGCGGTGCCCCTTGGGGATCTCAACCACTACGTCGAAATCCATGATGTGCTCCCTTGTTCGCCCGCTTGAGAGGAAAACCGGTCCACGGGCGGGAAGAACTGCGGCCGACGATCGGCGGCCGACAGGATCCGCGCGCGACGGTGTGCCGGATGTCGCTAGTCTCCCCTAAGTCTTACGCCGTGTTCCAGGAGGGGCTCGTGGGGAGGCAAGATTCACACGACGGTCCCGGGTACGACGGCGTGTCCGAGTCGCATCGTGGCTTGGGAAACGGTAACCCGGCGACGGGTCGCACGGGTGCGCCTTCGGCACAGCCCGAAGTCACTGTCGACCTCAATGGCACAACCCGGGCACTGCGGCCCCGGCAGTCATCCGAAACGGCCGGCGAGCCCGGTCGTGTGGTCGTGCCGCCGCCCTCCGTTCGGCCCGAATCCGCGAGTGTGCCGGACGATTCCGGACCCGAAAGCGGCCAATCGCACCACGGCGGGCAGGACGGGCCGGAAAATCGGCAGATGCAGCCGCGAACGCCGGACCGTTCCGGCGCGCCGACGACCGGTGGCACCTATGGGCGGGCGTCCGTCCCGCTGAACACGGCGCGGCCGGCCGGCGACCAGGATGCCGGTGAGCCGATCCCGCGCGTCGCGCCTCCTGTGCCCGACCCGGCAATATCCCCCGCAGCGGGCGCTACGGCCGTGACCGGCGACGGCGGCCGCCCGGGAAACAGTGCAACGCCATCCGGAACCCGTACGAAATGGTTCTTGGCTCTTGCGGTCGTCGTCGTTCTCGTGCTCGCCGCGGGAGTCGTCGGACTCGTTCGCCCCGGCCCGATCGAGGGGTGGCTGGCGGCCGAGACCACCAGCGCGCCCACCCCCGTTCCGCCGACGCCCGACCCGTCGCCCACGCCGGTGCTCGCGGCGGCCTCCGGCGGCGGGACGGCGCCGACGGCGCAGGGTGTGACAAAGGCGATCGACCCGCTGGTGAAGTCGGCCGCGCTCGGGACGAAGGTGCACGTGGCGGTGCTCGACGTGGCCACGGACAAGGTGCTCTACGCCCGCAACGCGGACACGATGACCACCCCGGCCTCGACCACGAAGCTGCTGACCGCGGCGGCCGTGCTCCAGGCGCGCGGGCCCTCCTACCGGCTCAGCACGCGCGCCGTGGCGGGCAGCAAGCCGGGCGAGGTCGTGCTGATCGGCGGCGGCGACCCCACGCTCGCGACCAGCCCCAACAAGCTCTTCCCCGGGGCGGCGCGGCTCGACGTGCTCGCGGACCAGGTCAAGAAGGCGCTGGGCGCGACGAAACCGACCCGGCTGGTGTACGACACGTCGCTGTTCAGCGGTCCAGAGACGGCGCGAGGCTGGGACTCCAGCGACATCTCGCCGGGCGGCCAGGTGTCGCGCGTGCAGGCGCTCATGGTGAACGCGGGCCGGATCAAGCCGATCCACAACGAGTACGGCGGCGACCCGCGCTCCCGCAATCCCGCGGACGCGGCGGCGAAGGCGTTCGCGAAGATGCTCGGCATCCCGCCGTCGGCCGTGTCGAAGGGCAAGGCGCCGGCCGCGTCCTCCGCCGCCCCCACCGGGGTCGCTCCCGGCGCGCAGCTGGGCGTCGTGCAGTCGCCGCCGATGGTGCAGCTCACCGACTGGATGCTCGAGCAGAGCGACAACACGGCGGCCGAGGCGCTGGGCCGGCAGGTGGCGATCGCGGACGGCAAGCCCGGCACGTTCGACGACACCACCGAGGCGATCATCGCGCGGATGAACGACCTCGGACTGCCGGCGGACGAGGCCAACCTGTACGACGCGAGCGGCCTGTCGCGGCACAACGGGATCAGCCCCACGCTGCTCACCGAGCTGCTGGCGCTGGCGGCCTCCGGGCAGCAGCCGGCGCTGAGCGGCCTGTTCGGCGGGCTGCCGGTGGCGGGCTGGTCGGGCACGATGCTCAAGCGGTTCGTCGCGCCGAAGCCCAACCAGGTGGGGCAGGGGGTCGTACGGGCCAAGACCGGCACGCTGAGCGGGGTCAACACGATGGCGGGCGTGCTCACCACGACCGGGGGACGGCTGCTGGTCTTCGCCATCATGGCGAGCGGCTCGGGCAACGCCGTCACGGGCCGCGCGGCGCTCGACAAGGTGGCGGCGCGGCTGGTCACCTGCGGATGCTGATCTAAGGGTTTCTCCCGAGGGCGGGGTCGAATCCCACGGGTACGGTGGGGTGCATGGCGCAGTTCGTTGACTGGGATCTGGCCGCCGCGACCGCAGGCGCGCTCTCCAAATCCGGCCCCGCCGTCTCCTACGACGACGCGATGGCCGTGGTGTCCGAGCTGCGGCAGCTCACCGACGAGGCGGCCGGTCACGTCGCCGCCTACACCGGGCTGACCTCGCAGGTCGAGGTGCCGCCCGTGCGCGTGGTGGACCGCAAGGACTGGGCCGCCGTCAACATCGCCGGGCTCAAGCAGGTCATCATCCCGCTGGTCACCCGGCTCTCCGGCGACAAGCAGCCGGGCGGGCTGGCCGACGCGATCGGCTCGCGCGTCACCGGCGTGCAGGCCGGCACGATCCTGGCGTACCTCTCCGGCCGGGTCCTGGGGCAGTACGAGGTGTTCTCCGGCAACCCCGGCCAGCTGCTGCTCAACGCGCCCAACATCGTCGAGGTCGAGCGCAAGCTCGGCGCCGACCCGCGCGACTTCCGGCTCTGGGTCTGCCTGCACGAGGTCACCCACCGCACCCAGTTCACCGCCGTGCCGTGGATGCGCGGCTACTTCCTGGGCGAGGTGCAGGCCTTCGTCGACGCCTCGCAGAGCACCGAGCACATCCTCGAGCGCCTGCGCCGCGGGGTCGCGACCCTCTCCGACGCGCTGCGCGACCCCGACAGCCGCTCCTCGGTGCTCGACATCGTGCAGACCCCGGGGCAGAAAGCGGTGCTCGACCGGCTGACCGCGCTGATGACGCTGCTCGAGGGGCACGCCGAGTTCGTGATGGACGGCGTCGGCCCCGACGTGATCCCGAGCGTCGAGTCGATCCGGGCCAAGTTCAACCGGCGGCGCGAGAGCGGCAACCCCCTCGAGAAGGCGATCCGCCGGCTGCTCGGCATCGAGGTCAAGATGCGGCAGTACGCCGAGGGCCGCAAGTTCGTGCACGGCGTCGTCGAGCGGGTCGGCATGACCGGCTTCAACAAGATCTTCGACTCGCCGCTGACGCTGCCCCGGCTCGACGAGCTGGGCGACCCGGACGCCTGGGTGGCCCGGGTGCACGGGCCGCAGCC
Organism: Actinoplanes sp. URMC 104; assembly: GCF_051386375.1. Classification (NCBI taxonomy): domain Bacteria; kingdom Bacillati; phylum Actinomycetota; class Actinomycetes; order Micromonosporales; family Micromonosporaceae; genus Actinoplanes; species Actinoplanes sp. URMC 104. The sequence goes on along the minus strand of NZ_JBPQTO010000002.1, from coordinate 2,125,578 downwards.
CGCGATCGGCGGGTAATGGCCCGCATCCCGCCCGCCGTCGCCGCGGTGCGGCTGGCCGTGCGCCGGGCACTGCCCGCGGAGGGCCTGGTGCTGGTGGCGTGCTCGGGCGGGGCGGACTCGCTGGCGCTGGCCGCGGCCGCCCGCTTCGTGGGTCGCTCGGTCGGGCTGGTGACGGTCGACCACGGGCTGCAGGAGGGGTCGGCGGGGCGGGCCGCCTCGGTGGCCGAATGGGCCCGTGCCGAGGGCTTCGATCCCGTGCTGGTCGAGACGGTGTCGGTGGCGGGGCTGCCGGGCGGGCCCGAAGCGGCAGCGCGGTCGGCTCGGTATGCGGCGCTCTCCGCCTGTGCCGCGCGCGCGGGAGCGGTCGCCGTGCTGCTCGGGCACACTCGCGACGATCAGGCCGAGACCGTGCTGCTGGCACTCGCCCGGGGGGCGGGGCCGCGCGGGCTGTCGGGGATGCCGGCGCGCAAGGGCATCTTCGTGCGGCCGCTGCTCGACGTGGCGCGGGCCGACACGCGCAAGGCCTGTGCGGCCCTGGGGCTGGCGCCCTGGGAGGACCCGCACAATGCCGATCCGTCCTTCGCGCGGGCGCGCGTGCGGGGTGCTGCGCTGCCCGCCCTGGTCGAGGCGCTGGGGCCGGCCGTGGTGGCCAATCTGGCCCGGTCGGCGTCGCTGATCGCCGCGGACAACGAGGCGCTGGACGCGCTGGCGACGGACGCCCTGTGGACAACCGCCTCTGAGGCGGCGCCCGCCGGTGTAGCGTCCCCGACGTCCCTGGGTGGGCGGGGGAGGCGGGGGCACGCCCTCAAGATCGCCGGCCTGGTGGGCATGGCCGAGGGGCTGCGGCGGCGGGTGCTGCACATGTGGGCGCGCGAGCTGGGCGCGCCGGGCAGCGCGCTCTCGCACCGGCACGTCGAGGCGCTGGACGCGCTGGTGGTGCGGTGGCGCGGCCAGGGAGCCGTACACCTGCCGGGGGGCATCCGGGTGGCGCGTGAGCGCGACGTGCTCGTTCGAGTGCCCTGACGTGCTGTGAGAGTTGTCACTCACGGTGTCCGTTTCACCGGGCACCACGGGCGGAACCGGCCGATTCCCCGGCGTTCCGGGCGTCGTGATCATGGCCCCGTGCGACGAGCCGCAACCTTCATGCGGCAGGCTTGGGGCATGGCTGATGGCTCCTGGTACGACGCCGACATCGACCACGTGATCATCTCTGAGGAGCAGATCCGGGAAAAGATCGCCGAGCTGGCGAAGCAGGTCTCCGCCGACCACGCCGACGCCGAGGGCGGCATCCTGCTGGTGTGCGTGCTCAAGGGCGCGGTCATGTTCATGGCCGACTTCGCCCGCGCGCTCGGCAAGCACGGTCCGTCCACCGAGATGGAGTTCATGGCGGTCTCGTCCTACGGGCAGGGCACCACGTCCTCGGGCGTCGTGCGCATCCTCAAGGACCTCGACCGCGACATCAGCGGCCGGCACGTGGTCGTGGTGGAGGACATCGTCGACTCGGGCCTCACGCTCTCGTGGCTGATGAAGTACCTGCAGTCGCGCTCGGCGGCCAGCGTCGAGGTGGTCGCGCTGTTCCGCAAGCCCGACGCGGTCAAGGTGCAGGTCCCCGTGAAGTACGTGGGCTTCGACATCCCCAACGAGTTCGTCGTCGGCTACGGGCTGGACTTCGGTGAGCGTTACCGTGAGCTGCCGTACGTGGGCGTGTTGAAGCCCGACGTGTACGCCCGTAGCTGAACCGTTTCTCAGCCTCTTCTCAGAATTCCGTCCTTATGGGCGGATTTCGCACCAAAGCTAGCTGAACGGGCGGCGGCTTGCGGATGTCCGGGCGACGGGCTCACGGGTTCGCAACCGGCACCTACGGTGTACCGTCGAGTGACCGATGGCGCAGTGTCACAAGCGCCGGAGGGGCCGGAACGGTTTCCCCGCACCACAGGGGGGCATCAGACCGGGGCCGCCGGTGGGCGGCACGTTGAGGTGACCAGGACGCCGATCAGGAGGGTCCGGGCGCTTGGCGCCCGACAACAGTATGGAACGTACGCGTTTCTTCCGCCGCCCGGTGGTCTGGATCATTCTGGTGATCATCGGCGTGATTGCGCTGAGCTCGTTCTTCACCAGTGGTCCGAGCTACCAGCGCGTAGATACCTCGGTGGCGCTCGAGCGCCTGAACCAGCCCGGCATCGAGAAGGTCGTCCAGAAGGACAAGGAGCAGACGCTCCAGATCGATCTCGCCTCGCCCGAGCGGTTCGAGGGCAAGACCACCGACAAGATCGAGACCCAGTACCCGTACGAGGTCACGCAGACCATCTGGAACGAGGTGCAGGAAGCCAAGACCGCGGGCCGGATCACCGGCACGATCAACGCGACGGTCTCGGGCGACAACATCCTCTTCAGCCTGCTGATCAACCTGCTGCCGATCGCGATCCTCGTGGTCCTGCTGCTGCTGTTCATGTCGCAGATGCAGGGCGGCGGCTCGCGGGTGCTCAACTTCGGCAAGTCCAAGGCCAAGATGATCACCAAGGACACGCCGAAGACGACGTTCGCCGACGTGGCGGGCTCGGAGGAGGCCGTCCAGGAGCTGCACGAGATCAAGGACTTCCTCCAGAACCCGGCGAAGTACCAGGCCCTCGGCGCCAAGATCCCGAAGGGCGTGCTGCTGTTCGGCCCGCCCGGAACGGGTAAGACGCTGCTGGCCCGCGCGGTCGCCGGCGAGGCCGGGGTGCCGTTCTACTCGATCTCCGGTTCGGACTTCGTCGAGATGTTCGTCGGTGTCGGCGCGAGCCGGGTCCGTGACCTGTTCGAGCAGGCCAAGTCGAACGCGCCGGCGATCGTCTTCGTCGACGAGATCGACGCCGTCGGCCGGCACCGCGGCGCCGGCATGGGCGGCGGTCACGACGAGCGCGAGCAGACGCTCAACCAGCTGCTCGTCGAGATGGACGGCTTCGACACCAAGGGCGGGGTCATCCTCATCGCGGCCACCAACCGGCCCGACATCCTCGACCCGGCGCTGCTGCGTCCCGGCCGCTTCGACCGCCAGATCCCGGTGGACAACCCGGACATGGAGGGTCGCAAGCAGATCCTGCGCGTGCACGCCAAGGGCAAGCCGTTCACGCCCGACGTCGACCTCGACTCGGTGGCCCGCCGCACGCCGGGCTTCTCCGGCGCCGACCTGGCCAACGTCATCAACGAGGCCGCGCTGCTCACCGCACGTAACGAGAAGCGGGCGATCTCCAACGAGTTCCTCGAGGAGTCGATCGACCGCGTGATCGCCGGCCCCGAGCGCCGCACCCGGGCGATGAGCGACAACGAAAAGAAGATCACCGCGTACCACGAGGGCGGGCACGCGCTGGTGGCCTACGCGCTGCCGCACTCCGCCCCGGTGCACAAGGTGACGATCCTGCCGCGTGGCCGCTCGCTCGGTCACACGCTGGTGCTCCCCACCGAGGACAAGTACACCCAGACCCGCGCCGAGATGATCGACACCTTGGCGTACGCGCTGGGTGGCCGCGCCGCCGAGGAGCTCGTCTTCCACGAGCCCACCACCGGCGCGGGCAACGACATCGAGAAGGCGTCCGGCCTGGCCCGCGCCATGGTCACCCAGTACGGCATGAGCTCCAAGCTCGGTGCGGTCAAGTACGGCACCAGCGGCGACGAGCCGTTCATGGGTCGCAACATGGGCCACGAGCGGGACTACTCCGACGCGGTGGCCGCCGACATCGACGCCGAGGTGCGCGCGCTCATCGAGCTGGCGCACGACGAGGCGTGGGAGATCCTGGTCGAGTACCGCGACGTCCTCGACAGCATGGTCCTCGAGCTGATGGAGAAGGAGACCATCACCCGCGAGGACATGGACCGGATCTGCGCCCGCGTGGTCAAGCGCCCGCCGATGTCGCCGTTCAACGGCTTCGGCAAGCGCCTGCCCTCCGAGGCGCCCCCGGTGCTGACGCCGGCCGAGCGCGACAAGCTCAAGGCGCAGGCCCACGCCGACGGCCAGATCGCCGTCGGCCCCAACCCCAACGGCAGCAGCTCGGAAGGCAGCAACTGATCAGCGACGACGACGAGCTCGACTATCTCGCTGCTCGGCTGGTCGACGGCAAGCTCACCGGTGCTCCGGTCGAGCAGGCCGTCGACCTCGGCCGTATCGAGAAGGCGGTTCGCGAAATCCTCATCGCGGTCGGCGAAGACCCCGACCGCGATGGGCTGGAACGTACCCCGGCGCGGGTCGCCCGGGCGTACGCGGAGCTGTTCGCGGGGCTGCGGGTCGACCCGGCCGAGGTTCTGAAGACCGCGTTCGAGGCCGACCACGAAGAGATGGTGCTCGTCCGCGACATCGAAGTGATGAGCATGTGCGAGCACCACCTGCTGCCGTTCAAGGGCGTGGCGCACATCGGCTACATCCCCGGGCCGCACGGCCGCATCACCGGTCTGTCGAAGCTGGCCCGCCTGGTCGAGGTCTACGCGCGCCGGCCGCAGGTGCAGGAGCGGCTCACCTCGCAGATAGCCGACCTGCTGATGGAGAAGCTGGACGCGCGCGGGGCGATCGTCGTGCTCGAGTGCGAGCACCTGTGCATGGAGATGCGGGGCATTCGCAAGGTCGGAGCCCGTACGGTCACCTCGGCCGTCCGCGGCGCGTACCAGACCGACGCCAAGGTCCGCGCCGAGGCGATGGCGCTGATCAACGCGCGCTAGGCCCGCACCAGGCGGTTCGCGAGCGTCGACATCGTGTACGTGCCGATGCCCAGCACCACCTCGAGCGCGTTGCGCCGGGTGTAGCCCGCGGCCAGAAAGGCCTCCAGCTCGTCGTCCGGCACCTCGCCCGACGTCTCCAGCACCCGCATCGTGAAGTGCCACAGCGCCGCCAGCCGTTCGTCGGCCGGGGCCTTCCCCGTACGCAGATCCGCGATCATTCCGGCGTCGGCGCCCAGCTGACGCAGCCGGCCAGTGTGCATGGCCCGGCAGACGCGGCAGCCGTTGCGGGCGGCGATCAGCATGACCACCACCTCCCGGGCGACCGGATCCAGCGTGCTGCGCTCGAACAGGTCGCTGGCCTGAAGGAATCCGCCGAGCATCTCGGGCGACTCGGCCAGCCGCGCGACGGCGTCGGGCAGGTGGCCGAGGTGCCGGACGGTCGACTCGATCAGCGGGCGGGACCCGTCCGGCGCCGACTCGAGGGTGTGTTGAGCGAACATGGCGTTCTCCCGATAAAGTAGTCAACGTGGTTGTCCATACCGTAAACCAGGTTGTCGAGTTTGCCAATGCCTGACGATCCGCCCGGATACGAGCTGCCGCTTCTGCTGTTCGCGGGATTCCGCTCGCTCATCGACGACCTGCATGCCGAGCTCGCGGCGCGCGGGCATCCGGACGTGCGGCCGGTGCACGGTTTCGCACTGCAGGCGATCGGACCCGCCGGCGCCTCGGCCAGCGACCTCGGGCGGCGGCTCGGGGTGTCCAAGCAGGCCGCGGGCAAGACGGTCGACCGGCTGGCCGCGCTCGGCTACGTCGAGCGGGCCGACGACCCCGCCGACGCGCGCCGCAAGCTCGTCCGGCTCACGCCCCGCGGGCTCGACATGCTGACCCAATCGGCGGAGGTCTTCGACCGGCTGCGGGCACGCTGGGTCGAGCGGCTCGGCGCGGCACGGGTGGCAGACCTGGAGACTTCCCTGCGCACGGTCGTGCCGGAGGCGGGCTTCCCGGTCGACGTGCCGGGCTGGTTCGGCTAGAAACCCATAATGACCGTCATGAGCAGTACGGCATGGCCACTGTTCGACCTGCGGCTGCGCTGTCACGTGGCCGAGCTGCGACCGGTGCGGGAGAGCGACCTTCCGCTGCTCGCGTCGATCCAGCCCGACGACTACGAGCTCGACCCGCGCGCCGAGATGCTGCCCGGGCTGAGCCTCGCCCGCAACCGCGCCCGGCTGGTCCACCAGGACTATTGGCGTGCCATGGGCACGTGGTCGCCTTCCTCGTGGGCGCTGCCCTTCGCGGTCGAGGTCGGCGGCGCCGTCGTGGGCGTCCAGATCCTCGAGGGCGAGAACTTCCCCACCCTGCGCACCGTCGACTCCGCCTCCTGGCTGATCCCCTCCGTACGCGGGCAGGGCGTCGGCATCGCGATGCGGAAGGCGATCCTGGGCCTGGCGTTCGACCACCTCGACGCGCTCGCCGCGATCAGCTCGGCACGCCTCGACAACGGGGCTTCGCTCGGAGTGTCGCGGCATCTCGGCTACACCGACAACGGGCTCAGCCTCAACGACACGGGCGACGGCGTCATCGAGCTGCAGCACCTGAGGCTGACCCGCCGGCAGTGGCAAACCGCGGGCCACGGCAGCGAGGTCGTCGTGACCGGTCTGGAGCCGTGTCTGCCCTGGTTCGGCCGGTAGCCCCGTCGGCGGGCGCTGTCCACAGTCCCGGGTTGTCCACAGGGCATCCGGCAGAGATCGCCTTTTCTCGCCACAATGGCAGCGGGGGCTTCCCCCGGTGGAGGGTGGGCTCCGTGCCGGGCTGGGCTCTGTGCCGGGCGGGTTCTGTGCCGGGCCGGGTTCTGTGCCGGGCCGGCTTCTGTGCCTGGCCGGGTTCTGCGCCGGGCCGGGATCTGTGCCGGGTTCTGCGCCGAGCGGGTTCTGCACCGCCGTGCGTGCTCTGCGCCGTGCGGGTTCTGCGCCGTGCGGGTTCTGCGCGGCCGTGCGGGGTCGGCGCCGGGCGGGTTCTGCGCGGGGCGTCCTGGATATTCGGTGGGCGGAGCTTCGGGGCGCCGGGATACTGGCTCGATGTTGGAGAGGCTCAACCCCGCCACCGTTCACCAGCCGCCCGGATACAGCCACATCACGATCTCGCCGGCGGGCCGGCTCGCGCACCTGGCGGGTCAATGCCCGCTCGCCCTCGACGGCACGGTGGTGGGCGAGGCGGGGGACTTCGACGCGCAGACCGACCAGGTGATCGCCAACTGCCTGGCGGTTCTCGCGGCCGCGGGCGCCGAGCCCGCCGATGTGGTGCGCTCGGTCATCTACGTGGTCAGCGCGGACAGCGCCCAACTTGCGGCGGTCTGGGACAGGCTCAACGCATCGGAGCTGGCGCCCGCCTTCACGACCGCGTCGACGTTGCTGGGGGTGGCTGCGCTCGGGTTCCGGGGTCAGCTCGTCGAGGTGGACCTGACCGCGGCGCTGCCATAAGAGCGGGGTCAGTTCAGGAACGACGACAGGCCGACGCCCATGCAGGTCAGCAGCACGGGGATCAGGCACGCGACGGCGCCGACTATGGGGGTGCGGTCGAGGCCCTCGGGGTCGTTGCCGTACACGAAACCGATGGTGATCCAGCCCAGCCCGAAGGCGAGCACGGGCATGGTGAGGCCGCACAGCAGGGCGTACGTGGGCACGGAGCCGGGCGAGGCGACCAGGTAGAGCGCGATCTGCACGATCAGCACGACCGCGGCGAACGGGCCGTAGATGAGCAGGTTGCGGGCCCAGGGGCGCCACCGGCGGGCGGTGGCGGGGCCGGCCAGCAGGGCGTCGGCGGAGTCGGCGGCGCGGCGTGCCTGCTGCAGGGCGGTCAGCGCGGTGGCCGGGCTGCCGGCGGCGGTCTGGGCGGCCACCTCCAGGTCGGCGGAAAGCGGGCGCAGATCGGCGACGGGTACGGCCAGCTCCTGCGTGAGGCGCGCCTCCTGAGCCGCCAACCGGGCGCGTACGGCGGAGAGCTCCGTACGGGCGGCGGTGACCGCGGCGTGGTGGTCGCTGACGGCGGCGCTGGCGGCACGGCGTACGGCGTCGAGGCGTTGCGCGGCGGCCAGATAGTCGGCCCACGGGCCGGGCGCGGGGGGTGCGGGCTGCGCGGGGATCGCGCCGGCGGCCTGCTGCTGATCGGTCACCGGGCGTCACCCCAGTCGTCGGTCACGCTGGGGTCGAGGAACGGCAGGACGGTGACCGTGCGGTCGGCCTGACGGTCGTGCAGCAGGGCCCGGTTGGGGTGCGGCTGCCACTCGACCGGGCGGCCGAGCGTCGCGGCGATCTCGGCGGGCGGCACGTTGAGGAACAACAGGCCGGCGACCGCGTCGGTGCCGCCGGCCTCGTCGGTGAACCGGCGCAGGTCACGCCACCACGAGAGCAGGTGCGCGCCGCGGGCCGGGCCCTCGCGCAGGAAGGCAGGCAGGCCGGGCAGGCTGCCGGCGGCGTCCATGCCGAAGACCACGCGGTAGCCGGGGCGGGCCGGGTCGAGCTCGGCGGCCAGGGCGTCCGCGCCGACGAGCGCGACCTCCTGCCGGTGCCCGATCTCGGCGGCCAGCGCCTCGGCAAGACGGTCACCCTCCGCGACCAGCGAGGCGATGACGAACCGGGCCGTACGCGGCGGGTGGAACGCGGCGGTGCTGCGAGCGGCCGCGTCGAGGACCTCGGACGCCGACGCCTGCGAGCCGAAGATCGTCAGATGCCGCCCGGGGGAGGCGTCGAACGGGAACGCCGCGGTGGTCAGGTTGACGTCGAGCATCCGGCCGACCAGCGCCGCGGGCCCGGTGCCCCGGCCGGCCAGCGCGGCCCGGTACGACGGGTCGTCGGCGAGGTGCTGGTGGGCGTACCCGGCGAAGATGCGCGGCGGCTGCGACTCCGGGTCGCGGGCGCCCCACAGCCGATGCCGCAGGTCGCTGAGCAGGGCGTCGTCCGCGTGCGGGTCGGGAAAGCGGATGATGCGCTCGTGGCCGCGGGTGGCGCCGCGCGGGCCGCCCAGGCCGCCGGCCGTGTTCACCACCGCGGTGCCCAGGGGCAGGCCGGCCGCCGAGTCGTTCGCCGGTTCGAGCACGTCGCCGCCGCCGGGCAGGGCGATGCGTACGGGGAACTGGCCGAAGAACGAGTCGCGCTTGTTGTAGAGCGTCTGGACGCCCGCCACGCCCTGGCTGGCCAGCACCAGGTGGATGCCGCACGACCGGCCCGTACGGGCCAGCCCGTCGAGCAGCGTGGTCGCCTCGGCCGCCACCGGGTCGCCGCCGGACAGCAGCACGGGGAACTCGTCGATCACGCACAGGATGCGCGGCAGCGGACGCTTGAGCCCGTCCTGGGCGGCCGCCGCCCGCAGCTCCTTGAGCGTCGACACGCCCGCCCGCTCGTACGCGGTCAACCGGCGCGCCATCTCCGCGTCGAGCTCGCGCAGCACCGCCAGCCCGTACTCCCGGTCGGCCTCGACCCCCACGGCGCGCGCGTGCGGCAGCCAGGTGCGGTCACGCTGGGTCGGCACGAACTCGGCGAAGGTCACGCCCTCCTTGAAGTCGAGCAGGTAGAGCGCGAGCTCCGCGGGGCTGTAACGGGCGCCCAGCCCGTACAGCACGTTGATGAGGAACGCCGTCTTGCCCGCACCCGACCGCCCGCCCACCATCCAGTGTGGGGTGAGGTCGTTGAAGCGCAGCGCCAGCGGGGTGTCGCCGTCGTGGCCCACGATGGTGCTCAGGCCCTCGGCCGCGTCGCCCGCGCACAGGGCCTCGCCGGGCTCGGGCAGCAGGTCGGACAGCGTGACCCGGGAGGCCGCGGCCGAGTGGGCGGCCAGCTCGCGGCACACCGCGTCCACCAGGTGCGGCGGCGGGTCCTCGTCGAGGAAGACCGGCGTGTTCAGCCACGACACCTCGGGCGTGGAGCCGTACGAGGCTCCGGGCGGATCGCCGATGACCGCGTACGGGTTGCGGACCGACACCATCGTCGTGCGCGGCAGCGGCGCCTGGGTCGTCTCGGCCGTCAGCGGGGGCGGCGGCCAGCCCGCCACGATCAGGTGCAGGCCGGACTCGGGGCCCTGCTGGGCGAGCGCGGCGATGCGGCGCAGCTCCTCGCCCTCGGTCAGCTCGGGCAGGCTCGCGACGACCACCAGCAGGAGCCGGTCGCGACGGGCGCGCCGCGAGGCGACGCCACGGCCGGGGCGCAGCCATTTCTCGGCCTCGGCGAGCACGTCGCGCAGGCCCTGCCGGTCGGTGGCGGGCGGCGACAGCAGGCCCGCGTCCTGCAGGCCGGCGAACGGCGCGAACACCTCGCCCCCGCCGATGCCGTCGACCGCGCGCACCAGCAGCGACCCGGCCGGCGCAGCGGCCAGCAGGCGCAGCAGCAGCGACCGGATCAGGCCGAACACGCGCGCGTCGGTGGCGGTCGCGTCGATCGTGAGGTGGCCGGTGCCCAGCAGCGGGATGACGGCGGGGAAGGTGGCGTCGTCGAGCGGCTGGGCCACCCCGAGGCGTACGAACTGGGGCGGGTACACGCCGCCTAGCGGGGTGTTGACCGACTGGGCCTCCAGCGGCGCGCCGAGCCAGCCGGGAGCGAGCGCGCCGGCGGCGGCCCTCAGCTCCTCCGACAGGCGGTGCTGCTCGAGCGGATCGGGCACGGCCGCGTCGGCATCGAGCACCGTCGAGGCCGCCTCCGCGAGGGCGGCCGCCTGCCGGTGCAGAGCGGCAGCCTGCTGAACCCGCAAAACCGCATCTGCCACCGCTCTCACCTCCTGTGTGCGCGGATAAAACCTATCCCAGTCGTGGCGGGCATCGCGTTCGGCGGTGCTCGGTTCCATGTCCGCGTCGTCCGGGCTTGTGCCGCTCTCGGTCCGCGCGGGGGAAAGGTGTGCGGAGGCACTACTGTCGTATGTGTGCAGCCGCAGGAGCCCGTGACGGAACCGACGGACGCGCCGGCGGGTGCCGAGCCGGCGAAGAAGGCCCCCAACCGGCGGCTGCGGTTGTGGCTGGCCATGGGCGCGGGCGTGCTGGCGCTGCTCTGCCTCGGCGGGGTGGGGGTGGCCGTGCTGCTCTACGACGAGGAAACGAAGATCGAGCGCGCGGAGCCGGACGCGGTTGCCGACAACTTCCTGCGCGCCTATCTCGTCAACCGTGACGACGCCCGAGCAGCGCTCTACCAGTGCCGGTCAGGCGGCGACTTCCAGCAGATCGCCGCCTACCGAGCCGACGTTCTGGCCCGGGAGAAGCAGTTCACGGCGACCATCGCCGTCACGTGGAAGACCATCGCGGTCCGGACGAACGGCGCCAACGCCGAAGCCGAGACGGATCTCGTCAAGACCACCTCCAGCCAGCCGGGACGAGTGACCGATACCTGGCGGCTGAATCTGGTCGACGAGGACGGCTGGCGCGTCTGTGGCGCGACGCAGACTTCCTAGATCACTCGACCCACAGACGGTGGACGGACACCTCGAGGGTCCGGGGCGTATGGCCGCTCCACCCCCACCGATACCAGTCGAGCTCGGTGGTGACGCGAGCGCAGACGTCGCCCTGATCGCTGGTGTGGATCTCGGTGACCGCCCGGAGGTCCCGCTCCTCGGTGCCGTCGTCCAGGAGACGAACCACCCGGCGACCGGACAGCGACGGCGCATCCAGCGCCGGAACGGGATTTCGGCGTGCGGGCTCGTCCAGCGACACCAGCCGCGAGGTGACGTCGTCGGCCGGAATCGTGAGGCCGGCCATCCCGTACTCCTCGACCCACACGCGCTCGACCGGCACCATCGGGGCGAAGATCTCCGTCTGCTCGGCCTCGGCGCGGTACCACTCGCCCTCGGCCATGATCGGCACGTACGTGCGGCTGCCCTGCACGACCTTCTCGTCGGCGCGCAGCTCCGATCGCCAGCCGTGCCCGGGGAGCCCGATCAGCACCCGCCGTCCGCGCAGCTGGCCGCTCATCGTGGCCGGCGTCGGCACCACCGGGCGCGGCGGGTCGAGCGCCCAGTCGGGGTGCCCGGCGAACGGGTCGGGGAACGGCTCGCCGCTCATCCCGCTTCTCCCAGCGGCGCGCCCTGCTCGCGCATGAACCGCACCGGGTCGATCGCGCCCGCGCTCGACCGGTCGTTGTTGAGGTGCACCTCGAAGTGCAGGTGCGGCCCCGAGGAGTTGCCGCTGCTGCCCACCCGGCCGATGAGCTCGCCGGCCGTGACCTCCTGGCCCTCGTGCACGAGCGGCGCCGTGACCATGTGGCAGTACCTCGTCATGATGTTCCCGGCGTGCTGGATCTCCACCATCCAACCGCATCCGCCCTTGCCGGGGTAGCCGTCGACGTTGCAGGTGCGCCGTCCGCTGTGGTCCTCGTCGCACTTGACCTTGGAGACGATGCCGCTCGCCGCCGCGGTGATCGGCGAATGCTTGCCGACGATGAGGTCGACGCCCTGGTGGTTGGGTCGCGAGGCGGTGCGGAACCCCGAGCCGACGGCGGCGCTGGCCGGCAGCGTCCAGCCGGAGGCCGCGATCTGACCCGCGGAGGCGCAGACCATCGTGAGCGAGTTGCCCACCGCGTTCGCCGCGCCGTCGGCGAGCATGTTGACGATCTGCGTGGCGATCGGCTCGTGCTTCGCGTACGCGTCCGGATAGGCGCTGATCTGTACGCGCTGCGCCGCCCGGGTGAGCGGCATCCTCTCCCAGCCGGGGACCGTCTTGAGCTTCTGGTAGAACTTCGTGCTCGCGTAGACCGGGTCCCGCACCTGTGCGGGCGAGCCCCAGCCCGAGCTGGGCCGCTGCTGGAACAGGCCCTGCGAGTCGTGGTCGTTGCGGGCGCCTAGGTAGCCGAGGTTGTTGAGCCGCGACTCCTGCATGGCCGTGGCGACCGCGATGACCCACGCACGCGGCGGCATCTTGAGCTTCGCGCCGGTGTTGATGATGATCGCCGCGTTGCGGATCTGCTCGCCGCCGTAGGGCCGGATCCGCGGCAGCTTGGTGTCCGGGTCGATCGGGCCGCCCTTGCCGCAGCCGAACGAGCTGACGAGCTCGTCGCCGCCCTCGTCGGTCAGCCCGCCCACCAGCAGGGCCGTGACGCTTCCGCCGCAGCACAGCAGGGCGAGCGTCGCCACCAGGGCGACGAGCAGAACGATCTTCCGTGGCCGGGGGATGCTCACGCCGTTTCCCAGTCGATCCCGTCGACGCGCCAATGGCCGTCGGGAGAGACCAGGCGCAGGTTGAGCTTTCCAGTGTCCATGGTGACGACCGCGTTGACCACCGTCGCGCTCACCGGCACCAGGCTCGGCCGTCCGGTCACGCGGCCGGCCGGGACGTCGGCGGGGTCGACGCCCTCGAGCTCGCCGGCCAGCTTGCGCGTGGAGTTCGGCAGGAGCCGGTCACGCCACGCGTTCGGGGTCACCTTCTGGTGGTCGGCCCACGCCGAGGCGAAGGCGTACGCGACCGCCTCGGGCTGGGCGCGTCCCGGGCGGGTCGACGGGCTCGGCGGCGGCTCGGTGTCGTTGACGACGCTGTCGTCCTCCTTGGGGTCCGCGCTCACCGTCGTGCCGGGCGACGCGGTGCCCAGCGAGGGACGCGAGTCGTCGCCGTCGGAGAGCAGCCGGGCGAGGCCGATGATCCCGAGCACGATCACCGCGAGGACGACGGCTACGCCCCAGCGCGACCGGAAGATCCTGTTGAGGCCGAGTTCGAGTGAGCGAGCCATGCGATCACTTGGCCTCGGAGCGGATCCGCGGGGTGACCGGCTCGGCGGTGGTGCTGCCGGTCTCCGGGCGGTAGATGGCGTACGAGGAGGGCTGCTCGGCCACGTCCGGCTCGGTCCAGCCGGTGGACGGCCGGCGGCTGCGGCTCGCGGCCGACGTCGCCTTGGCTGCGGCCGGCGCCGAGACCTCGTCGGGGACGAGCGGCTCGCTGCCGTCGGGCCGGGTCGGCTTGGGCGCGCCGCCGCGGTCCCCGGCGGTCGCCGGAACCAGCTCGCCGCGGTTCGCCGAGTGGGCCGGGTCCTCGAGCCGGGCCTCGGGCCGCAGGTTGCCCTGATCGACGTAGACCGTGCGCCCGTTGCCCTTGCCGACCACCTGGCGGTCGTCGCCCGTGCTCGGGTCGACCCTGGAGGCTTCGCGCATGTCCTGGAAGAACTTGCGGTGCCACGAGCCCGTGGCGATGGTGCGGGCGCCGTCCTTGCCGCCCAGCTGGGTGACCCGCCGGTACGGCCGCAGCAGCAGCCAGCCGACCATGCCGCACAGCCAGACGAGCACGACCTGCAGCCACCCGGGCAGGCTCGCGGTATTCATGATCAGGTCGACGGCGAACAGATAGATCGCCGCTCCGGTGCCGAAGATCGCGATGTTGAAGACCGCGGCGATGACGGCATTGCCGAGCCGCTTGATCCCGGCGTTGGCCGGCCGCAGCAAGCCGACCGTGCCGAGGATCGGCGCCGCGATCACGGCCCATCGGAAGACCAGGAAGCCGAGCAGCACCAGCACCGAAGCGGTGATGTCGAACATGGCGAACATGATCGCCGCGAGGACGGCGATGAAGCCGGCGCCGATCCGATCCATGCCGTTGACGCCCTGGAGGTATTCGTACGCCTCGGGGTCCTCCGTCTTGATCTGTTCCGCGACCCGCTTCCACTGCTCCTTCTTGCCGTCGAGCACGCCGCCGCGGGTCGTCGGGTTCTGGCGAATCCGCTGAAGCTCGTCCCACGAGAGCGAGCGGGCGTCGTAGAGGGCCGCGCCGTACTTCTTGGCGGTCGCACTGTCGGCCGAGCCGAGCAACCCGCGCAGCCAGTTGCGGTAGAGCATCGTCTCGGTGGCAGTGTCGCTGGCCCGAACGGCGGGCGGCCGGTTGTCCTCGCAGGACGTGCCGCCGAGGACGCAGTCACCGACCGGCTTCTCGGGGCGGGGGCCGACGGCGTCGTGCACCACGCCGAGGGTGCCGATCAGCGTTCCGTCCGCGATGTTGGCGGACTTCACCGGCCAGGCCGCGATCGCGGTGACGGCGACCATGACGAGGATCGCCCAGCCCGCCGTCGTCGTCGCGGCCCCCATTTCGGCCTGCTTCGACCGCCACAGCAGGTAGAGGCCGACGATGGCCAGCGTGATGACGCCGAAAACGCTGAAGACCTTCTCGTACACCGCCTTGGTGGCCTGGTCGACCAGCGGGTCGGCCCAGCCCCACATGCTCTGCGGGTCCCACGCCCGCTCACGCAGGGCGTTGGAGGCTCCGATGATCGAGGTCGCCACCATGAACTCGCCGTTGGCCACCGTCGTCTCGAACTTGAAGTCCGGGTCGACGAGTGTCGACGCGCAGCCACTGTCCAAGTCGTAGGTGGTGTAGCTGTACCCGGCGTACCCGTAGTCGCTGTAGAGGCCGGGGAAGCTGTTCTTGGCGGCGGCCGAATCGGGGCGTTCCGCGAACCACCCCGCCAGTCCGGCGTCCGGGCTGCTGGGGGTGGGCGGGTTGAGGCACGAGGCCCGGCTGGACCCCACGTCGGTGAGCCGGTCGACGCAGCCCCGGAAGTCCTGCTGCCACTCCTCGAGGCTGCACGCCCCACCCGGAGCGCGCCCCGGCAACTCGACCGGCGCCGCCGACGCCGGCGGGGCGGCCACCGCCCAGACGATCGACGCCACCACCGTGACGAACATCGTCATCAGCAGCGCCAGCCCCCGCCGCACCATCTCAAACCTCCAGGTCGGACGGCAGTGGCAGCGCCGCCGGCGTCGCCTTGGCAGCCGCCGGCGTCGTGTCGAGATGCTCGAGCAGGCCGTCGACGTACGACACGTCGACCCGCACCTTCTGCACGCGTCCGTCGACGTCGCGCATCACGAACTCGCGGAACCCGAGCCGCGTGGATGACGACGTGTCGACCTGGGACAGCGAGGCCAGCGTCGCCTCGTACCCGTCGTGCACCGGCACCCGCAGCAGCCGCAGCGCCTCCGACGCGATCTCCTGGTCCTCCGCGATGCGGCCGACGAACACCGTCGACACCAGGTTCTGCACGTCGAGGCCGAGGATGTCGCGCGGGTTCTGCGAGGCCACCAGCGCCGCGAGGTTCCACTTGCGGGAGTCGCGGGCGAGACGCACCAGGAACGAGCGCCCGGACCGCCAGCCCTCCATGAAGTGGGCCTCGTCGAGCCCGACCATCTTGCGCGAGGACATCGAGCCGCCGTAGCAGCGCCGCACCGCGAGCCGGTGGGCCGTGTGCAGCATCGGCAGCGCCAGCGACTCCTCCGCCGACCAGTACTCGCGCTCGATCTTGAGGTCGGGCAGGCGCAGTCCGGCCATCGTGATCACGGTGAGGGCCGCGTCGGCGCCGAGCAGGTGCTGCGGCGGCGAGCCGAAGAACAGCAGCGCCAGCGGCATCTCGGCGGTGTCGAGCAGCAGGTTGGCGAGCTCGCGCCCCTCGTCGTCGTCGAGGCCCTGGAGCGTACGGACCACGTCGTCGAGCGTGGACGTCTCCTCGGCGGGCACCTGCCGTACGGCGTGCCGCAGCAGCGTCGCCGTGGAGGCCTCCTTGGCCACCTGCGGCGGCACCAGCATCGAGCAGATGTCCTGCACCAGCATGCGGCGCTCGGCGCGGGCGTTGGAGACCGCGATCTCGTACTCGCGGTCGCCCGCCGGCCCGGTCGCGAACTCCGACCGTACGGGCGTGGGGATCAGCGCGTACGGCGCGAGCGTGCCCTGCTCGGAGCCGGTCAGGTTCAGCACCCGTGAGTACGGGCGCAGTTCGGGCATCTGGCACAGCCGGGCGAGCGGGCCGGACGGGTCGAGCAGCGTCACCTGAACCCCGCGGCGGGCGTTCAGATAGCCGAGCGCGCCCATCAGCGTCGACTTGCCACCGCCGGGCTCGGCCACGAACACGCCCAGGCCGGAGCGCTCGCGCACCTCCATGGGGAAGTGCAGGTCGAGGAAGACCGGCCGGCGGCAGGTGCCCGCCGTACGCCCGATCAGGTCGCCGCGGCGGTCGCCGACGGTCGACGCCGCCTGCGGCAGCGCCGCGGCCAGCAGCTTGACCGGCATGCGCCGCACGTACCCGGTGTTCGCGATCGGCTCGCCCGGGATGAACTCGCGGGCCAGCTGGTCCTGGTTCTTCGGGTGCTGCAGCGAGATCCGCAGCTCGCGCGAGTAGAGCTGGATCAGGCGCCGGGCCCGTTCCATGCACTCCTCGCGGGTGGCGCCGCCGACCGCGATCCGGTGCCAGCCGTGCGCGCGCGCCGACTCGACCGGCAGCCCGGTGGTCATCTCGTCGCCGATCACCAGCGCCCGCTTGGCGAGACGCTCCAGCTCGGGCGGGGCGTCGATGCCGTGCTCGGCGTAGTCCAGCTGCTGCGAGCGGATCATCCGGAGCCGGTGCTCGAGGTTCTTGAACGAGCTGCCCGAGCCCAGGATGTCGAGCCGGGACGACAGCTCCATCGGCCACGGCAGCCGCTCGTGGAAGTGCAGCCACGGCTCGTGCTTCTCGGGGATCTCGAGCGGCTCCATCCGGCCGACCGACAGCACGGCCACGTGCCGTTCCTCGCCGGTCATCCGGTTGACCAGCTTCACTGTCGAACCGTACGGGGTGCGGTAGCGCTCGACCTGCTCGGTCAGCGCCAGCAGGTCGCCGGTGTCCCACTGCCCGTTGGTGACCGGGCTGAGCGGCCCGGGCGGCGCCATGCAGAGCGCGACCGAGCGGAACAGCAGCCACTCCAGCTCCTGCGGGGTGACCCGCCGGCCGCGCATGCCGAACGCGTTGAGCACCTCGTCGAACTGCTCGACCGTGCGGCCCAGCTTGCGCCGTTCGCTGTCGGACGTGCCCCGGCCGAAGATCCGCAGGATCCGCTCGGAGAACGTGTCCCCGAGGGAGCGCCGCGCGAACGTCACACCCAGGTACGTCTGCCCCTCGGCGTGGTTGACCGAGAGCAGGTGCCGCTGGGCGGCCACGAGGTGGTCGGACCACGAGGTGCCGCCGCGCACGTCGGGCAGCGGCTTGGCGGTGAACGAGTCCACCGTGCGCGCCCACTCGTCGGCCGGGAACGGCCGGTTGGTGCGGCGCAGGTGCAACCGGAATCCTGCCAATCCGGCGTACTGCTCGGAGATCGCGCTCAGCAGCGCCTCGCGCTCCGCGTCGGGCCGGAACGCCCAGCGGACCTCGGGGAGGTAGTACCAGGCGGTGACCGTGCTCTGGGTGAAGGTCAGGTGCCCGGCGATCTCGCTGATCTCGAGCTCCATGACCGGGTCACGGTCTCTGAACTTGAGCTTCTGCGGCCGCAGCACCGGCTTGGGCGTCGTGAGCTTGTCGCGCGGCGCCGGCAGGTTGCGCGCCTTCTCCTTGCGCTTGGCAGGGGCCTTTTCCTTGCGCTTGGCGGGCGCCTTCTCCGTGGCGGGCACGGGCAGCGGCGCCTCGACCGGAGCCGCGTCAGCCTGCGGTGGCGATTGCGGGGCGTACGCCTCGACGGGCCCGGCCTGCGGCGGGCGCGCGCCGTTCACGCCGCCCACGGTCTGCCACAGCGGCGGGGTGGAGACGGGCGCGGGCGCGGCCTCCGGCTGTGCCGTGGTGGGCCAGTTGTCGAAGTCGGGCCAGTCCTCGAAGTCCGGGTCGGCGGGGGCGCCGCCGTTCTCCTGGAAGAAGTCCGGCGCGGGTCCCCGCGGCGCCGGGGCCGGCGGCACCGCGACGGGGGACTCCGCCACGGGCACCGGCGGACCGGCGAGGGGCGGTTCGGCGACCGGCAGCCGCTCGGCGACCGGAGGACCGGCAACCGGCAGGGTCTGCCCCGCGGAGGGCCCGGCGAGCGGCAAGGGCTCGTCGATCAGCGGCCTGGTGAGGGGCGACGGCTCATCGGCGGGGGAGCCGACGAGGGGCGTCGGCTGGGCGACAGGCGGACCGGCCATCGGCGCCGGCGCGGCGACCGGGGGGCCGGCCAGCGGCGCCGGCTCGGGAACCGGAGGCCGCGCGACGGGCGGTTCGTTGACCGGCGGGCCGGCGATCGGCGGCTCGGTCAGCGGGATCGGGACCGCCGCGGCCGCGACGGCCTGGGGCTCGACCGGCTTCGGGCCCTCGGCGGGTCCACGCCGTACCGAAGGCTCGGCCGGAGTGGACGGAGCGGGCGGCGAGGACACGGGGGACACCGGGGGCGCCGGCCGCTCGTCGAAGTCGAAACCGAAGTCGAAATCCAGATCCGGCTCGGACAGGGGCGGCTTCCGCCGGGTTTCACCCGGAGGAGTGGCCGAGACCGGCGACGGCGGCGCCGCCCCGCCGAACAGGTCGAGGAACGGCGAGTCGATGTCGAGCGCGGAGTCCACCGGACCGCCGCGCGGTCGCACCGGCTGGGGTGACTGGAAGACTCCGACCGCGCCGTGCCCCGGCGCGGCGACGAATTCCTCGGCGGCCTCGTCGGAGGTCAGCTCTTCGCCCGATCCGTGCGAGGGGTAGTGGTTCGAACGCACTCCGTTACTCTGCCTGCCCTGGGTGTCGGCATCCGCGCGGGGATGCCCGTGCGGAGGAGATCCGGTCATGCGCCGGCCCCGTGGGAGCATGCGATAGGACTGGTCATACCAACTCCTCCCGAACCCGGATGCGAGTCGCGACGAGCTTCGGATCGCGGCGCTCGACCGCCGGCTCGCGGGTGCGGCGCCAGTCGGTGAGTGCGGTCCGGATGACGACCCGGGCGGGGCGGTCGGGGTCGACATGCCGGAACACGTACGACGTCGTGACCATGGCGAGCGCGATCTCCCATGCGGGGAACGCGTCGAACTCCCAGGTCATCAGGTAGTGCAGGACCATGAAGAGCGGAACCAGCGCCACGAACATGCCGTACTGCGCGTACGGCAGGTGGATGGGCAGGGTGTACCCGGGGGGGCCCAGATAGACGAGGCGCGCCCGGTAGATGTCGTCGTCGGTGCGGAGCCGCATCTCAGCTGAAGATCAGGTCGATGAGGAAGTCGCCGACGAAGAACAGGGTGGCGGCGCCGGCGATGAACGCCAGGCCCACGATGGCGATGGCGGAGCTGGTCAGCACCTTGGAGATCTCGCCGCGGCTGGCGCGTCCAATGAAGATCACGCCGAGCACCGCGAGAAGGATCGGCGCGATGTTGCTGGCGAAGAACTTGACCACGCCATTGGTGTCGATGCCCTTGGGTTCGGGCGCGGCGAGCGTGACGTGCTCGAGCACGGTCGCTGCCTGCGTGGCGAGCTCACTGGCGATCATCGGTCAAACCTCCCCGTGCCCGGTTAGGGGGTTGCGGGCACGCTGCAGTTGTGAAGCCTCACGGCACCGCCCATATGGTGCTACTTCCCACCCTGTGCGTCGAGTGAGCCGTTCGGGCACAGCCATGCTCGTCTGCTCTCTGCGGTTCCTACAAATGATGCCTAGTTCCGAAGAGTACGGCCCGCACTTCTTGGCTACAAGCGTCCTAAACGTTACGCAAGGTGATGGCGATGAGTGAGATGAGTTACGAACCATCGTACGCACGTGCGACAACCCCGCTCGCCGTACGCTCCTGTCGTGACGACTGAGCGGACGGATGTGCAGGTCGCGACCTCGGCGTTGATGCATGTGGATCACCCGGTCGTGATCGGCGTCCTCAATGTCACCCCCGACTCCTTCTCGGACGGCGGCCGGTACACCGACGTGGAGGCGGCGGTGCGCCACGGTGTCGAACTGCACAGTGCCGGCGCGGACATCGTGGACGTCGGCGGCGAGTCGACCCGGCCCGGCGCCGAGCGGGTGGACGCCCCCACCGAGATCGCCCGGGTCGTGCCGGTGATCGAGGGCCTCGCGCGCGCGGGCGTACTGACCAGCATCGACACCACCCGCGCGGCCGTGGCCGCCGCCGCGCTCGAGGCCGGCGCCACCGTGATCAACGACGTCTCGGGCGGTCTCGCCGACCGCGGCATGGCCCGGGTGGCCGCCGAGGCCGGGTGCCCGTGGGTCCTCATGCACTGGCGCGGGCACTCCCGGCACATGAATGAGCTCGCGGTCTACGCCGATGTGGTCGCCGAGGTGCGCGACGAGCTGCTCCAGCGGGTCGACGACGCGCTGGCGGCCGGGGTCGGCCCCGGACAGATCATCCTGGATCCGGGGCTGGGCTTCGCCAAGACCGCCGAGCACAACTGGGCCCTGAGCGCCCGCCTCGACGTGCTGGTGGGCCTCGGCTACCCGGTGCTGTTCGGCGCCAGCCGCAAGACGTACCTGGGCCGGCTGCTCGCCGCTGCCGACGGCACCCCGCGACCGGTCCGGGAGCGTGAGGCCGCCACGCTGGCCACGTCGGTCCTCGCGGTGGCGGCCGGGGCCTGGGGCGTACGGGTGCACGACGTTGCCGCCACGGCCGACGCGCTCGCCGTCTGGCGCGCGACGGGCTCTCCTCGGCTGCAAAGTTCCGCGCCGAGCGGGACCCCAGCGCCGGGCGAGACCTCCGCGCGGAGTGAGAAGGAGTGAACGGGGTGGACGGGCGGATCACGCTCACCGGGCTGCGGGTGCGCGGCCGTCACGGCGTCTTCGACTTCGAGCGCGAGCAGGGGCAGGACTTCCTGATAGACGTACGCCTGGAACTCGACCTGGGTCCGGCCGCGGCGAGCGACGACGTGGCCGACACCGTCCACTACGGCGAGCTGGCCGGCCGCCTGGCGGCGATCGTCGGCGGCGAGCCGGTCAACCTCATCGAGACGCTCGCCGAGCGGCTGCTGACCGCCTGCCTCGAGGACCGGCGGGTCGCCGCGGCCGAGGTCACCGTTCACAAGCCGCAGGCGCCGATCCCGCTGGAGTTCGCCGACGTCGCCGTCACGCTGCGCCGGAGCCGGGCATGACCCGGGCGATCTTCTCCCTCGGCAGCAACCTGGGCGACCGCGAGCACCACCTGCGGCAGGCCGTGCGGTCGCTCGGCGGCAGCGTCGAGCGCATCTCCGAGGTCTACGAGACGCCGCCGTGGGGTGACGCGGACCAGCCGGCGTACCTCAACGCCGTCGTCCTCGTGTCGGACCCCGCCGCGTCCCCCCGGGACTGGCTCGAGCGCGCCCGGCGGGCCGAGGCCGCGGCCGGACGGGTCCGGGACCCGCAGCGGCGCTTCGGCCCGCGCACGCTCGACGTCGACGTGATCGCCGTCCGGGACGCCGCCGGCCGGCCCGTGCTCAGCGACGACCCCGAGCTGACGCTCCCGCACCCGCGGGCGCACCTGCGGGCCTTCGTGCTGCGGCCGTGGCAGGACGTCGAGCCCGCCGCCGACCTTCCGGGGCACGGGCCGATCGCCGCCCTGCTGGGTGACCCCGCCCTGGCGGACGACCTCGCCGGTCTGCGCCCGCGCCCGGAACTCGCACTAGAGTCGACCGCGTGAGCAGCAACCCGCAGGCGCCCAAGTCGGATCCGTCGATGCGCCCGACCAGCATCTCGGTGCTGATCGTCGCGGGTCTCGCCGCGGCGGCGCTGGGCTGGCTGCTGCTGAGCTTCTCCTATTCCGCCCTGCCCGAGCTGCCGTGGTCGCCGGTGATCGTGCTGGCCGTGCTCGCCGTCGCCGAGGGCCTGCTGGCGCAGAACACGGCGGCCCGCATCCAGCGCAAGCCCGGCGCGCCGCGCGTCGACCCGCTGGCCGTCGCCCGCTACGTGGCGCTCGCCAAGGCGTCCTCGCTGGTCGGCGCGATCTCGACCGGCTTCTCGCTGGGGCTGCTGGCGTGGCTCGCCATGGAGACCACCGAAGCCGCGCACGACGACCTGCCCGTCGCGGTCGGCGGCGTGGTCTCCGCGCTCGCGCTGGTCGGCGCCGCCCTCTGGCTCGAGCGCGCGTGCCGCATCCCGGAGCAGCCCGACTCCAAGGACGAGGACGACTCGGACCGCCCCACCGGGCTTCTCTGACTCCCGCCGCAGGTGCGGATTCCGGCCTTGAACTGAGACCGACTCGTATCCGTATGCTCTGGGCACGGGCACGCGCCCGGCACATCTCGGCGTGCCCCGCACGGGATGCACACGAGGAGGCAGGGCGATGGCGTACGACGAGGCGGCCTACCGCCGGCAGAGCGAGGAGCCCACGCCCACCGATCCGTCCGCCTACCGGGCCAACACGCTGGCCGCGGCCGAGCAGCGCCGGCGGGCCGAGGAGCTCGACGGCGGGACCGGCGACACCACGGGCGACGTGCTCCGCCGCGCCGACGCCGACGAGGACGGCCGCGACCGGCTCGGCATCCACCTCGGCTGGGAGGTAGTGCTGCTCGTCGCCGCCGGCGCGATCGGCTTCCTGCTCTGGCGCCTGGAGTCCGACAGCTTCCAGCGCCCCGCCCTCGACGCGCTGCTGACCACCGGCGCCGCGATCGGCCTGCTGACGCTCGGCGCGGGCCTCACCCTGCGGGCCGGCGTGCCCAACCTCGCGCTCGGCCCGATCGCGCTGGGCGCCTCCCTGCAGTACGCGGAACAGGGCGATCAGGGGCTGCTGCAGGCCGTGGTGCCGGCGCTCGTCTTCGCCGCGGCAGGCGGCATCGTGATCGGTCTGCTCGTCGTGCTGCTGCACGTGCCCGGCTGGGCCGCCACGCTCGCCGCCGCCCTCGGCGTGATCGTCTATGACCAGCTGCGCGTCGTGCCGGTCGACGTGCAGGGCACCTACGACCCGACCGATCAGGCGTTCTTCCTGTTCGGCGGGTTCGCGCTGCTGGCCGTGCTGGGCAGCGCGCTGGGCACGGTGACCCCGGTACGGCGCTGGCTCGGCTCGATGCGCGCCGCCGCCGACCCGGCCCGCCGCCGCGGCGTGGTCGTGGCGTTTCCGGTGATCGGCTCGCTGGCTCTCTCCTCGCTCTTCGCGGTCGGCGCCGGCGTGCTGTTCGCCACCCAGTCCGACGGCCCCGTCGTGCCGGGCACCGGCCTGGAGTGGACCGGCATCGCGATCGGCCTGGCCCTGCTCGCCGGCACCAGCGCGTACGGGCGCCGCGGCGGCATCTTCGGCACGCTGTTCGCGGTCGCCGCGCTCACGCTGTTCCTCGACTACGCCGACCGGCGCGCCTTCGACATCTCGCTGTTCGCGATCGCGGGCTGCGTCGTCGCGGGCGGCCTCGTGGTCACCCGGCTCGTCGAGACGTACGGTCGTCCGCTGCCCGTCACCGGGCCCGCGGACTGGAACACCGCGCCCGCCACGACCGGCGGCAACTGGTCGCCCGACCTGCCCGAGACCTGGTCGCCCGCGACCAGCACCGCGCGCGGCGACCGCTGGGACGCCGGGCCCTGGGGCACGAGCCGCTGACCGGCCCGCCCGCCTATGCTGTGAATCATGACCACTCCGAGCTTCGCCGAGCTGGACGCCCTGCCCACCGAGCAGCTGCGCGAGCGCGCCTTCGCCAAGGCCCGGGAGCGGCGTGACATCGGGTTCTTCTGGTCGGTCCTCAAGCACCTGCCCGACGCCGACGAGGCCTCACAGCTCGACGGCGCCCCCAACTCCATCGGCCCCACCGTCGACGAGGCGGTCGCGCTCTGGCGCGAGCTGGAGGGCCACGGTTACGGAGAGAACGAGCCGCTGCTACGCGCCGCGTTCATCGACTACCTGCAGAAACACTAGATCCACGGCCGTCGTTTAAGCTGAGCGTCGCTCCGGGAAATAGGCGGCGCATGGCTCTCGGCAACCGGTACAAATCTGCGCCTGGTGCGGGCACTCTGGCCGCGCTCATATTGGTCCTCGTCTTCGGCAGCCCCTGGTATGCGAACTGGGCGAGCGACAACACCAACCCCGACACGGCCGGCGGCTGGTGGCTGCGGCTGCTCGCCTGGCCCCGCTGGTCGTTCGACTCCAGCGACTCGCTGCGCGAGATCGTGGTCGGCGACCTCAAGGCGATCCTGCTGGTCGTGCTGACCGCGCTGTTCCTGGTGCTGCTGCCCGGCTCGCAGCTGGCCCGGGCGCGCGGCACGATCAGCCAGTTCTTCGCCGGCTGGGCGTCCTACATCTTCGCGGGCGGCTTCGCCGCGCTGCTCACCACGCTGTTCCTGGCCAACCCGTCGCTGCTGAGCGCCTTCCAGGCAGCCGGCAACGGGGCCGCGTACGGCCTGTTCGTCGGCTGGATCGTCGGCTTCGCCACCCTCGGCGGCTACCGCGGCACGAGGTAGCGCCCCGCCCCGAAGAGTTCGCAGCCGCGAACTCTTCCCGCCGCCGGCCCGGGCGCCTCGTCCGGGCCGGTGACCTCGCTTTTCCCTGGGCGACGGCCCTGAAGTCCGGCATTTCGGGCGTACGGATCGAACATTTGCCCGAACGGGAGGGCTCGGTAGTATCGGCGCCCATGCCGGACCGGGAATCGATCGCGAGTAACGCGCGTCTGCTCCGCAGCCTCGTCTGGGCGGGTGTGCTGCTCGCCCCCGTGGCCGTCGTGGTCGTGCTGCTCGGCGACAACTCCAACTCCGCACGCTTCGCCGTGCTGCTCATCGCGGCTGCCGTGGCGCTGATCGGCGCGTCCGTGCTGGTGCGCGACGACGCCGCTTCGGCCGGTGCGGACGTGGAGGAACGCGTGGCCGACGAGGTCGCCCGGGTCCGTCGCGAGCTGCGCGCCGAGTTCGGCGGCGGCGGCCAGACCTACGGCGCTCCCCAGCCGGTGCCGGTGCCGGCCCAGCAGCACGAGGAGGGGACGAGCTTCTTCGGCGCGTTCGCGGCCGACGACAACTACCCCGACCCGTTCTCCAACGACTACCCCGCCGAGGATTACCCGGCAGACGACTACGACCCCCAGCCGCGGCCCGCCATGCCGGCCGGTCCGCCGCCTACCGGCTCGCCCCGTCTGCTCACCAGCGGCCGGGCCGGCGTCCCCGTCGCCTCCGCCGGTGTGCCGACGGGCTCCGCCGGCGTCCCGGTGGGTTCCGCCGGCGTCCCGGTGGGTTCCGCCGGCGTCCCTGTGGGCTCGGCGGGCGTTCCGATGGGTTCCGCCGGCGTCCCTGTGGGCTCGGCGGGCGTCCCCATGGGTTCCGCCGGCGTCCCGATGGGCTCGGCTGGCGTTCCCGTGGGCTCTGCCGGTGTGCCGATGGGACCGGCTGGTGTCCCTCCGGCCGGCGTGCCGATGGGCTCGGCGGGTGTGCCGATGGGCTCGGCCGGCGTGCCGATGGGTTCGGCCGGTGTGCCGGTGGCCGCCGCCGCCGTGCCGCCGCCGTCGCAGCTGCCCCGGCAGCGCGGAGCCGCCTCGGTGCCCCCGCCGCCGGGCCCGCGGGCGTCCGCACCGGTGCACCCCGGCGACCCGTACGGCCGCTCCGAGCCGGAGGACCTCGGCGCGAGCACCGGATACGCGCAGGCGCCGGGCGTCTACGGTTCGCCCGCCAGCGGCAACACCTACGGCGCGCCCGCCAGTACCTACGGCAGCGACTTCGACTCCGACGAGTACAACGGCTACGGCGCCCCGACCTACGGCGCCGAGCAGGGCGACTACAGCTACGACCACGACGCCCCGCAGACCCGCGAGCCCGGCAACGTGACCGGCGACCCCAATTACAAGGCGCGCCGCCACCGGCCCTCGGCCAACGACACCAACGTCGGCTCGCTCAGCGACTTCGCCTCGTACGGCGGCTATCCGTCCGAGCAGAACTACGGCCGCAACTAGGCCCTACTTGTCGACGTCGCCCACGACGAAGAACATCGAGCCGAGGATCGCGATCAGGTCGGGCACCAGGCAGCCGGGGATCAACGTCGCCAGCGCCTGCACATTGGCGTACGAGGCGGTCCGCAGCTTCATCCGCCACGGCGTCTTCTCGCCGCGGGACACCAGGTAGTAGCCGTTGATGCCGAGCGGGTTCTCGGTCCACGCGTACGTGTGCCCCTCCGGCGCCTTGACCACCTTGGGCAGCCGCACGTTGACCGGCCCGGAGGTGCGGTCGACCCGGTCGAGGCACTGCTCCGCGAGGTCCAGCGACACGTACGTCTGGTCGAGCAGCACCTCGAAGCGCGAGTGGCAGTCGCCCGCGGTGCGCGTCACGACGGGCACGTCCAGCTCGTCGTACGCCAGATAGGGCTCGTCGCGGCGCAGGTCGAAGTCGAGCCCGCTGGCGCGCGCGACCGGCCCCGAGGCCCCGTACGCCGCCGCCTGCTCCGCGGTCAGCACGCCCACCCCGACCGTGCGCGCCAGGAAGATGTCGTTGCGCCGGATCAGGTTGTCCAGGTCGGGCAGTCGCTTGCGGACCGTGCGGATCGTCTCGCGCGCCCGCCCGGTCCAGCCCGCGGGCACCTCCTCCTTGAGCCCGCCGACCCGGTTGAACATGTAGTGGATGCGGCCGCCGGAGACCTCCTCCATCACGGCCTGCAGGGCCTCGCGCTCGCGGAACGCGTAGAACATCGGCGTGATCGCGCCGATCTCGAGCGGGTAGGACCCCAGGAACATGAGGTGGTTGAGCACCCGGTTGAGCTCCGCGAGCGCCATCCGCAGCCAGGTCGCGCGCTCGGGCACCTCGATGCCCATCAGCCGCTCGACGGCGAGCGCCACGCCCAGCTCGTTGGAGAACGCCGACAGCCAGTCGTGCCGGTTGGCCAGCATGAGGATCTGCCGGTAGTCGCGGACCTCGAACAGCTTCTCGGCGCCGCGGTGCATGTAGCCGATGATCGGCTCGCACGCGACCACCCGCTCACCGTCCAGCGTGAGCTTGAGCCGCAGCACACCGTGCGTCGAGGGGTGCTGCGGGCCGATGTTGAGCACCATGTCGGCGGTCTCGAGCCCGGCACCGGTCCCGACCGTCATCTCCCTCATAGCAGCATGCTCCCACGCCGGTCGACATCGACGGTGTGCAGCAACCACCAGTGGCCGCCCAGGCCGCCCGGCTCGATGAGCTCCGCCTCGGAGCCCGCCGCGGCCAGCGCGCGCACGTATCCCGCCGGGTCGCTGCGGGCCAGATCCAACGGTGGCCGGGCGCCGTCGACCCCGAGCGCGCGGAGCGCCTCGCGCTGGTGGACCAGGCGGTACGGCACCCCGGCCGCGGCCGCCACCGCATCCATCGCCACGTGCGCCGTGACGTCGCAGGACCCGTCGGGCACCGGCTGCACCTGCCGGCCGCCCCGATAGCCGGTCAGCGTGCCCAGCGCCGGCCGCTCGTCGCGCAGGTGCCCGTAGTCGATCGCGAGCGCACACCCGCGCCGCACCCGCTGAACGGCGTCCGCCCACGCCGCGTCGCGCGGCCAGCCGATCTCCGCCCGCCCCGCCGCCGGCCACCAGCGCCGTAGCCAGAACAGGTCGGCCGCGTCCACCGGCCCGCCCAGCGTCTCGGCGCCCGTCGCGGGGTCGACCAGCACCTTGCGCTGCCGCCCGGCGTCGTCGAGATCGGTCACGTCGAGGGGCACGTTGTCGAGCCACTCGGTGGCGACGAGCAGCCCGGTCACGGCCTCCGGCAGGTCGTGTCGCCACGCGATCCCCCCGGGCAGCCCCGGCGGGCGCGGCGCCACCTCGACGGCCGTCAGCCGCACCCGCTCCGGCAGCAGCGGGCGCAGGGCGGCGAGCAGCTCCCCGCGGCCGGCGCCCACGTCGACCAGGTCGAACGTCCTCGGCCGGCCCAGCGCGGCGTCGACCCGCTCGACGAGCCGCAGCAGCGCGCCGGCGAACAGCGGCGAGGCGTGCACGCTGGTCCGGAAGTGATCGGCCGGCCCCTGCCCGGCGCGCACGAAGAAGCCGCCGGGCCCGTAGAGCCCGGACTGCATCGCGGCACGCCAGCCCGTTTTCACACCGGCAACCCTAAGGCCTCCGCTGACAGCCGGACGGGCCTGTGGAAAGCGCCGGAGGGCGCCTGTGGACAACGCCGCGCGGATCTTGGCGGGCGGCGTAAGGTCTGGGCCCGCCCCCAGGCGGGAGGGGTCGGGGCTCGGCTGCGACACGACCGGCCTGAGCGGTGATGGGGTTGTTCACATGGTCTTGTCACGGGCGTGTTTCGGCAGCGCATACTTGCGCTCGACCGGTACCCCACTTGAGGACTGGATCCTGATATGAGCGCATCGTCGCCCCTGACCGTGGGTGTCGTCGGGGCGGGCCGGGTCGGCGCCGTCCTGGGCGCCGCACTGAACGCCGCCGGCCACCGCGTGGTCGCCGCCGCGGCGGTCTCGGCCGCCTCCCGCGAGCGGGCCGCCCGCCTGCTGCCCGGCGCCGCCATCCTGCCCGCCGACGAGGTCGCCCGCGCCGCCGAGCACCTGCTGCTGCTGGCCGTGCCCGACGACGCGCTCGCCGGCGTCGTCTCGGGGCTGGCCGCCACCGGCGCGCTGCGCCCCGGGCAGAAGGTGGCGCACACCTCGGGCGCCCACGGCCTCGACGTGCTGGGCGACGTCGAGGGCATGGCCCTGCACCCGGCGATGACCTTCACGGGCGCGGACTCCGACCTCGAGCGCCTGCCCGGCATCGCCTGGGGCGTCACCACGGCCGACCGGGTCTTCGCCGCCCGGCTCGTGGCCGACCTCGGCGGGGTGCCCGAGTGGGTCGCCGAGGACGCCCGGCCGGTCTATCACGCGGCCCTCGCCCACGGCGCGAACCACCTGGTCACGCTCGTCAACGAGGCCGCCGATCTGCTGCGCGCGGCGGGGATCGCGGAGCCCGCCCGGATCCTGTCGCCGCTGCTGCACGCCGCGCTCGACAACGCGTTGCGGCTGGGCGACGCGGCGCTGACCGGTCCGGTCTCGCGGGGCGACGCCGGCACGGTCGGCAAGCACCTCGACCGCATGCCGGCCGAGGCCGTGCCGGCGTACCTGGCTCTGGCCCGCCGCACCGCCGACCGCGCCATCGCCGCAGGCCGCCTGCGCCCGCAGGACGCTGCTCTGCTGCTCGACGTCCTGTCCCGTGCCGGAGTGGGGAGCGCCGCATGACCACCCTGATCCACACGCGCCGCGAGCTGGCCGCGATCCGCGGGACAGCCGGGACGGCGGTCGTGATGACGATGGGCGCGCTGCACGAGGGCCACCGCCGGCTCATGCGCGAGGCCCGCGAGCGGGCCCCCTTCGTCATCGTGACCATCTTTGTGAACCCGCTGCAGTTCGGCCCGAACGAGGACTTCGACAAGTACCCGCGCACGCTCGAGGCCGACGTCGAGGCGTGCCGGGAGGAGGGCGTGGACGTGGTCTTCGCCCCCGGCCGCGACGAGGTCTACCCGGGCGGCCCGCCGTCGATCACGATGAACGCCGGCCCGCTGGGCGAGATTCTCGAGGGCGCCAGCCGTCCCGGGCACTTCGCGGGCATGCTTACCGTCGTCGAGAAGCTGCTGCTGCTCACCCGCGCCGACGTGGCGTTCTTCGGCGAGAAGGACTTCCAGCAGCTCGCGCTGATCCGCCGGATGGTGCGGGACCTCGAGCTCGGCGTCGAGATCGTGGGCGTGCCGACCGTACGGGAACCGGACGGCCTGGCCCTGTCGAGCCGCAACCGCTACCTGTCCGCCGAGGAGCGCCGCGCCGCCCTGGCCCTTTCCCGGGCCCTGCGCGAGGGCGCCACCCACACCGACCCGGACGCGGTGCTGGCCGCCGCCAACAAGATCCTTGCCGAGGAGCCGGGCGTACGGGTCGACTACCTCGCGCTCACCGGCCCCGACCTCGGCGATCCGCCGCCCACCGGCCCCGCCCGGCTGCTGGTGGCCGCCCGCGTCGGCGCCACCCGCCTGATCGACAACGTGCCGCTGACCCTGGAGAGGGCCGCCTGATGCTCCGCACCATGCTCAAGAGCAAGATCCACCGGGCCACCGTGACCCAGGCCGACCTGCACTACGTGGGCTCGGTGACGATCGACCTCGACCTGCTCGAGGCGGCCGACCTGATCCCCGGCGAGCAGGTCGCGATCGTCGACGTGACCAACGGCGCCCGCCTCGAGACGTACGTGATC
The DNA here is from genome assembly GCF_051386375.1 of Actinoplanes sp. URMC 104. Lineage (NCBI taxonomy): Bacteria > Bacillati > Actinomycetota > Actinomycetes > Micromonosporales > Micromonosporaceae > Actinoplanes > Actinoplanes sp. URMC 104. The sequence continues at coordinate 2,095,153 of NZ_JBPQTO010000002.1, read as the reverse complement.
CCGGGCGAGCGGGGCAGCGGCGTGATCGGCATCAACGGCGCGGCCGCGCACCTGGTGCACCCCGGCGACCTGGTCATCCTCATCTCGTACGGCCAGATGGAGGACGCCGAGGCGCGCGCCTACCAGCCGCGCGTCGTGCACGTCGACGCCGCCAACCGGATCATCGAGCTGGGCGCCGACCCGGCCGCGGCCGCCGAGGGCATGCCCGGTGGCCTGACGCGGGGGGATCGCGCCGCGTAAAAGCCCGACGCCGCCGCTACCGCCACCATATGATCAGAAACCGGACATCGGCGGCGCGCGGGGAAGGCGTGGGTTCATGCGACACCGGCTCGGCCTCCGGCTGGGGATCACCGCCGTCCTGGGCACGGTGCTGCTCACCGCGGGATGCGCGCGGCCGGGGGGCGTCGACGGCGACCTGACCAACGGCTGGGGCGCGATGGCGCCGGCGACGGGCTTCGAGCCGAACACCGGCGCCTGCCACACCGCCAACTTCAACCCGGTCGGGGCGCGCGGCACGTACGAGGAAGTCGACTGCACCGCCAAGCACCGCACCGAAACCGTGCACGTCGGCACGTACGAGTCGCCGGCCGCGGACGCCGACGTCCCGCCCGCCGACGGCTCCGCGGGCGCCCGGGCCGCCTATTCGGTCTGCGACCAGAAGACCACCACGTTCGTCGGCGGTCCGTGGCGCAACGCCCGGCTCTGGATCGGCGTCATCCACCCGACCGCGGCCGCGTGGAGCGGCGGCGCCCGGTGGTACCGCTGCGAGGTGCTCGAGCTGAACTCGGTCGAGGACGACGGCGGCCTGGTGCAGCGGGACAGCAGTCTGCGTGACGCGCTCGCCGCCGGCACCTCCGACCTGCTGCTCGGCTGCTACGCGATCCAGATGGACGGCAACGGCGCGATCGCGACGATGCCCGAGGTGAGCTGCGCGGCCAAGCACAACGGCGAGTTCGCGGGGGTGTGGTTCGCCAAGGACCTCGACTACCCCGACGACGACGCCACCTGGGCGAAGTTCCACGACGGCTGCCGCGCCCTGATCGCGGACTACGTCGGTGTGCCCAAGGACGCCGACCTGCAATACCGTACGGGCGTGGTGTCGCTGCCCGGGGGCGCGGACGTCTGGGCGCAGGGCGACCGCGGGGTGCGCTGCTACCTGTGGCTGGACGGCGTGGAGCTGACGTCGTCGCTCAAGGGCAAGGGCATCAAGAGCCTGCCGGTGCAGTACAAGTAACGGTGACCACGAATGTCCGCCCCCGGCGGGAAACTGTCGTACCCGCGGGGTGTACTGAGCAAATGGATGTCGCCGACCTTCCGGAGCTGCCCCGCCGGCTCGCCGCCCCCGAGCCCGGCTGGAGCGAGACCACCGACGTGCTCGTCGTGGGCTCCGGCGTGGCCGGGCTGACCGCCGCGCTCCACCTGCGCGAGCAGGGCCTGCACGTCACCGTCGTCACCAAGGTCAACATCGACGACGGGTCGACCCGGTGGGCCCAGGGCGGCATCGCCGCGGTGCTCGACCCGCTCGACACCCCAGCCGCCCACGCGAACGACACCGAGATCGCCGGCGTCGGGCTGTGCGACCCGGCCGCGGTGCGCGTGCTCGTCGAGGAGGGGCCTGCCCGCGTACGGGAACTGATCCGGCTCGGCGCCGCCTTCGACCGCAACGCCGACGGGTCGCTCATGCTCACCCGCGAGGGCGGCCACCGCGCCGACCGCATCGTGCACGCGGGCGGCGACGCGACCGGCGCCGAGGTGCAGCGCGCCCTGCACGAGGCGGTCCGCCGCGACCCGTGGATCCGCCTGGTCGAGCACGCGCTGGTGCTCGACCTGCTGCGCGCCCCCGACGGCCGGGCCTGCGGCATCACGCTGCACGTGCTGGGCGAGGGCAGCGAGGACGGCGTGGGCGCCATCCTGGCCCGCGCGGTCGTGCTGGCCACCGGCGGCATGGGCCAGATCTACGCCTCCACCACCAACCCGTCGGTCTCCACCGGCGACGGCGTGGCGCTGGCGCTGCGGGCCGGCGCGGTCGTCACCGACGTCGAGTTCGTGCAGTTCCACCCCACGTCGTTCGTCAGCGCCGGCATCACGTCGGTGCAGCGGCCGCTGATCTCCGAGGCGCTGCGCGGCGAGGGCGCCCACCTGGTCGACGAGTCCGGCGTCCGGTTCATGGTCGGGCAGCACGAGCTCGCCGAGCTGGCCCCGCGCGACGTGGTCGCCAAGGGCATCCACCGGGTGCTGCTGCAGACCGGCGCCGACCACGTCTACCTCGACGCGCGCCACCTCGGCCGGGAGTTCCTCGAGCAGCGCTTCCCGACCATCGTCGCGTCCACCCGCGCGGCCGGCATCGATCCGGCCGCCGAGCTGATCCCGGTCGCGCCCGCGGCCCACTACGCGTCCGGGGGCGTACGCACCGACCTGCACGGCCGCACGAGCATCCCCGGCCTCTACGCCTGCGGCGAGGTCGCCTGCACGGGCGTGCACGGCGCGAACCGCCTGGCCAGCAACTCGCTGCTCGAGGGCCTGGTCTTCGCCCGGCGCATCGCCGACGACATCGCCCGCGACCTGCCCCCACAGGCCGACCCCGCTGATTCTTCTGCCGCCGACGGCTGGGTCGTCTCCCCGTCCGTGCGCGCCGAGCTGCAGCGGTCGATGACCCACGGGGCCGGCGTGCTGCGCTCGGCCGACTCGCTGGGCGCCACCGCCAAGGAGCTGGCCCGCCTCGCCGAGCAGCGCGACACCCCCCGCAACGCCGCCTGGGAGGCGACGAACCTGCTCACGGTCGCGACGGTGCTGGTCGCGGCCGCGCGCACCCGCCGCGAGACGCGCGGCTGCCACTGGCGTGAGGACTTCCCGGTCGCCGAGGACGAGTGGCGCGGCCATCTGCTGCACACCCTCGACCGCACCCGGTTGCACCAGTCCTTCGAAGAGATGGCCTGACCACAGGGGGAACCATGAACGAGCTCGACGTCGCCGAGGTGGAACTCGTCGTCCGCACCGCGCTGGCGGAGGACCTCGGCTCGCCGCCGCACGACGTGACCAGCGAGGCGACGATCCCGGCCGACCAGGTCGACACCGCCGAGCTGGTCGCCCGCGCCGACGGCGTGGTGGCCGGGCTGCCGGTCGCCGCGGTCGTCTTCAACGACACCTCGGGCCACACGGCGACCTTCGAGCAGCGGGTGGCCGAGGGTGACCGGGTGACCCGCGGCGACGTGCTGGCCGTGGTCACCGGCCCCACCCGGGCGCTGCTCACCGGCGAGCGCACGGCGCTCAACCTGCTCAGCCGCATGTCCGGGGTGGCCACCCACACGCGCCGCTGGGCCGACGCGCTGGCCGGCACCAAGGCGACCGTGCTCGACACCCGCAAGACCACGCCCGGCCTGCGCTACCTCGAGAAATACGCCGTACGCGTCGGGGGCGGCACCAACAAGCGCATGGGCCTCTACGACGTCGCCATGATCAAGGACAACCACAAGCTCGCCGCCGGCAGCATCACCGCGGCCTACCGCCTGGTGCGCGAGAAGTTCCCCGAGGTGGCCGTCCAGGTCGAGGTCACCACCGTCGCCGAGGCGGTCGAGGCCGTCGAGGCGGGCGCCACGTTCCTGCTCTGCGACAACATGCCGCCCGACCGGCTGCGCGAGGTCGTCGCCGAGGTGGGCGACCGGGCCGAGCTCGAGGCCACCGGCAACCTGCGCCTCGAGAACGTCGCCGAGTACGCGGCAACCGGCGTCGACTACCTCTCGGTCGGCGGCCTGACGCACTCGTCCCCGATCCTGGACATCGCGATGGACCTGCGCGCCCGCTAGCTCCCGTCGTCAGCTGCCCCGCCTCCGCGGGGCGGCCGCTGTGTCGGGCTCTCCGCTGTGCGGACGTCCGTCCTGTGGATGACCGTGCCGGCTCGGCTCTGTGGACGGCCTTCACTCCGGCCGCCCTCAGCCGGCTCGACTCCGCGGATGGCCGGCACCGCCGCTGGTCTTCCGCGCGCAACCCGTCAGCTTCGCTCTGTGGATGGCCGGCACCGCCGCTGGTCTTCTGCGCCCGTAACCCGTCAGCTTCGCTCTGTGGATGGCCGGCACCGCCGCCGGTTTTCCGCGCGCAACCCGTCAGCTTCGCTCTGTGGATGGCCGGCACCGCCGCCGGTTTCCGCGCGCAACCCGTCAGCTTCTGGCTGTGGACAACCCCTCATCTCCGGCCTGTGGAGAACTCGGATTTGCGCCCGGGCGGCGGCGTATGGTTGGCCAGCCCCCAGGGCGGGCGGGGTCTGCCCGGCCTGACTGACACGATGGAACGACGCGGCTCGCGCACACCGCCGACACCCCGAACTGAACCCTTGGAGCCCCCGCCGTGCTGCTCTGCATCGACATCGGCAACACGAACACCGTGCTGGCCACCTTCGACGGCGACAAGCTGGTGCACAACTGGCGCATCAAGACCGACGCCCGCTCCACCGCCGACGAGCTCGGCCTGATGTTCCGCGGGCTGCTGGCCGGCGACGCCGTGGAGATCACCGGGGTCGCCGCCTGTTCGACCGTGCCGGCCGCGCTGCGCAGCCTGCGGACGATGCTGGCGCGCTACTACGGCGACCTGCCCAACGTGATCGTCGAGCCGGGCGTCAAGACCGGTGTGCAGCTCGCCATCGACAACCCCAAGGAGGTGGGCGCCGACCGGGTCGTCAACACGCTCGCGGCGCACGCGCTCTACGGTGGGCCGTCGATCGTGGTGGACTTCGGCACGACCACCAACTTCGACGTGATCAGCGAGCGGGGCGAGTTCCTCGGCGGGGCGTTCGCGCCGGGCATCGAGATCTCGTTCGACGCGCTCGCCGCCCGGGCCGCCCAGCTGCGCAAGGTGGAGCCCGCGCGGCCGCGGTCGGTGATCGGCAAGAACACCGTGGAGTGCCTGCAGTCGGGCATGTACTTCGGGTTCGCCGGGCAGGTCGACGGGATCGTCTCGCGCATGATCGACGAGATCGGGCCGGTGCGCGCGGTCATCGCGACCGGCGGGCTCGCGTGGCTGGTCAAGGACGAGTGCAAGACCATCACCGCGCACGAGCCGATGATCACCCTGATCGGTCTGCGCATGGTCTACGAGCGCAACGTCTGACCGGTATTCGTTTCCGGCCGGGGCGGGCCCTGAGTACGCTTTCAGGGCCCATCACCAGCCATACAGAGAGTCGTGCCGTGACCGAGCAGAATGTGGCCGTTCCAGACCCCGCCGAGGACCTTCCCGAGCAGATGCGGGTCCGCCGGTCGAAGCGGGACCGGATGCTCACCGAAGGGGTGTCCCCCTACCCGGTGACCGTCGCGCGGACGACCACACTCAAGCAGGTCCGCGAGCAGTACGCCGAGCTGCCCACCGACACCGCGACCGGCGACCAGGTCTCGGTGACCGGCCGCGTGATCTTCGTGCGCAACGGCGGCAAGCTGTGCTTCGCAACCCTGCGCGACGGCGACGGCACCGAGATCCAGGCGATGCTCTCGCTCGACAAGGTCGGCGAGCAGCGCCTGACGGACTGGAAGCAGCTCGTCGACCTGGGCGACCTCGTGTCGGTCACCGGTGAGGTGATCACCAGCCGCCGCGGTGAGCTCTCCGTGCTGGCCGGCTCGTGGGCGATGAGCGCCAAGGCGCTGCGGCCGCTCCCGGTGGCGCACAAGCCGCTCTCCGAGGAGACCCGGGTCCGCCAGCGCTACGTCGACCTGATCGTGCGCCCCCAGGCGCGCGACACCGTCCGCACCCGGGCGACGGTCGTGCGCAGCCTGCGCGAGTCGCTGTTCCGCCGCGATTTCCTCGAGGTCGAAACGCCAATGCTGCAGTTGCTGCACGGCGGCGCGACGGCCCGGCCTTTTGTGACGCACAGCAACGCTCTCGACACTGATCTCTATCTGCGGATCGCGCCGGAACTGTTTTTGAAGCGGGCCGTCGTCGGCGGCATCGAGCGCGTCTTCGAGATCAACCGGAACTTCCGCAATGAGGGTATGGACTCGACGCACTCGCCGGAGTTCGCGATGCTCGAGGCCTACCAGGCGTACGCGGACTACAACGTCATGCAACAGCAGGTGCGCGAGTGGATTCAGGAAGCCGCCTTCGCGGTCGCCGGATCACACATCGTGACGCACTTCGACGGCACCGAGTTGGATCTCGGTGGCGAGTGGGCGTCGGTGACTCTCTATGGTTCGCTCTCGGCCGCGCTCGGCGAAGAAGTCACGCCCGGCACCGATATCGTGCAACTCCAGCGGTATGCGGAAAAGCACGACCTGTCGGTCGACCCGAAGTGGGGCCCCGGCAAGCTCGCCGAGGAGCTGTTCGAGCACCTGGTGCAGCACACGCTGCAGGCGCCGACATTTGTGCGGGATTATCCCGAAGAGACCGCTCCGCTGACCCGCGCGCACCGCGAAACGCCGGGTCTGACCGAGAAGTGGGACCTCTACGTCATGGGCTTCGAACTGGCGACCGCCTATTCCGAGCTCGTCGACCCGGTCGTGCAGCGCGATCGGCTGGTGGCGCAGTCGTTGCTGGCCGCCGGCGGCGATCCCGAGGCGATGCAGCTGGACGAGGATTTCCTGCGCGCCATGGAGTACGGAATGCCGCCGACCGGGGGCATGGGAATGGGAATCGACCGGCTTCTGATGGCGCTGACCGGGCTGGGCATTCGGGAAACGATCCTCTTCCCGCTCGTACGGCCGGAGTAAGCACCGCCGAGCAATCCGTTGCCGAAATGTTTCTACCGCCATTGACGTACGACGCCGCGTGCGCGTTATTGTCTGTGCGTTGCTTCGGGGAGAACCTGTGTTCGGGAGGATTGCGGCGCGTGGCCAAGCAGATCATTCACAAGCTGGTCGATGACATCGACGGAGGCGACGCCGACGAGACGGTGAAGTTCGCGCTCGACGGCATTCAGTACGAGATCGACCTCTCGGAGAAGAACGCCGCCAAATTGCGGGAGCTCTTCGAGCCCTACGTGGTGGCCGGCGCCAAGGTCGCCCGCGGCGGGGTGGTCGTGGGTGGCCGGGCCGCCCGCGGCCGGGGCGGCGCCACCGCCGACCGGGAGCAGAACAAGGCGATCCGGGAGTGGGCCAAGAAGTCCGGCAAGGACATCTCCGACCGGGGCCGCATCCCGCAGGAGATCGTCGACGAGTTCCACGCCAAGGGGCCGGGACGCAACTGATCGCCGCCCGACCGACGCAGCAGGGCCCGCCACGCGACCGTGTGGCGGGCCCGCTGCTTTTTCGCTGCGTTCCCGGTCGCGCGCGTAGAGTTATCCACAGGTGGGGACAACGTTGTCCACAGGCTGTGGACGCCGGGAACCGGATTTCGCTGTCCGCGTAGCCGTTCCGCTGGGGGAACAGCGGTTGAGCGTGCGAAGTTGGCTCTATCAACGTTGCGGACGGTTTCGAGGGGCCGTGAGGACCCAGCAAGACCACCCGGCGGCGATAGAGTTGTCTGTACGGGTATCACCGATGCCCGTGCGCTGGCCCCGCCAGTCCATTGGCGCACGGCACGTGAGGAGCACGAGGGCATGTTCGAGCGGTTCACCGACCGAGCGCGACGGGTTGTCGTCCTGGCCCAAGAAGAGGCCCGGATGCTCAACCACAACTACATCGGGACCGAGCACATCCTGCTCGGCCTGATCCATGAGGGTGAGGGCGTCGCGGCCAAGGCTCTGGAGAGCCTCGGCATCTCCCTCGAGGGAGTGCGGCAGCAGGTCGAGGAGATCATCGGCCAGGGCCAGCAGGCGCCGAGCGGGCACATCCCGTTCACGCCCCGAGCCAAGAAGGTTCTCGAGCTGTCGCTGCGTGAGGCGCTGCAGCTCGGCCACAACTACATCGGCACCGAGCACATCCTGCTCGGCCTGATCCGCGAGGGCGAGGGCGTCGCCGCCCAGGTGCTCGTGAAGCTCGGCGCCGACCTCAACCGGGTCCGCCAGCAGGTCATCCAGCTGCTCTCCGGCTACCAGGGCAAGGAGCCGGCCGCCGCCGGCGCCGCCGCGGGCGAGGCCGCCCCGTCGACGAGCCTGGTGCTCGACCAGTTCGGGCGCAACCTGACCCAGGCCGCCCGCGAGGGCAAGCTCGACCCGGTCATCGGGCGCGAGAAGGAGATCGAGCGGGTCATGCAGGTGCTGTCCCGCCGCACCAAGAACAACCCCGTGCTCATCGGCGAGCCGGGCGTCGGCAAGACCGCGGTCGTCGAGGGCCTGTCCCAGTCGATCGTCAAGGGCGAGGTGCCCGAGACGCTCAAGGACAAGCAGCTCTACACGCTCGACCTCGGTGCGCTGGTCGCCGGCTCCCGCTACCGCGGTGACTTCGAGGAGCGCCTCAAGAAGGTGCTCAAGGAGATCCGCACCCGGGGCGACATCATCCTGTTCATCGACGAGATCCACACCCTGGTCGGTGCGGGTGCCGCCGAGGGAGCGATCGACGCGGCGAGCATCCTCAAGCCGATGCTGGCCCGTGGCGAGCTGCAGACCATCGGCGCCACCACTCTCGACGAGTACCGCAAGCACCTGGAGAAGGACGCCGCTCTCGAGCGCCGCTTCCAGCCCATCCAGGTCGGCGAGCCGTCGCTGGCGCACACCATCGAGATTCTCAAGGGCCTGCGCGACCGCTACGAGGCCCACCACCGGATCAGCATCACCGACGCGGCACTGGTCGCGGCCGCGACGCTGGCCGACCGGTACATCTCCGACCGCTTCCTGCCGGACAAGGCGATCGACCTGATCGACGAGGCCGGCGCCCGGATGCGCATCCGCCGGATGACCGCGCCGCCGGACCTGCGTGACTTCGACGAGCGCATCGCCCAGGTGCGCCGCGACAAGGAGTCCGCGATCGACGCGCAGGACTTCGAGCGGGCCGCGCAGCTGCGCGACAAGGAGAAGCAGCTGCTGGGCCAGAAGGCGCAGCGGGAGAAGGAGTGGAAGGCCGGCGACCTCGACGTCGTGTCCGAGGTCGACGACGAGCAGATCGCCGAGGTACTGGGCAACTGGACCGGCATCCCGGTCTACAAGCTCACCGAGGAGGAGACCTCCCGGCTGCTCCGCATGGAGGATGAGCTGCACAAGCGGGTCATCGGCCAGGAGGACGCGGTCAAGGCCGTCTCCAAGGCGATCCGGCGCACGCGGGCCGGCCTCAAGGACCCGAAGCGCCCGTCCGGCTCGTTCATCTTCGCCGGCCCGTCCGGTGTCGGTAAGACCGAGCTCTCCAAGGCGCTCGCGGAGTTCCTGTTCGGCTCGGAAGACGCGCTGATCCAGCTCGACATGTCCGAGTTCCACGACCGGTACACGGTGTCCCGCCTCGTCGGTGCCCCTCCCGGCTACGTCGGTTACGACGAGGGTGGCCAGCTCACCGAGAAGGTGCGCCGCAAGCCGTTCTCCGTGGTCCTGTTCGACGAGATCGAGAAGGCCCACCCGGACGTCTTCAACACGCTCCTGCAGATCCTCGAGGACGGCCGCCTGACCGACGGTCAGGGCCGGATCGTGGACTTCAAGAACACGGTCATCATCCTCACCACCAACCTCGGCACCCGCGACGTTGCCAAGGCGGTCTCCCTGGGCTTCCAGGCCTCGGAGGACGTCGAGAGCAACTACGACCGGATGAAGGTCAAGGTCAACGACGAGCTGAAGCAGCACTTCCGCCCGGAGTTCCTCAACCGCATCGACGACACGATCGTCTTCCACCAGCTCCGCCAGGAAGAGATCCTGCAGATCGTCGACATCTTCACCTCCCGGATCGAGGGCCAGCTCAAGAACAAGGACATGGGCCTCGAGCTGACTGAGAACGCCAAGAAGTACCTGGCGAAGAAGGGCTTCGACCCGGTGCTGGGCGCCCGGCCGCTGCGCCGCACGATCCAGCGCGACCTCGAGGACACCCTCTCCGAGCAGATCCTCTTCAACGAGCTGCGCCCCGGCCAGATCGTCGTGGTGGACTGCGAGGGCGACCCGGACAACGTCGAGAAGTCCAAGCTGGTCTTCCGCGGCGCCGACCGGGGAGTCTCGGTGCCCGACGCGGTTCCCGCCGACCTGGGTGCGGCGACCTCCGAGGAGTAAGCCGCAGGACAGACAAGTGAAACGGCCCGGCTGCGATGCAGCCGGGCCGTTTCCTTTCCGGTTGGCCCGCGTACGCGGTGGGGGCGAACGCGTCCGCGGGCGTGCCGTCAGCTCAGCCGCAGGACTGTCCCGGTCGAGCCGACGGAGACCGTGGAGCTCGAGACCCGCAGGTATCCGCCGCCCTCCACGCGCAGCTGGAGACCCGTGCGGACGGTCTCCCGCCGGACCTTCACCGGCGCCGGGCCGAGCCGCAGGTCACTCCCGACGTACGAGGCGGGGTGATCGACCGAGCGGATCACCTCCGTGCCGTCGTCCTGCGCCTCGAAGCGGAACTGGGTGGCGGCCAGGTCGCGCGGCGCGCGCTGCACGACGATCGCGCCGTCGGCGGCATGGCGTACGAAGTCGTCCGGGCGGTCCGCGGGGGAGATCCGCACGATCGGGCCGCCGTCGCCCACCGGCACGCCGAACAGCGGGGTGCCGTCCGGATGCCAGTAGAGCCGCTGCACGCGCGCGTGCCGGTTGGGGTCGTACAGCGGGTCGCCGGTGATGTCGCGGTAGTCGCGGGCGTGGTAGACCAGCACGTCCGTGCGGCCGTCCTCGGCCACCGTGAACGAGTTGTGCCCGGGCCCGTAGCGCGAAGTCTCGGCGCTGGTCACGAACACCGGGTCCGGCGTCTTCACCCACGACTCGCGGCGCAGCAGGTCGGCGTCCGCGTCCGCGGTGAGCAGCCCCATGCAGTACCGCGCGTCGGTGGCGCTGGCCGAGAACGTCAGGAACACGCGCCCGTTGCGGATCAGCACGGCCGGCCCCTCGTTGACGCGGAAGCCCTGGATCTCCCAGTCACGGGTGGGCGTGGTGATCCGGGTGGGCTTGGTGGCCAGCGACCAGGGCGTGCCCATCCGGGCGATGTAGAGGCTGGTGTTGACCGCGATCTCCGGCTCGCTCTGGGCCCACACCAGATAGCGGCGGCCCCGGTGCGCGAACGTCGTCGCGTCCAGCGTGAACCCGTCCCACTCCGTCCTGAGCTGGGTCTTGAGCTGCCAGCCGCTGGCGTCGAGCGGGTCGGCCAGCGGGGACTCCAGCACGTACGTGCGGATCCGGAACACGTCGTCGGAGTCGCCGGCCGCGAAGTACACGTACCAGCGGCCGTCGATGCGGTGCAGCTCGGGCGCCCAGATGTGCCCGGCCATCCTGCCGCTCGCCGGGCGCCGCCAGATCACGGTCTCGGTGGCGCCGGTCAGCCCGGCCAGCGTGGAGGCTCCCCGCAGGGCGATCCGGTCGTACTCGGGCACCGAGCCGGTGAAGTAGTACATGCCGTTGGTTCGCGGCGTGATGAACGGGTCGGCCCGCTGCCTGACCAGCGGCTGGACGGTGGGGACGCCGTAGATCTCGGCGTCGGTGCGGGGCACGGCGGCCTCGGCCGCGCCGGCTCCGGCGAGCCCGGCAATCCCCGCGCCGGCGGCGGTTCCGAGCAGTGTGCGCCTCTTCATCGGGTCTCCAGTCGGAGGAAGGTGACCGAGCTCGCGGGGAACTCGCGGGTGAAGGTGGAGCCGAGGCCGCGGACCGTGGTGGTGACGGGCTGGATCGGCTCGGCGGACCGGGTGTTCTGCTCGCCCGGGTCTCCGGCGAGGACGGTCATGCGTCCCGTCGAGGCGACCCGGAGGTCGCCGAGGTCGATCCTGGCCGACGCCGGTTCGGCAGCGGCGTTGACGACCTTGACGATCAGCTCGCCGGTCCGCAGGTCGCGGGTGACGACCTGGGCGAACGGCTCGACGACGTTGTCGTCGTCGAAGCTGCCCCACACCTCGCCGTCGCGGATCAGCGTCACCTTGGTGCCGCGCACCTCGATCCTCAGGTCGTACGTCTGCCCGGTGTTGACCGTGTCGGGCCGGGTGAGCAGCTGTTCCTTGGCGGCGCCGCCGGTGGCCTTCTCGACCGCGCCCTGGGTGTTGTTCCAGCCGCCGAGGTTCCACCAGTACCAGGTGCCGGAGTCCTTGATCCCGAACGGGATGAGGAAGCCCTCGGCGCCGGCGGTCTTGGTCGCCTTCACCGAGATGTCGTAGTCGGTCGCGGTGATGTTCGTGGCCGCCGCCACCATCGTGTCCTCCGCGGCGAGGTCGGTCTGCGCGTACGCGCCGTCGGTGACCGTCCACGTGCCGCGGTTGGCCGGCGAGGTCCAGCCGTCCGCGTTGCCGTCGCCGAAGTCGTCCTGGAGCAGCACGGTGCCGTCGGGCGTGGTGACCTTCAGGTCGTCGTAGCGGGCGGCCGTACGCCAGGTCGAGAACCCGACGCGGCCGGTGATCGGCTGCGGCTGCACGACCCGGCCGCCGGCCAGCTTCGTGGGCACCACGCGGTCGCCGACGTTGTTCATGAACAGCTTCTGCACCTGGTAGCTGGTCGAGCCCCACGACTCGTCGTTGTCGAACCAGATCAGGTCCGGCCGCCACTGCACGTTGTCGATGTTGGCGAACAGCGGCGCGTACGAGGCCATCCTGACCACGTCGGCGTTGCGTTCGAGACCCGTCATGTACGCCGCCTCGGCCAGCGAGTTGAAGAACTTGGCGTCCTGCGAGGCGTACTCGCCGAGGAAGACCTTCGGGCCACTGCGGTCGTACGAGTCGTACCGCTCGTTGTTCTGCAGGAACCAATTCGGGCTGTTGTAGTAGTGCTCGTCGACCATGTCGGTGCCCGCGGCCCGGTTCTTGGCCCACAGGTTCTCGAAGGTCGCGCCCTGGTCGTCCGGCCCCGAGTTGCTGATCACCGTGATCGCGGGGTACTTGGCCTTGATCGCCGCGCGGAACTTCAGGAAGTTCGCGAAGTACTCCTCGGGCAGGTTCTCCTCGTTGCCGACGGCCACCATGGTCAGGCCGAACGGCTTCGGGTGGCCCATCTGCGCCCGCAGCCTGCCCCACGTGGAGGTGGCGGGGCCGTTCGCGAACTCGATCAGGTCGAGCGTGTCCTGGATGTGCCGCTGCAGCAGCGCCGGGTCGTCGGTGGCGCGGTTCTGCCCGCAGCCGGTCACCAGCGCGGGCACGACCGGCAGGGGAGCGGCGCCGATGTCCTCGGAGAACTGGAAATACTCGTAGTAGCCGAGCCCGTAGCTCTGGTTGTAGCCCCAGAAGTTGGCGTTGGTGGCCCGCGTCTCCACCGGCCCGACGGTGTCCTTCCACTGGTACGACCGGGCGCGCGGGAAGCCCGAGGCGGCGTCGTACGCGTAGTGGCTGCCCGTGTTGACCAGGCAGCCGCCCGGGAACCGCACGAAGCCGGGGCGCAGCGCGGCCACCTTCTCGGCCAGGTCCCTGCGCAGGCCGTGTCCCTTGTACGTGTCCCGCGGGAACAGCGAGACCATGTCGAGCCGCAGCGTGCCGGCGCCGGTGGTCGTCACCGACAGGCGCCCGGCGTCGCTGGTGCCGGTGGCTCGCAGCGTGCCCGCGTACTTCGTCCAGGTGTCGTTCCCGACGCTGATCCTGATCGGGGACGCGAGTGCGGCGCCGTCGGCGGTCTGCAGCGCAACCGTCAGCGGGGCCGCCGTGTCGCTGCGCGCCCACACCGAGAAGTCGTACCGCTCGCCCTTCTCGACCGCGATGCCGCTGTTGTAGCCCGCGTTGGTGACGCCGCCCGGCCCGGACAGCCGCAGATAGGTGCGGTTGCGCTCGTTGAGGCGGGCCTCGTCGTCGACGGTTGTCGCGGCGCCGGTCGCGGTCCAGCCGGTCAGCCCGGTGTAGGCCCGATTGTCCGCGGCCTGGAACTCGAAGGAGCGGTTGCGGACCAGTTCGGCGTACAGGCCGCCGTCGGCCGCGTAGTTGATGTCCTCGAAGAAGACGCCGTACATCGCGTCGCCGATCGCCGCGCCGGTGGCGGCGGGGTCCACCGTGATCGTGTAGTCGGGGGTGTCGGCGGCGGCGGCCGGTGGGGCGACCGCAAGGGGCAGGGCGGCCAGCGCGACGAGGGCGCCGGCCGTGCGGGATCGGAAGCGGGCCACGGGATCCTCCGTTGTTCGCGCGAACAACCGTCTGACCAGCCGCGGAGACGGTGGAGGCGTAGTGGCACCTGAACGGCCATATTCGCGTGATTAACGTCTATGTGAGCGTTCACTATATCGACCGTGCGGCGACTTGGGGAGGGCCCGGGTCAGAGCGCCTGGGGAGGTACCCGGGGTCCGTCGCCCGCCAGCACGAACGTGTCCTCGCTCAGCGGCTCGATCAGCCCGTCCTCGACCAGGCCGGCGAGCGCCCGGGCGCGCTGCACGTCGTCGTTCCACACCACGTCGAGGCGCTGGCGCGGCACCGGGCCGGTCGCGTGGCGCAGCACCTCGAGCAGCAGTCCGCGCACCTGGCGGTCGGTGCCCGCGTACCGCTGCGGTTTGCGGCTCGGCCCCTCCAGCGGGGGCGAGCCGTTGCGACGCCAGGCGCACACGCCGGCGAACGGGCACTCCGGGCAGCGCGGCGAACGGGCCACGCAGACCAGCGCGCCCAGCTCCATGAACGCGATGCTGGCGCGTGCGGCGCGGGCCGGCTCCTCCGGCAGCAGGTCGGCCATCGCGACCAGATCGGCGGCGGTCGTCGTCGGGCCCGCGTCCGGCTTGCCCTCGACGGCCCGCGACACCACGCGGCGGACGTTCGTGTCGACCACGGGGTGCCGTTGCCCGTACGCGAAGGTGGCGACCGCCCGCCCGGTGTAGGTGCCCACGCCCGGCAGCGCCAGCAGCTGCTCGAGATCGGTGGGCACCTCGCCGCCGTGCCGCTCGACCATCGCCACCGCGCAGGCGTGCAGCCGCATCGCCCGGCGGGGATAGCCGAGCCGGCCCCACATGCGGATCGCCTCGGAGGGCGGGTCGGCGGCTAGGTCGGCGGGGGTGGGCCAGCGCGTCATCCAGGAGCGCCAGGCGGGCTCCACGCGGACGACCGGGGTCTGCTGGAGCATCACCTCGCTCACCAGCACGCCCCAGGCGGTCGTGCCGGGCTGCCGCCAGGGCAGATCGCGGGCGTTCTTGTCGTACCAGGCGATGGCGTCGTCGGCGAGAGTCATGGCAGGTCTTACTGTAAGCGGGTGGACGAGCTAGCCATCACCGTGATCGGTCCCGACCGGACCGGCATCGTCGCCGACGTGGCCGAGGCGCTGGCCGGGGTCGGCGCCAACCTGACCGACTCGACGATGACCCGCCTGCGCGGGCACTTCACGATGACCCTGATCTGCACCGGGCCGTCGCTCTCCTCCGCAGAGGCCGCGCTCGGTTCCCTGCGCGGGGTGGTCACATCGGTCAGCTCCGTCGCTCCCGAGCCGGACAAATCAGACGGCGGGGAGCCGTACGTGGTGAGCGTCCACGGCGCCGACCGGCTCGGCATCGTCGCGGCGGTGACCCGGGTGGTGGCCGCCGCGGGTGGCAACATCACCGACCTGAGCACCCGGTTGAGCGGCACGCTGTACGTGCTGATCGCCGAGGTCGACGTGCCCGCCGGCGCCTCCGACGAACTGGCCGAGCAGCTCGCGGTCGCCGCGGCCGAGCTGGGCGTCGAGGTGACCCTGCGGCGCGCCGAGTCGGAGATCCTGTGATCACCTGGGACGGCCCCGAGGGCAAGGTCCTTCCGGTCGTCACCGCCCCGGCCACGGTGCTGAGCACGGTCGGCGACGAGGTCGACCCGGCCGACCCCGCGGTCGTGCAGCTGGCGGCCGACCTGGTCGCCACCATGCGGGTGTCGCCCGGCTGCGTCGGCCTGGCCGCGCCCCAGGTGGGCGTCGGCGCCCAGCTGTTCGCCGTCGACGTCACCGGCCACCCCAAGGCGTCGACCACGCACGGCACGTTCGTCCTCTGCAACGCGAAGATCATCGAGGCGAGCCGCTGGAAGGCCGGTCGCGAGGGCTGCATGTCGGTGCCCGACCTGACCGGCGACGTGAAGCGGGCCGGCCGGGTCGTGGTGGCTGCGGCCCTGCCCGGCACCGGCGAGGAGGTCACCGTGACGACCGACGCGTTCGAGGCACGCGCGCTGCAACACGAGATCGATCACTGCGCCGGAAAGTTGTTCCTCGATCGAGTCGCCGGGGCGCACGCGATCTACCAGCGCAAGGTCTATCTGTGATCCATCTTTAAATGAGCCGGTGTCGCATACCCCCGGCGCGTCGCGACGGTCTCGCGGGCGCGCGGGTCTACGGTGGGCCCCATCATGCGATCGACGGTTGGTCCCCTTCCTTCCGCCGTCTACTGGCGGCGCCGTGCAGTCGTGCTGGGCGCATTGGTGCTCGGCATCATCGTGCTGTTCGTTTCCTGCTCCGGTGACGACAAGAGCGACCGGAAGCAAGGCCAGAGCCCGACGTCGTCCTCGTCGCAGCTGCCGACGCCCGAGCCGGCCACGTCCGACGGCGCCTCCGGTTCCGCGCCCAGCACCGACCCGTCGTTCCTCGACGGCCGGCCCGGCAACGAGCCTTCGCTGCCCGCGCCCGGCGACCTGCAGGGCCAGCCGACCGACGGCACGCAGCAGACGCTGCCCCCGACCGGCGGCACCGGCACCGGGCAGAACAACAACGTCACCGTGCCCGCCGACGGCACCTGCGCCGACAACGAGATCTCCGTGATCCCCGTCCCGGCCGCGACCAACCTCAAGCGCGGCCAGGCGATCGAGATCCAACTGCAGATCAAGAACACCAGCGCCCGTACGTGTTCCCGCGACGTCGGCGCGGATCCGCAGGAGCTCTACATCGACCAAGGCGCCAACAAGTACTGGTCGTCGGACACGTGCAGCACGGCCAAGGGCGGCGACGTCCGCCAGCTCCCGCCCGGCCAGCAGCTGACGTACAAGGTGACCTGGAACGGCCGCCAGTCGAGCACCTGCGCCGGCGGCGCCCCCGCCGGGCCCACCCCGCCGCCCGGCCAGTTCCAGCTGCGCGGCCGCCTCGGCACCCTGCTGAGCAACCCCGTCACGCTGACCATCTCGTCCTGAGTGGTCGCCGCGCTCGAGCTCTACCTGGACGTCGACGCCACCCGCCGGGTCCGCACGCTGTGGCGCGCCCTGGAGGACGAGGGCGTGCCGACGCTGGCGTCACTGCTGCAGGAGAAGCACCGCCCGCACGTGTCCCTGGCGGCCGCCCGGACCCTGTCCCCGTCCGCTGTGGTGTCTGCCCTAGACGGCCTGCCCGTGGCCCAGGGCCTGACGCTGAGCCTCGACTTCGTCGGTCAGTTCGTCGGGCGCGTGCTCTGGCTGGGCGTCACCCCCACCGACGCTCTGCTCACCCGGCACCGGGCAGTGCACGAGCGCCTCGCCGCCGCCGGGGTCGAGGTGTGGGACCTCTATCGGCCCGGCCGCTGGGTGCCGCACTGCACGGTGTCGATGCGCGTGCCCAACCCGCTGATGGGCCACGCGATCCGGCGCTGTCTCGAAATCTTGCCCGTGAGCGCCACCGTGACCGGCGCGGGCGTCACCGACCACGCCAACGGCATCGACGTGCCGCTCCCGTTCGGCTGACCCGGCCGGCGTGCCGTTCCCGGCAGGCTGGCCCGGTCAGCGGAAGCCCGTGACCGACAACAGGGCGTAGCCGACCGCGGTCAGGGGCAGTGCGACCAGCAGCGCCGTCACCCTGTTCCGGGCGACCGACAAGGTGGCCGTCACGCCGAGCGCCACCAGCACGGCGACGAACGCCAGTTGGCCCGGCGTGTCGTAGGAGGGGTCGCCGATGCGCCGGGCCTGGATCACGGCTTCGGCGAACAGGACCGCGCCCGGCATGGCGGACGCTACGGTCGCGAGCCGCCCCGGCGTCCTGGCGAGCACGCCCGCCGCGCCGAAGACCGCCCCCGCCACCACGCCGAGGGCCATCCACAGGATCGCGTTCCGGTTGTAGAGGTTGGCCAGGTCGTCGTCCTGGATCACCGTGGCCGCGAGGTAGTAGCTCGGCACGGCCAGCACCAGGCAGACGACCGCGCCCGTGACTCCCGCCCGCAGACTCCACCGCGAACCGAACGTCAGCAGGAACGCCGCCGTGGCCCAGACCGCCATCGAGTTGCCCAGAGCCCCGAACGGCCACGGCACGTACTTGATCCACACGAAGTCGAGCAATCCCAGCAGCACGCCCGCCACCGGAGCCACCACGACGACGTTCCGCTTGATCGTCACGGTGGTGATCTTAAGAAGCAGGCTCCCGTCGCAGCATCGAACCGCGGACAGACCCCGATCCGCCGAAGGACCGAGCCGCCCGCAACGTCCCGACGGTCGCCCGAACCGGCCGACGGTCGCCCGAACCGGCCGACGGTCGCCCGAACCGGCCGACGGTCGCCCGAACCGGCCGACGGTCGCCCGAACCGGCCGACGGTCGCCCGAACCGGCCGACGGTCGCCCGAACCGGCCGACGGTCGCCCGCGCCGGCCGACGGTTGCCCGCATCGCTCGACGGTCGGCCGCACCGGCCGACGATCGCCCGCATCGCTCGACGATCGCCCGCATCGCTCGACGATCGCCCGCATCGCTCGACGGTCGCCCGCATCGCTCGACGGTCGCCCGCGCCGGCCGACGGTCGCCCGCGCCGGCCGACAGACCTCCCCGCGGGCCCTCGTCGCCGCGACCTGTTCTCATCGCAGGTGCTTGCATCGTGCCGCCCGTCGTCTCCCTACGCCGGCGCTGTCCACAAAGGCAAGTTATCCACAGGCGGCGTGGCGGCCGCGCCGGACGGCTCGTACAGTCCAGGGCGTCACGGCAACCAGCGCCACGGCAAGCAGGCTGATCACCGCCTGACCGACGCGCCCCGCCGTGACACCGGCAGCGTCGTCCACGACGTAGTTGGCGTAGGCGTTCGCGAGGGCGTCTATCACCAGGATCAGGGCACCGACCACGAGGCCCGCCGCGGGCCGCAGCAGCAGGAGAGCAACCACGAGCGCGTCGAGGAGGGTGAGCGACACGAAGAAGATCGACAGCCACCCGGGCATCGCCGGATAGGGGTTGAGGCCGCCCGTCAGCAGCTGCGTCACGTGGGCGCCCGTGCCATAGACGAAGACCAGCGCAGTCGCGGTCAGGACGACGCGAGCGCGCGCGGGCACACCGACCCAACGCCGGGGCGGGGGCACAGTGGCCCAGCGCCGGAGCGGGGTCATACCGGCACACCGCCGAAGCGGGAGCCGCCCAGCACCAGGGCGGCCGCGCACCGGGCGAGCGCGCACCCGCCGAGCGCACACCGGCCGAGCACCAGGGCGGGCACGCACCCGCCGAGCGCCAAGGTGAGCGCGCACCCGCCGAGCACCAGGGCGGGCGCGCACCGGCCGAGCGCCAAGGCGGGCGCGCACCGGCCGAGCGCTCGGGTGGGTACACCGGCCCAGCGCCGCAGCTCGGGCGCACCGGCCGAGCGCCGGCGCCGGGGCGGCGTCACGATGGGGGCCGTCCGGGGCGCGGGGAGTCAGACGTAGCGCTCGAGGATGGACGCCTCGGCCAGGCGGGACAGGCCCTCGCGGACGCCGCGGGCGCGGGCGTCGCCGACGCCGTCGACGGCCTGCAGGTCTTCGACGGTGGCGCCCAGCAGGCGCTGCAGGCTGCCGAAGTGGTCGACCAGGCGGTCGACGATCTGGACGGGCAGGCGCGGTACCTTGGCGAGCAGGCGGAACCCGCGCGGGGAGACGGCGGCGTCGAGGGAGTCGCTGGCGCCGGGGTAGCCGATGGCCTTCGCGACGGCGACCAAGTCGATCATCTCGGTGGCGGTGAGCAGGTCGAGCTCGACCAGCGCCTCGTCGAGCGTGCGCGACTTGCGGCCGGTGGGCAGGTAGTCACGGATGACCAGGGTGCGGTCGGAGTCGACGCCGGCCATGAGCTCGTCGAGCTGCAGGGCGAGCAGGCGGCCGTCGGTGCCGAGCTCGACCACGTAGCCGGAGATCTCGTCGGCGATGCGGCGGACCATCTCGAGCCGCTGGACGACCGCGACGGCGTCACGGACCGTGACCAGATCTTCGATCTCGAGCGCGGACAGGGTGCCGGAGACCTCGTCGAGGCGCAGCTTGTAGCGCTCCAGCGTGGCCAGCGCCTGGTTGGCGCGCGACAGGATGGCCGCGGAGTCGTCGAGGACGTGGCGCTGGCCGTTCACGTAGAGGCCGATGATGCGCATCGACTGGCTCACCGAGATGACCGGGAAGCCGGACTGCTTGGCCACCCGCTCGGCCGTGCGGTGCCGGGTGCCGGACTCCTCGGACGGGATCGACGGGTCGGGCATGAGGTGCACCGCGGCCCGCACGATGCGGGTGCCGTCGCTGGAGAGCACGACCGCGCCGTCCATCTTGCACAGCTCGCGCAGCCGGGTCGCGGAGAACTCGACGTCGAGCGGGAAGCCGCCGGTGCAGATGCTCTCGACGACGGCGTCGTGGCCGAGCACGATCAGCGCGCCGGTGCGGCCGCGCAGGATGCGTTCGAGCCCGTCGCGCAGCGCCGTGCCCGGGGCCATCAGCGCCAGATTGGCGCGCAGCGGATCGGCCGTCACGCCGCCACCGGTGAGACCGGGGGTCGCCGGACGATGCACCGAGCCGTTGACGCCTGGTCGTGGCGTCGGGCCGGCGGGGGCGGGTTTGGAACCATCGCGGTCGAGCGGCACCTGGACATTCTACGGACTGTCATCCAGTGCAACGAGGCGTGGTTCGATGAATGCTCCGTAGCGTGATCTGGCGTCACCGTCGGTCACCGCCGTGATCGGCCGACGCGCGGGCCGCGGACTGCAGCGCGGACCGCAGATCGCTCACCTCGATCACCTCGATGCCCTTGGGCGCCTCGGGGGCGCAGCCGGGCGGCACGAGCGCCGCCTTGAAGCCGAGCCGGGCCGCCTCGGCGAGCCGCCGGCCGACCGCGCCGACCCGCCTGATCTCGCCGGTCAGCCCCACCTCGCCGATCGCGACCAGGTGGGGCGCCATCGCCAGGTCGAGCCCGCCGGACGCGACGGCCAGCGCCATCGCCAGGTCGGCGGACGGCTCGATCAGCCGGATGCCGCCCACCGTGGCGGCGAAGACCTCGCGGTTGTAGAGCTTGAGCTGCTTGGTGCGGCGTTCGAGCACGGCGAGCACCATCGCGAGGCGGGCGCTGTCGAGGCCCGACACCGTGCGCCGCGGGGAGCCCTGCACCTCGGCGCCGATCAGCGCCTGCACCTCGGTGACCAGCGCGCGGCGGCCCTCCATCGCCACGGTCACGCACGTGCCGGGGACGGGCTCGGAGTAGCGGGTGAGGAACAGCCCGGACGGATCGGGCAGGCTCGCGATGCCGCCCTCGTGCATCTCGAAGCAGCCCACCTCGTCGGCGGCGCCGAACCGGTTCTTGACGCCGCGCACCAGCCGCAGCGAGGAGTGCTTGTCGCCCTCGAAGTGCAGCACCACGTCGACGAGGTGCTCGAGCACGCGCGGGCCGGCGACCTGACCGTCCTTGGTGACGTGGCCGACCAGGACGGTGGCGATGCCCCGCTCCTTGGCGACGCCGACCAGCGCGGCCGTGACGGCGCGCACCTGGGTGACGCCGCCGGGGACGCCCTCGGTGCCCGGGGCGGAGATGGTCTGCACCGAGTCGAGCACGAGCAGGCCGGGCTTGACCGCGTCGAGGTGGCCGAGCACGGCGCCGAGGTCGCTCTCGGAGGCCAGGAACAGCCGGTCGTGCAGCGCGCCGAGCCGCTCGGCCCGCAGCCGCACCTGGCTCACCGACTCCTCGCCGCTGACCACGAGCGACGGTGTGCCGGAGTGGGCGGCCCACTGCTGGGCCACGTCGAGCAGCAGGGTGGACTTGCCGACGCCGGGCTCGCCGGCCAGCAGCACCACCGCGCCGGGCACCAAGCCGCCGCCGAGCACCCGGTCGAGCTCGCCCACGTTGGTGGGCACGGCACGGGCGGGGGCGGCGCTGATCGTCGCGATCGGACGGGCCGGCTCGGCCGGCATGCGCGAGCTGACCACCCGGCCGGCGCCGAGCGGCGTGGTCACCGTGGACTCGATGACCGAGCCCCACTCGCCGCACTCGGGACAGCGGCCCAGCCACTTGGGCGGCTGGTGGCCGCAGGCGTCGCAGACGAAGGCGGGGCGGGCTGCCTTGGCAGCGGTGCGGGTCGAAGTCACCCCGCAAAGCTAGCGGGGTGGTACGACAAATTACTCGCCGCCGTGCTCCTCGACCTCGGCCGGTCCGCGCGACGCGGGCGACAGCGGCACCGCGAACGGGGCCAGCGCCTCGACCGGCTGCGACTGGCCGCTGACCTCGAAGACCAGGCTCAGCGAGTTGCCGGGCAGCAGCTCGTCGCTCAGGCCCGCGGCGATCACCTGCGCCTGGTCGCCGACCAGGTAGGTGACGCTGCTCAGCGGCGGGAGCGTGATGCGGGCCGGCTGCAGCGACCCGGTGGGCGGCACCGACGGCGCGCCGGGCGTGCTGGGCTGCACCGACGGCTGCGAGACGCCGCCGTTCTGGTCGACGTCGCCGGGCAGCCCGTCGGAGGTGTCGGACGGTCGGCTGCCGGACGGCTCGGGGTTGGCGCTGGGCGACGCGGCCGCCGCGCCGCCGCTGAGGCCGACCTGGCGGGCCGAGACGACGCCGGCCTGCTCGTCCTGCAGCGGGCGGCTGCTGATCAGGACGGTCATCTCCGAGGTGGTCTGGTTGTAGAGGCCGAACTCGAGGGCCGCGTCACCGTTGGCCGGGTAGCCCTCGACGTCGTTGTAGGCCACCTGGAGGTTGCGGATGAGCAGGCGCCCGTCGGGGCTCTGCGTGTTCAGGCCCGAGATCGGGGTGTCGAGCATCGCAGTCTCGGCGACCTGACCGGCCGAGCAGCCGGTCAGCCCGATCACGGCGGCCGTGGCGACACCCGCGGCCAGTGCGACGCGGCGGGTTCCCAGCGAGCGCATCACGAACCTCCAAGCGGAACAAGGGCGAACACCAGTGGACACACCAAGGGCGTAAGACCCAGCCTAGAGTGCCGGGATCGGGCGTGTGCGGCGACCCGTCCATTCACACCACCCGACCGCTGAAGATCAGCAGCAGAACGTCGATCAGCGCCACGACGATCACGGCGCGGAACATGGCCACCGCCCGTCCCTGCGCGCGCCTGGTGGCGTACCAGCCGAGGGGAAGGACCACGACGGAGGCCGCGGCGGCGGCCCAGCCCGGCCACGACGGACGCCCGTCCGGCCCGAAGACCAGCGTGAGGGTCGCGGCGAGAAGCAGCAGCGCGGCCGCGATCGAGGAACCGGTGGCGCCGAGCCGGTGCGGCAGACCGCGTACGCCCGTGGCCGCGTCGTCGGCGAGGTCGGGCAGCACGTTGGCGAAGTGCGCGCCCCCGCCCAGCAGCGCCCCCGCCGCGACCAGCCAGGCCGGGGGCGCCGGATGGCCGGGCAGCGCCACCACGACGAACGCGGGCAGCAGGCCGAACGCCACCAGGTAGGGCACGACCGAGAACACCGTGGACTTCAGCGGCCAGTCGTAGAGCAGCGCGAACACGCCGACCAGCGTGATCAGCAGGGTGGGCAGGAGGCCGAACGGCAGCCCGAGCAGCGGGATCGCGAGCGCGGCGAGCAGGCCGGCGACCCCGACCGTACGGCGGGAGACCGCGCCGCTCGCGACGGGCTTGTCCGAGCGCCCGGTCGCCCGGTCGCGGTCCGCGTCGAGCCAGTCGTTGACCCAGCCCACGGCCAGCTGGGTCGCGCCCACCGCGGCGAACACCCCGAGGATCGCCCAGCCCCGGTGGCCCACCCCGACGGCGAGCAGCGTCATCGCCAGCGTGACGGCTCCGCCGGGCTCGGGGTGGGATGACTTGATCACAGCTGACGCTCGGGACATGCGAGCAGTGTGGCGGGTGTGCCGGATGCATGCCACGCTCGATCACATGCCGTCGATGCCGCGTAACGATCCGCGTCAGTACGACGACTTGGCCGACCAGTGGTGGCGGCCGGGCGGCGGCTTCGAGCTGCTGCACTGGCTGGCCGCGGCCCGCGCCCGGCTGATCCCGCCCGCGGCGTCCCCGGGCGCCGTGCTGGTCGACGCCGGGTGCGGCGGCGGGCTGCTGGCGCCGCACGTGGCCGGCAAGGGCTACACCCACGTCGGGGTCGACCTGGGCGCCCCGGGGCTGTCGCTGGCGGCCGCCCGCGGGATCCATCCGGTGCGCGGCGACGTCACCGCGCTGCCGCTGGCCACGGGCTCGGCCGAGGTGGTCGCGGCGGGCGAGATCCTCGAGCACGTCACCGACCTGCCGGCGACCGTGGCCGAGCTGTGCCGGGTGCTCAGGCCGGGCGGCCTGCTCGTGCTCGACACGGTCAACGACAACGCGCTCAGCCGCTTCGTGACGGTCACGCTGGGCGAGC
This sequence comes from Actinoplanes sp. URMC 104, assembly GCF_051386375.1. Classification (NCBI taxonomy): domain Bacteria; kingdom Bacillati; phylum Actinomycetota; class Actinomycetes; order Micromonosporales; family Micromonosporaceae; genus Actinoplanes; species Actinoplanes sp. URMC 104. The sequence goes on along the minus strand of NZ_JBPQTO010000002.1, from coordinate 2,070,849 downwards.
GCCTCGGCCTGGCCCCTGCGGGGCTGCACGATCCCGCGCTCTTCGTCGACCCGCGCCGGCTGATCGCGGAGTGCGCGTCGCACGGCGTACGCCTCGAGGTGCGCGGCGCCCGCCCCAGCGTCGCCGGGCTCGTCCGCTGGCTGAGGCCGGCTCCGGCGCACAACGGCGGCCCGCTCGGCCGCATCGTCCCGACCCGCTCGACCGCCGTGCTCTATCAGGGCCGCGGGCACAAGGCAGAGGAGTCCGCATGATCTCAGAGGCCCGGCGGCTGGCGCCCCGGTTCGCGGCGCGGGCCGCGGCCCACGACCGGGACGGCAGCTTTCCCGCCGACGACTTCGCCGACCTGCGCGCCGCGGGCCTGTTCGGCCTGATGGCGCCCAAGCAGCTGGGCGGCGCGGGCGCGAGCTTCGCCGAGTACGCGGCCGTCGCGTACGAGCTGGCCCGCGGCAACGGCGCCACCGCGCTCATCTTCAACATGCACGCCTCGGTGACCGGCGCGCTGGCCGGCGTGACCGACGGGCTCGCCGACGCGCTGGGCCTGCCGCCCGAGGCGCTGCAGGCCCGCGACGACCACCTGCGGGCGGCGGCCGAGGGCAAGTGGTACGCGGTGGCGATGAGCGAGCGCGGCGCCGGCTCGCGGCTGTCGCAGCTCACCACGTCGTACGAGGCGGTCGACGGCGGCTACCGCATCCGCGGGTCCAAGACGTTCTGCTCGGGCGCGGGGCACGCGGACGCCTATCTGATCGCCGCGCGCAGCGCTGCCGACCCGTCGCAGGTCTCGCAGTTCCTCGTGCCGGCCGGCGACGGGCTGCGGGTGGAGCAGACGTGGGACGCGCTGGGCATGCGCGCGACCGGCTCGCACGACCTGCACGTCGACGTCGAGGTGCCGTCCGGCAGCCTGCTCGGCGGGGTCGAGGGCCTGGCGCTGGTCGTGGCCCAGCTCGCCCCGCACTGGATGGTGGCCAGCTACGCGGCCGTCTACGTGGGGGTGGCCCGCGCGGCGGTCGACGCGGCGGTCGAGCACGTCAACGAGCGCAAGCTCGGGCACCTGCCGGCCATCCGGTCGCGGATCGGGCGGGCCGACGCGGCGGTCGCGGCCGCTCACCTGGCGGTCATGGAGGCGGCCCGGCGCGTCGACGAGCAGCCCGGCGATGCCGAGACCAACCGCTGGGTGTGGCGGGCCAAGCTGCTCGCCGGCACGACGGCGGCCGAGGTGGCGGCGTCGATGCTGGAGGCCGCCGGCACGTCGGCCATGCGGCGCGGGCACCCACTGGAGCGGCTCTACCGGGACGCCCGGGCGGGCTCGTTGCAGCCGGCAACCAGTGATGTGTGTGCGGATTGGCTCGGGGTAGACGCTCTCGGAGGCGACGCGGACTCGGAGGGCTCGGCACCGCGCTGGTAACGGCTTTTTCTTTTTTCAGGGCGGCGGGGTTCAGGCCGGGGAGGCACAAGTGAATCGCAACGCGACCATCGCAGGGCTGGGCACGGCTCTGCCTCCGCGCGCCGTCCAGGACGATCTGTGGGACGGCTACTTCGAGCGGCACTACGCCGCTTCCGCCTCCAGGCGGGCGCTCGCGAAGCGCATCTTCGCGAACTCCGGGGTGCGCACCCGGCAGGCGGCGGTCAGCCCGCTGCTCGAGGACGTCTCGGAGTGGACGACCGAGCAGCGGATGCGCCGCTACCAGGTGGAGGCCGTGCCGCTGGGCAAGGAGGCGGTGGGCCGCGCGCTGACCGACGCGGGGATCGCGGCGGACGAGCTCGGGCTGTTCGCCGTCTGCTCCTGCACCGGCTACGCCACCCCCGGGCTGGACATCCTGCTCGCCCGCGACCTGGGCATGTCGCCCAGCGTGCAGCGGCTGTTCGTGGGGCACATGGGCTGCTACGCGGCGCTGCCGGGGCTGGGCACCGTGTCCGACTTCGTGGTGGCGCGCGGCCGCCCGGCGCTGCTGCTGTGCGCCGAGCTGACCAGCCTGCACCTGCAGCCGGCGAGCGTCCGCGCGGACCTGCAGCAGATCGTGTCGCACGCGCTGTTCTCCGACGCGGCCGCCGCGGTCGTGGTCACCCCCGGCGGGCCCGGCTACGTGCTGCGCGACATCGCCGCCTCCACCGACACGACCACGGCCGACCACATGACCTGGGAGGTCACCGACCTGGGCTTCCGGATGGGGCTGTCGCCGCAGGTGCCGGCGGTGCTCGAGCTGCACGTCCGCAAGCTCGTCGACGACCTGCTGGGCCGGCACGGGCTGGGCATCGACGAGGTGGACGGCTGGGCCATCCACCCGGGTGGACCCAAGATCCTCGACGTGGTGCAGGAGCAGCTGGGGCTCGACGACGCCGCGCTCGCCGCTTCGCGAGAGGTGCTTTCGGCGTACGGGAACTGCTCGTCGCCCACCGTGCTGCTGGTGCTCGACGAGCTGCGCCGCCGGGCCTCGCCGCCGCGCCGGGTCGTGATGCTCGCGTTCGGCCCGGGGCTGACCCTCTACGGCACGCTGCTCGAGGCCTCTACAGTCACAGCGTGACGGCCGACCGGGGACGCATCCTCTACGTGGTTGCCGGCGCGGTGGTCGCCGCCGGCGCCACGTGGTGGTTCCTGGCGGCGCCGCCCGAGCAGGGCGACGGCGACCTCGCCCAATGGCGGGAATCCGTCGAGCAGCAGCTGCCCGACGACGGCGACCAGGAGGACGCGGGCACCCTCACCCTGCGGCCCGAGGCGGAGCACGACGTCGAGACGCCGGTCGGGACGACGGGCAAGTACCTGGTGTCGGTGATCTGCCGGGGCGGCCCGGGCACGACGGTACGGGTCAGCCTGAGCCCGGCCGGCAACGACTCGGGACTAGGCATGAGCTGCTCGGACTACCGGCCTCCGGACCGCTTCGAGGTCGGCCTGGCGGACATGATGCGCCTGCACGTCGTGGTCGGCGAGGAGGGGCCGGTCGTCTTCCGCTACTCGCTCCGGCGCGTCGACGGCTGACCGCGTCCGGCCTCGGAGCAGGGCAGGGCCGGCGCGGAATTGCTCGGCTGCCGGAGCCGGGCAAGGTCGGCGCGGAAGGGCTCTCAGAGCCGGGCCAGGTCCGCCCGGAAGTCCTCGACGGAGGCCGTGCGCGGGAACAGCCGCACGATCCGCGAGTTGCGGTCGACGAGCACGGCGGCGGCCGTGGTGTCGGGAGCGGTCAGGTGCAGGTGGGTGCGCAGGCTGCCGGTCGGGTCGTGGAGCACGCGTACGGTCTTGCCGTCCGGCGGCGGGTTCGCGCCGGTCGGCGGCGTCTTGGCCGTGGAGGCCGACGCGGTCGCGGCCGAGACGGCGACCACGGCGATCTCGGGGCCGACCGCGTCGATCGTGTCGGAGATCAGTGTGGCGCAGGGGCAGCCGTCCACGAGCAGGATGACCGCCGGCAGCCGCCCGCGCAGCGGGACCGTGCCGCCGTCGGGGCCGATCAGCTCGAGCGCGGGCAGGCTGGTGGCACGCTCGGGCGTGCTGGTGGCCGTGCGCTGGGTGGTGGGCTGGCGCGGCGGCCCGGGCCACGCCGAGGCGAACAGGCTGGCCACGGTGACCAGCACGGCCAGCGAGATGATCAGGACCGGGGCGCGCAGCGTGGTGGACGCGAGGCGGCGCAGCCGGCGCACGCCGGGGCGCCGGGCGAACCGCTGCCACCGCGTCGGCGGACCGGCCAGGCGCAGCTCGGCCCGGACCGCCTCGACCTCGTCGGAGAGCTCGGAGAGATCGTCGGGGATGACGATGACGCCCCACTCCTCGGGGAGCTCGGGCAGGTCGTCGGGCGAACCGCCATCCGACGACCATCCGCCGTTGTCGCTCGCACCAGCCATGACTCACCCTTCCCCCGGGCCGACCCAGTGAATCTTCGGTCGGGGACCTCGCATCCCAGCCTTCCTCACACGGGGGCCAACCGCCAGTAGGGCGCTCTTTCGGACCTTAGCGATAAGCTTGACCTCACAAACGCCGTAGGTGCGAAATATCCGACCCGTACGCCAATGCGGTCACATAGTCGTCACCCAGAGTTACTGAGTTGGCTGTTCGGCCGTCTGTCAAGCCGCAGAAACGCCCATCACAGGGCCCCTGAGCTGCACTAACAGTCAACGGCTGGGCAGGACATTGCTCCCTGAGCGTGTTACCCTAGACACAGCGAAAGGGGCTTCGAACCTATGGTTTTCAGTGTCGGCGAGACCGTTGTTTACCCCCACCACGGGGCCGCACTCATCGAGGCAATCGAAACAAGGGTCATCAAGGGCGAGGAGAAGCAGTACCTCGTTCTCCGCGTCGCCCAGGGCGATCTGACCGTGCGGGTGCCCGCTGAGAACGCCGAGATCGTCGGCGTGCGCGAGGTGGTTGGCGAGGAGGGCCTGGGCAAGGTCTTCGACGTCCTCCGTGCTCCGCACACCGAGGAGCCGACGAACTGGTCGCGGCGTTACAAGGCCAATCTCGAGAAGCTTGCTTCCGGTAACCCCCTCAAGGTTGCCGAGGTTGTGCGTGACCTCTGGCGTCGTGAGCGTGAGCGCGGGCTGTCGGCCGGCGAGAAGCGCATGCTCGCGAAGGCGCGCGACATCCTCGTCGGTGAGGTCGCTCTTGCAGAGAAGAGCACCAAGGACGAGGCCGAGGTGCTGCTCGACAAGGTCCTCACCGAGGCCTGATCTACCCACCTCCCAAGCACCAAAACGTGTGTTTGCACAGGACCGCGACGTGACCGCGAAGCTTAATGCCCGCGGTGACGTCGCGGTCCTGGTTCCGGCGGCAGGAGCCGGCCTGCGACTCGGCCCGGGCGGGCCCAAGGCTCTGCGTCTGCTCGCGGGCGAGCCGCTGCTCGTGCATGCGATCCGCCGGGTCGCGGCCTCGCCGTCGGTCCGTCTCATCGTGGTCGCCGCTCCCGCGGCCGAGGTCGAGGCGGTGCGCGCACTCCTGACGCCGGTCGCGCCGGTCACCGTGGTGGCCGGCGGGGCCGAGCGCCAGCAGTCCGTCGCGCTGGCCCTCGCGCAGGTGCCCGCTGACATCGGCATCGTGCTGGTGCACGACGCCGCCCGCGCCCTCACCCCGCCCGCCGTCATCGAGTCGGTGGCTGCGGCCGTACGCGAGGGGCGCCCCGCGGTCATCCCGGTGCTCCCGGTCGTCGACACCGTCAAAGAGGTGTCCGCCGACGACATCGTGCTCGGCACGGTCGACCGTTCCGTGCTGCGCAGCGTGCAGACCCCGCAGGGCTTCCGCCACGAGGTGCTCGCCGCCGCGCACGCGAGCGCCGCCGGCTCGCTCACCGACGACGCCGGCCTGGTCGAGAAGGCCGGGGTGCCGGTCGCCTGCGTCCCCGGCTCCGAGCTCGCCATGAAGATCACGCGACCCTTGGACCTGGTCCTCGCCGAGGCGCTGCTCCGCCTGCCCGATAGCCTGTCCGGGTGATCAACCAGCGGGTCGGCATCGGCACGGACGTGCACGCCTTCGCGCCGGATCGTCCCTGCTGGGTGGCCGGTCTGCTGTGGCCCGGCGAGGTGGGCCTGGCCGGCCATTCGGACGCCGACGTCGCCGCGCACGCCGCCTGCGACGCGCTGTTCGGCGCGGCCGGCCTCGGCGATCTGGGCAGCAATTTCGGCACGTCGCGCCCCGAGTGGGCGGGCGCCTCCGGTGTGGCGCTGCTCACCGAGACGGCCCGTCTGGTGCGGGCCGCGTCGTTCGAGGTCGTCAACGTCTCGATCCAGGTCATCGGCAACCACCCCAAGATCGGCAAGCGCCGGGCCGAGGCCCAGGAGGTCCTGTCCGCCGCCGTGGGCGCCCCCGTCACCGTCTCGGGCACCACGACGGACGGCCTCGGGCTGACCGGGCGGGGCGAGGGCCTGGCGGCCACGGCCGTGGCACTGCTCGCGCGGGCCTGACCTCGCGCATCGCGCGCCCGGCTGGTCACCCGGCAAGGCAGGGGTGGGCAGAAGCGCCTACGCTCGATTTGTGGCGGCCTCTCTTGAACCAGAAACCACGCCGGAGGAGTACCGGCAGCGCGCGCTTCTGCTCGCCGACCTCGGGCGCTACGACGAGGCGGCGCAGGAGATCGCGGCGGGGCTGGCGGCCTCGCCGGAGGAGCCCAGCCTGCTCGCGACGCTGGCCCGCATCCACCTGGCGGCCGACCAGCCGGGGGAGGCGCTGCGGGCGGCCGAGAAGGCGGTGGCGGCCGCGCCCGGCACGCTGACCGGCATGGTCGTACGGGCCATGGCGCTGACCGACTCCCAGAAGTACGGCGAGGCGGCCCGGGTGGCCACCACGATCATCGAGCAGTGGCCGGCCGACGCGTACGCGCAGCGGACCGGCGCCGCGTTGCTCAGCGAGTCGCGCAACGGGCAGGAGGCGCTGAACGCGGCGTGGAACGCGGTGCGGGTGGCGCCGGCCGAGGGTGAGGCGCATCTGGTGCTGGCGATGGTCGCGGCGCGCCTGCGGCTCTTCGATCTGGCCCAGAGGGCGTACTCGCAAGCCCTCGATCTCGACCCGGCGATCGGCGAGGCCCAGAGCGACGTGGGCATCGTGCGGTTCGAGCGCCGGCGGTGGGCCAGGGCGCTCGAGGCGCTGGCCGACGAGGCGACGCTGCCCGCGCGGACCGAGGACGACGCGGAGGACGGGGCGTATCCGTCGCCGTTCCCGCGGCCCTATCCGGCGCCCGACCGGCCGGAGACCGCCCCGGAGGAGCGCAGCTCGGGCAGCTGGGTGGACGAACCCGTGATCAGCCGGCCCAGCGGGCCCGTGCTCGACCCGTCGGAGCCGTCGGCCGGGGCGGTGCGGCGGTTCGTGCTGTACGGGGCGAACGCGACGCTGGTCGTGGGAGCTACCGCGGGGCTGATGACGCTGACCAACGACGGGATCTCGCGGGTGTGGGCCGGCATGATCGGCGTGCTGGTGTTCGTGGGCATCCTGGTCGCGCTGAGCCGGGCGCTGCCCGAGCCGGTGGCCGTGGCGCTCGGGCGGCTCCGCGCTCATGATCGAGCGCTCGCGGCCGCGGCGTACGTGGGTTTCCTGGCGCCGTTGGGCCTGCTGCTCTACGCCGTGATCGGCGGGGTCGTCGCGCTGGTGGCCACCATGGTGCTGGCCGCGCTCGCCGAACTGCTGGTCCTGACCAGACGCTGAGCCCGCCCGCCGCTTCGCGTGCGCTGCGGCTCGTGCGAGCCGGTCAGCTCTCGCGGATCGAGGCGATCAGCGCCTCGCGGACGGCGGTGAGGCCGGCGTCGAGCGCGCCGAGCAGCACGGCGTCGTCCTGGATCGCGGTCACGGCGATCGGGCTCTCCAGGGGCGCCGCGCGGCGGGCCGCGAAGGTCACCGCGGAGAGCAGCTTCGCGCCGCCCGCCTGGGCGATCGGGCCGGCGAGCACGACCAGGTAGGGATCGAGCACGGCGATCACGGCGGCCAGCCCGACGACGATGCGGTCGGCGAGCGCCATCAGGAAGTCGCCGCCGGTGGCCGGGTTCGCCGCCGCGGTGCGCACGACCTCCGCGGGGGTGTGGCCCGGAACGCCGTTGTCCCGGGCCAGCTCGAGGACCGCCGCGCCGCCGAACAGGTCCTGCAGGTCGAGCTTGCGGCTCGAGTGCTCGGGGGAGTGCAGCGGCATGTAGCCGATCTCGCCGGCGCCGCCGCGCGCGCCGCGCATCAGCTTGCCGCCGATGTCGATGGCCAGGCCGAGGCCCTCCTCGCTCAGCCAGAGCAGGGCGAACCCCTCGGCGTTGCGGCCCACGCCGCGCTGCCGCTCGGCGATCGCCGCCAGGTTGACGTCGTTGTCGACGCCGACGACGGTGCCGAGCTCGGCCGCCAGTTGGGGCACCAGACCCGTACGCCCGAAGCCCGGCACGTCCACGTGGCGGATCGTCCGGCTGTGCGGGTCGTAGGAACCGGCGACGCCGAACTGCACGTGGCGGATGCGCTCCGCCGGGACGCCGGACTCCTCGCGCAGCCGGTCGACGACCTCCACCAGGGCGGTGAGCGGGTCGGAGGTGAGGAAGTCGATGCGGGACTCGATGCGCCCGCGCACCGTGCCGGTGAGGTCGCAGAGGGCCGCGACCACCGACGGCGCGCCGCTGAGACCGATGTCGCGCACGGAGACGGCGGCCGCGTACGCCGCGTCGGGATCGGCGTTGTAGATCTCCGCGTTGGGCCCGGGCCGGCCGCTGTTGTGGCCCACGACCGTGATCAGACCGGCGTCGGTGAGCCGGCGCAGCACCTCGGAGATCGTCGGGGTGGACAGCGCCGTGAGCCTGCGCAGGTCGGCGCGCGTGAGCATGCCCGGATCCAGCAGGTGGGCCAGCGCCGCGCTCTCGTTCATGGCGCGCAGCAGCTTGGACGAACCGGCCAGACGGGTCACGGCGGCTCCCCAAATAGAAAACCTAGCTAACAGATCCCGGGGACGGTAGGCGGCCCGCCGGAGGCGTGTCAAGGCCGCCCTACTCATCGACCCCTGTTGATAAACCTACTTAACAGTTGTACCGTCACTCCTCGTCGCGCGCGCCATCCCCACGAAATCCCCCTCTTTCCAGGAGCGCCATGAAACGCGCAAGGAGAGCCCTGTACGCCGCCATCGCCGCGGCCGTCCCCGGAGCTGCCCTGATCTATGGGCTGCTGCCTGCCGAGGCCGCCACGGCCGGTCCGATCAAGGGCCTCGGCGGCAAATGCGCCGACGTCGCGGGCGGCAGCTCGGCCAACGGCACGGCCATTCAGCTGTACGACTGCAACGGCTCCACGGCTCAGCAGTGGACCGTCGGCAACGCCGACGGCAGCATCCGCGCCCTCGGCAAGTGCCTCGACGTGACCGCCGCGTCGACCGCCGACGGCGCCAAGATCCAGCTGTACGACTGCAACAACACCGGCGCCCAGAAGTGGTCGGTCAACGGCGGAAGTTTGGTCAATTCGGGCAGCGGGAAGTGCCTCGACGTCACCGGCCGCAACTCCGCCAACGGCACCCGGCTGCAGATCTGGACGTGCGCCAACTCGGCGAACCAGACTTGGACCCTGCCCGGCGGCGCCACACCGCCCTCGGCTCCTGTGGGGACCAATTTGGACAACCCGGCCAAGAAAGACGCCGCGATGCAGCTCGTGTCCGCGGCCGAGAACTCGTCGCTCGACTGGCGGGCGCAGTTCCGCTACATCGAGGACATCCGCGACGGGCGCGGCTACACGGCCGGCATCATCGGCTTCTGCTCGGGCACCGGCGACATGCTCGAGCTCGTGGAGGCGTACACCTCGGCGGTTCCCGACAACGTCCTGGCGAAGTACCTGCCCGCGTTGCGCTCGGTGAACGGCACGGCCTCGCACGCGGGCCTCGACCCGACGTTCACGGCCGATTGGCGTACGGCCGCGGCCGACCCCCGCTTCCAGGCCGCGCAGGAGGCCGAGCGCGACCGCGTGTACTTCAACCCGTCGGTGCGGGACGGCAGGAACGACGGCGTACGGGCTCTCGGCCAGTTCGCCTACTACGACGCGGCCGTGATGCACGGCTACGAGGGCATGCGCCAGATCCGCAGCCGCGCCCTGCAGCGGGCCAAGCCCCCCGCCCAGGGCGGCGACGAGCGCGCCTGGCTCACCGCCTTCCTGGACGAGCGCGTGATCGAGATGAAGAAGGAGGAGGCGCACTCGGACACGTCCCGTGTGGACACCGCGCAGCGCCGTTTCCTCGCCGCCGGCAACTTCGACCTGAACACGCCGCTGGAGTTCGCCGTCTACGGGGAGAGCTTCCGCATCGGCTGAGCGGTCGCCCGTTCCCGGGGCCGGGCCGTCCTGCGGTTCCGGCCCCGGGCCTCCTACAGCGCTCTGCCGGTGGGCGCCGCATCGCGCAGGGCCTGCGCCGCGGCTCGGCGGCGCCTGGTGCTCCGCATCGACAACGGGCCCACGACGGCCCAGAAGACCACGGCGAGCCACCACCACGGCCCGTTGAGGACCACGTTCAGCCCGGCCACGGCGAGCATCAGGACGAACACTGCGATCTCGAACGCCGGAGCCCCCGCACGGAGCCTATGGTCCAGCAGCCGGGAGACGGCGGGATGCAGCCGCGCGTCGTCGGGCCACCGTCCGGCCTCGACGCTGCGCATGACCGTGATCCGCTCCTCCGGGGTCAGGCTCCGGCCGTCGGCTCGGTGGAGTCGTCGCTCCTGGGCCCTGATGACAAGACCTATGGCGATCGCGAACAGCACGGCCGAAACTGCAGCGCCGACGATCTGACCAGCCGGGTCGGGGTCGTCGTCGGTCGCCCACGAGAAGACGAACATGGCCGCGCCGAACACCAGGCCGGCGATCGCCCCGCGCACCCACCAGGGGCGCCGCAGCCACCGGTGACTCCTCGCGATGCCGCGGCGCTGCCGTTCGTATTCATCCCCGTCAGTCATGGCCGCTCTCTTCCCGGCGGAAGACGATCACAACCCGCCTCGGCGCGGCGAGCGGCGGCCGGCGGGCGGGTCGGTTCGGCGGGCCGCGCGATCGGCGTTGCGGATCGCGAGGGGGTGTCATGGCGGCGGCCGGGGGTGGAGGCAGGGTCCGGCGGGCGGGGTGGGCTGAGTACCTTATCGGCCATGGTGGATCTCGTGATCGCTGTCGTCGCGGTCGTTGTGCTCGTGGGTGTGGCGATTCTGCTGGTGCGCGCCAAGCAGGTGGGGCGGGCCGGGATGGCGGTGGCGCTGGCGGTTGCGGTGGTGGCGGCGGGCGCGTTCGCGGTGTCGCTCTATCGCAGCCAGACGGGGGAGGAGCCGGACGAGGCGGCGCTGCCCAAGGTCATCGGGGCGTCGGCGCCGGCCCGGCAGGGGCTGGGTGCGGCGGTCCTCAAGATCGAGCTGCCGATGGGGTCGGGGGACAAGTATCCGCAGGCGGCGCTCTGGCTGCTGCCGCCGCGGCCGGGCACGGACGCGTACACGGGGGACGTCTCGCTGCTGTGCGCGACGCCGGGCAAGACCGAGAAGGTGCAGAACTGCACGGGTGGCGACCAGCGGGTGTGGAGCGCCGAGCCGCTGGCCGGGCGGGCGACGATCGGGCCGGCGACCGGTGATCCGTTCGCCGACCCGGCCGCGTGCGACGAGAGCAACGGCGTCGAGTATCGGACGGGCTACCTGCAGCTGACCGCCGGCAGCGCGTACTGCCTGCACAAGACCGGCGACGACAACCACCTGTTCGCCCTGCGTGTGCCTTCCTTCCCGACCGGCAAGCCGCTGCCGGCCCGCATCCTCGTGGAGCTGTCAGTGCTGGAGGCCCACGGCTAGGGCGCGTCTCGAAGTGCGTGTAGCCACTCGTTGATCGCGGTGATGTGCAGGGTGGCTTCGTAGCGGACGGCGAGTTTGTCGAAGCGGGTCGCGACTGCGCGGTGTCGTTTGAGGCGGTTGATGCCGCACTCGACGGCGTGGCGTTGCCGGTAGAGCTGAGCGTCGAACGCGGGTGGGCGCCCACCGCGTGAGCCTTTGGCCAAGCGGTGGGCGTCCTGGTCTGTCTTGCTCGGGATGCAGGCCCTAATCCCGCGTCGACGCAGGTAGCCCCGGTTCGCGCGTGAGGTGTAGGCCCGATCCGCCAGGACCAGGTCAGGGCGCACCCGTGGGCGGCCAGGCCCGCAGCGTGGCACCCGGATACCGGCGAGCACAGGCGCGAACTGCGGGCTGTCACCACGGTGGCCCGCGGTCAGCAGCATCGACAACGGCTTACCACCTTGCTCGCAGGCCAGATGCAACTTCGTGGTCCAGCCACCGCGTGAACGTCCTAGAGCATGATCGGTCGGCTCCGGTCTGACCCCGCCGGCGGGTTCACGCTGAACATCGCTACGGGCTCCGGCTGCGTGTTGATGGGCCCGGGCGATGGTCGAGTCCACGCTGACATCCCAGGTGATCAGACCAGCGGCATCCGCGCGGGCCTGCAGTCTGGTCACGATCTGCGCCCAGATCCCGGCGCGCTGCCAGCGCCGAAACACTGCATAGACCGCCTGCCACGAGCCGTAACAGTCTGGCACATCACGCCACGGCGCCCCCGTGCGTACTCGCCAGCGGATCCCGTCGATCAGTTGCCGTTTCGTCCATCGCGACGGCCGACCTGACCGCTTCGGCGCAGGCAGCAACGCCGCCAGCAGCGCCCACTGTGCGTCGGTCAGATCGAACCGCCTCGTCACCGCTAAGGTGGCCACGAGGTCTCCGGTATTCAAGGTACTTCTTCGTCGATGAACCCTTTACCGGAGACCTCTTCGTCTATCGATGATCAACACACCCACTTCGAGACGCGCCCTAGGCCCGGTTCCACGTCCAGGCGTACGCCGTGTCCTCCACCTGCAGCGCGGCGTCGCACAGGTCCAGCGGGCGGAACGTGTCGACCATGACCGCGAGCTCGTCGAAGGCCTCGGCGCCCAGGGCCCGCTCGACCGCGCCGGGCTGGGGGCCGTGGGTGAAGCCGGACGGGTGCAGCGAGATCGAGCCCTGCTCGATGCCCGAGCCGCGGCGCGCCTCGTAGTTGCCGCCGGTGTAGAACATCATCTCGTCGGAGTCGACGTTGTGGTGGTTGTAGGGCACGGGGATCGCCAGCGGGTGGTAGTCGACCTTGCGCGGGACGAACGAGCAGACCACGAAGTTCGGGCCCTCGAAGGTCTGGTGCACCGGCGGCGGCTGGTGGACGCGGCCGGTGATCGGCTCGAAGTCGTGGATCGAGAACGCCCACGGGTAGAGGCAGCCGTCCCAGCCGACGACGTCGAACGGGTGCCGGGCGTACACGTGCCTGGTCCAGCCCGCGCGGTGCTTGACCAGCACCTCGACGTCGGACCCGTCGACCAGCAGCGGCGCCGACGGGCCGCGCAGATCCCGCTCGCAGTAGGGCGCGTGCTCGAGGAACTGGCCGCGCACCGACAGATAGCGCTTCGGCGGTCCGATGTGGCCGGTCGCCTCGATCGTCAGCAGCCGGACGGGGCCGCCCTGCGGCACGATCCGGTGCACCACCGAGGTCGGGACGATCACGTAGTCGCCGCTGCCGGCCTCGAGCGCGCCGAAGCTGGTCTCGACGCTGACCCGGCCGTCCTCGACGTAGAGCAGCTCGTCGCCCACGGCGTCGCGGTAGAGCGGGGACGGCCGGTCGGCGATCGCGTAGCCGATGCGGACGTCGTCGTTGGCGAACAGCGCCCGGCGGCCCAGCACCGCGTCGGCCGGGCCGGCGTCGAGCTTGTGGGTGCGTACGTGCCGGGGCTTGAGGGGCAGGTTGGGCGACCGGGACAGGGCGGGCGCGTCGAACGCCTCGGCCGACACGATCGCGGTGGGCGGGTGCCGGTGATAGAGCAGCGACGAGTCCGACGAGAAGCCCTCCTGACCCATCAGCTCCTCGGAGTAGAGCCCGCCGTCAGGGCGCCGGAACTGGGTGTGCCGCTTGTGGGGCACCTCGCCGACGCTGCGGTAGTAGGGCATCGTTGCCTCCCACCTTCGGTAATCCGACATATTGGACGTGGTTGTCCGCTTCTCGCAGCGTCCATTAGGTTCGAATTCGTGTCAACGCTGGTGCCTCCGCTCTTCGCCGGGCTGGTGGACGACGCGTCGCTGCTGCCGCCGAGCCCCACCGGCGTCGCTGAGGCCGTCGCCAAGCACGACGAGCACCGCGCAGGCTGGTTCGCCGGCCTGCTCGGTCCGTTGCTGCTGCCCGCCTCGCTGATCGGCGCCGACCTGAACGCCGGTGACCTGCCGGTCGCCCTGGTCGGCGACGTCAGCGTCAGCGCCGTGCCCGTCGCGGTCGAGAAGCTGCGGGCGGCCGGCGCCCGGGTGCGGCACGTGGAGGCCGCTGTCGCCCGCCGGGGTGAAGACCCGCAGCCCGGTCTCGCCGCCCTGCGCGCGCTGGCCGAGCGTCAGGACCTGCTGGTGTACGCGGAGATCCCGCTCAGCTGGGGGCTGCTGGCCGCGCTCGACACGGTCGCCGAGGCGCGCGCGGCGGGCCTGCGGCTGGCCCCCAAGTTCCGGGTCGGCGGGCTGGCCGCCGAGCTGTTCCCGACGCCGGTGGAGCTCGCCGCGGTGGTCTGCGCCTGCCGCGACCGGGAGCTGCCGTTCCGGCTGGCCGCGGGGCTGCGGCACGCGATTCGGCACACCGACCCCGAGACCGGCTTCACCCACCACGGCTTCCTCAACGTGGTGACCGCGGGGATCAGCGCGCACGACGGCGGCGAGGTGGCCGAGGTCGCCGAGGTGCTGGCCGCGACCCACCCGGTGCCGCTGGTCGAGGCGTGCCGCGGGCGCCGGCAGGAGGAACGGCCGCTGTTCACCGGGTTCGGGGCCGTGAACGTCGTCGAGCCGCTCACCGAGCTGGTCCGGCTCGGCCTGATCTACGGTGGGTACGAATGAGCGGTTTCGGGCTGCAGAATCTGCCCTACGGCGTGTTCAGCGAGCCGAACGGCGAACGGCGGATCGGCGTACGCCTGTGGTCCTCGGTCGTCGATCTCTCGGTCCTCGGCGGTCACCTGGCCGCGGGGTCGCTCAACCCGCTGATGGCCGCCGGCCGTCACGAGTGGACGGCGGCGCGTGAGGCCGTGGACGACCTGGTGGCCACGGAGCCGCCGCTGATCCCGCTGCGCGACGTGACCCTGCACCTGCCGTTCGAGGTCGCCGACTACACCGACTTCTACTCCTCCGAGCACCACGCGCTCAACGTCTCGCAGATCCTGCGGCCCGAGGCGCCCGGGCTGTCGCCGTCGTGGAAACACCTGCCGATCGGCTATCACGGCCGTTCCGCGACCGTGGTCGTCTCGGGCACCCCCATCCAGCGCCCGTGCGGGCAGCTCGCCGAGGGCGTGTTCGGGCCGACCCGGCGGCTGGACGTCGAGGCCGAGGTGGGCTTCGTGGTCGGCGTGCCGGGCCGGCGGATCGCCACCACCGACTTCGCCGAGCACGTCTTCGGCGTGGTGCTGGTCAACGACTGGTCGGCCCGCGACATCCAGGCCTGGGAGTACCGCCCGCTCGGCCCGTTCCTGGCCAAGTCGTTCGCGACCTCGGTGTCGCCGTGGGTCACCCCGCTCGACGCGCTCGCCACCGTGCCCCCGCTCGTGCAGGACCCGGAGCCGCTCGGCTATCTGCTGCCGCCCGGCCCCGGCTTCGACCTGCGGCTGGCCGTCGAGTGGAACGACACCCCGGTGAGCAGCCCGCCGTTCGCCTCGATGTACTGGACCGCCGCCCAGCAGCTCGCCCACCTGACCAGCAACGGCGCCTCGGTGCGCACCGGCGACCTGTTCGCCTCGGGCACGGTCTCGGGGCCCGCCCGCGACGAGGTGGGCTCGTTCCTCGAGCTCACGCGCAACGGCGCCGAGCCGGTCAAGCTGGCCGACGGCTCGCTGCGCGGGTTCCTCGAGGACGGTGACCGGGTGCGGATCAGCGCGACCGCGCGGTCGGCCGGCGGCAAGCAGATCGCGCTGGGCTCGGTCTCCGGGACCGTCGTCGCGTAGCTGTCGTACCGTGTACGCGGGGGTGACGCTATGTCGACGGTCGTGGTGACCCGTCTCATCGACGCGCCGGTCGCCGCGGTGTGGCAGGTGTTCACCGATCTGGGCCGGCGCCGCGAGTGGCTCACCGCCGTCATCCGGGTCGAGGTGCGCACCCACGGCCCGTTCGGCGCCGGCACCGTCTGGCGCGAGACCCGCGCCATGGCCGACGGCGGCGAGGTCACCGAGGAGTTCCGGGTGCGCGAGTGCGAGGTGCCCGAGCGGTTCGTGGTCGCCTCGCCGGGGATCGGCGCCGACTACCGCATGACGTACTCGTTCGCGCCGGTCGTGTCGGGCCGGCACCGCGGCGGCACGATGGTGACCGTGCAGCAGGACGGCTCCGCGACCGCGCCGGCGGCCCGCATCCTCGGGCTGATCTTCGGTGGGCTGGCCGCCGAGACGGCCGAGGGGGCGTTGCGGCGCGACCTCGACGATCTGGCGGCGGTCGCCTGACATAGGCTGCCCGGGTGTCCCGGGTGCTGCTGCGATCGCTGGTGGCGCTCGTGCTGGCCGCCGCCGCAGGTCTGATCGGCTGGCGGGTGCTGGCCCCGGCCGAGGTGCTGTCGCCGGCCGCGACGGCCTATCCCGCGCCTCCGGCCCGCTCCCCGCAGGTCACCGGCCGTACGAACATGGCGCCGTTGATCGTCGACGGGCGGATCCGGGTGTACGCCGGCAAGCGTCAGGTGCGGGCGGACGGCCCGGTCGACGCCAAGAGCGTGAACACCGCCCGGTGGTCGCTGCGGCGCTGGCCCGCGCAGGTGTCGGGGGTCGTGGCCGTGGGGCCGACCGTGGTGACGCGGTGGTCGGACGGCTTGCTGATCGCGGTCGACGGGCGTACGGGCCGGGAGGCGTGGCGCGCCGGCTCCGGGCTGCCCGCGCCGGGGTACGAGGGACACCGCACCGGGGCGTCGACCGTGTGGGCGCCGCCGGGGCTGCACGTGGCCGCGGACGCCGTGCTGGTCGGCGGGGGCGGGCGGCTCGCGGCGTACGAGATCGGCACCGGCGTGCGGCGGTGGGCGGTCGACGTGCCGGACGGATGCGCGGACGGGTTCACGACGCTGGGCGGGCAGTACTTCTGCGGCACGGGCGGGTACGACGTGGCGACCGGTGCGGCGCTCCCGGCGTACGGGAAGGGGCCCTTCGAGCCGGTGGGCTGTGCGGTCGCGAGCTCGGCGTGCGGAGGGATGCGCGACGGGGACGGCCGGGGATACCTGACCGGCGGGGTGGCGCCCGTCCGCACCGCTCGGCCGGACTTCTATCCCGTGGACGGCAGGGCCGTGCCCGTGCCCGCCGGCGTCCAGGTGCTCGGCGCCTCGCGGGACCGCCTCGTGGTGCTCACCGCGGACCGGCACCTGCAGACCCGCTCCGCGGCGGGCGCCGTGCTGACCGACTTCGCGCTGACCGTGGACCGCGAGCGGTTGACCTGGAAGCCCGGGTTGTGGCAGGTCACCGACGAGTGGGTGGCGATCGAGCGCCTCACGGGCGACGGACCCGACGACCCGGAGGCGCCCGGGCACTACTTCACGGTCGACACGGTGATCATCTCGGCGATCTAGCCGACACGTCCCCGATGGCCCGGTCGAGGATCTCGACGCCCAGGTCCAGCTCCTCGAACGACGAGGTCAGCGCCGGCGCGATCCGGAACACCCCGCCCATGCCGGGCAGCTGCACCACGTTCATGTGCAGGCCGAGCTCCAGGCAGCGCCGGGTGACCGCCGCCCCGAGCTCGTCGGCGGGCTGCCTGGTCGCGCGGTCCAGCACCAGCTCCAGCCCGACGAGCAGGCCGCGGCCGCGCACGTCGCCGATCACGGCGTGACGCTGTTCGAGCTCGTGCAGACCGGCGGCGAGGTGCGCGCCCAGCTCGGCCGCCCGGCGGTCGAGCTTCTCGGACTCCAGCACGTCCAGCACGGTGTTGCCGACCGCGGCGACCAGCGGGTCGGACACGTGCGTGGTGAAGAACAGGAAGCCCCGCTCGTGCGCGGTCTGCTCGATCTCGGGGCTGGTCACCACGGCGGCCAGCGGCAGGCCGGCGCCCAGCGTCTTGCTCAGCGTCAGGATGTCGGGCGCCACGCCGTCGCGCTGGAACGCGTACCAGTCGCCGGTGCGGCACAGCCCGGTCTGCGCCTCGTCCAGGATCAGCAGCCCGCCACGCTCGTGCACCTTGTCGCGCAGCGCGCCCAGATAGCCGGGCGGCAGGTCGAGCACGCCGCCCGAGCTGAGGATCGGCTCCACGATGCACGCCGCCAGGCTGCCCACCGACTGCGCGTCGAACAGTTCGAACGAGAAGTCGAGCTGACGCCGCCAGTCGAGCTCGCCGTCGTCGCCGACGAAGTCCGGCCGGTACGCGTTGGGCGTGGGGATCGCGAAGTTGCCGGGCGTCGCGGGACCGTACCCCTTGCGCCCGGAGCTGTAGGTGGCGTTCGCCGCCGCCTGCGTCATGCCGTGCCACGACCGGGCGAACGAGATCACCTCGTGGCCGCCGGTGACCAGCTTCGCCATCCGGATCGCGGCCTCGTTCGACTCGGCGCCGGTGGTCAGCAGCAGCACCTTGCTCAGCGGCTCGGGCAGCGACTCGGCCAGGCGGCGGGCGAGGTCCACCACCGGGCGGCTGAGCATGCCGCTGAACAGGTGGTCGAGGGTCGCGACCTGACGCTGCACGGTGGCGACCACGGCCGGGTGCGAGTGCCCGAGGATCGCGCTCATCTGCCCCGACGTGAAGTCGAGCAGGCGGCGGCCGTCGGCGGTGAAGACGAAGCTGCCCTCGGCCCGCTCGATGATCTCGGGAACGAACCGTCCCGCGCCGGAGTAGCGGACGAGGTGACGCTCGGCGTCGGACCAGAATTCCATGCACCGACGCTAGGAGGTGCCGACCGTCAGGTCCATCTCGCATTTGCGGGCTGACGGCCGGTCGAGAGGCGCGGTGGCGCACCTCCGGACGCCGCACGCCGTTTCACCTGACGTGACCGACACCCCCGGGCCCCGCCGACGAAGCCGCCGGACCGTCCCGCTCCTGGCCGCTACCGGCGTTCTGGCCGTCGTCGCCCTCGGCATCCTGCTGACTCACCACCAGGACCAGCCCGTGCCCCTCGAAGTAGCGTCGCTGCCGCCCGCCTCGCCCGGCGTCGTCAGCGCCGGCTACCTCGACAGCCACTGGCGTCTCACCGGCGTGACGGACCGCCGCGGCACCACCTCGATCCCCGCGTCCATCGACGCGTGGCTGGAGCTCGCAGCCGACGGTGAGATCCTCGCCTCCGACGGTGTCAACACGACCGACGGGCACTTCACCACCACCGGTGTCGGCTTCGATGTCTCCGACGCGGCGACCACCCTCGTCGGATACGGCGGCAATGACCCCGCCCAGTGGGCCGCCATGACCGGGATCGCCGCCATGACGTCCCTTCCCCCGGCCGTGTCGAGCGCGCCGAGCTCCTCTTTCGAGGCGCCGCCCGTGCACGTCACCGTCCTGTCAGCCAAGCCTGGACACCTCAGCATCCAAGCCGGCGGCGTGCGGCTCACCTTCGTCCGCAGCGGCCCCGCCTACAAGGTCGACAAAACCCCGTTGCCGCACATCAGTTCCGCTGCTGATCGCTGAGGCAGGGATGCGGCCTAGCCGAGCTGCGACAACAGTGCCGACCAGGCGCTCTCGGCGGCGCCGGCGAGGGGGCCGTCGGGGCCGAGGGCGGCCGGCAACAGCAGAGGGGGGCGGGCGCGGCGGATGGCCATGAGGCCCGAGCGGTAGGCGGCGTGGAGCTCGTCTGGGGCGGCCGCCAGCAGGTCGGCGCCGATGCTGCCGAGGGTGACCAGGTCGGCGTCGAGGCCGTTGACCAGGCCGGCGGCGCCGCGGCCCAGGGCGGCGGCGACCGTGCGGACGGCTGCCTGTTCGGCGGCGCCGGGGGAGGCGATGACCTGGCGGGCGAAGGCGACCGGGTCGGGCGGGGCAGGGCGGCCGAGCAGGCGGGCCAGGGCGGTGCCGTCGACGGCCGTGCCCCAGCAGCCGTGGGCGCCGCAGGCGCAGGCGACGGCCGGGTCGCCGAACGGCATGTGGCCGAACTCGCCGCTCGAGCCGGTCGCGCCGATCACCAGCCGGCCGTGGTCGACGATCGCGCCGCCCAGGCCGCCCTCGATGCGCAGGTGCAGCGCCACCGAGGCGCCCACGGCAGCGCCGCGGGCCGATTCGGCGGCGGCGGCCAGGCTCGCGTCGTTGCCGGCCACGATGAGCGGCGCGGCGGAGGTGGGCCGCAAGGAGGCGGGGTGCAGGGCGGTCAGGTCGGCGTCGTGCCAGCCGGGGCCGCTCGCGTCCAGGCGCAGGGCCGGGCTGACGGTGCCGGGGACCGAGACGCCCAGCGCGCGCAGCCGGTCGCCGTACGGCCGGGAAAGCTCCTGGATCGCGACGGTGACGGCCCCGCTCACCTCGGCCCAGGTCGTGCCGGTGTGCCGGCCGGCGACGGACGTGAGGGTGCGGCCCCCGAGCTCGACCACGTCGATGCGCCACGCCTCGTGGGTGATCTCGGCGGCCAGCACCAGCGGGCCCGCGGGATGGGGGACGAGCACGGTGGTCGGGCGGCCGCGAGCGCCGCTGGGGGCGGCGGGCGCCTCGGTCAGCAACGCCGCCTGGGAGAGGCGCCCCACCAGCTCCGTGGCCGCGCCGGTGCCGATGCCGAGGCGGCGCGCGGCGTCGGCACGGGTGATGCCGGGGTGGGTGTGCACCAACCGGAGAAGGTCGGTTGAGCGCGTCGTCACAGTGGCTTCCCTTCATTTTGCTCGAACAAAGAGCTTAATGTACGAACGTGACCCTGAACCGTCCCGCGCTGGCCATCCTCGGCGCCACCTCGTTCTTCTACGTGACCGCGGAGACGCTCCCGGTGGGGCTGCTGCCCGAGATCGCCGGCGACCTGCGGGTGGCGGAGTCCGACGTCGGGCTGCTGCTGACCAGCTACGCGGTCGTGGCGGCGGTGAGCACGATCCCGCTGACCGCGCTGACCATGCGGGTGCCGCGCCACCTGCTGCTGGCGATCACGGTAGCGATCTTCGTGGTGTCGCAGGCGGCGGCCACCTTCGCGCCGACGTTCGTCGTGCTGGTGCTCGCCCGGCTGATCTGCGCGCTGGCCCACGGGGTGTTCTGGTCGGTGATCGGGCCCGTCACCGCGAGGCTGGCGCCGCCGGGGCAGGCCGGACGCGCCACCGCGCTGGTCTTCGTGGGCAACTCGCTGGCGATCGTGCTGGGCGTGCCGCTCGGAACCGCGCTTGGCCAGTGGCTGGGCTGGCGGGTGGCGGTCGGCGCCATGGCCGTGGGCGGCGTGGTGTGCGTCGCGGGGCTGCTCAAGGTGCTGCCCGCACTGCCGCCGCGGCCGCACGACCTGAACACGCGGGCCGGCGCGCAGCTGCGGGCCGCGATCACCATCGGGCGCGATCCGCACGTGCTGCTGCTCTGCCTGATCACGGCGGTGCTGGTGATCGGGCACTTCTCGGCGTACACCTACATCGCCCCGCTCGTGCGCCGCGACGCCGGGCTGGAGGGCGCGGGGCTCAGCGTGCTGCTGCTCGGCTACGGCTTCGTCGGGCTGGTCATGAACTACGTGTCCGGCCGCTTCGTGGACCGGCGGCCCGGCACGATGCTCGTCGTCCTGCTCACCGTGCTGTCAGCGTCGGTGGCGCTGCTCGCGCCGGTGCTGGGGCCGGTGCCGACCGTGATCGTGACGCTGCTGTGGGGCGGCGCCTTCACGGCCATCCCGGTGCTGCTCGCCGCGGCGCCGCTGCGGATCGCGCCGCGCGCCCGGGACGCGGCATCGGCGCTGTACGTGGTCGCATTCCAGATCGGGATCGGCGGCGGCGCGCTGCTCGGCGAGCGGATGGTGCGCGCCGGCCACCTGGGCGGGCTGCCGCTGATCACCGCCGGGCTGGCGCTGGCGGCCGTCGTGCTGATCGTGACGGCCGGCCGCCGGGTCTTCCCCGCCCGGCTGAGCGAGGAGGACCACCACCGCGCCGAGGCGCAGCTCGTCGGTTAGCCGTTGAGGGCCGCCTCGGCCGCGGCCAGGAACGCGTCGTTCTCCTCGGGGGTGCCGATCGTGACCCGTACGCCGTCGCCCTGGAACGGCCGCACGATGACCCCGCGCGACTCGCACGCCTTGCCGAACGCCGCCGACTCGTCGCCCAGCGGCAGCCAGACGAAGTTGGCCTGGCTGCCGGGCACGTCGGCGCCGATCTTGCGCAGCGCCTCGGTGACCCGGTCGCGCTCGGCCACCACGAGCGCGCACCGCCGGCGCACCTCGTCCTCCTGGGCCAGCGCGGCGATCGCGGCCGCCTGGGCGACCAGGCTGGTGGAGAACGGGGTGAGCACCTTGCGGATCGCGGCCGCCACCTCGGGCTGCGCCGCCAGATAACCCATGCGCAGACCGGCCAGGCCCCACGCCTTGCTCATGGTGCGCAGCACGAGGACGTTGTGCCGGTCGCCGTACGTAGCCAGGCCGTCCGGCACCTCGGGGTCGGTCACCAGCTCCCGGTACGCCTCGTCGAGCACGATCAGCACGTCGGAGGGCACGGCCTCGACGAACCGGTCGAGCTCGGCCTTGCGCACGCTCGTGCCGGTCGGGTTGTTCGGGTTGCAGACGATCACCAGGCGGGTCCGCTCGGTGATCGCGTCGGCCATCGCCTGCAGATCGTGGCCGTGCTCGGCGGTGTTGGGCACGCGCACGCTGGTCACGCTCGCGCCGGCCGCGATGATCGGGTACGCCTCGAACGAGCGCCACGAGTAGACGATCTCGTCGCCGGGCAGGCACGTCGCCTTGACCAGGATCTCGGCCAGCGCCACCGACCCGCAGCCGGTCACGATGTGGTCGGCGGGCACGCCCAGCCGCCCGGCCAGCGCGTCGCGAAGCTCCAGCGCGCCCATGTCGGGGTAGCGGTGCGACTGGAGCATCGCGTCGGCCACCGCCTCGGGCACGCCGGGCAGGGGACCGTACGGCACCTCGTTGCTGGCCAGCTTGATCGCCTCGGCGATGCCGAGCTCGCGGGTCAGGTCGGCCAGGTTGCGGCCCGGCACGTACGCGGGGAGGTTGTCGAGGTCGGCGCGGGTGAGGCGGGTCATCATCTTCCTTCCGTAGTGCCGCCGCCACGGGTGGTGGCGTCGACCGGGCGGCGGTCGTCGGGGGGTAGCGCGATCACGACCGTGCGGGCCGTCTTGTCGTGGAACGCCTGGCGCAGCTGCTGGTCGAACAGCGGCGACACGCAGTCGATCAGCTGCAGCACGAGGCCGATGCCGGCGCAGCCCCACGCCGGGGTCCACAGGCCGAGGCGGGCCCACCGGCCGAAGGCGCGGCCGAACCCGAGCGGCTCGGTGTTCTCGACCGCGACGACCTTGATGCGCATGATGCGCTTGCCCAGCGTCTGGCCGCTGCTCGCGATCGCGGGCGCCTCGTAGACCAGCCACAGCAGCGTGGCGACGATCAGCATGGCCCAGAGCAGCCCGTCCATGCGGCCCGAGGCCTGCACGTCGAAGGCGTTGCCGCCGTTGGCCATCTCGTCGAGGGTGGCGCGGTACATCGGCACGAACTCGCGCAGCCACTGGTAGGCGAACCAGCCGTTGACGACGACGTTGAGCAGCAGCACCGCGAGGATGTCGATCAGCCGGGCCACCAGCCGCGGGCCGAGCCCGGCCAGCGCGAAGCCGTGCGGGCGCGCCTGCACGGGCGGGAACATGCCCGCGCGCATGCCGGGCGGCGGCTGCCATCCCGGCGGAGGCTGCCAGCCTGACGGCGGGGCCTGCCATCCGGGCGGGGGCTGGGAGCCGGGTGGCGGGGCCTGCCATCCGGGCGGGGGCTGGGAGCCGGGTGGCGGCGCCTGCCATCCGGGCGGGGGCTGCCAGCCCGGCGGAGGCGGCGGCTGCGGGCCCCAGCCCGGCGGTGGGGCCTGCGGCGTGGGCGCTGCGGCCGGCGTGGGCGGCGCCGGCGCGGGCGGGGTGGCGGCCGCGGGCGGCTCCTCCTCGACCGGGGGCGGACCCTCCGGCGGCACCGCGTCGGCCGGGATCGCCTTCCCGATCCACCCCTCGCCGTCCCAGTAACGCTGGGTGTCGGGGTCGGCCGGGTCCTTGTACCAACCGGCAGGCAGCGAGCTCATGGGGAAACCTTAACGACCACGGTGCCGGCGGTTTTGTCGTGCAGGGATTGCTGGTAGGGCTTGTCCCAGAGCGGCCACAATCCGTCCAGCACGGTGAACATCGGGATGAACACGCCGCCGAAGTACGTGACGGCGTACCGCTTGGCGGCCATGCCGCGGGTGAGCGTGCGGCCGGGGTCGACCGGCACGACCCGGATCCCCATGGCCCGCTTGCCCAGGGTCTGGCCCCTGCGGTGCATGTACTCGACCAGGTAGAGGTAGTAGAGCAGCGCCATCGCGACGAAGAACCCCGCCTGGAACAGCAGGACGGGCAGCGCGAAGTCGGCGAACGCGGCGCCGGCACCGGTCTGCTCGTAGGGGTCCGCGACGGAGAGCCGCCGGACGACAAGGACCAGGAACGGCGTCGCCAGCACGAGGCCGACCGCCCCGACCAGCAGGGTGTCGATCAGGTGCGCCAGCAGCCGGTCCGCGAAGGCCGCCAGCGGCGCACCGGCCGGGCTCAGCGGCGCGGGCGGCGGCATCGGCGTTGTCCAGGGCCGGCCGGGCTCGGGAGCCGGCGGGCGGAGCGGGTGCACGGGCCCCGTCTGGGGCCCGTACCCGGGTGGCTGGGTCACGCGACCAGTGTCACAGATTGCCGCGACGCTCCTGCTCCCGCTCGATCGCCTCGAACAGCGCCTTGAAGTTGCCCTTGCCGAAGCCGAGCGAGCCGTGCCGCTCGATCAGCTCGAAGAAGACCGTCGGCCGGTCCTGCACCGGCGTGGTGAAGATCTGCAGCAGGTAGCCGTCCTCGTCCCGGTCCACCAGGATCTTGCGCCGCTGGAGCTCCTCGATCGGCACGCGCACCTGGCCGATGCGGGCCCGCAGCTCGGGGTCCTCGTAGTAGGAGTCGGGCGTGTCCAGGAACTCGACGCCCGCGGCGCGCATCGCGTCGACGCTGGCCAGGATGTCGTTGGTGGCGACGGCGACGTGCTGGGCGCCGGGTCCGCCGTAGAACTCGAGGTACTCGTCGATCTGCGACTTGCGCCGCGAGACGGCCGGCTCGTTGAGCGGGAACTTGACCTTGCGGGTGCCGTCCGCCACGACCTTGGACATCAGCGCGGAGTAGTCGGTCGCGATGTCGTCGCCGATGAACTCGGCCATGTTCGTGAAGCCCATGACGCGGCCGTAGAAGCCGACCCACTCGTCCATGCGGCCCAGCTCGACGTTGCCGACCACGTGGTCGACGGCCTGGAAGAAGCGCTTGGGCTGCAGGCCGGCGTCGATCGCGGGCTGCCGGTCCACGATCGGCGCGCGCGAGACGAAGCCGGGCAGGAAGGGGCCGGTGTAGCGGGAGCGGTCGACCAGCGAGTGCACGGTGTCCCCGTACGCCGCGATGGCCGCCACCCGTACGGTGCCGTGCTCGTCGGTCAGGTCGTGCGGCTCGGTCACGCTGCGGGCGCCGGCCGAGATCGCATGGGCGTACGCCTTGTCGACGTCGGGCACCTCGATCGCGATGTCCTGGATGCCGTCGCCGTGCCTGGTCACGTGGTCGGCGCCGGGCGCGCCCGCGTGCACCGCGCCCGCGAGCACGAACCGCGCGCCGCCGCTGACCAGCACGTACTCGGCGGAGTCGCGGTAGCCCTGCTCGGGGCCGCGGTAGGCGACACAGGTCATGCCGAAGGCCGTGGAATAGTAGTGGGCGGCCTGCTTGGCGTTGCCCACGAGGAACTTGAGGTGGTCGACGCCCTTGACGGGAAAGACGTCGTCGGTGCGGGTCCCGTAAGCCATCGTCTGCGTCATTGACTGAGGTTGTCGCAGGTCACAGGCCGTTTCAACAGTTGTCCGCGCGGTTGCGCACCGTGCTCGCCCGGCGGCGTCGCAACGGCGCCCGACGGTGCAACTTGCACAATGTCACCGGCGTCCCGTCCGACATGTCGGCCATACGGTATCGACACGGGCGAATCAGGTTCCCTCGTACGGGTAATTGATCTGGCTAGCGTGTCGCGCATGGCGTCGGGTGGCAGCCCCTGGAAGGGGTACGCGCTGGTCGCGATCGTGATCGTGATCGTGCTGGCCACGACCGGCGTTTGGAACCCGTGGCCCAGGGTCTGGGGCTGGGTCAACACCAGCGAGCCGATCGCCGGCGGCACGGCCCGGTGGCAGCAGCGCATCGGCGGCAGCCCGCAGAGCGTCGCGATCGCCGGGGACGCGGTCGTCGTCGAATACCGCACGTCCGTCGAGGCGTACGGCCTGACCGCCGGGGTCAAGCTGTGGGACAGCGACGCCGACTGGGCCGCGATCGCGGGCGACGGCGCCAACGCCGTGGTCGCCACGGGACGGCTGCTCACCAAGGGCTACCAGGTGCTCGACCCGCGCAGCGGCTCGGTGCTGCGCGCCGACACCGAGGCCACCGCGGTCTGGACCTACCGCAACGCGCTGCTCGACCTGCACTGCGCCAAGGGCGGGGACTGCCGGCTGACCGCCTGGGCGCCGCGCGGCACCAGGCCGCTCTGGACCGTCGACACCGGCGGCATCGGCTTCGTGCTCAACGCCGCCAACCCCGACCTGCCCGACACCCGCCAGCTCACGGCCGGCCGGGTGGACGACGACGTGGCCCGCCCGCGGCGGATGCCCGGGCTGATCGGGTTGCCCGACGACGGGCGGGTCCGGGTGATCGACACTGCCACCGGACGGGTCCTGCAGGTCGCGCAGCCCGCGGCGGACCAGCGGGTCGCGATCGCCGGCGGCAGGGTGCTCACCGTCACCGGCACGGCGCGGGACGGCACCTGCTACTACGGCGTGGTCGCGACCGATCCGCCCTCGTCCGCGCCGGTCTGGCAGCGCGACGGGCTCAACCTGCGTACGGCCGACAACGGCGCGGAGTGCAAGCAGGAACACGACCCGGCGGGCGGCGAGGACGTGATCCTCGGCGTCGACCCGACCGGGCGGGAGGAGCTGCTGGCCGCGCACGACGGGCGGGTGATGTGGCACGGCGGCAGCGGCGAGAGCGTGCTCGCCGTCGACGACAGCTTCGGGGTGATCCGCGGCGCGGACTCGCGGACGCTGCGCGGCTACTCGTTCAGCCGGGGCCGGACGACCTGGTCACGGCAGGTCGGCACGGACGTGACCGCGGCGCTCACCCGGTACGCAGCGGTGATCACGACCCGCAAGCCCGACCGGGTCGTGGCCGTCTCGCCGGGCAGCGGCCGCGTGCTGGCCGACGTGCGTACGGATGCCGGGATCTTCGCCGTCGGGCCGGGCGGCATGATCGCCGTCGCCGGGCGCGAGATGGCGTATCTCCCCTTTGCTTGACCGAAACGGTATGCGTCCGGGGCCGGAGCGGTTCGCACATGCCGTGGCCGCTTGTCTAGGCTTGCCGCTCATGAGCAGAGGCGCCGCATTCTCGTACTCGCCGCTGTTGCCCACCGGCGACGACCTGACCGAGTACCGACTGGTCACGGACGAGGGCGTGGACGTCGTACACGGCCCGGGCGGGCGCCGGTTCCTCACCGTCGAGCCGGCCGCGATCACGCAGCTCACCGCCGAGGCGATGCACGACATCGCGCACTACCTGCGCCCGGCGCACCTGGCCCAGCTGCGCGCGATCATCGACGACCCCAAGGCCTCGCCGAACGACCGGTTCGTGGCCATCGACCTGCTGCGCAACGCGAACATCGCGGCCGGCGGCGTGCTGCCGATGTGCCAGGACACCGGCACCGCGATCGTGATGGGCAAGCGCGGGCGGCACGTGCTCACCGACGGCACCGACGAGGAAGCCATCGCGCAGGGCGTCTACCAGGCGTACACCCGGCTCAACCTGCGCTACTCGCAGCTCGCGCCGCTGACCATGTGGGACGAGCGCAACACCGGGTCCAACCTGCCGGCGCAGATCGAGCTGTACGCCGAGGACCCGGGCGGCGCCCCCGACGCGTACAAGTTCCTGTTCATGGCCAAGGGCGGCGGCTCGGCCAACAAGTCGTTCCTCTACCAGGAGACCAAGGCGCTGCTGAACCCGGCGCGGATGATGGAGTTCCTGGACGAGAAGCTGCGGCTGATCGGCACGTCCGCCTGCCCGCCCTACCACCTGGCGGTGGTCATCGGCGGCACCAGCGCGGAGTACGCACTCAAGACCGCCAAGCTGGCCAGCGCGAAATACCTGGACAACCTGCCCCGGCACGGCACGATGTCGGCCCACGGCTTCCGCGACGTCGAGCTGGAGGCGGCCGTCCTCGAGCTGACCCGCGACTTCGGCATCGGCGCGCAGTTCGGCGGCCGGTACTTCTGCCACGACGTGCGGGTGATCCGCCTGCCCCGGCACGGCGCGTCCTGCCCGGTCGCCATCGCGGTCTCGTGCTCGGCCGACCGCCAGGCCGTCGCCAAGATCACCCCGTCCGGCGTGTGGCTGGAGCGGCTCGAGACCGACCCGGCGCGGTTCCTGCCCGAGGTAGACCTCGACGCGGAGCCGGTCGTGAAGGTCGACCTCAACCGCCCGATGGCCGAGATCCGCGCCGAGCTGTCCCGCTATCCGGTGAAGACCCGGCTGTCGCTGTCCGGCCCGCTGGTGGTGGCCCGCGACATCGCGCACGCCAAGATCGCCGAGCGGCTGGACGCCGGGGAGCCGATGCCCCAGTACCTGCGCGACCACGCGGTCTACTACGCCGGCCCGGCGAAGACCCCCGAGGGGTACGCCTCCGGGTCGTTCGGCCCCACGACGGCCGGCCGGATGGACTCCTACGTCGAGCGCTTCCAGGCCGCGGGCGGCTCGCTCGTGATGCTCGCCAAGGGCAACCGCTCCGCCCAGGTGACCCGCGCCTGCAACACGTACGGCGGGTTCTACCTGGGCTCGATCGGCGGCCCCGCGGCCCGGCTCGCCCAGGACTGCATCCGCCACGTCGAGGTGCTCGAGTACCCCGAGCTCGGCATGGAGGCGGTCTGGAAGATCGAGGTGGAGGACTTCCCCGCCTTCATCGTGGTCGACGACAAGGGCAACGACTTCTTCGCCGAGGTGACGAAGCCCGTCCTCTCGATCGGGCGGCGCTAGCTCGCGCAGTAGCCGGCGACCGGGCTCAGCCACTCCTTGAACTGACCCTCGATGGTGCTGGTCAGCACCTTCATGGTGGTCGCCTTCCTGATGTACGCCCGGTTGACCGCGCTCGCGTCGACCTTGGCGGCGGAGGTCATGCCGGCGGCCTTGAACTCCGGGTTCTGCGCCGCCGCGGTCTCCTTGCGGATCCTGGCGGCGACGGCCTTGAGCTCGGCGACCGCCGTGTTCTCGGCCTTCTTGGCCTCGGCGGCCTGCTTGGTCTCGCGGTAGGTGATGAGCTTGCCCATCGCGGCGCCGAAGTCGCGCATCTCGCCCGAGTAGACGGTCTGCAGCTTGCCGCAGACCTGGCGGGTGTTCGCGGTGTAGTCCGGCGGGGGCGGGCTGCTCGGAGCGGTGCTCTCGGGTGTGGCGGCCGGAGCCGCCTCGGTGCTGGTCGCGTCGCTGTCGCAGGCGGCGCCGGTCAGCAGGACGCCGCCGGCCAGCACGGCCATCAGGGCGCGTCGCATGAGGTGATCCTCTTCGGTCGGGGACGGGGCACGCCCCGCGAACGTTACGTTCCGGTCCGCCCGTCGTCCAACCGACGGTGATCGGCGGGGCACGAACAGCCCGTCCGCGCGATGCGCGGACGGGCTGCGCGTCCCCCGTCTCCCCCGCTGGGCCGCCGCACCGTGCTGGGGCGATGTCATACATCCACGATGCGACGGCGTGGGCTTCAGCGTGGCGTACCGCGCTGTCGTTCCACTGTCGTCCCGCTCTCGTCACCTCGGTTACTCTCGATGTTCCCAGGGGGACGGAGGGTGGCATGCGCTACCGGATCCTCGGGCCACTGTCCGTCACCGTCGACGGGCACGACGTCGCCGTCACGGCGGGCCGTGATCGCGTCGTGCTGGCCATGCTGCTGCTGCACGCCGGCCGCGTGGTGAGCGTGGGCGCCCTGGCCGACGCGGTCTGGGGCGTGGACCCGCCCGCCACCGCCCGCGGCCAGCTGCAGACGTGCGTGTCCCGGCTGCGCCGCTCGCTCCCCGCCGACGCGATCCGCAGCGACCCCGCCGGATACTGCCTGACTCCGGGCCTGGGCGAGCTCGACGCCGCCGAGTTCCTGCGGCTGGTCGCCGACGCCCGCCGCAGCGGCGACACGGCGCTCTACCGGCGGGCGCTCGACCTGTGGCGCGGGGACGCGGCGGCCGGGATCGACAGCCACGACGTACGGCTGGCCGCGGACGCCCTCGACCAGCAGCACGTCGCCGCGATCGAGGCGTGGGCCGAGCTCGAGACGGCCGCCGGGCGCGAGCGCGACCTGATCGGCGAGCTGTCCGCCGCGGTCGACCGGTTCCCGCTGCAGGAGAGGCTGAGCGGGCTGCTGATGCGGGCGCTGCGCGGCGCCGGGCGGCAGGCCGACGCGCTCGCCGAGTACCGCCGGATCCGGTCGGCCCTGCGCGACGAGCTGGGTCTCGACCCCGGGTCCGAGCTGCAGCGACTGCACGTGACGACGCTGACCGGCTCGGCGTCGGCCACGGCGGTGATCCGCTGCCTTCCGCGTACGGTCGGCGACTTCACCGGGCGCGACGAGGTGGTGCGGCGGCTCGTCGGCGCGATCGACGCGGCCGGGCGGTCCGCGCCGGTGATCGCGGTGATCGACGGCATGGCCGGCAGCGGCAAGACCACGCTCGCGCTGCACGTGGCCGCGCTGCTGGGCGACCGCTACCCCGACGCGCACCTGTTCGTCGACCTGCACGGCCACAGCGCCGAGCAGCCGCTCGACCCGGCCGCGGCGCTGCTGGTGCTGCTGCGCCAGCTCGGCGTCGAGGCCGACCGCGTGCCGCCCGGGCTGGTCGACCGGATCGGGCTGTGGCGCACCGAGCTGGCCGAGCGGCGGGTGCTCGTGCTGTTCGACAACGCCGCGTCCAGCGCCCAGCTCGCCGACCTGCTGCCCACCACGCCGGGCAGCCTCGCGCTGGTCACCGGGCGGCGCCGGCTGCTCGGCCTGGACGGCGTCCACCCGGAGTCGCTGCCGGTGCTCGAGCCGGCCGAGGCGGTCGACCTGCTGGCCCGCATCGCCGGCGAGCGGGTGCGGGCCGAGCCGGAGGCGGCCGCCGAGGTGGCCCGGCGGTGCGGCGGGCTGCCGCTGGCCCTGCGGCTGGCCGGCGCCCGGCTGGCGCACCGGCCCCGGTGGCGCGTCGCCGACCTCGTGCGCCGGCTCGGCGAGTCGGCGCTGCCCGAGCTCGCGGCCGAGGAGCGGTCGGTGGCCAGCGCGTTCGCCGTCTCGTACCGCCAGCTGCCGGAGGCCGTACGGCGGGTGTTCCGCCTGCTCGGGCTGAGCCCGGGCACCGATTTCGACGCCCTGACCGCGGCCGCGATGACCGGCCTGCCGCTGCCGGCCGCGCAGGACACCCTCGACGACCTGATCGACGTGCACCTGGTCGACGAGCCCGAGCCCGGCGTCTACCGGCTGCACGACCTGCTGCGCGAGTACGCGGCCGCGCTGGCCACCGAGATCCCCGCCGGGGACCGCGCCGAGGCGCTGCGCGGGGCGCTCGACCTGCAGCTGCACGCGGCGGTGGCGAGCAACCTCCCGGCGTACCGCGGGGCCGTCGAACGCGACATCGGCGAGCTGTCCCCGCTGCGGCCCGACCTGCTCGCGGCGGTCAGCGACCCGGTCGCCCGGCTCGAACGCGAACGGCCGCACCTGCGCGCCTATGTGGAGGCCGCGGCGAGCGCCCCCGGCCTGGGCCACTACGCGTGGAAGCTGCCGCGGGCGGCCTGGCGCCAGCTGTTCATGCGGGGCTACCTCGACGACGTGCAGAGCATGAACGAGCGCGCGCTGGCGCTGCTGCGGCGCGACGGCGACCGGGCGGGCACCGCGACCATGCTCAACTACCTGGCCTCCGTGCACTACCGCCGGTCGCAGATGGCCGAGGCCGCCCGGCTGCTGGAGCAGTGCATCGCGATCCGCCGCACGCTCGGCGACCGCGACGCCCTCGCCCGCGCGCTGGCGAACCTGGCCGTCCTGCACCACGAGAACGGCCGGTGGGAGCAGAGCATCGAGATCGCGCTGCAGGTCCGGCGGCTGGCGGCGGCGAGGTACGGCCGCGACGAGGTCAACGTGCTCGCGAACGCCTACCAGCACCTGGGCCGCTTCCGCGAGGCGCTGCGCTGTCACCGGCTGCGCCTGATGATGCAGCTCGACGTCCGCGACCCCACCCGGATAGCCGACTCGCTGTGGAACATCGCCGTGCTCAAGCACCGGCTGGGCGAGGTGAACGTCGCCGCGGCGCGCCGGCAGGTGGGGGTGGCGCTGCGGCTGCTGCAACGCTCCGCCTATCCGCACGGCGAGGCCAACGCCCAGCACGAGATGGCCAAGCTGCTCGCGGCGGAGGGCCGGCTCGCCGAGGCGATCGCCGGTCACCGGCGGGCCGTCGCGCTCGCCGAGCGGCTGACCGACCGGGAGCTGGAGTCGCGGATCTGCCTCGCCTTCGGGCAGACCCTGCGGCTGGCCGGCGACCGGGCCGCCGCGCGCCTGCTGCTCGAACGGGCGCTGCGCGTCAGCGAGCAGGTGCGGCTCCCGTACGCCCTGGCGCTGGCCCAGGCCGGGCTCGGCGACCACCTGATCGACGAGGATCGAGCCGAGGCGCGGCGTCTGCTCGGCCGGGCCCGGGCCACGCTGGCCGCCCTCGGGGCGTACGAGCTGGCCGACGTCGAGGAGTCGTTCGCCCGGATCGGTGGTGAGGATCAACTGCGAACCGGCGCGGTCGGAGAGACCATTGGGGCGTGACGACTACAGACGAGAGCGGTTACCGGGTCGAAAAGGACACGATGGGTGAGGTTCGGGTGCCGGCCGACGCCCTGTGGCGCGCGCAGACGCAGCGCGCGGTCGAGAACTTCCCCCTCTCCGGGCGTGGCCTCGAGTCCGCGCACATCAAGGCGCTGGCCCAGATCAAGGGCGCGGCCGCGCAAGTGAACGCGGATCTCGGCGTCCTCGAGAAGGATCTGGCCGAGGCGATCGCCACGGCGGCCGCGCACGTGGCCGACGGCGGGTACGACGACCAGTTCCCGATCGACGTCTTCCAGACCGGCTCGGGCACCTCGTCCAACATGAACGCCAACGAGGTGATCGCCACGCTGGCGGCCCGCGAGCTGGGCCGCCCGGTGCACCCCAACGACCACGTCAACGCCTCGCAGTCGAGCAACGACGTGTTCCCCTCGTCGATCCACCTGGCCGCCACCGAGGCGGTCACCGCCGACCTCATCCCGGCCCTGGAGCACCTCGGCTCCTCGCTGCTGGCCAAGTCCGACGCCTGGTCCGAGGTGGTCAAGAGCGGGCGTACGCACCTCATGGACGCCACCCCCGTCACGCTCGGGCAGGAGTTCTCCGGGTACGCGCGTCAGGTCGCCAACGGCATCGAACGGCTCACCGCCACCCTGCCGCGCCTGGCCGAGCTGCCGCTGGGCGGCACCGCCGTCGGCACCGGCGTGAACACCCCGCCCGGCTTCGCGCCCGCGGTCATCGATCGGCTGCGCCAGACCACCGGCCTGCCGGTCACCGAGGCCCGCGACCACTTCGAGGCCCAGGGCGCGCGCGACGCGCTCGTCGAGGCGTCCGGCCAGCTCAAGGTCATCGCCGTGGGGCTCTACAAGATCGTGAACGACATCCGCTGGATGGGCTCGGGCCCGCGGGCCGGCCTGCGCGAGCTGCGCCTGCCCGACCTGCAGCCCGGCTCCTCGATCATGCCGGGCAAGGTGAACCCGGTGGTGCCCGAGGCCGTACGGCAGGTCTGTGCCCAGGTCATCGGCAACGACGCGACCGTGTCCTTCGCGGGCTCGCAGGGCGACTTCGAGCTCAACGTGATGCTGCCGGTGATGGCCCGCAACCTGCTCGAGTCGATCAGGCTGCTGGCCAACGCGGCGCGCCTGCTCGCCGACCGCTGCATCGACGGGCTCGAGCCGAACGTGGACGTCGCCCGCGCGTACGCGGAAGGCTCTCCCTCGATCGTCACCCCGCTGAACCGCTTCCTGGGCTACGACGAGGCAGCCGCGATCGCCAAGGCCGCGCTCGCCTCGAACCGCACCATCCGCGAGGTCGTCGTCGAGCGCGGCCACCTGGCGAGCGGCAAGCTCACCGAGCAGCAGCTCGACGAGGCCCTCGACGTGCTGCGGATGACCCGCCCCTGAGGCTGTGGACAACGTGTGGATAACCGCCTCCCCGGGTCCCTCGGGCGGGGCGGTTACCCGCTTGGCGGGGCCGGTACCCTTGTCGGGTGAGTATCCGCCTGTACGACACCGCGACCCGATCGGTCCGGGACTTCGTCCCGATGACGCCCGGCAAGGTCGGTGTCTACCTGTGTGGCCTCACCGTGCAGTCCTCGCCGCACATCGGTCACCTGCGCTCCGCGGTGAACTACGACGTGCTGCGCCGCTGGCTGCTGCACACCAACTACGAGGTCACGTTCGTCCGCAACGTCACGGACGTCGACGACAAGATCCTCGAGAAGTCGCAGTCCTCCGGCCGCCCGTTCTGGGCCATCGCGTATGAGAACAGGCTGGCTCTCGACGCCGACTACCGCTCGCTCAACGTGCTGCCGCCGACCTACGAGCCGCTGGCGACCGCGCACATCCCCGAGATGCACGAGCTGATCGAGGAACTGATCCGGCGCGAGCACGCCTACCCGGCGGCCGGCGGCACCGGCGACGTGTACTTCGACGTGCCCTCCTATGCGGACTACGGCGCCCTCTCGGGGCAGAACCCCGACGACATGCGCCCGCCGTCCGACGGCGGCGAGCCCGACAAGCATGACTACCGCGACTTCGCGCTGTGGAAAGGCGTGAAGGCCGACGAGCCGCGCGACGCGTCGTGGCCGTCCCCGTGGGGCCGCGGCCGCCCCGGCTGGCACATCGAGTGCTCCGCGATGGCCCGTCGCTACCTCGGCGACGAGTTCGACATCCACGGCGGCGGGCTCGACCTGACGTTCCCGCACCACGAGAACGAGATCGCCCAGTCCCGCTCGGCCGGTCTGCCGTTCGCCCGGCACTGGGTGCACCACGCGCTGCTCAACCTCGGCGAGGCCAAGATGAGCAAGTCGCTGGGCAACGTGATCGACCTGGCGTCGGTGCGGGCGCAGGGCATCCGGCCCGTCGAGCTGCGCTACTACCTCGGCACCCCGCACTACCGCTCCCGCATCGACTATTCCGACGACGCGCTGAGCGAGGCCGCGGTCGCCTACCGCCGGATCGAGGGCTTCGTGCACCGGGCCGCCGAGATCGTCGGTCCGGGCCGCCCCAAGGACGTGCCGCCCGCGTTCGCCGCGGCGATGAACGACGACCTCAACACGTCGGCCGCGCTGGCCGTCGTGCACGACTGCATCCGCGAGGGCAACACCGCGCTCGCGGCGGGCGACGAGGCCGGCATCCGCGGGGCGCTCACCGCCGTGCGCGCGATGCTCGGCGTGCTCGGGCTCGACCCGCTCGACGAGGTCTGGACCGGCGGCGCGACGCAGAGCGACCTCAAACCGGTCGTCGACTCGCTGGTCAAGCTCGCCCTCGAGCAACGCTCGCAGGCGCGGGCACGCAAGGACTGGTCGGCGGCCGACTCGGTGCGCGACCAGCTCAAGAACGCGGGAATTCAGGTGGAGGACACTCCGGCCGGGCCGCGCTGGACGGTAGGAGAGCACTGATGCCGGGCAACTCACGCAACGCGAGCAAGCGGGTCGTCGCCAAGAAGGGCGCCCCGAGCGGGTCGGGCGGCAAGAACCGCTCCGGGCTCAAGGGCAAGGGCCGCACCCTGCCCGCCGACGAGCGGCCCTGGCACAAGGGCTACTCGGGCACCGAGAAACTGCCCGACAAGACCGCCCGCAAGCAGGACAAGGAACGCCGTGCGGCGGCCGCCGAGGGCCGCGCGCCCAAGGTGGGCGTCCCCGGCAGCAAGGACACGACGTGGGGCCGGGGCGGCGGCCGGGCGTACGGGCGGCAGGCCCCGCAGCGCGGCCGCAGCGGCCCGCGGGTCGCTCCCGGCCGGCGCTCCAACCCCACCAAGGAAGGCCCCGAGCTGCTGCTCGGCCGCAACCCGGTGGTCGAGGCGCTGCGCGCCGCGGTGCCCGCCACGGCGCTCTACGTGGCGCAGGGCATCGACATCGACGAGCGGGTCGCCGAGATCGTCCGCACCGCCGGCGACCGCGGCATCCCGATCCTCGAGATCGGCCGCAACGAGCTCGACCGGATGACCGGCGGCGTGCTGCACCAGGGCATCGGCCTGCAGGTGCCGCCGTTCGCCTACGAGAACTACGACGACATGGTGACCGCGGCGCTGGAGCAGACCGCGCCGCTGCTGGTGGCCCTCGACGGCGTGACCGACCCGCGCAACGTCGGCGCCGTCATCCGGTCGGTCGCTGCCTTCGGCGGCCACGGCGTGTTCATGACCGAGCGCCGCGCCGCGGGGATCACCGCGACCGCCTGGCGCACGAGCGCGGGCGCGGCGGCCCGGGTGCCGGTCTCGCAGGTGGTGAACCTGACGCGCGCCATCAAGGCGGCGCAGCAGCAGGGGTTCACGGCGATCGGCCTCGACGCCGACGGGGAGACCGACCTCTATGAGCTGGAGGCCGCCGTGGGGCCTCTGCTGGTCGTCGTGGGATCCGAGGGGCGTGGATTGTCGCGCCTCGTGGGGGAGACCTGTGACCTGCGGGTTTCTATTCCGATGGCCTCGGATGTGGAGTCTTTGAACGCTTCGGTGGCTGCTGCTGTGACGCTTGCTGAGGTGGCTCGGCGGCGGACTCACGGGGGATAAGACCCAGGGGCGCTGCCCCAGACCCCGGCCATCGCTGCGGAGATCTCCCTGGCGATGGTTGCGGTGGGGGCTTGGGGGATCTCCTCGCGGCGGCGGCCAGAGCGAATCGCAACGAAAAGGGAGACGCAACCAAAAGGCGGGTTGCGTCTCCCTTTTCGTTGCGATTCGCTCTGGCCGCCGTCGCAAGGAGATCCCCCAAGCCTGGGCCGGGTTTTTTGCTGGCGCGCGCGCTGCGCTTTACGCTGCGTAACCGAATCCCCCGGGGTGACCATCGCACCGTGGGGTCTGGGGGCTCGGCCCCCAGGTGAGAATGCGAGGCGGCCCGGCTCGCGCTGTGTGCGAGCAGGGTGAGCCCCCCGACGAGCCCCCGGTCGGGATCGAACCGACGACCTCCCGTTTACAAGACGGGTGCTCTGGCCATCTGAGCTACAGGGGCGTGGGGGCCAGCATAACGGCTGGGAACTTGCCGGCCACCTTGGCACGGTGCGTAAAAACCTTTACGTTTACAGGGCTGTTCCTCCACTCGGATCGTCCGGCACGTTCCTGCCGGTGGAAAGGAAGTCTGGTTCACTATGGCCACCGTTACTTACGATCACGCGTCGCGGATCTACCCGGGCGCCGAGCGTCCCGCGGTCAACGAGCTGAACCTCGAGATCGGCGACGGGGAGTTCCTCGTTCTGGTCGGTCCCTCCGGTTGTGGCAAGTCGACCTCGCTGCGCATGCTCGCCGGCCTCGAGGACGTCGACCGGGGTCGGATCCTCATCGAGGGCAAGGACGTCACCAACCTCCCGCCGAAGTCGCGTGACATCGCGATGGTGTTCCAGAACTACGCGCTCTACCCGCACATGTCGGTGTACGAGAACATGGCGTTCGCCCTCAAGCTGCGGAAGACCTCGAAGGCCGAGATCGACCGCCGGGTCAAGGAGGCCGCGGCTCTCCTGCAGCTCGACGAGTACCTGTCCCGCAAGCCCAAGGCGCTCTCCGGTGGCCAGCGCCAGCGTGTGGCGATGGGCCGCGCGATCGTGCGTGAGCCGCAGGTGTTCCTCATGGACGAGCCGCTGTCGAACCTCGACGCCAAGCTGCGCGTCCAGACCCGTTCGCAGATCGCGACGCTGCAGGCCAAGCTGGGCGTCACGACCGTGTACGTGACCCACGACCAGGTCGAGGCCATGACGATGGGCCACCGCGTGGCCGTCATGCTCGACGGTGTGCTGCAGCAGGTGGACACCCCGCGGGCGCTGTACGACACCCCCGGCAACGTCTTCGTCGCCGGCTTCATGGGCTCCCCGGCCATGAACATCAAGACCGTTCCGCTGACCGAGGCGGGCGGCCACTTCGGCACGCTGGCCGTGCCGCTGACCCGCGAGCAGGTCGCGGGCGCGCAGAACGGCAACGGCAAGGTGACCATCGGCTTCCGTCCCGAGGCCGCCGACCTGGTGTCGGAGGGTCAGGGCGGCTTCCCGATCGTCGTCGACCTGGTCGAGGACCTGGGTTCCGACGCCAACGTCTACGGTCACGCCGAGCTCGACGGCGGTTCGGAGCGGTTCACGGTTCGCACCGACCGGCGGCACATGCCGAGCATGGGTGAGACCGTCTACGTCAAGCCGCAGACGAACAGCCTCCACGTGTTCAACGCGGAGTCCGGCGTTCGCATCTGAACGACACAGCCATAGGAACGGGCGGTCTCCCAGCGGGGAGGCCGCCCGTTTCGTGTCAGCCGGCGAACTCGACCAGCACGAAGTCCTCCTTGCCGGCGCAGGCCAGCCAGGCGGTGTTCCACGAGCAGGTGTCGGTCTGGACGTCGCTGAGCGGGCCCAGCTGCACCGGCTCGTCGCCGAGGTGGCGGCCGGCCAGGGCGGGGTCGTCGGCGTAGCCGGCCAGCGGCTTGCTGAACTCCAGCACGTTACCGGCGTCGATCCGGGCCGCGGCGGCCTCGTGCGACCACACCTCGTGCCCGTCGGCGTCGAGGAGGCGGGTGCCGGACGAGCTCACGGCCAGCACGGCCTCCCCGACGGGGGTCAGGTCGGTGGCGCCGGGCGCCTCGGCCTGCCACAGGCGCTTGCCGTCGGCGACGTCCACGGCGACCACCTGCGCCTTGTCGTCGGCGTAGCCGGTGCCCTGCACCAGGCAGACGCGGTCGTCGCCGCACGCGGTCAGGGCGGTGAGCCGGGCGGTCGACGACGGCGCGGAATAGACGATGTCCACGCCGTCGAGCTTGTCGAGGCCGTACGCCACCACGCGGTGGGCGCCCTCGGACTCGCGCACGATCAGCCGCCCGTTGTGGGCGACCACCTCGTCGTTGGTGCTCGCGACGTTGGGCCGGTCGACCTTCACGTCGCCGTTGCGGGCGTCGATCACGCGGGCGGAGCGGTCGCCGGTGATCTGCACCAGCCGGGGGTCGTCGCCCAGATCGGCGGACCATGGGACGCCCCCGACGCCGGCGGGTCCGGCCAGGTCGGCGGGTGTCGTCACGGTGATCAGCGTCGGCGCCGACGAGGACCCGCCGGGGTCGGGCTGCTCCCAGCGCTGCTCGCCGGTCTCCAGGTCGAGGCCGGTCAAGCGCTTGCCGGCGCGGTCGGCGACCACGGCCCGGTCGGCGGCGAAGCGGACCTGGTCCTGCTCGCCCAGGTCGCGCTGCCAGAGCTTGTCGCCGCTGTCGCCGTCGAGGACCACCATCAGGCGCTTGTCGGTGTCGTAGTCGGGGGCGCTGAACAGGACCACGCCGTCCGGCAACGCGACCATCGACTCCCAGCGCTTGGCGACGGCGACGTCGGCGTTCGTCCAGGCGGGCTTGTCGGAGCCGGTGTCGACGGCGACCACGCCGACCTTGCCGCTGTCGTAGTCGGCGCCAGCCAGATAGGCGCGGTCGCCGCGGACGACCGCGTCTTTCCAGCCCGAGCCGATGGGTACGGCGGGAGCGACGTGAACGGGTGTGCCGAGCGCGTGGTAGTCCAGGGCCGGATGGCCGGGCCGGACCGCCCACGCGATGCCCGCGCCGGCCAGGATCGCCGCGGCCGCACCGGCGGCGATCCAGCGGCGGCGCCGGCGCGGCTCGGCAGGCGCGGGCCCGGGCGGGGTGTCGGAGGCCAGCCAGGGTTCGGCGCTCGGCGGTCCGAAGGGAGAGCCGGGTGCGCCGGGCGAGCCGGGCACGGCGTGGCTGCCCGCAGCGATGGCGGCGGCCTCGCCGGTCGCCCACGGATCCACGGGCTCGGCGTAGTGGCGGTCGTCGGCCGGGCTCCCCCCGGAGGCAACCGGGGCGGGAGAGGGTGAGGGCGGGGGAGAGGTGGCCGCAGCGGGTGAGGCGGCGGCGGGGGCGCCCGTGGCCGGTTCGGGGGAAGCAGCCGGCAGCGGGTCGAGGTCCGGTGCGGTCGCCGGCGGGATCGAGGCGGCGGCTTCGGCGGCGACGAGGGTGGCGCCCTCGGCGACGGGGAGCTCGGGCTGCTCCAGCACCGTGGGGGCGATGCCCAGCTCGCCGTGCAGCAGCCGGGCCACCAGCGGCACCCGCGAGGAGCCGCCGACCAGGAAGAGGCCGGCCAGGTCGGCGGGCTTCAGACCGGCGGCGGCGATCACCTCGGCGGTCTCGGTCACGGCACGGCGTACGAGGGGGTCGGCGGCGGCCTCGAGCTCGTCGCGGGTCAGGGGGACGGCGTGCTCCACGCCCGGGACCGCCACCGGAGCGGAGGAGCTGCGGGACAGCATCTCCTTGGCGCCGCGTACGTCCTCCCAGAACTGCTGCCGGGCACGCCACTGCGCGAGCGTGACCGGCTCGGTGATCGCCCGCCAGGCGGCAGGCTCGGCCGCGGCCAGCGACGTGCCCAGGTGGTCCACGAGCGCCGCGTCGAGGTCGAGCCCGCCCAGGTCGGCGCCGCCCGAGGCCATGACGGAGAAGGCCGCGTCGCGGCGCACGACGGCCACGTCGAGCGTGCCGGCGCCGAAGTCGAAGACGGCCAGCGACGCGCCCACCGGCAGCGGGCGGCGCAGCACCTCGGCGAAGTAGCGGGCCGCCGCCACCGGCTCGGGCAGCAGCGGCGTCCCGGCGGGCCAGCCGGCACGCGCGAGGGCGTCCACGAGCACCGCACGGCGGGGCGGCCCCCAGGATGCCGGGCACGTCAGCGTGGCGGGCGGCAGGAAGCCGGCGGTCGCCACGGCCTCGCGGGCGACCGCGCCGAGCAGGGCGGCCAGCAGGTCGGCCACGGGCACGCTCGCGTCCTCGCCGAGCAGCACGGTGCCGTCGTCGACGCGACGCTTGGGGTGGGGTTCCAGGCGGCCGGGCTCGGCGTGGCCGAGGCGCACCGCGTCGGCGCCCACGTGCAGGCGGCCGGCGGCGTCGAGGAACACCGCGGAGGGCAGCAGCGGGAGGCCGTCGAACAGCAGCGGCCGCGTGCGCCCGTCGGGGTGGCGCAGCATGGCCACGGTGTGCGAGGTACCCAGGTCGACGCCGAGCACGAACCCTTCGGTCACGGCCGTCATGCTACGGCCCCGGGCAGGTCGAATCCTTTCACCGGAAGGTGAGAAGGTGGCCGCCATGCGCACCGAGCGGACCACCGAACCCGAACCGAGCCGCCGCTGGCTGACGCCGATGCGGGCCCGCCCCACCGACGAGCCGCACCGCGTCGCCACGCCGCTGGAGCTGTTCTTCGACCTGTGCTTCGTGGTCGCCGTGTCGCAGGCCGCCGTGCCCCTGCACCACGCGGTCGCGGAGGGGCACGTGCTCGTGGCCGTGCGCGGCTTCCTGATGGTGTTCTTCGCGATCTGGTGGGCGTGGATGAACTTCACCTGGTTCGCCTCGGCGTACGACACCGACGACGACGTCTACCGCATCACCACGCTGGTGCAGATCGCCGGCGCCCTGGTGCTCGCCGCCGGGGTGGAGGCGGCCTCCGACCACTCCGACTTCACGCTGATCACCATCGGGTACGTCGTCATGCGGCTCGCGCTGGTCGCGCAGTGGCTGCGCGCCGCCCGGTCGGACCCGCAGCGCCGCGACACGGCCATCCGGTACGCGGTCGGGGTGACCAGCGTGCAGGTGCTGTGGTTGCTGCGGCTGCTGCTGCCCGCGGAGTCGGCGGCCACGGTGCCGGTGTTCGTGGCGCTGGCGCTGCTCGAGATCGCCGTGCCGGTCTGGGCGGAGCGCGCGCCGGGCGGGCCGACGACGTACCACCCGCACCACATCGCCGAGCGGTACGGGTTGTTCACGCTCATCGTGCTGGGCGAGTCGGTGCTGGCGGCGACGGTGGCGTTCCAGGACGCGTCCGCCGAGCGGGGGTTGGTCGCCCTCGCGATCAGCGGGATCGTGATCGTCTTCGCGCTGTGGTGGATCTATTTCGACCGGTCCGCCCACCGGCTGCTGTCGTCGTTGCGTACGTCCATCTTGTGGGGTTACGGCCACTACTTCATCTTCGCGTCGGCGGCCGCGGTCGGCGCGGGGCTCGCGGTCGGCGTCGACCACGTGACCCACCACGCGGAGGTCTCGGCGACCCTCGCGGCGTACGCGATCGCCGTTCCGGTGGCCTGCTACCTGTTCTTCGTCTGGTTGCTGCATCTGCGCCCGCACCAGAGCGGCGCGCTTCTGGCCGTGTACCCGGTCGCCGTGGTGCTGATTCTGCTCACGCCGCTGCTTCCGGCCGCGGTCGAGGTGATCGCCGCCGTCCTCGTCGTGCTGGTCGTGATCAATGCGAAGGCAGGCCGCCGGAGGCGCGATCCGGGCGGTCAATCGGGCGTCATCGCATAGAGTGCCGGCGGCAAAGGACATTTGGCTTCGCATCCGTCGATACGTCCGAGGATTATCTCCACCAGCGGTAACGCACCAGAAATGATCTCGTGCCGAGCGTCGGCGCCAATGTCACGGCCTCGTCACAACGTCATCGACTGTAGTGACTTCCATCCCGATCGATCGGAAGATCCGGTGGATGCGCCCAGTGAACCCCCGCTGGACGCCTTCCTTCCGGAGGACCCGTACGTGAGACAACAATTCACATGGGGCCGGCGAACGTTCACCTCGATGCTGGCCGTCGGTGTGGCCGCCGGTGTGACGTTCAGCGGCGCGCTGCCGGCCGCTGCGGCGCCGGGCGCGGACGCGGTCGCCGCCGCCTTGCAGAAGGCGGCCGACAACCCCGCCACCCCCAAGGAGTCGCCGGCCGACACCCTCGGCGCGCACGACGCCGACCTGCTGGCCCAGGCCGAGGCCGCGAAGAAGAAGTTCGTCACGGTCATCGTCGCCACCGACAACGGCAAGTCCGCCGAGGTGGCCGCGAAGATCGAAGGGCTCGGCGGCGTCGTGACCCGGCGCTTCGACCAGATCGGCTACGTGCTCGCGTCGGTGCCGATCGGCAAGGTGCTGACCGCCGCGAAGCTGTCCGGTATCGCGGCCGTCGACCTCGACGAGACGATCGAGCTGCCCGAGACCAGCGCCGGTGAGAAGTCGGCGCAGCAGGCGA
Source organism: Actinoplanes sp. URMC 104 (assembly GCF_051386375.1). NCBI lineage: Bacteria > Bacillati > Actinomycetota > Actinomycetes > Micromonosporales > Micromonosporaceae > Actinoplanes > Actinoplanes sp. URMC 104. Next base: position 2,028,078 of record NZ_JBPQTO010000002.1, on the reverse strand, counting down.
AGCAGCTCGCCGCGCCCGGCCCGTCGACGCCGGCCGCCAACCCGTACCTGCCGACCGACGAGACCGGCTCGGTGGACTTCAAGCGGAAGAACCCGAAGTACGACGGTCGCGGCGTGACCATCGGCATCATGGACTCCGGTGTGGACCTCGACCACCCGGCGCTGGCGAAGACCACCACCGGGGAGCGCAAGATCTCCGACTGGGTCACCGCCACCGACCCGCTGCTCGAGAACGACCTCACCTGGCGCCCGATGCTGACCGAGGTCACCGGGCCGGCGTTCTCGTGGCTGGGCGTCAGCTGGAAGGCTCCCGCGGGCACCTGGCGGATCAACCGCTTCAACGAGAACATCACGGCCGCGTCCGAGCCGGCCGGCGACGTGAACCGCGACGGCGACACCACCGACTCGTGGGGCATCCTCTACAACCCGGTCAGCCACGACATCATCGTGGACACCAACCAGAACCAGGACTTCACCGACGAGGCGGTCATGCGCCCGTACAAGGAGAAGTTCGACGTCGGCCACTTCGGCACCGACAACCCCGCCACCGCGATCGCCGAGCGGATGCCGTTCGTCGTCGAGTACCGCGAGGACGTCGACCTGACGCCGGCCGGGGCCGAGGGCACCGCCGACTTCGTCAACATCGGCATCCCCGAGGGCCTGCACGCCTCGCACGTGGCGGGCATCGCCGCGGGCAACGACCTGTTCGGCAACGCCGCGTTCGACGGCCAGGCGCCCGGCGCCAAGATCGTGTCGGCGCGGGCCTGCTCGTGGGGCGGCGGCTGCACGAACGCCGCGCTGACCACCGGCATGGCCGACCTGGTCATCAACCGTGGCGTCGACGTCGTCAACATGTCGATCGGCGGCCTGCCCGCGCTCAACGACGGCAGCAACGCGCAGGCGCAGCTCTACAACCAGCTCATCACCAAGTACGGCGTGCAGCTGTTCATCTCGGCCGGCAACAGCGGCCCGGGCGTCAACACGATGGGCGAGCCGTCGGGCGCGACCGAGGTGGTCAGCGTCGCGGCCAGCGTCTCGGACGACACCTGGCTGTCCAACTACGGCGCGGAGACCCGCAAGCAGCTGCAGCTGTTCCCGTTCTCGTCGCGTGGCCCGCGCGAGGACGGCGGCTTCAAGCCGAACATCTCGGCCCCCGGCTCGGCGATCTCGCTGTCGCCGCTGTGGGAGAACGTGGCAGGCGTGACGACCGTGCCCTACACCCTCCCGCCGGGCTACTCGATGCAGAACGGCACCTCGATGGCCGCCCCGCAGGCCACCGGTGGCGCGGCGCTGCTGTTGTCGGCCGCCAAGGCCAACGGCATCAAGGTGTCGCCGCCGCAGCTGCGCCGCGCGATCTACTCCTCGGCCGACCTGATCGGAGGTGAGCAGGTCAACGAGCAGGGGTACGGCCAGCTGAACGTTCCGGACGCCTGGAAGCTGCTCGCGAAGAAGCCGGCCACCCGGACGTACACGTCGTCCGCGCCGGTCTGCACCCCGCTCGACGACCTGTTCGCCACCCCGGGACAGGGCACGGGCATCTACAACCGGTGCGCCGTCGCCGACGGCGGGCTCAAGCCCGGCCAGGTCAAGGTTCAGACGGTCAAGCTGACCCGGACCAGCGGCCCGAGCTCCCCGGTGGTGCACAGGCTGTCGTGGATCGGCGACCGCTCGTCGTTCGTCTCCGCGCCGCTGGTGGTGCTGCCGCTCAACAAGACCGTCAGCGTGCCGGTCGTCGTGCGGGCGGCCGACGGCGTTGCGAGCGCCATCCTCAAGGTCGACGACCCGGCGACTCCGGTGGTCGACTTCGAGGTGCTCAACACGGTCGTCACCGGTGTGGACACCAGGAAGCCGTCGTACGCGACGACGTTCTCCGGCAAGGTGGACCGCAGCTCGACCACGTCCTACTTCGTGACCGTGCCCGAGGGCGCCAAGGCGCTGCAGGTGGATCTGTCCGGCATCGCGTCCGGCTCGCAGACCCGCTGGATCGCGATCAACCCTTGGGGCGTGCCGGTCGAGGACACGGCGAGCACCGCTTGCTACACCAACTTCTCCGACGCGGCGGCCTGCAAGCCGGAGGAGCGGTCGTACGAGAACCCGATCCCGGGCATCTGGGAGCTCGAGGTCGAGTCGCGGCGCACTTCGCCGCTGCTGAGCAACCCGTTCCAGGTGACCGCGAAGATCCAGGGCGTCACGCTGACGCCCGAGGCCGTCACGCTGCCCAGCGTCACGGTCAACCAGCCGGCCACCGCCGAGTTCACCGTGAGGAACGACTTCGGACCGGTGACGGTGACCGCGCAGGGCGGCCCGCTCGGCAGCGCCGACCGCCAGCGGCCGACGATCGCCGAGGGCGCGAGCCAGGAGTACGAGATCGTCGTGCCCGAGGGCTCGTCGCGGCTCGACGTGACGATCGGCAACCCGGCCGACGCCACCGCCGACCTGGACCTGTCGCTGTACCGCGACGGCAAGCTGGTCGCCCAGGACGCCGACGGTGACTCGGAGGAGTCGATCTCGGTGGCGGACCCGGCGGCCGGCACGTACACGGCCAAGGTGGACGGCTACTCGGTGCCCGCGGGCACCACGGCGTACGACTACCTCGACGTGTACTTCAGCCCGGCGCTCGGCTCGGTCACCGCGTCGGCCCCGCCGGTCACGCTGGCCAACGGCGCGTCGACCAAGGTCAGCGCCTCGGTCACCGCGCTGGCGGTGCCCCCGGCCGGCCGCGCCCTGTCGGGCGAGGTCGCCATCGTGACCGACGAGGGCGCGGTCGTCGGCCGCGCGCCGATCGCGATCACGACGGTCACCGAGTAGGCAGGCGGTAAGTCGAAGGGCCCGTCCGGCGTCGTGCCGGGCGGGCCCTTTCGCTGCTCGTATCTCGTGAGCCGATCTTTGCTGTGGGCCCGCCCATACCCCCGCCCACCCGGGGAGCGGGACGATCCTACGCCGCGGCGCGGCGCCGGAGCGGGTTGTCCACAGGCGGAATGTCCTACTTGTGCGGTGTGGCGGCGGTGGCGGGGCGGTGCTCCGGCTCGTCGTCGATCTCGACGGGCTCTTCGAACAGGCGCGGGTCGTACGGCGTGGCCTTCGGCCGCGGGCTGCGCCTGCTGTGCGCCGGTGCGGTCGTCCTCGGGGCCGGCACCACGTCGGCGGCGGGCAGCGTCGGGGCAGCGGAAGGGCCGGTGAGGGGCGGGAGCAGCACGCCGCCGAGGGGCATGCCGGAGACGTCGGGCAGCGTGCGCGCCGGCAGCGGATCGGATGGACGGTCCATTGCGGACCGGTCGGCCGGCTGAGCGGCGGCGGCGCCGGGCAGCGCGTCGGCCTGCGCGGGTGAGGCCGCGAACAGGACGATCCCGCCGGCGAGGGCGCACCACAACTTGCGCACTGTTCTCCTCCTGGATTGGGCCCGATTCCGGACGAAAGACATCGGAGGGGGCAACGAGCGGGCCCGGCGACGGGTTCCGGCTGGCTACCATCGCGGGCGTGGCGACGGAACCGGCGGGTCAGGGCGTACGGCGGTCGCTGGTGGCGCGGCTGCGGGAGCGCAACGGCGACGCCCGGCCGCACTACGTTGTCTGCGGGTCGGACGCGCTGGTCTACACGCTCGCCGACGAGCTGGCGAACTCCGGGCGCATCCGGCTCACCGTGATCACGCCGCCCGGTCTGCGGCCGGCCGTGCCCGATCTGGAGGGTCTGCGCGAGCGGGGCGTACGGGTGATCACCGCCCAGCGGCTCGACGAGCGCACGTTCCGCGAGGCCGGGCTGGCCGGGGCCGCCGCGCTGGCGCTGGTGATGCCCGACGACATGGTCAACCTGCACGCCGCGCTGTGCGCCCGCGCGGTGGAGGGCGACCTGCGGCTGGTCATCCGGATGTTCACGTCGGGGCTGACGTACGGGGTGCGGCGCCTGTTCGCCGACTGCGCGGTGCTCTCCGACGCCGCGATGGCCGCTCCCGCCTTCGTCGCGGCCGCGCTCGGCGAGGTGGCGCCGACCCACTTCCGGTACGCGGCACGCACGCTGCACGTCGCGAAGCGTGGCGACGTGCCCGAGCAGGCCGCGCTGCTGACGCTGGCGACCGCGGACGACGGCGGGCACGTCACCGTGCTGCCCGCCGAGCCGGAACCCGGGCAGCGCCGGCCCTCCGACGTCGTGCTCGCGGAGGCCACCGGCCGTCCGGCGGCGCAGGCGGTGACCGCCCGCCGCCTGGCCCGCGCCGGGCGCCGTCGCCGCCCGTGGTTGTCGATCGGGCGGGCGCTGCGCGTGGGGCTGACCCGCAAGCTGGGCATCGCGGTGCTGGTGGCGCTGGGCCTGACCGCGGTCTCCGGCGTGCTGCTCACGCATTTCACCGGCGTGCAGGGCTTCTGGCGGTCGGTCTACGTCACGCTGCTGACGATGGTCGGCTCGTCCGATGTGGAGCCCCAGAACGCGCCGGGCGCGCAGGCGGCGCAGCTCGTGCTCACGATCGCGGGCGTCGCGCTGATCCCGCTGATCACCGCCGCGGTGGTCGACGGCGTGGTCAAGACCCGGCTGGCGCTCGACCGCGGCGAGGTGCTCAGGGTCCACTCCGGGCACATCGTGCTGGTGGGGCTCGGCACGGTGGGCACCCGCGTGCTGCGCCAGCTCGTCGACCTCGGCCTCGACGTGGTGGCGATCGACCGCAACCCGGGTGCGCGCGGCGTCAAGGTGGCCGCGTCGCTGGGCGTGCCGGTGATCGAGGCCGACGCCTCGCTCGAGGAGACGCTGCACGCCGCGTCGATCGAGCAGTCCCAGGCTCTCGTGGTGGTCTCCACGAACGACGCGGTGAACCTGCAGGCCGCGCTGCACGCCCGGGCCGCCCGCGAGGACATCCGGGTGGTGCTGCGGCTGTTCGACGACGACTTCGCCCGGCGGGTGCAGACCGCCTTCAACGTCAACATCTCGCGGAGCGTCTCGCGGCTGTGCGCGCCCGCCTTCGCCGCCGCGATGCTCGAGCGTGAGGTGCTGGCGACGATCCCGGTCGAGCGGCACGCGCTGCTGGTCGGCACGGTGCGCGTGCTGCCCGGATCGGTGCTGGACGGCGCGCCGGTGGCCGGCGCCGAGCTGCCCGGCAGCGCGCGGGTGATCGGCATGACCGCGGCCGGCTCGGAATGGGTCGACTGGCTGCCCGACGGCCGCCGGGTGCTCGCCGCGGGCGACGAGATCGTGGTGGTGGCCCGCCGGGCGGGCCTGCGGGACCTGATCGAGCAGGCGGCGCCGCTAGAGCACGCCGCCGGCGAGTGAGTCCACCTCGACGCCGAGCACGGCCTCCTCGTCGGGCTTCTTGGCGAGCACGTCGATGAGGTAGGACTGCACCGCGGCCGCCATGCCGACGTCGCGGCCCGCCTTCTCGGAGAGCAGCCACTTGTGCTGGATCACCTGGGTGAAGATCTCCTGCGGTTCCAGCTTGCGGCGCAGGTCGGGCGGCACGGCGCGGACCACCGGCTCGAACACCTCGGTGAGCCAGCGGTGCGCGGCCTGCTGCTCGTCGGTGAGCAGGCTCTCGGCACGGTACGCGTCGAGGTCGTTGAGCAGCTGGCGGGCCTGGTTCTCCTCGGCGTCGAGGCCGGTCAGCCGCAGCAGGCGGCGCGTGTGATAGCCGGCGTCGACGACCTTCGGGCGTACGCGGTAGCCGCCGTCCACCGTGGACATGTCCACCTCGGCCACGTCGAAGCCGAGCTCGTTGAGCCGCCGGATGCGCCGCTCGATGTCGTGCCGGGCGTCGAGCGGCACCTGCTGCTCGTACGTCACCTCGTGCCACAGCCGCTCGTAGCGGGCCACGATGTCGTCGACCACCGCCTCGGGGTCGATCGACTCGTGCAGCAGCTCGGCGGCCTGCAGGTCGAGCAGCTCACCGAAGATGTTCAGCCGCAGGATCTCGACGTCCTCGCTGCGCTGCCCCTCGGAGAGCTTGGGGTAGAGGTTGCCGGTCTCGGCGTCGACCAGATAGGCCGCGAACGCGCCCGCGTCGCGGCGGAACAGCGTGTTGGACAGCGAGCAGTCGCCCCACGAGAAGCCGGTGAGGTGCATCCGGACGACCAGGGCGGCGAGCGCGTCGAGCAGGCGGTTGAGCGTGTTGGGCCGCAGCACGTGCGAGAACAGGGCCCGGTACGGCAGCGAGAACTGCAGATGCCGCGTGATCAGCACGGTCTCGAGCGGCTCACCGGAGGCGTCCTCGCGGTCGGTGACGATGCCGACCGCCTCGACGGCCGGGAAGTCGATGCGCTCCAGCGCGCGCAGCAGGTCGTACTCCTTCTCGGCGATCCGCTCGCGGGTCTCCTTGAGCGCGTAGACCACGTCGTTGAGCTTGACGAACCGGACGACGTGCCGCGAGATGCCCTGGGGCAGGGCGACCAGGCGGTCGGCCGGCCACTCCTCGAGCGGCACGCCCCACGGCAGATCCAGCAGCGCCGGGTCGACGACGGCGGAAGTGATGCGCACGGAACCAGTGTGCACGTATCGCCCGGCGCGTCGCTGCCGCAGGTGGCTCGTTACACAGGTGCGACAGAGCCCGGTTAGGACGTATGTCCCTGATATGACGCGAATGGCGGGGTTGACACAGTGCCCTTGAAGACCGGTCCACGTAAGGCACGCCTGGCGCTCGCGGCCTGTGCCGCCCTGGTCCTGGCCGGTGTGGCCGGGGGCGCCGCCTGGCATGCCGCCGGGGACGACGGGAAACCGGTCGGCACCTGGCACGAGGCTCCGGCGGCCGCGGCCCGTACGCCTGTCTCCGTCGACGACCAGAAGGCCGGGCAGAGGCCCGCGCGCGAGGCCGCACCGGATTCGCCCGTCGTCGCGTCACCCGGCGCGGAGCCGTTCGCGACCGAGCCCGCCACCGCCGAGCCCGGCTCCGTGACGCGGGAGCCGGAGAGCGCGACCGTCCCACGGGCGGGCTCGCCCGAACGGCCCGTCGAGTCGGGCGCCGCCACCGGCCGCGAGCAGGTCGGCGAGCTGGTCAACGTCCGCAAGCTGCTGCGCCTGCAAGGCGACCAGCCCCAGCGGGAGAAGTTCCACTACCCCGGCGCGACCTTCGTGAAGCTGCACTTCTCGCGCATGGACCTGGAGCCGGGCGACTATGTCACCGTCTCGAACGCGGACGGCACCGAGGAGCACCGGTACGAGGCGCCCACGCCGGACGACCCGCGCGGCGGCGACCGGTGGGCCATGTCGGTCACCGGCGACACCGCCGTGCTGGAGGTGCACCGTGCCGAGCAGGACGAGGAGGGCCTCGACGGCCCGGCCGGCGTCGACGTCGACCGGGTGGCGCGCGGTTTCAGCCGTACGGAACAGGAACGTCAGCCCGAGAAGCAGCTCATCGCCCCCGGCCGCACCGGCCGCGAGGAGTCGGTCTGCGGCAGCGACACCTCCGCCGACGCGGTCTGCTACCGATCGGCGGACCCGGTCGCGTACACGAAGTCCAAGGCGATCGCCCGGCTGCTGATCAACGGCACCGAGCTGTGCACCGGCTGGCGGATCGGCACGCAGAACCGCCTGCTCACCAACAACCACTGCTTCACCACCTCGGCCGAGGCGTACGACACCGAGGTCTGGTTCAACTACCAGTGCGCCAAGTGCGGCGGCCCGGAGGTCGTGAAGCCGACCAAGGTGTGGGGCGCCCAGGTGATCGCGACCGACCGCACGCTGGACTACACGCTGTTCAGCGTCGACAAGTTCGCGTCGGTGCAGAAGTTCGGCTACCTGTCGCTGGACACCAAGCGGCCCGCGAAGAACCAGCAGCTGTACGTGCCGCAGCACCCGGCGGGCAAGCCCACCAGGATCTCCGGGGCGCTGGGGGAGAAGGCCGGCAACTGCATGGTGGTGAACCCGGGCTACGACGGGTACGCGACCGCCTCCGACGTGGCGTACTACTGCGACACCGAGGGCGGCTCGTCCGGGTCGCCGGTGCTCTCGCGTGCGACGAACAAGGTGGTGGCGCTGCACCACTTCGGCGGTTGCCCCAATTCGGGCGTACGGGGTGACCTGCTCGCCACCAGGCTCGCCAAGTACCTCTAACCTCTGAGGGCGTGCCCGTCAAAAGAAGCTGGTGGCTGGACGCCGTCCTGATGGCGGCGTTCGTGGCGCTCACCGTCGCGCTGATCCGGGGTCACCTGCTGTCCCTCGACGAGCGGGTGGCCGACTGGGCCCTGACCCACCAGCCGCGGGTGCCGTACTGGACCGCCCGGGTGCTGAACTACCTGGGGCAGGGCGGGCAGGTGCTCATGCCGCTGTCGCTGCTGCTCACCGGGTTGCTCGCGTGGCGCACGCGCTCGGTGCGGGCGGTGTTCCCGTTCGCCGCGGCCTTCCTGATCACCTACTTGACCATCGGGCCGCTCAAGATCTGGGCCGACCGGGCCGCTCCGCGCTTCGAGGGCCCCGAGCGGGTCGTCATGCACAACCCGTACGCCGAGGGCGCGTACGCGATGAGCTACCCGTCGGGCCACCTGGGAAACTCGCTGGTCTGGTACGCGGTGCTGGCGATGCTGACCGCCGCGCTGCTGCGCCGGCCGCTGAGCCGCCGGGAGACGTACGCGATCCGGGTGCTGCCCGTGGCGATCGTGTTCGTCACGACCGTCTACACCGGATTCCACTGGCTCACCGACTCGGTCGCCGGGCTGCTGCTCGGCGTCGTGCTGGCCCGCCTGGTCGAGCGCATCCCGTTCGACCGCGTCCCGCTGCCCGCGCTGCGCGGCTGGGAGCGGCCCGCCGGGCTCACACCCAGCGACCGGACCGCATCACACGCTTGACCCGCAGGTCGGGGGAGAGCACGACGAGGTCCGCGCGCAGCCCGGCCTCCAGCGCGCCCAACTCGTCGGCGAGGCCGAGCACCCGCGCCGGGGTGGTCGAGGCCATCGCCACCGCGTCGGGCAGCGCGATGCCCGCGGCGACCGTGTTGCGCAGCGCCTCGTCCATGGTCAGCGTGCTGCCGGCGATCGAGCCGTCACGCGCGAGCCGCGCCACCCGGTCGGCCACGACGACCTGCTGACCGCCCAGGTCGTACGTGCCGTCGGCCATGCCGGTCGCGTCGATCGCGTCGGTGATCAGCGCGGCGCGGTCCGGCCCGGCGGCGCGCGCGGCGAACGCCAGCATGCCCGGGTGCAGGTGGATGTTGTCGGCGATCAGCTCGCACACCACCGGCGAGGAGAGCAGCCCGACGACCGGGCCCGGCTCGCGGTGGTGCGGCGGGCGCATGCCGTTGAACAGGTGGGTGCCCACGGTCGCCCCGGCCTCGACGCCCGCGCGGGCCTGCTCGTACGTGGCGTCGGTGTGCCCGACCGCGGCGGCCACCCCGTTGTCGCGCAGCAACGCGATCGCCTCGAGCGCGCCGGGCAGCTCGGGGGCGATCGTCACGAGGCGTACGGCGCCCTCGCCCAGCTTGATCAGCTCGGTCAGCTCGTCGGCGGACGGCGGCCGCAGGAACTCGGGGTTCTGCGCGCCGCAGCGCACGCCCGACAGGTACGGCCCCTCGTAGTGCACGCCCGCGAGGACCCCGGCCGCGACCAGCGGGCGGTACGCCGCGGTCGCGTCGCGCATCAGCTCGAACGGCGAGCTGACCAGGCTCGCCAGCATCGTGGTGGTGCCGTGGCGCAGGTGGAACCCGGCCGCCTCGCGCGCCGACCCGGGGTCGCCGGTGGTGAACGTGTGCCCGCCGCCGCCGTGGCAGTGCAGGTCGACGAAGCCCGGCACGATCACGTCGTCGCCCGCGCCCGTGGCGGCCTCGACCGACAGGATCGCCGGCCCCTCGACCTCGACGTACCCCTCGACGACCGCTCCGGGCCGGACGATCCTGCCGCCGATGCGCGTCACTGTGCGTTCTCCAGGTGGTCGAGGGCGAGCAGGGCGGCGCCGATGCAGCCGGCCTCGTCGCCCAGGCCGGCGCGGACGAACCCGGGCACGCGGTGGAAGCTGATCCGTTGGCGGAAGACCTGCTGGAGCGGGTGCAGCAGCGCGTCGCCGGCCTCGGCCAGGCCGCCGCCGATCACGAACACGTCGACGTCGTAGAGCGCCTGAGCGATCACCATGCCGTCGGCCAGCGCCTCGATCGCCTCCCGCCACACCGTGCGGGCCAGCTCGTCGCCCCCGCCGGCCCGCGTGACGACGTCGAGCGCGGTGGCGCCCGGGGCCCCGGCCAGCTCCGCGTAGCGCAGCCCGATGGCGCGGGCCGAGCCGTACGCCTCCATGCAACCCCGCTGCCCGCACGGGCAGGGCGTGCCACCGGGCCGGACGACGATGTGGCCGAGCTCGCCGGCCGCGCCGTGCGCCCCGGAGTAGCCCGCCCCGCCGACCACGAGCGCGGCCGCGATGCCGGTGCCGATGGCCACGAAAAGCACGTGCCGGTGGCCGCGGCCGACGCCCCGCCGGGCCTCGGCGAGGCCGCCGACCCGCACGTCGTGGCCGAGCGCGGCGGGCACGCCCAGCCGCTCCTCGAGGCGGGCGCGGACGGGCACGTCGCGGAAGCCGACGTTCGACGACCAGACCGCGAGCCCGTTCTCCTCGTCGACCACGCCCGGCACGGCGACCCCGGCCGCCACCGGCTCGAGGCCGTCGGCCCTCGCCCTGGTGGCGAGCCCCTCGGCGACCTCGAGGATGGTGCCGAGCACGGCCTCCGGTCCCCGCTCGGCGCGCGTGGGGTGCCGCTCGGTGTGATGGACCGCCCCGTCCGGCCGGACCAGCGCGCACTTCATGCCCGTCCCGCCCACGTCGAGCGCGACCACCACGCGGTCGGTCATCGCAGCACGATCGAGCGGGTCAGATGACGCGGGTGGTCGGGGTCGAGGCCCTGGCTGGTGGCCAGCAGCACGGCCACGCGCTGCGCGACGACCAGGTCGGCCATCGGGTCGAGCGGGGCGCGCCCGCCGCACCAGCTGCCGAGCGCGGCGTAGCCGCCGTGGTGACGGCTGTGCACGAACAGGGCGCCGGTGGCCTCGACCTCGTCGGCCAGCCCGGTCGGGACGTCGCCGAACGCCCACACCACACGGCGCGGGGCGGCGATCGAGATGGGACCGTGGCGGTAGTCCATCGCCGGATAGGCCTCGGCCCAGAACGAGGCTGCCTCGCGGCACTTGAGCGCGGCCTCCTCGGCGAGCCCGACGGTCCAGCCGCGGCCCAGGAAGGTGATCTGCTCGGCCAGCGCGGGGTGCACGGGCAGCGGCAGCCGGATCGCGACCTCGGCGTCGGCGGCGACCGACTCGATGTCCTCGCCGAGGTGGGCGCGCAGCAGCGCGAGCGCGCTGGTGGCGAAGCGGGTCTGCACCACCGACTGCTCGTCGGCGAAGTCGAGCACCACGGCCGCGTCTGCGATCCGGGCGGCCGGCTGCGCCGCGTCGGCGGTCAGCACGGTGGTCGGGGTGCCCCCGGCCAGGTCGTTGAGCAGGTCGAGAACCTCGGTGGTCGTGCCGGAGCGGGTGATCGCGACGACCCGGTCGTAACGGCGGCCGCGCGGGAACTCCGAGGCCTGGAACGCGTCGGTCTCGCCCTCGCCCGCGCGCTCGCGCAGGGCGGCGTACGCCTTGGCCATGAACCACGAGGTGCCGCAGCCCACGACGGCCACGCGCCCGCCGCGCTCCGGAAGGCCCGGGGAGTCGGTCAGCTTGGCCGCCCGGCGCCAGCACTCCGGCTGGCTGGCGATCTCCACCTTGACGTACGTCATGGGCCACCCTTCACACCGTGCGCAGAAGCGCTCGTTTCCCCGCGCTTTCGAGCGTCATTCTGCGTGGAAGGTCGGCGCGGACGCAACCATCGCAGCCGCCCGGACGTCGCGTTGTCGCCGGTCCGCGCAGGGGTGAGCTTTGCTTCCCCGGCTTTCGCGCACTAATGTGCACACTCTTATCACGGAACGTGCAGCTGGGAGTGTGGGTGGACCGGTACGCGCGGTGGAATGCCCTGCTCGAGCTACTCGCGGAGAGTGGCCGGGTCAGCGTCGAGGACGCCGCCGAGCGCCTCGACGTCTCGCAGGCCACCATCCGCCGCGACTTCGACCAGCTGGCCCAGCAGCAGATGATCACGCGTACGCGCGGCGGGGCGGTCGCCAACGGCGTCTCGTACGACCTGCCGCTGCGCTACAAGAGCGCCAAGCACTCCGCCGAGAAGCAGCGCATCGGCGAGGCCGCCGCCGGCCTGGTCGAGCCCGGCACGGTCGTCGGGCTCAACGGCGGCACCACCGTCACCGAGGTCGCGCGTGCCCTGGCCGTACGCCCCGACCTGAACGCCGGCGGCGAGGGCTCCCAGCTCACCGTGGTCACGAACGCCCTCAACATCGCCAACGAGCTGCTGGTCCGCTCGCGCATGAAGATCGTCGTCGCGGGCGGCGTGGTGCGCCCCCAGTCCTTCGAGGTGGTCGGCCCGCTCGGCGGCGCGCTGCTCAAGGAGGTCACGCTCGACATCGTCCTGCTCGGCGTCGACGCCCTCGACGTCGAGCTGGGCGCCGCCTCCCACCACGAGGGCGAGGCCGCGATGAACAGCCTGATGGTGGCCCGCGCCAAGCGGGTCGTGGTGATAGCCGACTCCTCGAAGCTGGGCGGGCACGCCTTCGCCCGCATCTGCCCCATCACCAAGGTCGAAACCCTGGTCACCGACTCCGGCGCCACCCCCGACACCGTCTCCCGCTTCCGCGAGGCCGGAGTCCATGTCATCTGCGCGTGACCGCTCGCTGCAGGAGATCGAGGGCGACGACTGGGGAGACCCGCCCAGCGACACCACCTATCTCATCGGGACGGTGCACCGGTTGCGCCGCAAGCCCGTCGGCGACCTCCGCGTCGAGGACCTGCGGATCCTCATCGGCCAGCAGATCGGCCTGCCGGTGCTGGTGCCGCTCGCGCTGGAGCGGCTGGAACAGGATCCGCTCGCGGAGGGTGACTTCTACGCGGGTGACCTGCTGGTTGCCGTGGTGCGCGCGCCGGCGGAGTTCTGGCAGGCCAACCCGCATCTCGCGGCCCGATTGCGGGACGTCACCGGATCGGTGGACTGCGGTGAGCTGCCCGTGAGCGCGCAAAGGGAGATTGAGAGCTTTCGTAGCAGCGTGTATTGACGGGTGTGTCTAGAGTCTCGCGCGTGACTGCCGTATTGGAGATAGCCGGGCTGCAGAAGACGTATCGCAGCCGCAAAGGTGTGCGCAAAGCGCTCGACGGCTTCGACATGACCGTCGAGGCGGGTCAGGTGCACGGTTTCCTCGGGCCCAACGGCTCGGGCAAGACGACCACGTTGCGGACGTTGCTGGGGCTGATCCGGCCCAACGGCGGCCGCATGGCGATCCTCGGCCGCGAGGTGCCCGCGCACCTGTCCGAGGTGGCGGGGCAGGTCGGCGCGATCGTGGAGAGCCCGCAGTTCTTCGGCAACTTCACCGCGCAGGACACGCTGTCGCTGCTCGCGGACGCCGGGGGCGTCCGCCGCGACCGGGTGCACGCGGTGCTGGAGCTCGTCGGGCTGCGGGACCGGGCCAAGGACCGGGTCAAGACGTACTCGCTGGGCATGAAGCAGCGGCTCGCGGTGGCGTCGGCGCTGCTCAAGGAGCCGAAGCTGCTCATACTCGACGAGCCGGCCAACGGCCTGGACCCGGGCGGCATCCGGGAGATGCGCTCGCTGATGCGCACGCTCGCCGAGTCGGGCATGACCGTCGTGCTGTCCAGCCACATCCTCGGCGAGATCCAGCTCATCTGCGACTCCGTCACGATCATCTCGGCGGGGCGGCGGGTGGCCGCGGGCTCGGTGGCCGACGTGCTGGCCACGCACACCTCCACGGGCGTACGGGTACGCCTCGAGCCGGGCGTCGACATGCGCGGCCCGGTCGAGCTGCTGCGGGCCAACGGCGCCCAGGTGACCGTCGAGCACGACCACTTCACCGTCGGGAACGCCCCGAACCCGGCGCAGATCACGCGGATCCTCGCCGAGCGGCAGGTCTACGTCAGCGAGCTCACCCCGATCGCGGCCGACCTCGAGAGCGTCTTCCTCGAGCTCACCGGCACCGCGCCGGTCGAGGGCCGGAACCGGCAGGTCGACCAGACGGCGATGGCGCCGGCGGGCGGGGGGTGGGGTCAGTGAGCCTGTACCGCGCCGAGACCCGGCGGCTGACCAAGCGCCGCTTCACCCGGCTCTTCCTGCTGGGCGTTACGCTGATCCTGGCCGCCGTCGCGGCGGGCATGGTCTTCACCAACCAGAAGGTGGGCCCCGCGCAGATCGCCTCGGCGCGGGCCGAGGCGCAGCAGGACTTCCAGCGGGCGACCGAGCAGTTCGAGCGTGATCTGGCCGACTGCAAGGCGGCGCAGGGAACGCCGAATGCCGACCGGTGGCCGCCCGGCTGCGAGGGCATGTCCGGGCCCACCCAGGACAACTTCCAGACGCAGTGGTACATGCCGCCGACGTTCGATTTCCGCGAGAACTTCCCCGACATGGTCACCACTCTGGCGGCGCTGCTCGCGCTGGTCGCGTTCATCGTGGGCGCGTCGTTCGTGGGCGCCGAGTGGAGCAGCGGCGGCATGATGAACCTGCTGCTCTGGCGTCCGCAGCGGCTGCGGGTGCTCGGCACCAAGCTGGCGGCCCTGCTGGTGTTCTTCACCGTGCTGACCGTCGTGTTCTCCGCGCTGTGGACGGCGCTGTTCGTGGGGATCGCCGAGCTGCGCGGCAGCACCGACAGCATGACCTCGGGCGCCTGGCAGTCGATCGGGCTGATGGAGCTGCGCGGTCTCGCCCTGGTGGTGGTCGCGGCCGCGCTCGGGTTCGGGCTGGCCTCGCTGGGCCGGCACACCGCGATGGCGCTGGGCGTCACGATCGGCGCGCTCATCGTGTTCCAGTTCGGACTGGGCACCGTGCTCAACCTCGCGAAGGTCAAGTTTGCCGACGCGTACCTGATCCCGGTCTGGATGATCGCCTGGATGGACAAGGAGATCAAGATCGAGGACTACAACTCGTGCGACTACTCCTCGGCGGGCGGGTGCGTGCCGGACTCGCTGACGCTGACGTGGCCGATGGCGGGCGCCATCCTCGCGGGCGTGTTCGTGCTCATCGTGGTGGTGTCGATGTGGACCATGCGTAGCCGGGACGTCACCTGAGGTAACGTCGACCGGGTGGGCGGCCGGGGGCCGTCGGCGCATATGCTGACGGTCCCCGATTCGTACACCTGTGCTCGTCCCTCTTCTTTGGAGCGTCATGCAGCCGGCCGCGGACTCGTCCGAAGAGCAGCAGCACATTCCCGTCCCGCGGGCCGACAGCGAGCCGGACGCGCCCGAGCAGGCCCCGGCGCAGCCCGGCCTCGGCGAGCGCGAGCAGCAGATCCTCGCGTTCGAGAGCAAGTGGTGGAAGCACGCGGGCTCCAAGGAGCAGGCCATCCGCGACACCTTCGGGCTCTCGTCCACCCGCTACTACCAGCTGCTCAACGCCCTGCTCGACGATCCGGCCGCGCTCGAGCACGACCCCGTGCTGGTCGGCCGGCTGCGGCGCCTGCGCTCGACCAGGGCCCGCACCCGCCGCCGCTAGGGCTGGTGCGTGGAGGCGTACGCCTCGAGCCACGCGACCTGGGTGGGGTCCAGAGACGCCCGTACGCGTTTGCGCGCCGTCGCCACGTTCGCCGCGGTGACGGTCGTCGCCTCCAGGCTGTCGCGCATCGCGGCCAGCGCCGACTCGCGGATCAGCGCCGCGCAGTCGGCCGCCGAGAAGCCCTCCAGCTCGGCGCCCAGCTTCGTGAGGTCCACCGACTCGTCCAGCGGCACGGCCTTGGCCGACGCGGACAGGATCGCGGCGCGGGCCTCGGCGTCCGGCGGCGGCACGTAGACCAGCCGCTCCAGCCGTCCGGGGCGCAGCAGCGCCGGGTCGATCAGGTCGGGCCGGTTCGTGGCGCCGATGACCACCACGTTGCGCAGGTCCTCCACGCCGTCGAGCTCGGTCAGCAACGCCGCCACGACGCGGTCGGTGGTGCCGCCGTCGGAGGCCTGCCCGCGGGTCGGCGCGAGCGCGTCGACCTCGTCGAGGAACACCAGCGTGGGCGCGGCCTCGCGGGCCCGGCGGAACAGCTCGCGCACCGCCCGCTCGCTCTCGCCCACCCACTTGGTGAGCAGCTCGGCGCCCTTCACCGACAGCACGTTGGCCTTGCCCGTGCCGGCGATCGCCTTGACCAGGTACGTCTTGCCGCAGCCGGGCGGCCCGTAGAGCAGCACGCCGCGCGGCGGCGAGACCCCGAGCCGGGCGAACGTGTCGGGGTAGTTCAGCGGCCACAGCACCGACTCGGTGAGCGTCTGCTTGACCTCGGCCATGTCGCCCACGTCGTCGAGGGTCACCGCGGCCACCTCGAGCGTGGAGTCGGCCATCGAGGTGGGCCGCACCACGTCGAGCGCGGCCTCGAAGTCGGCCATCGTCACGGCCGGGTCCTCGGCCTCCTTCTGCCGCAGCGCGGCGCGCACCCCGGCCTCGCGGGCCAGCGCGCCCAGGTCGGCGGCGACGAAGCCGGGCGTGCGCCCCGCGATGTCGTCGAGGCGCACGTCCTCGGCCAGGCGCATGCCGCGGGTGAGCACGCCCAGCTGTTCCCGGCGCAGGGCCGTGTCGGGCAGGGGCACGGCCAGCTGCACGGCGAGCAGATCGGGGGCGCGCAGCGACGTGTCGAGCGACTCCGGGCGGCTGGTCGTGGCGACCACGGCGACCCCGGCCCGCAACGTCTCCTCGAGCACCTGGCGGAAGACGATGGAGATCGGGCCCGGCTCGTCGCGGGGCGCGAGGGCGTCCACGTCGGAGAAGAGCAGCACGGTCGGTCCGTCGTCGCGGGCGTCGCGGGTCAGCTCGCGCAGCCGCGCGGCGGCCGCCGTGTTGGTGAGCGCGGCGAGCTCGGGCGCCCAGACCTGCACCACCCGCGCGTCCACCTGGGCGGCGACCGCGCGGACCAGCGCCGACTTGCCGGAGCCGGCCGGTCCCGAGATCAGCACGCCGAGCGAGACCGTGGTGCCCAGCCGGGCCAGCACCTCGCGGTGGTTGAAGCCGAGATCGAGCAGCTCCTCCAGCTCCTTGGCCTGCGGGCGCAGGCCCGGCAGGTCGTCGAGGCTGGGCGGCGGCACCTCGGGGTCGGTGGCGGCGGGCGCCTCCTGCCGGGCGGCCGGGCCCGGCACCGGCGACGAGACCGGTCCGTCCTGCCAGCCGACGACGGTGTCCATGGTGATCACCGCGCCGTCCGACTCGGCCACATCGGTCACCGTGAGCAGCGCGGTGGTCCACTGGTAGCCGAGCCGGTTGCGCAGGCTCCGGCCGACGTCGAGCCCCGGGGGCCGCAGCCCGGCCGGCGGCAGCACGTCCTGCGGGCGCAGCGAGACGTTGTCGCCGCGGCTGACCACCTTGCCGAGCAGCGCCAGCCGCAGCATCTCGGGCGAGATCAGCGCGACCACGTCGGCCGCGCCGGCCAGCGAGACCCGCCGGGCCGCGACCGCGGGCTGCCGGGCGATGCCGACCCGGCCGCCGTCGCGCAGGCCGAGGTTGCCGAGCGTGAGGTCGTCGGCGTAGAGGAACTCACGGCTCGCGCCCGGCTGGGCCTTGGCCGCGAGCGCGGCGGTGACGCGGGTCCCCTCCAGCCGTACGGGATCACCGGCGTTGATCTCGAGGGCGGCCATCACGTCGGGGTGCAGCCGCACGATGCCGCGGCGGTCGTCGAGCCCCGCCGGCCGTTGGGTGACGGTCAACGTCAGTTCCTCATCCACCCGGCCCACGTTATCGCCCACCGCCCGCCTGAGAGGTTTCACAGGCATCGCTCAGACCCCGGGAGCTAGCGTTCCAGGCATGTCTTGGTCGAGCCGGCTGCGCCGTGCCTTACCCCGGCCCACCCGCGGCCGCCTGTTCGCCGGCTCGGCCGTGCTCCTGATCCTCGCCGTCCTCGTCGGCTGGGCCGTGTGGCCCGAGCGCGCCGGCTGGACCGCGCGCGACCAGACGATCACCGTGCTCTCCGGCCCCGGCCGCAACGAGAGCGTCAGCCTCGACGCCCGGCTCTACCTGCCCCGCGACCGCGGCGGCCGGGTGCCGGCCGTGCTGCTGGCGCACGGGTTCGGCGGCACCAAGGAGTCGGTGAGCGACGACGCCGAGTCGCTGGCCGGGCGCGGCTACGCGGTGCTCACCTACACCGCCGAGGGCTTCGGGCGCAGCGGCGGCCAGATCCACCTGAACAGCCCCGACTACGAGGTCCGCGACGCCCAGGGCCTGCTCGACTGGCTCGCGGCCCGGCCCGAGATCCAGACCGACGCCTCCGGCGACCCGCGGGTCGGCGTGGTCGGCGGGTCCTACGGCGGGGCGCTGGCACTGCTGCTGGCCGGGCAGGACAGCCGGGTCGACGCGATCGTCCCGTCGATCACCTGGAACGACCTGACCAACGTCTTCCTGCCGCAGTCGGCGGACACGTCGGCGACCGGCGTCTTCAAGAAGGGCTGGGCCGGCGTCTTCTTCGGCAACGCCGGGGCGCTCTCGGCGACCGGGCAGCAGGCTCCGCCGGTGGGCGTCAACCCGGACCCGGCCTGCGGGCGGTTCGCGGCCGACGTCTGCGCCGCCTACCTCGACGCGGCGACCACCGGTGACCCCGACCCGGCGACCCTCGAGCTGCTGCGCCGGTCGAGCCCGGCGAGCGTGATCGGGCAGATCAAGGCGCCCACGCTGCTCGTGCAGGGCGCGGTCGACACGCTGTTCCCGCTGAGCGAGGCGGACGCCAACGCGCGCTCGATCGCGGCGACCGGCACCCCGGTGCGGGTCGCCTGGTTCACCGGCGGCCACGACGGCGGCGCCGGCCCGCAGACGGACCAGGACAGGGTGAAGTACCTGACCGCGCAGTGGCTCGACCACTACGTCAAGGGCGAGGGGGAGGCGCCCTCGGACGACTTCACGTACTCGCGGGTGGCGGGCTTCAGCGCGCTCGACCGTGACCTCGTGACGAACGGCTACTCCACCGGCGCGTACCCCGGCCTGAGCGGGACCGGGAGCACCCAGCTGATCCTGCAGGGGCCGGCGCAGGCGATCGCGAACCCGCCGAACGGCAGCCCCGGCGCTCTGTCGTCGCTGCCCGGCACCGGCGGACGGCTCAGCGAGCTGCTCTCCGGCGTCGCCGCCGACATTCCTGGGCAGTTCGCGGCCTTCGAGTCCGGGCCGGTGCCGGAGCCCATCGACGTGGTGGGATCCCCGTCCGTCCAGCTGCGGGCCGCCTCGCCGACCGGGGAGGCCACGCTGTTCGTCAAGCTCTACGACGTCGACCAGGACGGCGCCGAGACGCTGAGCGCGGGTCTGGTCGCCCCCGTGCGGCTCACCGGCCTGCCGCCCACGCTCGAGGACGCCGAGGTGCGCACGGTCAAGCTGCCGGCCATCGTCCGCCAGATCGACGCCGGCCACACCGTACGCGTCGTGGTCGCCACCACCGACCAGGCGTTCCTGTCCCCGGCGCAGCCCGCGGCGTACACCGTCCAGGCCGGCAACCTGCTGACCCTGCCCACCGTGGTGGGCGAGCCCGTCGCCAACCCGCAGACCGTCTGGCGCTACGTGCTGGCCGGGCTGCTCGCGGCGATCGTGCTCGGCCTGGCCGCGGTGCTGCTCGTGCGGCGGCGCCGGCTGCGCGGGCAGCTCACCCCCACGGCGACCGAGCACGCGGAGACGCCGCTGGTGGTCCGTGGGCTGCGCAAGGCGTACGCGGACGGGTTCGTGGCCGTCGAGGAGATCAGCTTCACCGTGGAGCGCGGCCAGGTGGTCGGGCTGCTCGGGCCCAACGGCGCCGGCAAGACCACCACGCTGCGGGTGCTGATGGGCCTGACCATGCCGACCGCGGGCGAGGCGCTGGTGTTCGGCCACCGCCTGGTGCCCGGCGCGCCGGTGCTGTCGCGGGTGGGCGCGCTGGTCGAGGGACCGGGCTTCCTGCCCCACCTGACCGGGCTGGAGAACCTGCGGGCGTACTGGAAGGCGACCGGACGGCCGGAGGCGGACGCCCGGTTCGAGGAGGCGCTGGAGATCGCGGGGCTCGGCGACTCGGTGCACCGGCGCACGAAGAAGTACAGCCACGGCATGCGGCAGCGGCTCGCCATCGCCCAGGCCATGCTCGGGCTGCCCGAGCTGCTGGTGCTGGACGAGCCGACCGACGGGCTCGACCCGCCGCAGATCGCCGAGATGCGCCGCGTGCTCATGCGCTACGCCACCGACGGCCGCGCGGTGCTCGTCTCGAGCCACCTGCTCGCCGAGGTGGAGCAGACCTGCACGCACGCCGTGGTGGTCAACAAGGGCCGCATCGTCGCCTCCGGGCCGGTCGAGGAGATCGTCGGCGAGTCCCCGTCGGTGCAGCTCGAGGTCTCCGACGTGCCGGCCGCCGAGCGGGTGCTGAGCGGGCTGGGCGTTCGCTCGGTGCTGCCCGACGGGCCGTCCGGGCTGATCGTCGACATGAACGGCACGCCGCGCTCGGAGGTGGTGGCCTCGCTGGTGCACGCGGGCGTCGCCGTCGACCGGGTGGTGCCGCGGCGAAGGCTGGAGGACGCCTTCCTCGCGCTGGTGGGGGAGAACTCGCGAGGGAGCGGCGACCGATGAGCGTTCAGACCTCCGGCGCGGTGGGCTACCGGCCGTCGCGCACGCTGCCGCTGCTGGCCGAGGTGCGCCGGCAGGCGTCCCGGCGGCGTACGCAGCTGGCTCTGGGTTTCATGGCGCTGCTGCCGCTGATCATCCTGGTCGCGTTCGAGTTCGGCGGCGGCGAGGACGAGGAGGGCGGCGGCGCCTTCGACAGCCTGGTCGACCTGGCCACCTCGGGCGGGCTGAACTTCGCGCTGTTCTGCCTGGCCGTCTCGGCGGGCTTCCTGCTGGTCGTGGTGGTGGCGCTGTTCTGCGGCGACACGGTGGCGAGCGAGGCGAGCTGGGGCAGCCTGCGTTATCTGCTGGCGGTTCCGGTGCCGCGGGCCCGGTTGCTGGCGGTGAAGCTGATCGTCGCGCTCGCGTACTCGGCGCTGGCGCTGCTCACGCTGACCGTCACCGCGCTGCTCGCCGGCACCCTGCGCTACGGCTGGCATCCGCTGGGCAGCACGGTGGCCGCCGAGATCGCGCCCTGGCCGGGCCTCGGGCGGCTGTTCGCGATCGTCGGCTATCTGGCCGTGTCGATGCTGGTCGTGGCCGGGCTCGCGTTCCTGCTCGGGGTGCTGACCGACGCGCCGCTGGGCGCCGTGGGCGGCGCGGTGATGCTGTGGATCCTGTCGAGCATCCTCGACCAGATCACCGCGCTGGGGGCGCTGCGCTCCCTGCTGCCGACCCACTTCAGCGACGCCTGGATGGGGCTGCTGTCCACCCCGGCCCAGACCGACGACCTGGTGAAGGGCGCGATCAGCGCCGTCGCGTACGCCACCGTCTGCTGGGGCGTGGCGTTCTGGCGCTTCACCCGCAAGGACATCACCTCGTAAGGCCCGCTCTGCAGAACAGGGCCGCGGCGCACGATGCCGCGGCCCTGTCGGCTTTTCTACGTAGCCTCCACGCATACGTATATGTATGCTCTACGTATGGGTCAGTCAGACATGATCACCGTGTCGGGGTTGCGGAAGTCCTTCGGCAAGCACGCCGTCCTCGACGGCGTCGACTTCCACGTGCCCCGCGGATCCGTCTTCTCGTTGCTGGGGCCCAACGGCGCCGGCAAGACCACGATCGTCGAGATCCTCACGACGCTGCTGCCGGCCGACGCGGGCGAGGTCACCGTCGCCGGTCACGACCTGCGCCGCGAGCCGGACGCCATCCGCTCGGTGATCGGCGTGACCGGGCAGTTCTCGGCGGTCGACGCCCTGCTCACCGGCCGGGAGAACCTGCAGCTGATCGCGGACCTGCGGCACCTCGGCCGCCGGGCGGGCCGGGCGCGGGCCGAGGAGCTGCTCGAGCGCTTCGACCTGGTGGACGCGGCGGGCCGGCCGGTCGCCACCTACTCCGGCGGCATGAGGCGCCGGCTCGACCTCGCGATGACGCTGGTCGGCGACCCTCAGCTGATCTTCCTCGACGAGCCGACCACCGGCCTGGACCCGCGCAGCCGCCGCACGATGTGGCAGATCATCCGCGGCCTGGTCGCCGACGAGGGCGTCACGATCTTCCTGACCACGCAGTACCTCGACGAGGCCGACGAGCTGGCGCACACCATCGCGCTGCTCGACCACGGCGTGCTCGTCGCCACCGGCACCGCCGACGAGCTCAAGAGCTCCGTGGGAGCCGAGTCCACGCTCGACGACGTCTTCTTCGCCCTCACCGGAGGCATCCGATGACCACGTACGTGCTGGCCGACACCGCCACGATGTTCCGCCGCGACCTGCGCCACGCGGTCCGGTTCCCGCTCATGCTGATCAGCGGCATCGGGCTGGCCTGCCTGATGATGCTGCTGTTCGTCTACGTCTTCGGCGGCGCGATCGGCGGCGGCGACCGCGCGGCCTACGTGAACTATCTGATACCCGGCATCCTCGTCATGGCGATCGGCGGCGGGGGCGCCAGCACCGCGATCAACATCAACACCGACATGTCCGAGGGCGTGATCGCCCGGCTCCGGACGATGGCGATCTCCCGTACGTCGGTGCTGGCCGGGCAGGTCGCCGGCGGCATGGTGCGCACGGTGCTCAGCCTCGCGCTGGTGCTGGGGGTCGGCTACCTGATCGGCTTCCGCGCCGGGGCCGGGGTCGGCGACTGGTTCGGCGTGGCGGGGCTGCTCGTGCTGACGACGTTCGCGGTCAGCTGGATGACCGCGGCGTTCGGCCTGGTCGCCAAGACCGTCGCGGGCGCCAACTCGTCCTCGCTGCTCTTCCAGTTCGGGCCGTTCGTCAGCAGCGCCTTCGTTCCGACCGGGTCGATGTCGCCCGGGGTGCGCTGGTTCGCCGAGCACCAGCCGTTCACCCCGATCATCGACACGCTGCGCGGGCTGCTGGCCGGCGCCCCGGTCGGGTTCGGCACCTGGGGGGTCGCGGTCGCCTGGTGCGCCGGGCTCTCGTTGCTCGGCTTCTTCTGGTCGCGGTCGGCCTTCCTGCGCCTGCCGACCCGCTGAGGGGCTTCGCTCACACCTCGGGAACCCGCGAGCCGGAACGCGGGATCCCGTCGTAAGGTGGTGGAAACACAACTGAATACCTCATCCAGAGGGGCAGAGGGAACGGCCCGATGAAGCCCCGGCAACCACCGCGCAGTCTCGACGGCGAGGCCCTTCGCGGCAGGTGCTAATTCCGTCCTCGCCCGGCATCCGCCGCGGGGAAAGATGAGAGGGAAGGCCTCGATGACGTCTACCGTCAGTGCACCCACCGCTACCACCTCCCCGGCCAAGGGCCTCGTCTGCCGTGCGTGCGGCGCGGAATATCCGCTGGTCGCACAGCACGCCTGTTACGAGTGTTTCGGCCCGCTCGAGGTGGCCTACGACCAGGAACTCCTCGCGCGGGTCACCCGTGAGCAGATCGAAGCCGGGCCGCAGAACATCTGGCGCTACGCCGGTCTGCTGCCGGCCGGGCAGGACCCGGCCGCCCGGGTCAGCCTCGACCCCGGCCTCACCCCGCTGGTCGCCGCGCCCGCCCTGGCCGCCGCCGTCGGCCTGCGCGCGCCGCTGTACGTCAAGGACGACTCGGCCAACCCCACCCACTCGTTCAAGGACCGGGTCGTCTCGGTGGCGCTCACCGCGGCCCGCGGGCTGGGCTTCACCCGCTTCGCCTGCGCCTCCACCGGCAACCTGGCCAACTCGGTCGCCGCACACGCGGCCCGGGCGGGTGCGCCGAGCATCGTCTTCATCCCGTACGACCTGGAGCAGGGCAAGGTCATCACGACCGCGGTCTACGGCGGCGACCTGGTCGCGATCGAGGGCTCCTACGACGACGTGAACCGCCTCTGCGGCGAGCTGGTCGAGACCGACGAGTTCGAGGACACCGCGTTCGTCAACGTCAACGTGCGGCCGTTCTACGCCGAGGGCTCCAAGACGCTGGGTTACGAGGTGGCCGAGCAGCTCGGCTGGCGCATCCCGGCCCAGGTGGTCATCCCGATGGCCTCCGGCGAGCTGCTCACCAAGGTCGACAAGGCGTTCGCCGAGCTGGTCGAGATCGGCCTCGCGGAGGCGCCCGAGGGCGGCTGGACGGTCTTCGGCGCGCAGTCGGCCGGCTGCAACCCGATCGCCACGGCGCTGCACGCGGGCACCGACGAGATCGTGCCGGTCAAGCCGACCGGCATCGCGAAGTCGCTGAACATCGGCGACCCGGCCGCGGGGGCGTACGCGATCGAGGCGGTCCGGCGCACGGGCGGCTGGATGGACTACGCCGACGACGACGAGATCCGCGCCGGCATCCGGCTGCTCGCCGAGACCACCGGCATCTTCGCCGAGACCGCCGGCGGCACCACCGTCGCGGTGCTCAAGAAGCTGGTCGAGAGCGGCAAGCTCGACCCCGAGAAGGAGACCGTCGTCTACAACACCGGCGAGGGCCTCAAGACGCTTGACGCGGTGGCGGGCCAGGTCGGCCCCACCCACCGCATCAAGCCGTCGCTCAAGGGCGCTCGCGAGGCCGGGCTGCTCGGATGACCGTGAGTAACCGGCGCTCCGTCAAGAAGTGAGAATTCCATCCCGCGAGGACTTGCGCCGGGATCTCCGGATCGGCAGGATGCTCTCTGCGGGAGGGCGCGACGCCGTACGCGGCCCCTCACCTTCGAGCTTGGCGACAATCTCTCGAGGGGCCCAACGACCCAGCGCCGGAGGCGCTGTGCGTCCGCCATCCCGACCAAACTCCCGCTGAAAAAAGCGTTCGCGATCATGGCCGCCGCCCGGCAGGGTGGCGGCCATGCGCATCTCGACCGGGCCGTTGACGTCCCCGCAGGTCGCCTACGACATCGCGCGTGCCACGGCGATCCACGACTGTCCCGACATCCCGTTCACGAGCCGGGAGACCTACCTGGCGGGCTTCGACACGCCACCGCCGGGGCAGCGGGTCGAGCGACACGTCGGCTATCTCGACGGGGAGCCGGCCGGCCTGCTGGAGCTCACCTTCCCGCAGCTCGACAACCTGGACAACGTCGAGGTCGAGCTGATGGTCCTGCCCGGCCGCCGCCGGCACGGGCTGGGCCGGGCGCTGCACGACGTGGCCGTCGAGCGGGCCCGGGCCGCCGGCCGCAAACACCTGATCGCCGCCACCGTCGACCGCCATCCCGACGGCGCAGCGTTCGCCGGGGCGGTCGGCGCCGCCGCGGGCCTGGACGAGATCCGCAGCCGGCTCGACGTGACCGCGCTCGACGACACGCTGCTGGCCGGCTTGCGCGCGGACGCCGGGAAACACGCCGAGGGCTACCGGCTGCGGCGCTGGGTGGGGGTGCCGCCCGACGACCTCATCGACGGCGTGGCCTACCTGGAGGGCCGGCTCAACGCGGACGCGCCGACCGGCGACATCAACTGGCAGCCGGAGAAGATGGACGCCGACCGCATCCGCCGGGGCGAGCAGCGGCGGGCGGCGCGCGGCAGCCGCAGCTATCACGCCGGGGCGCTGCTGGGCGACCGGCTGGCCGCCTGGACGTGGATCGTCGGCGACCTCGACCAGCCGGCCCACGCCTGGCAGTACACCACGCTGGTCGACCCCGAGCACCGCGGTCACCGGCTCGGCATGCTGGTCAAACTCGAGAACCTGGCGCTGGTGCGCGAGCACAAGCCGCGGCTGGAGGCCATCGACACCTTCAACGCGGCGTCCAACACGTTCATGCTGCGGATCAACCGCGCGATGGGCTTCCGGGCGGTCGACGCCTGGACGGAGTGGCAGAAGAACCTCTGAGCCGGCGCGCCCACGGCCGCAGCGGCAGGTCGGTGGGATAACCGCCGGCCCGCAGCCCCGCGTGCTTCTCGAGGAAGTTGCGCGCGCCCCAGGAGCCGGTGGTGGCGTACGAGTAGCCGCACGCCGCCCAGTAGGCGGGCCAGAACAGCGGACCGAGCACCGCGTACTGCCCGGCGTGGCGGTGCTCGTGGCCGAACAGCTCGGTGCGCTCGTCGGCGAGCAGCCAATCGGCGCTGCGCCGGGTCAGGATCACCGAGCCCACCGTGAAGCAGGTGGCCGGCGGCACGGGCAGCCGGTAACCCTCCGCGATCAGCACGCCGTGCCGCCCGCGCCGGATGCGGCTGCGGGTGGCGAGCGCGATCAGCAGACCCGCGCCCGTGGTGCCGTTGAGCGCGGTGAGCAGGCCGCGGGCGATGTGCCGGGCGGCCATCAGGCGGGCCGCCGCATGCGCAGCTCGGTGAGCGTCGGGACCACCGGGTGCGGCACCCGCTCGCCGGTGTCGCAGAAGCCGAGTTTCTCGTACGCCCGCACGGCCCGGTCGTTGCCGACGACCACCTCGAGCAGCGCCCGGGGGCGGCCCGCGGCCCGCGACCAGTCGACGACCGCCTCGATCAGGTCGGCCACCACCTTGCCGCCGCGGTACGCCGGCGTCACGTAGACCGCGAAGATCACCGTCTCGCCGGGGAACTCGGGCGCGACCGTGCCGCCCGCGTGCCCGATCAGCCGGCCGTCGTCGCCGGGGTCGGCCACGAACATGGCGAGGTCGTCACCCGCGGCGGCCTGGGCGATCCGCTGCCGGTAGGAGTCGTGCGAGCGGGCGGCCGCCTGGGCCAGCGTCTCGAGGAACGCCAGCGGGCTGTCGGCGAGCATCTCGAGCCGCAGCGCCCGCATCCGGGCGGCGTCCTGCGGCCTGATCCGGTGCACGCTCCAGCTCCCCATGTCGTCCTGACTACCCCCAGCGGGCCGGTGCGGCAACCCGGTTGCCACGAATAGTCACGGGGTGGCGGCGAAGGCCCGTGCTGAGGCAAGGTGTGCCGATGGACCACCGTGAGGCTCCCATCTTCATGGTCGAGCCGCCGGTGGTGAACGCCGCCGATCCGTTCGACGCCGAGGGGCGCACCGCCGACCTCGCCGGGCCGTTGCGCCGGCTGGCGTCGGCGCCGGCGCTGTCCGACCGCCTGGTCCCGGGCCCGGGCGCGGCCGCCTGGGCGGGCCGGTTCGGTGCGGTGCTGACCCGCGGGGGCGTCCTCCTGCTGCCGGTGACGGCCCTGGCCGCGCTTCCCATGCACTTCTTCGTCGGCCGGCTCGACGAGGCGGTGATCGCGGCGCCCTACCTGTCCGAGCTCGCGGGCGGCTTCGGCCTGCTGCTGCTGCCGATCATGTGGCTGGCCTATCTGGCGGTGACCGCGCTGCCCCACGTGATCACGCTGGCCGGCGCGGTCGGCGTCCTGGTGCCGCAGGCCGCCGGGGCCCGGCTCCGGCCGCGGCTGGTCTGGTCGCTGGTCGCGCTGCGGCTGCGCGCGCTGTGGCTGTGGTTCGCCGCCTTCTCCGTGCTGACCGGCAGCCTGCCGCTGCTGCTCACCGAGGACTCGCTCGGCCCGGCCGCGCGAGTCCCGCTGGCCGTCGTGCTCGCGGCTGTCTCGACCGCCGTGCTGACCTTCGGAGGCGTCCTGGGCTGCGTCGTGCTGATCGAACGCGGACACGCGCGGCGCCGCACGGTGCGGCTGCTGGCCCGGGTGCAGCCGGTCGGGCTGATCGCCGCCGCGGCCGCCGTCACGGTGGTGCCGCAGATCGCCGACGAGTTCCTCGGCGGGCTGGCCGCCACGCTGGCGGGCGTGGTGCTCGCTCAGCTGTGGGCGATCGCGGCGCTGGTGACGTACGCCCAGGCCCGTCGCCTCGAAGAGCCGGTGACCAGCGCATCCTTGCGCAACGAGCTGGCTGCCCCGGAGGAGTGAGCCCCGCGGTCGCCTGCGCGCAAGACGGGGTTTCCTTGCACTCGCACCCGGGGAGTGCTAAACAGGTCATTGGCACTCGCGACTGCTGAGTGCCAAGCAGGTCGGGACGGTGGGGTTCCGGTCGCGGCGCCGCCATCGGCGCCGGGGCACGGGGCCGGTCGTCGCGGGCTATCCGGCTCGGCCTGAGGACGTCACATCGCCAGGTGGTGACGTCCGCAGAGTTCCGCAAACGTGCGGAGGGGCGCGGCCACGGGCCACGCACCTCGACTGTCCAGGAGGACACAGCCGTATGGCCAAGATCATCGCATTCGACGAGGAAGCTCGTCGCGGCCTCGAGCGGGGCATGAACCAGCTCGCCGACGCCGTCAAGGTGACGCTCGGCCCCAAGGGCCGCAACGTCGTGCTCGAGAAGAAGTGGGGCGCGCCCACCATCACCAACGATGGTGTGTCGATCGCCAAGGAGATCGAGCTCGAGGACTCCTACGAGAAGATCGGCGCCGAGCTGGTCAAGGAGGTCGCGAAGAAGACCGACGACGTCGCCGGTGACGGCACGACGACGGCGACCGTCCTCGCCCAGGCGCTGGTCCGTGAGGGCCTGCGCAACGTCGCCGCGGGCGCGAACCCGATGGCCCTCAAGCGGGGCATCGAGGCCGCCGTGGCGAGCGTCTCCGAGGGCCTTCAGCAGCTCTCCAAGGACGTGGAGACCAAGGAGCAGATCGCTTCGACCGCCTCCATCTCCGCCGGTGACTCCACGGTCGGCGAGATCATCGCCGAGGCCATGGACAAGGTCGGCAAGGAAGGCGTCATCACCGTCGAGGAGAGCAACACCTTCGGCCTCGAGCTCGAGCTCACCGAGGGCATGCGCTTCGACAAGGGCTTCGTGTCGGCGTACTTCATGACCGACGCCGAGCGCATGGAGGCCGTCTTCGACGACCCCTACATCCTGATCGCAAACAGCAAGATCTCCGCGGTCAAGGACCTCCTCCCCGTGCTGGAGAAGGTCATGCAGGGCGGCAAGCCGCTGGTCATCATCGCCGAGGACGTCGAGGGCGAGGCCCTGGCCACCCTGGTCGTCAACAAGGTCCGCGGCACCTTCAAGTCGGTCGCCGTCAAGGCCCCCGGCTTCGGTGACCGTCGCAAGGCCATGCTCGAGGACATCGCCATCCTCACCGGTGGCGCGGTCATCAGCGAGGAGGTCGGCCTCAAGCTGGAGAACGCCGACCTGAGCCTGCTGGGCCAGGCCCGCAAGGTCGTCATCACCAAGGACGAGACCACCATCGTCGACGGTGCCGGCAACGCCGAGCAGATCCAGGGCCGGGTCAACCAGATCCGTGCCGAGATCGAGAAGTCGGACTCCGACTACGACCGCGAGAAGCTGCAGGAGCGCCTGGCCAAGCTGGCCGGCGGCGTTGCGGTCATCAAGGTCGGCGCGGCCACCGAGGTCGAGCTCAAGGAGCGCAAGCACCGCATCGAGGACGCCGTTCGCAACGCGAAGGCGGCCGTCGAGGAGGGCATCGTGCCCGGTGGTGGTGTCGCCCTGGTGCAGGCCGGCAAGACCGCGTTCGACAAGCTGGACCTGGTGGGCGACGAGGCCACCGGCGCCAACATCGTCAAGGTCGCGCTCGACGCCCCGCTGCGTCAGATCGCCGTGAACGCCGGCCTCGAGGGCGGCGTCGTGGTCGAGAAGGTGCGCAACCTCGACGCGGGTCACGGCCTCAACGCCGCGACCGGCGAGTACGTCGACCTGCTGGCCGCGGGCATCATCGACCCGGCCAAGGTCACCCGCTCGGCGCTGCAGAACGCCGCGTCGATCGCCGCGCTGTTCCTCACCACCGAGGCCGTCGTGGCCGACAAGCCCGAGAAGACCCCGGCCCCGGCCGGCGCCCCGGGCGGCGGTGACATGGACTTCTGAGTCCAGTCGTAGCAACACGAGAAGGGCGGGTCGCCTCGGCGACCCGCCCTTTTCCGCTGCCTAGCCCCGGTGGCGTCCGGGCCGGTGCCGGCCGGCGCCCGCCGGCGTCGGCACGGCCAGCCCGAGCCGGTCACCGCCCGCCATCAGCAGGAACCCGCCGACCAGGACGGCGATGCCACCCGCGACCACCACGGCGATGAGGTCCATACCGGTCTTCGGCAGCTTGATGATGCCGGTGCCGTCGTTGTCCCCGGCCGCGGCGGCGTTGACGGTGACGGCGACGATCGCGGTGGCGGTGCCACCGTGGCCGTCGCTGATCGTGTAGACGAACGAGTCCAGGCCGCCGGCGTAGTGCTGGAACGGCGCGTACGTGACCGTGCCGTCCTTGTTGAGCACCGCCGTGCCGTGCCGCGGCTTGCCGATCGTCACGACCCCGAGTGCGTCGGTGTTGGCGTCCGTGTCGTTCCCCAGCGGCGCGATGACCACCGAGCCGCCGGCGTCCACCGAGACGGCGTCGTTCTTGGCGACCGGCTTGGTGTTCGTGCCGGCCACCTTGATCGTGATCGTGCCCTCGGCGACGTTGCCGTCCGCGTCGGCGGCGGAGTACGTGAAGCTGTCCGTGCCGCTGAAGCCCATCGCCGCCACGTACGTGACCGTGCCGTCGGCGTTGAGCTTGGCCGTGCCGTGCTTCGGCGTGCCGATCGCGCGGACCGTCACCGGCGTGCCGTGCTGGTCGGTGGTGGGTAGCACGACCCGCAGGGCCTTGCCCGGCTTGGCGTGCAGCGACTGGTTCGGCACCACGGGCGGGGCGCCCACGGTGATCGTCACGTTGGTCGTGACGTGGTTGCCGTCGCCGTCGGTGGCCGTGTAGCTGAACTTCGCCACGCCGGTGAAGCCCGCCGGCGGCGTGTACTTCACCTTGCCGCCGACGATCGCGGCGGTGCCGTGGTCCGGCGCGGTGACGCTGGTGAGCGCCAGCGTGCGGTCCGGGTCCAGGTCGTTGCCGAGCACCGGAACGGTCACCGGCTGCTGGTACGGCGTGGTCCGCTCGTCGGGCACGGCCACCGCCGCGCCGTTGCTGACGGTCACGGTGACCGTCGCCTGGGCGGTGCCGCCGTGGCCGTCGCCGACGGTGTACGTGAAGGTGTCGGCGCCGGCGTAGTCGGGCGACGCCGTGTACCGGATCCGGCCGTCCACGATCATGGCCGTGCCGTGCGCCGGCGTGCCCACCGCGGTGACGGTCAGCGTCTGGCCGGTGTTGGACTCGGTGTCGTTGGTCAGCACGTCCAGGTCGACGTGCTTGCCCGCGAGCACCGCGGTCGCGTCGTCGGCGGCCACGGGAGCGGCGTTGGCGACGGTCACGGTGACCGTGCCGGTCGTGGTGTTGCCGGCGGCGTCGCGCACCTCGTAGGTGAAGGTGTCGGTGCCGCTGAACCCGGCCGCCGGGGTGTAGCGGACCTTGCCGTCCACCACGGTGGCGGTGCCGTGCTGCGGAGCGCCGGCGGAGACCAGCGTCAGCGCGCCGTGCTCGGGGTCGACGTCGTTGGCGGTGACCGCGATGTCGACGGCCGTGGCGGCCGCGGCCGTGGCGGTGTCCGAGGTCGCGGTCGGCAGCGCGTCGATGACGATCGTGACGCGGCCGGTGTCGGTGGCGCCCAGGTCGTCGGTGACCACGTACTCGAACGTGTCCGTGCCCTCGGTGAGGGCGTTCGGGCGGTAGCCGACCGTGCCGTCCGCGTTGCGCGTCAGCGTGCCCTTGCCGGGCGAGCCGAACGAGGAGATCCGCAGCGTCTGGCCGGTGTTGGGGTCGCGGTCGTTGGCGAGCAGGTCCAGCTTGGTGGTGGCGCCGGGGCGGACCACGAACCGGTCGTCGACCGCGATCGGCGCGGCGTTGCGCACGGTGACCGTGATCAGCGCCGAGGCGGTGAGCCCGTGGGCGTCGCGGATCGAGTACGTGAAGGTGTCGCTGCTCTCGAAGCCCGCGTTCGGGGTGTACGTGACCGTGCCGTCGGTGGCGAGCTGGGCGGTGCCGTGGCCGGGCGCCGTGATCGCGGTGACCGTCAGCGCGTCGCCGTTCAGGTCGGTGTCGTTGGTCAGCGGCGTGATCGTCACGGCGGTGTCCGCGTCGGTGACGACCGCGTCGTCGCGGGCCTCCGGCGCGGTGTTGACGACGCCGAGCGTGACGGTGGCGCCCGCGGTGCCGCGGTTGCCGTCGTCGACGGTGTAGTGGAACGAGTCGGGGCCGACGTAGCCGGCGGTGGGCCGGTAGGTGACCTTGCCGTCGGCGCCGACCGCGGCGACGCCGTGGGCGGGCGCGACGTCGACGGTGACGGTCAGGTGGTCGTTGTCCGGGTCGCTGTCGTTCGCCAGCACGTCGACGACGGTGTCGACGCCCGCCGGGACGGTGACCGCGTCGGTGCCGGCGACCGGCACCCCGTTGGTGACCTGCACGGTGACGGTCTTGGTGTCCGTGCCGCCGTGGCCGTCACCGACCGTGAACGTGAAGCTGTCGGGGCCTGACCAGCCCCGGTCGGGGGTGTAGGTCAGCGTGCCGTCGTTGTTGTCGGCCAGGCTGCCGTTCGGCGGGTCGGTGAACCCGACGACCCGCAGCGTGTCGCGGATGTTCGGGTCGCTCGCGCCGAGCAGCGCGTCGACGCGTACGGCGGTGTTGGCCGCCGTGTGCACGGACTGGTCGGCCGCGGTGGGCGCCGCGTTCGCGACCGTCACGGTGACGGTCGCGGTGTCCGTGTCGGTGCCGTCGGTGACCACGTAGGTGAAGGTGGCGTCGCCGGAGAAACCGACCGGCGCCTGGTACGTGATCTTGCCGCCCGAGATCGTGGCCGTGCCGGCGCTCGGCGTGCCGACCGACCGGACGCTGAGCGTGCTGCGTCCGTTGGCGTCGGTGTCGTTGGCGAGCACGTCGATGTCGGCACTGTCGTGGTACGCCACGTCGGCCCGGTCGTCCGCCGCGTGCGGCGCGGCGTTGCCGACGACGACCTCCACCTGGCCGGTGCTGCGCCCGTGCAGGCTGTCCTCGACGACGTACGAGAAGGTCGCGGTGCCGGTGAAGGCGGCGGCGGGCGCGTAGGTCACGACATCGCCGTTGAGCGTGACCGAGCCCGCGCCGGACTGCGGCTGCGTCACCGAGGCGACGTGGATCGTGTCGCCGTTCGGGTCCGAGTCGTTGTCCAGCACCCGGATGTCGATCGCGGCGCCCGACGCGGTGGAGCGGGAGTCGTCGATCACGACCGGCAGCGCGTTCGCCGTGGTGACGACCACGCCCGCGGTGTCGGTGCCGCCGTGGCCGTCGGCGACGGCGTAGCTGAACGTGTCGTCGCCGGTCCAGCCCAGGTCGGGCGTGTAGGAGACCGTGCCGTCCGCCTCGACGACCGCGTGCCCGTGCGAGGGCGCCGCGCCCAGCGTGACGGTCAGCGTGTCGTTGTCCGAGTCGGTGTCGTTGCGGCGGACGTCGATGTGCGCGGTGACGCCGTTGGTGGTGTCCGCGGTGTCCGGGACGGCCACCGGGGCGACATTGACGCGCAGCGGGGCCGAGGCGGTGTCGTTGGTCGCGACCGCGTCCGCGCCGACGCCCGAGACCTTCACGGTGGCGACCGTGCCGGTGGCCGCGCCCGAGCCCACGGTCGCGGGGACGACGAACGTGGCCTGGGTGCCGGCGAGCAGCGCGCCCGCCGGGCAGGTGACCACCGGGGCCGTGTACGAGCAGCCCGAGGGCAGCGTGCCCGGGGTGACGCCGGTCGGCAGGGTCAGCTCCGCCTCGGCGGCCGGCTCCAGGTCGGTGCCGTTGTTGGTGACCACGACGGTGTAGGTGACGCCGGCCGGCAGGGCGGGGCGCTGCACGTCGCCGGGCGAGACGGTGACCGCGGCCGCCAGGTCGGCGTGCGGCTGCTTGACGATCAGGTCCTTGCTCGCCGGCACGCCGGTGACGGCCATGCCGGTGAACTGGGCGTTGTACGCGGTGCCGGCCACGTTGGTGATCGTGTAGCCGGCCGGGGCGTCCGTGTCGATCTTGACGCGGAAGGTGACGGTCGTCGAGGCGTTCGGGCCCAGCGTGCCGCCCGCCGTGCCGTTGGACGACGAGCCGACTCCGAAGGTCACTTTGCCGTCGGCGAACTGCGCGGTGTCGTCGCCGACCGTGTCGGTCCGGCCGGCGGAACCGATCTTGAGCGAGCCGGGGACGTAAGTGGTGTGCGTCGGGATGGCGTCGGTCACGACGTTGTTGATCGCGGTGTCGGTGCCGATGTTCTCAACCTCGACCGTGTACTCGATCTCGTCGCCGGGCAGCAGGTCGCCGTGGTTCACGTCCGTCGCGTCGACCGTGGAGACGACGTTGGGAGCGAACAAGTCGGTGGTGAAGGTGACCACGCCGGGGTAGAAGGTCTCGCCGCCGGTCGTGAGCGTCAGCTTCGCGCTCGTCGCGTTGTTGGTCAGCTTGCCGCTCGCGTCGAACTGATCGATGTCGACGCCCATCAAGTTCTTGTTCGCCGGCGCCCGGCCGCTGTTGAGCAGCCGGCCGGCCTCGCTGACGGTGCTGTTGAAGAAGTTGGTGCCCGGGTTCACGGCGTCGGACATCTGCTGGTTGTCGAGCATGAGGGTGTCGCCGGTCAGGCCGAGGTCGCCCTCGTAGACGACCGTGCCGATGGTGGCGCCGACCGTGCCGTTCTGCGGGGTCTTGAACCCGTCGACCGGGATGGCCACGCTGGTGTCGCTGCTGCTCACCACGCCGAAGCCGTCGAAGACGCGCAGGCTGTGCATCGGCTCGGCGGCGTTCTGGTACGCGATCGCGAGCGCCCAGCCGGCGTACCGGTCCTTGCCGGTGCCGGCCTGGATGTCGGCCACGCTGTAAACGCCGTTGCCGGCGCCCGAGACCAGCGCGGTCACGTCGGCGAAGCCCTGGTAGGCCGCGTTCGTGCCGTTCTCGAACACGGTCGAGGCGGTCACCGGGGTCCAGGCGGCGACGGGCGTACGAAACTTGACCTTGTTCTTGTCGGCGGCTGTCCGCGCCGCCGCGCCGCCGCTGCCCAGCGACGTGTCGGCGCTCCAGTACAGGCCCGCGAACAGCACCTTGCTGCCGGCCGGCAGGGCGAGAGTCGTGGTGCTGTCGTTGAAGGTGGACGGGTCGTTGTCCGCGTTCGCGTACTCCATGACGTAGTTGTTGTTGTTCAGCGTGCCGAGGTCGCCGCTGCTGACGCCGTTCTGGCCGTCGACGCAGCCGGCCGCGGCGGCCGGGCACACCATGTTGGTGTTGCCGCGCAGCACGATCGAACCGTTGACGTTCGCCGAGAAACGGGAGATGAAATCCTTGATGATGGCCGCGTCCGCCCTGTTGCCCAGGATCGTGATCGTCGCCGTGAGGGCGACCGTGGCCACGACCACCAGGACCAGCGTCCGGTAAGCCTTGGACCGCAGAACGGCTCGATGCATGCAGATCCCCGTCGTCTCTAGGGCGGCGAGCCCTCACTCCGGCGGTGAGGGTCAAGGATCGACGCTAGGGACGGCAGAGTGCCGGACGGTTGCAGCGG
Source organism: Actinoplanes sp. URMC 104 (assembly GCF_051386375.1). Lineage (NCBI taxonomy): Bacteria > Bacillati > Actinomycetota > Actinomycetes > Micromonosporales > Micromonosporaceae > Actinoplanes > Actinoplanes sp. URMC 104. Next base: position 1,992,957 of record NZ_JBPQTO010000002.1, on the reverse strand, counting down.
GGAGTGGCTTCGGGTGCGCCCGCGAGCGCTAACGTGGGACACGTGCGCGATCCCTCCGTCTCCCGTTACGCGGCCGGCCGGCTCTCCCCGATCCGGCGGGTGGCCGATCTGCGGCGCCTGCGCGACGAGCAGTTCGACGTGCTCGTGGTCGGTGGCGGCGTCACCGGCGCCGGCGCGGCCCTCGACGCGGCCTCCCGCGGGCTCAAGGTGGCGCTGGTCGAGGCCCGCGACCTCGCGGCCGGCACGTCCAGCCGGTCCAGCAAGCTGATCCACGGTGGGCTGCGCTACCTCGAACAGCTCGAGCTGCACCTGGTGCACGAGGCGCTGACCGAGCGCGGGCTGCTCTCCACCCGGCTGGCGCCCCACCTCGTACGCCCCGTGCCGATCCTGGTTCCGCTGCCCGCCGGCAACCCTGCCGTCCGCGTGGCCCGCCGGGCGTACTACGGGCTCGGGGTGGCCGCCTACGACGTGTTCGCCGGCATCTTCGGCCCCGGCCGCGGCATGCCGCTGCACCGCCACCTCACCCGCGACGGCGCCCGCCACCTGTTCCCGAGCCTGCGCGCCGAGGCGGTGAGCGGGGCGATCCGCTACTACGACGGTCAGGTGGACGACGCCCGCCTGGTGGTCGACCTGGCCCGTACGGCGGCAAGCCTGGGCGCGGCCGTGGTCACCAGCGCCCGCGTGGTCGGCTTCGTGCGCGAGGCCCGCGAGGTCGTCGGCGTGCGCGTGCGCGACCTCGAGGCGCCCGACGCACCCGAGTTCGAGGTCCGGGCCCGTACGGTCGTCGCCGCCACCGGCGTGTGGAGCGACGACATGTCGCAGATGCTGCGCGACGTCGGCGTACGCCCCGGGTTCAAGGTCCGCGCCTCCAAGGGCGTCCACCTCGTGGTGCCGCGCTCGGCGATCACCGGCGAGGCCGGGCTCATCCTGCGCACGCCCACCTCGGTGCTGTTCGTCATCCCGTGGGGCGGCCACTGGATCATCGGCACCACCGACACCGACTGGAAGCTCGACCGGTCACACCCGGCCGCCTCCGCGCGCGACATCCGATACCTGCTCGACCAGGTCAACACGGTGCTCGACCGGCCGCTGACCACCGACGACATCGAGGGCGTCTACGCCGGGCTGCGGCCGCTGCTCTCCGGCGAGGCCGACTCGACGTCCAAGCTGTCCCGCGAACACGCGGTGGTCGAGCCGATGCTCGGGCTGCTGCTGGTCGCGGGCGGCAAATACACCACCTACCGCGTGATGGCCGCCGACGTGATCGACCAGGCGGTCCGGCGGCTCGGCGGCCCCACCAGACCCTCCCGCACCGACCAGCTTCCGCTGCTGGGCGCCGACGGCTACGCGGCCGCCTGGCGCGACCGGCAGGACACGGCCCGGCGCCACGGCGTCACCACCGGCGTGGTGGAACACCTGCTGGAGCGGTACGGCACCCTGACCGTGCACCTGCTGGCGATGATGAAGACGGACCCGGCCCTCGCGGCCCCGCTCGCGGGCGCCCCGGAATACCTTGCGGCCGAGGTGGCGTACGCGGCCCTCGCCGAAGGCGCCCTGCACCTCGACGACGTGCTGACCCGGCGCACCCGGATCTCGATCGAGACGGCGCACCGCGGCACGGAGTCGGCCGCCCACGCCGCCGAGGTGATGGGCGACGCGCTCGGCTGGGACAAGGCGCAGCGCGAGCGCGAGGTCGAGCACTACCTGGCCCGGGTGGCCGCCGAACGGCAGTCGCAGACCATGCCCGACGACCTGGCCGCCGACGCCGCGCGCCTGGGCGCGCCGGACGTGCGCGGCTACGCCCGCGACCGCGGGGTCGACCTGCCGCTCACCACGCCTTGATCCTCGTCGACGAGCCGCTGTGGCCCGCCCGCGGGCACCTCTGGTCGCACCTGGTCAGCGACCTGTCGTACGCCGAACTGCACGTCTTCGCCGAGATGCTGGGCGCGCCGCGGCGGGCGTTCGACCGGGACCACTACGACATCCCGGCGCACCGCTTCCGCAGCGCGCTCTGGCTCGGCGCGACGCTGCTGCCCTCCCGCGACCTGGCCGCCCGCCTGCGCGCGTCCGGTCTGCGCCGGCCTAAGCACCTCCACGCAGCTCGCGCTCCAGGTTCGCGCGCGCCCGCTGCTCCCACTGCTCCCGCAGCGGCTGCAGACGATAGATCGACGGCAGCTCCAGCAGCGCCTTGAGCACCTGCGCCCGGCCGGCCCGGAAATCGTCGTCCGGCACGTGCGCATACTCCCGCCGGATGGCCGCGGTGTACTGCGCGTACGCCTCGTCGTCGCCCGCCAGAACCGCCAGGTCCGCGTCGCAGAGCAGCTCCCCGTCCGGGTCGTCCTCACCCGTCGCGTGCCCCGCCGTGAGGCCGACCAGCCGAGCCACCTCCGCGGCCGTCGCGTCCGGCACCCCCAGCGTCTGCAGCAGCCCCTCGGCGAACTCGGCGCTGTCCCGCTCGTTCGCGTCCCCCAGCGCCCGCGGATCGTAGACCGCGTCGTGCATCCAGGCCGCCAGCCGCACCCTCTCCGGGTGCGGCGCCAGGTTCGCGAACCGGTCGACCACCTCGAGGACGGCCCCCAGATGCGCCACCGTGTGATACTCCCGCTGCGGCTCCGACCACTTGCTCAGCAGATAACCTGCGGCGGCTTCGAGGTCGCCGTCCTGAGCCGTGGCCCCTGCCGCCCGTGCCGCCTGCTGGAAGTCCTTGACAAGCTTCTCCACGCCGCAATCCTGACATCAGCCCTTCCGCGGCCCGCGGGGGCCGGTGTTTGAGTGCCGCTGCTCAGCCCTTCGTCGGCGTGGTTTGGTCTTTTGCCTCGCGTTCGGCTTCTGGTCGGTCTTCGCGGGGGTCTCTTCGCCGCCGACTCTCTCCTGAGTTGCCGTCTCGCGCTCGCGCCCCCGCCCCCTCGGCCTCGCCCCGCCGCACCCCGCCCCCTCGGCCTGGCCCCCCGCGCCCCGGCCCCCCGGCCCCTCGGCCTCGCCGCCGCGCCCCGCCCCCTCGGCCTCGCCCTCGCGCCCGCCCCCTCGGCCTCGCCCTCGCGCCCCCCGCGCCCTCGCCCTCGCGCCCCCGCACCCTCGCCCTCGCGCCCCCGCGCCCTCGCCCTCGCGCCCGCGCCCTCCCTTTGCCCTCGCGCTCGCGCCCTCGCGTTGCCTTCGCGCCCTCGCGTTGCCCTCGCGCCCTCGCGTTGCCCTCGCGCCCTCGCGTTGCCCTCGCGCCCTCGCGTTGCCCTCGCGCCCTCGCCTTGCCCTCGCGCTCGCGCCTTTGCCCCTCGCCCTCGCGCCTTCGCCCGGGCGCACCGCCCACGCGGTGTCGCCCGCGTGCCCCTCGCCCGCGCCCTTCCGTCCCGCCCATTCCAGCCTCGCGTCCCGGTCCCGCCTCGTGCTCCCGTGCGCGTCCACGTCCCCTGTCCATGCCGCTGCCGCCCGCATGGCTCGGGCCCAGGTGGCCCGCGGACGCGACGGCGAGCAGACCCCACAAGGCCGGCAGCCCGCGGTTTCGTTCAGCCACCGGATGCCCGTACAAGACCGGACCCGCGAGTCGTTCCCCGCCGACCTCGATCAACCAGCCCGCGCGATGATCGTTCCTCGGTGGGCCACCGCCTCCCCCGCCCACCCAGGGACGGGGCGAGGCGAGGCGAGGCGAGGCGAGCCTATGCGGCCGGGGAGCGGTGGAGGAGTTATCCACAAAGCGGCCCCATCCACAGGCGCCGGGGCGGATCTGCGCGGAGTCGGGGTGGAGGATCTAGGGTTCTAGGGCATGAGCGAGGCCGCGCAGCAGGGACGGTTCGCGCGGGCGATGACCCGGGCGACGAGTCGGTCGCGCGCGGGGATCCGGGCCGGGCTGCGGCGTACGCGCTACGGGCTGGCGCTGGCGTTGCAGGCGGGAGTGGCGGCGGGCCTGGCGTGGTTCCTCGCGCACGATGTGATCGGCCGGCCGAGTCCGTTCTTCGCGCCGATCGCGGCCGTGATCACGCTGGCGTCGTCGGTCGGGCAGCGGGTGCGTCGCACGGCCGAGCTGGTGCTGGGTGTCGCGATCGGCATCGGGCTCGGCGACGCGATCATCCTGCTGATCGGCAGCGGGCCGTGGCAGATCGGGCTGATCGTGCTGCTCGCGGTGCTGGTGGCGACGGCGGTCGGTGGAGGTACGCCGCTGGTCGTGCAGTCGGCGTCCTCGGCGGTGCTCGTCGCGACGCTAACCTCGGCCACCGGTTTGCCGTGGACCCGGTTCTTCGACGCGCTGGTCGGCGGCGGCGTCGGGCTGGCGGTGATGACCGTGTTGCTGCCGCTCAACCCGCTCAGCGTGGTGCGGCGAGCGGCCGATCCGGCCCTGCGCGCGCTGGCGGACGGCCTGCATCAGGTCAGCGCGGGCCTGACCGAACGCAGCCGCGGCACGATCCAGGAGGCGCTGGCCCAGCTGCGGGCCGCGGAGGGAACGTTCGCCGCGTTCTCGTCGTCCGTCACCGCCGCCCGCGAGAACGTGGCCCTGGCGCCGGCCCGCTGGCGGAGCCGGGGTGCGCTCGGGCTTTACGTCGACGGGGCGGACCACGTGACGTACGCCCTCAGGAACTGCCGCGTCATGATCCGCCGGGCCGACACGGCACTGGGCGACGACGAGCCGATCCCGGAGGTGCTGGCGGCCTCTGTGGGGCTGCTGGGCGACGCCGTGGACCTGTTGCGGCAGGAGTGGGCCAAGGGCGTCGAGCCGGTTGCCGCCCGGGAAAGGGCGCTGCGGGCGGCGGGGGAGTGCGGGAGGGCGTACGACGAAGGGGTGGGCTTCTCGGGCGGGGTGATCGTCGCTCAGGTGCGCACGGCGGCTACGGACCTGCTGCGGGCCAGCGGCGTGGACTACGCCGAGGCGCCGCGCCAGGTTCGGCGGGCGGTCGGCTGGCACGGTCGGGCCCGCGCCGGGCGTCGAAAACCCACGTCGCGCTCGGCGTTGGGGCGGCCTCCGGCCTAACCCTCGGTTGCGGACGCCTGCGGGGGCGCCGGACGGTCGTCGCTGCCGGTGTTCGGGGTGGGGTCAGCGGGCGGCGGCGGCGCGAACGGCGGTGGCGTGGGATAGCCGGGAGCGGGGTGGTGGCCGTCGCCGGATGGGCTGCCGGGGGATCCGGCGGGCTGAGCGCCGTCGGAGGGCTGCGGCGCCTGGGCCGGATGGCTGGGCTGAACCGGGTTGCCAGGGTGGGTCGAGTGGCCGGGCTGAGACCAGTAGTTCGGCTGGGCCGGATAACCAGGCTGGGCCGGATAACCAGGCTGGGCCGGATAGCCAGGGTGGGCTGGATAACCGGGCTGGGCTGGATAACTGGGCTGCGCAGAAGAACCAGGCTGACTCGGGTAACCGGGCTGGGCCGGATACGTCGGCGCAACGCCGCCGTAGGAGCCGGCCGGGGTGGCGTAGGGGTGGCCGCCATAGGGAGGCGCGCTCGGCTGCGCGCCATAAGGCGGAGTCGCTGGCTGACCCCCGTTGGGCGGCGCGCTCGGCAGGGAGCCGTAGGGCTGGGCAGTCGGCTGGCTGCCGTGGAGGGGGGAACCCGGCTGGGTGCCGTAGGGCGGCGCGCTCGGCTGGGTGCCGTAAGGGGGAGCGGCCGGCTGACCGCCATAGGGCGGCGCGCTTGGCTGGAAGCCGTAGGGCTGGGCAGTCGGCTGGCTGCCGTAGAGCGGGGCCCCTGGCTGGGCGCCGTAGGGCGGCGCACTTGGCTGGCTGCCGTAGGGCTGGGTGGCGTAGGGCGGCGCGCTCGGCGGGGTGCCCCAAGAAAGAGCGTCTGGCTGGCCGCCATTGGGCAGAGGACCCGATTGGCTGCCGTAGGGCGGCGCGCTCAAGGGGGGACCGTACGGCGAGCCCCCCGGGAAACCGCCGTAAGAGGCGCCGGGATAGGCCGGCCCCCCACCCCCGTAGGCGTAGGCAGGCACCCGCACCGGCAGGGGCACCACCGGCTCCGCGGGCGGCGGCACGGTGCGGGTTACCCCGTCGGGGAAGGCGATCTGATAGTTGCGACCGTCCCAGAAGGCCTGCGGCGACTGCGGGTCCTTGGCGGTGAAGACGGCCCTGTATTGGAGGATCTCGTTGAGCAGCCGCTTCTCCTCGGCGGCGGCCCGGTCGACGTCGGCGGGCTTGCGGTCCAACCCCCGGTTCATGCCGTCGCGGAGCAGGGCCAGCTGGGTGGAGGCGAACTGGAAGCCCTTCATCGCCTTCTGGCCGCCCGTGCCGGCGACCCGCTTGGCCCACTGGCGGGCCGAGTAGCGGCGGCCCAGGCTGCCGAGCGCGGCGACCTCGGGTGGGGAGAACCAGCCGGCGCTGACGTAGTGGGGCAGCACCCGCTCGGTGAGGCGGCCCTCCCAGCTGCGCAGCGCGATCGCGAAGCCGACGACGGCGAAGAACAGCGGGACCATGAAGCCCAGGTAGCCGTACAGCATGATCAGGGGCTGGGACAGGTTGACCGAGAGCGTCGGCAGCAGGTTGAACGTGCCGTGCAGGATCATCGCGAGCAGCAGGCCGCCGATGGGGGCCAGCCAGCGGACGCGGCGGTCGCCGGAGCGGGCCGCGATGCCCAGGCCGATGCCGGTCATCGACGAGAACAGCGGGTGGGCGAAGCCGGTGAACAGGATCCGGACGATGAAGATGGCGAACAGGTTCTGCAGGCCGGTGGCCGGGCCGAACTCCTCGACGCCCGTCGCGTAGCCGTGTTTGCCCAGGTAGAGGATGTTCTCGACCATGGCGAAGCCGAGCGCGGACAGGCCGCAGTAGACGATGCCGTCGGTGATGCCCGACCACTCGGAGCGGCGCCGCCAGAACAGCAGCAGCGGGCCTGCGGCCTTCATGAGCTCCTCGATGAAGGGCGCCACGAGGACCGCGACAAGCGCGTCGGGCAGGCCGATCTTCTCGAAGAGCACGGCCGCGCCGGTGTTGACGACCAGCGCGACGGCGGTGGCGATCGCGGCGCCCCAGGCGAAGCAGAACGCCAGGTAGCGGATCGGCTCGGGCTCGTAGCGGTCGAGCCACAGGAAGCTGGCCACCAGCAGCGGGACCGGCACGACGGCGGCGGTGACACCGACGACCAGGCCGGTGACGCCGATGTCCACGCCGAGGAACAGCAGCATGCCGATCGCGCCGGCCAGCAGGAACGAGACCACGCCGGCGATCGGCAGCCAGCGCCGCCAGCCGGTGCGCCGCGCGCCCTCGGGAGCCGGGACCGCGACCGCGACCGGGGACTCCGGGGCGGGTGACGACACGGGAGCGGGCGAGGACGGGGCAGCCTGGTCGGGCGTTCCGCCCGGCGAAACGTCGGCCATGCAGCCAGCGTAGTCACCCGATCGGCGACCGGCTGCCCGAGGCGGCCGGGACGGACTAGAGGTAGAGCCCGGTGCCGTCGGATTCGACCCGGCTGGCCGCGACCGCGTGCACGTCGCGCTCGCGGAGCAGCACGTACTCGCGGCCGTGCAGTTCGACCTCGGAGCGGTCGTCGGGGTCGAACAGCACCCGGTCGCCCACGACGATCGAGCGCACGTTCGGCCCGACGCCCACGGCGGTCGCCCACGAGAGCCGGCGACCCATCGACGCGGTCGCCGGGATGACGATGCCGGCCGACGACCGCCGCTCGCCTTCGCCGCCGTCCTGCCGGACGAGCACGCGGTCGTGCAGCATGCGGATCGGCAGTCCGCTCTCGGTTCGGGTGTCGGTGCTCACGAGCAGACGGTACGCCCGTGTCCCGCCCTCGCGAGCCGCGGCCCGGCGGGGAGCGCCGGGCCACTAGGTTGTTATCGGCGTAGCGCGACGGACAGGGAGGTACGGCGGGTGAGCCGCTTGCAGCGAGTCCGGGACAACCTCCGGAGGGCGTACGAGTCGGGGCGCGAATCCGTGCGCCACGCGCGCGAGGACACCGCCACCGAGTCGGACAACGAGGTCGAGTTCGTCCTGCCGCCGCCCGAGCCCGACGACGTGCACCACTCGACGAGCAGCCGGGACGACGCGGAGGTGCCGCACTCGCTGCGGATCGCCGCGGCCTGGGGCTGGCGGCTGATCGTCGTGGGCCTGGTCGGCTGGGCGCTGCTGCGCTTCATCGGCGTGATCAGCGTGGTGGTCATCCCGCTCTCGATCTCGCTGCTGCTCTCGGCCCTGCTCGCCCCGGCGGTGGGCTGGCTGCGCCGCCTGCGCCTGCCGCCGTCGCTGGCCACGTTCCTCGTGCTGATCTGCGGGCTGGCCGCGGTCGCCGGCACGCTCACCCTGGTGATCACCCAGTTCGTGAACGGGCTGCCCCAGCTCACCCAGGGCGCGACGGCCGGTGTGCGGACGATCCAGGAGTGGGCCAAGACCGGCCCGCTGCACCTCTCGGACGACCAGGTCAACCAGGCCATCGACAACGCGCAGGCGTGGATCAACGCGAACACCGCGTCGCTCACCTCGACCGGCATCTCGACCGCGGCGACGGTCGCCGAGGTGCTGACCGGCATGCTGCTCGTGCTGTTCTCGACGTTCTTCTTCCTGCGCGACGGCCGCAAGATCTGGCGTTTCGTCGTGCGGCTGTTCCCGGTGAACGCGCGGTGGTCGCTCGCCGACGCCGGCGACGCCTCGTGGGCCACGCTCGGTGCCTACGTGCGGGCCACCGTGCTGGTCGCCTTCATCGACGCGGTGGGCATCGGCATCGCCCTGGTGATCCTGGACATCCCGTTCCCGTTCCCGCTGGCCGCGCTGGTGTTCCTGGGCGCGTTCATCCCGATCGTCGGGGCGGGCGTCTCGGGCGCGGTGGCCGTGCTGGTGGCGCTGGTCGACAAGGGCTGGGTGATCTCGCTGGTCGTGCTCGGCGCGGTGATCCTGGTGCAGCAGCTCGAGGGCCACGTGCTCCAGCCGCTGATCATGGGCCGGGCGGTCGCGATCCACCCGCTCGCCGTGATCGTCGGCATCGCCTCGGGCGTGGTGCTGGCCGGCATCATCGGCGCGCTGATCGCCGTACCGCTGATCGCCGTCCTCAACACCGGCGTGCGCCGGCTGACCCGCCGCCGCCCCGAGGTGCCGCCGACCGCGGTGGTGGTCACCGGCGGAGGCACGTGAGCGGGCCTAATTCGGTTGGCAACGACGTGCGCCTCGCCTACAAGTCATTCAATGAACTCTGACGATGTGACGCATGCCGTGCACTTGGCCGCCGCGACGTTGACGGCCGCCACCGATCGGGACTGGGAGGCGCCGGCCGGCGACCTGACCTGGACCTGCTGGGAAACCGTCGAGCACGTGGCGGACGACCTGTTCACGTACGCGGCCCAGTTGAGCCTGACCGAGCCGTCGCTGACGACCAACGTCCCGTACGGCTGGCAGCACCGCCGCGAGGGTGGGCCCGGTCTGACCGTCTTCGTCGACCGCGCGGACGGCCCCGACGGCCTGCTCCGGGTTCTGGAGTCCTCCGGCGGGCTGCTCGCCGCGATGGTCGCCGTCGCCCCGCCCGAGCGGATGTCGTTCCACAGCTACGGCGCGTCCGATCCGAGCGGGTTCGCCGCGATGGGCGTCGTCGAGGTGCTGGTCCACATGCACGACCTGGCCGCCGGCCTGAAGCTCGACTGGACGCCGCCGGCCGACCTGTGCGCCCGCGCGCTGGCCCGGCTCTTCCCCGACGCGCCGGGCGACACCGACCCGTGGACGGCGCTGCTGTGGTGCACCGGCCGCCTCGAGCTGCCCGGCCGGCCGCGGTTGACCACGTGGAAATGGGACGGGAGCCCGCGCTGATCGGCGCGGGCTCCCGGGTGAACCAACAAGCGTGGGTCAGGCAGGCGAAACGCTCAGCGCGACCTCGTTGACGCCGACCGTGGCGTCGACGACGGCCTCGCCGTTGCCGCTCCGGCTCAGGGCGCGCAGCGTCCACGAGCCGGGAGCGGCGAAGAAGCGGAACACGCCCTCGGGCGACGAGACCACCTCGGCGGTGAACTCGCCGGACGAGTCGAGCAGCCGCACGTAGGCGCCGCCCACGGGCTGGCCGTCGGCCTGCACGATGCCGGTGAGCACGGTCTCGCGGTTGAGGTCGACGCTCGCGGGAATGGGCGCCGACTGGTCGGGGGCAGCGCAGCCGGCCGCGATGTTCGGAGAGGTCATCGTTCTCACGCCTTTCCGGGCTCGTCGCCGAGCGCGATCGGCACACCGATGAGCGAGCCGTACTCGGTCCACGAGCCGTCGTAGTTCTTCACGTTCTGCTGGCCGAGGATCTCGCGCAGCACGAACCACGTGTGCGAGGAGCGCTCGCCGATGCGGCAGTACGCGATGGTGTCCTTGCTGCCGTCCAGGCCGGCCTCGCCGTAGATCTTGCGCAGCTCGTCGTCGGACTTGAAGGTGCCGTCCTCGTTGGCCGCCTTGCTCCACGGCACGCTGATCGCGGTCGGGATGTGCCCGCCGCGCTGCGACTGCTCCTGCGGCAGGTGCGCCGGGGCGAGCAGCCGGCCGGCGAACTCGTCGGGGCTGCGCACGTCGACCAGGTTCTTGACGCCGATGGCCTCGACGACCTCGTCGCGGAACGCGCGGATCGACAGGTCGGGCGCCTTGGCCTGGTAGTTGGTCTTCGCGCGGACCGGCACGTCCTTGGTGTACGGGCGGGCGTCGAGCTCCCACTTCTTGCGGCCTCCGTCGATCAGGCGGACCTGCTCGTGGCCGTACAGCTTGAAGTACCAGTACGCGTACGCCGCGAACCAGTTGTTGTTGCCGCCGTAGAGGATCACGGTGTCGTCGTTGGAGATGCCGCGCTCGGACAGCAGGGCCGAGAACTGCTCCTGGTTGACGAAGTCGCGGCGGACCGGGTCCTGCAGGTCCTTCTTCCAGTCGAGCTTGATGGCGCCCGGGATGTGGCCGCCGTCGTAGGCGGTGGTGTCCTCGTCGACCTCGACGAAGACCAGGCCGGGGGTGTTGAGGTTCTGCTCGGCCCAGTCGGCCGAGACGAGTGCGGTGTCGCGACTCATCGGTTCACTCCCTGATTCGGTGAGAGATGGGGGTGAGTCAGCGCACGGGGTTCTGTGTCGTACCGCGCGCGTAACCCAGTGGTAAGGGCTGTCGTGCGACGGCGCCACGAACCGGCCTCGATGCCGGCGGGAAGAGCTGGACCTTGCTCACAGCACAGGTGGCCCCGTCAGAGGACAGGGCGACACAGGCAGGCGGCCATGCGGCACAGGTCGACCGCACGCCTTTTCGTGAGCAACGGGCTCATGGAAGCGACCCTATCAGCGGTTCACGTATCGGTAACAGCACCGACCACGATCCGGGACCATGGGAGGCGTCACAGGCCGCCCGCGTTGAGCGCCACGTCGTCGGCGCCGGCGGTGAACCGCAGGCCCTGCGGCGTCGGCTCGACCTTCTGCACGGCGAGCTTGAGCGGCAGCTCGGGGACCCGCAGGTCGACGGAGAGCCGCTGGACGTACGAGTCGATCAGCGTGCGGATCAGCGGCACGTTCGGCAGGCCCTCGGCGGTGACGTCGGAGAACCGCACCTGCACGACGCCTCCCCGGACGGCGACGGTGGCCGCGCCCGAGACGTTGAAGGTCTGCCCCAGCGCCTGCAGCGGCGCGCTGCCGATCAGCTTGCCGTTCTGCTCGGCGAGCTTGAGACCGGGCTGGCCGATCAGCTCGGCGAGCTGCGGGTAGTCGATGGTGCCCGTCCCCGTGACGGTCTGCGCGACGATGTCGCCGGTGCCGCTGCGGATCGTGTCGATCGGCGCGTCGACGTCGAGCGCGTGCACGTCGAGGTCGGCGACCCGGACCGTACGGTTGTTGCCGGCCGGCCCCGACAGGTTGGTCAGCTGGATGCGGATGTCCTGGTAGCGGCCCCGGGCCACCTGGGTCAGGAACGGGATGCCCTCGATCGTGACGTCGGGTTTCTCGCTGGTCGCCCGCTGGTCGGCGATCTGCTCGGAGACCCGGTCGCCGATCATGCGCTCGGCGTAGCCGACGGCGAACCGGTCGAGCGCCACCAGCACGGCCGCCAGCAGGATCAGGAAGACCAGCAGGGTGATGAGCAGACGCCGCCCCCACCGCTTCTTGCGCGGCCGCTGCGTGCCGTAGACCTCGCCGCTCACCGATCCTCCTGACGAGCCAGATGTGCTCGGAGAACCGTACATGCCCGGATCCAGGGCCCGGCGAAACGGCTATCGCAGGAACCAGTGGCTCAAGGCGTACGCGGCGGGGGCGACCAGGGCGAAAGCGCCCAGCGGCCCCTGCATGTGCCGGGCCAGCCAGAATGTCGGCGCGTCCCCGGCCAGCCGGCGGTCCGCCTGCCCGAAGTTCACGGCCAGGTCGATCAGGTGCGCGGCCACGACCGCGGTCAGGCCGATGACCGCTCCCTTGGCCGGCGTGAACGGCAGCACGAGCACACTGCCCATGGCGGCCGCCGCCAGCGTGCCGAGCATCGCGCCGAGCACGATCCCGGCCGCGCCGCGGGGCACCTGGGCGGCGAGCCGGGGCTTGGGCAGGACCGCGTCGGCGGCCCGGGCCACCACGAGCGCCACGCCGGCCGCTGCGGCGCAGACGGTCACGGTCTGCGTGCCGCTCTCCTGACGGGTCAGCACGATCGGGATCGAGTACGCCGCCACGCCCGCCACGAGCGCGAGCGTGGTGCGCCACGAGTCGATGACGCGCCGGCGGCTGCGGGTGACGATCAGCTGACCGGCCAGCGCGACCACGAAGCCGCCCGCCGTCAGCCAGAGCAGGGGCAGCAGACCCGGGGGCGTACGGGTGACGCCCTGATGGTCGGCGACGAGCGCGACCACGACTGCCACGCCCGCGGTGACACTCGCGGCCGGTGGGTTGAGCGCCATCACCCACGCGAGCAGGTAGAGCAACTGCACCCCGAAGAGCACCACGGCGTACGGCCACCGGGAGTCGGGCGCCGAGGTCAGCGCTCCCAGCACCAGGCCGACCGCCAGCAGCCCGGCGAACCCGGCGATGGCCAGCGACAGCTGCGGGCGCACGGGTACGACCTCGACCTCGTCGAGCTCCTCGCCGTCGGCGTCGTCGGGCTCGTCCGCGCGGCGGCTCTCGGGCCCGGTCTCGTCCGTCAGGCCCGCGGCCGGCCGCTTGCCGCCGCCCCTCGCGATCTCACGCGAGACGTCGGCGTCCCAGGCATCGTCCTGCGGCATCGAGGGGAACACCCTGCGATCGTGCCAGAACCCGGCGCTCCGCCCAATTCGCCGGCCGCTCGTTAAAGCCTTGTTACGAAACTGCCAAACGTAGCCCGGAAGGGCGTTCACTACATCACTCAGTCAAATGATCGAGGCGTCGCCGAGGATGCATCGGTTAAGGTAATCCCAGCCCACCCGTCGGTGACGCCGGGACCTGTCCGCCGATGGCGGACACCGAGAGTGACGCCATCGAGTCACCCGAGCGGCCCCGAGCCGCAAGGACGGAGGTGAGTGTGGAAATCCTTCTGTTGGTGACGGCACGTGCCGGTGAGCCATCCGCTGTGCTGCCCGCGCTGGATCTGCTTCCCCACTCCGTACGCACCGCGCCCCGCGACGTCCGCACCCTGGTGTCCGGGCCCAGCCCCGACGCCGTGCTGGTGGACGCCCGCTCCGAGCTCTCCGAGGCCCGCGCCACGTGCCGCATGCTGCACGCCACCGGCATCGGTGTCCCGCTCATGGCGGTCGTCACCGAGGCGGGCCTGATCGCCCTCAACGCCGACTGGGGTGTCGACGACGTCATCCTGGCCAGCGCCGGTCCGGCCGAGGTCGAGGCCCGGCTGCGGCTGGCCGTCGGACGCCTGAGCAACGCGACCGCCGGCGCCGGCGGCTCGATCCGCGCGGGCGAGCTCAACATCGACCCCGACACCTACGCGGCCAAGCTCAAGGGCCGCCCGCTCGACCTGACCTACAAGGAGTTCGAGCTGCTGAAGTTCCTCGCCCAGCACCCGGGCCGGGTCTTCACCCGCGACCAGCTGCTGCGCGAGGTCTGGGGCTACGACTACTTCGGCGGCACGCGCACGGTCGACGTGCACGTGCGCCGGCTGCGCGCCAAGCTCGGCTCGGAGTACGAGTCGATGATCGGCACGGTGCGCCAGGTGGGCTACAAGTTCGTGACCCCGCCCTCCGGCCGCCAGCTCCCTGACAACGAGCCCGTCTCGCTGCCGGTCTAGCGTGCCGGCATGACGTCCGTCAGGTCTGTCGACCGGTTGAGTGCCGCCGAGGCGGCCGACGTGCTCGCGTTGGCCACTGCCGCGGAGGCGGCCGACGGCGTCTACCCGCTGTCCGAGGACGTGGTGCTGCGTGTGCGCGGCGGGGGCTCCCCGGCCGCGCACACGCATCTGCTCTCCTTCGCCGGCGACCGCCTGGCCGGATACGCGTTCCTCGAGCGCGACGGCTCCGGCGAGCTGGTCGTGCACCCCGACCAGCGCCGCCGGGGGCACGGCACCGCCCTGCTCGCGGCCGCGGGGGCCGGGCCGCTCCGCTTCTGGGCGCACGGTGACGAGGCCGGCGCCCGCGCGTTCGCCGAGAAGAACGGCTTCGAGCGCGTACGGGTCCTGTGGCAGATGCGCCGCTCGCTGACCGAGCCCCTGCCCGACATCCCGCTGCCGGCCGGCGTGACGGTGCGCGCCTTCCGTCCCGGCGCCGACGAGCAGGCCTGGCTGGGCGTCAACTCCCGCGCGTTCGCGCACCACCCCGAGCAGGGCCGCTGGACGCTCGACGACCTGCAGCTGCGCGAGGCCGAGCCGTGGTTCGACCCGGCCGGCTTCCTGCTCGCGGTCGACGTTCAGGACACCGTGCTGGGCTTCCACTGGACCAAGGTGCATCCCGCCGCCGGCGCCGACCCGGCGATCGGCGAGATCTACGTGCTGGGCGTCGACCCGGCCGGCCACCGCCGCGGGCTGGGCGCCGCGCTGAGCGTCGCCGGCCTGCGCCACCTCGCCGATCAGGGCCTGACCGTGGCGAACCTCTACGTCGACGAGTCGAACTCCGCCGCCGTCGCGCTCTACCGCCGGCTGGGCTTCGCCGTTTACAAGACGGACATCAACTACCTGCGGCCATAATTTGCTCAGGGTGGCGGGCGCCACACCGGGCGCGGTCACACGAGCAACAAGCCGGACAAGAGGACGTTCCAGGGCCGGAAATGTCGGCCCCATTACCCGACATTACGGTCTTCTGTCCCTCGGTTCACGCAACGGACAACTCGCCCTCAGGGGAAGGCCATTTTCGGGCGTTCACGTGTTCACTGCGCGTTCATTTGGGCCCGGTTAACCGGCTACCTGTCGTCCCTAGCTTCGGTGGTGCCGGTGCGGAAGCCGGCGTGCACACCACCGAAGGGAAAATTGTGAAGCTCCAGCGGTCCGGTTACCTGGCAGCCGGCATTGCTTTGACGGCGACGCTCGCGCTCGCCGCATGTGGCTCGGACAACGAGCCGTCGACGTCCGCGGGCGGCTCGTCGGCCGGCACCGGCGACTGCGTCGCCGGCAGCCTGACTGCTCAGGGTTCGTCGGCGCAGAAGAACGCCATGGACGAGTGGATCAAGTCGTACCAGAGCAAGTGTGCTGACGCGAAGGTTGACTACCAGGGCACCGCCTCGGGCGCCGGCATCCAGGCGTTCATCGCGGGCACCGCCGACTTCGCGGGTTCCGACTCCGCCCTCAAGGAGGAGGAGCAGCCGCAGGCCGACGCCAAGTGCGCCGGTGGCTCCGCGCTCAACCTCCCGATGGTCGTCGGCCCGATCTCCGTGGTCTACAACCTCGAGGGAGTCGACGGGCTGCAGCTCGACGCCCCGACCCTCGCGAAGATCTTCGACAGCAAGATCACCAAGTGGAACGACCCGGCGATCGCGGCGCAGAACAGCGGCGCCAAGCTGCCGGACAGCCCGATCACCGCCGTGCACCGCTCGGACGAGTCGGGCACGACCGACAACTTCACCAAGTACCTGAGCAAGACCGCCGAGTCCGACTGGACCTACGGCAACGCCAAGGCCTGGAAGGCCAAGGGCGGCACCGGCGCGGCGAAGTCCGACGGCGTGGCCACCGCGGTCAAGGGCACCCAGGGCGCCATCTCGTACGTCGAGCTCTCGTACGCCGAGAACAACGACCTGCAGAAGGCCAAGATCAAGAACGGCGCGGGCGAGTACACCGAGCTCAACGGCGACAGCGCCGGCAAGGGCATCGAGGGCGCCAAGATCACGGGCACCGGCAACGACCTCAAGCTGAGCATCGACTACCAGGCCAAGACCGCCGGCGCGTACCCGATCGTCCTGGTCACCTACGAGATCGTCTGCAGCAAGGGCTCCACGAAGGCGGCCTCGCTGAAGAACTTCCTCACCTACACCTCCAGCACCGAGGGCCAGGACGCGCTGAGCGAGCTGGGCTACGCCCCGCTGCCGGAGACCATCCGGGCCAAGGTCGCGACCGCGGTCGCCTCGATCTCCTGATCTGACGCCGATCTTCTGATCCGACGCATCCCTCCGAGACGACAGCGAGCGAGCAGATGGGTGACTACCCCTCCCGCTCGGAGAACGCCACCGCCGGCGACCCGGGTGTGACCACGAGTCACGCCCGGGCCGCCGGCACCGGCGTTTCCCCGGGTAGCTACGAAGAACCCCCATTCGGCGGCGGCGGGGGCGCCCTGCCCAGGAAGACCCGTTTCGGGATGGAGGCCGGCTTCAAGGGCCTCTCCGTGGCGGCGGGCGCGATGGTGCTGGTCATCATCGTCGCCATCGCGGTCTTCCTGATCTCCAAGGCCGTGCCGGCGATCAACGCCGACACCGAGAACTTCCTGACCTACAAGCAGTGGTTCCCGAACGAGACCGAGCCGAAGTTCGGCATCGCGGTCCTGGCCTTCGGCACCGTGCTGACCTCGATCATCGCGTTGCTCGTCGCCGTGCCGATCGCGCTCGGCATCGCGCTGTTCCTCTCGCACTACGCGCCCAAGCGGCTGGCCACCCCGCTGGGTTTCGTGATCGACCTGCTCGCCGCGGTGCCCAGCGTCGTGTTCGGCCTCTGGGGCCGCGACGTCTTCATGGAGCCGGTGCGCAACTTCTCCGGGTGGCTCAACGAGTACTTCAGCTGGATCCCGATCTTCGGCGGCGACGGCCCGTTCGGCCGCTCGGTGCTGCTCGGCAGCCTGGTGCTGGCGATCATGGTGCTGCCGATCGTCACCTCGCTGTCCCGTGAGGTCTTCCAGCAGACCCCGGGCATGAACGAGGAGGCCGCGCTCGCGCTGGGCGCCACCAGGTGGGAGATGGTGCGGACCGCCGTCCTGCCGTACGGCAAGCCGGGTGTCATCGCCGCGGTGATGCTCGGCCTCGGCCGCGCGCTCGGCGAGACGATCGCCCTGGCGCTGACGCTGGGCATCGTCTTCAACATCTCGTTCAACGTCATCGAGAACGGCGGCAACTCGATCGCCGCCAACATCGCCAACGCCTTCGGCGAGGCCAACGAGACCGGCCGCGGCGCGCTGATCGCCTCGGGTCTCGTCCTCTTCGCGATCACCCTGGTGGTCAACATGGCGGCGCGGGCGATCATCTACCGTCGGCGCGAGTTCCGGGACAGTGCGGCATGACACTTCTTGACCGTGAGGCTGCCGGTGTCGTCATGACGCCGGACAACATTCGCTCCAAGCGCCTGCCCGTGGCGGCCAATATCGGCATCGCGGTGGCCGGCCTGGTCGTCGCGGCCGCGGTGGTGCTCGGGTTCGGCATCGGCAACTGGGTGCTGGTCGTCGTGCTCGGCGCCGTCCTCTACCTGGTCGGCCTGCAGGTCGTGGCCGGCCGCATCGAGGGCCGGCGGGCCGCGCGCGACCGCATGTGGAAGGCGCTCATCTACTCCGCCTGCGTGCTGGCGATCCTGCCGCTCGCCTCGGTGGTGTGGACGCTGATCTCCAAGGGCGCCGGGCGGCTCGACGGCAACTTCTTCGGCACGTCGATGAACAACATCGGCGCCCGGGACCCCGAGGGCGGCGCGTACCACGCCATCATCGGCACCCTGGAGCAGGTCGGCATCGCCACGCTGATGGCCGTGCCGCTCGGCGTGCTCGGCGCGATCTACCTGGTCGAGTACGGCCGGGGCAAGTTCGCCATGACCGTGCGCTTCTTCGTCGACGTCATGACCGGCATTCCGTCCATCGTCGCCGGTCTGTTCATCCTGTCGTTCTGGGTGCTGATCGTCAGCCCGTGGTTCAACAACGGGACGCCGCGGTTCTCCGGATTTGCCGCCTCGCTGGCGCTGACGGTGCTCATGCTGCCGACGATCGTGCGTTCCACCGAGGAGATGCTGCGCCTGGTGCCGGGGCCGCTGCGGGAGGGCGCGTACGCCCTCGGCGTACCGCAATGGAAGACGATCCTCAAGGTCGTCCTGCCCACCGCCCTGCCCGGCATCGTCACCGGCGTCATGCTCGCCGTCGCCCGCGCGGCCGGCGAGACCGCGCCGGTGCTGCTGGTCGCCGGTGGCGCCGCGGCGATCAACTTCGACCCGTTCGCGGGTGGCCAGCAGTCGCTGTCGCTCTTCGTGTACCAGCAGGCCGGCGACGCCTCGAGGTACGCGCCGGCGCGGGCCTGGACGGCCGCGCTCACCCTGGTCGCGATCGTGCTCGTCCTGACGGTCGCCGCCAAGCTGCTCGCCCGCCGCAACCGTCTGTCCCGTTAAGAGGTAACCCCATGGCCAAGCGCATCGAGGCGAGCAACGTCTCCTCCTACTACGGCTCGTTCAAGGCGATCGACAGCGTGTCGATGACCGTCGAGCCCAAGACGATCACGGCCCTGATCGGCCCTTCGGGCTGCGGCAAGTCCACGTTCCTGCGGTCGATCAACCGCATGCACGAGGTGCTGCCGGGCGCCCGCATCGAGGGCGCGCTCACGATCGACGACCAGAACATCTACGACCCCGACGTGGATGTGACGGCCGTCCGCCGCATGATCGGCATGGTCTTCCAGCGGCCCAACCCGTTCCCGACGATGTCGATCTACGAGAACGTGGTCGCCGGCCTCAAGCTCAACGGCGTCAAGAAGAAGTCGCTGCTCGACGACGCCGCCGAGCAGTCGCTCAAGTCGGCGAACCTGTGGAACGAGGTCAAGGACCGCCTCAACCGGCCCGGCGCCGGCCTCTCCGGCGGTCAGCAGCAGCGTCTCTGCATCGCCCGCACCATCGCGGTCGAGCCGCAGGTCGTGCTCATGGACGAGCCCTGCTCGGCGCTCGACCCGATCTCGACGCTGGCGATCGAGGACCTGATGTTCAAGCTGAAGGACCGCTTCACGATCATCATCGTCACGCACAACATGCAGCAGGCCGCCCGCGTGAGCGACAAGACCGGCTTCTTCTCGATCGACAAGACCGGGGACCCCGGCCGGCTCATCGAGTACGACGACACCCAGAAGATCTTCAGCAACCCGACCCAGAAGAAGACCGAGGACTACATCACCGGTCGCTTCGGCTAGGAACTGTCCCGCACGTCACCTGTGGACAACCCTTTCCGGGGCCCACCGGCGGCGTATTTTCGGGCCAGCCCCCTGGGTGGGCGGGGTGGGCAGAGTGGGCGGCGGCGTCCCGCTTCACGTGAGGTGAAGCAGGGCGCCGCCGTCGTCGGTGAGCTCGAGGCGGGGTGTCACGGGGGTGGCGGCATCGCGGTGGCTCGCGGCCGCGACCACGTCGCCCGCCGTCCCGTACGGCAGGAGCGAGTCCACGGTCCGGCGGGTCGGCGGCAGCATGGCCAGCTCGCGGGCGGCCGCCGGGTCGGTCCAGGTCGCCTCGGTCGCCTCGCCGGAGACGTCGCGCGGGTGCTGCCCCTGCGGCAGCAGCGAGACGAAGAACCAGGTGTCGTACCGCTTGGGCTCGAACTCTGGGGTGATCCAGCGCGCCCACGGGAACAGCAGGTCGTCGCGCAGCCGCAGCCGGTGCCGGCGCAGCAGGCCGGTCATCGTCAGCTCGCGAGCCTGCACGGCGGCCCGGTCCGCCTCCCACGCGGTGGTGCCGATGTCGCTGACGACGCGCTCGGGGTGGTCGACCGGCCCGGCGAGCAGGACGCCGGTCTCCTCGAACAGCTCCCGTACGGCCGCGCCGACGACCGCGTGGGCCCGGTCCTCGCCGACGCCGAGCCGGGCCGGCCAGTCGGTGCGGATCGTCGCGGGGCGGTCGTCCGGGTCGACGCCGCCGCCGGGGAACGCGTACAGGCCGCCGAAGGCCATCGTCGCCGCGCGCCGCAGGACGTACAGCTGGAAGGTCTCGCCGGTGGGGCGCAGGAGCACGACGGTGGCCGCGTCGCGCGGGGGCGCCGCGACCCCGTCGAACTCGCGCGCACGCCGGGCCATCGCCGGGGGAAGCCGCCAGGGCGTCGATTCGGTCACCCCCTGATCCTGGCACCGGGGGACGGTACGGTAGCGATCATGACCGAACAGAAGGTTCGCTGGGGCATCCTCGGCCCGGGCGGGATCGCCGCCAGTTTCGCCGCCGACCTGCAGTTCGTGCCGGGCGCCGAGCTCGCCGCCGTCGGAAGCCGCAGGGTGGAGAGCGCCAAGGCGTTCGCCGAGCGGTTCGGGTTCGCCCGGGCGCACGGCTCGTACGCCGACCTGGCCGCCGATCCCGACGTCGACGTCATCTACATCGCGACGCCGCACGCCTTCCACGCCGAGGCGGCGCACCTGTGCATCGAGGCCGGCAAGTCCGTGCTCGTGGAGAAGCCCATCACCCTCGACCTGCCGGACGCCGCCCGGCTGGTGGCCGCGGCCCGCGAGAAGGGCGTCTTCCTCATGGAGGCCATGTGGATGCGCCTCAACCCCGCCGTGCGCAAGGTCGCCGAGCTGGTCGAGGACGGCGCGATCGGCTGGGTGAGCGCCATCCACGCCGACTTCGGCCTGCAGGGCCCGTTCGACGCCGGCCACCGCCTGCGCGACCCCCAGCTGGGCGGCGGGGCGCTGCTCGACCTGGGCGTCTATCCGATCAACCTGGTCCACCTGATCCTGGGCACGCCGGCCGTGGTGCACGCCTGGGCGCACCTGACCCCCGAGGGCGTCGACGAGAACACCGGCGTGCTGCTCGGCTACCAGCCCGGCGCGGTGGCGGCGCTGACCTGCAGCATCAACGGCGAGAGCCGCAACAACGCCACGATCACCGGCACCGACGGCCGGATCGAGCTGCCCGAGGGCTTCTTCGTGCCGCGCTCGTTCGTGCTGCGGCGCCCCGGACGCGAGCCGGAGACCTTCGAGTTCGACTTCCCCGGCAGCGGCTACCAGTTCGAGGCCGCCGAGGTGCAGCGGTGCGTGCTGGCGGGCGAGCTGGAGAGCCCGCTCATGCCGCACGCCACCACGCTCGAGGTCATGACCCTGCTCGACACGATCCGCGAGGAGATCGGCGTCGCGTACTGAGCCGGCCCGTCAGTTGAAGAGGGGGCGGACCAGGAAGTACATGAGGCAGGCGATCAGGCCCGCCGCGGGGAAGGTGGTCACCCAGGCGATCACGATGTTGCCGGCGACGTTCCAGCGGACCGCGTTCAGGCGCTTGGTGGCGCCCACGCCCATGATCGCTGAGGTGATCGTGTGGGTGGTGGAGATGGGCGCGTGCAGGACGTACGCGTTGAAGAAGAGCACCGAGCTGGCCACGGTCTCGGCGGCGAAGCCCTCGGCCGGTCCCAAGTCGATGATCTTCCGGCCGAGCGTGCGGATGATGCGCCAGCCGCCGGAGTAGGTGCCGGCGGCCAGCATCGTGGCGGTGGTGATGTAGACCCACCACGGGATGTCCGTGGCGTTGTCCTGGAACCCGCCGGTGTAGAGCGCCAGCACCACGATGCCCATGGTCTTGGCCGCGTCCTGGATGCCGTGCCCGAGCGACATCAGCGCGGCCGAGAGCGTCTGCGCGATGCGGAAGCCGCGGTTGAGCCGTCCGGGGTTGCCGCGGCGGAAGATCCACATGATGGCGACCATCACGACGAAGCCGAGCAGGAAGCCGACCACCGGCGAGGCGACCATCGGGATCAGGACCTTGTCGACGATGGTCCGCCACTGCACGTCGCCCAGCGCCGAGCCGGCCACCAGCGTGGCGCCGACCAGGCCGCCGAAGAGCGCGTGCGACGAGCTGGACGGAAGCCCGAACCACCAGGTGATCAGGTTCCAGGCGACGGCGCCGACCACGCCGGCGAAGACCACGCCCAGGCTCGGGATGCCCAGCTCGAGCTTGACCAGGCCGTCGCCCACGGTCTTGGCGACGTCGCCGCCCAGGTGGGCGCCGATGAAGTTGCCGACCGCGGCCATGGCCAGCGCCACCCGCGGGGTGAGCGCGCGCGTGCTGATGCTGGTGGCGATGGCGTTGGCGGCGTCGTGGAAGCCGTTGGTGTAGTCGAAGGCCATCGCGGCGATGATCACCGCGAGGACGGCGAAGAACTCGGGCGACAAGGCCTACGACTCCTTGACCGCGATGGTCTCGACGGTGTTCGCCACGTGCTCGAACGCGTCGCAGGCGGCCTCCAGCTCGTCGGCCACCTCCTTCATCTTGAGCACCGTGAGCGCGTCGTACTCGCCCGAGAAGAGCCGGACCAGAAGCATCCGGTACGCCCGGTCGCCCTCGTTCTCGAGGCGGTTGATCTCGATCCAGTACTCGTCGAGGTCCTTCATCGTGCGCAGCTTCGGCATCGCCTCGGCGGTGATCTTGGCTTGCTGGTCGAGCACGTCGGCGAGCTCGTGCATCTCGCGCGGCAGCGACGGCAGCTCGGTCAGCCCGTAGAGGTAGAGCAGGTTGCCGACCGCCTCGAGGTGGTCCATCACGTCGTCGAGCTGCGAGCCCAGCGAGTAGATGTCCTCACGGTCGAACGGCGTGATGAAGGTCGAGTTGATCTTCTTGTAGAGGTCGTGCGTGATCTGGTCGCTGTCGTGCTCGACGTCGGTCAGCCGCTCGCTCACCGACTGCACGTCGGCCCCGGGCAGCGCCAGCTCGTTGAGCAGCGTGGTGCCCTTGACGAGGTTGTTCGCGGCCTGCGTGAACAGGTCGTAGAAGGCGCCCTCGACGGGGCGGAACGAGAACTTCACGGCGCGAACCTCGATCGACGAGCGGGGATGATCACCACGAATGGTAAGGCCTTCCCTGGTTCACCTGTTGTTCGCCCGTTAAACGGGTTCCCGTCGTGGTTCCCCCCGGGTGGTCGTCGGCCGGGGTGAGGGGCGCCGTAGGGCCCGGGCGGGCAGCGGGTCGCGGGCCACCCAGCGGCTCACCGGGTGCCGGCGCAGATGCCGGGCCAGCCCGCGCTGGTCCTGGTCGGCGATCACGTCGACGCCCGCGGCGCCCAGCTCGGCCCAGATCGCGGCCCGTGCGCGGCGCGGCCCGTGGGGCAGGCCGCAGATGCGGACCGTACGCCCGTCGTCGTGCGCGGACCGCACGAGGGCGTGCAGCAGGTGGCGCTCCTCCGCGGGGATCGGCTCGAGCCCGTCCCACCCGAACCGCCGGCTCCACGGCTCGCTGATCGTCGGCACGAGCGCGGGCGGCGCGGCGGGCGAGCCGATGTCGTCGAACGACCCCTCGGCGAACGCGTACCGCAGATCCTGCGCCGCGAGCAGCTCACGGACGTCGACGATGCCCGTGATCGACACGGTGACCGCGCCCGGCGAGGGCTCGCCGTCCTCGCAGCGGCTGAGCAGCCCGGCGTGGTCGCGCAGCTGCTGGTCGAGCATCCGGTACGCCCGCAGCAGCGTCTCGGCGTCGCGGACCGCCCCGGTGAACTCGACCGCGAGCCGGAACGGCACCTGCTGCTCGTCGGCGAGCCGGCCGCCGCCCGCGCGGGCCCGGGCGAACAGCGGGGTCAGCACGAGCCGGCGCAGCGTGCGGCCGGGCTGCGGCGCCCCGGGGCCCAGGAACAGCTCCCCGCGCGGGCCCGGCGTGACCGGCACGGTGAGGCCGCCCAGCCCGCGGCGGATCACCCCGGGCAGCGGGTCGAGGTCGTCCGGGCGCGCCACCGCGTGCCCGCTGTTCAGGTAGGCGCCGGGGCGGCGGAGTACGACGACCCCGGCCGTGGCCATGCCGGCGAGCCCCGCGACCCCGGCCACGCCGCCTGCGATCGCAAGCCCGTCGTTCACTGCGCACCATCCGATTCGTACTAAATAGGGCGTTTCCTACTCTGTCACACCTGCTACCCGTCGCCCGGCAACGTCGCGCAGAATTCCCTTCATGCCACCGTCAGCCGAGGCGTTCGAAGCCGAGCGCGCCCACCTGGTCTCCCTCGCCTACCGCATGCTGGGCAGCGTCGCCGAGGCGCAGGACGTCGTGCAGGAGGCCTGGCTGCGCTACATGCGCACCGGCGACGACGAGATCCGCGACCTGCGGGGCTGGCTCACGACCGTCACCGGCCGGCTCTGCCTCGACGTGCTCAAGTCCGCCCGCGTGTCCCGCGAGGCGTACACCGGCCAGTGGCTGCCGGACTACTTCGTGGACCCCGACCCCGGTCCCGCCGGGCAGGCCGAGCAGCGCGAGCAGGTCGGGCTGGCGCTGCTCGTGGTGCTCGAACGGCTCACCCCCGAGCAGCGGGTGGCGCTGGTGCTGCACGACGTGTTCGCGGTGCCCTACGGCGAGGTGGCCGAGGTGCTGGGCACCACCGAGGCGACCGCCCGCCAGCACGCCTCGCGCGGGCGGCGGGCTGCGTCGGAGGGCGGCGTACGGCACAACGCGGACCTGGCCGAGCAGCGCCGGCTCCTCGCCGCCTTCGTCGACGCCGTCAACGGCGGCGACCTGCAGGCGCTCGCCGCGGTGCTGGCGCCCGACGTGGTGGCGATCAGCGACGGCGGCGGCTTCGTGCGCACCGCGCTGCGCCCGATCCTCGGCGCCGACAAGGTCGCCCGGTTCTTCGTGGGGATCGTGCACGGCGGCCGGCTGGCCGGCGCCGTCCTCGAGCCCGCGCTGGTCAACGGAACGGCCGGTCTCTATGTCTCCGGCGAGTCCGACGACGGCCGGCCGTTGCGGGGCGCGCTGGGCATCACCGTCGCGGACGGCCGCATCACCGGGCTGTTCCAGCAGCTCAACCCGGCGAAGCTGTCAGTCGGCGACCTTCTGTAGGTACTGGTGGTAGTGCGTGGCGAACGGCTCGCTGCCGTCGCCCAGCGCCACCAGCAGCTTCTCGGCGGCGGCGTGGGCCTCGCGCACGAGGTCGTCGGGGTAGCCGAACCGGGTGCGGTGCTCGTCGAACTCGTCCTCGTCGCGCAGCTCGACCACGCCCGTCGAGCGGCGGCGCACCACGTCGAGGTCGAGGTCGATGATGTGGACGGTGTCGCCCTCCCAGCGCGCGGGCGTGGTGATGTCGCAGTACACCTCGCTGGTGCGCGGCTGCGGGTTGAACATGCCGGTCCACCACGCGTGGTGGGGGATGAGCAGCACGAACGGGATCTGCTCGACGGACTGCCGGCCGTGGTAGACCGACTCGGTGCCGCGTGTCACGCCGACCCAGACGCCGAGATCGTCGGAGTCGAACCGGCGGGCGGGGTAATCCCGGTGGGCCGAACCGTCGTACTTCGTGTAGACGACCCGGACGGTGTCACTCGGCATGCAAGAACCCTAACGGTGGTCGGCTTCTGTCGGTGGTGGCGGGTACCGTCTGCGCGTGCCCGCAGCAACGAAGAAAAAGGCTACTGCCGAGCAGCTCCTCCAGGCCGCCGTCGGCGCCGTGCCCGGCGGCTCCTCGCGCCCCGGCCAGGAGGCCATGGTCGCCGCCATCGACAAGGCGATACGCGACCGCGAGCACCTGCTCGTGCAGGCCGGCACGGGCACGGGCAAGTCGCTGGCGTACCTGACACCGTCGCTGCTCGTCGACGGCCCGGTCGTGGTCTCCACGGCCACCCTCGCGCTGCAGAACCAGCTCGTCGAGCACGACCTTCCCCGCCTCGCCGCCGCGGTCGAGCCGGTGCTCGGCCGCAAACCCACCTTCGCCGTGCTGAAGGGCCGTCACCACTACCTCTGCGTGGCCAAGATGGAACACGCCGATGAAGAGGCGCCCACCGACACGCTGTTCGACGACGCGCCGCCCAGGGCCACCCAGTGGCTGGGCGAGGCAGGCCGGCTCGGCAAGCAGATCCAGCGGCTGCAGGCCTGGGCCGAAAAGACGACCACCGGCGACCGCGACGAGCTCGACCCCGGCGTCGACGACACGGCCTGGCGGCAGGTCTCGATGCCGGCGCGCGACTGCGTCGGCGCGCAGCGGTGCCCGTACGGCGCGGAGTGCTTCGCCGAGGCGTCGCGCGCCCGCGCCCGTGAGGCCGACATCGTCGTCACCAACCACAGCCTGCTGGCCGTCGACATGCTCGCCGAGCGGCACATCGTCCCGCCGCACAAGCTGCTCGTCATCGACGAGGCCCACGAGCTCGCCGACCGCGTCTCGTCGGCCTCGCAGGCCGAGCTGACCCCCGAGGCGATCGAGCGGTGCTCGCGCCGGGCCCGCACGCTGATCCCGCCCGCGGTCGCCGAGTCGCTGGCCGAGGCCGCCGACGCGCTCACCGTGGGGCTCGCCGAGACGCCCGCCGGCCGCATCACCGCGGGCCTGCCCGAGCTGCTGCAGCAGGCGGTCACGCTGGTCGAGTCGGCGACCCGGGCCGGGCTCACGGCGATCGGCGACGTCAAGGCCGACGACCCCGACCCGGTGCGCAAGCAGCAGGCCAAGGCCGCGCTCGACGACCTCAGCGACACCGCCCAGCGGCTGCTCGAGGAGTCCGACTTCGACGTGGCCTGGGTCGAGAAATCCGACCTGGGCAACGGGCGGCGGGCGCTGGTGGTGGCGCCGCTGTCGGTGGCGGGCACGCTCGCGCAGGGCCTCTACTCCGACCGTACGGTGGTGGCGACCTCGGCGACGCTGACGCTGGGCGGCCGCTTCGACACCGTGGCGCGCTCGCTCGGCCTGCCCGCGGCCGAGCCGGGCGCGCCGGCGAGCCCGCAGTCCCCGGCCTCCGGCGACGGCTGGACGTCGCTCGACGTGGGCTCGCCGTTCGACTACCCGCGCCAGGGCATCCTCTACGTCGCCGCCCACCTGCCCCGCCCGCAGATGTCCGGCCTGCCCACGGCCGCCGGCGAGGAGCTGGTGCAGCTGGTGACCGCGCTCGGCGGCCGCACGCTGGGCCTGTTCTCGTCGCGCAAGGCCGCCACCCAGGCCGCCGAGCTGCTGCGCGCACGCACCGACCTGCCGATCCTGCTCCAGGGCGAGGAGTCGCTGCCGGTACTCGTGCGGCGGTTCAAGGAGGACAAGGCGAGCTGCCTGTTCGGCGTGATGTCGCTCTGGCAGGGCGTCGACGTGCCGGGCGACTCGTGCCAGCTCGTGGTCATCGACCGGCTGCCGTTCCCGCGCCCCGACGAGCCGCTCGCGGCGGCCCGTGCCGCGGCCGTCGACGCGAACGGCGGCTCCGGGTTCGCCTCGGTGAGCGTGCCGATCGCGGCCGTGCGGCTGGCGCAGGGCGTGGGCCGCCTGATCCGCTCCACCGGCGACAAGGGCGTGGTGGCGGTTCTCGACTCCCGCCTCGAGACGGCCCGCGGCTACGGCGCCTTCCTGCGCAAGTCGCTGCCCCCGTTCTGGTACACGACCCGCTCCGACGTCGCCCTGGGCGCCCTGCAGCGCCTCGCCGGCAAGTGACCACGACGCCGCGGGCCGCCAAGCGGCGATGGGTGCTGATCGCGGTCGTCGGGGCGTGGATCGTGGTGGTCGCGGCGCTCGCGGTCTGGTCGGTGGGCCACGAGCGGCCCACCGTGCCCGAGCAGCGCGACATCGGCCTCGCGGTCGCCGACCTGCAGCGGGCCACCGGCGCGGTCTTCGCGGCCGCGAGCGGTGACGGCCGCACCGTGGCGCTCGAGGAGCTGCAGTGGGAACGGGACTGCAAGCTCACGCCCGTGCGCTCGGGGCTGGGCGCGGCGCGCAGCGTGGTGGTCTACGTGCCGGTGGGCGAGGCCACCGCGGCGGTCGAGTCGATCGCGGCCGCGCTGCCCGCCGGCTACCGGGCCGACGCGGGCACCAGCCACGGGGGCACGCAGGTGTCGCTGCACGCCGACGCCGGCAACTTCGTGGGCGTGGACCTGAGCGAGGACGCGACCACCCAGGAGCTGACGTTCCGGGTGTCGACGGGCTGCCGGCCCCGTGCCGGCGACGGCACCCCCGACGTACGGGATCCCCCGGTCCCGGCCGCGCCCCGCCTGCTCGCCGACGTCGTGCGCGCGGTGGGCGGCAACGCGGAGCCCGCTCGGACGTGGGCGGTCACGTGTCCGGACGGGACGGTCGGGGTGTCGTACGCGGTGGATCTGCGACCCGGCGAGCGGAAACTGCGCGAGGCCGTGCGCGCCGTGGCGGGCCGCAGCAAGCTCGTGCCCATCAGCGACGGCTGGACGTGGCGGGCCGGCGACGACGCTGTGACCGTGCTGCCCGGACGGGTGACCGTGAGCCGCGGCTGTCAGTAGACGAGCGCCTGCGCCCCGTCCGACATGATCTCCTCGACGAAGACGGCGGCGCCGGCGATGCGGATGCCGGGCAGCACGTCGCCGGGCGTGATGCCCCGGCGGGCGGCGCACTGCGTGCAGGCGGTGACCCGGCCGGTCGAGAGCAGCAGGTCGAGCAGGTCGGGCAGCGGCGCCGCGTGCGGCAGCTCGAACTCGGCGGCCCGGCCCGGCAGCGCGAACCACGTCGACTCGCCGGTGAGCCAGAACGACACGTCCACCCCGGACGACAGCGCGGTGCTCGCCACCGTGAAGGCCTGCGAACAGCGCTCCGGGGCGTCGGCTCCGGCGGTTGCCTTGACGACCAGCAGACGTGCCATGGCGGCCAGCATATGTCCCACCCTTAAGATGGGCCGGTCATGGTTACGGAAATCGGTTTCGTGAGCCTGCTGGTCGCCGGTCTGGGCGCGCTGGCGGGCGGTCTCGGCTATCTGGCGATGCGCGTGTCGAGGGGGCGTTGGTGAGCGATCAGCAGGAGAACCCGCTGGGCCCGCCGCCCTGGCTCAACGCGCCTCCGGTCGACCCCTACCCGTACGAGGACACCCACGACCTGCGCTCCGGGCCCGACCTGCACGGCGCGCTGCTCGGCCTGCTGCCGTTCGTCGGGCTGTGGCGCGGCCGCGGGCAGGGCGGCTTCCCGGCCGAGGCCGACTACAACTTCGCGCAGGAGGTGCGGATCAGCCACGACGGCCGGCCGTTCCTGCGCTTCGAGTCGCGCTCGTGGCTGCTCGACGAGGAGTCGAAGCCGGCCGGCGAGTGGATCGTCGAGTCCGGGTTCTGGCGGCCGGTGCTCAGCGCCGACGGCCGGGCCACCGACGAGATGGAAGCGCTGATGATCAACCCGGACGGCGTCGCCGAGCTCTACCTGGGCAAGACCATCGGCACGACCCGGCTCGAGATCGACGCCGACGCGATCGCCTACACGCCGACCGGCCAGCACGCGACCGGCGCCAAGCGGCTGTTCGGCATCGTCGAGGGCGCGCTGCTCTACGCCCACGAGCTCGCCATCGACGACAGCGGGCTGCTGCCGCACATGTCGGCGCGGCTGTTGCGGGTCGGCGGCTGAGCGTCCGCAGCGTAACCTTCTGAGGGTGTCCGCCACTTCGCTTGCCGCCATGCTCCGGGAGCGTGGCCTGCGGCTCACCCCGCAGCGCCAGCTGATCCTCGAGGCGGTGCACGAGCTCGGCCACGCCACCCCCGAGCAGGTGCACAACCACGTGCGCGAGCGGGTGGCCGGGGTCAACATCACCACGGTGTACCGCACGCTCGAGCTGCTCGAGGAGCTCGGGCTGGTCAACCACACCCACCTCTCGCACGGCTCGCCCACCTACCACTCCGCGGGTGAGGATCAGCACGTTCACCTCGTCTGCCGTGGATGCGGGTCGATCAGTGAGGTAGACCCGAGTGTGATGCAACCGGTGACCGACCGGCTGCTGAGCGAGCGAGACTTCCGGGTCGACGTGGGTCACGTGTCGCTCTTCGGCGTGTGCGGGGATTGCAAGGAGCTGTGACATGACCGTGGTGATGGTCGAGGACCTCGACCCCGCGTCGCCCGACGGCGGCGTTCCGGCTCACTACGGCGACCCGATGCGCGAGCAGCGCACGCTCGCCACGGCGGTGGGCCTGGTCGACCGCTCCAACCGCGACGTGGTCGCGGTGCCCGGCGAGGAGCGTGCGAGCTGGCTGCACACGCTCACCACGCAGCACCTCAGCGACCTCACCAAGGACCAGGGCACCGAGCTGCTCGTGCTCTCGCCGCACGGCCACGTCGAGCAGCACGCGTACGTCACCGAGGACGGCGAGACCGCCTGGCTCGACACCGAGCCGGGTGCGGGCGCGGGCCTGCTCAAGTACCTCGAGATGATGCGCTTCTTCACCCGCGTCGAGCCGCGCGCGGCCACCGGCGAGCTGGCCGTGCTGTCGCTGGTCGGGCCCGGCGCGGGCGACCTGTTCCCCGAGCTGCCGCAGCCGCGGGTACACGCGGTGCCCGGGCCCAAGTTCGCCGCCGGCGAGGTTGCGGCCGGGCCGACGAGCCTGTACCCGGTGGCCGAGTTCTTCGGCGGGCTGGCCCGCCGGGTGCCGCTCGGCGTCGACCTGCTGGTGCCGCGGGTCTCGCGCACGGCGGTGATCGAGAAGCTGGGTGTTCCGCTCGCCGGGCTCTGGGCCTACGAGGCGATCCGCGTCGAGCACCGCATCCCGCGGCTGGGCTGGGAGACCGACCACCGCACGATCCCGGCCGAGGCCGACTTCATGGCCGCGGCCGTGCACCTCGACAAGGGCTGTTACCGCGGCCAGGAGACGGTGGCCCGGGTGCACCACCTCGGCCGCCCGCCGCGCCGCCTCGCGCTGCTGCACTTCGACGGCGTGGCCACCGACCAGCCCCCGGCCAAGGGCACCCCGGTGACCCGCGACGGCCGCGAGGTCGGTTTCGTCGGCACCGCCGTGCGCCACCATGAGCTGGGCCTCGTCGCGCTGGCCGTGCTCAAGCGCAACGTGGCCGACGGCGACGAGCTGCGGGTGGGCGAGTCCGTGGTGGCGGTCGACCCGCACTAAGGTCGGTTCCATGACCGGGACCGTGATCACCGTTGCTCCGACCGGCGCCGAGAGCAGCAAGGCCGACGTGCCTGCGCTGCCCGTCACGCTCGACGAACTCGTGGCCACCGCCAAGGAGTGCGAAGCGCTGGGCGCTGCCATCATCCACGTCCACATCCGTGACGAGGCGGCCGCGCCGACCCTCGACCAGGGGCGGCTGCGCGCGACCGTGGCGGCGCTGCGCGAGTCGACCGGGCTGATCGTGCAGCTCTCCTCGGGCGGCGCGGTCACCGACCCCGAGTCCGACCGGCTGGCCGTGCTCGACGCCGGCCCCGAGATGGCCTCCTGCACGATGGGCACGGTCAACTTCGGCGACGACGTCTTCCTCAACCGCTGGGAGTTCATCGTCGAGCTGCACGGCCGCATGCAGGACAGGGGCATCGTGCCGGAGTACGAGATCTTCGACCTGGGCCAGCTCACCACGCTGCAGCGGCTGCTCGGCAAGCACGGGCTGCCGTTCGGCGGGCACGTGCACGTCGACCTCGTGATGGGCGTGCCGGGCGGGATGCCGGCCACGACCGCCGCGCTGGTCGCGTGCGAACAGGCGATCCGCGACCTGCCGGCGGGCACGACGTTCTCGGCCACCGGCATCGGGCGCGGCACGATCCCCGTGATGCTCGCGTCGCTGAGCGCGGGTGGGCACCTGCGCGTCGGCATGGAGGACACCATCACGTACGCCAAGGGGCGCCCGGTCGAGTCGAACATGCAGCTCGTGGCCCGCGCCGCCGGGTTCGCCCAGCTCGCCCAGCGCCCACCGCTGACCGCCACCGAGGCGCGCAAGCTGCTGGGGGTGCCGGTCCGATGATCATCGCGGAGGTGGTGCGCTCCGGGTTTGTCGAGAGCGTGCACCACGGTTCGGTCGCCGTCCTGCCCGGGGGCAGCCGGGGCGACGTGACCAGCCCGATCTTCCCGCGCTCGGCGAACAAGCCGCTGCAGACCGTGGGCATGCTGCGCGCCGGCCTGCTCCCGCGCGAGGAGACCGACCTGGCGCTGATCAGCGGCAGCCACTTCGGCGAGCCGTTCCACGTGCGCCGGGTCCGCGAGATCCTGGCCGCGGCCGGGCTGGACGAGAGCGCGCTGCGCTGCCCCGCGTCGCTGCCGCTCGCGGAGCCGGTCCGCGACGAGTGGCTGCGCGCGGGCGGCGGCCCCGAGCGGGTGCTGATGAACTGCTCGGGCAAGCACGCCGGCATGCTCGCGACGTGCGTGGCCAACGGCTGGCCGCTCGAGACGTACCGGGACGCGAAGCACCCCCTGCAGACGGCGATCACCGAGGCGGTGTCCGACCTGGCCGGCGAGCGCATCGCCGCGACCGGCGTGGACGGCTGCGGCGCGCCGGTGCTCGCGCTGTCGCTGACCGCGCTGGCCCGCGCCTTCACCCGGCTGGTCGAGGCGGAGCCGGGCACCTTCGAGCGCCGGGTGGCGGACGCGATGCGCGCCCACCCCGAGCTGGTGGCCGGCACCGGGGCGGACGACTCGGTGCTGATGGCGGCGGTGCCGGGCCTGCTCGCCAAGGGCGGCGCCGAGGGCGTGGTGGCGGTCGCCGTGCCGGGGCGGGGAGCGGTCGCGCTCAAGGTGGACGACGGGGCGATGCGGGCGCGCACCCCGGTGCTGCTCGACGAGCTGCGGCGGCTCGGCGTGGAGGTGCCCGCGATCGAGGAGCCGATCCTGGGTGGGGGCGAGCGGGTGGGCGAGGTCCGGCCCGTACGGTGACCCGCCTCACGCTAGCTGGAGTTAGCACTATGCTTGCAATAGCTAGCACTCCGGGCTACCTTCGAACGCATGGCCGCACCCAAGGATCTGCCCGAGGACATCGGCGGTTTCATCCGTGACCTCCGGCAGACCGCCAGGATCTCGCTGCGCCAGCTCGCCGACAAGGCGGGCGTGAGCAACCCGTACCTCAGCCAGATCGAGCGTGGTCTGCGCAAGCCCAGCGCCGAGGTGCTCCAGCAGATCGCCAGCGCGCTGCGGGTGTCGACGCCCGCGATGTACCTGCGCGCCGGTCTGCTCGACAGCGACGGCCAGCCCGGCGTGCTGGCCGCGATCGCCGTGGACCCCGAGCTGACGATCGCCCAGAAGCAGTCGCTGTCGCAGATCTACGAGACGTTCCGCAACGAGAACGCGCGCCGGCCCGCCGAGGAGGCCGCCGCATCCGAGACCACTCCCACCGACGAGGAGCAGAAATGACCGACCAGACCAAGACCCGCATCCCCGCCCCGCTCTACGCCGCCGCCGGCGCCGGTGACCTCGCCGTCGAGCAGCTGCGCAAGCTGCCCGCCGTGGTCAACGACCTGAGCGAGCGCGCCGCGGCCTCGCTGCGCACCTACAACCTGCAGGCCGGCTCCAAGGCCGCCGAGCTGCGTGACAAGGCCTCCACCACCGACTTCGCCGCGCTGCGGGGCAACGCCGCCAGCGTCGCCACCACGTTCGCCCAGATCGCGCAGGACCGCGCGCTCGCGGCGTACACCGCCCTGGTGGCCCGCGGCGAGCGCGTGGTCGGCTCCGGCGTCATCGAGGCCGCCGACGTGGTCAACGCCGACATCGAGACCACCGAGGAGCCCGCCGCCGCCATCGAGGCCCCCGCCCCCGCCGCTCCCGCCGCGGAGAAGCCGGCCGCGGCCCCGAAGCCCCGGAAGCGCGCCGCCTCGAAGTGACGACCAGGCACGACATGATCAGCGGGGCCCGGCATCGGCTGGGCCCCGCGGCATAGACTTCCCCTCATGGCCTCCTCCGCGCCGCTCTTCTACGCCGACGTCGTCGGTTACCTCAACCTGCTCCTGCTCATCGTCTCGCTGGTCGTCCAGGCCGTCGCGTTGATCCACTGCTTGACCCAGCGGGGTGACGGATTCCAGGCCATCGGCACGCTGCCCAAGGGCGCTTGGGCGGCGATCCTCGCCATCTGCATCGTGCTGACGCTGCTGATCAGCGGCCCGGTCGGCATCTTCAGCCTGATCGGCATCGCCGCGGCGCTCATCTACCTGCTCGACGTCCGCCCCGGCCTCAAGGACCTCTCGGACGGCAAAGGCTTCTGGTGAGGCGGTTCGGCCCGCCGCCACCCGACGGCGGGCCCCGTCTGCACCGGCCCGACCCGACCGGACCGCGCTCGGGCCGCCCGACCCTGCCCGGCCCTCCGACCGAGGTCGTCTCCACCCCTTCCGGCGTACGCCTGGAGCAGTTGATCACCGGGGTGGGCACGCCGGTCACGGTGTTCGCGCACGGGCTCGGCGGTGACATCAGCGGCACGCGCCCGCTGGGCAGCGCGGTCTCCGGGCGCCGGGTCTTCTTCCACTTCCGCGGTCACGGCCGCTCCGACGCGCCGGTCGGCCCGTGGAGTTTCGGCAACCTCGCCGACGACCTGCGCGGCATCGCCGACCTGGCGGGCGCGACGCGGGCGCTGGGCGTCAGCATGGGCGCCGCGGCGCTGTGCCGGCTGCTCGCCGAGACGCCCGGCCGGTTCGAGCGGGTGGTCTGCTATCTGCCCGCGCCGCTCGACGGCACCCGGCCCGCGGCCGCCGAGGCGCGCGTCGAGCGCCTGCTGGCCGCGGTCGAGTCGGGCGAGGCGGCGTCGATCGCGGCCGCCGTGGAGGCCGAGCTGCCCCCGTCGGTGCGCAACACGCCCACCGGCTGGGCCTACCTGCGCCAGCGGGTCGAGCAGCTGCAGCGCGACGGCCTGGCCGCCGAGCTGACCACGCTCTGGCACGAGCCCGCGGTCCCCGACGAGGCGGCGCTGCGGTCCTTCCGCGGGCGGGCGCTGGTGCTGGGCTGTCTCGGCGACGAGGTGCACCCGGTCGCGTGGGCCGAGCGGCTCGCCTCGCTGCTGCCGGGCGCCGAGCTGCACGTGTACGACCGCCCGGCCGTCCTGTGGACCAACCGGGGCGAGCTGCGCGAGCGCGTCTCCGCGTTCCTCAACGCCTCTTCGTAGCCCCCCGGCCCGCGGCGGTCAGCTGGTCATCGTGACCGTGGCCCACTTGCCCTTGCTGGGGTTGCCGACCTTGTCGAACACCCAGTACCAGGCCTCGAGCTTGAAGCCCTTCGACAGCCCCGAGATCGGCACCGACCAGACGCCCGCCGAGTTGACCGTGGACAGACCGTAGGCCTCGTCCGGCAGGTCCGCGTCCGGGTTGGTGATCCGGACCCACTTCTTCGTGTAGAAGTTGAAGTAGTAGTCGCTGCTGGCGTTGTACTTGAACGCGGCGACCTGCGCCACGTCCGGGCCCGACTGGCTGTCGCGCCCGGTGCCGCGGATCGCCTTCCACGAGCTCGACCGGTTCGGGTTGGCCGGGTAGGTCAGCGCCGACGTGGGCGCCGTGACGTCGTACGCGACCGTCAGCGGGTTCGCGTCGCGCGCCGTCGCCTTGCCGTGCTCGTTCTCGAGCTGGACCTTGGGCCGCCAGGTCCCCTTGCCGAAGTAGTGCGGCACCGTGGTCGACTCGGCTCCCTCGGCGAGCAGCGTGAACTCGCCGTCGCCCCAGGTCGTCCAGGCCTGGTCGGCCGACGCGGGCAGCTTCGACGGGGTGAAGATCGCCTCGGTCAGGTAGCTGCCGCCGTCCGGGTCCGGTGCGGTGTAGACGGTGCTCTTCTGCCACGCCAGGGTGCCCGGCGCGGTGGTGACCGCGACGTTCGGCGACGCGATGGTGCCGGTGCCGGCCACCGTGCCGTCGTTGAGCGCCACGGACACCGGGAAGGAACCGGCAGCGGCGTACGTGTGGGTCCAGGAATCCTCGCCGGCCGCCGCGGTCGTGCTGGTGCCGTCGCCCCAGGTGATGACCCGGCTGATGGCCTCGGGCAGGGTGTCGTCGTCGGCGAGCGCGGTCTGCGTGAGCTTGACCTGCTGACCGGTCCAGAGCGTGGTGGTGTCGAGCGTGAACGTGCCGGTCGGCGCCGTGCCCGCGGCGAGCGCGGGAGTGCCGGCGCCCACGACGCCGGCGGCCAGCGCGGCAGCGAAGAGGGCGGGCAGGCCGCGACGGTAAGCGAGATTCATCTGTCCCCCGTGGGTGATGCCTCCCCCTCCCGACAGAGGGGAGCCAGCGGACAGTACCGGCCGCACCCCGCATTGATCAACCCCGTTCTGCCAGGTGAGCCGTAACCTTCCGCGGTTGTTGGAGCGTTGACTAGGACGTGCGGCTATCCCCCAAATCAGTCTTTGTCGGACTCGTGGTGCTCGGCCTTCCCGTCGCCGTCTCCGTCGGCTGGAACCTCGCCACTCCCGCCGAGCGCCCCGCTGCAGTGGGCGTCCCCGGCGGCGAGGGCGGCCTGGGCGCTGCGCCCGCCGGCGCCGTGACCAAGGAGCCGGTCGCCGCCGTCCGCTTCTCGGCCCGGCCCGGCCGGCCACCGTCCTCCGGAGTCCCCGTCCCGACGACGTCCGGGGTCCCCGCCCCGTCGTCGTCCGTGCTGCCCACGTCCCCGCTGCCCGCCGGGACGACGCCGGTGGTCACGCTGTCGCCCGTCCCCACGGCGACCTCGACGCTGTCGCTGCCGCCGCTCACCATGCCGCCGGTGCCGACGCCCACGGAGATCGTCCCGCCGCCGAGCTGGGAGCCGCCGTCCTCCGAGCCGGAGGGGAGCAGCGAGACGCCGACCGCCGCACCCGAGGGCTCCTCCGTGCAGCGGGCGACCTCCCGGTGGCACATGTGGCGCGGTTTCGCCGGCGCCCGCGGCTTCGCCCGCGACCGTCGCTGACCCGTACAACGACCGGATGCTGGTGGTGAGCATCGCCGATACCGCGGCGAGGCTCTGCAACTTCATCAAGGGCTGTCGGAGACCCTGCTCGGCCAAGGAACGCCGACGACCGCGGAGAACCATGCCGAGGCGGCTCCTGACAAGCTTTTCCACGACAATCGCCCTGTCCGGAACGGCGTGGAGGAGCTGTCTACCGAGCTCTTGAGGGGTATCTGTGACTGACGACAAGGATCGGCAGCGCGACGACAACACCGACGTGGTGGCTCTCGCCGGGAAGGTGCGTGCCGTGCTCGAACTGGCCGGTTTCGGTCCGGCCATGGTCGGGCCGTTCGACACCCACCCCGGCGTCGAGGTGCAGATCGACGACTCGCCCAGAAGTGAACCAACGCTGTGGGTGCGCTGGCGGCCATCGCGAGACCTGGAGCAGGCCGTCGTCGAGAAGTACCGCCAAGCGGCGGCCGGCGATCCGGTGGTGGAGTTCAACCACGCCATGACGACGCGCATGGGACAGACCTTGGCCGACATACTCGCGCTCGCCGGTTTCGACGTGCAGCTCGGCGTGAACGACTATGCCCACGACGACATTCTTGTTTCGGGATGCGGCGACAGCGCCGTGCTCGACCTCGCGACGGCCTCACGCGGGGTGCTCTAGGCTGCCCGGCGTGACCCCTGTACGGCAGTTCCTCACCGGCGCGGGCCTGCTCGGCCGGGGCCTCGGCATCGTGCTGCGCAATCCCAGGCTGCTCGGGCTCGGCCTGCTGCCGGCGCTGATCGCGGGCGTGCTCTACGGCACGGCGCTGTTCTTCCTCGTCGACTACCTGCCGGAGCTGTCCGCCACGGTCACGTGGTTCGCCGACGGGTGGGCCGAGGGCGTCCGGGACGTCGTACGGATCTTCGCGGGGTTCGGGCTGCTCGGGGTGGCGGTGCTGCTCGGCGTGCTGACGTTCACGGCCGTCACGCTGCTCATCGGCGACCCGTTCTACGAGCGCATCTCGGAGCTGGTGGAGGACCGGTTCGGCGGGGTACCGGATGCCGTCGACACCGGGTTCTGGCCGTCGCTGCGGCGCAGCCTCGTGGACTCGCTGCGGATGATCGGGCTGTCCGTGCTCGTCGGCATCCCGCTGTTCCTGCTGGGCTTCGTGCCGGTGGTGGGGCAGACGGTCGTGCCGGTGCTGGGCGGCGCCGTCGGTGGATGGCTGCTCGCCGTCGAGCTCACGGGCGTGCCGTTCCAGCGGCGCGGGCAGCGGTTGCGGCAGCGCCGGGCCGTGCTGAAGGCGCACCGGCCGATCGCGCTGGGCTTCGGGGTGGCCGTCTTCTGCTGCTTCCTGATCCCGCTCGGCGCGATCCTGCTGATGCCGGCCGCGATCGCGGGCGCCACCCTGCTCGCCCGGCAGACGCTGGGCCACTCGATCCAGGCCGCGCCGGGCCGGCTCGCCGAGCACCAGGCCCGCCGGTAGGCAGCAGGCACAGGCGGATTCGCAGACCACCAGGCGGCCGGTAGGCAGCAGGCTCGGGCGGATCCGCAGACCACCGGGCCGGCCGGTAAGGCAGCAGGCTCAGGCGGATTCGCAGACCATCAGGCCGGCCGGTTAGGGAGCGGGCTCAGGCGGACTCGCGGACCACCAGCTCGGTCGGCAGCACGACGGCGTCGGGCAGGGCGTCGGCGCCGTTGATGAGGCCCAGCAGCTGGCGGGCCATCGTGCGGCCCATGTCGGCGATGGGCTGGCGGACCGTGGTCAGCGGCGGGTCGCTGTAGCGGCTGATCTCGAAGTCGTCGAAGCCGATCACCGCGACGTCGGCGGGAACGCGGCGGCCGGCGTCCTTGAGGGCGAGCAGGGCGCCGTGGGCCATCATGTCGGAGGCCACGAACACCGCGTCCAGCGCCGGGTCGTCGGCCAGCAGCGTCCGCATCGCCCGGATGCCGGACTCGCGGGTGAAGTCGCCGATCGCGACGTGCTGGGCGAGGCCGGCCTCCTCGAGCGTGGCGCGGTAGCCGGCCAGCCGGTCGATGCCGGCGACCATGTCCTGCGGGCCGGCGATCGTGGCTATCCGGCGGCGGCCGGCGGTGACCAGGTGGCGTACGGCCGCGCACACCCCGCCGAAGTGGTCGACGTCCACGTAGGGCACGTCGGCCTCGCCGATCGGGCGTCCACTGCAGATCACCGGGATGCCGAGCCGCACCAGCGTGCCGGGCAGCGGGTCGGCGCCGTGCATGGAGGCGAACATGACGCCGTCCACGTGGCCGGCCACGGCGTACCGCTCGACCCGGTCGTGGCTCTTGGCGGACCCGGCCATCATGAGCACGAGCTGCTTGTCGGCCGCCTCGAGCTCGACGCCGACGCCGCGGATGATGGCGGGGAAGAACAGGTCGTCCGAGAACACGCGGTTCGCGGTCTCGGGCAGGATCAGCGCGATCGACTCGGTGCGCTGGGTGACCAGGCTGCGCGCGGCCTGGTTGGGCACGTAGCCCAGCTCGTCGACGGCGCGGGTGACCGCCTCACGGATGGAGGCGGCCACCGACGTGGAGCCGTTGACGACGCGGGAGACGGTCGCCCGGGACACCCCGGCGCGGCGCGCCACTGCCTCCAAGGTCGGCCGCTCCCGCGTCACCAAAAAGCTCAC
This sequence comes from Actinoplanes sp. URMC 104, assembly GCF_051386375.1. Lineage (NCBI taxonomy): Bacteria > Bacillati > Actinomycetota > Actinomycetes > Micromonosporales > Micromonosporaceae > Actinoplanes > Actinoplanes sp. URMC 104. The sequence goes on along the minus strand of NZ_JBPQTO010000002.1, from coordinate 1,953,716 downwards.
CCCTCGTCAGAGCCCGGCGCGGCGATGCCGTTGCGCCGGATCACCTCCCGGTACCACTTCGCGCTGTCCTTCAGCGTCCGCTTCTGGGTCGTGTAGTCGACGTGCACGACACCGAACCGCTTGCGGTACCCCTCGGCCCACTCGAAATTGTCCATGAGCGACCAGACGAAGTAACCCCGCAGATCGACGCCGGCCGCCAAGGCATCATGGCAGGCCCGCAGGTGGCCGTCGAGGTAGTCGACCCGCCGGGCGTCGTGGACCTCGCCGTCGGCGGACGGGACCTCGGGGTACGCGGCGCCGTTCTCGGTGATCAGCAGCGGCACGCCGGGGTAGTCGTCGTTGATCCGCTTGAGCAGGCCGGTCAGCGCGGACGGCTCGATGCGCCAGTTCATGTCGGTGACCGGGCCGTCGGGCGCGTGGAAGGCGATGCCTTCGCTGCCGGGCTGCTCGGGCGAGGCCGGAGCGCCGGGCTTCGCCGAGACGTACGCGGGCTGGTAGAAGTTGATCCCCAGCACGTCGATCGGGGCGTTGATCGTCGCGAGGTCGCCGTCGGCGATGTACGACAGGTCGGTGAACCGGGACATGTGCTCGAGCATGTCCGCCGGGTACTGGCCCTTGAACAGCGGGTCGAGGAACAGCCGGTTGGACAGCCCGTCGATGATCCTGACGGCCTCCTGGTCGCCCGCGCTGGTCGGGTCGACCGGCAGCGCCACGTTCGGGTTGAGCGTGATGCTGATGCTCTGCGCGCCGGCCGAGCGCAGCGCGCGGGCCGCCAGGCCGTGCCCGAGCAGCAGGTGGTGCACCGCGGCGAAGACGGCGGCCGGGTCCTGCTTGCCGGGCGCGTGCACGCCGCTGCCGTACCCGAGGTAGGCCGAGCACCAGGGCTCGTTCAGCGTGGTCCACGTCTTGACGCGGTCGCCGAGCCGGGCGTGGACGATCTGCGCGTACTCGGCGAAGGCCTCGGCGGTCAGCCGGTTGGCCCAGCCGCCCAGGTCCTCGAGCGTCTGCGGCAGGTCCCAGTGGTAGAGCGTGACGACCGGGTCGATGCCCTTGCCGAGCAACTCGTCGGTGAGCCGGTCGTAGAAGTCCAGGCCCTTGACGTTGACCGGGCCGGTGCCGTCGGGCTGGATCCGCGGCCAGGCGACCGAGAACCGGTACGACGCCAGGCCGAGGTCCGCCATCAGCGCCACGTCCTCGACGTAGCGGTGGTAGTGGTCGCAGGCGACGTCGCCGGTGTGCCCGGCGTACACACGTCCCGGCGTGCGGCTGAAGGTGTCCCAGATCGACGGGCCGCGACCGTCCTCCCGCGCCGCGCCCTCGATCTGGTACGACGCCGTGGCGGCGCCCCAGATGAAGTCGTCGGGGAAGGTGATCGCGGCGAGGGCCGGCTGCGCCGACGTGGACGTGACGGTTGCCGTCATGCGTTCCCCTCACAGAGCTTCGCGAAATCCGAACTTAACCGGTTAATCATAGGGGCGGAACCGCTCCCGGTTAACCCAGTAAGTCGAATGTAAGCGCCGCGACCGGAGTTCTCAGCCGGTCCGCAGGGCCGTGAACAGGCGAGGGTCGCCGGTGACGACCACGCTCTCGGCGCGCTGCCGGCCCCAGAGCGAGAGCAGCAGATCGCTGGCCGTGCCGGTCGCCTGGGCCCGCGCGTGGTGATCGTCGGTGTCGAGGATCGTCATGGTGTCGAGCAGCGCGACGCCCATGCCGCGCAGCCGGATGAACCACTCGTGGGCGACGTCGGTGGCCACCAGGTGGACGACGCCGTGCAGGTCGGTCGGGCCGAGCCGGCGGCCCGCGGGCAGCCAGGTGTCGAGCACCTCGCTGATGCCGTCGGCGGCCAGCTTGCTCTCGATCGGGGTGGCGCGCCCGGCCGCGGCCTCGGCGTCCCAGCGGTGCACGGAGATCTCGTGGGCCATCCGCCGGTGCCAGAACGAGGCGGTCTTGGCCTGCGGCGCGAAGTTCCACGCCGGGAAGTCGGCCTCCAGCGCCTCGAGCGTCTCGATCGTGCCGGTCAGTTCGCGGCGCAGGCCGTCGAGCGCGGCCTGCCACTCGGGGCGGGGCGGCACCTCGCGTTTCGCGGGCCGGGTGGTGACGCCGCGTGGCGCGTGCTCGCGCACCTGGTGCAGCACCTCGGTGAGGTGCTCGACCAGGTCGGCGACCGTCCAGTCGGGGCAGGCGGACACGACGGCGTCCGGGCCGGCCTGCGCCACGGCGTCCTGCAGCGCGGGGCTGTCGGCCCGCAGCGCCGCGAGCCAGAAGTCCTTCGTCGCGTGCAGCCTGTTCATCGCGATTCTCTCCCGATCCACCGGACCGCCGGTGAGATGCCCGAACCGTTGAGCCTAGGGTTGTTGCCGTGCCTGACGTTACCGCCGCATCGCAAACCGACCTGTCGGCGTACACGACGCTACGCCTCGGCGGCCCCGCCGGCATCTTGACGGTCGCCTCCGAAACGGACCAAGTGGTGGCTACCGTGCGTAATGCCACGCGGGATCGCCGTCCGGTGTTCATCCTCGCGGGTGGCAGCAACGTCGTGATCGGGGATCAAGGCTTCGACGGTACGGTCGTGCTGCTGCGCACCCGGGGGATCCGCCAGGTGGGTGAGCAGGACGGCGGCGTCGTGCTGCGGGTCGCCGCGGGGGAGCCGTGGGACGGCCTGGTGGCGTACGCGGTGGAACGGGACCTGTCGGGCATCGAGTGCCTCAGCGGCATCCCCGGCTCCACGGGCGCCACCCCGATCCAGAACGTCGGCGCGTACGGGCAGGAGGTCGCGCACACGATCGTCGCGGTGCACGCCTACGACCGCGAGCAGGACACGGTCCGCGCGATGACCCCGGCCGAGTGTGGCTTCGCCTACCGCGCGAGCGTCTTCAAGCACAACGACCGCTACGTGGTGCTGGAGGTCGACTTCGGGCTGGCCCGTTCCGGCGAGTCCGCCCCGATCCGGTACGCCGAGCTGGCGCGCAACCTGGGCGTCGAGGTGGGCGACCGGGTGCCGTTGCAGCAGGCCCGCGACACCGTGCTCAAGCTGCGCGAGCAGAAGGGAATGGTGCTCGACGCCGAGGACCGCGACACCTGGTCGGTCGGGTCGTTCTTCACCAACCCCGTGGTCAGCGCCGCGGAGTGGGCCCGGCTGGGGCTGGACGCGCCGCACTGGCCCGGCGACGACGGCACGGTGAAAATCCCGGCGGCCTGGCTGATCGAGCGGGCCGGTTTCCCCAAGGGCTTCGCCGGCGCCGGGGTGGCCATCTCGAGCAAGCACACGCTGGCGCTGACCAACCGGGGCACGGGCACCACCGGTGCGCTGCTCGACCTGGCCCGCACCGTGCGCGACGGGGTGCGCGAGCGCTTCGGCGTCGAGCTGCACCCGGAGCCCGTGCTGGTCAACTGCGCGCTGTAGGGCCTACTCCCAGCCGAAGACCTGGGTGTAGTACGGCACGCCGTTGGCGGCGTAGACGACGCCCGTGCCGATCGACTTGGCGCCGCAGTTGAGCATGTTGGCGCGGTGCCGCGGGCTGGCCATCCATGCCTGGATCACTTCGGTGGCGGTGCGGTATCCCCACGCGATGTTCTCGCCGGACGGCTGCGCGTAGCCGGCCAGGTGCGACCGGCGGACGAACGTGGTCCCGTCGCTCCACACGTGGCTGAACCGGCCGGTCCGGGCCATGTAGACGCTCTGCCGCACCGACGCCACCGTCAGGTCGTGGTCGACGATGAGCAGCCGCCGGCAGCCGTTGACCCACCGCTGCCGGTTGGTCATCGTGACGACCTGGGACATCAGCACCCGCGGAGCGACCGCGGTGGCGGCCGCGGGCTTCGGCGGCACGGGCACGGTCGCGTGCGCGGGCACGGCCACGGTCAGCAGTGCGGCCGGGGTGGCCACGAGCAGCACGAGACGGCGCACCACCTGGTGGAGCACGGTTGCCTCCTCTTCCCTGAGCGGGCCGAGTCGCCCACCAGGGATATCGCATCCTTTTCCGGACCGTACGTCCCTTATTTGCCGAAAACCGGAATAGCGGTACGAGAAGCTGTCAGGCTGGGGGGATGGCCGCGAACCGGCCGCAAGCGCGCTTCCAGCGATCCGTGCGGACCGCGCCCCCGAGGGCGAATAGCCCGCTAATCTGTCACTGTCCGTAAATAGACCGTGACATCACGCTAACGTGAGCTTTGCGCGGTTGGTTTCGCCGGCGGTCGCCGGCGCCGAGCACACGACCTCGACCTGCACCGGGCGCCCTCGGCGCCGCGGGCGGGCGGCCGTGTCCGGACACGAGCGCGAGCGAGGGGTGGGGCAGGGTGAGCACAGGATGAGTCGCCTACTCGTCGTCGAGGACGATCCGGACATCGCTCTGGCGCTGCGCATGCTGTTCAGCCGCGCGGGCTACGAGGTGGCGCACGCCGGCGACGGCCGTACCGGTCTCAAGGAGGCGTACGCCGAGCACCCCGACCTGGTGGTGCTCGACGTCGGCCTGCCCGAGATGGACGGCTGGCAGGTGCTGGAGCGGCTGCGCGACGTCTCCGACGTGCCGGTGCTGGTGCTGACCGCGCACGGCCAGGAGGCCGAGAAGGTGCGCGGGCTGCGCGGCGGCGCGGACGACTACCTCACCAAGCCGTTCGCCAACAACGAGCTGCTCGCCCGCGTCGAGGCGCTGCTGCGGCGCTCCTCGAGCGGGCAGAACAACTGGGCCAGCCAGGTGTACGACGACGGGCTCGTGCACCTCGACCCGACCAAGCGGCGGGTGTACGTCAAGGGCGACGAGAAGCGCCTGACGCCCACCGAGTTCCGGCTGCTCAACGCGCTGGTGCGGCACGCCGGTGCGGTGCTGAGCCCGAACCAGCTGCTGACCCAGGCGTGGGACGACCCGACCGGCATCGGTCAGGAGCGGGTCAAGTTCGCGGTGCTGCGGTTGCGCCGCAAGCTCGGCTGGTCCGATCCCGAAGAGTCACCTATCGAGTCCGTCCGCGGTTTCGGCTACCGCTATCGCCGCCCCGGCGGAGAGTCCTGATTTCCCATCGGTAGTGGTTCGGGTGCTCTCAGGTGACGCACAGAGGCGTCGATGAGGGCCTTGGGACGGCGAGCAGGAGGTAACAAGCGTGGAAGACCTTGGTGAGATCGTTGGCGAATTCCTCATGGAGAGCCACGAGAACCTGGACCAGATCGACCGCGACCTGGTGGAGCTGGAGCAGGACCCGAACTCCCGCGATCTGATCTCGCGCATCTTCCGGGCGATCCACACCATCAAGGGCACCAGCGGCTTCCTGGCGTTCAGCCGCCTGGAGAAGCTGGCGCACGCGGGCGAGTCGCTGCTGTCGAAGCTGCGCGACGGTGTCATGCCGGTGACCCCGACGACGATCACCACCCTGCTCGCCACCATCGACGGCGTCCGCTCGATCCTCGCCTCCATCGAGGAGACCCAGGCCGAGGGCGATGTCGACATCGACAGCATCATCGCGCAGGTGAACGCGCAGATGAACGCCGGCGAGGCGGCTCCGGCCGAGGCTGCGCCGGCACCTGCGGCGGCCGAGGCCACCGAGGAGACCGAGGCGGCGGAGGTTCCACAGCCCCTCGAGGAGACTCCCGTACGCCCGGCGCCCGAGCCGGTCGACAACCAGCGCAAGCCGATCGGCGAGATCCTCGTCGAGAGCGGCGCCGCCCAGCCCCAGGACGTCGGCTCGGCGCTGCAGCAGCAGATCGAGGGCGACGAGCGCAAACTCGGCACGATCCTGCTCGACGAGGGCAAGGCGCAGCCGGCCGCGGTCAGCGAGGCCCTGCAGGCGCAGGCGCCCAAGCGCAGCATCGCCGACAGCGCGATCCGGGTCGACGTCGACCTGCTCGACACACTGCTCAACATGGTCGGCGAGCTGGTCCTGGCCCGCAACCAGCTGGTCCGCGGCGTGATGGAGACCGGCGACGCCACCCTCGTACGCAGCGCCCAGCGGCTCGGCATGATCACCAGTGAGCTGCAAGAGGGCATCATGAAGACCCGGATGCAGCCCATCGAGCACATCTGGTCGAAGCTCCCCCGAGTCGTCCGGGACCTGAGCAACGGCCTGGGCAAGCAGGTCCAGCTGGTCATGCAGGGCAAGGAGACCGAGCTCGACCGGAGCCTGCTGGAGGCGGTCAAGGACCCGCTCACCCACCTGGTGCGCAACGCGGTCGACCACGGCATCGAGGAACCGGACCAGCGGGTGGCGGCCGGCAAGGGCCCCGAGGGCACGCTGACGCTGCGCGCCTATCACGAGGGCGGCCACGTGGCGGTCGAGGTCGCCGACGACGGCGCCGGCCTCAACGTGGAGCGGATCGCGCAGAAGGCGGTCGAGAACGGCCTGCTGCGCCCCGACCAGATCCCGCACATGGACCGCCGCGACATCATGGCAATGGTCTTCCAGCCGGGCTTCTCCACCGCTGCCAAGGTCACCAACGTCTCCGGCCGCGGCGTCGGCATGGACGTCGTCAAGACCAACATCGAGAGCATCGGCGGCGCGGTCAGCGTCGACTCGACACCCGGCGAGGGCACGGTCTGGCGGCTGACGATCCCGCTGACGCTCGCGATCATCCAGGCGCTCACGGTCGACTGCGGAGACCAGCGGTACGTCGTGCCGCAGGTCGCGGTGCTGGAGCTGGTGTTCATCGACGGGCAGTCGACCCGGATCGAGTACGCCTCCGGGGCGCCCGTCTACCGCCTGCGGGGCAAGCTGCTGCCGCTGGTGCGGCTGGACCGCGCGCTCGGCCTCGAGGTCGGCGGCGACCAGGGCGTCTACATCATGGTGCTGCAGGCCGACGGCCGGCGGTTCGGCCTGGTCGTCGATCGGGTGCTGAACACCGAGGAGGTCGTGGTCAAGGCGCTCAACAGCCGGTTCAAGGACATCGGGCTGTACGCGGGCGCGACCATCCTGGGCGACGGCAAGGTGGGGCTGATCCTCGACGTGTCGTCGCTGGCCCGGCGCAGCCACCTGACCGCCGACGCCGAGCGGCAGAACCTCGAGGCCTCGGCCCGGGCGGCGAAGACGGGTGGCACGGGCGAGCGGCTGCTGGTGACCGCGGTGGGTGAGCGGCGGGTCGCGATCCCGCTGGACACGGTCACCCGGCTCGAGGAGTTCCCACGCGACCGCATCGAGCATGCGGGCTCCCGCGAGGTGGTGCAGTACCGCGGGCAGATCCTTCCGTTGGTGCGGCTGTCGCACCTGCTCGGCGCGTACGGCGAGGAGCCGGAGGGCAACACCGTCTCCGTCGTCGTCTACAGCGAGGGGACCAAGAGCGTCGCGCTGGTGGTGGACCGGATCGTGGACATCGCCGAGAACTCGGCCACCACCGCCCGCCGGGACGCCGAGGAGGACGGCCTGGTCGGCACCGCGGTCATCCAGCAGCGGGTCACCGAGCTGCTCGACGTGCGCCGGGCGATCCTCGCCGCCGACCCCAACTTCTACACCGACCTCGAGAACGACGACCTGCTGGTGGAGGCCTTCTGATGGCGAGCCGGCAGTTCGCGACGTTCGAGGTGGCCGACCAGCTCTTCGGGGTGGAGGTGCACACGGTGCAGGAGGTGCTCTCGTACAACGAGTACACCCCGGTGCCGCTGGCGCCTCCGGCCATCGGCGGGCTGTTCAACCTGCGCGGCCAGGTGATCGCGGCGGTGGACCTGCGCGTACAGCTGGGTCTGGTCCGCAAGGCGCTCGAGGGGCCGGTGATGAACGTGATCCTGCGCGGCGACGGCGAGCCGGTGAGCCTCGTCGTGGACCGCATCGGCGAGGTGGTCGACCTCGACGACGACACGTTCGAGCCGCCGCCGGACACGCTCAGCGGCCCCACCCGGGAGCTGGTCGTGGGCACGTTCAAGCTGGACGGGCGGCTGATGCTGGCCCTCGACGTGAACGCGGCCGTCGACACGACCCGCGCCACCATCTGATGTACAGCCTCGTCAGCGCCCCGGTGCTCGGGTTCGACCTGACCCGCCTCACCGGCGGGGCAGCCACGGCCGAGGTGATGCTGCGCGGCCTGCGGCTGCAGGCGGCGGACCTGCCGGTGCTCGCCGGGCGTCTGCCGGACGAGGGCGTCCGCGGTCCGCTCTGGGTCGAGGTGGAGAGCGCCGCCCGCCGGATGCCGTCGCTCAAGGGCATGTCCAGCCAGGACCCCGCGAGCAGCCTGGCGCTGGTCGAGCGGGCGCCGATCGGGACGGTCGACGCGCTGCTCACCTGCGTGCGCTACGACGTCATGGCGTGGACCTGGACCGGTACGGGCCGGGACGCGCAGCAGTCCGAGGTGGCGGCGGCCGCGACCGCGCTGATCTGCGACGCGGCCGTGGCGAGCTACCTGCGGGAGGTGCTCGACGCGGACACCCGCCGCCGGCTGGGCGCGGGATGGGTCGCCGCCATGCGCAAGCTGCCGCCCGGCGCCCCGATCGACCTGGGCCCGCACCACTACACGGTCTCGGCTCTGCTCGACCGGCTGCGGCACCTGCGGCCCAACGACCTGAGCCGCCTGCTCGCCTCCGCCGAGGACGCGCGCCGCAACGCCGGGGGCTGGTCGCCGGCCGTGCATTCGGCGTCCTGGGCGGCCTATCTGTCGGATCGGGTCCGCACGGCCGCCGCGGCGCAGATGCTGTTGGTGCAGGCCGTCGACTCGGCCGCCATTCCGCTGGCCGACCGGGCCGGCGGTGTCTGGAACATGCTCAGCGGCGCGGTGCAGGCGCTGGTGGTGCGGGATCTGCTCGACACCTCGACCGCCCATCGGCTGCTCGCCCCCGTGGTTGCGGCACTCGGCCCGGCGTGGCTCGGGTGAGAAAGGTGGCGCGGTGATAACGGTCCTCGTCGTGGACGACTCGGTGGTCGTCCGCCGGCTGATCGTCGACGCCCTGGGAGGCGCGGAGAACATCGAGGTCGTCGGCACGGCGTCCAACGGGCTGCTGGCCCAGGCCAAGATCGACCAGCTCAAGCCCGACGTGATCACGATGGACATCGAGATGCCCCAGATGGACGGCATCACGGCGGTCCGCGAGCTGCGCAAGCGGCACAAGCACACCCCGGTGATCATGTTCAGCACGCTGTCGGCGGCGGGTGCGACCGCCACGCTGGAGGCGCTCGCCGCGGGCGCGACCGACTACGTCACGAAGCCCAGCAACGTCGGGTCGATCGACGAGTCGATCAAGGCGGTGCGCACCGAGCTGGTCCCCAAGATCCACGCGTTGGCCGGGCGCCGCCGTCCGGGCGCCGCGCCCTCCGGGCCGCCGGCTCGTCCCGGCGCCGCGGCGGCCCCGACCCGGCCGGGCACCCGCCCGGGCGCGGCTCCGGCGCCGGCGGGAGTGTCGCCGGCCGGCGCCGCCCGCCCCGGCGCCGCGCCGTCCGGGCCGGCCGCGGGCCGGGCTGCTCCGCGCAAGACGGCGCCCGGGGGGCGGATCGAGATCCTCGCGATCGGCTCGTCGACCGGCGGGCCCGACGCCCTGACCAAGGTGCTCCAGGGGCTGCCCGCGGACTTCCCGGTGCCCATCGTGATCACCCAGCACATGCCGCCGGTCTTCACCCGCATGTTCGCCGAGCGGCTCGACCGCAGCACGCCGCTGCGCGTGGTCGAGGCGACCGACGGCATGGAGCTGGCGCCGGGCACGGCGTACATCGCGCCGGGGGACCAGCACCTGGTGCTGCACCGCCGGGGCACGACCACGCTGACGCAGCTCAGCGGCGCGCCGCCGGAGAACTCGTGCCGCCCGGCCGTGGACGTGATGTTCCGGTCGGTGGCGGCGCTGTACGGCCCCTCGGCCTATGCCGCGGTGCTGACCGGAATGGGACACGACGGACGAGGTGGCGCGAAGGTGCTGCGAGAGGCGGGCGCCGAGGTGCTGGCACAGGACGAGGCCACCTCGGTGGTGTGGGGCATGCCGGGCGCCGTGGTCGGCGCGGGGCTGGCGGACGAGGTGCTGCCGCTCGACCGCATCGCCGGCCACCTGGTGGCGCGCATCAAGACCAACCGTTCCGCGGCGGTGACCCGATGACGCTCTCGCAGTCCGAGTTCTCCTTCGTCTCCCAGCTCGTGCGGCGCGAGGCGTCGATCGTGCTGGCCCCCGGCAAGGAGTACCTGGTCGAGGCGCGGCTCATCCCGGTGGCCCGGGCGGTCGGCGCGGCCAACGTGAACGAGTTCCTCGCCGACCTGCAGCGCCGGCCCGACCCGGCCAAGCAGCGCAAGATCATCGACGCGCTCACCACCAACGAGACGTCCTGGTTCCGCGACCGGGAGCCGTTCGCGGCCCTGACCGACGTCGTGCTGCCCGAGCTGGTCAAGGCGCGCACGGCGACCCGCAAGGTCCGGGTGTGGTCGGCGGCCAGCTCCAGCGGCCAGGAGGCGTACAGCCTGGCCATCACGCTGCAGGAGAACCTGCCCGCGGGCTGGAGCTACGAGATCATGGGCACCGACATCTCGACCGAGATGGTCAAGCGGGCCGAGACGGCGGAGTACAGCCAGGTCGAGGTCAACCGTGGGCTGCCCGCCGCGCAGCTGGTGCAGTACTTCGAGCGGGCCGGCGCGCACTGGCGGATCACCCCGGCGCTGCGCCGCAACGTGTCGTTCCGGCTCATGAACCTCACCGCGCCGCTGCCCGCGATGCAGCCGTTCGACGTGATCTTCCTGCGCAACGTGCTGATCTATTTCGACGTCGCGACCAAGCGGTCCGTGCTGCAGAACGTCGCCAAGCTGCTGCGCCCGGACGGCTGGCTGTTCCTCGGCGCGGCGGAGACCACGATCGGCATCGACGACAACTACGAGCGGGTGGCCGCCGGCCGCACCTCCGCCTACCGAGTCCGTACCGGGGTGCCCGCGGGCGCCGTGAGAAGGGGGTGACGCCGATGCGCGCCATGGTGATCGACGATTCCCGCGCGATGCGCATGATCCTCAGGCGCATCGTCACCAAGCTCAACTTCGAGGCGGTGGAGGCGGGCGACGGCAAGGAGGCGCTCGATCTGGTGACCGCCATGCCGGAGGTGCCGGAGCTGGCCCTCATCGACTGGAACATGCCGAACATGAACGGGCTCGAGTTCGTCACGCACGTGCGGGCCGATCCGCGCCTGCGTGAGATGACGCTGGTCATGGTCACCACCGAGAGCGAACAGAGCCAGATCGTCCGTGCGCTCGCCGCCGGCGCGCACGAATACGTGATCAAGCCCTTCACCGAGGGCGCCATGATCGAAAAGCTGGCCCTGCTGGGCCTCGTCCCGACCGGAGCGAACTCATGAGCGTCGAAGTCGAGGTCGACGAGAACGACCTCGCCGAGATGGTGGAGCAGGTGTGGGAGTCGTATCTGGATCCGGAGGGCGTCAGCCCCCTGATCCCGACCTACGACGAGAACCAGCCCTCCGAGGTGCACTCCTCCGTCTCCATCACCGGTTCCTGGACCGGGCACGTCGTCTACGCGTCCTCCACGCTGGCCGCCCGCCGGGCCGCCGCGGCCTTTCTGGCCATGGAGGCGGACGAGGTGACCGAGGAGGACATGTCCGACGTGCTCGGCGAGCTCGCCAACATCGTCGGCGGAAACGTCAAGGCGATGCTGCCGCCCGGCGCGCTCCTGTCGCTGCCGCAGGTGGTGCTCGCTCCCGAAGCGACGGCGCGCTACCCCAACGCGGAACGGATCAGCGGGGTCTACGGGCTCTGGGACGGCGAGCCGGTGTCGATTTCCATGTGGCAGTGCCACAGCAACAGCACCAACGCCAACAAGGAGGGCGCGGAATGAAGATTCTCATCGCTGACGACAGCCGGGTGATGCGGCAGATCGTGATCCGCACCCTGCGGCAGGCGGGGTTCGGGGACCACGACCTGATCGAGGCCACCAACGGGCGCGAGTGCTTCGAGATGACCCAGTCGGAGAAGCCGGACCTCGTGCTCTCCGACTGGAACATGCCGGAGATGACGGGCATCGAGGCCCTGCGGAGCCTCCGCGCGGCGGGCAACGACGTCAAGTTCGGATTCGTGACGTCCGAGAGCACGCCGGAGATGAAGGATCAGGCGGAAGCGGCCGGCGCTTCCTTTTTCATCGTGAAGCCCTTCTCGGCTGAACGTTTCGATGAGGTCTTCGCTTCTATTTTGGGATGATTAAGACATGTCCGACGTCTCGGTTCTTCCTGGCACTCTGGCCGTCCGCAACCTCTTCGAGGACCTGCTCGGCCGTGAAGTGACCGTCAGCCCCGGTGAGCCCCTCAGCGCAGACGAGGTGCCCACGTCCACGATCGCGATTTTCGTCGACTCCGCCCAGAAGGTCTACGCCGTTCTCGGGATGAGCCTGTCGCTGGCGGCCAACGCCGGCGCGGCTCTGGGCCTGCTACCCGCCGGTGCTGCCGAGGACAGCATCGACGACAAGCAGCTCTACCCGAACCTCGCCGAGAACGTGGGCGAGCTGTGCAACGTGCTGACCAGCCTGCTCAACCGCGAGGGCAGCCCGCACGTCAAGCTCCACCAGGTGGTCTACCCCGGCGAGCCGCTGCCCGCGGACGCCCGGGCCCACCTGATGGCGCTCGGCCGCCGGGTCGACCTGCTGGTCGAGGTCAACCGGTACGGCAAGGGGAAGTTCAGCCTCTCTCTCGCACCCTGATCGCACGCACGGAAGGCAGCGGGCCCGCCACGGTGGCGGGCCCGTTGCCTTTTTGGTTGCTAAGCAATTGCAGGATCCGGCCGAACCTGAGTACGAGCCTGCTTACGGACGGGAGTACGTCATGACCCTGCCGACCTCCGGACTTTCCGGCGCGAGTGCCGCGGCCGCTGCCGCCGGCGCCTCCACGCCGGAGAAGAGCAAGACCCTCGGCGACCGGGACACCTTCCTCAAGCTGCTGGTGGCGCAGCTGAAGTACCAGGACCCCAGCAAGCCGGCCGACTCGACCCAGTTCCTGGCGCAGACCGCCCAGTTCACCCAGGTCGAGAAGCTCGAAGGCATCGCCGACATGCTCAAGGGCCAGCAGTTGATCACCGCCAGCTCGCTGGTCGGCAAGACCGTCGAATACATGACCCCGGACGGCGCGAAGCTCAACGGGGTCATCTCGGCGGCGAAGCTCAACGGCGACAGCGAGCCGATGCTGCGGATCGGCGGCGCGGAGGTGCCGCTGTCCAAGGTCACGGAAGTCCAGGAGATCAAGCCGGACGCGCCCGGCGCGACTGCCAAGCCGTAACCCTCGAGGAGAAAAGGAACCCCTTCATGCTGCGCTCCCTCTACTCGGGCATCAGCGGTCTGCACGCACATCAGCAGATGATGGATGTCACGGGCAACAACATCGCCAACGTGAACACCGTCGGCTTCAAGGCCAGCTCGGTGCAGTTCCAGGACACGCTCAGCCAGATCACCGGCGCGGCCGGCGCCCCGCAGAACGGCCAGGCCGGCACCAACCCGGCGCAGGTCGGTCTCGGTGTCCGCAGCGCCGGAATCACCTCGAACTTCAGCCAGGGCTCGGCGCAGACCACCGGCAAGGCCGGCGACATGATGATCCAGGGCGACGGCTTCTTCATCACCCGGCGGGGCAACGAGGAGCTCTACACCCGGGCCGGCTCGTTCTTCTTCGACGCCAACGGCATGCTGGCGACGGCCACCGGGGAGCCGGTGCAGGGCTGGACCGCCGACGAGAACGGCGTGGTCAACCCGGCCGCGAAGCCCGGTGACATCAAGATGCCGCTGGGCAAGAGCATCTCGCCGGTGGCGACCAGCACGGTCGAGATGAAGGGCAACCTGACCAACGACCTGCCCGAGGGCGTCACCGACCCGACGACCATCCCCGCCATCGAGATCCCGTTCAAGGCCTTCGACAAGTCGGGCAACCCGGTCAGCCTCTCGGCGAAGTTCACCCGGACCACCGCGGACCCGGAGGCCGATGTCCAGGACTGGACGGTGACGCTCACCAAGTCCGGTGACGACGGGCCCACGCCGCCCATCACCGCGACGATCCAGTTCAAGGACGGTAAGCCGGTCGTCACGCCGCCTGCGACCAAGGCCTCACTGACGTTCTCCGGTGTCGCCGCGGCCTCCGGGGGTATCGACGTCAACCTGAGCGACGAGATCGTCGTCGACGTCAACGACCTCACCATGTTCCACGGCCTCACCGAGGCGCGGGTGTCGGACTCCAACGGCAACGCGGCCGGCACGCTGGCCTCGCTCACCTACACGGTGTCGGACACCGGGCAGATCATCGGCGCCTTCAGCAACGGCCAGAAGAAGGTGCTCGGCCAGGTCGCGCTGGCCACCTTCAAGAACGTCAACGGTCTCGAGAAGACCGGCGACTCGATGTGGCGTTCGACGGTCAACTCCGGCCTGGCCCAGGTGGGCACGCCCACCAGCGCCGGGCTCGGCCAGGTCATCAGCGGCGCGCTGGAGATGTCGAACGTCGACCTGGCGCAGGAGTTCACCAACCTGGTCGTGGCCCAGCGCGGCTTCCAGGCCAACTCCCGCATCATCACCACCTCCGACGAGCTGCTCCAGGAGCTCGTCAGCATGAAGCGCTAGCAACACCCGGCACGCCGGCCGCGGCCGGGACAGGCGTTCCCGCGCCCGTCCCGGCCGTCCGCGTTTCGCGGTCCGGCTGCACCCGTAGTGCGACCCGTTGGCTATCAGCGGCAACCGGGATCAGGCCGAAACACCTAGCGAAGGCCACGGACGGCCAGCCAGTCAGGACCACACCACCACCCAAGGACGGATGCAAGTGATCCTCGTAACCCGCATCAACGGTGCCGTGTTCGCCCTGAACCCGGACCTGATCGAGCGCGCCGAGTGCACGCCCGACACGGTCATCACGCTGGTCGACGGCACCAAGTACGTCATTGCCGAGTCCGTGCCCGAGTTCATCGATTCAGTGCGGCACTACCGCGCCTCGCTGATCGCCCAGGCAAGCCGCCTCGAGGCCGAGCCCGTCGACACCCACTCCTCCGCCACGTCGTCCGACGACGACAACGACGCTAAGGTGCTCCCGCTGCACCGGAATGGACGCTGATGGACATCTCAACCATCGTCGGTGTAGTTGTTGGCCTCATCATCATCTTCACCGTCCAGATCCTCGAGGGCGGCTCGCCTGCCTCCATCATCCTGATCCCCTCGATGCTGCTGGTGTTCGGCGGCGCGTTCATGGCCGGTATGGCCGGCGGCGTGCTCAAGGACGCGACCGGCGCCGGCAAGACCCTCCAGAAGGCGTTCCTCGCCAAGGTCACCCCGCCCACCCAGCTGGTCGACGAGATCGTCAAGCTGGCCGAGCGGGCCCGCCGCGAGGGTCTGCTGGCCCTCGAGGACGCGGTCAAGACCGTCGAGCACCCGTTCCTCAAGCGCGGCCTGCAGCTGGCGATCGACGGCACCGACCCGGACGAGCTGCACGACATCCTGCACGCCGAGATCGCGGCCAAGAAGAAGGCCGACAAGGCGAGCGCCAAGCTGTTCGAGAACATGGGCGGCTACGCCCCGACGATCGGCATCATCGGCACGGTCATGGGCCTCGTGCACGTGCTCGAGAACCTGAACAAGCCCGAGACGCTCGGTCACTCGATCTCCGCCGCGTTCGTCGCGACCCTCTGGGGCGTGCTCAGCGCCAACGTCATCTGGCTGCCGGTCGCCGCCCGTCTCGGTCGCCTCAGCGCCGTCGAGGCCGAGGAGATGGAGCTGGTCGTCGACGGTGTCCTCGCGATCCAGGCCGGCTCGAACCCGCGTCTGGTCGCCCAGAAGCTCCGCAGCCTCCTTCCTCCGGACGAGGCCAAGAAGGCCGAGGCGGCCGCGAACACCAAGAAGGCGGCGTAACGCATGAGTTCCGGCGGCGGCAAGCGCAAGCAGCGCCATGAGGAGCACGAGGAGCACGTCAACCACGAGCGCTGGCTCGTGTCGTACGCCGACATGCTCACCCTGCTGTTCGTCCTGTTCGTGGTCCTGTACTCCATGAGCGACGTCAACATGAAGAAGTTCGCCCAGCTGGCGGCCGGTCTGTCGTCCGGCTTCGGCGCCCAGAGCGCCGCGTTCCAGGGCCAGCAGGGCCCGATGGACGGCTCGGGCAACAGCGCCGAGATCGTGCAGATCGACCCGGGCGCCAACCCGGGCGACGGCAAGGCCGGCTCCTCCAGCCTGACCGCCAAGGAGCAGGAGGCGCTCAAGGCCGCCATGGCCGCCGAGGCCCGCAAGGAGGCGTCGAAGGACGCCCAGGCGGCGACCAAGGAGGCCCAGAACCTCAAGAAGATCGAGAACCAGATCTCCGACGCCCTGGCCAAGGAGAAGCTGCTCGACGCGGTCAAGTTCACCATCGACCGGCGCGGCCTGGTGGTCACCGTGGTGACCAACGAGGTGGTCTTCGCCGGCAACCGCGCCGACTTGCAGGCCGGCGGCAGGAAGATCCTCGACGCCATCGCCCCGACGCTGGTCAAGCTGCCGAACAACATCGAGGTCGACGGCAACACCAACCAGCTCAAGGCCAGGACCACCTTCTACCCCAGCGGCTGGGAGCTCTCCGCGGCTCGCGCCTCGACCACCGTGCGCTACCTGGTCGGGCACGGCCTGGCCAAGAACCGCATGAGCGCCGTCGGTTTCTCCGACACCAAGCCTCTGATCAACCCGTCCGACCCGCGCTCGATCACCATGAACCGGCGCGTCGACATCGTCGTCCTGACGACGCTCACGGCCGATCAGGCGGCGCTGCTGCCGTCCGCGGCCGGCTCCGACAACAAACTGCACCAGGGTCAAACCTCAGCTGCAGCCAAGGCGGCTCAAACAGCCGGAACGACGACCGATAACACCAGCGAGTCCGGCACCGAGCCGAACACCGACACCCCGACGCACGACTGAGAGGAGCTTTCGATGAGCAAGGACGAGACGACCACCACCGCGGCCGACGCCCCGAAGAAGTCCAAGAAGATGCTGATGATCGTCGTGGCTGCCGCAGTCGTGCTGCTCGGCGGTGGCGGCGGCGGCGCGTTCTTCATGCTGAAGGGCGACAGCGCCGAGGCGGCGGCCCCCGAGAAGGGCGCGGTCACCGCGATCGACGAGCCGCTGACGATCAACCTGGCCGACGGCCACTACCTGAAGCTCGGCTTCTCGCTGCAGCAGACGGCCGACGCCGGCACCGAGGAGGTCGACACCAGCGAGGCGCTCGAGCTGGCGATCGACGAGTACACCGGCAAGAAGGTCGCCGAGCTCTCCACCGAGAAGGGCCGCGAGGCGCTCAAGGAGGAGCTGCTCAAGAAGATCGAGAAGGCCTACACCGAGGAAGGCAAGCAGATGGTCATGGACATCTACTTCACGCAGTTCGTCACCCAGTAAGGCCAATAGCTCAGACTAGCCGCGTAGGGCGGGTTCACTCCGGTGAACCCGCCCTACTGGCAATAACGGGACAAAAAAGCCCCTCGCGCTCAGCCGTTCCGGAAACGAGCCGATGGGGACGACGTGACCAACGCCGCACGCACCCCGGGCCGGATCTCCCGCCGCGGCCAGGGCTCAGGGCCGGCTCCGTACGACTTCCGCAAGCCGATCAAGCTGTCCCGCGAGCACGTCCGCACGCTGCAGATCGCCTTCGAGACGTACGCGCGCAGCTGCGGAACGCTGCTCACGACGCGGCTGCGGGCGGTCAGCAACGTCACGCTCGCCTCGATCGAGCAGCTCAACTACGACGAGTACGTCGCGGCCCTCAACAACCCCACGGTGATCGCCGTGGTGGCGCTCGACCCGCTCCCCGGCACCGCGCTGATGGAGATCTCCACCTCGGCGTCGATGACCGCCATCGACCACATGCTCGGCGGTCCCGGCGGTCCCCAGCCGGAGCGCCCGCTGACCGAGGTCGAGATGCCGCTGCTGCGCGGGCTGCTCGAGCGGATGCTCGGCGAGCTGCGCTACGGCTTCGAGACGCTCGTCGACATCCACCCCAAGCTCAAGGACATCGAGTACAACGCGCAGTTCCTGCGCGCCCACCAGCCGGGCGACGCCTGCGTGATCGCCTCGTTCGACGTGAAGATCGGCGCCGAGGAGACCAGCCACACCTTCTGCCTGCCGTTCAACACGATCCTGCCGGTGCTCTCGCGCACCGAGACGGTGGTGCTCAGCGCCGCCGAGCGGGCCGCCAAGGACATGGCGCTGCGCAACCTCACCGCCGGGCTCTCGGCGGCCCCGCTGGACGTCGCGGTGCGATTCCAGCCCATCCGGATGCGTACCGATGACATCGTGGACCTACGGCCCGGAGACGTCGTCCCGCTGGGACATCCGACCAGCCGGCCGCTCGAGGTGACGGTCAACGAGACCGTTTTCGCCCATGCAGTTCCCGGTAATCAGGGTGCCCGGCTCGCCTGTCTCGTCGTGCCGGCCCCCAAGGAATCGCCCAAGGAGTCTGGCCGCCCATGACCGCGCCCACCATCACCGCGCCGCAGCTGGCGCTCGCCCGCAACGCGGCCGACGCCGCGCTGGGCGTCCTGCCCACGAGCCGCCCCCTGGTCGCCGCCGAGCCGATCGCCGCCACCGCGGACGCCCTGACCGAGGGTCAGGCGGTCACCGCCCGGTTCAGCGGCGCGGCCGCCGGCGAGGTGGTCGTGGTGGTCGGGCAGGACCTCGCGGACGCGCTCAAGGAGAGCCCGCTCGGCGAGCTGGACCTGACCGCCGCGGTGCGCCCGGCGCTCGAGGCCGCGGCCCGCGTGTTCGGCCCGGTCGTGCTCGACCCGGGCGTCGTGATGGAGCCGCAGGTGGCGCTGAGCGCGCTCGCGGCCAAGGACGATGCCGTCGCGGTGCCGCTGGTCGAGGGCAACGAGATCCGCGCCGTGCTGGCGCTGGCCCTGAACCCGTGGCCCACCGCGGGCGCGCCGGTGGGTGGCAACGTGGCCGTCCGGGACGCCGCGCCGGCGGTGCAGCTGCGCGGCGGCCTGGACATGCTGCACGACGTCGAGATGGAGGTGTCGGCCGAGCTGGGCCGCACCCGGATGAGCGTGCGGGAACTGCTCTCGCTGACCCCGGGCGCGATCGTGGAGCTCGACCGGGCCGCGGGCAGCCCCGCCGATCTGCTGGTGAACGGCCGGCTGATCGCCCGGGGCGAGGTCGTGGTCGTCGACGAGAACTTCGGCATCCGGGTCACCGAGATCGTCGCTCCGGGCACCGAACGGGAGTAACGGCCTTGTTCGAGCTCGTCCTGCGGATCGGCTTCACGCTGCTGGTCGTCCTGGGCATGATGTGGGGCCTGGCGAGGCTCGTGCGCCGCCCGCTGGGGCGCGGGCACGGGGCGCTGGTCGTGCTCAAGCACCAGCAGCTGACCCGCGGCGCCGCGGTGGCCGTGGTCAAGGTAGCCGACCGGGCGATGGTCCTCGGGGTCACCGATCAGCAGGTGAGCCTGCTGGGCGAGGCCGAGGCCGAGCTGTTCGAGCACCACCCGGCCGAGCACCGCGACCACCTGGAACTCGACCCCGAGCTCGCGGCGGAGCTGGCAAACGGGCCCGCTGAGCTGCCGGGGCGGCACGCCGCGGCAATCGGCAGCGGCCGGCTCGACGGGTCGCTGCTGTCGCCGCGCACCTGGAGGTCGGCCATGGAGTTCCTCCGCGATCGGACCAGCCACCGATGATCAAGCGCGCGCTTCTCACCCTGCTGGCGAGCCTGGGCTTCGCGCTCGTGCTGCTGCCCGGACCGGCGGCCGCCGAGCCCGGCCGCTCGCCTGCGGTGACGGAGCGCGCGCCCGCGTCCGTGGTCGCCCTGCCCGAGCGGGCGCCCGCGCCGCCGAGCCCGCCGGCGCGTCCCGGCCGCCCCAACATCAACGTCAACATCAACGGCACCAACCCGGACGGCAGCCGCCCGGCCACGTCGCTGATCATCATGCTCGGCCTGACCGTGCTGTCGGTCGCGCCGGCGATGCTGCTGCTCTGCACGTGCTTCACCAAGATCTTCATGGTCCTGGGCATCACCCGCAACGCGCTGGGCCTGACCAGCATGCCGCCCAACCAGGTGCTCGCCGGCCTGGCGCTGTTCATCAGCCTGTTCATCATGGGCCCGACCGTCTCGGCCATGAACGAGCAGGGTGTGCAGCCCTACCTGCGCGGTGACAAGACCCAGTCGCAGGCGTTCCGGGACGGCGTGAAGCCGCTGCGCGAGTTCATGTGGCGCAGCACCCGCGACGACGAGGTGGCGCTGATGGTGCGGCTCTCCGGCGAACAGCGCCCGCGCAACCGCGACGACGTCGAGCTCACCACCCTCGTGCCGGCGTTCGTGCTCTCCGAGCTGCGCGCTGCGTTCATCATCGGCTTCGTCATCTTCATCCCGTTCCTGCTCATCGACATGGTCGTGTCGGCGTCGCTGATGAGCCTGGGCATGATGATGCTCCCACCGGTCACAGTTGCTTTACCCTTCAAGCTTCTGTTGTTCGTGCTGGTCAACGGCTGGGGGTTGATCCTCACGGCACTGGTGGCCTCGTACCGATGAACTTCTCCGTCCCGACTGCCGAGTTGCTCGCGCTGCTGCTCGGCGCGGCCCGGACCGGCGCCTGGATGATGGTCTGCCCGCCGTTCAACTCGCGGCTCATCCCCGGCACGGTCAAGGCGCTGCTCTCCGTCGGCCTGACCCTGCCGATGGCGCCCTACCTGCGCGGCACGCTGCCGTCGCTGCAGACCTCGGACATCATCTTCAGCGTCCTGATCCAGGTGTTCGTCGGCGCCGGGCTGGGGTTCCTCACCGCGCTGCTGTTCGCCGCGCTGCAGGCCGCCGGCGACCTCATCGACCTGTTCGGCGGCTTCACGCTGGCCATGGGGTACGACCCGCTGTCGCAGAACCAGAGCTCGATCTTCGGCCGGTTCTACAACCTGGTCGCCGTCACCCTGCTGTTCGCCACCGACGGCCACGAGATGGTGCTCCGCGGCTTCCTGCAGACGTTCCGGACCGTACCGCTGAACTGGTCCTTCTCCTCGAACACCTTCAGCGAGCTCATCATCAAGGGGCTCGGTGACATGTTCCTCGCCGCGATTCAGATCGCGGGCCCGCTGATCGCCGTGCTGTTCCTCACCGACGTCGCGTTCGGCCTGCTCAACCGCGTCGCTCCCGCGCTCAACGCGTTCCAGCTCGGCTTCCCAGCCAAGATCTTCATGGTTCTGCTCATCTCCGGTATCGCGATCATGGCGCTGCCCGGCGTGGTCGACTCGCTCGTGGAGCGCGCGGTCAAGGCCGTGCTCCAGCTCAGCGGCGGATAGGGGGTGACATGTCGGGCGAGAAGACCGAACAGCCGACACCCCAGAAACTCAAGAAGGCCAAGCGCGAAGGGCAGATCGGCCGTACCCAGGACATCGGCGCCTGGTT
Organism: Actinoplanes sp. URMC 104; assembly: GCF_051386375.1. NCBI lineage: Bacteria > Bacillati > Actinomycetota > Actinomycetes > Micromonosporales > Micromonosporaceae > Actinoplanes > Actinoplanes sp. URMC 104. The sequence continues at coordinate 1,932,483 of NZ_JBPQTO010000002.1, read as the reverse complement.
CGGCATGCTGGCCGCGAGCGTCATGCTGCCGCGCACCATGAAGTCGGCGCTCGAGCACGCCGAGAAGCTGGTCGCCCAGATCCCCGACGTCGTCGCCGATCCGCAGCCGGCCCAGGCGATGGCGCTGCTCAAACAGGCCATGATGGGCACGCTCTGGGCCGTGCTGCCGCTGGCGCTCACGATGATGGCGGTCGGCATCGCGGCGGCGGGCGCGCAGGGCGGCATCCGGGTCGCCACCAAGCTGTTCATCCCGAAGTTCAGCAGGCTCAACCCGTGGCCCGGCCTCAAGCGCATGCTCGGCCCGCAGGCCCTGTGGGAGGGCACCAAGGCGCTGGTCAAGACCGCGGTGCTGGCCGGCGTGCTCTACACGACCACCAAGAACGTCTTCCCGGCGCTGATGACCGCCGGGCAGCTGCCGCTGGCCGCGCTGCTGGGCACCGTCGTGGACGCGACGCTCAACCTGATCCGGGCCGCCTCGGTCGCGGGCATCGTGATGGCCGCGGCCGACTACTTCGTCGTCCGGCGCCGCACCAACAAGCAGCTGCGGATGACCAAGGAAGAGGTCAAGCAGGAGTACAAGAACACCGAGGGCGACCCGCTGATCAAGGCGCAGATCCGGGCGCGGCAGATGGCGATGGCGCGCAACCGGCAGATGTCCGACGTGCCCACCGCGGACGTGGTCATGGTCAACCCCACCCACGTGGCGGTGGCGCTGCGCTACGAGCCGCAGAAGGGCGCCCCGCGGGTCGTGGCCAAGGGCCAGGGGCCGCTCGCCACCAAGATCCGTGAGCTGGCCGCCGAGCACCGGGTGCCGATGGTCGAGGACAAGCCGCTGGCCCGGGCCCTCTACGGCGGCGTCGAGGTGGGGCACGAGATCCCCGCGGAGTTCTTCGGCGCGGTGGCCAAGGTGCTGGCGTTCGTCATGAGCCTGAAGGCGCGTGGCTCGGCGGCAGGCCTGCACCGCAACCCCAACTCCGCCACAGAAGCCGCATAACGAAAAAGTTGGGAGATTTCCTCACATCGGTCCCTCGTACGGGGGAAGATCGGCTCGTGGGTGAGTCACACCCTGCTCAGTGAAGGCGACGGAACGCCGAACAGAGATACGCCAGGACGGCGACGACCGCGCAGGGATGGCTCCAACATCCACTCCTGGAAGGTGCCGTGAAGAACCGCAACATCAGCCGGCTTGCCGTACCCGTCGGGGTCATCGGCATCATCCTCATGATGGTCGTGCCCATGCCGACCTTCCTGCTGGACACGCTGATCGCGCTCAACATCACCGCGGCCTTGCTGATCCTGCTGGTCAGCATGTTCGTCCAGAAACCTCTCGACTTCGCCGTCTTCCCGGCGCTGCTGCTGGTCGCGACGCTGTTCCGGCTGGCGCTGAACATCAGCGCGACTCGGCTCGTGCTGCGCGACGGCGACGCCGGCAAGGTCATCCACGCGTTCGGCAGCTTCGTGGTCGGTGGCAACCTCGTCATCGGTCTGGTGATCTTCCTGATCCTGGTCATCGTCCAGATGGTCGTGGTCACCAAGGGCGCCGAGCGGGTCGCCGAGGTCGGCGCCCGCTTCACCCTCGACGCGATGCCGGGCAAGCAGATGGCGATCGACGCTGACCTCAACGCCGGCCTGATCGACGAGGACCAGGCCAAGACCCGCCGCGCCGAGGTGGCCGCCGAGGCGGAGTTCTACGGCGCGATGGACGGTGGCTCCAAGTTCGTCAAGGGCGACGCCATCGCCGCCGTCATCATCACGCTGATCAACCTGGTCGGCGGCTTCGCGATCGGCGTGGCCCAGCAGGGCATGGCGGCCGGCGACGCGATGAACCACTACAGCCTGCTGAGCATCGGCGACGGCCTGGTCTCGCAGATCCCCGCCCTGCTGCTCTCGGTCGCCACCGGTCTGATCGTGACCCGCTCGGCGACCTCGGGCGACATGGGCTCGACCGTCACCGCCCAGCTCACCCAGAACAAGCTCGCCATGCGCATCGCCGGCGGGGCGGCGCTCGCCCTCTGCGTCATCCCCGGCCTGCCCAAGGTGCCCTTCCTGGTGGTCGGCGTCGCCGTGCTGGTGGCCGCGCAGCGCATCAAGGAGCCGGTGCCGGAGGACGAGGCGGCCGCCGCTGCCGCCTCCGCGGAGGCCGTCGACATGCCGCCGGCCGACTCGCCCGAACAGCTGCTCGGCGAGATGCGGGTCGACCCGCTCGAGCTGGCGCTCTCGCCCGACCTGGTCGACCTCGTCGACGCCAGCAGCGGCGACCTGCTCGACCGGGTGCGCGCGCTGCGCCGCAAGATGGCCATGGAACTCGGCGTGATCATGCCGCCGGTGCGCACCCGGGACGACCTCGACCTGCCGCTGTCCTCGTACGCCATCCGCATCTCCGGCGTCGACGCGGGCACCGGCGAGGCGCCACCCGGCACGGTGCTGGCGATCGGCGACGGCCTGCAGGGGCTGCCCGGCCGGGCCGGTGTCGAGCCGGTCTTCGGCCTGCCGGGCAAGTGGGTGCCCTCCGAGCTGCACTACCAGGCCGAGCTCTCCGGCGCGACGGTCGTCGATCGGGCCAGCGTGATCATCACGCACCTGGCCGAGGTGGTGCGCAGCAACGCCAGCCGGCTGCTGGGCCGCGAGGACGTGCGCGCGTTGACCGAGATGGTCAAGCGGACCCACCCGGTGGTCGTCGAGGAGCTCACCCCCGCGGTCCTCAGCCTCGGCCAGATCCAGAAGGTCCTGCAGGCGCTGCTCGACGAGGGCGTGCCGATCCGCGACCTGGTGCGCATCTTCGAGGCGCTCTCCCTGCGAGCGAAGATCTCCGTCGACCAGGACAGCCTGGTCGAGGCGGCCCGCGCGGCCCTGGGCCCCGCCATCGCGGCCCAGTACACGACCGCCGGCCGGCTCACGGTGATCACGCTCGACCCCATGCTCGAGCAGCAACTGCTCGAATCTCTGCGGCCCAGCGAGACGGGGGCCTTCATGGCGATCGACGGCATGCGTGCCGAGGCGATCGTCAGCGAGGCTGCCCGGCTCACCGAGACCGCGGAACAGCAGGGCCTGGCCCCCGTACTGGCCTGCTCGCCACAGCTGCGGCTGCCACTGATGCGACTTCTGCGCGCCGGGTCGCGCCGGGTGCAGGTGCTGTCGTACGGCGAAATCTCTGGTTCCACAGCACAGATCGAGACGATAGGGGTGGTGAACGGTGCCTACGCGGGTGCTGCTTGAGGGGCCGGCCATCGAGCCACTGCTGGCTCAGGTACGTGATGAGTACGGCTCCCGTGTCCGGATCATCTCCGCCGACAAGGTCCGCAGCGGCGGAGTCGGCGGGTTCTTCGCGAAACAGCATTACGAGCTGTCGGTCGAAGTGCCGGACCCGAACGAGGACAGGAACGACATGCCACAGCGCACGAAGACGGCCGAGAACGGTCAGCACAGCCTGGAGCGGCTCCTCGAGCGGGCCGAGTCGCAGGACCGGATGCTCGCACCGGACGAGCCCGGCCGGGGCGCCGCGCGCCCGTTCGGCACGTCGTCGCCGCGGTCGGTGACGCCGGCGTCGTTCGGCATGACCCGCCCGGCCGAGACGCCGTCGCGCGCCGTGCCCGACAACGACTTCGGGGCCGACGAGGGGCGCCACGCCGCGCTCGGCGACACCGGGGCCGCCTTCGCGGAGCTGATGGCCGGGCTCGACGCCGGGACGACCGACAAGCTGGCGTCGCGTCCCAAGGCGGCGGACACCCCGACCGTACGGCCGTTCCGGCCGGCCGCCGCCACCGAGGCGCCCGTCAACGCGGGTCCCCGGGTGCCTGCTCCGCCGCCCTCGGTGGCGCCGCAGTCGCCTGCCGGGCCGATGTTCTCGATGCCGGCCCCTGCGGCTCCGTCGATCGCGCCGGTGTCCGCGCCCGTGAGCCCGGCGGCGGCTGCCCCTGCGGCTCCCTTGATGACGCCTCCGCCGGCTGCTGCTCCTGCCGCGCCGTTGATCACTCCGGCTGCTACGCCTTTGATGACGCCTGCGCCCGTTGCTTCGCCGGCAGCTACTCCCGCACCTGTCGCTCCGCCGGCCGCTGCTGCTCCCGCACCTGTCGCTCCGCCGGCCGCTGCTGTTGCTCCTGCGCCCGTCACTCCGCCGGCCGCTGCTGCTGCTCCCGCGCCCGTCGCTCAGCCGGCCGCTGCTGCCGCTCCCGCGCCCGTGGCTCCGCCTGTTGCCGCGCCCACGTCGCCGGCTCCCAACCTCGCCGAGCACATCGGCGGGCTCGCGGCCAGCGAGATCGAGATCGACCCGCCGGCGCCCGAGCCGGCCGCTCCCGAGGCGGTCGCGCCCGTCAAGCCCGCTCCGGCCGCCGCGCCCACGCCGCCCGTCGCCGACAACGAGCCGGTGGTGCGCAACCTGATGTCGGTCGGCATGCCCGAGAGCATGGCCCGCCAGATCACCGGCAGCGACACGTACGCCGGTGTGCTCAGCGTCCTGGCCGCCCGCCCGGCCGCACCGGCCATCCCCGACGGCCCCGGCGAGATCCTGGTGCTCGCCGGCGACATCAACCTGGGCGTCACCATCGGCCGCCAGCTGCTCGAGCAGATCGGCGTGCCGGAGAACCACCTGCTGCTCGCCGCCCAGTCGACGGCCGGCACCGGGCTGCACTCGTCCCGCCTGATCACCACGCCCGACGCCGCCGAGGCCCGCGCCGAGAAGCTGCACAGCGCCGAGGAGCCCTGGGTCGTGGTGCTGGAGGCGCCGGTGGGCGGCACCGACCCGCTGTGGGTCAACGAGATGTGCGACGCGATCGGCGCGACCGCGCTGTGGGGTGTCGTCGACGCCACCCGCAAGACCGCCGACACGGCCCGCCACCTGCGTACGCTCGGCGACGTCGAGTCGCTGGTCGTGCACAGCGTCGAGCTCACCGCCGACCCGGCCTCGGTGCTCGGGCTGGACCTGCCGATCTACTCGCTGGACGGCAAGCCGGCCACCCCGCACGCCTGGGCCGCCATGCTCTGCGCGCGGATCGCCTCCGACGTCATGCCGGTCGCCGCGGCCCCGCGCCGGGTCACCCGCTCGGTGCGGCAGTGATCCGTCCGTCGGTCCTGCTGTTCGCGCTCCTGATGAGCGCGCCGGCGCTGTACCGCTACGTCCTCGACCAGGTCGATCTCACCGAGGTACTGATCCGGTTCGTGATCGCGGTCCCGATCGCGGCCCTGCTGCTCGCAGGGTTGCGCTTCGTCACCGCGGGTTACGGCCGGCCGGAGGGGAAGCCGGAAGGCACCCCGGTGACACCGACCCCCGTCAACGACGTGCACCAGGCATAGGAAGCCGGCCTGCCGGCAGGTTTCCTTCGGGGGTGGTCGCCTTGCGCGCCCACCCCCGATGCTTTTCCCCACTCGGCCCACCCCTCCCGCCTGGGGGCGGGCCCAGACCTTACTCCTCGCGGGCGGCCCGCGTTTTCGTTGTCCACAGCCCTCGTGCCTTCGCCGGGTCCCGGGCCGGTGCCTGTGGATGAGCCGATCGGGCGCCGGTCGGCAGCGTAAAGTTCGGGTCCTCGGTGAGGGAGCAGAGGCGGTCGACGGAACACACGCGATCGCGGCGAGGTGTGCCGCGCCGGACGGCGATCATTCGTAAGCCAGTACCGGGCGTGCGGGCGCAGCCGTCGGTGGTGGCCGCTCAGGCGGTCGACCGAGGCGGCCGTTACGGGCGGCGGTCGGGCCGGTCCCGCATCCGCTGTTGCGCTGACACCCGAGCCACGGCGGCGCGCGGATGCGTATTCAAGCGGCCGTTCCAGTGACGGACGCTCCTCTTCGGCCGAATTCTGACGTGCGGGCTGCATTCGTCCATGCTCGGGGCCGCAGTCGCCACGCCGACGGCCACCTGATCCTTGTGATCAGGTGGCCGTTGTTCGCCGTCGTGCAGGGCGGCTGCCTAGGCGTGGATGTCCAGACGGCTGCTTCCCGGAGCGGCCGGGCGGAGGGTCGGGGTGGGGGCCTCGGCCGGGGCCGCGGGGCCGGCGTCGCGGCGGGGGCCTCCGGGGAAGCCGGCCGCGGCGAACTGCTGGCGGGCCTGTTCCTGTTGGGCGTTGCCCTGGCGCAGGTCCAGGGACGTGTTGCGGAAGCCGGCCTCGGTCAGCTCGCGGCGCAGGTCGTCGAGGGCGTTGCGGAGCGCGTCGTTGCCGGCGTCGGTGCTGCCGGTCAGCTGCACATTGATGTCGCCGTTGCGGATCTCGGCCACCACCTGAACCGGGCCGAGGTCGACGGGGTGCAGGTGGACGGTCAGGCGGTGTACGCCGTCGGCGTCCAGGCGCAGCGGCACGATCCGCATGGCCAGCTGGTTGGCGGGCGGCGGGTTCGGCAGGCTCGGCGTCGGCGGCGGAGTGCCGGCGGCGGGAGCGGTGGGAGCGGTGGCCTGCGGGCCCGTGACGCCGGCCAGGCCGGCCTGGCCCAGCGCGCCCGCGGTTGCCGTGCCGTCGGGGGCGATGCCCGGAGCGGCGGCGGGGTTGATCGGGTTCGCGGTGGCGGGATTCGCGTCGGGCGCGGCCTGGTCGGGAAGAGCGCCGGTCTGCGTGGCGGCGGGCGGGGCGGCCGTGGCATCGGCGGCTGCGGCACCGGCAGCGGCGCCATCGGAAGCGGCAGCGCCGGGCGCGGCGGCACCAGGGGCGCCGGCGTCGGGCCCAGTGGTACCGAGCCCGGCAGCACCAGCGGCGGCAGTGCCAGGCCCGGCAGGACCGGGAGCGGCCGCATCGGCTCCGGCAGCGCCTGGGGTTGTAGCGCCTTGGGTTGCAGCAGCGGCAGCACCAGGCCCGGCAGCGCCCGGGGCAGTAGCGCCAAGGGCGGCGGCATCGGGGCCGGCGGCGGTGGGAGCCGTGGCGCCGGGCGTCGCCGTAGCGGCGTCCGCGGGCGGAGTGAGGCCTGCCGGTCGTGGTCCGGCCATGGGTACGTCGGAGGTGGTGGCCGGCGTGAGGGAGGCGGTGGCCGAAGCGGCGTCGGCGGCCGGGCCGGCGGTGGCTGCCCCGATCTGACCGGCGAGCGCGGGCGGGACGGCGCCCGGAGTCGTCGCGCCGGTGTTGGGCTGGGTGGCGGAAATGGCGGGTGCCGTCTGCCCGCCGGCGAGCGAGACGCCGCCGGCTGCCTGGCCGGGCGACTGAGCCGGAGCGGCGTCGGCGGTCGGGGCGATGGGTCCGGGCTGGGCGGCGGCGGCCAGAGCGGCGGCGTCCGTTCCGGGCTGGGCGGCGGCTGCGGGCTGGGCTTCGGTGGCCGGCACGTCGGCTTCGGCGGCCTGGTCGGTGCGGTCGCCGTCGTCGGAGGAGTCGCGGACCGCGCCGGTACGGTCGGTGGGCCGCTCGGTGCGTACGCGGTCGCCGTCGGTGCCAGCCCGGTCGGAGCCGGCCCGGCCCGCGTCGCGGTTCGCGGCTGCGCGATCGTCTGCCCGGCCTGGGCCGGAGCGGTCATCGGCACGGCCGGCGGCTCGGTCGTCCGCGGCCCGGCCCCGGTCAGCGGCGGCCCTGTCGGCTGCGACGCGGCCTCGGTCAATTGCGGCCCGGTCGGCTGCGGCGCGGCCCCGGTCAGTGGCCCGCTCGGCGGCGGCCCGGTCAGTGGCGACCCGGTCGGCGGCGGCCCGATCAGCGGCGCGATCCGTAGCCCGCGAGGCGGCCTGAGACGCGGCCCGGTCGGCCGCCTCCCGCTGCAGAGCGCTACGCCCGGCGACCAGGTCGGCGGCGCGCTGGCCGGCGGCGTCGGCGCGGCGGTCGGCGGCGTCGGCGCGGCGGTCGGCGGCGGTTCGGCCGGTGTCGTCCCGCTCGTCCTTGCGGGGGCGATCGAGCTCGGCCGAGAGCGCGGACCCGAACTCCTCCCCACCCTCGCCCCGCTTGGCGGGGCGACGGCCGATGTCGGTCACCGAGGCACGGTCGGCGCCGCTGACGGAATTCGGGCTCTTCATGCGGCTCTCCTGGGGATCGTCGGGGTCAGCCGCCGAGCGCGGCGAGGGCCTTCTGGACCTTCGGGACGTACGCCTGGGTCTCCGAGTACGGCGGGATGCCGCCGTACTTGTGCACCGCTCCGCCGCCCGCGTTGTACGCGGCCAGGGCGAGCGGCAGGGACTTGAACTCGCGCAGGTTGCGGGCCAGCAGCTTGGCGCCGCCGTTGATCGCCTGCTCGGGGTCGAAGGAGTCGCGCACGCCGAGGCCGCGGGCGGTCGACGGCATGAGCTGCATGAGGCCTTGGGCGCCGGCCTTGCTGACGGCGCTCGGGTCGTACCCGGACTCGACCTTGGCGACCGCGGCGAGCAGCTTCGGGGAGACGCCGTAGCGGTTGCCGGCCTTGACGAACAGGTCGGCGTACGGGACCCCGGCGAGCGACCCGGTGCCTTGCAGGCTGGCGGGGCGCACGGCCGCGGCGGCGTTCGGCGCGGCGACCGCGGAGACGTCGGGCACGACGCGGCGGATGTGCGTCGGCTTCTCGTACACACTCTGGATCTTGACGTGGTCGCCGGGCTTGGGCGCCGCGATCATCTTGTTGTCGCCGAGGTAGATGGCGACGTGGTCGACGGGGGAGTCGAACGCCAGGATGTCGCCGGGCCTGGCCTGCGCGAGGTTGGCGACCGGCTCGCCGGCCTTGGCCTGCTGGTGCGACAGGCGCGGCAGCTTGATGCCGAGGTCGCCGTACGCCCGCTGCACGAGCGACGAGCAGTCCAGGCCCTTGTCCGGGTCGGTGCTGCCGAAGACGTACGGGGTGCCGAGGTACTTCTTCGCGGCGTCGACCACGGCCTGGCCGGTCGCCTGGCTGTTCAGCCGCAGGGCGCCGCCCTGGCCGGTGGCGTTCGCCAGCGCCGAGGCGAACGTCGGCGTACGCGTCCCGGCGGTGGCGCCGGTGGTGACCGTGCCGGTGGCGCCCGGCGCCGGGTTGACCGGAGTGAGGCCGAGCTGGTTCTGCAGCTCCTGAATGCGGTTGAGCACCCCGGTGACACCGATCATTCAGCGCTCCCGGCGCCGCGGGCGGCGTTGCGCGCCTTGCTGGTCATGGCGAGCTCGTCCAGGTTGGCCTGGTCCCGGCGCAGGTCGTTGGCGCGCACCATCTCGGCGTGGCGCTCGGCCATCATCTCGACCGCGCGGCGGCGCTTGGCGGCGTCGGCGAGCACGGCCATCCGGTCGCGCTCGACCTGCTCGGCGTCCTCCACCATGCGCTGGGCGCTCATCAGCGCGCCGGCCAGCGACTGGCGGGCGACCAGCGAGGCCACCATGGCCCGGGCGGAGCCCTCCGTGGGCGCCTCCGCGCCGACGAGGTCGAGCTGTTTGCGGCGCACCAGGGCCTGGGCGTCCCGGATCTCGGCGCGGGACTGGATCACGGCGCCCTTGGCCGCGTCCTCCTGGGCCTTGCGGGCGCGCAGCACGGGCGAGAGTCGGAAAAACCGGTTCAACGTTCTGCCTCCTAGCGCGGCGGCGGGCGGGCCTCCACCTATCCGGTCGGCCCGGGTCCCGATTCGCTGAGGTCCTGCACCCGACTCGCAACTGACCTACGAGGCCTGGATCAGGGCGTGCAGCTGGGCCCAGGCCTGCTCGGCCGTGACCCGCTCGTCCAGGCCCTGGCGCAGGAACGCGTTGATGTGCGGCCAGATCGCCGTGGCCCGGTCGGCGTCCGGGTTGGTGCCGGCGACGTACGCGCCGATCTCGACCAGCTCGCGCACCTCGCGGTGGGCGGCCATCAGCCGGCGCAGCTCGGTGGCGTCGGCGCGCTGCTCCGGAGTGGTGATCTTGTTGGCCACACGGGAGATCGAGTCGAGCGCCTGGATGCTGGGGAAGTGGCCGGCGGTGGCCAGCTTGCGATCGAGCACGATGTGGCCGTCGAGGATCGAGCGAGCCGCGTCGGCGATCGGCTCGTTGTGGTCGTCGCCCTCGACCAGCACGGTGTAGAGGCCGGTGATGCTGCCCCGCGCGCCCGGGCCGGCCCGCTCGAGCAGCGAGGCCAGCATCGCGAACACCGACGGGGGATAGCCGCGGGTGGCGGGCGGCTCGCCGACGGACAGGCCGACCTCGCGCTGCGCCATGGCCGCACGGGTCACGCTGTCCATCATCAGCAGCACGTCCGCGCCCTCGTCGCGGTAGTACTCGGCGATCCTGGTGGCCACCGCGCCGGCCCGCAGGCGCACCAGCGGCGGCGTGTCGGAGGTCGCGATCACCACGACCGACCGCGCGAGCCCCTCCTCGCCCAGGTCGTGCTCGATGAACTCGCGGACCTCGCGGCCGCGCTCGCCGACCAGCGCGACGACGTTGAGCTGGGCCGAGGTGCCGCGGGTGATCATGCTCATCAGCGTGGACTTGCCGACGCCGGAGCCGGCGAAGATGCCGATGCGCTGGCCGCGTCCGCACGGCACGAGCGTGTCCAGGACCCGTACGCCCAGGGACATCGGCTTGTCGACGAGCTGCCGCTCCATGGCGGACGGGGGCGCCGCGTCGATGCTGACCATCTGCCCGCGCAGCGGCGGCCCGCCGTCCATCGGGCGGCCCAGCCCGTCGAGGATCCGCCCCTGCAGGTCGGGGCCGACCGCGACACGCAGCGGCCCGCCCGTGCTGACGACCGGGGTGCCGGAGCCCAGCCCGGCGATCGGGCCGAGCGGCAGGCAGGAGAGCTTGCCGTCGTCGATGGCGGCCACCTCGGCGTAGACCGCCTCCGGCCCCTCGCCCATCTGCACCAGGTCGCCGACCCGGGCGTCCACGCCGGCGACCGTGACCCGGAGGCCGACCGCGCCGACGACCTTGCCGCGGATGAGCGGCCGGGCCGCCTGCATCGCCGCCGACATTCGGTGGCGCACCACATCCGTCATCGTGAGCTCTCCGTTCCGCCCCGCGCTACATCAGGCGCAGGGCCTCCCGGGCGCGGGCCACGGCGGCGGCGATGGTGGCGTCCACCGTCGCCATGCCGGTCTCCGCGACCGCGTCGCCCGGCCGCAGCGCGGGGTCCGGGCGCAGGCGCACCCTGCGCCCCTCGTACTCGAAATCCGCCTCGCCGGACTCGCCGACCAGCGTGTGGAAGTCGTCGGGGTGCAGGCTGACCACCAGGGCGCCGGTCTCGGGCGCGGCGGCCATGGCCCGGCGCAGCGCGTCGACGGTGCGGCCCTGCGGGTCGTCGAGGGTGCGTCCCACGATCGCCTCGGCCAGCTCGAAGGCGTGCGCGAGCAGCACGTCCTGCAGTTCGGCGAAGGTCGGCATGAGCTGGTTCTCGAGCTCGGTGACGGCCCGGCCGAGCGCGTTGACCGCCTGGACCAGCGCGGTCGCCCGCCGCTGCTCGTGCGCCTGCTCGGCGGCCGTGGCCCGCGCCGCCGCGTTCTGCGCCGCGACCGCCGCCTCGCGCTGACCCTGCGCCCAGCCCTCGGCGTACCCGGCGGTGCGGGCCTGTTGCTTGGCGCGGTCGAGCGAGTCGCCGTCGGCGGGCAGCCCGGTGCGCAGGTCGACCGCGAACCGGGCCGTGGTCGCCGACTCGGCCGACGAGCCGCGCAGCACGGACCTGCTGTTCTCAGGCGATGAGCTCATCGGCCTCGCCACCGCGCTGAACCTCGATCTGGCCGGAGTCCTCGAGCGAGCGGATCACCGAAACGATCTTGGCCTGGGCCTCCTCGACCATCTTGACCTTGACCGGGCCGAGCAGGTCGATCTCCTCGAGCAGGTTCTCGCGGCCGCGCTCGGAGAGGTTCTTGGTGACCTTGTCCCGTACGGTGTCGGGCACACCCTTGAGCGCGGTGGCCAGGTCGGCGGGCTCCACCTGACGCAGCACCAGCTGCACCGCGCGGTCCTCGAGGCTGACGATGTCCTCGAACATGAACATCCGGCGCCGGATCTCCTCGGCCAGCTCGGGGCTGCGGGCGTCCAGGGCCTCCAGGATGAGCCGCTCGGTGGTGCGGTCGGCGCGGTTGATGATGTCGACCAGCGGCTGCAGACCGCCGACCGTGGAGAGCTCGTCGGGCTGCAGCACGGTCGAGAGCTTGCGCTGCAGGGCCTGCTCCACCTGGCGGATCACGTCGGGAGACGTACGGTCCATGACCGCGATGCGGTGCGCGACCTCGGTCTGCACCTCCAGCGGGAGGCCGGCCAGGATCGACGAGGCGAGCGCCGAGGGGATGTGCGCGAGCACCAGCGCGATGGTCTGCGGGTGCTCGTACTGCACGTAGGAGAGCAGCTGGCGGGGGTCGGCGTGGCTGAGGAAGTTGAACGGGATGTCGTTCATCGAGGCTTCGAGGCGGTCCAGTATCAACGCGGCCCGGTCCTTGCCGAGCGACGCCTCGAGCAGCTCACGGGCGTAGTCCATGCCGCCGGAGCCCGCGTACCGGGTCGTGGCCATGGCGTAGAACTCGTCCATGACGTCGTCGACCTGGGTCGGTTCGAGCTTGCCGAGCCGGGCGATCTCGGCCGAGATCATCTCGACCTCTTTCTCCGACATCTGCGCCAGGATCTGGGCGGACTGCTCCTTGCCGAACTGGACGAGCATGATGGCGGCCTTGCGCACGCCCGTCATCGACATGGTGGTGAGCGCGGGTGTGGTCAACGCGTACTCCCTCGGACCGTCAGCAGCAGAAAGTCAACCCGCGGCGACCGGGCCTCAGCCGGTCGCCGCAGCAGTGGGTCAGCGCGTCACATCGGCGGCCAGCCAGCCGCGCAACAGCACCGCCATCTCCTCAGGTTGATCCTTGACCATCTGCTCGATCTCCCGCTGGCGTTCCTCGCGAGCCTGCACGTTCGTGTCGTCCACGGCCATCCCGGCCTCCAGCATCTGAGCGGGGATCGCCTGGTTGAGCTCGGCGAGCCGCTGCGCCTCGAGGGCGGCCTGCATGTCCTCGAGGTGCTTGCGCTCCTCGGGGGTCAGGCCCCGGCGCTTCTTGCTCTTGCGGGTGAACCGCCAGGCCAGGAACAGCAGCGCCAGGACGATCGCGCCGAGCACGCCGGTCTTGATCAGCGACATCTGCTTGGCCTGCTGGGCCGCGGCGGTGGAGGCGGTGAGGGCCTCCTGGGCGGCCTTGGCGGCGCTCTGGTCGAACGGCATGGACGACACCGCGATCGTGTCGCCGCGCGTGCTGTCGATGCCGGCGGCCGCGGTGACCAGCTGCTGCACCTGGGCCGGGTCGATGGAGCCCGCGGCGTTGCTGTTGAGCAGCACGGCGACGTTGAGCTTCTTGATGCCGCCCGGCGCGCTCTTGCGCTGCTCCTGGACCTCGTTGACGGCGTTGTTGCGGACGCTGCTGCTGTTCTCGTACTGCCCGGGGCCGCTGCTGCTGCCGCCTCCGGTGGAGCAGCCGGGACCGGCGATGTTGTCCGGCCCGAGGACGCCGCCGGCGCAGTTCTCGGCGCCGTTGTAGGCCTCCCGCGAGTTCTGCTCCGACAGCGCGGGCACCGACGGGTCCGCGTTGTACGTCTTGCTGGTCGTCGACGTCTGGTCGAAGTCGAGCGTCGCCGTGGTCACCACCGACGAGTTGCCCGGACCCACCACGCTGTCCAGCATGTTCTGGATCGACTGGTTCATGCGGTTCTGGAACGCGACGGTCTGCGCCTCCGTGCCGCTGTCCCCGCCCGTGCCGATCGCCGCACCGCCACCGGTCGAGAGCACCTTGCCGTCCGCGCCCGCGACCGTGATCTGGGTCGGGTCCAGCCCCTCGACGCTCGAGGCCACCAGGTGCACGATGGCCTGCACCTGGTCGCTGCTCAGCGGCTGGGTGGAGCTCGACTGGACCAGCACCGAGGCGGTCGGCTTGTCCTGCTCGTCCGCGAAGACGTCCTTCTTGGGGATCACGAGGTGCACGGTGGCCGCCTCGACGCCCTCGATCGACTTGATCGTGTTGGACAGCTCGCCCTCGAGCGCCCGCTGGTAGTTCGTCTGCTGCATGAAGTCGCTGGTGGTGATGCCCTGCTGGTCGAGCAGCGCGTAGCCGGTGCCGGCGTCGCCGGGCAGCCCCTCGCTGCTCAGCGACAGGCGCAGCTCGTTGACCTGGTCCTGCGGCACCAGCACGGTCTGGCCGTCGTTGGCCAGCTCGTACGGCGTGCCTGCCTTCTTCAGCGACTCGACGATCGCGCTCGCGTCCTTGGACGAGAGGTTGTTGAACAGAATCGAGTACGACGGCTTCGACGCCCACGTGGCGAAGAAGTACGCGCCGATGACGAGGGCGAGAACTGCCGCGATCGTGACGGCCTTCTGTCCCGGTGTGAAGGACCGGAACGTGTCCGTGACGCGGCGAACCGGAGCGGGAAGGCGGTCGGTCATGTCAGGCCTGCATCCTCATGATTTCCTGGAAAGCTTCCACGGCCTTGTTGCGGACGGCGAGCGTGAGCTGCAAGCCGAGCTGCGCCTCGTTGGCCGCCATCGTGTACTGCGCCGGGTCCTGCAGCGTGCCCTGAGCGGCCTGGACGGCGAGGTCGTCGGCCTTGCCCTGGGCGGCCGAGACGCTTTCCAGACCCCGCGACAGCATGCTGGCGAAGCTCTCGTGCTCGCCCTTGGCCGCGGTGGCGCGGTCGGTGCCGGTCAGGGCGTCCGCGCCGCCGGCGCCGGTGATCGCGTCGAGCCCGGAGACCGGTGAGAAGCCGCCGATCGGGCTGATCGGAGAAGTCATCGCCTACCTCACTTCCCGAGGTTGATCGCAGCGGTGTACGAGTCCTTGGCGCGGTCCACGACCGCGAGGTTGGCCTGGTAGGCGCGCTGCGCCATCATCATCTGGGCCATCTGGCTGCCCAGGTCGATGTCCGGCTTGCGCACGTAACCCTGGCTGTCGGCGAGCGGGTTGTCCGGCTCGTGCACCAGCACACCCTCGGCGCTGCCGAAGGCCACGCCGCCGACCTGGGCGCCGTTGCCGTCCTGCGCCTCCTGGGCGATGACGTACCGGGCCTGGAAGGCGTTCTCGGACGTACGGCTGGCGTTGTTCATGTTGGCGATGTTGTCGGAGACGGCGTCCAGCCACTTGCGGTAGACGGTGACGCCGCTGCCGGCCACGCCGATGGCGTTGAACGTGCTCATCGTCAGGCTCCCTTGATCGCGTCGCGCAGCATCGAGTACTTGGTGTCCATCGCCCGCAGGGTCAGCTGATAGCGCATCGTGGTGTCGATGTGGGAGAGCGTCTCCTCGTCGAGGTTGACGTTGCTGCCGTTCAGCCGGGTCGGCTCCAGCGACGTCGTGGTCTGCGGAGCGACCCCGAGCGGTGACAGGCCCTTGGCGACGGCGCCGCGCAGCGCCTCCTCGAACTCCACCTTACGAGCCCGATAGCCTGGGGTTTCGATGTTCGCGATATTGTTCGCGATGGCGCTCTGCCGGGCTGCGAGGCCGCCGACCGCGACGCGCAGGGCAGATGACGAGACATCATCGAACACAGCAGCTCCTTGTGTGGGTGCCCAAGGTGCCGATCCGTGGCTTTCCGGTGAGCGTTCCGTCGCTCGTACCATGCATTTCGGCCCGTGCCGTGATCCGCTGAGTGTCAGACGGTTGCCAGCCGGTTGCACGCGAAAAGTCCCGGGCCCCCACGCGGGGTCCCGGGACGTCTCGTGGTCGGTCACATGGCTCGGTCGACGTAGACGGGCCGCTTGACCGCCTCGCCCGTCTCGATCCTGGTGGTCATCGTCATCTGCTGCCGGGTCGCGGTCATCCGTCGCGCGATCTCCTCGGCCGCCTTGAGCTGGCGGGTGAGGATCTCGTCGGCCCTCGGCTTGAGCTCCAGCGGCAGCGCGCCCAGCTCGGTCGGCGGCTTCCAGAGGCTGGCCGGCGGGGTCTCGGCGTGCCGGTGCTCGTCGGCGAGCATCGCCTCGATCGTGGCCACGTCGAGCTCCAGCTCGTCCAGGGCCTCGTTCCAGGCGTCGCGCCAGTCGCCGCCGCTCACGGTGTTCAACCCTCCCGTCAGTGGGCGACCGCCGCGGCGGCGGCCTCCCGCCAGGCGTCGCGCAGCGGCTCGACGAGGCCGCGGCAGACGGCGACCCGGTCGGCGTCCCGGGCGATGTTCGCGCCGATCAGCTCGGTGAGCAGGTAGCCGTACAGGTTCGCCAGGCCCGGCGCGCCCGACCAGGCCTCGACGTCGAGGCTCACCTGCAGCTCGATGATGATCTCCTGCGCGTGGGTGAGCTTCTCGTGGGCCAGCTCGCGCTCACCGGCCCGCAGCGCCTCCTCGCCCTGCATGAGGTCGACAACCAG
This sequence comes from Actinoplanes sp. URMC 104, assembly GCF_051386375.1. NCBI lineage: Bacteria > Bacillati > Actinomycetota > Actinomycetes > Micromonosporales > Micromonosporaceae > Actinoplanes > Actinoplanes sp. URMC 104. The sequence goes on along the minus strand of NZ_JBPQTO010000002.1, from coordinate 1,916,367 downwards.
GCGGTCGTACAGCATCGTCAGCAGCTTGGCGGGCGACGCGGTCTGGATGGAGTCCTGCAGGTAGCGGTTGCGAAGGTTGGGGGCAGTCATCGGTCTCCTCAGCGGTCAGTGCCCGGTGGCGGGTTCGGGTCGGTGTGATCAGAGGCCCGAGAGCTGGCCGGCGAGCCAGTTCGACTGGTTCTTCAGCTTGCCCAGGGAGGTCTCAAGGTCGGAGTACGTCTTCTGAAGCGCCAGCTTCTTGGCGGCGAGCCGGACGTCCCAGTTGCTGATCTGGGCGTTCAGGTTGTCGATCTCGCTCTTGCGGCCGGTGATCGTCGACTTGAGATTCGTCGACTCGGCGTCGCCCATTGTCTCGAAGACGCCGCCGATCTCGGTGCCGATCTTCTGGATCTTGACCGGGTCTTCCGCGTACGAGGCCTTGAACTTTTCGGCGTCGAAGGTGAGCTTGCCGTACTTGTCGAGCCCTATGCCGAACTGGGCGTAGGAGCCGGCGGAGAGCGTCGGCTTGACCCCGGGCTGATCCTCCGGCTTCTTTTTCGTGTCGTAGTCCGGGTTCGGGTAAATGATGCCCTGGCTAATTGTGCTGAGGATCTTCTGCGACATGTTCCGCACCGCAAAGTCGCCGGTCAGCGTCGACGCCTTCTTCGTGGCCGGGTCGTAGGCGGTCTGCTTCCCGATCTCGCTCAGCGCGTCGTTCGCGGCGTCGACGAGGGCCTGGAACTTGTCCGCGATGCCATCGACGTCGGCGGTGGCTCCGACGGTCACGCCGTCCTCGAGCTTCGACACGGTCAGCGTCACGCCGGGCATCAGGTTCGTGAAGGTGTTGGTGTTGCTGGTGATGACGTAGCCGTCGGCGAACCCGTCGTTGTTGGCGTCAGCGTTACCACCGCCGATCTCGAGCCGGGCGTCGGTCGCGGTCGCCACGTTGGTCAGCGGAGCACCGTTGCTGAGCTGGTCGAGCCCGTCGATGGTGAAGGCCTGAGCGGTGCCCGTCTTGGCGCCGCTGAGTTGCAGGATGTTGTCGCTGCCGCCGGTGGTGATCAGGGTCGCCTTGACGCCCAGGTTGGCGGCGTTGATCGCGTCCGCAACGCCCTTCGCGCTCTTGTCGGTGACGGTAAGCGTGGTGCTCTTGTGCTTGGCTGGGTCGGCGTCGTCGAGCGGGCCGAGGTCGATGGTCAGCGAGCCGCCGCTCATGATGTCGCCCGAGGTCGGGACCTTGGCCGTGGTGATCTGACCCTTCGCCAGGCTCTTCACGTCGAAGACGGTGGTGCCGGTGGCCGTGTTCGTGCCGGTGACCGCGGTGGCGGTGACCGATGACGAGCTCGAGGTCGCCTTGATCCCGCGCCACGTGCTCAACTGGCCCACGGCGTCGGCTGCCGTCTTGAGCGCGGTCATCTTGGAGTTCACCGACTGGTAGGCGTCCACGGTCTTCTGCGCCGTGTTGGCCTTCGTCTTCAGCCGGTTCTGCGGTGCGGCCTCGACCTGCATGAGCGACTGGATCATCGACGTGGTCTGGAGTCCACTGACCAGGCCGTCAACCGAACTGGACACTGGTACCTGCCTTTCCTTGCGGTGAACGAAGCAGGGGCAGCCAGCCTGTTCTGCCGGCTACCCCTGCCTATTCGGTCGCGTGAGCGTGTTTTTCAGTGCCAAGCGGTGGCAGTTCGGTTAGCGCAGCAGCGAGAGAACGTTCTGCGCCGACTGGTTCGCCTGCGACAGCATCGAGGTGCCCGCCTGGGTCAGGATCTGCGAGCGGGTGAAGGACACCATCTCCTGGGCCATGTCGGTGTCACGGATGCGCGACTCCGACGCGGACAGGTTCTCGACGGCGACGTTAAGGTTGTTGATGGTGTGCTCGAAGCGGTTCTGGATGGCACCGAGCGTGGCCCGGCTGTCCGTGACCGACGACAGGGCCGAGTCGATCGCCTTGATCGCGGCGTCCGGGTCCTTGGTGAGGTCGATGGCCGCCGTGCCGAGCGACTGGGAGTCCACGGCACCGATCGAGATGCCGATCTTCTGGTTGGCGTTGGCACCGACCTGGAACTTACCGGTGTTACCACCGGTGTCGGCGTTCGCCTTGGTGATGTCGATGCCGGCCTGCGTCAGCACGCCACCGGTGTCCGCGGCGACGTGGAAGTCACCGGAGCCGGACATCTTGTAGGTGGTGGTGTTCTGGGCGTCCACCTTGGCGGACATGGAAACCTCGTTGCCCTGGAAGCCGGCCGCCTTGAGAGCCGACTGCAAGCCGTCGTTCACGGCCTTGGCCAGATCCTGCGCGGAGGCGCCGGCGGGGAGCTTCTTGACCGTGACCTCGATCGGCGTGCCGGGCGGGGTCGACGAGGTGGTGATGCTGTTGCCGTTGCCGTCCTTGGACGAGCCACCCACCGAGTCCAGCGTGAACTTGAACGTGGTGTTGGTGGGGTCGGCGGGGTCGAGCGTGGCGCCGGCCGGGATCGCGGCCGCCTTGCCGTTGCTGCCGGCCGCGATCGCGGAACCGGCGTTCGCCTTGGTGGCGCCGAACGTGCCGTCGAGCAGGTTCTGCTTGCCGAACGCGGTGCTCTTGCCGATCCGGTCGAGCTCGGCGTTCAGCTGGCCCAGCTCCTTGTTGGCGGCGTCGGAAGCGGCCGAGTCGGTGGCGCCCGAGTTGGCCGCCTGCACCGACAGATCACGCATGCGCTGCAGGATCGCGGTCGTCTCGTTGAGCGCACCCTCAGCGGTCTGCGCGACGGAGACGCCGTCCTGCGTGTTGCGCACGGCCACCTTCAGGCCGCCGACCTGCGAGCGCAGGCCCTCGGAGATCGAGAGGCCGGCCGCGTCGTCGGCTGCCCGGTTGATGCGGAAACCGCTGGACAGCTTCTCCAGCGACTTCGACATCTGGCTGTCGGTGACCGACAGGTTCCGGTAGGCGTTCTGCGCGGCGATGTTCTGGTTGATGCGAAGACCCATGAGTACTTCCTCCTTGAGGGGTCTCTATCCGGCCCATCCATGAGGCCGTGGCGTTACGCCAGTCCGATCGGCGCGGTGCCGACGGTTCATGAAACAGTCTGCGAGATTTGCGCGCCCTTTTCCGGCGAACCCGAAGAAACCCGAGTCCTCTTCACAAGAAGCCCGAATCTGCCTTAATACTCAGCGGCGGGGCGGTCGTGCCGACGTGTCCGAATGAGCGGGTTCGTCGAGGGGGCGTGCCCGACCTTCAGGCGAGACGGAGGACCAGGGGTGAGCCAGACCGACCTGGCCAGCGTCCTGTGGCGGTCACGTGAGCTGCTGGAGATGCTGCTGTTCAAGCTCGAGGAGGAGCAGCTGCTCCTCGCATCCGGTCGTTCCCGCTGGCTGAGCCACGCCACCCGGGAAGTGGAGGTGGTGCTGGAGCAGATCCGGCAGACCGAGGTCATCCGCGCCGCCTACGCCCAGGACGTGGCCGTCGAGCTGGGCCTCGCCCCCGAGGCCTCGCTGGGCGAGCTCGCGGACGCCTCGCCGGCGCCCTGGTCCGACCTGCTGCATCAGCACCGTAAGGCGTTCCTCATGCTGACCTCCGAGATCAGCGCGCTCGCGGACGTGAACCGCGACCTGCTCACGGCCGGTCAGCGCGCGGCCCGCGAAACCATGCTCGCGTTCGCGGAAACTGTGGAAACGTACGGACCGCAGGGCCAGACCGTTTCCGGCGGCATCCGCCGCTCCAGCCTGGTGGATGAGGCGATCTGATGGCTAGCTCCTTCAGCGGTATCAACACGGCGCTCACCTCGCTCTATGCGCAGCGCCGCGGCCTGGACATCACGGGCCAGAACATCGCGAACGCGAACACCGAGGGGTACACCAAGCAGCGCGTACGGATGGCGTCGCAGACGGGCAGCCTGAACCCGGGCGTCTACGCGACGACCACGCAGGTCGGCAACGGCGTGACCGTGGCCGGCATCGAGCGCGGCCGCAACGCGTACCTCGAGGAACGCGGGCGCACCGAGCACGCGAACTCGTCGTACCTCAGCACTCAGGCCGCGGCGTACAACCAGATCGAAAGCGTGCTGGCCGAGCCGAGCGACACCGCGCTGCAGGCGCGCCTGCACGACATGTGGGACGGCTGGAACGACGTCGCCAACAACTGGCAGGACCCGTCGACCCGCTCGTCGCTGCTCGAGAAGAGCCGTACGGTCGCCCTCACGCTCAACGACACGCGGGCCTCGCTCAGCAGTCAGTTCGGCGCGAACCGCAACGAGATGAGCGCGTACGTGGACCAGGTGAACACGCTGGCCGACAACATCGCGCACATGAACAACCAGGTGGTGGTCGCGCAGGCCGCGGGCCTCGAGGCGAACGAGCTCCAGGACCAGCGCGACGTCGCGATCATGAAGCTGTCCGAGCTCGTCGGCGCGACCACGGAGCCCAAGACCAACGGCTCGATCAACGTCTACGTCGGCAGCTCCCCGCTGGTCAGCGACTTCTCCACGCGCAAGCTGGAGCTCGCCGGACCGCCCAATCTGGACTCGTGGACCGAGGGCACCCCGGTGCAGCTGCGCTGGGCGGGCACCACCTCGGCGGCCAACGCCGGCGGCACGATGGGCTCGATGCTCGACACGATGAACACCATCATCCCGGGCATCGCGGGCCAGCTCGACGAAGTGGCGGAGTCGCTGGCCACGAGCGTCAACGGCCTGGTCACCTCGGGCTACGACATCAACGGCGACCGGGGCACCGAGTTCTTCTCGGGCACGACCGCGCGCGACCTCAAGGTCGCGATCGACGATCCCGACAAGGTCGCCTTCTCGGCCGGCAACCCCAAGGCCGTGCCGCCCGCGGTCGCTGCCATCGACAACGACAAGGCCGACGACCTGGCCGCGCTCGGCACCTCGGCGAACGGCCCGGACGCGACGTACCAGCAGATGATCGGCCAGCTCGGCGTCGCCTCGCAGTCGGCGGCCCGGCGCAGTGAGATCCAGGACGCCGTACGCGACCAGGTCGACACGTCGCGCGAGGCCGAGTCCGGGGTGAACCTCGACGAGGAGATGACCAACCTGCTGACCTTCCAGCGGGGTTACGAGGCCGCCTCCCGCGTGCTGACCACGATCGACTCGATGCTCGATCAGTTGATCAACCGCACCGGTCTGGTCGGCCGATGAGGAGCGGTGACGCATGACGATTCCCAGCAGGGTCACCGATTCCAGCATGCGGCACCGCATGCTGGGCGACCTGAACCGCAGCATGGCCCGCGGCCAGAAACTGCAGGAACAGATCTCCAGCGGCAAGCAGCTCAGCCGGCCGTCGGACTCCCCGACCGGCACGGTCACCTCGCTGCAGCTGCGCGGCGAGATGCGCGCGACCCAGCAGTTCTCGCGCAACGCCGACGACGGGCTGGGCTGGCTGGGCGCCATCCAGGACAAGCTCGCCGATGCCTCCAGTCAGGTCATCCGCGTACGGGATCTGACCGTGCAGGGCCTCAGCTCGGCCAACAACGCGTCGGCCCGCGAGGCGATCGCCGTGGAGATCGACAACATCCGGCAGTCGATGATCGGCGAGGCCAACACGTCGTACCTGAGCCGGCCGATCTTCGGCGGGACCACGCCGGGCGCGGTGGCGTTCGACGAGACCGGCAAGTACGTCGGGAACGAGGGTCAGACCACCCGTACGGTCGGGCCGAACGCCAAGGTCCGGATCGACGCGACCGGCGCCGAGGCGTACGGAAAGAACGACAGCGACACTCAGCTCTTCAAGGTGCTGAGCGACATTTCCACGGCGCTTCGCGGCAATGACGACGATGCGCTGAACAAGGCGCTGGGCAATCTCGATACGGCCCACGATTTACTAAAGTCCACCCTTTCGGACGTTGGCGCCCGATATAATCGGATTACGCAGATGAAGCAGTCCGCTGACGATCACCTGCTGTCCGTGACGTCGCAGCTGTCCGAAATCGAGGACGTCGACCTGCCCAAGGCGATCATGGAACTGCAGATTCAGCAGACGTCTTATCAGGCCGCCCTGGCCGCCTCGGCCAAGGTGATCCAGCCCTCGCTCATCGATTTCCTGAGGTGACCATGACTACTCGCACCGCGTCTCGACCGATTGAGGCCACCATGACCGACCCGTCGCTGGGCCTGCCGACCATCACGATGGCGGTCCCCATGCCCGGGTTCCCGGCACACCGGGAGTTCGTTCTGGTGCGACTCAACGAAGACGGCCTCCTCTACGCGTTCACGTCCACCGAAGACCCGGACCTGCGCTTCCTCGTGGCGCCGCCGGAGCCGTTCTTCCCGGACTACGCGCCCGAGCTGGAGCAGGACGTCTTCGCCGCCCTCAACACCAAGGACCCCGACCGTCTGCTGCTGCTGGTCGTCATCACGGCCGGCACCAACGAGACCACGGCGAACCTGATGGCCCCGATCGTGGTCGACCGGGACAGCATGCGCGCCATGCAGGTGGTTCTCAGCGGTTCGGGCCTGCCCGTCCGCGCGGTCATGAACCCGGCCTACTGACGGATCGTCGGCGCGGTCGCCGGCCGGCGACCGCGCCCGTCTCGCGATGCTGTCCGTCCACGGATGGAGGAGGGCACCGACGATGCTCGTACTGACCCGGCGTTCCGGAGAGAGCGTGATGATCGGCAACGATGTCGTCATCACCGTGCTCGAGGCGCGCGGCGACGTGATCCGGCTGGGCATCCAGGCTCCGCGTGACGTTCAGGTGCATCGCGAGGAGGTGTACCGGGAGCTGCAGGCATCCAACCGGGAGGCCGCTTCGCCCACACAGGACGAGGTGCGGGCGGTCAGCCGGATGCTGCAGTCACCGACCACATCGGACTGAGAGCCTCGAGAACGCCCCGTCGTACGCGACGGGGCGTTCTTTTTTGGGCCGATAAGGCGAAAACGCCCTCCCGTGGCCGGAAGATCTGAAAAATGTTCATTGCAGCTTCTACGCGCGCCAAGGGGGATCGATGTCGCGATTGGCAGAACTGGGCATTGCCAAACGGCTCGCTATGATCGTGCTGGTGGGCGCCGTCATGCTCGCCACGCTCGCCGCGATCTCGCTGTCCGGGCAGAACAAGCTGGCCGATCAGGGCTGGAACGTCGCCCACCTGCAGAGCGGGCTCGCGGCGCTCAACCACCTGGACACCCGGCAGAGCGAGCTCAAGGTGGACGCCTACCGGTCGGCGCTCGGCCAGGACGTCTCCGGCGACGTACGCGACGACGTGCAGTCGGCGACCGAGGCGGCCGACGCCGTCGTCGCCGCAGGCCTCCCTGACGACCTCGCCCGCGCCTTCGCCGCGGACCGCCAGAAGTTCGTCGACTTCGGAACGTTCATCACCAGCTTCGTGGCGGCCGCCGACCGCAACCCGGCGTCGGTGCGCGGCCGGCTGGACGAGATCTCGGAACGCAACAACGCCACCGACGACGCGCTGGGCGCTCTCCTGGACAGGGTCAACGCCGACATCGCGACCGAGCAGGCCGACATGGCGAGCACGGTCACCCGCACCCGTACCCTCTCGATCGTGGTGGCGCTGCTGGGCCTGGCGCTGCTGATCGGGCTCGCGATCCCGCTGGCCCGCTCGATCCTGGTGCCGGTGCGCACGCTGGGCGCCGTCATCGACGCCCTCGCACGCGGCGACCTGACCGGGCGCAGCGGCATCCGTAGCCGGGACGAGCTGGGCCGGATGGCGGCCGGCCTGGACACCGCCCTCGAGTCGATCCGCGGCTCGCTGCAGACCATCGGCCGCGACGCGGACGCGCTGGCGGGTGCGGCCGGGGAGCTGTCGGCGGTCGCCGGGCAGATCTCCGAGGCCGCGCACCGGACCGACCAGCAGTCCGCGACGGCGTCCGCCGAGGCCGACGAGATCTCCCGCAACGTGCAGTCGGTCGCCGCCGGGTCGGAGCAGATGGGCCTCGCAATCCGTGAGATCTCCCGCAACACCAGCGAGTCGGCCCAGATCGCGGCGATCGCCGTGTCCGAGGCGGCCCGCGCCACCGACACGGTCCGTCAGCTCGGCGACTCGTCCGCCGAGATCGGCAACGTCATCAAGCTGATCACCTCGATCGCCGAGCAGACCAACCTGCTCGCGCTGAACGCGACCATCGAGGCCGCCCGCGCCGGCGAGGCCGGCAAGGGCTTCGCCGTGGTCGCCAGCGAGGTCAAGGACCTGGCCCAGGAGACGGCACGCGCCACCGAGGACATCGGGACGCGGGTCGCCGCCATCCAGCAGGACACCGGCGGCGCGGTCGAGGTCATCTCGCGGATCAGCGAGGTCATCGCGCAGATCAACGACTTCCAGACCACGATCGCCTCGGCGGTCGAGCAGCAGACCGCCACCACCGGCGAGATGAGCCGCAGCATCGCCGAGGTCGCCAACGGCTCGGCCCGCATCGCCTCCAGCATCTCGGACGTCTCCACCGCCAGCGCCGAGGCCGTGCAGGGCGTCGAGCAGACCCGTCAGGCCTCCGACGGCGTGGCCCGCACAGCCGACGAGCTGCGCGCCCTGGTCGGCTCGTTCCGCCTCTGACCTCCAAGATCGCCTGGCGTGCCCACCGCCTCCCCCGCCCGCCCCGGGTGTGGGGAGATGCGTGTGCGCGGGGATCCTACTCGCCGCGCGGCGGGCGGCGGGGCGTTGTGCACAGGGGGGCGCACCCGGACTGCACCGGCTGCGGAACGGCGTTGTCAACACCCGGGCCGCAGGCTGTGGGCAGACGGGAAGAGCCCGTCCAGCAGACGGCCTGGGAGAGACAGTGAGTGCAGAGCGGGAATCAGTCATCGGTGTCGCTCTGGACCTGACGGCCGACGCCCATGTGCACACTGGTTTCGCGGCGGGCCGGGACGCTGTCGGCGTCGTCGTCTCGGCGGCCGACCTGGCCGGGCTCAGCGCGGTTACGTTCGCCGACCAGGTCGGGCCGGAGACCACGTGGCTGCCCGCCTACGCCGACTCGATCCGCCGGGCGCAGCGGCGCACCGAGCTGCGCCTGCGCATCGCGGGCGAGGTCGAGGTCGTGCGCCCGGACGGCTGGCTCGCGCTGCCCGCCGACCTCGGTCACCTCGAGGCCCTCTCCGTCGCCGTCTCCGGGCTGCCGACGGCCGCGGGCGTTCACGGACCGCGCGAGGTGCGGGGCATGCTGGCGGCCGGCCGGCTCACGGCGGACCAGGTGGCCGAGGAGCTGGTGACGGCGACCGTACGGGGTATCGAGCGCGCCTCCCGCTACGCGCCCACCCAGCTCGCCCGGCCGCTGTGCCTGCTCGCCCAGGTGGGTCTCGACGACGCCGTGCTGGGCCCCGACCTGATCGACGCGCTGGCCGTGGCCTGCCGCGACACCGGCACCGTGGTGGAGATCAGCGAGGCCTGGCGTTCGCCGTCGCCGCGGCTGGTCGCGCTGCTGCGTGCGGCGGGGGTGGCGATGGTGCCCGCGAGTGACGCCCGGTACGCAGGCGAGGTCGGCCACTGGCAGTACCTGCGCCGGGTCTGAACGAAACGGGCCGCTCGCCGTACTCGTCTCCGTACGCTCAGTCATGCCGACAGCCACCACGTGAAGGCATGGGAGAGATGCGATGAGCATGGTTCAGCAGGCCATCGAGGTGAGTGCACCGTTGCACACGGTGTACGAGCAACTCGCCGCGTTCGAGAACTACCCGCGGTTCATGAGCGGGGTCCGTGAGGTCACCCCGCTGGGCAACGACCGGACGCACTGGGTCATGGACGTCGAGGGCAGCGTCCGCGAGTTCGACGCCCAGATCGTCGAGCGTTCGCTGGACGAGCGGGTCTCCTGGTCGACCACGGAGGGGCCGCTGGTCGCCGAGACCATCACGCTGCGGCCGATGGGCGAGACCAAGACCCAGGTGGTCGCCCAGCTCGAGGCCGACGTCGCGTTCCTGCTGCCCAACGACCGGCACGGGCAGGCCGCGCTGACCAAGCGCCTGAAGGCCGACCTCACCGCGCTCAAGGGCCTGGTGGAGGGCGGCGCGAGCACGAAGCAGCTGCGGCCGGTGCCGTCGCCCGCGGCGGTGGCCGCGCGGGTCCGCAGCAACGCGCATCCGGGCGCCGGTTGGGGGACCAGCGCCGCCGAGCGGAGCAACGGGAGCGCCGCCGACCTGCCCTACCACGGCATGTCCGCGTCGACGATGGGCACCAGCGTCGACATCACCTCGGCGCCGGGCATCCGGAGCGCCCGCGACCTCGACGACGTGCTGGCGCCGGGCCGGCGGATCGCCAGGGCGGGCACGGTCAGCGGCGGCGCGTCCGGCAGCGCCCGGATGGGCGGGCGCACCAACCGGAAGGACGCCTGGGGCGACGGCATGATCAACGAAGAGGACCGGGGCAGCGCCCGCGACATCTAGACACGACCAGCGAGAAGGGCCGGCCCGCCAGCGGTGCCGGCCCTTCGCCGTGTCACACCGGGGCGGCCTCGAACGCGACGATCAGGCGGGCGCCGTGCGGGTCGGCGTGCTCGTAGCGGACCGTGCCGCCGTTGGCCTCGACCAGGTGCCGCACGATGAACAGGCCCATCCCGGCCCCGCGCACGACCCGCCCGAACAGGTTCGGCAGCAGCTCGTCGGGGATGCCGGGCCCGCTGTCCTGCACCACCAGCTCGATCCGCTCACCGTGCCGGGCGGCGGTCAGCCGGATCGGCGCGGCCCCGTACGCGACGGCGTTGCGCACCAGGTTCTGCAGCACCGCGACGACGTGGGCGCGGTCGGCCAGCACCGACATGTCCTCGCCGATGTCGACGCTCACGTCGTCCCCGGCGCTCGGGGAGGCGACCACGGACGCGGCCTCGTGCAGGGACACCGGCGTCCGGCGCGCGGTGATCGAGCCGGTGTCGAGCCGGAACAGCAGCTGGAGGTCGTTCATCATCTTGATCAGCCGCTGCGTGTTCTTGTCGATCTTCGTGGCGAGCTCGAGCCGGAGGTCGTCGGGCAGGTCGTCCCAGTCGGCGCGGAGCAGCTCGGCGAGGCTGGCGATCGAGCTGATCGGCTGCGCGACGTCGTGGGTCAGCATCGAGGTGAGGTCGTTCTTGAAGGTCAGCGCCGCCTCGAGCCGGGCGTTCGCCTCGCGCAGCCGGGCGTTGCCGCGTTCGAGCTCGGCGGCGTGCTCGCCGAGTGCCGCCTCGGCCCGCTTGCGGTCGCCGATGTCGACGTAGGTGGCCACGTACGCCATGGGCTCGCCCGCCTCGTCGGGCACCGGCGCGACCGTGGCCAGCACCGGCACCGCTCCGCCGTCGACCCGGGGCAGCTCCCAGTCGCCTCCGGCGGCCGGCGGCACGGGCGGGGGGTCCAGCCGGACGGGCTCGTCGGCGCCGTGCCCGGTGAGCTCGCGCCAGCGCCGGTTGACGTCGATGACGTTGTAGTTGGCGTCCAGCACCATGACTGCCTCGTTCATCGACTGCAGCAGCGTGCCGGCGAAGGTGGTGACGTCCTGCCGCCGCCGGTCGAGCCGGACGAGCGTGCGCACGAGCGGGCCGAGCATCGCCAGCACGGCGAGCGCGGCGAGCGTCGCGACGGAGGCGGGGAAGTCGGAGCGCAGGCCGGCCACGCAGATCGTGGCGGCGGCGAGCAGGAGGAGGACGGCGGCGCCGTGCACGACCCGGCCGGCGGTCCGGCTGATGACCGGCAGCGCCTGCAGCAGCAGGGCCAGTCCGGCCGGGACGAACGCGGCCGCCGGAGCGGCGAGGAAGCCGTCCGGCGGAGCGTCTCTCGGTGACGTGAGCAGCAGCGCCGCGGCGCCGGCGACGGCGACCGCGACACCGGCGCACCCGGCGGTCAGCCGGGGGAGCCTGCCCAGATCACGCGCCGCGTCATGCACGTAATCCCCTCAACAACAGAGGAAAAGAGCATAACGCGGCGTATGCGCATCAAGCGGTTACTTTCCCGCCCACTCGAAGCCGTTCTCGAGGACGATGCGCTCGCCGACGCGGGCGATGTCGTCGGCGTGACGGTTGGCGTGGTGTCCGCAGAACGCCAGCTCGCCGCCGCTGGTCAGCGTGACCACCAGCTTGGCGGCGGCGCTGCAACGGTCGCAGCGCTCGGTCAGCGAAGCAACGGTGGTGATCTCGGGCGACAGCAGGCTGGACATATCGCTCTCCTTGCTCAGTGGCGGTGTGTAGCGGTACGCCGTGTTGATCGGCCTCCCACCGCACAGCTTTAGCTGTTCTCTTCGATCTTCGCCGACCCCCGCCAGGGGCCCGGCGACGTTGCAACCCAGGTGCAACCGGGTCGCACCGGAAGTTCCCCCAACGCCCGTGGCCATGCGTGCCGGAACGGTGAACTGGCCTACAGATGCCGCGATCACGCAAAGGCCGGACCGTGCAACCTGCCGCCGATAGCGTGAAACCGCGAACCGGCACGGAATGTGACATCCGAACGACCAGGAGGATCCATGTCGCAGGCGCCCGCACCCGAGACGCGGCCCACGGTCCTCGTCGTGGACGACGAGGAGGACCTGCGCGACATCATGCGCCGGATGCTCGAGCGCCGCGGCTTCTCGACGCTGATCGCCGGCGACTCGCAGCAGGCCATCGCCGTCTGCCGCGAGCATCCCGGCGCCATCGACATCCTGGTCACCGATCTGGGGCTGCCCGGCGTCTCGGGCGGCGAGCTGTCCCAGGCGGCCACCGAGCTGCGGCCGGACATGAGCGTCGTCTACATCTCGGGCCTGCCCAAGGAGATCGCCGTGGCCGACGGGCTGATCGGGGAGGACGCGCTGCTGGTGAAGAAGCCGTTCAGCCGTGACGTGCTCGTCGACGCGCTGCGCTCGGTGCTCGGGGAGCGCAGCGGCACCTGAACCGCACCGGCCGGCTCACCGTGGCCGCTACCCGCACGACCGAACCTGATCTCAGACGTTACTCACCCCCTGAGGTCGGGCCGGTCCGCTGCGGAGGACCGGCCCGATCTCGTCTCCGGCCAGGGGACCGTCAGCTCGCCGAGCCGCCACCGGCCCGGGCCGTCCAGCACCGGCCGGCCCTCCGCGCGCATCCGGCGGCACGTCGCCAGCCAGCGCTGACGCGGCCCGAACGGCGTCGCCTCCGCCTCCCACGCCCGGCCCAGCGCGCGCAGCAGCTCGTGCACCGGCTCGCCCGGCACGTTGTGATGGATCAGCGCCTTGGGCAGCCGCTCCGCGAACGTCGCCGGATGATCCAGATCGGCCAGCCGCGCGGACAGCGTGAGCGTGCTCGGCACGCCGGACTCGACGACCGCCCACGTCGCGATCCGCCCCAGCTCGTCGCAGGTGCCCTCGACCAGCACGGCGCCGGTCGCCGTCATCGCCTGCCAGGCCCCGGCCACGTCCGGCTCGGGGTACTGCCGCAGCACGTTGAACGCGCGCACCACCACCGGGCGCAGGCCGGCCAGCTCGAAGCCGCCGCGCCGGAACAGCAGGCGCGGGGGATCGGCGTACGGCTGGGCGGCCTCCACGCGTACGGGATCGATCTCGAGACCCACCACGGTGACGTCGGAACGGACGCTCGCGGCCAGGCGGCTTCGCAGCTCGACGGCCGTCACCGGGGTCGCGCCGTAGCCCAGGTCGATCACCAGGGGCTGCGCCGCGTCGCGGAGAAGAGCCCCGCAGCGGTACGCCACGTAGTTGTCGACGCGACGTAGCCGGTTGGGATTCGTGGTCCCCCGGGTGATCGCGCCGACCGGCTTCACTACTTCTCCTGCTCCCGGTGGACCTTGTGCTGCGCGGCCTGCGCCAGCGGCCGGACCACGATGCGGTCGAGGTTGACGTGGTGCGGCCGGGTGGCGGCGAACGCGATGATGTCGGCGATGTCGTCGGCCACGAGCGGTTCCCGTACGCCCTGGTAGACCGCGTCCGCCTTGGCCTGGTCACCGCCGAAGCGCTTGAGCGCGAACTCGTCGGTCCGCACCATGCCCGGGTCCACCTCGACGATCCGTACGGGCTTGCCGGACAGCTCCAGCCGCAACGTGCCGACCAGGGCCGTCTGGGCGTGCTTGGCTGCCGTGTATCCGCCGCCGCCCTCGTAGACCGTGAACGCCGCGGTGGAGCCGACCGTCACGATCGTCCCGTTGCCGCTGGCCACCAGGGCCGGGAGCAGGGCCTGCGTCACTCGCAGCGTGCCCAGCACGTTGACGTCGTACATCCACTGCCAGTCCTCGGCCGAGCCGGACTCGACCGGGTCCAGTCCGGCCGCGCCGCCGGCGTTGTTGACCAGCAGCGTGACCGGACCGCCAAGCGCGGTGACGGCCGCGGCCAGCGCGGCGACCGATTCCCCGGACGTGATGTCGCACTCCACCGGGGTGGCCGATGCGGGCCCGATGTCGGCGACCAGCTTCTCGAGCCGCTCGACCCGGCGCGCCGCCGCGACGACGTGGAACCCCTCGGCGGCGAGCCGGCGGGCGGTCGCCTCCCCGATGCCGCTGGACGCGCCCGTGACCACTGCGATGTTCTGCATGCCCCCATCCTTCCCGATGACGTCGGTCACCTCCGAGCGCCTGCATGGGGGTTCAGCGGTTGCCGGCGGGGAAGATTAATGACCGCGCAACAATTCGCGTGCCAACCGCCCAGGAGGGACAAATCGTGGCAGAATGGCCGGCCCCGCGGCGCATCGCCACCCTCTCGGTTCACACGTCCCCGCTCGAGCAGCCGGGCACCGGCGACGCCGGCGGCATGAACGTGTACATCGTCGAGGTCTCCAAACGGCTCGCCCGGCTCGGCGTCGAGGTCGAGATCTTCACCCGCGCCACCCGCAGCGAGCTTCCCCCGGTCGTCGAGATGGCCCCCGGCGTCTCGGTCCGGCACGTGACCTCCGGTCCGTTCGAGGGCCTCTCCAAGGAGGAGCTGCCCGCCCAGCTCTGCGCGTTCACCAACGGGGTGCTGCGCGCCGAGGCGGCGCACCCGCCGGGCCACTACGACCTGATCCACTCGCACTACTGGCTCTCGGGGCAGGTCGGCTGGCTGGCCCGCGAGCGCTGGGGCGTGCCCCACGTGCACACCGCGCACACGCTGGCCAAGGTGAAGAACAGGCTGATCGCCGAGGGCGACCGCCCGGAGCCCAAGGCCCGCGTGATCGGCGAGGAACAGGTGATCGCCGAGTCCGACCGGCTGGTGGCGAACACCCGCTTCGAGGCGCAGGACCTGGTCACGTACTACGACGCCGACCCGGCCCGCACCACGGTCGTGCTGCCCGGCGTCGACCTGGGCCGGTTCCGCCCCGGCCGCCGCGACCGGCGGCGCTTCGGCCTGCCCGAGCGCGGCAAGGTCATCGCGTTCGTCGGCCGCATCCAGCCGCTCAAGGCGCCCGACGTGCTGATCGCCGCGCTCGCCGAGATGCGCGACCCGGACACCACGCTGGTCGTCTGCGGCGGCCCGAGCGGCACCGGGCTCGACCGGCCGACCGCGCTCATCGAGCTGGCCGCCTCGCTCGGGGTCAGCGACTCGGTCGTGTTCCTGCCGCCGCAGAACGGCGCCGGGCTGGCCGCGCTCTACCGCGCCGCCGACGTGGTGGCCGTGCCGTCGTACAACGAGTCGTTCGGCCTGGTCGCGGTCGAGGCGCAGGCGTGCGGCACGCCGGTGGTGGCTGCCGCGGTGGGCGGGCTGGTGACCGCCGTACGCGACGGGGTGAGCGGGGTGCTGGTCGACGGGCACGACCCGAAGCAGTGGGCCGCGGTGCTCGACGACCTGCTCGCCGCGCCACGCCGGCTGCGGCGGCTCGCGGCCGGAGCGGTCGCGCACGCCTCCGACTTCTCGTGGGACCGGACGGCCGAGGGGCTGCTGCGGGTCTACCGTGAGGCCGTGACGGAACATCGCGCTCTGATCGCGCAGCGCCTGGAGGCGTACGCATGGTGACCGAACTGATCGAGAAGGTGCTCACCGAGCGGGAGCTCGAGTGGGAGACCACCGGCCCGGGCTCCTATGTGGTCACGCTGCCCGGCACGCACAAGCTCAAGACCGCGTGCAACCTGATCGTCGGCGAGCACGCGCTGCGCGTCGAGGCGTTCGTGATGCGCCGGCCCGACGAGCGGCACGAGGAGCTCTGGGCGTGGCTGCTGCGGCGCAACGCCCGGATGTACGGGGTGTCGTTCTCGATCGACGCGGCCGGCGACGTCTACCTGACCGGGCGGGTGTCGCTGACCGGCCTGGATTCCGACGAGCTCGACCGCCTGCTGGGCGCCGTTCTGACGTACGCCGACGAGTCGTTCGACACCATGCTCGAGATCGGGTTCGGCTCGTCGATCCGCCGCGAGTGGGAGTGGCGGGTCAAGCGCGGTGAGTCACTGGCGAATTTGCAGGCCTTCAAGCACCTGGCTCCCTCGGGCGACGATTCCTGACTCCCGGGCACCGTCCATTTCGGCCGGACGACCCGTATCGGGGGATACGTGTGTCGTAACTCTGTCACCGGGTAGTTAAGGGGTGATCGGAAAAGGCCGATGAATGAGAGGTGAATGGGCGTGGCTGCCACGAAGACCGCGAAGGGCCGCACCAGCCGCAACGACACTCCGAACACCCCTGACGTGAACGAGAGCAAGATCGCCCGGATGAAGGTCGACGAGCTGCGCCGGGAACTGAAGAACCGGGGCGTCAAGGGCACCGAGGACCTCAAGAAGCCGCAGCTGGTCGACAAGCTGATCAAGGCTGAGCTGAAGTCCGGCAGATCGGGCTCCGCCAAGTCGGGCTCGACCAAGTCGAGCTCCTCCAAGGCGAGCTCGTCCAAGTCCGGTTCCTCGACGTCGAGCTCGTCCAAGTCCGGCTCGAGCAAGAACCCGACCAGCGGGAACGACACCCCGAACACCCCCGAGGTGGCCGAGAGCAAGATCGCCCGCCTCAAGGTGCCGGAGCTGCGCACCCGGCTGGCCCGGCGCGGCGTCTCGGACACCGCCGACCTCAAGAAGCCCGACCTGGTCAAGAAGCTGATCAAGGCGGAGCAGAAGGCCGCGAAGTCGACCAACTCCGCGAAGTCGACCAACTCCGCGAAGTCCAAGTCGAGCGGCTCCGCGAAGTCGTCGCGGTCCACGAAGGACAGCAACCCGACAAGCGGCAACGACACCCCGAACACTCCCGGCGTGGACGAGAGCAAGATCGCCCGGCTCAAGGTGTCGGAGCTGCGTTCCCGGCTCGAGCGCGAGGGCGTCGCCGACACGGCCAAGCTCAAGAAGCCGGAGCTGGTGAAGCGGCTCGTGAAGAGCCTCACCGGCAAGCAGTCCGGTAAGCAGTCCGGAAAGCAGGACAAGGCCGGCAAGGAGAGCGGCGGCAAGCGGACCGGCAAGAACATGTCGAAGTCGCTCGACTACTCGCAGGAGATCACGTCGACGTCGCAGCGGCCCGAGCGCGACGGGCGCAGCCTGGTCACCACCGACCACGAGGTGATCCGGCAGTGGGCGAAGACCCGCAAGGCGGTGCCCGCGACCGTGGCCGGCACGCAGCACGACGGCCACCTCGGCGTCCTGCGCTTCGACTTCCCCGGGTACTCCGGCGACCGGCTCGTCGAGGTCAGCTGGGCGGAGTGGTTCGAGGCGTTCGACAAGCGCCGGCTCAACTTCATCTACCAGGAGAAGCGGTCGGGCGGTTCGCGCAGCAACTTCTTCCAGCTGGAGAATCCCGACGAGTGAGGGCCGACCGGATGAGGGAAGCCTCCTCCGCCGATCGGGCAATTGTCGGTGACTGTGATGGTGCAGACAGATGGCGGACAGCTAGTTGGCTTGTCTGAGTTGACTGCCCCAACTAGCGTAATCAATGGACGCCGGACCGTTAGTTCGGGGAACTGGTTGATCGGAGACGATCACCGCGGCCGGCGTTTGGGGACGGGTGGCATATGCCGTTGGGGGACGGCGCGACCCGAGACCGGCGGTTAGTGCGGGCGACGCCTATGGGGATGGGCGTCGTCCGCCGCCGCCGGCGCCAACCGGACGGCCCAGCGGGCCGTCCTTTTTCGTGTCCGGACGCTCGGCCCGCGGAGCAGCGGATCAGCGCACGTCGGCGGTGGCTGACGTGTCCGGACCCGCGGCGCTGCGGGTCAGCGGACGTCGGCGGTGGCCGACGTCTCGGCGCGGAGGGCGGCGACGCGGCGCTCGCGGGGTGGCCCGGCCACCAGGTGCAGGCCGGCGGCGACCACCCCCAGGGCGCCCACGACCAGCCAGAAGCCGTCACCGAGGTACTGCAGTCCCGGGCCGCCCAGGGAGGGCGCCAGGAAGGACGCGGCGGGGAAGGTCAGGAAGAAGACCGCCTGATAGCGGCCGCGCAGCGCGAGCGGCGCCAGCTCTGAGTTGATCTCGGCGTTCGGGGGCGCGGCCAGCATGCTGCCCACGGTCCAGATCACCGCGGCGATCAGATAGACGGGCAGGTGGCCGGCGACTGCCAGGACGCCGAAGCCCAGGCCGTCGGCCAGCAGCGCCAGCGCGAGCACGCGGTGCTTGGGCCGGCCGTCGATGAGCCGGGGCACGAAGAGCTGGCCGAGCACGATCAGGGCGCCGCCGAGGGCGACCACCGACCCGTACGCCGCGGGGCTCAGGCCGTCGGCGTGCATCGCCAGCGGCACGATCGTGCTGCTCTGGGTGTAGATCAGCGCCTGGATCAGGGTCAGCCCGGCGAAGACCAGGAAGACCCGGTCGGTGAGCACCGTGCCGAGCCCGCCGTGCGGCTCGTGGCGGGCGACCGGGCGGCGCAGCGTCTCGGGCACCTTCCAGGCGATCAGCACGCCGGTGGCCAGGGTCGACGCGGCGTCGATCAGGAACAGGCCCTGGTAGCTCCACTCGGCCAGCACCCCGGCGAGCAGCGACGCGCCGGCCATGCCCAGGTTCATCGCCCAGAACTGGAGGTTGAAGGCGCGCGAGCGCTTCTCGGCGGGCGTCACGTCGATGATCGCGGCGACGAATGCGGGGCCGGGCATCGACTGGGCGACGCCGAGCAGCGCGCACAGCACCGCGATCAGCGCGAGGTCGGTGCTGAAGGCGAGCGCGACCAGCGCGGCGACCGTCGCGAAGTGCGAGACCAGCAGCGTGCGCCGGCGTCCCCAGCGGTCGGTGAGGACGCCGCCGGCCAGCGTGCCGGCCAGGCCACCGATGCCGTACGTGCCGACGATGAGCCCGGCCAGCGCGGCCCCGGCGCCGCGCTGCGAGGTCAGGTACAGCGACAGGAACAGCACCGCGAACCCGCCGACCCGGTTGATCAGCAGGCCGGTCCAGAGGTACCAGTACGTGGCGGACAGCCCGCCGGCCGTGTCCCGCAGCCATGCCCGCACGCGGTGCTCCCTACTGGTAAGCGTCCTTACTAATAGGGACGTTACCGCGAGGAGACGTTGGCGGGAGTGTCGGCCGCCGGCTCGGCCACGGCGGGCACGGGCAGCGGCGCGGGCTCCAGGACGGCAGCGACGCGCCGGCGGCGGCTCGGGCCGGAGATCAGGTGGCCCAGGGCGACCAGCACGCAGACGACGAAACAGCCGAGCCACAGCGCGGTGTTGCCGAGGTGCTCCTGCGTGAAGCCGCCCACGACCGGCGCGAGCGCGGTGCCGGCCGACCAGCTCAGCGAGTTGAGCCCCTGATAGCGACCGCGCATCGCGACCGGCGAGAGCTCCGCCACGGTGGTCGCGTTGCTGGGGGACTGGATCATCTCGCCGAGCGTCCAGATCACGACGGTCAGCGCGAAGAACCACGCCGCGTGCGCGAACGCGGTGAGCCCGAAGCCGACGCCCATGATCAGGGCGCCGAGCGCGAGCACCCGGTACGGCTCCCGGCCGCCGATCAGCCGCGGCACGAACAGTTGCCCGAGCACGATCAGCACCCCGTTGACCGCGATCACCCAGCCGTAGGTCGCCGCCGACAGCCCCTCGGCCGTCATCGTGATCGGCAGCGTCGACATGTGCTGCATCATCACGGCGATGCCGCCGAGCGAGATCAGCAAGTACGTCAGGAAGACCCGGTCGCGCAGCACGGCCACCATGCCGCCGCCCGCGCCGCGTTCCTGCCGTGCGGCCGGGCGGGCGGGGCGGGTCTCGCGCAGGAAGGTCAGGCAGATCAGCGCCGTGACCAGCGTGGTGCCCGCGTCGACCACGAACAGCAGCAGGTAGTCGGCCTTGGCGGCGAGCCCGGCGCCGACCGCCGACAGCGCGAAGCCGAGGTTGATGGCCCAGTAGTTGAGCGAGAACGCCCGGACGCGGTCGCGCTCGGGCACGACGTCGACCATCATCGCCGAGAACGCCGGCCGCACCGCCTCGCTGAAGAAGCCCAGCAGCAGGGCGACCGCGACGATCTGCCCGTAGTCGTGAGCGAAGCCGAGCGTGAGCATGAGCGCCGCCGCGCCGAACTGCGCGGTCAGCATGGTCGGCTTGCGGCCCCAGCGGTCGGCCAGCACCCCGCCGGCCGTGGTGCCCAGCGCGCCGCCCACGCCGTAGAGGCCGATCACCAGGCCGGCCTGGCTCTGCGAGAAGTGCCGCTCACCGGTCAGGTAGATCGCCAGGAAGATGACCACGAACGAGCCGAGGCGGTTGATCAGCGTGCCGGTCCAGAGCAGCCAGAACTGCCTTGGCAACCCGCCGACGGCCTGGTCGAACCACGCTCGCACGTCGCCTCCCGGTAAGTGGTGATGATGCCCCGTTGCCTTACAACCTAGGGGGTGGCGCAAACGGGTTTCCACGTGGTGGTCGCCACTGCGGGGTCCTCGCCCGCGGTTGCGGGCGCTGCGGCAGGATGGAGCCCATGACAGGGACTTTGGTGCTGCTGCGACACGGCAACAGCGAGTGGAACGCCAAGAACCTCTTCACCGGCTGGGTCGACGTCGACCTGGACGCCAAGGGTGAGGCCGAGGCCCGCCGCGGTGGCGAGCTGCTGAAGGAGAGCGGCGTACTGCCGGACGTGGTGCACACCAGCGTCCTGCGCCGCGCGATCCGGACCAGCGAGATCGCTCTGCACATCACCGACCGGCACTGGATCCCGGTGAAGCGGTCGTGGCGGCTCAACGAGCGCCACTACGGCGCGCTGCAGGGCAAGGACAAGAAGCAGACCCTCGAGGCGTACGGCGAGGAGCAGTTCATGCTCTGGCGGCGCTCGTACGACGTGCCCCCGCCGCCGATCGAGCCCGGCTCGGAGTTCGCGCAGTTCGACGACCCGCGCTACGCGCTGCTGCCGCCCGAGGCCAAGCCCACCGCCGAGTGCCTCAAGGACGTGCTGGTCCGCGCGCTGCCGTACTGGTACGACGAGATCGTGCCGGACCTGCGCGCCGGCAAGACCGTGCTGGTCGCCGCGCACGGCAACTCGCTGCGCGCGATCGTCAAGCACCTCGACCAGATCTCCGACGAGGCGATCGCCAAGCTCAACATCCCGACCGGGATCCCGCTGCGCTACGACCTCGACGACGACCTGCGCCCGCTCAAGCCGGGCGGCGAGTACCTCGACCCCGAGGCCGCGAAGGAGGCCGCCGCGGCGGTCGCCAACCAGGGCCGCTAGGTCGCTGGACGCAGAAAGGCCGGGATGCCCCCGTGGCATCCCGGCCTTTCTTCTCGACCAGGTCAGCCCTGATCGCTCACCGGCTCACCGGTGATCAGATAGACCAGCTGCTCGCCCACGTTCACCGCGTGGTCGGCGTAGCGCTCGTAGAAGCGGCCCAGCAGCGCGCCGTCGATCGCGGTCTCCGCGCCGTACGGCCAGTCGTCGTGGAGCAGGATGCGGAACAGCTCGCGCTCCAGCTCGTCGATCTCGTCGTCGGCCTGCTCGAGCTTGGCCGCGGCCTCGGCGTCGGGCTTGCCGAGCAGCAAGGTGATCTCGCCGGCCATCCGGTCGGCCACCTCGGCCATGCCCTTGAAGACGGGGCGCAGCTCCGCGGGCACCGCCGGCGACGGGTGCCGCCGCCGCGCCGTCTTGGCCACGTGCTCGGCCAGGTCGCCCATCCGCTCGAGGTCGGCGGAGATGTGCAGGGCGGTGATGACCATGCGCAGGTCCGAGGCGACCGGCGCCTGACGGGCGATCGTGTCGGCCACCTTGGTCTCGACCTGGCTGTAGATCTTGTCGACCTCGATGTCGCGCTCGATCACGCTCTCGGCGGCCTTCAGGTCGGCGGTGAGCAGCGCGCTCGTCGCCTTGCGCATGGCAGCGCGTACGGCCTCGGCCATCGTGACCAGCAGGCGGCTGACTTCGTTGAGGTCGGCCTGGAACTCCTCGCGCATGTCCTCGTCCCCGGGGGTTCGGTGAGGCCGTCCCGTGGGCAGGGCACGACCGTGTCGGGTTCAAACTATGCGGACCCGGCGGCGACGGCGTGAACAGCGATGAACGACGCCGGGCGCAGTGGTGAACATTATTCGAAGCGCGCCCGGTTTGTCCGGCTCATCCTAGTGTCCAGGTAAACAATGACCCTACGATCGCTGCGTGGACCTGGCGTACGGCATCCCGTTGATCCTCGTCGCGCTCGCCGTCGGGGCGATCGCGGGAGTGCTGATCGCTCGTGCCCGCAGGTCGCCGCAGTCGTCGGAAGCCTCCGATCGCCGGCCGCACGAGGGGGGACGCGCCATCGAAGCTGACGAGGAGTCCGCTGTCCGGCACGCGGCGGGCGGAGCAGCCGCGTGGGAGCCGCACACCGGCAAGCACGGGATGAAGGGGCTCGGCCGCAAGAGCCTCGACTCGCTGCGCGTCGGTGTGGTGGTCCTCGACGCCGAGGATCATCCGGTGCTGGTCAACCCGGCCGCCCGCGCGATGGGCCTGCTGCGCTCCGGCGGCGCGCCGGGGACGATCGCGGCGCACCCCATCCTGCGGACGCTCGCCGGTCAGGTGCGGCGCACGGGCGTACGCCGGGAGGTCGAGCTCGATCTGCCGCGCGGCCGGGCCGGCGCCGCGGCGGCCCCGCTCGGCCTGCACCTGCGGGCGGTGGCGCTCAACTCGTCGCACGTCGCGGTCGAGGCCGCCGACGTCACCGAGTCGCACCGGCTGGCCCGCGTGCGGCGCGACTTCGTGGCGAACGTCAGCCACGAGCTCAAGACCCCGATCGGCGCGCTTCAGCTGCTCGCCGAGGCGCTGCTCGACGCGACCGAGCTGCCCGCCGCCGACCTCGGCCAGGAGCAGTCGGAGGACCTGATGGCGGCCCGCCGGTTCGCCGAGCGGATCCACCACGAGTCGGCCCGGATGGGGCGGCTGGTCAACGAGCTGCTCGAGCTGACCCGGCTGCAGGGCGCCGAGCCGCTGCCCGCGCTCGAGCCGGTCTCGATCGACTGGGTGATCGCCGAGGTGATCGACCGCACCCGCACCACGGCGTCGGCCAAGAACATCGAAGTCGTCTACTCCGGTCCCAAGGGCGCCACCGTGTACGGCAACGACAGCCAGGTCGCCACCGCGGTGACCAACCTGGTGGAGAACGCGATCGCCTACTCGGGCGAGGACACCAAGGTCGAGCTCACCCTGCGCCAGGACGACGACTGGGTCGACATCGACGTGGCCGACCAGGGCATCGGCATCGCGCCGCACGACGTCGACCGCATCTTCGAGCGCTTCTACCGGGCCGACCAGGCCCGGTCGCGGTCGACCGGCGGCACCGGCCTGGGCCTGGCGATCGTCAAGCACATCGCGACCAACCACGGTGGCCGCGTCGACGTGACCAGCACGCTGGGCGACGGCTCGACGTTCACCCTGCGCCTCCCGGCGCGCTCCCCCGAAGCCCCCTTGCCGTTACCGACGGCAATTGAGATCGAGTCCGGTGCGGCCGGGCGTTAGCCCCGGCAGCCGGGAGATGGAAGGAACCACATTGGCCCGCGTGCTCGTGGTCGAGGATGAGGAGTCGTTCTCCGACGCCCTGTCGTACATGCTGCGCAAGGAGGGCTTCGAGGTGTCGGTCGCCCCGACCGGGACCTCGGCGCTGACGCAGTTCGACCGGACCGGTGCCGACATCGTGCTGCTCGACCTCATGCTTCCCGAGATGTCCGGCACCGAGGTCTGCCGCCAGCTGCGGCAGCGCTCGGCCGTGCCGATCATCATGGTCACCGCCCGGGACAGCGAGATCGACAAAGTCGTCGGCCTCGAGATCGGCGCCGACGACTACGTCACCAAGCCCTACTCGCCGCGCGAGCTGGTCGCCCGCATCCGTGCCGTGCTGCGCCGGCAGGGCACCGAGGCGGCCGAGGTGACCACCCCGACGCTGGCCGCCGGCCCGGTCCGGATGGACGTCGAACGCCACGTGGTGACCGTCGACGGCGCCGGCGTGCAGCTGCCGCTCAAGGAGTTCGAGCTGCTCGAGCTGCTGCTGCGCAACGCCGGCCGGGTGCTCACCCGCGGCCAGCTCATCGACCGGGTCTGGGGCGCCGACTACGTGGGCGACACCAAGACCCTCGACGTGCACGTCAAGCGGCTGCGCTCCAAGGTGGAGCCCGAGCCGTCCGCGCCGCGCTACATCGTCACGGTGCGCGGCCTGGGCTACAAGTTCGAGCCCTGATCCCTACGACTGCGGAGGGGCGGCGGGCTCGCGTCCGCCGCGCTTGCGCGGAGCTCCGGCCGCCACGGTGGCCGGGTGCACGGCCACCAGACCGGACTTGAGCCGCGCGTCGCAGAGCTCGGCGAGCCTGGCATAGGCCGGCCCGCCGATCAGCGCGGTCAGTTCCGGGGCGTACGAGATGTACATCGGGTCGCTGCCGACGTGCGCCTCCGGCGACGAGGTGCACCACCAGTCGAGGTCGTGCCCGCCCGGGCCCCACCCGCGCCGGTCGAACTCGGTGAGCGTCGACTGCAGCAGCTTCGTGCCGTCGGGCCGCTTGATCCAGTCCTGCTCGCGGCGCACCGGCAGCTGCCAGCACACGTCGGGCTTGTACGTCAGCGGGTGCACCCCGTCGCGCAGCGCCTGGGCGTGCAGGGCGCAGCCGCCCCCGCCCGCGAAGCCGGCGTCGTTGAGGAAGACGCACGGCCCGTCCTCCGACTGGATCGCGGTGCGGCGGGCCGGCTTGGCCCCGTCGATGGTGTCCACCTCGGTGTAGTTCTTGAAGCCGCGCCGGTAGTGCTGCCACGTCTCGGGCGTCAGCCGGGCGGCCGCGGCCTTGACCCTGTTCTCGTCGTCGGCGTCGGTGAAGAATGCCCCGTGCGAGCAGCAGCCGTCCTGCGCGCGCCCGGCCACGATGCCGTGGCAGGCGGAGCCGAAGACGCAGGTCCAGCGCGACAGCAGCCAGGTCAGGTCGGCGCGCACCAGGTGTTTCTCGTCGTCGGGGTCGAGGAACTCGATCCACTCGCGAGGGAAATCGAGGTCGACCTCCGCGGCGCGGTCGGCGGCCGCGGGGTCCAGAGTGATGCGGATCGGTTCACGGCGGCTCACTCGGGACAGCGTACGCGCGCGGGTGCATAACGCCGCGTCGACGCCCGGTATGACCTCATATACCCGGTCGAGGCAAGGGCACGGGCGACAAACGGGTCTACCCTTGACCTCGTGAGTTCCCGCGTCCCCGTGCTCCTGTCCAGCTCGTCGGTCTTCCCCGAGCCGACGGCCGCCGCGTTCGAACTGGCCGCCACGACCGGTTACGACGGCATCGAGGTCATGGTGTGGACCGATGCCGTCAGCCAGGACGCCGGCGCGTTGAAGGGCCTGGCCGACCACTACGACATGCCCGTCCTCTCGGTGCACGCGCCGTGTCTGCTGGTCACCCAGCGGGTGTGGAGCCCCGACCCGTGGGAGAGGCTGAGCCGCGCCGCCGAGCTGGCCGAGACGCTCGGCGCGCCGACGGTCGTGGTGCACCCGCCGTTCAGCTGGCAGCGCGACTACGCCAAGAACTTCGCCGGCGGACTGGCCAAGATCCAGGCCCGGCACCCCGATCTGTCGTTCGCGATCGAGAACATGTTCCCCGTCAAGATGGCCGGCCGCTGGTTCGTGCCCTACACCCCGGGCTGGGACCCGACCGAGACCGGCTTCGACGCCTACACGCTCGATCTGTCGCACTGCGCGGCCTCGCGGATCAACGCGCTCGCCATGGCCGACAAGATGGGCTCCGCGCTCAAGCACGTGCACCTGGGCGACGGCAGCGGCGAGGGGCGCGACGAGCATCTGGTGCCCGGCCGCGGCAACCAGCCGTGTGCGGAGCTGCTGCGGTCGCTCTCGGCGCGCGGCTTCACCGGCGCGGTGGCGCTCGAGGTCTCGACCCGCAAGGCCGCGAGCCGCGCCGCGCGCGAGGCAGACCTGCGCGAGTCCCTCGAGTTCGCCCGCAAGCATCTCGCTGAGCCTGCTGGCGATCGCTCCGCTCCGCGGGCGATCGCCTTGTAACCGGTGAGATGGCAGGCGGTTTTCCGCCACCCGCAAACCCCGCGGGCGTCGAAAAACCGTCTGCCATCTCACCGGCGGCGATCGCCGGGTCGGCAATCGCCGGCTGTTACGCGGGCGTGAGAGTCGCCGCGCGCTTGCGGGCGCGGTGGGCGGCGACGTGGGAGCGGGTGGCGCAGCGCTCCGAGCAGAAGCGGCGGCAGTTGTTCGACGACGTGTCGAGATAGACGTTGCCGCAGCGCTCGTCGGCGCAGATGCCGAAGCGGGCGCTGCCGTACTCGCAGAGCCACACCGACAGGCCCCAGACGGCGCCGGCAAGGTATTCCGCGCTGACCGACGAGCCGCGGCTGGTGACGTGCATGTGCCAGTCGGCGGCGTCGTGCCCGGAGATGCGCGGCTGCACCGGGAACAGCTCGAGCAGCGTGTTGAGCTCCTTGACCGCCTCGCCGTCGCGGCCGGACGTGCCGTACTCGAAGACGTCACGCAGGCGGCGCTGGGCGCGGCGGAACACCGCCACGTCCTTCTCGACGACCTCGTCGCGCATCCACACCTGCTCGTCGGTGAACAGCGCCCGCAGCGCTGCGAGATCGCTCATCTCCGCGTTGACGAGGTCGACCGCGGTCCGGGCGTACGCATCGAAGTTCACCCGACAACGGTAGCCGCCCCCGCGCCGGGCGGACATCAGCGTTGTGGCGGACTACGCCCCGGTAGGCATCGCCGCCACACCGGCGGCTCCCCCGCGATACCGGGTGTTCCGGACGATACGCTCGGGTCATGCTCCGCTCCCTGCTTCTGGCCGCCGCCGGTTCCGACCGTCTCGCCCGGCTCGCGGGCTCCGCGCCGGTCGGCGCCAAGGCCGCCCGCGCGTTCGTCGCCGGCCGCGACGCCGACGAGGCGCTGCGCACCGCCCGCCCGCTGGTCGACGACGGCCTGACGCTCACGGTGGAGCACCTGTCGGCCGAGACCCGCAGCGTGGAGCAGGCGGTGGCGATCCGCGACGAGTACCGCTCGCTGCTCGCCCGGCTCAAGGATGCGGGGCTGACGCCGGCGGCCGAGGTCAGCGTCAAGCTGTCGGCGCTGGGCCAGCGGCTCGACGAGGGCCTCGCCCGGGAGCACGCCCAGGCGATCTGCGCGGCCGCCGCCGAGGCGGGCACCACCGTGACGCTGGACGCCGAGGACCACACGCTCACCGACTCGACGCTGGAAATCCTGGCCGAGCTGCGCAAGGACCATCCGGGCACGGGCGCGGTGCTGCAGGCCTATCTGCGCCGCACCGAGGGGGACTGCCGCGAGCTGGCCACGGCCGGTTCGCGGGTGCGGCTGTGCAAGGGGGCGTACGCCGAGCCCGAGTCGGTGGCGTTCCAGTCGGCGCTCGACATCGACAAGTCGTTCGTCCGCTGTCTCAACGTGCTGATGTCGGGCGAGGGCTACCCGATGGTGGCGACGCACGACCCGCGGCTGATCGCCATCGCGGAGGACCGGGCGCGCTGGTTCGACCGCACCGCCGAGCAGTACGAGTTCCAGCTGCTGCACGGGGTGCGCACCGAGGAGCAGGCCCGGCTCGCGGCGGGCGGCAACATCGTGCGCGTCTATCTGCCGTACGGCGCCGACTGGTACGGCTACCTGATGCGCCGCATCGCCGAGCGCCCGCGCAACGTGGCCGTTATCGGACGCGCCGCCGTGGGCCGCTAGTCGCCTCATCGGCAACAATTCGGTCTATACCGCACCAGATCCGGCGTGTCGACCTTGACTTTTTCGAACCGATTTCACGGAACGTATCGCGTTGGTAACAGCCGTATCGATACCGTTCTGATGACACGCACGTTTGCCGCCGCGTCGCAGGCCTTCAGGTCGCCGCGGTTGTGCCTGCGAAAGGATCGGTGCGACGAAATGACGGGTCCAGCCCAGACCGAGGAACGCCTCGCGGAGGTGCGGTTCCTGACGGTGGCCGAGGTGGCCGCCCTCATGCGGGTCTCCAAGATGACGGTCTACCGGCTGGTGCACGGCGGTGACCTGACGGCCGTGCGGGTCGGCCGGTCGTTCCGCGTGCCCGAGCACGCCGTCCACGAGTACCTGCGCGGCGCGTTCTCGCAGACCGCCTGAAAAAGCGTCCCGGGGTCGTTTTGGCTCGGTGACAACCGGGCCGGTACGCTGGTGCGGTTGGTCCGGCCTCAGGCCGGGCCGTCGATCAGATCGGAGTCCGGGCCGTGCGCCGCCACGCCCGCTCCGTGCCACCAGGTTTCGAGAGGCTTTTCGTATGGGCTCCGTGGTCAAGAAGCGCCGCAAGCGTATGGCGAAGAAGAAGCACCGCAAGCTGCTGCGCAAGACCCGCGTCCAGCGTCGTCGTCTGGGCAAGTGACCCCGGGCCGGGTTTGACTCCCGGCCCTCGGGGCACTTGCCGCGCACGAAACGCACCAGCACGCACCGCACCAGCACGCATCGGAAGGTGCGCCCGTCGTGACCTCTCCGCCCAGCGTCGTCGTGGTCACCGGAGTCAGCCGATATCTCGGCGCCCGGGTGGCCGCCCGTCTCGCCGCAGACCCCCGGGTCGACCGTGTCGTCGGCCTGGATCCGTACGAACCGCCCACGGCTCTGCGTGAGCTGCTGGCCGATGTCGAGCTGATCCGGGCCGACGCCCGCGCGGCGTCCGGCGCCATCGCCGACCTGGGCGCCGAGGCGATCGTGCACCTCGCGGTGACCAGCGCGCCCGACCCGCACGCCGGGCGGGCCGCGATGAAAGAGCAGAACGTCATCGGCACGATGCAGCTGCTCGCCGCCGCGCAGGCCGCACCCAGGTTGCGCAAGCTCGTGGTGCGCTCCTCCACGGCCGCGTACGGTGCGTCGTTCCGCGACCCGGGCGTCTTCACCGAGGACACCGAGCCGCGGGCCGTGCCGCGCGGCTCGTTCGCGCGCGACATCCTCGACATCGAGGGCTACGTGCGGGGCTTCCGCCGCCGGCGGCCCGAGGTGGCCGCCACGGTGCTGCGGTTCGCGCCGTTCATCAGCTCGACCGCCGACACGACGCTCACGCGCTACTTCGCGCAGCCGGTCGTGCCCACCGTGCTCGGCCGCGACGCCCGGCTCCAGTTCGTCCACGTCGACGACGCGCTCGAGATCCTGCACCGCTCGGTGATCGAGGAGCACCCGGGCACCTTCAACGTGGCCGGCGCCGGCATCCTCGCGCTGTCCCAGGCGATCCGCCGGGCCGGGCGCATCTCGGTGCCGCTGCCCGAGGGCACGCTGTCCACGCTCGCCGGTCTGGCGCGCAACGTGGGCGTCGGCCAGATCGGCTTCGACCAGATCGACCTGTTCGTGCACGGCCGGGTGGTCGACACCACCCGCCTGGTGCGCGAGTTCGGGTTCACGCCGCGCACCACGGCCGCGGCCTTCGACGAGTTCATCAAGGCCCACGCCAACGGCTCGTCGCTGACCGCCGACCGGCTCGCCGCGGCGGAGCACGCGATCCTCGACGGCATTCGCCGGGTGCGGGCGGGCGCGGGGGGAGAGCGGCGTTGAGCCAGGACGAATTCCGCGGCATGCTGCCGGGGCAAGCCGACTTCACTCTGCCCCGGCCGGCCGAGCCGGCGCGGGTCAACGGCCGCCGCCCGATCCCGGAGGTGCCGCCGATGAGCTCCAACGGTCACCACGGCCCGGCGGACCCGCCGGCCGACGCGTTCGACGTCTGGGACCAGCGCGTCGCGCGCGGGCTGGCGTTCCTGCGCCGCCGGCTCACCGGCGCCTACGAGGTCGACGACTTCGGCTTCGACCCGGACCTGAACGACGCGGTGTTCCAGCCGCTGCTCCGGGTGCTCTACCACGACTGGTTCCGCACCGAGGTCTTCGGCATCGAGCACGTGCCCGCCACGGGCGGCGCCCTGGTCGTGGGCAACCACTCCGGCACGCTGGCGCTCGACGCGCTGATGCTCGGCGTCGCCATCCGCGACCAGCATCCCCTCGAGCGGCACCTGCGCCTGCTCGGCGCCGACCTGGTCTTCCGCATGCCCGTGGTCAGCGAGCTGGCCCGCAAGTCCGGCGCGACCGTGGCCTGCAACCCCGACGCGGAACGGCTGATGAGCTCGGGCGAGCTGGTCGGCGTCTTCCCCGAGGGCTTCAAGGGCATCGGCAAGCGCTTCGTCGACCGTTACAAGCTTCAGCGCTTCGGGCGGGGCGGGTTCGTCTCGGCGGCGCTGCGCACGGGCACCCCGATCGTGCCGGTGGCGATCGTCGGCGCCGAGGAGATCTATCCGATCCTCGCCGACGTCAAGCCGCTGGCCCGGCTGCTCGGCGTCCCGTACTTCCCGCTCACTCCGACGTGGCCGTGGCTGGGGCCGCTGGGGCTGGTGCCGCTGCCGAGCAAGTGGCTGATCCAGTTCTGCCCGCCGATCCCGACCGAGCACCTGACCGATCTCGCGGACGACCCGATGGTGGTCTACAACCTCGCCGACCAGGTGCGCGAGACGATCCAGGCGACGTTGCTGGAGTTGCTCGAGAGGCGGCCGGACCCGTTCGGGCTCTGACGTAGCGTGACTGGATAGTCACGACACGTGCGCCTATAGTGACAAGTGAGGGGCGGAACCGGTAAGACCCGGTTACCCGCCCCTCGCCATGCCTTTGCTGTGTTGCTGTGCCGGTAGTGCTGTGCCGGTGGTGCTGTCAGTTCCTGCTGAGCAGCCCGTCGAGCAGCCCGCCGAGGCCGCCCTCCTCGTCACCCTCGTCGCCGAACTGCTGCGGCTCGTCGACCTGTTGTTGTTGTTGCTGCTGTTGCTGCTGCACGTCGCTGTCGGGCGTGGCCGGCTGCACCGGGGTGCCGCCGATCGGCAGCTCCGGGGCGAGCGACGGCGTGCCGACGCCCGGCTTGGTCGCGCCGGCGCTGGCGGCCGGCGCCACGGCCGGCTTGCTCCGCTTCGGGTCCGCCTTGGCGCCGTCGCGCTTGCCGGGGCGGGCGGCCGGCTTGGTGCTCTGCCCCGACGGGCGCGTCGTGGCGTGCCGGCCGGTGCCGGCGTCCGCCGAGCAGCCCTTCAGCTTCGGACCCAGCGCGTCGGAGCCGTCCGGGACGACGGTGTCGCAGGCCAGTCCCGTACGCAGGTCCTCGGCGCGCGTGCTCACCGACTCGAGCAGCCCCAGCGAGCCGTGCGCGCGCTCCTGGTTGCCCGCGGACAGCTCGCCGAGCACCGGCGTGAGCGTCCGGCGCTGCTGCTCGACGAACGTGTCGACGACGGCCAGCGGTTTGCTGTCCGAGCGGGACACCGCCGAGGTGGTCAGCAGCTTGACGCCCTTGCGCGTGTCCGCGTCCATGTCGTCCAGCACGCGGGTGAACCCGGCGTCGGCGCCCCGCATCGCGGCCGCCTCGGCGAGCCTCGTGCGGGCGAAGTCCAGCGACAGCTGGCCGCGGGTGACGTCCGAGCCGGCCATCGCCAGCTGGGCCCGCTCGGTCGAGCGCTTGACGCCGTACAGGGCGTCGCCCGGCGACGCGTTCTCGCTGGCCGCGGAGATTCCGGAGACCGCCAGCGCGCCGGCGGCCACCCCGATGACGATCGCGCCGCGGGCCCGGATGCGGCCGCCCTGGCCGAGCAGTCCGTGGCCCAGCCGGCCGCGGGTCGCCGCGGGCGCCGGTGCGGGCTCCTCCTCGGCGGCCGCGGTGCGGCCGATGCCGTCCCGTTCCGCGGTGGCGACCAGCATGGCGCGCAGACCGGTCCGGAACTCGGGATCGACCCGCGCCCCGGGACGTGCCGCGGACAGGCCGGCGCCGATGGCGACCAGCTCGGCGAGTTCTTCGTCGGCCGGGCCGCGGCTGTGGTGCCGGCGACCGCCGTTCGTCTCGTCGAGAAGCTCCGCGAAGCGCTCGGCGCTCCGCCGGTCCAGAAAATCGAATCTCACCGCGGGCACCTCCCCTCGCTCGTGAATGAGTCGCCGGCAGCATCACCGGCGATCGCGACACCGGTGGCGGTCGATGCCGCCCGGGGTCGCACTCGGACAAACGCGCGACACGCGTCCCCGGTTACGGGAGACGGAGGCCCGCATCGGGTAATGGAGATCGACGGGAGCGAGGTCCTCATACCTGGAACCCCTCCGGCAGCAGGCGCGCGAGCGCCCGGACGGCGCGGTACTGCAGCGCCTTGATGGCACCCTCGTTCTTGCCCATGGTCTGCGCGGTCTCGGCCACCGAGAAGCCCTGCAGGAACCGCAGCACGATGCACTCCTGCTGCTCCGGGTTGAGCTGCTTGACCGCGGTGAGCAGGGCGACGTTGGTGATGTGGTCGACCACCGCCGACTCCGGGCTGCCCTCGGGGCCGCGGTCCTCGCGGTCGGCGTCGAGCACGTCGCCGGTGGTGACCTCGAGGCGGTAGCGGCCCGACTTGAAGTGGTCGGCCACCAGGTTGCGGGCGATCGTGACCAGCCAGGCGCCCAGGTCGCGGCCCTGCCAGGTGAAGCTGCCGATCCGCTTGAGCGCGCGCAGGAACGTGTCGGACGTGAGGTCCTCGGCGAGCTGGCGGTTGCCGACGCGGAAGTAGACGAAGCGGAAGACGGTGTCGACGTACCGGTCGTAGATCAGCCCGAACGCCTCGGCCTCGCCGGCCTGGGCGCGCTCGACCAGCGCCCACACCTCGGCGGCGGCGTCGCCGGGGTCGGGGCGGGACGGGAACTTGGGCGGCTCGGCGTCGCGCTGCGGTCCGGTGGTGCTCTGCGCCGGCACCACCACGGTCGCCTCGCCGGGCAGCGCTGACTCGCCGATGTTGCTGCGCTGGCCGGCGGTGGGCTGCGCGGGCATCGGCGGCCGGCCGGGCACGGCGACCCGGCCGCCGCCGGCCATCGGCTTGGCGTTGCCGGTCGGCGGCAGACGGTGGCCGGGCGACTCGTTGATGTGCGGGCGGTTGCGGGTGCGCTTGGGGCTGTCCCCGCGGATGGTGTTGACGATCATGTCGTCGACCGAGCGGCGGATTCCCGTCAGGCCGTCGGCGAGGGAGCGGTGGTACGGGTCCCCGGCGTACACATGGCTCACTGCGCCTCCTCGACCCGGCGGCTCAGCTCCGACTGCTCATCCGTCCCGCCGAACGGGGATTGGCAGTTTCTTCGCGCTTCTGGCACAGCGGCCTCCTCGGGATGAGGGGTGGTTACTCATAGCAAAAGGGGCGAAGCGGCCCGCAACGAAGCGAACCAACCTCACCCAGGGCTTTGGAGTCCGTTACGCAGGCGCGCAGTATCACGGACTCCGGACACACGGAGTCGCACATCGTGTGCGCTGCGCGAAAATAGTACGAAGTGGCGCAGACGAGACACAAGGAACGTCTGACACGATGACCGTCTCGGGGACCCGAATGACGGACAGGCTGTCCGCCGTCCACTTCCGTGCAGGTTTGTGCCAGACTCGTGCCTCGTGGAGGACGCAGCCCGGGACCCGGTCGCAGCCGCGGCGGCCAGACGGCCCGACGGCCCCGCGCTGATTACCCCCGAAACCGTGCTGACCTGGGCCGACGTGGACCGTCAGGTGACCGCGGCGGCGCAGCGGGTGGCCGCGCTCGTGCCGCCGGGGGAGCGGGTAGCGATCGTCCTGGGCACCTCGGTGGACTTCGTCATGACGTACTTCGGCGTGCTGCGGGCCGGACGGGTCGCCGTGCCGCTCAACCCCGCGTACACCGCCGGCGAGCTCGAGTACGCGCTCACCGACTCGGGCGCCGCGCTCGTCGTCGCGCGCGAGGCCGGGCAGGTGCGGCTGCCGCAGGCGGGACCTCCCCGCGTACGCCCGAACTTCGACCTCGACGAGCAGGCGCGGCCCGGGGACCTGCCCGAGGTGTCGGCGCGCGATCTCGCCGTGCTGCTCTACACGTCCGGCACCAGCGGACGGCCCAAGGGCGCGATGCTCACGCACGCGGCGCTGGCCGCCAACCACGACCAGCTCGACGCGATCGACCCGCCGGTCGTCGGCCCGGACGACGTCGTGCTGCTGGCGATGCCGCTGTTCCACGCGTACGGGCTCAACACGGGACTGGGCACGGTCGCGCACCACGCGGCGACCGGCGTGCTCGTCGACCGGTTCGACCCCGCCGCGTCGCTGGCCGTGATCGCCGAGCGGGGCGTCACCGTGACCGTGGGTGTGCCGAGCATGTACGCGGCCTGGTCGCGCCGGACGGGAGCGAGAAGGGCACTGCGGACCGTACGGACCGCCGTGTGCGGCGCCGCGCCGCTGGCGCCCGACGAGATGGCCCGCTTCACCGCGGCGACGGGCAAGAGCGTCATCGTCGGCTACGGGCTCACCGAGACCGCCCCGGTGCTGACCACCACGGCGGTCAGCGACCGCGGCAAGCCCGGCTCGATCGGCCGCCCGCTGCCGGGCGTCTCGCTGCGGCTGCGCTCGGCAGCGGGCCAGGTGCTCTGGGAGGACGGCACCGCGTCGCCCGACGAGGACCTCGCCGAGCTCGACCTGTCCGTGGCGGATTCGGCCGGCACCGATCCGGGCGAGATCGTGGTGCGCGGTGCGAACCTGTTCTCCGGATACTGGCCCGACGGGCGCGGCGGTCCGGACGCGGACGGGTGGTGGGCCACCGGCGACGTCGCGTACGCGGACGGCGACGGCGACCTGCACCTGGTCGACCGGCTCGACGAGCTGATCCTGGTGCACGGCTTCAACGTCTATCCCGCCGAGATCGAGCGGGTGCTGGGCTCGCACCCCGGCGTGGCCGAGTCGGCGGTCGTCGGCGTGCCCGACGAGGAGGCCGGGCAGCGACCGCACGCCTTCGTGGTGGCCGCGATCGACCCGCCGCCCACGCCCGCCGAGCTGCAGGTCTACTGCGCGGCGCAGCTGGCGCGGTTCAAGCTGCCGACCGTCGAGCTGGTGCGTGAGCTTCCCCACTCGGCGATCGGCAAGGTACGCAAGAGGGAGCTGCGATGAGCCGAGTGACGCTGATCAGCCGCGACGGCTGCCACCTGTGCGAGGAGGCCGAGGCGGTGCTGGACCGGATCCTGCCGGGCCAGTGGGTGCGGGTCGACGTGGCGTCGTCGATCGACCTCGAGCGCGACTACGGCGACCGGGTGCCGGTGGTGCTGCTCGACGGCGCCGAGCACGGCTACTGGCGGGTGGAGGAGTCCCGGCTCCTCAGCGATCTGGCGCGACAGCCGGGGGAGCCCCGCCTGTAGGTTGTTCGCCGTGGCGCGCACTCACCTAGTCTGGGACTGGAACGGCACCCTCCTCGACGATCTGAGCCTGGTGGTCTCGTCGTCCAACGAGGCGTTCGCGTCGGTGGGCGGCCGCGCGGTCGACGCCGACGAGCACCGCAGCCGGTTCCGCCG
This sequence comes from Actinoplanes sp. URMC 104, assembly GCF_051386375.1. Classification (NCBI taxonomy): domain Bacteria; kingdom Bacillati; phylum Actinomycetota; class Actinomycetes; order Micromonosporales; family Micromonosporaceae; genus Actinoplanes; species Actinoplanes sp. URMC 104. The sequence goes on along the minus strand of NZ_JBPQTO010000002.1, from coordinate 1,880,966 downwards.
CCCGGTGGCCGAGTTCTACGCCGAGGTCCTCGAGCGGGCGGTCGACCAGGAGGAGTTCGGCAAGCTCGACCGCATCTTCCACGAGGCGTACCGGCTGGGGCTGACCGGCATGGCGCTCGCGGCGGACGCCTCGGCGGCCCTCAAGTCGTGGCCGGGCACGCAGTCGCTGCTGTCCATGTGGTTCCACGACGAGCTGGTGCCGGCGATCGAGACGTACGGCCTGACCGGCGTCTTCACCCGGGTCGACGGGCTGCGCGCCGAGCTGGGCGGCCACCTCAAGGCGGGCCATCTCGCCGAGCACCTGGACCACCTGGGGCTGACCGGCGACCAGGTCGTGCTGATCGGCGACTCGCTCGACGACGCCGCGGCGGCCGACTCGGTGGGCGGGGCGGTCGTGCTCTACACCGGCGGCTTCACCGACCCCACCCGGCTGCGCGCCTCGGGTCGTCCGGTCGCGGACACTCTGGTGGAAGCGGTCGCGATCGCCCGTACGCTGTAGCAGGGTGGTCGGTGTGGGCGCGAACCGGGCATAATCCAACGGTTCGGGTTGTATTTGCCCTCGGGCGAGATCGCTACCACGCGAGTTGATCTTTTGTCCACCCGCGCTACCAAGATCGCGATTTGTGCACACCTTCACAAGCGCCTACTCTCGATGCCGAAGAGCCCCGCCGGCACCTCGCGTGAAGCGCCCGGGGGCACAGGCGCCAGGCGCCCGAGGGCTCACAGGTTCGCCACCTCGTCGGCACGGAGTCAGATGAGTCAGCAGCGTCACGGAAGCACGCCCGGCCAAGCCCCAGACGACCGGGCCGGCGCCGTCGCGACGTTTCCGGATCTGCCGGAGGCGACGATCGCACGGCTGCCGGAATATCTGCGCGCCCTGCACAACCTCGGCGAGGGCGGTGCGGAGACGGTATCGAGCGAGGGACTGGCCGCAGCCGCGGGGGTCAACTCGGCCAAGCTCCGCAAGGACCTGTCACACCTGGGGTCGTACGGGACCCGCGGCGTCGGCTACGACGTGGCGCTGCTGATCGAGCAGATCGAGTACGTCCTCGGCCTCGACCAGCGCCGGGCGGTCTGCCTGGTCGGTCTCGGTAACCTCGGGCACGCGCTGGCCGGCTACGACGGCTTCGCCAGCCGCGGTTTCAAGATCGTCGCGCTGTTCGACGCCGACGAGGCCAAGGTCGGCGAGCAGATACACGGGCTGACCGTGCGCCACATCGCGGAGCTGGGCCGGGTCGCCGTCGACGAGAACATCGCGATCGGCGTGATCGCCACCCCGGCCGGCGCCGCGCAGGCGGTCGCCGACGTGCTGGTCGACGCGGGCGTCACCAGCATCCTCAACTTCGCCCCGTGCGTGCTGTCGGTGCCCGCCAACGTCGACGTCCGCAAGGTGGACCTCGCCATCGAACTGCAGATTCTCTCTTTCCACGAACACCGCAAGGCATCGCTGACCGCGCTGCCCGGCGGCAGGTCCGCCACGGCGGCGGGCAACCAGGAGGCGGTCGGGTCGTGAATCTCCTCAGCGTCGGTGCTTCCTATCGCACCGCCGACGTCGCCACGCTCGAGCGGCTCGTCGTCCCCGACCACGCGGTGCCCGGGCTCCTCGACAAGCTCGTCGCCCAGCCGTTCGTGGGCGAGGCGGTCGTCCTCTCCACCTGCAACCGGGTGGAGATCTACGCGGCGGTGAGCACCTTCCACGGCGGTCTGGGCGACATCTGCAACGTCCTCGCCGAGGTCTCCGGCATCCCGGCGACCGAGCTGGCCGGCCATCTCTACGTGCACTACGACGAGGCGGCGGTGCTGCACTCGTTCCAGGTCTCCAGCGGCCTCGACTCGATGGTCGTGGGCGAGTCGCAGATCCTGGGCCAGCTGCGCGACGCCTACCACACGGCCACCGAGGCGGACACGACCGGCCGCCTGCTGCACGAGCTCATGCAGCAGGCGCTGCGGGTCGGCAAGCGCGCGCACGCCGAGACCGGCATCGACCGGGCCGGCCAGAGCGTGGTGACCGCCGCGCTCGACGTGGCCGAGGCCGAGCTGGGCGACCTCTCGGGGCGCCGGGCGCTGGTGATCGGCGCGGGCGCGATGGGCGCCCTGTCGGTGGCCACGCTGACCCGCGCCGGGGTGGGCCCGCTGCGGATCACCAACCGCAGCGCCGCCCGCGCCGAGCGGCTCGCCGAGGCGTACGGGGCGGTCGCCGTCCCCTACGACGAGCTCGACGCGGCCCTCCGCGAGGCCGACCTGGTGGTCTCGGCCACCGCGTCCACCGAGCCGGTGCTCACCCGGGCCCGGCTCGAGGCCGCCGCCCCGCTGGTCGTGCTCGACCTGGCGGTGCCGCGCGACGTCGCCCCCGACGCGGCCGGCATCCCCGGCATCACGGTGATCGACATCGACAGCCTCGCGGCCACCCGGCGCTCGATGCCGGCCGCCGCCGAGACGGCCGCGGTCGAGCAGATCGTCGCGAGCGAGGTCGACCACTTCCTGGCCTGGCTGCGCGGCGCCGACATCGCCCCGACCGTGGCGGCGCTGCGCACGCGCGCCGAGGACGTGGTCGCGGCCGAGCTGCGCAAGCTGTGGTCGCGCCGGTCGGAATTCAGCGAGGAGCAACGGGCCGACGTTTCCCGTACGCTGCATCGCGTCGTTCAGCAGCTGCTGCACTCGCCCACCGTGCGCGTGCGTCAGCTGGCCGCCGAGCCCGGCGGCGACCAGTACGCGGCGCTTCTGCGCGAATTGTTCGATCTGGACGTTCCCCACACCACCGCGGCGAATGCCGTACCCGAGATCGGAGGATCGGCGTGAGCACACCAGCCCCGGGTTCTCCGCGCCGTCCGGACGACCGGACGTCGGCGGGCACACCGCTGCGCCTCGGCACGCGAGGCAGCGCGCTGGCGATCGCCCAGTCCCAGCAGACCGCCGACGCCCTGACCGCGGCCACCGGCCGTCCGGTCGAGCTCGTGCGCATCGTCACCCAGGGCGACCGCTCGTCCGCCCCGGTCGCCCAGCTCGGCGTGGGCGTGTTCGTCTCGGCGCTGCGGGACGCGCTGATCGCCGGCGAGATCGACTTCGCCGTGCACTCGTACAAGGACCTGCCCACCGCCGCGCACCCGCGCCTGCACATCGCGGCCGTGCCCCCGCGCGAGGACCCGCGTGACGCCCTGGTCGCCCGCGGTGACCGCACGCTCGCGGAGCTGCCGCCCGGCTCCACGATCGGCACCGGCGCGGTGCGCCGAATCGCGCAACTGCGGGCCTTGGGCCTAGAGTTGCAGGTCACGCCGATCCGCGGGAACATCGACAGCCGGATCGCCCGGGTCAAGGGACCCGAGGCCGATCTGGACGCCGTCGTTCTCGCCCGGGCCGGCGTGGTGCGCATCGGCAGAGCCGCCGAGATCGCCGAAACGCTCGACCCGATGCTCATGCTGCCGGCCCCCGCCCAGGGCGCGCTCGCAGTGGAGTGCCGGGCCGACGACGCAGACCTGGTCGAACTGCTGGCCGCGCTCGACCACGCACCGTCCCGGGCCGCCGTCACGGCGGAACGGGCGTTGCTCGCCACGCTCGAGGCCGGGTGCTCAGCCCCGGTCGCGGCACACGCCGAGCTCGCCGAGGGCGAGGACGGCGACGAGATCTACCTGCGCGGTGCGGTGATCAGCCCGGATGGGGTTCGAGCCATCCGGCTGTCGCGCACCGGAACGCCCGCCGACGCGGCGGAGATCGGCAAGGCGCTCGCCGCCGATCTCCTCGACGCCGGCGCCGACACCCTGATCGGGAGCACAGAATGACCACCCGCACCGCCCGCAAGCCAGCAGGACGCATCGCGTTCGTCGGCGCCGGTCCCGGCGACCCGGAGCTGCTGACCCGTCGCGCGCACGCCGCGCTCACCGACGCCGACCAGGTGGTCTACGACCGTGGTGTCCCCGAGTCCCTGCTGACCGCCATCCGGTCGGAGGCCAAGGCGGACGCCCAGTTCAGCCCGGCCGAGGGCGCGCCCGGCGACGTCGCCAAGGTGCTGCTCTCCGCGGCCAGGTCCGGCCTTTCCGCCGTGCACCTGGTCGCCGGCGACCCGTTCGGCCACGAGTCCGTCGTCAAGGAGGTGCAGGCGGTCGCGCGCACCGCGGTGCACTTCGAGGTCGTGCCCGGCCTGGGCCAGGCCGAGGGCGTGGCCACGTACGCCGGTGTGCCGCTGCCCGGCGTCCGCATCACGGCCGACGTCGGCGACGTGACCCACCTCGACTTCGATGCGCTCGCCACCGCCGCGCTCAAGGGCTCGTTCGCGGTCGCCGTCGACGCGGGCGACCTCGCCGCCGTGCGCGACGGGCTGCTCGCCGCGGGCGTCGAGCCCGGCACCCCGGTCGCGGTGACCGGCGACGGCACCGGCGAGACGCAGTACACGACCACCTCGACGGTCGACAGCTTCGTCGCCGCCGCGCTCGGCTTCACCGGCCGCGTGGTGCTCACCGTCGGCGCCGACGTCGCCGAGCGCGACACCATGAGCTGGTGGGAGAACCGCCCGCTGTACGGCTGGAAGGTCCTGGTGCCGCGCACCAAGGAGCAGGCCGGCGCGATGAGCGCGCGGCTGCGGGCCTACGGCGCCATCCCGTGCGAGGTGCCGACCATTGCGGTCGAGCCGCCGCGCACCCCGGCGCAGATGGAGCGCGCGGTCAAGGGCCTGGTCGACGGCCGGTACGCCTGGGTCGTCTTCACCTCGGTCAACGCCGTCCGCGCGGTGTGGGAGAAGTTCGACGAGCACGGCCTCGACGCCCGCCACTTCGGCGGCGTGAAGATCGCCTGCATCGGCGAGGCCACCGCCGAGGCGGTGCGGGCATTCGGCATCCAGCCCGAGCTGATCCCGGCCGGCGAGCAGTCCAGCGAGGGCCTGCTGGCCGAGTTCTCGCCGCACGACGAGATCCTCGACCCGGTCGGCCGGGTGCTGCTGCCGCGCGCCGACATCGCCACCGAGACGCTGGCCGCCGGCCTGATCGAACGGGGCTGGGAGGTGGACGACGTGACCGCGTACCGCACGGTGCGGGCCGCGCCGCCGCCGGCCGAGATCCGCGACGCGATCAAGTCGGGCGGCTTCGACGCGGTGCTGTTCACCTCGTCCAGCACGGTCCGGAACCTGGTCGGCATCGCCGGCAAGCCGCACGCCCGTACGGTCGTCGCGGTGATCGGCCCCAAGACCGCCGAGACCGCCACCGAGTTCGGCCTGCGCGTCGACGTCCAGCCCCAGCACGCCAGCGTGCCGGACCTGGTCGAGGCGCTCGCGGCGTACGCGGTCGAGCTGCGCGAGAAGCTGGCCGCGATGCCGGCCAAGCAGCGCCGCGGCTCGAAGGTCCAGGGCCCGACCGCTCTTCGTTTCCGCTGACCGTTCTCCGCTCTTCGTTGGGAGTGCGCCATGTCCTTCCCGGACGTCCGTCCGCGCCGGCTGCGGCGCACTCCCGCGATGCGCCGGCTCGTCGAGGAGACCCGCATCTCCCCGGCCGAGCTGGTGCTGCCGCTCTTTCTGCGGGAGGGGCTGACCGAGCCCCGCGAGATCAGCTCGCTGCCCGGCGTGCTGCAGCACTCGCGGGACTCGCTGCGCAAGGCCGCGCACGAGGCGGTCAGCGCCGGGGTCGGCGGGCTGATGCTGTTCGGCGTGCCGTCGAACGAGAACAAGGACGAGACCGGCTCGTGCGGCCTCGACCCGGACGGCATCCTCAACGTCGGCATCCGTGACCTGATCGCCGAGGTGGGCGACTCGACGGTCGTGATGGGCGACCTGTGCCTCGACGAGTTCACCTCGCACGGGCACTGCGGCGTGCTCGCCGCCGACGGCTCGGTGGACAACGACGCCACGCTCGCTTTGTACGCCCAGATGGCGGTGGCGCAGGCCGAAGCGGGCGTCCACATGGTCGGCCCGTCGGGCATGATGGACGGCCAGATCGGCGTGATCCGACGTGCGCTGGACAAGGCCGGCTACCAGGACGTCTCCGTCCTCGCCTACTCGGCGAAGTACGCGGGCGCGTTCTACGGCCCGTTCCGCGAGGCCGTCGAGTCGACGCTGCAGGGCGACCGCCGGCAGTACCAGCAGGACCCGCCGAACCTGCGCGAGGCGCTGCGCGAGGTCGACCTCGACGTGGCCGAGGGCGCCGACATCGTCATGGTGAAGCCCGCGCTTCCCTACCTCGACGTGATCGCCGCGATCCGTGAGCGGGTCACAGTGCCGGTGGCGGCCTACCAGGTGTCGGGCGAGTACGCGATGGTCGAGGCCGCCGCACGCAACGGCTGGATCGACCGTGAGCGGGTCATGCTGGAGTCGCTGACCTCGATCAAGCGGGCCGGCGCGCAGATCACGCTGACCTACTGGGCCGCCGAGGTGGCCCAGATGCTGCGGCGTTTCTAGGTCTGCGCCACGTCGGACAGGCCATCGGTCATGTCGACGGGCCACCCCGTCAGTGACCGACCACGCTCACCACGACGAGGGCGAGGGCCGCGCCGATCGCGATGCAGGCGAAGGCCGCACCGGCGACCACCCTGAGGACGGCGAGCAGCGGTGCCGCGGCCTTGACCACGGCCCAGATCGCGACGAAGGCCAGAGCCACCGCGGCGAAGAGATAGACGTTGCTGGTGTCTGAGGTGAGCATGGCCGCCACCGTTCCTCGGTAACCGACAGATCGCCCCACGGTCTCGGGGGTAACTCCCATGAAAGACCGACGTGCTTGAATGAAGGCCGGATCTGGACAGGGCTGGCCAAGTCTGGGCATCAGGGCAGGACGATCACGTGGGGTGGACGTGGCCGACGCAAGCGGAGGGCCGACCGCGGCCGGTCCGGACCCGCGGCGCGTCCGCGACCTGCCGTCCCTCGCCCGCGAGCTGGCGCTGCTGGCCGCCCGGGCGGCCCGGGGTTCCGGCCGCCGGCAGATCTCCCAGGCCGAGCTGACCCGCCGGCTGGGCCTGCCGAGCACGATGAAGTCGACGATCAACAGCTACTTCAGCGGCAAGAGTCTTGCGCCGCCTGACACACTCGATGCCATCGTGATCGCTCTCGGGGCCACACCCGAGGATCAGCGATTGTGGAGCGAGGCGTGGGAGCGCGTGAACATGCAGAGGCTCGACGCGAGACGCGGTAACCGGCCGGCCGTCGCCGCGACCGGTCCCGACCAGGTGGTGGCCGAGCTCCGGGCGCGATTGGACCGCACCCGGCACCGGCTGGGCGACGTGCTCGCGGTGAGCGCGCACAACATGGACACCTTGATCCGGGTGCCCAAGATCGTCGCCGACGACGAGATCGAGATCGCCCGGCCGACGCCGGCGCCCGGCGGGTCCGGCGCGAACACCATGGTCGGGCTGAGCCGCCTGGGCATCCGGGTCAGCGTGGCCGGCGCGGTCGCCGACGACGAGAACGGGATGCGGCTGCGGTCTGCGTTGGCGGCCGACGGCGTGAACACCGAGCACCTGCTCACCATCAGCGAGCCCGGGCTGGGCAGCGGCAGCGCGTACGTGCTCACCGAACATGCCGGCGCGCGCAGCATCTATCCGTACGCCGGGGTGAACAACCGCCTCGCCGCGGTGGTAGCCGACCGTGGCCTGGTGCCCGCGCTGCGCTCCGCCGTGGCCGGGCACCGGATCCTGCACCTGTCGTCCTTCGTCGGCTCCGACGAGCGCCGGCTGCAGGAGAGCCTGGTCGCCTCGGTGGACGACGACACGATCGTGTCGTTCACGCCGGGCTCGCTCTACGCCAAGCTCGGCGGCGACCGGCTCGCGTCCATCCTGCGCCGGGCCAACCTGCTGTTCATGTACGAGCAGCAACTCGACCAGCTGCTGCGCCGCACCAATCTGGGCGCCGGATCGCCCGGCCACCGGATGGAGGACCAGATCCGCACGCTGTTCTCCTGGCGGGCGGCCGGCGCGCAGGCACAGCCGCTCATCCTGGTGGTGAAGCGCCCCGCGGAACTGGTCGCCGGGTCGCGGCGGGACTACGTCGCGGTCGCCTTCGGCCGCACCAGCATGGAGGGCTTCGCCCAGCCGGACGGCGAGCTGTCCCATCACGACATCCTGGACGCGACGGGCGCCGGCGACGCGCTGGCCGCCGGGATTCTCTTCGCCCTGCTGCGCGGCGCCCCGCCCGGCGAGGCGGCGAACTTCGCCTACGTCATGGCGTTGTCGGCCTCGAGCGGCGTGGGTGCCCGGACGGGCTTGCCGGACACTTCGACCCTGGCGGAGCACTGGCGGCGGCATCTGCCGGCCTCGCCGCTGCCCCGGTGGCTCGGTCTCGCGTAGGTCAGATCGTGGCCTCGAGGCTCTGCACGAGCTGGGCAACGTCCGCGCCGTACTCGTACCAGTCGCGGTCCGGCTGATAGCCCAGCTCGGCGTTCACCTTGAGCATCGACTCGTTGTGCTGGGCGTTCCAGGTCTGCACCTCGCGCAGGCCCGGCTCGGCCGCGCGCAGCTCGAACAGCATCCGCGCCTTGATCGCCCGGTCGATGCCGTAGCCGCGGTGGTCCCGCACGACGATCGTGTCGTACTGGTCGGCCCGCTCGGGATGGTGGGCGGGGACCACGACCTCGGTGAGCCCGGCGACGACCCCGCTCGCGTCGTGCAGGGCGAGCACGATGTACGGCTTCAGGCCGCGCTTGTGGAGCGTGGTGAGCGAGTCGCGCAGCCGCTGCGGGTCGGAGGAGCGCGGCGCCAGGTCGAGGTCGTCGTCGTCCTGCGCCTCGAGCTTGGCCTGCGCGTACGCCTCGAGAAGGTGGTCGGGCGGCCCGCCCGGGTGGAACTCGACCCGGTAGCCGGAGCCGATGCCGGTGGCCATGTCGCCCAGCGCCGGCCAGTCCACCGCGGACAGCAGCAGCACGCTGCGCGTCTCGACGAACTCCCGCTCGAAGCCCAGCGACTCGTAGAACGCGATCGCCGGCGTGCCGCCGATGGCCTCGACGCCGATCGTGGAGAACCCTTCCAGGTACGCCCGGCGCACCGCGACCGCCACGAGCTGGCGCCCCAGCCCCCGTCGTCGCAGGCTCGGCCGTACGAGCACCTCGAGCACGCCGATGTCGCCGAGCAGCAGCATGCTGACCGCGGCGAAGATCTCGCTCTCGCCCTCGGGCAGCCGGTCGTCCTCGGCGACCCAGCAGATCCGGCGCTCACCGGGCATCGTCTCGGAGAGGTATTCGCGCACCTGGCCGTCCACCCACTGCGGATCGTCCGGAAGGTCGGTGGCCAGCGCCGCGTTCACCGTCGCCACGAGCGACCGGATCTCCGGCGCCGAAGCGACCCGGGGATCCCATTCACGCACCCTCACCCGTACAGCTTGCCGGTAAGCGTTCCGTCTGGGAAGTGCTCCGACCGTAAATGTGTAGGTAACGTAACGCTCCGTACAAGACCGGATCTACGCTCGCGACCGTCGTCCGTAGTCGTTGGCCGCGTCGAACACTTTCTGTGCATATGGGCGCACGGCGTTGTAGGACAGGATGGCGTCCCACCAGGCATCCGGCTTGGACAGGTCCCGTCCCGCCTGGCACAGGTAGGTGGCCGCGGTCAGCGCCGCGTCGTCGATGTCGTTGGGGTCTGCGACCTGGTTGTTGTCGGCGTCCACCTTGTAGGAGTTCCACGTGGCCGGGATGAACTGCAGCGGCCCCATCGCCCGGTCGTAGGTGGTGTCCTGGTCGAGCGCGCCGCGGTCGGTGTCCGGCACCAGCTGCCGCCCGCCCTTGCCGTCCAGCGGCAGCCCGAAGATCGCCGGCAACGCCGTCCCGTCGGTGGACAGCACCGCCCCGTTGGCCGCCCCGTGCGACGACTCGATCTTCCCGAGCGCCGCCAGCGTGGTCCAGCTCAACCGGCACGACGGCTTGGTGCGCGCCAGAACCATCTCGGCATACCCGTACGCCTGCACCGCCACGACCGGAATCCCGACCCGCGTGCCGATCTCCGTCGCCCACGCCGCCAGCGAGTCCGCCGGCCGCACCCCCGTCTGCGCCGCCGTCGTCGGCCCCACGGTCGCCCCCTGCGCTCCCGTCGGCACCGCGCCGCTGGGCAGCACCCCCGTCGGCGCTGTCCCCGGCAGCCCCGCCGGCGGCACCGTCCCCGGAAGCCCACTGCCCGGCGCTCCCCCCGACGGAACCGCGGCCGCCCCCTCCAGCGGAAACCCGGGCGTCGCACTGGGCGAGGGCGCCGACTGCAACGCCTCCGGCACGAGGTAGGCCCCCGCCGTGCCCGCCGCCCCCAGCAACAGAACCGCGATCACCGCCGGCACGATCAGCCGGCCGCTGGGCCTCTTCGCCCAGGCCGCCACGCCCCGGCCCATCCGGCCGACCGCTCCGAAGGACCTGCTCTGCCTGCGGACCGCCCTGCTGACAGTCGCCGGCTTGCTGCCCTCGTTGCCTTCGTCCTTCGTGCCCTTGGTGACGTTCGGCGCCGTGCCGGAGCCCTTGGCCGCCGTTGGCTCGTCGGCCTTGGCCGGGGGTTCCTTCGCTGCACCCTCGGCGCTGAGGCGTGCGGCTCGTTCCACTTCGCTGAGAGGCTTGACGGCGGCGCCTGCCTTTTGCGGCTGCTGCGCCTTGTCTGCCTTCTCTGCCGAGGCCGCGTCTGTCGGGGCCGCGCCCTTGCCCGGGCTCGCGGAGGTTGCGCTCGCGCCGACTGCTTCTGCGCTCGCGCCGGCTGTTCCCACGCCCGCGCCGGCCGCGCCCGCGCCCGCCGTTCCCGCGCTGGCTGTTCCCGCGCCCGCCGTTCCTATGCCCGTGCCGGCCGCACCCGCGCCGGCCGTTCCCGCGCCGGCAGCTACTGCGCCCGTGCCAGCTGTTCCTGCGCCCGCGCCGCCTGCGCCCGCGCCGCCTGTGTTCGCGCCGGCTGTGCCCGCACTCGTGCCGGCTGTTCCCGTGCCCGCGCCAGCTGTTCCCGCGCCCGCGCCGCCCGTGTTCGCGCCGACCGTTCCCGCACTCGCGCCAGCTGTTCCCGCGCCCGTGCCGGCTGTTCCCGCGCCCGCTGTTCCTGTGCCTGGGCCTGCTGTTTCGTTGCCCGTGCCGGCCGTGCCTGCGCCGGCCACCGCAGCTGCGCTCGGGTTCGCCGCTGGCGTGCCCGTCCCGGCGGGGCTCGCGGTCGCTCCGCCCTTCCCGCCTTTGCCCGCGGCTCGGCCATCCGTGGTGCCGAAGCTCGTCGTGCCGGCGCGCACTTCCGTACCGTCCGTCGTCCCCGCGGCGCCAGTCGCGCTCAGCCCTGTCTCTGCGACGCCAGCCGAACCGGTACCCGCCGCAGCAGGAGCCGCCTTCCCCGCGTCGTTCGCTTCGGCACTTCCCCCGAGGCCGCCCGCGCTCGCCGCATGCTTACCTCCGGCGCCCGCACCCGGCGTTCCTCCTCCGGTACGCGGTCTGGGCACTGCCGCTGGCCGAATCGTCGGCACCTTCGTGGCAGACGCAGGCCGCGACTCCTTCTCCGACGCCGCGGAAGGGTCGGCCGGTTCGCTCGTCGAGGGCTCCGCGGACGGTTCCAGCGGAGCAGCACCCGAACTGGCCAAGGGCCCGCCCTGATGCGGCGCCGCAGCCCTCAGCTCGGGACCCGAAGACGATTTCTCCTGCCGCTCCACCACGCGAACGACACTACCCAACCGCCGCCTGCGCGCGAGTGCCCGCTTAGACGCCTGTGGATAACTCATCCACAGCCCACGCGCCCCGGCGTAGCTTGAGGCCTTAGGGTCGGGGGCCCCCTGGCGGGCGGGCTGTGTGCGAAGTGGGCTGCGAACAAGGCGGCCTGCGAACGGGGCGGCCCGCAAAGGAGCGAGCCCCGCGAATGAGCGGGCTGCGCACGGGGCGGCTCCGGAACGAGCGAGCCCCGCGAACGAGCGGGCTGCGCACGGGGCGGCCCCGGAACGAGCGAGCCCCGCGAACGAGCGGGCTGCGCACGGGGCGGCCCGGGAACGAGCGAGCCCGGCGAACGAGCGAGCGGCGCACGGGGTGCCCGCGAATGAGCAAGCCCCGCGAACGAGCAAGCCCCGCGAACGGGGCGCCTGCGAGCAAGCGATCCGCGAGCAGGGCGCCCGTGAACGCGCGGGCTGCGGACGAGGCACCGCGAAAGAGGCGCTGCGAGCGAGTGAGCTGCGACGGGAACGGGCTGACCAGCACGAAGGGCCCTGTGGACGGCGCCGGTGATGGGGGCGGCCTGGGTGTTCGCCGGTCGGGTGGAGGTCCTACGCTTCTCGTATGCCGCGTTACGAGTTCCGCTGCCGCGCGTGCGGCGACACGTTCGAGGTCAACCGGCCGATGAGTGAGGCTTCCGCGCCCTCGACGTGTCCGCAGGGGCACGCCGACACGGTCAAGCTGCTTTCAACCGTGGCGTTCACGGGGCGCGGCGGCGGCGCGCCTGCTCGTCCGGCGGCTCCGGCGGGCGGCGGCGGCGGTTGTTGCGGCGGCGCCTGCGGCTGCTGACGCCCGCCCGCGTCGATGCCGCGGATCGGCGTGGACGATGCCTTGGTGGCGCGGCTCGGCGGAGCTGCCGCAGACCGCCGCGGACGCTGCGTCGAGGGAGTGCCCGAGCGGACGCTACGTCGATGGTGGGGTTCGGCATGACGCTGCCTCGGCGGCGCGGGCCCGGCGTGACGCTGCCCCGGCGGCGCCGGCCCGGCGTGACGCTGCCCCGGCGGCGCGGGCCCGGCGTGACTGCTACCTCGGCGGCGCGGCCCGACGGGGCCTGCTGTGTCGATGGTGCGGCCCCGCGCGGGGATGCTGCGTTGGTGGCACGGCCCGGGACCGGATGCTGCGTCCGGCCCGGACGGTTGCGTGCCGTGGAGAGCAGCGACCCAACCTCCCCGAAGATCATCGAAGACACCCCCAGGCGTCCATAGGCCAGCCGGAGCCGGCAGCACGACCCCGGGGAGAAGCCCGAAGACAAGGGCCCTACCGGTCCATCAGGCGGACACGAGCCGCGCCATTGTCCAAATAGCGGGACATGCGGCCAGGATCACTAACCCCTTCGCTGATCTCCGTCCGTGGCGGACAGACGGTGCGACCTGCGGCGACGCTGTCGGAAATATGATGATCTAGGTGAGCGGACGGCGCCGGCGAAGGGCGTCGCACAAAGTGCCTCTTGCGGGGACCGCCGAAAGGGCGGCCGCGACTGGCCGGCTGTGGCGTGACTCGGCTCGATCCTTTTCGTTACGTCACGCGTAGTGCCGTAAGAAGTCGCCGGCATCCTTCGTCCGGGGTCGGTCGTGGCGGGCGGACGGTTACCGTCCGTTTCTACGATGGTCGGTGACGCAGTGATACGGCAGCATGAGAAAGTGACTTCCTGAGGGGCGGAGGTTCAACCGTGTCGGGACGAACCGAGCTGCCGAGCGGGCTGGTGACCTTTGTGTTCACCGACATCGAGGGCTCGACTCGCTTGGCGCGGATGCTCGGCGACAACTACGGCTCGGTCCTCGGTGCTCACCGCTCGGTCATGAGGGCTGCGTTCCGTCACTTCGGCGGTGTCGAGCTTTTCACTGAGGGTGACAGCTTTTTCATCGCCTTCGCGGATCCGTCGGCGGCGGTCGCGGCCTGTGTGGAGGCTCAACGGCAACTGTCCGCACACGACTGGCCGATTCCTGGCGCCGCCCCGCGCGTACGGATGGGAATGCACACCGGCTTCGCCCGGCCGATCGGCAACGAGTACGCCAGCGCCGAGGTGCACCGCGCCGCCCGCGTCGCGTCTGCCGCGCACGGTGGTCAGGTTCTCTGCTCGGGCGCCACCGCGCTGGCCGTCCTGACGTGTGGCGCCGACGTCCCGTTCGAGCTGCAGCAGCCCCGCAAGGAGGTCGACCTGCTCGATCTGGGCCCGCACCGCCTCCGCGGCTTCGACGACGACGAGCGCCTCTTCCAGGTCGTCGCCCCGGGCCTCGAGCGCGACTTCCCCCACCCGCGCACCCCGAGCGCCGCCGCCCACAACCTGCCGGTCCCGCTCACCACGTTCCTGGGCCGCCGCGCCGAGCTCGTCGAGCTGGCCGGCCTCGTGCGCGACCACCGCATCGTCACGGTCGCCGGCGCGGGCGGCTCGGGCAAGACGAGGCTGTCGCTGGCGGTGGCCGAGAGGCTCCTGGAGACGTACGCCCAGGGGGTGTGGACGGTCGAGGTCGTGAGCACCGGGCTGGCGCGCGCCGTCGCCACGGCTCTGGGGGTCCGTGGCGAGCCCGGCCGGCCGATCCTCGAGACGCTGCTGGAGCACTGCGCCGAGCGGCAGATGCTGCTCGTCCTGCAGACCGCCGACGCCGCCCCGGCCGCGTGCGCGACCCTCGTACGCCGTCTGCTCGCCCGCTGCCCTCGCCTGGACGTGCTGGTCACGAGCCGCGTGCCGCTCAACGTGCCCGGCGAGGTCGTCTGGCGCATTCCGCCGCTGTCGCCCGCGGACGTCTTCACGCTGCTGTCCGAGCGCGCGACGGAGGCCCGCGGCGGCCGGCCCACTCCGGTGGAGGATCACGCCGACCTGGCGGAGGTCGCCGCCATGCTCGAGGGTTCTCCGCTGGCGGTCGAGCTGGCCGCCGCGCGGTTGCGGTCGCTGTCGGCGGCGCAGCTGGCGGCGCGCCTGGAGGACCCGCTGTCGGCGCTGGACCCGGTGGGGGCGGAGGCCGGGGACCGGCACGACAGCCTCAGCGCCAGCCTCGACTGGTCCTATCGCACGCTCAGCACGCCCGCCGCGGGGCTGCTGCGGCGGCTCGCGGTCTTCGCCGGCACGGTGGAGCTGCCCACGGTGGAGTGGTGCGGCGTCGAGGCCCTCGGCGCGCTCTCCGAGCTGGCCGACAAGTCACTGGTCGACGTGGTGCCGGGCCCGCGCTACCGCCTCTCGGGACAGGTGCGGGCGTACGCCTCCCGGCAGCTGGCCGCAGCGGGCGACGAGCACGCCGCCCGCGACCGCCACGTCGCCTGGTCGCTGCACACGTTGGACACGGTCGCGGTGGACGTCGACGGCCAGCCCCGCACGACCTCGCTGACCGAGCTCACGCCGTACATCCCCGAGTGGGAGACCGCGCTGCGCTGGGCCGCGGCGAAGGGCAGCGTGCGCGCCGGGCTGCGGCTGGCCCTGGCGCTCGACCCGTGGTGGCGCGAGCACGGCGGGGCGGGGGAGGGGCGCGACCTGCTCTTCCGCCTCTATCAGCGGCTGGACGCCGAGCATGTCGAGCCGGTCCTGCTCGGCGGCGCTCACCTGGTGCACGCGGGGCTGGCCGACGACCGCGCCGAGCGGACCCGGTTCCTGGACCGCGCCGAGCGGATCGCGCGCGTCGAGGAGGACCACGCGCTGCTGGTGCGCGCGCTGGCCGGGCACCGCACGACGCTGGTCGAGTCGGGCCGCTACGACGAGGCCGAGCAGCTGTGCCGCGAGGTGATCGCCGAGGCGGAGCGCTGCGCGGTGGCCGAGGCCGCGCTGCCGGCGGTGATCGCGCTCGCCGAGCTGCTCTGGCGGCGCGACGCGCTGACCCAGGCGGCGGAGCTGCTGGCCGGCGCCCGTACGGCCGAGGCGGGCTGCCCCGAGTACCGGGGCAAGCGCACGGTCGACTGGCTGCTCGGCATGGTGGCGTTGCGCCGCGGTGACCTGGTGGCCGCGCACGACCACCTGGTGGTGGCGCTGCGGTCCCGGCTGCGGCACGGGTTCCGGGGCGCGGCGGCCGACGCGGTCGCGGCGATCGCGGTGCGCTGCGCGATGGGCGGCGACCCCGCGACCGCCGCGGTGCTGTTCGGCGGGGCCGAGGCGGCGCGGGGCGCCCGGCGTACGGAGATGTTCGGGCTCTTCTGGTCGGCGCAGCAGTTGTCGTTGCGCGCGTCGCTGGGCGATGCCACGTTCGACGCCGCGTACGCCGACGGGGTGGGTCTGGGTTTCGACCGGATCGTCGCGATGGCGCTCGCGGTCGAGCACCCGGACCTGCAGGACGGCGCGGCCCGTTTCGCGCAGACGCTGACCTAATGCATCAGCTTCGCCGCGCGGTCGACGTCGGCGCCGCGGACGAACGAGACCGAGCCGAACAGGTGCACCGCCTGGTAGTACGTCCACGCCAGCGTGTAGCAGGCGGTGCGTACGGCGAGCCGGTAGCGAGCGCAGCCCCGCTTGAGGTCGGCGTAGAACGTGTCGTCGACGCGCGCCTTGTTCGCCCGGAACGTGCCCAGGTCCTTGTAGTTGCGGTAGCCGAAGTCGTGGTGCCGGCACGCGAGGGTGAAGTCGAAGCCGAGCGGGCGCTCCGGGCCGGCCGAGCAGTCGTCGGTGGTCCAGTCGAAGCCGTACGACTTCCAGCTCTCGCGGTCGAGCCGGGCCGCGTTCCAGGCGGCCGTGCTGGCGGCGGTCGGCTGTGTCCAGCCGGCCAGGACGGCGGGCTTGTCGAGGGTGGTGGCCCGGGCGATCCCGGCGGGGACGACGAGCGTCAGCGCCAGGACGACGACGAGTGCGAGGCGTCGGGTCATGTGAGCAGTGTTCGAACTGATGTCTGACGTATACAACGCCGACGGGCCGGCTTTGGCGCACCGTGCCGAACCGGCCTTGATGGTGTTCTTGAACGATGGTTCATGTGATGTCCTGGATGGTCGCTTGCGACCCGATCGCTATGGTGTCACCGTGCGGGGCATCACATGATCGTTATTCCCAAGGTCCGGCAGGGGCCTCTTCGCGCGCTCGCCATCCGGCTGGCGCTCGCCATCGTCCTCGTTCTGGTCACCGTGACGGTCATCTACCTCGACCGCAACGGGTACCGGGACGTCAACGAGGACGGCCTCACGCTGCTCGACTGCTTCTACTACGCGGTCGTGTCGCTCTCCACCACCGGGTACGGCGACATCACGCCGATCACCCCGCACGCGCGGCTGGTGAACGTCCTGTTCATCACCCCGGCCCGCGTGCTCTTCCTGATCATCCTGGTCGGCACGACCCTCGAGGTGCTGACCGACCAGTACCGCAACAGCCTGCGTGTCAGCCGGTGGAGGCGACAGTTGAAGGACCACATCATCATCTGCGGGTACGGCACCAAGGGCCGGGCCGCGGTCGCCGCCCTGCTCGAGACCGGGTACGACAAGTCGCGCATCGTGCTCGTCGAGAGCCGGCCCGAGGGCGTGCGCCAGGCCGTCGCCAACGGGCTGGTCGTCATCGAGGGCAACGCGACCCGCTCGGCGGTGCTGCTCGAGGCCGACGTCAAGAACAGCAAGGCGGTCATCATCGCGACCGACACCGACGAGGCCTCGGTGCTGATCTCGCTGACCGTACGGCAGCTGACCGCCGGCCAGGTGCGCATCATCGCCTCGGTCCGCGAGCAGGAGAACGCCGCCCTGCTCCGGCAGAGCGGCGCCCACCACGTGATCGTCTCGTCCGCCACCGCCGGCCGGCTGCTGGGCCTCACGACCACCGCCCCGCCGCTGATCGACGTCGTGGAGGACCTGCTCACCCCCGGCCAGGGCATGGCGCTGGCGATGCGCAGCGCCGAGCGCGCCGAGGTGGGCCGCAACCCGCGCGAGCTGCAGACCCTCGTCGTCGCGCTGATCCGCCGCGGCAAGGTGCTCCCGCTGGGCGGCGAGCAGAAGGTCACGATCGAGACCGGCGACCTGATCGTCTACATCCGCGACGAGAACAGCGCCGCCGACGTCGCCGTCTAGCCTTTGCGGCCCACCCCGGCGAACTCGGAGACCTTGTCGGTGATGCCCGGGTACGCCGGGTCGGGCCGCCACGCCGAGCAGGTCACCACGCCCGGGTCCTCCAGCTCGAGGCCGTCGAAGAAGCGGGCGATCTCCTCGCGGGTGCGGGCCGTGATCGGCGCCGCGCCGCTCTCGTTCCACTGGCGCATCGACTGCTCGACCGCGGGGCCGTTGACCTCGGTCGTCGGGTGCGAGATCACCAGGTAGCTGCCCGCCGGCACCGCCTCGACCAGGCGGCGGACCACGGCGTACGCCTCGGCGTCGTCCACGACGAAGTTCACGATGCCCAGCAGCATGACGGCGACGGGCTGCGTGAAGTCCAGCGTGCGCGCCGCACCCTCGAGGACCGTCGCCGTGTCGCGCACGTCGGCCTCGATGTAGTCGGTGGCGCCCTCCGGCGTGCTCGTCAGCAGCGCCCGGGCGTGCACGAGGACCATCGGGTCGTTGTCGACGTAGACGATCCGGCTCTCCGGCGCGACGCCCTGGGCCACCTCGTGGGTGTTGTTCGCGGTGGGCAGCCCCGTGCCGATGTCGAGGAACTGGCGGATGCCGACCTCGCCGGCCAGGAAGCGGACCGCGCGGCCGAGGAACTCGCGGTTGGCGCGTGCCGACTGCACCAGCTCCGGCATGAGCGCCAGCGCGTACTCGGCCGCCTCGCGGTCGGCGGCGAAGTTGTCCTTGCCGCCGAGCAGGTAGTTCCACAGCCGGGCCGAGTGCGCGACCTCGGTGTTCAGCAGGGTGTGCAGCTCAGGATCGGTCACGGCGGCCCCTCGGCATCGATGAGGGTTGACATCGTACCGAGGGGCCGTGCCGCGGTGGGATCCGCTTAGAGGATCGTCCAGGTGTCGGCCTTGTTGAGCAGGCCGTCGAGCATCTGCTCGGGCGTGCCGTCGGCCGTGGCCTTGGCGTCGACCAGCTGCTTGGTGATCAGCTCGTCGTAGGACGGGCGCTGCACGTCACGGAAGACGCCGATCGGCGTGGTGCCGAGGTCGGAGCCCGAGAGGCGGGACAGGGCGAAGGCGTACGCCGGGTCGTCCACCGTCGCGTCGTGGACGATCGCGTCGCCACCCTCCTCGACGCGCAGGCCGAACGCGCCGGCCGGGTGCGTCACCGAGAACTGGTTCTCGGCGCCGAACGTGACCGGCCGGCCCTGCTCGAGGCGGATCAGGTGGTCCTCACGGGTGGTCGCGTCCTTGATCAGCTCGAACGCGCCGTCGTTGAAGATGTTGCAGTTCTGGTAGATCTCGACGAACGCCGATCCCCGGTGCTCCGCGGCGGCCCGCAGCACCGACTGCAGGTGCTTGCGGTCCGAGTCGATCGTGCGGGCGACGAACGTCGCCTCCGCGCCGAGCGCCAGCGAGATCGGATTGAACGGCGAGTCCGCCGAGCCGGCCGGGGTCGACTTCGTGATCTTGCCGAGCTCGGAGGTCGGGCTGTACTGACCCTTGGTCAGGCCGTAGATCCGGTTGTTGAACAGCAGGATCTTGAGGTTGACGTTGCGGCGCAGCGCGTGGATCAGGTGGTTGCCGCCGATCGACAGCGCGTCGCCGTCGCCCGTGACGACCCACACCGACAGGTCGGGACGCGACACCGACAGGCCCGTGGCGATCGCCGGCGCACGCCCGTGGATCGAGTGCATGCCGTACGTGTTCATGTAGTACGGGAAGCGGGACGAGCACCCGATGCCCGAGACGAACACGATGTTCTCCCGCGGGATGCCGAGCTCGGGCATGAAGCCCTGCACCGCCGCCAGGATCGCGTAGTCACCGCAACCCGGGCACCAGCGCACCTCCTGGTCGCTCTTGAAGTCCTTCGCGGTGAGCTTCACCGGGGTGATCGGGATGGTGGGGCTAGCCATTCTTGACCACGTCCTCGAGCATGTTCTCCAGCGTCGCGGCCGTGAACGGCAGACCGCTGATCTGGTTGAAGGGGACCGCGTCGACCAGGTACTTCGCGCGGATCACGTGGGCCAGCTGGCCCAGGTTCATCTCCGGGATGACGACCTTGTCGTACGCCCTGAGCACCTCGCCGAGGTTGGCCGGCAGCGGCGCCAGGTGGCGCAGGTGGGCCTGCGCAATGGGCAGGCCGCGCTGCCGCAGGGCCCGGCAGGCCGCGCCGATGGGGCCGTACGTCGAACCCCAGCCCAGCACGAGCACGCGCGCGTTCTCGTCGGCGTCCTCGACCTCGACGTCGGGCACCTCGATCGTCTCGATGCGCTGCGCCCGGGTTCGCACCATGAACTCGTGGTTCGCCGGGTCGTACGAGATGTCGCCGGTCTTGTCCGCCTTTTCGAGCCCGCCGATGCGGTGCTCGAGGCCGGGCGTGCCGGGGATCGCCCACGGCCGGGCCAGCGTCTCGGGGTCGCGCAGGTAGGGCAGGAAGCGGCCGTCCTCGCCGTTGGCGGCGGTGGTGAACTCGACCGAGATGTCGGGCAGCTCGTCGGCCGCGGGCAGCAGCCACGGCTCGGAGCCGTTCGCCACGTAGTTGTCCGAGAGCAGGATCACCGGCGTGCGGTACTTGAGCGCGATGCGCGCCGCCTCGATCGCCGCGTGGAAGCAGTCCGACGGCGACTTCGGGGCGATCACCGCCAGCGGCGCCTCGCCGTGCCGGCCGTACAGCGCCATGTTGAGGTCGGCCTGCTCGGTCTTGGTCGGCATGCCCGTGGACGGGCCGGCGCGCTGCACATCGACGATCACCAGCGGCAGCTCGAGCGCGATCGCCAGCGAGATGGTCTCGCCCTTGAGCGCCACGCCGGGGCCGGAGGTCGTGGTGACCCCGAGCGCCCCGCCGTAGGAGGCGCCGAGCGCCGCGCCGATCGCGGCGATCTCGTCCTCGGCCTGCATGGTGGTGACGCCGAACTTCTTGTGCTTGGACAGCTCGTGCAGGATGTCCGACGCCGGGGTGATCGGGTAGGCGCCCAGGAACACCGGCAGCTTGCTGCGCACCCCGGCCGCGACCAGCCCGAGCGCGAGTGCCTGGTTGCCGGTGATGTTGCGGTAGGTGCCCGGCTTCATGCGGGCGGGCTTGACCTCGTAGCGGACGGAGAAGTCCTCCGTGGTCTCGCCGAAGTTCCAGCCGGCCTGGAAGGCGGCCTTGTTCGCCGCGACCAGCTCGGGGCGCTTGGCGAACTTCGCCTCGAGGAAGCGCAGCGTCGACTCGTACGGCCGGGAGTACATCCAGCTGAGCAGGCCGAGCGCGAACATGTTCTTGGCGCGCTCGGCGTCCTTCTTCGAGACGCCGGAGTCGGCAAGCGCGCCCACCGTCATCGAGGTGAGCGCCACCGGGTGCACCGCGTAGCCGGCGAGCGAGCCGTCCTCGAGCGGGCTCGCCACGTAGCCGACCTTGGCCAGGCTGCGCTTGGTGAACTCGTCGGTGTTGACGATGATGTCCGCGCCCGGCGGCAGGTCGGTCAGGTTGGCCTTGAGCGCGGCCGGGTTCATCGCGACCAGCACGTTCGGCGCGTCGCCGGGCGTGAGGATGTCGTAGTCGGCGAAGTGCACCTGGAAGCTCGACACACCCGGCAGGGTGCCTGCTGGTGCCCGGATCTCCGCCGGGAAGTTCGGCAGCGTGGAGATGTCGTTGCCCAGCTGTGCGGTCTCCGACGTGAATCGGTCACCGGTCAGCTGCATGCCGTCGCCCGAGTCGCCGGCGAACCGGATGACCACCCGGTCCAGCTGTTCGACTCGCTTCGCTCCAGCGGACACGTTCGCAACCTCCCAAGGGCGCCGGCCGGCGGGGTGAGCACGTCGATGAGCCGGCCCGCAATAGTCACTTCCAGCCTACGTCGCCGCTCCTTACGACCGGGGGCAGGCCGTTGACCACAGTAGCCAGGTAAGGCTTGCCTGAACCACCGGAGTCCACTATCCGGCTACGCTGTCGAGTCGTGGACGGGTATCTGGGGTCGTACGCCACGCTCGGCCTGGTCGCCGCGGCCGGCGTGCTCGTCTTCGTGGGCGCGTTCGCCGCGAACCGGCTGCTCCGCCCGGCCGCTCCGGCGCAGCCGCCCGGCAAGTACGTGTCGTACGAGAGCGGAATCGACCCGGTCGGAGGGAACTGGGCACAGGCGCAGATCCGCTATTACGTATACGCGTATCTCTATGTGCTTTTCGCCGTGGAAGCCGTTTTCCTCTTCCCGTGGGCGGTCGTCTTCGACCTGCCCGGGTTCGGCTGGGCCACGGTGGCCGAGATGGGCGTCTTCGTGGCCGTGCTCGCGCTCGGCATCCTCTATGCCTGGCGCAAGAAGATCCTGACCTGGACCTGAGCCGCCGCGCCCGGGCGTGTCGGGGTGGCGGGCTCGCCACGCGCTGTCCGACATGCCAACATTCAGCGCATGGGCCAGCTTCTCCTCTTCATCGTCGTGGCGTTGGTCGTGGCCGCGATCGTCTTCGGCGTGACCGTGATGATCGGCGGCGGCGACAAAGCGCTGACGCCCGTCGAGCCGGACGGCGTCGCCGTGCCGCTGCCCAGCGACCGGCCGCTCGGCGAGGAGGACATCGTCCGCACGAAGTTCGACACCGCCTGGCGCGGCTACCGGATGTCGCAGGTCGACCAGGCCCTGCAGCGCGCCGCCTATGACATCGGTTACAAGACCGAGCTGATCGGCGTGCTCGAGGCCGAGGTCGCCGCGCTGCGCGAGGGCCGTACGGCCGACGCCGACGTGCTGCGGCGTGCCCGGGAGGCCGCGATAGCCCCCGCCGAGGCGCCCGCGCCCGCGCCGGCCGCCGACGACGTGAAGATCGACCTGACCGAGGCGCCCGCCGTCGCCCCCGCGAAGGCCGACGTGGTCAAGGTCGATGCGGTCAAGGTCGATGCGGTCGAGGCCGACGTGGTCAAGGCCGAGCCGGTGGAGCCCCGATGAGCGCGACCGAGCCCGTCGACGGGCTGGGCGACGCCGCGCGCCCCGGCGCCGGCGAGGTGACCGCCACGGTCATCGTCAACGCGCCCGCCCAGCGCGTCTTCGACGCGTTCCTGAACTGGGAGGGCCAGTCCTCCTGGATCCCCTTCACCAAGGTCCGGGTCATGGAGGGCGACGGCGGCGAGGGCAGCATGATCGAGGCCATCACCGCGATCGGCCCGGCCGCCCTGCGCGACGAGTTCCGGGTCGTCAAGATCAATGCGCCGTACGAGGTGCGCGTCGTGCACTGCGGCAAGGTCCTGCGCGGGCCGGGCGCCATGCGCTGCACCGCGATGTCCGGCGACCGCACCCAGGTGGTCCTGCACGAGTGGTTCCACCTGCCGGCCGGCCCGGTCGGCAAGCTGGCCTGGCCGGTGCTCTGGCCCGGATCCAAGCTCAGCTTCACCGGCGCCCTCAAGAAGTTCGGCAGATTGGTCGAGCAGGGCCGCCTGTCCTGATTTCTGTCGTACGGCGGCCCTACGGTGGTCGCCATGACAGAGACCACGGCGCTCGACGCCGGCCTCGTCGTCGGCGACGACGGCCGCGCCCGTTGCTTCTGGGGCGGCAGCACCCCTGACTACGTGGCCTATCACGACAACGAGTGGGGCCGGCCGGTGCGCGGCGACGACGCGCTGTTCGAGCGCATGTGCCTCGAGGCGTTCCAGTCCGGCCTCGCGTGGATCACCATCCTGCGCAAACGCCCGGCCTTCCGGGCCGCGTTCGCCGGGTTCTCGATCGACAAGGTGGCCGCGTTCGGCGAGCAGGACGCGGCCCGGCTGATGGCCGACCCCGGCATCGTCCGCAACCGCATGA
This sequence comes from Actinoplanes sp. URMC 104, assembly GCF_051386375.1. Taxonomy (NCBI): domain Bacteria; kingdom Bacillati; phylum Actinomycetota; class Actinomycetes; order Micromonosporales; family Micromonosporaceae; genus Actinoplanes; species Actinoplanes sp. URMC 104. Next base: position 1,857,662 of record NZ_JBPQTO010000002.1, on the reverse strand, counting down.
AAATCGACGCCGCCCTGGCCAACGCCCGCGTGGCCGCCGATCTGCCCGACGGGCTGTCCGCCCTGCTCTGGTCCTACGCGCCCGCGCCGCGCCCGCCCCGCCCGCGCACCCGGGCCGACGTGCCGGCCATCACACCCGAGTCCACGGCGATGGCCAAGGACCTCAAGAAACGCGGCTTCCGCTTCGTCGGCCCCACCACGGCGTACGCGTTGATGCAGGCCACCGGCATGGTCGACGACCACCTCGCGGGTTGCTGGGTCCCGCCGACCGGTGACCGGCCGGGCGCGTGATGAGATGGACCGCATGGCTCAGTGGGCGGTGATCATTCCGGCGGATCGGTGGGCGACCGAGCGTCTGTTCCACCACGACACGGTGGTGGTGCCCGGCGGCGCGGGTCCGGTCGGCCCCGACGACGAGGTGCTGCTGGTCGCCGACGGCCACGTGGTGGCGGTCGCCCAGGCGGTGAAGGCCGAGGGTGACGAGCTCGTCCTGGCCTACGTCCGCCGCGCCTTCGACCAGCCGGTCACCGCGGACGAGCTCGGCGTCGGCGACGAGGTGCGCATCGCGCCGGTCGACCCGGCGGTGTTCCGCCGGCTGGCGGGCGCGATCGGCGGCTCGTCCGGCGCCGCCGACCGGAAGACGTGGCTGGTCAGCGTCGCGCTGCCGATCGAGGCCGGGACCCCCGCCGAGGCGGTGCGGCAGTTCTGGTCGCACGTGCTCGAGCTGGGCCCGGCCGAGCTGCCGACCTACGTGTGGCCCTCCGGCGACGAGCTCGCCATGCAGGCCTTCGTCCTCGGCGAGGAGGCCAACCAGGATCCCGAGGAGGACGACGACGACGATTGACCCCGCGGTATGACGGTTTTGGGATCGCCACATCAATAGGTCTCGATGCCTACGCTCCTTCCCTACGCGCTCTACCGGGCGCTTTTCGTGGGGAGGACCGGATGGTCAAGTGGCGCATTCTGTTGAGCTCGGCGCTGGCCGCGCTCACCGTTGCGGCGTGGGGCGCGACAGCCGCGGCGGCTCCGTCCGGGCCGGGCGACGGCGCGGTGGTGAGCCCGTCGGTCGTCGGCGGCACCCGGGCCGCGCAGGGTGAGTTCCCGTTCATGGTGCGGCTGTCGATGGGTTGCGGCGGCGCGCTCTACAGCCCCACGCTCGTGCTGACGGCCGCGCACTGCGTGAGCCGCACCGGCGCCAACTCGTCGATCACCGCCACGCTGGGCGTCGTCGACCTCAACTCGACCAGCAAGATCACCCGCAAGTCCAACTACGTGTACCGCGCCCCCGGCTACACCGGCTCCGGCAAGGACTGGGCGCTGATCCGCCTGGCCAGCCCCGTGACCGGCGTGGCCACGCTGCCGATCGCCACGACGACGGCGTACGACTCGGGCACGTTCACCATCGCTGGTTGGGGCGCCAACCGTGAGGGCGGCGCGCAGCAGCGCTACCTGCTCAAGGCGACCGTGCCGTTCGTCAGCGACGCCACCTGCAACTCCTCGTCGATGTACGGCGGCGAGATCATCGCCACCGACGAGATCTGCGCGGGCTACACCGCCGGCGGCGTCGACACCTGCCAGGGCGACTCCGGCGGCCCGATGTTCCGCCGCGACGCGAGCAACGCCTGGATCCAGGTAGGCATCGTGAGCTGGGGCGACGGCTGCGCCCGCCCCAACAAGCCCGGCGTCTACACCCAGGTCAGCTACTTCGCGTCGGCCATCCGCAGCGCGGCCACCTCCCTGGGCGGCTAGCTCCCGTCCCGCGGACCATGCGTAGCGACCATGGCTGATGGTCGTCGAATCGGCGGGGCGCGGGCTGTCCGAGCAGCGAGGAACGGGCTGTGCTGGAGTCGTTGCTTCCCGGCGCAGCCCGTCCGGTCCGCGGCGGGCTGATTGCCGCAAACCACACCCGGGCCGTAGCCCTCGGCCGACAGCCGGCCACGCTCATCACGCCGGTCCAGGCTGCCGAGACCCGGCACCTGATCCCACTGCTCGACGAGGTCCGCATTCCCCGGCCCGATAGGCTCGGCCGGCCTCGCACCCGACCCGCATCCGTGACCGGTGACACGGCGTGCCCGTCGTACGCGGACCAGCAGGCGCTGCGCGGCAGGCGGATCCGCGACGATCCCGGAAGCCAACGACCAGATCGCCGATCGGAAGCACCGCGGCAGTCATGGCGCCCTGCCGCCGGCGCTCGAATCGGCTGCCCACCGCCCCGAAACCCCGCCCTCCCAAGGGGGATCCCCCGCCAGTCATTGTGGTCGGGATTGTGGATCTTTGCAGCGGGCCCTGTGGACAAAGCGAAACTGTGGAAAACGCGCGACGGCCGACAAGATGTGCAGGCACACAGGGGAGCCGAGTGCGCCCCTCCGTCACTTGCCTTCGAAGAGCGGCTTCTCCTTCGCCACAAAGGCGGTCACGGCGGCCTTGTGATCCGCCGTGGCGCCGCAGATGGCCTGCGCCTGGGCCTCGGCCGCGAGCGCGTCCGACAGCGTGCCCGCATCGCCGATGGAGAGCTCGCGCTTGATCGCCCCGTACGCGACGGTCGGCCCGGCGGCGAGCCTTTCCGCCAGCGACAGGGCCACCGGCAGCACCTGCTCGTCGTCCTCGGTGAGCTGGGACAGCAGCCCCATCTCGCAGGCCCGCTCGGCGCGCACCGGCTCGGCCAGCAGCAGCAGCTCGAGCGCCCGCGCGTGGCCGACGATCCGGGGCAGCGACCAGGAGATGCCGCTGTCCCCGGCGAGCCCCACGTTGGCGAAGGCCATAAGGAACCGGCTGCCGGGCCCGCCGATGCGGAAGTCGGCCAGCAGCGCGAACGACGCGCCCGCCCCGGCCGCCATGCCGCGCACCGCCGCGACCACGGGCTTGGGCATGCTGGCCAGCCGCTGCGCGATCGGGTTGTAGTGCACCCGCACGGTGTCCAGGTCGGTGCGGCCCGACTCGAGCTGCGCCGCGTGCTCGCGCAGGTCCTGACCGACGCAGAACGCGTTGCCCGCCCCGGCCAGCACGATCGCCCGGCATGACCGGTCGGTCTCGAGCGAGGCCAGCGTGTCACGCAGCGCCTCCTTGAGCTCGACGTCGAGCGCGTTCATCGCCTCGGGACGGTTGAGCGTGAGCGTGACGACAGCGCCATTGCGGTCGACCAGCAGGGAGTCAGTCATGTGTCCGAGAATCCCATACGGCTGCGAGCCACGGACTGCAGGCATCGCTCGACATGGCGGTCCGCGGCGGGCCGCAGCCGGGCCGCGTGCCGGTCGAAGAAGCTCGCCGCGCTGACCCCGGGCCAGCGCGGCGGCAGCAGCGAGGCGGGCAGCTGGGGATCGCGGAACAGGAACGAGCGCCACGCGTGCACCAGCCGGAACCGGGCGGCGTACGCCTCTTCGTCGGTGCTGCGCGTGCTGACCGCCGTGACCACCGGCCGCAGGTCGGAGACGAAGTCCTCGTACGACCGGCCCAGCTCGCCGAGGTCCCAGGCCCGCCCGACCACCTCCGCGGCGCCCGGCGACCCGGCGGCGTGGCTCGCGCTGAACCGCTCGTAGGCGATCCCGGCCTCCCGCAGCACGGCGTCCGCCTCCTCGGCCGCGCGCGGCGCCACCCACGCGTGCTCGCCCAGCGGGCCGTAGCCCAGGAACGCCAGCCGCCCGGCGTCGCGCTTGCCGAGCGGGCCGTGCAGCAGGATCAGGTCGAAGCGCCCGTCCCAGCCGGCCCGCCCGGTGCGGTAGATCCGCGCCGAGGCCTCGTCGAGGCGCCGCGCGGCCTTGGGGGTGAGCAGATAGCCCGGGCCGGAGACCAGACGCAGCGGGTGCAGCCAGCCCTGCCGCACCATCCGGGACACCGCCGTGCGTACCGCGGGCGGGGCGATCCCGAGCGGCGCAAGCAGTCTGACCAGGGCCGCCACCGGTGCGCGCCCGCCACGGGGGCGCAGGTAGTCGCCGTACAGGTCGAAGAGTGCGGACCGCGCCTGCATGACCGCACATTGTGACAGTCCAAAAGACGATATGCTAGACGCTGTCACATCCGCCCGGGCTGGGTTTGGGTTCGCCGGTGTTCATCAGGGAAAATGTTTGATCGGCACGGTGGGCCGGGTCGTGTGTACGCGCGCGAGGGGCCATCGGCCGCCGGTCGGAAACGAGGTACGACGCCGCGTGGGGCTGAGCACGCGGCGGGCAAAGTGGCTGTGGGGCAACCCACCGACACCCTGATGTGGGTCTGAGGGGAGACAAGATGGCGGCGATGAAGCCGCGGACGGGCGATGGTCCGCTGGAGGTCACCAAGGAGGGTCGGGGCATCGTCATGCGTGTCCCGCTGGAAGGTGGTGGCCGTCTCGTCGTTGAGATGACTCCGGACGAGGCCAGCGCGCTGGGTGACGCGTTGAAGTCGATCGCCGGCTGACGTTTCACGCGAGCCCGCCGGTACGGTACCGCCCGGACCGGCGGGCTTTCCACGTCTTCGAGAAAGGTCACGCTCTCGTGTATCCGATCCGGCTGACCGAAGCCCTCGACGACGACCGGATCCGCATCGTGCCGATCGGCGCGCCGGGTCCACTCTCGCACTCCGGCGGCGCTCCGGACGCCGAGATCGCCGCTCTGGCCTCGACGGGCCGGCCGGCGGGCACCGTGCAGCGGCTTCCGCGACCGCTGAGCCGGCCCGCCGAGGTGCTGCTGGCGCATGTCGGCGCGGGCGACGAGGCCGGTTGGCGCGCGGCCGGTGCGGCCGTCGCCCGGGAGCTGGCGGGCGACGACCCGGCGCAGTTCCACTTGGGAGAAGCGGCTTCGGCCGAGGCCGTACGGGCCGTGGCCGAGGGGCTGTGGCTGGGCGGCTACCGCTATCGCGACGGCCGCGAGGAGCCCCGGTCGGCCGAGGTCGAGCTCGTCACGAGCGACCCCGGGGCGTACGCGGGAAGTCTGCGCAGTGCGCGGGCGGCCGCCGAGGCGACCTGGCTCGCCCGTGACCTCACCAACGCGCCGCCGTCGATCAAGAACCCCGGCTGGATGGCCGAGCAGGTCACGGGCGCCGCAGCCAAGCGCCCGGGTCTGGGCGTACGGGTGCTGTCCGGCGACGCCCTGGCCCGGTTCGGCGGGCTGCGGGCCGTCGGCGGCGGGTCGCGCTCCCGGCCCTGCCTGGTCGAGATGACCTGGGACCCGCCCGGCGCGAGCACCCACGTGGTGCTGGTCGGCAAGGGCATCACGTTCGACAGCGGCGGCATCTCGATCAAGACCCGCGAGGGCATGAAGCGGATGAAGAACGACATGGCCGGGGCCGCCGCGGTCGCCGCCGCCACCCTGGCCGCCGCCGACCTGGGTCTGGGCGTCCGCGTCACCACGCTGCTGCCGCTCGCCGAGAACGCGGTGAGCGGCTCCGCCTACCGGCCCGGCGACGTGATCACCCACTACGACGGCACGACCAGCGAGTCGACGAACTCCGACGCCGAGGGCCGCCTCGTGCTGGCCGACGCGCTCGGGTACGCCGCCGCCGAGCTCGGGCCCGACGTCCTGATCGACCTGGCCACGCTCACCGGCGCCGCCAAGGTCGCCCTCGGCAACACCACCGCCGCCCTCTACAGCGACAGCGACGAGCTCGCCGGGGCCCTGCGCCGGGCCGGTGCGGCCGCCGGCGAGCACCTGTGGCGGATGCCGCTGCACGGCGACTACCGCGAGCTGCTGCGCAGCGACGTGGCCGACCGGCACAGTTCGCCCGCGCACGGCGGTGGGATGGCCGCGCTGTTCCTGCGGGACTTCGCCGGGGCGTACGCGGACCGCTGGGCGCACGTCGACATGGCGGCGACCTGCTGGACCGAGACCACCGAGCTCGAGCTCACCCGGGGCGCGACCGGGTGGGGCGTACGGACGCTGGTGCGGTACCTGTCAGCGCTTGATCGCGGCCAGTAGCCCGGCTCCGGAGGGCACCACGGCCGGGATCCACTCCTCCGACTCGCGCACCGCGCGCACGGTCTCGCGCACGGTCAGCGTCTCGATGTCGCGAGCGGCCGGATCGGTGATGCGCCCGCCGGCCAGCGCGCCGTTGACCAGCAGCACCCCGCCCGGGCGCAGCAGCCGCAGGGCGGCGTCGGCGCACGCCCCGAACTCGGTCACGTCGGCGTCGACGAAGACCAGGTCGTACGCCCCGTCGGCGAGCCGGGGCAGCACGTCCAGCGCGCGGCCGGTGATGATGCGGGTGCGCGACGAGGCGAACCCGGCCTCCAGGAAGATCCGCCGGGCGATCCGCTGGTGCTCGTTCTCGACGTCGATGGTGGTCAGCACCCCGTCGGCGCGCATGCCGCGCAGCAGCCAGACCCCGCTGACCCCGGTTCCCGTGCCGATCTCGACGACCCCCTTGGCGCTGCCGGCGGCCGCGAGCAGCCGCAGCACCGAGCCCGCGGCCGGCGTGACGCTGTCGAGGCCGAGCTCGTGGGCGAGGCTGCGGGCGGTCTGCAGGACGACGTCCTCGTCCGCGTAGGCCTCGGCGAACTGCAGGGCCTGGCTCGTCGTGGGGCCGAGCGGGCGGGCAGGCGGAACGATGACGACCTCCGGGGCGTGAGCGGACGCGCGTGGATGCTTGCCGCGCACATCGGATAGAAGAGTAGAGCGGTGGTGCCGAAGGACGCACCGGGCCGTCGATGCATAAACAGGCTGGGGCAGGGCGTCGCCCGGGATCCGTGTCATTCTGGTGGGGGAGCCCGGGAGGAATCGAGTGGAGGCACCGACGTGACCGACGGCTGGAACACGCCTCACTCTCAGCCGCCTGCCAACGGTCAGCCCGTCCCGCCACCGGGACATCCGGCGTCACCGTGGTGGTCGGACGCGCTTGCCGACCCGTGGCGCGACCCCTACGCCCCGACCGCGGTCGTGGTGCAGAACGCCGCACCGAGCAGCGGCCCGCCGCCCGAGCCGGTCACCGACCCCGACGCGCCCCGCCGCTCGTACACCCCGGTCCTGCTGATCTGCCTGGTCACGGCCCTGCTCGCGGGCGGCCTGGGCGGCACGCTCGGCTATGTCTTCGCGGTCCGCGGCGGCGTCGCGACCGGTGGTGGCGCCCAGCTCGGCGCCGCCCCGGAGGACCCGCCCGCCGCCGCCAACCGCGCCCCGGACTCGCTCGCGGGCGTGGCCGGCAAGGTGCTGCCCAGCGTGGTGACCGTGCGGGTCACCGGCGCGATCGGGTCCGGCTTCGTGGTCTCCGACAGCGGATACGCGATCACCAACGACCACGTCGTGGAGGGCGGCGACGACGCGATGTCGGTGTCGTTCAGCGACGGCAGCACCGCCCGCGCCGAGCTGGTCGGCCGCGACCCGAAGTCCGACATCGCTGTGATCAAGATCGCCAAGGGCGGGCTCACTCCGGTGGCCTTCGGCAACTCCGACTCGATCGCGGTGGGCGACCCGGTGCTCGCGTTCGGGTCGCCGCTGGCGCTGTCCAACACGGTCACCGCCGGCATCGTCAGCGCGCTCGACCGCACCATCGAGGCCGGCGACTCGGGCACCACCCGCTACTACGCCGCGATCCAGACCGACGCCGCGGTCAACCAGGGCAACTCCGGCGGCCCGCTGGTCAACGCCGCCGGCGAGGTCATCGGGGTCAACTCGGTGATCCGCTCGGTGGGCGGCAACGAGACCGAGGCCGGCAACATCGGCCTGGCGTTCGCCATCCCGATCAACCAGGCCAAGCGCGTCGCCGGCGAGATCGTCGACCACGGCAAGGCACGGCAGACCGTCATCGGCGCCGACGTCATGACCGGCGGCAACGGCACCAGCGGCGCCCGGCTGCGTTCGGTGGAGCCGTCCGGCCCGGCCGCCGCCGCGGGGCTCAAGGGCGGCGACGTGGTCACCAAGCTGGGCGGCCACGTGGTCGAGGACGGCACCGACCTGATCGCGCTGGTGCGCAAGTACGCCCCGGGCGCCACGGTCCCGGTGGAGTACCGTCGCGGCACCAAGACGCAGTCCGCATCCGTGAGGTTGGCCGCGGACGCCAACTGATCGCCTCACGGCCTGCCGTTCGCCACCTCGCGTGCGTAGGCTGGGCGGCGGAATGGGGGAGGCCAGATGTTCGAGAACCTGAACTGGTGGGAGATCGGCGCGCTGCTCATGCTGGCGCTGCTGATCTTCGGTGAGCGGCTGCCCAAGGTGATCGGTGACGGCCTGCGGATGCTGCGCGGCCTGCGGGCGATGGCGCAGAACGCGACCACCGACCTCAACCGCGAGCTCGGCACCGACCTGCAGCTGCAGGATCTGCACCCCAAGGCGTTCATCCGCAAGCATCTGCTGAGCGAGGAGGACGAGGCGGCGATCCGCAAGCCGCTGCAGGGCCTGCTCGACGATGTGAAGCAGGACCTGAACGGCGTGCGTTCCGACCTCACCGAGGTGGCCGCGGCCGCCGACATCAAGAACCACGCCGACACCGCGCCGCCGTCCGCGGCGGCTCCCCGGCGTCCGGCTCTGGACCTCGACGCCACCTGACGTCCTCCGACACGAACGGCTCCGCCCTCAGGGCGGAGCCGTTGGCGTCTGTTGTCCTTATCGGCGGGCGTTGACCATCAGGCTCAGCGGCTTGCCGACCAGCGACTCGCGGCGGACGGCCAGCTTGCCGGCCACGGCGTCGAGCGCCTGCGCCGCCGGGGCCTCCGGAGCGGCCAGCACGATCGGGTCGCCGGCGTCGCCCGCCTCGCGCACCCGGGTGTCGAGCGGGATCTGCCCGAGCAGCGGCACCGAGGCGCCCACCGTGGTGGTCAGCGAGTCGGCGACCTTCTGCCCGCCGCCCGCGCCGAAGACCTCCATGCGCGAGCCGTCCGGCAGCTCCAGCCACGACATGTTCTCCACCACGCCGACCAGGCGCTGGTGGGTCTGCATGGCGATCGCGCCGGCCCGCTCGGCCACCTCGGCGGCGGCGGTCTGCGGCGTGGTGACGACCAGGATCTCGGCGTTGGGCAGCAGCTGCGCCAGCGAGATCGCCACGTCGCCGGTGCCGGGCGGCAGGTCGAGCAGCAGCACGTCGAGGTCGCCCCAGTAGACGTCGGCGAGGAACTGCTGCAGCGCGCGGTGCAGCATCGGGCCGCGCCACACGACCGCGGCGTTGCCGGCCGTGAACATGCCGATCGAGATCACCTTCACGCCGTGCGACTGCGGCGGCATGATCATGTCTTCGACCCGGGTGGGCCGGCCGTCGACGCCGAGCATGCGGGGCACCGAGTGGCCGTAGATGTCCGCGTCGATCACGCCGACCGACAGGCCTCGCTTGGCGAGCGCCGCGGCCAGGTTGACCGTCACGCTGGACTTGCCGACGCCGCCCTTGCCGCTGGCCACCGCGTAGACCCTGGTGCGGGAGCCGGGCTGGGCGAACGGGATCACCGGTTCCGCCGCGGCGCCACCGCCGCGCAGCGTGGCCTGCAGCGCCTTGCGCTGTTCCTCGCTCATCACGCCGAAGTCGATGCTCACCGACGTGATGCCCGGGATCCGGGTGAGGGCGGCGGTGATGTCGTTGTTGAGCTTGTCGCGCAGCGGGCAGCCCGCCACGGTCAGCAGCAGCTCGACCCGGACCGTGCCGTCGGCGACGGTGAAGCCCTGGACCATGCCGAGGTCGGTGATCGGGCGGCGGATCTCGGGGTCGTCGACGGTGGCCAGCGCGGCCTGGATCGCGTCCTCGAGGGTGGGGGCGGGAGCGGACATGGTGCCCATGCTACGTCGGGACGGTCAGTGATCCTCTTCCCAGTCCTTACGATCTTCCTCCCACTCGGAGCGCGCCCTTTTCTCGCGCCGATGAGCCGCCTCGTCCAGCTCGTCGGCAAGGCGGGACAGCTCGGATCGCAGGAAGTCGCGGGTGGCGACCTCGCCCATCGCGATCCGCAGCGAGGCGATCTCGCGGGCCAGGTATTCGGTGTCCGCCTTCTGCATCGCGGCGCGCCGGCGGTCCTCCTCCATCGCGAGGCGGTCGCGGTCGGTCTGCCGGTTCTGCGCGAGCAGGATCAGCGGGGCCGCGTACGAGGCCTGCAGCGACAGGATCAGCGTCAGGAACGTGAACGTGTACGGGTCGAAGCGCAGGTTGGCCGGTGCGAGCGTGTTCCAGGCGAACCACGCGCCGATCACCAGCGTCATCCACACGATGAACTGGGCCGTGCCCATGTAGCGCGCGATGGCCTCGGACCAGCGGCCGAACGACTCGGGGTCGAAGCGCGGCAGCCGCACCCGGCCGGGCTCGACGGGCTGGTCGAGACGGTCGGGGCGCTCGCGGCGGGAGTCGGTCACAGCGTGACCTCGTCGTCCTCGGCGTTGTCGCGCTCGCGCCAGTCGCGCGGCAGCGAGTGGTCGAGCACGTCGTCGACGGTCACCGCACCCACCAGCCGGTGTGAGGTGTCGACCACCGGCATCGCGACCAGGTCGTACGTCGCCATCCGCTTGATGATCTCGCCCAGCGGGTTCTCCGGGCGCAGCGGCTCCAGGTCGTTGTCGACGATGCCGCCGAGGATCGACGAGGGCGGTTCGCGCAGCAGCCGCTGGAAATGCACCATGCCCAGATACTTCCCGCTGGGCGTGGCCGAGGGGGCGCGCGCCACGAACACCTGCGCGGCGACGACGGGGGAGAGCTCGGGCTCCCGGATGCGGGCCAGCGCCTCGGCGACCGTCGTGTCCGGCGTCAGGATCACCGGCTCCGAGGTCATCACGCTGCCCGCCGTGCCCGGGCGGTAGCTCATGAGCTGGCGGACCGGGGCGGCCTCCTCGGGCTCCATCAGGTCGAGCAGCACGGTCTGCTCCGCCTTGGGCAGCTCGGCGAGCAGGTCGGCGGCGTCGTCCGGGTCCATGCGCTCGAGCACGTCGGCGGCGCGCTCCCGGTCGAGGCGTACGAGGATCTCGACCTGGTCGTGCTCGGGCAGCTCCTCGAGCACGTCGGCGAGCGTGCGGTCGCTGAGCGCCACGGCGACCTCGTTGCGGCGCGCGTCCGGCAGGTCCTGCAGGGCGTTGGCCATGTCCGCGGGCTTCATCTGCTCGAGCAGCGCCAGCAGGTTCGAGGTGCCCTGCGTGTCGGTCGGGCCGATCAGCCCACGCACCCGTTCGTAGTCGGCCTGGAAGATGTGCCCGCGGCGGGTCAGCCGGCCGGTGTGCCCGCGGACGGCCACCCGGGTGACCAGCCACTCGTTGTTGCGGTTGAGGTCCATGCCGATGTCCACCACGGCGCCCGGTGTGCCCGGCCCGTCACCGTCCTCGGGGATCACCGTCACCCGGCGGTCCAGCAGGTCCTCGACCAGCAGCAGCTCGTTGGCCCGCTTCTCGAAGCGGCGCAGGTTGAGCACCCCGCTGGCGAGCACGACCCCCTCGGCGTCCATCGACGTCACCCGCCCGATCGGCAGGAAGATGCGCCGCCGCAACGCCATCTCGGCGACCAGCCCCACCACCTGCGGCGGCCGGTTCGTGGTGCGCAGCCGCACGACGGCGTCGCGCACCCGTCCCACCCGGTCGCCGTTGGGGTCGAACACGGGCAGCCCGGCGAGCCTGGCCAGATAAACCCTCGTCCCCATGGTCACGGCTCCAGCCTAGGTTAGGGTCCGGACATGTCAGGAGTGGCGTACGAGATCGTCGACGTGTTCACCGACCGGCCGTTCGCGGGCAATCCGCTCGCCGTCGTCTACGGCGCCACCGACCTGGCCGCCGACCAGATGCATACCCTGGCGCGCGAGTTCAACCTCGCCGAGACCGTGTTCGTGCTGCCGCCCACGGACCCTGCGGCCACGTACCGCGCCCGCATCTTCACCCCCGAGGTGGAGCTGCCGTTCGCCGGCCACCCCAGCGTCGGCGCCGCGGTCACCTCGATGCGCCGCGGGCTGTTCCCGCCCGGCGAGATCGTTCAGGAGTGCGGCGCGGGCCTGCTGCCGATCACCGTCACCGAGGCAGGCACAGCCACGGTCACCGGCGGAAAGCCCGAGCTCGGCCCGCCGCTCGACCACGAGCCCCTGCTCTCGCTCGCGGGCCTGACCCCCGACGACTACGCCGGTGACGAGACCGCCGTGCCGAGGTCCGCCGGGTGCGGCCTCGACTGGGTCTTCCTTCCCGTACGCCGTGAGGCGCTCGCCGGCGTCCGCATCGACGTGCCCGCCGCCGAACGGGCCGGCATCACCGAACTGGTCGTCTTCTCCTGGTCCGCGCCGGCCGCCGAGGCGCACTCCCGCGTCTTCTCGCCGGGAACCGCCGTCCAGGAGGACCCCGCGACCGGCTCGGCCGCTCTCGGGTTGGGGTTGTGGCTCGTGGCCTCGGGCCGGCTGCCTGCCTCCGGCACGTCCTCCTACCGCGTGCACCAGGGCATCGAGATCCGGCGGCCGTCGCTGCTCGAGTGCACCGTCACCGCCTCCGACGGCGTGGCCACGCTCGCGACCGTCGCCGGGCACGTGGTCCCCATCGCCAAAGGCGAGATCACCATCCCGCCTTTCATCGGCTGACTTTTCGATCTTGTGTAGCGCCATCCCTAACCCCCACCCACCCGGGGTCAGGGGTGACGCTACGCCTTGTCAAGGCGGCGGAAGCACTTGTCCACAGGCGCGGTGGCCTTGCTAGCGCCGCTTGACCCTGTGGAGACGGAACGGACGTGGAGTCTCCACGCGCGCCGGGGTCTCGCGGGGCTCGGCAGCGCCCGAATCGGCCGGCAGATCCGGGCGTTCCACCGGTGGCTGCTCGTCGACCGGCGTCAGACGCACCACCGTGCACCCCGTCGAAGCCCACCGCTGCACGACCTCCTCGGCCGTGCCGGACGCGTTGAGCCGCTTGGCCGCGAGCTGCGGGGCCACCTCGGCCCACTCCTCGGAGCCCGGCGTCAGCCGCGCCACGGCGGCCTCGGTCACCACGATCAGGCCGCCGGTGTCGCCGCGCAGCCGCACGGTGGCGCGGGCCGCCTCGGCCAGGCCGGGCGCGTGCTGCTCGCCGGGGCCGCTGACCACGACCAGCGTGCCGTCGAGCGGCATGACCCACAGGGCCAGCGCCGGGCCGTCGGCGACCGAGATCCAGGCCAGGGCGGCCTTCTTGAGCGCCTCGTCGAGCACCGCGGAAGTCACCGCGCCATCCTCGCACGACCCGCCGTCAGGCGACCGGCTCGGCGATGCGGGCCTGGTCGACGAGCCCGACCACCTCGGTGAGCGAGCGGACCGTACGCCCGGCGAAGTTGGTGTCGGCGTCGAAGACCAGATGGTTGCTCAGGTCGGGGGCGGCCAGGCGTACGGGGGTCATGCCCACGGCCGCCGCGCCGGTCAGCTCGTGGCTGCCGCCGTCGCCCACGTACAGGCACTCGCCGGGCAGGACGCCGAGCTGCGAGCACGCGGCGAGGTAGATCTGCGGGTCGGGCTTGCAGACCCCGAGGCGTACGGAATAGACCGTGGCGTCGAGCAGCGGGGCGACCGGCAGGCTGGGCAGGAAGGCGGGCAGCTCGTGCGTGCAGTCGCTGACCACCGCGGTGGCCAGGCCGCGGCGTTTGATGGCGGTGAGCGCGCTGACGGCGTCGTCGCGCAGCCGGGTGTCGGCCTTGAGCGCGTTCACCCGGGCCGGCACGCCGGCGCGCAGCTGGTCGGTGCGGGGGCGGCCACCGGCCTGTTCGATCACGAAACGTAGGGTGGCCTCGGCGGACCCGTAACGTCCACGGGCGCGGGCCCGGAACGTACGGTCCAGCACCCCGCGCACCGCCTCGGGGTCGGCGCCGAGTGCCCGGGCGATCTCGGCGTGCTGGGGTCCCCGCTGGACAGAACGGGTCAAGGTGCCGAAGAAGTCAAACACGACCGCACGGTATGCGGGCATGGCGAAACGCCTCCTGAGGCATCGAGGGGTTCAAAAGGGTCGAGAAACCTCGGTGACTGTAGCGACACCATTACTTTCCGTTCAATAGAGGTTCGTAAACTGTGGTGCACACCGTAAGAAGCGACGGCCGGGGATGAATGAGCGCTCATCGCGCCAACTGACCGTTCTGGCCCTCGTCGTCGCCGTGCTCGCCGTGTCGTCGTCGGCGCCGCTGATCGCGTTCGCGGCCGCTCCGGCGCTGGCCATCGCGTTCTGGCGCAACGCGCTCGCGGCCGTCGTGCTGACCCCCATCACGTACGGCCCCCGCCGCTCGGAGATCCTCGGCGCCTCCCGCCGGGCGGTGCTGTTCGGCGTGGTCGCCGGCGTGGCGCTCGCCGCCCACTTCGCGACCTGGATGCCCAGCGTCCAGCTCGGCACCGTGGCGACCGCCACCGCGCTGGTCGCCACCCAGCCGGTGTGGCAGGGCGTGATCGCCGCCGTGCAGGGCCGCCGTCCTTCGGTTGCCGGGTGGATCGGGATCACGCTGGCGGTGGTGGGCACCGCCTGGGCGACCGGCGCCGACGTCGGCGTCTCGGGCCAGGCCGTGCTCGCCGATGTTCTGGCCCTGCTCGGGGCCCTGTTCGCCGCGTTCTACACCGCTCTGGGCGAGCGCGCGCGAGCGGAGCTGAGCACCACCACGTACACGTGGATTTGCTACGGCACCTGCGCGGTCCTCCTGCTGGTGGTCTGCCTCGTGGGCGGCGTGCGGCTCGGCGGGTACGACCACCGCACCTGGGCCGCGATCCTCGCCCTGGTCGCGGGCGCCCAGCTGCTGGGTCACTCGATGTTCAACTACGCCTTGCAGCACACCTCGGCGACCACTGTCAGCGTGCTGATCCTGCTGGAGGTGCCCGGCGCCGGCCTGCTCGCCTGGCTCTGGCTCGGTCAGGCGCCGCGCGCCGCGGCCCTGCCCGGCTTGGTGCTGCTCGTCGCGGGCGTGGCCGTCGTCATCCTCGGCGCCACCCGCGCCAACCGCCCCGCGGTCGACCCCACCCTCACCGACTGACTGTCCCCGCGCCCGCTCGCCTTTGTCGTCCCGCACCCGCCTCCACCGGCTGTCCCGCCGCCCTTGCCGGCCGTCCCCGCGCCTCCCCGCGCCGGCCGCCCGCTCCCCGTGCCCGCCCTCGCCGGCCGCCCCTCCTTGCCCTCGCCCGAATTGGGCTGTTCGCGGCTTTGGTTCGTTGAGCCTGTCGCGCGCTCACCTGGCGGGTCCCGCCGGAGCGGGGTAGAGAGGGGGAATGAGATGTACGGTGCTCGATTCCGGGTGGGCCTGCTGCTGGTGCTCGGAGCGATCCTCGTGATCGGTGGCTGTGCCGACGCGGAGGACGACCCGCCCGCCGACGGTCCCGGCCTGACCGGCGGCTGGAGCACGGCCGGCTGCGAGTTCCCGCGCGTGCCCGAGCGGATGGCGATCTCCGGCGTCGAGATGCCGGTCACCCCGGCCGACCTCGAGGCCGCGATGAACCGCATCGAGCAGGGCGGCCGCACCGAGTTCCCCGACAGCTACGCCGGCCTCGAGGTCGACCAGGAGAACGCGCACGCCGTCGTGCACCGCGTCCCGTCCGCGGCGTTCGACGACTTCATCCGCCGCGCCGCCGAGAACACCTGCATCGTCGTCCGCGACGCCGCGCACACCGCCGCCGACCTCGCGGTCTGGCACGACCGGGTGCTGGCCGACCTCGACTACTGGTCGCACAACGGCGTCCGCATCGTCTCGGTGGGGGCCCGCCACGACGGCGCCGGCGTCGAGATCGGCACCCAGGACCTCGCCCGCGCCCGGGCCGAGCTCCCGGTCCGCTACGGCCCCGAGGCCCCGCTGCTGTTCGTCGAGGAAGCCCCGGTGAGCCCTCTCGCCAACCCCACCGCCACCCCGCGCTGACCCGGCCCGCCGCCGAGGGCGTCCCTGGGCGTGCCCGGGTGGATCCGGGTTGAGAAGATGTGCCGGGATGCGCGACGAGGCTGCGGTCCGCTCCGGAGCGCCGCCGCGGCGCCCGGGCCGGCGGAAGCCTGCCCGCCGCGTTCGAAGAGCCGAGGTGGAGGTCTAGGTGGAGGCTGCGGAGTCGCAGGAAGCGCCGGTCACGTTGCGGCTGGACGGCAAGGTCGCGCTGGTGACCGGGGCGGGCAGCCCCGACGGGATCGGGTACGCGACGGCGCGCCGGCTGCGTGACCTCGGAGCGCGGGTCGCGATCGTGTCGACCACGCGCCGCATCCACGAGCGGGCCGCGGAGCTCAGCGTCACCGGATTCGTCGCCGACCTCACCGACGAGGCCGAGGTGGGTGCGCTCGCCGACGCGATCGCCGACCAGCTGGGCGACGTCGAGGTGCTGGTCAACAACGCCGGGCTGACGAGCCGGGCCAGCCCCGAGGTGCTGCGGCCGGTCGCCCAGCTCACGTACGACGAGTGGAAGTCCGAGATCGACCGCAACCTGAGCACGGCGTTCCTGTGCAGCCGCGCGTTCCAGGGCGGCATGGCCGAGCGTGGCTGGGGCCGGATTGTGAACCTGGCCGCCACCGCCGGCGCGGTCAACGCCCTTCCGACCGAGGCGGCGTACGCGGCGGCGAAGGCGGGCGTGGTGGGCCTGACCAGGGCGCTCGCGATGGAGCTGGTCGCCGACGGCGTGAACGTCAACTGCGTGGCGCCGGGCACGATCTATACGGCGGCGTCCACGGTCAGCGAGATCAAGCAGGGTCTCGGCACGCCGATCGGCCGCCCGGGTACCCCGGACGAGGTCGCCGCGGCGATCGCGTTCCTGTGCTCGCCGGCCGCCTCGTACATCACCGGTCAGATGCTGGTCGTCGACGGCGGCAACAGCGTGCGGGAGGCCGAGTTCCGCTGAGCCCCACGCGCGGTCGGCCGGGGTGACCGGCCGACCGGCGCGAGGCCGTGCGGGTTACGGGCTCGTGGTGGTGTTGCCGAGCGCGACGACCGCGATGAGCCAGGCGGCGCAGGCAAGCACGTAGAAGCCGGTGATGATGTAGCCCAGCCAGAGACCGGCCGTGGCCAGGCCCTGACCCTGCTCGCCGGTCTGGCGGATCTGCTTGCGCGCGATGTGGCCCAGCACGATCGCGGCGGGGGCGAAGATGAACGCGAACACGAGCGCCAGAATGGCCATGGTGTTCGTCGTCGGCACGTACGGCTGGCCGTACGCCTGCTGCTGCCCGTACGGCTGCCCCTTGTAGGCGTCCTGCCCGTACTGCCCGTAGGGCTGGCCGCTCGACGGCTGCGCCCCGTACGGCTGCCCGTACGGCTGGCCGCTGGACGGCTGCCCGTAGGGCTGGCCGCTGGACGGCGTGGCCGGGTCGTACGGCTGCTGCCCGTAGGGCTGTGGCTGCTGATATGGGTCGGGTGCTCCACCCGGCGGATAAGTCATCAAGTCCTCCTCGTTCCCCGGCACCGTACTAGCCGGGGCACAGAAGAAGACACGATAGGCGTACGTGTCCGCAGCCTGCGACCCCGCTCAGCTCAGCTTGGTCAGATTGCCCACGGCGCGCTCGACGGCCAGGCAGCGGTCCTCGACGTAGTCGATGCCCGCCTCCTCCGCGATCGCGCGCGCCTCGGCCGAGACGATGCCGCTCTGCAGCCACACCGCCGGCGCCTTGATGGCGACCGCCTGCCGCACCACCTCGACCGCGTCGCGGGCCGGCCGGAACACGTCGACCAGGTCGATCGGCTCGTCGATGTCGGCCAGCGACGGCACCGTCCGGACGCCGAAGACCTCGTCGACGAACGGGTTCACCGGAATGATCCGCCAGCCGTGCCGCAGCATCTGCAACGGCACCGTGTGCGCCGGCTTGAACGGGTCGCGCGACGCGCCGACCACGGCGATCACGTTCGCCTCCGCCAGAATCTGCTGTGCGTCCCTCATGTGATCGATGCTAGTCACAGCAGCGTCAATTGCTTCGCCTCCCCGGACTTGGGCGTCTCCCCGGGCACGTGCACCGGCGTCACCGTGCGGGCCTCGCCCGGCGTGGCGCGATGCAGGCCGTGCCGCCGGGCCGCGATGCGCACCCGGGCGACGATCTCGCGCTGATAGGTCTCGGGTGCGTAGGAGCCGTTGCCGTAGAGGTCGCGATAGCGCGACGCCAGCTCGGGGTGGGTGCGGGTCAGCCAGGCCGCATACCACTCCCGGGCGCCGGGGCGCAGGTGCAGCGCCAGCGGCGAGACGCTGGTGGCGCCGGCGGCCGCGATCGCGGCGACGGTCTCGTCGATCGACTCGTCGGTGTCGGTGAGGCCGGGCAGGATCGGCGCCATCAGCACGCCGACGTCGAAGCCCGCGTCGGTGAGCCGGCGCACCGCGTCGAGCCGGCGGCGCGGGCTGGGCGTGCCCGACTCGACCGCGCGCCAGACCTGCTCGTCGACGAAGCCGACGGAGAACGACAGGCCCACCCGGGTCACCTGCGCCGCCTGGGTGAGCAGCTCGAGGTCGCGCAGGATCAGCGTGCCCTTGGTGAGGATCGAGAACGGGTTGGCGTGGTCGCGCAGCGCCGCCAGGATCTCGGGCATCAGCCGGTATCGGCCCTCGGCGCGCTGGTAGACGTCGACGTTAGTGCCCATGGCGAGGTGCGCGCCGGTCCACCGCGGGGCGGCGAGCTCGCGGCGGATCAGCTCGCCCGCGTTGACCTTGACCACGATCTTGCTGTCGAAGTCGTGCCCGGTGTCGAGGTCGAGATAGCTGTGGGTGTGGCGGGCGAAGCAGTTGTGGCTGACCACGCCGTCGGCGATGAAGTCGCCCGTGCCGGTGGAGATGTCGAACAGCGGCAGCGTGAGGCCGAGATCCTCGATGTCGGCCACGGCCAGCTGCCGCCCGGCGCGCACCCCGACCCCGGAGGCGTCGAGCGGCGCGCCGTCGACGCCGGTGAGGTGCCGGAAACGCAGCGCCGCCCACAGGTCGCGGTCGATCTCGACCGTGCCGGTCGCGCCGCCGCGCACGCGCACCGGCGTGCGGCTGGGCAGGCCGAGCGAGGTCAGCGCCTCGGTCACCCGCGCGAGGAAGAGACGGTCGGCGCTGGTGAAGCTGATCGCCAGGCGGTCGGCGCGGCCCACGGCGCCGAACGCGCCCGCCAGGAACCCCCGGTGCCAGCCCTGGGTGGGCATCTCGGGCCAGCGCAGGGCCTCGTGCAGGGGCACGTCGTCGAGATAGCCGTCGGCCCGCACCCAGGCGTCGCCCTCGCGCGCCGCGACGCCGGTGTCGCCGCGCCCGGCGTCACCGCGGACGAGGCCGCAGAGGAAGCCCGCCCGGTAGTCCGGCGACTCCTTGGGCGGCTCGGCGAAGTGGCCCACGCCGAACATCAGGTCGCCCACGGCCAGCGCGGGCTGGTGGGCCTCGGCCGGGCTCACGTGCCGCCAGCCGCGGTCGGTGAGGAACCGGTGGTCGCCGCTGGCGACCAGCCGGGTGCCGTCGGCCAGCGTGACGCGGAAGGCGGCCTTGGTGGTCGACCAGTGGTCGAGCACCGTGGTGGGGACGTAACGCCGGCTGGAGCCCGCGCCCATCGTGCCCATGACGGCGTCACCGGGGCGCAGGTCGGCCAGCCGGCGGGTGGCGCCGTCGGCCATCAGGATCGGCGTGTCGCCCGACAGGCAGTAGGCGCAGGCGTGCGAACAGCCGCGATAGGGGTTGATGGTCCACTCGAACGGCACCCGCGACGCGCCCGGAACCCGGTTGATCAGGCTTTTCGCCCGGACCTCGTAGAACGTCATGCCGGCGAAGCCGGGGGTGTCGAACGTGCGGACTGTGGCGCCGGGCAGCGCCAACGGCAGGGGTGGGGCCGTCGGCGCTGCCCTGTCGAGGAGCGAGCCGCCGTCGGGGGAGGCCGACAGGTTGGACCATCGCATGGCAGGAATTCGAACACATGTTCGATCGACTTGTCCAGTCAGGTCCGGCGTGTCGTGGCCGGCCATGCAAAAGGCCCGCGAACCGAACCGGTCCGCGGGCCTGACCTGCTGAAACTCAGTGGCTGTGAGCCGCGAGCTGCTGGCGCACCTCGTCCATGTCGAGCTTCTCGACCTGCTCGATGAGGTTCTCGAGGGCCGACTCGGGAAGAGCGCCCGGCTGCGAGAAGACGATGACGCCGTCGCGGACGGCCATGATCGTCGGGATCGAGCGGATGTCGAACTTGGCGGCCAGCGCCTGCTGGGCCTCGGTGTCGACCTTGCCGAAGGTGATGTCGGGGTGCTTCTCGGAGGACCGCTCGTAGGTCGGAGCGAAGCGGACGCACGGCCCGCACCAGCTTGCCCAGAAGTCGACCAGGACGATCCCGTCCTTGCCGGTGACCTCGTCGAAGTTCTCAGCGGTCAGCGCAACCGTCGCCATGATGTCTCCGTCCACGGGAAATTGGCTTTCGTGCGGTGAAACCCATCGTTCACACCAGCCATTCCCGGTTCTTCGCCGGTCGACACGTGGTCTGGACCACCGGATCGGGACTCGGTGTGCGGTTCGGGCAACTCATCGTAACGATCCGTAAGGAGAGCGCTCTCGATTACGGAACAAGTTGTAACGTCCGTTTTGCGGGCGCTTCTCCGGACATGGTCGCCGTGACCGGCCGTACCCCCGCTGACGTGGGTCGTTAGCTTTGCTCACGGTAATAGGAAACATTCTTTAATGTGAGCTGGGTCACATGCGAGCAACCTTCACATCGATACGTAGCGTGAGGCAGACTCTGTCCCAACAAGCGTGGGCGGCGGGTGCCGGGGAGGGCCCCGCCGCTCATTGCGTCTCCACCCGCACGGCCCCCGGCTGCCGCTCCAGTAGCGTATCGGCCCATGATTGCCGCTGAGGACGAGTCCGCCGAGGTCGGTGTCGGCCCGTGGACCGGCGAGCCGCCGACCGACCCGCGGTACGACCCGGAGCTGCTGGCCGCGGGCGATCGCCGCAACGTGGTGGACCGCTACCGGTACTGGCGCCGTGAGGCAGTCGTCGCCGACCTCGACACCCGCCGGCACGACTTCCACGTCGCCATCGAGAACTGGCAGCACGACTTCAACATCGGCACGGTCGTGCGCAACGCCAACGCGTTCCTCGCGGCCGAGGTGCACATCGTCGGGCTGCGGCGGTGGAACCGCCGCGGCGCCATGGTCACCGACCGCTACCAGCACGTGCGGCACCACCCCACGATCGAGGAGTTCGTGGCGTGGGCGGCCGGGCAGGACCTCCCGGTGATCGGGATCGACAACCTGCCGGGCTCGCAGCCGATGGAGACCGTCACGCTGCCCCGGCGCTGCGTGCTGCTCTTCGGGCAGGAGGGGCCCGGCCTGTCCGAGCCCGCCCGCGCCGCGTGCGCGCAGCTGTTCTCGATCGCGCAGTACGGATCCACCCGTTCGATCAACGCGGGCGTCGCCAGCGGCATCGCGATGCACGCCTGGATCCGCGCGCACGCGGGACCCCCGCCTGAGTGAAAAGTCCGGGTTCTGCGGATCCGCTTGACGTCGCCTGCCCGGGGCCGCACGGTTAGAGGCGTGGGTGTCACGGTGAGTTGCCCCAGATGCGGCGGACAGGTGCGCAAGCCGGACCTGATGCACTCCGCCTGGCGCTGTGACGACTGCGGCGACGTGCCGCCGTTCCATGTGACGGAGCACATCAACGCCGACATCGTCGAGAGCATCCTGCGGCATCTCGGCTCCTCGGCCGAGAAGACCCCGTTCTGGTGCCCGTGGCCGCTGCCCGCGGGCTGGATGGTCACCGGGGCCGGCTGGGCGGGCGACGACCGCCGGGGCGTACGCGCCACCGCGCTCGCCTGCAGCGGGCCGGAACCGCTCGCCGGCGGCCCGGCCGACGTCGTGCTGATCGCCGAGCAACCGGGCGTCGGACTGGGCACGCGGTTCGCCGGAATCCCCGGCATCGACCCTGGTCACCTGATCGCCGAGGCGCTCACCGCGGGCAACGGCCACCCTGGACCGCACGCGAAGATCAAGGCCGCGGGGCACCCCACTCCACTGTGGTGCGTCAAGTCCCCGGAAGATCGAAGCGCGTACGTGAGTGAGGCGAAGGGAATGTGGCTCTATGCGGTAGCGTGGCCCGCAAGCGCGGGCTACTTCCTCGCGGAGCACGTCGTCCTGCACGACCTCTCCGAGGGGGTGCCGCCCGAGCTCGTGTACGGAGCGCCGTCTCCGCACCTGCAGGGCAAGGCCTAGTCAAGTCGGGGCCTGACCTGCGGATATGGATTCGGCGATTCGCCCACATTGTTCACACCGAGCGACGAAACTGATACCGTCAGTACTGCCGAGGCGCTGACCGTCACCCGCACCCACAGGAGAAGGCCCGCCATGATCAAGAAGGTTCTGACCTGGCTTGGTATCGCGTTCTTGATCTTCTTTATCGCCTTCAACCCGAACTCGGCGGCATCGGTCTTCGAGTCACTCGGAGGCACGATCGCCGATATTGCCCGAGGCTTCGGCACGTTCTTCACGAACCTCGTCGCATAGCATCACCACATGGGTGGTCCAGCTGAGCCGCACGATCGGAGAGGCGAGGGCGCCGGGCGTCCTCGCGACGACGACGACGACGATTTCCGCTACAACGACCCGGCGTTCGAGGACGACCCCGATTACGTGCGCCGCAGTCACAGCTATGCGGACGGTCCGGGTTACTCGCCCGATGCCGGTTACTCGCCCGACGCGGGCTATTCCGAGGACGCCGCCTACTCGCGCGGCGTGGGCTACGCCGACGCCGGCGACGAGTACGAGCCGCCGGTGTTCACCGAGGAGGAACTGGTCGGCCTCGGCCCCGAGGGCGGCAGCGGCCCCCGCCGGGTGCTGCCGCTCGAGGACGAACCGACCACTCTGGTCGCTCGCTATCTCTTCCCGACCGAGCGCTACCGCGGCGAGTGGAAGAGACATTGGATCCACCTCACCGGCCCGCTCGGGATCGGGGCTGCCGCCACGCTCGCCCTGGGCTACCTGGCCGGCTTCCTGACCCGGCAGAACATCGACGGCCTGGTGACCGTCGCCGTGCTGATCTGGCTCGGCGTGATCTGCTGGGTGGCCTGGAAGGTCTTCGACTGGTACTTCGACCGCTTCATCCTGACCAACAAACGGGTGATGGTGGTCAACGGCATCGTCACCCGCCGCGTGGCCATGATGCCGCTGCTGCGGGTCACCGACATGAAATACACGCAGACCGCGCTCGGCCGCATGCTGAGCTACGGCACGTTCGTGCTCGAGTCGGCCGGCCAGGACCAGGCGCTGCGCGAGGTCAAGCACCTGCCGAACCCGAACGAGCTCTACCTGCGCGTGGTCGAGGAGATGTACGAGCCGCAGGCGGTCGAGGCGCGGCTGGGCAAGGACAGCGACGACGACGCCTGATGCCCGTACGGGAAAGGTCCTGTGACGAAGCAATCGTGGAGGGGACCGGCGTCCGGCCGCAGGCGACCGATAGCGTTTCCCGGTGACCCGTATCGACCTGCACTGCCACTCGACCGCCAGTGACGGCACGCTGACCCCGGCCGAGCTGGTGCGGGCGGGCGCCGCGGCCGGGCTCGACGTCATGGCGATCACCGACCACGACACCACCGGTGGCTGGCGGGCGGCCGCCGAGGCGCGTCCCGAGGGGCTGCGGCTGGTCCGCGGGGCCGAGCTGTCCTGCCGCTGGCACGGCGCCGACGAGTGGCCGATCGCGCTGCACCTGCTGGCGTACCTGTTCGACCCGGCCGAGCCGCGTCTGGCCGCCGACCTGGCCCGCCTGCGCACCGACCGCGAGCAGCGCGCCGAGAAGATCGTCGCGAAGCTGAGCGCCGACGGCGTGCCGATCACGTGGGACGAGGTGTACGGCTACGCCCGGGGCGGGTCGGTCGGGCGGCCGCACATCGCGCAGGCGCTGATCCGGGCGGGGCTGGTGCGCACGACGAGCGAGGCGTTCGCCTCCCGCTGGCTGGGCGCGCGCTACTTCGTACCGAAGGCGGATCTGGACGTCTTCGAGGCCGTACGGGCCGTGCGTGCGGCGGGGGGTGTGACCGTGTTCGCCCATCCGCGCGCCACGGTGCGCGGACGCGTCGTGCCCGACCGGCTGATCGTCGAGCTGGCCGAGGCGGGGCTGTTCGGGCTGGAAGCCGACCACGAGGACCACTCCGAGGCGGAGAGCGCCCACGTGCGCGCGCTCGCCGGCGACCTCGGCCTCGTCGTGACCGGGTCGTCCGATTTCCACGGCACGCACAAGACCGTGCAGCTCGGCGACCACACGACCGACCTCGAGGCGTACGAGAAGATCGTCTCGGCGGCGACCGGCGTTCCCGTGCTCGGGTGACGTCGGACGCACCGGACTGCGATCGAGCGGTCCGCGCCCCTACCTTGATCGGGTGAATCTCAAGCTGCTCGGCGAGGTCTTCGTGACCTTGCTGGTGATCGTCGACCCGCCCGGCATGGTCCCGGTCTTCCTCGCGCTCACCGGCACGATGGACGGCCGCGCCCGGATGAAGGCCGGCACGCAGGCCGTCCTGCTCGCGCTAGGCGTGATCGTCGGGTTCGCGGTGGCCGGGCAGACGCTGCTCGACTATCTGCACGTCGAGCTGCCCGCGCTGCAGGGCGCCGGTGGTCTGCTGCTCGTGCTGGTCGCGTTGCAGCTGCTCACCGGCAAGACGGACGAGTCGTCGGGGGACCAGGGCGG
This sequence comes from Actinoplanes sp. URMC 104, assembly GCF_051386375.1. Taxonomy (NCBI): domain Bacteria; kingdom Bacillati; phylum Actinomycetota; class Actinomycetes; order Micromonosporales; family Micromonosporaceae; genus Actinoplanes; species Actinoplanes sp. URMC 104. Next base: position 1,833,275 of record NZ_JBPQTO010000002.1, on the reverse strand, counting down.
CACGAGCAACGTCGCGCTGGTGCCGATCGGGACCCCGCTGCTCGCCGGGCCGGGCGCGATCGTGGCCACCATGCTGTTCGTGCAGCGGGCCGACGGCGCCGACGAGTACCTGGTGATCGGCATCGGGATCCTGCTGGTCATGCTCACGGTCTGGCTGGTGCTGCGGTTCTCCGGGGGGATCGTCAAGCTGCTGCGGCCGGCCGGCATCGAGGTGCTGACCAGGATCGCCGGTCTGCTGCTGGCGGCGATCGCCGTGCAGCTGATCGCGGACGCCATCGACGCCTTCGTGCAGCTGTACGTCGCTTCGTCCTGATCGCGGTTTTGTCGTACCCGGCTGGCACCATTGCTTCGTGCCCTCCACCAAGACCCCCGGCGTGGTCCCCGAGCAGCTCGGCTTCGACGGCATGCCCGAGCGGCTCTTCGTGTGCACGCCCAGCAAGCTCGGCTCGTTCGCGGACTGTCCCCGCCGCTACCGCTACACCTACGTCGATCGCCCCAGCCCGCCCAAGGGGCCGCCGTGGGCGCACAACTCGCTGGGCGCGAGCGTGCACACCGCGCTCAAGAACTGGTACGGGTTGGCCGCCGACAGCCGCGAGCCCGGCGTGCTTCCCCGGCTTCTCAAGGCCACTTGGGTACGCGAGGGTTACCGCGACGTCGATCAGGAACGGGTCACCTACCGGGTCGCGCTGCGCTGGCTCGAGACCTACGTGAACGGCCTCGACCCCGTCGACGAGCCGCTCGGGGTCGAACGGGTGGTGGCCACCAAGACGGCCGTGCTCGCCTTCAACGGCCGCGCCGACCGCATCGACTCGCGGCAGGGCCCCGACGGCCCCGAGGCGGTGATCGTCGACTACAAGACCGGCCGCTCCGGCCTCGACGCCGACGACGCGCGCGGCTCGCAGGCGCTGGCCCTCTATGCCTACGCGGCCCAGCGCGTCTTCCGCCGGCCCAGCTACCGGGTCGAGCTGCACCACCTGCCGACCGGCACGGTCGCCTCCCACGAGCACACCGAGGAGTCGCTGGCCCGCCAGGTGCGCCGCGCCGAGGACACGGCCCGCGACATCATGGCCGCCGAGCGCGCGGTGGCCGCCGGCGCCGACGCCGACGCCGAGTTCCCCACCAACCCGGGGGCGCTGTGCTCGTGGTGCGACTTCCGCAAGTCGTGCCCCGCCGGCCAGACCGTGGCCGCCAAGGAACCCTGGGCGGCGGTCGACCACCTGACGGCGTGAGTCACGGCTCAGGCGTCGGTGAGGCCGGCTCGGGTCAGGGCGGCCTGGCGCATGGGCGCGGTGCGGTACTTGCGCGGCAGGGTGTTGAGGGCCGTCGCGAGGAGCAGTCGCATTCCTCGTACGGAAAGGTCGGCCGTCACGTCGGTGGTGCGCCAGCCGAGCCCGCCGTACAGGCGGCGCGCCCACGGCGGCAGCAGCGCGATCGCGGTGCCGGCGATGCCGAAGTACGCCCAGCGGGCCGGGCCGAGCGTCAGCCCCAGGCGCAGGGCCCGGTTGCCGAAGAAGTCCGGCGCGGGCGGGACGGTCAGGAAGAACGCGGTCTCGGCGCTCTCCTTGGTGAGCGACAGCTCGGGCTGCATGGCCTCGTAGTAGGCGTCGACCTCGGCGGCCGTGGCGGGGACGGTGGCCGGGTCGAGCCCGACCAGTTCGGCCGACTTGAGCTGCTCGGTGTAGTAGCGGTCGACCTCGTCGGGTGTCAGCTTGAGGCCGGCGCGGGTCGCGGTCGTCAGGAACGACTCGACCTCGGCGACGTGCACCCAGCGCAGCAGGTCGGGGTCGTCGATGCGGAACGTCTCGCCGGTGCGCGGGTCAGTCGCGGTCATGCGCGAGTGCAGGCGGCGGATGCGGGAGGCGGCCCGTTCCACCTCCTCGGTGGAGCCGTAGATCACCGTGCCGACGTACTCGGAGGTGCGGTTGAGACGGCCCCAGGGGTCGGCGCGATAGCCGGAGTTCTGCGCCACGCCGGCCACGGCCCGGGGGTGCAGGGCCTGCAGGTAGAGGCTGCGGAGCCCGCCCAGCAGGAGGATCGGTTCCTCGTGGAGTTTCCAGGTGACCGAATCCGGCCCGAACAGCCCGACGTCGACGCTCATGCTCTCAACAGTGCCACGGGTGGCGCGGAAAGTTGAACTCGTTCAGAATTTAGTTCGTCACGCGGAATCGGCGACGCGGCGGGCCTGGCACGCCGGGCACAGACCCCAGAACGTCACCTCGGCCTCGTCGACCTCGAACCCGTGCGCGGCGCCCGGGATCAGGCAGGGCCGCTCGCCCACGACGCAGTCGACGTCCGCGATCTCCCCGCAGCCGCGGCAGACGATGTGGTGGTGGTTGTCGCCCACCCGGGCCTCGTAGCGCGCCGGGCTGCCGGCCGGCTCGAGACGCCGGGCCAGGCCCGCGCGGGAGAGCGCGCCGAGCACGTCGTACACGGCCTGGGTCGACACCGAGTCGAGCTTGGTGCGCGCGCGGCGGGCGATGTCGTCGACCTCGAGGTGGCCGCCCCCGGCGAGGACCTCGAGGACGGCGAGCCGCGGCTTCGTGACCCGAAGGCCGTGCTCGCGCAGCAGTTGCTCGCCGGTGGACATCGGTCAATGACAGCACGATTTCCTTGAACGTCCAACCACCCGATCATCCGACCGACCGGACAAGATCCGTGAACCGGTGAACCGGCGCACGCCCGGGGGTGTAAGCGCATACGGGAATGCTTGCGTCGTCAGATACTTCTAAGCTGGCGGCGAGAGATCAAAAGGAGGCGTCGTGTTCGACCAGATCAACGGCCTGCCGGTGCACGTGCTCGTGCTGCACGCGGCGGTCGTGTTCGTCCCGTTGCTCGCGCTGGGGGCGGTGGTCTATGCGCTCGTGCCCCGCTGGCGTCCCCGGATGGGCTGGGCGCTCGGGATCCTGGCGATCGCCGCGCCGGTGGCGACGTTCGTGGCGATGGAGTCCGGGGAGAAGCTCTACGACCGCCTGCTCGGGCAGGGGATGAGCGGGCCGGGCAAGGAGATCCTCGACGACCACATGGGGTACGGGGGCCGGACGTTCTGGTTCACGCTCGCGCTCGGCGTGGTGAGCCTCGTGATGGTGGTCCTCACCTGGCGCCGGGGCAGCGGCCGGCTGCCGCTCGCGGGCGAGGTCGGCGGCGCGGTCGTGCTGATCGTGCTGGCCGCGCTGTCGGGCTACTACGTCTACCAGACCGGCGACTCGGGCGCGACGGCCGTGTGGGGAACGTACTGAGCTGCTAGCCGCGGCTTCCGGCGCTGTCTCCCGGCGCCGGCTTCGGGCGCTCGGCTTCTGGGTCCGCTTGGCGCGCCCTCTTTCGGCGCCCGGCTCCCGGCGTCAGAAGATGACGCGGGCGCAGAGCAGGCAGAGCAGGATCAGGGCGATCGCGCCGGCGACCAGGCCGACGCCGTAGGTGACCGTGCGCGCCGACCCCTCGGCGTCGTCCAGGGCGTCCATGTCCTGCGGCGGCATGCTCCGCGGCGGCGGCGGCTGGTTTATCGTGGGCGGCCGCCAGTTCGCCGGCGGCGGCGCGGACGGCGGCGGCCCCGCGTAGTCGCTGCCGGGCGGCGGAGCGGGCTGCGGCTCGGAAGCGGGCGCGGGATAGTCGGGATCCGGCCGCTGCCAGTACGCGTCGTCCGGGACGCCGGTGGGGGAGCTCACGTTCACCGACGGTACAGCCGGAGGGGGAAGACTTCCGCAGCGGCGCGGGCCTACCCTCGGAGGCGTGGACATCCTGGACGAGCCCGAACGCGACAACGACGCCGAACGCGAGGTCGACTTCGAGTCCGAGGAGGCAGCCGTCCTCCCCGACCAGACCCGCGACGACACCGAGCGTGGCTGGGGTGAGCGCTCGTACGACAACGACGACCGCCTGCTCGAGGACCGCCCCCCGCACTGGTGACTCGCCGCTGATCGAGCCGCCGCCGGTCGCTCGCCGCTGACTGCGCCGCCGTGGGCCACTCGCCGCTGACCGCCCTGCTGCGGGGGTGCTCGCCCCCCGCCGGGACTGCCTGCCGCTTGCCGCGCCGTCGCGGGTTGCCGCCGCTGATCGGGCCACCCGAGCTGCCCGCCGCTAGTCGGGCCGCCGAAGTTGCTCGCCGCTGACTGCGCCGCCGTGGGCTGCCTTCCGCTGACCGGGCCGCCGTGGGCTGCTCTCGCTGATGGCTCTGCCGTGGGCTGGTCACCGGGACTCGGGCGGCGGGGTCAGTCGGGGCGTATGTGGACGGCGAAGCTCTGGCCGGGTGTGGCTACGGCGTCGTCGGCCTCGGCGGGCTTGAGGGCCAGCAGCAGGCCGCCGGTGGCGGGGTCGTCGGAGCCGGTCACCTGGAGGACCAGCGCGGACTCGGCGACCGGGGTGGTGCTGCCGTCGGCGTTGTCGAGGCGGAGGAGGTCCACGCGGTTGCCGGTCCGTACGAGGGCCAGCGCGGCGGGGTCGGCCAGCCGCACCGGAACTCCTACGCTGCCCGCCGGAACGGCCTGGCCGTCCGCGGACGACGACGGAGTGGGGGAGGCGGCTGCGGGCACCGTGTAGCTGGCGGGTGCGCAGCTGCGAGGGGGCGACCACGACACCAGAGCGGCGGTGCCCAGTAGGATCGCGACGACTGTGAGGCGTAACAGCATGCCGCGGGCCGGCCGGTGCCAGCGCACGGGATCGAGGCGTCCGTCGCCGCCGTCGCGGCTCGGCGATCCCTGCGCCGCGGGGAGGGCAGCGCCCAGCCGGGATGCACTGGATCTGCCCATGGGCCTGTCCCCTTCCGCTCGCTCTGGCGTCGCGGTCTTGCGGCGCCGGATCGAACGTTAGGCCGGAGGGGAGATCGCCCGCTGGGGGCCTGTGGACGGCCGGGAAATGTGGATAACCGTGGTTGGCCGGCGGGTGGTGCTACGGGCCACGGGCATGGCGAACCGCGCCGGGGCTGAGGGCGCAGGCATGGCGAAGCGCGCCAGTGCGGAGGGTGCTGACACGGCAAAGCGCACCAAGGCGGAGGGCGAGCATGGCGAACCGCGCCGGGGCGGAGGGCGCCGGCGCGGTCGGGGGAGCGGGTCAGGAGGCGGCTGCGGCCTTTGTGCTGCTGGTGCTCGCCGGGGTCGAGGGCGACGACGAGGTGGTCGACGAGGACGAGCTCGAGGAGTCGCTCGACGAGGACGACGACGTGGTCGTGACGGCGTCGGACTTCTTGGTGTCGGCGTTGCCGGACTTCTCGGCGCTCACGTTGCCGGAGCGGGAGTCGTTGCGGTAGAAGCCCGAACCCTTGAAGACGATGCCGACCGAGTTGAAGACCTTGCGGAGTTTGCCCTGGCAGTTCGGGCACTCGGTCAGCGCCGGGTCGGAGAACGACTGCACGGCTTCGAGCTGGTGTCCGCACTCGGTGCAGGCGTACTGGTAGGTAGGCACGGCTCCTCCGGATCTGGTCGGCTGCTGGCACTCGCCAACTCCGAGTGCCAATGTTGCGCCATCGGAGGTCATTTCGTCCACTCGACCTGGCGACTGAGCCTCGGCCGGGGGTCGACGGACGAAATCGGTCACGCCCGAGACGGCGGGGGCGGCAGCGGTCACGCGTCGAAGATGGTGAGGCCGCCGGTCGGGGTGATGGCGCCGTGGACCGGGCGGTCGTGCGGCTCGGCCGGTACGGCCTCGAGCAGCTCGCCGTCGTGGAGCAGCGCCACCACGAGGGGGCCGCCGGTGCGGGGGAGCCGGGCGAGCACCCGGTCGTACGAGCCCCCGCCGCGGCCGAGCCGCATGCCCCGGCGGTCGACGGCCAGCGCGGGCACCAGCACGAGGTCCGCCCCGGTGACGGCGGTGACACCCAGCCGGGGGCCGCCCGGTTCGAGGAGCCCGCGCGGGCCGGGCAGCAGGGGATGTGCGCCGCGAGCCCAGTCGAGGTCGTTGTCCTTCAGAAGGACGGGCAGCAGGACGCGGGCCTCCGCCGCGAGCAGCTGCGGGACCAGGTCGGGACCGCCGGGCTCACGGCCCACGGGCGCGTACGCCGCCACCACCGGACGGTGCTCACGGCGTACGAGGGAAAGGGTTTGATCTTGGATGGAGGCGGCAGCGGAAGCCAGGGCCGAGGGCGTCAGGCCCCGGCGGGCGGCGAGCAGACGATCGCGCAGGGCAAGCTTGGCCGTACGAGATCGTTCCGCGTCACGGGTCAAATCGGGCATGCAACACCCCCTTTTGAAAACCGGCAAACGGTGCACACTATGTCAGCATCGCTCCAAAGAGGGCCGGCCCCGGGAGGATGCGTGACGTTACGCGGCCGGCTGACCACGGCCTTCCTGGTGGTCGTGCTCGGTCCGGTGCTGCTCGGGTCCATCTTCGTCGCCCTCACTGTCACCACGGTGAGCCGGGATCGGTCCGCGGAGCGGCTCGACAATGCCACGGCGACGGTACGCACGTCGATCGCCGCCGTGTGCCGGCAGCTGCAGGCCGCGGCCGACGCCGTGGCGGTGGTGCCCGCCCAGAACCGGTCCGCGGTGGCCGCCCAGCTGATCAGCCGCGGTCTCGCTTCCGACATCAGGATCGTCGCGAACGGCCCCTCCCAGCTCGGCGTGACGGCGCCCACGACCGGAAACGACGGGTGGCAGGACTGCGCACAGCCGGCGGCGGGCCGGTCCGCCGCGATCGCCGCCCGGGCGGTCGCCGGGGAGGGCGACACGGTCACCGCGGCGCTGACCGTCGACGGCGCCTTTCTCGATCGGCTCTCCGCGGCCGCCGGCGCCACAGTGAGCCCGACCAGCGAGCAAGAGGGTGGTCGCCGCCTGGTCGCCGAGCCGGGGCAGCCGCTCGCGCTGACGCTGACCGTGCCCTCCAACCGGCCGACCCTCCTGTACGCGGTGCTGCCGATCGTGGTGCTCGCCGCGGCCGGCGCCGCCGTGCTCGTCGCGCGCCGGCTGGCGCACTCCACCACCCGTCCGCTCGGCGAGCTGGCGTGGGCCGCGGACCGCGTCGCCGGCGGCGAGCTGGACACCCGGGTGCCGATTCCGCGCCCGGAGGAGCTGGGCCGGCTGGCCGCCACCTTCAACCGGATGACGCGTGAGCTGCAGGCGTACGTGCAGGCGCTGACCGCCAGCCGCGACCAGTTGCGCGGCCACCTCGCGATCCTCGGCGAGACGCTGTCCAGCACCCACGACCTGCACCGCATACTGCAGGTGATCCTGCGGACGGCGCTGGCCGCGACCGGCGCCCGGGCGGGGCTCGTGCTGCTGATCGACCCGGCCGAGGGGCAGCTCGTGGCGCAGTGCGGGGTGGGGCTGGCCGGGCCGTGGGACGTGCCCGACGCCGACCTGCCGCAGCAGCGCCTGCCGGTGGGCGAGGGCGTGCTCGGCGCGGTGGCGGCGACCGGCGAGCCGCGGCGCGGGCACGGTGAGCCCTCCTCGGCGGAGCCGCCGTGCCTCACCTATGTGGCGGTGCCGATCTGCGCGCCGGCCGTGCCGGAGGAGCCGGGTGAGCCGCCGGCCACCGAGACGCTGGGGGTGCTGGCGCTCTACGACCGGGTGGGCGGGGACGGCTTCGACGACGCCGACCTGCAGACCCTGCGGACGTTCGCGGGGCAGGCCGGCGTGGCCGTGCACAACGTACGTCTGCACGAGGAGGCGCAACGGCTGTCGCTGACCGATCCGCTGACCGGGCTCTGGAACTACCGCTACCTGCGCGAGTCGCTGCGCCGCGAAGTCGAGCGGGCGAGCCGCTTCGGGCGCATGCTGGCGGTGCTGGCGCTGGACCTCGACCACTTCAAGGGCGTGAACGACACGCACGGCCACGCCGCCGGGGACGCCGTGCTGGGTGAGTTCGCCCGGCGCATCCGGGTCGGCCTGCGCGAGGTGGACGTGGCGTTCCGTCAGGGCGGCGAGGAGTTCGTGGTGCTGCTGCCCGAGACCGACGCGTACGGCGGGGCGATCGTCGCCGAGCGGCTCGGCGCCGCCGTCCGGGACCGTCCGGTGATCGTGGACGGCCTGCGCATCCCGATCAGCGTGTCGATCGGCGTGGCGGTCTATCCGGAACACGGGGAGGACTCGCAGCAGGTGCTGGCGGCCGCTGACCGGGCGCTGTACGCCGCCAAGAACGCGGGCCGTGACACGTTCCGGCTCGCCGATTCCCCCGATGTGACGAAGTCGGGGGTTTCCGCTGGTGTTCATGAAGGAAACTTGGATCAGGCGTCGGCAGTGCCGGGCGGGCCACGACCGCCGCAGCACCGGCGTGGCCGATAGTCTCGCGGCATACCACGGGCACGACTGAGCGAAGGTGCGGTGACTCGATGACCACGAACGCGCATGCGACCGGCCGCCGGGCGGTGAAGGCCGTGATCCCCGCGGCCGGACTGGCGACCCGGTTCCTGCCGGCCACCAAGGCCGTGCCCAAGGAGCTGCTGCCCGTGGTCGACCGGCCCGTGCTGCAGTACATCGTGGAGGAGGCCGCCGCCGCCGGCATCACCGACGTGCTGCTGATCACCGGGCGGGGCAAGACCTCGATGGTCGACCACTTCGACCGGCGGCCCGACGTGGAGGCGCGGCTGGAGGAGAAGGGCGACACCGAGCGCCTGGCCGCCGTACGCCGGACGAGCGAACTCGCCGACATCTACACCTGCCGCCAGGGCGAGCCGCTGGGGCTGGGCCACGCGGTGGGCACCGCAGCCTCGCACGTCGGCGACAACGCGTTCGCCGTGCTGCTCGGCGACGAGTTCGTCGAGGAGGACAAGCCGCTGCTGCCGGCCATGCTCGACCTGCAGGCCCGCACGGGCGGCATCGTGCTCGCGCTGGGCGAGGTCAAGCCCGAGGAGACGTCGCGGTACGGCATCGCCTCCGTGCGCGAGTCGAACGAGGGCGAGGACACCGTCGAGGTGACCGGCCTGGTCGAGAAGCCGTCGCCCGAGGAGGCGCCGAGCAACCTCGCCGTGCTGGGCCGCTACATCCTGCCGGCGAGCATCTTCGAGGCGATCGAGAACACCAAGCCGGGCAGCGGCGGCGAGATCCAGCTGACCGACGCGATGGCGCAGCTGCTGGCCGACGGCGTACCGGTGCACGGCATCATCTACCGCGGCCACCGCTACGACACCGGCATGCCGCTGGGCTACCTGCAGACCGTCGTGATGCTCGCGGCCAAGCGCGACGACCTCGGAAGTGAGTTCCGGAGCTGGCTGGCGGAGTTCGTCGCCGGCGGTGCGAAGGGATGACGGCCACGGCCGATGCCGAGGCGGCCGCCAACGAGCTGATGCCTCTCGCCGACTACCTGGGCAGCGTGCTGCGCAGGCTGCGAGTGCTGCCCCCGCTCGACCTCGACCTCACCCAGGCGCACGGCAACGTGCTCGCCACCGACGTGCTCGCGCCGCACCCCTATCCGGCGTTCGACCAGGCCGCGATCGACGGGTACGCGGCGCGCTGGGAGGACCTCTCCGGCGCCGGGCGCACGGGCACCCACCCGGCCTTCGGGCGCGTCGAGGGCGGGCCCCGGCCGGTACGGCTCGACGTCGTGGGCGACCTCGGCGCGGCCAGCTGGCGGCCGGTGCGGCTCAACCCGGGCACGTGCTTCTCGGTCGCGGCCGGGGCGCCGCTGCCGATCGGCGCCGACGTCGTCGTCCCGGTGCACTGGACCGACGAGGGCATGGCGGCGGTGGAGATCCTGCACGCGCCGAAACGCGGATCGGGCGTACGCCGGGCCGGCGACACGATCGCGGCGGGGCAGGTGCTGGCGCGGGCCGGCGCGGACGTGACCCCCGCGATGGTGGCCACCTTCGCCGCGTCCGGCATCGGGCACGTCGTGGTGCGGCCCAGCCCGCGCGTGGTGGTGGTGGCCACCGGCGACGAGCTCGTCGACGTGGGCCGGCCCAGCCAGCCCGGGCAGGTGGTGGACGCCAACTCGCACGCGCTGACGGCCGCCGCGGTCGAGGCGGGCGCGCTGGCGTACCGGATCGGCATCTGCGACGACGACCCCGAGGGCCTGCGCGGGCTGCTCGAGGACCAGACGCTGCGCGCCGACCTGGTGATCACGACCGGCGGTACGGGCACCGGGCCGGGCGACATGCTGCGGCGGGTGCTGTCCCGGCCCGTACCCGGCCGCGGCGCTGTGGAGTTCACCGACGTGGCGCTCTGCCCCGGCGCCACCCTCGGCTTCGGCACGGTCGGCGGCGAGGAGGTGCCGGTGGTGTGCCTGCCCGGTGAGCCGGGCGCCGCGCTGATCGGCTTCGAGGTGCTCGCCCGCCCGGTGATCCAGCTGCTGGCCGGCGCGGAGCCGGTGTTCCGGCACAGCGTGAAGGCTCACCTGCTCGAGACGGTGTCCTCGCCCGGCGGGCTGCGCGAGTTCCGTCCCGCGCATGTGGCCGAGCGGCGCGGCGGCGGGCACACGGTGCAGCCGCTGGCCGGAGGGCCGTACACTCTCTCCGGCCTGGCCGAGGCCAACGGACTGCTGGTGCTCGGCGAGCGGGTCACCACGGCGGCCGCCGGCTCGACCGTGGACGTGCTGCTTCTCGACCGGAGGCGTTGAATGCTGGGGTCCACACCCGGATGGCCCGCCACGCTGGCGGACGGTCCGGTGCTGTTGCGGCCCTACAAGCGGGGCGACGGCCGGGCCTGGTCCGAGGTGCGCATCGCCAACCAGAAGTGGCTCGCCCCGTGGGAGTCGGCCCCGCCGGGCCCGTGGGCCGAGATGAACTCCCCCCGCGCGTACGGCTACGTCTATCAGGACATGCGCCGGGCGGCGCGGCGCGGCGAGAGCATGCCGTTCGCGGTCTGCCTGCGCGAGTCCGACGGCAGCGAACGGCTCGTCGGCCACCTCAACCTCGGCAACATCGTGCGGCGGGCGTTCAGCTCGGCGTACGCGGGCTACTGGGTCGACCACCGGGTGGCCGGCCGCGGCGTGATCCCCACCGCGCTGGCGCTCGCCGTCGACCACGCGTTCGGCCCCGGCGGCCTGCACCGCATCGAGGTCAACATCCGCCCCGAGAACAAGCCGTCGCGGCGTGTCGTCGAGAAGCTGGGCTTCCGCGAGGAGGCCTACCACCAGCGCTACATGCACATCGACGGCGGCTGGCGCGACCACCTCGGATACGCGCTGACCAGCGAGGAGATCGCCGCCGAGGGCGGGCTCATGGCGCGCTGGCGGCGCGTGCGGGCCTGACCGAATGTTTCGGACCTGCTCGACACGCCCGGCGCGTCGAGCGTGTTTCCGCAGCTCGCGCCCGTAGCCTCGGGGAGATTGGGTCTTGCGGTCCGCCACCGTTGACGTGTAAGGCGGGCCGCCCGTAGCTGACGGGAGGGGTGAGGGTGCCGACCTCGGTGCTCCTCGCCGTCCTCGCCGCGGCCGGACTGCTCGCCCTCGCACCGGCGCTGGTACGCCGGTACGACGCCACCGAGCGGCTGGCCGCGGAGCGGGCGTCGTCGACGGCGCGGGTGCTGCAGCGCCACCGCCGTCGCCGTACTGTGCCCGGACGCAGACCGATCAACCCGGGTCGGCTGGTCACGGTTACGGTTCTCGCCCCAACGGGTGAATCGCCTCCGCCGCAACGCCGGCTCCGGCTGGTCACGCCCGGCCGCCGTCCGGCGCGCCGCCCACCACCGCGGCGGCACACCCCCGCGGTGGTCCGCCGTCGCCGGGTCTTCGCCGCGCTGCTGCTGCTCAACGTCATCGAGCTGGTGGGCGTGCTCGCGGTCGGCCCCGGCTTCTGGATCGGCTTCGCGGTCACCGCCACGCTGCTCGCGATCGACCTGGTGCACCTGCGCAACCGGGCGCTGGCCGACCGCCGCCGGCGCCGCATCGAGGCGCAGGAGGCGGCATGGCTGGCCGCCCGGCAGGCCGAGGTGCGGCGCGAGCAGGCCCGGCGGGCGGCGCAGCGGCGCGAGAAGCAGAAGCAGCTCGCCGCGCAGCGGGAGGCGGCCCGCCGTACGGCGATGGGCCTCGACCGCGACGAGCCGCCCACGGTCACGCCGTCGGTCTACTACCGGCGCGCGGGCGGCCTGCGGGGGCGGGCGTACGAGGCCGGCGGGCGGCACCACACGGCATGAGAGGGGGCCGGTGTCCGGATCATCCGTACACCGTGCTAGCCTTTTGCTCGTTCCACGGACGATGTCCGCGGAGCGGTAAGGGGCTGTGGCGCAGACTGGTAGCGCACCTCGTTCGCATCGAGGGGGTCAGGGGTTCAAATCCCCTCAGCTCCACAAGCTTTGGCGCCTCGTGTCCACGGAAAGCGTGGACCGGGGCGCTCGTCATATCTGCCCCGGGGGCCGAGCCCCCGGGAACCCCACGGTGTATTCGGTTGCGGTCGGTGGTGGGTCGCCCCGGAAGCAGAACCCCGACGGAACGCCACGGCGTGTCCGGTTGCGGTGAGTGGTGGGTCCCCCGGCGGGTAATGGCGGTCTGGCCGGACCGCTGCGCGTCCGAAACGTGAGAACTGCTCCTTTTGTGTGGTACCTCTGGAGGCAAGCCTCGGAGGTGACCCATGAAAGCGCCCCTGCCCGACAACGAGACCGAGCGGCTCGCCGCGCTGTACTCGCTCGACATCCTCGACAGCGCCCCGGAACAGGACTTCGACGACATCGTCGCGCTGGCCTCGAGCGTGTGCGGCACGCCGATGTCGCTGGTCAGCCTCGTCGACGCCGAACGTCAATGGTTCAAGGCGCGGATCGGCACCGATCTGTCCGGCACCGACCGCGAGGTCTCGTTCTGCGCCCACGCGATCATGGGTCGCGACCTGATGGTGGTGCCGGACGCGACCAAGGACGCCCGGTTCGCCGACAACCCGCTGGTGGACTGCGCCGACGGCATCCGCTTCTACGCCGGCGCGCCGCTGGTCACCACCGACGGGTACGCACTGGGCACGCTGTGCGTGGTGGACGACGAGCCGCGCCGGCTCGACGTCGAGCAGATGCAGGCGCTGCGGGCGCTGGCCCGGCAGGTGATCTCGCAGATGGAGCTGCGCCGGCACGCGATCGCGCTGGCCAACACCACCGCCCGGCTGCAGGAGCTGGAGCGGCGCAAGGACGACCTGGCGGGGCTCGTCGGGGGTGATCTCCGCGCGCCGCTGCGCCTCATCTCGGCGTACCTGGAGAAGCTCGGCAAGACCGGCACCCACGACGCCGAGATGGGCGACCTGGTGGCCCGCGCGACCGCCGGGCACATCCGCGGCTTCCTCGACCTGATGCACCACCTGAGCTCGATGGCCGAGGCGGGGTTCGGCAGCGAGAGCCTGCACATGCGCCAGATCGACCTGACCCGGATCACGCAGCGGGCGGTCGAGGCCGTACGCCCCATCGCGGCGACCAAGCAGATCTGGATCCTCAACCAGGCGGGCGGCCCGTCACTGCCGATCATCGCCGATCCCGTACGGCTGGAGCAGGTGCTCACCCATCTGCTGTTCGCGGCGGTCAAGTACACGCCGTCGGGCGGACGGGTGCGGGTCGGCACCGAGAGCGAGGCCGGCCCGGCCGTACGTCTGGACGACATGGACCTGCCCGACGGCATGCGGCCCGAACTGTTCCCGCACCTGTACTACGGCGCGATCGCGAACCCGGCGACCGTGCCGGGGCCCGACCGCGGGCTCGCCGTGGCGAAGAAGATCCTGGACGCGCACCACGCGACGGTGGCGCTGTCGGACCGGCCCGGCGACGGCACCTCGCTGCACGTCGTGTTCCCCGCCGCCGAGCGGAGCGTGGCCGACCTGCTCGACGAGCTCGTCCCCGTCGCCTGAGAAGCACATCGGCCCGCGCCCCGCTCGGCTGCAGTTCGAGCGGGGCACGGGCCGACGCGTCACCCGGTGTAGACCGGGCCGGTGCCGCCACCCGGGGGCGAGCCGGCTGACGGAAGGTCCTCGGGGTCGTACTCGTCGGCCTGCTGGCCACGCACCGGCTGCGACGGCACGACCGGACGGGCGAAGGCCCGGCCCGCCGCCGGATGGTGGTCGACGCGGGTCTGCTCCAGCGTGGACGGCCACGTGTCGACGACCGGCGCGACGTTCCCGGCCGGCAGCGGGGGCGGAGGCGCGTGCTCGGTCCGGGCGACCAGCCCCGCCCGGTGCAGCTTGTGCCAGCGCAACCGGCCGCCGGTCAGCGCGGTGGTCGCCGACTGCATCAGCACCAGATACATGAGCTGGCGGTACGCGAACTGCTGCAGCGGCAGCCGCCACAGCGGCTTGAGCGACTCCTTGTCGAAGCGGAACGCCACCGCCGCGGTGAACAGCTGGAGGGCGAGCATGCCCAGCCACGCGACCACGGTCTCCTCGAGCTCCCAGAAGACCAGGCCGTAGAGCAGCATGATGTCGACCACTGGGGCGAGCATCGGCAGCGCCACCCCGAACAGCGCGAGGAACGGCAGCCCGACCCGTCCGAAACGGCCCGACGGGCCCTTGTCGAACAGCGCCCGGCGGTGCTTCCACATCGCCTGCATGGTGCCGTAGCTCCACCGGTACCGCTGCCGGTACAGCTGCTCCAGCGTGGCGGGCGCCTCGGTCCAGGCCTTCGCGCCCTCGGCGTACACGACCCGCCAGCCCGCCCGCAGCATCGCCATCGTGACGTCGGTGTCCTCGGCGAGCGTCTCGTCGCTGATCCCGCCCACCTGGGCCAGGGCCTCGCGGCGGAACGCGCCGATCGCGCCCGGCACGGTCGGCATGATGCCGAGCACCTCGTACAGGCGGCGGTCCAGGTTGAACCCGATCACGTACTCGATGTGCTGCCAGGCGGCGACCATCCGCTCGCGGTTGCCGACCTTGACGTTGCCGGCGATCGCGCCGACGGCCGGGTCGGCGAACGGCTGCACCAGCTTGCGGATCGAGTCGGGCTCGAAGATCGTGTCACCGTCCACGGTGACGATCAGGTCGTGCCGGGCGAGCGCGATGCCGGTGTTGAGCGCGTTCGACTTGCCGCCGTTGGGCACCCTGACCACCCGTACGTTGGGAAGCCTCATCTGCTCCACGAGCGCGGCCGTCCCGTCGGTGGAGCCGTCGTCGACGACCACCACCTCGATCGCCGGGTAGTCGCCGCCGGCCAGCGAGCGCACCGCGGCCTCGATGCCCTCCTTCTCGTTGTAGGCGGGCACGATCACCGACACCGGCTCGACCACCGGCGGGCCCCACGTCCAGCCGGGCTTGCGGCGCTGCCGGGCGTGCCGGGTGGCCAGCAACAGCAGCAGGGCCGTACGCCCGATGGTGAGCGCGCCGACGACCAGGAACAGGATCGCGATGAACCAGACCAGCCCGTCCGCGACCCGTACGGTCCAGATCACCGCGGTCCCGCGCCACACGTCGCTGCCCGCGGCGTCCGGGTTCTCCTCAAGCCTCGGTACGGGCGGGGTGTCCTTCGCGGCGGCGTTGCTCTGCTCGATCGTGCGGTTGAGGCCCTCGGTCACCGTCGTGAACCGGTAACCGCGCGCCTGCATCGCCGGAACGAACCGCCGGAGAGCCTCGACGGTCTGCCTCCGATCGCCGCCCGCGTCGTGGAACAGGATGACCGCCGAGTCGGTGCCGGTCGGGGTGGCGTTCTTGACGATCTGGTCGACGCCGGGGCGACGCCAGTCCTCGCTGTCGAGGTCGTTGACCACGACCAGGTAGCCCTGCCGGCCCGCGTCCTTGACGATCCGCCAGTTGGTCTCGTCGATCGCGGCGTTCTTCGACGAGTACGGGAACCGGGCCAGGTTCGTGTGCACGCCGGTGGCCCGGGCGATGGCGACCTGCGTCTGCGACAGCTCCAGGTTGCGCCGCCACGGGGCCAGCCGCTGCATGTTCGGGTGGGTGAAGGTGTGCAGGCCCAGCTCGTTGCCCTCGTCGGTGATGCGCTTGGCGAGCTCGGGGTGCCGGGACACCTCCGAGCCGACCACGAAGAACGTGCCGTGGGCGTCGTACTGCTCGAGAACGTCGAGGACCTTGGGCGTCCAGATCGGATCGGGACCGTCGTCGAAGGTCAGCGCGATCGTCTTGGGCGGCATGCGGCTGGTGCTCTCCTGGCCGCCGGTGGTGTTGATGACCGGTCCGCCGTTGAGCACGTCCTGCGGGACGCCGGCCTGGTCGCCGACCTCGGAGTCCTGGTGGTCGCTCTTGAACTCGGCGTTGATGTACGCCTGCACGATCAGGACGCCGACGAACACGAGGACGAGCAGGCTGCCGAGCAGCACCCTTGGGCGGGGGAGGAGACGGCGACGTACGGGGCCGCGGCCGCGGGTGCGCACGCTGGTGGGCGGCATGCGCGGCGGGGTGTTGGGGGCGGGAGCCTTGTGGGCGGGGGTGTGGGAGGTCACGGGAGCGCCTCGCCTCCGTCGGAGGTCGCGTCGGCGGTGGCGGTGGCGGTGGCGGCGGCTGCGCCGGTGGTGGCGCTGGTGCCCGTGCTGTCGGAGCCGCTGGTGCTGCGGCCGCTGTTGCCGGTGCTGCCGCTGCCGGTGCTGCTGGAGCCGCTGGCGCTGTCAGAGCCGCTGGCGCTGCTGCCGCCGCTGGACCCGCTGTCGCTGGAGCCGCTGCCGCTGCCCGTGCTGCCTACGGAGTCGCCGGCGCTGCCTCCGGTGCTGGACGTGTCGCCGGCAGTGGTGCCGGTTCCGCCGCCGGAGCCGCCGGAGCCGCCGGACGCGCCGTCGCTCGCCGGGGTGTCCACGACGGTGCCGCCGCCGGATCCACCGCCCGACCCGCCGTTGCCCGCGGGCGCCGGCGGAACCGGGATGGGCGCCGACGGCGGGGTGCTCGGGTCGTCCGTGGTGCCGCTCGGCGGGGGGTTCTCGACGACGGGCGGCGGCGGGTCGGACACGTCCGGCTTCACGCTGGTCGACTCGGGCTGCGGCTTCGTCGCCGGCTTCTTCGTCGTCGCCGACGCGGACGGGCTCGGCTTCCTGGTCGCCGACGGGGTGCGGGTGGACTCCAGCTGCGGCGCCGGTTGCCGGGTGCGGCGCAACGCCGGGTCGGCGACGTACAGGGCCTGCGAGGCCTGCGTCGGGGTCGGCGTCGGCGTGGGAGTCGGGGGCTTGGGCGCCGTCTCCTGCTTCTTCTCGGGTTCGAGTCCGGGCAGCGGCAGCACGGCGCTCGAGCGGACGGGTCCGCCGGCCAGGCTGACGCTGATCAGGCCGCCGTACAGCATGACCAGCGCGCCGAACGCGTACGCAAGCCGCCGCAAGAATCGGCTGCGGCGACCGGTGCTGTCCACGAACACCGGTGCGGGCGCCTGGATCGAGAGCACCTCGGTGTCGGGCGCGTCGGCCGAGACGAATTGCGGGTTTTCTGGCTCCTGCGAAGTCACGCGGCGAAGCTTAAAAACATAAATGCCGATCTTGGGACTGCTCACCCTGCCGAGTGACGGATGATCGTCATGGCTAAATCAGCCGAAATGATGAGCGTTAGCGTTTGACCAGATGGCAGGCAGTATGTGCCACCGGAACGCGCGCAGCGCTGAGCTGCGATGCAATGGCGAACGGACTGAGGTTACGTGGTTTCGCCGAATGTTTTCCTGTCGCATTCCTGACAGTGAAAGAGGCGAAAGGGCGAATCACTTTCGTGATCCGTTATAGCCGGTAAGTGACAATATACCGCTATGTCCGGGTTGCGGAAATGCCCTGGTCGAAATTTGAAACTTCGCCAGGCCAGGCGTTGTGCCGGGCATCGGAGGTCGTTAAGCTTCTTGGTGCGCGCTCCTATCGCCCGCTTCCCCCGTGGCAGGCGATCGGGGCGCGCTCTTACTTCTCGGCCTCGACTGCGCGTGTCCTTCCGCGCCCGCCGATCAGCAACCGCCGGCAGCAGGTCTACGAGTCCGTGCCGGCGATGATCTCGCGATAGGTCTCGAAGGCCTCCTTGCGGCGGTAGGTGTCGCTCACCAGCCCCAGGCTTGCGAGCGGTGACTGCGAGCCGCTGTCGGCGTCGCGCAGCCCGAACAACTCGTACTGGGTGATGTTGGCCGACGACCGCAGGTCCAGGATCGTGCGGATCATCTCGGACAGCGACTCGGCCTGCGCCCGTTCGCTGCGGGGCGCCGCGCTGGGCGAGCCGTTCTCGACGATGTGGATCGGGACGCCCGCCTGGATGTGGGCGCGCGGCAGGCACCGCTCGCGCAGGTGCTGCACGGCATGAGCGGTGAGTGAGGCGACGTCACCGGGCCGGCCCTTCGGCGCCACCGGCGAGAAGGCGTCCGGATACAGGGCGAGGCCGACGTAGTCGACGTGCGCGGCGAAGTCCGGCGCCGGTGTCGCGGCCAGGTGCTGCCAGAAGGCGTCGTCCCCGCCGAGCCACTCCGGCGGCTCGGCCACCGAGAAGCCGACCCTCACGGAGCTCAGCCCGTTGCGGTCCAGCGTGGACCGCGCGTGCGGTACGCCCAGCGTCAGCGCGTCGAGGACGCCGGGTGAGGCGCCCGTAGCGATCGATGACCGCGTCGAGGAACGCGAGCCACCCGGCGGTGTCGGCCGTCGGCGGCAGATAGCTGACCACGAGGTCGAGTTCGCGGCCGTCCTCGACGTACCACTCGTCCGGCATCGTCAGCCGGTCGAGCTCGCGCTCGGCGCCGAGCGCAGTGACGGTCGCGGGGTCCGGGTGGGCGCCGAGGAAGTGCACGTATTCGCGGATGGCCAGGGGGCGGCCGCCGGCGAGCTCGTCGACGAGCTTTCCGACGGCGACGGGGTCGGACGGGTGCGAGCAGGTCGCCCCTGCCCGTCCGCCGGGGTAGATGCCGAATCTCACGGCGACTCCTTTCGTGCCTCAGCCGTCGGCCGTGCCGGTGGTGGGCCACGTCAGCCGGCCGGTGCGGATCTCCTCGAGCACCGAGCCGATCCAGGCCAGCTCGGCGCGGGCCTGGTGGATCGCGTACTCGGCTTCGATGACGTACAGCCGGGGCAGATCCTGGCCGAGCACCTCGGCCAGGCGTTGCTCGTCGGCGATCGTTCGTTCGCCGAGCCGCCGGGCCCGTTCGCTCAGCGCGTCGGCGGCGCCGGCCGGCCCGAGCGCACCGAGATAGGCGATGGCGCCCAGGAACGGCGTGAAGTCACGCTCCGGGTGCCGGATCCGGTCGTCGAGCCGGCGGACGAGCTCCTCGCGGCCGGACGGGGTCAGCGCATAGACGGTCCGCTCCGGCCGGTTTCCCTGCCGGAGCCGTGCCGTTTCGGTGATCCAGCCCGCGGTGCTCAGTGCGGCGACGACGTCGTAGACCGACCCGCGGGTGATGGCTGCCGCCTGGCTCTCGCTGCGCCGGCGGAGCTCGCCGAGCACGTCGTAGGGATGCATCGGCCGCTCGAGCAGCAGCCCGAGGATCGACAGCACCAGCGGATTGTCGAGCGCGCGCCGTGGCATGGTCGAACTCTAACAGTCGAAATCGACTATTTGAAGGGCCGACCGGGATCGCGGAAGGGGGGACGGGCGCCTGGCTAGATCCAGCGGCCGCCCAGCCACATGCGGCCGGACCAGCTCTCGTACGGGATGAGCTGGGCCACGAAGATCGGATAGAAGTAGGCGAAGCAGATGGCGATCAGCACCACGTACGCGCCGACCACGACCGTGCCTATCAGCTGGCGGTCGGTCCGGGCCGAGCCCTGCGCGATGCCGGAGGGCGGGGTCATGATCGCGCCGAGCGCGTAGACGACGGCGAGGATCAGGAACGGCAGGGCGGGCAGCACGTAGAACGAGAACATCGTGCGGCCGTCCTTGACCGCGTAGTAGAACCACGGCAGCAGCCCGGCCACCGCGGGCACCAGGATCGCCCACGCCCGCCAGTCGCGCCGGGCGATGCCGAACCAGATCAGCGCGGCCAGCGCGGGCAGGAACGACCACCACAGGATCGGCGTGCCGAGCAGCAGGATCTCGCGGGCGCAGCTGGGGGCGCCGCAGTTGCCGCTGTTGTTCCAGAAGAACGCGACCGGGCGGCCCAGCAGCAGCCACTGCCACGGCCATGACTGGTAGACGTGCCGCTCGGTCAGCCCACTGTGGAAGCTGTACGCCTCGGAGTGGTAGTGCCAGAGGTTGAGCAGCGCGCCGATCACCGGTGGCTCGCTGAGCCCGTTGGCCTCGCGGTAGTGCCGGAAGTAACCCGTGTCGGTGACGAACCAGCCGGTCCACGTGGCCAGGTACGTCACGAAGGTGAGCACGAAGCTGAGCAGCAGCCAGCCGAGGTCGCCGAGGATGCCGGCCAGGAACGGCCCCTGCACCCCCGCGGAGCGGCGTGCCTGCACCCTCCATGCGATCACCAGCGCGGCGAGGAACGGCGCGAAGAACAGCGCGCTCCACTTCACCCCGCAGGCCATGCCGAACGTGACGCCCGCGACCAGCAGCCACCACGGCACGATCCGTGGCACGGCCGGGTTCCGCCCCGGGTCGTACCCGTTCTCCAGCGCCCGCAGCCAGCGGCGCCGGTAGTGGTCGCGGTCGAGCACGAGCGCGGCGAACGTGGCGAGGATGAACGTGCCCAGGAAGATGTCGAGCAGCGACGTCCGCGACAGGACCAGCTGGAAGCCGTCGAGCGTCATCAGCAGGCCCGCCAGCCCCGCGAGCAGCACCGAGTGGAACAGCCGGTAGGTGACCCGGATCAGGATCAGGATCATCACGATGCCGGCGACCGCGGCGGAGATGCGCCAGCCCAGCTCGCGGTTGCCGAACACCATCTCGCCGAGCGCGATCAGCCACTTGCCCAGCGGGGGATGCACCACGTACGCGGGGCCGTTGTTCTTCTCGTCCCACTCGACGCCGTGCTGCAACATGTCCCACGCGTCGGTCGGGTAGTAGACCTCGTCGAAGATGTAGCCCTTGGGCTGGTCGAGGTCCTTGAGCCGCAGGATCGCCGCGATCGTCACGACGACGGCGGTGACCAGCCAGGAGTGCGGGTTGAGCCAGTTCTCGAGCGTCCCGAGCCGGCGCCGGACGATGTCGGGGACGGCGCGCACGCCCCCGGGCTCGGCCGCCGCGGGGGGCGGTTCCGGGGTGAGCTCTGTCTCCGCTGTCGGCGCCGTAGTCACCCCGCGATCGTAGGACCTGTGCCCGGGGGCCGGTGCCCGCCGTCACCTCGTCGCGGCGTGTGATGGACTTTCGTCGTGGTGGAGACGAATGGGGGCCGGGTCGTGCTCGTCGGCGCCCCGCTGGGAAACATCGGTGACGCCTCGGCCCGGCTGCGGGAGGTCCTGTCCACCGCGGACGTCGTCGCCGCCGAGGACACCCGCAGGCTGGCCCGGCTCGCCCGCGACCTGGACGTGACGGTCGGCGGCCGCGTCGTTTCATACTTCGAAGGAAACGACGAAAGGCGTACGCCCGAGCTGGTCGAGGCGCTGGCCGCCGGGGCCGTCGTCGCGGTGGTGACCGACGGGGGCATGCCGAGCGTCTCGGATCCGGGATATCGCCTGGTCCGGGCCGCACTGGACGCCGGTTACCCGGTGACCGCCGCGCCCGGCCCGAGCGCCGTGACGACCGCTCTGGCGCTGTCCGGCCTGCCCAGCGACCGCTTCGTCTTTGAGGGGTTCCTTCCGCGTACGGGCTCCCACCGCCGGTCCCGCCTGCGGGAGCTCGCGGCCGAGCCGCGCACGCTGGTCTTCTTCGAGGCGCCGCACCGCATCGCGGGCATGCTCACCGACCTCGCGGCCACGTTCGGTGACGAGCGGCCCGCCGCGGTCTGCCGCGAGCTGACCAAGACGTACGAGGAGATCCGGCGCGACACGCTGGCCGGGCTCGCCGCGTGGGCGGCCGAGCAGGAACCGCGCGGCGAGATCACCGTCGTGGTGGGCGGCGCGCCGCAGCGCCCGGCCGAGCGCCCGGCGGACGACGACCTGCGCGCCGCGGTCGCCGCCCGGGAGGCCGCCGGCTCGTCACGCCGCGACGCGATCCAGGCGGTCGCCGACGAGTACGGCCTGCGCAAGCGCGAGGTCTACACGCTCGTGCACGAGAAGTAGGGGTCAGTACGCCGCCGCGAGGAAGCCCGCCAGCAGCGCCAGCGGGGCGGCCAGGCTGAGCAGCACGGCGCCGCGCCGGGCCCGGGGCGTCTCGAGCCGACGCGCCCCGGTCACGCCCGAGATGGCGTAGCCGCAGAACAGCACGAGCGCGAACCCCAGCATCCAGCGCAGATGCAGCAGCGGCCCGGTCCCTCCCACGTACGCCTGGAGGCTGTCGGGGCTGACCATCCGGGCCGGGGCGACGGCGCCGGGCAGCCGGGCGGCGCCCTCGACGCCGAGAAGCCGCACCTGCGTGATCGTGTACCGGCCGTCGGCCGCGGTGAACCGGCCGGCGCAGCGCTGCGTGACCCCGTCGCCGACGCAGCGGGTCGTGGTGGCGTACCCGTGGTCGCCGTGCCCCACCGCCAGCCAGAACGGCTCGCTGCTGACCCACGCGAAGAACGCCGTCAGCAGGCTCAGCGCGACCAGCGACACCTGACCCGGCAGCGGCAGGCCGGACCGCTTGCGTGCCCGCCCACTGCCGCGGTGGCGGGCCCGCGGGACCGCCGGGGCAGGCTCCTCGCCGGGCGGCACCTCGATCGTGTCGTCGACCGGGTCGCGCCAGAACGGGGAGTTCTCCAGCCGTTCGAGGCGGGCGTCGGTGGCCGGCGCGCCGGTCGGCGGGGGCAGCGGCTCGCTCGGGGTGATCCGCGCAGGGCCCGCCTGGCGGGGGCGGGCGGGCATCGGACGGTCGAGCGGCACCGTGGGCCGGTGCTGCAGGCTCGGCTCGGGCAGCACCATCACGTCGTCCGCGGCGGCCGTCTCCGCCGCGATGCGGGCGGTGTGCCCGGCCGCGGGCCGCAGCGGGTCGTACCGGTGCGGGTCGGCCTGGTCGCGGTCGACGGCCGGCGACGCTGCCGCCGCGGGCTTCCCGGCCGGAGACCCTGTGGCTGGGGGCCTGCCGGCCGGGGGGCCGCCTGCGGCAGGTCCGACGACGGCTGGCGCGACTGCGGGTCCGGCCGGGGCGGGCTTGATGGCCGGCAGCAGGACGGGCGGTCCGCTGATCGCGGGCTTGAGGTGCGCGGCGGCGTCCTGGGCGCCGGCCGCGTGCGCCTCGGCCGCCTCGGCGGTGCGGGGCGCGGCGGCGGGCGGCAGCAGCACTCCGGTCCCGCCGGCGGGCTGGTCGAGGGCGGCCGCGGGGCCCCGGGCCGGGTGGCTGGAGCCGGCGGCGGGCGCCGGGTCTGCGGCCGTACGGTCGGTCCCGCCGCGCCACCAGGCCGCGTCGGGGTCGGCGATCGACCGGGACTCGCCCTCGCTGCGCGGCGTTTCCCCAGGTTGTGGCGTGTCTGCGGGCACGGTTCCATTGGACTACGCCGCCGAGCCGTCATCACGTTCCGAATGGGGCGTGTCGTGACAAAACCAGATCTCGCCGTGGGCGTAGCGAATCCGTTCGCGAGCCGCCCACGCCGCTCACTACGCTTGTACCTCATGAGTCACGTTCTCGCCGCGGTTGCCTGGCCCTATGCCAACGGCCCGCGCCACATCGGTCATGTCTCCGGCTTCGGGGTGCCCTCCGACGTTTTCAGCCGGTACATGCGCATGGCCGGCCACGACGTGCTCATGGTCTCGGGCACCGACGAGCACGGCACGCCGATCCAGGTGCAGGCCGACGCCGAGGGCGTGACGCCGCGCGAGCTCGCCGACCGCTACAACCGGGTGATCGTCGAGGACCTGCACGGCCTCGGCCTGTCCTACGACCTGTTCACCCGCACCACCACGCGCAACCACTACGCGGTGGTGCAGGAGCTGTTCACCGCGCTCGAGCGCAACGGCTACATCGTCAAGCGCACGACGCTGGGCGCGATCTCGCCGTCGACCGGCCGCACGCTGCCCGACCGCTACATCGAGGGCACCTGCCCGATCTGCGGCTACGACAGCGCCCGCGGCGACCAGTGCGACAACTGCGGCAACCAGCTCGACCCCGAGCAGCTCATCAACCCGCGCTCCAAGATCAACGGCGAGACCCCGGAGTTCGTCGAGACCGAGCACTTCTTCCTCGACCTGCCCGCCTTCGCCGAGGCGATCGGCAACTGGCTCGACCAGCGTGAGAACTGGCGCCCCAACGTGCTCAAGTTCTCCCGCAACCTGCTCGACGACCTGCAGCCGCGGGCGATCACCCGCGACCTCGAGTGGGGGGTGCCGATCCCGCTCGACGGCTGGCGCGACCGCACCGACAAGCGCATCTACGTGTGGTTCGACGCCGTGATCGGCTACCTGTCCGCCTCGATCGAGTGGGCGCGCCGCTCCGGCGACCCCGAGGCGTGGCGGCAGTGGTGGGCGGCCGACGCGCAGGGCAAGGACGCGGTCGGCTACTACTTCATGGGCAAGGACAACATCGTCTTCCACTCGGTGATCTGGCCGGCGCTGCTGCTCGGCTACTCGGGCGAGGGCGACAAGGGCGGCGAGCCGGGCGAGCTGGGCCGGCTCAACCTGCCCACCGAGGTGGTCTCCAGCGAGTTCCTCACGATGGAGGGCCGCAAGTTCTCCTCGTCGCGGCGCGTGGTCATCTACGTGCGCGACTTCCTGGAGCGCTACGACGCCGACGCGCTGCGCTACTTCATCGCGGTGGCCGGTCCCGAGTCCAACGACACCGACTTCACCTGGGCCGAGTTCGTCCGGCGTAACAACGACGAGCTGGTCGCCGGCTGGGGCAACCTGGTCAACCGGTCGATCTCGATGGCCGCCAAGAACTTCGGCGCCATCCCCGCGCTCGGCGAGCTCACCCCGGAGGACGAGGCGCTGCTCGCCGTCGCCAGGGCGGGCTTCGCCACGGTCGGCGAGCTGATCGGCAAGCACCGGCAGAAGGCGGCGATCAGCGAGGCCATGAAGGTGGTCGCCGAGGCGAACAAGTACCTCTCCGAGCAGGCGCCGTGGAAGCTCAAGGCCGAGGAGGACAAGCCCCGCCAGGGCACGATCCTCGCGGTCGCGCTGCAGGTGGTCAGCGACGCCAACACGCTGCTCACGCCGTTCCTGCCGCACTCCGCGCAGAAGGTGTTCGAGCTGCTCGGCGGCCAGGGCGTGCACGCGCCGATGCCGCGCATCGAGGAGGTCGACGACCTGGACGGCGGCCCGTCCTACCCGGTGCTCACCGGCGACTACACGACCGGCGCCCGCTGGGAGTCGGTTCCGCTGGTCGCGGGCACGCCGCTGTCCGCGCCCAAGCCGGTCTTCCGCAAGCTCGAGCCGTCGGTCGTCGACGAGGAGCTGGCTCGACTGGCAGGCTGACCTCCTACCGCCAGGCCCGTCCGTCCCGACAGGGGACGGGCGGGCCTCATTCATTTATGGGATTGATTCACATAAGGATGATCGGGTAGCGTTCGCGCTCCACGGGGGAACACCAGCGTTGCATCGAAACGGCTCCGTCCTGACGTGTCGCCGGGTCGATCGCGTCCCCTTCGTGCGGTTCAATCCCCTCGAAGGAGCATTTGTCTTGAAGTCTCGCCTCTCGCGTCCGCTTCTCGCGGCCGTCATCAGCGGCGCGTTCCTGGCCGGCGGCGGCGCGTTCGCCGGGCCTGCGTTCGCCGACCCGGTGCCGCCCGGCGCGCCCGGTTCGCCCGAGCCGACGAGCGCGCCGACCAGCACCACGCCGTCTCCGACGCTTCCGACGGAGCCGCCCGCCACCACGTCGCCGACCGACACGCCGCCGACGACGCCCACCAAGCCGCCGGCCTCGTCGCCGACCTCCTCGCCGACGTCGTCCGGCCCCACCACCACGACGTCGCCGGTCCCGCCGACGACGCCGCCGGTGACCACGCCGCCGCCCGCGGCCGACAAGACCGCGCCGACCGGCAACTTCACCCTGAACCGGTGGTCGATCTGGACCGGCCAGACCGTCACGGTGTCGCTCGGCACGATCAACGACAACGTCAGCGGGCCCGCGGAGATCAAGCGGGTGCTCACGTGGGGTGACGGCACCAGCCAGACCCTGCACCACACCGCGAAGAACATCACCCACACGTACAAGTCGTCCGGCAAGAAGCCGATCACGCTGACGCTTACCGACGCTGCGGGCAACAAGCGCGTCGTCAAGTCGGTCGGCCCGAAGGTCTCGGTGCCGGCGCTCAAGTACAAGCTGAACAAGTCGTCGGTCTGGCACGGCGAGAAGTTCGTCTGGGAGATCACCCAGGTGCCGGCCGGCGCCAAGAAGATCACGGTCAACTGGGGTGACGGGCGTTCGTCCGTGCTGCCGATCAAGAAGCAGAAGGTCACGCGGTACTACTTCACCACCCCGACCAAGGAGTTCGTCACTCCGGGCGCCAAGACCCTGCGGGCGGTCGTCTACAACAAGTACGGTGCGGCCGCCACGCTGACCGTGGGCAAGGTCACGCTCAAGAAGGACAGCTGGCGTCCGGTCCTCAAGCTCACCAAGCCGTCGAAGCCGGGCAAGGCCTCGTCGTGGAAGGCGATCAAGGGCACGGCCTCCGACAAGGGCGCGGGCATCAAGCAGATGTGGGCGGCCGCCATCGTGGTCAAGAGCAACAACTCGATCGTCTGCTACAACGGCAAGAAGTGGGTCTCGATCGACGCCGCGAACGCCGTCGCCTGCGACCGTCCGGTGAAGGTGTCGAAGGGCAAGTTCTCGTTCTCGGTGCCCCTGAAGAGCACGCCGAAGGGCTACCTCGTCATCGGCCTCGCGGCGGGTGATTGGGCCGGCAACCCTGACAACTTCGTCCCGTACGAGCAGCGCATCAGCTGAGTCCACCAGCAGTACGGCGAAGCCGGCGTCACCCCGCAGGGTGACGCCGGCTTCTGTCGTCCGGACCGTCAGTTGGTCAGCTCGACCCGGTTGCCGAAGTTGCCGTCCACGTTGGCATGCAGCCACTTCCGGCCGGCCTTGTCGATGGCGATGATGTCGTCGCCGCCCGAGCCGTTGAACTGCCCGCCGACGAGGTTCACGTAGTTCGACCAGTCATTGATGATCTGGATGCGCTGGTCGAAGCCGCCCTGCCCGTTGGACGGATACACGAAGGCGTTGCCGTTCGTGTGGAGCGCGATCAGGTCGCCCTGGATGAGGTTCGAACCGCCGAACTGGCCTCCGGCGATGGACCGGATCGAGTTCCAGCCCGTGCCGATCTGCTGCCTTGTCGGCGTGCCCGTGGTGAGGCCCTCGTAGCACCACAGCTTGCCGGTCGAGCGCTCCACAGCGACCAGGTCGTCGCGTCCGAACACCCAACCATTGCTGCAGTAGATGCCCAGGTTCAGCTCGCGCATCTGGTTCCAGTTGGTGCCGGCGCCGATCTCCTCGCGCGGTGCGGGCGCGCCCTTGAGCCTGCCGTAGTCCCAGAGCTTTCCGGTGCCGCGCTCGATGGCCACCGCGCTCGCCAGCGCGAGGTCGGTGGATCCCATCCGCCCGACGGCGAACTCGCCCATGTTGTTCCACGGCGTCAGCGCGGTTCCTGTGACCGGGGTGAGCTTCGTGCCGGACACCTGGCTGTACGACATGCTGGTCTCGCGGGCCTGCAGGAGGTTGTCCCGGGAGCCGACGAGCTGGCTCGCGAGGTCGCCGCATTTCTCGCCGGCGCCCTTGTCGGTCAGGGCCGGCGTGTTCGGGGCGTCGAACTTCCACGTGGAGTCGGCCTCGTAGTTGCACGGGTGGTCGTAGTCGCCGAGCACGCCGATCTGCGCCGCCACGAGCTGGGTGCCGAAGTGCCGCAGGAACCGGCCCGGCTTGCTCTTGGACTCCAGCGACACGTTGGACCCGGACTTGCCGGCCGTCGCGCACCAGGTGGCCGAGGTCTTGAGGGCCGCACTGCCGTCGTTGGCCGACAGCTTGACGGCGTTGCCGGACTCCCGCAGGTAGTAGCCGGGGTGGGTGACCGACTCCAGCGAGTGGCAGGCCGCGTCGCTGAGCCCGGTGACGATCCGCCACTTGGCATCGGTGAGCGACTTGTTCTCGCCGGTTCCCTCGAAGGCGACGGACGAGTTCGCCGTCGAGGCGCGCACGTACCAGCCGGTGCGGCCGGTGACGGTGGTGCGCAGCGTCTGGACGTTCAGCTTGTACTGGTCGTCCCGCAGGAACTTGCTGACGACCTCGTCGTTGCCGGCCAGCGCGGCGGTGGCCCCCGCGGCCAGCGCCGGGTGCACCAAGCTGTTCTCCGCCTTGGCTTTGATCATCCGAACCGCGGCCCGGTTGTCCTCGGCCTGCTTGGCCAGCCCCTTGGTGATGTCGAGATCACGCGCCGTGTGGACGCCGGTCTGGAGAAACTCCTTGTACTTCGCGGCGTCGTTGGAGGCCGCCGCGGCACTCGCCGCGGCGGCGACCTCCGAACCGGGATCGGCGTGGCTCAGCAGCTCGTAGATGAAGCCTCTGTCGTTGCCGGCGAGCATCTCGTCGGTGGCGATCACGCCGACCTGAGCCATCGCGTTGGTCTTGACGCCGCGCCAGATCCCCGCCTGCTTCTCGGCCTCGCTCTTCGTCTCGTCCGCGAGCATCTTGTCGGTGACGTCCTGCTGGTGCGCCTCGAAGATGCCCTTGGTGATGAACTCGTGCAGCCCGTCTGGGTCGTTGGCCTTGACGGCGTCCTGGGCCTGGGTCTTGACGTGACCCGGCTCGGAGCGGACGGCGACCTGCGCCACGAACTCGAAGTTCGTCATGCCCAGGACGACCGGCGTGGCTTCGAGGCCGATCGCGGCCGCGGCCGAGCCGCGGGCCTTGCGCGCGGCTGCCTCGTTCGTCTCGTTCTCCTGGTCCTGCTTGTTGGCGTCGAGGATCCCTTGTCTGATGTAGAGGGCGCAGATCGACGGCGTGCCGCCGCTGGCGTTCGCGTCGGTGAAGGCCTTGTTCGCGGTGCGGACGATTTCCGCGCCGGCGGTCGGCCGGATCGAGATCTCGTGGACGAAGTCGCAGTCCTTGAGTTCGATCAGGGCGAGGTCGTCGCCGGCGCCCACGAGCACGGCGGCGTCGTATTTCTCGTCGGCGGTCGCTTCCGGTAGTGGGTCGTTGTCGGCGGCTTGCAGGCTGCTGATGACCGGTGTGGCGGCCGCCTGGCCGGGCAGCAGCCCGGCTGTCACGGTCACCGCGGCCGCGGCGGCCACCAGGCCGCGCGTCGCACGTCGTGAACTGTTCATGGAGGGGAATTCGTCCTTTCAGAAGTCGCCGGTGCGTCAGTTGGTGAGCTCGACCCGGGCGCTGAAGTTGCCGTTCACGTTGGCGTGCAGCCACTTCCGGCCGGCTCGGTCGATCGCGATGACGTCGTCGCCGCCCGAGCCGTCGAACTGTCCGCCGACGAGGTTCACGTAGTTCGACCAGTCGTTGATGATCTGGATGCGCTGGTCGAAGCCGCCGGTTCCGTTGGCGGGGTAGAGGAAGGCGTTGCCGTTCTGGTGCAGCGCGATCAGGTCGCTGTTGTCGGTGTTCGCGCTGCTGAACTCGCCGCCGGCGATGGCGCGGATGGTGTTCCAGCCGGTGCCGATCTGCTGGCGCGTCGGCGTGGCGGAAGTCAGGCTGTTGTAGCACCACAGCTTGCCGGTGGAGCGCTCCACGGCCACCAGGTCGCCACGGATGGTCCGCCCGCTGGGAGTGCAGTAGTTGCCGATCGTCAGCTCGCGCATCTGGTTCCAGTTGGTGCCGGCCCCGATCGCCTTCCGGGGCGCCGGCGGAGTCGCGCCGCTGCGGTCGTACTGCCACAGCTTGCCCGTGGTGCGCTCGACGGCCACCGCGCTCCTGACCAGGGCCATCGAGCCCACGGCAAATTCGCCCATGTTGGTCCACGGGGCCAGCGAGGGCCCGGTGGCCGGGGTGAGCTTCGTGCCGGACAGCTGGCTGTAGACCATGGCGTCGTCACCGGCCTGCATGAGCAGGTCACGAGAGGTGGCGGAGGAGACCGCCCCGAGGTCGCCGCACTTCTCGCCGGCGCCCTTGTCGGTCAGCGCCGGCGCGTCGGGTCCGGCGAACTTCCACGTGGAGTCGGCCTCGTAGTTGCACGGGTGGTCGTAGTCGCCGAGCACGCCGATCTGCGCCGCCACGAGCTGGGTGCCGAAGTGCCGCAGGAACCGGCCCGGCTTGCTCTTGGACTCCAGCGACACATTGGACCCGGACTTGCCGGCCGTCGCGCACCAGGTGGCCGAGGTCTTGAGGGCCGCGCTGCCGTCGTTGGCCGACAGCTTCACGCCGTTGCCCGACTCCCGCAGGTAGTAACCGGGGTGGGCGATCGACTCGAACGAGGTGCAGGCCGCGTCGTCGAGCCCGGCGACGACGTCCCACTGGGCGTCGGTGAGCGACTTGTTGTCGCCGGTGCCCTCGAACGCGACGGAGGTGTTCGCCGGCGAGGCGCGCACGTACCAGCCGGTCCGGCCGGTGACGGTGGTGCGCAGCGTCTGGATCGTCGCCGCGTACTGACCGTCGCGCAGGAACTTGCCGACTGCCTCGTCGCTGCCGTCCAGCGCGGCGGTGGCCGCGGCCACCAGCGTCGGCTGCACCAGGCTGGCCTCCGCCTTGGCTTTGATGAGCCGGACCGTGTCCCGGTTCGCCTCGGCCTGCTTCGCCATCGCCTTCGCGCGGTCCAGCGCGCTCGCCGTGTAGACGCCGGTCTGGAGGAACGCCTTGACCTTCGCGGGGTCGTCGGAGTCCAGCGCAGCGTTCGCCGCGGCGGCGACCTCGGAGCCAGGCTCAGCGCGGTTCATGAGCTTGAAGGTGAACTGGAAGTCGTCGAGGACGAGCAGTTCGTCGGTGGCGACGACGCCGACCTGAGCGATCGCGTTGGCCTTGACGCCGCGCCAGATCGCCGCCTGCTTCTGCGCTTGGGTCGTCGTCTCGTCCGCGAGCACCTTGTCGGTGACGTCCTGCTGACGCGCCTCGAAGATGCCCTTGGTGATGAACTCGTGCAGCCCGTCCGGGTCGTTGGCCTTGACGGCGTCCTGGGCCTGGGTCTTGACGTGACCCGGTTCCGAGCGGACGGCGACCTGCGCCACGAACTCGAAGTTGCTCATGCCGAGCACGGCCGGCGTGGCCTCGAGGCCGATCGCGGCCGCGGCCGCTTCGCGGGCCTTGCGCGCGGCTACCTCGTTCTTCTCGTTCTCCTGGTCCTGCTTGTTCGCCTCGAGGATGCCCTGTCTGATGTAGAGCGTGCAGATCGACGGCGAGCCGCCGCTCGCGTTCGCGTCGGTGAAAGCCTTGTTCGCGGTCCGCACGATCTCAGCGCCGGCCCCCGGCCGGATGGCGATCTCGTGGACGAAGTCGCAGT
The DNA here is from genome assembly GCF_051386375.1 of Actinoplanes sp. URMC 104. NCBI lineage: Bacteria > Bacillati > Actinomycetota > Actinomycetes > Micromonosporales > Micromonosporaceae > Actinoplanes > Actinoplanes sp. URMC 104. The sequence continues at coordinate 1,802,247 of NZ_JBPQTO010000002.1, read as the reverse complement.
CCTTCAGCTCGATCATCGCCAGGTCGTCGCCCGCCCCCACGAGCACCGCGGCGTCGTACTTCTCGTCGGCGGTGGCTTCGGGCAGCGGGTCGTCGTCGGCGGCCAGCAGGCCGGTGGTGATCGGTGTGGCGACCGCTTGGCCGGGCAGCAGCCCGACCGTCACGGTCACCGCGGCCGCCGCGGCCAGCAGGCCGCGCGCCGCACGTCTGGGAGTTCTCATCGGGTGTCTCGTCCTTTTCTGAGGGTGGGCAGCATCGACCGGACGGCCGTTGACGGCCGCCGGTTGGTTCGAGCTGGGAGATGTGTCAGGCGGTGGTGGTCGTCATCCGGAGCTCGCCGTCGCGGGCCTGCTGGAGCAGCGCCTGCCAGAAGCGCGCCTGCTCGGTCGCGGCCGTGGCCTGGGCGGCCCACGCCTGGCTGTTGCCCTCCGCCGGCGCGACGACCGGGGTCCAGTTGGGGCTCTCCGCGGCGGCGGCCGCGGCGGCGACCAGACGCCAGTTCTCGGCCTGTTCGCGGGCCACGGCCTCGGCGCCGGCCCATGCCGTACGGCCGGGGGACGTCTGTTCCCCGACGGCCTGCCAGGCGCGGGCCGCCGCGGCGCGAGCCTGCTCGGCGGCTTCCCCGGCGGTGCCGTTCGCGGCGAGCTCGGCCGCCTGCGCCTCGGTCAGCAGCCGGCTCACCGTCCGGCGCCACCGGACCTCGTTGTCGGCCAGCCGCATCCGGTGGACCTCGAGGTCGAGCGAGGCGCCGTCGATCCAGCCGTACGCGAAGAAGTCCACGATGTCGTCGTCCGTGGCGCCGGGTCGGGTCGCCCAGGCCGCGGCGGCGCGCACCTGCTCACCCGGATCGGTGTCGCGCAGCGCGGTGACGAAGTCGCGGTCGGCCTGCAGCAGCGCCCGGGCCTGGGCGCCATCGGCCGCCCGGGCGGCACGGTCCCGCTCCTTGGCGCCGGCATATCCGGTGCGCACGAAGCTCGCGCGGTCGGCGTCGGTGCCGTTCACCGCGTGCAGGGCGGCCGCGTACACCTCGGGCGAGACCCGCTGCACGGTGGCGGCCAGGACCCGCTGGGCGAAGTCGAGGTTGCGGGCCCGGGTGGCGGCGGCGCGAGCGACCGCCGAGTCGTAACCGGACGTCAGGAACTGCGCGACGGCACGCTCCTGGGCGGAACTGGTGAGCGCGAGGCGGGCGGCGACCCGCACGACCTGGCGCGGGTCGTCGGTGGACAGCCAGCGGACGAAGAACAGGTCGTCCTCGGCGGAGTAGAGGGCCGCCGCGGCCGCCGGTTGTGGCATTGCGAGAGTGGCGGGCACGGCGGCGCTCACCGCGAGCACGCCGGCGAGGAGCGCGGCTGACGCCGCGCCCATGCGTATGGACATTGATCCCCCGTGATGCATGACATTCACGACCGCGGATCCGGGGTCGCGGGCACAGCGTAGATCACACGCCGGTGTCCCAGGGGGCGCAGCGGGTGATCGAAGCCACATCCGTGCCCGGCGGACGGGGCAGACGCGTCGGTGGCCATCGTGTTTAGATCGCGGCCTACGTTGATCGTGATCGAAGTCCCCTCTTCCCGAACCCCTGCAGGGCCCCGTTGTCGCGGCGGCGCCCTGCCTCGTGCTGAACGGATGTCGCCGGTGACGATGCAGAGTCGAATGCGGACGCTCGCGATGGCGTCGTTAGCCGCGATGCTGATCGGTACGGGACTGTCCGTGCCGCCGGCCGTCGCGGCTCCGGCGGCGCCGCCGTCGCGCGCCGAGCCGGTCGGCGCCGACCTCACGATCCCGCCGTTGATCACCGAGGAGTGGGACGGCAAGACCGGTGTGAAGCCGCTCGACCCGCGGCTGTGGAAGCTGGTCGAGGACATCGCCGCGCTGCACGAGGAGCCGACCGTGCGGGCGGCCGCGGTCGTCGCCCTGACCGGCGACGACCAGTCCATCCGGACCTTCCTCACGGTCACCCAGCCGAAGCTCAAGGCCGAGGCCGCCCAGCGGCGCAAGGAGACCGCCGCGGCCAACCTCGCGAAGATCAAGGCGATGGCGGGCACGGGCGTGCCGGGCGGATATTTCAACGTCGAGGTCGAGCGGGTTCTCAAGGGGACCGACAGCGACCGGGACGCCTTCCTGGCCTACGGGGCGGACATCGCGCGAGCGCGCGACGAGCAGGTGGCCAAGAACGAGCAGGCCCGCCGTGAGCAGCTGCGGGCACGGCTGACCATGCTGGTCGCCGCGGCTCCGACGGAGTCGCAGGTGCGGGCCGCCGCGCAGGCCGCGCTGGCCGGTGACGACGCGGCGGTGGCCGCTTTCTGGGCGACCGGCTACCTCGCCGCGGCGCGGGCCGACGCGGCCGCCCGGGAGCAGTACCTCAAGGACCTCGAGGCGCGCAACAAGGCCGCCGAGGAGCTGTCCGACCTGGCCAAGCGCGCCAAGCGGGCGTCCGAGGCGCGGACCTTGCTGCTGCGCGCGCACGGCGACGGCGTACGGGCCCTGCAGCGCACGGCCAAGGACATGGCCGGCGCGGCGAACGCGGCGCGCCACGCCGAACGGGTCCTGGCCCGCCCCGGCACCGCGGCGTCGAAGTCGGCCGAGCTGAACGCGGCGAAATCGCAGACGGCGTCGTTCGTCGAGAACGCCGGCCGCGCCTCGGAACAGGCCCGCGTCGCCGCGACGATTGCGGCCACGCAAGCCGACGTCCTGATCGAGACGGGGCTGACGTACGGCGCCGAGTGGTCCCTGATCGCGCAGGGCATGAGCGAGGCGTCGACCGCGGCGGTCGGTGCGGCCACCACCGCGCAGCACGCGATCGACGCGACCATCGCGACGAACAACGCCCAGGGCGCGCAGGCGCAGGCCGAGGCGCACGCTAAGCAGGCCGCGCAGTGGCGCAAGCACGCCCAGGAGCACGCGGCGGCCGCGGCGAAGCTGGCGACGGCGGCGAAGAAGCAGGCGGACGCGGCCAAGACCGCCGCGGCCCGGACCGCCGCCGCCCGTCAGCAGGCAGAGGCCGCCGAGGCCAAGGCGTGGGCCGAGGCCGAGAAGACCCGTCAGCATCGCCAGGTCGCGGAGACCAAGGCGGCGGAAGCCAAGGCCGCCCGGCAGGTCGCGGAGCGGGAACGCGCCAACGCCGCCACGCACCGGGCGGAGGCCGAGCGGCAGGCGGCCGCGGCCCGGGCGGCCCGGTCGAACGCCGAGTTCCACGCCGGGGTCGCGGCCGGCGCCCGGCAGCGTGCCGAGGACGCCGACACCGCCGCGGGCGCGGCCTCGAGCAAGGCGTGGGTCGAGGAGGGCAACGCCCGCCGGGCGCGGGACGCGGCCGCGCAGGCCGAGCAGGACGAGCGGGCCGCGAAGGCCCGCGCGCAGGCGACGCGGGCCGCGGTCGCTGCGGCCGACAGCGACGCCGCGCGGGCGGAGGCGCAGGCGCAGGCCGACGAGGCCGAGAGCCAGGCGGGCGTGGCGAGCACCGCCGCGCGCTCGTCGCGGGCGGCGGCCAACACCGCCACCGGCGCCGCCGCTAACGCCCGCGGCGCGGCCGGGCGGGCGGAGCAGGCGGCCGAGCGCGCCTGGGCCGCGGCCGAGCAGGCACGCGCCGCGGCGGTAGCCGCGGATGCCGCCGCGGACCGTGCCGAGGCGTCGGCCAAGGCCACCCACGCCGCCCGGGTGCGGGCGGACGCGAAGGCCGCCGAGGCCACCGTGCAGGAGGTGCGTGCGGCCGAGGCCGCGAGCAAGGCGGTGGACCTGGCCGGCCGGGCCGCCGACGAGGCGGTGCAGGCGCTGTGGGCGGCGAACCGTACGCAGGCCGAGGCGGAGGCCGCCACCACTGAGGCGGTGGCGGCAGCGGCGCAGGCGGAGATCGCGGTGGCGGCGGCGACCGCCGCGGCCCAGTCGTCGGCCGGCATCGCCGAGCCGCACAACACCGCGCTCGCCATGGTGAGCCCGTTCGCCGGCGCGGACCTGGACGCCGACTTCGTCGCCGACGTGGTGGCCGAGGCCAAGGTCATCGGCGCCGAGCAGGCCGCGGCCGCGCAGCGCCGCGCCGACGAGGCGATCGCCGCCGCGGCGCTCGCCGAGGCCGCGGCCAACCGCGCCAACGCCGAGGTCAAGCCCGCCTTCGAGGCAGCCGCCCAGGCCGCCCGGTCGGCAGCCGACGCCGCGCGGTCCGCGGCCGAGGCCAAGGCGGCGGCCGCTCGCGCCGCAGCCGACGGCGCCGCCGCCCGGGAGGCCGCGGCGAGCGCGGCGCGGGCCGACGCCCAGGCCCGCGCGGACGCCGTCGCGGCCCGGCAGGCGGCCAACGAGGCCGCGAACGATGCGGCGATCGCCGGCCGCAGCGCCGCCGAGGCGCAGCGGGACGCCGACGCCGCCGGTGCGGCGGCCTCCGCGGCCGAGGCGGACGCTGCCGCCGCCCGGGGAGCCGCGGACGGCGCGGAAGCCGACGCGGCTGCCGCGGCGGACTCGGCGGCCAGCGCGCAGCGGTACGCGGACAGCGCGGCGACCGCGGCGAGCAAGGCCTTGGAGCATGCGGTGGCCGCCCAGCAGGCCGCGGAGCGTGCCGAGGCCGCGGAACGTCAGCGGGACCGCGACGCGGCCGCCGACGCGTACGCGGACGCCGTCGAGAACCCCGGGCCGGTCGACGAGGACCTGCTCGACGAGTTGACGCCGCAGGAGCGCGAGGAGCTGCTCAAGGCGCGCAGCGAGGCGGCCGAGAGCTTCTGGGACTTCCTGCGGGCCGAGGCGCCGCAGCTGCTCAAGGACCTGAGCGGCATCCAGGGCATCGAGGACTGCATCCGTACCGGTGACGTTCTGACCTGTCTGTACGCCGCGTCCGACTTCATCCCGGCGAAGCGGCTCAGCGGGTTCCTGTGGGACCTGGGCAAGTTCGGCGCCAAGATCCTCAAGTTCTTCACACGCACCCGTGGGGCCGGCAAGAAGGCCGACGACCTGCTGGAGAAGGCGAAGCAGCGGCAGCGGGCGAAGTCGTGCCCGATCCCGGGCGCCCCGAAGGTGCGGGTCGCGTCGGCGCGCGCGGCGGCGGCGAGTCCCGGCGGCAACAGCGGGAACTCGATCGGCGACCGGCGTGAGGAGTACATCGCCAAGCTGCTCGGCGGCTCGATCGCCAAGGACGACAAGGGCAACGACATCCCCCTTGTCGTGGATCAGATCGGGAGCACGGGCCTCGACGTTCGTGGGCCGAACGGGGAGTACGTCTTCGTCGGCGGACCCGGTAAGGCGGCCAGCCCTTCGCGTCTGGGTGACAAGTTGAAGGTCGCCAAGGCCGCGGCAGATCGTGACGGCGTACGGGCGATCTATTATTTCGACAAAGACACGCCGGAGGCGGCTATCAAGCTGGCCAAGAAGTGGTTCGGTGAAGGGAACGTGTTCTCGTTCGACGTGGACGTCGAGATTCCCGACAAGGACTGCGACTGATGTCCGACGCGTTCCTGTCCTGGTTCCGGTCGTCCCGCACCAGCGCGGAGGAGTTCTTCGCGCTGGCCGAGGACCTGCGGGCGGCCGGCCTGTCGATCGTCAACGAGACGCTCGGCACGGCGATCCTGCTCAACATCGAGGGCGACAATGTTCCGATGCCGGTCGACGAGACCGCCCGGCTGATCGGGCTGGCACTGGCGCCGCTCAACGTCAAATGGTGGGAGGGCGGGGGAGCCCTGGTCTCGTTGTTCGAGCCGAATCCCGTCGAGGGTGAGACGCAGACGTACTTTCTCGACGGGCAACCGCTGGATCTGCGGGACCGGCTCGCCGAAGTCCTCCTGCGCCGGGTCGCCAAGCAGCCGGACGATACGATCGGCTTGATCCTCGACCATGCAGGCAACTCGGTCGACTACGACTGGGAGCGGTTCATGCGGTACGGCCCGGTCGCGCTCGGCCCGGTGCCCGACCTGCTGGTGCTGTCGGCGCCGCTGTTCGAGCAGAGCGTCCCGGACGACTGGCGCGAGGACTTCCGCCGCGGCGAGGACGGGATGTACGTCCTCGACCGTCGCCGCTAGCGGTCAGAGCACGTACGGGATGTCGGCGATGTGGTGGTCCGCCAGCTCGCCGACCGGGGCCCAGCTCTCGTAGACGCCGCGCTCGTAGCAGCGCGCGCCCGTGGCCGCGAGCGCGTCGTTGTCGGGCCGGACGAGCCGTAGCCGCGCCCAGGCGTCGTCGCGCTGCAGCACCCAGCACGGGACGCCGCGCCACAGCGCCTGCTCGGCCCGGCGGCTCAGCGTGGACACCGGGTAGCGCGCCGCGCGGGTCAGCGCCCGTACGCGGAACTCCTCCGGCGGGTCTGCGACGGCCTCGTACTCCCTGTCCCTGATCTGCCCGACCAGTTTCGCCGAGCCGGGCGTCGTGCAGGGCACGTACTCGCGGTCGGGAGTGACCCCGGGCAGGGTGTCGAGCAGGCCGCGCCACCGCGGGCCGGCCAGCCGCAGCCAGCCGTGCTGCTCCGGCTGGTAGGTGTAGAGGATGACCTCCTCGCCGCCCGGCACGTACGCGATGAGCTGCGCGTTCGCGGGCATCGGCAGGTCGGCGAAACCGGCGGTGACGAACTCCGGGACGAGGTCGTCGGTGCTGGGCGTGAAGCCGGTGCCCAGGATCATCGCGCCGACCCGGTTGTGCGCCTGCAGCGTCGCCAGCCCCGGCTGGGCCGGCCCGCCGGGCACCTCGTAGTCGAGCGGGTCGACCGCGCGCCAGCGCAACGCGTACGCCACCTCGGCGGAGACCGCGCCGTCGGTGCCGAGCAGCGCCAGCTCCTGCGGGTCGTGCAGGTGCGCGATGTCGCACGCGCGGTAACAGAAGCCGTACGGGAGCCAGCCGCCCAGGTGCCCGGAGACCTGCGCCGCGGAGAGTACCTTCGTCATGCGCGTCCCCCGGCGTACGGCCGCCGTCGCCCGGATCTGCCGCAGGACCGGATCGTCGCGGTGACCGGCGGACTGGCTCATCCGCTGCACCTGCGCCCAGCCGAGGTCGCGCCGCAGCGGAGCGCAGAGCGGTGGCTCCAGCGGATCGACGTCGATCACGCTGTCCTCGCCGGTCACGGTCACGGTCGCAAGGTAGACAACAGCGGTGGACTTCGGATGAACGAACGGTGTCCACGGGGTCGAAGTGCAGAATGTCTCACATGGCAACGTCACCTTCGCAGTCCCGCCGCGAGAAGGCCGCCCGGCGGGCCGGCGAGTTCCCCGCACCGCCCGACCCGCTGGCCGTCGAAGTCTTCGACAGCCACACCCACCTCGACCTGACCGTCCAGGAGGGCAGCGGCTACGACGTCGAGGCGCTGATCGCCGCCGCGGCGAAGGCGGGCGTCGACCGGATCGTGCAGGTGGGGGTCGACGAGCCGTCCTCACGCTGGGGCGCGGAGCTGGCCGCCCGGCACCCGTCCGTGCTGGCCACCGTGGCTCTGCACCCCAACGAGGCCCCACTCCTGTCCGATCTGGACGAGTCGCTGCGGGCCATCGAGGCGCTCGCCGCGCAGCCCCGGGTGCGCGGCATCGGCGAGACGGGCCTGGACACCTTCCGTACGGGTGAGGAAGGGCGCGCTGCGCAGGAGGAGAGCTTCCGCGCGCACATCGCCATCGCCAAGCGGCACGGCAAGGCGCTGATCATCCACGACCGCGACGCCCACCAGGACGTCCTGCGCGTGCTCGACGACGAGGGCGCCCCCGACACGGTCGTCATGCACTGTTTCTCCGGCGACGCGGCGTTCGCAACCGAGTGCGTACGCCGGGGCTTCCACCTCAGCTTCGCCGGCACGGTGACCTTCGCCAGCGCCGGCAACCTTCGCGAGGCGGCGGCGCTCACCCCCGCCGCGCAGATCATGGTCGAGACCGACGCGCCCTACCTGACCCCCGTGCCGCACCGTGGCCGGCCCAACGCGTCGTACCTGATCCCGCTGACCGTGCGCGCGCTGGCCACCACCCGCGGTGATGACGTGGACGAGCTGTGCGCCGCGATCTCCGCCAACGGCGAGCGGGTCTTCGGCCCCTGGCGCTAGCCCTCGCGGGGGCCGGATCCCGCGTTGGGCCCTTCTCCGGGCGCCGGCCCCGCGGTGGCCGGGCGCGATCCGGCGTCGGGCTCCGCTGCGCGCGCTGGCTCCAGGGCGGCCGGGTGCATCCCGCGTTCGGCCTTAGCCCGCGGCGGCCGGGTGCATCCCGCGTTCGGCCTTTGCCCCACGGCGGCCGGGCGCATCTCGCGTTCGGCCTTTGCCCCACGGCGCCAGCCGCAACCCCGCGTCGAGCCCCTCTGCCGACGACGCCGGCCGCCGCCGCCCCGACCGCGCCTTGCGCCTGGCCGGATCCCAGGCTGCTGTCTGCCGAATCACAAACGTCACCCTGTGGACAACGCAAGATCGCGACTTGCGGCGGCGTATTTTCGGGCCAGCCCCCTGGGTGGGCGGGGAGGGCTTATTCGGCTAGCCAAAACGTGACGCCGAGGGTGCGGGCGAGGTGGTGCACGTCGGCGGCGAACCTGGCGGGTGCGTTCCGCACGACGGCGCGCGAGACGAACCGGACCGCCCATCCCGCGGTCGCCGCCACGTTGAGGATGCGGTGGATCACCACGCAGCCGCGCTGGTCGGGCTCCACGGAGTGCTCTCCGCGATACCACCACTCGCCCTGCTGGGTGACGGTGCGGGCGGCGCGGTCGACGGTCACCGCCAGCCGGCTGCCGTCGAGCACCACCACGAACTCGTCGCCGATGTCGGTCTCCTCGACCGTGCCCCGGGCCGCGATCGGCGAGCGGCCTCCGGGCCGTACGTCGAGCAGCAGACCGGCCACCTCGTCGGGCGGCGCCTCCACCACGGCCCGCAACACCAGCAACTCGGTCATGCGCTCGTTTCTACCCCGTCTAGGCTTTGAACCCATGGCTGAAGCACTCCTCGGCCCGGCGGAGATCCGGGAGCTGGCGGCCCGGCTCGGCGTGGCCCCCACGAAGAAGCTCGGCCAGAACTTCCTGCACGACCCCAACACGATCAGGCGCATCGTCGCGGCGGCGGGGCTGGTCGCGGGCGACGTGGCGCTCGAGGTGGGTCCGGGGCTGGGCTCGCTGACGCTGGGGCTGGTCGGCGCGGTGCGGCACGTGCACGCCGTCGAGATCGACCCGCGGCTGGCGGCGGCGCTGCCCGGGACGGTCCCGGCCGCCCACCTGAGGGTGCACAACGCCGACGCGATGCAGGTCCGCGGCGCCGACTTCGACCCGGCGCCGACGATGCTGGTGGCGAACCTGCCCTACAACGTGGCCGTGCCCGTGGTGCTGCACCTGCTCGCCGAGCTGCCCTCGCTGCGCGGAGGCTTGGTGATGGTGCAGAAGGAGGTCGCCGACCGGCTGGTGGCGGGTCCGGGTTCCAAGGTGTACGGGGTTCCGTCCGTGAAGCTGGCCTGGTACGCCGACGCCCGCCCGGCCGGCAAGGTGCCACCCGCCGTGTTCTGGCCGGTGCCCAATGTGGACTCCGGGCTGGTCGCGTTCGCCCGCCGCACCCCGCCCGCGGGCGTGGACCGCCGGGACGTCTTCGCCGTGGTCGACGCGGCCTTCGCCCAGCGCCGCAAGACGCTGCGCGCGGCGCTGGCGGGCTGGGCCGGTGGCGCCGGCCGGGCGGAGAAGCTGCTGGTGGCCGCCGGGGTCAGCCCGCAGGCCCGGGGGGAGTCGCTCACCGTGGAGCAGTTCGCGGCGATCGCGGCAGCGGCGAAAGTGTCGCCTTCCGGCGGTAAGCTCAGCGCGATCGAAGGCGAGCACGAGGAGGTGGACTCATGACTGCCGAGGCGCAGGCCCTGGTCATGGGGACGCCCGGCCCGGAGCGACAGGGGCCCGCGGGCGATTCCGACGAGGTGTCGCGGCGCGGCGGGCCGTCCGGCATCGAGCTGCAGATCGGGGACAGCACTCCGTGACCGAGGCCTGGGGACCGGACGACGACGAGCCGCGCCGGCATCACGGGCCGGTCCGGGTGCGGGTGCCCGCCAAGATCAACCTTCACCTCGGGGTCGGGCCGCTGCGGGCGGACGGGTTCCACGAGCTGAACACGGTCTACCACGCGATCAGCCTGTTCGACGAGCTGACCGCCCGCGCCGGCGACACGCTGACGCTGACCATGGAGGGCGAGGGGGCGGGCACGCTCGCGCTCGACGAGACCAACCTGATCATCCGGGCGGCGCGGGCTCTGGCGGCGCGCACGCGGGTGCCGGCGTACGCCCGGCTGCACCTGCGCAAGACGATCCCGCTCGCCGGCGGGCTGGCGGGCGGCAGCGCCGACGCGGCGGCCACGCTGATCGCCTGCGACCTGCTGTGGGGCACCGGCCTGTCCCGCGAGGAGCTCGCCGAGGTGGGCGCCACGCTCGGCTCCGACGTGCCGTTCCTGCTGCACGGCGGCACCGCGCTGGGCACCGGGCACGGCGAGGCGGTCAGCCCCATACTGGCCCGCCCCACCACCTGGCACTGGGTGGTCGCGCTGGCCGACGGCGGCCTGTCGACCCCGCACGTCTACCGCAAGCTCGACGAGCTGCGCGACAGCGGGTGGCCGCCCAAGGCGCTCGGCGAGCCCGACGAGCTGATGGCCGCGCTGCGCCAGCGCGACCCCGAGGTGCTCGGCGCGGCGCTCGGCAACGACCTGCAGCCCGCGGCGCTCGCGCTGCGGCCCGAGCTGGCCGACGTGCTCAAGGCGGGCAGCGAGGCGGGCGCCGTCGCGGGGCTGGTCTCCGGATCGGGGCCCACCTGTGTGTTCCTGGCCACCGACGCCGCGCACGCCGGGCGCGTCGCGGCCGGGCTCAACGCGGCGGGGGTGTGCCGGGAGGCGGTCACCGCCCGGGGGCCGATGCCGGGAGCGCGGGTAACCTAGAAGCATCGTGGCGAACATCATCAACCTGGACCGGGTCAGCAAGGGCTACGGCGCCGCCGGTCAGCTGCTCACCGACGTCTCTCTCGGGCTCGACGACGACGCCCGCATCGGCATCGTCGGCCTCAACGGCGCCGGCAAGTCGACCCTTCTGCGGCTGCTCGCCAAGAGCGAGGAGCCCGACTCCGGCCGCGTCACCCACCGTCGCGACCTGCGCGTCGCCACGCTGCCGCAGACGCTCGACCTGGCCGCCGAGGCCACCGTACGGGACGTCGTGCTCGGCACCGCGTGGCTGGCGCAGGGCATGGGTGCCGAGCACGAGTGGGCCGGCGACGCCGGGGTGCGCGCCATCCTCGACGGGCTCGGCATGGGCTACCTGGGCCTCGAGACGCCGGTCGGGCCGATGTCCGGTGGCGAGCGGCGCCGCGTCGCGCTCGCCGCGCTGCTGGTGCGCGAGAGCGACCTGCTGATCCTCGACGAGCCCACCAACCACCTCGACGTGGCCGGTGTCGACTGGCTGGCCCACCACCTGCTCACCCGCCGCGGCGCCCTGGTCGTCGTCACCCACGACCGCTGGTTCCTCGACGCGGTGTGCACCGCGACCTGGGAGGTCGTCGACGAGGAGGTGCACGCGTACGAGGGCGGCTACGCGGCCTGGATCCTCTCCCGGGCCGAGCGGCAGCGGGTGGCCGCGGTCGTCGAGGCCCGCCGGCAGAACCTGCTGCGCAAGGAGATCGCCTGGCTGCGCCGCGGCCCACCGGCCCGTACGTCGAAACCGCAGTTCCGCATCGACGCCGCGAACGCGCTGATCGCCGACGTGCCGCCGGTCCGCGACAAGGTCAGCCTCCAGCGGCTGGCCACCTCGCGGCTGGGCAAGCAGGTCTACGAGCTCGACGACGTGACGCTGCACGCCGGCGACGAGACGATCCTCGAGGGCCTCACCTGGCAGGTCGGCCCCGGCGACCGGTTCGCGATCCTCGGCGCCAACGGGGCCGGCAAGACCACCCTGCTGCGCCTGCTCGCCGGCATCACCCGGCCCGACGGCGGGCGCCTGGTCACCGGCTCGACCGTGCGCGCCGCGTTCCTGTCGCAGGAGCTCAAGGAGCTGCCCGGCGACCTGCGGCTGCTCGAGGCCGTCGAAGAGGTCGCGAAACGGGTGAAACTGGGCGACCGCGAGCTGTCCGCCGGTCAGCTCGCCGAGGTGTTCGGATTCACCGACAAGCGCATCTGGACCCCGGTCAGCGACCTGTCCGGTGGCGAGCGGCGCCGGCTGCAGCTGCTTCGCCTGCTGGCCGCCGAGCCCAACGTGCTGCTGCTCGACGAGCCCACCAACGACCTCGACACCGACACCCTCGCCGCGCTGGAGGACCTGCTCGACTCCTGGCCGGGCACGATGATCGTCGCCAGCCACGACCGGTACCTGGTCGAGCGGGTCACCGACACGGCGTACGGGATGTTCGGCGACGGCCGGCTCGTGCACCTGCCCGGCGGCGTCGACGAATATCTCGCGCGCGCGACCTCGCGTTCCGGCGGCACGGTGGCGCAGGCTCCGGCCGTACGCCCGGAAACTCCCGGCCTGTCCGCGGGCGACCTCCGCCAGGCGCGCAAGGACCTGACCCGCCTCGAGCGCCAACTCGGCAAGCTCGAGGAGCGCGAAGCCAAGATCAATGAGAAACTGGCAGAGCACGGCAGCGACTACGACAAGATCATGGAACTGGACGCGCAGCTCAAGGCCGTCCAGCAGGAACGCGCCGAGGTCGAGGAGGCCTGGCTCGAGCTGGCCGAGCAGGTGCCCGGAAACTGATCCGGGGGGTGTGCCTGCGCCGCTTGACCGGGATACGCGAGAATCGGCTGGTACAACACCTGACCTTGGAGACGGACACCATGGCGCACACCCCGGTCAATCACCCGCTGCGGCCGCTCTACCGCGGGCTTGCCTTCCTCGTCGGCGCCTACCTGGTCGTGTTCGGCGTCCTCGGCCTGATCCAGACGTCCGGCGAGAGCTTCACCGGGCCCAGCGGTGAGCGCGTCCTCGGCCAGGGCAGCAACCTGCTGTGGTCGATCATCGCCCTGATCGTCGGCGCCATCGTGATCGCCGCCGCCGCGCTCGGCCGCAACCTCGACGTCGAGGCGAACAAGTACCTCGGCTGGGCGCTGCTGGTGTTCGGCAGCTACGAGCTGGCCACCAACCGCACCGACGCCAACTTCTTCGGCTTCACGATGTCGACGGTCGTGGTCACCTACCTGGTCGGCCTCGCGCTCATCCTCGCCAGCCTCTACGGCAAGATCGCCCCGCAGTCGCAGGCCGGGGCGCCCCGCCAGGTTCGCGAGGGCCGCACGGCCTGATGCCGCACTACCCCCTCAACCATCCGCTGCGCCCGCTCTACCGCTTCCTCGCCCTCCTCGCCGCGGCCTACCTGACGCTCTTCGGCGCCATCGGCCTCGGCGTGACGGCGGGGGAGCCGTTCTTCCACCGCGGCTCCGACTGGGTGCTCGGCCTGCGCACGAACCCCGCCACGGCCTGGCTGAGCCTGATCCTCGGCCTCGTGCTGCTCGCCGCGGTGCTGCTCGGCCGCAACCTCTATCACCACGTCACGGTCGTGCTCGGCTGGGGCCTGGCGGGCTACGCCATGATCATGATGATGGTCATTCAGACCGACGCGAACGTCTTCAACGTCTCCATGATCAACGTGATCGTGCTGACCGTGCTAGGGCTGATCGTGCTGACCGCCGGCCTCTACGGCAAGATCGGCGCCCGCGGCTAGCGCATCCTCCGCGTCAGCAGCGTCGGCTCCGCCTCGAGGTGGGACAGGCCGTTCCACGCCAGGTTCACCAGGTGGGCGGCCACCCTCTCCTTGTTCGGCTCGCGGGCCTCCCGCCACCACTGCCCCACCAGCGCCACCATCCCGACCAGCGCCTGCGAATACAGCTCCGCGAACTTCGGGTCCAGCCCGCGGGTGCGGAACTCCGCGCCCAGGATGTGCTCGACCTGGTGCGCCACGTCGTTCATCACGCTCGAGAAGGTGCCCGCCGGCGCCAGGACGGGCGACTCGCGCGCCAGCACCCGGAACCCGTGCGGCTCCTCCTCGATGTAGTCCAGCAACGCCAGCGCCGCCTGCTCCAGCAACTCCCGCGGGTGCCCCGCCGTCAGCCCCGCCGCGATCCGATCGAGCAGCGCCCGCACCTCCCGGTCGACGACCACCGCGTAGAGGCCCTCCTTGCCCCCGAAGTGCTCGTAGACCACCGGCTTGGAGACCTTGGCCCGCGCGGCCACCTCCTCCACGCTGGTCCCGTCGAAGCCCCGCTCCGCGAACAACTGGCGCCCGATGGCGATCAGCTGCTCCCGCCGCTGGGCGGCCGACATGCGCACCCTGGGGCTCGTCTGGGGGCGATTGTCCGGATCGGTCACCCAGCCATCCTGCCAGGTGCACGGCGTCGCCACCGGCCCCGGACGCCCGGTTTGCCGCCGGCGCGCAGTGCCGACGGCAGCCCGGAACCGATTGGCACATCTGTGCCCTTACAATCAGCCGTAGCCACATTCTAATGTAAGTACATGATGACAAGCGATGTGAGGGAAGAGGCCCGGCGGCTCCGCGTCGACCCTGGGCTGTCGATCTCAGAGCTGAGGAAGCATTTCGGCGTCGGCAGCGGCACGCTGACCGAGTGGCTGCGCGGCATCACCCCGCCCGAGTGGACCAAGCGGCCGAATGCCAAGGACGACCTTCGCCGCCAGGCCGTCGAGCTGCGGAAGCTCGGCTGGTCGGTCAACGACCTGGCACTGAAGCTGGGCGTCGCCAAGTCCACCGCCTATAGCTGGGTGAAGCATCTGCCGCTCGATCCGGACGCCGAGCGCGCCCGTGAGAAGAAGGCGCACTCCGATCTCATGCTCGCCGCCCGCTGGGACGAGCGTCGCGCCGAACGGGACCGCCGGCAGGTCGAGGTCCGAGCCGGCGTGGTGGACGAGCTCGGCCCGATCACCCAGAGGGATGTGCTCCTGGGAGGGGCGCTGGCCTACATGTGTGAGGGTGCGAAGTCGAAGCCGTGGCGGCGGCACGATCGGTTGATTTTCATCAACAACGATCCTCGTCTGCACCGCCTCTTCCTGTGCTTCCTGCGAGCGCAGGGTCGTGATGCCGCCTCTCTGCGGTATCGCGTTCACATCCATGAGAGCGCGGACGCCGAGGCTGCTGCCGACTGGTGGGCCGAGCGGCTCGGCGTGCCGCGTGAACTGTTCCAACGGGCGACGATCAAGCGGCACAACCCGGCGACGAGGAGGGCCAACGTGGGTGCCGACTATCACGGCTGCCTGGTCATCTCGGTACCGAAGTCACGGGAGCTCTATTGGAGGGTCGAGGGCGTGATGGAAGCGCTCGATGCGCTGGGATAGTAGATTCTGCTCAGCGGGAGCCAGGCGCTAGTGTGGCGACCGAACCAGTCGGCCGTGGTGAAATGGCATCACCCTAGGTTTTGGTCCTAGTGTTCCGGGTTCGAGTCCTGGCGGCCGAGCATGTCCTGTGGAAGGGGTCCGGGTGCACCGGCCCCGCGGCTGAGTTGCCGCCGTCCGCGTTGATGCCTACTGCGAACACTGGAGTACCGCGTGAGTCAGGCCCCTCGTCGTACTGTCGTCGTCCTTGCTGCCGGTGAGGGCAAGCGGATGAAGTCCGCCACCCCCAAGGTGCTGCACCCCCTGCTCGGGCGCACGCTGGTCGGGCACGTGCTGACCGCGTCGGCGTCCGCGGGGGCGGAGCGGACGATCGTGGTGGTGGGGCACAAGTCCGACCAGGTCGAGGCGCACCTTGCGGAGGTGGCGCCGGGGGTCACGCCGGTGCTGCAGGCGCAGCAGAACGGCACGGGGCACGCGGTGCGGATCGCGCTGGAAGCGGCGCCCGACGCCTCGGGGACGGTGGTGGTGCTCAACGGCGACGTGCCGCTGCTGCGGGCCGAGACGGTGGCGAGCTTGATCGAGGCGCACGAGTCGGGCGCGCGCGGGGCCACCGTGCTGGCGGCCGAGGTGGCGGACCCGACGGGGCTGGGCCGGATCGTGCGGGACGCGGCGGGCAACCTCGAGCGGATCGTGGAGGAGCGGGACGCCTCGGCCGAGGTGCGTGCCGTGCGCGAGATCAACGCCGGCATCTACGCGTTCGACGTGGCGTCGCTGCGGGAGGCGCTGTCGAAGCTGTCCACCGACAACGACCAGGGCGAGGAGTACCTGACCGACGTTTTCGGGATCATGGCCTCGGTGGGCCGGCCGGTCGGGGTGTTCGTGGCGCCGGACGCGGACGAGACGCTGGGCTGCAACGACCGGGCCGAGCTGGCGCGTCTGCGGGCGCTGTTGCGCGACCGGGTGAACGAGGCGTGGATGCGCGCGGGCGTGTCGATCCTGGACCCGGCGACCACCTGGATCGACGTGACGGTGCAGCTCGAGCCCGACGTGGAGATCGACCAGAACTCGCAGCTGCTGGGCGCGACGACCGTCGCGGCGGGCGCGATCGTGGGGCCGGACACGACGCTGATCGACAGCACGGTGGGGGCGGGCGCGGTGGTGCTGCGGACGCACTCGATCGGTGCGGAGATCGGGCCGGAGGCGACCGTGGGGCCGTTCTCGTTCCTGCGGCCGGGCACGCGGCTGGGCCGCAAGGCCAAGGTGGGCGGTTTCGTCGAGACGAAGAACGCCGAGCTGGGCGAGGGCGCGAAGGTGCCGCATCTGTCGTACGTGGGAGACGCCACGATCGGCCCGAAGGCGAACATCGGCGCGGGCACGATCTTCGCGAACTACGACGGGGTCAACAAGAGCCACACCACGGTGGGCGAGGCCGCGTTCGTGGGCTCCGACACCGTGCTCATCGCGCCGGTGGAGATCGAGCCGGGGGCGTACGTGGCGGCGGGCAGCGCCATCCAGAAGGGTGTGCCGGCGGGCAGCCTGGGGGTGACGCGGGCGCCGCAGCGCAACGTCGAGGGCTGGGTGGCTCGCAAGCGGGCCGGCACGGTGTCGGCGGCGGCCGCCGAGCGCGCGCTGGCCGAGAAGGACGCGGGCGGCGAGGTCAGCACCGCGGAGTGACGCGGCCGAGGCCGGGCAAGCGGCAGGAAAGCGCCGCCGCGGCGGCCCTGGGGAGCGGGGAAGTGGCGCTGGAGTGACGCGGTGGTGGCTGGTCGGCGGGCGGAATGCGGGCGGGTGCGGTTAGCTGGAGTGGTGGCCTGGCCGTCCGGGCCGGCCGGGCAAGGTCACTGGCGAATATCCGACAGCGGGCTCCGGAACGTTCCCGATCGTGACGCGGCGGGTACGCCCGGTGCTGAACGGGCCGGGCCGACCGCCTCTGAGCTGGAATGATCCGGTGGGGGTGAGGCATCCCACGCGGTGGCCGCGGATGGTGGCGCCGAAGTGGCCGCGGGGGATACTTCACTCCGAATGTCATCCCCACCCCCTCGAACCAAAACGGGAGTAGCGAGCCGATGGGCAGCATCGTCGCGGAGAACCGTAAGTCTCTGATGCTCTTCTCCGGGCGGGGTTTCCCGGAGCTGGCCGACGAGATCGGCCAGGTGCTCGGCGTCGCGCCGACCCCCGCCGACTCGTACGAGTTCGCCAACGGTGAGATCTTCGTCCGCTTCAAGGACTCCGTCCGCGGCTCGGACGCGTTCGTCGTGCAGTCGGTCACCGAGGGCGTGAACCGCTGGGTCATGGAGACCCTCATCATGATCGACGCTCTGAAGCGGGGCTCGGCCAAGCGGATCACCGTGGTGCTCCCGTTCTACCCGTACTCGCGGCAGGACAAGAAGCACCGCGGCCGCGAGCCGATCTCCGCGCGCCTGGTCGCCGACCTGCTCAAGACCGCGGGCGCCAACCGGATCCTCACGGTCGACCTGCACACGGCGCAGATCCAGGGCTTCTTCGACGGCCCGGTCGACCACCTGTTCGCGATGGACATCCTCGCCGAGCACGTGCAGCAGAAGTACGCCGGCCGGCCGATGACCGTGGTGGCGCCCGACTCGGGCCGGGTGCGGGTGGCCGAGCGCTGGACCGACCGGCTGGGCGGCTGCCCGCTGGCGTTCATCCACAAGACCCGCGACCCGCTCAAGCCCAACCAGGTGGTGGCGAACCGCGTGGTGGGCGAGGTGGAGGGCCGGGTCTGCCTGATCGTCGACGACATGATCGACACCGGCGGGACGATCACCAAGGCGGCCGACATCCTCTGGGACGAGGGCGCGGCCGACGTGATCGTGGCCTCGACGCACGCGCTGCTCTCCGACCCGGCGACCGAGCGGCTCAAGAACAGCCGCATCAGCGAGCTGGTGGTGACCAACACGCTGCCGCTGCCGCCCGAGAAGCGTCTCGACAAGATCACCGTGCTGTCGATCGCGCCGCTGCTGGCGCGCGCGATCCGCGAGGTCTTCGACGACGGCTCGGTCACCACGCTGTTCGGCGGGCTGAGCTAGGCCCCTCGGCGGCCGATCACGCTCTGCAAGTTGCATTCGAGTGGGTGAACTTTTCAAGGAGTGCTTGAGCGGGGCGGACCCGATGAGTCGTGCGCGTACGTAGCAGGTAAGCTAGTGCGGTTGCCACGGCGAGGGTGCCCCGCGGTCTGCTGAGCTTCGCAGCCGCTCGGAGGCACCGTGATCGACGCGGTGCTCCGGGCCTGTGCCCAGCGCGCCCCCTTGCCCGGCAGCGCCGGCCACGGCCACCAGCACCGTCGGTGTCCGTTGACCCACACACTGCCGCAGCCCGCCGACTTAGTCGCAGCCCGATCGAAGAGTTTCAGGAGTTTCCCCGTGTCCGAGGTAAAGATCAGCGCCGAGCCCCGCACCGAGTTCGGCAAGGGTGGTGCCCGTCGCACGCGCCGGGCCGGTTTGGTGCCCGCCGTGCTTTACGGCCACGGCGAGAAGCCGCAGCACATCGCGCTGCCGGCCCGTGAGTTCGCGGCCGCGATCCGGCACGGTGGACTCAACACGGTGTTCACGATCGACATCGCCGGCGCGTCCGGCGCCACGCTGGCCCTGCCCAAGGCCATCCAGCGTGACCCGATCAAGGACACCTACGAGCACGTCGACCTGATCATCGTGAAGCGCGGCGAGAAGGTCCAGGTGGACGTTCCCGTCACGCTGACCGGTGAGGCCGCCCGCAACACGCTCGTGGTCAACGAGTCGAACACCCTGGCCGTGGTCGCCGAGGCCATGCACCTGCCGTCCAGCTTCGAGGTGTCCATCGAGGGCCTCGAGGCCGGCGCCCAGGTGACCGCCGCCGACGTGCAGCTGCCGGCCGGCACCGAGCTGGCCGTCGAGCCCGACTTCGTGCTGGCGATCGTGTCGCAGGCGCAGACCGCCGAGCAGATGGAGGGCGACACCGGCGAGGGTGGCGAGCCGGCCGCCGAGGGCGAGACCGCCGAGGCCGCGACCGAGGAGTAATTCCGCCGGAGCCGGCGAGACGAGCAGTGTTGGGGAAAGTGCCGGGTGGCACTTTCCCCTTCTCGTATGAGGGGGCAGGGCAGTGAGCGACGAGCCGTGGCTGGTGGTCGGGCTGGGCAACCCGGGCCGGGAGTACGCCGGCAACCGGCACAACGTGGGCTTCATGGTGGCCGATCTGCTGGCGTCGCGCGTGGACGCGAAGTTCGGCCGGTCGAAGCGCGCGCACGCCGAGGTGGCGGAGGGCCGGCTGGGCTTCGGCGGCCCGAAGCTGGTGCTGGTGAAGCCGCTGACCTACATGAACCTGTCCGGCGCGCCGGTGGCCTCGCTGGGCCAGTTCTTCAAAGTGCCCGTGGCGAACGTGATTGCCGTGCACGATGAGCTTGATGTGCCGTTCGGACAGGTACGAGCCAAGCGTGGCGGTGGTGAGGGTGGCCACAACGGACTGCGATCCATGTCGAAGTCGCTGTCGACCAAGGAGTACGCGCGGGTGCGGTTCGGCATCGGCCGCCCGCCCGGCCGGCAGGACCCGGCCGACTACGTGCTCTCCGACTTCTCCGGCGCCGAGCGCAAGGAATTGGACTTCCTCGTCGACCGCGCGGCCGACGTGGTGGAGGCCATCGTGCTCGAGGGCGTGGAGTGGGCGCAGAACAAATACCACGGCGGTTGATCCCGCGAGGGCCGAACGGATAGATCGATTGGGCGGTTTTGTCCGTCTCTCGGCCCCGTGACGCTCTTGAGTGTCCGACCGTTGGTCACACGTATGCACCGATTCGGTGCGCTATGACCGGCGGTTGGGGGAGGTTCGGGATGCGGCGGGACCTGTCCGCCTGTGAGGCGGTGCTGTCGCAGCCGACCGTGCTGTTGCCGGCGATCCGCCCGGTGCGTCCGCCGAAGGGGTACGCGCGGGGTCACCGGCCGCCGGTCGACGAGGGCGGGGAGTCGCGCTGGACCGGCGACCCGTCGCTGGGCGAGGGCGAGGACTTCGGCTGGGACGACCGGACGCCGTCCGAGTCGCGCGAGGACGACGCGTGGGGCGGTGTCCCGCGCGACGAGCAGGGCTGGGCCGACGGCAGCGGGCAGGGCTGGGCCGACGGCAGCGGGCAGGGCTGGGCCGACGGCAGCGGGCAGGGCTGGGCCGACGGCAGCGGGCAGGGCTGGGCCGACGGCAACGGGTACGGCTGGAGCGGCGGGCCGGTGGAGCCGCCCGAGGGCTACGGCTGGGCGAACCACCCGCCGGCGAACCACGGGCCGCGGCGGTCCAAGATCCCGGCACCGGTCGCGCCGCTCAGTCCGCCGCCGCCGGGCGTGGGCACGCCGACCGCGGCCACGATGAGCGCCGGGATCGCGGCTCCGACACGCCCGGACGGGGGTGCGTCCGCGCCGGACCGGGATGGCAGCGGCTCGACAAAGCCGGGTGCCGCCGAGGCCGTCGTTGCCGAGGAGGGGCTGGGCGGCGGCTTGTACGGCGCGGCGGCCCGCACCAAGACGGAGGAGCGGCCGGGCGGGGGGCTGAGCGGCCTCAACGCCGGGCCGGGGGGCACGAAGGCCGGGCCGGAGGCCGCGCCGGGCAAGCATGACAACGGGGCTCCGCTGGCGGCGCGCGGCAAGGTGGATCCGGCGCGCAACAAGGCGATGGACCGGCACTGGTCGCAGCGGCCCAGCAAGTCGGCGGCGGCCCGCCCGGCGGCGCGGCCGTTCGTGCGGATGCGCGGCCGGCACGCTGCCATGTCGCGGCGGCAGCTGTGGGAGCGCCGCTACGTGTGGTCGCTGGTGCTCTGTGACCTGGTGGCGGGCACGGCGGCCGGGGCGGTGACGTTCGGGCTGCGCTTCGGCGACGTCGTGACCACCTACAACCTCGCGTACATCGTGCTGTCCGCGCTGCTGCCGGTGCTGTTGCTGGCCGTGCTGGCGGTCTCGCGGGCGTACGAGCGGCGCTACCTGTTCGTCGGCACCGACGAGTACCAGCGGGTGTTCCGCGGCGGGGTCGGCCTGATCGCCGGGGCGGCCGTGGTCTCGTACGCCCTCGATCTGGATCTTGCCCGGGGCTATGTGCTGGCCGCGCTGCCGACCGCGATCGCCTCGTCGGTGGTGCTGCGGTTCGCGCTGCGCAAGCGGCTGCACCGGGCCCGCGCCCGCGGCGAGAGCCTGCGCCGGGTGATCCTGGTCGGGCACGAGCTGTCGGTCATCGGCATGAACCGCCAGCTGCGGCGGGAGCGCTATCACGGGCTCGAGGTGGTGGGCGCGTGCCTGCCGCCGGGCCACGACGGCGTGGGCGTCTCGGACGGGCCGCACGGGCTGGCCGTCTACGGCACGTTCGACGACGTGGCGGGCGCCGTGGAGCAGGCCGACGCGGACACCGTGGTGGTGCTCAGCTGCCCCGAGCTGGACGGCGCGGCCCTGCGGCGGCTGGCCTGGCGGCTCGAGCGCGACGAGGTCGACCTGGTGGTGGCGAGCGCGCTGGTCGACGTGGCCGGGGCGCGCACGACGATCCGGCCGTTCGACGGGCTGCCGATGCTGCACGTGGAGCACCCCCGGCTGCACGGCGGCTCGCGCCTGGTCAAGGAGGCGTTCGACCGGCTCGGGGCGCTCGCGCTGCTGCTGGTCTTCGGCCCGCTGCTGCTGGCGGTCGCCCTGTGTGTGCGGTGCACCTCACGCGGCCCGGTACTCTTTCGCCAGGTCCGGGTCGGCCGCGACGGCCGGCAGTTCCGCATCTTCAAGTTCCGGAGCATGTATGTGGATGCCGAGGCCCGGCTCGCCGAGCTGCGGCATCTCAACGAGCACGACGGCGTGCTGTTCAAGATCCGTGACGATCCCCGGGTGACGCCGGTGGGTCGTTACCTGCGCCGCTTCTCGCTGGACGAGCTGCCGCAGCTGCTGAACGTGCTGCTGGGGCAGATGTCGCTGGTCGGGCCGCGGCCGCCGCTGCCGAGCGAGGTGGCGGCGTACGCCGACGACGTGCGGCGCCGGCTGGCGGTCAAGCCGGGCATGACGGGGCTGTGGCAGGTGTCCGGACGCTCGGATCTGCCGTGGGAGGAAGCGGTCCGGCTGGACCTGCGCTATGTGGAGAACTGGACCTTCAGCTTGGATCTGGTCATCCTGTTGCGCACCATGACGGCAGTGGTGCGGTCGTCCGGAGCGTACTGACCTTAGGGAGCGGCAGAGAATGGGCGAGCAGACAGAGACGTCGGCGCGCGTGAACCCGCAGCGAGAGAGCGCGGACGGCGGCATCCCGCCGGTGAACGACGCGGCCTTCGCCCGCTGGCTGGCCGACCGGGCCGGGCAGGCGCTGCTGCAGGTGCGCGAGGAGCAGGGCTTTGCCGACGGCGCCGCGCTCAAGGCGGCCGGCGACAAGGCGTCGCACCACCTGATGCGCGCCGAGCTGGCCCGCTGGCGCCCGGCCGACGCGGTGCTCTCGGAGGAGGACGACCACGCGCGCGAGGCGTGGCGTGACGGCGAGCACAGCACCGTACGCCCGGAGCGGCTCGGCGCCTCCCGGGTGTGGATCATCGACCCGCTCGACGGCACCCGCGAGTTCTCCGAGCAGGGCCGCACCGACTGGGCCGTGCACGTCGCCCTCTGGACGGCGGACTGCTCGAGCCCGTCCTGCCTGGCCGCGGGCGCGGTCGCGATGCCCGCGCAGCACCGGACGATCGCCACCGACCACGCCCCGGCGTACCCGCCGATGCCGTTGGACGCGACCGCCGGGCCCATCCGCATCGCCGCCAGCCGCACCCGGCCGCCGGCCTTCGTGACCGCGCTGGCCGAGGAGATCGGCGCCGAGCTCGTGCCGATGGGGTCGGCGGGCGTGAAGATCGCCGCGGTGATCAGCGGCGAGGCCGACGCGTACGTGCACGCCGGGGGTCAGTACGAGTGGGACTCGGCCGCCCCGGTCGCTGTGGCGTTGGCCACCGGCCTGCACGCTAGCCGAATCGACGGATCTGCGTTGAAATACAACGAGGCCGACCCTAAGTTGCCGGACCTGGTGGTGTGCCGTAAGGATCTCGCTCCTCGGTTGCTTGCAGCGTTGCAGCGTCACCTTCCGTCAAAATGACGGTTTGAACCCAGCAACACAGCCGCGATCCCCCCGAAAGGTCTGGAGCCCCCACCGATGAGCCAGACGAAGCCCTACCGCGTCTCGCATCTGGACGCGCTGGAAGCCGAGAGCATCTTCGTGATGCGCGAGGTCATGGCGGAGTTCGAGCGTCCCGTGCTGCTGTTCTCGGGCGGCAAGGACTCGATCGTGATGCTGCGGCTGGCGGAGAAGGCGTTCGCCCCCGCCCGCATCCCGTTCCCGGTCATGCACGTCGACACCGGCCACAACTTCCCCGAGGTGCTGGAGTACCGCGACTCGCGGGTCGCCGGCCTCGGGCTCAACCTGGTGGTCGCCAGCGTGCAGGAGGCGATCGAGACCGGGCTGGTGCGCGAGCTGCCCGACGGCACCCGCAACCGCATCCAGACCCCGGTGCTGCTGGCCGCCGTCGAGAAGTACCGCTTCGACGCGCTGTTCGGCGGCGCCCGCCGCGACGAGGAGAAGGCGCGCGCCAAGGAGCGCATGTTCAGCTTCCGCGACGAGTTCGGTCAGTGGGACCCCAAGAACCAGCGGCCCGAGCTGTGGTCGCTCTACAACGGCAAGCACCACCCCGGCGAGTCGATCCGGGTGTTCCCGCTGTCGAACTGGACCGAGCTGGACGTCTGGCACTACATCGCCAAGGAGCGCATCCCGCTGCCGAGCATCTACTACGCCCACGACCGTGAGGTCGTCGAGCGCGACGGGATGTTCTACGCGGTCAACGAGTTCATCCGGCTGCGCGACGGCGAGACCTCGCAGGTGCGCCGGGTGCGCTACCGCACGGTGGGCGACGCCTCGCAGACCGCCGCCGTGCTGTCCGAGGCCGACACGGTGGAGAAGGTGATCGACGAGGTCGCCGCCACCCGCATCACCGAGCGCGGCGCGACCCGCGGCGACGACAAGGTCAGCGAGGCCGCGATGGAAGACCGCAAGCGAGAGGGTTACTTCTGATGAGCCAGGGCGTCCTGGAGACCGAGGCGGCCCCCGCGGCGCGCATGGATCTGCTGCGGTTCGCCACCGCGGGCAGCGTGGACGACGGCAAGTCGACGCTCATCGGCCGGCTGCTGTACGACACCAAGACCATCTTCGCCGACCAGCTCGAGGCGGTGGAGGCGGCCAGCGCGTCGCGCGGCGACGAGTACACGAACCTGGCGCTGCTCACCGACGGCCTGCGCGCCGAGCGCGAGCAGGGCATCACGATCGACGTGGCGTACCGCTACTTCGCGACGCCGAAGCGCAAGTTCATCATCGCCGACACCCCGGGGCACATCCAGTACACCCGGAACATGGTCACCGGCGCCTCGACGGCCGACCTCGCGCTGATCCTCGTCGACGCGCGCAAGGGCCTGGTCGAGCAGAGCCGCCGGCACGCGTTCCTGACCAGCCTGCTGCGGGTGCCGCACCTGGTGCTGTGCATCAACAAGATGGACCTGGTCGACTGGGACAAGGCGGTCTACGACAAGATCGCGGACGAGTTCACCTCGTTCGCGGCCAAGCTCGAGATCGGCGACCTGACGATCATCCCGGTGTCGGCGCTCAACGGCGACAACATCGCCTCGCGCTCCGAGAAGAGCCCGTGGTACGACGGCCCGTCGCTGCTGCACCACCTCGAGCACGTGCACATCGCCAGCGACCGCAACCTGGTCGACGTGCGGTTCCCGGTGCAGTACGTGATCCGTCCCCAGTCGACGACCGTGACCGACTACCGCGGCTACGCGGGCCAGGTCGCCTCGGGCGTGCTCAAGCCCGGCGACGAGGTGATGGTGCTGCCCTCGGGCATGACCAGCACGATCGCCGCCATCGACACCGCGGACGGGCCGGTCGACGAGGCGTTCCCGCCCATGTCGGTCACGGTGCGGCTCAACGACGAGATCGACATCTCGCGCGGCGACCTGATCTGCCGGCCGCACAACGCCCCCGCGGTCGCGCAGGACATCGAGGCGATGGTCTGCTGGATGGACGAGACCGCCCCGCTGCGGGTCGGCGGCAAGTACGCCATCAAGCACACCACGCGCACGGCCCGCACGGTGGTCCGCGGCCTGCAGTACCGGCTGGACGTGAACACGCTGCACCGCGACGAGCAGGCGGACGCGCTGCAGCTCAACGAGATCGGCCGGGTGCGGCTGCGCACCACGGTGCCGCTGCTCGCCGACGAGTACCGGCGCAACCGCACCACCGGCGGCTTCATCCTGATCGACGAGAGCACCAACCGCACGGTCGGCGCCGGCATGATCATCGAGGCGCAGTAGCGGTCAGTAGCGTTCGTTGCGCCGCGTGGCGGGCAGCCGCGACGTCCGGTCGTTGCGGCCCTGCTGCGCGGCCGGCCCGGCGGGCGGCTGCAGGGTCGCCCACACCACCTTGCCGGTGCGGGTGGGCAGCGAGCCCCAGGCCACCGCGAGCGTGCCGACCAGCCGCAGCCCGTGGCCGCGGTCGTCGAGCGGCCGGCCGGGGCGCTCCCGGCTCGGCCGGATCAGCCGGGGCGGCTCGGCGACGCCGTCGGCCACGCTGAGGTGGATGCCGGCGCCGCGCAGGCTCACCACCACGGTCATCGGGGTCCCGGCGTGCTCGATCGCGTTGCTGACCAGCTCGGACATCACGGCCCGGCCGGGGTGCAGCAGCTCGGCCCGGTCCCACGCCAGGCAGGCGTCGCCGATCAGGTTGCGGGCCGCGCTGGGCGCCTCGGGCTCCGGGTCGAGGGTGAGCGAGACCCGTTCGGTGAGCGGCAGGCGGCTGGCGATCGCCACCCGGGCCTGCCGCACCCTGGCATAGACGGGCAGGTAGCGGCGGGCGCCGAGGCGCTGCATCCGGTCGGCCAGCGGCTGCTCCGGCGGGATGCAGAGCGCGAGCTGCACGGGCGGCATCATCGCCGCGGCGGTCTGCTGCGCGGTCATCCAGGTCGGCGCGCTGGCGCCGGTCGGGTCGTCGAGCCCGGTGAGGTCGACGATGAGCGCCTCCGGATGCTCGGTGAGACATTTGTGCAGCCGCTCGGTCGTGCTCTTCCACAGGTCGCGGTCCCAGCGGCCGCGCACGCTGAGCAGCACGACCGACGCGTCGACATCGCATTCGAGATGCACGGCGGCCTCCTCTTCCTGGGTGGACCCGCTGTGCGCAGGGACATGTCGGCCACGGTAATCGCGAAAATTGATCGTTTCGGGCACCCTTAGCTCCGCCGGGTGATCGGACTTAAGTACTGCAACGTTGTATAGTCCACATTCGTGCCGCCAGGGCTCAAGGATGTCGCCGCGCGGGCCGGTGTTTCGATCAAGACGGTCTCCAACGTCGTGAACGGATATGTGCACGTGGCCCCGGCGACCCGCGCCCGCGTGCAGGCCGCGATCGATGCCCTGGGATACGTGCCGAACATTGCCGCCCGTCAATTGCGCAGCGGTCGTTCGGGGGTGATCGCGCTGGCCGTGCCCGAGCTGCAGTTGCCCTATTTCGCCGAGGTCGCCGGTCTGATCGTGCAGGCCGCCGAGCGCCGCTCGTGGACCGTGCTGATCGACCAGACCGACGGGCACGCCGAGCGCGAGCGCGACCTGATGGAGGGCCTGCGGCGGCACGCCATCGACGGGCTGATCTTCAGCCCGCTCGCGCTCGCCGGCGAGGAGCTCGCGGTGCGCGACGGCACCCCGATGGTGCTGCTCGGCGAGCGGGTCTGGCACGGGCCGGCCGACCACGTCGCGATCGACAACACCGCCGCGGCGGCGGACGCCACCCGGCACCTGGCGTCGCTGGGGCGGCGCCGGATCGCCGCGATCGGCGTGCAGGACCGGCCCTCGGGGGTCACCGCCCACCAGCGCCTGGCGGGTTACCGGGCGGCGCTGGCCGAGGCCGGGCTGCCGGTCGATCCCGCGCTCGAGATGCCGGTGGACGGGTTCCACCGGGCCGACGGGGCCGCCGCGATGGCGCGGCTGCTGGACGCCGGGCAGCCGCCGGACGCGGTGTTCTGCTTCAACGACCTGCTCGCGCTCGGGGCGATCCGCACCCTGCTGTCGCGGGGCGTGGCCGTTCCGGAACAGGTCGCGGTCGTGGGTTTCGACGACATCGAGGACGGGCACTTCTCGACCCCCACGCTGAGCACGATCGCACCCGACACGCCCCGCATCGCCCAGCTCGCCGTCGACCTGCTCGCCGAGCGGCTGGGCGACGGGCCGGCCGCGTCGGGTGCCCCGCGTGAGCTGCGGGTGGATCACCGCCTGGTGGTCCGCGAGAGCACCGCCGGCTGACCCGCCGAGGCCATGTTTCGGCCGCGTTACAGGATCTTTACAGCGGTCTCTTTACAACGTTGAATCCAACGTTGTAAAACCATGGCATGGCAGTGGCGCACCTCACTATCGATCCCGCCTTCGCGGTTGCCCCCGTCGACCGCCGGCTCTTCGGCTCGTTCGTCGAGCACATGGGCCGGTGTGTCTACACCGGAATCTTCGAGCCGGGCCACCCGTCCGCCGACGCCGACGGCCTGCGCGGCGACGTCCTGGAGCTGGTGCGCGAGCTGGGCGTCTCCACCGTGCGCTATCCCGGCGGCAACTTCGTCTCGGGCTACCGCTGGGAGGACGGCGTCGGGCCGCGCGGCGACCGGCCGCAGCGACTCGACCTGGCCTGGCGCGCGATCGAGACCAACGCCTTCGGGCTGAACGAGTTCATGCGCTGGGCCTCGCTGGCCGGCGTCGAGCCGATGATGGCCGTCAACCTGGGCACGCGCGGCGTGGAGGCCGCCGCCGAGCTGGTCGAGTACTGCAACCTCGCCGAGGGCACCGCGGCCGCCGACCTGCGCCGCAAGCACGGCGTCGCGCAGCCCCACGACGTACGGCTGTGGTGTCTCGGCAACGAGATGGACGGGCCCTGGCAGATCGGCAACCTCACCGCGCTGGAGTACGGGCGGCTCGCGGCCCGCGCCGGGCACGCCATGCGGCGCGTCGACCCCGGCATCGAGCTGGTGGCCTGCGGCAGCTCCAACTCGGACATGCCGACCTTCGCCGCGTGGGAGGCCACGGTCCTCGAGCAGGCGTACGACCAGGTCGACTACATCTCGCTGCACACCTACTACGACCCCGAGAAGCACGACGAGGCCAGCTTCCGGGCGTCCGCGGTCGACCTCGACGGCTTCATCGACAACGTGGTCGCCACGGCCGACCACGTGCGTGCCAAGCTGCGCCGCAGCAAGCGGATCAAGCTGTCGCTCGACGAGTGGAACGTCTGGTACCAGTCCCGGTTCACCGAGCCGGAGGACCGCGGCATCGAGGAGCTGCCGGCGCTGATCGAGGACGACTACGACGGCACCGACGCGGTCGTGGTGGGCAACCTGCTGATCAGCATGCTGCGGCACGCCGACCGGCTGACCGTCGGCTGCCAGGCGCAGCTGGTCAACGTGATCGCGCCGATCCGCACCGAGGCCGGCGGCCGCGCCTGGCGGCAGACGATCTTCCACCCGTTCGCGCACACCGCCCGCCTGGCCCGCGGCACCGTGCTGCGCGCCGCGGTCACCGCACCGTCCATGGACGCCGGCCGCTACGGGCAGGCGCCCGCCGTCGACGCCGTCGCCACCCACGACGAGGAGACCGGCGCGCTCACCGTCTTCGTGGTCAACCGCAGCACCGAGCCGGTGCCGCTCGCCGCCGACCTGCGCGCGTTCCCGCGCCACCGGGTCCGGCAGCACCTCACGCTCAGCGCCGAACAGCCCGAACTCACCGAGCTCGCCCCGCAGGGCGAGGCCGGCGAGATCCTCCTCCCGCCCGTTTCCTGGCACGCGCTGTGCCTCACCCCCGAGGAGCCCCAATGATCGATAGCAATCTGTCCCGTAGAGGCCTCCTGGGCCTAGGCATCGGCGCCGGCAGCGCCGCGCTGCTGAGCGCCTGTGGCGGCGGCGGCCCCAACGAGAAGGTCACCGGCGGCGGCCAGAACGCCGCGCCCGCCGCGACCGCCTACAACGGACCCAACGTCGCGCTGGCGTTCTGGAACGGCTTCACCGGCGGTGACGGCCCGTTCATGAAGAAGCTGGTCGACCAGTTCAACACCGAGCACCCCAACATCAAGGTGTCGATGAACACCTACCAGTGGGCCGACTACTACCAGAAGACGCCGGCCGCGGTGGCCACCGGCAACGGCCCGGACGTCGGCATCATGCACGTCGACCACGTGTCGACGAACGCCGCGCGCGGCGTCATCCTGCCGCTGGAGGACCTGGCCAAGGCGCTCAACTTCAAGGCCGAGGACTTCTCGCCGCCGGTGTGGAACGCGGGCGTCTACAACAACACCCGCTACTCGATCCCGCTCGACGTGCACCCGCTGGGCTTCTTCTACAACAAGTCGGTGATGGAGAAGGCCGGGCTCGACCCGGCGAAGCCGCCGACCAACAACGACGAGTACCAGGCGGCCCTCGAGGCGATGAAGGCCAAGGGCATTCAGGGCGACTGGGTCACCCCGTTCGAGTTCACCGGCAGCATGCAGTTCCAGTCGCTGCTCTGGCAGTTCGGCGGCAACCTGTTCGACTCCGGCGGCACCAAGGCGCTGTTCGCCGAGGACCCCGGCGTCAAGGCGCTGACCTGGATGACCGACCACGTCAAGAACGGCTACAGCCCCAAGAACGTCGCCCAGGACGCCGACCTCGTGGCGCTGCGCAACGGCAAGAACGCCTTCAACTGGAACGGCATCTGGACGATCAACACGCTCAAGGAGGACAAGAACCTCGAGTGGGGCGTGGCGCCGCTGCCGCAGATCGGCACGCAGAAGGCCGCATGGGCCGGCTCGCACCAGTTCGTGCAGTTCAAGCAGAAGGCCAAGGACGACAACAAGCTGACCGCCGGCAAGGTGTTCATCAACTGGATCAGCCAGCACTCGATCGAGTGGGCCCGCGGCGGCCAGGTGCCCGCCCGCGCCGAGATCCGCAACGGCGCCGACTTCAAGGCGCTGCCGGAGCAGTCCGCGATCGGCACGCAGATCGACTACCTGCACTTCCTGCCGCCCAAGCCCGGCATCGCCGACGTGATGGCCACCGTGGTCACCTCGATCAACGAGGCGGTCCTCGGACGCAAGGAGCCGGCCAAGGCGCTGTCCGACGGCGCCGCCAAGGCCAACCAGCTCCTGGAGCAGAACGCCAAGAAGTATGGCAGCTGAGACCGCACTCACCCGTACGCCGCCGGCGCAGGCTGGGGAGGCCGGCGCCGGCGGCCGGGTGCGGCGTACCGGGGCACTCACGCCGTACCTGTTCCTGTTGCCGTACGCCGTCGTCTTCGGCACCTTCGTGGTGGCGCCGGCGGTGTACGGCCTGTGGATCAGCCTGCACGACTGGGACTACCTGCTGCCCGGCAAGCCGTTCGTGGGGCTGGACAACTACAAGGCGCTGTTCGACTCGAACTCGGCGGTGTACAGCTTCTGGTGGGAGAGCCTGACGGCGACCGGCATCTTCACGCTGTTCAGCGTGCCGCTGCTGCTGACCGTCCCGCTGCTGCTGGCGCTGCTGCTCAACCGCAGCTTCCGCGGCCGCACGTTCTTCCGGGCGGTCTACTTCGCGCCGTACGTGCTCGGGGTCGCCGTGATCGGTGTGCTCTGGCGGTTCCTGCTAGACCCGAACCTGGGTGTGGTCAACGCGGTGCTCGGCGCGATCGGGCTGCCGGGTGACACGCCGTGGACGACGGCGCTGCCGTGGGGCTGGGTGACGCTGGTCGGCGTGACCGTCTGGTGGACGCTCGGCTTCAACGCGGTGATCTACCTGGCCGGGCTGCAGGACATCCCGCGGGAGCTGTACGAGGCGGCGCGCATCGACGGCGGCGGCAAGTGGGCCGAGTTCCGCCACGTGACGCTGCCCGGCCTGCGCCCGGTGCTGCTGTTCGTCACCGTGAACACGATCCTCGTGTCGGCCAACATGTTCGGCCAGTCCTACCTGATCACGCAGGGCGCGCCGGGCACCGAGACCCGTACGGCGATCATGTACATCGCCCAGGTCGGCCTGAGCGACTACAAGATGGGCAGCGCCGCGGCGATGTCCTACCTGCTGACCGCGTGCCTGCTGGTCGTCAGCCTGATCGTGTTCCGCATGTTCCGGGAGAAGGACTCATGAGCCAGCTCGCGACCTCACCATCGGGCCCGGTCGGCGCGGGTCTGCGGCGGGTCAAGCCGATCGCCTGGTACACCGTCCTGATCGGACTCAGCCTGGTCTTCATCGCGCCGCTGGTCTGGATGCTGCTCACCGCGTTCAAGACGCCCGGCGAGGCCACCCGGGTGCCGCCCACGGTGCTGCCGCAGGAACCCACCGCGGGCGCCTTCGACACGCTGCTGGGCAACTCGCAGACGCCGGTGCTGCGCTGGTTCCTCAACAGCTTCCTCGCCGCCACCGGCCAGGCCGTGCTCGTGCTGGTCGTCGCGTCGATGGCCGCGTACGCCCTGGCCCGCCTCGAGTTCAAGGGCAAGCGGCTGATCTTCGGCCTGATCATCGCGACGCTGTTCATCCCGAGCTTCGTGCTGATCATCCCGAACTTCCTGATCGTCGACCGGTTCGGCATGCTCGACACGCTCTGGGCGCTGATCCTGCCCGGCGCGGCCGGCGCGTTCGGCGTCTTCTTCCTGCGGCAGTTCTTCCTGAGCCTGCCCAAGGAGCTCGAGGAGGCCGCGGTGCTCGAGGGCGCCAACCAGTGGCACATCTTCACCAAGGTGGTGCTGCCGCTGTCCAAGCCGGCCCTGGCCACGCTGGCGCTGATCAGCTTCCTGACCAACTGGAACGACTTCATCTGGCCGATCTACGTGCTGTTCAGCCCGGATCAGTTCACGCTGCCGCCGGGCCTGGCGATCCTCCAGGGCGCCTACACGATCAACTACCCGGTGATCATGGCGGGCGCGCTGGTGGCCAGCATTCCGGTGCTGCTGCTGTTCATGGTGGCGCAGCGCTACGTGATCGAGGGTGTCTCCCGTTCCGGCCTGAAGGGATAGCTCATGCGACGTCTGACGGCCGCGCTCGCCGCGGCGATCACCCTCATCGGTCTCACGGCCTCGGCCGCCCAGGCCGCCGCCGACGGCCCCCGCAACCCCGCGTCGGCGGCCTTCGCCGACACGTTCGCCGACCCGGTGATCGTCCGCGGCGACGACGGGCTCTACTACGCGTACGGCACCACGGACCCGCTGCGGGAGGGCGAGCGCACGCCGCACCGCATCCCGATGGCCCAGTCGAAGGACCTCAGGAGCTGGAAGTACGTCGGTGACGCGTTCGGCGCCCTGCCGCCGTACGCGGCCGCGAACGCCTCGCTCTGGGCGCCCGACGTCCGCAAGATCGGCAACCGCTGGGTCCTGTACGCGACCGTCACCGAGATGGCCGCCCAGCCCGGCGCCTCGGCGATCGGCGTGGCGACCGCGCCGAAGCCGACCGGCCCGTGGACCTGGGCGGCGCAACCGGCCGTTCCGCCGCGGGCCGCGCCCGACGGCGGCTGGTGGTGGACCTTCGACCCGTCCCAGCTGACCACGCCGGACGGCCGCAAGTACCTGTACTACGGCAGCTACTTCGGCGGCATCTGGGTCAGCGAGCTCAGCGCCGACGGCCTGCGGATCACCGGCACGCCGACCCGCGTCGCGATCGACAACAAGTTCGAGGGCGCGTACGTCGTGCGCCGCAACGGCTACTACTACCTGTTCGCCTCCTCGGCCAACTGCTGCGCCGGCCCCACCACCGGGTACTCGGTGTCGGTCGGCCGTTCGCGCAGCCCGCTCGGGCCGTTCACCGACCGCGACGGCCTGCGGCTCGACGTGTCCCGGGCCGGCGGCACCCCGGTGATCGCGCCCAACGGCAACCGCTGGGTCGGCACCGGCCACAACGGACTGATCACCGACAGGCGCGGGCAGGACTGGTTCGTCTACCACGCGATCGACCGCAACGACCCCTACCTCGACGAGCCGTTCGGCATCAACGAGCGCCCGATGCTGATCGACCGGCTCGACTGGATCGGCGGCTGGCCGACGGTCAACGGCGGCGCGTGGGCCTCCGACGGCGGCAGCGGCCAGGCGCGACCCGCCCGGACGCCGGCGCCGGGCAGGCTGCTGGCCGCCGACGAGTTCAGCGGCGAGCCGGCGGGCTGGAGCTGGGTGCGGCAGGACCCCGCGGCCACGGTGAGCGGGGGAGAGCTGCGCTGGCCGGTGCAGGGCGCCGACCTCACCGGCACCAGCAACAGCGCGGGCGTGCTGCTGCGCACGCCGCCGGCCGGGTCGTGGATCGCCGAGACCAAGCTGACGCTGCCGCTGGGCGAGGACACCGTGCGCAACTTCCAGCAGGCGGGGCTCATCGCGTACGCGAACGACGACCTGTTCGCGCGGCTCAGCGCGGTGGCGATCTGGAACACGCGGCAGGTGGAGTTCGGCAAGGAGATGCCGTACGCGGACGCGCTGTCCTACGGCGGCACCATCGCCGGGACGCCCGGGCTGACCACGACCTGGCTGCGGCTCGCGCACAGGGTCGACCCGGTCAACGGCGAGCACGAGTACCGGGCGGGCGTCAGCCGCGACGGCAGGCACTGGACGTGGGGCGGGGTGTGGACGCTGCCCGCGGACAGCAACCCGCGGATCGGGCTGGTCGCCCACGGCGGCGCCACGCCCGCGGTGACGGCGTCGTTCGACTACCTGCGGTTCTACAAGTGGTGAAACGAGCGTTGCTGGCCCTGGCCCTGGTGGCCGGGGCCGGCGGCTGCTCGGCGGCGGAACAGACGTCGACCCCGGAGGTGCAAGCGGTGGCTTCGTTCACCAACCCGGTCTTCTCCGACAACTTCCCGGATCCGGGGGCGCTGCTGGTCGACGGGACCTGGTACGCGTACGGCACCAACGGCCCGGCCGGCAACGTGCCGGTGCTGACCTCGCCCGACCTGGTGACGTGGGCGTCAGCGGCGGACGCGCTGCCGCAGGTGGGCAAGTGGGCGTCGCCCGGCAACACGTGGGCGCCCGAGGTCAGCGCCGGGCCCGGCGGCACGTACCTGCTTTATTACACGGCCCGCTCGACGGCGACCGACCGCCAGTGCGTCGGGGTCGCCGTCGCCGACGAACCCGGTGGCCCGTACGTCGACGACGCCGCCGAGCCGCTGGTCTGCCAGGCCGGCGAGGGCGGGTCGATCGACGCGAGCCCGTTCACCGACGAGTCGGGCGAGCGGTGGCTGTACTGGAAGAACGACGGCAACGCGATCGGGCAGCCGACGTACCTGTACGGCGCCCGGCTGAGCGCGGACGGCCTCTCACTGGCCGGCGAGCCGAAGCGGCTGCTGCGCAACGACGCCGACTGGGAGGCGCACGTCATCGAGGCGCCGCAGATGGTGCGCCACGACGGCAAGCTGTACCTGTTCTATTCGGCGAACGCGTTCGACAAGGAGGCGTACGCCCTCGGGTATGCCACCTGTGAGGGCCCGCTCGGCCCGTGCGTCAAGGCCGCCGAGAACCCGATCCTCAAGACCTCACCGGCCGCTGCCGGGCCCGGGCACGGATTCCTGGTCACCACGCCGGGCGGCGAGTCGTGGATGCTCTACCACGCGTGGCCGCCCAGCGCGATCGGCAGCGTCGCACCCGGCCGGCAGCTGTGGCTCGACCGGGTCGAGTGGGTGGACGGCCGGCCCGTGGTGAAGGGGCCGACCGTGCAGGCTCAGGCGGCGCCGAACTAGGACTTGTCGTCGTCGCGCGTGGTCGCGTCGTCGATCGCCGCGCTCACCGCGCCGGTGATGTCCCCGGCGGGCACCGCGATGCTCTCGCCGTAGCTCTCCTCGCTGCCGCGCTCGGGCTCGGGCGCGGTGGCGCCGCCGGCGAAGCCGAACTCGTTGGGCTCGTCGTGGTCCTGGTGCTGCGAATCGGTCATGACCACCGGTTACCCGCCTGCGCCGCGGCTAAAGCCTGGTCGCGCCCGGGCCGGCGGTGACGGTCCAGGCGGTCGGGGCGGTGAAACCCGCTTGCGCGTACGCCTGCTCGACCGCAGCCGTGACCGCCTCCGCGCGGTCGGCGTCGATCAGCGCGAGCACGCAGCCGCCGAAGCCGCCGCCGGTCATCCGGGCGCCGTACGCGCCCTCGGCCAGCGCGGTGTCGACGGCCAGGTCGACCTGCTCGACGGTGATCTCGAAGTCGTCGCGCATCGAGACGTGCGACGCGGTCAGCAGCGGGCCGATGTCGCGGGTCCGGCCGGCCCGCAGCAGCTCGACCGTCTCGAGCACCCGGTCGTCCTCGGTGACGATGTGCCGCACGCGGCGGCGTACGACCTCGTCGTCGATGCGGGCCAGCGCGTCGTCGAGCCCGTCGCCGGAGATGTCGCGCAGCGCGGGCACGCCGAGCAGGCGGGCGCCCTCCTCGCACGACTTGCGGCGGGCGCCGTACTCGCCGTCGACGTGCTGGTGCGGCGCGTTGCTGTTGATCACGAGGATGGCCAGGCCCTCGGCGGCGAGGTCGAACGGGACCTGCTCGACCTCGTAGGACCGGCAGTCCAGGAACAGCGCGCGGCCCTCCTGGCACCGGATCGACGCGGACTGGTCGAGGATGCCGGTGGGGGCGCCGACGTACACGTTCTCGGCGCGCTGGGCCACCGCCGGGCGGCGCTCGACGGGCAGGTCGAGGCCGCCGAGGTCGACCAGCGCGGTGAGCACCGACGACTCGAGCGCGGCCGAGGAGGACAGGCCCGAGCCGAGCGGCACCTCGGACGCGATCGCGATCCGCGCGCCGGGCACCTCGTGGCCCGCGTCGTGCAGCGCCCAGACGACCCCGGCCACGTACGCGGCCCAGCCCGTCACCCCGCCGGGCTCGGTGCGTCCGAAACTGACCGCCCCGTCCTCGAACGTCGAGCACACGGTCCACTCGCCGGCCGGCGCGGGGCCGACCGCGGCGACCGTGCGCTGCGGCAGCGCGAACGGCAGCACGAAGCCCTCGTTGTAGTCGGTGTGCTCGCCGATGAGGTTGACCCGGCCCGGCGCGGCCCACAGCCCGGCGGGCTCGGCGCCGTACTCCTTGCGGAAGGCCTCCGCGGCGGCGTCGGCGATCATGCGACGTGCGCGCGGTAGAAGGTCCAGGCGTCGCCGATCATGGCCTGGAGCGTGTTCTTCTCGGGCACCCAGCCCAGCTCCTCGCGGGCGAGGGCCGAGGAGGCGACAAGCGTGGCCGGGTCGCCGTCGCGGCGCGGGGCGAACTCGACCGGCAACTCGGCGCCGGTGACCTCGCGGGCCGCCTCGACGACCTGCTTGTTGGAGAAGCCGTTGCCGTTGCCCAGGTTGTAGATGCGGTGCTCACCCGCGGTGGTCGCCTCGAGCGCGAGCAGGTGGGCCCTGGCCAGGTCGTGCACGTGGATGTAGTCGCGCACGCAGGTGCCGTCGGCGGTGGGGTAGTCGTCGCCGAAGATCTGCAGTTTCTCGCGCTTGCCCGCGGCGGCCTGCAGGGTGATCGGGATGAGGTGCGTCTCGGGGTCGTGCCGCTCGCCGATCTCGTGGCCGTCGGCGATGTAAGCTCCCGCGACGTTGAAGTAGCGCAGTGAGACCGCGGCCAGGTTGTGCGCGAACGCCTCGGAGGTGAGCGCGTGGTCGAAGGTCAGCTTGGTGGCCCCGTAGGTGTTGGTGGGCGCCTTGACCGCGGACTCGGTGATCGGCAGCTCCTCCGGGTTGCCGTAGACGGCGGCCGTGGAGGAGAAGATGAACCGCGGCACCCCGGCGGCGCGCACCGCGTCGAGGAAGGCCAGCGACTTCACCACGTTGTCGTGCCAGTATTTCTCGGGCTTGAGCATCGACTCGCCGGCCTGGATGAGCCCGGCGAAGTGCAGCACCGCGTCGAAGCCGGAGCCAGGGGTGAGCACCTGCGCGGCGTCGGCGATGTCGGCCTGGACGAAGGTCGCCTCGGGCGCCACCGCCTCACGGAAGCCGGTGACGAGGCTGTCGAGGACGGTGACCTCGTGGCCCGCGTCCAGCAGCAGCCTGCTGGTGACGCTGCCGACGTAGCCGGCGCCCCCGGTGACGAGCAGTTTCACGGCGCGTTTACCCCTTCGCTCCAGGTTCTTCCGACAAGCCTACGTTCCACCAATCTCGATCAAAAGTCAACAACTTCGAACATCCGAACCCGCGGTCCGGGGGGTGCGCGGGTGGGGCGGAGGGGCTGACACAATGGGTCGCATGTCCGATGTCGCCCGTCGCCCACGCGTGCTTTCCGGCATCCAGCCGACCGCCGATTCGTTCCACCTCGGCAACTATCTCGGCGCCGTGCGCAACTGGGTGGCGATGCAGGAGACCCACGACGCGTACTACTGCGTCGTCGACCTGCACGCGATCACCATGGGGCACGACCCGGTGGCCCTGCGCAACCGCACCCGCATCTCGGCCGCCCAGCTGCTGGCCGTCGGGCTCGACCCCGAGCGGTGCACGCTGTTCGTCCAGTCGCACGTGCCCGAGCACGCGCAGCTCGGCTGGGTGCTGAGCTGCATCACGGGCTTCGGCGAGGCCGGCCGCATGGTGCAGTTCAAGGACAAGTCGGCCAAGGCCGCCGACACGACCACCGTCGGGCTGTTCACCTACCCGATCCTGCAGGCCGCCGACATCCTGCTCTACCAGGCCGACCAGGTGCCGGTCGGCGAGGACCAGCGGCAGCACCTCGAGCTCACCCGCGACCTGGCGCAGCGGTTCAACACCCGCTTCGGGCGCACGTTCACGGTCCCCTCGCCGTACATCGTCCGCGACACCGCCAAGATCACCGACCTGCAGGACCCGACGGCCAAGATGTCAAAGTCGGCCTCCTCGCCGAACGGCATCATCGAGCTGCTCGAGGACCCGGCCCGCTCGGCCAAGAAGATCAAGTCGGCGGTCACCGACACCGGCCGCGAGATCCTCTACGACGAGGAGAACAAGCCGGGCGTCAGCAACCTGCTCACCATCTACGCCGCGCTGACCAGGCGGACCATAGACGAACTGCTCGAGCAGTACGAGGGCCGCGGCTACGGCGACCTCAAGAAGGACCTCGCCGAGGTGGTGGTCGAGTTCGTCCGGCCGATCCAGGAGCGCACCCGCGCCTACCTGGAGGACCCGGGCCACCTCGACAAGGTGCTCGCGATCGGCGCCGAGAAGGCGCGGTCCGTGGCGTCCGTGACGCTCGCCGACGCGTACCGCAACATCGGTTTCCTCAGCCCGGAACGCGGAGCCTGACCCTCGGTGTCCAACCCCCTTCCCGCATCGCGCACGCGCATCGGCGTCGCGATCGACATCCCCGAGCCCTGGGGCAGGCAGCTCACCGAGCGCCGCGCGGCCGCCGGCGATCCGCAGGCGGCGTACACCCCGGCGCACGTCACGCTGCTCGGCCCCACCGAGGTGGCGACCGTGGCCCTGCCGCGCATCGAGAAACACCTCGAGGCTGTGGCCGCCGCGCAGGCGCCGTTCGTCATCCACCTGCGCGGCACGGGAACGTTCCGGCCGGTCACCGAGGTCGTCTTCGTGTCGCTCGCGGCCGGCATCAGCGAGTGCGAGCTGCTGGCCGAGGCGATCGTCAGCTCCGGCGACGTGCACCGCGGCTCCCGCTTCCCGTACCACCCGCACGTGACGGTGGCCCAGGACGTGCGGCCCGAGGCGCTCGACGCGGTCTTCGAGGACCTCGCGGGCTTCTCGGCCAAGTTCGACGTGCCGGCGTTCACGCTGTTCTCGCACGGCGGCGAGGGCCCCTGGCGCCGGCGGCGGGACTACCAGCTGGGCGTCTGAGCCCCGCCCGCCGTGACTTCGGTTACGGTCAGCGCGTGAACGTGATCGATCGGGCGTACGACGCGGCCGAGGCGCAGATCATGCGGCTGCGCCGCCGCTCGAAGTACTTCGATCACCTGAGCCGGGCCGTCGTGCGCTACGACGAGGCCCAGGGCGGACGGCTCGCCGCCGCCATCGCGTACTACGGCTTCTTCGCCGTCTTCGCGCTGCTGCTGATCGGCTACTCGGTCTTCGGCATCGTGCTCGACCGCAACGAGCAGGTGTTCGACGTCGTCCGCGACTTCCTGCGCCAGAACCTGCCCTTCCTCGACGTCCAGGCCATTCTCGACAGCGGCCGTACGGTCGGGATCGTCGGCATCGTCGGCCTGACCTTCACCGGCATCGCCTGGGTCGAGGCGATCCGCTCCTCGCAGCGGTTGATCTGGCGGCTGCGCGAACAGCCCGGCTACATCGGCGTCCGCCAGGCCCTCGACCTCCTGGTGCTGCTCGGCGTGCTCGCGCTGCTCGCCCTCTCCCAGCTCGCCGTGTACGGCCTGGAGCTGCTGCTCGACTGGATGGCCGACGGTGTCGTCCAGTCTACTGCCGAGTGGCTGCTCACCATCGCCGTCAATATGCTGCTCGCGGCCGCGCTGCTGGCCGCCGTGCCCCGCCTGAGGATGACCGTGCGCCGGATGGCCCCGCCCGTGCTGCAGGTCGGCCTCGGCATCACGCTGCTCAACACCGTCGGCAAGTCCTTCGTCGACCTGGTGCAACGCAACCCCGCGTACGGCCTGGTCGGCTCCGCCGTCGGCGTGCTGGTCTACCTGTACGTCTTCAACCAGCTCCTGCTCTTCGGCGCCGCGTGGGCCGCCACCAGCCCGCACGGCCGCGTCATCGACCTCTCGGCTGACGATAAAACTGCCCCCGTGGGGCAAAACACCTGGATTCGGCACACCAGCCCGGAATGATGTCCCCGTGGGCACACTCGTGACGTTGGACCTGCCGGCCGATTCGCCGGTGGCCGACCTTCCCTGGGTCATCACGATCGGATCGCTGGGCGACGAGGAGGACTGGGAGCCCGTCGTCTGCGGGCCCTACGAACGGGCCCATGCGCTGGCCCTCGCCCAGGCCGTCGTCGCCGACGAACAGCTGATGGCCGTCGTCGAGCCCCTGCTGCCCCGACCCGACGCCGAAGCCATCCGCGACGAGATCCACCTGGCCCGCGCCGCCGCCGAGGCCCCCACGGGCGGCGACGAGGAGTCCGACGAGGAGTACGAGACCCGGCGCGTACGGCCGGGCCGCCCACCCACCGAGGCCGAGGTCCGGGCCGGGTGGTCCCGCATCGCGAGCCGGCTCACCGCCTGATTTCCGCTCGCCCCTCAGCCCTACCCCGCCCACCCAGGGGGCTGGCCCGAAAGTACGTCGCGCGGCAACGCAAAACGGCGTTGTCCACAGGGCATTCGGTGTGACGTGAGCGACATTGCTCGCGGGATGGTGGCTTGGCCGTGGAGGGCTCGTGAGGGCCGGCGCCTGGCAGCGTGCGCCGACGGGGCCAGGCAGGCAGGCGCGGTCAACAGGCGGGCGGCGCTGCGGCGAGCAGGCGTGCGGCGTTGTCGAAGGCGGACGCGCGTCGTCAAAGGCGGGGTCGGCAGGGGTGCGGCGAGGGCGGGGCCGGCGGGCGTGCGGCGAGGGCGTGCGGCGAGGGCGGGGTCGGCGGGCGTGCGGCGAAGGCGAGGGCGTGCGGCGAGGGTGGGGTCGGCGGGCGTGCGGCGAGGGCGAGGGCGTGCGGCGAGGGTGGGGTCGGCGGGCGTGCGGCGAGGGCGAGGGCGGGGGCGGGGTCGGTGGGCGTGCGTCGGAAGGCCGGTGCCGACCGGGCGGCCGCGGGCGATCCAAGGTCCGCCGCGGCTGAGCAGGCGGTAGGGAGGAGGCGAACGCACTATCGGTTGTAGAGCGCCCGCACCCCCCGGAGGAAAGCCTCCCTGTCCGGCGTCCCGATGAGCAGCCGCTGGAGGGCGTAGCCCGGGATCAGTGCGTAATAGGCAGCGGTCACGTCGTCGATGTCGGCGCTGGCGGGCAGCTCGCCGCTCTCGACGGAGTGGGTGACCAGGGTGCGGACGCTGGTGCGCAGGTCGGTGTAGCGCTCGTGCACGATCCGCCCGATCGCGGGATCGATCGTGGCTTCGGCCCACACCTGCAAGGCGATCGGCAGGGCGCCGCCGGGGGCGAGCTGCTCGTCGATGACGTCGAGCAGCAGCGACATCGACTCGACCAGCGGCAGGCGGCGTTTCGCCACCTCGTCTATGCGCTCGCGGATGCCGCCCACGACGCCCTCGGCGATCGCGGCGATGATCTCGTCCTTGGACTTGAAGTAGCGGTAGACGGCCCCGACCGAGAGGCCGGCCTCCTTGATGAGGTCCTGCATCGAGGTGTTGTGCAGGCCCTTGCGCAGGAAGCAGGCGCGGGCCGCGACGAGGATCTGCTCGCGGCGGGCGGTCAGGTGGTCTTCGGAGACGCGTGGCACGCCCCACAGCATAAAACGAACGCTCGTTCTTGACGGTACGGAGAGACGAGGCGCACGCTGAACGACATAAAGAACGAGCATTCGTTTTAGCAAGGAGGAAGTCATGCGACGCAACGCCCTCAGCCTCGGTGTTCTGATCGCAGTAGTCGTGGTGGCCGTCCAGGCGCTGCTGGTCCCGCTCTTCGCGGCCCCGGCGGCCAACCTCGCGCCCCGCGACCTGCCGATCGCGATAGCCGGTCCACCATCCGTCGCGGCCCAGCTGGAGGAGCAGCACCCGGGCGCCTTCGACGTGCACACGGTGGGCGACGCGGCCGCGGCCGACGCGGCGATCAAGGACAGAGACGTGTACGGGGCCATCCTCGTCTCGCCCGCCGGTGCGGAGGTGCACGTGGCCTCGGCCGCCTCGCCGACGGTCAGCGCGCTGCTCACCCAGGCCGCCGCGGGGCTCGGGGCGCAGGTTCCGGTACGCGACGTCGTGCCGCTGGACGTCGACGATCCGCGCGGCACGGGGTTCGCGGGCGGGTTCCTGCCGCT
Source organism: Actinoplanes sp. URMC 104 (assembly GCF_051386375.1). Lineage (NCBI taxonomy): Bacteria > Bacillati > Actinomycetota > Actinomycetes > Micromonosporales > Micromonosporaceae > Actinoplanes > Actinoplanes sp. URMC 104. The sequence goes on along the minus strand of NZ_JBPQTO010000002.1, from coordinate 1,760,279 downwards.
GGCCATCACCAGCCTGCTCGCCGGCGTCCTGGTCTTCCTGCTGGTGCGCAGGCGGTCCGCCCGCCTGCTGGCGCTGCTCAGCTACGGGGTGCTCGCCGGACTGGCGGCGGCCGCGGTGCTGCAGGGCTGGCTGGGGATCCTGCCGGGTGGCTTCGTGGCCGTCGCGGGGGCGCTCGGGCTGTTCACGCTGGCCGTGGCCGCGGCGATGACGGGGCTTGCCGCGGTGCTCGACAAGGGCGGCCTGGGTCTCGGCGCGCTCACGATGTTCCTGGTGGGCAACGCGCTCGCGGGCATCGCGGCCGCGCCGGAGCTGCTGCCGCAACCGTGGGGTGAGGTGGGGCAGTTCCTGCCGATCGGGGCCGGTGCCACGCTGCTGCGCTCGGTGGCCTACTTCGACGGCGCGGGCTCCGGCACGGCCCTTGCGGTCCTCACGACGTACGCCCTCGGGGGTCTGCTGTTGACTTTGATCGGGCGGCGCGGGCTCGCGCCGGGGAGCGCGCCGACCCCGCACCGGCCCGCCGACCGGCCCGGCCTGGTCCCGGCGGCCTGACGACCCGCTGGAATAGTTGACGCATGGTCATCTCGCGGCGATGGGCGGTCTTCCTGACGGCGGTCGGGGTCTGGACGTGGGTCATCTGGCCCCGGTTCGGCCTGGCCATCTGGAAGGACGACCGCTCCTTCGCCGCCGACGGGCGGCCGACGTCCTTCCTGCTCGTGCACGCGGTGCTGATCGCCGCCTCGCTGGCGATCGGCACCACGGTCGGCGTGCTGGGCGTGCGGGCTTGGCGCCGATCCTGAGGTTTCGGCGTGGTTACCACGCCCGGCGGGAATTCGGTGCAGCAGTGGATGGAACCGACGCGCTGTGTGATCCGCGATTGCGGGCGGATAACGGTGCGCCAACAGTCCGGCGCAATCTACCGACGACGTTCTGGCCTGCGGCTACGCTCGCGCGGTGAAGACTCACCGGCAAATGCCGGTGTGCGTTGGAAGGAGGGCGTCTTGCGCCCAGTACGTGGGAACCGGCTCGTGGCGATTCTCGCGGCAGGTGGGCTGACGCTCGCCGCCGCGGCCTGTAGCGACGCTCCCGATGAGACTCCCGCCGGTGGCAGCTCGAGCGCCGCGACTGCTGCTGCATACAAGGCCTGCATGGTGACCGACACCGGCGGTATCGACGACAAGTCCTTCAACGCGTCCGCGTGGGCCGGCCTGCAGGCCGCGAAGACCGATGCCCCCAACGTCGACCCGAAGTACGTGGCGTCGACCGCCGAGGCCGACTACGAGCCCAACCTGCGTGGCTTCGTGACCCAGAAGTGCAACTTCATCCTCTCGGTCGGCGGCCTCATGGGCGACGCCACCAAGGCGGTCGCCGCGCAGAACACGGCCCAGCAGTTCGGCATCGTGGACAGCTCGATCCAGGGCGCCACGAACGTCTTCCCGATGCAGTTCGCCACCCACCAGGCGGCGTTCCTCGCCGGCTACCTGGCCGCGGGCTACTCGAAGTCGCAGAAGGTCGCGACGTTCGGCGGCCTCAAGATCCCGCCGGTGACCATCTTCATGGACGGCTTCGCCGACGGTGTCGCGCAGTACAACAAGGTCAAGGGCAAGAACGTCCAGGTGCTCGGCTGGGACAAGGCCAAGCAGAACGGCAGCTTCGCCGAGGACTTCGCCAGCCCGGCCAAGGGCAAGGCGCTGACCAACACGTTCGTCGCCCAGGGCGCGGACGTCATCATGCCGGTCGCCGGCGGCACCGGCCTCGGCGCGGCCGAGGTGGCCAAGGCCTCCAGCGGCAAGGTCTCGATCATCTGGGTCGACCAGGACGGCTGCAAGAGCACCCCGCAGGACTGCGACGTCTTCCTGACCACCGTGGTGAAGAACATCACCGACGCCGTGAAGACCGCGGTCGTCGACGGCGCCACCGGCAAGCCGCTGAACGCCACCCCGGGCTACCTGGGCACGCTGGAGAACAACGGTGTCTCGCTGGCGCCGTACAACCAGTTCGACAGCAAGGTCGACGCCACGCTCAAGAGCGAGGTCGAGAAGCTCAAGGCGGACATCGTCGCGGGCACGGTCAAGGTCGAGTCGGCCAGCGCCCCGGCCTGAGGAAACGCTAGGTAACATCGGCCGCCGCGGGGCACGCTCCGCGGCGGTTCACCTTTGTTGTGTCAAGAACGCCGAGGTCAGGAGATTCCGCTGAGACTCGAACTGCGCGGCATCACCAAGCGCTTCGGCGACCTGGTGGCCAACGACCACATCGACATCACCGTCGAGCCCGGCGAGGTGCACGCCCTGCTGGGCGAGAACGGCGCCGGCAAGTCGACGCTGATGAACCAGCTGTACGGCCTGCTCCAGCCCGACGAGGGCGAGATCCTCGTCGACGGCGAGAAGAAGGTGTTCCGCAGCCCGCGGGACGCCATCTCGGCCGGCATCGGCATGGTCCACCAGCACTTCATGCTCGTTCCCGTCTTCACCGTCGCGGAGAACATCGCGCTCGGCGCCGAGGAGGTGCGCGGCGGCCCGCTCGGCTGGCTCGACCGGCGCCGCAACAAGCGCGACGTGCTCGAGACCTCGAAGCGGTACGGCCTGCCCGTCGACCCGGACGCCCTGGTGGAGAACCTGCCGGTCGGCGCGCAGCAGCGGGTCGAGATCGTCAAGGCGCTCACCCGCGACGTCGACCTGCTGATCCTCGACGAGCCGACCGCCGTGCTCACCCCGCAGGAGACCGACGAGCTGCTCGCGGTCATGCGCTCGCTCGCCGAGACCGGCAAGTCGATCGTCTTCATCACCCACAAGCTGCGCGAGGTCAAGGCCATCGCCGACCGGATCACGGTGATCCGCCGCGGCCGTACGGTCGGCACCGCCAGCCCCGACACGTCCGAGGACGAGCTGGCCGCGCTCATGGTCGGCCGCGACGTCAGCCTCGAGGTCACCAAGACCCCGGCCGAGCCCGGTCGCGAGGTGCTCAAGGTGTCGGGCCTGGTGGTCGAGGACGACCGGGGCGTACGGGCGGTGGACGGCGTCGACCTGGTGGTGCGCGCGGGCGAGGTGCTCGGCATCGCGGGCGTGCAGGGCAACGGCCAGACCGAGCTGGTCGAGGCCATCATGGGGCTGCGCGAGGCGCGCGCCGGCCGGGTCCAGCTCGAGGACGCCGACCTCGCGGGCCGCACCACCAAGCAGGTGCTCCGCGCGGGCGTCGGCTACGTGCCCGAGGACCGCAGCCTCGACGGCGTGGTCAAGGACTTCACCGTCGCCGAGAACCTGGTGCTGGACCTGTACGACCGGGCGCCGTACGGCAGCGGGCTCGCGCTCAACCCGAAGGCGATCGACGAGTCCGCCCGCGAGCGCGTGAGCCAGTTCGACATCCGTACGTCATCACCGCAGTCCACGGTCGGCACGCTGTCCGGCGGCAACCAGCAGAAGGTCGTGGTCGCCCGCGAGATGTCCCGGCCGCTCAAGCTGCTGATCGCCGCGCAGCCCACCCGCGGCGTGGACGTGGGCTCGATCGAGTTCATCCACAACCAGATCATTCACGAACGCGACGTCGGCACCGCCGTGCTGGTGGTGTCGAGCGAGCTCGACGAGGTGGTCGGGCTGGCCGACCGCATCGCGGTGATGTACCGCGGCCGGATTCTGGCGACCGTCTCGCCCGACATGCCGCGTGAGGAGATCGGCTTGTTGATGGCCGGCGTTGTTACTCGAGAAGCAGAGGTCACGGAGTGACTACGGAAGCCCCGGCCAAGAAAGAGGAGCAGGAGAAGAAGGAAGAGTCGTTCCTCGGTCTCTTCCTGCACAACCTCTGGTCGGCCAACACCGTCACGGTGACGATCCTGTCGATCCTGCTGGCGCTGGTCATCGGCGCCGTGCTGATCGTCGTCTCCGACTCCGAAGTGCTGTCGACGTTCTCCTACTTCACCGCCCGGCCCAGCGACGCGCTCAACGGCAGCTGGGACCTGATCAGCCACGCGTACGCCGACCTGTTCAAGGGCGCGATCTTCGACCCCGCCGCGGTCCAGGCGTGGTTCAACGGCACCGGCGACTGGAAGACCGCGCTCAACCCGCTCTCCGAGACGCTCACCTACGCCGCCCCGCTGGTCTTCACCGGCCTGTCGGTGGCGCTCGCGTTCCGCGGCGGCCTGTTCAACATCGGCGGGCAGGGCCAGGCGGTCATCGGCTGTGTCACCGCCGGCGTGGCCGGCTTCGCCATCGGGCTGCCGGCCGGCCTGCACCTGATCGTCGCGCTGGCCGCGGGCCTGATCGGCGGCGCGCTGTGGGGCCTGGTGCCCGGCCTGCTCAAGGCCCGCACCGGCGCGCACGAGGTGATCGTCACGATCATGCTCAACTACACGGCCACGCTGTTCCTCGGCTGGCTGATCCTGCAGAACGGCGTGCAGGACCCCAACCGCACCGACGCGATCAGCAAGACGATCGACCCCAGCGCCGCGCTGCCGGCCATGCCCGCGCCGCTGCGCGTGCACCTGGGCATCGTGCTCGCCGTGCTGGTCACCGCGGGTGTCGCCTGGCTGATCAACCGGTCCACGTTCGGCTTCGAACTGCGCGCCGTGGGCGTCAACCCGCCCGCCGCCCGGACCGCCGGCATGAGCGTGGCCCGCACGTACATCCTGCTCATGGTCGTCGCCGGCGGGCTGGCCGGCCTCGGCGGCGCGGTGCAGGTGCTGGGCACCGCCGACAAGCTGACCGGGCAGGTGGCCGGCAACATCGGCTTCGACGGCCTGCTGGTCGCGCTGCTCGGCCGCAACAAGCCGTGGGGCACGCTGTTCGCCGCGATCCTCTACGGCGCGCTGCGCGCCGGCGGCAACCTCATGCAGGTCGACGTGGGCGTCTCGCTCGAGCTGGTGACCGTCCTGCAGGCCCTGATCGTCATCTTCATCGCCGCCCCCGCGCTGGTGAAGGCGATCTTCCAGCTGCGCGATGCCCGGACCGCCCGGCTGGGCACGTCCATGGCGAAGGGGTGGTGACGGCGTGTCGACCGCGACCGTGGAAGACCTGACCGAGGCGACCGCTCCGAACCGGTTCTGGAACCGTCAGCGCCGCCTCGGCGTCGGTCTGATCATCATCGGCCTGATCGCCGCGGTGGCCTTCGGCTCGCTCGCCGAGTCGGCCACCGCCCGGTTCACGCTCAGCGAGGACGCGGAGGGCGCCGCCCTCTCGATCAACGGGCAGTTCGGCGCCATCCTGTTCGGCATCGTCACCGTGGCGGCCGGCGGCGCGCTGCTGGCCGGTGTCGCCAAGCGGTGGCAGACCGTCCTGCTGTGCCTGGGCATCGTGACGTTCGTCTTCTCGTTCCTCTGCTGGCAGGTGGCCGGCAAGTTCCTGCCGCTGGTCGACACGGTCAGCGGCTCGCTCGAGCTCGCGCTGCCGCTCATCCTCGGCGCGCTCGCCGGCGTGCTCTGCGAGCGCTCCGGCGTGGTCAACGTGGCGATCGAGGGCCAGTTCCTGATGGGCGCGTTCGGCGCCGCGCTGGTCGGCACGCTGGCCACCAGCGTCTGGGCCGGCCTGGTCAGCGCGGTCATCGGCGGGGTCATCATCGCGGCGCTGCTGGCCGTGCTGGCGATCCGGTTCCTGGTCGATCAGGTCGTGGTCGGCGTCGTGCTCAACCTGCTCGCGCTGGGCATCACCGGCTTCCTGTACGAGCGGCTGATGCAACCCGACGCGCTCAAGTACAACCAGCCGCCCCGGCTGCCCGAGTGGCGAATCCCCGGCCTCGCCGACATCCCCGTGGTCGGGCCGGTGCTGTTCGAGACGAACCTGCTGGTGTGGCTCGCGCTCGTGCTGGTCTTCGTGATCCATTTCGCGCTGACCCGTACGCGGTGGGGCCTGCGCACCCGCGCGGTCGGCGAGCACCCGACGGCGGCCGACACGGTGGGCATCCGGGTGCGCGGCCTGCGCTACGCGAACGTGCTGCTCGGCGGCGTGGTGGCGGGCGCCGGCGGCGCGTACTTCACGCTCGTCTCGACCGGATCGTTCAACAAGAACATGACCGCGGGCGCCGGCTTCATCGCGCTGGCCGCGCTGATCTTCGGGCGGTGGACGCCGTTCGGGGCGCTCGGTGCGGCCCTGTTCTTCGGCTTCGCCCAGAAGCTGGCGAACTATCTGAGCGCGGTCGGCAGCCCGGTGCCCAACCAGTTCCTCAACATGCTGCCGTACATTGCGACGATCATCGCCGTGGCCGGTCTCGTCGGCCGGGTACGGGCGCCTGCCGCCGACGGCGTGCCCTACGTGAAAAGCTGAAACGCATGGAAATCGACTGGGCGGGGCTGCGCGCTGCCGCCACCGAGGCCATGCGGCACGCGTACGCGCCGTACTCCGACTTCCCGGTCGGCGCGGCGGCGCTGGTGGACGACGGCCGTGTGGTCGTCGGCTGCAACGTGGAGAACGCCTCGTACGGCGTGGGCCTGTGCGCCGAGTGCGGGCTGGTCAGCCAGCTGCACATCACCGGCGGCGGGCGCCTGGTGGCGTTCTCGTGCGTGGACGCCACCGGCGCCCCGCTGATGCCGTGCGGCCGCTGCCGCCAGCTGCTCTGGGAGAACGGCGGGCCGGAGCTGCTCGTCGAGTGGCACACCGGGCCGCTGCGGATGGCCGAACTGCTGCCGCACGCGTTCGGCTTCGAGGACCTCGAACGGGTCAACGGCGCGCTGGCCGCGCCCGAGGTGCCCGGTGAGCTGGCCAAGTGGCGGGGTCGCGGCACGGTCTTCGTGCACCCCGACCTGTCCGGCGGCGAGACCGTCTGGACCGCCTACTGGGAGCGCTCGGGCGGCAGCTCGGCCGAGGGTGACGCCGAGAAGGGCGTGCTCGAGGAGGGCCCGAACTTCGCGACCACGGCCGAGGCGGTGACCTGGGGCCGCGTACGGACGCCGCGCATCGTGGTGGTCGACGCTTCCGGCGGGCTCGCGTGGGCCGGCGAGGGAGCCCGGCCCGAGGGCATCCCCGTCACCTGGCAGGGAGAGAACAATGAGTGAGTTCGCCGCGGTCGACGTCATCCGGGCCAAGCGGGACGGGCACGCGCTGAGCGACGCCCAGATCGACTGGGTCGTCGACGCGTACACCCGCGGGGTGGTCGCCGACGAGCAGATGTCGGCGCTCGCCATGGCGATCCTGCTGCGCGGCATGACCCCGGCCGAGATCGCCCGCTGGACCGCGGCGATGATCGCCAGCGGGGAACGCCTCGACCTGTCCGCGGTCACCCGCCCCACCGCCGACAAGCACTCCACCGGCGGCGTCGGCGACAAGATCACGCTGCCGCTGACCCCGCTGGTCGCCGCGTGCGGCGCGGCCGTGCCCCAGCTCTCCGGCCGCGGCCTCGGGCACACCGGCGGCACGCTCGACAAGCTCGAGTCGATCCCCGGCTGGCGGGCCACGCTGAGCAACGACGAGTTCAAGCGCCAGCTGCAGGACGTCGGCGCGGTCATCTGCGCGGCCGGCGAGGGCCTGGCACCCGCCGACCGCAAGCTGTACGCGCTGCGCGACGTCACCGGCACGGTCGAGGCCATCCCGCTGATCGCCAGCTCGATCATGAGTAAGAAGATCGCCGAAGGCACCGGCGCGCTGGTGCTCGACGTCAAGGTCGGCTCGGGCGCCTTCATGAAGGACCTGCCGAGCGCCCGCGAGCTCGCGAGCACCATGGTGCGGCTGGGCAAGGACAGCGGCGTGAACACCATCGCGCTGCTCACCGACATGAGCACGCCGCTCGGCCTGGCCGTCGGCAACGCCGTCGAGGTGACCGAGTCGGTCGAGGTGCTCGCCGGCGGCGGCCCGGCCGACGTGGTCGAGCTGACGCTGGCGCTGGCCCGCGAGATGCTGACCGCGGCCGGGATCGAAGCCGACCCCGCCAAGGCGCTCGAGTCCGGCGCCGCGATGGACGCGTGGCGCGCGATGATCCGGGCCCAGGGCGGCGACCCCGACGCCCCGCTGCCGGTGGCCCGCGAGACCGAGGTGCTGCGCGCGACCGCCGACGGCGTCGTGGGCGGCGTCGACGCGTACGGGATCGGTCTGGCCGCCTGGCGTCTGGGCGCCGGGCGCGCGCGCAAGGAGGACCCGGTGAGCTTCGGCGCCGGCATCCTGCTCAAGGTGAAGCCCGGCGACGAGGTGCGCGCCGGCGACGTGCTGCTCGAACTGCGCGCCGACGACCCCGCCCGCATCCCCGTGGCGCTGTCCACCGCGGCCGAAGCGGTCGTGATCGGCACGCAGCGACCCACACCTACTCCTTTGGTGCTCGACCGCATAGCCTGACGCACCATGACGAAGGCCGCACCGGACCCGCGCGCCGTTCGGGACGCCAGCCTCGACGAGGTGGCCAGGCTCGGCCTGCCGCTGCCCCCGCCGGGCTTCCCGCTGATCTGGGAGCCCGGCGACACCATCGAGCTGCGGCCGACCACGGAGATCGAGGCGCGGGCCGCGGTGCTGCACGTGGTGGTGGCGCGCTGCTTCGGCATGCCCACCGAGGCGGCGATGAGCTGGCTGCTCGGATCGCACCTGGTCGACCTCGTCACGCCGCCGGAGTGGCAGTTCGTGATCGGCGCGAAGGGCGACCACCGCTCCTTCGTGCTGCACCACGACGCGGTGTTCGCGCTGGCGTGGCTGCTCGGGCTGAGCCGGCACCTCGACCCGAGGACGCCGCCGGAGGACCGGTTGATGGCGCAGATGCCCGACCTGCCCGCGGGGGAGACCTTCGTGAGCTGGCGGTCGCGGTCGTTGATGTCGCCCCGCGACCCGATCGAGGCGGCCGTGCTGCTCGACCTCTATTACTGCCTCGACTGGGCCTTTCAGGAGGCGGAGTCGGCCGGGATGCCGCTGCCCGGCGAGATCGACGCGAACGCGATCGGCCAGCGCCGGTGGGCGCTGGAGTGGGCGGTCGTCTTCCACGGGCCGTACCACGACAAGCCGGCCGAATGGGAAGAAGTAGACCTTTCTGTTTGATTTCTCCGGTGTGGGCCATCCCTAACCCCCACCCACCCGGGGAGCAGAGGGGTGAACGCTACGCCGTGTCAAGGCGCTGGGCGGAGTTATCCACAAGGGCCTTTCCGAGCGGCCGGTACGTCGTCAGCACCACCGAGGCCGTGACCCGGCCCGGCGCGGCCTCCACCACGGGCACGTGGCGGGCGCTCGGCGTCATGCCGATGAGCGTCCGCGCCTCGCCTGCGGTGAGCTCCAGCTCCCGGTTCAACGCCACCGCCTCGCCCGCCCGGAAGTGGCCGCCCAGGGCCTCCTCGACGCGGGCCGCCTTGTCGGGGTCCACGTGGATCAGCCCGTGCTCGTCGATCAGCTCGCGCAGATGGTCGGGGCCGGGGGTGACCACCAGCAGCACCCCTTCCGGGCGCAGCACCCGGTGGAACTCGGCGCCGTTGCGGGGTGCGAAGACGTTGAGCACCACGTCGGCCACCCCGTCGGCGAGCGGCAGCGGGCGCCACAGGTCCGTGAGCACCGCCGCGGCCCGGTCGTGTGCCCGTGCCGCCCGGCGCAGCGCCGGCTTGGAGACGTCCAGCCCCAGACCGAAGGCCCGGGGCGCGGCGTCGAGCACCCGGGCGAGGTAGTGGCCGGTGCCGGTGCCCGCGTCGACGACCAGGCCGGCCTCCCGGGTGGCGGCGGCCAGGGCGTCCGCGATGAAGTCGTAGTGCCCGGCGGCGAGGAAGGCCTCGCGGTCGGCCACCATCTCGGCCGTGTCGCCGACGTGCGGCATCCGGCCCGCGGTCAGGTCGGCGTACCCCTGCCTGGCCATGTCGAAGCTGTGCCGGTCGGGGCATCGCAACGCGTTGCCGTCGCGCTTGAGCCCCTGCCGGCAGACCGGGCATCGCAGGTACGGCAATGCTCCGTCGATCATTGGTCCCCTGCCTCTAGGCTCATCGGATGGCCGCCATCGCATTCTCCGACATCGTCCCGGCGCCGAAGGTGCTGCTCCACGACCACCTCGACGGTGGGCTGCGCCCCGCCACGATCGTCGAGCTGGCCGACCAGGTCGGGCACGAGCTGCCTACGACCGACCCGGAGGCGCTGGGCGAGTGGTTCGTGGCGGCGGCCGACTCGGGCTCGCTGGAACGCTACCTGGAGACGTTCGCCCACACGGTGGCCGTGATGCAGACCGTGGAGGGCCTGCACCGGGTGGCCAAGGAGTGCGCGCTCGACCTGGCCGCCGACGGGGTGGTGTACGCCGAGGTGCGGTACGCGCCGGAGCAGCACCTCGAGGCGGGCCTGACGCTGGACGAGGTCGTCGAGGCGGTCAACGCCGGCTTCACGGAGGGCGCCGCCGAGGCGGCCGCGCAGGGCACCCCGATCCGCATCGGCGTGCTGCTGACCGCGATGCGGCACGCGGCCCGCTCGCAGGAGATCGCGGAGCTGTCGGTGCGCTTCCGCGACTCGGGCGTCGTGGGCTTCGACATCGCGGGCGCCGAGGCCGGCTTCCCGCCCACCCGGCACCTCGACGCGTTCGAATACCTCCAGCGTGAGAATTTCCACTTCACCATCCACGCGGGCGAGGCGTTCGGGTTGCCCTCGATCTGGCAGGCGATCCAGTGGTGCGGCGCCGACCGGCTGGGCCACGGCGTCCGGCTGGTCGACGACATCACCGGCACGCCCGGGGGCGGCGACGTGGTGCTGGGCCGGCTGGCGGCGTACGTGCGGGACAAGCGCATCCCGCTGGAGCTGTGCCCGTCGTCGAACGTGCAGACCGGCGCCGCGGCCTCGATCGCCGATCACCCCATCGGCCTGCTGCACGATCTGCGGTTCCGCGTCACGGTCAACACCGACAACCGGCTGATGAGCGGCACGTCCATGTCGCGCGAGATGGCGCTGCTGTCCGAGGCCTTCGGCTGGGGCTGGGCCGAGCTGCAGTGGCTGACGATCAACGCGATGAAGTCCGCCTTCATCCCGTACGACGAACGACTCGCGATCATCAATGACCTGATCAAGCCGGGGTACGCGAAGCTGCTCGGCTGAGGCGGTCGAACTGTTACAACTCGCGGTCGGTCGGGCGACATTGCCGATTCGGCGGCATTGATCGTCCGTTCGGCCAGAATGGTCGATACAAACACTGCGAAAACCGGCATCTCACCTTGCCGAACGTTCGCAACCGCGACATCGTTCCTCCTGCCGCGATCCTTTACGATCGTGCCGGTCGGATCGGCGTACCCCCGCGCCGCTGCGGCCGCCAGAGTGACACTGAGAAAAGTTCACATATACATCGCGTGACATGAACCGACGACGCGCAATGCAACATCGCGTCACACAACCGGTCCGTGTCCGACGGCTCTTTCTCTTTGACACTCGTCGTGATGGAATCTCGGGGGCCCGACGCGGCAGTCGGCCGTGTGCGGCGCCCGGCGAGCCGAGTGCCGGGGCCCGAATCAGGAGGACGGTGACGTGAGCAAGCGCCCCAAGACGGCGACCGGCGTCATGTCGCGTCTCCGTCGGCCGGCCGATCGGCTGCGAGATCTGCCGATCTGGTCGAAGCTTGGCTTGATCATGCTGGTGCCCACCCTGGCGACGATCATCGTCGGCGTCAGCGGCCTGGTGGACCACATCGAGGACGCCAACAACGCGGAGCGCGCCCGCACCCTTTCGGTGCTGTCGGAGGCGGCCGGCGGTCTCGTCGACCACCTGCAGAACGAACGCGCCTACGGCACCATGATCATGACGATCAAGGACACCAAGAGCGCCGAGTACAAGGCCGCGACCGAGGCCTACGCCGCCGAGAACGCCAAGGTCGACGCGGCCAAGGGACCCTACGCGCAGCAGAAGGCGGCGCTCGACGAGGTCCCCGACAACGTTGACACGCTCCTCCTGCGCCTCGACCGCAACCTCGAGGACCTGCCGGCCCAGCGCAGCCAGATCGCCCTCAAGCGGCCCGGCGCCGCGGTCGATCAGACCTACAACACGCTCATCAACGACCTGCTCGGCGTGCGCGACGTCGCCGCCCAGCTGGCCAGCGACACCGAGCTGAGCGACCACCTGCGGTCGGTCGCCGCGGTCGCCCGCGCGAAGGAGTACGTGGCCCGACAGCGTGACGTCGGCCACGAGGTGCTCGCCGCGCGCGAGTACACGATTCCGCTGCGGAACGACTTCACCGAGGCGGAGCTCGGCTTCAAGCTCGCCGGCGACACGCTGCACTCGGTCGGCTCGGGCGCCGACGTCGCGCTCTTCGACCGCATCGACAATCTCCCTGCCGGCCGCGGCGCCAAGAACTACACCGGCCCGCTCAAGGAGCTCGAGGGGTCGAACGTCCGGAACATCCCCTTCACCTCCTCGGAGTGGGAGAAGGCGATGACCGGATACAGCAACGAGTTCCGGGCAGTCGAGCAGAAGATGGACCGCGACATCGTCGCGCAGGCCACCGACCTGCGAAACGACGTGAACCGGCGGGTCTTCCTCGAGACCAGCGTGCTGCTCGGCATGCTGCTGCTGGCCATCCTGTTCGCATGGCTGGTCGCCCGGTCGATGGCCCGCTCGCTGCGTGAGCTGCGCCAGGGCGCCCTCTCGGTCGCCCAGTTCGGCCTGCCGCACGCGGTGAGCCGGCTGCGTGACCCGCAGCTGTCCACATCGCTCACCCCCGCGCAGGTCGCCGACCAGATCGCCGAGCCGCTGCCGGTGCGCAGCCGCGACGAGTTCGGCCAGGTGACCGAGGCGTTCAACGCGGTCCACCTCGAGGCCGTGCGCACCGCCGCCGAGCAGGCCGCCCTGCGGGCCTCGGTCGCGACGATGTTCGTCAACCTCGCCCGCCGCTCGCAGATCCTGGTCGACCGGCTCATCGGCCACCTCGACCGCCTGGAGCGCGGCGAGGAGGACCCGGACCGGCTGGCCGAGCTCTTCCAGCTCGACCACCTCGCCACCCGGATGCGCCGCAACGACGAGAACCTGCTGGTGCTCGCGGGCGCCGACTCGACCCGCGTGCAGCGCGAGCCCGCCGCCCTGATCGACGTGCTCCGCGCCGCGCAGTCCGAGGTCGAGCACTACACCCGCATCGAGTTCGGCATGATCGACCGGGACATCGAGGTGGCGGCGCACGCCGTCAACGACATGGTCCACCTGGTCGCCGAGCTGTTCGACAACGCGACCGCCTTCTCCCCGCCCAACTCGACGGTCATCGTCGAGGCCCGGCGGCTGGGCGACGGCGCGTTGCTCTCGGTCGAGGACCGCGGCATCGGCATCAGCCGCGAGCAGCTGCGCGAGCTCAACGACCGGCTCGCGAACCCGCCGACGGTCGACGTGGCGGTCTCCCGCATGATGGGCCTGGTCGTGGTCGCCCGGCTGGCGAACCGGCACGGCGTCAAGGTCGAGCTGCGCCCCGCCGACACCGAGCGCGGCACGGTGGCCGAGGTCGGCCTGCCGATCTCCGTTCTCACCCCCGGCCAGGGCCAGCCCGCCGTCGGCGGTGGCCGCATGCAGGTCGGCGCCGGCTACGACCAGCAGGGCCGCCCGGGTGCGCCCGAGCCGCTCGCGCTCGAGGGCAGCGGCCGCGGCGGCTTCCCCACCGGCCGCCCGTTCGACCCCAACCCGCCGATGAACTCCGGCGGCATGCTGGGCACCAACGGCAGCTCCGTGCCGGCGTGGTCGGACCTCACCGGCGTGCAGAGCAACGGCTTCGGCGTCAACGGCTCGTCCAACGGGCTCAACGGCGGCGCCAACGGCAGCAACGGCTTCTACGGCCCGCGCAGCAACGAGGCCATCCCGCCGCTGCCGGCCGGGCCCACCGGTCAGCCGCAGGGCTTCGCGGGCCCCGACGATCTGCCGCAGCGCCGCAACGGCGAGCAGTTCCGGCCCGAGACCGAGACCAACGGCTTCGGCGCGACCATCCCGCGTCAGCTCCCGGCCAACCCCGAGAACCAGGGACGCACCCCGTTCGTCCCGCCGGTCTCGGCCCCGCCGGTGCCGCCGATCTCGGCGCCCCCCGTGCCGTCCGGCCCGCCGTACGGCAGCGGTCGCCCGGTGTCGTCGCCGCCCGGGCAGGAGCCGCCGGTCTCCGCGCCGCCGGCCGCCTCGTCCGCGCCGCCGGCCTGGCCGCCGGTCGCCCCGGAGCGCGAGCCGCAGACCCCGCACGTGCCCGAGAGCCTGGCCGCGGCGCTCGACATGACCGCCGAGCTTCCCCGGTACCGTCCGGAGCAGCGCGGTGAGCAGCGTCCGCAGGTCGAGCCTCCGGTGAACCCGCAGACCGCGCCCATCCCGTCGTCCGCTCCGCCGGCAGCCCCGGTGTCCGCGGCGCCCACCTCGGGCGGCCCCTCGTCGCCCGAGGCCCAGCGCGCTGCGGCGGCGGCCAAGGCGGCGCACGAGGCCGCGACGGCCCAGGCCGCAGAGGCTCAGGCCACCGCCGCGGCGCAGATCGCGGCGGCGCAGGCCGCGGCCCGCCAGCGGGACAGCAAGCAGGGCCAGTTCGCCGACGAGACGATGGAGCTGCCGATCTTCCGGGAGCTCGAGTCGGCCTGGTTCACCACGGCCCGCCCGGCCGAGGCCCGGCCCGCGCCGAACGGTCTCGACGAGCCGGTCTCCTCGCAGCGGATCCCCACCGGCGAGCCCGCTCGATCGGTCGGCGTGCCGCAGCAGGCCGTCTCACCCGAGTCGCGCGACCGGGATCCGGCTACTGTTGGTGTCGGCGCCGCCAACGGCGCCGCGTCGAACGGCTCCAGCTCCAACGGCAGCGCTGCCGGCAACGCGTGGCGCACCGCTGCCGACGAGGGCTGGCAGGCGGCTCGTGCGGCGGCCGAGGTGGCGGTCGACACGACCACCACGGCGGGCCTGCCCAAGCGCACGCCGATGGCGCAGCTCGTCCCCGGTGGTGTCGACCGGGGCGGGAACTCCGTCCAGCGCCGTACCCCCGAAGGTGTCCGCGGTCTGCTGTCCGCCTACCACCGGGGTGTGCAGCGCGGTCGTACCAAAGAATCGACCAACCCGGAGGAGACTCCGGGAGGGCAGCAGTCCTCGCAGGCTGGCAAGGAGCATGAGGCATGACATCTACGCAGGATCTCGGTTGGCTTCTCGCCAACTTCGCCGACCGCGTTCCCGGAGTCGCGCATGCGATCGCGGTCTCCGCTGACGGTCTGCTCCTGGCGGCCTCGCGGGACCTCCCCCGGGACCGCGCCGATCAGCTGGCAGCCATCGCTTCCGGCTTGGTGAGCCTCACTCAGGGCGCCGCACGGTGCTTCGAGGGTGGCGCCGTGCTGCAGACGGTGGTGGAAATGGACAACGGGTTCCTCTTCCTGATGTCCATCTCCGACGGCTCGTCGTTCGCGGTGCTCGCGGCTCGCAGCTGCGACGTCGGACAGGTGGGCTACGAGATGGCCCTGCTGGTCGACCGCGTCGGCGAGGCGCTCACTCCGGCCCCGCGCTCGGCGGCCGGGGTCCTCGGCTGAACGGGCAACCGGCCGGCGTCTTCGGGCGCTGTTCAAAAAGTTGACAACAAGAGACACTTCTAGGGTTCGAGGAAGGGGTGAGCGGTGACGATGCCCGAACGCGATGAGCCGACCGGCGCGCTGGTCAGGCCGTACGCCGTGACCCGCGGTCGGACCCGTCCGAAGCTTGAGATAGCGCTGGAAGCGCTGGTCGAGACAACCGTGCGCGGGCGGTCGGGAATGAACCGCGGCGGGCAGGGTGGAAGCGAGCATCAGTACATCGCGGCGATGTGCGACGGCGGCCGGGTTCAGTCGCTGGCGGAGATCGCAGCACGCATGCAACTGCCGCTCGGTGTGGCTCGAGTGATCGTCGCCGACATGGCCTCCGACGGCCTGGTCGCGGTGTACGAGCCCACCTCGCTGGAAGACGAGACCGACGCGGTAGGCACGGAACTGCTGGAAAGGGTGCTGAGTGGACTTCGCAGGCTCTGACATGTCGCACCGTCCCGCTGCGGGGCGCGTGACGTCGGCGAAGATTGTGATCGCCGGCGGGTTCGGCGTCGGTAAGACGACGCTTGTCGGTTCGGTCTCCGAGATCACCCCGCTGACCACCGAGGCCATCATGACCTCGGCCGGTGTGGGTGTCGACGACAACCGCCAAGTGCCGGGGAAGATGACGACCACCGTCGCCATGGACTTCGGCCGTATCAGCATCGACCGCGACCTGATCCTCTACCTGTTCGGCACGCCCGGGCAGACGCGGTTCTGGTTCATGTGGGACGAGCTGGTGCGTGGCGCGATCGGCGCGGTCGTCATGGTGGACACCCGGCGTCTCGCCGACTGCTTCGCCGCGATCGACTTCTTCGAGCACCGTCGCCTGCCGTACCTGGTGGCGATCAACTGCTTCGACGGCATGCAGTATCACAATGCCCAGGACGTCCGCGACGCGCTGGCGATCGCGAGTGACGTCCCGGTCGTGAGCTGCGACGCGCGCAACCGCGAGTCGACGAAGAACGTCCTCATCTCGCTGGTCGAGTATGTGCTGACGATGCGTCGGACACGCGCGGTGGCGCCCGCCTGACCTACGGTCGAAGCCCCGCTCCGCGAGCCGGAGCGGGGCTTCGTCGTGTCCTCACCCCGGCCCGGCGACCGCTGGCGATCACCCCGGTGCGACGACCGCGGGCAGCTCGGCCAGGTCGTCGATGACCGAGCCGGGACGGTACGGGTCGGGGTCGGTGCGCAGGGTCGCAGCCTCCGGCCACGCGGCGTTCGTCACCAGCACCGGCCGCATACCGGTCCGCCGGGCGCCGTCGTGCTCGCGGCTCCCGCCGTCGCCCACGAACCAGCAGTCGCCGGCAGCCACGCCGAGCCGCTGCGCCGCGGTCACATAGAGCCGCAGGTCGGGTTTGCGGTAGCCCTCCTCCCACGAGAAGACCGCCGCGTCCATTCGGGAGGCGTACGGCGTCGTCGGCCACGCCTCGACCAGCTCGCTGGAGCAGTCACTGATCAGCCCGAGCCGCCATCCCTCGGCGCGCAGGCGGTCGAGCAGGTCCAGGGCGCCGGGCCGCGGGGGACGTACGCGCTCGGCGCCCGACAGCTGGGCGGTGACGGCGGCGTCGAGCTGGTCCGGGGTCGGCTCGACGCCGCATCGACGGGCGATCGTGAGCAACGTCTGCCGGGTGCCGCCGTGCCGGCCGACGACGCGTTCGGGGAAGCTGCCGGCCATCGCGGCCCAGAAGACGGCCGGCGGAATGCCGAGCGCCGCGGCGGTGCCCGCGAACGACGCTCTGCGGTGAGCCTCAGCGGCGGGGTCGGTGAGCGTGCCGAAGAAGTCGAAGATGATCGCGCGCACGCCGTCATCATGGCAAGAACTCGCTTGTGTCCCGCCCACGGCGGCGGGAAGGATCGCTCGGCGTGCGCGCCTTTCTGACGATCGACGACGTGACCGGCCTGGTGGCGGAGCAGTTCGGCAGCGATCGTCGGGTGACGATGCTGGAGCGGCTCGCCGGGGGCACCAAGAAGGGCGTCTACCGGCTGCGCCTCGACGACGGGCAGGCGGCGATCCTGTACGTGTGGGCGGCTGCGGAGAACTACTGGCCGGCGTCCGAGACGGTGCCCGACGACCCGTTCACGGACGCCACCGGGGCGGAGCTGTTCACGGTGAACTCCGCGGCGCTGACGCGGGCCGGCGCCCGCGTACCGGAACTGCTGATGGTCGACCGCGGGCGGCGGCACCTCGACGCCGACCTCGTGCTCGCCGAGGACCTGACCGGCGGAACGCTCGAGGCGCTGATGGAGCGTGATCCGCGGGCGGCGGCCGGGCCGCTGGCCGAGCTCGGAGCCATGCTGCGGCGCATGCACACGACGTACGGGCCGGAATGGGGCCGGCTCGCGACGAGCACACCTCAGCGCCGGACGCCCGAGGAGATGATCCTGGCCCGCGCGCTCGGCCACCTCGCCCAGGCGGCTCCGCGCGACCAGCGGCTCGAGGCGGCCCGCCCGCGGATCGAGGAGCACCTGCGGGCGCTGCGCGGTCGTGTCGCGGCACGCCGGGAGTTCGCCCTCGTACACGGGGAACTGGGGCCCGACCACGTGCTGCTGGGGCCGGCCGGGGAGCCCGTGCTGATCGACATCGAGGGGGTGACGTTCTTCGACGCGGAGTGGGAGCACGCCTTCCTGCAGTTGCGCTTCGGTCCGGCGTACGCCTTGCTCGGTCCTGTCGACCTCGATCCGCGGCGCCTGGAGTTCTATCGGTTCGCGCAGGTCATCGGTCTGATCGAGGGGCCGTTGCGGATCGCCGGCACCGACTTCCCCGACCGGCAGTGGATGCTCGACCTGGCTGAGCTGAACATCCGCAAGGCGCTCGCGGCGATCGGTCAGCCCAGCAGCGGCAGCTTGCCGACGAGCTTGTCGACCGGGTTGCGCGGGCCGACGATGCTGACCGCGTAGTAGTCGAGGCTGTCCGCCGCGGTGCTGCCCACGGCCTCGAGGTACTCGGTGTAGACCCGGGTGTGCTGCGCGGCGGCGGGCATGTCGGCGACGAAGAAGTCGGCGCGGGCGGCGGCCTTGGCGCGGATCGTGCGTAGCGTGGCCGCGTCGGCGGCGAGCACGGTGCAGCCCGCCCACGGGAGGCCGGGGTGCGCGATGCCGTCGGCGTCCACCGCGTCGTCGCCCAGCAGCCCCGGCACCGCGCGCGAGGTGGCCGCGGCGGTGCAGATCGCGGCGTTGGCGGCCCGTCCGGCGGGCAGGTCGCCGTCGACCACCACGACCCACTTGAGGCGGGCGGCTCGGGTGGGCGCGCTCTGGTCGATCTCGTCGGTGGCGAATCCGATCATGTCTGAACCCATCTGTGCATGTATCCGGCGTGCAGGCGAAATGCTAGGCAGGTGTTAGGTTGCGCTGCAACGAATCCGTACATGTATCGGAAAAGGAGCCCGAACCGTGGATCTGGACGAACTTGATACGGCGATCCTGCGGGAACTCCAGTCGGATGCACGGAAGACCAACCGTGAGGTCGCCGCGGCCGTCGGGGTGTCGCCGACCACGGCACTCGACCGCACGCGGGCGCTGCGCAACCGGGGCGTGATCCGCGGGGCGCTTCTCGACGTGGACCTGCGCTCGATCGGCCGGCCGGTGCAGGCGCTCATCGCCATCCGGATCCGGCCGCCGTCGCGCCGCACCATCGAGGCGTTCCGCGAATGGGTCTGCACGCTGCCCGACACCCTGGGCCTGTACGTGACGACGGGCACCGACGACTTCATCGTGCACGTCGCCGTGCCCGACAACGACAGCCTGTACGAGTTCGTGATCGACCGGCTCACCCAGCGGCCCGAGGTCGCCGACGTGCGGACCTCGATCGTCTACGAGCACATCCGCAACAACCGGATCCGGCCCGCGTAGGCCACGATGGGCGGATGAGCAAGCTCGATGGAAACCAGATCGCGGCGGAGAACCTGACCGGCTGGGTGTACCTGCCCGGCGGCCTGCACACCAGGATCCGGACCGGCGACTTCCGTACGGGGCTGGCGCTGGCCGACGCGATCGGCGAGGTGGCCGAGCAGATGGACCACCACCCCGACCTCGACCTGCGCTACCCGGCCGTCCACATCCGGCTCACCAGCCACGACGTCGGCGGCGTCACCATGCGCGACGTCCGCCTGGCCCGGGCGATCACGTCGGTTGCGTCCGCACTCGGCCTGCAGCTGGAGGCCCGGCTCGTCTCCGTGCTCGAATGGGCGCTGGACACGCCGGAGGCCAAGTCGGTGCGGCCGTTCTGGGCGGCCGTGCTGGCCGAGGCGGACGGCGACGAGCTCGTCGACGAGGCGGGCCGGCTGCCCACCGTGTGGTTCCAGCAGTCCGGCAGCGAGGAGCCGAGGCAGCACTGGCACCCCGACGTGTGGATCGACCCGGCCGAGGTGCAGCCGCGCATCGACGCCGCGCTGGCCGCCGGCGGCACGCTGGTCAGCGACGCCGAGGCGCCCGCGTTCTGGGTGCTGGCCGACCCCGAGGGCAACCGCGTGTGCCTGTGCACCTGGCAGGACCGCGCTCAGGCGACGTGAGCCAGGCGGTCCATCAGCCCGCGCAGCTCCGACAGCGCGCGCGGGTCCTGCCGGCGTCCGGAGGTGTCCACGACCTCGGTGACGCCGGCGAGCAGGCGTGCGGCCGCGGCGACGTCCCCCAGCTGTGCCAGGGCCTGCGCGGCGAGCCAGTCGCAGTAGGGCCGTGCCGCGCCCGCCGCGCGCATCTGCTCCACCAGCGTCAGGCAGACCTCGTCCATGCCCGCGGCCAGCACCAGCCGCGCGAGGAAGTCGGTGCCGTGCAGCCACTCCGGCGTACCCGGAAACAGCTCGCGCAACGTCTCGAACGTGTCGGCCGCCTCCTGCCTGCGCCCCGCCCCGACCAAGCTGCGCCCCAGGTCGAGCATCGCCCGCGCGATCACGGCCCGGTCGGCCCCTCGCCCCGCCGCCGCCTGAAGCTCGAGCGTCCGCCGCGCCAGTGCGGCGTTGCGCAGCGCCTTGGCCGTCCTCGTCCCCGCGTCGGCGTATCCGTGGTGCTTCAGCACGATGGCCTCCCGAGGAGCCAGGGCCACCCCGGGCGTACGGCCTTGCGCCCCCACGAGCCGCTCGTGCACCCGCCCCTCCCACCGGACGACGCCCGGCCGGTGCAGGTGGGTCGCGGTGTTCGTGTACGGCAGCTCGTCGTGCGCGTTGTCGACCTCCACCTCCAGAACGTCCGCCTGCGCCCCCTTCAGCAGCGCCCGGAGCCTTGTTGGATCCCCCACGTAGCGCTGGTCCGCGTCCACCGTCAGCACCCAGGAGGCGCTCCACCCGTCCAGGGCCGCGTTACGCGCCGCGGCGAAGTCGTCCGTCCACCGGCCGAGGGTCACCTTCGCGCCCAGCTCGACGGCGATCTGCGGCGTCCCGTCCGCCGAGCCGGTGTCGTACACGCGGATCTCGTCCACCACGCCCTGCAGCGACGCCAGGCAGCCCGGCAACTCGGCCGCCTCGTCCCGCACGATGAGGCCGGCCACCAGAAACGGAATGCTCATCCGTCCATGCTGCGTTGCGCCCTCCCCGAGCGGACCGATTCCCCGAAACGCCCCCTCCCGTGGGCAAGCTGCGATTACCGCGGTGGGGCGAGTCTGGGGCGTCGGCGGGCCGACCTGTTCCCCGAAACGCCTCCTCCGATGGGCGAGCGGCGATCACCGCGGTGGGGCGAGTTCGGGGGGTCGGTGGGCCGACCTGTTCCCCGCAACGCCTCTTCGCATGGGCAAGCTGCGATCACCGCGGTGGGGCGAGTCCGGGGGGTCGGCGGGCCGACCTGTTCCCCGCAACGCCTCCACCCCCGGGCTAGCCGCGATCACCGCGGTGGGGCCAGTCCGGGGGTCGGCCGGCCGACCTGATGGGCGGCCGAGCTGTAGAGAGGCTCCGGCCGGCTCACGCGGTGAGTGGCGTTGGCCGCGCGTA
The DNA here is from genome assembly GCF_051386375.1 of Actinoplanes sp. URMC 104. Taxonomy (NCBI): domain Bacteria; kingdom Bacillati; phylum Actinomycetota; class Actinomycetes; order Micromonosporales; family Micromonosporaceae; genus Actinoplanes; species Actinoplanes sp. URMC 104. The sequence goes on along the minus strand of NZ_JBPQTO010000002.1, from coordinate 1,738,987 downwards.
GCGGACGAGGGTGTGGCGCGGCTTAGGAACGCCGAGATGTCCGGCTCTGGCGGCCGGGCGGCAGCGCAGGCCGTCGGCGTCCACCTGGCTCGGCTGGATGGGTGGTGGCGCGGGCCGGAGGCAGGGGGTGCCCATGTGGCTCGGCTGGTGGGGTGGTGGCGCGGGCTCCGAACGGGGAGTGCCTATCTGGCTGGGTGGGTGGCAGCGCGCGCCAGAAAATGCCGGGACTGCCGGCCGGGTGACGGCTGGACGTGGCCGACCTCGACCCGGCGTTCGTCCCGCCCGCCGCGATCGACCGCTGGACCGCAGGTGGCAGGGGTGGTAGAGGTCGGCGGACATCGCGGAGTGCTGGGCCGAGCCGACTGGGTGAGCCCGGAAGTGCTTCCGGCTGCGCCGCCTGGGCGGCTCGGTGCCGGGCCGAATCAACCGCGGAAGGGGGCGGCTGGGAACGCGCTCGGCTGCGCCGACTGGGTGGCTTGGTGCCGGGCCGAGCGAACGGCGTAAGGACGAGGCCGGAAACGTGCCCGGGCGGCTCGGTACCGGGGCGGGGAGCCGTGCAAGGAGGCGGGGACGCATTCGGCTACGCCGACGGGGTGATCCGGTGCCGGGCCGAACGAACGGCGTAAGGGGGAGGCCGGGAACGCGCTTAGATGCGCCGACCGGACGGCTCGGTACCGGGGCGGGGAGCCGTGCAAGGAGGCCAGAAACGCCTTCGGCTGCGCCGACTGGGTGATCCGGTGCCGGGCCGAACGAACGGCGTAAGGAGGAGGCCGGGAACGCGCTTAGGTCCGCCGACCGGGCGGCTCGGTACCGGAGCGAGGATTCGTGCAAGGAGGCCGGGAACGCCTTCGGCTGCGCCGACTGGGTGATCTGGTGTCGGGCCGAACGAACGGCGTAATGGGAAGCCGGGAACGCGCTCGGGTGCCGCGCGTGGGTGGCTCGGTACTGGGCCGAACGAACGGCGTAGGGGTGGCCAAGAACGCGCTGGGCTGTGCCGACTGGGTGGTTCGGTGCCGGGCTGCACGAACGGCGTGTGGGGAAGCCGGTAACGCGCTCAGGTGCGCCGACCGGACGGCTCGGTATCGGGGCGAACGAACGGCGTAAGGGGGCGGCCGGGACCGCGTTCGGTTGCGCCTACTGGGTGGTTCGGTGCCGGCCGCACGAACGGCGTAACGGGAAGGCTGGGAGCGCGATGGGCTGCGCGGACTGGGTGGCGCCGCGGGAGTCGACCGTGGGGGAGGCGGGAACGCGCTCGGGTGCGGCGACTGGGTGGCCCGGGCCGAACGAACCGCGTAAGGGGCCGGGAAAGCGCTCGGCCCGGCCGACCGCGCGGGCGGTGGGCCGGGCCGAGGGTGTCGGGGGCTAGCGGGAGCCGTAGCCGGCGGGGTTGTTGCGGATGTCGTCGGCGCCCTCGCGGTCGCGGGTGAAGTCCCAGCCGCCGGCTGCCTCGCGGCCCGGGCGGCCGCCCATGGCGAAGCCGCCGATCTCCTGGCCGCGGCGCCAGCCGCGGAAGTAGCCGGTGGTGTGGGCGGCGATGCTGGCGGCGTCGCGGACGATGCGCAGCGGGCGCTCGTCGCGCAGCGGGGAGCCGGGCACCAGGTTGGCCTGGGGCACCCGCTTGGGCAGGCCGGCCGCGGTCTCGGCGGCGACCTCGGGGGTGGCGGCCTTTTCGGCGGCGCGCCAGCCCGTGTCGTTGGGGTTGGTCCAGTCGAGCTTGTCGGGCGCGTCGCCGTGGCCGGTGAACCACGCCGAGCGGGCCGCGGCGAAGATGAGCAGGTCGCCGTCGTTGCTGTCGGCGGGGACCGGCGGGGTGGTGCTGCGGTCGAGCGCGGTCAGCGTCGTGCTCGAGGAGGGCGCCGAGCTGGACCCCGAGGTGCGGCGGCTGCCGTTGCGGCCCTCGACGAGGCGCAGCGGCGGCGGGTCGGTGACCGCGGGCAGGCCGGCGACGGTGGTGTCGAGGCCGGTGCCGAGCTGGTTCTCGACCAGGCGCAGCGCCGGCGGCTCCTTGGGCATGTCCTGCCACGGCGGGCGGATCCGGCCGTCGGAGGGCGGGGCGCTCGCCGAGGCGGCCGGCGTGGTGATCGCGTCGTCGGCGCCGCCGCTGTTGATCAGCGGCCAGTTGGCGCGCGAGCCGGGCTCGGCCACGGGCTCCTGACCGGGGCGCTGCGTGGGCATCGGCAGCGAGTAGTCGGTGGCGTCGCTCGTGCTGTTCGCCGCGGGGCGGGTCGACGGGCGGGGCGGGATGACCGTGCGCTGCCGCTCGGCGCGGGCGTTGTTGATCGCCGCGTTGGTGAGCGTGGCGCGGAACGGCTGGCCGCTGTCGGCGGGGGAGGTGCCGATCGGGCCGCCCGAGGACGGCGACGACCCGGCCGGCGACACCGAGGCGGCGGGGTACGTCGTGCCGGTCGGCGGCACCGGGGTGCGCGCGCCCGGGCGGGAGCCCGGCGTGATCGGCGTCATGCCCGGCGGGGGCGGCGGCACCGAGACGGGCCGGTTGCCCGGCGCGGGAGCGCGGTTGGGGAACAGGGCCGCGGGCGCGGCGGGCGGCGGCGTGACCGGGCGCGGCGCCAGCGGCGGCGGCATGACCGGGTCGGGCGCGACCGGCGGTGTGGTGAGCGGCCGCGGCATGACCGGGCCGGTGCCGGTGGAGGCGGGCTCGGGGCGGCTGCGCCGGCCGAACCGGCTGCCCTCGCCGGGCACGGCCTGCAGCGGGGCGGGCTCGGCGGCGCGCCGCGTGCGGCGGGTGGCCGGGGCGCTGCGGGAGGCCAAGGTGCCGATGAGCGACGCGCAGGCGGTGTCGCCGGCACGCACGGCGGCGACTGCCTGGCGTACGGTCTCGCCCGCCGCGGGGGCCAGCGACTTGTTGACCCCGCCACGGCGCGGCGACTCGCTGATGGCGACCTGCAGCGCGGTGACCGCGGCGATGATCTCGTCCTCGGTGCCCGCGCCGGCCCGGGTGAGCTCGGCGGCGACCTGCTCGGCGGACTCCTGCGCCTCGCCGTGGGCGGTGAGCCGGCCGGGCTCGGGCAGCGCGTCCAGGACCGCGAGGGCGAGCGGGTGTGCCGGGTCGGGGTAGGCGCGCAGGGCCGCGGGGTAGAGCTCGCGCAGCACCTCGCGCAGCGCCGTGGCGGCCGCGTGCCGACCGGTGAGCAGCGCGACGTGCGCGGCGAGCACCGGCTTGAAGCTGACCAGGTCGCGCGGCACCGGCAGGGTCGTGGCGGTGAGCGCCCCGGCCTGCAGCGCACGGGCCAGGCCGACGGCCCGGCGCGCGGCGGGCGGGGCCTGCATCTCCTCGACGGAGTCGTCGTCGGCGAACCGCTCGGCGAAGTCGTCGGTGGTGTCGTCGTCGGCCACCACGAGCGGCCGGCCGGCGGCGGTGAGCAGGGAGGTGACCAGGTGGTCGTCGCTGTCGGCGGCGACCTCGGCATCGGTGAACCCACTGGTCCGTTCCACGAGCAGCGCGCCGAGCTCGGCGTAGCCGCCGGGGTCGTCGCTGATCTCGTGGACGCCGAGCAGTCGTCCTGCGTCGTCCACCACGGCGATGGTCAGCTGTGCGGCCGAGGCCGCACGCACCGAATCATCGGCCGACGCCAGACCGCAGTACACGCGCACGAGCGCCACGGCGTCTTCTCCTCCCCGGAGTTCACTTGGCCAAGGGTTGATGGTCCCTGGTGAGGGGTCAGTCGCGCCAGTCCACAGCTGCGGAGATCTTGCCGATTACCGAGCGCCAGCCGAGACTTGCCTGTTGTGCCCCGATTTTCTTCAGTCGGCGCCGACCGAAGAAGCCGCCCATGCCACCGGTTTCCGCGGCTCGCAAGGACTCGTCGAGGTCGTCGAGCGGTGAGCCGGGCGACAGGGCCAGGATCACCGGCTTGAGCCGGAGCGCGTGACCGAGGTCGCGGGCCACCTCGCCGGCGGCGATGAGCAGCGGAAGATCCCACGTGTCGTGCCCGCCGCGCAGGTTCTCCACCACGAGGTCGAGCTCGTAGCGATCCTCCGGCAGCGGGTCGATGTCGGTCGACTGTACCTGCTCGGCGAGGGTGCCCCAGGTGTCGAGTTGTGCGAGATCGTGGGGAGCACCCGAACGAATGAAGGAGACCAGCGACTCGGGCGTCTTGAAGGCGATCAGGCGGCCCTTGTGGCTGAGGAAAGCGGGCACCTCCTCGTCGTCCGCCTGGGCGGCAGCCTCGTCCGGCTCGTCCTCGAAGTCGGCCGGATCGGGCTCCTCGACGGCCGTTCCGTCCTTGTCGCGGTCGCGGTCGCCGTCGGCCTCGCCCTGGGCCAGCAGCGCCTGGAACTCCTCGTCGACGATGACGCCCTCGCCGTCCTCGTCCTCGTCGGCCCGGCGTGCGGCGCGACGGGCCTCGAACGGGTCGTCCTCGTCGACCGCGACCTCGGTGGGGGTCAGCTCGGACGCCTTGCGGTAGGCCCGCAGGGTCAGCGCCACGCCACCGGGCAGCGCGATCTCGACCGGCTCGACGCGCACGTGCTCCCAGAGCGCACGCCCGGAGAGTCCGGCCTCGGACTGCGCGGCCACGGGGGCGGACGCCTCGGGCTCGTCGGACTGGCTGGTCACTGCGACCTCCGGGGATGTTCTGGTCTATGGGACGGGTGATTCTGCCGACACACCCTAGTGGGCGAGCCTGGACGCGGGCTGACCGTCCCCCGCACTTCCACAATGTCCGGTAGGAAACGGTCAGAAACCCTTCGGGTGCCAGACAGTTTTGATCTCCAGCAATGCGGTCATCGGCCCGGTGCCCGGGTCGTCCGTGTAGTCAACGCCCGACACCGGCCGAACGACCCGCTTGAGGGTGCCGGCTGCCGCCCGTTCGAGTTCGGTGGCGAGGTCGTCGTCGTCGACCCCGGACAGGTCGAGCGCATTCACGTCGTCGTGCGAGGCGAGCCACGGCGCGATCTCGGCGGCGTTGCCGGTGAGCACGTTGACCACGCCGCCCGGCACGTCCGAGGTGGCGAAGACCTCGGCCAGGGTGATCGCGGCCTGCGGGAGCGCGGCGACCACGACGACCGTGTTGCCGGTGACGATCGCGGGGGCGATCACGCTGGTGAGGCCGAGCAGCGACGCCGGGGCGACCACGCCGACCACGCCGGTGGGCTCGGGCGCCGAGAGGTTGAAGTAGGGGCCGGCCACCGGGTTGGCGCCGCCGGCCACCTGGGCGATCTTGTCGGACCAGCCCGCGTACCAGACCCAGCGGTCGATCGCGGCGTCCACCTCGGCCGTGGGCACGCCCAGCGAGACGAACTCGGCCCGGCGCGCCTCGAGCATCTCGGCCACGCGGTAGAGGACCTGGCCACGGTTGTACGCGGTGGCCGCCGACCACTTCGGCTGGGCCGCGCGGGCGGCGACCACGGCGTCGCGCGCGTCCTTGCGCGAGGCGAGAGCCACGTTGTCGCCGTCCACCAGATAGGTCCGTCCTGACTCGCTGCGCGGGAACTTCCCGCCGACGTACAGCTTGTAGGTCTTGCGCACGGCAAGCCGGTTGCTAGGCAAGGTAGGCCTCCAGGCCGTGCCGGCCGCCCTCGCGGCCGTATCCGGACTCCTTGTAGCCGCCGAACGGCGACGTGGGGTCGAACTTGTTGAACGTGTTGGCCCACACCACGCCGGCGCGCAGCTGGTCGGCCACGGCCAGGATCCGCGAGCCCTTCTCGCTCCAGATGCCGGCCGACAACCCGTACGGCGTGTTGTTGGCCTTTTCGACCGCCTCGGCCGGGGTGCGGAAGGTCAGCACCGACAGGACCGGCCCGAAGATCTCCTCGCGGGCGATCCGGTGGGCCTGGGTCACGCCCGTGAAGATGGTCGGGGCGAACCAGAAGCCGCGGTCGGGCAGCTCGCACGGCGGCGACCAGCGTTCCGCGCCCTCGCCGGCGCCGATTTCCGACAATTCGGTAATCCGGTCGAGCTGTGCGCGGGAGTTGATCGCGCCGATGTCGGTGTTCTTGTCGAGCGGATCCCCGACCCGCAGCGTGGTCATCCGCCGCTTGAGCGAGTCGAGAAGCTCCGAAGCGATCGACTCCTGCACCAGCAGCCGGGAGCCCGCGCAACAGACGTGGCCCTGGTTGAAGAAGATGCCGTTGACGATGCCCTCGACGGCCTGGTCGATAGGCGCGTCGTCGAAGACGATGTTGGCCGCCTTGCCGCCGAGCTCGAGCGTGAGCTTCTTGCCCGTGCCCGCCACCGAGCGGGCGATCTGACGGCCCACCTCGGTGGAGCCGGTGAAGGCCACCTTGTTCACGTCGGGGTGCTCGACCAGGTAGCGGCCGGTGTCGCCGGCGCCGGTGACGATGTTGACCACGCCCGGCGGCAGCTCGGCCTGGCGGCACACGTCGGCGAAGAACAGCGCGGACAGCGGCGTCGTCTCGGCGGGCTTGAGCACCACGGTGTTGCCGGTGGCGAGCGCCGGCGCGATCTTCCAGGCCAGCATGAGCATCGGGAAGTTCCACGGGATGACCTGGCCGGCCACGCCCAGCGGGCGCGGGTCCGGCCCGAGGCCCGCGTATTTCAGCTTGTCGGCCCAGCCGGCGTAGTAGAAGAAGTGCGCGGCGACCAGCGGCAGGTCGACGTCGCGCGACTCCTTGATCGGCTTGCCGTTGTCCAGCGACTCCAGCACGGCCAGCTCGCGCGAGCGCTCCTGGATGATCCGCGCGATGCGGAACAGGTACTTCGCGCGTTCCGAGCCGGGCAGGGCCGACCAGCTCTCGAAGGCCCGGCGGGCGGCGGCGACGGCGCGGTCGACGTCCTCGGGGCCGGCGAGCGCGACCTCGGAGAGCACCTCCTCGGTCGCCGGGTTGATCGTCTTGAACGTGTCTTTCGCCTCGCCGAACTCGCCGTCGATGAACAGGCCGTACGACGGCGCGATGTCGACGACCGAGCGGGACTCGGGGGCGGGGGCGTACTCGAAGAGCGACATCGGCCTCAGTCCAGCGTGAAGTAGTCAGGACCGGCGTAATGACCGGTGGTCAGCTTGGTGCGCTGCATGAGCAGGTCGTTGAGCAGCGACGACGCGCCGAACCGGAACCAGTCGGGGCTCAGCCAGTCGTCGCCGCAGGTCTCGTTGATCATCACGAGGTATTTGATGGCGTCCTTCGTCGTGCGGATGCCGCCGGCCGGCTTGACCCCGACCTGGCGCCCGTACCGCTCGCGGAAGTCACGCACTGCCTCGAGCATGAGCAGCGTGACCGGCGGCGTGGCGTTGACCCCGACCTTGCCGGTGGACGTCTTGATGAAGTCGGCGCCGGCCAGCATCGCCAGCCACGACGCGCGGCGGACGTTGTCGTAGGTCGCCAGCTCGCCGGTCTCGAGGATGACCTTGAGGTGCGCGGGGCCGGCCGCCTCCTTGACCGCGACGATCTCGTCGAAGACCCGGCCGTAGTCGCCGGCCAGGAACGCGCCGCGGCTGATCACCATGTCGATCTCGTCGGCGCCGCCGGCCACCGCCTCGCGGGTGTCGGCGAGCTTGACCTCGAGCGGCGCCTGCCCGGAGGGGAAGGCGGTGGCCACGCTGGCCAGGTGGACGCCGGAACCGGCGAGCACCCCGGCCGCGGCCGGCACCATCGCCGGATAGACGCAGACCGCCGCGACCGGCGGGCAGGTGGGGTCGGACGGATCGGGCCGCAGCGCCTTGGCCGACAGCGCACGCACCTTGCCGGGGGTGTCGGCGCCCTCGAGCGTGGTGAGGTCGACCATGCGGATGGCCAGATCGATCGCCTGGGCCTTGGCGGTCGTCTTCACCGATCGGGTGCCCAGCGCCGCCGCCCTGGCCTCGATGCCCACCTTGTCGACGCCGGGCAGTCCGTGCAGGAAGGTCCGGAGGTCGGCGGGGGAACCGGGCAGGCCGGACAGCCTTGACGTCGCTGTCGCAGTCATGAGAACGATTCTACGCGGGCCCCCGACAGTTGATCTTGAATGACCGGTAGGTTGTCGGCGTGGACGTACTCGTCGTAGATCACCCGCTCGCTCAGACCAGGCTGACCGCCATGCGGAACGCGGACACCGACTCCGGTGTGTTCCGGGCGTCGCTGCACGAGCTGACCACGATGGTGGTCTACGAGGCGGCCCGCTCGTTCGCCACCGAGCGCTACCCGATCACCACGCCCGTGGCGCCCACCGAGGGCATCCGGCTGGCCAACCCGCCGCTGATCGTGCCGGTGTTGCGCGCCGGGCTCGGCATGGCCGACTCGGCGCTGGCGCTGCTGCCGGAGTCGTCGATGGGCTTCGTCGGCCTGGCGCGCGACGAGCACACGTACGAGCCCCGGGCCTACATGGAGTCGCTGCCCGGCGACCTCTCCGGCCGCCCGGTGCTGGTGCTCGACCCGATGCTGGCCACCGGCGGCTCGCTGCTGCACTGCTGCAAGCTGCTGGTCGACCGCGGCTGCACCGACGTCATCGTCTGCTGCGTGCTGGCCGCGCCCGAGGGCATCCGCCGCCTCGAGCGGTCCGAGCTCCCGCTGCGCCTGGTCACCGCGTCGATCGACGAGGGCCTGAACGAGAAGAAGTACATCGTCCCCGGCCTCGGCGACGCCGGCGACCGCCAGTTCGGCGGCATGCGCAGGTTCTAGAGGGTGTAGGACCAGCTCAGCGCCTTGCCGTCGGCGAAGGGCATGACGCCGTGGAAGGCGGTGGGGGAGTCGGCGAAGACCAGCGGCAGGAAGTGGCGGTCGGACTCCCACATGGGGACCCGGCCGGCCAGCACGTCGGCCACCGGCACCCAGTGCAGGCTGCCCTCGTCGTTGCCGGCCGGCGGGGTGCCGGTCCAGGCCGGGATGCGGAACAGGAAGCCGAACCAGTTCGCTCCGCCGCGGCCGAAACCGGGCCACGAGACCGTGCCGGCCAGGTCGACGGCCGTGCACTCGAGGCCGGCCTCCTCGCGGATCTCGCGCCGCAGGCCGCTCACCACGTCCTCGTCCGGCTCCAGCTTGCCGCCGAGCCCGTTGTACTTGCCGTAGTGCAGGTCGTCCGGCCGGGTGTCGCGGCGGACCATCAGCACCTCCCGGCGGTCCGGGGACAGCACGTAACCGAGGGTCGCGATGATCGCCTGCACGGCAGCGACTTTAGGCCAACGGCTACAACCGGGATATAACCGACCTGGGCATCTGCTTGCGTGACTGGGGACACTATCGTTTCGATCCATGACCTCCATGCCTCTCGCCGAGGAACTGCTCCTCCTCGCGTACGACGACCAGACCGGCAAGGCGACCGGTTCCCGCATCGGGCTGGACCTCGGCATGGCCGCGGCCGTGCTGGTCGACCTCGCGCTGGCGGGGCGCATCGCGTACGTCGACGGGTACCTCAAGGTCATCGACCCCGCCCCGATCGGTGACGCCATCGCCGACGCCGTGCTGGCCAAGGCCGCCGACGACGAGCCGCACACGCCGGCCCAGTGGCTGCAGCGCCTGCGGCACCGCCTGCGCACCCGGGTCCTGGAGGACCTGGTGGCCCGCGGCATCGTCACGGACGTGGACGAGACCCAGATGGGCGTCATCCACGTGCACCGCTACCCGACCACCGACCCCGCCTTCGAGGCCGACATCCGCCGCCGGCTCGCCGACGCGCTGACCAGCGGCGGCCTCTGCGACGAGCGGACGGCCGCGCTGGCGACGCTGCTGGTCTCCTGCCGAATGGAGCCCGCGCTGCGGCTGCCGGCCGAGGAGGTCGCCAAGGCGCACGAGCGGCTGGAGCAGATCGCGTCGGGAGCCGGGTTCGTGGCGGGCGCGAACCTGGAGGACTCGATCGTCCGGCCCAGCGTGGCGCTGGTCGTCGCCACGCTGAGCAAGGCCATCCAGGCCGCCCTCGGCACGCCCAAGCCGGCCTAGACGCCGAGCGCCGCGGCGATCTCGCGGCGCAGCCCGGTCAGGCCGTCGCCCGCGCGCGTGCGGGCGGCGGCCAGGTCACCGTCGGCGACGGGCTCGACCACCTCGAGGTACGCCTTGAGCTTCGGCTCGGTGCCCGAGGGCCGGATCACCGCGCGCGCCGTCGCGGTGCGGAACGTCAGCACGTTGTTGGCCTCGTCGTCGGTCACGCCCGCCGGCAGGCCGAGCAGCGTGGCCGGCGGCGCCTGCCGGGCCCGGGTCATCGCCGCGCCGATCTCGGCCAGGTCGTCGACCCGCACCGAGAGCTGGTCGGTGGCGTGCACCCCGAACTCGGCCGCCAGCTCGTCGAGCCGGTCGGCGAGCGTCCTGCCCTCGGCCTTGAGCGCCGCCGCGAGCTCCGCCACGGTCAGCGCGGCGGTGATGCCGTCCTTGTCGCGCACCATCCCCGGCGCCACGCAGTAGCCGAGCGCCTCCTCGTAGCCGTACGCCAGCTCCTCCGCGGCCCGCACGATCCACTTGAACCCGGTCAGCGTCTCGGCGTGGGGCACCCCGCGGGCCGCGCACAGCCGGCCCAGCAGCTGCGACGACACGATCGTGGTCGCGTACGTCCCCCGGACGCCCCGCCTGATCAGGTGATCGCCGAGCAGCGCCCCCAGCTCGTCGCCGCGCAGCGCCCGCCACCCGCCGTCGGCCGCCGGGATCGCCACCGCGCACCGGTCGGCGTCCGGGTCGTTCGCGATCGCCAGGTCCGCGTTCGTGGCGGAGGCGAGCGCGAGCAGCAGGTCCATCGCCCCCGGCTCCTCCGGGTTGGGGAACGCGACCGTCGGGAACTCGGGGTCGGGCGCGGCCTGCTCGGTCACCACGGCCGGAGCCGGGAACCCGGCGGCGTCGAACGCGGCGAGCAGCGTCGCCCCGCCCACCCCGTGCATCGGCGTGTACGCCACGGCCAGGTCGCGCGGGCCACCCTCGGCGAGCACCGCCGCGGCGCTCCGGGCGTACGCCTCGATGACCTTGCTGTCGACGGGCGTGCCCGGCGAGCCCAGCGCAACGTCGGCGATCGGACCGACGGCCCGGATCGCCGCCTCGATGCCCGCGTCGGCCGGCGGCACGATCTGCGCGCCGTCGCCGCCCGGCCCGCCCAGCTCGCGGCCCAGATAGACCTTGTAGCCGTTGTCCTGCGGCGGGTTGTGGCTGGCGGTGACCATCACGCCCGCGACGGCGTCGAGCGCGCGCACCGCGTACGCCAGCACGGGGGTCGGCTGGAGCCCCGGCATGATCAGCGCCTCGCGGCCCGCGCCGGTCGCGACCCGGGCGGTCTGCTCGGCGAACTCCCGGGAGCCGTGCCGGGCGTCGTACCCGATGACCAGCGGGCCCTTGCCGCCCTGCTCGGCCAGCCAGGCGACCAGGCCGGCCGCGGCGCGGGTGACGACCGCGAGGTTCATGCCGTTGGGTCCGGCGCGCAGCCGCCCGCGCAGCCCGGCGGTGCCGAAGGTCAGCGGGCCGGCGAACCGGTCGCGCAGCTCGTCCTCGGTGCCGGGCAGGCCGGCGATCAACCGGCTCAGCTCGGCACGGGAGGCCGGGTCGGGGTCGTCCGCGAGCCAGGACTCGGCAAGCAAACGGTAGTCAGGCGCCATCAGGGATTGATAGCACGCCGGGAAAGGTCAGGAGGCCTGGAGGGCGTACGACTTGATCATCTGGTCGAAGATGGGCTTGCTGCCGGCGAACTGCGACTCGTTGGTGGTCAGGTAGAACGAGTACGCCTTGCCGCCCGCGATGACCGCTCCCCAGAGCCCGTGGCGCCCCTGGTCGCCGGTGCCGCACGTGTACTCGAGCACCGCGCCGTCCCGGCCGGCGATCTTCGTGTCGGTGAGGTCCACCTGCGCGTACGGTTTGGGGCAGTTGGTCGAGCGGGTCTTGAGCCCGTTCTCGGCGACGCCCAGGAACGACTGCGGGGTGGCCCGCGAGGAGGCGTCCTCGACCAGGATCCGCACCTTGCGCTTGGCGTCGTTGGGGTCCACGTAGTCGACCCAGTTGCCGCCGGACTTGCGGCTCCACGCCTTGGGCACCAGCACGGTGACGCCGCGGCCGTTGTACTGCTGGGTGGCGAAGGCGGCAGGCTTGGCCGCGTCTGCCGTCGGCGCCGCGACCGGTGCTCCGGTGTCGTCGCCGTTCGAGCCCACCAGCGAGAAGACCACGATCAGCAGGACCACCACGGCGAGCGCGCCGCCGCCGGCGATGAGCTGCTGCTTGCGCGGCCAGCCCTGCACGGTGGTGACCGCCTTGCCGGTGGCCCGCTTGGCGCCGGCGACGGCCTTGGCGAGCGCGGCCCTGGGCCCGGAGGCCGCGCCGGACGCCGGGGCGCCGTTCCACGCCGGGCGCGGCGGGAGCAGGCTGGTCGGGTCGCCGCCGGGCGCGGGCATCTGGCCGGTCGGGGCGGGGTCGGCCGCGCGCCGGCTCTTCGGCGCGGCGGCGGGCGCGGCGGCGGGCGCGCCGCCCTGCTGCAGCTTGGCGAGGTGGTCGGTGAGCGAGTCGCCGGGCGCGAGCATGGCCCGGCCGCCGATCTGGCCCGTCGGCGCGGGCGGGATCGGCTGGGTCTCGACCGGCGCCGCGGGCGGGCGCTGCGCGGGGACCACCGAGTAGGGGTCGGTCATCATGTGCGGCGGGCTCTTGCTGGCCAGCGGGCCGGCGAGCTGCTGCCGCAGCATGGTGCGCGCGGTCTGCACGTCCATCCGGCGGGCCGGGTCCTTCTCGAGCAGGCCCATCAGCACCGGGGTGAGCGACCCGGCCCGTACGGCGGGGGTCGGCGGGTCCTCGACGACGGCGTGCATGGTCTCGATCGGGTCGCCCTTGTCGAACGGGGGACGGCCCTCGACCGCGGTGTAGAGCGTGACGCCCAGCGAGAACAGGTCGCTCGGCGGGCCGAACTCGTTGCCCATGGCCCGCTCGGGCGAGATGAAGTGCGGCGAGCCCAGCACCATGCCGGGCGTGGTGAGCTGCACGTCGGTGGGCATGCGCGCGACGCCGAAGTCGGTCAGCACGCAGCGGCCGTCACCGCAGATCAGCACGTTGGCCGGCTTGACGTCGCGGTGCAGCACGCCGTGCGCGTGCGCGACCTCGAGCGCGCCGAGCAGCGCGATGCCGATCTTGGCCACCACGCGCGGCGGGACCGGCCCGTCCTCGATCACCATGTCGGCGAGGCTGCGCGCGTCGAGCAGCTCCATCACGATCCACGGCCGACCGTTCTCGTGCACGACGTCGTAGACCTGCACCACGGCCGGGTGCTGCAGCGCGGCGGCGGCGCGCGCCTCGCGCATCGTGCGCTCGTACATCGCGTCCCGGTCGCTGGGCGCGAGCCCGGGTGGGAGGATGACCTCTTTGATCGCCACGTCGCGGCGCAGCAGCGTGTCGGCGGCACGCCAGACCGTGCCCATACCGCCGTGGCCCACCGCGGCACGCAACGTGTAGCGCCCGCCGATGAGCGTGCCCGGGGCTGCGCGTCCGCTGGCCGGAGCGTCGTTGCCGCCGCTCCACGTCGGAATCTGAGTCACTGAGGATGCCACCGAAGGGTGTAGGGGCCGTCGGGAGGAACCCCGCTATCTTGCCGTCTCCCCACCCCGATTTGAAAGTCGCGGGCCTCGTGTTCCGGCGAACTCGACCGTAGGTGACCGCCGAATCGCATTGTGTCGACGGATTCGGACGCTGAGTGCCAAAGTCCTCACGCTCGCGGATTGAACGAGGGTTTAGGATCGCCCTGTGAACGCGGAGTCGGGTTTCGAGATCAAGCCGGTGTACGGCCCGGACGACGTCGCTCCGGACGCCGCGATCGGTGAGCCGGGCGCATTCCCGTACACCCGCGGTGTCTATCCGACGATGTATACGAAACGTCCCTGGACGATGCGGCAATACGCCGGTTTCGGCACGGCGGCCGAGTCCAATGCGCGCTATCACCAGCTGCTGGCGGCGGGCACGATGGGCCTGTCGGTGGCGTTCGACCTGCCGACCCAGATGGGCTACGACTCCGACGACCCGATCGCGCACGGCGAGGTCGGCAAGGTGGGCGTGGCGATCGACTCGATCGACGACATGCGTCAGCTGTTCGACGGCATCCCGCTCGACCGCGTCTCCACCTCGATGACGATCAACGCGCCCGGCTCGGTGCTGCTGCTGCTCTACCAGCTGGTCGCCGAGGAGCAGGGCGTGCCCGGCTCGGCGCTGCAGGGCACGATCCAGAACGACATCCTCAAGGAGTACATCGCCCGGGGGACGTACATCTTCCCGCCGAAGCCGTCGCTGCGGCTGGTCGCCGACACGTTCGCCTACTGCCGCGCCGAGATCCCCAAGTGGAACACCATCTCGATCTCGGGCTACCACATGGCGGAGGCCGGGGCGTCACCCGCGCAGGAGATCGCGTTCACGCTGGCCAACGGCATGGAGTACGTACGGGCGGCGCTCGCGGCGGGGCTGGCCGTCGACGACTTCGCGCCCCGGCTGTCGTTCTTCTTCGTGGCGCGCACGACGCTGCTCGAGGAGATCGCGAAGTTCCGCGCGGCCCGTCGCATGTGGGCGCGGATCATGCGCGACGAGTTCGGCGCCCGCGATCCCAAGTCGCTGATGCTGCGCTTCCACACACAGACCGCCGGCGTGCAGCTCACCGCCCAGCAGCCCGAGGTCAACCTGGTGCGGGTCGCGATCCAGGCGCTCGGCGCGGTGGCCGGTGGCACGCAGTCGCTGCACACCAACGCGTACGACGAGGCGCTCGCGCTGCCCACCGAGAAATCGGCGCGCCTGGCCCTGCGTACCCAGCAGGTCCTCGCGTACGAGTCGGGGCTGACCGGCACCGTGGACCCGTTCGCCGGGTCGTACGCGATCGAGGCGATGACCGACGAGATCGAGCGGCAGGCCACCGAGCTCATCGAGCGGGTCTTCGCCCACGGGTCGGCCGTCGAGGCGATCGAGCAGGGCTTCCAGAAGCAGGAGATCGAGACCTCGGCCTACCGGATCGCCAACGAGATCGACAACGGCGAGCGGGTCGTGGTCGGGGTCAACCGGTTCGCGGCCGAGTCGGAGGAGCGCTACGAGCCGCTGCGCGTCGACCCCGCGATCGAGGCCGCCCAGGTGGCCCGGCTGGCGCGGCTGCGGTCCGAGCGCGACGGCGCGGCGGTCGAATCGGCGCTGGCGGATTTGGCGAAGGCCGCCGGTGGCAGCGACAACGTCCTACCGTTGATGAAAGAGGCGTTGCGTCTTCGTGCCACCGTGGGCGAGGTCTGCCACACCTTGCGCGGGGTGTGGGGCGTTTACCATCCGGTCGAGCGCTTCTGATTTCGTGACAGTGCGTTATCCACAGCACACACCAATGGCGTACGCGGCGTTACGAAAAACGGTCTAAGCTGTCGCGCGTCCTGGTAAAGCCGACAAACTCCAAGATACGGAAGCCGACGTGACTACTACTCTGACGGAGCCCGAAGGGGACCGGAAGGAGTGGCCCGGGCCGTTGCCCGGCGCCGAGCCCCTGCCCGGCCAGCTCGACCGCTGGCTCGCCGCCCACGGCGAGGAGCTCGTAGCGATTCGGCGCCACATTCACGCCCACCCCGAGCCGTCCTACCGCGAGTTCGAGACGGCCGCCCTGGTCGCCCGCGAGCTGACCGTCGCGGGCCTCTCGCCGCGCGTGCTGCCCGACGGCAACGCGGTCATCTGCGACATCGGCGAGGGCGACCGGGTGATCGCGTTCCGCGCCGACCTCGACGCGCTGCCGCTGCAGGACCTCAAGGACGTGCCCTACCGCTCCACGGTGCCGAACGTCGCGCACGCCTGCGGCCACGACGTGCACACCACCGTGCTGCTCGGTCTGGGCCTGGCCCTGCAGCAGCTCGCCGAGCAGGGCGAGCTGCCCGGC
This sequence comes from Actinoplanes sp. URMC 104, assembly GCF_051386375.1. Lineage (NCBI taxonomy): Bacteria > Bacillati > Actinomycetota > Actinomycetes > Micromonosporales > Micromonosporaceae > Actinoplanes > Actinoplanes sp. URMC 104. The sequence continues at coordinate 1,723,269 of NZ_JBPQTO010000002.1, read as the reverse complement.
CGGGTGCGGCTGATCTTCCAGTGCGCCGAGGAGACGGTGCCCTCCGGCGCCCCCAAGCTGATCGCCGCGGGCGCCCTCAAGGACGTCGTCGCCATCTTCGCCCTGCACTGCTACCCGCAGCTGCCCGCGGGCCTGGTCGGGGTGCGCTCCGGCCCGTTCACCGCGGCGGCCGACACGGTCGACGTCAAGCTGACCGGCCCCGGCGGGCACACCGCCCGGCCGCACCTGACCGCCGACCTGGTCTACGCGCTGAGCAAGGTCGTCGTCGACGTGCCCGCGCTGCTGGGCCGCCGCGTCGACCCGCGCGCCGGCCTGTCGATGGTGTGGGGCGCGGTGCAGGCCGGTGAGGCGTTCAACGCGATTCCCGGCGAGGGCCTCGCCCGCGGCACCGTGCGCATTCTCAACCGCGAGGCCTGGCGGCAGGCGCCCGAGCTGGTCACCCAGCTCATCAAGGACGTGGTCGCGCCGACCGGGGCGCACGTCGAGGTCGGCTATCATCGCGGGGTCCCGCCGGTCACCAACGACCGGATGGCCGCCGCGATCATCGCGGGCGCGGCGGGCGCGGCGCTCGGCCCCGAGCGGGTCGTCGAGGCCGAGCTCAGCATGGGCGGCGAGGACTTCTCGTTCTATCTCGACCACGTGCCCGGCGCGATGATCCGGCTGGGCACCGGCACGCCGGGCTCGGACGAGAAACACGACCTGCACCAGGGCGACTTCGATGTGGACGAGAACTGCATCGGCTACGGCGTGCGGGTCATGGTCCACACCGCGCTGGCCGCCCTGTCGACGGGCGCCTTCTAGGGCTGCTGCGCCGGACGGCGGCGGCGGGTGAGCCGCCGTACGGCATAGAAGATCCCCCACGCCGGCAGGCCCAAGGCGATCAGCCAGGGCAGCAGCGCGCCCAGCACGGTCAGCAGCACCCGCAGCGAGGCGAGCAGCGCGTCCCAGCCGGCGCCCAGCCCACCCAGGAAACCGGCCGGGTCGTCGCCGCCGGCCGCCTCGGCCTGCGGGTCGAGCAGGGTGACCGTGATCGTCGACAGCGCGGTGAGGTCGGCCAGGTGGCGCTTCTTGGCCTGCAGCGACGCCAGGTCGGCCTCGCGGGTCGCCACCTCGCGTTCGAGCATCACCAGGTCGTTGAGGGACTTCGCCTGGGCCAGCAGCTTGCGGCCGCTGTCGACGCGGGCCTGCTGCACGGTGATCCGGGCGTCCAGGTCGACGGTCTGGTCGGTGACGTCCTCGGTGCTGATCTGACGCTGTTCCTCGGTGCCCAGCTCGGACAGCTGGTCGACGACCGAGGCGAACTTGTCGGCCGGGACGCGCAGCTCCATCGTGGCGGTGGCGTCGCCGTTGCCGCTGCTGCGGTTGTCGCCGCTCACGAAGCCGCCCGCGGTCTTCGCGAGGCCGGTGGCCTGCCCGGCGGCGGCGTCCACGTTCTCCACCCGTACGGTGACCGTGCCGCGGTAGATGATCGAGCGCTGGTCCACCTTGAGGTCCGGCGCCTGGGCCGGGGTGTCCTTGCCCTCAGCGGCCTGGGCCTGCAATTGATCGGCGGCGGGGGCCGCTGCGGAGGTCGCCTGCGAGTCGTCCGACGAGTCGGCGCTGCACCCCGCCAGCAGGACGCCGGCGACGAGTGCGGTGCCCAGCAGATATGTGGTTCGGTTCATAGTCGCGCGCATGCCCCCTGGGACGTGCGGCGGACGTTCGCCGGTTCCGGCAGACTGCGAGGTGAGCGGTCACGAATCAGCGGCGGAGGGGTCCCGTGCAGATCACGAAGTACACGCATTCCTGTCTGCGGGTCGAGGGCGCCGGCGTGCTCGTCGTCGATCCGGGCGCGTTCAGCGAGCGGTCCGCGCTCGACGGCGCCGACGCGGTGCTGGTGACCCACGAGCACATCGACCACCTCGACCCCGAGGCTCTGGCCGAGGCGGTGGCGAAGCGGCCCGGCCTGCGGCTGTTCGCCCACGCCGACGTGCTGGCCCAGCACCCCCGGTTCGCGCAGGCGGCGACCGCGGTCGAGCCGGGTGGCGAGTTCGAGGCCGCGGGCTACCGGGTGCGGGTGTACGGCGGACAGCACGCGGTGATCCACCCGGACATCCCGCGCATCGCGAACGTGGGCTTCCTGATCGCCGACGAGCACACGAACCTGTACCACCCCGGGGACTCGTTCACCGTGCCGGAGGACACGACGGTGGACACGCTGTTCGCGCCGTTGAATGCTCCGTGGATGAAGCTCTCCGAATCGATCGACTTCGTCCGGGCGGTCAAGCCGGGGCGGGCGTACGCGTTGCACGACGCGCTGCTGACGGCGACCGGCGCCGGCATCTCCGACGGACATCTCGAACGCCTCGGCGGCACCGCGTACGCGCACGTCGCGCCGGGCACTACCATCGCCTGACGTGCCCAGCGCCACCGACGACCTCATCCAGCGGCTGTACGAGTCCCCGCCGGACGGCTTCGTCGCGGCCCGCACGGCCGCGATCGCCGACGCGCGCAAGGCCGGCGACCGCGCCACCGCCAAGCGGCTCGCCGCGCTCAAGAAGCCGACCGTGGCCGCATGGGTGGTCAACCTGCTCGCGCTGCGCCGGCCCGAGCTGATCGAGGAGCTGGTCGAGCTCTCCACGTCGCTGCGCGAGGCCCAGCGCGGCCTCGACGGCACGGCGCTGCGCGAGCTGACCAACCAGCGCCGCCAGGTCGTCTCGGCGCTGGTCGCGGCCGCGGGCAAGCTGGCCCGCGCCGAGGAGCCGTCGATCAAGCTGCCGCTGGGTGAGGTCGAGGCGACGCTGACCGCCGCGCTGGCCGAGCCCGAGATCGCCGCCCAGGTGCGCACCGGGCGGCTGATCCGCAGCGCCACGTACGCCGGCTTCGGCGAGGTGCCGCGGCCCCGGCTGCGGCTGGTCACCGACGAGGCCGCCCCGGACGGCGAGGACGACGACGAGCTCGAGGACGACGAGGGCGGGGAGGTCGTCGAGTTCCCGCAGCAGTCGGCCCGCGAGCGCGCGGCGGCCGAGCGCCGGCGGCGGGAGTTCGAGCAGCGCCGGCGCGAGCTGCGCCGCGAGCTGAGCGCCGCGCAGGCCGCCGAGCGCCGCGCCGACGAGCAGCTGGAACGCGCGGAGAAGGCGGAACGTGACGCGGGTCACCTGGTGGAGGATCTGGACGCCGAACTGGCCGAGCTGGAGCGCCGCCGGACCGAGGCACAGGCCGACGTGGCCCGCCGCAAGCAGGCGCGCCGCCTCGCGGAACGGGAGACCGCGGCGGCCCGCCGCCAGGTCGGCGACGTGCAGGCGGCCCTCGAGGACCTCGAGGCCGACGAGCCGGATTGATCTTCTTCAGCACGGTCGCCCGGTGCGGAACGGGAAGGTAGTTTTCCGAATCCGGTCAAGGAGAGCAGAATCGGGCGGGTGACACCCGAACAGGCTGCCGCCAACGCCAAGACGGGACTCGCGACGATCGTGGGCGCCTTTGCCGAGTCGCCCCAGACGCTGCGCCGTGCCCGCCTGCTGGGCCTGTCCGGCTGGGCCTACCACGTCTCGGCCCGCGCGGGCGCGCTCGGCGACGTCCGCCCCGAGACCGTCGCCGCCTCGATCGGCCTCATCGCGCCCGAAGCCGTGATCGAGGGCTGGGAGGCCACGGCCAAGGCCTCCGCGCCGATGGAGGTGGCCACCTGGCACCTCCACGAGCTGTGCACGTGGGGCGCCGAGCAGCTCGGCGGCTTCCCCCGGCTGGCCCGGCTGCACGAGCTGACCCGGCGGGTGGTGGCCGCGATCGACTACGCGGGGCTGCCGCTGTTCGCCGCGTGGCGGGCGATGCCGGTGCCGGACCAGTCGCCGGGTGCGCAGGCCGCGGTGCTGCTGCACCTGCTGCACGAGCACCGTCTGGGCGTACAGCTGGTGGCGGTGCGGGCCAGCGGGCTGAGCCCGTTGCAGGCCATCATCGCGGGCCCCGAGGGGGAGACCGGCGCGGTGGCGTTCGGCTGGCAGCCGCCCTATCCGCCGGCGGGCCCGATCGTCCGGCGGCTCATGTGGGCCGAGTCCGTGGCCGACGCGATGGCGGGTCAGGCGTACGCGGCCCTCGACCTCGGCGAACGGGTCGAGCTCATCGGCCTGCTCCAGTCGCTGCGCCACCGCCTCGCCGGGTAAAGGGGTCGCCCGCGACGGCCCAGCCGTGATCCCATGCGCGGGTGACCGATCTTCCCGACGGCTGGACCCTGCGCCGGCCGACCCTCGACGACGTGCCGGCGATCCTCGAGCTCGCGCACGCCAGCGACATCGCCGCTCTCGGCTATCCCGACTTCAACGCCGACGAGGTGCGCGAGGCGCTCACCGAAGCCAACACCGACATGGCCCGCGACTGCTGGGTGGCGCTCGACGCCGGCGGCCGCATCGTCGGATGGGCCTACCCCGGCAACCCGGCCGGGGAGAACCGTGACTTCATCGAGGTGTACGTCTGGCCCGGCGACGGGCTGCCGGCCATGCGCCCGCTGCTCGAGCTGATGCTGGCCCGGGTGGCCGAGCGCAAGGTCGAGTTCGGGCACGACACGTACGAGGTCCGCGCCGGCGCGGTGCCGAGCGAGACCGCGTACATCGAGCTGCTGGCCGAGCACGGGTTCGCCTTCCTCAAGCAGCACGCCCGCATGCAGATGCCGCTCGACGGGGTCTCGTCCACGCCGCCCGAGCCGCCCGCGGGCGTGACCATCCGCGCGGTGCGGCCGGACGACGAGGACGACATGCGCGCGTTCCACGGCGTCGTCGAGCAGGCCTTCCGCGACTCCGACCACCGCAGTGCCTCGTACGAGAACTGGCGCAAGCACGCCGACGGTGTCGACGAGTGGTTCGTCGCCGAGGTCGACGGCGTGGTCGCGGGCGCCCTCGAGTCCTCGTACGACGCCGACGAGGACACCGGCGAGGGCTGGGTCAAGCGGCTCGCGGTCCTGGGGGCGTACCGCAGACGGGGTCTCGGGGAGGCGCTGCTGCGCCGGGCCTTCGCCGCGTACGCCGCCAAGGGGCGCACGAAGGCCGGGCTCGGCGTGGACATGGCGAACCCCACGAGGGCCGCGCGGCTGTATCTCGCCGTCGGGATGAAGCCGCTCTACGAGGCCAACATCTATAAGAAGTGGATCTAGCCCTCGGGTGTCGACGTGCCGGTGGGGCGGCGGCGCAGCTCCTCGACGTAGTCGTCGGGGGCGCCCGCCTTCTCCGCGGCGTTGGCGATCTCGCTCAGGTACCACGCCGTGGGCAGGCCGCCCTCGTACCCGTCGAACACGTAGACCCACGCGCTGAACTCGCCCTCGAGGGTGGAGACACGCACGGTGAGCTTCTGATAAGTGCCCGCCGTCACACCCTCGACCTCGTCGAGCTGCGCCGCGTCCCACGGGTGCACGTCGTAGAGCGAGACGAAGACGCGGTCGCCCGGCGACTCGACGATCGTGGTGACCGCGCCCTCCCAGCCCAACTGCCCCTCACCGGCAAAGGTCAGGCGCCAGCCTTCTATCCACCCCACCCCGACCATGGGCGAGTGCGGACAGTAGGCCCGCATGCGGGCCGGATCCAGGTTTGAGCCATACGCGGCGTAATGACGCACGGCGATGACGATAGCCGGATCGGGCGGTGGTGGAGAATACAAGAGTGCGTGTCGGCACAACTGCCATGCGGGAAGGTTGGAGCGTCGTGAGTCGGATCGTGATCATCGGTGGGGGACCGGGCGGCTACGAGGCGGCGCTGGTCGCCGCGCAACTCGACGCGGACGTCACCCTCGTCGAGGCCGAGGGACCGGGCGGCGCCTGCGTGCTGACCGACTGCGTGCCCTCCAAGACGTTCATCGCCAGCTCCGAAGTCATGACCGGCTACCGGCACAACGACCGGTTCGGCATCCGCTCCTCGGGGCTGGAGGGCGTCACGGTCGACGCCAAGGCGGTCAACGAGCGGGTCAAGAAGCTCGCGCTCGCCCAGTCCGCCGACATCCACGCCAAGCTGATCAAGTCGGGCGTCGACGTGGTGCACGGCCGGGCCCGGCTCGGCGAGGACACGCTCGGCCACACCCACCAGGTGCTCATCACGCCGCACGACGGGGACACGTACGCGGTGGACGCGCACACCGTGCTGCTGGCCACCGGCGCCACCCCGCGCGTGCTGGCCACCGCCCGCCCCGACGGCGAGCGCATCCTCGACTGGCGCCAGCTCTACGACCTGCCCGAGCTGCCCAGCCACCTGATCGTCATCGGGTCCGGCGTGACCGGCGCCGAGTTCGCCAGCGCCTACCTGGCCATGGGGGTGCAGGTCACGCTCGTGTCCAGCCGTGAGCGGGTCATGCCGCACGAGGACGCGGACGCCGCCATGGCGATCGAGCGGGTGTTCCGCGAGCGGGGCATGACGATCCTCAGCCAGGCGCGCGGCAAGAGCGTCGAGAACACCGGATCGGGCGTACGGGTGACGCTCTCCGACGACCGGGTCGTCGAGGGCTCGCACGCGCTGATCGCGGTCGGCGCGGTGCCGAACACGGCTTCGCTCGGTCTCGAGGAGTACGGCGTTCAGGTCGGCGACGGCGGCTACGTGACCGTCGACCGGGTCTCCCGCACCAACGTGCCCGGCATCTACGCCGCCGGCGACTGCACCGGGGTGCTGCCGCTGGCCAGCGTCGCCGCCATGCAGGGGCGCATCGCCATCTGGCACGCGATGGGGGAGGCGGTCGCGCCGCTGCGGCTGCGCACCGTCTCGGCGAACGTCTTCACCGACCCGGAGCTGGCCACCGTCGGCGTCTCGCAGAACGAGGTGGACTCCGGCCGCACGCCGGCCCGTCAGGTGATGCTGCCGCTGACCGGCAACGCGCGGGCCAAGATGACCGACCTGCACGACGGCTTCGTGAAGCTGTTCTGCCGCCCCGCGACCGGTCAGATCGTGGGCGGCGTCGTGGTGGCGCCCAAGGCGAGCGAGCTGATCCTGCCGATCACGATGGCGATCGAGAACAACCTGACCGTGGACCAGCTGGCCCACACGATCACTATCTACCCGTCGTTGTCGGGGTCGATCGCGGAAGCGGCGCGTCAGCTGATGCTGCACGAACTGCAGTGACCTCGGCCTTCGCGTCGGCCGCGCCGGCCGCCGCGGCCAGGGCGACCTCGGGGGTGACGGCCTCGAGGGCGCCGAGCTCCTCGGCATCCGTGCCGCCGCTGCGCGCCTCGCTCTCGTAGCCGCCCTTGTCGCCGCCGCTGAATGCCGCGGGGCTCTTGCCGCCGCTGAACGCCGCGGCGGTCCTGCCGCCGGTGAGCTCCTCGGCCTCCTTGCGGCCGCCGAAGAGGGCGAGGATCCAGCCGGCGGTGCCGAAGACGACGGCGGCGGTGGCGGCGATCGCGAACAGCCGCCACGCGGACTGGGTGATCGCCGTGCCGCCGATGTGGCCGACCAGGCCGCCGTACGTGCCCCAGGCGAGCGCGGCCAGGCCGTCGTAGAGCACGAACAGCTTGACCGGGTAGCCGCGGCGGCCGGCGTGGAAGCCGGCCGCCATGCGCCCGCCCGGCACGAAGCGGCAGAGCAGCAGCACGAGCGGGCCGGGCCGGCGCAGGCCGCGGGTGAAGCGCGCGGCGGCCTGCTTGGTCCGCGAGATCTCCTTGGCTTCCTCGTCGTGCTTGGGGCCGTATTTCGCGCGCAGGGCGGCGAGCCGGCCCGAGCCGAGGTCACCGCTGGAGCGGCCGAGCACGAAGGCGATCGAGTCGCCGGTGAACATGCCGAGGGCGCCCACGAGGATCACCAGGGCAAGATCAAGATTTCCGTAGACAGTCAGTGCCCCGGATGTGATCATGATCGCCTGGATCGGGACCACCGGAATCATCGCGTCGACGGCGAGAAAACCGAAAAGAGCGAGGTACGCCCATGCCGGTGTTGCCATCATGGTCAACAGTTCGGTCATCGGTCATGCCACCTCGCGGCGTTTAGGGGCCCACGACAGTGTGCTGGCGTGTACCTGAGAATGTGCTGTGTTCAGCATGCTCCTGATCAGACGCGGTCGTCCGTGATGCCGAACACGGTATTGTCTCGATCTCCGTGGCGCTCGTCATTTTCGGCTCGCTGTCGCCATGCCGTCAGTCGCCGTCGTCACTTCACCGCCGTCCCGCCCCTGCTCAGCCGCCGTCCCGTCACCCCGTCGTGCCATCGTCTCCGCGGGGTGTGATACGTCCGATTCGTCCGTAAAGTTTCCGACGCGACGCCGCGGGCGTACCGTGAGGTTGCCGGAACGCCGGGTCCCCCGTTCTCGGTGAGCCGGCAGGTGGGCCGTCCGTAGGTCCCGTACGGGCGGCCCACCCCTAGGCTGTGCGGGTGCCCGCGCTCGTACCGCCCACAGTCGACGCTCACAAGTCCTTCCTCGCCGCCATGGACGAGTACGTGGCCGAGGGTCGCGGCGGGCCCGACGACTTCAGCAACATCGGCAACGACCTCCGCGCGCACGGCTCGAGGTGGGCCACTTCCGCCGGGTTCGAGCGTTTCGTCGCCTATCTGCTCGCGCAGCGCCTCGAGGAGACGCCCCGCCCGCCCGGCTTCGTGCCGACGACCGTGCTGTGGTGGCTCGACGGCGACGAATACCTGGGACGCCTGAACATCCGCCACCGGCTCGCCCCCGGTCGTGCCGGCGAGCGCAACGGTCACATCGGCTACGACGTACGGCCGTCGGCCCGTCGCAAGGGCCACGCCACCGCCATGCTCGCCGCCGCACGCCCGATCGCCGCGGCCGTGGGCCTGTCTCGGGTGCTGATCACTTGCGACGACGACAACGAGGCGTCCCGCCGCACGATCGAGCGCAACGGCGGCGTGCCCACCGACCGCCGCGACGAGAAGCTGCGGTTCTGGCTACCCACCACCTGACCGGGCCGCGGGGTCGAGCCGCCCGAAAAGCTCCCTGGCCAGCGCGATGGGGTCCTGGCCGGCCGCCGGGAAGGCCCCGCTGAGCCACAGCGTCGCGAACCCGTGCGCCATCGACCAGGCCGCCTGCCCCGTGATCCTGACGCCCTCGTCAGGCTCCCCGTCCATCCCGCCCAGCCCCTTACGCTCCCGGTCCGCCGTGCCCTGCTCCTCACGCTCCCGGTTCGCCGTGCCCTGCCCCTCACGCTCCCGGTTCGTCCCGCCCGGCTCGCCGCGCCTCCGGTCTGCCTCGGCCGGCGCGTCGCGGGCGCCCGTGTAGAGCACGTCCGCCGCCCTGGCCCGGGCCGCCACCAGCGCCGGGTCGTCCGGGTGGTAGAGCTCCGGCCGGTACATCACCTCGAAGTACGCCCGCCGGGTCACCGCGAACCGCACGTACGTGACCCCCTGCTCGAGGAAGCCGGCCGCCCGTGACGCCGCCAGCTCACCGGCCAGCTCGTCGAACCCCTGAGCCGCGAACGCCGTGAGCAGCCCCGCCTTGTCCCCGAAGTGATGGGTCGGCGCCGCATGCGACACCCCCGCCCGCCGGGCCAGGTCGCGCATGCTCAGCGCCCCGACGCCGTTCTCCTCGATCGCTGCCGCGGCCGCCGAGAGCAGCGCCCGCCGCAGATCTCCGTGGTGGTACGTCTGCCCGGCCATGCGCCCGATCCTAACTTGCCATTGACAAGATGCCGTCATGCGCGCCATCTTTGCGATGTAAAGATTCTAGTCACTGACAAGATGGGATCGGAAGATGGCGCCGCTCGTCGCTCTGCTCACCGGGTCACTGCTGGCCCGCTCGGTCGGCCTGGTGGGCGTGGACGCCCTGGACGGCTGGTGGCCAGCCCTCCGCGTCGGCCTGGCCCTCATGTTCCTGGTGACCGGCCTGGCTCATTTCGCCCGGGCCCGCAGACAGGGCCTGGTCGCCATGGTGCCCCCGGCCCTGCCGAACCCGGCCCTGCTGGTGACCGTCACCGGGGTCCTCGAGCTGGCGGGCGCCGCCGGGCTGCTGCTCCCGGCCACGGCCCGGCCGGCAGCGGCCTGCCTGGCCCTGCTCATGCTGCTGATGTTCCCCGCCAACTACTCGGCGGCCCGCCGCCGTCTGCAGCTGGGCGGCCGCCCCGTGACCCCGTTGGCCGTCCGGCTCCCCCTGCAGGTGCTCTTCGTCGCCGCCGCCCTCGCCGTGGCGGTGGGGTGACGAAGGCGGTCAGTCGATGCTGCAGATCACCGTGCCCGCGGTGACCGCCTCGCCGACCTGCACCGACAGGCCCGACACGGTGCCCGCCTTGTGGGCCTGCAGCGGCTGCTCCATCTTCATGGCCTCGACGACCACGATCACGTCGCCCTCCGAGACCGAGTCGCCGTCCGCCACGGCCACCTTGACGATCGTTCCCTGCATCGGCGCGGTCAGCCCGGCGCCCCCGGCCTGCGCCTTCGCCGCGCTGCCACCGCGGCGGCTCGCCGGCCGTCCGGGCGCCGCGGCGGTGGCCGGCCCGCCGCGCAGCAGCTTGGCCGGAAGCCGTACCTCGAGACGCTTGCCGCCGACCTCGACCACGACCGTCTCGCGCTCGTCGCCGCCCTGCTCGCCCGCCGCTGCGCCCGCGAAGGGCGGCACGTCCGCGGCCCACTCCGTCTCGATCCATCGCGTGTGGACCGTGAACGGCGACTCGGTGAACGCCGGATCGCGCACCACGGCCCGGTGGAAGGGCAGCACCGTGGCGATCCCCGTGATGACGGTCTCGTCGAGCACCCGGCGGGACCGCTCCAGCGCCTCCTCACGCGTACGCCCGGAAACGATGATCTTGGCGAGCAGGGAGTCGAAGTTGCCGCCGATCACGCTGCCCGCCTCGACCCCGGCGTCGACCCGCACGCCCGGCCCGAGCGGCCACGCGAGCGTCTCCACCGTGCCCGGGGCCGGCAGGAAGCCGCGCCCGGGGTCCTCGCCGTTGATGCGGAACTCGATGGCATGCCCACGCGGCTCCGGATCGGCCGTGAGCTCGAGCGGCTCGCCGTCGGCGATGCGGAACTGCTCGCGGACCAGGTCGAGGCCCGCCGTCTCCTCGCTCACCGGGTGCTCCACCTGCAGACGGGTGTTCACCTCGAGGAACGAGATGGTGCCGTCCTGGCCGACGAGGTATTCGACCGTGCCGGCGCCGTGGTAGCCCGCCTCGCGGCAGATCGCCTTGGCGCTGTCGTGGATGGACGCGCGCTGCTCGTCGCTCAGGAACGGGGCCGGCGCCTCCTCGACCAGTTTCTGATGGCGCCGCTGCAGGGAGCAGTCGCGCGTGCCGACCACGATGACGTTGCCGTGCGTGTCGGCGAGCACCTGCGCCTCGACGTGCCGCGGGCGGTCGAGGTAGCGCTCGACGAAGCACTCGCCCCGGCCGAACGCCGCCACCGCCTCGCGGGTCGCGCTCTCGAACAGGGCCGGGATCTCCTCGGCTGTACGCGCGACCTTGAGACCGCGGCCGCCACCGCCGAACGCCGCCTTGATCGCCACGGGGAGCCCGTGCTCCTCGGCGAACGCGAGGATCTCGGCCGCGTCGGCGACCGGCTCGGCCGTGCCCGGCACCAGCGGGGCGCCCGCCCGCTGGGCGATGTGCCGCGCGGTGACCTTGTCGCCCAGGTCGCGGATCGCCTGCGGGGTGGGGCCGATCCAGATCAGCCCCGCGTCGAGCACCGCCTGGGCGAAATCGGCGTTCTCCGAGAGGAAGCCGTAGCCGGGATGGACGGCGTCGGCGCCGCTGCGCCCGGCGACCTCGATCAGCTTGTCGATGCGCAGGTAGGTCTCGGCGGCGGTCTCACCCCCGAGCGCGTACGCCTCGTCGGCGAGCCGCGCGTGCGGCGCGTCGCGGTCGCTGTCGGCATACACGGCGACGCTGGACAGCCCGGCATCCTGGCAGGCCCGGATGACCCGGACGGCGATCTCGCCACGGTTGGCGATCAATACCTTGCGCACCGCCTGAGCCTAGCGCCAGCGGCCGACAGTTTTACGCTGACGGAGTGTCTGCGACGCGCATGATGATCCTCGGGCTGGTGCAGTGGCTGGAGCCGGTGCACGGCTACGACGTACGCCGGGAACTGCTGAGCTGGAACGCCGACAAGTGGGCCAACGTGCAACCCGGGTCGATCTACCACGCGCTGCGGAAACTGACCGACGAGGGCCTCCTGCTCGAGGTCGCCACGGAGCAGGTCAGTGGCCGCCCCGCACGGACGACGTACAAGATCACCGACAAGGGGAAGGCGGAGTTCCAGTCGTTGCTGCGCAACGGGTGGTGGAACGTGACCCAGCCGGTCGACCCGTTCATGGCCGCGTTCTCCTTCCTGCCGGGGCTGTCCCGCGACGAATCCGTCGCCGCGCTGCGGAACCGGGCGGCTCAGTTGCAGGCCGGCGTCCATCAACTGGAGGCCGCGACCCAGGCCGACTGGGCCGACGACAAGCCGGCGTACGTGGCCTGGATGTGGGAGCGCAGCATCGTCATGGCCGAGGCGGAGATCGCCTGGTGCGAGCGGACCGCGGCGCGCATCGAGACGATGGGCGACGGCTGGCAGACCCTCAACGAGGCCCGCTCGGCGCTCGAGCATTAGTCAAGTTTGACTGATCAAACTTGACGACCGTAGGCTGCGTCCATGATAGAGACTCGCGGGCTGCGCAAGTCGTTCACCTCACGCCAGGGGCGTGACAAAAAGACCGTCGAAGCCGTGCGCGGCGTCGACCTGGAGGTCGCCGAGGGCGAGATCTTCGGCTTCCTCGGCCCGAACGGGGCCGGCAAGACCACCACGCTGCGCATGCTGGCCACGCTGATCGAGCCGGACGACGGCACGGCCATCATCGCCGGCGCCGACCTGCGCGCCGATCCGGGCGAGGTGCGCCGCCGCATCGGCTACGTCGCTCAGGGCGGCAGCACCTGGGACGACTCGACCGCACGCGAGGAGCTGGTGCTGCAGGCGCGGCTCTACGGCGCCTCGAAGTCCGACGCCCATGCGCGGGCGGAACGCGTACTGGAAGGGTTTCAGCTCAGCGAATATGCGGACCGCAAGTGCAAGACGTACTCGGGAGGTCAGCGGCGGCGGGTCGACATCGCGCTCGGCATCATCCACGAGCCGCGGGTCGTCTTCCTCGACGAGCCGACCACCGGCCTCGACCCGCAGAGCCGGGCGCACATGTGGGACGAGATCAGACGGCTGCGCGCGGAGGGCATGACCGTCTTCATCACGACCCATTACCTCGACGAGGCCGACGCGCTCTGCGACCGCATCTCCATCATGGACCACGGCGAGATCGTCGCGTCCGGCACACCGGCCGCGCTCAAGCGCGAGATCTCCGGCGACGTGGTCCGGGTGGGCCTGCCCGTCGACGCGGTCCGACCCGCCGCCGAGGCCCTGAGCACCTACAAGCTCGAGACGTACGAGGACAACGTGCGCCTCTACGTGGAGGACGGCGCGGTCGCCATCCCGCAGATCCTGCGCGCGCTCGACACGGCCGGCGTCCCGCTCGGCACCGTCGAGCTGCACCGCCCCAGCCTCGACGACGTGTTCCTCACCAAGACCGGCCGATCGCTGCGGGAGAACTGAGCCATGAAACTGCTGCGCGACACCTCGCTGATCTTCAACCGGCAGATGCAGTTGCTGCTGCGCAACCCCGTGTGGATCTTCGTCGGCGTCTTTCAGCCGGTGATGTACCTGCTGCTGTTCGCGCCTCTGCTCAAGCCCGCGCTGCAGGTGCGGACCAACGCCGAGGCGTACGAGATCTTCGTGCCCGGCCTGCTGGTGCTGCTCGCCATCTTCGGCGGCCTGTTCCAGGGCTTCGGCCTGATCGCCGAGCTCCGCGCCGGCGTGATCGAACGCTCCCGGGTCACCCCGGTCAGCCGCCTGGCGCTGCTGCTGGGCCGATCGCTGCGCGACGTGGTCTCGCTGATCGCCCAGGCCGTCATCATCACGCTGCTCGCGCTGGTGTTCGACCTGCGCGTCTTCCTGGGCAACCTGCTGCTGGCCTACCTCATGCTCGCGCTGATCTCGCTTATGACCTCGGCCGTCAGCTACGGCGTCGCGCTGGTCGTCAAGAGCGAGGACGCCCTGGCGCCGCTGATGAACACGGTCGCCCAGCCCGTGCTGCTGCTCAGCGGCATCCTGCTTCCTTTGACGTACGCCCCCGGCTGGCTGCAGGGCGTCGCCGACTGGAACCCGTTCTCGTGGGCCGTCAACGGCACGCGGGCGCTCTTCCGCGGTGACCTGGGCGCGCCCGATGTGTGGCAGGGGCTGCTCATCATGGCCGTGCTGGCCGTGGTCGCGGTCGGCTGGGCCGCCCGCGAGTTCGCCCGCAGCGTCCGCTGAGCTACTTGTTCCAGAGGGAGATGTACGGGACTCCCATCTCGGCGAGCAGGCCGCGCAGCAACGGCAGCGACAGCCCGATCACGTTGCCGGGGTCGCCTTCGATCCGCTCCACGAAGGCGGCCCCGCGCCCGTCCAGCGTGAACGACCCCGCCACCTGCAACGGCTCGCCGCTGGCCACGTACGCGGCGATCTCCTCGTCGCTGACGTCCGCGAAGTGCACCGTCGTGCGGCCCACCGCCTCCGCCTGCTGCCCCGTGACCAGGCTCGTCACGTGGTGCCCCGTGTGCAGCACCCCTTGGCGCCCGCGCATGCGCATCCAGCGCTTGGTGGCCTCGTCCGCGTTGGCCGGCTTGCCGAACACCTCGCCCTCGAACGCCAGCACCGAGTCACAACCCAGCACCACCACACTCGGGTCCGCGTTGAGCTGCGCCGCGATCGTGCGCGCCTTCATGCGGGCCAGCGCCAGGCACAACTCCGCCGCGTCGTCGGACTCCACGGTCGACTCATCCACGCCGCTGACCATCACTTCGGCCTCAATCCCGGCGGCGCTGAGCAGGGCCCGCCGTGCCGGGCTGGCCGAGGCAAGAATCAGGCGGTACGCGATGTCCTTCTCCACGCTCCCGAGGCTACAAGCCGTACTGCCTTCGATGGCGCACACAATCCGGCGTTTCCCCACAAACGTGCGGCCGGCTCAGCCCCTACGCCGTCGGCGCAGCACCATCACAGCCAGCACCCCACCGGCCGCGAGGACTCCCGCAAGCCCCCCGAAGAGCAGTACGCTGCCGCCTCCAGCCCGCTCGTCGCTCTTTGCGGCCCCGCTGGTAGGAGTCGCAAACTGCGGACCAACAGCCGTTGCGGTGCCCGTGGCACTGGGGCTAGGCGCTTCTGATTCTTGGCCTTCCAGTGGAGGGACATTGGCTGTGAGCGCTTTGACAATGTTGAGCCGCCCAAACCCACACTCATCGTCCCGCCCAGGAGGCCCAATATCATCCGCGGTCGCGGTCAATCGATGAATGATGTTTTTAGCAGATAATTCAGGAAATTTGGCCCGGACTAAGGCAACGGCCCCGGAGACGATGGCTGTAGCTGGGGAGGTGCCCCCGATGTCGACATACTTTTGCCGTGGCTCCGCAGTCGTGATATCGACACCTGGTGCGCAGATCGCCACCTTGCTGGTTCTCAATGACGAGCGGGTGTAATTGCCGTCTCGGCCGACAGCGCCAACCGCGAGGACGCCATCTATGGCGGCGGGGTATCCAACGACAGCGGAACTCGCGGTATTGCCTACGGAAGCAACGACGACGGCGTCGGAGTCGAGCGCTGAGCTGACAGCGTCTTGGACCTCAAAAGAAGGGCCGATAGCTGCCGATACATTAATTACGGCAGCGTTCCGTTCAGTAGCGTACTGAATCGCTTCCGCCATCTCAGACGCTGGTGCTGCCTTCGAATTGGAAATCTTCAAAGGCAAAATCTTCGACGAGGGGGCGATGCCAAGTACGCCCCGAGTGCCGCGGCCGTGAGCAGCAATTAGCGCTGCCATTTCGGTGCCATGGCCGAAGCGATCGTTCTGGCCGTTGCCATTCTCCCCAGTGACGAAGCTGCTGCCCTTCGCCAAGTTGCGCAGTAGGTCGGGATGAGGGTAAGTGCCAGAGTCGACCACCGCGACCGTTATACCGGATCCCGTACTGATGTCTTGAGAAGCCGTGACCTTCAGGGTCTTCAAGTACCATTGGTCGTCTCGGAATGAATCAGCCTGCGCTGGTTCGGCAGCGAAGATAGCGATATAGGTAAGGCTTATCGTCAAAGCGAAGGCCCTAGGAAGGCGGCTCATCTAGAGTCCGATCGCTGGCCCTGGGTCGACGCGTTGCTCGCGCGCAGGCATGACTACAGGAGAAACGCCCTCAGCGGTCTGCCACGGATTATCTGGATCCCACCTAGTGCTGTTCGCTTCTGAGTCACGGTCCGAACGACGACTGCCAGGTTGTCCGTACGGTGCTGTGGAACTACCAGTCTGCTGAGCGCCGGCGATGCTGCGCGTGCCTGCGTTACCCGACGGCATGTTGTGTCCAATGACGCCGCCGATCGGATTAACTCGACTGGGGGCTGACCGTGTTGAACCTGGTTGACCTAATCCCGCTGCAGGGGTGGCGCCGATCAGTCCTCCGGGCGGCATGACGTGCAGGCTGCCGGGTGCTTGAGTGCCAGCCCGGATCGGTGCCTCCCTCGGGGCACCGGTACCGCGACTTGGAATAGCAGTAGGCCCTCCTCCGGGCGGCAAGATGCCGACATTCGGTGGGACAACGCCGGGATTAGTAATCAAACTCGGAGTGCCGGTCGGCGGAGTTGTAGGAGGTTGGAGAGGCCCGCCGGGCGGTGCGAGGGGAGGCGACGGAGTGGGTGAAATGCCGCCCAAGACAAGACCAGGCTGGGGCGCAGCGGTGACGGGTGGCGTCGTCCCGGCGGGGGGTGGTGAGTTAGTGGGAAACGTCGCGGAAGGGCGCGGCGTCCTTAGGCCGCCTGCCCCGTTGCCTTCAAAGCTTGGTGTGACAGGTGGTATCGGCGGCGCCGTATATTGCTGGCCGTCGTTGGCCTGGCTCACATCATCAGTAAGTACGTGGCGGTACAGAGTTGGCTTTTGAATTCGGACCTGAGCCTGCGCAAGGTCGGCGCTGACGCCGCTTAGCAGGGTTACTGCCTTTTGGTGCAGTTCCTCCTGGCGGCCCGGGGCGACCGGGGGCTGTTCGCCGCTCGGGCTCGGGCTCGGCTGCGGCTGTCCGCTCGTAGCCTGCTGCGCCGCGGAGTAGTCCAGCAGCAACTGCTTGTTCGCCGCGTACTCCTGCGTGATCTTCTCCATGTCCTTCTGGGCGAGGCTCAAAGAGAGCGTCGCCGCCGCGAAGGCGTCGTGGTTGGAGATGGCGGCTTCGTAGGTCTCGGTGAGGTTTGCGATCAGCTCGTCGAGGCGGGCCAGGTAGGCAGCGGACGCCGCATTCTTCTCGGGCGGCCACGCGGCGGCGAGGTTGTCGCGGTAGTTCTGGACCTGCCAGCGGTGCTCGAGGAGCAGATCGGCCGACCTCTTCCAACCCGTGAGCAGCTCGTAGTGCTTCTCGGTGTCGGGATTCTGGATCAGCGCCTGCATCTGCTCGACGGTCATCAGGCCCCAGTCGGTGCCGCCGGCGCCGCCACCGCCTGCCGCGATCAGCATCAGACGTCTCCCTCGGGGGTGGTGGGGGCGATGGCGTCGGGGATGCCGACCCGGTCGAAGGCCTTGTTCACGTCGCTGACCTTGGCGTGCGCGAAGGCGTCGGAGCCGCTGTACTGCTTGCTGATGTCGGCGGCCGCGGTGGCGAAGCTCTGTGTGCCGTTCGCGTAGTTGTAGACGTTCTGGTGGG
Organism: Actinoplanes sp. URMC 104; assembly: GCF_051386375.1. Classification (NCBI taxonomy): domain Bacteria; kingdom Bacillati; phylum Actinomycetota; class Actinomycetes; order Micromonosporales; family Micromonosporaceae; genus Actinoplanes; species Actinoplanes sp. URMC 104. The sequence goes on along the minus strand of NZ_JBPQTO010000002.1, from coordinate 1,705,664 downwards.
TGACGTCCTGCGCCTCGTTGTGGGCGGTCAGGAAGGACGTCAGCTCGACGAACTGACCCGGCGGATCGGGCAGGCGGGTCGACATCGACGTCGTGACGTTCGCCAGGTGCGGGGCGTAGCTGTCCTTGACGTTGGCGGCCAGCTTGGCGGCGAACTGCTCCATCGCCCGGATGTCGGCCTCGATGGCGCCGAAGTCGGTGGTGCCGTAGTCGCGCAGCCACGCGGGACCGAGGTCCTCTTCGGGGATCAACTGCGCCTCCTCAGGTCGAACTACGCGAAAGGTCCAACTACGCGAAGCGTCTGTGAGAGTAGTCCGTCACTGCCAGCATCGGGGACCCTGTGGACAGTGACGACGGATGATCTATCGGGGGAGGGCGGACGCCCGCCACGAGCTGGACGGGCGAGCGGCGCGGGCCCACGCCGAGGCGGGGGGCCGTACGGGACCGGTATCAACCTGTCTGGATGCCGCAACCAGCACCGTGAGCAGCGCGGCCAGCTCCGTGTCGGTGGGTTTGCCTCGCACGACGCTGACCAGCGGTTCCTCATTCATCGACCGAGCGTACGACGACGCGCCGTGAAGTCGGTGACACGCATCCCACACTCGGCTGATCGATTCGCTGTCGCTCGACATGACCGGGTATTTTCTCCGTGATGTCTTCCTCTCCCCCGCTCGTAGTCGCTGACCGTTACCGGCTTGTCGCGCCGCTCGGTCAGGGCGGGATGGGTCGTGTCTGGCGGGCGAACGACGTCGTCCTGCACCGTGACGTCGCCATCAAGGAGCTCGTTCCGCCGCCGGGTCTGACCCCGGCCGAGCGGCAGGAGATGCGGGAGCGGTCGCTGCGTGAGGCGCGCGCGATCGCCCGGCTCAACAACATCAACGTGGTCCGCGTCTTCGACGTGCTGCGCACCGACGCCGACCCGTGGATCGTCATGGAGTACGTGCCCTCGCGCTCGCTGCAGGACACGCTGGCCGCCGACGGCCCGTTCAGCCCGGTCCGCGCCGCCGAGATCGGCCTGGGGGTGCTCAACGCGCTGCGGGCCGCTCACCGTGCCGGCGTCGTGCACCGTGACGTCAAGCCCGGCAACGTGCTGATCGGCGCCGAGGGCCGCGTCGTGCTCACCGACTTCGGGCTGGCCACGGTTCCCGGAGACCCCAACGTCACGCGTACGGGCCTGGTCCTCGGCTCCCCTGCCTACATCGCACCCGAGCGGGCCCGCGACGGCTCCGCCGGTCCGGCCGCCGACCTGTGGTCGCTGGGCGCCACGCTCTACGCCGCCGTCGAGGGCGCTTCACCGTTCGCCCGCCCGTCGGCGATCGCCACGCTGGCCGCCCTCGCCACCGAGAACCCTCCGCCCGCGCGCAACGCCGGTCCGCTCAAGCCCGTGCTCAACGGCCTGCTCCGCAAGGACCCCACGCACCGCATCAACGCCGAGGAGGCGGAGCGCCTGCTGCTGCGCGCCGCCGGACGCCGTTCCAAGCTGACGTTCCCGATGAGCCCGACAATGCGCCGCCCCGGTGTGGGCCGCGACCGTACGGCGCTCGCCAGCGGCACGTCCGCGACCCCGGTGGTGCCCGGTCCGCGTCCGCCCGTCGCCCGGCCGACCGGTCCGTCGAGCCCACCTGTTCTTCCCGGTCGCCCCGCGGCAGGCGAGGGCCGGCCGATCTTCGCGCCCGGCAAGGCCCCGGTCGGCCGCCCGGCTCCCGAGACCCCGACCCGCGTCGACGGTCCCAAGCTCGACTCCACGCGCGTCGACGGCCCCGCCGTGCACGACGACAGGACAAGAGTTTTCGGTACGCGTCCCGGCGGGCCGACGACACCCGGGCAGCCTTCGACGCCCGACACGCCGAGGCCCGGTCAGCAGTCCGGCGGCGGCCTTTCCCGTACGTCCCGGGGCGCGCAAGCCGGTTTCACCGCGGCCGACGTCGCCGCGAACCGCCGCAAGAGCGCCGCCCCCGAGCACGAGAAGTCCCTCTCCGACGCGACCACCCTGCTCCCGCGCGTCGGCAACGACGGCCGCCCCAAGGACCAGAAGCCCGCCCCGGCCGACCCCACCACCCTGATCATGCCGCCGGCCAAGGCGCCCTCACCCAAGCCGACTCCGTCGAGCGGCACGTCAACCCCAGCCACGGCGACCCCGTCGCCGGCCGGGACGACGCCTCCTCCGACGCCCGCCAAGACCTCGGCCGGAACGACCTCGGCCGCGACGACGGCGGCGGGAGCCGCAGCCGGCGCCACCGCGACCGAGGCAGCACCGACTGATACGTCGGCTCGCCCAGCGGCGCCCGGTACTTCAGCGGGGACGAAGCCCGGCGGGACCACGGGCGGAGCGGCCCCGGCTGGGCCGACGCAGCTTGGAACGTCGGCCGGGACGACCTCGGACAGGACGGCTTCGCCCGGCACGACGTCGGCGGCGGACACCGAAGACGCCGCGAGTGCTGCCACGAAGCCGGCTTCCTCCAAGGCGGCCGAAATCGCGGTGCCTGTCGACCGGACTACCAGGTCTCCCGCGCCCGTCGACAAGACCACCACGCTTCCCGCCGCCGCCGACAAGACCACCATGCTTCCCGCGGCCGTCGACAAGACGAGCAAGCTTGCCGTGCCTGTGGACAAGACGACCAGGATCTCGGGGCCGGTGGACAAGGCTTCCGGACCGGTCGACGCGACCACCAAGATTGCCGAGCCGGCGAGCGGCGCCGAGGCCGGCGAGACGGCTGCGCCCGCCCAGGGGAGTGGCACCCCGATCCCGGACGCGACTCAGGTCGTCAGCTCGGCTTCTAGCACGCCCACCAAGGGGCGCGGCAAGAACCGCAAGGGACGGACCGCCACCCCGGCGAAGAAGGCCGCCGCCGCGGAGTCGCCCGCCCGGACGGAGCAGCCGACCGACAAGGCGTCCGGATCGTCGGCCGACAGCGCGGCCGCGACAACGGCGGCCGGGTCGGGAGTCGACAGCGCGGCCGCGACAACGGCAGCCGGGTCAACAGCCGACAGGACGGCAACGACAACGGCAGCCGGGTCAACAGTCGACAGGACGGCAACGACAACGGCCGCCGGGTCGGCAGTTGACGGCGCGGCCGCGACAACGGCCGCCGGGTCGGCGACGACGGCTGCTGATCCTGCGGCGACGACGGCTAGTGGATCGATCGCGGCGACGGCGGGAAGCTCAAGCGACGCCGCGGTTGACGACACCGGCAAGTCTGCGCCGACCTCGACCGACGATGCGAAAGCGCGGACGGCCGACGGGGTCAAGGACGACAACCGGGCCGCTCCCTCGGATAGCGGCGCCAAGACGGCGGCCGCGAAGGCTGTAGGAGACGCGACCGAGACCGGTGCGACTACTGCCGCGGGCAAGGCCGCCAAGACGACGCCCGGGTCCACCGGTGAGTCGACCGCCAGGGGCAAGGCCGCCGACGCGACGTCCGGGTCTGCTTCCGCCGCGGAGACCGCCGACGCAAAGGCCTCGAGCGTCGCCGCCGACTCGACGGCCGGTACAGCGTCCGGCGCGGAGGCTGCTGGAACGAGGGCTGCCGGGTCGACCGCAGGAACGGCATCCACCGCAGGGGCCTCCGGGCCGACGGCCGGCACGGCATCCACCGCACGGGCCGGCGGGTCGACGGCTGGCACGGCATCCGCCGCAGGCGCCGCCGGCTCGACGGCAGGCCCGGCATCTGCCGGGGTGAACGCCGGGACGACGGCTGCCGACGCAACGGCCGGCACGGCGTCCGACGAGGCGAACACAGGGACGAAGGCGGCCGGTGCGGCGTCCGCTGCCAAGACCGCGGAGACGAAGGACGCCGAGGCGCCCGGGGTGAACGACGCGGCGACGGCCGGGTCGGCGACCGCTGAGCAGCGCGTCGGTGCGACGGCCGAGCAGGCATCCGCCGGTGAGAACGCCGAGCCTACGACCGGGTCGGCGGGAACCGGAGAAGCAAAGACCACCGCCGGGTCAGCGCCCGCTCGGCAGAGCGCCGAATCCCAGCCGGCGGCTGCCAAGAGTGGTGCCGGGAGCAAGAGCGGGGACGCTACGGTTTTCGTCCCGGCGGCGCGGACCCCGGAGCGGGCCGACGACGACCTCGACCAGCTCACGCCGCTGCCGGCGTTCAACCGGCCCAGCCGCCCGGCCTGGGTGCCGATGCCGGTGGGGCAGACTCCGGGCATCACGGTGTTCGGCACGCGGCTCACGTACGGCCAGGCAGCGGTCGGCGGAGGTGTGCTCCTGCTGATCGTGGTGCTGCTGATCGTCGCGATCGTGAACGCCGTGGGGGACGACGACCCGCAGGCCGGCTCGGATCCTTCGGCCGTGCCGACCGCTTCGGCGCCGGTCGCAGCCGCTCCCACGGGGACCACGGCGAGCCAGGCGCCGACGAGCACCCCGCCGACGAGTGCCGCACCGTCGTCGGCGCCGCCGTCGAGCCCGGCGTTCACGCTGCCCGCGGGCTGGAAGATGCATGCGGACGGCAGCGGCTTCAAGGTGCCGATCCCGAACGGCGCCCAGATCAGCCGGGACAAGCGGGAGCTCGAGTTCCGCTGGAACAACCGGCTGCTGCGGATCGACCAGACCGACGACCCCGAGTCCGACGCGCTCGCCGACTGGCAGCAGCAGGAGCGGGAACGGTCGAACGGCTACTACGACAACTACCGCAAGGTGCGGCTCGAGCGCGTCAAGAACTATTTCCAGGACGCGGCCGACTGGGAGTTCTACTACACCACCAGTACGGGCAACGACCAGCACGCCGTCAAGCGCAACATCATCGTCAACGGCAACCAGGCGTACGCGCTCTCCTGGTACGTCTCCCCGGACGACTGGAAGGCCTCCCAGAGCGATTTGCAGGCCATCTACCAGGGGTTTCAGCCCAAGAAGTAACCTGCGCGAGTGACGAGCGGCATGAATGGGTAATTCATGTGGCACCACATACGGAGGTGCGACATGAGCTGCCGACGACACGGCAGGAAGCCCACGCTGGCGCTGTGGATGCTCGTGGCCGTTGCTGACCTGGCCATCCTCGCCGCCGCCACGGGCGTGCTCGCCATGGTTGCCATCGTTGCCCTGCTGGCCGTCTTCGCCGGCGGCGTGTACGCGGCCCGCCAGCTCACCAAGCGAGCCGAAGCGCCCGCCGAGGCCGTCGTCCGCCGCCGCGCCTGACACTCGTCCGAGCGCTGAGACAGAGGTCCCATAGCGTGATCGGATACAGTTCCGCGCTGTGTCGATCGACGGTGTGACTGACCTCTGGGGCGAGCTGCTCGGCGCCCAACCGGACCCGCCCGGCCTGCTCGTGCTGCTCACGGCCCTGGCAGGACTGCTCGCGGTGGCGTACCGCCCGGTCTGGCGGGTCGCCCGCAACGCGGTCACGATCGCGCACGAGGGCGGGCACGCGCTGTTCGCCCTGCTCACCGGCCGGCGCCTGCGAGGCATCCGGCTGGAGTTCGACACGTCGGGGCTGACACTCTCGTCTGGCCGCCCCACCGGGCTCGGCATGATCCTCACGCTGCTCGGCGGCTACATCGCGCCGTCGCTGGTCGGCGTGCTCGGCGCCTGGCTGCTCGGCGGCAACCGCATCACACTGCTGCTCTGGCTGGCGGTCGTGCTGCTGCTGCTCATGCTCATCAACGTCCGGAACCTGTTCGGCGTGGTGTCGCTCGTGGTCACCGGCGCGATCGTCTTCGCCGTGTCGTGGTTCGCCGGGCCCGAGGTGCAGGCGGCTTTCGCGTACGCCGGGGTCTGGTTCCTGCTGTTCGGCGGCGTACGCCCGGTCTTCGAGCTGCAGAGTCTGCGCCGTCGCGGCCGGATGCCGGGCTCGGACGCCGACCAGCTCGCCCACATCACCCACGTGCCGGCCGTGTTCTATGTCGGCCTCTTCCTGATCGTCAACCTGGCGGCGCTCGCCGTCGGGGCGTTCCTGCTGGCCGGCCAGTGGCTTCCGGAAACGGTATGACGCGGAATCCATCGTCCCAACGGTCGATGGAACGGGTGCGCCCTCGGCATTAGCTTCCGGGCATGGCCGACCCGGGATTGGCTTGGACGACGGCGGTGGTCGCGTTTGTGGCCGCCGTTCCTTTGTGGCGGTACACGACCCACGCCATCACGATCGCCCACGAGGGCGGCCACGCGATGTTCGGGTCGTTGACCGGTTTGTTCGTCAAGCGGATCACCGTGAAGCCCGGCGGGGCGGGCGGGACGTCGTTCCGGCAGGAGAAGTGGGGTTTCTTCCAGACCCTCGCCGCGGGCCTGGCGGGCTACCTCGGCCCGTCGATCTTCGGCCTCGCCGGCGCCTGGATGCTGGTGCACGACATCAGCCCGCGGTCGATCCTGCTGATGACGCTCGTGCTGATGGCGATGCTGCTGGTCATGGTCCGCAACTTCTTCGGGTTCATCGCGGTGCCGTTGACCGGGTTGCTGGTGTGGACGGTGGCGATGCGGGCCGACGAGAACGTGCAGCTCGTCTTCACGTACATCTGGGTCTGGTTCCTGCTGATGGGCGGCACCCGGCAGATTCCCGAGCTGTATTCGAACTGGAAGGCGGGCGGGGAGGCCGACACCGGCCACCTGTCGAAGGCGACCGGTCTCTCGAGTGCGTTCTTCGTGGCCCTGTTCTGGGCCGGTTCGATGGCCGCGCTCGTCTACGGCGGCGTCCTGCTGCTGCGCAACCCGCTCTAGAGCGGAATGTTGCCGTGCTTCTTGGGCGGCAGGGTCTCGCGCTTCGTCCGCAGCGTGCGCAGCGCCCGGGTGACCTGCGCGCGCGTCTGCGACGGCATGATCACCGCGTCCACGTAGCCCCGCTCGGCCGCGACGTACGGGTTGGCGAGCGTGTCCTCGTACTCCTGGATCAGCTCGGAGCGCCGCGCGGCCGGGTCCTCGGCCGTGGCCAGCTCACCGCGGTACAGGATGTTGACCGCACCCTGCGCGCCCATCACGGCGATCTGCGCGGTGGGCCAGGCGAAGTTGAGGTCGGCGCCGAGGTGCTTGGAGCCCATCACGTCGTACGCCCCGCCGTACGCCTTCCGCGTGATCACCGTGACCTTCGGGACGGTCGCCTCGGCGTACGCGTAGATCAGTTTGGCCCCGCGCCGGATGATGCCGTCCCACTCCTGCGAGGTGCCGGGCAGGAACCCGGGCACGTCGACGAACGTCACAACGGGGATGTTGAACGCGTCGCACGTGCGCACGAAGCGTGCCGCCTTCTCCGACGCCGCGATGTCGAGCGTGCCCGCCAGGTGCATCGGCTGGTTGGCGACCACCCCGACCGGGCGTCCCTCGACCCGCCCGAAACCGACCACGATGTTCTGCGCGTAGAGCGGCTGCACCTCGAGGAAGTCGTCCACCACCGTCTCGACGACTGCCTTGATGTCGTACGGCTGGTTGGCCGAGTCCGGGATAAGCGTGTCGAGCGCGAGATCGTCGTCCGACGGCGACAGGTCGGCAGGCATCTCGAACACGGCCGGGTCGTCCAGGTTGTTGGACGGCAGGTAGGACAGCAGCGCGCGCACGTAGTCGATCGCGTCGTCCTCATCGGAGGCGAGGTAATGCGCGTTTCCGCTGCGCGAGTTGTGCGTGCGGGCGCCGCCCAGCTCCTCGAAGCCCACCTCTTCGCCGGTCACCGTCTTGATCACGTCGGGGCCGGTGATGAACATGTGCGACGTCTGGTCGACCATCACGGTGAAGTCGGTGATCGCGGGGGAGTAGACGGCGCCGCCCGCGCACGGACCCATGATCAGCGAGATCTGCGGGATGACGCCGCTGGCCCGCACGTTGCGGAAGAAGATGTCGGCGTAGAGGCCGAGCGCCACCACGCCCTCCTGGATGCGGGCGCCGCCGGAGTCGTTGATCCCGATGATCGGGCAGCCGATCTTCATGGCGAGGTCGAGCACCTTGACGATCTTCTCGCCGAACACCTCACCGAGCGAACCGCCGAACACGGTGAAATCTTGCGAGAACACGCAGACCTGACGGCCGTCGATGGTGCCGTAGCCGGTGACCACCCCGTCGCCGTACGGGCGGTTCTTCTCCAGACCGAAGTTGGTGGATCGGTGCCGCGCCAGCTCGTCGAGCTCCACGAACGAGCCCTCGTCGAGCAGCATCTCGATGCGCTCGCGAGCCGTTTTCTTGCCGCGGGCGTGCTGTTTCTCGACCGCGCGGGCCGAGCCGGCGTGCACGGCCTCGTCGGTGCGCCGGGCGAGGTCGGCGAGCTTGCCGGCCGTGGTGTGGATGTCGGCCTCGAAGGTGGTCACGCTCGTTCCCTCACGCTCTCCGCGGGCTGTACTCGTCGGTAATGATCGTAGTGCCCTACCAGGGGTCACGGCGGGGCGTGCGCGTTTCGCACGCAATGCCCCATTCGTTACCCGTGGCGTGACCAACTGGATGACCGCGGCCGGCATCGCCCTCATCGCCGGGGGGCTCGCCACGCTGATCTGTTTCCGTTCGGTGCTGTTCGACCGCGGCAGCCGGCGGGCGGGGCGCCGCACCCGTGTCGTCCAGGTGGCCGCCGTCCAGTCCGTCATCGTCCAGCCCGTCGCCGTCCAGACTTCGCCCGTCCAGTCCGCGCGCCGTGGGCGGAGGACCCGTCGACGGAGCCGGGCGGGCGCCTCTGTCGATCCCGGTGGCGTCGCGCCGACCGGCACGGAGCCGCCGGCCGAGGAGGAGGCGCCGAGCGCCCTGGATTTCCTGGGCCTGGCCGAGCAGGACGACCGCCCGCTGGATCCTTTCCCGTACGGGGCGGAGCCGGGCGACCTTGAGCCGGAGCCCGAGCCGGCGTTCGCCCACGACCCGGAGTTCGAGCCCCCGCTGGGCGGCGACCACGACCCCGAGTTTGAGCCCTCGCCGGGCGGCGGTCGCGACTCGGCGTTCGAGCCCGCACCGGCGCTCGACTTCGATTCCGAGCCTGCACCGGCTATGGGCCGGAAGCCAAGGTCGGCGTTCGAAGCCGGGGCCGCGTTCAAGCCGAGGTCGGCGTTCGAGTCCGAGCCCGCGCTTGCCTATGAGGAGGACGCCGGGCAGGCATATAGGAGGCGGTCGGCGGCGGCGCCGGAGGGAGAGGCCGCGCCGCCCTTCAACAGCGACTTCGCGGCTGCGTTCGAGCCGGAGCCCGCGCCGGGATCCGAGCCGGCGCCGGACTTTGCGCCCCAACTCGAGCCGGACTTCGCGCCGGAGCTCGAGCCTGGGGTGGAGCGTGACTTCGCGCCGGAGCTCGAGCCTGGGGTGGAGCGAGACTTCGCGCCGGAGCTCGAGCCTGCACTCGAGCTGGACCTCGCGTCGGAACTCGCGCCGGGCTCGGAGCCGGCCGTCGAGCGGGACTTCGCAGCGGCGTTCGAGCCTTCGCTCGGCGGCGACGACGTCGAAGGGCAGGCCCAGGACAGCATCGAGCCGTCCTATCCGGCCGACCGCCACGGTCACCGGATCGCCGGCTGGGTGCGGCCCGAATACCGGCACGTGCCCGTGGAGCCGCCGGCGGGCGAGTACTGGATGCCGATCCCGGTCGATCTGGAGCCCGACCCCGAGCCGTCGGCCAAGGGATACGGCTGGCCCGCTCCGGTCGAACGGCTCCCGGCCGCCGGGGACTACGAGCCGGGCACCGGCGTCGACCTGGCGCCGGTCGAGCACGAGCCCACCGAGGTCGTCATGTCGGCCGCCGACCTGCGGGCCCAACGCGCCAACCGCGCCCACCCGACCGGCAGCTGGCCGGCCCGCGACGAGAAGCGGGCCCGCGGCGCCAGGCGGCGCGACGACTGGTCGGATTCCGGCGAAAAGCCAGGGCGCGAGCAGAGCCCCCGCAACGACTGGACGGCGCGCGACGACAAGCAGGCGCGGGAGGACAGCGCCTCGGTCGACTGGCCGGCGCGTGACGACAAGCGGGTCCGCGAGGGCGGCGCGCGTGGTGATTGGCCGGCGCGCGATGAGAAGCGGGCTCGTGAGCAGGGGATGCGTGGCGACTGGGCGGCTCGCGACGAAAAGCGAGCACGCGAAGCGACAGCGCGCGAGGGGACAGCGCGCGAGGGGACAGCGCGCGAGGGGACAGCGCGCGAGGGGACAGCGCGCGGCGAGAGGCAGGGCCGCGAGCAGAGGGCGCGCGAGGACTGGCGGCTCGGGGCGGACAGGGCGCGGAACGACTGGACGGCCCGCGACGAGAAGCGAGCCCGCGAAGGAAAAGCGCGCGGCGAGAGGCCGCTCGACGACTGGAGGACCCGGGACGAGAAAGCCTGCGACCAGAACGCCCGGGACGAGAGTCTCCGCGACGAAAGGGCCTACGGCGAGAGGCCCCCGGGCAGGAACGCCGACAACGAGGTCGCCCACGGCGAGGGGACGCGCGGCGAGAGGCTCGTCAACGATCACCGGGTCCGCGACGAGTGGAAGGTCCGCGACGACAAGCGGGCGCTCGACGAGTGGCGCGCCCGGGACGACAAGCGGGCCCGGGAGGACCGGCGCTTCCGGGAGGACCGCAGGCGCCGCGACCGGCCCCAGGCTCGTGAGTGGCGCACGGAGAACGAGATCGTCCCGGGGCGGCGGCGGGCGGACGGCACGCAGGTCTTCGCGGGCGTGACCGAGGAACCGCCGGCCGCCCCGAGGCGGCGGCCCCGGCCGCGGCCCCGCCCGTCGGCGGAGCCGGCGGACCGCAGCACCACCGTCTATGTCAGCCGTCACGCCGCGGAGCCGCCGCCCCGCTAGCGGCTAGGCTCGGCAGATGGCCTCGCCGTTCACCGACCTCGACCGCCCGCCGCTGTCGCCGCGCTCGCTCGAACGGGCGCTGGTGACGCCCGGCGCGCTGTGGTCGCGCATCGACGTCCGCGCCGAGACGGCCTCCACCAACGCCGACGTGGCAGCCGCGGCGGTCAAGGGTGACCCGGAGGGGCTGGTGGTCGTCGCCGAGCAGCAGACCGCCGGGCGGGGGCGCCGGGACCGTCAGTGGACCTCGCCGGCCCGCGCCGGTCTCACGCTCAGTGTCCTGCTGCGGCCGGGCCGCGCCGACGCGGAGCGGAACTGGCCGACGCTGCAGACGGGCGCGTTCGCGTGGCTGCCGCTGCTGGCTGGCGTGGCGCTGCGGGAGGCCGTCGAGCGGGTGGCCGAGGTCGACGCGTCCCTGAAGTGGCCCAACGACCTGCTGGTGGACGGCGGCAAGTGCGCCGGCATCCTGGCCGAGGCGATCGGCGACGCGGTGGTGATCGGGATCGGCCTCAACGTGAGCACCCGCGCCGAGGAGCTTCCGGAGACGACCGGGCTGCCCGCCACGTCGCTGCGCGTGGCCGGGGCCGCCGTCACCGACCGTGACCCGCTGCTGCGGGCGCTGCTGCGCGGGCTGGCGTCGTGGTACGCGGGCTGGCGTGAGGCCGGCGGCGACGCGGAGATGTCGGGGCTGCTCGCGGCGTACCGGCGGGGGTGCGCGACGATCGGCCGGCAGGTGCGGGTGCTGCTGCCCGCGGGCGAGACGCTGACCGGCGAGGCGACCGACGTGGACGGCGACGGCCGGTTGGTCGTCCGGACGGCGGACGGCGAGCAGCATCGCGTCTCGGCGGGTGACGTGCTGCACGTACGCTGACCGCGTGGCGTTCCCGGAGGAAGTGCTGGCGGGCGAGGAGAAGCTGGTCCTTCACCTGCATCCGCATTGGAAGGCGGCCGTACGGCCCGGGTTTCTCGTGCTGCTCGCGGTGGTCGTGACCGCCGTGGCGTGGGTGATGCTGCCCGGCGACGACGGCGGGCACATCGCGTTCGCGGTGGTCGCCGCCATCATGCTCTACCAGGGCGTCCGGTACGGCGTGGCGCCGCTCGTGGTCTGGCGGTGCACCCACTACGTGCTGACCGACGAGCGGATCCTGCTGCAGGACGGTGTCATCGCCCGCGAGCGGCGCGACCTGCCGCTCAACCGCGTCAACGACCACGTGGTCAGCCAGTCGCCGCTGGACCGGCTGTTCGGCTCGGGCACGCTGCGGGTCGACTCGATCGGCGAGCAGGCCGCGATCCTGAACTCGGTGCCGCGCGCCCAGCAGGTGCAGACGCTGCTCTACGAGCTGATCGAGCAGGACCGCCTGCGGCACCCCGAGGACGACGAGGACGACGCCGGCGACGAGCCCGCAATCCCCGTACAGCGGAAGGGCTTTTTCCGGCGGCGGGCCGCGGGCTGATCAGCGGCGGGCGTCGAGCTGCGCGATGCCGTCGGGCTCGTCCTCGGTGCTGAGCTCGGCCAGGCCGGCCACCGCGTCGAGCTCGGCCAGGTCGGCCTCGTGGCCGTCGACGGGCGGCTTGAGGAAGACGAACGTGCGGTAGGCCCAGAAGCGGAACACCGTCGCCACCACGATGCCGGCCAGGGTGACGGCCATGAACGCGACCTCGTCGTGCTCCTCGGTCAGGCCGAAGCCGTACTTGCCGATGGCGATGGCGCCGGACTGGATGACCATGCCGACGAGGTTGAAGCCGAAGAACAGCGTGTACTCCCGCCGCAGCGCGGTGCGGCTGTGGTTGCGGTAGGTCCAGTACCGGTTGGCGATGTACGCCAGCGTGGTCGTCACGACGGTGGCGATGACGCTGGCCTTGACCGCGCCGATCGGCAGCGCGACCCACGTGATCGCCATGTAGAGCAGCGTGTTACCAGCGCCGATGACGCCGAACGCCAGAACTTCGGGAGCGAGACGGCGTACGTGTTCCGTCAGCGCACGAGCTGAGGGCATTGGGCAACCTTACGGGAGAGGGGGCTGTTACGCCGTGTCACGGACGGGGGACGGGGGCGACGTCACATTCGCCGCGCGGTGCTCCTGTCGTGACGGCGTGCCCGGCGGGGCCGCGGCCGGGAAGACGAACCGGCGGTAAGACCAGAAACGGAACAGCGAGCCGGCCGCGGTGCCGACCAGCTGCCCCGAGATGTTGTCCGCGAGCTGGGTCTGGAAGACGGGGGAGAGCTGTCCGAGACCGTAGTGGCTGATCGCCAGGCAGGTGAGCCCGATGCCCAGCCCTATGGCGTTGAGCACGAAGAACACCGTGTATTGCCGGGCCATGTTGGTGTGGGCGCGGTCGCGCCAGGTCCAGAACCGGTTGCCCGTGAAGGCGACGGTGGTCGCGATGACGGTCGAGATGGTCTTGGCGATGAGCGTCTCGAAGCCCGACTGGAGCAGCACGTTGAAGATCACCGTGTCGATGGCGAACGAGATGCCGCCGACGGTGCCGAACTTGCCGAGCTCGCGGATCAGGGCCCGGAACCGGGAGCGCAGGCCGGAGCGCTGCGTCGTCGAGGTTTCGGGCACGCTTGCGAGAGTACCGGGGGTAGTCACGGGCCGCCGTTTTCGTTGGCGAGTCTTAACCGCTGGACCCCGCATGGTGACGCTGCCGGTACGGAGGGTGGATCCGGCTGATCTCGGCGATCTCCGCCACCCGCTTGCGGCACTCGGCGCACCACCCCAGGTGGCCGCGCATCCGGCTGCGGTCCCGCGACGCGAGCCGTCCGCGCAGGTGGACGCCGAGCCGGTCGCCGGCCCAGCGGCACTCCGGATGCTCGGCGGTGGTCACGTGCTGCTGCAGATAGAGGCTGCGCAGGCCCTCGCGGGCGCGGTGGGCCAGCACCGCGACGGCGTTCGGCGTCATGCCGAGCATCCCGGCCACCTCGGCGGGGCTGTTGCCCTCCACGGCGGTCTGCCACAGCACGTCGCGCCAGCGCTCGGGCAGCTGGCGGAAGGCGGCGGCCGCATATGCGCGCTCCAGCCGGTCGAGCGCCGGGTCGGTGTAGGGCTGGCCCTCGTCGTACCGGGTCAGGTCGTCGGTGAACTCGAGCCGCCGGTCCCGCCGCGCCCGGTGGTAGCAGACGTGCCGCATGGTCGTGTGCAGGTAGGCGCGGAAGGCGACCAGCGGGCCCCGGCCGGCGCGCAGCGAGGCGAACACCTTGGCGAACGTCTCGGCGACCAGGTCGTCCACGTCGGCCGGGTCGCTGGCCAGCCCGTACGCCAACTGGCGCGCAGCCGCCCGATGCCGTTGGAAGAGCGTGCCGTACGCCGCGGTGTCGCCCGCCCGGACGGCGGCCAGCAGGTCGGTGTCCGGTGGCTCGGGGCTGCCGTCCGGCTCGCTGCCCGGGATCGTCATTCCTGCCTCCTACGGCGGGAGTAAGAGGAAAGCCCGTTACCAGCAAGCTTAGGCTGTTAAGTCCGCTTTGCCCAAGTCGGCATGGGCTCGGGCGCGCCCCGGCATTTGCGCGGAACTGCGCCGTACGGCGAAGAATCGATCGTGGATGCGCAGGAGTGCCAAAGATTGTGCGGTTATCCACAGCAACGGCCGATGAACTGAACGTGTCTGCGGCTTAGTCTGAGCGCACTCCCCAAGACCCCGGCGCCGGCCACGGCTCCCCGTGGTCATTGGTCAGCGCCGACCGAAGGAGATCGCTTTGACCGCAACCGTCCCCACCCACGCCCCCACGTCGCACGGCCGCCTGCTGGCCTGGATCGACGAGATCGCCGCCCTGACCACCCCCGAGCGCATCGTCTGGTGCGACGGATCGCAGGACGAGTGGACCACGCTCACCGACGCGCTGGTCGAGTCCGGCTCGCTCGTGCGCCTCGACCCCGTCAGGAAGCCCAACTCCTTCTGGGCCCGCACCGACCCCGGCGACGTCGCCCGGGTCGAGGAGCGCACGTTCATCTGCTCCGCCGACGAGGCCGACGCCGGTCCCACCAACAACTGGATGGATCCGGCGCGGATGAAGGCGACGATGACCGCGCTCTACCGGGGCTGCATGCGCGGCCGCACGATGTACGTGGTGCCGTTCTGCATGGGCCCGCTCGACGCCGAGCGACCGATGTTCGGCGTGGAGCTGACCGACAGCCCGTACGTCGTGGCCAGCATGCGGATCATGACGCGGATGGGAACCGCGGTGCTCGAGGCGATGGGCGACGACGCCGACTTCGTGCCCGCGCTGCACTCGGTCGGCGCGCCGCTCGAGCCCGGACAGCAGGACGTCGCCTGGCCGTGCAACGAGACCAAGTACATCTCGCACTTCCCCGAGACCCGCGAGATCTGGTCGTACGGCTCCGGGTACGGCGGCAACTCGCTGCTGGGCAAGAAGTGCTACGCGCTGCGGATCGCCAGCGTGGCCGCCCGCGACGAGGGCTGGCTCGCCGAGCACATGCTCATCATGAAGCTGACCTCGCCCGAGGGCCGGGTCCGCTACATCGCCGGCGCGTTCCCGTCGGCGTGCGGCAAGACCAACCTCGCGATGCTCGAGCCGACGCTGCCCGGCTGGAAGGTCGAGACGGTCGGCGACGACATCGCGTGGATGCGGTTCGGCCCCGACGGCAGGCTGTGGGCCACCAACCCCGAGTTCGGCCTGTTCGGCGTGGCGCCCGGCACCGACTTCCACACCAACCCGAACGCCATGCGCACGCTGGCCCGCGGCAACTCGGTCTTCACCAACGTGGCGCTGACCGACGACGGCGACGTGTGGTGGGAGGGCATGGGCACGCCGCCGGCCCACCTGACCTCCTGGCGCGGCGAGGACTGGACCCCCGGCTCGCCGACTCCGTCGAGCCACCCCAACAGCCGGTTCTGCACGCCCATCGAGCAGTGCCCGATCCTCGCCGACGAATACCACGACCCGCGCGGCGTGCCGATCGACGCGATCCTGTTCGGCGGCCGCCGCAAGACCACGATCCCGCTGGTCACCGAGGCCCGCGACTGGGTGCACGGCGTCTATCTGGGCGCCACGCTGTCGAGCGAGACCACCGCCGCGGCGGTCGGCCAGGTCGGCGTCGTGCGCCGCGACCCGATGGCGATGCTGCCGTTCATCGGCTACCACGCGGGCGACTACTTCCAGCACTGGATCGACATGGCCAAGGGCGCGCCCGGCGACGCGCTGTCGCTACCCAGGGTCTTCTACGTCAACTGGTTCCGCCGCGGCGACGACGGCCGGTTCCTGTGGCCGGGCTTCGGCGAGAACAGCCGCGTTCTCAAGTGGATCGCCGAGCGGCTCGACGGCACCGGCGAGGCGGTCGAGACCCCGATCGGCCACGTGCCCACCCCGGCGGCGATCGACCGTACCGGCCTCGAGCTGTCCGACGCCGACCTCGAGGCCGTGCTGCGGGTCGACCGTGAGGAGTGGCTGGCGGAGATCCCGCAGGTCACCGAGTGGTTCACGAAGTTCGGCGACAAGCTGCCCACCGTGTTGTGGGCCGAGCTGGACGCGTTGCGCGCCCGCCTCGCGGAATGACGCGCGCGCCGATCGGGTATCTCGCGTAGGTGACGATCGAAGCGGGGCGGCCACGGGCCTTGCGCGCGCTGACCGCCCTGCTGATCGCGACGGCCGCGGCGACCGTCGTGGTCGAGGTGATGAATTACTCGTACGCCCCCGAGCACGGCTTCGGTCTCGCGGTGCGCACCGGCTGGGCGCTGCTGCGCACGCTGGGCTGGCTGCTGCTGATCCGCCAGGTACGCCGCAACCGCGCCGCCGCCCGTCCGCTGGGGCTGATCCTGGCCGTCACGACGGTCTTCGCGGTGGGCCGGCTCGTCGTGCCGCGCTCGGGCCTGCCGCCGCTGCCGGGCGTGGCGGGCTTCGCGGTGCTGGTGCTGCTGTGCGTCGCCGTGGTGGCGCTGCTCTATCGCCACCCGGTGGTGCGCGAGCATCTCGTCCGCCACCCGAACCGCCTGGTGCTGACCCGCTCGGGCGTCGCCCTGCAGGAGGCCGCACCCCGCCGTGCCCCCGTCACCGGCTGGCTGCTGACCGCGCGTCTCGCCGCGTTCACCTACAGCCCGCTCATGCTCGTGCCGTGCCTCATCTCGTTCGGTGAGCTGCGCGACCGTCCGGAGTGGCTGCCGGCCGTGCTGCTCTGGCTGGCGCTGGGCATCGGCGTCAGCTACGCGGTGCTGCTCGGCACCTTCTTCCTGCTGCGCGGCAGGGCGGGCGCCCGGCGCTACCTGGGCTGGCTCACCGTCTTCGTGCTCGCCTGGGACCTGCCGCTCTGCTACTTCCTGCTCGGCGTCGACGGCCTGATCCGCGACGGCGCCCCACTGCTGGCCGCCGCCCTGCTCACCTGGTACGCCCTGCACCGCGCCGCCGGTGCGGCAGAAACCGGCTAGCCGGCCGTCGCCTGCGGGACGCCGGAGACCAGGGCCAGGCGCAGCTTGGTCTCGTCCTCGCTGCCGACGGCGGCGGTGAGGACCACGAGCTTGAGCTCGGCGTCGCCGTCGCTCAGCACGTCGCAGTCGACGGCGATCGGGCCGACCGACGGGTGCTGGATGATCTTGTGGTCCTCGCGGTGGGCGCCCACGGCGCCGGTGGACCAGAGCTCGGCGAACCGGCGGTTGGTCCGGGTCAGCTCGCGGACCAGGGCGGTCAGGCGGCGGTCGTTGGGGAAACGGCCGGTCGCGCGGCGCAGGTCCGAGACGATGGCGGCCTCGGTCGTGTCCCGCGACAACGACGTCACCGGCCACTGCGACAGGTGCGGGGCGGCGCCGTCGGCCGGGAAGCTGTCGCGGGCGAAGTTGCGCAGCGCGGACGGCACCACGGACGGGTCGCCGAGCAGCGCCGCCCAGCCGCGGTTCCACCGGATCAGTTGCCAGTCCGCCGCGAACACGGCGACGGCGGCGGTGTCGCCGAGCCGCCCCAGCATGCGCTGCAGACCGGGCGGGATGTGGTCGGAGATGTCGGCCGGCGGCGCGATGCCGGCCAGCCGGTACAGGTGGTCCCGCTCGGCGGCACTGAGCTGCAGCGCCCGTGCGAGGGCGGCGACGACCTGGGCCGACGGGGTGACGAAGCGGCCCTGCTCGAGCCGTACGACGTAGTCGACCGAGATGCCCGCCAGCCCGGCGAGCTCCTCGCGGCGCAGCCCGGCCGCCCGCCGCCCGTGGCCGTCGGGCAGGCCCACCTCGGCGGGGGAGAGCCGGTCGCGCCAGGCCCGCAGGGTCGCTCCGAGTTCCGAAGTCATGGTCCGATTGTTGCGCGCGGGCGGCGGGCGAGGGTGGTAACAGTCTTCCCTGGCCGGCCGCGGCGGGCCGACCGACGATGGGACGCATGACGATCACCTTCATCACCGGGGCCAACAAGGGCCTCGGCTACGAGACCGCCCGCCGCCTCCTCGAGAGCGGTCACACCGTGCTGCTGGGCGCCCGCGACGCCGTCCGGGGAGCCGCGGCAGCCGAGCAGCTCGGCGCCCGGTTCGTCCGGATCGACGTCACCGACGACGCCTCGGTCGCCGCCGCGGTCGCCGACGTGGAGCAGCACGAGGGCCACATCGACGTATTGATCAACAACGCCGGCATCCCGGGCACGTACGGCTCCACGAGCGTCGCCGACATGCGCGAGGTGCTCGAGGTCAACGTGGTCGGCGTGGTGCGCACCACCGAGGCGTTCCTGCCGCTGCTGCGGCGCTCGGCCGACCCCGTGGTCGTCAACGTGAGCAGCGGGATGGGGTCGCTGGCGGCCACGCACGACCCGTCGCGGCCCGAGTCGAAGGCCGTCTTCCCGGCGTACACCTCGTCGAAGGCGGCGCTGACCATGCTGACGACCCAGTACGCCAAGGCTCTGCCGGACATCCGCATCAACGCCGCCGACCCCGGCTACACCGCGACGGACTTCAACGGCAACTCCGGCCCGCAGACCGTCACCGAGGGCACCGACGCGATCGTCGCGCTCGCCACCGAGGGCCCCGGCCACGGATCCGGCCGGTTCGTCGAGCGCCACGGCGAGATCGCCTTCTGAGTGCCCCGGACGGTCGGGATGCCGTCTCGCTGCTGATCACCGTAGATTCGCGGCATGCACCTGTTCGATGTCGCGATCGTCGGCGCCGGGCCGGCCGGGTCGGCGGCGGCGCTGGCGGCGCGTCGTGCGGGGGCCACGGTGCTGCTGCTCGACCGCGCCGACTTCCCGCGCGACAAGCCGTGCGGCGACGGCATCGCGGCCGAGGCGGTGACCGTCCTGCATGGACTCGGCGTGCGCGGGGTCACCGACGGCCATCCGGCGATCGAGCGGCTGCGGCTGGTCGCCCCGGGCGGTACGGCGGTGGCCCGCCCGCTGCCGAGGCCGGCGCACACCGTGCCGCGGCGGGTCTTCGACGAACGGCTGGTGCGGGCGGCCGTCGGCGCGGGAGCGGAGCTGCGGCGGCACACCGTACGGTCGGTGCGCCCGGACCGGGACGGCGTCACGATCGACGACCAGTACCGCGCGGCCGTGGTGATCGGCGCGGACGGGGCCGGGTCGGTGGTGCGGCGGGCGCTCGGCAACGACGCCAACCCGCCCGGCCACCTGGCGATCGCGATCCGGGGGTACGCGCCGACCGCCAACACCACCGAGCAGGTCATCGTCACGACGCGGCAGCGCTGGCCGGCGTACGCCTGGGAGTTCCCGCTCGGCGACGGCACGGCCAACGTCGGGTACGGCGAGGTGCTGCGCGGCGAGCCGCTCTCCCGCGCGTACCTGCTTGATCGCCTGCAGCAGCTGTTGCCGACGGGGGAGCCGACCGGCGTGCGCGGGCACCACCTGCCGCTGTCCACCCACCGGCCGTCGCCCGCCGCCGGACGCGTGCTGCTGGCCGGCGACGCGCTCTCGCTGATCAACCCGTTCACCGGCGAGGGCATCTTCTACGCCGTCCTCTCCGGTGCGCTCGCGGGTGCGGCCGCCGCGACCGGGGCGCACGACGTCGCCGGCCGCTACCGCACCGCGCTGCGCCGGCGGCTCGGCCGGCACCTGCGGCACTCGGGGTTCGCGGCCTGGCTCTCCAAACAGCCGCGCGTGGTCGACGCCGCGGTCGACGCGGCTGCCCGGAACGGCGCGGTCTTCGACCGGATGGTGGAACTCGGCCTCGGTGACGGAGTTTTCGACGTTCGCACGATCGGGCGCATCGCCTCCCGGTTGGGTCACCGTCACCCGGCCACCCCTTGAGTCGCTACCCGCGAGGACTAGGGTTTGAGGCGATGAGTCTGCGGTCGTTGATCATTACTCCGTTCTACCGCGTGTACGAGCGGCGGCTGGCCGGCAAGCTGGCCGGCAAGCCCGTGCCCCGGCACGTCGGTGTCATGTGTGACGGCAACCGCCGCTGGGCCCGCGAGATGGGCTTCGTCGACCCCAACGACGGCCACCGCGTCGGCGCGGCCCGGGTCAAGGAGCTGCTCACCTGGTGCGACCAGGCCGGCATCAAGCACGTCACGCTCTATCTGCTGGCCACCGACAACCTGCGCCGCCCGGCGGCAGAGCTCGACCCGCTGCTCCAGATCATCGAGGACCTCGCCACCGAGCTGGCCGAGGACGGCAACCCGTGGCGGCTGCGCATGGTCGGCGCGCTCGACGTGCTGCCCGCCTCGACGGCGACCGCGCTCAAGGCGGCCCAGGAGAAGACCCGCAACCGTACGGTCGGGGTCGAGGTCAACATGGCGGTCGGCTACGGCGGGCGCCGGGAGATCGCCGACGCGGTGCGTTCCCTGCTGCACGAGCAGGCCGCGGCCGGGCGCACGATCGAGGAGATGGCCGAGATCCTCGACGTCGAGCACATCGCCGAGCACCTCTACACCCGCGGGCAGCCCGATCCCGACCTCGTCATCCGCACCAGCGGCGAGCAGCGGCTGTCCGGCTTCCTGCTGTGGCAGTCGGCGCACTCGGAGTTCTACTTCCACGACGCGAACTGGCCCGATTTCCGCCGCATCGACTTCCTGCGGGCGCTGCGGTCGTACGGCAACCGGCAGCGCCGTTACGGGGCCTAGAAGCGCTCGAGGCCCTCGGCCAGGAAGGCCGCCACGGCGTCGGGGGAGTCGAGGGTGAGGTCGGCGGCGCTGGACACCTCGGCGCCGGTCTCGGGGTTGGCGACCGCCACCGCGACGCCGAAGAACGACGGGTCGACCGCCTCGCGGGCGCGCAGCGCGTCGAACGCCTTGATGTCGGACATGTCGTCGCCGAAATACCACGCGCAGCCCGCGTCGCGGACGCCCTCGGTGATGACCATGCCCTTGTCCTGGTCGACCGGCGGCTTGAGCTCGACGACCATGCGGCCCGCCTGCACCCGCAGCCCGAGGCGCTCGGCCTGCTCGTGACCCCAGCGCTCGACCGCGGCGGCCTGGTCGGGCGCCGTGCGGTAGTGCAGGGCCACGGACAGGCGCTTGTACTCCACCAGCACGGCCTGCGGCAGCTCGGCCTTGGCCTGCTCGGCGAGGTCGGCCATGGCCGGCACCCAGGGCAGCGCGGCCGGCTCGGTGACGACCTCGCCCTCGTGCCAGACCTCGAGGCCGTAGAGCCCGTAGAGGTCGACGCCGCCCAGCGACGAGAACCGCGAGCGCAGGAAGCTGACCGGGCGGGCCGAGACGATCGCGACCCGCTGGACGACCTTGGCGAGACGCTCGAGGACGCCGAGGACGGCCGGTGCCGGCTGGGAGGCGTCGGGGTCGTCGGTGACGGGCGAGAGCACGCCGTCGAAGTCGAAGAAGAAAGTGGTCGCCGAGGCGTTGTCGACGGTGAACGCCCACGCCTGGTCGATGCTCAGCGGATGGGTCGGACGCGGAGTCTGTGCCACGAGGTCAGATTACCCGCCGGACGTCGGGATGCATGCCACAGAATTCAGCTGGGAGTCGCTCGTCACCCGTTTTTGCGTACTACCGCGTAGCGCAGTTGACCGCTAGCGTTTGGGTCATGGCACGGGGTCATCCCGAGCCAACCGGCCGGCCCGGACCTGCGACAAGTGCGCCACGGGGCCCAGCATCCCGACCCCGTGCATCGAGACCGGGCTCCGGAGGTGGCGGACCGCGGGCGTACCGGGTTGCACGCCCGCTGGAGCAGGCCTGTGACATCTCGCCGTTCTGACGCCGACGTCGCTTCCGCCGACGCGGCCGCCGAAGTCTCCACGAGCCGAGCCGGAACGGGACGCAAGTCCCGAGACAGGCACGCTGACGCTGAACCGGCCCCCGAGGGCCGTGTTTTCGTTCTGGACACTTCGGTCCTGCTGTCCGACCCGGCGGCGTTCCGCCGGTTCTCCGATCACGAGGTGGTCATCCCGCTCGTGGTCATCTCCGAGTTGGAGGGCAAACGCCACCACCCCGAGCTGGGCTGGTTCGCGCGGCAGTCGCTGCGCATCCTCGACGAGCTGCGGATCAAGTACGGCCGGCTCGACCAGCCGGTGCTCTGCAACGACGAGGGCGGCACCCTGCGGGTCGAGCTCAACCACGCCGACCAGAGCGTGCTGCCGCTGGGGTTCCGGAACGACTCGAACGACACCCGCATCCTGTCGGTGGCCCTCGGGCTCGCCGCGGAGGGGCGCGACGTCACGCTGGTCAGCAAGGACATGCCGCTGCGGGTCAAGGCCGCGTCGGTGGGCCTGAGCGCCGACGAGTACCGCCACGGGCAGGCCAGCGACCCCACCTGGACGGGCATGGCCGACCTGACGCTCGGCGAGGAGCAGGTGAACGCGCTGTACGGCGGGGAGGAGCTGGAGCTCGAGGAGGTCGCGCACCTGCCCTGCCACACCGGCCTGGTGATCCACTCGTCCCGCGGGTCCGCGCTCGGCCGGGTCAGCCCCGACAAGACCGTCCGGCTGGTGCGCGGTGACCGGGACGCGTTCGGCCTGCGGGGCCGCTCCGCCGAGCAGCGGGTGGCGCTCGACCTGCTGCTGGACGAGTCGATCGGCATCGTGTCGCTGGGCGGCCGGGCCGGCACGGGCAAGTCGGCGCTCGCGCTGAGCGCCGGCCTCGAGGCGACCATGGAACGCAACCGCCACAAGAAGGTCATCGTCTTCCGTCCGCTGTACGCCGTGGGCGGCCAGGAGCTGGGCTATCTGCCCGGCACCGAGAACGAGAAGATGTCGCCCTGGGCGCAGGCCGTCTTCGACACGCTCGGCGCGGTCGTGCACGCCAATGTGGTGGAGGAGGTCATGGCCCGCGGGATGCTCGAGGTCCTCCCGCTGACCCACATCCGCGGGCGCAGCCTGCACGACGCGTTCGTGATCGTCGACGAGGCCCAGTCGCTCGAGCGCAACGTGCTGCTGACTGTGCTGTCCCGCATCGGGCAGGGGTCGCGGGTCGTTCTCACTCACGACGTCGCCCAGCGCGACAACCTGCGCGTCGGCCGGCACGACGGCGTCACGGCGGTGATCGAGGCCCTCAAGGGGCACCCGATCTTCGCCCACGTGACGCTGACCCGTTCCGAGCGGTCGCCCATCGCCGAGGTGGTTACCGACCTGCTCGAGGAGATTCCACTCTGAGTAGCCGGGGGAACCCGTGCTGTGAGTGCGGGTTCCCCTCCGGAGTGACACGATTCCCGGGCTTTTTCACCCGGTTTGAGCGGGAAATTGTTGTGAGCAAGTTCACAACACCGCGTCGTCATTTCACATCCACTTCACGGTGAGCCATGGTGGCTGACGAGCGCCACGCGTGACCGCCGACGATGGAGATCGACTGCGATCGGTGTGCCGGCCCGAGCGGTCGCGGGTGCTTGCGACATGGATTCACCACCAATCCCCCGGTGGCCGTGCCGCGCCCTTGCCCCCGACGAAGGGATACTTCGTGAATCGGCTCTGGAGCCGGGTCGGAGTACGAGTGACCGCGGTCGGCCTGCTGGTAGCGGGCGCAGCCGGCGGTGTCTACCTCGGAACGGACCGGGAAGTCCAGCAGCAGAGCGCGGAAGCGAGCGTCGTCGCGCAGATCGCCGTCGACGACTCCCAGCTGCTGAAGCAACGACAGGCCGAGCACGCCGCCGCGCGCGCGGCGCAGCGGGAGGCGGCGGTCAACGCGGCCGAGAAGGCTGCCGCTGCCGCCAAGGTTGCCGCCGGCAAGGCGCACACCGCCGAGCGCAAGGCCATCGCCCAGAAGGCGGCCGCCGCCAAGGCCGCCGCTGCCGCCGCGGCGAAGAAGAAGGCCGAAGAAGAGGCCGCCGAGGAGTCCTCCGGCGGTGGGTCGTCCTCGGGCGGCGGATCGACCGAGTACACCGGCGACATCCCCGCCTCCTGCAGCGAGTACAGCGGAACCCGCGAGATCGGCTGCGCCCTCATGCTCGAGGAGGGCTTCAAGATCTCCCAGTTCCCGTGCCTCGACAAGCTGTGGAAGAAGGAGAGCGGCTGGAACCCGGAGGCCGAGAACCCCAGCTCGGGCGCGTACGGCATCCCGCAGGCGCTGCCGGGCAAGAAGATGGCCTCGGTCGCGAGCGACTGGCGGACCAACCCGGCCACCCAGATCAAGTGGGGCCTGGGCTACATCGAGGGTCGCTACGACACCCCCTGTGGCGCGTGGGGCCACTCGCAGGACACCGGCTGGTACTAAAGCCGGCAGGCATCATCGGACGGGCCGCGCGGCTAACCGCGCGGCCCGTTCTGTTGTGGTCAAATTATCCGTATGGCCCGAAATGTCGTTTCGCTGGTGGTGGCCGGGGTCCTGGCCGCGGTGCTGGCGACCGACGGCATCCCCGCGCACGCCGGGGACACGGCCCGCCCCGTGGTCGGTGGCCTGGTCGCGCCGCAGGGCAAGTTCCCCTGGGCGGTACGCCTGTCGATGGGCTGCGGCGGCGCGCTGATCGAGCCCCGCGTGGTGCTCACCGCCGGGCACTGTGTCGACGGCACCGGCCGCAACGACAGCATCCTGGTCACCGCCGGGGTTGCGGACCTGACGGCGCGCGGCGCCCAGACCGCGCGGTCCGAGCGGGTTGTCCGTGCCGAGGGCTTCGTCGACGAGACGCGCGGCGACGACTGGGCGGTCATCCGGCTCGACCGCCCCCTGCACCTGCCGACGCTGCGGATCGCCAAGGAGCCGGTGGGCGACGGGCGCTACGTGGTGATGGGCTGGGGCCAGACGCGCGAGGACTCCCTGCAGCAGGAGCAGCGCCTGCACTACGCGGCCGTGCCCGTCGTGCCGGACGCGAAGTGCCTGGAGGCGTACGGGAAAGCGGGTGTGAAGCTCGTGCCGGACGAGCAGATCTGCGCCGGCTTACCCGGCGTCGACACGTGCCAGGGCGACAGCGGCGGGCCGATGGTGGGCCGCGGCCGGCGCGGCGAGTGGGTGCAGGTGGGGATCGTGAGCTGGGGGCTGGGCTGCGCCCGCGACGGATACCCCGGCGTCTACACCCAGCTCTCCACCTTCCGGCCGGCGATCAAGGCGGCCGTCCGGAAGCTGCGCCAGGAGCCTCGCTAGAAGCCCAGGGTGGCGTCGAGTTTCGGCGCCCGCGGCCGCTTGCGGCGGAACAGGATCGCCGCGATGGCGCCGCCGAGCAGGCCGAGCGCGTGCCCCTGCCACGAGATCGGCTGGTCGGTCGGCAGGATGTTGTAGAGCTGGTACCAGTACAGAAGCCCGATGAACGCGGCCACGCCCAGGTTCCACCAGGAGCGCTCGACCAGACCCCGGGTGAGCAGCAGGCCCAGATAGCCGAAGATCACGCCGCTGGCGCCCACGACCACGCTCTGCGGGTCGCCGACGAACCAGACGCCCAGCCCGCTCACCAGCATGATCACAAACGTCGACCAGATGAACCGCTTGGTGCCGCCGGCCAGCGCGAACGTGCCCACCAGGATCAGCGGCACCGCGTTGCCGTAGAGGTGGTCCCACCCGGCGTGCAGGAACGGGCTGAACAGCACGCCGTCGAGGCCGTCGACGCGGCGCGGGATGATGCCGCCCGCGACGTCGAGCTGGCCCGCGCCGACGCCGACGTCGATCGCCTCGATGAGGAACAGCACCGGGATGACCGCGCACATGGTCACGAAGGCCCGGCCGAGCGACGCGTAGAACGCGTCGGTGCCGAACTTGGCCTCTGCGTCGGCTCGCGTGTCCGTCCCGTAACTCATCTTTCGATAGTTCCAGGCGGAGTCGAGGCCCGCCAAGCGGACGGGCCTCCCTCAGCTTTCTCTCATTTTCAGATGACCGGGTCGCCCTCGCCGAGCGGGACCGTCGGCAGGTGCCCGTCGAAGTCGACCGCCGAGTACATCGCGAGCTTCTCGAGCCGGTGGTACGAGTCGATCACGCGGATCGTGCCGCTCTTGGACCGCATGACGATCGACTGGGTGTGCGCGCCGCCCGAGCGGTATCGCACGCCCTTGAGCAGGTCGCCCGAGGTGACGCCGGTGGCCACGAAGAAGCAGTTGTCGCCGGTGACCAGGTCGTCGGTCGTGAGCACCCGGTCGAGGTCGTGCCCGGCCGCCAGCGCCTTGTCGCGCTCGGCCGCGTCCTGCGGCCACAGCTTCGCCTGGATCATGCCGCCCAGGCACTTGAGCG
Organism: Actinoplanes sp. URMC 104; assembly: GCF_051386375.1. Lineage (NCBI taxonomy): Bacteria > Bacillati > Actinomycetota > Actinomycetes > Micromonosporales > Micromonosporaceae > Actinoplanes > Actinoplanes sp. URMC 104. The sequence goes on along the minus strand of NZ_JBPQTO010000002.1, from coordinate 1,679,543 downwards.
CGCAGGCGGCGGTGATGCCCTCGGGCGTGCCGCCGATGCCCATCAGCACATCCACGTCGGACTCGAGCCGGGCCGCCGAGATCGCCCCGGCGATGTCGCCGTCCGAGATGAACTTGATGGTCGCGCCGGCCTGGCGCACCTCCTCGACCAGCTGGGCGTGCCGGGGCCGGTCGAGGATGCAGACCGTCACGTCCGAGATGCTCGACCGCTTCGCCTTGGCGATGCGGCGCAGGTTCTCCTTGGTGCCGGCGTTGATGTCGACGACGTCGGCGCAGTCCGGCCCGACGGCGATCTTCTCCATGTAGAAGACGGCGCTGGGGTCGAACATCGCGCCGCGCTCGGCCACTGCCAGCACCGCCACGGCGCCGGGCATGCCCTTGCTCATCAGCGTCGTGCCGTCGATCGGGTCCACCGCCACGTCGACCTCGGGGCCGGTGCCGTCGCCGACGCGTTCGCCGTTGAACAGCATGGGCGCCTCGTCCTTCTCGCCCTCCCCGATCACCACGGTGCCGCGCATCTGGATCGAGTTGATCAGCTTGCGCATGGCGTCGACGGCCGCGCCGTCTCCGCCGTTCTTGTCGCCGCGCCCGACCCAGCGACCGGCGGCCATCGCGGCCGCCTCCGTGACACGGACCAGGTCGAGGGCGATGTTGCGGTCGAGATCCTGCGGGACCCGTGCGGGCATGGGCGCCTCCTCGCGACGATGCGGGGTGAATGCACCGATCCTCACACGCGCGGACGCGCAAAGTCCCGCCCCGGCGACATGGTTAACAATGGGTGGGTGGAACCCACGTCGCCCGCCCCTTCCGGCCCGACCGGCCGAACCGAGCCGGCCGCAACCCCCGCTCCCGGTCCGGCCGCGGCTCCGGCTCCCGCGACCGCGCCGCCGCCCGCCGACGCAGCCTCGGGCGCGTCGCCCGCCGCTCCGAGCTCGGTGGCCCCTGCTTCAGGCGCGTCGGTCCCTGCTTCGGGCGCGTCGGTCCGTGCTTCGGGCGCGTCGGCCCCTGCTTCGGACGCGTCGGCCTCCGCTGCGGGTGCGTCGGCCGCGGTGCCCGGTGAGGGCGACGAGCCGGCTGCCGGCGCGGGCGGCGTCGCTGTCGCGGCGGAGGAGGCGCCGGTCCGGCTCGGGCGGCGCGAGGAGCGGTCGCCGCGCGACATGGTGCTGTCGCTGGCCGTGCTGCTCATCCCGATCGCGCTGCTGCTGACCTTCTACCGCCTGGTGCTGGACGGCGACAAGCCGATCGCGGTCGACCCCACGCCGACGATCCAGGAGGCGCAGCAGGCGAAGGCGTTCACCGTGCTGCTGCCCCAGGGCCTCGGCGACGACTGGCACACGTCGAGCGCCACCTTCCGCCGGGCCGAGAACGGCGCGACGCTGCGGCTCGGCTACGTCGACCCCGACAAGGACCCGATCCAGCTGGTGCAGAGCAGCGTGCCCTCGGCGACGCTGCTGCCGACCGAGCTGACCGACGAAGCCAAGCCGATCGGCACGTTCCGCGCCGACAACGGGGTGTGGCGCCTCTACAGCGGCCGGCCGGGCGAGCAGGCGCTGGTGCTGGCCGACCAGTCGCGGACGGTGCTGGTCGTGGGCAAGACCGACGTCGACAACCTCGAGGCGCTGGCCGGCGCGCTGCGGTGACGCCCTAAGCCGTCGGAGCGGGCGGCTAGTCGTCGGTGCGGGCGGCGCGGGCTGCCTCGATGCGCTCGCGGGCGCCGTCGAGCCAGCGCTCGCACACGTCGGCCAGCTTCTCGCCGCGCTCCCACAGCGCGAGCGACTCCTCGAGCGAGCTGCCGCCCTGTTCCAGCCGCTCGACCACGGTGGCCAGCTCGGTGCGGGCCTGCTCGTAGCTCAGCTTCTCGTCGCTCACTGCGTCTCCATCCGGCTCACTCGTCGTCTCGTACGGCTGCTCGCAGCTCACCCTCGGCGAGCCGCACCCTCAGCAGGTCGTCGGCCTTCACCTCGTCGGCGGCGCGCACGACGTGGCCGTCGGAGCGCTGCACGATCGCGTAGCCCCGCTGAAGCGTCGCCGCGGGGGACAGCGCCCGCAGCCGGGCGACGGTGTGGCGCAGGTCGTCGTCGGCGCGGCGCAGGCGGTGCTCGAGGTTGCGCACGGCCCGGTCGCGCAGCGCGGTCACGTCGGCGGCGCGCTGGTCGACCAGCAGCTCGGGCCGGGCCAGCGAGGGACGCGAACGCCACGACTCGATGCGGTGCGTCTCGCGCTCGATCAGCGTGAGCACCGCGCGCTCGATCCGGCGGCGGGCCACGTCGATGAGCTGCGTCTCCTCGCCGAGGTCGGGCACGATCCGCTTCGCCGCGTCGGTCGGGGTGGAGGCGCGCAGGTCGGCCACGTAGTCGAGCAGCGGCGCGTCGGTCTCGTGGCCGATCGCGCTGACCACGGGCGTCCGCGCGCCGAACACCGCCCGGCAGAGCGCCTCGTCGCTGAACGGCAGCAGGTCCTCGACGCTGCCGCCGCCGCGGGCGATCACGATCACGTCGACGGTGTCGTCGTTGTCGAGCACCTTGAGCGCGTCGACGATCTGGGGAACCGCTGTGGGCCCCTGCACCGGCACGTTGATCACCCGGAAGTCGACGGCCGGCCAGCGGCGGCGCGTGTTCATCAGCACGTCGCGCTCGGCGGCGCTGGCCCGCCCGGTGATCAGGCCGATGCGCCGGGGCAGGAACGGCAGCCGGCGCTTGCGCTCGCGGGCGAACAGACCCTCGGCCGCCAGCAGTTTCTTGAGGCGCTCGAGCCGGGCCAGCAGCTCGCCGAGGCCGACCTGGCGGATCTCGTCGGCGCGCAGGCTGAGCGTGCCGCGGGCGGGATAGAACTCGGGCTTGGCGTGCAGTGTGACGCGGGCGCCCTCGGCCAGCTCGGGCGCGCCCGAGTCGAGCACGTCACGGTGGGCGGTGACGGTGAGGCTGAGGTCGGCCGAGGGGTCGCGCAGGGTCAGGAACACCACCGTGGAACCGGGGCGGCGGCTGATCTGCGCCACCTGGCCGTCGATCCAGACCCAGCCCAGCTTGGCGATCCACGAGCCGATCTTCTGACTGACGACACGGACCGGCCACGGCTCGTCGGCGGAGCTCTTGGGCGGTGCCGCGGTCGGCTCTGGCTCACTCACCCGGCCAGACTACGGAAGCCCTCCGACATTCTCGTCGTCCGCCGCACGGGCCCGGTGCTCCCGGCTGGGCTGGCCGGCGTTGCGCTCCTCGGCGTGCATCGACGGCCGCGGTGTCTTGCCGGGCCGGCGCGGCTCGGACCGCCGCGGCGACGGCAGCAGGCGGTCGGCCACCACCATCACGATCATCCCGGCGCACAGCCAGAAGAGCAGGTCGGCGACCGTACGCGCGGCGTCGAACCGCCACCCGCCGGGATCGCGGGCCAGCATCGTGAACGGATAGCCGTGCCGCACCGCGTACCCGGGGGAGCAGCACCCGACGGCGAGCGCCGGGATCGCGCCGGCGACCAGCCCGAGCCCCGCGACGAGCCCGCCGGCGATCCAGGCGAGCCGCGCCGGCCGGCGGCCGAGCCGGCTCACGCCCAGCAGCAGCAGGCCGGTCACCAGCAGCACCACGTGGAACACGACGTACGACACGGAGACCAGGCCCATGGCGAGGTTCAGCACGCCGAGCGCGACGAGGGCCCAGCCCACGATCAGCCGGAGCGTCGCCATCGAGGAGGCGAGCAGGCCGGGTTCTTCCTCGGCGGCGGGCGGCATGCGTCCGAGTATCCAGCCGGAACCGCCCGATCACCGGCGAATCGGCCTCTTTCGGCCGCGCGGGGGACGGGTCAGCGCGTCGTGCCGCGGGGCCGGCGCGCCACGACGGCGATCACGACGAGGATCAGGCCGACGTACGACCAGATCAGCAGGTCGACGCCGAGCGTCAGGAAGTCGACGGTCCACGACGCGGATTGCGCCAGGCGCCGGGCGGTTTCGAAGTCGCCCGCGAGGGCGCCCTGCTGGGCCCAGTGGAACGGCCAGCCGCGGTCGGTGATGTACGCGAAGTCGCAGCACGTCTGCGACCGCCCGGCGAGCAGCCCGGCCGCCGTGCCGGCCAGCGCGAACACGCTCATCACCACCGCCGTGGCCCGGCGCGGCAGCCGGACGCGGTGCGGCATGAGCAGCACCAGGCCGCCGACCGCGAGCACCGTGCCCACCGCGACGTCGAGCACCACGGTTTGCACGTGCAGGTTGAGCAGGATCCAGGTCAGCCCGCCGACCAGCGACACCGCGCCCAGCACGAAGCGCAGCGCGCGACCGGTGACCACCCACCACGGCGCCGGTTCGACCGTTTCGTCCCGCTGTTTCTCGTCCAGCATCCGACGAGTATCCCGGTCCCTGCCCGGCCGGTCGAGTCCGCAGCCGCCACCTGTGGACAACCCCTGTGGCGCTGATCGCAGCCGGGCCGGCATCGAGGAGGGGCACGTACCATGGCCGGGTGAGCGAACCTTCCAAGCGTGTGTTGCTGGCCAAGCCGCGCGGCTACTGCGCGGGTGTCGACCGTGCGGTGCAGACCGTCGAGGAGGCGCTGAAGCTCTACGGCGCCCCGGTCTACGTGCGCAAGCAGATCGTGCACAACAAGCACGTGGTCAGCACGCTCGAGGCCCGCGGCGCGATCTTCGTGGAGGAGAACGAGGAGGTCCCCGAGGGCGCGACCGTCGTCTTCTCGGCCCACGGCGTCGCCCCCGAGGTGCACGAGCAGGCCAAGGCGCGCAACCTGCGGGCCATCGACGCGACGTGCCCGCTGGTCACCAAGGTGCACCACGAGGCCAAGCGGTTCGCCAAGGACGACTACGACATCCTGCTCATCGGCCACGAGGGCCACGAGGAGGTCATCGGCACCTCCGGCGAGGCCCCCGAGCACATCCAGCTCGTCGACGGCCCCGACGCGGTCGACCAGGTCGTGGTGCGCGACCCGTCCAAGGTCGTCTGGCTGTCGCAGACCACGCTGTCGGTCGACGAGACGATGGAGACCGTCGCACGGCTCAAGACCCGCCTGCCGCTGCTGCAGTCGCCGCCCAGCGACGACATCTGCTACGCCACCCAGAACCGTCAGCACGTGGTCAAGGAGATCGCGCCGGAGTGCGACGTGGTGATCGTCGTCGGCTCGGCCAACAGCTCCAACTCCGTACGCCTCGTCGAGGTCGCCGTCGACGCGGGCGCCCGCGCGGGCCATCTGGTCGACTACGCCTCCGAGATCCGCGACGAGTGGCTCGAGGGCGCGACCACGGTCGGCGTCTCGTCGGGCGCCAGCGTGCCCGACGACCTGGTGATGGAGGTGCTCGCCCACCTGGCCCAGCGCGGCTTCGGCGAGGTCACCGAGTTCACCACCGCCGAGGAGCGCCTGACCTTCTCCCTGCCCCAGGAGCTGCGCCGCGACATGAAGGCGGCGCAGGCAGTGGCGACGCAGGCCTAACGGGGTTCGAGCAGCTCGGGGGCCTGGGGCTGGCGCGGGGCCACCTCGAGCTGGGCCGGCGTGGGCAGGTCGTCGTCCGAGACGCCCATCTCGGCGAGCTTGCGCGCGCTGACCAGCACCCGTGACTCGAGCGAACCGACGGCCCGGTTGTACGCGGTGACCGCGCCGCCGAGCGAGGCGCCGAGCTTGCCGACGTGGTCGCCCAGCGTGGCGATCCGGCCGTACAGCTCGCGCGCGATGCTGTGCACCTCGACGGCGTTGCGGGCCAGCTCCTCCTGCCGCCACGAGAACGCGACCGTGCGCAGCAGCGCGATCAGCGTGGCCGGCGTGGCGAGCACCACGTTGCGCCGGAACGAGTGCTCCATCAGCGACGGGTCGTGACGCAGCGCGACGTCGAGGAACGGGTCGGCGGGCACGAACAGCACCACGAAGTCGGGCGCCGACTCGAACGCGGTCCAGTACTGTTTGGCGGCCAGCGCGTCGACGTGCGAGCGCAGGTGGCGGGCGTGCTGGTCGAGGAAGCCGTCGCGGGTGCGCTCGTCGCGTGCCTCCAGCGCCGACAGGTACGCCTCCAGGGGCGCCTTCGCATCGACCACCACCGTGCGGCCGCCGTGCAGCCGCACGACGAGATCGGGGCGTACGCCGGAATTGTCGGTTGCCGCCGTGACCTGCTCAGCGAAGTCACAGTGTTCCAGCAGGCCCGCCGCTTCCACGATCCGGCGCAGCTGATGCTCGCCCCACCGGCCGCGCGTCTGGGGCGTACGCAGGGCGGCCACCAGCTGCTTGGTCTCGGTGCGCAGCTCGCCCGAGACCGCGCTCATCGTGCGCACCTGTTCCCGCAGCTCCGCGTACGCGTCGACGCGCTCGCGCTCCAGCTCGGCCACCCGGTCCTCGTAGCGGCGCAGCGTCTCGTGCAGCGGCGCCACCGCACGCGCCACTGCCTCCTGCGACTGGGCCGTGGCCTCGTACGACAGTGCCCGCATCGACTGCTCCAGGCGCTCCTCCCCGTCGGCGCGCGCCTGCACGGTCGCCTCGAGCCGTGCGATGTCGGCGGCCGACCGCAGCCGCGCGGTCAGCCACCCGAGGGCAGCGCCGGCGGCCAGGCAGACGAGCACCACGACCAGCGTCGAAACAGTCACACACCGGAGACTGCCAGACCGTGGCTTCGTGAATCGCGAGGGTACCGTTGAAACATGAGCGTGTTGCTGATTCTCGGCATCGTCATCGTCGTCCTCCTCGTCGTTCTCCTGGCCCGCCGCAACGGCGCGGCCTCGCAGCAGACCCGGCTCGAGGACGCACGGGCCGAGGCCCAGCGGTGGTACGAGCGCCTCGGCGGGCAGCTGATGAACCTGCACGGCGACGACGCGGCGGCCCGGCAGGCGCTCTCGGACGCGAGCGAGCGCTACAACGCGGCCGGCGGCCAGTTGCAGCAGGCCAACACCGTCCGGCAGTACGAGCTGGCCCGCGAGTCGGCGCTCGAAGGCCTGCAGTACGTGCGTGCCGCCCGCCTCGCGATGGGCATCGACCCCGGCCCCGAGCTGCCCGCCCTCGCCGCCGCGCAGGGCGCCGGGCAGCTGACCAAGGAGCGCGAGGTCAGCGTGCAGGGCCAGCACTACAAGGCGGGCCCGCAGCCGGGCCCCGACACGCCGTACTACTACCCCGGCGGCCGGGTGCAGGGCCGTCCGGTGCCCTCCGGCTGGTATTCGACGCCGGTCTGGAAGACCGCGCTCGGCGCCGGCGCCGGCGTCCTCGGCGGCATGCTCATCTTCGACGCGCTGCTGTCCCCCGGCTTCGGCGACATGGGCTACGGCGACGGTTTCTCCGACGGCTACTCCGAGGCCGCCCAGGACTTCGGCGGCGGCGACGACATGGGCGGCGCGGAGGCGAGCGGCGACTTCGGTGGCGGCGGCGACTGGGGAGGCAGCGACTTCGGCGGCGGCGACTTCGGTGGCGGAGATTTCGGCGGCGACTTCTGACCCAAGGCGACGCCCTCAGCGGCGCCCGTGCAGCGGCGGATCTCCGGCCGGTGACTCCAGCCTGCGGCGCCGGCCCGGTCCCGGCCGGCGGCTCAGCTCGCCCGCGCTGCGTCCTTCTCGTCCGCCGGCAGGTACCTGGCGAGCTCCCGGCGCAGGCGTCGCGGGCTCGGCCACACCTCGCTCAGGTCGGCGGTGAACGACTGCCCGTCCGGCGTCTCGGCCAGCGGCGGCGGCCCCGCCTCCTCGCCCTGCACGGGGTGGACCCGGTCCATGTCGACCGGGGTCACCTCCAGCACGTTGCGGAAGCCCTCCCTGCGCACGGTCACGTGCTGGATGTCCGCCCAGGCCAGCATGATCGGATCGCTCTCCTGGGCGGCCAGCTCGAGCCCGCCCGACGAGACGCGCACCCACGTCCGCAGCGAGCCCCGCGTCGAGTAGGCGTAGGCGCCCGCTGCGAGCGCCGCCACCACGGCGGCCTGCAGCGCGGTCTGCCACCACCGCTTGCCGGCCCCGCCGTCGCCGAACATCGCGACCACCGGTGACACCAGCGCGAACGACACCATCAGCAACAGAAAGAGCGCGACGAACGTCCGCACCGGCGACGACTTGAACAGCACGGCGTCGCGGGCGGGCGCCTCGACCTGCTCGGGCGCGATCGACATGCCTTTCATGCTGCCCTGCCCACGCCCCCCGCTCGGCCCGTTTCGCCAGAGCCGCGCCGACCCCGCCCACCAAGCGGCACCCCGCACTCAGCCCGCACCGGCTCGCCCGCCAAGCGGCACCGCACACTCAGCCCGCACTGCCGCACCCGGCCCGCACCGCCGCACCCGACGCGGCGCCGCTGGGCCGGCAGCGCGGCCGTCAGAAGGCGCAGGCGATCACCAGCTCCGGCGTCCGGTCGGGCAGCGTGTCGAGCTTGGCGATCCGGCCGGCGGACTTGACGTCGTCCTCGACCAGCGCCAGCCGTTCGAGCAGCTCGGCCGGCCCCAGCGCCTCGGCCAGCGGCACGTCGGCCTTCATCGACAGCTTGCGGTCGGATTTCGCCCGCCGCACCTGCCGCAGCGCGTCGCCGGCCAGGTCGAGCAGCGAGGCGTCCCCCTCGCCGGCGACCCGGGTCAGCTCGTACGGCGTCGGCCACGTCGACCGGTGCACCGACCCGTACCGCCACCACGACCAGACCTCTTCGGTGACGTACGGCAGGAACGGCGCGAACAGCCGCAGCAGCACCGACAGCCCGGTGGCCAGCGCCGCGCGCGCCGAGTCGGCCGCGGGGCCGGAGGCGTACGCCCGCTCCTTGACCAGCTCGATGTAGTCGTCGCAGAACGTCCAGAAGAACGTCTCGGCCGCCTGCAGAGCGTCGGTGTGGTCGTAGCTGTCGAACGCCTCGGTGGCAGCGGTGACCACGGTCGCGAGCCGCGCCAGCATCGCCCGGTCGAGCGGCTCGGTCACCGGCTTGCGCAACGCCTCCGCCGCGCCCAGCCCGAGCGCGAACTTCGACGCGTTGAGCAGCTTGGTCGCCAGCCGCCGCCCGACCTTGATCTGCGCCGGGTCGAACGCCAGGTCGGCGCCGGGCCGCCCGTTCGCCGCCCAGTAGCGGACCGCGTCGGCCCCGTTCTGCACGAGCAGGTCCATCGGGGTGACGACGTTGCCCTTGGACTTCGACATCTTCTTGCGGTCGGGGTCGAGGATCCAGCCGGACAGGACCGTCGTGTGCCAGGGCAGCACGCCGTCGGACAGCTCGGACCGCAGGAGGGTGGAGAACAACCAGGTGCGGATGATCTCTTGTCCCTGCGGGCGCAGGTCCATGGGGAAGACGCGGGGGAGTAGGTCGCCGGCGACGATCTGCGGGGTCAGCGACGAGGTCGCCCAGGTGTCCATGACGTCGGGGTCGGCCGTGAAGCCGCCCGGGACGTCGCGCTGCGACTCGTCGAACCCGGGCGGGCACTCCGAGGAGGGGTCGACCGGCAACGCCGATTTCTCCGGTATGAGAAACTTCGTGTAGTCCGGTTCGCCAGCGTTGTCGAGCCGGTACCACACCGGGATCGGCACGCCGAAGAACCGCTGACGGCTGATCAGCCAGTCGCCGGTCAGGCCGTTGACCCAGTGCTCGTAGCGGTGCCGCATGTGCTCGGGGAACCACCGCAGCTCGCGCCCGCGGGCGATCAGCCGCTCGCGCAGCTCGGGCTCGCGTCCCCCGTTGCGGACGAACCACTGCCGGCTCGTGACGATCTCGAGCGGCGAGTCGCCCCGCTCGTAGAACTTGACCGGGTGCGTGATCGGCCGCGGCTCGCCCAGCAGGTCACCGGTCTCGGTGAGGATCCGGACGATCTCGCGCCGCGCCGCGTTGACGGTCAGCCCCGCGAAGTCGCGGTAGGCCGCCTCCGAGACGCCGTCGGGCCGGTCGGCGAGGAAGCGGCCGTCGCGCCCCAGCACGACCCGCGTGTCAAGCCTCAGGTCGCGCCACCAGGTGACGTCGGTGACGTCGCCGAACGTGCAGACCATCGCGATGCCGGTGCCCTTGTCGGCCGCCGCCATCGAATGCGCGAGGACGGGGACCTCGACGTCGAAGTAGGGCGTGCGGACGCTGGTCAGTCCCTCGTAGCGCGCGTCGCCCGGGTGATGGACCAGCGCGACGCAGGCCGGCAGCAGCTCCGGCCGGGTCGTCTCGACCTCGACCGGGCCGTCGGGGCCGTGGAACCGCAGCCGGTGATAGGCGCCGGGTCGTTCCCTGTCCTCGAGCTCGGCCTGGGCGACGGCAGTGCGGAAGCCGATGTCCCACAGCGTCGGGGCCTCGGCCGTGTACGCCTCCCCGCGCGCCAGGTTGTCGAGGAAGGCCCGCTGCGAGACGGCCTGCGATCGCCGCCCGATCGTCGTGTAGGTCAGGGCCCAGTCGACCGACAGCCCGAGCCGCCGCCACAGCGCCTCGAACGCCTGCTCGTCCTCGGCGGTCAGCCGCCCGCACAGCTCGACGAAGTTGCGCCGTGAGATCGCCACGGGCTGTTTCGGCGGGGTGGCCGGCGGCTGCCACTGCGGGTCGTAGGGCAGCGCGGGGTCGCAGCGGACACCGTAGACGTTCTGCACCCGGCGCTCGGTGGGCAGGCCGTTGTCGTCCCAGCCCATCGGATAGAAGACGGTCTTGCCGCGCATCCGCTGGAACCGCGCGACGGTGTCGGTGTGCGTGTAGGAGAAGACGTGCCCCATGTGCAGCTCGCCCGATACGGTCGGCGGAGGCGTGTCGATCGCGTACACGTCGGCCCGCTCCTTCGAGCGGTCGAACGCGTACGTGCCCTCCTCCTGCCAGGTGCGCGCCCACTTGTCCTCGAGGCCGTCGAGCGACGGCCGCTCGGGCAGACCGGCGCGCCCGGTCGTTCCCGTATCAGTCATGGCTGAATGCTACGGCCGAGCGCCGGCATCGTCGGGGGATTAATCGTCACGCCGCCGCCTCGTGATCGAGCAGCAGCCGCTTGACCGGCAGGCCCCACCGGTAGCCGCCGAGCGACCCGTCGACCCGCAGCACCCGATGGCACGGGGTGAACGGCGCGACGGGGTTGCGGGCGCACGCGGAGGCCGCCGCCCGGATCGCCGCCGGACGACCGCTGAGCCGAGCGAACTCCGTGTAGGTCACCGGGGCGCCCGGCTTGATCTCGCGCATGACCCGCCACGCGTGCCGGATGTATTCGCCGCCACTGTGCTGCTCGACCACGACGGCGTCGAGCGCCGTCTTGTCGCCGTCGAAATAGGACCGCACGTGGCCGGCGACCGGCCCCACGTCGTCGGCCGGCTCGGCGGGCGCGCGCAGGAGCGGATGGACCAGGTCGAGCAGCTCGCTCACCTGATCGGTGAAACCGGCGGCGCGCACGGCGCCCGTGCCGGTCACGACCACCGTGAGCGGGCCGGCGGGGGTGTCGAGGGTGCGGTATTTCAACATGACGTCCTCCAGGGGGTTGCGACACAGCTTGGCCCTTCCGGACCCGCCGTGCGGGGGCTGTGGACAAGTCTTTTTCAGGCGGCGCGCCACAGGCGGACGAGCGCGTAGGAACGCCACGGCCGCCACCTCTCCGCGTACGCCGCAAGGGTTTTCGGGGTCGCCGGCAGGCCCAGGGCCCGGGCGCCACGGCGGGCGGCGAGGTCGGTGGGGAGGAAGACGTCCGGGTCGCCGATCGCGCGCATGGCAACGTATCCGGCTGTCCACAGGCCGACCCCCGGCAGCTCCACCAAGCGCGCTACCGTTTCGTCGCGGTCGGCGCCGGGATCGAGATCGAGCTTGCCGTCCGCCACCGCGTCCGCCAGCGCGCGGATCGTCCGGCGCCGGGCCGCCGGCATGCCGAACGCGCTGTCCGGCAGGTCGGCGACCTCGGCCGCCGACGGAAAGCCGGCCAGCTCGCCCGGCCGCACGTGCGAGCGGATCAGGCGGCTCAGCGTCGTGCGCGCGCCGGACACGCTGACCTGCTGCCCGACGATCGCTCGCACCGCCAGCTCGAAGCCGTCCGCCGCGCGCGGGACCCGTACGCCCGGCTCGTCCGCCGCCAGTGCGCCCAGCGTCGCGTCGACGGCTTCGGGATCCGCGTCCAGGTCGAACAGGCGCCGGCAGCGGGCCACGGCCGGCGCCAGATCGCGCACGTCGCCGAGCCGCAGCGTCGCCGAGATCCAGCGGTCGGCCGGGGTGAGCGAGACGGTCGCGCTCCCGTGCGGCAGGGACAAACCCCGGCGGTACGTGTTCCCGTCGCGCTCCTCGACCCCCGGCAGCGCGCGCGTGCCGAGGAAGTCCAGCAGCGCGGGCACGTGCAGAGGCGGCCGGTACGCGAGCCGCAGGTTGATCGTGCCGGCCTCGGTGCGCGTGACCGGGCGCCGCTCCCGCAGCGCGCTCGGCGCCTGGGCGTACACCTCGAGGATCGTGTCGTTGAACTGCCGTACGCTGCCGAAACCGGCCGCGAACGCGATCTCGGCAAGGCCCAGGTCCGTGGTCTCGATGAGGATGCGCGCGGTCTGCGCCCGTTGCGCGCGGGCGAGCGCGAGCGGGCCGGCGCCCAGCTCCGCGGTGAGCAGCCGGTTGAGGTGCCGCTCGGTGTAGCCCAGCCGGCTCGCCAGACCGGGCACGCCCTCGCGGTCGACCACGCCGTCGCCGATCAGCCGCATCGCCCGCCCGACCAGGTCCGCGCGCACGTCCCACTCGGGGGAGCCGGGCGCGGCGTCCGGGCGGCAGCGCTTGCACGCGCGGAACCCGGCGCGCTGGGCGGCGGCCGCGCTCGGATAGAAGCGGACGTTTGCGCGCTTCGGGGTCATCGCCGGGCAGGACGGGCGGCAGTAGATGCCCGTGCTGGTCACCGCGGTGCAGAACCAGCCGTCGAAGCGCTGGTCCCGGCTGTCCACGGCCCGGTAGCACCGTTCGAAGTCCAGTTCCATGGCGTCGAGTCTGCTCCCGCGGACACCTTCGTGGCTGGCGGGATTCGGACATCGCCATCGGATGTCAACTTTGGTTGACGGCTCACGTGGTGTCAACTACGGTTGACGTATGAGAACACTGTCGTCGCCGGACATCCGGTACCGGACCTTCGGCTCGGGCGGTCCCAAGGTCGTGCTCCTGCACGGCGGACTGCAGAGCTCGGCCAACTTCACGCGGCTCGCCGCCGCGCTGGCCACCACGTTCACCGTCTATGTGCCCGACCGGCGCGGGCGCGGCCGCAGCGGTCCGGCCGGCCCGGACCACGGGCTGCACACCGAGATCGACGACCTCGCGGCGGTGCTCGACGAGACCGGTGCGGGCAACGTCTTCGGGCTGAGCTCCGGCGCGATCATCGCGTTGCACGGCGCGCTTGCGCTGCCGCGGATCGAGCGGCTGGCTCTGTACGAGCCGCCGCTGCGTCACGGCGGCTTCGACCCGGTCGCGTGGCTGCCGCGCTACGAGAAGGAGCTCGCCGCCGGGCGGACCGCCGCCGCGTTCGTGACGGTCACGAAGGGCACAGGCGACCTGCCGTACGTTCCCCGGGTCGCGCTCACCCCGCTGGTGCGCCTGTACCTCCGCAACGATCCCTCCGTACGGGAGCTGGTGCCCACGATGCGGCTGGACGCCACGGTCGTGCAGCAGGCCGACGGGCCGTTGAGCCGGTACTCGGCGGTCACGGCCGAGACGCTCCTGCTCGGCGGCGAGCGCTCGCCGGCGTACCTCAAAGGGGTCCTGAACGGCCTGGAGCCGGTGCTGCCCAGGGTGCGGCGGGTGACGCTGAGCGGCGTGGGCCACGTCGCGGCCGACAACAGCGGCCGCCCCGAGCTGGTCGCGGCGGAGCTGCGCAAGTTCTTCCGGTAGGCGCTGCGTAGACTGGCATTCCGTGAGCCTCACCATCGGAATCGTCGGCCTGCCGAACGTCGGCAAGAGCACCCTGTTCAACGCCCTGACCAAGAACGACGTGCTCGCCGCGAACTACCCGTTCGCGACGATCGAGCCCAACGTCGGCGTGGTCGGTCTGCCCGACGAGCGGCTGACGAAGCTGGCCGAGCTGTTCAGCAGCGAGAAGGTCGTGCCCGCGCCGGTGAGCTTCGTCGACATCGCCGGACTGGTGCGCGGCGCGTCGAAGGGTCACGGCCGCGGCAACGCGTTCCTCGCGAACATCCGCGACGCGTCGGCGATCTGCCAAGTCGTGCGCGCGTTCAGCGACCCGAACGTGCTGCACGTCGACGGCAAGGTCTCGCCCGCCGACGACATCGAGACGATCAACACCGAGCTCATCCTCGCCGACCTGCAGACGGTTGAGAAGGCGCTGCCCCGCCTGCAGAAGGAGGCGAAGCTCAAGAAGGACCGCGCCCCCGCGGTGGCCGCCGCCGAGGCCGCGTTCAAGCTGCTCAACGACGGTGTCACCCTGCACGCCGGCGCCGCCGCCGCGGGCATCGACGTGCCCCTGCTGGCCGAGCTGCACCTGCTGACGACAAAGCCCTTCCTGTACGTCTTCAACGTCGACGAGGCCGAGCTGAACAACGCCGCGTTCCTCGACGAGCTGCGCGCCCTGGTCGCCCCCGCCGAGGCCGTCTTCATGGACGCGAAGATCGAGTCCGAGCTGATCGACCTGCCGCCGGACGAGGCCCAGGAGCTGCTCGAGTCCACCGGCCAGACCGAGCCCGGCCTCGACCAGCTGATCCGCGTCGGCTTCAACACGCTGGGCCTGCAGACCTACCTGACGGCCGGCCCCAAGGAGGCCCGCGCCTGGGTGATCCCGGTCGGCGCCACCGCCCCCGAGGCCGCGGGCGTCATCCACAGCGACTTCCAGCGCGGCTTCATCAAGGCCGAGATCGTCAGCTACGACGACCTGATGGCCGCAGGCTCCATGGCCGCCGCCAAGGCCGCCGGCAAGGTCCGCATGGAGGGCAAGGACTACATCATGAAGGACGGCGACGTGGTGGAGTTCCGCTTCAACGTCTGATCCGGCTATGTCACGACCTGGGTGAAACCGGAGTCGCGCAGCGCCGCGAGGACGTGCGGCTCCTGGCCGGCGTCGGTGGTGACCGTGATGACGGTCGGGGCGTCGGGGTAAGCCGGCTCGGCCGGCTCCCCCTGGTCGTCGTTGTGCTGCACGATGACCTCGCCCCACGGCGGCCGGGCCAGGAAGTAGTCGCCGCCCAGGAACAGGCTCTCGCGCTCGGTGAACTCGAGCCCGAGCGCCCGGCCGACTGCGGTGGCCGAGGCGTTCAGGTCGGTGTCGCCGACGAAGGTCAGATACATGCGGGTCATCGTCCCAAGGTGACCAGGGAGCGGGCGCCCTCGCCTCGGGACATGCGGTCGAAAGCGTCGGGCACGTCGGCCAGCGTGATGCGGTCGGTGATCAGGTGGTCGAGGGACAGGCGGCCGGACAGGACGTCGTCGGCGAGCAGCGGGATCTCGATGTCGGGGTCGGCGGAGCCGTAGACCGAGGAACGCAGCGTGCGCGCCGAGGAGAAGATGTCCAGAGCGGACAGTTGCACCTGGTCGTCGTTGGAGCCCATGCCGACGACCGTGACCTTGCCGCCGCGGCGGGTGGCTCGCCAGGCGGCTCGGATGGTGGTGGCGCGGCCGACGCACTCGAAGGCGTGGTCGGCGCCGCGGCCCGACGTGCGGGTCCGGATCTCCTTGGACAGGGCGTCGGACGAGACGACGAAGTCGGTGGCGCCGGCGGCGGCCGCCAGGCTCTGCTTGGCGTCGGAGACGTCGACCGCGATCACGTCGGAGGCGCCGGCGGCACGGGCGGCGGCGACCACGGACAGGCCGACCCCGCCCAGGCCGATCACGACGACCGACTCGCCCGGCTGCACCTGCGCGGTGTTGCGGACGGCGCCCGCGCCGGTCAGGACGCCGCAGCTCAGCAGCGCCGCCCGGTCGAAGCCGAGGGTGGAGGGCACGCGAATGACGGCGTTCTGCGGCGCGATCACCTCGTCGGCGAAGGCGCCCAGGCCGAGAGCCACGTGCACCGGTGCGCCGTCGAGGGTCACGCCGTTCTCCAGCGAGGCCACGCCGGACGACGTCGAGCACAGCCACGGCTCGCCATGTGTGCAGAACCAGCAGTTGCGGCACGCGGGCTGCCAGTTGAGCACCACGTGGTCGCCCACCGAGGCGCGGGCCACATGATCGCCCACCTCGACCACCTCGCCGGCCGCCTCGTGGCCGAGGACCAGCGGGTACGACGGTCGGATCGTGCCGTTCACCATGGACAGATCGGAGTGGCAGACGCCGGCCGCGCGCACCCGCACGCGCACCTGGCCGGGGCCCACCTCGGGCCGGCGCAGCTCGGCCACGGCGGGCCGGGCTGCGGACGAGCGCAGCACCAGGCCGTTGAAGTAAGCACTCATCGCTGGATCGCCTTCACTTGCTGGAACTCCGACAGGCCGTACTCGCCGAGCTCGCGCCCCACCCCGGACTGCTTGTAGCCGCCGAACGGCGCGACGGGGTTGAACGAGCCGCCGTTGACGTCGACCTGGCCGGTGCGCAGCCGCCGGGCCACGGCCAGCGCCCGCTCGTCGGAGCCCCAGACGCCGCCGGCGAGCCCGTACTTCGAGTTGTTGGCGATCGCGACCGCCTCGTCGTCGGACGAGAACGGGATGATCGACAGCACCGGGCCGAAGATCTCCTCCTGCGCGAGCTCGCTGTCGGGGTCGACGTCGGCGAAGACGGTCGGCGCGACGAAGTGTCCGGCCGGCGGCACCGGCGCATCGATCCCGCCGGCGACGAGCCGGGCGGAGGCGCGGGAGATGAACCCCCGTACGCGATCCCGCTGACCCCGCGACACGAGCGGCCCCAACCGGGTCGCCTCGTCGAACGGGTCACCCACGGTGTACCCGCCGGCGGTCTTGGCCGCCAGGGAGACGGCCTCGTCGTAGAGCGACTGGTGCACGAGCATGCGCGTCCACGCCGTGCAGGTCTGCCCCGAGTTCAGGAAGGCGTTGCCCACGCCGACCTTCACGGCCCGGCCCAGGTCGGCGTCGTCGAGGATGATGTTGGCCGACTTGCCGCCCAGCTCGAGCGCGACCTTGGCGATCCGGTCGGCGGCGGCGTGCGAGATCGCCCGTCCGGTCGCCGTCGAGCCGGTGAACGACACCATGTCGACGCCGGGGTGCCCGGCGATCGCGGCGCCCACCACCGGGCCCGTGCCGGTCACCACGTTGAGCACGCCGGCCGGGACGCCCGCCTCCTCGGCCGCGTCGACCAGCAGGAACGCGACGAGCGGGGTCAGCTCGCTGGGCTTGAGCACGACCGTGCAGCCGGCCGCCAGCGCCGCGGCGACCTTGGCGACGACCTGGTGCAGCGGATAGTTCCACGGCGTGATCGCACCGACCACGCCGACCGGCTCGTGCTCGATCAGCGAGTTGCCGACGGTGCGATCGGGAGCGGGCCGGGCGGCCAGGTCGGCGTACGACCGGAGGACCGCGAGCGGCAGCCCTGCCTGGACCGCCTTGGCGATCTTGAGAGGGGCGCCCAGCTCGAGCCCGACGACCCGGGCGATGTCGGCCGCCCGGGAGGCCAGCGCGGTGTGCAGCCGGTCGAGAACCTCGGCCCGCGAGGGGGAGACTGACCAGCTGTCGAACGCCGCGCGCGCGGCCGCAACGGCCCGGTCGACGTCGGCCGCCGTGCCCGCCGGCACGTGCGCGATCACCTCTTCGGTCGCCGGGTTCTCGACCGCGATGGTCTCGGCGGACGCGGGGGTGACCCACTGTCCGCCGATGTAGAGGTGTGGCCGGTCGAGCGATGTCATCAGCGGGTCCCCATCTCGTGTCGGGCCGTGAGGCCGGTGATCAGCAGGTCCAGTCCGAGTTCGAAGGCGCCCTCGTCCACGGCTTCATGATGCTCCGCCAGGCGGGGTGCGTGCCGGAGGTGTGGATAACGTTCGTAGAGCATCGGGTCGACGTCGAAGCCGAGCGCGAACGAGCCCAGCGCCGAGCCGGTGACCAGGTATCGCATGAGCGCGCCGATGTGCGTGGCCCGCGCGTACGACCACCCCGCGTCCACCAGGGCCCCGTACACGGCCTCGGCCATCGCCAGACCGCCCGGCCGGCGCCCCGGGCCCTGGGCGAGCACCGGCACGATGTTCGGGTGGGCGACCAGCACCGCGTGGTACGAGCGGGCCCACCGGCGCAGCGCCTCGTCCCACGCGAAGGCGCCGAACGCCGACACGTCGACCTGCTCGATCACGGCGTCGGCCACCGCGTCCACGATCTCGGCCTTGGTGGCGAAGTGGTTGTAGAGCGAGGGCCCCTGCACGCCCAGCTCGGTCGCCAGCCGCCGCATCGACAGCGCGTCCAGGCCTTCCTTGTCGATCAGGACCGAGGCCGCCTCGAGGATCCGCTGCCGCGAGAGCAGCGTCTGCCGGGGCCGCGCCATCCGAATCTCCCCACCGAAGGCCGAAAAGAAGCACTGGACGTGTAAAAACTTACACCGCTAGTTTAACGGCATGGACTTCTCGCTCACCGACGAGGAACGCGCGATCCGCGACACCGCCCGCCAGTTCATCACCCGCGAAGTCATGCCGCTGGAGCAGGAGGCGCTGCTGCGCGAGCGCCGGCACGAGCCCGGCCTCGACCGCAGCGAGCTGCGCGAGCTCCAGCAGAAGGCCAAGAAGTTCGGCTTCTGGGGCCTGTCCACACCGGAGGAGTACGGCGGGATGAACCTGCCGGCCGTCCTGCAGTCGCTGATCTGGACCGAGGTGGGCCGTACCTACGTGCAGTTCAAGTTCGGCGGCGAGGCGGACAACATCCTGTATTACGCCAACGAGGAGCAGAAGCGGGAGTTCCTGATCCCGACGATCGAGGGCGACCGGATCTCCTGCTTCGCGATCACCGAGCCGGGCGCCGGCTCCGACGCGGCCAACATCAAGCTCAGCGCCCGGCGGGACGGCGACGACTGGATCCTCAACGGCGAGAAGACGTTCATCACCAACGGCAACGAGGCCGACTTCGTGATCGTCGTCGCGGTCACCGACCGGGAGAAGGGCGTGCGCGGCGGCGGCACCACGGCGTTCCTGGTCGACCGTGAGATGGGCTGGCGCTCCGAGTTCATCCAGACCATGGGCGAGGGCGGCCCGGCCGCGCTGGTCTTCGACGACGTACGGGTGCCCTCGCGCAACATCCTCGGCGAGATCGGGCAGGGCTTCGAGCTCGGCATGAAGTGGATCGGCAAGGGCCGCTACCTGATCCCCTCCAACGCCCTGGGCATCGCCGAGCGGGCGCTGGGCATGGCCATCGAGTACGCCAACACGCGCGAGACGTTCGGCAAGAAGATCGGCGACAACCAGGCGATCCAGTGGATGATCGCCGACTCCGAGGTCGAGATCGAGGCGGCCCGCTGGCTGATCCTTCGCGCGGCGTGGACGGTCGACCAGGGCTGGGACCCGCGGCACGCGTCGTCGATGGCCAAGCTGCACGGCGCCAACATGGTCAACCACGTGGTCGACCGGGTCATGCAGATCCACGGCGGGATGGGATACACCCGCGAGCTTCCGATCGAACGGTGGTACCGCCAGGTGCGACTGATGCGTATCTATGAAGGCACCGACGAGATGCAGCGCCTGATCATCTCTCGCGATCTGCTCCGTGGTTACACCAAGATCGGAGGGCACTTGGCATGACTGACTGCACCGGAGTCAGCGAAGCGGCCGTAGGGCCAGGAAGGCATGCCGCAGGAGGCTCAGCATGACGCAGTTGTCGCTCGCCACCGTCCTGGCAGAGGCAGCACGAAAACATCCCGAGAAGCTCGCGGTGATCGACAGCCTCACGACCGAGCGGATCACGTATCGCGACCTCTGGCAACAGACCCTGGCGTACGCCGGTGGCCTGCGCGGCCTCGGAATCGGGCCCGGTGACGTGGTCGCCATCCAGATCCCCAACCTCGCCGATTTCCCCCGCGTCTACTACGCCGTGCTGGCGGCCGGCGCCACGATCGTCCCGATGCACCTGCTCCTCACGCCGGAGGAGAACGCGTACGTCCTCAAGGACAGCGGCGCCAAGCTGCTGGTCGCCCATTCCAGCCAGCTGCAGAACGCCGCGGCCGCCGCCCGGATGGCCGGCATCCCGGTCGTCTCCGTGGGGCCGCCGGTCGAGGGCGTGAACCGGCTGGAGGAGGCCGAGGGCAAGCCGCTGCGCACGTACGAGACCCGCGAAGCCGAGGACATCGCGGTCGTCTTCTACACCAGCGGCACGACCGGCAAGCCCAAGGGTGCGCTGCTCACCCATCTCAACCTCGTGATGAACACGATGGTCAACGTCTTCGACATCCACGAGATGCACGACGACGACGTGGTGATGGGCTGCCTGCCGCTGTTCCACACGTTCGGCCAGACCGTGGGGATGAACGGCACGTTCCGGCTCGGCGGCACGATCGTGCTGATGGCGCGCTTCTCCGGCGAGGCCGCGATCGAGCTCATGGTCCGCGAGAACGTGACGATGTTCCACGGCGTGCCGACCATGTACATCGGGCTGCTGGAGGCGGCGCCGAAGGCGGAGAAGCTGCCCGACCTGCGGCTGTGCGTCTCGGGCGGCGCGTCGTTGCCGGTCGCCGTGCTGGAGAAGTTCGCCGAGACGTTCCACGCGACGATCTACGAGGGGTACGGGCTCTCGGAGACCTCGCCGACCGCGACCACCAACCAGCCCGCGTTCGGCACGAAGCCCGGCACGATCGGCCACCCCATCTGGGGAGTCGAGGTCGAGATCGCCCGGCCCGAGATCGACGAGCGGATCGAGCTGATGGACACCGGCGAGCTCGGCGAGATCGTGATCCGCGGCCACAACGTGTTCGCCGGCTACCTCAACAACCCCGAGGCGACCCGCGAGGCCGTGGTCGACGGCTGGTTCCGCACGGGCGACCTGGGCACCAAGGACGCGGAGGGCTTCATCACGATCGTCGACCGCAAGAAGGACCTGGTGATCCGTGGCGGTTTCAACGTCTATCCGCGCGAGGTCGAGGAGGCGCTGGCCCGGCATCCGGCCGTGCAGCAGGTCGCGGTCATCGGCGTGCCGGACCCGGTGCACGGCGAGGAGATCTGCGCGGTGGTGGTGGCCGCCCCGGGCGCGGTGACGGCCGAGGAGCTGATCGAGTGGTCGCGCGAGAAGCTCGGGCGGCACAAGTACCCCCGGCAGGTCCGGTTCGCCGAGTCGCTCCCGCTGGGGCCGAGTTTCAAGGTGCTCAAGCGGGAGCTGCGCAGGACGTACGCGTCAGGCGAGCAGCCCGGGTAGCTCGGCGACGATCGGCTTGTCCGCGGGCAGCCAGTGCACGCTGTCCAGCTCGTTCTGCGCGAGCCAGCGCATGGACGTGTGCTCCAGCGCCCGCGGCACGTCGCCCTCGAGCAGGCGTACGGCGAAGACCCGCAGCACGGACCGCCCGTGCGCGAGCGGGACGTCGGGCCCCACCCGATCGCCGACCGCCACCCGTACGCCCAGCTCCTCGGCGCACTCGCGGGCCAGCGCCTGCTGGTCGGTCTCGCCCGGCTCCACCTTGCCGCCCGGGAACTCCCATCGCCCGGCGACCTCGGCCGGCGCCGAGCGCTCGCAGGCGAGCACCCGCCCATCGGCGATGATCACCGCCGCGACGATGACTCTCGGTAACTTCGGTGCCCTGACGTGCTGTTTCGGCGGCATGAGATCAGAGCTTCTCACAAAAGTTTACCGTTGCGGGTGCCCGAGGCGTCCCGATCGTCACGCAAACACGTATATGTGGGCGTGGACATGGTTGACCCGAGAAGCAAGACTGTGAGGCACCGACCATGACGACACGGCGACAGTTTGGCCACAAGCCGGCAACGACGCCTAGGGGGTGCGGCGATGCGGGCCAGAAGACAGCGGGAAAACCGCTCCGACTACCTCAGTGACGCCCTGACGCTGCTGAGCGGCTGGCAGCGCGACGGGGTGCAGCTCAAGCGGGAGCTGGTGTGTGACGACAGCCAGCATGCCGCACTGACGGAACGGATCAAGGTGGCGGCGGACACATTGCGCATCCGCCCGTCGATCCGGCGAACCGACGGTCACACCCAGATCTGCCTGGGTGACCGTGACGGCGACACCATCACGGACGGTGAGGTTGCGCTCGCGGCGCGGATCGAGGACTTCTACCGTACGGTGACCAGCTCGCCTAGCGTGTGATCGTTACGCTCAGCCCATGAGCGAGATCGTCTACGACAGCAAGGGCCAGCTCCAGCAGATCCAGAGCGGCCTGCTGGACGGCGAGCAGATCATCGCCGTGTACGACGCCGTCGGCGCCGGGACGGGCTTCATCGGGCTGACCAACCGGCGCATCATCATCCAGGACAAGTCGTTCGCCGGGAAGCGCATCGCGATCACCAGCATCCCGTACGCCAAGGTCAGCAGCGTCAGCGTGGTGAGCAACAAGAGCTGGGCCGGGCAGTACTTCTCCACCGGTACGATCGCCATCACCGTCGGCACGCACGTCTACGAGGTGGAGTTCCGCGGCTCGGAGAAGACCCACCACGTGCACAACGTGATCCTGCACTACTGCAGCTAGAGCACCCTGGTGGGCAGCGGCGTCTCGGTGACCGAGCCGTCCGCGGCGCGCCTCAGCTCGTAGCCCAGCGGGCCCGGCCGGTCGGCCACCACCTCGGCCAGCGTCGTGCCGCGATAGACCAGCCCGGCGCCGTCGTCGGTCGCGTAGCCGTCGCCCAGCGTGCCGTCGGCGATCAACTCGTGCATCTTGGGCCGCCGCTGCGCCTCGGCGTCGTAGTGCACGCCGTTGGAGTACGGCAGCCAGCCCAGCCCGTCGGTGAAAGCCCGCAGATCGGGCCCGTAGCTGTCGGTCGTGCCGCCCCGGTGCCAGCAGATCGAGCCGGCCGACACCCCGCCGAGCACCACGCCCGACTGCCACGCCTCGTGCAGGATCTCCTCGACGCCGTGCGCCCGCCACACCGCGCACAGGTTCGCGACGCTGCCGCCGTGCACCCAGACGATGTCCTGCTCGAGCAGGTGGGCGCGGATGTCGGCGACGTTGGGCATCGGGAACAGCTGCAGATGCGACGCGACGAACTCGGTGCCGGCGAATGCGGCGTAGTGCGCGGCGATGGTGCCGGGCGGGTCGCCGCTCGCCTGGGTCAGGAAGCAGATCCGTGGCCGCGGCGCCCGGGCCAGCTCGGCGGCGAGCCGGTGGATCTTCCCGGGTCGCCAGGCCAGTCCGCCGAAGCGGCCGGTCTCGAAGAACGCGCTGGTGGCCAGGATGGTGGGCTCGTCGGCGGTCACCGGATCATCATGGTGCACGCGTCGGCGGTGTCGAGCACGAGGTCCGCCGCGATGTCGATGGCCAGGCGCAGCCTCAGCGGGTCGGCGTCCAGCGCGGCGAAGGCCCGATCGACCCGCTCGGCGAACTGCTGCGGCGCGCCGGGCAGCGCGGCGGTCGCGGCGACGGCGCCCTTCTCGTTGATCAGCCAGCGGCCGGCCGCGCCGTGCAGGGCGTGCGCGCACACGCCGACCAGCCGGAACAGGCAACCGGCGACGTACGCCGTGTCGGAGCGGGAGACGCCCTTGCGGGCGAGCGCCACCACGAAGTCCGCCTCCCACAGCCCGTCGACCAGGGCCTGCGCCAACGCCGGCGGGTACGTCCGCAGACCGTCGCGCACCTCGGCGAGCTCCCCGGCCGGGTCGCTCAGGATGCGGCCGAGGGCCAGTTCCCCGGCGTACGCGTGGCTCGCGAACCCGAGCGGGTGGCCGCTCTGCTGGGCGAACGCGTAACGGCCCGCCTCGGCGTCGGCGCACACGGCCCGTACGCGGTCGAGGTCGCGATAGATGAGGTCCAGCGCGGCGCCGTCCACCTCGAGCCACCCGCCGCCGTCGACCCACGGTCCCCACCCGCCCGGCGCGGTGACCTGGGCGGCCTCGCCCGCGAAGCGGCGGGCGACGGCGCCGAGGCGGTCGACGTCGAGCGCGCCGCGGTAGTAGACGCCCAGGTCGGTGTCGGACTCCGGGGTGTGCGTGCCGCGGGCGCGGCTGCCGCCGAGCACGACGCCGACCACGCCCGGCACGGCGGCGACCCCGGCGGCGATCTCGGCCAGCCGTGCGTCGCTCAGCCCCATGCCCCCTACGGTGATCTCCTCGGCGGCCGCTCGCAACCGATTACGGCTTCCCGCCGGCGGCACAGTCCAGTTTGGGCAGCTTGTCGGCGGCCGGCGCGTCCGCGTCGAGCCTGTCCGCGACGGTCTCGTCCGCGTCCAGCGGGTCCGCGAGGAGGTCCAGCGAGCTCGCGAGCACCTCGTCGGCGTCGAGCAGCCCCAGCTGGTCGAGCGCGACGACCGGGCCGGCCTGCGTGACGGCGTTCGCCGGCTGAGCGTCGGGGCAGGGCGCCTTGCGGCTCATCGACATGCACAGGTCGAAGTCCCGGGCGCAGTACCGGTCCTGGTCGTCGTCCAGGTCGTGGTCGAAGTCGCGGCCGGTGCCGATCACGATCACGCGGGGCCGCGGCTGCCGGGTGACCGAGGTGCCCAGCAGCTTGCGGTCGGTCTGCCGGCCGTCGACGAGGGTCACCAGGTAGCGCAGCGTCTGCTCGCCGGGCGCCCCGGCGGTCCGCACCTTGCGGAAGCCGCGGGGCAGCAGCGGGTCGCGCACCAGGCGGGTCTGGTACGGCAGCGCGCGCGTCTCGGTTTCGATGCGGGTCGTCACCGACGGCCGGGACTGGGACGGCGCCGCGGTCGAGGGCCGCCCGGCGCTCGGCACGGGCCGCCGCACGGGCGCCGGGATCGTGACGTCGTACGGTGTCCTCGGCGCCGTCGCCGTGCCGGTTCGTGTCCCGCCGGCGGCCGCGGCCGGGTGTCGCGGCTCGCGGGTGGCGGTCCGGTCAGCCTTGTCCGAGATGCGCGGGTTGATGGCTCCGCCACCACCGCCGGAGTCGGCGTCGGCGGCGGTGGCCGGCGGCGGCTCCGGGATGACGGTCCAGGGCTGTGAGCCGGGCTCGGCGGTCCGGATGCCGGGGTCGGATGCCGCGGCGTCCGGCTCGACGGCTCCCGTGCCCGTGCCGGCCGGGTCGCCGACGGCCGTGACGATCCGCGGCGCGTCGGGACCGTCCTCGGTCAGCGTGGCGATGCCGGCCACGGCCCCGCCGACCACGATGAGCAGCGCACTCATGCCGGCTGTCATCCGTACGCCGAACGGCAGCCGTGCCCACCAAGACTTTCGTGGCATTTCGAGCAGTTGCTGCAAAGAGTCACTAGTTGTCTGGTTTTGCACCCATGCATTGGACGGGCACGAGGCCCCGGACGCAAGCATCCGGGGCCTCGTGGCGTTTTTGATCTTCAGCCTCAGGCGGGCTTGCGCACCGTCTCCAGGGCCTTGCTCCAGGCGACGGTCTGGTCGAGGACCAGGTTGAGCGCCTGCTCCTGCTGGGGGCCGGGCAGGAAGGTGCTGTAGTTCTCGAAGTCGGTCGCGAGCGAGAGCAGCACCTGCGCGCGCACGTCCGCCAGCATCAGCTCGCCGGCGATGAGCCGCAGGTGCTCGACCGCGCGGGCGCCGCCCACCGAGCCGTAGCCCACGAAGCCGACGGCCTTGTTGTTCCACTCCTTGAAGAGGAAGTCGATCGCGTTCTTCAGCACGCCGGACGGAGCGTGGTTGTACTCCGGGGTGACCATGATGAAGCCGTCGAACGAGTCGATCTTCTTGGCCCACTCGATGGTGTGCGGCTTGGTGTACTGGCCCATCGACGGCGGGATCGCCTCGTCGAGGTGGGGCAGGTTGTAGTCGAGGAGGTCGACCAGCTCGAACTCGGCGTCGGTGCGCTTGGCGGCGACGTCGTGGACCCACTTCGCCACGGCCTCGCCGTTGCGGCCCGGGCGGGTGCTGCCGAGGATGATTCCGATCTTGGTCATGTCAGGCTTCCTTGCTGGGGATGTGTGTTCTCGCGCTCTAACTTGCTGCGTCAAGCAACTATTCCTGCACGGTCGGCCTACGATCAACGTCATGTCCGCCACATCACCCGATCCGGCACTGCCGCCGGGTCTCACCGCACTCTCCGCCGACGAGGAGGCGGTCATGCGGGCGCTCGGCCGGATGCTGCTGGTGCTGCCCCGCGCGATGAACGCCGACCTCGAGACCGGGCAGCGCATGTCGCTCAGCGAGTACAGCGTGCTGCGGCACCTCTCCGAGTCCCCGTCCGGCCGCATGCGGATGAGCGAGCTCGCCCTGGCCTGCGACATGTCGCTCAGCGGCATGACCCGGCTGGCCGCCAAGCTCGAGTCGCTGGGCTACCTCGACCGCGTCAAGTGCGACGAGGACGCCCGCGGCTGGAACGCCGTGCTCACCGAGCAGGGCCTGGACCGCCTGCGCGAGGCGTGGCCCACCCACCTGGCGAGCGTGCGCCGGCACATCTTCGACCACCTCGGCGGCCTCGACCTAGCGGAGCTGGCCACCGCGCTCAACAAGATCGCCACCGACACCTAGGCCGTACGCCTCCAGGGCCGTGTCGAGCATGCGCTCCTGCTCGGCCGCCGGATAGCTCGCCGGGTCGGCCGCTGCGAAGGCGGCCGCGCCCTCGGCCATCGCGATCAGCGCGAGTGCCACCGCCGTGACGCGCTCCCGCCCGAAGTCGGGCGCGGCGGTCGCCACCAGGCGCTCCACCCGCTCGCGCCACGACCGGTTGTTGCTCCTGTGCGCGGCGAGCAGCTCCCCGTCGGACACCGCGGCGGCGAGGAAGCCCATCCAGACCACGCTGCCGTCGACCGTCTCGGCATTCGTCGCGAGCCCCTGATGCAGGACCGCTCTCAGCGCCTCCCGCGGCGAGGCTGCCCCGGCCTCCAGCGCCTCGACGCGCGCCCGCGACTTCTCGTGCAGCAGCTCACGGGCGTGCAGCAGCAGTGATCGCCGGTTGGGGAAGCGGTGCATGACCAGCCCCGTCGTGCATCCCGCCGCAGCGGCCACAGCCCGTACGGTCAGCCTCTCCAGCCCCTGGTGCGCGAGCACGTCCCACACCGCCCGCGACAGCGCCTCGCCCTGCGCGGCCTGATCCGCCGTCCGTGCCATCCGTCACACCTCCGCTTTCCGGAACAGATGTTACCGTAACGCTTGTGACGACCATCGAGCAGCGTCCGTGGGACGACCCGGCCGGCACGGCCCTGCGCGCGGCGCAACGCGCCGAGCTGGACCTGCGCTACGGCAGCGACGACCACGAGCCCGGCACTCCGCCGTCCGCCGCCGACATCGACGTCTTCCTGGTCGCCCTGGCCTCCGGCGGCGTGCCGGTCGGCTGCGGCGCCCTGCGTCGCCTCGACGAGACGACCGCCGAGCTCAAACGCATGTACGTCGACCCGGCGAGCCGCGGCACGGGCGTGGCCACAGCCCTGCTGCGCGCGCTCGAACAGGCCGCCGTCGCCCGCCGCTGGACCACCCTGCGCCTCGAGACCGGCCCCGCCCAGCCCGACGCGATCCGCTTCTACGAGCGCGAGGGGTATCGGCGGATCCCGCTGTTCGGCCCGTACGTGGGTTCGGACAACTCCGTCTGCTACGAGCGGGTCCTCGAACCGGTGACGACCTCTCCCGCCGGGCTGTAGACGGACAGGGAGTGCGGTTCGCCCCCGCGTGGTCGCCTCCACGATGAGGGCGTGGTCGGCTGGTTGCTGGTCGTAGCCGTCATCGCCGCCTTCACCCTGTTGTTCTGGCTGGGCGAGCGATGGATCGGCCCCGACGGCCGCGAGGACATCGAGCAGATGTGACCCGCGGCCGGCCGCTACCGTCCGCCCTCCAGCACGGCGAGCACCATGTCGACCAGTTCGTTCGCCAGGTTTGTCGTCCCCTGCGCGCCCCTGGCTCGACCGTCAGCGTCGCCACGCTGGCCGTAGGGGCGGGCGGTGCACCCGGCTGGGCCCGGCTGTCCAGCTCGCGAGCCCGTTGCACGACCTTGAGCAACTGCTGTTCCCACACGTCGCCCCGCACGATCGGCGGCAATGCCTCCTCGGGCAGCGACGGCTCGGCCAGGTAGACGATGATCGGAATGCGGGGAGCCCCAGAACGCTCCCAGCTCGGCCCAGCACCAGCTCGACCGCGCAGATCGTGATGCTTGCGGTACAACGGACGGATGCGTCCCCGGGCCGGCGAAGTGCTGCACTTCAGCGAAGATCCGACGATCACCCGCTTCGTGCCGCACGTGGCGGCGACGGCGGTCGAGCGGGAGGCGTACGTCTGGGCCGTCGGCCACGACCGGGCGCCGGACTACTGGTTTCCGCGTCAGTGCCCGCGCGCGATGGCGTGGGTGGTCGACGGCACGTCCGATGTGGATCGGGAGCGCATCGTCGGCGCCGGGTGCGGGGTCCGGGTGCACGCCGTCGAGTACGCGTGGCTCGACGCGATGCGGACGGCGAAGGTGTTCGCCTACCGGCTGCCCGCGGCGCCGTTCCGGCCGATCGCGCCGCTGCACGGGGAGCCGCACGCGATGGTCGCCACCGAGCCGGTCGAGCCGCTGGGCGAGCCGGAACCGGTCGGCGACCTGTTCGCGCATCACGCCGAGGCCGGCATCCAGCTGCGCGTGCTCGACAACCTGTGGCCGTTCTGGGACGAGGTGGTGGCGAGCACGCTGGGCTTCAGCGGCATCCGCCTGCGCAACGCTAGGCCGAGGCCAGCAACGACGTGACCGTGCGGGAGAGCCGGGCCCGCGCGGCAGTCACCGGCAGGCCCATGGTCTCGCGCCACGTGGACCAGGTCGGCCACATGCTGACGGCGGTCAGCGCGTCGAGCAGCTCGTCGTTGTCGCGCACCTCGGCGGCGAACAGCGTGGCCAGTTCCTCCCGTACGCGCTGGACGTGCATGCGCCGGTAGCGCCGCAACGTCTCGGAGAACGGCTCCTTGATGCCGGCCGCCTTGGCGGTCGGGCCGATCTGCTCGAGCAGCCGGGCCCGCTGGCGGCAGTACGCCTCGATGCGCTCGGCCAGCGGCAGGTCCGGCGAGATCGGCTGGTAGGCGGCGTCGCGCAGCTCGAGCACGCGCTTGCCGCTGGCCGTGAACAGCGCCTCCATGTCGGCGAAGTGGCTCCACAGCGCGCGCAGCGAGACACCGGCCGTCTTGGCGATGCGGTCGGCGGTGGGGCGCAGGTCGCCCTCGCTGATCAGCTGCAGGTGCGCGTCGACGATCGCGGTGCGGGTGCGCTCGGAGCGTGCGGTGCGACCGTCGACGCGCTGCGGTGCTGGGGTCACGTGGAACTCCGGTAACGGTTCAGCTCGCGGCGGGCCAGCGAGCGCTTGTGCACCTCGTCGGGGCCGTCGGCGAGCCGGAGCGTACGGGCCCCGGCCCACAGGGCCGCGAGCGGCGTGTCCTGGCCGACGCCGGCCGCGCCGTACGTCTGGATGGCCTTGTCGACGATCCACTCGACGGTCGACGGCACGATGATCTTGATCGCCTGGATCTCGGTGTGCGCGCCCTTGTTGCCGACCGTGTCCATCAGCCAGGCGGCCTTGAGCACCAGCAGCCGGGCCTGCTCGATGCGCACCCGCGACTCGGCGATCCAGTCCTGCACCACGCCCTGCTCGGCGAGCGGCTTGCCGAACGGGGTGCGGCTCAGCGCCCGCGTGCACATCAGCTCGACCGCTCGTTCCGCCATCCCGATCAGCCGCATGCAGTGGTGGATGCGCCCGGGGCCGA
Organism: Actinoplanes sp. URMC 104; assembly: GCF_051386375.1. Lineage (NCBI taxonomy): Bacteria > Bacillati > Actinomycetota > Actinomycetes > Micromonosporales > Micromonosporaceae > Actinoplanes > Actinoplanes sp. URMC 104. The sequence continues at coordinate 1,650,089 of NZ_JBPQTO010000002.1, read as the reverse complement.
GCCGCGCCTGCGAGATGGCGAAGCCGCCGCCCTCCTCGCCGATCAGGTTGGACACCGGCACCCGTACGCCTTCGAACAGCACCTCGGCATGGCCGCCGTGATCGCCGTCCGTGTAGCCGAAGACGGTCATGCCGCGCTTCACGGTGAGCCCGGGCGTGTCCCGCGGCACGAGCACCATGCTCTGCTGCACATGCCGGGCCGCGTCGGGGTCGGTCTTGCCCATCACGATGAAGATGCGGCAGTTCGGGTTCATCGCGCCGGTGATGTAGAACTTGCGGCCCGTGATGACGTACTCGTCGCCGTCGCGCTGGATGCGGGTGCCGATGTTCGTGGCGTCCGACGACGCCACCTGCGGCTCGGTCATCGCGAACGCGGAACGGATCGTGCCGTCGAGCAGCGGCTGCAACCACTGCCGTTTCTGCTCGCCGGTGCCGAACTCGGCGAGCACCTCCATGTTCCCGGTGTCGGGCGCGGCGCAGTTCAGCGCGGCGGGCGCGATGTGCGGGCTGCGGCCGGTGATCTCGGCGAGCGGCGCGTACTGCAGGTTGGTGAGCCCGGCGCCGTGCTCGCCGGGCAGGAAGAGGTTCCACAGGCCGGCGCTTCTCGCGGCCGCCTTCAGGTCCTCGAGGATCGGCGGCGGCTCCCAGCCCTCGGCGTGGAAGGACGCCTCGGCCGGATAGACGTGCTCGTCCATGAAGGCGAGCAGCCGCTTGCGGTAGTCCTCGGTGCGGTCGTCGAAGCCGAAGTCCATCAGTGTCCCTCCAGGGCCTCGTGGCCGCGCATGACCAGCGGGCCTACCATCGCGCCGATCGTCTCGAAGCCCTCGCCCACGGTCTGGCCCTGAACGTAGCGGTAGTGCACGCCCTCGAGGATGACGGCGAGCTTGAATGCGGCGAAGGCCACGTACCAGTGCAGGTCGCTCACGTCGCGCCGGCTGCGCTCGGCGTAGCGGGCCCCCAGCTCGGCGAGCGGCGGGTGCCCCGGCACGCGCAGCGGCGCCGTGGGCCGGCCGTCCGCGCCCACGTTGAGCGGCAGATCGGCGTAGACGAACATCAGCGCGACGTCGCTGAGCGGGTCGCCCAGCGTCGACATCTCCCAGTCCAGAACGGCGTTGACCTGCAGCTGCTCGCCGATCAGCACGTTGTCGAGACGGAAGTCGCCGTGCACGACCGTGCCCGGCCCGCCCGCCGGGATGTCGACCGCTAGGCGCGCGTGCAGCTCCTCGATGCCCGCGACCTCGCGGCTGCGGGACGCGTCGAGCTGCTTCTTCCACCGGGTGACCTGGCGCTGGTTGAAGCCCTCGGGGCGGCCGAAGCCCTCGAGCCCGATCGCCACCGGGTCGAGCGCGTGCAGGTCGGCCAGCGTGTCCACCAGCGACAGCACGAGCGCGCGCATGGACTGCGGGCCCAGTGCCTGCAGCTCCGAGACGTCGCGGTAGATCTTGCCGTCGACGTGCTCCATCAGATAGAACGGCGCCCCGATCACGTCCGGGTCGGTGCAGAGCAGCACCGGGCGCGGCGCGGGGAACCCGGCCTTGGCGAGCGCCTCGAGCACGCGGTGCTCGCGTGCCATGTCGTGGGCGGTGGGCAGCACGTGGCCCAGCGGCGGGCGGCGCAGCACCCACCGCTGCTCGCCGTCGGTCACCGCGTACGTCAGGTTCGACCGCCCGCCGGCGAACATGTGCCCGCTCAGCTCCCGGTCGCTTCCCAGGTACGCCCGCAGGCGCTCGAGGTCGAGCCCCTTCACCGCGTGCCGCCCTCGAACGCGCGCTGCATCTTGTTCATGCCGCCGAGCCAGCGGTCGGTGTCGGTGGCGCGCAGCCGGTAGAACTCCGCGACCTCCGGGTGCGGCAGGATCAGGAAGCTGTCGCCGTCGAGGGCCTCGCGCACCTTGGCCGCGACCTCGTCGGGCTCGAGCGCGCTCTCGGCCAGCAGGGCGGCGCTCGCACTGCCGCGTTCGCTGCCCCGCGTGAGCATGTCGGTGCGCACGCCCTGGGGGCAGAGCGCCTGCACGGTGATGCCGCGGTGGTGGTAGGTGGCGCGCAGCCACTCCGCGTACGCCAGGGCGGCGTGCTTGGTGACCGCGTACGGGGCACTGCCGAGCAGCGTCAGCAACCCGGCCGCGCTGACCGTCATGACCAGCCTCTTCGGCTCGGACGAGCCGAGCCAGCGGGGGAGCAGGGCCCGCGTCACGTAGACGTGGGACATCACGTTGACGTTCCAGTCGCGCGTCCACACGTCGTCCGGCGTGCTCTCGTCGCCCGCGGTGAGCGTGCCCGCGTTCGCGCAGAACAGGTCGATGCCGCCCAGCTCGGCCCACGCCGTGTCGATCAGGCGGCGGGTGTCCTGCTCGTCCGCGGCGTCGCCCGGCACCGGGAGCCCGCCGATCTCGCTGGCCACGGCCTCGGCGGCGGCCGGGTCCACGTCGTTGACGACGACCTCGGCCCCCTCGTCCGCGAACCGCCGGGCCAGCGCCGCGCCGATGCCGCCACCGGCGCCGGTGATCACGACGCGCTTCACTGCATCTTCCCGGTCAGCGTCACTCCGCCGTCGATGACCACGGTCTGCCCGGTGATCCACGCGGCGTCGGGGGAGGCCAGGAACGCGACCGCGCCGGCCACGTCCTCGGGGACGCCCAGCCGGGCCAGCGGATAGCCGGCCGCGACCTGCTCCTCGCGGCCGTCGAACAGGGCGGACGCGAACTTGGTCTTGACCACGGCCGGGGCGACCGCGTTGACCCGCACCTTGGGCGCGAGCTCGACGGCCAGCTCCTCGGTGAGGTGGATCAGCGCGGCCTTGGTGACCCCGTAGAAGGCGATGCCGGGCGCGGGGCGCACGCCCGAGACCGACGAGATGTTGACGATCGAGCCGCCCTCGGCCAGCCCGCCGCGCAGGGCCTCCTGCACCCAGCCGAGCGTGCCGAGGACGTTCACCTCGAAGATCTTGCGGGCCGCGCCGAGGTCGATCGAGGCGAGCGGGCCGTAGACCGGGTTGATGCCGATGTTGTTGACCAGCGTGGTGACCGGCCCGAACTGGCCCAGCACCGTGTCGACCACGGCGGCGCGGTGGTCGGGGTCGTCGCCCTTGCCGGCCACCCCGATCGCCACGTCGGCGCCGCCCAGGTCCTTGGCGGCGGTCTCGAGGGCTGCCGCGTCGCGGCCGGTGATGCACACCTTGTAACCGGCCGCCACGAAGCGTTGCGCGATGGCGAACCCGATCCCTCTGCTGGCTCCGGTCACGATCGCCACTTGGTCCGCCATCGACGCTCCCTCACGCTCGTTCATGCTCTGGTCCCGCAGCCCACCTTAGGCAGCGGGGATGCCGTTCGCTGGCGGGGCCGCCGGGGCGGACTCGTAGACCTCGACCGCGCCGTCGCCGTCGTCGGTGCGGTAGGGCTTGCCGAGGAACTGCGCCTTGCCGCCCTTGATGGTCGTGAGCTGCTCCCCGCCGTACCCGGAATGGTCCTGCTCGGAGTAGCGGACGGGCACCAGGCCCGGGCCGGTGAACCCGCCCTTCTCGACCGCGGCGATGATGCCGTCGCGCGTCAGGTCCTTGCCGGCGGACTGCAGCACCTGGACGAACAGGTACGCGACGGACATGCCGTACACGATGTTGTTGTCCATCTCCGCGTTGTTGTTGTACTGGCTGTTGACCTTTGTGTAGAGCTGGATCCACGGGTTCGAGGTGTCGTTGACCAGCGGCAGGTAGTTCGCCGCCACGACGCCCTCGAGCAGCGGCGCGGCGTCGCCCAGGGTCTTGGCCAGGGTGGCCGGGTCGGAGCCGACGTTGCTCACCACGAACTGCGGCCGGAAGCCGATCTTGGCACCGGTGCCGATGGCGAGCGCGGTGAAGCCGGGCACGGTCGCGAGCATGACGACCTGGCAGCCGGCCGCCTTGAGCGCGCCCATCTGCGGCCCGACGTTGGGGTTGCTGGTCACGTACGACTGCTTGGCCGCGACCGGGCCGAGAACCTTCTCGATGCCGGCCAGGCTGTCGCGCCCGAAGTCGTCGTCCTGGCCGAGGAAGCACACCTTCTTGCCCGCGTGCTCGGCCTTGACATGGGTCGCCAGGATCTTGCCCTCGACCGTGTAGTCGGGGTTGAAGCCGAAGGTGCCCGGATACTTGTCGGGCTGGTTCCAGCTGCGGCTGCCGCTGGCGACGAACAGGTCGGGCACCCGGTTGGTCTTGAGGAAGTCGAGCACGCCGCTGTGGGTCGGGGTGCCCAGCCCGTTGAGGATCGCGAAGACCTTGTCCTGCAACACGAGCTGGCGTACGACCTGCTGGGTGTTGGCCGGGTTGTAGCCGTCGTCCATGATCTTGTACGTGATCTTGCGGCCGTGCACGCCGCCGTTCGCGTTCACGTAGTCGAAGTACGCCTTGGTGGCGGGCGCGATTTTGCTGTAGCCCGCGGCCGCCGGGCCGGTGAGCGGCATGTGGGTGCCGACCACGATCTCGGTGTCGGTGACCCCCGGGGTGTCGGCACCGCCGCCGCCACCACTGCTGCTCGAGCCGGAGTTGCTGCAGCCGGCCGCGGCCAGCAGCACGGCGGCGAGAACGGTCGCTGTGCGTTTCATTTGTGGCCTTTCTTCTTGAGCTGTTGGAACGGGCGCAGCGAGGCCAGGCCGCCGGGCGCGGCGAGCATGACGACGACGAGGACGACGCCGAAGAAGGTCAGCGCGAGGTTGCCCTCCAGCCGCTGCGACCCGGCCGCCTCGCCGATGTCGTGGGCGACCGCGGGCAGCGCCACCAGCAGCACGGCCCCGATCAGCGCGCCGGACAGCCGGCCGAGCCCGCCGATGACGATCGCCATCAGCAGGAACAGCGACAGGGTGAGCGGGAAGGCGCCGGGGGAGACGCTCTGCGCGAGGACCGCGAACAGGGCGCCGGCGAGCCCGGCGCACGCCGCCGAGACGACGAACGCGGCGACCTGCGTACGGGCGACGCTGATGCCCGCGAGCCGGGCGGCGGTCTCGTCGTCGCGCACGGCGCGCATGTCCCGGCCGAAGCGGCCGCGCGTCAGCAGCGCCAGCGCGAGCACGGTGAGCAGGGCGCCGCCCCAGCACACGTACGCCTGCCACTGCTCGACGGTCATCGACTCGGGCGGCGGGTCCAGGATCACCGACAGGCCCTGGTCGCTGTTGAACGTCTCGTCGAACGTGCTCGTGATCGACGGGACGACGACCGCGACCGCGAGCGTCAGGCCCGCCAGGTACGGGCCGCGCAGCCGGGCGGCGGCCAGCCCGATGACGGCGCCGGCGGCGGTGGTCACCAGGATCGCCACGACGATGCCCACGATCAGCAGGTTGAACCTGTTCTGCCAGAGCGCGAGCGTGTAGGCGCCGGTGGCCATCAGCGCGCCGTGGCCGAGCGAGAGCTGGCCGTTGAGTCCGGTGAGGACGGTCAGGCCCGCGGTGACGCAGAGGTACGCCCCGACGGTCGCGAGCTGGTAGGTGCGAAACGGCGGCAACGTGTACGCCAGGGCGACGACCACGGCCGCGCCGATGATCACGGTGAGGATCGGATGCCAGCGTGCCCGTCTCGTGGTGACGGCCGATGCGGTGACGGCCCGATCGCGGACGACGGTCATGCGGTCCTCGCTTTCGAGCGGGCGAAGAGGCCGTCGGGGCGGCCCAGCAGGACGACCACGAGCAGGGCCAGGACGGCCATCGGGGCGACCGTCGCGCCGAGGTAGCCACTGATGTACGACAGCAGCAGGCCCACCAGCAGGCCGCCGAGCACGGCGCCGATCGGGCTGTCGAGGCCGCCGAGCACCGCCGCGGTGAACGCGGAGATGAACACGATGTCCATCGCGGTCGGATGCAGGCCCAGCTCGGTGGGGAGGACCAGCATGCCGGCGAGCGAGCCCACGGCGGCGGCGAGCGCCCACCCGAGCGTCAGCATGCCGCCGACCGGGACGCCGAGCAGCCGCGACACGTCCGGCGCGAACGCCGCCGCCCGCATGCGCAGACCCGTGGGCGTACGGGTGAAAAGGAGCGTGAGGAGCACGACCACCGCACCCACCGCGGCGAACACGAACAGGTCGTAGCGGGACAGCAGCGCCACCCCGCCGATCTCGAACGCGTCCCGGCTGAACGGGGCCGCGGCCGGCCGGAACTCGTTGCCGTAGATCATCCCGAGCACGCCCTGGATGATCAGCACGAGCCCGAGCGCGACGACCACGCCGTTGAGCGGCGACGAGTGGTCGACGAAGCGCATCACGACCCGTTCGACGGCGGCGCCGAGCAGCAGGCCGGCGACGAGCGCGACGACGAACCCGATCCAGTACGAGCCGGTCGCGTCGGAGACCGAATAGGCGACGTACGCCGTGGCGACCGCCATCGCGCCCTGCGCGAAGTTGACGATGCGCGTGGCCCGCCAGATCAGCACCAGGGCCAGCGCGAACGCCGCGTAGACCGCGCCCCGGCTGAGCCCGTCGAAGGTGAGGAACAGGAAACGGTCCATGTCAGAACCCCAGGTAGGCGTGCCGGAGATCGGCGTCGTCGGTCAGCGTCGCGGTGTCGTGGCGGGTGACGATGCGGCCCAGCGACAGCACGATGCCCTCGTCGGCGATCGAGAGCGCGCTGCGGACGTTCTGCTCGACCAGCAGCACGGCCAGGCCGGTGCGGTCGCGCAGGTCCCGCAGCAGGGCCATGATCTGGGCGGTGACCTTGGGCGCCAGGCCCAGCGACGGCTCGTCGAGCAGCAGCAGCCGGGGTTGCGCCGCGAGCGCGCGGCCGATCGCGAGCATCTGCCGCTCGCCGCCGGAGAGCTGATGGCCCAGATGGCCGCGGCGCTCGGCCAGGCGCGGGAACAACTCGTAGATCGGCGCGAGCGACGGCTGCGGCTTGCGCCAGAGGCCGCCGAGCCGCAGGTTCTCCTCCACGGTCAGTTCGGTGACCACGCCGCGGCCCTCGGGGACGTGCGCGAGGCCGTGACGCACCATCCGCTCGACCCGGATGCCCCTGATGTCACGGCCATCGAGCAGGACGCGCCCCTTTTCGGCGGGCAGGAGACCCGAGAGCGTACGCAGGAGGGTCGACTTGCCGGCGCCGTTCGCGCCCAGCACGGCGACGATCTGTCCGGGCTGGACGGTCAGGCTGATGTCGTGCAGCACGGGCGCGGCGCCGTAGCCCGCGGTGAGGCCGTCGACCTCGAGCAGCGCGCTCACGCGGCGGCCCCCAGATAGGCCTCGGCGACCTTGTCGTCGGTGCGGATCTCGCCGGGCGTGCCCAGCGCGATCGGCTTGCCGAAGTCGAGCACCAGGATCTCGTCGCAGACCGACATCACCAGCTCCATGTGGTGCTCGACGAGCAGCACGGTCGTGCCGGCCTGCTGGATGAGGTCGGCGAGCCACCGGATCTCGTCGGCGTCCAGGCCGCCCGCCGGCTCGTCGAGCATCAGGATGCGCGGCTTCGCGGCCAGCGCACGGGCCAGTTCCACCCGCTTGCGTTTCGCGTACGGCAGGGTTTTCGGCAACGCGTGCGCCTGGTCGGCGACCCCGCACCGCTCGAGGGCCGTCCACGCGTCCCGCTCGCTGCTCTTCGTCCGCGCGCCGACCAGGACGTTCTCCAGCACGGTCATGCCGTCGAACTGGCCGACGCCCTGCAGAGTGCGCGCGATGCCGTGCCGGTTGAGCTGATGCGGCCGGGCCCGGAACGGTTTGCCGTCGAGCGTCATGGCCCCCGACTGCGGCGTGACGAACCCGCAGATCACGTTGAACAGCGTCGTCTTGCCCGCGCCGTTGGGCCCGATGATGCCCACCGTGCGGCCCGGCGGCACCCGCAGGGACACGTCGTCGAGGGCGAGCAGCCCGCCGAAGCGGACCGTGATGTGGTGCAGGGACAGACCCTGCTCGGCTGGTTCCGTCGACATGGTCACCTCGGCTCGGGCGGCAAAGTGGCCGAACGGAAGCGCCGGCACACGGCGACACCGTCCTGTGTGGAGCGTGATGGTCAACTATTTACACTGGCAGTGTAACTTTCCGGCCGCGCACGTCAACCGCCTGTTTCCAAGTTGTTTCCCGCCGCATTTCCCGCATGGCGCGCCCACCTCGTGGGTTGCGCGCACCGGGTCCGGCGCGGGCCGCGCGAGCTTGGGCGCGGCCGTCACGAACGCTCGGTGGCTTTCCCGGATCCGGTCGACACCTGCTCGGCGGAACACCGGCCGGGTCACCGCCTGGGTGCCCGCGGGCGCGCCCAGGGTGGCCGTCGCGGCTTCTCTCCGTTCGTCCGCTCCCGCCCCGGCGGCACCTGCCTGGGCCGCGGTTGCGCCGACTGCTCCCGATCGGGCGATACTCTGACCCGCTCCCGAGCTTGCGCTGGGCGCTCTCTCCGTACGGGAGGGGGTCGGTCAGGCGACGTTGATCGGGCGGAACTGGACGCTGATGCGGGGACCGACCGGCTTGGCGGTCTTGAGGATGGCGTGCTCCCACGTGCGCTGGCAGGAGCCGCCCATGACGATGAGATCGCCGTGGCCCAGGGGGAAGCGGAGCGTCTCGTGGTTGCCCGCGCGCGGTCGCAGGGAGAGGTTGCGCGGGGAGCCGAGCGAGACGATGGCGACCATGGTGTCGTCGCGGGCCGAGCGGCCCAGGGTGTCGCCGTGCCAGGCGACGCTGTCGCGCCCGTCTCGGTAGAGGCACATGCCGGCGCTGACGAACTCCTCGCCCAGCTCGTCGGCATAGTGCGCGTTCAGCGCCGCTTTCGCCTCGGTGAGCGCCGGATGCGGCAGCTCCTCGTCGCCACCGAACCAGCGCAGCAGCCGGGGGACGTCGACGATGTTGTCGTACATCTGCCGGCGGTCGGCCCGCCAGTCGATGCCGAGCAGGGTCTCGAACACCGCATCGGACCCGTGCAGCCAGCCGGGCAGCACGTCGACCCAGGCGCCGGCGGTGAGCCGGTGACGGGTGACGCGGCCCGCGAGCTCGCCGACGCCGGAGGCGGGGCCGCCCCCGGCGTCGTCGGCGAGGTCGAACATCGACGGCTGATAGGTCATGCCGCCATGTTAGTACGGCTGTTCGAAGTTTCCGATCCGGTCGGCGAGGCGGGCGGGGCCGGCGCGGGCTTGGGGCGCAGCACGGCGACCGCGACCACGGCCGCCACGATGCCCCCGACCACCCCGATCAGCGAGGTGGCGGCGATCGCCGAGACGAACGAGTCCTGGGCGACCCGGGCGAGCGCCGCGTCCCCGGTCGCGGCGGCGATGCGCAGGGCGTCGCCGATCGAGTCGCGGGCCTGGCCGGCCACGTCGGTGGGCATGGCGGCGCGGTACGTGGCGGTGAGGACGCTGCCCAGCACGGCGACGCTCAGCGCCGTGCCGACCTGCTGCACGGTGTCGTTGACGGCGGAACCGACGCCCACGCGCTCCGGCGGCAGTGCGGCCATCAGCGTCCCGTAGGCGGCGGGACCGGCCGTGCCGCTGCCCATGCCGATGACGACCAGGGCCAGCGCGAGCTTGGCGTAGCCGTCGCCGGGGGAGAGCGAGGCGAGGACGCCGAAGCCCGCGCTCATCAGCAGCAGTCCCGCGGCCAACGCCGTACGCGTGCCGAACTTCTTGTCGACGACGACCCCCACGCCGTTGAAGACCATGGCGGTGACGAGCATCGGAATGAACGCGGTGCCCGCCTTGAGGGGCTCGTAGCCGAGGACGAACTGCAGGTACTGCGTCAGCGCGAGCAGCACCCCGCCGGCCGAGAACGACAGCAGCACGATCGACAGGCTGGCGCCCGCGAAGTTGCGGTTGCGGAACAGCGTCATCGGCAGCATCGGCTCGGCCACCCGGCGTTCCCAGACGACGAACGCGGCGAGCGCGACCGCCGCGACGGCGAAGCCGCCCAGCGTCGACGGCGACGTCCAACCGCCCTGGGCCGAGTTGATGACGCCCCACACCAGGGCCGTCATGCCGATCGTGGACAGCAGCGCGCCGAGCAGGTCGGGCCGGCTGGCCGCGCCGCGCGACTCGGGGATGACGGCGAGCGCGGCCACGATGCCCAGCGCCGCGATCGGCACGTTGAGCAGGAAGATCGAGCCCCACCAGAAGTGCTCGAGCAGCAGCCCGCCGAGGCTGGGGCCGCCGAGCGCGCCGAGCATGAGCACCGAGCTCCAGATGGCGATGGCCTTCTTGCGCTCGTCCTCGTCGAAGACGGTGGTGAGGATCGAGAGCGTGCCGGGCATGAGGAACGCGGCGCCGACACCCATCAGACCGCGTACGGCGATGAGCTGCTCGGGCGTCCGGCAGAGGGTGGCCAGCACCGACGCGCCGCCGAAGACGACCAGGCCGATCACCAGACCGCGGCGGCGGCCGTGGCGGTCCGACAGGCTTCCCGCGGTGAGCAGCAGGCCGGCGAAGACCAGGATGTACGCGTCGATGATCCACTGAATCTCGGCAGTGCTCGCGCCGAGGTCGCGGATCAGCGATGGGATGGCGATGTTGAGCACCATGTTGTCGACGACGACCACCAGCAGGCTCAGGCAGAGCACGCCGAGGATCAACCAGCGCCGCGGATCTCGTTCGGGCATGACGGCCTCTCTCGTACAGTGTGCGATGAGCTCGAACACCGTACCAGCAAACTCGAACACTGTGCGAGTGCCCTTAGAATGAGTGCATGACCAGGCCCGACTCGTTCACCGGCTCCGTCTGGCTGCGGCCGCCGCGCGCCCAGACCGGCCAGCCCGGCCTCAGCCGCGAGCAGATCGTGCGCGCGGCGATCGAACTGCTCGACGCGGAGGGGCCGGCGGGCCTGAGCATGCGCCGGCTCGGCACCAAGCTGGGCTCGGGCGCGACGTCGCTGTACTGGCACGTCGCGAACAAGGACGAGCTGCTCGAGCTCGCGGTCGACGAGGTGCTGGGCGAGATCTACGTGCCCGACCCCGGCGACACGAGCTGGCGGATGGGCGCGTCGATCTGCGCCAACGGGATGCGGGCGGCGCTGCTGCGGCACCCGTGGGTGATCGGTCTGCTCGGCATGCACCCGACGATCGGGCCGAACGCGATGCGCCTCGGCGAGCGGCTGGTGGCGCTGTTCAGCGCGGCCGGGTTCACCGGCATGGAGCTGTCGCACGCGAGCGCCGTGATCAACTCGCACGCGATCGGCTCAGCGACCTCCGAGGCGGCGATCAAGTCGGCGCTCAGGCGCACCGGCAAGACGTACGCGGAGGTCGCCGAGGACGTCGAGCCCTACCTCGAGCAGCTCGCCCCCGACAACCCGAACTACACCAGGTGGCGGCGGGAGACCAAGCCGCTCGCGCAGGACCCCGACCAGGTGCTCGAGGACACGTACGCCTTCGGTCTGGAACGGGTGCTCGACGGGCTGGAGATGTGGTTGTCGAAGGACCGGCCCGCGACCTGACGCCGCGGGCCGGCCGAGGGGTCAGTGGGCCGCGGGGTTGTCGTTCTCGTCGGCGACCTCGCGATGCTGCGGTGCGGGCTGCTGATAGGCGACCTGGTTGAGCGGCAACGGGAAGCTCTGGTCGCCGAACGGGGACGGGCCGCCCTGGGTGGGCAGCGACACCTCGGTGACGTCCATCCGGCCGTCCTCGCGCACCTCCGGGCCCGCGGGGCCGCGGTTGGTCGTGAACGGCGCGCCCTTCGCCACGTCGGTCACGCCGACCGACGAACTGGGCGCCATCGACTCGGGTTCGTCCATCTGGTCCCGACGGAAGATCTTGCGACCGAGCCAGACCAGGGGGTCGTAACGACGGTCCACCACGCGCTCCTTCATCGGAATGATCGCGTTGTCGGTGATCTTGATGTGTTCCGGGCAGACCTCGGTGCAGCACTTGGTGATGTTGCAGTAGCCGAGGCCCTGGCTCGCCTGCGCGTACTGCTTGCGGTCCTCGCGGGCGTCCAACGGGTGCATGTCGAGCTCGGCCGCGCGGATGAAGTAGCGCGGGCCGGAGAACGCGGCCTTGTTCTCCTCGTGGTCGCGCACGACGTGACACGTGTTCTGGCAGAGGAAGCACTCGATGCACTTGCGGAACTCCTGGCTCCGCTCGACGTCGACCTGCTGCATGCGGTAGTCGCCCGGGGCCACCCCGGCCGGCGGCGCGAACGCCGGGGTCTCGCGCGCCTTCTCGTAGTTGAAGGACACGTCGGTGACCAGGTCGCGGATGACCGGGAAGGTCCGCAGCGGCGTGATCGTGATGGTCTCGTCCTCCTCGAAGGTGGACATCCGCGTCATGCACCCGAGCTTGGGCTTGCCGTTGATCTCCATCGAGCAGGAGCCGCACTTGCCCGCCTTGCAGTTCCAGCGGCAGGCGAGGTCCGGCGTCTGGGTCGCCTGCAGCCGGTGGATGATGTCGAGCACGACCTCGCCCTCGTTGACCTCGACGTCGTAGTCCTGGATGTCGCCGCCGGCCGAGTCGCCGCGCCAGACGCGGAAGTGACGCTTGGTGCCCATTACTTCGCCTCCGTCTTGCTCCGCGCGTCCGCGCGCGCGCCGGGTTCGTGTGCCACCTCGGCGCCCGTGGGGCCCTCGATCGCGTCGTACTGCGTCAGTTCGTCCTCGGTCAGGTATTTCGAGAGCTCGGCGCGGTCGAACAGGCTGATCAGCTCGTCGCGCATGCGGGGCAGCGGCTTGCGCTCGAGGTGGATGTCGCCGTCGTCGCCCAGCGAGCAGACCAGGTTGACCAGGCGCCACTCGGCGTTCATCTGCGGGAAGTCCTCGCGGGTGTGGCCGCCGCGCGACTCCTCCCGCTCGAGGGCGGCCTTGGCCGTGCACTCCGAGACGATCAGCATGTTGCGCAGGTCGAGCGCGAGGTGCCAGCCCGGGTTGTAGCGCCGGCCCCCGGCCGCGCCGACCTGGGCGACGCGCTGCTTGAGCTCCTGCAGCCGCTTGAGCGCGTCGGTCAGCTCGGCCTCGCGCCGGATGATGCCGACCAGATCACCCATCACGGCCTGAAGGTCCTGCTGCAGCGTGTACGGGTTCTCCCCGCTCTGCCGCTGCAGGGGCGCGAGCGCCGTGGCCGCCGCGGCCTCCACATCGGACGTGCGGACCTTGGGGCGTTGCCCGAGAGCTTCCGCGTACGCCGCGGCGTGCTCGCCCGCCCGCTTGCCGAACACCAGCAGGTCGGACAGCGAGTTGCCGCCCAGCCGGTTGGAGCCGTGCATGCCGCCGGACACCTCACCGGCCGCGAACAGGCCCTCGACCGTGCCCATCGCGGCCGCAGTGTCGGGGTCCACCTCGACGCCGCCCATCACGTAGTGGCAGGTCGGGCCGACCTCCATCGGCTCCTTGGTGATGTCGACGTCGGCCAGTTCCTTGAACTGGTGGTACATCGACGGAAGCCGCCGGGTGATCGTCTCGGCCGGCATCCGCGTGGAGACGTCGAGGTAGACGCCGCCGGCCGGGGTGCCGCGACCGGCCTTGACCTCGGAGTTGATCGCGCGGGCCACCTCGTCGCGCGGCAGCAGCTCGGGCGGGCGGCGGTTGTTGTCGGCGTCGTTGTACCAGCGGTCGGCTTCCTCCTCGGTGTCCGCGTACTGCTTGCGGAACACGTCGGGGACGTAGTCGAACATGAAGCGCTTGCCGTCGCTGTTGCGCAGCACGCCGCCGTCGCCGCGCACCGACTCGGTGACCAGGATGCCCTTGACGCTGGGCGGCCACACCATGCCGGTGGGGTGGAACTGCAGGAACTCCATGTTGATCAGCGTCGCGCCGGCCCGCAGCGCCAGCGCGTGGCCGTCGCCGGTGTATTCCCAGCTGTTTGAGGTGACCTTGTAGCTGCGGCCGACGCCGCCGGTCGCCAGGATCACGGCGGGCGCCTCGAGCAGGATGAACTCGCCGGACTCGCGGTAGTAGCCGAACGCGCCCGCCACCCGGTTGCCGTCGAGCAGCAGCTCGGTGATCGTGGTCTCGGAGAAGACCCGGATGCGCGAGTCGTAGTTGCCGGTCTCGGCGAAGTCCTCCTGCTGCAGCGACACGATCTTCTGCTGCAGGGTGCGGATGAGCTCGAGGCCGGTGCGGTCACCGACGTGCGCGAGCCGCGGATATTCGTGCCCCCCGAAGTTGCGCTGCGAGATCTTGCCGTCCTTGGTGCGGTCGAAGAGCGCGCCGTATGTCTCGAGCTCCCAGATGCGCTCCGGCGCCTCCTTGGCGTGCAGCTCGGCCATGCGGAAGTTGTTGAGGAACTTGCCGCCGCGCATGGTGTCGCGGAAGTGGACCATCCAGTTGTCGCGCGAGTTGACGTTGCCCATCGCCGCCGCGGCGCCGCCCTCGGCCATCACCGTGTGCGCCTTGCCGAACAGCGACTTGGAGATGATCGCGGTGCGCTTGCCGGCCAGCCGGGCCTCGATCGCCGCGCGCAGACCGGCGCCGCCGGCCCCGATCACGACGACGTCGAAGAGGTGCCGTTCGATGCGTGCAGTAGTCATTGTGTGCGCCCCTCAGCCGACGAACCGCAGATCGGAGAACCAGCCGGCGGACACCGCCATGACGTAGAAGTCGGTGAGCGCCAGGGTGCCGAGGGTGATCCAGGCCAGTTGCATGTGGCGCACGTTGAGCTTCGACACGAAGGTCCAGACGCGATAGCGCACGGGGTGCTTCGAGAAGTGCTTGAGCCGGCCACCGGTGATGTGGCGGCAGGAGTGGCAGGACAACGTGTAGGCCCACAGCATGATCACGTTGACCAGCAGGACGATGTTGCCCAGCCCGAAGCCGAACCCGTCGCCGCTCTGGAACGCGCGGATCGCGTCCCACGTGTTGATCAGCGAGATGATCACGGCGGCGTAGAACGCGTAGCGGTGGGCGTTCTGAAAGATCAGCGGGAAGCGCGTCTCGCCGGTGTATTTCGCGTGGCCGTCGGGGACGGCGCAGGCCGGGGGCGAGAGCCAGAACGCGCGGTAGTAGGCCTTGCGGTAGTAGTAGCAGGTCAGCCGGAAGAGCAGCAGGAACGGCAGGGTGAAGGCGGCCTCGGGCAGCAGCCAGAAGCTGGGCAGCGGGGTGCCGAACTCGGCCGCGCCCTCGACGCAGCGGTCGGTGATGCAGGGCGAGTAGAACGGCGTGAGGTAGTGGTATTCCTCGACGAAATACCACTTGTGCATGAAGACCCGGACGGTCGCGTACGCGACCCAGGCCGTGAGCCCGGCGAAGGTGATCAGCGGGGCGAGCCACCAGCGGTCGGTGCGCAGCGTCTTGGCCGTGATCGCCGCGCGTGATCGTCGTGGACCGGAGGATCCCACGCCCGGCCTCGTTGCCGTCGTCGTCATTCGTTCTCCTGACGTGACCCGGCCGCCCGAGCCGGGAGGAGCCCGTCAGCCGCCATGCTTGCGTGATGTGGGGCACACGTTACGCCGTGGGTCCGACAGTTTCGCGCTCAGGGATGGGGTGTGGATCACAAATACCGACCCTGATCGCATCGACCGAACTTGATCATGCAGACGGCTGTCGATCAGAGGTCCGGGGCGGCGAGGCGGCGGATCGGCCCCGCGCACGGCGCGGGCGACCACTCGACCAGGTCGTCGGCCACCGGCTCGGCGTCGTCGTTCTTGGGCGCCACGAAGAAGGCGGGCGTACGGGCCTTGGACTGCCGGTCGAGCGCGTCGGCGTAGACGGCCCGGGCGTCGAGCAGCTGCCGCCAGCGGTCCTGCACGCGCTCGTCGCTGACGTCGCTCACGTAGAGGCGTACGGCCGAGTTCTCGTCGCGGACCGCCACCGCCCGCCCCGCCGGCCCCGCCGCGGCCCCCGGCGGCGTCAGCCGATTGAGCCGGCGTTCGAGGTCGAGGCAGGCCCGGTCGCGCAGCTCGCGGGCCTCTCGCGCCTCCGAGGCGTCGTCCCGCACCCCGTCGACCGCGTCGATGACCGAGAGAACGCCCGCACAGAGCGCCACCACCAGCAGGGCCGCTCCGACCGAGATGCCCGCCACCCACAGCTGCCGTTTCCGCCGCTGCCGGTCCGGCATCCCCGTGGCCGCGCCCGGCCGGGACAGCCTCCGCCACCACGACTCCGTCTTGCGCGCCGCCCGCCGGCCGCCCCCACCCGGCCGGTCGCCCACCGCCGACCCGCCGCCCGCCGCCGACCCGCCGCCCGCGGTCGAGCCGCCGCCCGTCGCCGACCTGTCGCCCACTGCGGAGGTGTCGCCCACTGCGGAGCCGCCGCCTACTGCGGAGCCGCCGCCTACTGCGGAGCCGCCGCCTACTGCGGAGCCGCCGCCCGCTGCCGAGCCGCCCTCGTCCGCGGTCGAGCCGCTGGAACCCCGCCGCCCGGACAGCGCCGCGTCGCCACCCGCATCCGCCGCGCCGAAGCCCGCATCGCGCCGCGGCGTGTCGCCCGGGTCGGAGCTGGACGACCGCGGCGTGAAGGCCGGTGAGCCGGCGCCGTCGCTTCGCGGCAGACGTGTGGTGGCGTCGTCCTGGTGAGGGTCGCGCGGCGTGTCGCTCACCGTTTCAGTCAAACACGCCGGTCAATGCGCCGCGCCCTGCCGGAATTCCGCAGGTGAGCGGCCGGCGGGGCGATGGACGCGCGCTCAGCCGGAGGCGTTGCCGGTCAGGTTCCAGGAGGCCAGGTGCAGAGCGGGAGCGGCGTAACGGGTGCCGGTCCAGCGGTCGGGCAGCAGCACCGACTCGCCGCCGATGCCGAGAACGGCCCCCGGCCCCAGGGCCTGGGGATAGGACTGGGTGAACCGCAGGTTGCTCACCGGCGCCGCGATCTCGCCGTCCTCGACGAGCCACACGCCGTTGCGGGTCAGGCCGGTGACGACCAGGGTCTTCTGGTCGAGCACCCGGGTGTACCAGAGGTCGGTGATGAGCAGCCCGCGCCGAAGGTGCGAGACCAGCGGGCGCGCCGAGTCGGCGATGGGGGAGGACGGGTCGGTGGGCGGCCGGCCGGAGGTGGAGGCGGCCTCGAGGCGCAGGTGGGTGGGGTAGGGGCCCCAGGTGCGCGAAGCCGGGGAGGCGTGGCCGGTGGAGGCGGCGCCGGCCTCGGCGGCCGAGGTGCGGTCGTGGGTGACGGCCTTGGTGACGCCGTCGCGGACGAGGACCAGCGACTCGCGCGGGGTGCCCTCGTCGTCGAAGGGCAGGCCGGGAGCGGGCTCGGCGCGGCTGCCCAGCGGGTCGTCCACGATGGTCACCGACGGGTCGAACTGGTCGGCGCCGAGCTGGGCGAAGGACTGTCTCTGGGCGTACGCCTTGCCGTTGAAGCCGAACAGGGCGAGGTTGTCGAGCAGGTCGGCGACGGCCTCGGGTTCGAGGACGACCTCGTAGCGGCCGGGCGGCAGCTCGACGGGGTTCTGCACGGCGCGGGCCTTGGCGGTGGCGCGGGCGCCGAGGACGGCGCCGTCGAGGTCGGCCAGGCGGCCCGCGGCCAGGCGGGCCACGCCGTCGGCGCCGGCGATGCGGGTGATGCCGTCCATGGCGGCCTCGGCGGTGCGGCCCTCGACGGCCTGGCCGGCGCTGTTGGCGAAGGCGGCGGACGTGTACGTCGTGCGGCAGTATCCGGCAGTCTCGAGGCCCTCGGCGGCGAGCACGAAGTCGCGGACGCGGGCCGCGCGCTCCGCGGGGGTGGCCCGCGCGGTCGCCTCGTCGAAGCCGAAGTCGAGCCCGGAGCGATCGCCGGAGCCGTGGTAGCCGGCGGACGGGTGCAGCGGCGTGGGCGGGGTGAGGCCGGTCCACGTGGGGTCGGGCGGGCTGAGCCGGACCGCGGCCACCGTGCGGTCGACCAGGCCGCGCAGGCCGTCGGCGCCGACCACTGTGGTCGAACCCGACGCGGTGCGGCCGTCGAGGTGCAACCTCAGCCGCACGGTCGTGGTCGCGTCGGCCACGTTCTGATGGATCATCGAGTTGGCGAAGCGGGTCAGCGCCTCGGCGTCGTGCCGCACCAGCACCTCGGCCTCGGCTGCCGGGCCCGCCACCTGCCTGGCCAGCTCGACGACCCGGGCGGCGAGCGCGAGCTCGGCGCCGGTCCGGACGATCTCGGCGCTCATGCGCGCACCCCCACGCGGACGTTGCTGAACCGGGCCGGCGCGGCGGGATGGCCGGTGTGCCCGACCTGGCCGGGCTGGCCCTTGCCGCAGTTGGGCGTGCCCCAGGCCACGGTCTCGGACGACAGCATGTCCATCGACTGCCAAAACCTCGGGCCGATGCCGGTGTAGGTCGGGTTGCGCAGCATGCGCCCCAGCCTGCCGTTCTTGATCTCGTAGCCGATCTCGCAGCCGAACTGGAAGTTGAGCCGCCGGTCGTCGATCGACCAGGAGCGGTTGACGTCCATGAACACGCCGTCGTCGGTCGCCGCGATGATCTCGTCGAGCGTGTGCGGCCCCGGCTCGAGGCCCACATTGGTCATGCGGACCATCGGCAGCCGCGCCCAGCCGTCGGAGCGCACGCTGCCCGCGTAGTCGAGCCCGGCGACGGCGGCCGAGTCGCGCCCGGCGAGCACGCCGACCCAAATGCCGTCGCGCACGGCGTCGCGCTTGGTGGCGGGGGTGCCCTCGTCGTCGTAGCCGAAGCTGCCCAGAGCGCCCGGGACGGTCGGGTCGATCGTGATGTTCATCAGCTCGGAGCCGTAGCGCAGCGAGCCCAGCCGGGGCAGCTCGAGCCAGCTGGTGCCGGCGAACGCCGCCTCCCAGCCCAGGATGCGGTCGAGC
The DNA here is from genome assembly GCF_051386375.1 of Actinoplanes sp. URMC 104. Classification (NCBI taxonomy): domain Bacteria; kingdom Bacillati; phylum Actinomycetota; class Actinomycetes; order Micromonosporales; family Micromonosporaceae; genus Actinoplanes; species Actinoplanes sp. URMC 104. The sequence goes on along the minus strand of NZ_JBPQTO010000002.1, from coordinate 1,631,518 downwards.
TCGATGGCGTGGCCGACGGACTCGTGGATCTGCAGCGCGAGCTGCTCGCCGCCGAGCACGAGCGTGGTCTCGCCGGACGGGCAGAGCGGCGCGCTGACCAGGGCGCGCGCCTCCTCGGCCATGCGCGGCGCGTTGCCGATCAGGTCGAGGCCGTCGACCAGCTCCCAACCGCTCGTGCCGTGCTGGCCGCTGTGCGAGGGCCAGGACCGGCGCTGGATCTCGCCGTCGCCGAAGACGCTTGCCGTGACGCCCCCGCCGCACTCGCGGATGTGCTGGTCGATGCGGTGGCCGTCGCTGGAGACGAACCACTTGCGGGTGTCCCAGATCTGGTAGCCGGCCTCGGCCAGGTCGGCCCCGGCCTGCTTGGCGGCCGCGGTGGCGCCGACCAGCAGGTCGCCCTTGGTGGACAGCGAGACGCCGAGCGGGTCGACCTCGCAGGGGCCGGCCCAGGAGGCCTCGACCGCGGCGGCGGGCACCAGGTCGATGGGCGGGCCGGGCACGGTGGCGCTGGCCGTGGCGATCTGGGCGGCCCGGCGGCCGGCGGCGCGGGCGGCCGCGTCGGACAGGTCGGGCACCGCGTAGAAGCCCCAGGACGAGCCGACCAGCGCGCGGACGCCCAGGCCCGCGCTCTCGCCCGAGCCGAGCTCCTCGACCTCGCCGTCGCGGGCGGTCATCGACTCGGTGCGGCGCAGCATGACGCGGCAGTCCGCATAGCGGGCCCCGGCGTCGAGGGCGGCCTGCACCGCCGCGGCGGCCTCATCGAAGTGACTCATGCGCCCGACCCTAGGGGACGGGTACGACAGCTTTCATTCCGGCAGCAGCACCGCCGGTTCGAGATCGACGACGAGCGGCTCGGTCAGCCGGAGGACGTCGCCGACCCGGATCGTCCAGTGCTCGGTATACGCGGTGCCCTGCAGCTCATGGAGCTGAAAGGTGCGTGCAACGGGGTCGACCACAAGATATTTCGGAATTCCGGCTGCGGCGTAGTAGTGCATCTTGAGCACTTTGTCAGTGGTCGGATCGGATGGGGAAAGAATCTCGCACACCAGGTGGACGGCAGATCCGTCGATGACCAGCTGATCGATGCTGACCTCCGCCGAGAAGACCACGACGTCGGGGATGAGGATTCTCTCCGGCAGCAATCGGACGTTTACGGCGTCGTCGACTTGGAGGCCGGCAGCATTTGCGCTCGTCTCCAAGGCGTTGGCCAGGCGTCGGCCGATGCGTTGATGTCTGATGGTGGGGGCCGGTGTCACGTGCAGACTCCCGTCGAACAGTTCGACGCGGGGAGACGTGTCGCCCAGCGCGAGGAATTCCTCGCCGCTCATCGGCTGGTTGTCGGCCAGGGCTGTCGACGTCATGACGCCTCCTGCGAGATCGAGGTCAGACTCTCTCACAAAGACTAGTCTCACGACAACTCTCCTCGCGACTACTGTCGCCGCTTCGGGTGGCCTTGCAAGAAGGCTAACTCCTCCTCGAGCGAGGCGGCCGAGACCGAGCGCAGGCCCGGCACGGACGCGCCCACGATCAGCAGCGCGTCGGTCGGCTCGGCGCCGGCCAGGCTGTGGTGGGCGTAGACGTCGGCGGAGTCGCGCCGGTCCCCGAGGTAGCGCTCGGCGAACGGTGACGGCTCGTCCAGCCAGTCCACGACCGGCTCGCGCGCCACCCCGCGGTGGAAGACGTCGGGCCGGCGCAGCACGGCCATGGCCGCCAGCCAGCCGCCGAGCCCGGTCCCGCGGACGGCCACCGAGCCCAGATCCAGGTCCGGGTGCTTGCCGTGCAGGCTGTGCAGCGCGTCCGCCTGGTCGGCGAGCGACACGTCGACCAGCCGCCGGTGCACCACCTTCTCGAAGCTGGGCGCCACCCCGGGCGTGCCCCGGCCGTCGATGCTCACGACCGCGAACCCGTGGTCGGCCCACCACTGCCGTTCCTGCCAGGCCGCGGCGTCGTGGACCACCTGCTGGCTGCCGGGCCCGTCACCCAGCGCGACCAGCACGGGGATGCGGGTGCCACCCACGTACGCGGAGGGGTAGAGCACCGCCGCGGGCAGGCGCCGGTCGGTGACCCGTTCCAGCACCGGCCGGGGCTGGTACGGCAGCGGCGCAGCCAGGTTCCCGAGCGCCGCCACGCGGGCCTCGCCGCGCCACACCACGTCGTCGACGATCAGCACGCCGCCGCAGGCCACGGCACGGTGCCGGCCCGGGGTCGGCGTCACCTTGCGCGCCTCGGGACCGCCGCCGCCGAAGGAGGTGCGCACCCGGAAGACCGCCTGGGTGGCCGGGTCGTCGTCGGTGCCTTCCACGATGAGGTCGGGCGACGGGCTGCCCGGGCGCGGCGCGGTGCCCACCACCCGCCGCACGTAGAGGCCGGGCGGGGTGAGCAGGCTGCCGTCGGCGAACAGGCACCGCGCGTCGAAGCCGTCGTGCGCCAGCTCCCCGCCGACCAGCACACGGCCGTCGGGCAGGTGGCGCGGGGTTCCGGCGACCGGCTCCACCCAGCGGGCGTCGGCCAGCTCGGCGTGCACCTGGGTCTCGCCGGTGCGCGGGTCGACCGCCAGCACCAGGCCGTGCTGCTGCAGGCGGCGCAGCACGGTGATCAGCGGGCCGCCGCCGTCGGCCCAGCGCACGCTGACCACGTGCGGATACGTCTCGCGGTCCCAGTGCACGTCGACCCAGCCGAAGTCGAGGTCGAGCAGGTGCAGGCTGGTTCCCGAGGCGGTCCGCGCGGCGAGGATCTGGCTGCCGTCGGGCGCCCACCACCAGCCGCGGTCACGGCCGAACCGCAGCGCCGTGCGATCCGGGACGCCCCAGCCGATCGCGGCGCCGTGCTCGCGCCACGCGTTGCCGGACTCGCCCGCGAGCAGGCGGTCGCCGTCCGGCCCGACCACGCGCAGCGACGGGAAGCCGTGCGCCCGGCTGAGGTAGCCGATGTTCACGCCGTCCGGGTCCGGCCGGGGGTCGGTGGCCGGCTCGTCGGTGGGCACCTCGGTGACCGTGCCCCGGGTGAGGTCGGCGCGGAACAGCCGCCCGTCGCGTGCGAACGCCGCCACGCAGGCGTCCCGATCCAGGGCGTACGAGGTGAGCGGCCCCGGCGCGACCAGGGACTCGACCGCGGTCGCGACGTTGAGCACCCACAGGGCGCAGTGCGGGTCCTCGGGTCCGGTGGAGCGCAGGAACACCACCCGCCGGCCGTCCGCCCCGATCTGTACGGCGTGCGGCGCTCCGTAGCGGAAGTGGCCGGTGCGCTCCGCGAGCCGAGGGAAGTCCACGGGGACAGCATCGCTGATCAAGGCACGTTCGCGCGCCCCAAACGGGCGTACGGCGTGCCGGGGGTCCGCAGTGATCGGCGCGTAGAGTGGCGCGCGTGACTGACGCCCTGCCCGCGCGCCGCCTGCTGCTCGTGCACGCCCACCCCGACGACGAGGTCACCGGCACCGGCGCCACGATGGCTCACTACGCCGCGTCCGGCGCCCACGTGACGCTCGTGACCTGCACGCTGGGCGAGGAGGGCGAGATCCACGTCCCCGAGCTGGCGCAGCTCGAGGCCGCCCAGGCCGACCAGCTCGGCGGCTACCGCCTGGTCGAGCTGTCCCGCGCGTGCGCCGCGCTCGGCGTCACCGACCACCGGTTTCTGGGCGGCGCCGGCCGTTACCGCGACTCGGGCATGATGGGCCTGCCGACCAACGACCACCCCCGGGCGTTCTGGCGCGCCGACCTCGACGAGGCCGCGGCGCTGCTGCTCGAGGTCATCCGCGAGGTCCGCCCCCAGGTGATGATCACGTACGACCCCAACGGCTTCTACGGGCATCCGGACCACATCCAGGCGCACCGCGTCGCGATGCGCGCCGCCGAGCTGGCCGGCGACGAGGGGCCGCAGAAGATCTACTGGACGGCGATGCCGCTGAGCGTGCTGCGCGACGGCATGGAGGCGTTCCGCGAGCTCTCCGACAACCCGTTCGCCGACGTCGAGCGGGTGGAGGACCTGCCGTTCGGCCACCCCGACGACGAGATCGCCGCGCGCATCGACGGCACCGACCACTACCAGCGGAAGGTCGCGGCGATGCAGGCGCACGCCACGCAGATCCCCGACAACTCCTGGCTCTACGGCATCGCCGGCGACTTCGGCGGCGAGTTCATGGGCGTGGAGTACTTCACGATCGCCAAGGGCGAGCGCGGCCCCGGCGAGGGGCCGCACAACTGGGAGAGCGACCTGTTCGGCGGGCTCGGCCTCGAGCAGCCGGCGGCCGCCGACGCGGGCGTGCGATGAGCCGGGCCGGCACCGAGGAGCACACGGTCGGCGAGGAGGGGGCCGGCGTGAGCGAGCCGACGCAGCAAGAGACGACCCCGGAGACGTACGCCGGGATGTCGCGCGAGCCCTGGCATGGGTGGGAGCGGGTGATCCGCATCGCCGGGCTCGTGATCGCGACCGTGGCGGCGCTGGTCAGCGGCTTCTTCGAGATCGTGCTGAGCACGCTGCGCGCCGGCGACCTGGTGTCGGTCTGGCGCGGCGACGCGATCGGCTCGGGCGGCGGCCCGCCGCTCGGCGTCTCGATCCTGCTCGCCGCGGTGCTCAACTACGCGATCGCCTGGTTCGCGGTCACCACCACCCGCCGCCGCTGGTCGCTCGCGCCGCCGTGGATCCTGTGGACGCTGCTCATGCTGGGCGCGGCCGGCCTGCGCACCACCGAGGGCGACTACCTGCTCGGCGGGGAGAACTGGATCGCGTTGATCATGATCCTGGCCGGCAGCCTGACCTATGCTGTCTTCTCCTACCGCCTGATCCTGAAGCGCCAGGTGCCGTAGGCGCGACATAGGGGAAACACGTGACGTCCAGGCCCGGAGGATCCGTCGAGCCGCCGCCGGAGGCGAGGCCGGGCGACGCCCTCACCCTCAACGAGGCTCCGGCCGGCGCCGATGCGGCCGCCGGGGAGGCGGACGCCACAGTTCCGATGCCGCGCCGGGCCCTGCCCGAGGAGAGCCTTCCCGCCCCGCGGCGCAGGCGTGGCGTGCTGGCGGCCGGTGTGGTGGCGCTGGTCGCGGCCGGCGCCGGGGCGGTCGCGTACGTCACCACCGGCGACATCCCGCGGGGCACCAGGGTGCTGGGCCTCGACCTCGGCGGGCTCAGCCGGGCCGAGGCCGTGCGGGAGCTGGGTGCGCGGGCCGTGAGCCAGGGCGGCCGGGCGGCGCGGGTCCGCCTCGACGGCAAGGAGATCACGCTCCAGCCGGGCACGGTCGGGTTGGCGCTCGACGTGCCCGCGACGGTGGACGCCGCCGCGAGCGGTGGTCTCGTGCCGTTCGGCACCAGGGACGTCGCCCCGGTCGTGCGAGTGGACGCGGCCGAGCTCGAGGCCGCGCTGCGCGAGCGGGTCGACCGCGCGCGGATCACGGTGACCAAGGCCGCGATCACTTTCCGCGGCGTCGCGCCCGTGGCCTCGTACGCCCGGGCGGGTCTGGATCTCGACGGGGCGCTCGCGGCCGAGCGCGTCACGAAGGCGTGGCCGGCCGGGCAGGTGGCCGACGTTCCGCTGACCACCCGCCCGCCCGCGATGACCAGGGCGCAGGTCGACGAGCTGGTCGCGGGAGTGGCGAAGCCGGCCGTGGCCGCGCCGGTCACCGTGACGGCAGGCGGCAGGTCGTTCCGCCTGAGCCCGGCCGCGATCGCGAAGGGCCTGGTCTTCCGCTCCGACAGCGCGGGCCGGCTCACCCCCGTCATCGACGGCGCCAAGCTCCGCGCGGCGGCGCCGGCCGGCTTCCGCGAGGTCGAGACCCCCGCCGAACCCGCCACCGTACGTCTGCAGGGCGGCAAGCCGCGGGTCGTGCCCGGAGCTCCCGGCCGCCTGGTCGACCTCACCCGGCTCGGCTCTGCGCTGCTCGAGGTGCTGCCCCGCGCGGCGCCGCGCACGGTGACCGCCCCGCTCGCCGAGAGCGGTCCGGACACGAGCGTGGCCGACGTGACCAGGCTCGGCATCAAGGAGAAGGTGTCGACCTTCACCACGTACTTCACCGGTGGCCGCAACGCCCCGCGCAGCCGGAACATCATCACGATCGCCGAGGATGTCGACGGCGCGATCGTGCGGCCCGGCGAGACGTTCTCGCTCAACGGGCACACCGGCGAGCGGAACTACGCGGCCGGCTACAAGGACGCGCCGGTGATCGTCAACGGTGTGCTCGAGCCGGGCGTCGGCGGCGGCGCGTCGCAGTTCACCACCACGCTGTTCAACGCCGCCTACTACGCGGGCCTGCAGGACGTCGAGCACAAGCCGCACTCGTTCTGGTTCTCGCGCTACCCGGCCGTCATCGAGTCGACGATCTTCTATCCGACGCTGGACCTCAAGTTCAAGAACACCACGCCGTACGGGATCCTGATCGACACGGCCACGACCGGGCGCTCGGTGACCGTCACGATGTGGAGCACGAAGGTCTACGACAGCGTGAAGACCGTCTACGGCCCCCGGCGCAACGTGACCAGCCCGCCCACCGTGCACCGCGAGCCCGGGCCGAAGTGCCTAACTTCCAGCGGACTCCCAGGCTTCACCCAGGACGCGTGGCGCGTCATCCGCAAGGATGGCCGCGAGGTCGAGCGCGAGAAGTTCAGCTGGCGCTACGATCCCGAGCCACGATTCGTCTGCGGCGATCAGTAGCCGCAACGCAGTTCCCGGGGAGGGGCAATGAGGCAGCAGCGCTGGTTCCCGATCGCGGCGCTGGCGGTCGGTCTGTTCGCCATCAACGTGGTGGCCCGTCTGGTCACCCGCTTCGCCTTCGAGGGCGACGACGCCGCCGAGACCCGCACCACGATCGTCATGTTCTCGCTGATCGGCCTGGTGCTCGCGGTCTACGCCTTCGTCGTCTCGCACCACCGGCCGCCGATCGAGTGGATCGTGCCCGACCTGGTGCTCGGCGTCGGCGGCGCGATGCTGCTGACCGTCCTGGCCGGCCCCTTCGTCAGCGGTGAGCAGCCGTTCAAGAACGGCTCGGACGCCTTCTTCGCGCAGGTGGCGCTCTATCTGGCCTTCGCCGCGGGCGGCACGCTGGTCGGCTACTGGATCTCGGTGGCGATGGGCCGCGACTACCGGTCGCGCTCGCTCAAGGCGTACGCCGAGACGCGCCGGGCCCGGCCCCGCAAGGTCGTGCGCCGCTAGTCCGGCGCCTCGCGGGTCAGGTACGTGTGGTGGGTCGTGAAGCCGACCCGGCCGTAGAGCGTGACCGCGCCCGTATTGCGCTCCTCGACCTGCAGGTAGGCGCGGGCGCTGCCGTGCTGCGCGCCCCACTGGGCGAGCGCGCGCAGCACGTGCTGGGCGAGGCCCCGGCGGCGGGCGTGCGGGGCGGTCTGCAGCAGTGAGACGCCCAGCCAGCGGTCCGGGCCGGTGACCGCGCCGCGGCCGATCGCGAGCAGGTCGCCGCCGTCGTCGCGCACCTGGGCGAACACCACGCGGGGCGGGGCGGTGAGGATGCGGGCGGCGGCGGGCGGCAGCGTGCCCTTGTGCTCGGCGACCATCGCATACCAGTCGTCGGACGGGCTGTCGGCGAGCTCGACCGGCGGCAGGTCGGAACGCGGCGCGAGCGCGGCCACCAGCGGCGCGACCGTGGCTGTCTGCACCAGCGTGAGCGGCCGGGCGCCCCAGCCCCGCGCGTCGAGGGCGGCGTTGACCGGAGCGGCCAGCGGCATCGGCGCGTTGATCAGCGGGCGCTGGCCGTGTGCCGAATACCACTGGACCACCGCGTCGACGGCGGCCTCCAGCGGCCGGTCGGGGTCGCCGGCGGCCAGCGCGGAGTTGGCCCGCCCGGTCCAGTTGCCGGCGGCGCGCAGGATCCAGCTGCCCAGCCGGGACTGCACCGGCGCGGGCCAGGCCTCGTTCGCGGCCAGCTCCAGCGCGATCACCTCGGCCGCGGGCGGGCGGCGGGCGGCCGGGACCCGCTTGGCCCGGTGCACCTCGCGCAGCGGGACGCGTACGGTGCCCTTGTCGGTGGCGATGGTGAGATCGGTCTCCGTGAGCTCGACCAGCTCGCCCAGGGCATCCGTGTAGAGCGTCCGATCCTGGGAAACGCCTACAATTCGGCGTACCACCACCCGGTGTCCCACATCCTGCCGACGGAGCACGTGTCACCTCCTCCGGCGGAGATACTAGGCTCTGCAACTGTCGCCGGCGGTCCCCGCGGCGAGGCTTTGGAGGGAAAGACCCGTGACCTACATCATCGCTGAGCCATGCGTCGATGTGCTCGACAAGGCGTGCATCGAGGAATGCCCCGTCGACTGCATCTACGAGGGCAACCGGATGCTCTACATCCACCCCGATGAGTGCGTCGACTGCGGGGCGTGTGAGCCGGTCTGCCCGGTCGAGGCGATCTTCTACGAGGACGACGTCCCCGACCAGTGGAAGGACTACACGACGGCGAACTACGAGTTCTTCGAGGACCTCGGCTCGCCCGGTGGCGCCGCCAAGGTCGGCAAGATCGACAAGGACACGTCGTTCGTCGCGTCGCAGCCGCCGAGGGGGGACGCGCACTGAGCGCGCTCTCCGCGGCCCTGCCGGACTTCCCGTGGGACCTGCTGGAACCGGCGAAGGCCCGTGCCGCCGAACACCCCGACGGGATCGTCGATCTCTCGGTCGGCACCCCGGTCGACCCGGTTCCGCAGGTGATCCGGCGCGCCCTCGCGGACGCGTCGGACGCCCCCGGCTATCCGCTCACCGCGGGCACGCCGGCCCTGCGCGCCGCGATCGCCGCCTGGCTGGCCCGGGCGTGCGGCGCCTCGGGCAGCCCGGCGGTGCTGCCCACGATCGGCTCCAAGGAGCTGGTCGCGTGGCTGCCCACCCTGCTCGGCGTCGGCGCGGGCGACGTGGTCGTGATCCCGTCGGTCTGCTACCCGACGTACGAGGTGGGGGTACGCCTGGCCGGCGCCACGGTGGTGCGGTCGGACTCGCTCACGGCCGTCGGGCCGACCCCGCGCGTACGCCTGGTCTGGATCAACTCGCCGTCCAACCCGACCGGCAAGGTGCTGCCCGTGGAGCACCTGCGCAAGGTCGTGGCCTGGGCGCGTGAGCGCGGCGCCGTCGTGGTGAGCGACGAGTGCTACCTGTCGCTGGGCTTCCAGACGCAGCCGGTCTCGGTGCTCGACGACGCGGTCACCGGAGGCGACTACACCGGCGTGCTGGCCGTGCACTCGCTCTCCAAGCGCTCCAACCTGGCCGGTTACCGGGCCGGGTTCGTGGGCGGAGACCCCGCGCTGATCGCCGAGCTGCTCGCGGTCCGCAAGCACGCCGGCATGATCGTCCCCGCGCCGGTGCAGGCTGCGATGATCGCCGCGCTGGGCGACGAGGAGCACGTGACGGCCCAGCGCGAGCGCTACGCGGCGCGACGCGACCGGCTGCGCGCGGCGCTGACCCGGGCGGGCTTCGAGATCAGCCACTCCGAGGCCGGGCTCTACCTGTGGTCGACCCGCGGCGAGGACTGCTGGAAGACCGTCGACTGGCTCGCCGAGCGCGGCATCCTGGCCGCTCCGGGCGCCTTCTACGGCCCCGCGGCCGAGCAGCACGTGCGGATCGCGCTCACCGCCACCGACGAGAGGGTCGCCGCGGCGGTCGCGCGCCTCGATGATCACTCCTGAGTAGCCGGTTCGACACCGGTCGTTACCCTCGGTGCGTTGCGAGACGACGTAGCTAACGGGGAGGCGGTCGTGAGTGACGGCATTTCCGTCGAGACAGACGGTCTGAACAGGTTCTCCGGCAAGGTCCGGGACGACACGTCCCGGACGCTCGAGCCGGGATACTCCGAGGCGCGGGTGTCCTTCGGCACCGGCGTGCGCTTCGGGATCAGCAACGCCAGCGGCAGCGTCCACGCCGCCAAGGAGCGATACGCCGCCAGCGTGCAGGCGTCCACCGCGAACGTCGAGGAGTACCTCGCCGCGGCCCGCGTCCTGGCCGACGCGGCAGCCAAGGTGGCGGCGGCCTTCGACGCTTCCGACGTACGGTCGGCCGACCGCACCGACTGGGTCGACAGCGCGCTGGTGGCGGCCGCGACCGAGGCACGGCAGCGGCGGGAGGCCGCCGACCGGGCCATCCCGCACGGCGGGCGGCAAGCGACATGACCAGCAGCTACTGCACGAACTGGGACGCCTTCAACACCCCGCGCCTCTGGTCGATGGTCGCCGCCGAGGGCGACGGGCTCGCCCGCGAGCAGGTCCAGGGCTGGCGCCGGCTGGCCGGCTCGATCCGCGGCCAGCACCAGGCGCTCGCCGCCGCGAAGGCCGACCTGGTCGCCGCGTGGCCGCCCGACCGGAACGCCTCGGCGGAGGCCTTCGTCATCGAGCTCGACCGGCTGATGGCCCGCCTCGAGGCGGCAGCGGCCGACGCCGACACGACCGCGACCGGGCTCAACCGGATCCTCGACGCGCTCGACACCGCCAAGAGCTCGATCGAGCCGCTCTGGGAGAAGTACAAGGACAAGAGCGACGACCTCGTCCCGCGCTGGTTCGACCGCGCCGAGGACGACCTCGACGACCAGGCCCGCGCCCACATGATCACGATGGAGAACGTGGTCGCCGACGCGGTGGATTCCCTGCGGGTGCCCGACCCGTACGCGCTGAACATCGGCGACGGACCCGAGGAGGAGCCGCCGCGGCCCGACCCGGGGGGACGGCTGGGATCGGGCGGCATCAGCACGCCGGTGCCCCACGAGCCGGTGCCGCCGCTGCCGGGACAGGATCCGGTGGCGCCTCCCGCGCCGACGCCCGGCCCGGCCGGCGCCGACGACATCGCTGCCGGAGTTCGACCGGGTGGGCCTGATCTCGCCGGTGTCATCAATCCGCCTGCGACCCTTCCGGCCCCGGTGGCCGGCGGGCCGGTGCTCAGTGCCGGCGTGACGCCGCCGCCGGTCAACGCCGTGCCGCCGATCGTGCCGGGACTGTTGCCGGGTGCAGGGCCGGTGGTCGGCGGTGGGGTCGCTCGTCCACCGGCCGGATCGGTGGGCCGGGTCCCGGTCGCCGGGACGCTTCCGGCGGGCGCTGTGATCGGCGGGCCGGGGTCGCTTGGCGGGCCGGGTGCGGTCGGTCGGCCGGGGTCGCTTGGCGGGCCCGGTGGTGTCGGTCGGCCGGGGTCGCTTGGTGAGCGGGGTCGGGTCGGTCGGCCGGGCGCTGTCATCGGTGGGCCGGGGTCGCTCGGGGGGCCGGGGTCCCTCGGGGGGCCGGGATCACTTGGTGGGCCGGGTGCGGTCGGGGGTCGTGGCGGCGGCAATGCGGGCGCGGCGGGCGGCCGGGGAGTCGGAAGGCCGGGCGCGGCCGGCGGCCGGGGCGTCCCGAGCACGGAAGCGCTCGGCGGTCCGGGTGCGGTGGGCGGCGGCGGAGTCGGGGCGCCGGGAGCGCTTGGTCGTTCCGGGGCGGTCGGACGTCGTGGCGGCTCGGGATCTGTCGGTGGTGAGCTGGGCGGTGGACGTGGCGGGACCGGGCCGCAGCCGGGCGGCGTAGGGGGACCGGGTGCGGGCGTCGGACGTGGCGGGACCGGGCCGCAGCTGGGCGGCGTAGGGGGACCGGGTGCGGGCGTCGGACGTGGCGGGACCGGGCCGCAGCTGGGCGGCGTAGGGGGACCGGGTGCGGGCGTCGGACGTGGCGGCGTCGGCGGTGTGCGTGGTCCCGGTGCTGCCCGCGGGCGCTCCGGGCGGCCGGATGGCGACGAAAGGGGCGGCACCCGTGCGAGTGGCGAAGCCTTCGAGACGGCCGGCGGCACGCACGGTGGTGCGGTCGGTGGCCCGCTCGGCCTCCCGGCGAGCGGCCGTGTTCCGGGCGCCCGCAGCGGCGGTGCCGTGAGCGTGCGCGGAGACAAGGCTGCAGGTAGCGGTGCTGCCGGAAGCCGTGGTGGCGGTGGTCGGGGCGGTGTGGCGCCTGCTCCGCGGCCGGCCTGGCTTCCCGGCGATCCGGCAGGGGCCGATCGGCATCTCGCCGGCCCGGGTGGGCGGGCGCGCCGCGGAGACGAGCCGGCCGGGTACGGCGCGGACAACCAGTGGCAGGTCGCGGCGGGCGTCGATCCGGTGATCGGCCCGGACGCGGGCGACCACCGGCACGACCCCGGGCCCGGCGTGATCGGTCGCCGCGGGTGATCCGGGCGGCGCGGCGGGTGGCGGCGGCGTTGCTGGCCTCGCTGCTCGCCGTGCTGGCCGCGGGGGTGCCCGCGCGGGCGGACGTGTGGCGGGACCGGCAGTGGTACTTCGGGCCCATGCGCCTCGCGAAGGCCCAGCAACTGGGCAGGGGCGGCGCCGGGGTGGTCGTTGCGGTGGTGGACACGGGAGTGGACACGCGGCACCGGGACCTGCGCGGCGCCACCGTGCCGGGGTGGATCGTCACGCGGGACGAGCCGTCGGACGATGTGGACACCGGGCCGCACGGCACGGGAATGGCGGCGCTGATCGCCGGGCGGGGGCACGGCCGCGGCGGCGGGCTGCTCGGTGTGGCGCCGCGCAGCCGGGTCATGCCGATCCGGCCGGTGAACGACGACCTGCTGGTGTCCAACGGCATCCGGTGGGCGGTCGGGCACGGCGCCAAGGTGATCAACATGTCGTTCGACCTGACGTCCGATCAGGTTCTCGCGGACGCGCTCGCCGAGGCGTACGCGAAAGACGTGGTGCTGGTGGGCGCGGCCGGCAACGGCGGTGGCAAGGTCGTTGAGCCGGCCGCCTTCCCCAACGTGCTCGCGGTCGGCTCGGTGGACCGCGACAACCGGATCGCGTCGTTCTCCAACCGCGGGCCGCAGGTCGACCTGGTGACGTACGGCGTCTCGATCCCGGTGGCCCGCCCGGGCAACCGGTACGACGTCACGAACGGCACCAGCGTCTCGTCCGCCCTGGTCGCGGGCGCCGCGGCGCTGGTCCGGGCGCGCTACCCGGACATGCGCGCCGCCGAGGTCGTCGACCGGCTGCTGTCCACGGCGGTCGACCGCGGGCCGAAGGGGCGCGACGACCGGTACGGCGCCGGGCAGCTCGACGTGCTGGCGGCGCTCACGGCGCCACGGGCAAAGCCCGCGACAACGTCTCCCGCGAGCTCGGCGCCGACGACGCGGGCCGTGCCCGCCGGCCCCGCCTCCACGAAGGACGACGACCACGGGCTGCCGCCGTTGCTGATCGTGGCTGTCGGGGTGCTCCTGCTGGTCGCCGGGATGGCCGCGTTCATGGTGCTTCGGGCACGTCGAAGTTCCTGATCAGCACCGGGTTCCGGCGCGCGGGACGGCATTCGCGGAAGCGGATGTGTGCGCTACTCTCAGTGTCACCGGAGATCGGGGGAGCGCCGGTGACCACACATCTGCACGATCACATCAGCGGTTCCGACCGCACGGGCACGGCCTACGCGGTCGTCGATCCGGTCGGGCGGTTCGTCGACATAGGGCTCAGGCCCGGCTGGTGGCCCGCCCTGGGCCCGGCCCGGGTTGCCGCGGGCCTCGTGGAGGCTCTCGAGGCCGCCCGCATGCAGGCGGCGACGGCGCCGCTCGTGCAGCGCGGCGAGGTCGCCGACACCGCTCGCGGGCGCATCGCCGAGGCCTACCGGCTGATCGACGAGGGCCGCGAGGAGCACGCCATCCGGGTCGTCATCGGGCCGCGCGGCCTGTTCCGGCTGCACGTGCGCGGCGGGCGCATCCACAGTGCCGAGGCCGGCCCGCTCACGCCCGCCGACGGCGAGCGGCTGCGCGCGGACGCCCGCGACGCGCTGACGGAGCTGGCCCGCAGCACCGCCGAGACCCGGCCCGGCGTGCGGACGCGAGCCGGGTAGCGTCGGGGCATGGCCGAGCAACCCATGATCGTGGTCCGCGGTGAGGCGTACCGCGAGGTGCCGCCCGAGCAGGCGGTTCTCAACGTCACCCTGTCCGCGCGCGACCGCGACCGGGAGGCCGTGGTCAGCCGGCTGCGCGAGCGGTCGGCCGAGCTGCACGCGCTGCTGGCCGAGGCGGGCGACGCGATCGAGCGGCGCGAGACCGGCGGCGTGCAGGTCTATCCCGAGCTCAAGCGCGGCAGCGAGCGCGTGGTGGCGTACACGGGAAGCATCGGCACCTCGGTGATCGTCACGGACTTCGAGCCGTTGGGTCAGCTGCTGCTGCGTCTCGCCGGCTTCGAGCACGCCGCGGTGAACGGGCCGTGGTGGCAGCTGCGCCCGGGCAGCCGCGCGGGCGCCGACGTGCGGCGCGAGGCGATCGCCGACGCGCTCGGCCGCGCCCGGGAGTACGCGGAGGCGGTCGGCGCCCGGGTCGACCGGCTGGTCGAGATCGCCGACGAGGGCGCCGGTGGCGGGGAACGGCCGATGATGCGGGCGGTCGCCTTCGACAACGCGCAGGAGTCCGCCGGCTTCGACGTCGACCCGCAGCCGCAGACGGTGCACGCCGCGGTGACGGTCCGGGTGACGATCACCGAGCCGGACCTCGAGCCGTCGAGCAAAATGTCCGGATAAGCCCGCGTACGGCGGCATGATCCGCAAGACTCGGCTGCATGCCCAGGGGCCGCAGAGACGTGCTGCTGCGGGTGGCGAACGTCAACCCGGCCAGCGTGACCACGCACACCGATCGGGTGCTGTACTCGACGATCGGCGTCTTCATCGTGCTGTACTTCGTGTACGCCACGGTCGGCGGCGCCGCGTTCATCGACGCCGGTTCCAACTACGAGCACCCCTGGTACCGCTGGCTGGTCGGGCCCATGGTGGCGGCCGGCGTGGTCGCGTACGACCGGGCGGTCGTCGGGCGGGTCGCCATCAGCTACGAGCACCTCGACTCCACCGACCCGCGGCACTTCCTCAAGAAGCCGACGATCGGGCTGTACGCGGGCCGGCTGGGGCTGGCGCTGCTGGTGGCCGTGCTCATCACCGAGCCGCTGATGCTGTCGCGCTACCGGGGCGAGATCGACGCGCGGCTCAACGAGGTGCACAACCAGCAGCTCAGCCGCATCGACACCAGCGGCGCGGTCGCGGCGTACACGGCCCGGCTCGGCCAGTTGAAGCAGGAGACGGCCGCGGACGACGCCGCCGTGCGCAGCCTCACCGACCGGGCCGCCCAGAAGCGCGACGACGCCCGGCGGCTGTACCGGCAGGCCGTCGAGGACTCCGCCGGCAACGGGGTGACCCGGGCCGCGGGCTGCCCGTCCGGCGGTTCCTGCGACCAGCTCGTACGGCGGTCGCGGGCGCTGGACGACGAGGCGTCGGCGCTCGACGTGCAGGCCGGGCGGCTGCTCGACACCCAGCGCTCGGCCCGGGCGGCGCGCTCGGCCGAGCAGGTCGACCTGACCCGCCAGATCGGCGAGCAGCGCGAGGCCAACGAGGCCGCGGTCAAGGCCGACGCGGGCTTCGGCGCCCGTACGGCCGCCATGTGGCACCTCGTGCGGACCGACTTCTGGGGCGTCGGCGTCTTCTACCTGGGCATCACGCTGCTGCTGGTGGCACTCGACTGCGCCGCCGTGGGCCTCAAGTTCGCCTCACGCGGCAACGCGTACGAGCGCAACGAGGCCCGCACCGCGCGGCGCTGGGAACACGAGGCGTCGCTGATCCACGAGCGGGAGATCCAGGACGCCCGCACGTACGGCGAGGCGATGGCCCGGGTCGTGGCCGAGGGCATCGAGGCGGCCACCCACGACGAGCAGGTGGCCCGTGACTCCGCCGAACGCGCCAGCGCGGTGCTGCGTACGTCAGTGGTCGTGCCGCCCGAGATCCGCGAGCTCACCGCGCACAACGGCCGGCACCACCGCCCGCTGCACGCCGAGCTGCTCCACGGCGCCGAGACCACCGGCCGCCACCGCCGCCCGCTGCGCGCCCCCGTCGTGCACTCCGACGACCGCCTGGCCCTGCCCTCCGAGCCCGACTAACCCCGCCGCTTCTCTCCGCCCCACCAGCCCTACCCCGCCCACCTCGGCTTCAAGGGATCGTCGCAACACCTGAGCTCACCGAGGGGTAGCAGGTGTCAGATGACGATGCCGAGGGCTGGCTGCCGGACACGGCCAAAGCCGCGCAGCGGCAGGCATATTTGGGTCTTGTGGCGCAGGGTGTAGGCACCAGTGAGGCATGCCGGCGGGTCGGCGTGGACCGTAAGGCCGGCTTCGACTGGCGGCATCCTGCCTGGCGCCAGGCCCGTGACGCCCGGCAGGAAGCCAGGAAGCGGGCCGTGGTCGCGGCCCGGCGGGCGCCGATTTGCGCCCGGTATCTGTCGCAGGACGAGCGGATCGTGATCGCTGACCGGCTGCGCGAAGGCGCTACGCAGACTGCGATCGCGGCGGAGCGGGGCCGGCCCAGGTGCACGATCAGCCGGGAGATCGCCCGTTACGCGCATCCGGTCACCGGCGACTACCGGCCCTATGCCGCCCAGGAACTGCCCGAGCCCGCCGGCCCCGGCCCAAGACCCGCAAACTCGCCGCCCGGCCTGGCCTGCACGCCGCGGTGCAGGGCGATGCTGGAGTGCAAGTACAGCCCGCAGCAGAGATCAGCCGCCGGCTGCACCGCGATCAGCCCGGCCGCAACGAGTGGCACGTGTCGCACGAGACGATCTACCAGGCCATCTACGTGCAAGGCCGCGGCAGCCTGCGCCGCGAACTCGCCGCCGCGCTGCGCACCGGCCGGGCCCACGCCGCACGCCGGAACAGCGCCAGCAGCGGTTCACCAGCCCGATGGTGCTGATCAGCGACCGGCCCGCCGAAGCCCAAGACCGGGCCGTGCCCGGGCACTGGGGAGGCGATCTGATCGTCGGCAAGGACAACCAGTCCGCGATCGGCACCCTGGTCGAACGCTCCACCCGCTACGTGCTGCTGCACCTGGCCGCGGGCCGCAACGCCGAACACGTCCGCGACGCCCTGCTGGCCACCGTCGCCACGCTGCCGCAGCATCTGCAACGGTCGCTGACCGGGGGCCAAGGCGTCGAAATGGCGTTGTACCACCAGTTCAGCTTGGCCTCGGGCATGCCAGCCCGAGACTACGCCTCGGGAAAGGGGGCAAATCGGGTTGTCCACAGGTCCGATCAGCTACTTTCCTGGCGCACGCCGAAGACGCGCACCGGGACGGTGAAGGTCGCGTGCTCGCACGCAGCCTTGGCGTCCGGTCGCATGGTCAGCCCGCCCGGCACGTTGAAGGCGCCGATCGTGTTGCGGTCGACCTCCCACACGACTTCGAACTGCTGCCGACTGAGCCGTACGCCCGTGGGAGCGCAACCGGCCCGGGCGTGCTCGGGGTTGGCGACGATCCGCCCGTCCCCGACCACTGACGTGATCTTGATCGGGAAGCTGTTGTCGTTGGTGACGGTCACGACCAGGTCGCCCGTCGTGCCGCGCGTCAGCGAGTTGTTCAGGTCGGACCGCGCCCGCAGGGCCAGCTCGATCGGCGGGCCGTCGGCGGGCTGCGCCACCTCGGTGTCGCTGATGCGCCAGTAGACCCAGGCCGCGCCCGCGTTCACGACGACGGCGAGCACCGCGGCCACGCCGAGGATCATCCGGGTACGCCGGTCCAACCGGCGCTTGCGGCCCGCCGCCTCGGGGCTGCGGACCTCCCAGGTGGGCTCCTCGTGATCGGACGGCGCGAGCTCGATGTGCATGTCGGCGATCTGGTCGCCGGCTCGGCTGCCGGCCTCCCGCGTTCGCGTCGGGACCTCACGCCGCATCATGGCCGCGCCTCCGTCGTGCACGGGGCAGCCCGTCGGGTCGGCATACGCATGCGGCACTTTCTCCTCGGCGACTGGTGGGGACTCTTCCCTCATAACGGTCGCCGACGTTGCCTGGTCGTGTGATCGGGATTCCGTCCGCGGTTCTGCGCGCGTAAATCGCACAGGTGCGACTGTCCGGCTTAATCCCAAAGGGGGAAAGGTCCGACGATTTCGCGTCCGGGCATCGAACGGCTTCGCCGAGGAGGTCTCATTCGCTCGGCCGCGCTGGTCTAACACGGCCGGCCTTTCTCGCCGCGCGTAAGCCGCGGGCGCCGGTGAGGCGTTACCCGCGTCCGGAGCGGGGCCGACGATTCCGTACGAAGCATGAAGGTCACCATCCGCCGAAAGTCCGTGCCATTTGCGAGACGTACCGGTCGAGCCCGCGGCGTGGGACCTCGCCGCGGGCTCGACCTTTCCCCACCTACTTGGAAATGTCCGCGGGAGCCGAACTGCTGGCGGGCAGTCCGGCCTCGCTCGCCGGCTCCTGCTCCCCGGGCGCGGACGCGGGCGGGGACGCACTGTCGTTCTCGGCGGGCGGCGGCAAAACCGGCGGCGTCGTGGTGGGCACGGCGGCCGGCTTGCTGGTGGTCGCCTCGGGGACCGGAGTCGTCGGTCCGGTGGCCGGGGCGGTGGGTGCCGTGGCCTTGGCGGCCGGCGAGGGTGCTGCGGTCTCCGCGGGGGCTTCGACCAGGACGGCGGCGGGCGCGGCGTCGAACTCGAGCGCCTTGCTGAGGCCGCTCTCGGCGCCCTTCCACGAGGCGAAGCGCGGTGTGACCGTCCACTTCCACTTGCCGCCCGCGACCTCGGCGGCGCCGAAGACGGCCGACTCGCTGACGGCGCCGGTGGCGGCGACGTCCCGGATGATGGCGGGCTTGGGCGCGACGCCCTGGCTGTATGCGATGACGACGTAACGGTCCATCTTCACGCCGGGCGCGATCTCTTGCGCGCTCCAGCTGACGACGGCCGTGCCCGACTGCGCTGCGACGCTGGGCTTGGTCCCCTTCGGCATGGTGGCGGCCTTCATGGTGACCTTGACCGTGCTGGCGGGAACGGTCCAGTCGGCGTAGGCAACGTACGTCCCGGCGCCGCCGGCGACCGCCAGCACGGTGCCGACCACGGCGTAGCGGCACATGCGCCTCATCGGGTGCCCTCCCGGAAGCCGACGCCGGAGAGCGCGATGGTGAAGCGGACGCCGGCGCACTTGGTGGGCGCCTCCATCGGCATGGTGATCGGAAGCGTGCCCGGAAGAGTCACCCGCCCATACGCCGCGATGGTGAGAGGCAACTTGCCGCTGTACGCCTTCACCTGCAGGTTCCCGGTGGAACATGCCCGCTTGGAGGAGGCGACGACTCTGCCGCTCAGGCTCTTCAAGCGCAGCGGATAGCGGGACGGGTTCACCACGGTCGTCCGCATCTGCTTGACCGCCCCCGGATAGACGCCGCGGACGGTTCTGCCCTCGATGGCGAACTCCACCGATCCGTCGCCCCGCTCGCGTCCGACCATGACCATGGGCTCGTCGTCAGCAATCCCGGACGAGTCCGATGCTCCGGCTGTGATGGCCAGGACGCCGCCGCTGATCAGCACCGCCGTGGCGATAGTGGGCCACCAGATCTTCATCAGCCGTCTCCGGGAGGGAAGGGAAAGCGGGGTGGGACGACAGTCGTTCCACCCCGCCGGGGGCGCAGGATCAGGCGGCGCTGGTGCCGGTGAAGGTGTAGGCGAAGCTGATCTCCTTGCCGGCGCACGCCTCGGGCAGGTCGCCGACCGTGAGGTCCGCGCCGACCTCGGCGGATCCGCCCTTGCCCGGAACCTTGGGCGCCGCGCCCTTGGGCTTGAGGTCTTCGATCAGCTTGGTGGCGGATGCCAGGCCCGTCGCGCAGCTCTTCTTGTCATCGTCGTTCTTCACCGTGGGAGCGCCCGGCTTGAACGACGAGAAATCGACGACGACCGGGAAGTCGTTCGGGTTCGTGAACGTCAGCGAGATCGTCGTCTTAGCTCCGGGGAAGACCTTGTCGCCAACCGAAGCGGACCCCTTCAGGTCCTGGATCGTCGAAGCCGTAGCGCTGCCCGTTCCAGAGCCCTTGACACCCCAGCCTGCGGCGAACGCCGCCGCGCCGGAGCCGATCGCGACAACGGCAACGCCGGTGATGATGGCGGAACGCTTGGTCATCTTGCGCATCTGAGGGTCCTCCAGGAAGGGCCGCGACTTATCGCGGTAGTGCTCGGAATTGGTGTGGCCGGGGCTCGATGGCGTTCCGGCGCTGCGACAAAGATGACCGATGTCGTTAATGGAAGCGATAGTGCTTCCGCCCGTCGTATCGAGAACGACAAGTCAACCGGTTCCCGACGACCGGCTTAACCCGCAAGGCTGACCGATGCGTGAAGGCTTGAGTGACCGGCCCGCCGTGACGATCGTCGATCATGACGCTGTGCTGCATCAATGGAGTGCTATCACCCGGGAGCCCGGCGCCCAACCGGCAAAAGCTCCCACGGCGGCCGTGCCCCCCAAGTTAGGGGGCGAAATGCGAGCCCCGATCGCGATGCGCGTCGCGTTTTCCACTAACGAGTTAAGCGAATTTCCGCCCGGCTCACCTGAAAGAGGCTTACCGACGACGCTTCTGTCGGCTAGCGCGCGGGCAGGACGGCGACGGCCTCGATCTCGACGCGGAAGTCGGGGCTCACCAGGCCGGCGACCTGAACCAGCGAGCTCGCCGGCGGCCGGGTCACGTCGAGGAACTCGTCGCGCGCGGTCCGGAACGCCGGCAGGTCGGCGAGATCGGTGAGGAAGACCGTCAGCTTGGCCACATCGGACATGGCGGCGCCGGCCGCGGCCAGTGCGGCGGCGATGTTCCGGAACACCTGCCGGGTCTGCTCCAGCGCGTCGCCCGCGCCGACCAGCTTGCCGTCGGAGTCGAGCGGCACCTGCCCGGACACCAGCACCGTCGTGCCGGTGAAGGACACCGCGTGGCTGTAGCCGTTGGTGGGCGGCGAGCCGGCCGGTCGCAAATGGTGCTGCACGGGCCGACTCTAGCCGTTACGGTCGGGCGCATGGTGCGGGTCTTCGGCGAGGTGGCCGACCTCTACGACGAGGTCCGGCCGGGCTACTCCGACGAGGTGCGCCAGGCGATCGGGGACTACGCGGGCACGCCGTCGAGCATCGTGGAGCTGGGCGCCGGCACGGGCAAGGGCACCGAGCTGCTGCTGGCCTTCGGCCGGCCGCTCACCGCGATCGAGCCCGACCCGCGCATGGCGGCCGTGCTGCGGGCCAAGTTCCCGCAGGTCGAGGTGCTCGAGACGACGTTCGAGCAGTGGCGCCCGCCGGCCGTGAAGCCGGATCTGATCGGCTGTGCGATGGCGTGGCACTGGATGCCGGCCGAGTCGCGCAACGCCAAGGCGTACGAGGCCCTGGAGAACGGCGGCACGCTCGCGCTGTTCCAGCACAAGTACGGCTATGCCGACCCGGCGCAGGAGCAGGCGATCACCGACGTGCTCACCAGGGTCGACCCGTGCGTGGTCGGCCGGGCGGACCATTGGGTACGCGACGACGTGCTCGCCGCCGGCCTGTGGTCGGGGGTCGTCGAGCGCACGCTCACCTCGTACCCGGTCTTCTCGACGCGACGCTATCTGCAGCTGCTCCGGACGTTCTCGCCGTTCCTGCGCCACTCGGCCGAGGACCAGCGGCGCGCGCTCGACGGCTGCGCCGCGGCCATCGACGGCTTCGGCGGGTCGATCACGCTGGCGCTCCGGACGAGCCTCGTGCTGGCCCGCAAGGCGTGAGTCAGACGCGGGCGAGCCGCTCGGCGGAGAGCGTGGCCCGCGCGATCTCGCCGGCTCCGCGCCCGGCCCGCGCCTGCACGGTCCCGTCCGGCGCCCAGATGCCCGAGCGGCCCGCGCTGTCGGGGTAGGCGGGGCTGGTCGCGCCCGCGCACGAGGAGATCGCCGCCCAGACGCCGTACGTCGTGCTGACCCGGCGCGCCCGCTCGGCGAGCACCCCGTCGGCGTCGGGGCCCTCGGCCACCCCGGCCACGTACGCGTCGATGCCCAGCGCCGCCGTGGCCGCCGCGTGCTCCTCGATGCCCGAGTCGCGGCAGATCGCCAGGCCGAGACGCCACCCGTCCACCTCGACGACCGCGGGCGCCGGGCCCGGCTGGAAGCGCGCCTCGGTGTGGTGCGGGTGCTGCTTGCGGTAGACGACCCGGGCGCCGTCCCCGTCCACCAGCAGCGTCGCGATGTGCGGGCCGGCGATCGGGGCGCCCGCCAGCGCGATCGTGTCGGTGGCCGCGCACGCGTCGATCAGCGGCCGCAGCCGCGGGTCGTCCGGCGACAGCAGCGGCGCGTCCATGTCGTACCCGGTCAGGGACAGCTCCGGGAAGACGACCAGCCGGGCCCCGGCGGCGCGCACGGTGGCCGCGTGCCGGGTGGCGTTCGCGGCGACGTCGAACAGGTGGACGTGCGGTTGGGCGACGGCGATGACCAGCGGGCGCATGGGCGGATCTCTTTCGGGGGGAGGAGTTTTACCGGCGTACTGCTTCGACGAGGAACCGGTGGGCGGTGACGGTGAAACCGCCGTGCAGGCGGATGAACGTGTCGAGCCGGTCCAGGGGCTCCTGGTAGAGCCGCGGCGTGAAGTCCCGGATCTGCCACGGCAGGTCGCGAAGCTGGCGCACGACCGAGCCGACGTCGGTGAAGGTGACCGACGGGTGCTCCTCGCGCACGTCGGTCACCTCGAGGCCGGCGGCGGTCAGCGCGGCGACCGCCACCCCGGCGTTCCAGGGCTGGCGGTGGGCCGGTGGCGCCCCCAGCGCCACGTTGAGCCCGGCCAGGTCGTCGCTGCCGACCTGCTGGGTCAGCAGCACCCCGTCGCGGCGCAGCAGCCGCACGAGGTCGGCGGCGGGGAGCCGGCCGTGGCGGCTGAGCACCACGTCGAACTCGTCCTCGCCGCCGGGCAGCTCGGTGAGCACCGGCACCCCGAGCGGCGCCAGCCGGTCGCGGGCGACGGGGGTGTTGCGCGCCCAGCTCTCCACCGCGACGGTGTGCGGCGGCAGCGGCGCCAGCTCGGCGAGCAGCTCGCCGTTGCCGGTGTCGAGGTCGAGCAGCGAGGACGCGCGGCGCAGCAGGGCCCGGGCCAGGCCGGGGTACGACCACGAGGGCTCGGAGCCGACGTCACGCCCGTCCAGCCAGGCGAACTCCCAGGCGGTGGCGCGCTCGCCGGCCGACTCCTCGTACTGCTGCCCGATGCGCACCAGACGACGGTAACCAAGCCGCCCGGGGGTGCAGCACCCGGTGTGACACGGCTCAAGCGTGATCGTGTGAACCCGCCGTGAATTGTTACGCGGCCGCGACCTCGGCCCGGCGCAGCAGCCCCGGCCAGCCGCGGCCCATGCCCTCCAGCGCGGTGGATCCCGGCTCGAAGCCGTCGTGCACCAGGAACAGCCGGGTGCCGGCGCCCTCGGGCTCGAGCCGCCAGGTGATCGTCGTGTCGAGCACGCCCTCGGCGAACGTGTAGCGCAGCAGCTTCTCAGGCTCGACCTCGAGCACCTCGCACTGCTGCTCACCCCACGAGCCCATGTCGAGGGTGAAGCGGTGCCCCACCTCGGGCCGGATGTCGCCGGCCGCCCACCACTTCGCGTGCAGGCCGGGCTCGGTCAGCACCCGCCACACCGCGGCCGGCGGCCGGGCGATGAACTGGTCGCATTCGATGGCGCTCACAGGTCTTCTCCTTCGACGACGTCGCGCAGGGCGGTGAGGCGCCCGCGCCAGTACCGCTCGAACGGATGCAGCCAGTCGTCCACCTCGGCCAGCGGCTCGGCGGCCAGGTGGTAGTAGCGGTGGCGGCCGCGCGGCTCCTCGGTGACCAGCCGCGCATGACGCAGCACGGCCAGGTGTTCCGAGACGGCCGGGCGGCTCAGCGCGAACCGCCCGGCCAGCTCACCCGCGGGCAGGGGGCCGTCGCGCAACGCCTCGAGCAACCGGCGGCGCACCGGGTTGGCCAGTGCGCCGAACACATCCACGTCGGGCATGCGCCCATGATGCGTCGGAAATCTCCGACACGTCAAGCGCGTACGGGCATGAGGATCGAGAAGCGGGAGTCGTCGCCCGGAACGCGGACCGCCAGCGGCTTGATCGGGCCGTCGAGCTCCAGCACGAGCTGCCCGGCCGCTCCGGCGTCCAGGGCCTGCAGCAGGAACTCCCGGTTCACGGCCAGGTGGGTGTCGCTCCAGTCGGCCTCGGGCACCGGGCGCACGCCGCCGGACGGGTCGAAGGCCAGAACCGCGACCTCGTACGCCGTGCCCTCGTGCTCGCGCGTCGCGACCGGCGCGGAGGCCAGCGAGGACCGCAGCGCGGCGGTGTCGACCGTGACCCGCGTGCTGGGCGCCGGCAGCGCGTCGAGCAGCCGCCGGTGGTCCGGGTACTCCAGCTCCAGCGGCTTGGCCTCGATCGCGGCGGGCTCCGCGCGTACGCGACCCGGTGCGAGGTCGAGCACCGCGCGGCCGCCGGTGAGCAGCGGGCGCAGCTCGTCGACGAAGCCGAGCGGCAGCACCGAGCGGATCGGCGGCCCCTCGACCTCGGCGGCCGCCGTCGCCACCGCCATCCGGAACCGGTCGGTCGCCACCAGCGTGACCGCGCCGTCGGTCACGTCGAGCAGCACGCATTGCAGCATCGGCAGCGCGGGGTCGCCGCCCGCCGCGAAGCGGACGGCGTCGAGCGTCGGGGCCAGGGCGGCCGCGGGCAGGGTGATCCGGGTCATGAGCTTCTCCTGGAGGTCGAGCAGGGAATGGATGCGCAAGAGCTCACGCTTGGCGTCGGCCAGCCCGTCCTCGAGCCTTCGCCGATGCGCGTCCAGCCGCCGCCGTACGGCCGACGGCTCGTCCAGCTCGCGCACCGCCGCGGCGATCTCGGCCACCGGCAGGCCGACTCGGCGCAGGCCGGCGATCAGCCGCGCGGCCCGCAGCTGGTCGTCGCCGTAGCGCCGGTAGCCGGTCGCCGGGTCCACCTCGGCCGGCACGAGCACGCCCGCGCCGTCGTAGAACCGCAGCGCGCTCACGCTGAGCCCGCTGGCCCGCGCCACCTCGCCGATGCTGCGCATGTCTGTTCGCACCCCGCCGACCCTGCCCCCTCGACCTGCTGGAGGGTCAAGCCTGCCCGTGCCTGGCGATGTGCACCAGGTACGGGTCGAGCCCCACCTCCGCGCGCCGCTCGTCCATGCGGTCCGGGTCCTCGCACGGCCACGGGACGGGAGCGCCGTCGGCGACCCCGGCGATCTGGGTGCCGTAGATCTGCGGCCGGCCCTCGTTGACGAGCACCCGGTCGCGCAGCATGGCGAGGTGCTGCGGCTCCCCCTCGCCCGCCGCCACGGCCTCGGTCATCAGCGCGAGCGCCCGCCGTTGCACGTCGAGCTGCTGGTCGGCGTGCTGCGCCACCAGCCACGCCCGGCGGGCCGCCTCCGCGCCGACCGCCGTGACCGTCGGCCATCCGTGCCTGTCCAGGATCTCGGCCAGCCGATCGCCGTTGCGCACGGTGACGCGTCGGTGCGCGAGCCGCCCCGCGGGATCGTCCCCGAGGGCCCCGCCCTGCAGCCGGCGGTCCTCGTCGGTCATCTCGATCAGTTCCTGCGCCAGGGTGTCGTGGGTCATGGCGTCGACGGTAGGACGGTCGTCGCGCGCGTCGGCGTGGTGCCGCTAACCAATAGATGACCGTCAATCAACGAGAATTGATGAGGGGCCGAAGCGTGCCGACGCGTCAGGCGAGCAGCAGCGAGGCGGCCACGCCGAGCATCACCACGGCGATCAGGCCGTCGAGCACACGCCAGGCGGCGGGCCGGGCCAGCAGCGGCGCGAGCCGGTGGGCGCCGGCGCCGAGGGCGGTGAACCAGACCACGCTGGCCGCGGCGGCGCCCGCGCCGAACAGCCAGCGGTGGGCGTGCTGCTGGGCGACCGAGCCGAGCAGCAGCACGGTGTCGAGGTAGACGTGCGGGTTCAGGTACGTCAGCGCCAGGCAGGTCAGCAGGGTGGCGCGCAGCGTCGCAGGAGCGCGGTCGGCGGCCTGCAGGGCCGCCGGCCGCAGGGCTCGGCGGGCGGCCAGGACGGCGTACGTGAGAAGGAACGCGGCCCCCACCCACTTGATCACCGTGACCGCGGACGGGCGGGCGGTGACCACGGCCCCCAGCCCGCCGATGCCGGCCAGGATCAGCACCAGGTCGGAGAGCGCGCAGACCAGCACGACCGCGAGCACGTGCTCGCGGCGCAGGCCCTGCCGCAGAACGAAGGCGTTCTGGGCGCCGATGGCGATGATGAGCACGGCGGACGCGGCGAAGCCGGCGACGACGGAGGTGAGCACGCCTTGACGCTAGAGCGAGCCGGACCCGTACTCAAACTAAAGATTTTGAAGTTGCATTAGTATCGCTAATCGTGGACTTCAGCCAGCTGGCGACGTTCCAGGCGGTCATCGACACCGGCAGCTTCGAGGCGGCGGCGCGCGAGCTGCACGTCACGCCGTCGGCGGTGAGCCAGCGGATCAAGGCGCTCGAGCGCTCGGTCGGTCAGGTGCTGGTCCGCCGCGCGAAGCCGTGCGTGGCTACGCCCGCGGGGGAGGCGCTGGTGCGCTTCGCCGGGCAGGTGGCGCTGCTCGAACGGGAGGCGCTCGCCCAGGCGCGCGACGGCACCCGGATCTCGATCGTCGTGAACGCCGACTCGCTGCACACCTGGTTCCTGCCCGCGCTGGCCGCCGTGCCCGGGCCGGCGTACGAGCTGCACACCGACGACGAGCACTACACGGCCGACCTGCTGCGGTCCGGCACGGCGATGGCCGCGGTGACGGCCGACAACGCGGTGGTGCAGGGCTGCCGGATCGAGCGGCTCGGCTCGATGCGCTACCTCGCCTGCGGGCGGCCCGGCGTGACGGCGGCCGTGCTCTACAACCGCAAGGACGAGCTGCAGCACCGCTTCTCGGGCGGCGAGATCGGCGAGGCCCACTACGTGCCGTCGGCCTCGGCGTACCTCGAGGCGATCCGGCTCGGCCTCGGCTGGGGGATGGTGCAGGAGTGGATCGCGCGCGAGGACATCGCGGCGGGCCGCTACAAGCAGCTGCACCCGGACAGGCATCTAGACGTGCCGCTCTACTGGCAGTACTGGCGGATCGGCTCGGCGGTGCTGGAGGAGCTGACCGCCGCGGTCAAGGCGGCGGCCGCTCCCTACCTCGAGCCTTAGTCGTTCGCGTGCAGCGCCGCGTTGAGCTCGATGCCGGTGCCCTTGCGCGGCCTGGCCTCGAGCGCGCCGGTCACCGAGTTGCGCCAGAACAGCAGCCCGTCGACGCCGGAGAGCTCGCGCGCCTTGACCACCTTGCCGTCCGGCAGCGTGATCTTGGAGCCCGCGGTGATGTAGACGCCCGCCTCGACCACGCAGTCGTCGCCCAGCGAGATGCCGATGCCCGCGTTCGCGCCGATCAGGCTGCGCTCGCCGATGCGCACCCTGTCCCTGCCGCCGCCCGACAGCGTGCCCATGATGGACGACCCGCCGCCGATGTCGGAGCCGTCGCCCACCACGACGCCCTGCACGATGCGGCCCTCGACCATCGACGTGCCCAGCGTGCCGGCGTTGAAGTTCGCGAAGCCCTCGTGCATGACCGTGGTGCCCGAGGCCAGGTGCGCGCCCAGGCGCACCCGGTCGGCGTCGGCGATCCGTACGCCCGAGGGCACCACGTAGTCGGTCATGCGCGGGAACTTGTCGACGCCGAAGACGGCCAGGTGACCGCCCGCGGCGCGCTCGAGGAAGCGCAGCTCGTCGACCCGATCGGGCGGGCACGGGCCGGCCGAGGTCCACGCCACGTTCGCCAGCGCGCCGAAGATGCCGTCGAGGTTGATCGAGTTCGGCACGACGAAGCGGTGCGAGAGCAGGTGCAGCCGCAGGTACGCGTCGGCGGCGTCCTTGATCGGATCGGCCAGCGAGGAGATCGCCGTACGCACCTCGACCGTCGACAGGCCGGGCAGCGCCCGCGGCCCGGTCAGCCCGGCCGGCAGCACCGGCGCCCCGGCCGGGAGCTCGCCGAGGCCGAGGAAGCCGTCCGGGTACCAGGTGTCGAGCACCTGTCCCTCGGCGGTGACGGTGGCGAGGCCGATGCCCCAGGCGGGGGAGGTCGAGAGCGCAGTGTCCACGTGCCGAAGACTACTAAAGCGCGAGCTGCGGAGATGATTCACGTCCGGCCGGTATCGTGCGCGTCATGGCCAACCCGCTGACCCCGGACGTGCTGGTCGACCCCGTGGAGCTCACCCGTGCTCTCGTCGACGTCGAGTCCGTCTCCCGCAACGAGCAGACGCTCGCCGACCATGTCGAACAGGTGCTGCGCGACGCCTCCCACCTGAGCGTGGACCGGCTCGGCAACACCGTCATGGCTCGTACGGATCTGGGGCGCGACCAGCGGGTGGTGCTCGCCGGGCACCTCGACACGGTGCCGATCAACGACAACTTCCCGTCCACCGTCGTCGACGACCTCATCTACGGCTGCGGCACGGCGGACATGAAGAGCGGCGTGGCCCTCGCGCTGCATCTGGCCGCGACGCTGCCCGACCCGCGTTACGACCTCACGTTCCTGTTCTACGAGGCCGAGGAGATCGAGTCCAAGTACAACGGGCTCACGCTGGTCGCCGAGCAGCACCCGGAGTGGCTGGTCGCGGACTTCGCGGTGTTGCTCGAACCGACGTACGGCGTGGTGGAGGCCGGCTGCCAGGGCACGTTGCGCGTCCTGGTGCGCACCAAGGGCCGGCGGGCGCACACGGCGCGGGCCTGGCGGGGGGTCAACGCGATCCACGCGGCGGGTGAGGTGTTGCGGCGGCTCGCGGACTACCGGTCGCGCACGGTGACGATCGACGGTTGCACGTACCGTGAGGGACTCAGCGCCGTACGGATCAACGGCGGCGTGGCGGGCAACGTCGTGCCCGACGAGTGCGTCGTCGAGGTCAACTTCCGCTTCGCGCCCGACCGGAACGAGACGCAGGCCCTCGAACACGTCCGCGAGGTGCTGGAGGGCTTCGACATGGAGCTCACCGATTCGGCGCCGGGCGCGATGCCGGGGCTGTCCGCGGCGCCCGCCCGCGAGTTCCTCGCCGCCGTCGGGGCGGAGCCCGCCGCCAAGCTGGGCTGGACCGACGTGGCCCGGTTCGCGGCGCAGGGGATCCCGGCGCTCAACTACGGGCCCGGCGACCCGCTGCTGGCGCACGCCCCCGACGAGCACGTCGAGATCGGCAAGATCCGCGACGGCGCCGCGACGCTGCACCGATGGCTGGCGCTCTAGAGGGCGGGCCGCACCGCCACCCGGCCGATCGCGCGGACCGGCCGCACCGCCGACGGGGGAATCTCCACGGTGGCCTCGGGATCGACCGCCGCCCCGCTGTCGGCTTGCGGTCGCATGCCGAACGCCATGCGGCGCTCCTCGACCACCAGCCGGATGCGCCGCTGCATGCGGCGCTGCATCTTCATGCGCTCGTATCGGGTCGTCACGGTGGCTCCTTAAGCCCGCCGAGCCCCGGCCTGGGCCGAGATCTGGTAACTGAACAGACGCTCGAGAGCTACCGTCCGTTGCTTCAATCTGGCAAAAAGGTCGGCGACCCGCAATCCTCTTACCGAAACCCACCCGGTTGTTCACCGGGTTACCGACCGTGCGCACTACCTTTTAGGCATGACGGACAGCACCAACGGACGACGCGGCGGTGCCCCCGAGCGGCATAGGGGCGCGGTGACGCTGCGGCGAGAGTCGATCCCGCCGAGCACGGCCGACGAGAAACTGCTCGACTCGCACCACCGGCGGGAGTGGAAGACCAAGGACGCGTGGCGGGCTCTGCGCATCCTCTCCGAGTTCGTCGAGGGCTTCGACACCCTGGCCGACCTGCCGCCCGCGGTGAGCGTCTTCGGGTCGGCGCGCAGCCACCCCGACAGCCCCGAGTGCGAGATGGCCGCGGCTCTGGGCGCCGCGCTGGCCGAGGCCGGCTACGCGGTCATCACCGGCGGCGGCCCGGGCGTGATGGAGGCCGCCAACCGCGGCGCCACCGAGGCCGGCGGCATGTCGGTGGGGCTGGGCATCGAGCTGCCCTTCGAGCAGGGCCTCAACGACTGGGTCGACATCGGCATCGACTTCCGCTACTTCTTCGTGCGCAAGACCATGTTCGTCAAGTACGCCCAGGCGTTCGTGGTGCTGCCCGGCGGCTACGGCACGCTCGACGAGCTGTTCGAGGCGATCACGCTGGTGCAGACCAAGAAGGTGACGCGCTTCCCGGTCATCCTGATGGGCACGGCGTACTGGTCCCCGATGATCGACTGGCTCAAGGGGACACTGCTGGCCGACGGCAAGATCGACGACGGCGACCTCGAACTCATCCAGCTCACCGACGACGTGGACGAGGCCGTGCAGATCATCGTGGACGCCGACGCCGCGCTCGCCGAGGCCCAGGGAAACCGGTGACGTGGCCGCCATCTGCGTGTTCTGCGCCAGCTCCAGCACCCTCGAACAGAAGTGGCTCGACCTGGCCGCCCGCACCGGCGCGGAGCTCGCCGCCCGCGGGCACAGCCTGGTCTCGGGCGGCGGCTGCGTCGGCATGATGGGCGCGGTGGCCGACGGCTGCCGCTCCGGCGGCGGGCACACCCTCGGCGTGATCCCGCAGACGCTGGTCGACCTCGAGGTGGCCGACCTCGCCTCCGACGAGCTGATCGTCACCGGCGACATGGGCGCCCGCAAGAACATCATGATCGAGCGCTCCGACGCGTTCATCACGCTGCCCGGCGGGCTCGGCACCCTCGACGAGCTGTTCGAGGTGTGGACCACCGCCACCCTCAACCTGCACGACAAGCCGATCGTGCTGCTGGACCCCGACGGCTTCTACGACGGGCTGCTCGCCTGGCTCGACCAGCTCGCCGACACGGCCTTCGTGCGTACGGCCGCCCTCGAACGGGTGATCGTGGCCAAGTCGATCGGATCGGCGCTGGACGCCATCGAGGAACGGGTCGCCGCGCGCTGAATGTCACGCCGGGTGGGTGTCACCACACCCACCCGGCGTGACCAGGGGCCCCGACGGGCCCGCCGGGTCGCACGGGGGCGCGCCGGGCGCGCTCTCACCGAGACACGCCGGTGCGCTCCGGCCGGCCGTCCGGCGGCGTCGCGCCCGCCGGGGCACGCGATCCAGCCGACATTGCGCTCGTGGATCGCCGTGCGTCAATTGAGCAACTGCGAACTATGCGCATGGTGCTCGATCGGGGGTCCGTGGAACACTGCGAGACATGCCCCCGCAACGGGCGACACTCCTTCAGGTCGCACAGCGGGCCGGCGTGTCCCGCAGCACGGCCTCCTTCGTCCTGGCAGGACGCCACGTGGACATGAGGATCTCCGAAGACGCCCGGCAACGGGTGCTCCGGGCGGCCCAGGAGCTGGACTACCGGCCCAACCTCATGGCGCGGAGCCTGCGTACCAAGGTCACGCGCACGATCGCGCTGATCTCGGACACGCTCGCCTCCGACCCGTACGCGGGAAAGGCCATCCACGGCAGCCTGGCCGCGGCCGTCGCGCACGGGCACCTGCTGTTCATCGGCGAGACCGAGGGCGACCCGGTCGTCGAGGACAAGCTGATCTCCGACTTCCTCGACCGGCAGGTCGACGCGTTCGTCTACGCCAGCATGTTCACCCGCTACGTGCGGGTGCCCAAGCAGCTGCGGGGGCATCCGGTGGTGCTGCTCAACTGCCTGAGCCGCACCGCCAAGCCGGCGCAGCACCAGATCGTCCCCGACGAGCTGGCGGCGGGGTGGAGCGCCGCGGCCACGCTGACCGAGTCGGGCCACCGCGCCGGCATCCACCTGGTCGGCAGGCCGGACGAGCAGGTGTTCGCGGGGCGCGAGCGGCTGGCCGGCATCCGCGAGGGGCTCGCCGCCGCGGGCACCCGGCTGGCCGGCACGATCGAGTGCGACTGGTGGCCCGACTCGGCGTACGAGGCGGTGAGCCGCGCCCTGGCCGAGGGGCTTGCCCCGCAGGCGCTGATCTGCCTCAACGACCGCATAGCGCTCGGCGCCTACCAGGCCCTGCGCGCGGCGGACCGGGTCATTCCGGACGACGTGTCGGTCGTCTCGTTCGACGACTCCGACCTCGCGGCGTGGCTGCGGCCGCAGCTCACCAGCATCGCGCTGCCGCACTACCAGCTCGGCTGGCAGGCGGTCGGGAAGCTGCTCGGCCCGCCGTCCGACCCCGCGGTGCTGCGCGTGCCCATGCCGGTGCGCCGACGCGCGTCGGTCGGCAAACCGCCTGTTCGATAACGTCGTACCCCCGTGGTTTCCTTGTTGCCGTGACCACGCCGGCCTCCTCTCCCGCCGCGGTGCGCCGCCCGGCGTACCGTCTGGTCCGGCGTCCACCGACCGCCCGGCCCGCGCTGCTCGACGACCCCCTCCAGCGCTACGTCACCTCGCACGTCGACGGGCCGCTGCTCGTGGTGGGCGGCCCCGGCACGGGCAAGACCACCACGCTGGTCGAGTCGGTGGCCGCGCGCATCGCCGAGGGCGTCGACCCCGAGCGCATCCTGGTGCTCACGTTCGGCCGGCGCGGCGCCGCGGCGCTGCGCGACCGCATCGAGGCGCGCACGGCCGGCGACCCCGGGCGCATCGTGCACGAGCCGCTGGTGCGCACCTTCCATGCGTACGCCTTCGGCCTGCTCCGCCGTGCCGCCGCCGAGCGCGGCGAGCCGTCGCCCCGGCTGCTCACCGGCCCCGAGCAAGACCTGATCATCCGTGAGCTGCTCGAGGTCTCCGGTTCGGCCGGCGCCGACGAGCCCGACCCTATCGGCTGGCCAGCGTCGCTGCGCCCCGCCCTGCCCACGCGCGCCTTCGCCCAGCAGCTGCGCGACCTGATGCAGCGCGCGGCCGAGCGCGGGGTGGGCCCGGTCGAGCTGGCCCGGCTGGGCGAGCGCCTGGGCCGCGACGACTGGCCGGCCGCCGCCCGCTTCCTGCGCGAATACGTCGCCGTGCTCGCCCTGCGCGACGTGACCACCCGCGGTTCGTCCGCCTACGACCCGGCCGAGCTGGTGCGCGCCGCCTCGGGCCTGCTCGCCGACAACCCCGACCTGCTCGCCGACGAGCGCCGCCGCCTGCAATACGTCTACGTCGACGAGCTGGCCGACACCGACCCCGCCCAGATCGAGCTGCTGTCGCTGGTCGCCGGCGGCGGCCGGCCGCTGGTCGCGTTCGGCGACCCCGACTCCTCAATCTACGGCTTCCGCGGCGCCGACCCCACCGCCATGACCACCTTCCCCGCGAAGTTCCGCACCGCCTCCGGCGCCCTCGCCGAGACCCTGACCCTGCACACCAACTACCGCGCCGAGTCGCCGCTGCTCTCCGCCACTTCGCGGGTCGCCCGCCGCATGCGCGGCCCCATCACGCACCGCCCCATGCACCCGCCGGCCCCCTTCATCGGGCCCGAGCCCCCACCGCCCCCCGCGGAGCCTTCGTCCTCCGCGGAGTCCTCGCCTTCCGCGGCGCCCGGCTCGTCCTCCGCCGCGCATGGCTTGGCGCCCCGAGCGCCAGGCTCGTCGCCGGGCATGCAGGCCTCTCCTTTCGAGGCCTCCGACTCGTCTCCCGTGACGTCTTCCTCCTCGCAGGGCACGCCTTCTGGGGCGCCCGGCTCGTCGCCGGGCATGCAGGCCTCTCCTTTCGAGGCCTCCGACTCGTCTCCCGTGACGCCTTCCTCCTCGCACGGCACGCCTTCTGGGGCGCCCGGCTCGTCGGCGGGCACGGAGGGTTCGCCCTCCGGGGCCTCTGACCAGCCTTCCGCGACGCCTTCCTCCCCGCAGAGCGCGTCCCCCGAAGCGCCCACCCCGCCGCGCGCCGGCGGACTCGGTGCGACTTCTGCCGCGCCCACCGGCGCCTCGCCCTCCATCCCGGCCGCCCACGCCTCCGCCGCCCACCGCGCTGTGTCGGCCGGTGCGCAGCCGGGCACCCCGCCCTCGCCGCGGACTCCGCCGGGCACCTCGCCCTCGCCGGGCACCCCGCCGCCGGGTACCTCGCCCTCGCCGGGCACCTCGCCCTCGCCGGGCACCCCGCCGCCGGGCAGTCCGCCGTCGCCGGGGGCGCCGGCGGCGGGCGGTGCCCGGCCGCCGGCCGAGGCGGTCGTCCGGGTCTTCAAGGCGGCGACGGCCGAGGCTGCCTACGTGGCGCACGCCCTGCGCGAGGCCCACCTGCTGCACGGGGTGCCCTGGTCGCGGATGGCGGTGCTCCTGCGCAGCACGTCGTTGCAGCTTCCGTCGCTGCAGCGGGCGCTGACGGCGGCGGGCGTGCCGACGGTGACGCACGCCGAGGACCTGCCGTTGCACCTGCAGCCGGCCGTGGCGCCGTTCCTGCTGCTGTTGCGGTGTGCGCTCGACCCGGAGGCGCTCAACGAGGAGACCGCGGTCGCGTTGCTGCACTCGTCGCTGGGTGGGGCCGACCCGCTTGCCGAGCGGCGGCTGCGGCAGGGGCTGCGCGCGCTGGCGCTCGCGGCCGGTGACCGGCGGCCCTCCGGGGAACTGCTGGTCGACGCCGTCCGGGACCCGTCCGGGCTCGACATGGTGGAACGGCGCTGGGCGGCCCCGGCGCAGCAGGTCGCCCGGCTGCTGGCCACCGCGCGCGAGGCGGCCGCCGCCCCGGGCGCCACGGCGGAGCAGGTGCTGTGGACGGTGTGGCGGGCCAGCGGTCTCGCCGACCGGTGGTACGCGATGAGCACCCGCTCGGGCCCCGCCGCCGACAACCTGGACGTCAGCCGCGCGCGGCAGTGGCGGGCCGAGGCCGCCGACCGCGATCTCGACTCGATGGTCGTGCTGTTCGACGCGGCCGCGCGCTTCGTCGACCGGCTGCCCGGCGCGCGCACCGAGGTCTTCCTCGACCACGTACTGGGCCAGGACCTGCCCGCCGACTCGATCGCGCCCAGCGCCGACCGCGGGGAGGCGGTCCGGCTGCTGACCGCCCACGCGGCGAAGGGCCTGGAGTGGGACGTCGTCGTGCTCGCCGGCGTGCAGGAGGGCATCTGGCCCGACCTCCGGCTGCGCGGCAGCCTGCTCGGCTCGGAACGCCTGGTCGACGTGCTCGCGGGCCGCGCCGCCTCGGGCCAGGCCGCCGTCGTGGGCGAGACGTCCGCGCTGCTCGACGAGGAGCGGCGGCTGTTCTACGTGGCGGCCACCCGGGCCCGCCACAAGCTCATCGTCACCGCGATCGCCTCCGCGGGCGTCGGCGGCTCCGAGGGCGAGGAGCAGCCCAGCCGCTTCCTCACCGAACTCGGCATCCCCGACGACCCCGGCACGCCCCCCTCCGCCGGCCCGCTGCCGCCCGCCGACCCCACCCCGCCACCGGACGGTCCCAACCTCTGGGACACCGACCCCGACCGGCCCGCCGACGGGGGCGGGGCTGCCGACGTCGAGGGCGGTGCCGCCGGCGGCGGGACGGCTGACGCCGACGGGGGCGTCGACGTTGGCGGGGCGGCCGGCGAGCACGGGGGCGCCGACGCCAGCGGCGCAGCCGACGCGGACGGGGCAGCCGACGCGAACCGAAGCGCTGACGCGGACGGGGCAGCTGACGCGGACCGAAGCGCTGACGCGGACGGGGCAGTTGACTCGGACCGAAGCGCCGACGCGCGCGGGGCAGCTGACGCCGACAGGGGTGCCAACGCTCAGGGGACAGCTGATGCCAACGGGGTAGCTAACGCCGACGACCGCGCTGATGCGCGCCGGACAGCTGATGCCAAGCGGGCAGCTGACAGCGGCGCTGACGCCGACCGGGCAGCTGACGCCGACAGCGGCGCCACAGTGGACGGGCCGGCCAACGCCGACCGGGGCGGGGGCGACGGCGGAGACGTGAAGCGGGCCGACAGGCCGGTCGACCTGTTCGAGGCTGCGGGGGAGTGGCCGGCGGAGGAGCCGCCCGACGACGAGCCGGGTGAGAGCGCGCCCCCCGAGGAGCTCGTGGTGGGCCGGCCGCCGCGGGCGTTGACGTTGGCGGCGCTGGTGGCGGAGCTGCGTACGGTCGTGGTCGGCGCCGACCAGACGCCCGAGCGGCGGCGGGCGGCGGCGGCGGAGCTGGCGCGGCTGGCGGCGGCCGGTGTGCCGGGGGCGCACCCGGACGAGTGGTGGGGTCTGCGCCCGCTCTCCGACGACCGGCCGCTCGTGGACGAGGGACAGCCGGTCAAGGTGACGCCCTCGTCGATGGAGAGCGCGCTGCGCTGCAGCCTGCGCTGGCTGCTGGAGAGGCACGGCGGGGCGTCGGCGCCGGGGCCGGCCCAGGGCGTGGGCAACCTGGTGCACGCGGCAGCGATGCTGGCGGAGGACGCGAACGCCGACCGGGAGAAGCTGGTCGAGTACGTCAGCGCGCGGTTCGACGCGATCGAGCTGGCCGCCCGGTGGCTGGCGGGCCCCGAGCAGGACCGCGCCCAGGCCATGGTGGACAAGCTGCTGCGCTGGCTGGCGGGCAACCCGCGGCGGCTGCTGGCCATCGAGCACGAGTTCACCGTGCGGCTCGAGGACGAGAAACGGCCGATCCAGCTGACCGGGCGGGTCGACCGGCTCGAGGTCGACGACGAGGGGCGCCTGGTCGTCATCGACCTCAAGACCGGCAAGAGCACGGCGGTCGCGGCCGCTGAGGTCGCCGAGCACGCCCAGCTCGCCGGCTATCAGACGGCCGTCCAGGCGGGCGCCTTCGCCGACTACGGCGCCGAGAGCGGGGGCGCGGCGCTGGTGCAGCTCGGGCCGGGCAAGGACGCGCGCGAGCAGATGCAGCTTCCGCTCGCCGACGCCGTGGACCCGCAATGGGCGTACGAGATGGTCCGCCGCACCGCCGACACGATGGCCGCCGCCACCTTCTCCGCCGTCGCCAACAGCCGTTGCCGGGTGTGCCCGGTACGCACCAGCTGCCCGGTCTCGGGCAAGGGACGCCAAGTCGTAGAGCAGGGCCAGTGACCCAACCGAGCCTCTTCGCCGACGAGCCGGCGACGCCCCGCCACGCGGCCGACTCCGGGCCCCGCTACACCCCGGAGGAGCTGGCCCGGCTGCTGCGCCTGCCGCGCCCGACCCGTGAGCAGTCCGAGATCATCTCCGCGCCCGTCGAGCCGCTGCTGGTCGTGGCGGGCGCCGGTTCGGGCAAGACCGAGACGATGGCGTCGCGGGTGGTCTGGCTGGTCGCCAACAACTACGCCCACCCCGACCAGATCCTCGGCCTCACCTTCACCCGCAAGGCCGCCGGCGAGCTGGCCCACCGCGTCCGCACCCGGCTCGGCCAGCTCGTGCGCCGGCTCGGCCGCGACGACGCGTTCGCCGGCGAGGCCACCATCTCGACCTACCACTCGTACGCCGCCCGGGTCGTCACCGAGCACGGCCTGCGCGCCGGCTTCGAACCGTCGGCCCGGCTGCTCACCGAGGCGGCGCGCTGGCAGATCGTCGACTCGCTGGTCCGCTCGTACACCGGCGAGATGACCGGCGTGAACCGCGCGCCCGGCACCGTCACCGACGACGTGCTCGCGCTCGCCGGCGAGCTGGCCGAGCACCTGGTCACCCCCGACGAGCTGTCCGCCTGGACCGGACGCTTCTTCGCCGAGGTGCAGGAGCTGCCCGGCAAGGTCTACAAGGACGTGAACGACGCCCTGGCCCGCCAGCGCCAGCGGCTGACGCTGCTGCCCCTCGTCCGCCTCTACGAGCAGCGCAAGCTCGACCTGGAGGCGATGGACTTCGGCGACCAGATGGCCCGCGCCGCGCTGGTGGCCCGCGACCACCCCGAGGTCGGCGAGATCGAACGCGGCCGGTTCCGGATCGTGCTGCTGGACGAGTACCAGGACACCAGCCACGCCCAGGTCACCATGCTCAACAACCTGTTCGGCGGCGGCCACCCGGTGACCGCGGTCGGCGACCCCTGCCAGTCGATCTACGGCTGGCGCGGCGCGTCGGCCGGCACGCTCGACCGGTTCCCCGGCGAGTTCACGCTGCCGGGCGGCGAGCCGGCCCGGGTGCGCAGCCTGACCCGCAGCTGGCGCAACCGCCCCGAGATCCTGCGCGTGGCCAACACGATCTCGGCCCCGCTGCGCGCGTTCGGCGCCCGGGTGACCGAGCTGCGGGCCGCCGAGCGGGTGTCCGGGGCGGTCGGCGGCCGCACGGTCGCCTGCGCGCTGCTGCCCACCTTCGCCGACGAGGCCGCCTGGATCGCCGACTCGATGCTCACGGCGTGGCGCATCACCGCGGACATGCCGCGGGCCATGCCCGAGGAGATCCCGGTCGAGAAACGCCCGACCAGCGCGGTGCTCGTGCGGGTGCGCAGCCAGATCCCGGCGATCGAGGACGCCCTGCGGCAGCGCGGCCTGCCGGTCGAGGTGGTGGGGCTGGGTGGTCTGCTGGACACCCCCGAGGTACGCGACGTGGTGTGCACGCTGCGGGTGCTGGCCGACCCGACCGACGGCGCGTCGCTGCTGCGCCTGCTCACCGGCGCCCGCTGGCGGATCGGCCCGCGCGACCTCGTGGCACTGCACCGCCGGGCCCGGGGCATCGCCGCCGCGCGGGCCGCCGTGGTGGCGCGGGTCGAGCCCGACGACGTGGTCGGCGACCGGCTCGACGACGCCACGCTGGTCGAGGCGATGGCCGACCTGGGCGCCCCGCAGCAGTACTCCGCCGAGGGCTATGCGCGCCTGCACGCGTACAGCCGGGAACTGAGCGCCCTGCGGCAGCGCCTCGACCAGCCGCTGCCCGACCTCGTGGCCGACATCGAGCGCACGATCGGCCTGGACGTCGAGGTGGCCGTGCGCGGCTGGGCCGCCGGCGACGCGGGGCTGGCGCGCGGCCATCTGGACGCGCTCGCCGACACCGCCGCCCGCTACGCCGCCGAGACCGACGGCGGCACGCTCGCCGGCTTCCTCGCGTTCCTCACCGCCGCCGAGGAGGAGGAGCGCGGCCTCGAGCCCGGCCAGGTCGACGTGGTGGAGGGCGCTGTGCAGATCCTCACCGCGCACGCCGCCAAGGGCCTGGAGTGGGACGTGGTGTCGGTGGCCGGGCTGAGCAAGCAGGTGTGGCCGGGTCAGTCGCGCAACACCGACCACTACCTGATGGGCATCGGCGTGCTGCCGTTCCCGCTGCGCGGCGACTCCGACGGGCTGCCGCGGCTCGACCTGTCGCAGGCGACCGACCAGAAGGGCGTGCTCAACGCGTTCTCGGCGTTCACCGCCGCCTGGCGCGAGCACGACGAGCGGGAGGAGCGCCGGCTGGCGTACGTGGCCGTGACCCGCCCGCGCCGGCTGTTGCTCGCCTCCGGCTACTGGTGGGGCGACGGCGTGAAGAAGCCGCGCGGCGCGTCGGTCTTCCTCGACGAGATCCGTGCCGCGTGCGACGCCGGCGCGGGCGTGGTGGACCGGTGGGCGCCCGATCCGGCGCCCGGCGAGAGCAACCCGGCGGCCGAGGCCGTCGTGTCCGCGCAGTGGCCGTTCGACCCGCTGGGCCTGCGCCGCCCCGCCATGGCCGCCGCCGCCGACCTGATCCGCCGTCTGATCGCCGCTCCCGATCCGGAGGCGGCCGCGGCGTTCGCCGACCTCGCCGAGTCGGATCCGGAGGTGGCCGCCCGCGCCGGCCTGGCCGCCGAGCTGGCCGGCATCCCGCGCGACGAGCCACAGCCCGCCGACGTCCCCGGCCGGGGGACCGTGCCGCCCGGCCTCCCGAGCGACGACACCCGGTCGGCAGCAGCGGACCCCGACATCGAGCGCTGGCGCCGCGAGGCCGAGATGCTGCTCGCCGAGCGGGAGGAGCGGGCCCGCCGCGACGGGCCGATCGAGGTGGCGCTGCCTGCCCACCTGTCGGTGTCGCAGCTCGTGGTGCTGCGCCGCGACCCACAGGCCCTGGCCCGCTCGCTGCGCCGCCCGCTGCCGCAGCGGCCGATGCCGCACGCGCGCCGGGGCACGGCGTTCCACGCCTGGCTCGAGCAGCGCTTCGGCGCGGTCCGGCTGATCGACATCGACGAGCTGCCGGGCGCCGCGGACGAGGACGCGGCGGCCGACGAGGAGCTGACCGCGCTGCAGGAGGCGTTCCTGGCCGGCGAGTGGGCCGACCGCACCCCGATCGAGGTCGAGGTGCCGTTCGCGACCACGATCGCCGGGGTGGTGGTGCGCGGCCGGATGGACGCGGTCTTCGCCGACACGGCCAACCGGTTCGACGTGATCGACTGGAAGACCGGCCGGCGGCCCGAGGGCGCGGACGCCGACGCGGCGGCGGTGCAGCTGGCGGCGTACCGGATCGCCTGGGCCTCGCTCGCCGGAGTGCCGGTCAACCGGGTGCGCGCCGGCTTCCACTACGTGCGCGAGCAGGTCACCGTGCGCCCGGTCGACCTGCTGGACGCCGCCGAGCTGGCCGCGCTCGTGGAGCGCATCCCCGAGGCGGCGGCCGGTCACCCGGTCGGGTGATCATTCCGGGCCCGCTCCCGCGGCGGCGAGCAGGTGCAGCAGCGCCGCGGCGTACGCGCCCTCGACGGTCTCCTCTCCGAACGAACGCTCCTCGCCCAGCAGGTCGACGAGCACCTCGTAGCCGGCCGGGCCGCGCCGCAGCGAGCGGAACGTGCCGCCGAGCAGCTCGCGCAGCTGGTCCTCGCGGGGCAGCCAGACCGTCTCGTCGAGCTCCACGTCGTCCAGCGCCCACTCGGTGGTGCCGTTGAAGCCGATGACCCGGCCCTCCGGCATCGTATGCACCTCGATCGTCATGTTGCTGAGCACGAAGACCTCGTCGTCGAGATCGCGGTCGGGGATGGCGAACCGGTCCCCGAGCGCGGGCTTCCAGGTCAACCCGGCTTCCCGCAGTTGTTGTGCCAGATGTACGCCGATCACCGGCGATCTCCTTCCGACGTGTTAGGCTCTCCGCGTTGTCAGTTTGGTTCCCAAGTACTCAGGAGCGCCTGTGGGGAAGTCTGCCCCAGGCGCTCTTTGTCGTAACCCGGGTTTCTCCGGTACGGGCGATCAGTACGGCGACACGAGTCCCACGAAGTGTGGGTCTTATTACCTCGTTTCCGTCCATAATGGGCGGGAGCGATCGACCGTCGAGGAGACGATCATGGTTACCGGCGTAGTGAAGTGGTTTAACGCGGACAAGGGCTTCGGATTCATCACCCCGGACGACGGCGGCGCCGACGTCTTCGCCCACTTCTCCGCGATCCAGACCTCCGGCTACCGCAGCCTGGACGAGAACCAGCGTGTGGAGTTCGAGGTCACCCAGGGCCAGAAGGGCCCGCAGGCCGCGAACATCCGCCCGCTCTGAAAAGAGTGAGTTAAGGAGGCGCCGCACCCTGGCCGGGGTGCGGCGCCTCCTGCCCTTTGCGGGGCGTTCCGTTCGCGGAACTGTCAGACCGCTGCCGCCTGCGGCAGCGGCGCTGTGCCGCCCAGGTGGGCCGGTAGCCACCAGCGGTCGTCCGGACCCGTGGGCTTGTCGGGGTAGGCCCGCTGGGCCGCGTCGAGCAGGCCGCTGAGGCGTTCCTTGAGGGCCGCGGTGAGCGCGTCGGGCGACGTGCCCTTCGGCATCTCGAGCGCCTGACCGATCTTGATGAGCACCGGCACGTGCCGCTTGGTCAGATCTTTCTTGTGGCCCTTGGTCCAGAGCCGGTGCGGACCCCACACCGCCATCGGGATCAGCGGCACCTTGGCCGTGCGCGCCAGCCGTACGGCACCGGACTTGAGCTCTTTCACCGTGAACGACTCGCTGATGGTCGCCTCGGGGAAGACGCCGACCACCTCGCCGCGGCGCAGTGCCTCGGTCGCCTGGCGGAACGAGGCCGCCCCGGCGTCGCGGTCGACCGGGATGTGCCGCATGCCGCGCATCAGCGGACCGCTGACCCGGTGGTCGAACACTGCCTTCTTCGCCATGAAACGGACCAGCCGCTTGGCGGGCTGGGCGCCCAGGCCGCAGAAGATGAAGTCGAGGTAGCTGACGTGGTTGCTGGCGAGCACCGCTCCGCCCTCGTGCGGGATGTGCTCCGCGCCGTCAATCTCGATCTTGAGGTCGAGGACCCGGAACATCGTCTTGGCGAGACCGATGACCGGCGGATACACGAGTTCCATGGCAAGACGGTAACCGAATCAGCTGAAGTTCTCCTGGGACGCGTGCAACGTCCGGGGCCGATCGAGCGTCTTAAGCATGATCGGCTCATTTCGTCGGACGTGATCTTGGAGGTACCGGCATGCGCGGACCATCCGCCCGCCGGGAGGTCGGATTCGTGATCGCCCTCGCCGTCACCGGTGTCGCGCTGGTGCTCGTGGTGGCGTTCGCGCCCTGGTATCCGTCCGTGCCCAGTGCTCCCGGTGTCAGCCCGTCGGTGTGGCAGCAGGTGGTCGCGCTGCTCGGCGCCGCCGGCGAGAGCGGCACGCCGACGCCGTAACCCGCTTCCCGCGATCGTGGTGGACACTGGGATTCATGTCCGAGCAGACTGCGGGAGCCACGGCCTGGCGGCAGCCGGCCGACCGGTTCGGCTCCGGCCTGGTCACGACCGCTCCGGGCGCTCCACCGACCCAGCCGCCGCCCCCGCCCGCCGCCGAGCCGCCGCAGCCCGACGGGCCCCGCCGGCGCCGGCGGCAGATGCTGATCTTCGGCGGCATCGCGGGCGCGGTCCTCGCGA
The DNA here is from genome assembly GCF_051386375.1 of Actinoplanes sp. URMC 104. NCBI lineage: Bacteria > Bacillati > Actinomycetota > Actinomycetes > Micromonosporales > Micromonosporaceae > Actinoplanes > Actinoplanes sp. URMC 104. The sequence continues at coordinate 1,589,275 of NZ_JBPQTO010000002.1, read as the reverse complement.
TCGGCCTGACCGTCGTGCTGATCCTGGTCTTCTCCTCGGGCGGCGACCCGTTCCGCTCCGAGGCCTCCGCGCCGACCGACGTACGTCCCCCGCTGGCCCAGGCCTGTCCCGCGCCCACCGGCTCGCCGAGCGCCGCGCCCACGCAGAAGCCGAGCGCGCCGCCGCCCGAGTCGGGCGCGCGCACCACCGACGCCGAGGCCGGCATCTCGTACAAGGCCTACGGGGCGCCCTGGGTGCCGTGGACCGACGTGTGGCGGGCGGGCACGCTCGAGGTCCCGTACAAGGTGGGTCAGCACTTCGTCACCGAGCAGTACAGCGGCGGCCAGTACCACGCCTCGATCCTGTCGGCCGCGGTGCCGGCGGCGGACAACGACGCGGTGACGCTCGACCTCGAGTGCGTGGGACGCCAGGTCGCGGCCGACGTGCGCGCCGAGTACTACCCGCAGCCCAATACGATGGACCCGATCCGCGACGAGCTCACCACGCTGGGCGGCCGGCCCGCCTGGGTGAGCGAGTTCCGGCTGCACTTCTCGTCGCCCGGGCTGACCGCCACCGAGGAGCTCTCCGCGGTGGCGGTCATCGACGTGGGCAAGACGACCGCGGCCGTCCTCTACATCTCGATCCCCGGCACCCACAAGCAGTGGGACTACGCCGTGGACGACGTCCTCAAGTCAGTAAGGGCCATATGAACGCAAGCGCCGCCGGTGAGATGGCAGTCGGTTTTTCGACGTCTGCGGGGTTTGCAGACGGCGGAAAACCGCCTGCCATCTCACCGGTTACAAGGCGCTTGCCCGCGGAGCGAAGCAGAGCCGGCTAGCTCAGCAGGCCCCAGCGGCGGCGCAGGGCGTTGTCGGCGGCGTTGAACAGCACGTCGATCAGGATGCCGATCACGAGCACGACGATGATGTAGCAGATCACCAGGCTCGAGTCGCTCAGGTCGCGGGCCTGCTGCATCCGTACGCCGATCGACAGCGCACCCGGCACGATGACCAGCAGCTCGCCGGCCATCAGGCTGCGCCACGAGAACGCCCAGCCCTGCTTGAGCCCCGAGATGAACGAGGGCAGCGACGCGGGCAGGATCAGGTGCCGGTACTTGGCGAAGCCCCGCATGCCCAGCACCTGGCCGACCCGCAGCCACGTCCGCGGCACGTAGTCGATGCCGCTGATCAGCCCGTTGGCCACCGACGGCGCCGCGCCCAGCACGACCACGAACAGGATCGCGCTCTCGCTGAGCTGGAACAGCAGGATCGCCAGCGGGAACCACATGATCGACGGCATCGTCTGCAGGCCGGTGATCAGCGAGCCGATCGCGGCCCGCAGCGGCGCGAACTGCGACACCAGCGCGCCGATCACGGTGCCGATCACCACGGCCAGCAGGAAGCCGGTGAACGCGCGAGTCATCGTCACCCGTACGCCGTCCCAGAAGTCGCCCGTGGTGATCACGTTGCCGAGGTCGGTGAAGACCGTGGACGGCGACGGGAGCACGTAGATCGGCTTCCACTCCGACCAGACCGCGATCTGCCAGACCAGCAGCACGATCGCGATCGCCAGCACCTTGGGCCAGGTGCTCTTCCAGATGCGCCGGCCGAGCGTGCCCTTCTGCCGCTTCGGCTCCAGCTCGAGCGCGTCGAGGCCGGCCACCTCGGCGGCCTCCGGATCGACGCCGGGCCGATCCACGACCGGTGCTGTGCTGTCGCCGCTCGCGCCCTCGAGGCCGGCACGCGCGGACGGGTACTTAATGGGCATGGCGGGCGACCTCCGCACGGAGCCGGTCGGTGATCTCGGAGGCCTGGCCGGCCACCTCGGGGGAGTCGATGCGCCGCGGGCGCTCGTGGCTGATCGCGTAGTCCTCGATCACCCGGCCCGGGCGGCTGCTGAGCAGGATCACCCGGTCGCCCAGCCGCACCGCCTCGCGCACGTTGTGCGTGACGAACAGGACGGTGAGCTGCTGCTCCCGCCAGATCCGCTCCAGCTCGTCGTGCAGGATGTCGCGGGTCATCGCGTCGAGCGCGCCGAACGGCTCGTCCATCAGCAGGATGTCGGCGTTCTGGGCCAGCGCGCGGGCCAGGGCCACGCGCTGGCGCATGCCGCCGGAGAGCTCGTGCGGCCGCTTGTCGGCGAAGCCGCTGAGCCGTACGACGCCCAGCAGCTCCTCGGCCCGGCGGCGCCGCTCGGCCCGGTCCATCCCCTGCAGCTTGAGCGGCAGCTCGACGTTGCCACGGACCGACAGCCACGGGAACAGCGCGGCCTCCTGGAACATCAGCGACACCTTGCGGCCGCCGATGTCCAGGGTGCCGCCGCTGATTCCGTCCAGCCCGGCCACCAGCGAGAGCAGCGTGCTCTTGCCGCAGCCCGAGGCGCCCAGCAGGCAGACGAACTCGCCGGGCTCGACCGTGAGCGAGACCCGGTCGAGGGCCAGCAGGTCGCCGTAGCTCTTGGAGACGTTCTCCAGTTGCACGATGCTCATGCCGGGGCCTCTCAGGCGGCGGAGTCGCTGACCTCGGGCTTGCCCGCGGCCTTGAGCAGCTCGTTGAGCGGCCCGAGGTCGTAGATGCCCTTGAGGTCGACCGGCTTGAGCAGACCCACCTCCTCGGCGTGCTTCGCGCTGGTGAACAGCGACGAGGCGACCGGGTCGGCGGTGAAGGTCAGGTTCTTGAACGACGCCGCCAGCACGTTGTCCTTGAGCGGCTTGCCGCTGAGCGCCTCGAGCTGGGCGTTGGCGGCCTTCTGCGCGTCGGCGTTGTTCTTCTCGATGTAGTCGAGCGACTCGAGATGGCCCTGCAGCAACTTCTTGACCGTGGCGGGGTGCTCGGAGAGGAACTTCTGGGTCACGATCAGGTGGGTGGTGACGAACAGCCCGCTGGGCCACAGGTCCTTCTCGTTGACCAGCACCTTGCCCTTGGACTCCAGGATCAGCCGGCTGAAGTTGGGCTCGGGCACCCAGGCGCCGTCGATCGAGCCCTGCGCGAAGGCCTGCAGCGCGGTGGCGTTGTCCTGCGGGAGCACCGAGACGTCGCCGCCGCCCTGCTGGTCGGCGTTGAGGCCGTTCTCCTTGAGCCAGGCGCGCAGCGCGACGTCCTGGGTGTTGCCCAGCTGCGGGGTGGCGATCTTCTTGCCCTTGAGGTCGGCCGGGGTGTTGATGCCCTCCTTGACGACCAGGCCGGCGCCGCCCGAGGTGCTGCCCGCGATGATCTTGAGGCCGGTGCCCTTGGACTGCGCCCAGCCGTTGATGGCGGGGTTCGGGCCGATGTAGGTCGCGTCGATCGCCCCCGAGAACAGCGCCTCGATCGCCGCCGGACCGGCGTTGAACGTCTTGGTCTCGAGCTTGGTGCTGCCGAGCGCGGTCTGGAAGAAGCCCTTGTTGACGCCGATCAGCGCCGGCGTGTGGGTGATGTTGGGGAAGTAGCCGAGGCGCAGCGACTGCGCCTCACCCGAGTCCCCGGACGCCTCGTCGTCGCCGCCGCAGGCGGCCAGCAGCGAGGTGGACAGCAGAGCGGTGGCGGCAACGGCAAGCGCACGTAGGGTGCGGGATCTCATGCGGACTCCTTGAGCGTGGAGAGTTCGGCCAGGGTCTTGTGGTCGACGACGCCCTCGATGGCCTCCTCGACGGCGACCCAGACGTCGCGCAGCCCGGTGGCGGCGCCGTGGTAGGTCGCGGTGGTGGTGGGCAGGCCGCGCACGGTGGTCAGCGCGCCTCCGACGGCGCGCACCACGTCGCCGACGGTGATGGCCTCGGCGGAACGGGCCAGCGCGTAGCCGCCGTCCACTCCCCGGTGGCTGTGCAGCAGGCCGGCGCGGCGCAGGTCGAGCAGGATGCCCTGCAGAAAGCTGAGCGGGATGTCCTGGGCGGCGGCGAGCGTGGCCGCCTTCACCAGGCGGGGGTGCTCGGCCGTGACGGCGAGCATCGCTCGTACGGCGTAGTCGGTGCGCGCCGAGACGTACACATGTCCTCCTGCCCGCCCAAAACCCGGGTTTGCCTATCTGGTGGATAGGAATGATGGTCTAAGTGGAGATTGGCGTCAAGTCCGGCTCGCATGCCGGAATCTCAGCCGGTGGTCAAGTGGTCACCTGCGGTCGCGACGCAGGTCGGCGGAGGCGCTACTGTCATTTCGTGGCGCGCAGAATCAAGATCCCCGCGACGAAGTACCCGGTGGAGCGTTTCACCCTGGACAACGGTCTGCGGGTGGTGCTCACCCCCGATCGCAGCGCCCCGGTCGTGGGCGTGGCCGTCGTCTACGACGTGGGCATCCGTTCGGAGCCCGAGGGGCGCACCGGCTTCGCCCACCTCTTCGAGCACCTGATGTTCCAGGGCTCGGAGAACCTCGAAAAGCTGGCCCACTTCCGGCACGTGCAGGGCGCCGGCGGCACCTTCAACGGCTCCACGCACCTCGACTACACCGACTACTTCGAGGTGCTGCCCTCCGGCGCGCTCGAGCGGGCGCTGTTCCTCGAGGCCGACCGCATGCGCGGCCCGCGGCTGACCGAGGAGAACCTGCTCAACCAGATCGACGTGGTCAAGGAGGAGATCCGGGTCAACGTGCTGAACCGGCCGTACGGCGGGTTCCCGTGGCTGCGGCTGCCTCCGGTGATGTTCTCGACGTTCCCCAACGCCCACGACGGCTACGGCTCGTTCGGCGACCTCGACAGCGCCACCGTCGAGGACGCGCAGGCCTTCTTCGACCGCTACTACGCCTGCGGCAACGCGACGCTGGCCGTGGCCGGCGACTTCGACGTGGCGAGCGCGACCGAGATGATCCACCGCCACTTCGGCGACGTGCCGGCCCGCCCGGCCCCGCCGCTGCCCGACTTCGCCGAGCCCGACCTCGACGGCGAGCGGCGCGACACCTACACCGACCGGCTCGCCCCGCTGCCCGGCGTGGCCAGCGCCTGGCGCGTGCCGGACCCGATCGGCGACTTCGAGAACTACCTGCCGTTCGTGGTGCTCGCCGAGGTGCTCACCGACGGCGACGCGTCCCGCCTGGTCGAGCGGCTGGTGCAGCGCGACCGCACGGTGACCAGCATCGGCGGCTACATCGGCTTCATGGGCGACGAGTTCCAGGTGCGCAACCCCACCGCGATCCTGCTGCAGGCGCACATGCCGCCCGGCGGCGACGCGGAGAAGGTGCTGCGCACGGTCGACGAGGAGATGGACCGCCTCGCCACCGGCGGCCTGCAGCCGGGCGAGCTCGAGCGCGTCCAGGCCCGCATCGCCACCCACCTGCTGCGCGACACCGACGCGGTGCTCGGCCGGGCGCTGCCGATGGCCGTGCTCGAGCTGCAGCGCGGCCGTCCCGAGATGCTCAACGAACTGCCGAAGCTGGTCGGCGAGGTCACCGAGGCGCAGATCGTCGCCGCGGCCGCCACCCTGCGCCCGGAGCGGCGCGCCACCGTCGAGGTCGTCCCCGGAGCTGCCGCATGACAAGCAAGACCCTTCCCGACTTGATCCCGGACGCGAAGCTCAAACTGCCCAAGGAGGCCGAGCGCACGCTGGCCGGCGGCCTGACGGTGATCGCCATCCGGCGCACGTCCGTGCCGCTGGTCGAGCTGCGGCTGCGGGTTCCCTTCGGCCGGGCGCCGCTGCCCCGCGCCACGCTGCTCTCCCAGGCGCTGTTCACCGGCACCGGCACGATGTCCAGCGTCGACATCGCGGCCGAGCTGCAGGCGGTCGGCGGCGGGCTGTCGGCCGGGCTCGACCCCGACCGGCTGCTGGTGACCGGCAACGCGCTCGCCTCCGGGCTCGACCGGATGCTCGAGATCCTGGCCGCCGTGCTCACCGACCCGGCGTACCCGAACGAGGAGGTGGCGACCGAGCGCGACCGCCTGGTCGACCACATCCAGGTGGCGCTGACCCAGCCGGCGCACCTGGCCCGCACGGCGCTGCTCAAGCGGATGTACGGCAAGCACCCGTACGCGATCCAGACGCCCGAGCCCGACCAGGTGCGCGCGGTCCGCCCGGCGCAGCTGCGCTCGCTGCACGCCGACCGGGTCCGTCCCGAGGGCGCCGTGCTGGTGCTGGTCGGCGACCTCAACCCTGAGAAGGCGATCGACGCCGCCGAGAAGGCGCTCGGCAGCTGGACCGGCCCGGCCAAGGCCGTCGACGTGCCGCCCACCCCGCCGCTGGAGCCGGGCCCGCTGCTGCTGGTCGACCGGCCGGGCGCCGTGCAGTCGTCGCTGCGCATGGCCCTGCCCGCGCTCGAGCGCACCGACCCCGACTACGCCGCCCTGCAGCTCGCGAACCTGGTCTTCGGCGGCTACTTCTCCTCGCGCTGGGTCGAGAACATGCGCGAGGACAAGGGCTACACGTACGGCCCGCACACCTCGATCGAGCACTACCTGGCCGGCTCCGCGCTGCAGGTCTCGGCCGAGGTCGCCACCGAGGTGACCGGCCCGTCGCTGCTCGAGACCCTCTACGAGCTCGGCCGCATCGCGAGCCTGCCGCCCGGCGAGGAGGAGCTCGAGCAGGCCCGCCGCTACGCGCTGGGCACGCTGCGGCTGGGCATGTCCACCCAGGCCGGCCTCGCGGGCCTGGCCAGCATGTACGCCAGCTTCGGGCTGCGGCTGGACCACCTGCGGCAGTACTCGGCCGCGCTGTCCACCGCCACCCGTGAGCAGGTCGCCGAGGTCGCCGCGCGGTTCCTCGCGCCGTCCCGGGCGGTCACGGTCGTGCTCGGCGACGCCGAGCGGGTCCACGAGCCGCTGGCCGCGCTGGCCCCGGTCGAACGAAGCGCCGAGTGAGCGCCCCTGAGGAGCCCGACGTTCGGGAACAGCCCGGCGCGCTGGTGGACGCGCCGCCGCTGGCGCGCAGCACACTCGACCGGGCCGCGGAGCACCGCACCGACGACGAGTGGCTGGCCGCGGCGTGGGAGCGCGGCTCGGTCGTCGTCGTCGACCTGAACAACGGCGGCCGGACCCTGATCGCCGACGACCGGCTGGTGCTGGTGCCCTCGGCCGAGGCGCCGGACGCGGAGCGCTGGTTCCTCGGCGTCGACCCCGACGGCACCCCGCTGTGGACCGTCGACGCGCCGCTGCCCGAGACCGCCGGCGCGAGCGCGGCCACCCTGCGCGACATCGGCCACCTGCTCGACGACCGGGACGCCGGGGTGTTCACCACGGCGGTCGCGCTGGGCAACTGGCACCGCAGCCACAAGTTCTCCCCGCGGACGGGCCTGCCGACCACGGCCGTGGAGGCCGGCTGGGCACGACGGGACACCGACGGCAACATGATGTGGCCCCGCACCGACCCCGCCATGATCGTGCTGGTGGACGACGGCGTCGCCGGGCCGGAGGGCCGCTGCTTGCTCGGGCACAACGCCGCCTGGGGCCGCGCCGCCGACGGCGGGCTGCGGTTCTCGTGCCTCGCCGGCTACGTCGAGCCCGGCGAGTCGGCCGAGGCCAGCGTCGCCCGCGAGGTCAGCGAGGAGGTCGGGCTCGAGCTCACCTCGCTGCGCTACGCCGGCAGCCAGTCCTGGCCGTTCCCCGGCTCCCTCATGCTCGGCTTCCACGCCACCGCCGACCCGGCGCACGAGCTTCGGCTCGACCCCGCCGAGATCGACGAGGCGCACTGGTTCACCCGCGACGCCGTCGCCAAGATGATCGCCGGCGACTACCACGACCCCGGCAGCGGCGTGTCGATGGGCCTGCCGATGCCCTCTTCGATCGCCTTCTATCTGATTGAGCGCTGGTTGGGCGGTTTCGCCCGCTAAGAGAATCAACTTGATCTAATCAGAGAGTTTTTCGGCTCCGGGAGTAACCAAAAACCGCCTCAGCCGCGTCTTCGGTGTGTACAAAGACCGAGAGGTGGAAGACCGATGACGCAGGTGGAAGCGCCCGCTTGGGCCCCGATGACCGCGGACGAGCGCGCCCAGTTCGACCGGGACGGGTTCCTGGTGGTGCGTGGCGTGCTGTCCGAGACCGAGATCGAGGTCGCCCGCACCGCGATCCTCGGCGCCTACGAGCGCGCGGGTCAGCCCGGCGGCCACGGGCTCGGCGCGACCGGCGCGCTGCACCAGCTCTCCGCGGTGACCTCGCTGCCCGAGCTCGCGTTCCTGCTCGACCACCCGGTGGCGTTCCGGTACATCTGGTCGCTGCTCGGCTGGAACGTGCACGTCTACCACTCGCACATCGACGTGCACCCGCAGATCCACGAGAAGCAGAAGGAATGGTGGCACTGGCACCAGGACGGTGGCCGCCAGAACCGTGAGATCGAGACCGACCCGCGGCCGATGATGTCGGTCAAGCTGGCGTACTGGCTCTCCGACGTGAGCGAGACCGGGCGCGGCAACTTCACCGTGCTGCCCGGCAGCCACAAGACCAACTGGCTGCCCGGCCCGCCGAGCCGTGGTGTCCCGTGGCCGCAGCCCGAGGGCGCGCTGCAGATCACGGCGAACCCGGGCGACCTGGTCGTCTTCGACCGCCGCCTGTGGCACGCGCGTTCCGACAACTACTCGGAGATCACCCGCGTCGGCGCGTTCTTCGGCTACACGTACCGCTGGGTCGCCGGCCGTGACGAGGTGGCGGACCTGCCGAACCGCCCCGAGTGGGCGGGCTTCAACGACGTGCAGAAGCAGCTGCTCGGCCACTGCCCGGCCGGCGACGGCACCGGCGACCACGCCTGGGGGCACTACCCCGAGACGACGCCGCTGTACGGCGCGCTCAAGCAGCGGGGCCTGCTCGACTCGAGCATCCCGGCTCTCATCCCGTAAGAGCGTCGCTCCGGATAGCATCCGGATGTGGGGCAAAGCGGGACAATAGACAAAACGGCGACCGCGGCGGGCCGTCTCCTCCTCGAAGCGCTGAGGGAGGAGAGCCCGGCGCGGTCGCTGTCGCGTCTGAACGGGTCGCCGCGCGCCCTGCGGCTGCTGCGCGAGCTGTTCACCGTGGCGGTGCGCCGCAGCTTCGTGGGCCGGGACCCGCGCGACGTCACCGGCTACGTTCGCGACCTGCTCGAGTACCAGTCCCTGCCGGCCTCGGGCGAGGTGGCGCGGGAGACCGAGGCGGTGATCCGCTCGGTGCTCGGCGAGCCGGAGCTGGCGTACGGGATCTCCGACCTGCGCCGCTTCGAGATCATCTGCCTCGTGGTGGGCGATCTCGTACGTCCGCCGGGGGTGCCCGCCGGCGAGCTGCTCGCGCTGATCCGCCAGGCCGAGCGGCGGGTGCGGTCGTGAGCCCGATCTTCTCGCCCGCGCACGGCGTGCGCACCGAGGCCGGGCGTCACCTGCAGCTGGTCGCGTCCCGCGGCGCGCCCGCGCAGCACGACTCGCCGGACGACGCCGCGCGCCGCGTGTGGGAGATCGCTTTCGGACTCGCGGCCCGTCATCGCTTCGAGCCGGACAGCCCGCTCGCGGAGATCCGGCGCACCGTCGTGGGCACCCTGCGCGAGCACCCCGCCGTGGCCCGGCCGCTGGACGCCGAGATGCTCGTCCGCGAGGCGCTCGGCGAGAAGGTGCCCGTCGACGAGATCACCGGCCCGGTTCGCACCGGCGTCCACCTGCTGCTGTTCGCCCGCCTCGTGGACGAGCTGGCACTGACCGACGGCGAGCTCGAGAGCCTGATCGCCCAGGCCGAGGAGCTCGCCGTCGACGGGGAGCTCAGCCCGCGGCCAGAGCCGCGAGACGCTCCTTCACCTGAATGATCGACGGGTTCGTCAGCGCCGAGCCGTCGTCGAACTTCAGCGTCGGCACGGTCTGGTTGCCGCCGTTGACGCTCATCACGAAGTCGGCCGCGGCCGGCTGCTGCTCGATGTCCACCACCTCGTAGGCGATGCCCTCGCGGTCGAGCTGCGACTTGAGACGGTGGCAGTAGCCGCACCAGGACGTCGAGTACATGGTCAACATCGGTCGCGAACTCCTTCGATCGGGTCACATGGCACAACGCCTTCCGGCACAACGTCCGACCCGGGTGCCATGATTCCCTACCGTGCGGACTGATGCGGTGCTGGCCGGGCTCGACCCGGAACAGCGGACGGCGGTGACCGCCCCCGCCGGCCCGGTCTGCATCCTGGCCGGCGCCGGCACCGGCAAGACACGAGCGATTACCCACCGGATCGCGTATCGAACGCTGACCGGCGAGGTGAGCCCGCGGCACATCCTCGCGGTCACCTTCACCGCGCGCGCCGCGGCCGAGATGCGCTCGCGGCTCACCGAGCTGGGCGCCGCCGGGGTGCAGGCGCGCACGTTCCACGCGGCGGCGCTGCGCCAGGTGCGCTACTTCGCGCCCCGGCTGCTCGAGGGCCGGGCCATGCCGGAGCTGCTCGAGAGCAAGGCGCGGATGGTCGGCCTGGCAGCGGCGCGCGCGGGCGTACGGGCCGACCGCACGGGCGCGCGCGACCTGGCGAGCGAGATCGAGTGGGCCAAGTCGTCGCTGGTCGAGCCGAGCGAGTACGCGGTCGCCGCCAAGAAGGCGCTGCGCGAGCCGCCGTTCGAGCCCGCCAAGGTCGCCGAGGTCTTCGCCGCGTACGAGTCGCTCAAGCGCCGCCAGGGCGTGATCGACTTCGAGGACATGCTGCGCGCCGCGGTCTGGGGCATCGAGGAGCACCCGGACGTCGCCGAGCAGATCCGCTCGCAGTACCGCCACTTCGTGGTCGACGAGTACCAGGACGTCAACCCGCTGCAGCAGCGTCTGCTCGAGGCGTGGCTGGGCGGCCGCGACGACCTGACCGTGGTCGGCGACGCCAGCCAGACGATCTACTCGTTCACCGGCGCCACGTCGTCCTACCTGATCGACTTCCCCCGGCAGCGCCGCGAGGCCGTGGTGGTCCGGCTGGTGCGTGACTACCGCTCCACCCCGCAGGTGGTCGGCCTGGCCAACGCGGTGATCCGGCAGGCCCGCGGCAACGAGGCGCGGCTGCGGCTCGAGCTGGTCGGCCAGCGACCGCCCGGCGCCGAGCCCGAACTCAAAATCTTCCCGGACGAGGCGGGCGAGGCGGTGGCGGTGGCGCGCCGGTGCCGCGACCTGATCGCCGCAGGCACCCCGGCCAGCGAGATCGCGGTGCTGTTCCGCACCAACGCGCAGTCCGAGACGTACGAGAAGGCGCTGGCCGAGGCCGAGGTGCCGTACGTCGTCCGCGGGGCCGAGCGCTTCTTCGAGCGCCCCGAGGTCCGCCAAGCCATGATCGCGCTGCGCGCCGCCGTGCGATCCACGCCCGGCGAGACCCCGCTCGTGCAGGCAGTGGTGGAGGCGCTCGCGGCGACCGGCTGGCAGCGCGACCAGCCCCCGCCCGGCGGCGCGGCCCGCGAGCAGTGGGAGGCGCTGGCCGCGCTGGTCGCCCTCGCCGAGGACTACGCGCGGACGCCGTCGGTGGAGCCCATCGGGCAGGCGGGCGCCGTGCAGCGCGACCTCACGCTGACCGCCTTCAACGACGAGCTGGCCCGCCGCGCCGAGCAGCAGCACGCGCCGACCGTCGCCGGGGTCACGCTGGCCTCGCTGCACTCCGCCAAGGGCCTGGAGTGGGACGCGGTGTTCCTGGTCGGTCTGGCCGACGGCACGCTGCCGACGACGTACGCCAAGACGCCCGACCAGCTCGAGGAGGAGCGCCGGCTGCTCTACGTCGGCGTGACCCGGGCGCGGCAGTGGCTCTGGCTCTCGTACGGCCAGTCACGGTCGACCGGCGGCCGGGCGCGGCGGCCGTGCCGGTTCCTGCCGCAGCTCGAACGCACCTCGTCGACCGAGCGCGCGGGTGATCGAAGTCGGAAACCCGACCGAAGGCGCCCGCAGGTGTCCTCCTGCCGCATCTGCGGCGCCACGCTGCTGGCCGGCGCGGACCGGAAACTGGGCCGCTGCCCGACCTGCCCGTCGGATCTCGACGAGGAGCTGTACGAGCGCCTGCAGAAGTGGCGCGCGGCCACCGCTGCCGGGCTCAAAGTTCCTGCGTACGTGGTGTTCACCGACGCCACTCTGGTGGCCATGGCCGAGCGCCGCCCGGCGTCGCCCGCGGAGCTGCTCGCGATCGCCGGCATCGGGCCCCGGAAACTGGGGCAGTACGGCGAGGCGATCTTCGCTATCGTGGGCGGAGCTTCGCCCGATGAGGTCGTCCAAAAAAACTTTGGATAATTCGTTTGCCCTCGCTCGCGAGGCAGGCATAGCCTCAGGACACACCTCGCCGAGCAGCGATGTTCGGTGAGAATCACGACGAGTGCAACACGCATGGAGGAGGTGGCAACGATGGAGATCTTCACGATGACGACGGTTTCGCCGATGCCGCTGACCCGTGCCTGCACTCCGTCCGCCACGCTGCCCGCCGCCGCCGCCGTTCCGGTGCCGGTACTGGCTGCCGAGCGGGCTCCGGTTTCGCGGGTGCACCAGGCCTCCGTCCAGGCCGAGCTGGGCATGGCACGGCAGCTCCGCGGCATCGAAGGCACCACTGGGTTCAAGGGCAGCAATGTCTCCGTCAGCAAGCGCTACACGGATGGTGGCAGCGGTGTCCCGCCTCGAGGAAGGCCGGTCTGATCAACAGACCTCCGGCTCACCTCGAGGCCGCGGAACCCCTAACCGGGATCCGCGGCCTTAATTTTTTGCCGGCTCACCGGCCGGATGCACGACCTGCATGGCGATCCAGAAGATCGATCGAAGAGAGAGGTGACCGGGCTTTATGAGTCTGGCGCTGGCCCCACTCGACGTGAGCGTCGAGATCGAGGCAAACCTGCCCTGTCGGAAGTTCGACCCGGACCTGTGGTTCTCCGACTCCCCGGCCCAGCTGGAACTGGCCAAGTCGCTCTGCGGGGACTGCCCGCTGCGCGTCGAGTGCCTGGCCGGCGCGGTCGAGCGCAATGAGCCCTGGGGTGTCTGGGGCGGCGAGATCTTCGAGCGCGGCGCCGTGGTTCCGCGCAAGCGGCCGCGTGGCCGTCCTCGCAAGGCCGACGTGGCGCGCGATGCCGAGCTGGCCCACGAGGTCGAGGAGCGGCTCGCCGCGAACGGACTCGACTCCCGCAACGCCGTCCGCCTGGCGGCCTGACATGACCACCCTCCCCCGCAACGGAAAGCAGACGATCGCGATGTTCTCGAACGGAGAAACCAGGATGAGACTCCTCCAAGTGGCGCTGTCACGTGCACGAATGCGTCGGCCTCAGAGTGACTACACACCTGAGGCACACCGTCCCGCCCGCCTGGTAGCCATGGAGGCCCGTCACACCGCCTCCCGCGAACTCTCGGGCCGGCTTTACTGATCACTTCTTGCAGTCCACGAGGCCCGTCCGCTCCGCGCGGACGGGCCTCTCGCCCTTCCCGGCTACCGTCACATCGGTGGTACTCCCGCGCTTCGCCGCCATCCGGCCCACCGCAGTCCTGCCCTGCGCCACCGCCGCCGACGTCATCGCCGCCCTCGGCAGGGCCCGCGACGGCGGGCATGCAGTGGCCGTGCGCGGCGGCGGGCATTGCTTCGCGGGTCGCTCCAGCAGCACCGGCGTGGTCATCGACACGAGCCCGATGGCCGGTGTCGAGCTCGAGGGAAACCGGGCAGTGATCGGCGCCGGCACCCGCCTGGCCGAGGTGTACGACGCCCTCGCGGCGAGGGGTCGGACCGTTCCGGCCGGGTGCGGGCCGACCGTCGGCATCGCCGGTCTGACCCTGGGCGGCGGGCTCGGCATCCTCGGACGCCGGCACGGCCTCACCTGCGACAGCCTCGTGGCCGCCCGGCTCGTGCTCGCCGACGGGCGAGTGGTCGAGGCCGACGACGACCTGCTGTGGATGCTGCGGGGCGGCGGCGCTCCGGGCGTGGTGTTGTCGCTGACCTTCGAGACCGTGCCGGCCCCCGACTCGACCGCGTTCCGGCTCACCTTCCCGGCGGCCGCGGCCACCGAGATCGTCGATGCCTGGCAGGACGCGTTGCCGGCCCTGGACGACGCGACAGCGCCGAGCCTGGTGGTCACGGCTCCGCCCGACCCGGAGCTGGCACCCGTCGTGACCGTGTTCGGTGCCGCGCTCAGCACCGCCGCGGTGGACGACCTGATCCGGCAGCTCAGGGTGGCACCCGTGTCGGACGACCGGCAGGCCGGCACCCACCGCGCGACCAAGCGGTGGCTGGCCGGGGACGACGTCCCGGACGGCCGATTCGCGTACCTGCACTCGGAGTACTTCCGTGCGCCGGTGCCGGCGGCCGAGGTGATCGCCCGCCTGGTCGCCGACCGCCGGCCCGGTGAGGAGCGGGAACTCGACTTCACACCGTGGGGTGGCGCCTACAACCGGGTGCCGCCCGACGCCACCGCGTTTCCACACCGCGATGCGCTGTTCCTGCTCAAGCAGACGGCGGTGCTGGCGCCGGGCCGGAAGCCGAGCCGCTGGCTGGACGAGTCGTACGCGCTGACGCGCCCGTTCGGCACCGGCGGCGCCTATCCGAACTTCCCGGAACCCGGGCTGCCCGACCGGGCCTACTTCCTCGCGAACACCGCCCGGCTCCACCGGCTGAGATCTGCCTACGATCCCTCCGCGGTGTTCACGCCGCCGCCTGCTTGAGACGCCCGAGCCGGCTCAGGCCTGTGCGGACAGGAAGACCCGCGCGGCGGCGCTGAGATGGCCCGGGTCGTCGACGTGGCAGAGCTCGCGCGCCGAGTGCATCGACAGCAGCGGCACGCCCACGTCGAGCGTCGGGATGCCGATGCGCGCCGCGGTGATCGGGCCGATCGTCGAGCCGCACGGCACGGAGTTGTTCGAGACGAACTCCTGGTACGGCACCCCGGCGGCCGCGCACGAGCGGCTCCACAGGGCAGCGCCGACCGCGTCGGTCGTGTAGCGCTGGTTCGCGTTGATCTTCAGCAGGGGGCCGCCGCCGGCGACCGGGCGGTTGACCGGGTCGTGGCGCTCGGGCCGGTTGGGGTGCACGGCGTGGCCGGCGTCGGACGACAGGCACCACGAGCCGGCGATCGCGCGCGCCAGGTCGGAACGGTCGCCGCCGAGCCCAGCCGTGACCCGCTCGAGCACGTCGGCGAGGAACGGGCCGGCCGCGCCCGAGCGGGTCTCCGAGCCGATCTCCTCGTGGTCGAAGGCGGCCAGCACCGCGATCGCGTCGGTGGGCTCGGCCGCGAGCAGGGCGACCACGCCGGCGTGCACCGAGGAGAGGTTGTCCAGGCGCGGCGACGCGAACAGGTCGACGCCGAAGCGCGCCGGGGCGGCGCTGTCCACGGTGATGATGTCGTAGCCGGCCACGTCGGCGCTCGACACCCCGGCCAGCCCCGCGAGGTGACCCACGACATCGGCGGTCTCGGGGCCGCCCACGCCCCAGATCGGCTGCACCTCGCGCTGCTTGTCGGGCGCGAACGAGTCGTTCACCGCGCGGTCGAGGTGGATCGCCAGGTGCGGGATGCGGGCGAACGGTCCGGTCCGCACCAGGTGGGCCGTGCCGTCGCGGTGCACGATCCGGCCGGCGAACTCCAGCTCGCGGTCGAACCAGGACGTGACGATCGGGCCGCCGTACACCTCGACCGCCGCCTGCAGCCAGCCGAAGGTCACCGTGGACGGCTTGGGCTTCAGCTTGAAGCCGGGGGAGTCGGTGTGCGCGCCGAGAACGCGGTACGGGGTGCCGCGACCCGCCGTGGACGGCAGCGCCAGCGCGATGACCGAGCCGTCGCGCACGACCAGCAGACGAGCCCCCGGGCGTACGGCCTCGGTCCAGTCCGCCGTCTCGTCCAGCGTCACGTAACCGGCGTCGCCCAGCCGCCGGGCCACCTCGGCGGCCGCGTGGTAGGAGCTCGGCGACGCGGAGACGAACGCGGCCAGGTCATCGATGTGGGCAGAGGCGTCCATCCGCCCATCAGATCATGTCGCCGGACCGCCCGGCGATCACACCACCGGCGCGAAGCCCGGCAGCCACTTCTCCAGGATCGAGCGGTACGGCGCCTCGGCCTCGAGCTGGCTGAGGACCCCGATCGAGCCCAGCGTGACACGGTGGATCAGCAGGTACGACGGTGGCAGGTTGAGCTTGCGGCTGAGCTGGTACGCCGGGGACCGCGGGGCGCTGAGCCGGGTGGCCTCGCCGCGCAGCCACGCGCGCGTGAAGCGGAAGCTGTCGACCGCGACCGGCTCGATCATCGGGCGCAGGAAGTCGAGCACGGCCTGCGCGTCGATCTCGTCGTCGGGCTTGATGAACCCCTCGTCGCGCAGCCCGTCGACGACCGCCTGCGCGTCACCCTCCAGCGCGAGGCGCACCAGCCGGCCGATCGGTTCGGGGTGCCCCTCGGGCAGCCGGGCGACCGCGCCGAAGTCGATCACGCCGAGGCGGCCGTCGGGCAGCATCCGGAAGTTGCCCGGGTGGGGGTCGGCGTGCAACAGGCCCGAACGCGCGGGCGCCGAGAAGTGCAGGACCGCCATCAGCCGGCCGGCCTCGTCGCGCTCCTCGACCGTGCCGTCGGTGATCACCTTGGCCAGCGGTGTGCCCTCGACCCACTCGGTGACCAGCACCCGCGGCGCCGATGCGATCACCCTGGGCACGTAGATCTCCGGGTCGTTCGCGTACGCCTCGGCGAAGGCCCGCTGGGTCTCCGCCTCCATCGCGTAGTCGAGCTCCTCGGTGATGCGGTCCCGGAGCTCGGCGAGCAGCGGCTTGATGTCCATGCCCGGCTGGATGATCTTGAACATGCCGGCCAGGCGGGAGAGCTGCTTGAGGTCGGCGAGCAGGGCCTCCCCGGCGCCCGGATATTGCACCTTCACCGCGACGGGCACGGTCTTGGGCTTGGCGTTCTTGCGCGCCGGCGGAAGCTTCCACACCGCGCGGTGCACCTGCCCGATGCTGGCCGCTGCGGCCGGGCTGTCGTCGAACTCGGCGAACCGGTCGCGCCAGTCCGGGCCGAGCTGCTCGGCGAGCGCCTTGTGCAGGCTCGCCACCGGCATGGGCGGCGCGGCCTCCTGCAGCTTGGTCAGCGCCTGGCGGTAGGGCCCGGCCATCTCCTCGGGCAGCGCGGCCTCGAAGACCGACAGCGCCTGCCCGAACTTCATGGCGCCGCCCTTGAGCTGGCCCAGCACGCTGAAGAGCTGCTCGGCCGTGCGCCGCTGAATGTCCTCCGAGATCACATCGGAGGCGATCCCGACGGCTCGCTTGCCGAGGCCCAGCGCGGTGCGTCCCGCGAACCCCAGCGGAAGCGCGGCCAGCTTGGCGGTGCGGGCCGCCGCACGCCGCGGTATATCGCTCACCAGATCATTGTGACCGAAGTCGAGCGGTACAACTGCCCGGCTGGACCCACTTGGCACTACTACACCCCAAAAGTCCGACACGAAATCTCCTCGAGTCCTCCACCCGATCAAGCCCGGTGAGCCGCCCGACCAAGGCGGGGAGCCGCCCGATCAAGGTGGAGAGCCGCCCCATCAAGGTGGGGGAGCCGCGCAGCGAAGGACCGGGGAGCACGCGGCGCAGGGCCGGGGAGCCACGCGGCGCAGGGCCGGGGAGCCATGCGGCGCAGGGCCGGGAGCCACGCGGCGCAGGGCCGCCAGCCGCGCGGCGCAGTGCCGCCGAGCCGAGCGGCGCAGGGCGGTGAGCCGGGGCTGCCATGGGGTGGCGCGCGGTGACTCGAGGCTGGACGAGCGCAGTGCTCCTACCTGGCCGTCGAGCAGCGTCTGAGGGCGTGTGGCCGTTGGGCCGGCTTGGGTGTTGGGCGGCGTGGGGTGGTGGGACGGCGTGGGGCGATATTGCGACGTGGGCTCAGCCCGGTGGCGTGAGCTGCCGGACTTCGTGTTTGGTCGGACGGCGTCCGCGGCCGGGCGGCGCGGTGGTCAGGGGCGTGACGGGTGGGTGGCGTAGGGCGGTCGGGTGGTCGGCAACGGCGGTGCGAGCTCATGGTTCGTGCTCGGAGGCCGGTGCGTCGATGGCGATTGGGGGATGGGCGCTGGCGGAGGGCGGCGAGGTCGCGGGCGGTCGTCAGGGCGAGGCGGCGGTCGGGGGATGAGCGCCGCGGAGGGCGGCGAGGTCGGCGGGCGGTGGTCGAGGCGAGGTGGCGGCGGTTGGGAGATGGTCGGCGGGGGACGGCGAGGTCGGCGGAGGGTGGTCAGGGTGGGGGACGGCGGCGGGGGCGGGAAGGGCCGCAGGTGCACTCGGGGTGGGGAGTCCAGGTGCGGCGGCGTAGGCGGGAAGGGGAGGTGATCTCGGTGGAGACGCCGAGGGTCTCGGGGGCGCCGCCGTCGATGAAGGTCAGGGACTGTTCGACGGCGTAGGCGGTGGCGGCCAGCAGCGTGGCGACCGTGCAGGGCTCGGGCGTCGTCCGCACGGGGTGGCCGGGCCACGAGGCGTCCCGGTCGCGGCGGTGCAGGTCGAGGCACGCCAGGCACGGGCCGCCGGAGGGTGGCACCAGCGGGCCAATCACGGCGGCGCCCTCGCGGACGGTCACGGCCAGGTGAGGCTGGCGGCGCTGCGCGTAGACGGCGGCGAGCAGCGGCACCGGCCGGTCCGGGTCGAGCTGGATCACCAGCGTGGCCGGCCGGCCGCGTACGCCCCCGGTCTGGACGCCCGGCGCTCGGCGCGTGAGCGCGGCCGCGACCGCCTCGTCGCGCGCGATGCCGATGTCGGAGGCGCGCAGCGGGCCCGCGGCCAGCTCGCCCGGATGGACGCGCCCCGGCATCTCGGGCTGCACGTGCCCGACTCCTGCCTCGGCGAGCGCCACCGCGATCGGCGCGCCCAGTCGCCCGTGCCCGCTGACCACCACCCGCGCGGCCCGGCGCCGGCGTAATCGGACGGCGGGGGTCGGCGACCCGTCGGCGCGCAATGCCAGCACGGCCGCCTCGCCGCTGAGCCGCGCGCGTGTGGCCGACGGCGCGTCGGAGGGCAGCAGAGCGGCGGCGGGCACGGCCAGGCCTGCGGTGCTGAGGGTGTCGAGCAGGGCCCGCGCGTCGTCGGGCGATACGCCGCGCTCGGCGGCGTCGAGCAGCACCACCCGCTCGGGGCGGCTGCCGTCGAGCAGGTCGAGCAGGCAGGCGGCGCGCGGGTCGGGCAGGCGGATCACGACGGCACGGGCCGGATCGGTGCCCAGCTGCAACTCGTGGGTGTCACGCCAGAGGCGGGGGAGTCCGGGGATGAGCGTGGGGCGGTTCACGCATCACAGGATGTCACCATAGCGATGCGGAGCGGATTGGTTGTCCACAGGCGCGGACGGTCCGCGACACGGGCTGTCCACAGGATCAGCCGAGTTATCCACAGGGACGGAGCGTCGTCCACAACTTACTCAACGTGCCGCTCCGGGGCCGGACACGCGGCCCGGAGGTAATGCACCGGGGAGGGCGACGTGCCCTCCCCGGGTGGGTGAACGGCCTTGCCGCAGGCTTGTGCTTGGCCTAGTGGGGCGAAGCCGGCGGGGCCGTCCGGGTCAGGCCTTGGCCTTGCCCAGGATGCGGTTCACCGTCGTACCGCAGACCGGGCACTTGCCCTTGGCCATGTTCATGCCCGTCTTCGAGACCTCGACGGTGCCCTGGAAGTCGCGCTTCTCCTTGCACTTCACGCAGTAGCCGTTGTACGTGTTGTCGGCCACGGTTCCTCCTCGTCATGTTGTCGGCCGGGGTCGGCCCGTGCCTGCTCGCGATGGGCAGGCCGCGACCTGTTTTCGGCGCTGGACCGCTCCGAGACCACGCGGACGTGGCCACCCTTGGCAAGGCGACCACTACCCAGGTCAGGCCAGTTCCATGTCAGCGCGGCGTCGGCGGGTGTCGCCGACGACGTGAGTGTGCCCGCCCGAATCGCCCTTTTTGGGATGTTGTGGCGCAACACGCCGTGGGGAGCACCAAACGGGCAGGAACGGGACGCTGAGCAACGGCGGCGACGGCCCCGTATGGTGAGGCGGAGAGCGGCCCGAAAAATTTTTCGGTATTTCGCGGACGAAGCGCACATATCCGGCGCGTGTCATCGTGCGTACTCTTGCGGTGACACGGGTCTCACGGATTAGCGTTCCTTCGTGAACCCAAATCTGGGCCACGCGAGCCGGTGATGACCCGGACGCGCAAGCCTGTCGTGGAAGTGCGGCGCAGCCAGCGCCGCCGTCGCACAGTGTCCGCGTACCGTGATGGTGAGCGCGTGGTCGTGCTCATCCCCGACCGGTTCTCCCGCGCCGAGGAGACCGAGTGGGTCGAGCGGATGCTGGCCCGCCTGGCCGCCCGTGAGGAGCGCATCCGTCGCACCGACGACGAGCTGCTGAGCCGGGCCCGCCGCCTCACCCACCGTTACCTGGCCGACCACGCCCGGCACGTCCAGCCGGCGAGCGTGCGCTGGGTGACGAACCAGAACGGCCGCTGGGGCTCCTGCACGCCCGACGACGGCACGATCCGCATCTCGCACCGCATCCAGGAGATGCCCGACTGGGTGATCGACTACGTGCTGCTCCACGAGCTGTCGCACCTGGTCGTGCCCAGCCACAACGCGCACTTCTGGGAGCTGGTCAACCGATACCCCAAGGCGGAGCGGGCCCGCGGCTACCTCGAGGGCATCTCGGCGGCGACCGGCCTGGTGCTTGCCGACGACTGACCGGCGTCAGCCCCCGAGCAGCGCCCGCGTGTTCTCCCAGCCCTCCAGCGCCGGGTCGAGGCTCGCCAGCTCGGCCGGCCCGCGCAGCCTGCGCCACTCCGGCGTGGAGGACACGTCGCCCGGCTTCGGAGCGCCCCGGCGGACGACCTGCGCGCTCGCCGTGTCGAAGTCGTGGTCGGCCAGCCACGACGGCGCCGGAAGGCTGGTGGCCAGGCCCAGCAGCCCGTTGCCCGGCCCACCGGGGGCCACGGCGACCGCCTTGCTCTCCAGCGGCCGCAGCAGCTTCCCGAGGATCATCCCGGGTAGGTCGGGTGCGTCGGCCGCGATCACCGCGGCCTGCTCGAACCCGTCGGTCGAGGCCGCCGCCAGCACGGGCAGGAACGTCGCCGTCGGCACCTCGTAGATCCGCATGCCGGGCCAGGCGATCTCCTTGGCGAGCTCCAGATCGTCAGCCGTGGCCGCGATGGCCGCCTCGGCCTGCGCGAGCCGGGCCAGCAGGTCGACCACGTCCTCGGCGAGCGCGGCCCGCCAGGCGCCCAGGTCGACGCCCGGCGGACTCCACGTCACCGGCACGAGCAGTGCCGCGACCAGCCGGCGGGTCACTCCTTCTCGTCGTCGTTCTTGTCGAGGTCGTCGAGCTCGCTGATGTCCCAGTCGAGGCTGCTCTGCGCGAAGACCTGCGGGTTCGCGAAGTCCTCGTCGGTGGGCAGCAGGTCGGGGTGCCCCCACAGCGCGTCGCGGCCCTGGATGCCGCGGTGCTCGGTGACCGCGGCCCACAGCGCGCCCGCCTCCCGCAGGCGACGGGGACGCAGCTCGAGGCCCACGAGCGCCGCGAACGTCTGCTCGGCCGGGCCGCCCGCCGCACGCCGGCGCCGGAACGCCTCGCCCAGCTGCACCACGGAGGGCAGGCGGTCGCCGGCCGCGTTGTCGACGACGTGACCGACCCAGCCCTCGATCAGCGCGAGCGCCGTCTCGAGGCGGGACAGGCTCGCCTTCTGCTGGGGCGTGTCCTCGGGCGTGAAGATGCCCTCGAGGGCCATGGCCTGCATCGACTCCGGGTCGGACGGGTCGACGCGGCTCATCGCCTCCTCGATGGCCTCACGGTTGACGGTGATGCCGTTGGCGTACGTCTCCACGGCGCTCAGCACGTGCGCCCGCAGCCACGGCACGTGGCCGAACAGCCGCTGGTGGGCCGCCTCGCGCAGCGCCACGTAGAGGCGTACCTGGTCCTCGGGGATCTCCAGACCGTCGCCGTACGCCTTGATGTTGGCCGGCACGAGCGCGGCGGTGCCGC
The DNA here is from genome assembly GCF_051386375.1 of Actinoplanes sp. URMC 104. Taxonomy (NCBI): domain Bacteria; kingdom Bacillati; phylum Actinomycetota; class Actinomycetes; order Micromonosporales; family Micromonosporaceae; genus Actinoplanes; species Actinoplanes sp. URMC 104. Next base: position 1,567,559 of record NZ_JBPQTO010000002.1, on the reverse strand, counting down.
TGGGGCCGAGCGGCAGGCCGATGTCGCCCGCCGAGAGCACCTCGGCCGCGAGCTGGCCCAGCGCCTGGCCGAGCTGCCCGCCGAACAGCGCCCCGCCCAGGGTCGCCACCATCGACTGCATCGGGCCGAGCTGGGCCTTGGCCTCGTCGGGCACGAGGTCGCCCATGGCGCCCACCATGCGGCCAGCGATCGGGTCGCACAGCTTCTTCCACACGTCGAGCGTGTTGTAGATCCACTCGTTGCGGTTCCACGCGGACGCCAGCCGGATGCCGCTGGGCAGAGCCGAGGCGGGATCGAGCCAGAGGTCGGCGAGGCGCAGCGCCTCCTCGACCTGGTGGCGCTCGTACATGTTCACCGACGGGTCGCCGGCGGCGGACAGCTGGCTCGCGGCGACCTGGCGGGCGAGGTCCCAGTTCACGGGCCCGCTGCCGGGGCCGGCGAACATCTGCTGCAGCTGCGCCATGAACTGCTGCATCTGCTGCGGGTCGGAGGGGTCGGGCGGCTGGGCGCCCGGCAGGGAGAAGCCGAACGGGATATCAGGCACGTGGTCAACCGTACGCGCGAAACGCCCGCTCCGGACCGATGGCGGTGTCAGCTCAGAGAGAACTCAGGGAGGGGCGATAGTCTCTCGCGCATGAGACGTCGTGGTGTCACCGTAATCCTCGGCGCCCTGATCACCGCCCTGCTGGCAGTCGGTGTCATGGCCGCACCGCTGCCCTATGTCGTGCTCAAGCCCGGTCCGACGGTGAACACGCTCGGTTCGGACAACGGCACCGAGGTGATCCAGGTGACGGATGCGAAGACCACGACCTCGGCCGGGCAGCTGCGGCTGACCACGGTCAACGTGCAGTCGCAGGTGGAGCTGGTCTGGGCGATCAGCAGCTGGTTCAGCTCGTCCGACGCCGTCGTGCCGCGCGAACTGATCTATCCGCCCGACCGCACCGAGAAGCAGGTCGAGCAGCAGAACGCCGAGGAGTGGACCGCCTCGCAGGACAGCGCCACCACGGTCGCCCTGACCAAGCTGGGCTATCCGGTGCAGACCGTGGTCAAGAAGGTGACCGCGGGCGGCGCCGCCACCGGTGTGCTGCAGGCCGGCGACGTGATCACGGCCGTCGACGGCACCAAGGTCGACAGTCCGGCCAAGCTCACCGAGCTCGTCCGCGCCAAGCCGGCCGGCACCGCGCTCACCATCGCCTACACGCGCGCCGGCAAGGCCGCCACCGCCAAGATCACGACGAAGTCCGCGGCCGACGACAACACGCCGCGGCTGGGCATCGAGATCGACCCGAAGCAGAACCCGCCCTTCAAGGTCTCGATCGACCTCGACAAGATCGGCGGTCCCAGCGCGGGCCTCATGTTCACCCTCGGGATCATCGACAAGCTCAAGCCCGAGGACCTGACCGGCGGCAAGATCATCGCTGGCACCGGGACGATCGACGACAACGGCGCCGTGGGGCCGATCGGCGGCATCCCGCAGAAACTCGTCGGCGCCAAGAAGGCCGGCGCCCAACTCTTCCTCGTGCCCAAGGGCAACTGCGCCGAGGCCCTGCGGAACTCGGTCGACGGGCTCCCGATGGCCGAGGTGGCCACGGTGGACGACGCGCTCACCGCGTTGAAGACCTTCACCGGTGGCGGCACTCCCAAGCCGTGCTCGGCTGCGTGACAGATGACGTACTGTGAGACACCGGCCCGACTGAAATGTGGAGCCTCCGTTGGTTATGCGTAACAGCCCCCTACCGAGGATGAGCCGGCGCGGTCGCGTCACCGTCGGCGTCCTGGTCGGGGTCTTCCTTCTTTTCACGCTGCTCGGGTGGGGCATCGACGCGTACACCGATTACCTGTGGTTCAACGAGGTCGACTTCGTCAACGTCTTCTCCGGTGTCCTGCTCACCCGCCTCCTTCTCTTCCTCGTCATCGGCGTCCTGGTCGCGCTGATCATCGCCGCCAACCTCTATCTGGCCTACCGGCTGCGCCCGCTGCTGCGGCCGCACTCGGCCGAGCAGGCGACGCTCGAGCGCTACCGCATGATCATCGCGCCGCGGCTCGGCACCTGGATCACCGTCCTCACCGTGATCATCGGCTTCTTCGCCGGCCTCTCCGCGCAGGGCCGGTGGAAGGACTGGATGCTGTTCCGCAACGGCGGAACCTTCGGGATCAAGGATCCCGAGCACAACGTGGACGTCGGGTTCTACATCTTCGACTACCCGCTGCTGCGTTACGTGCTGGGCGTGGCGTTCACCGCGGTGGTGCTCTCCGTGCTCGGCGCGCTCGCCGTCCACTACATCTTCGGCGGCGTGCGCCTGCAGGGCGTCGGCGACCGGATGACCGCCGCCGCGCGCGCCCACCTGACAACGCTGGTCGCCGTCTTCGTGCTGCTCAAAGCGGTGGCGTACGTGCTGGACCGCCGGGCGCTGCTGCTCGAGCAGCACGTGTCGCCGGGCCTCTACGGCGCGGGCTACACCGACGTCAACGCGTTGCTGCCCGCCAAGGAGATCCTGGCGTACATCTCGATCGTCGTGGCGATCGCGATCATCGTGTTCTCCAACGCGGTCATGCGCAACCTCGTCTGGCCCGGCGTCTCGCTGGCCCTGCTCGCGATCTCGGCCGTGGCGATCGGCGGCATCTACCCGCTGGCGGTGCAGAACTTCTCGGTCAAGCCCAGCCTGAGCGAGAAGGAAGCGCCTTACATCAAGCGCTCCATCGAGGCCACCCGCTCGGCGTTCGGTCTGGAGAACACCCAGATCGCGCCCTACCGCGCGACCAACGTGGTCCCGCCCGCCGCGCTCACCCAGAACACCAGCGCCCAGAATGCGCGCCTGATCGATCCCCAGCTGGTGTCGCAGGCGTTCACCCAGTCGCAGCAGTCGCGCGGCTTCTACGACTTCGGCCGCAAGCTCGACGTCGACCGCTACACGATCGACAACAAGACCGCCGACTACGTGGTCGGCGCCCGTGAGATCAACGACGACAAGCTGACGCCTCAGCAGCGCAACTGGCTCAACCGGCACACCGTCTACACCCACGGCTACGGCCTGGTGGCGGCCTCGGCCAACCAGGTCTGCGGTGGCCTGCCGTTCTTCGTCTCCGGCTTCCTCGGCGACGAGGGCTCGCTCGGCTGCTCGTCCAAGACCGACGAGATCAAGGTCGAGCAGCCGCGGATCTACTTCGGCGAGCAGTCGACTGAGTACGCGATCGTCGGCCAGGAGGACCCGAACCGCAAGGTCGAGTTCGACCGGCCGCAGGAGGAGAACAACAACGCCGAGGAGCTCTACACCTACACGGGCTCGGGCGGCGTCGAGATCGGCTCGTTCTTCCGCCGGCTGGTCTTCGCGATCAAGAACACCGAGAGCAACTTCCTGCTCTCCGACGCGGTCAACTCCGACTCCAAGCTCATGTACATCCGCGAGCCGCGCGAGCGGGTGGCCAAGGTGGCGCCGTTCCTGACGATCGACGGCGACCCGTACCCGACGGTGGTCAACGGCCGGGTCACGTGGATCCTCGACGCGTACACCACCGCGGCGACCTACCCGTACGCCCAGAAGATCAACCTCGCCAGCGAGACCCAGGACGAGCTCACCGGCCAGGGCCAGTTCGCGCTGGCCCGCGACGACGTCAACTACATGCGCAACTCGGTGAAGGCGACGGTCGACGCGTACGACGGCACGGTCAAGCTCTACGAGTTCGACGAGAACGACCCGGTGCTCAAGGCGTGGAACAAGGCCTTCGGCGGTGACCTGATCATCCCCAAGGCCGAGACGCCCCCGGCGCTCGTCGCGCACTTCCGCTACCCGCAGGACCTGTTCAAGGTCCAGCGCAACCTGCTCACCCGGTTCCACGTCACCGACCCGCAGGCGTTCTTCTCCGGCCAGGACTTCTGGCAGGTGCCGAACGCGCCGGACGCCCCGTCGAGCAACCAGAAGCAGCCGCCGTTCTACCTGAACGTGCAGCTGCCCGAGCAGGACGAGACCCGCTTCCAGCTCACCGCCGGCGTCACCCCGGCCAACCGGGAGAACCTGGCCGCGCTGATCTCGGGCTCCTACGTCGACGACAAACCGGTGCTCGAGGTCCTCGAGCTGCCCGACCAGACGGTCACCCCCGGCCCGGTGCAGGTCCATCAAAAGATGACCAACAACGCGGCGGCGCGGCAACAGCTGAACCTGCTGTCGAACAGCGGGCAGAGCACGGTGCTCTACGGCAACCTGCTGTCGCTGCCGGTCGAGGGCGGCGTGCTCTACGTCGAGCCCGTCTACGTCAAGACGGGCAACCAGGAGAACGCGGCTCCGCTGCTGCAGAAGGTCCTCATGTCGTACGGCGACGGCGGCACGTACGTCGTGCTGGCCGACAACCTGAAGCAGGGCCTGGAACAGCTGGTGACGCAGGGCAAACAGGCCCAGAGCGGCAACCAGAACCAGAACCAGAACAACAACAGCCAGAACAACGCGCCGCCGCCGACCCTCAGCGGTCAGCTGGCGAACGCGGCGGCCGCCCTCGACAAGGCCATCGCCGACGTCCGGGCCGCCCAGCAGTCCGGCGACTTCGCCAAGTACGGCGAGGCCCTGGCCGCCCTGGACACCGCCATGACCAACTGGGAGAACGCCCAGCGCGCCGCCGGCGCCACGCCGGCTCCCAGCGGTTCCGCGGCGCCCTCGGCACCGGCCACGCCCGCCAACCCGTCACCCACACCCAGCGGCTGACCGACGCGTCCCGGTGACCCCCAGCGTGCTGCGGGTCACCGGGACCCGTTTTGCAGCCAACGCCCCGGTTGCGCTAGTGTTAACAGGCCGACGCGGGGTGGAGCAGCTCGGTAGCTCGCTGGGCTCATAACCCAGAGGTCGCAGGTTCAAATCCTGTCCCCGCTACGAGTCGAGGGGCCCTTGTCCGCGGAAAGCGCGGACCGGGGCCTCTTCGCATTTCTGCCTGGGGGCCGAGCCCCCAGACCCCACGGTGCGGTGGGGATGGGGTGGGCCGGTTGCGGTGGGTCCTGCGACTTCGTCGCGGTCGGGGTGGCGACTTCGTCGCAAACAAAACCCTCGGGTGTGGGCGCGACTGCGCGGCAATCGAACCTCGGGTGAGCGCGACTCGCGGTGCCCTGCCCGGCGCTCTGCCTGGAAATAAGAAAAGGCCCTGATCAGCATTGCGCTGAACAGGGCCTTCGTTTGTAGCGGGGACAGGATTTGAACCTGCGACCTCTGGGTTATGAGCCCAGCGAGCTACCGAGCTGCTCCACCCCGCGTCGGTAATTAGAGTCTACCGCGCCGGGTGGGGGGCGCCGCACAGGGGTCGCTGGCGTCGGGGGGCTAGGCGGTCAGTTGGGGGTAGAGGAGCGTCAAGTCGCCGGAGAGGGCGGCCTTGACGCGGCGGGTCACGTCGTCGACGAGGACCTCGGGGGTGTTGGACTCGATGCCGTCGAGGGCGGCCGTGGCGACGTCCGCGGGGAGGGACTTGGGGGCCTGGACGGCCTCGGTCATGTCGGTGTCCACGTAGGCGACGTGCAGGCCGGTCACCTGGATGTTGCGGGGGCGCAGCAGCAGGCGCAGCGAGTTGGTCTGGGACCACAGGGCGGCCTTGGAGGCGCTGTACGGGCCGCCGTCGGCCAGCCACGACAAAGCGGAATGGACGTTGAGGATGTGGCCGCCGCCGTTGCGCTCGATCACGGGGACGAAGGCTCGGGTGACCAGCAGCGGGCCGTAGAAGTTGGTGTCCAGGTCGCGGCGGATGTCGGCCAGCGGGGAGTCCAGGTAGGCGGCCCCAGCGGCGGCGCCGGCGTTGTTGATGAGGACGGTCACGTCGGAAGCCTCGGCGGCTGCGGCGGCGATGGAGGACTCGTCGGTGACCTCCAAGCGCAGCGGGACGGCGTCGGGGTGCGCGACCGTCCGGGGGTCGCGGGCGGTGGCGTAGACCTTGGCGGCTCCCCGTCGGAAGAGCTCGTCGACCAGGGCCTTGCCGATGCCGCGGCTGCCGCCGGTCACGAGGACGGTCGCGTTCTTGATCGCTGTCATGGGGAGCCTCCGCAGGAAACTGATCGGTTTCTCCGAAGGTAAAACGATCGGTTTTTCATGGGCAAGGCGATGTGACAGAGGAAACCGATCGGTTTCGCGGCGCGATAGAGTGGGGCCGTGAGTGATACACGGGAACGACTGCTCGACGCGGCGGCGGACCTCTTCTACCGGGAGGGCGTCGGCGTCGGTGTGGAGGCGCTGACCAAGGCGGCCGGGGTGTCGAAGCGGTCGATGTACCAGCTCTTCAGCAGCAAGGACGAGGTGGTCGCGGCCAGCCTCGAGCGGATCGGGCCGGGGTTCAACGCGAGCCTGTTGCCGCCCGACGAGGCGCAGGGCACGCCGCGGGAGCGGATCCTGCACGTGTTCCGGGTGCTGGACGAGGTGTCGGAGCAACCGGACTTCCACGGGTGCCCGTTCCTGGCGGCCTCGGTGGAGATCAAGGCGGCGGAACATCCCGCGCGCGAGGTGGCCCGGCGCTACAAGGACAAGCTCGCGAGCTTCTTCCGGCGTGAGGCGGAGGCCGGCGGGGCGGCCGAGCCGGAGCGGCTGGCGCGACAGCTGACGATGACCTTCGACGGCGCGAGCTCCTGGGCCGTGATGCACGGCGGAGGGCTGGACGGTCACGGCGTACGGATGGCGGAGGTCCTGCTCGACGCGGCCGGCGTGACCGGGAACTGAGAAAGGCCCGGCCGAAGCCGGGCCTTTCGATCAGCTCAGAATTGTCAGCAGTTGGTGTTGCCCGCGCCCTGCGAGGTCCACTTGCAGCTGTCGATCGTCTTGTTGGCGGCGGTGCGCAGGTACGCGGTGTCGCCGGTGTTGTTCCAGACGTAACCGGTCTTGCCGGCGCGGCCCCAGAAACGGTGGGTCGCGGTGTTGGTGCCCTTGCCGGTCTGGATGAAGACCGAACCGCTGGCGGGCAGGCTCAGGCTCGGGAACTTGTAGATGATGTTCTGCGCGTCCCGGACCGTCCAGCCGTTGAGGTTGATCGCGGCCTTGGTCTTGTTGGTGAGCTTGACCCACTCGGTGTTCAGGCTGCCGTTGCTGCCCGAGTCGGTGCCGGGGGAGTCGTACTGGATCTTGGTGAACTGGATCGCGCCGACGGCCGGGCCCGAAGTCGGGGGAGTCGTGGGCGGGGTGGAGGTGGAGCCCTGAACCCAGGTCGAGTGCGCCTCGGAGTAGTCCGCCCGCACGCCGTTGGAGGCGTCGGGGCCGACGTACGCCCGGTAGGTGTGCTCGCCGGTGGCCAGGCCCGTGAACGTGTGGCTGAAGGCAGCCTCGGAGCCGGCCGTCGTCGTGTTCGCGACGGTGGTCCAGGTGCCGCTCGCGCTCTGCTTCTCGATGCGCACCGGCAGGCCGGGCTGGGCCGGGATGGCCTCACCCTGCACGACAGCGGTGCCGGTCGAGGGCGAGGTCACCCAGGACGACACGGCGACCTTGCTGTAGACGGTGATGCGGTTGGAGACAACGTCGCCCTGGTGCACCTCGAACCAGAAGCCCGAGTCGAGCCAGCGCTTGATCGAGAACTTGCCCGCGGAGTCGGCGACAGCGGTGACGGGACCGCCGCCACCTTCCCAGTTGTCGGCCGGCTTCATGTCGTTGATGCCGATCGCCGTCTCCCAGAGGGTCACGGTCGAGCCCGGGTCGGCGGTGCCCGTCATGGTGAACTGGGCGTAGCCCTTCACCTCTTCGGGACCGGCCAGGGTGGGTTTGGCGGCCGCGGACGCGGGGACGGCAAGGGCGAACGACGCCGCAACCCCGAGTACGGCGGCCTTGGTCACAAGCCTGGAGATCATTTGCAGCAGTGTAGTGACTTGACGCAGTGCTTGTATGGCCCGGTAGGACAATTGGCCATAACCATCAGGACACCGATGAGGTTGTCTTGCGTCGATGACTTCCCGCGCCGTTCGGGCGATTTAGGTGGTCCACATTCTGTAAGACCGGTTCGTCGAGCGGGATACGGTAGCGGTAGGTGATTCCCTCGTCACGCACAACGAAATCGTCGGCATCCGGGCGGCGCCACGTCAGAATCATCTGACCGTACCGCTCGGCCAGCTTGACCAGGGCCGGGAAGTTGTCGACGTTCACGACCGGCTTCCCGGGCGGGCTCGCCATCGGCTCGACGTGCACCAGGAGCTGCGGATGGCGTCGCTCGATCTCCTCGCGCGTCCGCAGTGGTGTATTTCGACGGGTCAAGAAATAGACGGCGCCGACGAGTGCCGAAGCGGCCAGAAACGCCAAAATCGCGTACGAACGGGCGGCCGCGGCGTTCATGACTTTGTATCCGAAGATGGTGATTTCGCGTGCTTGGACGGCTGTGGCAGGAGTGGTCGCAGATGATGCGGAAAGGGAGCTGCCGTCGGCCGGAGCCATTTGCACATTGTTCATCTGCAGCCGCGTGCTGGCGGTGAAGGGGGCTAGCCCGTCGGAGACCACCCTGCTCCGCACCTCGATCATGAGCGGGTTGCCGGGCGTGACGCCGATGGCCCGGGCTGCGGCGTCGGCGCGGTCGCTCAAAGCCTGCAGGTTGAGGTTGAGGGTCCTTTGGTACGCGGTACCAGTAAAGCGGGTGGCGGGAACCAGCGGCATGGTCGTGTGCCAGCCGGTGCCGTTGGTCAGCTCGGCGGTGAGCTCGAAGGTGCCGCTCGGGCCCTCGTAGCGGGTGCGGAAGTCTACGTGGTTGGCCAGTTTCCGGAAGATTGGCTCGGGTGAGGTGACGGTGGTGCCGTCGTAGGCCGGGGAGCTCGGGACTTGGGCCGAGTAGGAAAAAGTCGTCGTCTGCGCTGGGCCCGGGGGTTTCGAGACGGTCTCGGTGATCGGCTTCATCCAGCCGGCTACGCCAAGGCCGAGCGTGAGAGCGGTCATCACGGTGGCGGCTACGACCAGAGCGCGGGCAAGAGGTGGCATGCGCTCGATGGTCTTGATGACCTCGGCTGCTTGAGCCCACGAGCCGCCTTGGCGAGACATGGCCTTCACTCTCTTCTTCCGGCGACCCCTTGGGATCTGGCGGCGAGTCAACGTTGCTGTCGTCCCACCGCCAACGATTAAGAACCCGATCATCCCCAACCCGGTCGGGCCAAGCACTGGTTTGAGCCAGAGGCCGCCCTTAGGAACGTGTAGGACGGGACGCCCAATCACCTCGGCGGCGGCTGGCCTCAATGGGTCAATCGATCTGTTGTTGTCGCCCTTCATGACGAAGCCTGTGTGAGCGTCTCCGCCGACAATGCGATGAAGGATCTTCTGTCCCGGGATTGAACCATGATAAGCGACGATCTGCCCTATACCGTAGGAATCGTCATGGATGACTATGACAAGGTCACCCTGGTAGTAGACCGGGTTCATGCTGATACCGCTGGTCACCACGTAGGACACGCGGTGGCTGAGGATCGCCCAACCGCCGATGGCCGTCACCAGAAGGATGACGGCCATGGCGGCAGAGCGTATTGCGTTGTTGCGAATGGCCTTCTCCTTACCTGTGCGGCTGGATACAGCCTCGCAGGTAAGAGACGGCCAGAAGCGGGCTTAGCTGACGGTGACGGTCATCGAGGTCAGGCCCGTGTAGACGCCAGTGTTAGCGGTGTGAGCGTTGTTGTTGTTCGCCGCGACGTTACACGTGATCGTTAGCGCCGCGATGGTACCGGCGCAGTGGAACTCGTCGGCTACTGGAGTGCCTCCGGAGTACGCGCCGCCAGCAGGAGTCAGTGCGACGCTGCGGCCGTTGCCTGCCGTAAAGGTAAGGGTCACAGTGTTGACCTGGGTCTTGGCGACCGTGTCGGCAAAACCGTACTGAATATCCGAGAGAACGGCACCAGACACAGTTTGGGTGATGGCACCGCCAACAACTTGCGGTGCGGCGGCGTTGCCGGTCACTCCAAGGCCCGTGCCTGTCAGTGCCGTGCTTCCGGCTGCGACAACGCCAGCTACCGCAACGCCGCCCAGAATCTGAAACAAGTTCCGCATGTATTGTTCCCCCCGTTGTTAGCCCTTGACACCTGATGAATCGACCCGCAGGTGGTTGCCGTGAAGTGCAGGCAGGTTGCTATCGCGATGGTCGGACAACACGTTGGTCGCAGGAGTTAGCAGGAGCCCGCGCCGGCCACGTCCGGCCCACGCGGAGTGATCTGGGACAGTGGCAGGGATGGCTGAACGGGAACTTCGCGCTGACTGCAGCCGGTGCGCGGCGCTCTGCTGCGTTGCGCCGGCCTTTGCCAAGTCTTCGGACTTTGCGATCAACAAGCCGGCCGGGACGCCGTGTCGCAACCTGGGTGGCGACTTCCTCTGCACGATCCATGAGCGGCTCGATCAGCGGGGCTTTCACGGGTGTGTGGTGTTCGACTGCTTCGGGGCGGGGCAGCGGCTCACCCAAGAGACGTTCGGAGGGCAGGACTGGCAGGCGCGGCCCGAGCTGGCCGGGCCGATGTTCGCGGCGCTGCCGGTCATGCGGCAGCTGCATGAGCTGATGTGGTACGTGACCGAGGCGCTCAAGCTGGGCGAGGCGAAGCCCGTACACCCGAAATTGCGGGACGCCCTCGCCAAGACCGACCAGCTCGCGGCGGGATCGGCTGAGGAGCTGATGAGGCTGGACCTGGACGCGCACCGGAGCAGGGTGAACCCGCTACTGCAGCGGGCCAGCGAACTGGCGCGTGCGGGCATCAGGAACCGCATGGACCACCGCGGCGCGAACCTGATCGGGCGGAGGATGCGGGGCGCGGACCTGCGGGGGGCCAGTTTTCGGGGGGCGTTGCTGATCGGGGCGGATCTGCGCGACGCCGACCTGCGGCGGGCGGACTTCACGGGAGCGGACCTGCGCGGGACGGATCTTCGGGGCGCGGATCTGACCGGCGTGCTCTTCCTCACCGAATCACAGCGCCGGGCGGCCGTCACGGAGACAGCGATCGAAACACCTCAGCCCTAGGATGAGCGGCATGCAGGATGTGTCGGGTCTGGTGTGGGTGCTGACAGTTCTCGGCCTCGTGGGCCTGTTGCTCTTCGACTTCTTCTTCCACGTCCGCAAGGCGCACGTGCCCACCATCGGCGAGGCGGCCCGCTGGACGTCGATCTACGTGTCGATCGCCATCCTGTTCGGGCTCGGGGTGACCGTGTTCGGCGGCGGCCAGATGGGCACCGAGTACTTCGCGGGCTACGTGACCGAGGAGGCGCTGTCGGTCGACAACCTCTTCGTCTTCCTGCTGCTGCTCTCGAGCTTCAAGGTGCCCCGCGCCGACCAGCAGAAGGTGCTGCTCGTCGGCATCGTCGTGTCGCTGATCGCCCGCACCGGCTTCATCTTCCTGGGCTCCGCGCTGATCAACTCGTTCGCCTGGGTCTTCTACCTGTTCGGCCTGATCCTGCTGGTCACCGCCGGCAACCTGCTGCGCGAGCAGCACAGCGACGAGGAGCAGCCGGAGAACTTCATCATCCGGCTGGCCCGCCGGGTGCTGCGCACGTCCGACGAGTACGACGGCGACAAGCTGGTCACGTACCAGGACGGTCGCCGGGTGCTGACGCCGATGCTGCTGGTCATGGTGGCGATCGGCGGCACCGACATTCTGTTCGCGCTCGACTCGATCCCGGCGATCTTCGGCCTCACCCAGAACGTCTACCTGGTCTTCACGGCGACCGCGTTCTCGCTGCTGGGGTTGCGCCAGCTGTACTTCCTGATCGACGGGCTGCTCGACCGGCTGGTCTACCTCTCGTACGGGCTGGCGGCGATCCTGGCGCTGATCGGCGTCAAGCTGGTGCTGCACGCGATGCACGAGAACAACGTGCCGTTCATCAACAACGGCGAGTCGATCCACGTCGCGGAGATCTCCACGGCGCTGTCGCTCTCGCTGATCGTCGGCATCCTGTTCATCACCGTGGTCGCGTCGCTGCTCAGCCCCAAGGGGCGGGCGCAGACGTACGTGACCGCCGCCCGCCGGCACGCCAACGAGTTCCTCAGCATCGAGACCGACCCGGCGTACTGCGACGAGATCTTCCACCGCCTCCTGACCGAGGAGGCGCACCTCAAGAGCCTGCCCGAGAAGTACCGGGCGCGGATCCGCGCCGAGGACGAGCTCATGGAACTGCTGCAGAGGGCGCACAAGCTGCACGACGAGCGGGTCGCGAACGGGTCGTGCTTCGTCCCGGCCGGCGCGCCCCTGGCGAGCGGCACACCGCTGAAGAGCGCGGAGCAGTAGAGGGCGGCGCGTGCGGGGAAGCGCCCGCTAGGAGTTCGCGGGAAGACCGGGCCGCCCCGAGACGGCCCGGTCTTCTTCAGCCCTGGCGGTGGCTGCCCCGTCCGCTGCTGCCCACTTCGCCGTCGTAGCGCGCGGCGCTGCTGCGCCCACGGGCCGCGTTCCCGGCGAAGCGGGCTGCCGTGCGCCGGACCGACTCGGCCCGGTCGCTGATGTCGGATTCGCCGCCGTTGCCCGTTCCCGCTCGCGGCTGGGGAGCCGTGGCCGGCGGGACGTCGAGGTAGGCGGAGAGATTGGCCTGGTTCTCCGACTCGACGACGGGCCGGCCGCCGAGCGGAGCGGCGCCGCCGGCGACCAGGCTGGCCACGCGCGCGGCCAGCTCGGCGGCGCGGGCGTCGAGGTCGGGGTGCCCGTTGAGGGCGGTCTCGTCGGCGGGCCGGGCGGACCAGGCCTCACGCTGCGGGGTGGCGGGCGGTCCCGCCACGACGGGCGGGTAGGAGACCGTGGCGTATCCGGGGCGGGCGTCCTGCGCGGGCGCGGGGGTGGGCGCTTCCCAACCCGGCGCGGGCGAGGAGGGCGCCGCCGAGGGGGAGACGGCGGCGGGCGTGCCCCAGGCGGGGGAGGTCGGTGCCGGCGCGGAGGACGCGGCGGGGGCATCCCAGGCGGGAGCGGCGGTGGGGGCGTCCCAGGCGGGAGCGGCGGTGGGGGCGTCCCAGGCGGGCGCGCCGGAGGAAGGAGCGGGAGCCGCCGAGGTCGGGGTGCCGTACGTCTCGACCGACACGGAACCCAGCAACGACACCGTCTGGCCCTCGCCGCCCTGGAAATTGGTGAACTCGGGGCCGATCACGAGGCGGGACAGCATGCGGACCTGCAGCGCGGGGATGCCGAGCTGCGCGGCGTGCTCCACCCGGTAACGGGCGATGGCCTGGCGCAGCGTATTGGCGAGACGGTCGGCGTCACGCACGGTGGTGAGGTCGCCACCCGCGAACACCAGCGCGGGGAAGGTGCCGCCGGGGCCCGCGCACACGAGCTGGATCTGGGTGACGGTGGCCTGCCGGCCGGTCTCGCGGCTGCCGGGCTGCACGCGCAGGTGCTGCGGCCACGGCCAGCGCAGCTCGCCGGTGTCGGGCGCGCCGGGGCCGCGATAGAGCACCCGCTGGTCGGTGACGACGACCTCGGTCTCCTCGGGCAGGGTCCAGCGTGGGAGCGAGGCGGGCTCGTCGAACGCGTACTCCGCCACGGCGCACAGGCCGCTCCACAGGATGCGCTCGTCGGTGGCCGAGATCGAGTCGCGCAGGGCGGCGGGCGACGCGGGCGCCGCCGCGTCGGACGTGAAGTACTCGGGCATGTGTGGTCCCCCCACTGTCGCCGCGCCCCGATAACGCGACCGTTACCGATTACAACTGTGTGCCATCGCGCAAACAAGTCGGCAAGCGCGAATCACACGGGATTTCCTGACGTCAACCTGACAGGCCGAAAAAACTTGCACCTTCGGCCCAGTAGCAATTACGCACGGTTACCGAACAGGTGGGCGGGTGGGGGCGGTGAAGCGACGGCGACACTGTCCGTCACCGGTGCCGCGCCGCCGGCGAACCGGTCGAGGTCGGTCTCGACGCGCCCGGGGAACCAGTCGCCCGCGGCGCGCCGCACGAGCCCGTCGACCGGCGGCGGGGTCCGTCCGGCGATCACCACCAGGTTGCCGTACCGGCGGCCGCGCAGCACCCCCGCGTCGGCGACCAGGCAGGCCTCGGGCAGCACGGCGCGGATCGTGGCGACCTGCGCCCGCGCGTGCCGCAACGGCGGCCCGTCGGTGATGTTGACGACCAGGTGGCCGGCCGGGTCGAGCACCCGGGCCACCTCGCGTACGAACTCCACGGAGGTGAGGTGCGCCGGCGTGCGGGCGCCCGCGAAGACGTCGAGCACGATCAGGTCGTACCCGCCGTCGCGCATCCCCTCGACCGCGGCGCGCGCGTCCCCCACCCGTACGCGGATGGAAGCCTTGGCCGGAAGCGGGAGCGCGCGGCGCACGAAGTCGACGAGCGGGCCGTCGATCTCGACGACGCGCTGGGCCGAACCGGGCCGGGTGGCCGCGAGGTAGCGGGGCACGGTCAGCGCGCCGCCGCCCAGGTGCAGCGCGCGCAGGGGCTGCCCGGGCGGGGCGAGCAGGTCGATCGCCGCGGCCATCCGCCGTACGTACTCGAACTGCAGGTGGGTGGGGTCCGCCAGGTCGACGTGCGACTGCGGGGCGCCGTCGAGCAGCAGCGTGAACGCCGTGTCGCGGTCGGGGTCGGGCAGCAGCTCGGCCACGCCCGAGGCGACCGTCTCGACCACCCGTTCCGATCTCTTGCGCTGCGCCACGCAGCAAGTATCCCGGGTGCGATCGGGGAGCATCGCGCCGCAATCGCGACGGAGTGCTGGGTCACGGCCGACCTCGGAGAACGTGACCACGTCTGACCTTTTGCCCGCCGACCCGCTGCTGCATCTGCTGCGCCGGGCCACCTTCGGGCCCACCCCGGCGTCGGTCGCCGAGATCCGGCGGCTGGGCGCGTCCGCCTGGCTGGATCGCCAGCTGGCGCCCGCCTCGATCGACGACCCGGTGGGCGACCGGCTGACGGCCCGGCTGCCGTACGCGAAGCTCTCGATCGCGGGCGTACGCGCGAAGATCGCGGCCGGGCAGCTGAAGGAGCACGACTGGAAGCCGATGTGGCAGGTCGGCCATGCGGCCGTGGCCCGCGCCATCTGGAGCGAGCGGCAGCTGTTCGAGGTGATGGTCGACTTCTGGTCGAACCACCTCAACGTCACCTGCCCGGTCGGCGACGTCTGGCAGAGCCGCGCCGACTACGACCAGCTGATCCGCAGGCACGCGCTGGGCCGCTTCGCCGACCTGCTCAAGGCCTCGGCGCGGCACCCGGCGATGCTCACCTATCTCGACAACCGCTTCTCGACGCGGGCCGCGCCCAACGAGAACTACGGGCGGGAGCTGCTCGAGCTGCACACCGTCGGGCTCGCCTACACCGAGGCGGACGTCAAGAACGCGGCGCGGCTGCTGACCGGCCTCACCGTCGGCAAGGACACCGGGACCTACGTGTACGACTCCCGGCAGCACGCGGTCGGCGCGGTCAAGGTGCTCGGCTTCCGGCACGCGAACGCGACCGCGGCGGGCGGCGAGAAGGCGTCGCTGGCCCTGCTGGACTATCTGGCCCTGCACACCGCGACCGCGCGCCGGATCGTGACCAAGCTGTGCGTCCGGTTCGTCGCCGACGAGCCGCCGCCGGCGCTGATCACCCGGCTGGTGAAGGTCTACCTCGACCACCGCTCGGCGATCGTGCCCGTGCTGCGGGCGCTGTTCACCTCGCCGGAGTTCGCGGCGTCGATCGGCGCCAAGACGCGCACGCCGTTCGAGGACGTGGTGGCGACCGTCCGGGTGCTGGGCTACGGCCCCGAGCCGAGCGGCACCAAGGCGATCGAGAGCCTGTACTCGATGTGCCGCAACGCCGGGCAGGCGCCGCTGGCGTGGGCGCCGCCGAACGGCTACCCCGACGTGGCGCGGTCGTGGGCCTCGTCGTCGGGTCTGCTGGTGCGCTGGAACCTGCACCTGAGCCTGGCCGCCGGGTGGTGGCCGGCCACGCTCACCATGCCCGCGGCGCCGGTGAAGGAGTTCGTGGGCACGCTGCCCGCCACCCACGGCGCGCTGATCGACACGGTCGCGACCAGGCTGCTCGGCTGCACGCTGCCGCGGGACTCGGTCGAGGCGCTGGCCCGCTTCTTCGGCAGGACCGCGGCCTCGCCGCTCAAGCCCACCGACCCGGCCGTCGGCTGGAAGTTTCCCTACCTGATGGCGATGCTGCTCAACTCGCCGTCCTTCGCCCTGAGGTGACGATGCTCGACACGACCTGCTGCAAGCGCCGTACGCTGCTCGGCGGCGCGCTGGCCGGGCTGACCGGCGCCATGCTCTCCACCAGGCTCGCCTTCGCTGCCGCGGCCGACCACGCGTACCGCGGTGACGTGCTCGTGCTGCTCTCGCTGCGCGGCGGCTTCGACGGGCTGTCCGCCGTGGTGCCCGCCGGCGACGCCGCGTACTACCAGGCCCGCCCCGGCATCGGCGTGCCCAGGGCGAGGCTGATCGGCGGCGACCGGTTCTTCGGGCTGCACCCGTCGCTCGCGCCGCTGCTGCCGTTCTGGAAGTCCGGCAAGCTCGGCGCGGTGCACGCGGTGGGCCAGCCGGCGCCGAACCGCTCGCACTTCGCCGCCATGGAGGAGCTCGAACGGGCCGCGCCCGGCACCTCGACGCGTACGGGCTGGCTCGACCGGATGGTGGGCGGCCTCGGCGCCACCGACCCGTTCAGCGCGGTGTCGGTGGGTCAGGCCCGTCCGGCGCGGGTGCTCGACGGGCCCGCGCCCAACCTCGGCGTCAGCGCGCTCGACGCGTTCACGCTCAACGGCGAGTCCGACATCAAGCCCATCGCGGCCACGATGGCGGCGCTCTACGCGGACGCGCCCGCGCACCTGGCCGGCACCGCGACGCAGCTGCTCGGCGCGCTGGACACCGCCAAGTCCGTGCAGGCCGCGGGCTACGTGCCGGCGAACGGCGCGGCCTATCCCGACTCCGAGCTGGGCAAGGCGCTGCGCGACGTGGCGCGGCTGATCAAGGCCGACGTGGGGCTGATGACCGCCACGGTCGACAGCGGCGACTGGGACATGCACGAGAACCTCGGCCGCAAGATGCCCGACCACCTGGGCGACCTGGCAAGGGCGCTGGCCGCGTTCGCCACCGACCTCGGGCCGGACGGCCTGGGCCGGGTCACGCTGGTGACGATCAGCGAGTTCGGCCGGCGGGTGGCCGAGAACGGCTCCGGCGGGCTCGACCACGGCTACGGCAACGCGATGTTCCTGCTCGGCGGGCACGTCAGGGGCGGGAAGGTGCACGGCCGCTGGCCCGGTCTCGCGCCGGCGAAGCTCGTCGGCGGCGACCTCGCGGTCACCACGGACTACCGCTCGGTCATCGCCGAGATCCTGCGGGTGCGGTGCGGGCTGAGCAGCACGGCGGCCGTCTTCCCGGGCGTGAAACCGGCCACCCTGGGCGTGGTCACCGCCTAGGGGCGATTTACGGAAAAACGTCGCATCCGGCCCGAAAGAGGCTCAAGACTGAGGTCTGCGCGAAAGAGGAGGTGCAGCCATGTCCATGAGCAACATGCTGGCGCAGATCATCGGCGAACAGCAGCAGCGGCGGGTCGAGGGCCCGCCGTCGGCCGGCGAGATGCCCGCGATCATCGCGGCCGCTCAGGAGGAGTCGGGCCCGCCCCTGAAGATCCGCCGGTTCCTGTCCGACGACGGTCCGGCGTTCTGGCGCTGGGACTGCGCCCACTGCGGCGAGTACGGCGGGGGACGGCACCACTCGGACGCCATCAACCGGGCCACCCGGCACTGCGTGGAGCACCCGGAGCACAAGTCGTCTCTGCTCCCGCCGCTGCTGTGCCGGCAGCGCGACGCCTACATGCCGCTGCACCCGATGCTGTTCGCGGTCGACGACGACCCGCCGCCCCCGCCGCTCTCGATCTGAGGCGGCGGGGCGGCGGACCGGGCGTCACTGCTGGGTGTCGCCGTCCCCGGTGCGCTGCTGGGCCGCGTCCTGAGCCTTGTCGACCTGCGACGAGTACTTGTCACCGGTGCGCTGGTCGACCTGGTCGCCGGCCTTCTCGATGCCCTGGTCGACCTGCTCGTCGTGCTTGTCGGCGAAGTCCTTCGCCTTGTCCATGAAGCCCATCTCGAATGCTCCTCTGTTAGGGGACACCTGTTGTCTTCCCGGTCGGAGCCGGGGAAAACGTCAGGGCCGCTGCCGGGTGTCGCCGTCGCCGGTGCGCTTCTGCGCCTCGTCGACGGCCCGGTCGATGTGCGAGGTGTGCTTGTGGCCGGTGCGCTTGTCGACCTCGTCGCCGATCTTCTCGAGGGCCTGGTCGACCTGCTTGTCGTGCTTGTCGAGGAAGTCCTTGGCCTTGTTCAGGAAGCTCATGCGGGTGCCTTCCGTTCGGCGAGGACCGCGGCGACCGAGCGGACGCGCGGATCCTCGGCAATCTGTTCCAGACCGGCGCTCAACGGCATGCGCCAGTTGGGGTACTCGTTCATGGTGCCCGGCAGGTTCGGCTGCGCGAGCTCACCCAGCACGTCGTAGAGCGAAGCGGTGACCAGACGGCACGGCGTACGGGCGAGGAACGCGTGCATCGCCACGATGATCTCGTCGTCGGAGCTGCTCGCCGTGATCAGACCCTCGGCGCGCAGCGCCTCGAGCAGGGCCGCCTTGTCGCGGGCGGCGTTCTCGCGCTCCTGCTCGACCGGACCGGCGAGCTGGCCGAGCTCGTCACGCACCCGCACCTGCTCGCCGGTGAGGAAGCCCGCCGCGGTCGGCAGGTCGTGCGTCGAGACCGAGGCGAGCGCGTTGCGCGGGTACTCCTCGGCGGGCACGAAGTGCTGGTCCTCGGCGTCCCAGTCGCGGGTGAACCAGAGCACCGCCGAGCCCAGCATGTTCATTCGCTCGAGCGTCTCGGTCACCTCCGGCAGCACCGTGCCGAGGTCCTCGCCGATCACCACCGCGCCGGCCCGCTGCGCCTCCAGCGCCAGGATGCCGAGCATCGCCTCGGGGTCGTAGTGCACGTACGTGCCCTCGTCCGGTCCCATGCCCGGCGGCACCCACCACAGCCGCCACAGCCCGGCCACGTGGTCGACGCGCAGACCGCCCGCGTGCCGGAAGATTCGGCGCAGCATGTCGCGGTAGGCCGCGTATCCGGTCTCGATCAGCTGGTCGGGCCGCCAGGCCGCCAGCCCCCAGTCCTGGCCGAGCTGGTTGAACGCGTCCGGCGGGGCGCCCACGTGCACGCCCGCGGCCAGCACGTCCTGCAGCAGCCAGCCGTCCGCGCCGGCCGGGTCGATGCCCACCGCCAGGTCGTGCACGACGCCGATCGGCATCCCGCCCGCCCGGGCCGCGTCGTTGGCGGCCTCGAGCTGGGCGTTGAGCAGCCGCTGCAGCCACGCGTGGAACGCCACCCGGTCGCTGTGGAACTTGCGCACGGCGGGGGAGTCGGGCCGGCGCAGCTCCTCGGGCCACTCCTGCCAGTTGGGCCCGTGCAGCTCGGCCAGCGCGCAGAACCGGGCGAAGTCGGTGAGCCCCGGGTCGGACTCGAGGTCGACCTCGCCGGCCAGCGGCCACAGCAGCTCGAGCGCGGCCCGCTTGGCCTGCCACACCGCGCTGTAGTCGATCAGGCCGTCGGCGGCCGGAGCGGGCTTGAGCGCGTCCACGGCCTCGCGCAGCGGAGGGTCGGCCCGGCGGTACTCCGGGGTGTCGGCGACCCGCAGATAGAGCGGGTTCGCGAAGCGGCGGCTGGAGGGCGAGTACGGCGAGGTCGCCACCGGCAGCGTCGGCGTGATCGCGTGCAGCGGGTTCAGCAGCACCAGCCCCGGGCCGTGCGAGACGGTCAGGAACTCGCGCAGGTCGCCCAGGTCGCCGATGCCCCACGACTGCTGCGAGTGCAGCGCGTACAGCTGCAGCATCCAGCCCCACGTCTGCGGCGGCTCGGGCAGCTGCTCGGGGACGACGACCAGCGTGACGTCCTGATCCCCGACGTGCAGCCGGTGCCAGCCCAGCGGCAGGTCGCCGGGCACGCCGTCCGGGGCCTCGCGGGTGGAGCCGTCCTCCAGCGTGACCGTGGCGGGTCCGGGCAGCTCACGGGTGCCGCCCTCGCGCACGACCACGGTGCCCGGCATGCGGCCCAGCTTCTCCCGCTCGCGGACGGCCGCGAGCTGTTCCCGGATGGCCTCCGGAGTGCTCGCGTCCACGCCGAGCAGCTTGAGGACGCCCACCACCGAGTGGTCCTCGACGTCCTTGCGCTCGCGGTGCCAGTCCTCGTACCAGGTGGCCACTCCGTGTGCCGTCGCCAGTGCCGCCAGATCGGCGTCCATCCGGTCCCCTTTCGTCGCTGCGCCTGCTCATTACCCTGCCCGATGCCGGGTAGTCCGGGGAGACACTGTTGCGGGAATCGGTCAGGATGGGGCACATGTCTGCAGTGGTGAAGTGGTGGTCGCGGCTCGCCGCGGCGGTGACCGGGGCGACGCTGACGCTGGTGGTGCCCGTGCACGCGTGGGCCGCGAGCAACGGCGTGGCCGACCTGGCGATCGAGGCGGCGAGGTCGCGCCGGCGTCGCGGCGGGTTCGGCTTCTTCGGGATCTTCGGCGGCCTGTGCTGCCTGTTCGTGGTGGCGGCGATCGTGCTGGTCATCGTGTTGATGCGCCG
Source organism: Actinoplanes sp. URMC 104 (assembly GCF_051386375.1). NCBI lineage: Bacteria > Bacillati > Actinomycetota > Actinomycetes > Micromonosporales > Micromonosporaceae > Actinoplanes > Actinoplanes sp. URMC 104. Next base: position 1,547,109 of record NZ_JBPQTO010000002.1, on the reverse strand, counting down.
GAACCGGAAGCGGAAGTAAGGGATTTCGCGAACCCCGGGGGATCGGGGCGCGGCGCGGCCTAGCGTTGAGGAATGCATTTCCGCGCCGACAGGGTCCGGACGGTCGCGTTGAGCGGCGGAGTGGCGGTGACGCTGTGCGTGCCGCTGGCCATCTCGGTGGCCGCCGGGGCCGACAACAACGTGCTGATCTCCCGGGGCCGCCCGGCCGTCGCGTCCTCGGTGACCGACGGCGCCGCGGCGGCCCGGGCCAACGACGCGAGCACGGTCACCCGCTGGGTCAGCGTGGCCGGGCCGGGCACGCAGTGGCTGCGCATCGACCTCGGCTCGGTGCAGCGCATCGAGCGGGTGCGGCTGACCTGGGCGAGCACGTACGCCAGGACGTACCGGGTGCAGGCCTCGGCCGACGGCTCGAACTGGACCGACCTGTACGCGACCCGCAACGGCAACGGCGGCGCCGACGAGCTCAAGCGGCTCGGTGGCACCGGACGCTTCCTGCGCGTGCTGGCCACGCAGCGGGCCCGCACCACGGGTGGCTACGCCCTCACCGACGTCCGCGCGTACGGCCCGGCCGCCAAGGTGCTGCCGGCCGCCGCGCCGCCGACCGGCTCGCTGGTGTCGGGCCTGGAGGACAGGCGCAAGAAGGAGCGCGCGCTCGAACTGATCTCCAGCGCCGAGAACTCCACCCTCGCGTGGCGCCGCTCGTTCGCCTACATCGAGGACATCGGTGACGGCCGCGGCTACACGGCCGGGATCGTCGGGTTCTGCTCGGGCACGTCGGACATGCTGGCGGTGGTCGCCGAGTACACGCGGCGCAAGCCCGGCAACGTGCTGGCGAGGTTCCTGCCCGCGCTGCGCACGGTGAACGGCTCCGACTCGCATGCCGGGCTCGACCCGGGCTTCGTCTCGGCGTGGCGCACCGCGGCCCAGGACCCGGCCTTCCAGAAGGTGCAGGAGGACGCCCGGGACACGTACTACTTCAACCCGGCGCTGCGGTTCGCCCGGTCCGACCGGCTGCGCGCGCTGGGGCAGTTCGTCTACTTCGACGCGGCCGTGATGCACGGCGTCTCCGGCATGCGGGCCATCCGGGCCGCCGCGATGCAGAAGGCCAGGACCCCGGCGCAGGGCGGTGACGAGCTCGCCTACCTCAACGCGTTCCTCGACGCGCGTGTGGCCGAGATGCGGACCGAGGAGGCGCACAGCGACGTGTCGCGGGTCGAGACCGCCCAGCGGCTGTTCCTGCGGCGCAGCAACCTCGACCTGACCGCCCCGCTCAACTGGCACGTGTACGGCGACCCGTACCGCATCACCGACTGAGCTACACCTTCACGAAGAGGTTGGGCAGGTTCGACGGCTCCCAGCCGGGCAGCGCGGTGTGCGCCTCCTTGACCCGGTAGGTGACGCCCTTGTACGTGACCAGGTCGCCCGCCTTGTAGTCGGTGTACGCCTTCCACGGCTTCGCGGCGGGCTTCGTGGTCGGTTTCGCGGTCGCCGGCGGGGTGGTCGGCTTGGCGGTCGCGGGAGGGCTGGTCGGCTTCGGAGGCGGGGTCGTCGTCGGGGCCGCCGAGGTGGGGGCCGCTGACGTCGGGGTCGCCGAGGTGGGCGTCGCCGAGGTCGGGGTGGCGGAGGGCTGCGTCGGCGCCGGCATGGGCTTCGTACCCGCCGTGACCTTGACGAAGTCGACCTCCATGCGGCCCGGCCGCCGCCCGTCGGTGGCCAGGTTGAGCACCAGCGCGATCGGCAGCCCGGGCTCGTCGGGGGTCAGCTTGAGCGTGGCCCGCCCGTCGACCGACCACACCACCGCCTGCGGCGTCCAGTCGATGGCGTACGTGTGGAAGTCGCGGCTCGACGTGCGGTCGGCCCGCCGGTCGAGCGTGTCGACGGTGCCGCGCAGGACCCGGCCGTACTTGTCGACAGCTCCGAACGCCCGCCACGGCCCGCTCACGCGCCGCACCTTGATCCGCGCCTCGGCGTGCCCGTACGGCTCCGCGAACGCCTTCCGGGTGATCGCCAGCCGGTCCACCACCAGGTGGCCATCGCCGTCGAGCTGCCCGTGCCGCGCGTCGCCGTCGAGCAGCCACTTGGCCGGGTCGAGGCCCGCGCCGCGCGCGCCCGCGAAGTCGTCGTCGAAGACGGGCCGGTGCTCCGAGGCGGCCGCCACGTCACCCTGTCCGGTGACCACGATGGCGCCCACCAGCCCGGCGCTCGCCACCGCCAGCGCCCCCAGCGCCCGCGGCCTGATCGCCCATCTCGACGTGCCGGACCGATGCCGTGCGTCGCTCACCCTTTGCCCCCTGATAGGTATCAGCAGGAAGGATTCTTCAAAAGTGAGTGGATCTCGCAAGCTCGGCGGGGCCGATTTAAGGCTCGCTTAAGGAAGATCGACTGGAGACGCGGACGGTCGTGCCGTTGGTGCCGGTGGTGACGCGGAACGTGTCGGTCAGCTCCTCGGCGAGCCACAGACCCCAGCCGCCCGGCTGATTGCGCGCCGGACGTGTGGGACGGCCCGCGCGGTGCGCGGGCAGCCCGACGCCCGAGTCGCTCACCTCGCAGACCACCTCGTCGTCCGCGGTCCACAGGGCGACCCGGCCGGCCCCGCCCCCGTGCCGCACCGCGTTGGTGAGCAGCTCGTTGACCGCCACCACGAAGTCGTCGAGCCGCCCGCCGGTCAACCCGGCCGACCTGGCGCAGGACGCGACGGCGTGCCGCAGCGTGGTGATCGCGCCGCGGTCGAAGGTTTCGGAGAGCAGAACCTCGGTGCCGATGCCTCCGACGGTAGGACATGGCTGATCATCCCGCAGGACGGCCCCTCTCCCGTACGGCGCGATGTGGCAGGGTCGGGCCATGCCGGACGCACGGAGCGGGTTGCAGGCGCCGCTGTGGCGGGCGATCGCGGTCTATCGCATCGCCGCGCTGACGTACGCCGCCGTCCTCGTGGTGCGCAACGTCGGCGACTACGCCCATCCGGTGCTCGCCTGGCCCGTGCTCGCGGCGATGGCGGCCTGGACGGTGTTCACGACGTACGCGTACGCCGACCCCGCCCGCCGCCACGCGCCGCTGCTCGTGGCCGACCAGCTCGTCGCCATCGCCGCGCTGACCGCGAGCATCGGGATCGTGGGCCGCGGCGCGCTCGAGGCCGGCGCGCCGACCCTCGCCGTCGCCTGGCACGTCGCGCCGGTGATCAGCTGGGCGGTGGCCGGCGGCCGGCGCGCGGGCATCGCGGCCGCGCTGACCATGGGCGCCACCGACCTGATCGTGCGCGCCCACTTCGACCAGGCCGCGACGACCGGCACGGTGCTGATGCTGCTGGCGGCGATCGCGGTCGGCTACCTCGTCCGGGTCGCCGAGGTGGCTCAGGAGCGCCTCGAGCGGGCGATCGAGCTCGAGGCGGCCACCCGCGAGCGCGAACGGCTGGCCCGCGACATCCACGACTCGGTGCTGCAGGTGCTGGCGCTGGTGAAGCGGCGCGGCGCGGGCCTCGACGGCGAGGCGGGCGAGCTGGCGCGGCTGGCGGGCGAGCAGGAGGCGGCGCTGCGCAGCCTCGTGGCGGGGCGGCAGGCGAGCGACCCGGGAGGCGACGACCTCGACCTGATGGCGCTGCTCCACCCGTACGCCTCACCGGACGTCACGGTCTCGGGCCCGGCCGGCGCCGTGACCCTGCCCGCCCGTACGGCCCGGGAACTGGGCGCCGCCGTGGCCGCCGCCCTGGACAACGTGGCCAAGCACTGCGCGCCCGGCACCAAGGTCTACCTGTTCGTCGAGGACCAGCCGGACGAGGTGGTCGTGACCGTGCGCGACGACGGCTGCGGCATCGCGCCCGACCGGCTGGCCCAGGCCGCGGCGCAGGGCCGGCTCGGCGTCGCCCAGTCGATCCGCGGGCGCATCGCCGACCTGGGCGGGGGCGTGCAGATCGTGTCGGCGCCCGACGAGGGCACCGAGGTGGAGATGACCGTGCCGCGCGCCCCGATATCGTGATCGCATGAGCGCTGCCGTGCGGGTGATGGTGGTCGACGACCACCCGATGTGGCGCGAGGGCGTCAGCCGGGACCTGACGAGCGCGGGCTACGACGTGGTCGCGACGACCGGCGAGGGACGGCAGGCCGTGCGGATCGCCGCGGCGGCCCGGCCCGACGTCGTGATCCTGGACCTGCAGCTGCCGGACGTCTCCGGCGTCGAGGTGATCCACGGCCTGCAGAGCGAGATCCCGGGCGTACGGATCCTCATGCTCTCGGCCAGCGGCGAGCAGCAGGACGTGCTCGACGCGATGAAGGCCGGCGCGACGGGCTACCTGCTCAAGTCGGCCGGCCTCACCGAGTTCCTCGACGCGGTCAGCCGGACGGCCGCCGGTGACACCGTCTTCACGCCCGGGCTCGCCGGGCTGGTGCTGGGCGAGTTCCGCCGGCTCGCGGTCGCCGGGCCGGCCGGGCCGCCCACGGCGGCGCCGAAGCTCACCGAGCGGGAGACCGAGGTGCTGCGCCTGGTGGCGAAGGGTCTGTCGTACCGCCAGATCGCCGAACGGCTCGTGCTGAGCCATCGCACGGTGCAGAACCACGTGCAGAACACGCTCGGCAAGCTCCAGCTGCACAACCGCGTGGAGCTCACTAGATACGCCCTGCAGAATGGCCTCGCTCCGCTCGGCGAGGATCCCGCCCCCTGAGGTCGGTGCCGAGGACGCCCTCGACACCGACGGGCGAGATTCGCGAGCAGGGGCTCGACTGATCCCTGCTTACTCGTAGCGGGGCGGGTTGGTCTCGTGGATGGCGAGCTCCTCGGCGCTCGCGCCGCCGCCGGCCGCGCCCGCGTCGTACGCCACGCTGTCGGCCTCGGTGTCGTAGCCGTAGCCCTCGTCGGGCTCGACCAGGCGGCCCACCGGCTGCGGGCTGGCGTCGTCGAGCTGGCCGTCGTCGTAGAGCGAGATCTGCGAGTCGGGGTCGGAGGTCGGGCTCTCGCCCCACACGTCCGCGTCGAAGTTGCGCTGCTCGGAGCTGTCGACCGTCTCGTCGTACGGGTCGCGGCGCGCGGGGGCCGCGTCCTGAGCGCCGAAGTCGGGCTCCTCCTGGCTGAGCCGGTAGTCCAGGGACTCGCCCTCGCGCTGCTCCTCGGCGGTGTCGCCGAAGCGGTTGGAGCCGCCCGGGCCGACGCCCGCGAGCGCCGCCGGGTCCGGGCCGTCGGCCCAGCGCGGGCTGTCGACCTGGTCGTACGCGGTCGAATCGTCGTCCGCGGTGTCGGGCAGACCGGAGGCCTCCGGGTCGGACACCTCGGCGGGGTAGTCGTTGTCTCGCACCATGCCCGCAATCTACCCGCGAGCGGGGTCCGCCATGCTTGTTGCTTTCTGTCCGGCCCGCTGGTGCCGGCCGTCCGGGTCGCCCCCGGCGGACATCAGCGCCCAGACGACCTTGCCGTCGCCCAGGCGCAGGTTGCCCCAGCGGTCGGCCACCGAGTCGATCAGCAGCATGCCGCGGCCGCCGTACGCCGTGGGCGGCACCGGCCCGCCGGTGAACGTCGGCACGTGCGACGAGTGGTCGCGCACCGCCACGCTGAGGCCGTCGCCGTGAGCCGCCAGCAGCACCACCATGGGCGTACGGGCGTGGACGACGACGTTGTTGACCAGCTCGGTGACCACGATGCACGCCGGGCCGGCCAGCTCGGGGCAGGACCACCGCGCGCACGCCTCGGTGATCAGCTCCCGCGCGCGGCGGGCGGCGCCCAGCACGGCGTCCAGCTCGAGGCTCAGGCGGTGGTCCGGGTCGGGCTCGCCCAGCTCGGCGATCGCGTCGCGCGGGCTCGGCCAGACCGGCCAGCCGACCCCGGGCCACGCGGCCGCGCCGCGGGCGTCGCAGAGGGCGAGGTGGGCGCCGGGCCAGTCGGCGGTCTCCTCGCGCACCGCACGCAGCACCGCGGCTCCCTCGGGCGCCGACAGCGTCAGGCCGCCGACCTCCACCAGAAGGGCCTCGGGCTGCTCGGCGAGCACGTCGAGCAGCGCCGTACGCACCCCACCGGCCGACTCGGCGTCGAGCACCCCGGTCAGCCGGACCGTCGGATACTCGGCGCCGCGGTCCACCAGGTGCCGCACCTCGCTCGCCATGATCGCTCCATTGTGCATAACGCGTCCCCTTCTCGCATTTCGGCGATCAGGGAACCGGCCGCCCGCCGCCAACGGGGAACCAATCGGGACATAACTGCCGGAGAGGCATGGTCGGTCTTTACCCGTGACCGGATGACTCATGCCGGGACGGCGACGAAATGTGAGTCAGCGACCCGTCGGGGCGGTGTGCAGCGGCGCCGGATCGGGCCGCCGCGTGGGCGCCGGGGCGTGGTGGTGCTGCGGCTCGGCGTACCGGGTCAGGCCGATCACGGCGGCCAGCGTGACCACGAACCCGAGCGCCGCCAGCCACTCCTTGCCCGGCTGGATGCGGTCGCCGAGCAGCAGCAGGCCCACGACCGCCGCGGGGACCGCCCCGGCCGCGTCCATCGCCGCGACCGCCGCCGTTGTCGAGCCGCGCTGCATCGCGAGCCCCAGCAGCAACTGGCCCACCAGCGAGTGGACGACGAGCAGGTAGAGCAGCGGGTTGGCGAAGAACCCCGCGGCCGAGTGCTCGGTGGCCAGCGGGCGTGCGGCGATCGCGGCGGCGCTGAACCCCACGCCGGCCAGCGAGCCGAGCACGACGGAACCGAGAGCGCCCTGCAGGCGTACGGCGAAGAAGCCGAGCCCGCCGATCACCAGCAGCGCCAGCGTGAGGCCCGCGATCGCCGCCGCGCCCAGCGGACGCGCGTGGGCCGGCTGCGCCGCGTGGACCAGCGCCGCGATGCCGGCCATCAGCATCGCCAGCAGCACCACCTCGGCCGCCGGCAGCGACCACTTGAGCAGCACCACGCCCAGCACCGCGGTCACGCCGAGGCCGGCCGCCACGCTCGCCTGCACCAGAAACAGCGGCAGGTCCTCCCGGGCGAGGAAGGCGAGCACGAACCCGAGCACCTGGCAGCCGAGGCCCAGCAGGTACGTCCGCTGGCCCGCGAGCCGCACGAGCAGGCCCGGGTCGAACGTGTGGTGCACGGTCGTGCGGGCCGCAGCCGCCGACTGCAGCAGGTTCGCGACCCCGTACGCCACGATCATCGCGGCGAGGAAGCACCAGCCCGAGGACACCACGTGACGCACGATAGACGAGCCCCGGCCCGGCATCAGCGCTTCGGGGACACTGTTGCTGCGCTGTTCGCCTCCGCCTACCGGCTCAGCGCGGTCAGCACCGTCTCGTGCAGGGGCCCGTTGGTCGCGATCACCGACGACTTGTCGGCCGGGGGCCGCCCCGCCAGGTCGGTGATCGTGCCGCCCGCCTCCTGCACGATCGGGATCAGCGCCGCCACGTCCCACAACGACAACTCGGGCTCCACCATCACGTCCAGCGCGCCCTCGGCCAGCAGCATGTAGCCGTAGAAGTCGCCGTACGCCCGGCTGCGCCACGCCGCCAGGCTCAGGTCCACGAGGCCCTGCAGGCGCCCGATCTGCTGCCAGCCGTCGAGGCTCGCATAACAGACGCTCGCGTCGCCCAGCCGTCGCACGCTCGAGACCGCGATCCGGCTCGCCGCGCGCTGGTGCTTTCCCGCGTACGCCCCGTGCCCGCGCGCCGCCCACCACCGCCGCCCGAGAGCGGGCGCGCTCACCAGCCCCGCCACCGGCGTGTCACCCTCGAGCAACGCGATCAGCGTCCCCCAGATGGGCACCCCGCGGACGAAGTTCTTGGTGCCGTCGATCGGGTCGATCACCCAGCGCCGGCTGCCCGGCCCCGCCGCCGCGTGGGTCAGCCCGAACTCCTCGCCCAGCACCCCGTCGCGCGGCCGCGCCCGGGCCAGCGTCGACCGGATGGCCTGCTCGACCGCCGTGTCGGCGTCGGACACCGGCGTGAGGTCCGGCTTCGACTCGACCCGCAGATCGAGCGCGCGGAACCGGCTCATCGAGATCGAGTCGGCCGTGTCGGCGAGCAGATGGGCGAGCGAGAGGTCGTCGGCGTAACCAGCCATGCCCGCACGCTAGCGGATGACCCCGGCCCACCGCGGGGCCACGGCCGGCCGTCCGACGATCAGGCCGGCAGTTCGTCGTCCGGTGCGCCCTCGCGCGGGTCGGCCTCGTGCGGGTCTCCTTCGCCCGGGCCTCCTTGGCGTGCGTCGGACTCCCGCCGGTCGGCCTCGCGCGGGTCGGTCTCGCCGGCGCGCGACGCCAGCAGCCGCCGGTACGACTCCAGCCGTCGCGGGTCCGCCTTGCCCTCGGCCACCCACGCGTCCAGGCTGCACCCCACGTCGGCGGCCGTGTGCCCGCAGTTGGGCTGGTCCTCCAGCGTGCCCTCGACGAGGTCGGGGAACCCGTGCAGCAGGCTCTCGGCGCTCACGTGGGCCAGCCCGAAGCTCCGGATGCCGGGCGTGTCGATGATCCAGCCCGGGTCCTTGCGGCCGATCTGCGGCAGCCGCAGCGCGACGGCGCTGGTCGACGTGTGCCGGCCCTTGCCCACCGCGCTCACCGCGCCGACCGCCCGCAACGCGTCCGGCACCAGCCGGTTGACCAGCGTGGACTTGCCCACGCCGGAGTGCCCCACGAGGACGGAGATGTTCCCGGCGAGCCGCTCGCGCAGCTCGCTCAGGTCGCTGTCGGGGCGGACCAGCACGTACGGCAGGTCGAGCTCGGCGTAGTAGTCGAGCACCGCCGCGGGCCCGGCCAGGTCGGCCTTGGTGAGGCACAGCAGCGGCTCGATGTCGGCGTCGTAGGCCGCGACCAGGCAGCGGTCGATGAACCCCGTACGCGGCGGCGGGTCGGCCAGCGCGCTCACGATCACGAGCTGGTCGGCGTTGGCGACCACGACCCGCTCGAGCCGGCCCTCGGGGGTGGTGTCGTCGTCGTCCGCCGTGCGGCGCAGCACCGACGTGCGCTCGCCGATCCGCACGATGCGCGCCAGCGCGCCCGCCTCGCCCGACACGTCGCCGACCAGCGCCACCCGGTCGCCCACCACGACCGACTTGCGGCCCAGCTCGCGGGCCCGCATCGCGGTGATGACCGGGGTGTCGGGCGGGGCGTCCTCGCGCACGCAGCCGTATCGGCCACGGTCCACGGTGATGACCAGAGCGTCGACGGCGTCGTCGTGCTTGGGCCGCGTCCGGGTACGCGGGCGCGACGACCGGCCCGGTCGAATCCGGACGTCGTCCTCGTCGTACTCCCGCTTGCGAGCCGGCAGGGTCTAACTCCTCGCCACGAGTCCCGCCCAGAGTTCGGGGAACTCGGGCAACGTCTTCGACGTACACGCTACGTCGGTGAGGGATATGCCCCGAACGGCGAGTCCGATAACCGCCGCGGCGTGAGCCATCCGGTGATCCGCGTAGGTCTCGAACTCCGCCCCGTGCAACGGCCGCGGCTCGATGCGCAGCCCGTCGGGGAACTCGGTGACCTCGGCCCCCGCCTTGCCCAGCTCGGTGGCGAGCGCCGTGATGCGGTCGGTCTCGTGGCCGCGGATGTGCGCCACCCCGCGCAGCTCGGACGGCCCGTCGGCCAGCGCCGCCAGCGCGGCCAGCACCGGGGTGAGCTCGCTGACCTCGGACAGGTCGGCGGTGATGCCGTGCAGCGAGCCGGTGCCGCGCACGGTCAGCCCGTCACCCGACTGGGTGACCTCGGCGCCCAGGCCGGTGAGCAGCTCGGTCAGCCGGCCCACCGGCTGCCAGCTCTCGGCCGGCCAGCCGCCCAGCGTGACGGCGCCCCCCGTGACCATGGCAGCGGCGAAGAACGGCGCCGCGCCGGAGAGGTCGGGCTCGATCACCCACGTGCGCCCCGCCAGCTCGCCCGCCTCGACGGCCCACACGTCGGGCACCGACTCGTCGACGGATGCGCCCGCCGCCCGCAGCATGTGGGTCGTCATGCGCAGGTGGGGAGCGGACGGCACCGGCGGCCCCTCGTGACGCAGCACCAGCCCCTTGGCGAAGCGGGGAGCCGACAGCAGCAGCCCCGACACGAACTGGCTGGACGCGGACGCGTCGATCACGGCCTCGCCGCCGGAGACCAGGCCCGCCCCGTGCACGGTCAGCGGCAGCCCGCCCGCGGCCGAGGCGTCGATCGACACGCCCAGCGAGCGCAGCGCCTCGACGATCGGGCGCAGCGGCCGGTTGCGCGCGTGCGGGTCGCCGTCGAACTCCACCGTGCCCTCGGCCAGCCCCGCGACCGGCGGCAGGAACCGCATGATCGTGCCCGCGAGCCCCACGTCGACCCGCGCGGGCCCGCGCAACGGCCCCGGCTCCACCACCCACCGCTCGCCGGCGCTCGTGTCCAGCGTGGTCCCCAGCGCCCGCAGCCCCGCCGCCATGAGCTCGGTGTCGCGGGCCCGCAGCGGCCGCTCGATCACCGACGGACCCACGGCGAGCGCGGACAACACCAGGGCGCGCGCCGTCATCGACTTGGAGCCCGGCAACCGCACGGTCGAGCTGACCGGGCCGGACGCGGACGGGGCGAGCCAGGGGCGGGGTTCTGCTGTCACGGGGTCATTGTGCCGGGGGTGGCTGACAATTCCGGCGGGCATTCCCGGGGCCTGGGACGGGTGTACCGTTCGGAGGACATGTGCGGGCGATACGCGACCACCAGGACCGAGGCGGACCTCACCGACCTGTTCGAGGCCGTGAGCGTCGCCGAGCAGCCGGCGCCCAGCTGGAACGTCGCACCCACCGACCCGGTCCCCGTCGTGCGCATGTCCACCACCCACGAGGCCCGCGTCCTCGACACCGCCCGCTGGGGCCTCGTACCCCCGTGGGCCAAGGACCTCCGAGCCGGCGCCCGCATGATCAACGCCCGCTCCGAGACGGTCGCCACCTCCCCGGCGTTCGCCCCCTCCTTCGCCCGCCGCCGCTGCCTGATCCCCGCCGACGGCTGGTTCGAGTGGATCCGCGACGGCAAGCAGCGCCGCCCCTACTACATGACCCCCGCCGACGGTTCCCCGCTGGCCTTCGCCGGCCTGTGGACGACCTGGGGGCCCGACGCGCTGCTCACCTGCAGCATCCTGACGACCGCCGCGCTGGGCGGCCTGTCCCGGGTGCATGACCGCATGCCGCTGATCCTGCCGAGGGACCGGTGGCCCGCCTGGCTCGCCGGTGGGGGCGATCCGGGGGAGTTGCTCGCGCCGCTGAGCGGGGCTGAGCTCGAGGCGATCGCGGTGCGGCCCGTACGGCCCGATGTCGGCAACGTCCGCAACAACGGCCCGCAGCTGCTGGAGCCCCCGCCTCCCGTCGCGGCCGAGGCCACCACGCTCTTCTGACCCCGGCGCCGCCCTCGCTCCTACCCACGCCGCCGTCATCGCCCGTCGCCTCTAGGACGCCGCCCACTCTGCCTACCCCGCCCGACCAGGGGGCGGGCCCGACTTTACGCCGTTTGGGCTGACTTTGAGCTGAGCTGTCCACAGGGGCTGGGGTCGTTGCGGGCATCATCCACAGGGCGTCGCCCTCACTCCCGCCTATGCCGCCGCTATCGCCCGTCGCCTCTGGGTCGCTGCCCACTCTGCCTACCCCGCCCGACCAGGGGGCGGGCCCGACTTTACGCCGTTTGGGCCGAGTTCGAGCTGAGCTGTTCACAGGGGCTGGGGCCGTTGCGGGCATCGTCCACAGGGCGGCGGGTTGCTGTCCACAAGGCGTGCGCGATGCCGGCGGGGTCCTGCCGCCGATGAGCGTTCCTTGCGCCGCGGAGGCGGTCGGTGAGTGCGGCGGGCGAACGGCATCCGGCCGCGATGCGGTGCCTACCCGGTGCGGTCCTTTATGGGCAGTGTGGCGGCATTCGGCCTGGTGTCTCGCCATGCGAACAGGCGGGTGGGCGAGCATCGACGCAACTTGAGCAGAGACCAAGATCAACGGTGATCTTTGTGAGGCAATGTCACGATTTTATATTGCCAACTTTGTTTCAAGATAGACAAGACCCTTGTTCTGATCTTCTACCCTGCGATACAAAACTGCGCCGGAGTGGTGCTGGTTCGCACGGTGCGGACGGGTTGCCACATGCAGTACCGGTCCCACGGGGGAGGTGGGCTGATGACACGGGCTCGTATGCCGCGTCCACATGAGGTAGCCATCGCGCGACGTGATCCGCGGTTGCTCGATGCCATTCGCGAGCGCAGCAGCGACGAGGCTTGGCGGACCCGCGGCGCGTGCCGCACGGTCGATCCGGAGACGTTCTTTCCGGCGCCGAACGAACCGTCCGAAGGTGCGGTGTCGCTCTGCGGGACGTGCACGGTCCAAGGGCCGTGCCTGGCCTGGGCGCTACAGGTCGGCGACTGCCACGGCGTCTGGGGCGGGACGACTCCGCGCGAACGCCGGGCGATGCTGGTGGCCTGGCGCGAACGCGTGAGGCCCGGCGGGGAGTCGGTCGACGACGACACCGACGAGGAAGGCCGCCGCCTGCTCAGCCTCACCCCGGTGAGCCGCTGATCTGACAGCCGCAGACCCGCAGCCGGCACGCGCGCAGTCGCGTGCCGGCTGATCTGCGCGCCCGTCAATCATGTTCGGACCCGCCGACGGTGAAGAGGCCGCGCGGGGTGGAGTGTTCGCGCGGCGGTAACGGCCCCGCGCCGGGGCTGATTACATAGGCCGGTGAGTGACACCCCCATCGAGACGCCGCGAGGGCCGGCCGGCCTCCGGGTCACCGAGCCTTCGGGCAAGCCCTTGAGCCTGCTGGTCCTGGGCCACGGCGCAGGCGGCGGAGTGGATGCGCCCGACCTCAAGGCGGTGCACGACGCGGCGGTGGCGGCCGGCGTGCGGGTGGCTCTGGTGACGCAGCCCTACCGGGTGGCGGGCAGGCGTGCCCCGGCGCCCGCGGCGCAGCTCGACGAGGCCTGGACGGCGGTGATCGGGCAGGTGGCCGTACGGAAACTGCCGTTGATCGTCGGGGGAAGGTCGAGCGGCGCCCGGGTCGCGTGCCGGACGGCGGCCGCGGTGGGGGCCGTGGGGGTGCTTGCGCTGGCGTTCCCATTGCACCCGCCGGGCAAGCCGGAGAAGAGCCGGGCGGACGAGCTGCCCGTGGGGCTGCCGACGCTGGTGCTCAACGGGGACCGGGACGCGTTCGGGGTGCCCGAGCCGACGGCGGACGTCGAGGTGGTCGTCCGGCCGAGGGCCACCCACGACCTGCGCAAGGACGTGCGGACCACGGCCGATCTGGCGGTCGGCTGGCTGCGGGCGCACGGATGGGCCCGCTGAAGGAATGCAAGTTGCGCGTTCGTGGTTGTACGCCCCGGGACCGAACGTCGGAAGGGGTTGGACAGGTGCGAACCGGAACGGAGTGCCTCGAGCGCGACGGCCGGGAGGTCGATCGGGTGCGGCACCTCTTGAGTGCCCCCGACTGGCCGGCAGCCGAGCGGCCGCCCGCCACGCCATCGGTGAGTGTCAGCACACCGGCGGTTTTCGAAGCCGTTGAAGGGGCACTACCCGTATCCTCGGCGGGGCGGTCGAGGGGAGAGCACAGGGTGGCCCAGACAGAACGGTCCGAGGAGCGCAGAGCGCGCTTCGAGCGCGACGCGTTGCCTTTCGTGGACCAGCTGTACGCCGCTGGGCTGCGGATGACGCGCAATCCGGCTGACGCCGAGGACCTGGTGCAGGAGACGTATCTGAAGGCGTTCTCCGCGTTCCACCAGTTCGAGGAGGGCACGAACCTCAAGGCGTGGCTGTACCGCATCCTCACGAACACCTACATCAACTCGTATCGGCGCAAGCAGCGCCAGCCGGTGCAGGCTCCCACCGAGGAGATCACCGACTGGCAGCTCGCCTCGTCCGAGTCGCACACGTCGGCGGGCCTGCGCTCCGCCGAGACCGAGGCGCTCGACCGGCTGCCCGACAGCGACATCAAGGAAGCCCTGCAGGCCCTGCCCGAGGACTTCCGCCTGGCCGTCTACCTCGCCGATGTCGAGGGTTTCTCGTACAAGGAGATCGCCGACATCATGGGCACGCCGATCGGCACCGTCATGTCGCGTCTGCACCGCGGACGGCGCAACCTGCGCAAGACGCTGGAGCAGTACGCCGTCGACCGGGGCATCACCCGGACCGCTTCGGAACCGCAGGAGGCGTGAACGATGAGCGGGCTGAACGGTGAGGACCACGACACCGATTGCGGCATCGTCCTGAGCGAGGTCTACCTCTACCTCGACCTGGAGTGCAGCGAGGACCGGCGCACGCTGATCCAGAAACACCTCGACGACTGCGACGGGTGCCTGCGGGAGTACGGCATCGAGCACGAGGTGAAAGCGCTGGTGTCGCGCTGCTGCGGCGACGAGAAGGCGCCGCGCGAGCTGCGCGAGCGGCTGCGCGTCAAGCTCGACCAGCTCGAGGTGCAGGTCGAGACCAGGGAGTACCTGCCATAAGGCGCAACGAGAAAGGCCCCGCTGTGGATGCGGGGCCTTTCTCGTTTTTCAGCTGTTGGGCCGCTTGCCGTGGTTCGCGCTGCTCTTCTTGCGAGCCTTCTTCTTGCGGGCCTTCTTCGCCATGGAGTGACTCCCTGTTCGGTGCGGTGTTTCCCGCGCCGATCGTAGTCGGCGAGGAAATTCGTGGTTTGATGACCCGTACCGAAGGGTGAGAAACCAAGGAGGGTTCCTCGATGGCCGACGAGATCCGCGCCGAGATGGTGGCCAACGTGTGGAAGGTCGTGGCCTCCACCGGCGACACGGTCGCCGAGGGGGACACCCTGGTGATCCTCGAGTCGATGAAGATGGAGATCCCGGTCGTCGCCGAGACCGACGGCACGGTCGCCCAGCTCGCGGTGAACGAGGGCGACGTCGTCCAGGAGGGCGACCTGATCGCCATCATCCAGGACTAGAGGGTCAGGAACGCCGCCAGCGCAGCAGCAGCCGGCTGCGGCCGCGCTGGCGCGGGACCGCCGGCACCCGGGTCATCGCCGTGGCGAGCTGCCGCGTCGACTGGTCGAGGCACGGCGTGGCGAGCGCCAGCTCCGCGAACGAGCGCGCCCCGGGCCGCGACGCCACCTCGGTGAGCCGAGCGGTGACCGCCTCGGCCACCTCGGCGCGCGCCGCGGGGTCGATCCAGGCGGCCACGATCATCGCGAACAGCGCGGCCTCGGTGACCCGGTCGAGCCCGCCCTCGGCCAGCTCGCGCAGCAGCCTGCGGCGTTCCGAGTCGAGCCACGGCTCCTCGGGGCGGTGGTGCAGCAGGCCCAGGCAGGCCCAGATCTCCGGAACGGCCACGTCGGCCGGCGGGTGCGCGAGCAGCGCGGTCAGGTCCGCGGGCGTCACCATGATCAGCGGTACGGCCGCGTCGTACGCCGCCGGCGGGTGGGCCCACGAGAGCGCGGCCACCTGACGCAGCCGCCGTACGGCCTCGGCGGACGGCTCGGCGGGTGCCGGAGCGCTGCCGCGGGGCAGCGGCGCGGACGCGGGGGCGCCGCTGAGCCAGGGCGTGTCCCGGCAGCAGTCGGCCAGGTCGGTGTGCTCGTGCGACTCGTCGGGGTGGTCGCGGATCCAGTCGGCCAGCCGTACGAGGTGCATCAGGTCGCCGTCGGCGCGGTGGCGCAGCCGGTGGGCGGTGTGCACCGCGCAGTCGTAGTCGGGATCGCGTTGCAGGGCGCGGTCGATCCAGGCGAGCGCGTCGTCGAGGCGGTCGTTGTCGGCAAGCGTGCCCGCGATGTCGGCGTACACGGAAAGGTCGTCGGGGTCGTGCGCGACCGCCCGGCGCAGGGCCGCCAGCGCCTCGGGCAGGCGGCCTGCGCTGCGGAACGCGTACCCCAGCCAGATCTCGCCGAGCTTGGACGGGCGCACCCGGGCGCCGCGGGCCGCCCAGTCGATCGCCAGCTCGTGCTCGCCGATGCGGCGCGCCAGCGCGGAGCCCGCGCCGAGCAGCATGGCGTGCTCCGGGTACGCCGCGAGCGCGTGACGCACGACGGCCAGGTAGGGCCGGAGCGTGGACGGCGCCGGTTCGCTCACCCGCGTGCACAGCCGCATGAGCACCTGAGCCAGCAGACCCGGATCGATCCGTACGCCCAGGGCCGGCTCGGCGACCCACGGGACGCCCGCCCAGTCGGCCGCCGGCGCGTGCCCGCTCGCGGCGACGAGCAGCGGCAACCCGTCCTCGGGGCGGCCCGCCGCGGCGAGCAGGTGGGCGCGCGCGGCGAGCCGGCCGGGGGACGCGTGCGGGCCCGCGCGGAACAGGTCGAGCCCGCCGCCGGGCCGGGCCGCGAGGCGACCGAGCACCTCGTGCACCTCGGGCAGGGTGGGGGCGTGGGCGAGCGCGCCGGCCAGATGATCGGCGGCCTTGGCGGCGTCGTCGGTCGCCAGGGCCGATCTCGCCTGTTCAAGCGCGCGGTCGGCGGCGCGGCGTACATCCACGATGCAGAACAGTAGGGGAAAGAGCCCGCTATGTCAGTAGGTGAGACGCTGCGCATTACTGCTCGAAACGTTGACTGTATAAGCTGTTTCTTGCAAGACTGCGCACGAAACGCGCGCTCAGGTGCTCATCAGGGGAGGAACACGTGACAGCACGAGGCCAGGGGATGGCCGCGGACATCGCGGAACAACCGGGCGGATTCGCGCGGCTGCTCGACGGCGAGCACGCCGGAGCGATCGCCGCCGTGGCCGCCGAAGTGGCCCGCCGCCGGCCCCGCAACGTCGTGTTCGTCGGCCGCGGCACCTCGGACCACGCCGCGCTCTACGGGGCGTACCTCACCGAGATCCGGCTGGGGCTGCCGGTGGCGAGCGCCTCGCCGAGCGCGATCACGCTCTACGGCGCCCGGCCCGACTTCGCCGGCACGCTGGTGATCGGCGTCAGCCAGAGCGGCGGCTCGCCCGACCTCACCGGCGTGCTGCAGGCCGCCCGCGAGACCGGCGGGCTCACCCTCGCGGTCACCAACAACCCGGACTCGCCGCTGGCCCGCGCCGCCGAGCTGTCCATCGACGTGGCCGCCGGTCACGAGCGGGCGGTCGCGGCCACCAAGACGTACACCGCCGAACTGCTCGCCCTGCTGCTGCTGATCGAGGGCATCCGGGCCGGCGACGGGGTGCTGCCCGACCAGGAGCGCGCCGCGCTCGACAAGCTGCCCCAGCTCGCCGAGGACGCGCTGGCCGACGGTACGGCCGACGACCTCGCGCAGCGCTACCGGTTCGCGTCGCGCCTGGTGACGACCGGACGGGGGTACGCGTACCCGACCGCCCGCGAGGCCGCGCTCAAGCTCATGGAGACGTCGTACCTGCCGGCGCTCGCCTTCTCGGGCGCCGACCTGCTGCACGGGCCGCTGGCGATGACCGACCCGGACGTGCCGGTGCTGGCCGTGGTCGGCGACGGGCCGGGCGGCCGCTCGATGCGCGACGTGGTCACCCGGCTGGGCGAGCGCCGCGCCGACGTGGTCACGATCGGGGCGAGCGACGTGCCGGGGGCAGCCGGGCGCCTCGCGGTGCCGGCGGTGGCCGACGAGCGGTACAGCGCGCTGCTCGACATCCTGCCGCTGCAGAAGCTCGCGCTCGCGCTCGCGCTGGCCCGCGGCGAGGACCCCGACGCGCCCCGAGGGCTGAAGAAGGTCACCACGACGCTCTAGAAACATGGGCGTGGCAGGCTTGGCCCGTGTCTACGTTGCGTGATCTGGCCGAGGAGCACACCGGCCTGGGCCCGGCCGACATCGACCACCTGCACCGCCTCGCCGGTGACTGGCAGCTGCTGTCCGACCTCTCCTTCGCCGACCTGCTCATGTGGGTGCCGGTGAAGGGCGAGGCCGGGCAGCCGCGCGACTACCTCTGCGTCGCGCAGGTGCGGCCCACGACGGCGCCCACGGCCTACCAGGACGACCAGGTCGGCAAGATCGTCGGCGGTCCCGAGGTGGCGCACCTCGACATCGCGTTCGGCCAGGAGCGCATCTGGCGCGAGGGCGACCCGGTCTGGTACGGCGACACCCCCGCGCGGCACGAGGCGATTCCCGTACGGCTGCGCGACCCCGACGACCACGAGGAGGGGTTCAGCGAGGTGATCGCGGTGATCGGCCGCGACACGAACCTCTCCACCGCGCGCACCCCGAGCCAGCTCGAGCTCAACTATCTGACCACCGCCGACGACCTGGCCCAGATGGTCGCGGACGGCACCTTCCCGCCGCCGCGGCACCCGGGCGAGACGACGTCGGCGCCGCGCGTGGGCGACGGGCTCATCCGGCTCGACGCGGGCGGCAAGGTCACGTACGCCAGCCCCAACGCCCAGTCGGCGTACCGGCGGCTCGGTTTCAACGCCCACCTGGTCGGCGAGGAGCTGTCCGCGCTGACCAGCCGGCTCGCCGCCGACCCGCTGGAGGGCAACGACGCCGCCGAGCGCATCCTGGCGGCGCTGCGCGGCGAGTCCCCGCCCCGGCAGGAGATGGAGGCCCGCGGCGCCACCGTGCTGATCCGGGCGTTGCCGCTGCTGCCCGCCGGGGTGCCGATCGGCGCGCTGGTGCTGGTGCGCGACGTGACCGAGGTGCGCCGCCGCGACCGCGCGCTGATGACCAAGGACGCGACGATCCGCGAGATCCACCACCGGGTCAAGAACAACCTCCAGACCGTGGCCGCGCTGCTGCGCCTGCAGGCCCGCCGGGTCGACGCGCCCGAGGCCCGGCACGCGCTGCAGGAGTCGGTGCGCCGGGTCGCCTCGATCGCGCTGGTGCACGAGACGCTGTCGATGTCGAGCGACGAGGCGGTCGAGTTCGACGGCATCGTCGACCGGGTCGCCACCGCGGCCACCGAGGTCGCCTCGACCAGCGTGCCGGTCAAGATGCGCCGCGAGGGCACGTTCGGGGTGCTGCCCGCCGAGATCGCCACCTCGCTGGTGATGGTGCTCAACGAGCTGCTGATCAACGCGGTGGAGCACGGCTTCCCGGCCGCGGACGACGACGACGCCACCCCCGCGCCGGCCGGGGACGAGCCGGGCGAGGTCGTGGTGTCGGCGCACCGCTTCCGCAAGCAGCTCCACGTCACGGTCGCCGACAACGGGCAGGGGCTGCCGCCGGACTTCCGAGCCGACGACACCCAGCGGCTCGGCCTGCAGATCGTGAAGGCGCTGGCCACGGGCGAGCTGCGCGGCAGCATCGAGCTGCGCAACCGGGCCGGCGGCGGCACCGAGGCCGTGCTGGTCGTCCCGCTGGGCAAGCGCTGACCCGGCCCGACCCGCTCGTTCACCTGTGTTTCAAGTGTGACGGCCGCGGTGGGCCGTGACACACTCCCGAAATCTGGACCGCACTGGCCGAGAATGGCCGACCGTGAGAAGCTTGCCGACATGACCGCTGCAGTAGACCGCCGCTTCGTGGCACGTCGCCACGTCGACTACGGCCGTGTCCGCAGCGCGATGTGTCCGGCTTCCTGACGCCGTCCGAATCATTTTTCGGGCGCGCAAGACGCGCCGGCCACTCCTGACACTGATGTCGCGAGCCTCCAGGGCCGTGAGCGTCCAGTCGCGCCCACGAAACCCGGAGGACCGCCGACATGGCGCCCAGCAGCACCCCAGCCACGCCGACCGCTCGCCCCCGCAAGGCGCGCGGCGAGGGTCAGTGGGCGCTCGGACACCGCGAGCCGCTGAATCCCAACGAGCGGATCAAGAAGGACGACAACCCGCTCAACGTCCGCGCGCGGATCGAGAACATCTACGCGCACACCGGCTTCGCCTCGATCGACCCGCAGGACCTGCGCGGCCGGTTCCGCTGGTGGGGGCTCTACACCCAGCGCAAGGCCGGGATCGACGGCGGCCGCACCGCCGTGCTCGAGCCGCACGAGCTCGAGGACGAGTACTTCATGCTCCGCGTCCGCATCGACGGCGGCGCGCTCGACGTCGCCCAGCTGCGCGTGATCGCGGACATCTCCCGCGAGTTCGGCCGCGACACCGCCGACATCACCGACCGGCAGAACATCCAGCTGCACTGGATCCGCATCGAGGACATGCCGGAGATCTGGCGCCGGCTCGAGTCGGTCGGCCTGCAGACCACCGAGGCCTGCGGCGACTGCCCCCGCGTGGTGCTGGGCTCGCCCGTGGCCGGGGTGTCCGTCGACGAGGTGATCGACGGGACGCCCGCGATCGACGAGATCACCAAGCGCTACATCGGCGACCCGCGGTACTCCAACCTGCCGCGCAAGTTCAAGACGCAGATCTCCTGGCTGGCCGACGGTCCCTACGAGACCAACGACGTCTCGTTCGTCGGCGTGCACCACCCGCAGCACGGCCCCGGCTTCGACCTGTGGGTCGGCGGCGGCCTGTCGACCAACCCGCGCCTGGCCGAGCGCCTCGGCGTCTGGGTGCCGCTCGAGGACATCCCGGACGTGTGGGAGGGCGTGGTCGGCATCTTCCGCGACTACGGCTACCGGCGGCTGCGCAATCGCGCCCGGCTGAAGTTCCTGCTCGCCGACTGGGGCGTGGCGAAGTTCCGCGAGGTGCTCGAGAAGGAGTACCTGGGCCGCGCGCTCAGCGACGGTCCGGCGCCGGAGCTGCCGGCCAAGCCGATCGACCACATCGGTGTGCACAAGCAGGTCGACGGCCGCAACTACGTCGGCGCGGCGCCCGTGGTGGGGCGCACGTCGGGCACGCAGCTGTCGAAGCTGGCCGGCCTGGTCGAGGCGCACGGCTCGGACCGCGTGCGGCTCACGGCGTACCAGAAGCTCCTCGTTCTTGACGTTGCCGACGACAAGGTGGAGTCGCTGATCGCCGCGATGCGCGGCATCGGCCTGGAGGCCCGGCCCTCGTCGTGGCGGCGCGGCACGATGGCCTGCACCGGCATCGAGTTCTGCAAGCTCGCGATCGTCGAGACCAAGGCCCGCGGCGAGGAGCTGGTGGCCCGCCTCGAGGAGCGCCTCGCCGACTTCGACGCCGACATCTCGATCCACATCAACGGCTGCCCCAACGCCTGCGCCCGCACCCAGGTCGCCGACATCGGCCTCAAGGGCCAGCTGGTGATGAACGCGCACGGCGAGCAGGTCGAGGGCTTCCAGGTGCACCTGGGCGGCGGGCTCGGCATGGCGCAGGGGCAGACGTCCGGCTTCGGCCGCAAGGTCCGCGGGCTCAAGGCGACGGCCGAGGAGCTTCCGGCGTACGTGGAACGCCTCGCCCGCCACTACCTGGACGGCCGCACCTCGCGCGACGAGGCGTTCGCCGACTGGGTGATGCGCGCCGACGAGGGGCTCCTGAAATGAGCGACGCGAGGTCGACGCCCCTCTACTGCCCGTACTGCGGCGAAGAGGACCTGTTTCCCAACGAGGCATCGCACGGCGCGTGGGAGTGCCACTCCTGCGCGCGGGTTTTCACGGTCAAGTTCAACGGGCTGCTTTCCAAGGGAGTGAACCGATGACAGTCGTGGCTGCCACCTCTCTCAACCTCGTCAACCTGGGTGCGCCGGTCGTTCAGGACCCCACCCGCCGTACCCGCGACGAGCTCGAGGCGCTGGCACTCGAGGCCGGTCGCGAGCTCGAGGGTGCGCCCGCCGAGGTCATCGCCAAGTGGGCGACCGACACGTTCGGCGACCGGTTCTGCGTCACCAGCTCGATGGCCGACGCCGTGGTCGCGCACGTGTTCTCGCGGGTGTCGCCCGGCGTCGACGTGGTCTTCCTCGACACCGGCCTGCACTTCCCCGAGACGCTC
This sequence comes from Actinoplanes sp. URMC 104, assembly GCF_051386375.1. Taxonomy (NCBI): domain Bacteria; kingdom Bacillati; phylum Actinomycetota; class Actinomycetes; order Micromonosporales; family Micromonosporaceae; genus Actinoplanes; species Actinoplanes sp. URMC 104. Next base: position 1,525,536 of record NZ_JBPQTO010000002.1, on the reverse strand, counting down.
AAGGTGCGCGACACCGTGGCCGCCACGATGAACGTCAACGTCCGCTCGATCCGCCCGCGCATGACGGTCGGCCAGCAGGACGGCGAGTACGGCCCCCGGCTGTTCGCCCGCAACCCCGACGAGTGCTGCTTCCTGCGCAAGGTCGAGCCGCTCGAGCGGGCCCTGTCCGACTACGACTCCTGGGCGACCGGCCTGCGCCGCGACGAGTCGCCGACCCGCGCCAACACGCCGGTGGTCGCGTTCGACGCCAAGAAGGGCAAGGTCAAGGTCAACCCCATCGCGGCGTGGACCCAGACCGACGTGGACCGCTACATCAGCCGGTGGAACGTGCCGGTGAACGAGCTCTTCAAGAAGGGGTACGGCTCGATCGGCTGCTGGCCGTGCACCCGCCGCACCAAGGCCGGCGAGGACCCGCGCGCGGGCCGCTGGGCCATGTTCGAGAAGACCGAATGCGGTCTGCACGTCTGATCCCCGCCGCCGACCGGCTCGCCGTGGTGCTCGTCGCCCACGGCAGCCGGGACCCGCGCGCCGCCGCCGCGACGTCCGCGCTGGCCCGCGCCGTGCGCCGTGCCCACCCCTCCTGGGACGTGCACGCCTCGTACCTCGACCACGCCGGCCCGCGGCCGCTCGACGTGCTGGCCGCCCTGCCCAACCGTCGCGCCGTCGTGGTGCCGCTGCTGCTCACCGAGGCGTACCACGGACGCGTCGACGTGCCCGCGGTCGTGGCCGAGGCGGCCGGCCTGCCCATCGACGTGACACTTGCCGAAGTGCTGGGGCCGTCGCCTGCGTCCCCGTCGCGCGCGGTGCCCGCCGCCCTGATCGACGGTCTGGCCCGGCGCCTCGGCTCGTCGGCGGCCGGCCACGAGCTTGACGGCGTGGTGCTCGCCGCGGCCGGCACGCGGGACGGGCGGGCGCGGGCGACCATCGGGTGGGCTGCGGACGCCCTCAGCGCTCGGCTGGGCGTTCCTTGCGTGCCGGCCTATGCGTCGGGGGCGGCGCCGGACCCGGGCGATGCTGTGGGGATTTTGCGGGCGTCGGGGGCTCGGCGGGTCGGGATGGCTGCCTACTTCCTTGCGCCGGGGTTCCTGTACGACCTGGCGGTGCGGTCGGCGCTCGAGGCGGGGGGCGTCGGGGCGGCGGAGCCGCTGGGGGATGCGCCGGAGCTGGTGCGCCTCGTGGGGGCGCGGGTTGTCGCCGCTGGGGAGCGGGCTCTGCCTGCGGCCGCCTGAGCCTCTCCTGCGGCCGCCTGCCGCCTATGACGCCCAGCTTTTGCGAATCGCCGGAGCGCCCCCGCTCGGGGCGGTTTCAGGGGTCGTTGCAAACACGGTCGGTGCCGAGGAGTTCGGCCGGGGTGTCCCAGTCGAGGGTCATACGCCGCCGGCCGTTGAGCTCGGCTGCGATGGCTGCCACGTGCTCGGGGCAGTGCTGGGCCAGGTCGGTGCCTTTGGGTGTGAGGCGTGGCCGGCGTACCGCCTCGGCCGGTGCGTAGCGCGGCTGCGGGTTCGCGGCGCAGGCTGCCGCGGCCTTGCACGTAAATGGCTTGGTAGATCGTTTCGTGCGACGCGTGCCACCTGCTCTGCTCGGGGTGATCGCGGTGCAGCCGGCGGCTGATCTGCTGCGGGCTGTACTGGCTCCTCAGCATGGCCCGCACTGCCGCGGTCAGGGTGAGCGGCGAGTGTGCGCGTTTTCGGCCGAGGCTTGCGCTCTCGGGCACATCCTGCGTGGCACAGGGCCGGTAGTTGCCGGTGACCGGATGCGCGTTACGGCGCACTTCCCGGCTGATCGTGCACGGCGGCCGGCCCAGCTCGGCCGCGATCTGCGCCGGGCTGCCGCTCGTCCTGCGAAAAATAACGCGCGCAGACGGGCGCCCGCCGGGCCGCGACCACGGCCCGCTTCTTGGCTTCCTGCCGGGCGTCGCGCGCCTGGCGCCACGCTGGATGCCGCCGGTCATAGCCGGTCCTACGGTCGACCCCGACCCTCCGGGATGCCTCACTCGTGCCTACGCCCCGCGCCACGAGATCCGCATATGCCTGCCGCTGCGCGGGCCTCAGCCGTGCCCGGCAACCAGCCATCAGCATCACCCTCCAACACCCTGCCACCCCTCGGGGAGCTCCGGTGTTGCGACGATCACTTGAAGCCGAGAGGCAGGGCCCACCCACCCGGGGGCCCCCACCCTAGATCGGACCGCGCAAGATCTGCTGCGCTCGTCCACAGGCTGCCACACCGTCCCGGCGAGTGAGCCGAGTTATCCACAGGACAGGCACCTTGGTGTGGCTCGGGATCGGCGCGTGCCGTAGGACCGGGTATGCGCTGTGGACGGTGGGCGGGCGGTGCGCAGAGGCCGGACAGCCGAGTGGGCGGGCATGGAGCACCGCGCAGGGTCGAGCCCGATCCGGCGGGCGCTGTGGGCGCCCGTGCGAGATCGGCGCTGTGGTCGCCCGTGCGAGATCGGCGTTGTGGTCGCCCGTGCGAGATCGGCGTTGTGGTCGCCCGTGCGAGATCGGCGCTGTGGACGGCTTCGCGGATAAGCCGCCCCGCCCGTCAGGGCTGCCGCGGCGCCAAAACCCGCGGACGATTCGGCAAGCCGTCGGCCGGCGACCTGGTGGGCGATGTGGAACGTTGCCCGAGGATGGCGCTGGAGGCTCGGAGGCGCTGTGACGCCGCGCCTGGCGAGGGCCTGCCCGTTCAGGTGCTCCCACGGACGGCTGAGGGGCCCTACGGCGGGCTTACCGGCCAGCCACAGTGACCGGTCACCCGGAGCTGCGGGAGGTCACCGTGAGCGGGATCTCGGATTGCCACGCACGGTCACCAACGGTGGCGTCGTGGGCGCGCTGCGCCGAGCGCGACGGACGGTGAGCGGAATGTGAACCATTCGTGGCGCCCGAGCAATTCGAGATCATTTCGCGGAATCTCGATGAAACCGACCGTGATCGCATTAGCGCGGTGGGCGAACCTCGAAGGTTTCTCCCAGCTTTCGGCGCGCTGAGTAATCGACCGTAAACAGCAAGACGCCCCGGTGCCGATCGGCCCGGGGCGCAAATGCTCTAGGGGGATTGGTTCAGGCGGTAGGAGCGCCGACCCGCAGGCCGCCACGACGCTTGACCGCGCGCCGCTCGTCTTCGCTCATCCCGCCCCAGACGCCGGCGTCCTGTCCGGACTCGAGTGCCCAGGAGAGGCATTCCTCGGTCACGGGACACCGCCGGCACACGGCCTTGGCCTGCTCGACCTGCAGGAGCGCGGGGCCGGACGTCCCGATCGGGAAGAACAGCTCCGGGTCCTCGTCGCGGCAGATCGCATCGTGACGCCAGTCCATGGCGGCAACACTCCTTGTTCGGATGGGGTAATAAATGGTGTTACTGGTTTACCTATGCATGCGCGGTGGCGGCCGTAGGGTGTGTTACCCCCGGCTCGCCGTGCGTCAGCAAGCTTTTGTGTTATGGAAGCCGTTCGGCGCTTCTGGATTAGGAACGCGCGCAAGCAGCAACCGGTTACTTCTTATCGCTTGTGAATGCTTTCACGAACTCGTGCGATGTCAAGGGTAGCGCCCGAAGTTTCTCCGGGCGGGTGAGCTGGCTCACGCCCTCTTTGTCCGGATCTGAGGGATCTCTCAGAGCCCGATGACCAACGCTCCCATCAATGTAGTACGGTCCGTGCCGCTCTGCCGACCTTTTGACCGTGTTTCTGTAACGGATCGTGAGGTTGGCTACCCAGTCGTCAGCAGATCACACGTAGCGCTTCGGGAACGGACACGAAGTGCACCTTCTGACGCTCGCCCAGATAGTCCCCGTCCAGCTGGAACGGCTGCGGGCGGTCGGCGATCACCGTGAATTCCTCTTGGTCGTGCAGATGGAGCACGGTCTTGCCGTGCGGCTCGTGCTTGCGGGTGGCGAGCTGGGCCAGGGTGCGGGCCGTGCCGGCGATCGCCAGTCCGCGCAGGGCCATCACGTCGAGGCCGCGGTCGAACGAGGCGCCCGGGCTCGGGTTGATCGGCCGGTCACCGACGTACGTCCAGGGGGCGGTGTTCTGCACGATGACGGTGCCCAGCTCGGTCACGGCCGGCTCGCCGGGGCGCTCGATGGTCAGCGGCGGCGCCTTGCGGTCCTCGCCGGCGAGCACCTGGCCGACGATCGAGCGGAAGTACAGCCCGGGCGTCGACGTGCGGCCCCGCAGCCGCGCCTGCTCCACGCGGCGCACCACGGCGGCGTCCAGCCCCATGCCGCCGGCGAAGGTGAAGTAGCGGTCGTCGGCGCGCCCGAGGCCGATCACCCGGTGCCGCCCGTCGCGCAGGCCGTCGAGGATGACGCTGACACCCTCGACCCAGTCGCGCGGCAGGCCCAGGGCGCGGGCGAAGACGTTCGTCGACCCGCCCGGAACGACCGCGAGCGCGGGCAGCACCTGCGCGCGGGTGCCGGTCAGCCCGCTCAGCACGGCCTCGGCGCTCATCAGGCCGTTCACTGCCTCGTTGACCGTGCCGTCGCCGCCCAGCGTGACCACGACGTCGACCCCGCTCTCGGCAGCGGCGCGGGCCAGCGTCGCGGCGTGCCCGCGGCGGGTCGTGTATTCCACCGACAGCTCCACCGCGCTGCGCAGGGCCCGGACCAGCACGTCCCGGGTGCGCTCGCTGGTGGTCGTCGCCTTGGGGTTGACCAGCAGTAACGCTCGCATGCGCGGCACTGTACCCAAGAGCCGCTCGAAAGGCTGTCGGTATGGTGCTCGAGTGACCAGTGAGAAGTCAGTCGTTGACAGCCCGGCGACGCTCGTGTGGGCGGTGCGGCTGCTCTACCTGGAGTGCCTGGCGCTGCTCGGGCTCACTGTCTATCTCGCGGTCCTCGACGTGACGGCCGACACCACGAGCCTCGGCGTGGCCATCGCGCTGACCGTCTTCACCGCGCTCGGCGTGGCGGCGGTCTTCTTCGTGGCGCGCGCGCTCGGCCGCCGCGCCCGGGGCGCCCGCGGGCCGGCGATCGTCATCCAGCTGTTCACGATCGCCGCGGGCGGCTTCCTGCTCCAGGTCGGCCCGCTGTGGCTGGGCGTGGTGCTGATGGCCCTCGGTCTGCTCACCGGCCTGCTGATCGTGCTGCCGCCGAGCACGCGCGCGCTCGGCATCGGCTGACCCGACGCATCGACCGTTCACCGCATCGATTTCCCCACGCATCGATTAACTGCCCTCTTTCGGTCGCCGAGGGCCTACGCTGTGTAGGTGACCGGATCAACGGTGCGCCCGCCTGCCTATCAGCTGCTGGCGGACGAGCTACGCGCGGATATCACCTCGGGACGGCTGCAGCCTGGCGAGCGTCTGCCGCCGGAGCCGGAGCTGTGCGTCAAGACCGGCGTCAGCCGCAGCACGGTGCGGGAGGCGTTGCGCCTGCTGGCGAGCCAGCATCTGATCGTCACGACCCGCGGCGTCACCGGCGGCAGCTTCGTCGCCCACCCCGACGCCGAGCAGCTCGCCGAGGGCCTGACCATGGGGTTCACGCTGCTGTCGAACTCCGACGGCGTGGGCATGGCCGACCTGCTGGAGCTGCGCCGGGCGCTCGAGGTGCCGGCCGCGGGCCTGGCCGCGATGCGCCGCGACGACGAGCAGCTCGTCGAGATCCGCGGGGCGCTGTTCGATCCGGCGGTCGACGACTTCGACACGATGATGTCGGCACACGCGGAATTTCACATGGCGGTGGCCAAGGCGACGCAGAACCCGCTGTTCGAGCTGGTGGCGCGTCCGCTCTACCACGCGAAGTTCGGCGAGGAGGTCACCGAGAGCCTGCCGGGCGGATACTGGCGGCAGATCGACGCCGACCACCGGCTGCTGCTCGACTGCCTGGCGATGCGCGACGCGGAGTCGGCGACCCGCGCCGCCACGGCGCACCTCGACTACATCTCCGCGGTGCTCGACTGAGCCACGTCAGGCAGCCACGTCAGGCTCCGGTGCGCCGGGTGACGAGCCGGATCGTCGCGCGCTGACCCGTGGCCTCCGCGGCCGCCGACGTGGTGAGGGCGGTCAGCACCTTCCACGCGAAGGACGACTCGGACGGGAGCTTGGCGCCGCGTACGGTCGTGACGGTGACCTCGACGGCGAGCGCGTCCTCGGTCACGGTGAACCGGCAGTCGAGCTCGGCCGCGCGGGTGGCGATGGCGAGCAGCATCGCGCAGGCCTCGTCGACGGCGATGCGCAGGTCTTCGATCTCGTCGAGCGCGAAGTGCAGCCGGGCGGCCAGACCGGCCGTCGCGGTGCGGAGGACGCCCAGGTAGCCGCCGTCGGCGGGCACGGTCAGCATGACGACGTCGTCGCCGATCGCCGGGCCCGTGTGTGTGTCCGTCAGCTGAGTCACCTTGCTGCTCCTCCCAACGCCAGCACTCTAGCCGTTCGAGCGGTCACGGCCGGTACACCCCTGCGGGCGCACCGGCCGCGAAGCCGAGTGGAGCTCAGGCCTGCTTGGTCTCCCAGAAGATCTTGGAGATCTCCTCGATCTTGCCGAGCAGCTGGTCGGCCACGGCCGGGTCGACCGAGCCCTTGGCGCCGGAGGCGCCGGCCAGCTTGGTGGCCTCGTTGAAGAGCTGGTGCAGGTTGGGGTACTTCTCGAAGTGCGGGGGCTTGAAGTAGTCGGTCCAGAGCACCCACAGGTGGTGCTTGACCAGCTCGGCCCGCTGCTCCTTGATCAGGATGGCCCGGGTGCGGAACTCGGGGTCCGTGTTCGCCTGGTACTTCTCGGCGATGGCCTTGACCGACTCGGCCTCGATCCGGGCCTGCGCCGGGTCGTAGATGCCACACGGCAGGTCGCAGTGGGCGCTCACCACCGTGCGGGGCGTGAGGAAACGCGGAAGTCGCATCAGGACTCCTCCATACGAGTTTGCGATGATCCGTGGTTGACACTACCCCTTACATCGAGGTCGTAAAGCGACGGAGGACTGATGCCGTGAGGTGGCAACTACCACTGTTCGCGGTGCTCGTCCACGGGCCGTCGATGGTGCCGGCCCTGCGCTCCGGCGACGCGCTGCTGGTGCGCCGCGGCGGGCAGGTCCGCGCGGGCGACGTGGTGGTCGCGAGGTTCCGCAGCCGGCCCGATCTGCTCGTGGTCAAGCGGGCGGTGCGGCCCCAGGACGGCGGCTGGTGGATCCAGGGCGACAACGGTCTGATCGAGGACGACAGCCGGGCGTACGGGGTGGCGGATGTCATCGGGCGGGTGGTTCTCCGCTACTATCCGCGGCTCGGTCGGCTAGGTTAAGGTCGCACCACCGCGGCCGCACACTCGCGTCGCGCGGTTGCACTCACGGGTGATCCCCGCATCGCGTTCCCGATCCGCGCCCCACTCGCTGCTGTGATCGACGAACGCCACGACCAACGTCCTGATGCCGGTGGGAGTCACCATGTCGTACTTCAGTTTCGAGCTCGATCCCGCGCTGGCCGCCGATCCCGTCTTCGACCTGCACCAGCGGGGCAAGATGGCGATGAACGCGACCGTTCCGCTGTCCAGCCGCGACCACCTGTCGCTCGCCTACACGCCCGGCGTCGCCCGCGTCTGCGAGGCCATCGCCGCCGACGAGTCGCTCTACCCCGACTACACGTGGACGGCCAACACCGTCGCCGTCGTCACCGACGGGTCCGCCGTGCTCGGCCTGGGCAACATCGGCCCCAAGGCCGCGATGCCGGTCATGGAGGGCAAGGCGATCCTGTTCAAGCAGTTCGGCGGCGTCGACTCGATCCCGATCTGCCTCGGCACCCAGGACGTGGACGGGATCATCGCGGCCGTCAAGGCGATGGCGCCCTCGTTCGGCGGCATCAACCTCGAGGACATCAGCGCCCCGCGCTGCTTCGAGATCGAGCGCCGCCTCGACGCCGAGCTCGACATCCCGGTCTTCCACGACGACCAGCACGGCACCGCGGTGGTCACGCTCGCCGCGCTGCGCAACGCCGCCAAGCTGCTCGGCCGGCGCCTCGGCAGCCTGCGGGTGGTCATCAGCGGCGCGGGCGCGGCCGGGGTTGCGATCACCCAGATGCTGATCGCTGCGGGTGTGGACGGCGCGAACGTCATCGTCTGCGACTCGCGCGGCATCATCCACGCCGAGCGGGGCGACCTCACACCGACCAAGGCCGAGCTCGCCGCGACGACGAACCTCTCCGGCCGTACGGGTGGGATCGCCGAGGCTCTGATCGGCGCCGATGTCCTGGTCGGCGTCTCGGGCGGCAGCATCGAGGAGAGCGCGGTGGCCGGCATGGCGCCGGACAGCATCATCTTCGCGATGGCCAACCCGACGCCCGAGGTGCCGCCCGCGGTCGCGCACAGGTACGCGGCGGTCGTCGCCACCGGCCGTAGCGACTTCCCCAACCAGATCAACAACGTGCTCGCGTTCCCGGGCATCTTCCGCGGCGCGCTCGACGTGCGGGCGAGCACGATCACCGAGCGGATGAAGGTGGCCGCCGCCGACGCGATCGCCGAGGTGGTCGCCGACGACCTGCGCGCCGACGCGATCGTGCCGTCCCCGCTCGACCCGCGGGTCGCCCCCGCGGTCGCCGCAGCCGTGGCCGCCGCCGCCCAGGCCGACGGCGTGGCCCGCCGTACGGGAATGCCCGAGCCGTACGTCGCCGTCCAACCGGCCTGAAACGCCACTATGGTCAGTGGCTATGCGCGCCGCCTACGCCATAGCCACTGACCCGACGAACCCGCGCTCCGCCCTGCGCGTGGCCGAAGTGCCCGAACCCACCCCGCCGGACGGCTGGGTGACGGTCGAGGTGCGGGCCGCCTCGCTCAACCAGCACGACATCTGGTCGCTGCGCGGGGTGGGCCTGCCCGCCGACCGGCTCCCGATGATCCTCGGCTGCGACGCCGCCGGCGTCGACCCGGACGGCAACGAGGTCGTCGTCTATCCCGTGGTGCAGGACCGGGCCGATCCGCGCGGCCTGTCACTGCTCTCCGAACGGCACCCCGGCACGCTGGCCGAGCGGGTCGCCGTGCCCCGGCACAACCTCATCCCGAAGCCCGCCGGACTGTCGTTCCTCGACGCGGCGTGCCTGCCCACGGCCTGGCTCACGGCGTACCACATGCTCGTCACCCGCGGCCGCGCCGGCGAGGCCTCCGCGGTGCTCGTGCAGGGCGCCGGCGGCGGGGTGGCCACGGCGGCCGTCGCGCTCGCGCTCGCGATGGGCAAGAGGGTGTACGCCACCAGCCGTGACGCGGGCAAGCGCGAGCGGGTCGCGGCGATGGGCGCCACGGCCGTCGAGCCCGGCGCCCGCCTGCCGGAACGCGTGGACGTGGTGATCGAGTCGGTGGGCGCGCCGACGTTCGAGCACTCGATGAAGTGCAGCGCCCCCGGCGCCCGGATCGTGGTGTGCGGGGCGACCGGCGGTCACCTGGCCACCGTGGACCTGCGCCGGGTCTTCGCGATGCGGCTCGACATCCTCGGCAGCACGATGGGCACCGGTCCCGAGCTGGCCGCGCTGCTCGGCCTGCTGGTCGAGAAGGACATCCGGCCGGTGATCGATTCCACGTACGGCTTCAGCGCGGTCGAGGACGCCTTCGCGCGGCTCGAGTCGGGCGACGTCTTCGGCAAGGTCGCCATCGATTTCCTGCACTAGCGGCGCCCGCCTACGGGACGGTCAGGCTCTGCCGGGCCAGCTCGTAGGCGGGGAGCAGCTCCCGGTGCGTCTCGGCGTCGATGCCGCCGATCACGAGGATGGCGACGCCCTGCGCGGTGGCCACCGCGAGCAGGCGTTCATGACGGCGTACGTCGAGCTCCGGATCCTCCTCGACGTACGTGGCCTCGGCCGCGGGGCGCGTGCCTGCCTCCGTCGCCCGGCTGCGCACGCCTGTCTTGCCGGTCAGGAACTTCTCGAGGGCGGCGGCCGGCGTGGCGCCGGGGCCCGTCCAGACCCGCAGGAAGCCGAGGAGCTGGGCGGGCTTGGCGTCGATCTCGCAGCGCAGCGTGAAGCCGGCCTGCTTGATGAGGCCGGGGTCGACGGCGGTGGGCTTCCAGTTCTGCGCCACGTCGAAGGTGACCGGAAGCTTGCAGGCGGTGGACTTGGCGCCGGCGGCCGCGGGCGCAGGGGTTCTCCAGGGATCATCGGCCGCCGGAGAGGTCGTGCCGGTGCCGGCCGGCGCCTCGCTCCATCGTGGGCCCTCCGGGTCGCCGGAGCAGCCTGCCAGCAGCATCGTGGAGGCCGCGGTCGTGAGGACCGCGGGCAGAAGGCGTCTCGTCATTGATCTCCCCCGTTTCGCAGGGGGCCAATCTGGGCCATGCGCCCGGAGTTGTCAACCGAGGCGATCTTGGAACGTGGCGAGCTTTCCGCGGGTGGCGTCGTTCGCGAGGCGTGCGCGGGCCGCGTCGTCGCCGTACAGGCTCCAGCGCAGGAAGTCGGCCGTGGTCGTGGTGACGACCTCGGCCGCGCGGCCGGTCACGACGTGCCCGCCGCCGGTGACGCTGAGGAACGCCTTCGGCCAGCGTACGGCGTCGAAGGCCGCGCGGCCGTCGGCGTACGCGACGGTGGGGTCCTTGCGTCCGTGCACGAACAGCATCGGCGCCTCGGGCCCGGCGAACGGCGCGGGCAGCACCTGCCGCCCGGCCAGCACGACGCCCGCGCGCAGCCGCTCGTCGCGGTTGCCGCTGAACAGGCCGATCGTGGTGATGCCGCCCGCGGAGTGCCCCGCCGCGCCGATCCGGCCGCGGTCGACCAGGCCGCCCAGCTCGCCGATCACCTGGGTGATCACGTAGCTGGCGTCGGCGGGCTGGTTGATGACGTCGAGCACGTTGAACTCGGCCACCCCGCCGGAGGTGTGCGGATAGGCCGGCGCCGCGACGACGAATCCGGCCCGCGCCCAGGCGGCCAGGATCGCCCGGTAGTCGGACGGCCTGCCGCCGAGCCCGTGGCTGAACAGGATCAGCGGGAAGGGCCCGTCGCCCCGCGGCGCCCACACCGAGGTGGGCAGCGGCCGGTCGGCGCCGCGCCGCAGGGCGAGGGTGCGGGTGGTCACCTCGAACGCCTGCCGCGGAGCCGCCGACGGGGCCACCTTCGTGGTCGGCGCACTCGGGCTCGGCGCGGCGGGCATGCTGGCCGCCGAGGGCAGCGAGGTGGAAGCAGGTGCCTGCTTCTGCTCGGTCGAGCATGCGGTCAGCAACGCCGGCACGGCCGCGGCGACGAGGGCGAGGGCGACAGTACGGCGATGCACCCGACCCATTGTGCCTCGCGCCCGCCCCGGCGCCCGCACGCTTTCCGCTCAGCCCGCGCATGCGCTTCCGGCTCACCCGCGGCGCAGCCGCATCCCGGCGCCCACGCTCTCGCGCTCACCCGGGCGCGCACTCACCGCTCAGCCGCGGCGCACGCACTCACCGCTCAGCCGCGGCGCACGCACCCCACCGCTCAGCTGCGGCGCACGCACCCCACCGCTCAGCCGCGGCGCACGCACCCCACCGCTCAGCTGCGGCGCACGCACCCCACCGCTCAGCCGCGGCGCACGCACCCCACCGCTCAGCCGCGGCGCACCCCTCTCCGCCCGGGCGCGGCTGACGGTCGCCGGATCGTCACCGCACCTGCGCTCCGATGATCGCCCGATGGGGTGAATTCCCCGGACGAATGACATTTGTCCTGGTGAGAGCGTCGACCGCTAGGATGGCGGGCTCGGCGGGCGTGCGTTGCTTCGCTATGGTCTTGCGCATGTCTGACAACAGCGTCGACCCGAGCGGCAACACCGAGGCCTTCCGGGCCTTCACCCGTGACACCCCGCAGCAGCCGGAGACGGCCTCGAAAACCCCGCTGATCATCGGCGGGATCGTCGTCGCCGTCGTGCTGATCGCCCTGATCGCCTGGCTGGTCCTCTAGCCGGAGCGAGCGGCCGGATCGGGCGGCCGGATCGGGCGGCTGGAGCGAGCGGCCGGGCCGGGCCGGGCGGCTGGAGCGAGCGGCCGGGCCGGGCATCCGGAGCGGGCGGCCGGGACGCTCAGCGGGGGAGCGACAGCGCCGCCCGTGACTGGTCGGCGATCTCCAGCTCCTCGTCGGTGGGGATGACGCAGACCGGGATGTGGGCGCCGTCCGGGGAGATGATCTCCTCGCGGCGCTCGTTGCGCTCCGGGTCGACGGCGATGCCCAGCGGCTCGAGGCCGGCGAGCGAGGCGGCGCGCACCGGGGCCGCATTCTCACCCACGCCCGCGGTGAACGTGATGGCGTCGACCCGGCCGAGCACGGCCAGGTAGGCGCCCACGTACTCGCGGATGCGCCGGCAGTAGACGTCGAAGGCCAGCGTCGCGCCGGGGTCGCCCGCCGCGCGCCGTTCGAGCACGGCGCGCAGGTCGTTGACGCCCGCCATGCCTTGCAGCCCGGCGTGGCGGTTGAGCGAGTTCTCGATCTCGTCCATGGGCAGGCCCGCGACCCGGTGCAGGTGGAAGATCACCGTGGGGTCGATGTCGCCGCTGCGGGTGCCCATCACCAGGCCGGGCAGCGGGGACATGCCCATCGAGGTGGCGACGCTGCGGCCGCCCTCGACGGCGCACGCGCTGGCGCCGTTTCCCAGATGCAGGGTGATCACGTTTGTCGAGCCCGGGTCGCGCCCGAGGACGTGCGCGGTGCGGCGGGAGACGTACGCGTGGGAAGTGCCGTGGAAGCCGTAGCGCCGGATCTGCCACCGCTCCGCCAGTGACCGGTCGATCGCCCAGGTGACGCCCTCGGGCGGGATCGTGGCATGGAAGGCCGTGTCGAAGACTGCCACCTGCGGCACGTCGGGCAGCAGCTTGCGCGCCACCTCGATGCCGGTGACGGCGGCCGGGTTGTGCAGCGGGGCCAGCGGCACGAGCGCCTCGACCCGGGCCACGACGCTGTCGTCGATCACCGTGGGCTCGGAGAACTCGGCGCCGCCGTGCACCACCCGGTGGCCCACCGCGGCGAGGCCGGACAGGTCGACGGCGTCCATGATGCCCTGCAGGGCGGCCCGGTGGTCGGGAACGTCGCTGCCGCTCTCACCGATCCGCTCGACCAGGCCCTTGGTGACCGTGTCGGCACCGTCGAACAGCCGGTATTTCACCGACGAGGAACCGCTGTTGAGCACCAGAACCCGGGTCATCGCGCCGCCGCCTGAATAGCCGTGATCGCCACCGTGTTGACGATGTCCTTGACCGTCGCCCCGCGGGACAGGTCGTTGACCGGCCGCCGCAGGCCCTGCATCACCGGGCCCACGGCGACCGCGCCGGCCGACCGCTGGACCGCTTTGTAGGTGTTGTTGCCCGTGTTGAGGTCGGGGAAGACGAAGACCGTCGCCTTGCCGGCCACTGTGCTCTGCGGCAGCTTGGTGGCCGCCACGGCGGGGTCGACCGCCGCGTCGTACTGGATCGGGCCCTCGACCGGCAGGTCGGGTCGGCGCTCGCGGACCAGCGCGGTGGCCGCGGCGACCTTTTCCACGTCGGCGCCCGCCCCCGAGCTCCCCGTCGAGTACGACAGCATGGCCACCCGCGGCTCGATGCCGAAGGCCGCGGCCGTGCTCGCCGAGGAGAGCGCGATGTCGGCCAGCTGGGCGGCGTCGGGGTCGGGGTTGACCGCGCAGTCGCCGTAGACCAGTACGCGGTCGGCGAGCAGCATGAAGAACACGCTGGAGGCCACGGACACGCCGGGCACCGTCTTGATGATCTCGAAGGCGGGGCGGATCGTGGCCGCGGTCGTGTGGTTGGCGCCCGAGACCATGCCGTCGGCCAGCCCGGCGGCCACCATCATCGTGCCGAAGTAGTTGACGTCGCGGACCACGTCGTACGCCAGGTCGAGCGTCACGGCGCGGTGCTTGCGCAGCTCGGCGTAGCGCTCGGCGAAGTCGTCACGCCAGTCGCTGGTCTCGGGGTCGACCAGCCGGGCGGCGCCGATGTCGACGCCCACCTCGCGCGCCCGCCGGTTGATCTCGGCCGGGTCGCCGAGCAGCGTGAGGTCGGCGACCCCGCGCCGCAGCAGGGTCTCGGTGGCCCGCAGGATGCGCTCGTCGGTGCCCTCGGGAAGCACGAGGTGACGCCGCTCGGCGCGGGCGCGGTCGATCAGGTCGTTCTCGAACATGAGCGGCGTGACGCGGCTCGAACGGGCCACGTCGAGCACGCGGGTCAGCTCGGCGGTGTCGACGTGCTCCTCGAACACGCCCAGGGCGGCCTCGACCTTGCGCGGCGTGCCCGTGCCGAGACGGGCCTGGATGTGCGAGGCCGCGGCGATCGTGTCGTAGCTGCCGGTGTCGGCGACCAGCATGGCCAGGCCGGTGTTGAGCCGCTCGATGACCCGGACGATGCGCGGGTCGGGCCGCTCGCCCAGCGTCAGCACCAGCCCGGAGAGCGTCACGTTGCCGGCGGCGTGCGCGGCGCTCGCGGCCAGCAGCAGGTCGGCCCGGTCGCCCGGGGTGATCATCACCGAGCCGTCGGTCAGGTGCTCGAGCACGGTGGGCACGTGTGCTGCGCCGACCACGTAGTGGAGCACGTCGCGGTCGAGCGCGCCCTCGCCGCCGGACAGGACGGTGGCGTCGAGCGCGGCGGCCACCTCGGCCACGGTGGGAGCGGCGAGCGCGGCAACCTCGGGGATCGCCCACATGGGCACCGGCAGGGCGTCCGCCGGCAGCGGGCCGAGATCCTCCGGCACCCGGTTGGCGATCACGGCGATCACCGTGGCGTCGAGGTCGCCGAGCGAGTGGTACGCACCCCGGGCCGCGGCCACCAGCGACTCCGCGCTGCGGCCGGCACCGCTGATCACCGGCACCACGACGCTGCCGAACTCCGTCGCCAGGCGGGCGTTGAAGCCGAGCTCGCGGGGCATCTCGTCGCGGTCCTTGGCGGCGGCGCCCACGGCGAAGTCGCTGCCGATCACCACGACCGACGCGGCCCGCCGCTCGACCTCGCGGTAGCGCTCGACGATCCGCGAGATCAGCTCCTCCCACTTGCCGTCGGCGACCAGCGCGCTCGCCTCGGCGGTGGTGACGCCGTAGGAGTCGGCGTAGGGCGCGACCGCCGGATAGCGCTTGGTCAGCAGCGTGAGCAGCGCGTCGTCGCCGTCGCCGGAGACCAGCGGGCGGAACACCCCGATCCGCGCGACCTGGCGGGACAACAACTCGACCAGCCCGAGCGCCACGGTGCCCTTGCCGACACCGGGCCCCAGACCCGCTACGTAGACGCTTCGTGCCACGACCTCAACCTACCGGCAGGCCGGGGACCCCGCCGGGTCGAAAGTCCTAACTGTGGATGGCGCGGAAAGCTGTGGATAAGTCAGACCTGACGGCTACTCGTCGTCCTCGTCGTCGCGGGCGAGCCAGGTCGCGAGCCGCTCGATCGGCGTCTCGAACTCCGGGTTGAGGTCGACGAAGGTCCGCAGCTGCTCGCCCAGCCATTCGAGCGTCACGGTCTCCTGACCACGCCGTTCGACGAGTTCCTCGATGCCACGGTCGGTGAAGTACATGCCCGGATAGTAGAAGGGGGCGCCCCGCCGATGCGGAGCGCCCCCTTCGTCGCGCAGCGGTTACGGGCGCGGCAGCGCGGCCTCGATCAGCGCGGCCTGCTCGGCCTCGTGCATCTTGGCCGAGCCCACCGCGGGGGCCGCGGCGGCCGGGCGGGAGATCCGCCGCAGCCGCACGCCCTCGAGGTGCTCGAGCAGGTTGAGCGCGACGAACGACCAGGCGCCCTGGTTGGCCGGCTCCTCCTGCACCCAGACGAAGTCGTCGGCGTCGGGGAACTGGCCCAGGACCGCCTTGAGCTCGTCGACCGGCAGCGGGTAGATCTGCTCCATCCGCACGATCGCGGTGTCGGTGATGCCGCGGTCGGCGCGAGCCTGGAACAGGTCGTAGTAGACCTTGCCCGAGCAGAGCAGCACCCGCTTGACCGCGCCGGCGTCCAGCGGCGAGCCGTTGACGCCGGCGTCGCCGATGACCGGCTGGAACGTGCCCTGGGTGAAGTCGGCGACCGACGACACCGCGAGCTTGTGGCGCAGCAGCGACTTCGGCGAGAAGACCACCAGCGGCTTGCGCTTGGTCGACAGGGCCTGACGGCGCAGCAGGTGGAAGTAGTTCGCCGGGGTCGTCGGGTTCGCCACCCGCATGTTGTCCTGCGCGCAGAGCTGCAGGAACCGCTCGGGACGGCCGGAGGAGTGGTCGGGGCCCTGGCCCTCCTGGCCGTGCGGGAGCAGCAGCACCAGCGACGACTGCTGGCCCCACTTCACCTCGCCGGACGACAGGAACTCGTCCACGATCGACTGGGCGCCGTTGACGAAGTCACCGAACTGCGCCTCCCAGAGGACCAGCGCCTCCGGGTTCTCCACCGAGTAGCCGTACTCGAAGCCCATCGCCGCGTACTCGCTGAGCAGCGAGTCGTGCACGAAGAACCGGGCGTTGCCGGTGGTCAGCGTGCTCAGCGGCAGAAAGTCCTTACCGGTCTTCGAGTCCACGACTGAGGCGTGCCGCGAGGTGAACGTGCCGCGGCGCGAGTCCTGCCCGGCGAGCCGGACGGTGACGCCCTGGTTGAGCAGCGAGCCGAACGCGATCAGCTCGCCGAAGCCCCAGTCGATGCCGCCCTCGGTGGACATCTTGGCGCGCCGCTCGAGCAGCTGCTGCACCCGCTTGTGCGGGGTGAAGCCCTCGGGCAGGTCGACGTGCGCCTGACCGACCGAGGCCACCACGGACGCGTCGACCGCGGTCTCCACCTCGGGCTCGGGCTCCTCGGAGATGACCCGCGGGCGGGGCGGCGTGCCGGCCGCGTCGCGGGTGGCCTTGAAGACCTGCTCGAGCTGGGACTGGTAGTCGCGCAGCTGTTCCTGGGCGTCGTCGACGGTGATGTCGCCGCGGCCGATCAGCTCCTCGGTGTAGAGCTTGCGCACCGAGCGCTTGGTGTCGATGATCTGGTACATCCGCGGGTTGGTCATCGACGGGTCGTCGCCCTCGTTGTGGCCGCGGCGGCGGTAGCAGACCAGGTCGATCACGACGTCCTTGTTGAACGCCTGGCGGTATTCGAAGGCCAGCTTCGCCACCCGGACGACGGCCTCGGGGTCGTCGCCGTTCACGTGGAAGATCGGCGCCTGGATCATGCGGGCCACGTCGGTCGAGTACATCGACGAGCGGCTGTACTCGGGCGCGGTGGTGAAGCCGACCTGGTTGTTGACGATCACGTGGACCGTGCCGCCGGTGCGGTAGCCGCGCAGCTGCGAGAGGTTGAGCGTCTCGGCGACCACGCCCTGACCGGCGAACGCGGCGTCGCCGTGCACCAGCACGGGCAGCACCGTGTAGCCGTGCAGGCCCAGGTCGAGGCGGTCCTGCTTGGCGCGGACGATGCCCTCGAGCACGGGGTCGACGGCCTCGAGGTGCGACGGGTTCGCCACCACGCTGACGGTGGTCGAGTGCTCGCCGTCGGGCGTCGTGTACTTGCCGGTCTGGCCCAGGTGGTACTTGACGTCGCCCGAGCCGTGCGCCGACTTCGGGTCCATCTGACCCTCGAACTCGTTGAAGATCTTCTCGTACGGCTTGCCGACGATGTTCGCGAGCACGTTGAGCCGGCCGCGGTGGGCCATGCCGATGACCATCTCGTCGAGCCCGGCCTCGGCCGACGACTGCAGGACGGCGTCGAGCAGCGGGATCAGCGACTCGCCGCCCTCCAGCGAGAAGCGCTTCTGCCCGACGTACTTGGTCTGCAGGAACGTCTCGAAGGCCTCGGCCGCGTTGAGCCGGTTGAGGATGTGCTTCTGCTCCTCGGGGTCCGGCTTCGTGTACTTGATTTCGATGCGGTCCTGGATCCAGCGCCGCTCCTCGGGGCCCTGGATGTGCATGTACTCGATGCCGACCCGGCGGCAGTACGTGTCGCGCAGGACGCCCAGCACGTCGCGCAGCTTCATCCGCGGCTTGCCGGCGAAGCCGCCGACCGGGAACGTGCGGTCGAGGTCCCACAGCGTGAGGCCGTGCTGCAGCACGTCGAGGTCGGGGTGGCGCCGGATCTCGAACTCCAGCGGGTCGGTGTCGGCCATCAGGTGGCCGCGGACCCGGTACGCGTGGATCAGCTCGACGACCCGCGCGGCCTTGTCGATCTGGCCCTCGGAGGTGCGGGCGACGTCGCGGACCCAGCGGACCGGCTCGTACGGGATCCGCAGCGAGGTGAAGATCTCGTCGTAGAACTCGTGCTCGCCGAGCAGGAACTCGTGCATGGCCTTGAGGAACTCGCCCGACTGCGCACCCTGGATGACCCGGTGGTCGTAGGTGCTGGTCAGCGTGGTGACCTTGCTGACGCCGTGCTCGGTCAGCGTCTCGTCGCTCATGCCGGCGTAGGGCGCGGGGTACTCCATCGCGCCGACGCCGATGATCGCGCTCTGGCCGGCCATCAGTCGCGGGATCGAGTGGACCGTGCCGATGCCGCCCGGGTTGGTCAGCGAGATCGTGGTGCCCGCGTAGTCGTCCATGGTCAGCTCGTTGCGGCGGGCGCGCCGGACGATGTCCTCGTACGCCTGCCAGAACTTGCGGAAGTCCATCGTCTCGCAGTTCTTGATGGACGGGACCACGAGGGTGCGCGAGCCGTCCTTCTTGGCGAGGTCGATCGCGATGCCCAGGTTGACGTGCTCGGGCTGCACCATGGCCGGCTTGCCGTCGACCTCGGCGAACGAGTTGTTCATCTCGGGGTGCTCGATGACCGCGCGGACCAGCGCCCAGCCGATCAGGTGGGTGAAGCTGACCTTCCCGCCGCGCCCGCGGGCGAGGTGGTTGTTGATGACGATGCGGTTGTCGACCATGAGCTTCGCCGGCACCGCGCGCACCGAGGTGGCGGTCGGCACCTCCAGCGAGGCGTCCATGTTCTGCACGATGCGGGCCGCGACGCCGCGCAGCGTGGTGACCTTGGCGCCGTCGGTGGCCTTGCCGTTCGCGCTCGCGGCGGGCTTGGCGGCCGGCGCGGGCTTGGCGGGTGCGGGCTTGGGCTTGACGGCGGCAGACTCAGCGGTGGGAACGGTCGGCTTGACCGGCGCGACGGTGGCGGCGGCGGGCGCGTCCGTGCCGGCGCGGGCCGCTGAGGCGGTCGCGTTGGCAGCGGTCGCCTCGTCGGGCGTCACGATCGAACCCGTGGCCATCGCGGGCTTGTAGTCGGCGAAGAAATCGTGCCAGGCCGGGTCGACGCTGGTGGGGTCGGCCAGGTATCGCTGGTACATCTCGTCGACGATCCACTCGTTCGGCCCGAAGTCCGCGAGCGGGTTCTCGTGCGAAGTCTGCTGGGTCGACACTTCCGTGTTCGCCTCTTTCACCATGTTTTGTCAGCACGCGACTGTTTCGTCACATGGGACGGGAAGGATTCGGCATCAAGGCTACGCCGTCGGTGTGAGAACGAACTCAGGCCACGTCAGATGTGAGATCTGACGTGGCCTGACTCCTTAGGGCTAGCTGATGTCGCGCCGCTTGGTGATCCAGGTGCCGAGGAAACCGGTGACGGCGGCGTACCCGATGAGCACGGCCGCGCCGACCCAGCGCGGCGGAGACCCCGGCAGGTCGGTGCCCGAGATCATCAGCTGCGACGCGGTGGTCGGCACGATCACCTGCAGATTGTTGATCCACTCGGCGACGTACTCGCTGAGCAGCAAGAAGATCAGCCCGATCGCCGACGTGCCGACCACATACGTGATCGCCAGGGTCAGCGTCGCCGCGATCTGGCTGCGGATCAGCACGCCCACGCCGACGCCCAGGATGGCCCACAGCACGAAGGCGAGCGCGTTCAACCCGATCGCCCGCCACACGGCCGGCTCGCCGAGCTGGCTGCCCAGATCGAGGGCGCTCATGATCGGGGGGACCACGATGAGGTTGAGCACCGTGGTGATCAGCCAGACGGCCAGGCCGATCACGACCGCGGCGCCGAACTTCGCCAGGATCACCGATTCGCGGCGCGGCGTGGTGAGGAACGTGGTGGTGGCGGTCAGGTGGAAGAACTCACTGGTCACGATGATCGCCGACAGCAGCACGACGATCAGCACGCCCATGTACTGGCCGCTGGTGTAGAGGTTGGTCGCCACGTTGATCGGCTGCAGCGAGGCCTCGATCTGAGCGCTCTGGGTGTCGCTGACCCCGGCATCCTGCGGTGGGGCGCTGATGTTCGCGTTGGCCCAGTTGAGCAGCACGCTGGCCGCGTACAGCGGAATCAGGATGATGCCCATGATCCACCACAGCGAGGTGGTGCGGACCTTGAACAGCTCGGCGTTGACCAGGCTCATCGGATGCCCGCCTTTCCGGCCGTGAGCTGCAGGAAGACCTGTTCGAGATCGCCGCGTTCGCCGGCCAGCTCGTGCAGCTCGACCCCCGCGGTGAAGGCGGCGTGCCCCACCGCCGCGGGTTCGGCGCCGTGCACCAGCAGGGAACCGTCGGGAGCCGTGGTCACTGTCGCGTTCAGCTCGGAGAGCGCGGCGGTCAGCTGCTCGGCCTGCGGGGTGCGCACCCGCACCTGCACGCCGCCGCTGAGGTCGCTGAGCACCTCGTCGACCGGGCCCTGCCGGACGAGCTTGCCGGCGGCCACGATCACCACGTCGTCGGCGAGCAGCTGCATCTCGCCCAGCAGGTGGCTGGAGACCAGGACCGTACGCCCCTCGGCGGCCAGCGCCTTGAGCAGGTCGCGCATCCACCGGATGCCCTCGGGGTCGAGGCCGTTGGCCGGCTCGTCGAGGATCAGCACCCGCGGGTCGCCCAGCATGGCGGCGGCGATGCCCAGCCGCTGCTTCATGCCCAGCGAGTAGCCCTTGAACTTGCGGCCCGCCGCCGGGGTCAGCCCCACCATCTCGAGCACCTCGTCGGCGCGGGTCTCGGGCAGCCCCGCCGCGCGGCAGATCATCCGCAGGTGGTTGCGGCCCGTGCGGCCGCGGTGGGCGCTGGACGCCTCGAGCACCGCGCCCACCCGGCGCACCGGGTCGGCGATGTCCACGTACCGCTGGTCGCCGAAGGTCGCCGTGCCGGCGGTCGGCGTGACCAGGCCGAGCAGCATGCGCAGCGTGGTGGTCTTGCCCGCGCCGTTGGGCCCGAGGAAACCGGTCACCCGGCCGGACCGCACGCGGAACGACAGATCGTCGACGGCTCGCAGGCGTTTGTACTGCTTCGTGAGGTGATCGACGACGATCTCGTCGGTGCCGGGCCGGCTCATCGACGAAGGCTCCCTTCCCCGTAAGTGAGAGGGGTCAACCTACTAAATGATCGCTACCCATGTGGCCCGTCCCGAGGCGAGCCTCGTGCCGTCCGGCCCGTAGAGCGTCGAGAGCACCGTCGCCTTGCGCCCCGAGAAGGCGGTCGCCTCGCCGACCACGACGCACGCCGAGCCGGGCTCCGGCAGGCCGTCGGCGGTCACCGCGAGCCGGCCGAGCACGTACGGCCGTTGGTCGCGCAGCGCCGTCCAGCCGCCGGGGCAGTCGAGCGCAGCCCACACCACCCTGAGGTCGACGTCGCCGGGGACGACCCAGGGCGCGGCCGTACGCCCGTCCGGCAGCAGCCCGGGGAAGATGCCCAGCCCGTCGGTCCGGTCGGGACCGCAGACGTAGCAGGTGGGAAAGGGGTGGGCGGTGAGACCGGGGTACGCCTCGGCGGCCACCCGCGCGGTCGCCGGATCGACCGGGGCCACGGCCGGGATCTCGCCCTCGGCCCGGACGACCGTCGCCACCAGCGTGTCGCCGTCGCGCACCTCGCCGCCGGCGTACGTGAGATCCGTGTCCAGCGGCGGCGGCACCCGCAGGGTCACCTCGAACGCCGGCCCACCCACCCGGGCGCCGGCGGCCTGCGCGAACGAGCCGGCCGACCAGCCCCCGTTCCCGGACGCGGGCGGGCCGTTGAAGCGAGCGGGAATGCGCATGGGGGAAGGCTCGCACAAGCCGTTCATTTTGTATCCATGCACCGCCTCCTGGGGCGACATTCCATCGGCAGGTGTCGCGCTTACACATCTCCCATGGCCGTACTACTGACAGCCGCCGCCTCCACCGGGACCAGCGGCTACACCCTGCTCATCGCCGACGACCAGAGCCAGGTCGCCGCCGCGCAGCGGCTGCGCCACGACGTGTTCGCCGGCGAGCTCGGCGCCACGCTGCCCGGCGCGACCGCGGACGGGCGCGACGTCGACGAGTTCGACGACCACTGCGACCACCTCATCGTGCGCGACGACGCGTCCGGCGAGGTCGTCGGGACGTACCGGATGCTGTCCCCCCGGGCCGCCGAGCGGGCCGGGCGCCGCTACGGCGACGGCGAGTTCGACCTCGCGCCGCTGCGCCCGCTGCGCGACCAGCTGGTCGAGACCGGCCGCTCGTGCGTGCACCCCGACCACCGCACCGGCTCGGTGATCAACCTGATGTGGGCCGGGATCGCCCGCTACCTGCACCTGAACAACCTGCGCTGGCTGGGCGGCTGCGCCTCGGTGCCGCTGGACGACGGCGGCGTGACCGCGGCCGGCGTCTGGGCCCGGGTGCAGGCCAGGCACCTGGCCCCGCCGGCCCTGCGGGTGGCCCCCCGGCGCGACTGGCTGGCCGGCACCGACCTGGTCGGCGACCCGGGCACACAGCCGCCCGCGCTGCTCAAGGGCTACCTGCGACTCGGCAGCTGGGTCTGCGGCCGGCCCGCGTACGACCCGGACTTCCACTGCGCCGACTTCTACGTGCTGTTCTCGATGGACCGGCTGGACCCGCGTTACCGCCGGCACTTCCTGGGAGCGGCGCGATGATCGCCGGCGGCGCGCTGACCGGGCTGTGGCAGCCGGTCTCGGGCTGCGGGGACCACTGCCGGGACGGCGCCGACCGGCACGCGGCCCCGGGCACCGCCACGCTACGCATGGTCACGCTGACGGTCGTGCTCGTGGCCGGCCTGCTGTTCGTGCCGCTGCTGCGCGGCCGTGCCCTGCGGGGCCTGGCCCGCACGATGCTGGCGGTGCTCGGCATCCGGCTGGTGCGCCGCGGCCCGCAGCTGCGGCCGGGCACCCTGCTGGTCGCCAACCACGTCTCCTGGCTCGACATCCTGGTGCTGATGGCGGTCTCGCCGGTGCGCCTGGTGGCCAAGGGCGAGGTCGGCGCGTGGCCCGGCATCGGCCCGCTCGCCGGGCTGTCCGGAGCGATCTTCATCGACCGGTCCCGCCCCAAGGCGCTGCCGCGGACGGTCGCCGAGGTGACCGCCGCGCTGCGGTCCGGCCGTACGGTCGCCGCCTTTCCCGAGGGCACGACGTTCTGCCGCGGCGGGCAGGGACGCTTCCGCCCGGCGCTGTTCCAGGCCGCGGTCGACGCGGGCGCGCCCGTGGTGCCGGCCTCGATCCGCTACGACTCCACCGCGGCGGCGTTCATCGGCGACGACACGCTGGTCGCCTCGGTGCGCCGGGTGGCCGCGCTACGGTCGCTCACGGCGACCCTGGTGACCGCGCCCGCGCTGCGGCCCGCTCCCGGCGCCGACCGCCGCGTGCTCGCCCGCGCGGCTCAGGCCTCGATGGCGGCGTGACGCCTGGCTGAGAGCGCTTACAGGGAACTTTCAGGCGGCGTGCAGCCGAGGGACAGCGGGCTGATAAAGAATGGCTGTCATGGCCGCTCAGACCCAGCCCAAGCAGAGCGAGGCAAAGCTGCTCGTCGTCGAGGACGACGCGAACATCCTCGAGCTGCTCTCCGCCAGCCTTCGTTTCGCCGGTTTCGACGTGAGCACCGCGACGAGCGGCAGTGCGGCGGTCAGCGCGGCGAAGAACTCCACGCCCGACCTCGTCGTGCTCGACGTGATGCTGCCCGACCTCGACGGCTTCGAGGTCATCCGGCTGATGCGCGAGGGCGGCCAGCGCACGCCGGTGGTGTTCCTGACCGCGCGCGACGGCACCGACGACAAGATCCGTGGCCTCACGCTGGGCGGCGACGACTACGTGACCAAGCCGTTCAGCCTCGAGGAGCTGACCGCCCGCATCCGGGCGGTGCTGCGCCGCACGACGCAGGGCGACGAGGAGCCGTCCCGGCTGGTCTTCGCCGACCTCGAGCTCGACGAGGAGACCCACGAGGTCTACCGGGCCGGCCAGCGGGTCCAGCTGTCGCCCACGGAGTTCAAGCTCCTGCGCTACCTGATGCTCAACGCCAACCGGGTGCTGTCCAAGGCGCAGATCCTCGACCACGTGTGGAAATACGACTTCCGCGGTGACGACAACATCGTCGAGTCCTACATCTCCTACCTGCGCCGCAAGGTCGACAACGTGCAGCCGCGCCTGATCCACACCCTGCGCGGCGTCGGCTACGTGCTCCGCAAACCCGCCGTCTGAGCCCGGCCGTGACGCTCACCGAGCGCGTGCGCAGCACGATCCCCGCGCAGCCGAGCCTGCGCAAGGTGTCGCTGCGCATCAAGCTGGTGGCGTCCGTGCTGGTGCTGGTCTTCGCGGCGCTCACCGCGATCAGCGCCGCCAGCACCTACGCCCTGCACAACTACCTGCTCGACCGGCTCGACTCGTCGCTGACGATCTACGCGACGACGATCGCGGCGGCCCGGGTCGGCTCCAAGATCCCGGTGCCCGAGGACTACTACGTCTCGTCGAGCTCCACCGAGGGCGTGCGTTCCGAGGACCCGGTGGTCGGCGACGACAAGCTGGGCCCGTCCGACTTCCCGCCGCTGGTCAAGGGCCCCGACGCGGTCAGCAAGGTGCGCAACGTGCCCTACACGGTCCGCTCGCCCAGCGGCCGGGTGGTCTGGCGCGTGGTCGTCGTCAACGACGAGTGGGGCCAGGTCATCCAGGTCGGCGAGAAGATGTCGGTGATCGGCCTCGCGGTCAACCAGATGGTCTGGGTCGACCTGCTGGTGGGCATCGGCGTGCTGATCGCGCTGGCCTCCATCGGCGCGGCCATCGTGCGGCAGAGCCTGGTGCCGCTGCTGCAGATCGAGCGCACCGCGGCGGCGATCGCGGCCGGCGACCTCAGCCGGCGCGTGCCCAACCCCGAGTCGCACGGCGGCGAGCCGCAGACCGAGCTGGGCCGCCTCGCCAAGGCGCTCAACGCGATGCTCGCCCAGATCGAGGCGGCGTTCAGCGCGCGCGCCCAGTCCGAGGCGGCCGCCCGCGCCGCCGAGGCGACCGCCGTGCGGGCCGCCGACGCCGCCCAGGCCTCCGAGGCCCGCGCGGTGGAGTCCGAGGCCAAGATGCGGCAGTTCGTGGCGGACGCCTCCCACGAGCTGCGCACGCCGCTGACCACCATCCGGGGGTTCGCCGAGCTCTACCGCCAGGGCGCGGTCACCAATCCCGAGGACGTCGCCCGCCTCGTGCGCCGCATCGAGGACGAGGCCGCCCGGATGGGCCTGCTCGTGGAGGACCTGCTGCTGCTCGCCCGGCTCGACCGGGAGCGACCGCTCACGCTGGGCCCGGTGGAGCTGCCGGTGCTCGCCCTCGACGCGGTGCAGGCGGCCGAGGCGACCGCCCCCGAGCGGACCATCGAGCTGGAGGTCCGCGACCAGCCGGAGCAGCTGGTGGCGTACGGCGACGACGCCCGGCTGCGCCAGGTGATCGGTAACCTGATGACCAACGCGCTGGTGCACACGCCGCCGGACGCGTCGGTCACGCTGCGGCTCTACGCCGGGCCCGGCAACCATGCGGTGGTCGAGGTGTCGGACACCGGGCCGGGTCTCTCGCCGCAGCAGCGCGAGCACGTGTTCGAGCGGTTCTACCGGGCCGACGAGGCGCGCACCCGGCACACCGACCGGGCGGCGACCGGCACCGGGCTCGGCCTCGCCATCGTCGCGGCGATCGTGCGGGCCCACGAGGGAACCGTCGAGGTGATCAGCGAACCGGGGCAGGGCGCGACCTTCCGGGTCACGTTGCCTACGCTGAATCCGGACAAAGGTTTCACAGAAAACGTCCAGGACTAGCACAGGCCAGTGAGAGAACGACGGTGCAAGGTTGGTGGCATGAACGAGAACGAGACCGACCCGCGGCCCGCGGACGCCTCCTCTGAGAGCAGCAGCCCGGAGCGGGGACAGTCTGAGCAGCCGACCGCCGCGCAGTCCGCGGCCCCGCACGCCCCCGAGTGGGGCCGGCCGGTGTCGAGCGCTCCTGGTTCGGGCATCCCCCAGTCGGGCGCTCCCCAGCAGCCGGGCGTCCCCCAGGCGGGGGCTCCCCAGCACCCCGGCGTTCCCCAGCCCGGCGGCGCGCCGCAGTGGCAGCAGTCCCCGTGGCAGCAGGCGGGTTACCCGCAGCCGCACCCGGGTTACGGGCCGCCCCAGCAGCCTTACGGCCAGCCGGCCGGCTATCCGGGCGCGTGGGCGCCGGGCGCCGCGCCGCAGGCCGACGCGACCCAGCCGCTCGGCATCCCCGAGGGCCAGGCCTGGTCCCCGGGCGCCGAGACGCAGCCGACCTGGGCGCACTCCGTCGACCAGCAGCCGCGCGGCACCGGCCGGGGCCGCAGGATCTTCGTGATCGGCGCCGCGGCGGTGCTGCTCGCGCTCGGCGCGGGCGGCGTCGGCGCCGCGACCGCGCTCGCCTTCGACGACGACGGCTCGTCGCCCGCGGTGCAGACCGGCAACTCCGCGGTCACCCGGGTGGTCGACCGCTCCTCGATGGCCCAGATCGCGGCCGCCGTGCAGGACAGCGTCGTCTCGATCACCACCGGCAGCGGCGAGGGCTCGGGCGTGGTGATCTCCGCCGAGGGCTACATCGTCACCAACAACCACGTGGTGTCCACGGCCCAGGGCGACACGGTCACGGTGATCTTCGCCGACGGCAAGAAGGCGAACGCGACAATCGTCGGCACCGACCCGCGCACCGACCTGGCCGTCGTGAAGACGTCCGGCGTGTCCGACCTCAAGCCCGCCACGTTCGGCCAGAGCTCCAAGATGCAGGTCGGCGACACGGTGCTCGCGATCGGCAGCCCGCTCGGCCTCGAGGGCTCGGTCACCGCCGGCATCATCAGCGCCAAGGACCGCACGATCCAGTCCAGCGGCGAGGGCGGCGAGCAGGAGAGCCCGTTCGGCAACCAGCAGCAGCAACAGGGCTCCTCGACCACCATGTCGGGCCTGCTGCAGACCGACGCGCCGATCAACCCCGGCAACTCGGGCGGCGCGCTGGTCAACACCAACGGCGAGGTGATCGGCATCAACTCGGCGATCGCCACCCAGGGCAGCAGCTCGGGCAACATCGGCCTGGGCTTCGCGATCCCCAGCGACAAGGCCAAGCAGGTGGCCGACGACCTGATGGCCGGCAAGAAGGTCAGCCACCCCGCGCTCGGCGTCAGCGTCACCGACGCGGAGAACGGCGGCGCGCTGGTCAGCCAGGTCACCAAGGACAGCGCGGCGGCCAAGGCCGGCCTCCAGCAGGGTGACGTGATCACCGCGGCCGACGGCAAGGGCATCGGCGACTCCGACGACCTGGTGGCCGCCGTGCAGGCCGGCGAGGTCGGTCAGCAGATGAAGCTCGACTACTCCCGCGGCGGTGAGAAGAAGCAGGTCACGGTGACGTTGACCGAGGCGCAGTAACCAAGCTTTGCCCTTTCGCTGCGGCGGGTGGTGTGACAAGGGGGTTGTCACACCACCCGCCGTACGTTTGCCCGGCGCTATTCTCCGACTTCCGGACAAATCGTGCGTTTTCGGCACCGAGGACTCGCCATTCCGCGCGTGGAGCGCCTAATCTCCATTCGCCATCGGCGGTATCCCGGCAGTGAGAGGCACCAGGTTGACGTACGTCGAGACCCGGATGAACGTCTGGGAGGCCCTGGCGGGGCGCGCTCCCGGTGAGCCGTCCGGCCCGGCGGATCCCGGGCTGTGGGGTGCGGTCGTCGACCGCCTCAACCCCGCGAGCGCACGTCCCGTCCTGCGCGCCGGGGTCGAGTACGTCCAGCTCACCGGCGCGCGCGGCAGCGACTACATCATGCTGCGCTCGCCCGACGACGGCGAGCGCGCCAGCTATCTGCGGCTGACCCCCGAGGAGTGGGAGCTCGCGCTGCTGATGGACGGCGAGCACACGGTCGCCCGGCTGGTGGCCGAGTTCGCCCGCATCGCCGGCCGGCTCGCCCCCGATCAGGTGCGCCGCGTGGTCGCCGACCTGGCCGGCAACCGCATGCTCGACGAGCTGCCGATGGACGCGTTCCGCCCGCTGCGCGAGCTGGGCCGCCCGCTGCCGGAGCGGATGGGCAACTCGCTGCTGGCCGCCGCGCGGGGCCGCCGCATGCTGCTGGTCAACGTCGACGGCCTGGTCACCGCCCTCTACCGGGCCGGCGGACGGCTGTTGCTCACCAAGGCCGCGGGCATCGTCACCGCGCTGCTCACCGTGGCGGGTCTCGGCCTGTTCGTGGCCACCTGGACGCGCGGCAGCCGCTCGCTGTTCCTCACCGGCGACTCGTACGTGGCCGGCGCCCTCACGCTCGTGCTGCTCAACATGGTCGTGGTCGCGGTGCGCGAGTACGCCCGGGCGATGGCCGTCAAACACGCCGGGCGCGAGGTGCCCGCGGCCGGCTTCCTCGTCTGGTTCGGACTGCCCTCGCTGTTCGTCGACACCAGCGACGTCTGGATGGCCGGGCGCCGTGCCCGCCTGCTCGCCTCGGCGGCCGGCCCGCTGAGCGCCCTGGTCCTCGGCGGCGTGGCACAGCTGGCGGCCCTCGCGCTGCCGCCCGTGGCCGACACGGCCTTCAAGCTCGCCTTCCTCTGCTATCTGAGCGCGTTCGTGCACCTCAGCCCGCTGCTGCCGCTCGACGGGCAGTACCTGCTGATGAACTGGCTGGAGGTGCCGCAGCTGCGCCGGCGGGCACTGGCCTGGGTCGGCGGCCGCCTGCGGAGCCGCCCGCCGCGCTGGGCCCAGCTCGACCGTGAGGGCCGGCTGGTGGCGCTCTACGGCCTCCTCGCCGTGTGCTGGCTCGCGCTCGCCGCGGGTCTGGCCTTCCGCCTCTGGGAGGACAGGCTCACCGGGCTCGCCACCGGCCTGTGGCACGAGGGCATGACCGGCAAGCTGCTGCTGGCCGCGATCGTGCTCGGGCTGGGCGCCCCGATCGTGTACTTCGCGCTCGGCCGGGTCACCCGATGGTGGGCCGTCTCCCGGCTGCGCCGCGCCGAGAACGACCGCGAGGCCGACAGTCCGCGCCGGCTCGCCGCGCTGCGCGCCTCCGACCTGGGCGGGCTGCCCGAGCCCGCGCTGCAGGGCCTCGCCGCCCGCGCGCGCTGGGTGCACCCGCCGACCGGCCGTCAGATCGTCCAGGCGGGCGGCGCCCAGCAGGCCGTCTACGTGGTCGTCGACGGCGCCCTCGAGGCCCGCCGGCCCGGCGACCCGCCCGGCACGATCCGCCACCACGTCGGCCCCGGCGGCGTCGTCGGCCTGGTCAACGCGATCACCGGGCGCGCCACCCAGCTGAGCTGGCACACCGCGGGCACCACGCTGCTGTCGATCCCGGCCGCGACGGTGGCGACCGTGGTCGGTCCGCTGCCCGGGCCGCCTCCGCAGGACAGGGCCGAGGCCGAGGCGCTGTTCGCGGACACCCCGGCGCTCGCGGGACTCGCGGTCGACCAGCGGCTCGCGCTGATCGCCTCGGCGCACCCCGTGGACCTCGACCCGGGCGCGCCGGTCATCCTGCCCGGCCCGACCCATGCGGTCGTGGTCGAGTCCGGCGTGATCGCCCTGCCGGACGGCGTCGAGCTGCGCCGCGGCACGCTGGTCGGCCCGGTCGGCGACGGCACGCCCGGCATGGTCGCGCAGACCATCACGCCCGTACGCCTGTGGGTGATGCCCGACGCCGCCGACCTGCCGCCGCTGGTCGGCGCGACGCACCGGCCCGGCTCGCCGATGCCCGTGGTCGCCGCCAAGGGCGCGCTGCGGCCCGGGGCGCCGGGCGGCGGGGCGTACCCACCTCTCACGCTGCCGCCCGGCCCGCCCGAGGGCGGCGACGCGGAGGTCGACCGGCGGTTCGAGCACCGGCTCACCTGGCTCGTCGTCGTGCTGCTGACCGTGGCGGTGTTCGTCGCGGGCCTGTCGTTCCGTCCCGGGCCTGCCTGGGCCGAGATGCCCGCCGACCGGGTGCTGCTCTCGATCGAGCAGGGCTCGGTCAGCGCGACCTTCGACGGCCGGTCCGCGACCCTGGCGGACGGGACGCGGCGCTACCTCGACCAGGGCGAGGTGGTCCAGGTGCCGTCCGGCGCGTCGGCCAAGCTGGTCTTCGCCGGCGGGTCCACGGCGCTGCTCTGCGCGAACACCCGGGTCGGCATCGGCAACCTGGGCACGGGCGAGGGCCGCGACCAGACCCCCAGGGCGAGGATCTCGCTGCAGAGCGGGCGGCTGCTCGCCGGCACGGGCAGCACGAGCGGCGCGTACAACCCGCTGGCCCTCACCGTGGACCGCAGCGCGGGCACGGTCACCAGCACCGGCGCGGCCTGGTACTCGATCGAGCCCGCGACGGTCACCGTCTCGCAGGGCACGGTCACGGTCGACGGGCAGCCCGCCGCGGCGGCCGGCGGCGAGCTGGCCTGCGCCGACGGGGTGCCGGTGGAGGCCCCGCCGTCGAGCAGCCCGGAGCCGAGCGAGGAGCCCCTACCGTCCTTCTCGGACTCGATCAATCCGTCGATCGACCCCAGCGTGCCGGTGTCGCCGAGCGCTACTGTAGTCACGCCGTCACAGACCGATGATCCGACCGGCGGCGACGACGACAACGGCGACGAGCCGACCGTCGCGCCCACGCGCACCGTCACCACGCGTCCGACGACCACCCGCCCGACCACCAGGCCGACGACCGCGCCGACGACGACCCCGCCGCCCGCGCCCGATCCCGAGCCCACCGCCACTCGGACGACCACCACCGCCCCGCCCGCGCCCACCGACTCGCCGTCCGATCCGGAGGAGCCCGAGCCCGAGGCGAGCAGCACCGGGACCGGCTGACCTCCGGCGGTGTGCGGGGTGCGGCGACCACCCCCACGCCAGGAGGTTCGATGCTCTGCTGGTTCTGCTCCGAGCCGGCGCGGGCGACCTGCCGCTTCTGCGGCCGCGGCGTCTGCGCCGAGCACGCCCGCTTCGGTCCGTACCTGTTGCAGGTCAGCCGTTCGGAGACGAGGCGCCGGGCGGAGGCCCTGGTGGTGGAGGACGCGGCGCAGTGCGGCACCTGCCGGCCGCGCCCGGCCCCGGTGGCGATGCCCGAGCTCGACTGAGGGTCGTTCTGCCGTGAGCGAATTCGCCTACAGGGGAATCGCTGGGAGGACCCGATGGGGCTGAGGAAAGCTGGGAGACGTCGAAACGGCCGGTCGGATGCAGGTTCCTCCGGCGGATGCGAGAGGGTGTTGTCATGAGTGTTGACGAGTTGACGATGCGGGGCGGCGGCGCATCCTTCGATGACCAGGTGTTCGAGCGGCTCCTGCGGGAGCGCATCATCTTCCTCGGCAGCGAGGTCAACGACGAGGTGACCAACCGCATCTGCGCCCAGATGCTGCTGCTGGCCTCCGCCGACAGCGAGAGGGACATCGCGCTCTACATCAACTCGCCGGGCGGCTCGATCAGCGCCGGCATGGCGGTGTACGACACGATGCAGTACATCAAGAACGACGTGGCGACGATCGCCATGGGCATGGCGGCCTCGATGGGGCAGTTCCTGCTCTGCGCCGGCACCCCCGGCAAGCGGTACGCGCTGCCGCACGCCCGGATCATGATGCACCAGCTGTCCGGCGGCATCGGCGGCACCGCGGCCGACATCGCCATCCAGGCCGAGAGCATGCTGCACATCAAGAACGTGATGAACGAGCGGATCGCGTTCCACACCGGGCACACGCCCGAGGAGATCGAGCGCGACTCCGACCGCGACCGTTGGTTCACCGCCGACCAGGCCCGCGAGTACGGCATCGTGGACCATGTGATCAGCCGGGCCAACCAGGTCACCAACACGTCGTCGCTGGTCTGACCGGCAGTTCTTCCCTCTTTCGACGGGCGCGCGGGGCAACCCCGCGCGCCCGTTTGTGTCGTCCGCGATCGATCGGGGTACATCTGCGGCATCACGCGAACCTGTCAAGGAGGTGCTGACGTGAGGCTCCCGACGTTCTCCCGGCAGTCCACGAGCGATACCACGGAGACCCCCGAACGCCCGGCCCCCGGCGGCACGGTGACGCGCCCGGGCTCCGACAACACGACCGAGGTACGGCCGCCCGTACGCTCCCGGCGCGACGAGGACACGCTGACCGACCTGCCGCCGGCGCCTTCGCAGACGCGGCGCACCGATCCGCCTCCCGCCGCGCCCTTCCGCCCCGAGGGCACCCGCGCGACCGGCGCCGCCGCCGTCGACCGCGACGCCGCTCCCGCCGGGCCGAAGCCGCGCGCCAGCCTGCTCGCCACCCTCGGCCTGATCCTCGGTGTGGCCTCGGTGCTGCTCGTGCTCTCCGGCCCGCTGATGGGCTACGGCCTCGGCGTCGCCGGGCTGGCCCTCGTGCTGTCGCTGCTCGGCATCCACGCGACGCGCAAGCGCCACGTCGCGGGCAAGACCGACGCGCTGCTCGGCATGATCTTCTCGCTCGGCGCGATCGTGCTCGGCGTGCTGGCGCTGACCGGATCGCTGAGCTGGCTCGGCACCGACACGCAGCCCGTGAACAATCTTCGTGAGTGGCTCGACGCGCGGTTTGCCGACCGCTTCTGACGGGTATCTGACATTCGCGGCCGGCGATGCGCCGGACGCACTGATCGGAACCGGGACTGGCGCTCTCCAGTCCCGCCCCGGAACCGTCCGGCGGTGCGCCGGCAACTCTTTCCGTGGTCGAGGGTGGCCTGGTTCAGGCCACCCTCACTGCTGTGCAACGAATCTCCGCCGCCGCCTCGGATCACGCAACGATCCAACGCAGCCTGCATGGTTGAACTAAGGCATTCGCCGGTACGGCACGCCTAGCGTTTCAGCCATGACGACCACGGCTTCGCCGCGCCGATACCTCATGTGCCGGCCCACCCACTTCGCGGTGACCTACCGCATCAACCCGTGGATGGATCCCACGGCTCCGTACGACAACGCGCTCGCCGTCCGCCAGTGGGAGACCCTGCGGCAGACGTACCTCGACCTCGGTCACACGGTCGAGCTGATCGAGCCGCTGCCCGGGCTGCCCGACATGGTGTTCGCGGCCAACGGCGCCACGGTGGTCGACGGCCGCGTGCTGGGAGTGCAGTTCCGCGACGCCGAGCGGGCCGACGAGGCCCCGGCGTACGCCGCCTGGTTCCGCGAGCGCGGCTTCGAGGTCACCGAGCCCAAGCACACCAACGAGGGCGAGGGCGACATCCTGCTCGCCGGCGAGGTGCTGCTGGCCGGCACCGGCTTCCGCACCGCGCACGCGTCGCACGCCGAGACCCAGGAGGTGCTGCGCCGCCCGGTGATCACCCTCCAGCTCGTCGACCCGGCCTACTACCACCTCGACACGGCGCTCTGCGTGCTCGACGACACCAACGTCGCGTACCTGCCCTCGGCCTTCTCGCCCGGCTCGCAGGCCGTGCTGCGCCGGCTGTTCCCGCACGCGGTCATCGCCACCGCGGAGGACGCCGCCGTGCTCGGGCTCAACGCCGTCAGCGACGGCCGCACGGTGGTGCTGCCCGAGCAGGCCACCCATCTCACCGCGGCGCTGCAGGCCGCGGGCTACCGGACCGTCGGGGTGGACGTCTCCGAGCTGCGCAAGGCCGGCGGCGGACCCAAGTGCTGCACGTTGGAGGTGCGTTCATGACGAGCGTCGACATTCTGCGGACGCCGGCCGCACTGGACGAGGCCGAGCGGTACACCGCGCACAACTACCACCCGCTGCCGGTGGTGATCACCGAGGGCGAGGGCGCCTGGGTCACCGACGTGGACGGCCGCCGCTACCTCGACTTCCTGGCCGGCTACTCGGCGCTCAACTTCGGCCACCGGCACCCGGGGCTGATCGCCGCCGCGCACGCCCAGCTCGACCGGATCACGCTGACCAGCCGCGCGTTCGTGCACGACCAGTTCGCCGAGTTCTGCCGGTCGCTCGCCGCGCTCTGCGGCAAGGACCTGGTGCTGCCGATGAACACCGGGGCCGAGGCGGTGGAGACCGCGATCAAGGTCGCCCGCAAGTGGGGCTACCGGGTCAAGGGCGTGCCGGACGGCCGCGCCGAGATCATCGTGGCGGCCGACAACTTCCACGGGCGTACGACGACGATCGTCAGCTTCTCGACCGATCCCGACGCCAAGGCGGACTTCGGCCCGTACACCCCCGGGTTCGTCGTCGTCCCGTACGGCGACGAGGCCGCGCTGCGGGCGGCGGTCACCGACAACACGGTGGCCGTGCTGATGGAGCCGATCCAGGGCGAGGCCGGCGTGCTCGTGCCGCCGGCCGGCTACTTCGCCGCGGTGCGCGCGCTCTGCGACGAGCGCGGCGTGCTGATGATCGCCGACGAGATCCAGTCCGGCCTGGGCCGCACCGGCCGCACGTTCGCGATCGAGCACGAGGGCGTCGTCCCGGACATGTACGTGCTGGGCAAGGCGCTCGGCGGCGGCATCGTGCCGGTCTCCGCCGTGGCCGCGAACCGCGACGTGCTCGGGGTGCTCAAGCCGGGCGAGCACGGCTCCACGTTCGGCGGCAACCCGCTGGCGTGCGCGGTCGGCGGCGAGGTCGTACGGCTGCTGGCCACCGGCGAGTTCCAGCGCCGCTCGGCCGAGCTGGGCGATCGGCTGCACGCCCGGCTCGGCGCGCTGATCGGACGCGGGGTGATCGCGGTGCGCGGGCGCGGGCTGTGGGCGGGCGTCGACATCGACCCGGCGCTGCTCACCGGCCGGCAGGCGTGCGAGCGGCTCGCCGAGCGCGGCGTGCTCGCCAAGGACACGCACGGCTCGACGATCCGCCTGGCGCCGCCGCTGGTCGTCACGGCCGACGAGATCGACCACGCGGTCGACCAGCTGGCGGCGATCCTGGCGGTCTAGCCGCGCTCGAACTTGCGCAGGGCCATCGTCGGGGCCTCGGCCATGACGGAAGCGGGCTGAGCGACCCCGCCGGTGGCCCACATCTTCGAGCGGCCCACCTGCACCCCGGCGTAGAGCTCCACGACGTCCTCGGGGGCGAGCGTGCGGCTCTCGTGGCGGTGCAGGGCGACGCGCTCGTCGTCGTTGATGGCGCCGCCGGGGCGTACGCCGCTGCCGTTGGTGCTGATGTCCTGCACCGTGAGGTTGCCGTCGGCGCGCAGCATGAACTGCACGTGCCCGCGGCTGATCCACTTGCGGGCGTCGTCGGTCAGCCACTGGCCGAGCATGACTCCGGCGCCGCCCTCGGGGGCGCGGCCGACCACGACCGGCTCCTCGGTCGAGACCACGAACCGGCGGCGGACGACCCCGTCGATGCGCACGGAGAGGACCTCCACCGCCGGCCGGGGACCCGCGTCACGCAGCGGGGCGCCGTGCCGCGGGCAGGTCGGCGTGCCGGCGCGCAGCGAGGGCGGCGGCTGCGACACCGGGCTGGTGAAGGTGCGCATGTCGGCGAACGGGCTGTCCGGGTCGCCGCCGGAGCCGAAGCTGGTGCAGTTGGGCTCGGGGCAGCTCCACACCCGGGCCAGCAGCCGCTCGCCCAGCGGCGACCGCTCGGCCGGGCGGGGCGGCTCGCCGCGGCCCACGCGGGCCATCAGCACGGTCGTGCCGCCCTCGCCGGCCACCGCGGCCAGCAGGCGGCCGGGCTCCTCGACCCACGGGTGCCGCTCGCGGTTGCCGCGGCTGCGGGTGAGCACCGGCAGGCCGAGCAGCTCGGCCACCTCGAAGACCCGGTCGTCGAGCTGCGGAACGACCTCGACCTTGCCGTCGTCGGCCCAGCGGCGGATGACCATCCGCTCGTTCGAGGTGAGGTCGGTGTCGGAGAGCAGCCCGCGGGGCGCCACCACGAACACCGGAACGTTCTCCTCGGCCACGCGCGCGCCGAGCGCGTCGATCACCATGCCGAGGCGCACCGCGCTCGCCGGACGACCGCCGTCCAGGTCGGCGTACCGCACGATCTCGGACATGTCGACCACTGCGCGGGCGAGCGCCGGATCGGTGCTGAGGCGGGCCTCGATGGCGTCGAGGACCTTGCTGACCTCGAATCTCACGGGTCCTCCCGGTAGTCCGCGGGTTTCTGTGCCCCGCCATCATGCCGCGCGGTCCCCGAACGCGAATGTCGCACCCCTCCGATACGGTGTGGCGCGCACATCGACACATCGACGGGGAGACACACATGAGGACTCGACGGCTCGCGCTCGCGGGCGCCGCGATCGCTGTCATCGCGCTCGCCGGCTGCGGCGACAAGGACGCCGGCGCGGGCTCCGGCTCGGGCTCCGCCGCCGGTGGCGCGTCCGCGCCGGTGGCCACCACCACGGCGCCGGCCACCCCGGCCGCCGAGCTCGAGGAGGCCGCGGGCAAGCTCGGCGACACCCCTGTGAAGGTCACGCTGAGCTCGGCCGTCGGCATGACCGTCTCCGGCTCCTTCGACGCCAAGGCGCAGAAGGGTGACGTGTCGATGGACCTGGGCCCCGCCGGCGGCATGAGCATGCGCCAGGTCGGCACCGACCTCTACGTCAAGGTCACCGGGTCGATGGCGAGCTCGCTCGACGGCTCCGCGGCGAAGAAGTGGATGCACGTCGACCTCAGCAAGGTCCCCGAGAAGAGCTCGCTGAACATCAAGAACAACGACCCGCGCCAGACCGCCAAGCTGCTCACCTCGGCGTCCGCCGTCAAGAAGACCGGCGAGCACTCGTTCACCGGCACGGCTGACATGACCAAGTCGCCCACCTTCGACGCGGGCACGGCCGGGGCGCTCGCCGGCAAGATGAGCGCCGTGCCGTTCACCGCGGAGACCGACGCCCAGGGCCGCCTCGTCGAGCTGGTGTTCGACCTCGAGAAGGTCGCGCCCGGCGGCGGGCAGATGACGACGAAGTACTCGAACTTCGGCGTACCGGTCAAGGCCGAGGCGCCGCCCGCGGCGCAGGTCGTCGAGATGCCGGCCGCGTTCGCCAAGGCGATGGGGGCCTGACCCGCCACGATCGTGGTGTCCGTGGTGTCCGTTTGCCGCCGGCGGCCATCGGGAATTGACGTCCGTGGCCGGCCTCACCGGAACGGCCGGACTGTCGAAGGGACGGACATGCGGACACCACGGCTCGCCGGGCTGGGCCTCGCGACGATGGCGACGGCGGCACTGACGCTGGCCGGTTGCGGCGACGGCGGCAGCGCGACGCCCGGTGCCAGCGCGCCGGCCCCCGGCAGCAGCGCCACCGCGACGGCCTCGGCCGGTGCGGCCGACCCCGCCGCGGTGCAGGCGCTCACCAACGCGACCACGCAGCTCGGCACCACCAGCTTCAAGATCACGGCGAGTTCCGGCTCCGGTTTCAAGCTGACCGGCGCGGTCGACCCGACGTCCGGCCAGGGCACTGTGGACGTCGCCGCGAGCGGCCCCAACGCCCAGCTGACCGTCAAGACTCTGCTCGTCGGCCAGGACCTCTACCTGCAGGTGCCCGGCATCACCAAGGCCGGCACCTGGACCCACGTCGACGTGTCGCGGCTGCCCGAGGGCGCGAACGTCGGCCTGCGGCCCGGCCAGATCGACCCGGTGAACACCTCGAAGCTGCTCGGCTCGGCCACCGACGTGCACTCCACCGGCGGCAACAGCTACGCGGGCACGCTCGACCTGACCAAGGCGGTCGGCCTGGCCGGCGTCTCCCAGGTGACCGTCGACCAGACCGGCGCGCAGGCCCAGCGGGTGCCGTTCACCGCGGGCCTCGACTCGCAGGGCCGGCTCGCCGAACTGACCGTGCAGGTCCCGGCCGTGGGCGGGCAGGCCGCCCAGCCGCTCGACGTGCTCTACAGCGACTACGGCGCCCCGGTGACCGTCACCAAGCCCGCCGCCTCCGAGGTGACCGAGGCCCCCGACAATCTCTACAGCTCACTGGGCGGCTAGTCACCGCTGTCCCGGTACGGCAGGCCGGGCACATGCCCGGCCCACTGCTCCCGGGTGAGGCCGCCGTCGGCCAGGAGGCAGGCCTCACCCACCGGGTCGGCCGCGGCCGCGTCGGGCGGAGCGACCATCAACAACTCCATGGTCCCGTCCACGGTGACCACGCCCAGCATCCGGCCGTCCGGGCTCCACTCGAGACGGACGACGTCGCCGAGGACGTGGTTCCGGGTCGCGATCTGCCGCGGTGCGAGCGGCTCGTCGACGTTCTACAGCAGGAGCCGGGGCTGACCGCCGCCCCCGTCGCTGGCAGGAGGTGCCCGGCCGGATTGAACACGACGAGTTGGAGGCCCTTCACGGGGAAATCACTCGCCCGCCGGCCGGACCCGCGCCATCAGCCGCAGGTCCCGGCCACAACGACTTTACGGGTTGCCGTTCCGGCCTCAGGCCGCCAGCGCGTTGTGCACCGCGACGCGGTGAGTGTCCGGGTTGGACCAGGACCAGTTCGGGTGGGCGCGGTTGGTGAGCAGCACGACCACCTGCTTGCGGCCCGGCACGACCAGCAGCGACGTCCCCGTGAAGCCGGTGTGGCCGAAGGCCGTCGCGGAGGTCAGGCGGCCCATGAACCAGGGCTGGTTGAGCTCGACCCCGAGACCGTGGTCGGCCGTGCGGCGGGGGCGTTCCGGGTCCACGGCCGGCTTGCCCTTGTTGGCGTTGGTGAGCATCTGCTCGACCACCGCCGCCGAGAGGATGCGCTTGCCGCCGTACGTGCCGCCGGCGAGCAGCATCTGGCCGATCACCGCGACGTCGCGGGCGGTGGCGAAGATGCCCGCGTGACCGGCCACCCCGCCCAGCCGGTTGGCGACGTCGTCGTGCACGGTGCCGCGCAGCAGCCCCCGCGACGACCGGGCGTCGGTGGCCACCAGCCGTGACCTGTCCTTGACCCACTTGAGCGGCAGGAAGCCAGTGTCCCTGAGGCCGAGCGGCGTGGTGATCCGGTCGGCCAGCACCTTGTCGAGCGACTTGCCCGCGAGCTTCTCGACGAGCCGGCCCAGCACCATCAGCCCGACGCTGGAGTAGCGGAACGTGGTGCCGGGCACGCCGCCCTTGACCAGCGGTGTCGCCATCACGGCCCGCCAGCGCTGCGCGTTGGTGCTGTAGCCGGTCACCTTGGCGCCGACCGGCAGCGCGCTGGTGTGGGCGAGCAGCATCGCGACGGTCACCTGGTCCTTGCCCGCGCCGGTGAACTCGGGCAGGTAGCGGCGCACGGGCGCGGTCAGCTCGACCCGGCCCTGGTCGACGAGCTGCAGCACGAGGATGGCGGTGTAGACCTTGGTGAGCGAGGCCAGGTCGAAGATCGAGTCGGTCCGCATCGCGACGCGGCTCGCGGCCGGCAGCTCGACCGGGCCGGCCTTGTACCGCAGCGCGTGTCCCGCGGCGACGGTCAGGAACGTGCGGTTGTCGCGCAGCACGTGGGCGACCGCCCCGGCGTACCCGGGATGTTTCGGGTTGTCGGGGGTCGGTTTGAGGTATTTGGTGAGTACCGCCCGCACCTGGGCCGTGGGCGGAGCCGTCGTACGGGGAAGCGGCGCGATCGGCGCGACCGACTGAGCACCACCCGCGCCGCCCACGGGGTCGCCCCACACCGGGGCGGTGGCGCGGCCGCAGCCGCCGAGAAGGGCGGCGAGCCCGGCGCCCACGACGGCGCGGCGAGGAAGAGGCACGGCGTCGATGATGACACGCCGGCCGAGCCGCCGGGGGTTCGCACGTGCCACGATGAAGTCATGGTCAACAGTCCGGTGGCGTTCGTGCTCGGCGGCGGCGGGGTGCTCGGCGCCGTCGAGGTGGGCATGCTGCGCGCCCTGTTCCGGGCGGGGTTCAAGCCGGACGTCGTGGTGGGCACGTCGATCGGCGCGGTCAACGGCGCGCTGGTCGCGTCGGATCCGAACGAGGCAGTGACCGACCGGCTCGTACGGCTGTGGACCTCGCCGGAGGCGGCCACGGTCTACGGCGACTCGATCGGCCGCCAGCTGCGCCGGTTCGCCGCCCGTACCCACCTGCACTCGCCGTTGCCGCTGCGCCGGCTGCTCGAGAGCGAGCTGGGTGAGCAGTCCACCTTCGCCGATTTGAAGGTTCCGTTCCACTGCTGCGCGGCGAGCATCGAGCGGGCCGCCGAGCACTGGTTCGACAGCGGCCCGCTGGTGGACGCCGTGCTCGCCTCGTCGGCCGTGCCGGGCCTGCTGCCCCCCATGGAGATCGCCGGGGAGCACTATGTGGACGGTGGGATCGTCAACTCGATCCCGATCGGCGAGGCGGTGCGCCTCGGCGCCAAGCTGATCTTCGTGCTTCAGGTGGGCCGGGTGGAGCGCTCGCTCAGCGTTCCGCGCCGGCCGTGGGAGGTGGCCCAGGTGGCCTTCGAGATCGCCCGGCGGCACCGG
The DNA here is from genome assembly GCF_051386375.1 of Actinoplanes sp. URMC 104. Classification (NCBI taxonomy): domain Bacteria; kingdom Bacillati; phylum Actinomycetota; class Actinomycetes; order Micromonosporales; family Micromonosporaceae; genus Actinoplanes; species Actinoplanes sp. URMC 104. The sequence continues at coordinate 1,485,353 of NZ_JBPQTO010000002.1, read as the reverse complement.
TTCGCCCGGGAGCTTGCGTCGCTGCCCGACGATGTACGGGTGCATGTCCTTCCCACCGGCGGCGGTGAGAGCCGCGACGACAGCCCGTGGGCGTACCGCGACATGGCTGCCGTCGGGCGCCGGATCAGCCGCGCCTACACCGCGTCCCGCCGCTACCTGGCCGCGAACGTGCCGCCGCAGTCCGAGCCGGACGTGTCCTGATGCCGCTGCCGCCGATCTGGGTACGCCGTCTGGTCGTCGCGCCCGCCGTCGTGGTGCTCGCCGTCGTGCTGGTCACCACGCTGCCGTTCTGGCTCGTGCTGGCGCTGATCACGTCCCCGCTGGTGCCGGGCCACCTGCGCGTCCCCCGGCTGATGCTGGCCGGCATCCTGTACCTGCTCTGGGACGCGGCCGCGCTGATCGTGCTCGCGGTGCTGTGGGTCGCGTCCGGCTTCGGCCACAGCATCCGCAGCCCGGGCTTCCAGCGGGCGCACTACGTGGTGGCCGGCCGGTTCCTGGCCATCCTGTTCCGGGTCGCGCGGTGGGCCCTGCACCTGACCATCGACGTGGTCGGCACCGACCCCGACACCGCGCTGCCGGGCCGTCCCGAGATCGTGGTGAGCCGGCACGCCGGGCCGGGCGACTCGTTCATCCTCATCCATGCGCTGGTCAACTGGTTCGACCGGGAGCCGCGGATCGTGCTCAAGGCCACGCTGCAGTGGGATCCGGCCGTCGACGTGCTGCTCAACCGGCTGCCCAACCGGTTCATCTCGCCGGGCCGCACCGGCACGGCGACGCTCGAGCAGCAGATCGGCGAGACCGCCACCGGCCTCGACGAGAACGACGCCTTCGTGATCTTCCCGGAGGGCGGCAACTTCACGCCGCGCCGGCGCACCAGCGCGATCGCCCGGCTGCGGGCCCGCGGGCTGGCCGACGCGGCCGACCGGGCCGAGAACCTGCGGCACCTGCTGCCGCCCAAGCCGGGCGGGCTGTTCTCGGCGATCGACGCGGCACCGGACGCCGGTGTCATCTTCGTGGCGCACACGGGTCTGGACCGCATGGTGACGGTCGCCGACGTGTGGCAGGAGCTGCCGATGGACAAGCGGCTCGTGATGAAGTTCTGGAGCGTCCCGCCCGAGGAGGTGCCCACCGACGAGCAGGAGCGGGTCGCCTGGCTCTACGACTGGTGGGCGCGGATCGACGCGTGGGTCGAGGAGAACCGGCCTGCCTTCCGCCCGCTGAGCACCGACTGGACGGCGCGCCGCTCCGCGCCCACGGCATGAGCTCGCCTGGTTGCGGCACTGCCCCGGCTGACGAGCCGGGGCAGTGCCATCGAGCTCCGATCAGGACAGTGACTTCAGGTAGGCGCCGTTCTGGTTCTGGAACTCCCAGTTGTAGAAGCGGTCCCAGTTGATCGACCAGGTCATGAGCCCGCGGAAGTTCGGGTTCGTTCCACTGCGGAGGGTGTACGAGCCGCAGTTCGTGTTGCGCACCAGGCAGCCGACCGCCTGCTGGACCGCGGCGGGGGCGACGTAGCCGTTGCCGGCGCTGACCGAGCTGGGGGCGCCGAAGGCCACCTGATCCTCGCGCAGGGCGGGGAAGACGTTGGCGGTGTTGCCGGCGACCGGGAAGCCCGCGAGCAGCATGTCGGTCATGGCGATGTGGAAGTCGGCGCCGCCCATCGAGTGGTACTGGTTGTCCAGGCCCATGATCGAGCCGGAGTTGTAGTCCTGGACGTGCAGCACCGTGAGGTCGTTGCGCAGCGCGTGGATGACCGGCAGGTAGGCGCCGGCGCGGGGGTCCTGGCCGCCCCACGGGCCGGAACCGTAGTACTGGTAGCCGAGCTGCACGAAGAACGTCTCGGGCGCCATGGTGAGGACGAACCCGGCGCCGTAGCGGGCCTTGAGCGACCGGAGCGCCGAGATCAGGTTGACGATGACGGGCGTGGTCGGGTTCTTGAAGTCCGTGTCGCCGGTGTTCAGCGACAGCGAGTGGCCCTCGAAGTCGACGTCGACGCCGTCCAAGCCGTACTTGTCGATGATCGCGCTGACCGAGCTGACGAACTTGTCGCGGGCGGCCGTGGTGGTGAGCTGCACCTGCCCGTTCGCGCCGCCGATGGAGAGCAGCACCTTCTTGCCGGCGGCGCGCTTGGCCTTGATCGCGGCGATGAACGCGGCCTCGGTCTCGACGGTGGGGCACTCGGCGACCGGGCAGAGGCTGAACCGGATGTCGCCCGAGGTGGGCGTGGTGGGCTCACCGAACGCGAGGTTGATGATGTCCCAGTTCGCGGGCACGTCCGCCATGCGCAGGTAGCCCGAGCCGTTGAGGAAGCTGGCGTGCAGGTAGCCGATGAGCGCGCGCTTGGGGAGTCCGGTGGCGGGCGGCGGAGTGGTGGGCGGTGGCGTCGTCGGCGGTGGGGTCGTCGGCGGGGGAGTGGTCGTCGGCGGGGTCGTGGTCGGCGGGGTGGTGGGGGTCGTGCCGCCGCCGCAGACGCCGTTGTCGATCCAGACGTCCCACTGGCTGCTGTGGGTGGCGGGCGCCTCGTTCTGCGTCCACCACTTGGCGGTGTAGTTGTGGCCGTTCTGCGAGGCGGTGTTGTCCTTGACGTAGACGGCGGTCGCGCTCCACGCCGGTGCGCACGCTGCCGCGGCGCTGGCGCTGGACGCGAGGTACACAGTTCCACCACCGGCCGCGAGCACCGCGGTCATGGCGAGGATCATCGATCGGCGCATAGCTGATTATGAATACTGTAAACTTTGTTTGTAAATAGTCGCCGGCCGTTCGGAGGAAGGTGGCTTGGAGCCCGGCGGGCTGGGTACCGTTGCGCCGTGCCAGAGGGACACACGATTCACCGGCTAGCGATCCGGCACCGGGAGCTGTTCGCCGGGCAGGTGCTGCGGATCGGCAGCCCGCAGGGCCGGTTCGCGGCCGGGGCGCAGCTGGTGGACGGCCGCGGGCTGCTCGACACCGAGGCGTACGGGAAGCATCTGTTCCACCACTACGAGGGCGACCTCAGCGTGCACGTTCACCTCGGGCTGTACGGCAAGTTCACCGACGGCGTGCCGCCGGTGCCGGAGCCGGTCGGGCAGGTGCGGATGCGCATCGTGGGCGAACGGCACTGGCTCGACCTGCGCGGGCCGACGGCGTGCGAGGTGTTCGACCCGGCGCAGGCGCAACTGCTGCGTGACCGGCTGGGAGCCGACCCGCTGCGCGACGACGCGGACGCGGGCGCGGCGGGGCTGCGGCTGCGCGCCAGCACGAAGCCGGTGTTCGCGCTGCTGCTCGACCAGTCGGTGGTGGCGGGATGCGGGCTGATCTACGCCAACGAGGTGCTGTTCCGCCTCGGGCTGTCGCCGCTCACGCCGGGGCGGTCGATCAGCGCGGACTGCTGGGACGAGCTCTGGACCGACCTGCGCGCGCTCATGAAGGAGGGCGTGGTGCGCGGGCGCATCGACACGGTGCACACCGAGCACACGCCCGAGGCGATGCAGCGGGCGCCCCGGATCGACCGGCACGGCGGCGAGGTGTACGTCTACCGCCGTACGGGACAGCCTTGCCTGATCTGCGGCACCGAGATCGCCCGCGGGCCGCTGGCCGGGCGCAACCTGTACTGGTGCCCTACCTGTCAGCCGGCCCGCTGACCTCGGGCGAGGGCGCCGCCGAGGACGGGACCGGCGCCGGCTCCACAGCCTGGCGGGGGATGCCCAGGGCGAAGTTGTCCACCAGCCAGGGCAGCAGCTTCTCGTACGCCGCCACGGTGTCCGGCTGGTTGAAGTCGTGCGACAGCACGATCGCCCCGGGCCGGACGTTCTTCTGCACGTCGCCGACCACCCGCGCGACGTGCTGCTCGGCGGTCTCCTTCTCGGGGTGGTCCCAGTCGCGCGGGTCCACCTCCCAGTAGAGCGAGGTCATCGCGTCCTGGCCGGCGACCGTGACCAGGCGCTCGGTGAAGTTGCCTCCGGGCGCGCGGAAGAACGGGATCTCGGCGTCCGGCACGGCGGTCCGGATGGCGGCGTTGGTCCGGGCGAGGTCGGCGGCGATCTTCTCCGGCTCGTCCTTGCCGATGGTCAGGCTGTGGTCCCACGTGTGGTTGCAGAGCGTGTGCCCCGCGGCGACGATCTGCCGCAGGAGGTCGGGGTGCCGCTGCGCCTGCGTGCCGACGACGCAGAACACGGCCTTGACCTCGTACTTGTCGAGCAGCCGCAGGATCCGCGGGGTCTGCACCGGGTCGGGGCCGTCGTCGAACGTCAGCGCGACGAGGTCGCTGCCGGTGGTGCGCAGCGACTTGCCCGGCCCGAGGTCGGAGGTGTCCTCGGTCGGCTCGGGCTGCGCCGTCGGCGCGGCCCCGGGGGCGGCCGAGGTGGGGGCGGGCGCCGGCTTCTTGGGCGTGCTCGGCTGCTGCTGCTTCTGCTGCGCCTGGTCCGGCTGCCGGGTCGCCTCGCGCTGCTCCGGCTCGGTGCGGGGCTTGGCGGGCTTCTTCTCGGCGGCGGAGGTCTGCACCCCGGCGACCGCCTGCGCGGCCGCGTTCACGGCGTCGATGCTGTCGCGGCGCTGCTCGGCCGGCACGGCCAGCAGCAGCACGCCGATCGCCACCAGCGACGCCAGCAGCGCCTGCTGCCGGGTCTTGCCCATGAGCAGCCACGACTCGATCGGCAGCGTGCCGGGGGCGCGGTGGGCGCCGGTCGCGGGAGGACGCTTGGCCGGCGGGCGCGGCGCGGCGGCGTGCCGTCCCGCGCGGCCCGGACGCTGGTGCCGGGCGGTCGATCGGCGGGGCTGCGACGCCCCCACCATCGCGACGCGCGGGCCGCTCAGCACGCGAACGTCGGCCAGCGACTCGGGCCGCCGGTGCCGCCCGGTCTCGTCGGCCGAACCGCGCTCCGAGGAGCCCGGATCGTGCGGCGAGGAGGGGGAGGGGTGCGGCGGCATGCTGAGTTCCTACCGTGCCGCATGATCCAGCGCGATACCGAAATGGTGGCTGCCACCTCACCCGGAGTGATAACCGCTGGTGGCGTTCCGTGACGCCGGAGCGCAAATACGGTCAAAGACTCGCGTGTACGGCCTCAGTGGCCTTTCGGGCAGCGATCAGCACCGGGTCCCACACCGGGGCGAACGGCGGCGCGTAGCTCAGGTCGAGCGCGGTCATCTCCTCGACCGTCATCCGGTTCCACGCGGCGACGGCCAGCGCGTCGATCCGCTTGGCCGCCTCGGCGCGCCCGACGATCTGGGCCCCGAGCAGCACACCGGTGCGCCGCTCGGCGATCAGCTTGACGGTCATCATCTCGGCGCCGGGGTAGTAGCCGGCCCGGTTCGTGGACTCCACGGTGGCGGTCACGAACTCGTACCCGGCCGCGTGGGCCTCCTTGGACGTCAGCCCGGTGCGCGACACCTCGAGGTCGCAGACCTTGGTGACGGCCGTGCCGATCACGCCGGGGAACGTGGCGTAGCCGCCGCCGATGTTGATGCCGGCGACGCGGCCCTGCTTGTTGGCGTGGGTGCCCAGCGGCACGTGCACGGGCTGCCCGGAGAGCAGGTGCCTGGTCTCGACGCAGTCGCCGGCTGCCCACACGCCCTCGACGCCCTCGACGCGCATCCGCCGGTCGGTGCGGACACCTCCGGACGGTCCCAGCGGCAGGCCGGCGTCGGCGGCGAGCGCGGTGTTCGGCCGTACGCCCAGACCCAGCACCACGACGTCGGCGGGCAGCGCGCCGCCGGGGGTGACCACCGCCCGTACCCGTCCGCCGTCGGTCTCGAGGCCGTCGACGTGCGCGTCGGTGATCACCTCGATGCCCAGGCCGCGGATCGCCTTCTGCACCAGCGCGCCCATGTCGGGGTCGACGGTCTTGCCCATCGGCTGCGGCGCCTTCTCGAGCAGCGTGACCTGCATGCCGCGCACCACCATGGCCTCGGCCATCTCGACGCCGATGTAGCCGCCGCCGATCACCACCGCCCGCCGCGGGCGCGGTTCCGCGTCGAGCCAGGCGTGGATGGCGTCGCCGTCCTCGAGCGTCTGCACGCCGAACACGCCGGCGTCGCGCACCCGCGCCCACTCCGGCGTGACGGGTGTGGCGCCCGCGGCGTACATGAGGTGGTCGAACGGCTCCCGCACCTCGCCGCCGCCGGCCAGGTCGTGCGCGATCACCTCACGCCGGTCGAGGTCGATGCCGACCACCTCGTGCCCCAGCCGCACGTCGATGCCCGCCTTGCGGTGCTCCTCGGGCGTCCGGGCGATCAGCGCCTCCCGCTCGCCGACGGCGCCGCCGATCCAGTACGGGATGCCACAGGCCGAGTACGAGGTGAAGCGCCCGCGTTCGAAGACGACGATCCGCAGGTCGGCGTCGCCGGCCCGTTTGCGTGCCTGCGAAGCGGCCGACATGCCGGCCGCGTCCCCGCCGATGACCACGAGTCTCATCGGCGCCAGCCTACTTCTCCTCGGCGTCCCCGCCGATGGTCACGGGTCTCATCGGCGCCCTACTTCTCGTCGGCGTCCCCGCCGATGGTCACGGGTCTCATCGGCGCCCTACTTCTCGTCGGCGTCCCCGCGGGTCAGCCGGGCGAAGCGGTCGACCACGTCGCTGACCGAGCCACCCTGCGAGAGGATCGCCCGCTGACGCGCGGCGCCGGTGCCCTGCGAGCGCAGCCGTCCCATCAGCACCGTGGCGGTCTCGAGGTCGCCGTGCCGCTCGAGCTCGGGCCGCACGTAGTCGAACAGCTGGCGCATCAGCCGCCACGCGGGCCGCGGCTCGCGGGTCGCCATGTCGATGTTCACGCCCTCGAGGCCGTCGTGCGCGGCCCGCCAGTGCGCGGCCATGAGCAGCGGGTGCGGCACGTCCGGGGCCGGGACGCCGGCGCGCACGTCGCGCAGCAGCGTGGCGACCAGCGCGCGGGCCAGCGCGGCCAGCAGCACGGCGTCGTCGGCGGTGGGCATCACGTCGCCCATCCGGATCTCGACGGTGGGGTAGTTGGCGGAGAGCCGGGCGTACCAGTAGAGCATGCCCTCGTCGAGCATCGCGCCGCTCGCCTCGAGGTCGGCGATCATCGTCTGGTACTCGTCGAACGAGCGCAGGTACGGCGCGGGCCCGACCGTGGGCCAGCGCTCCCACAGCAGCGAGCGCCAGCTGGCGTAGCCGGTGTCGCGGCCGCCCGACAGCGGCGAGTTGGCCGTGGCCGCCTGGAAGATGGGCAGCCAGGGCCGCAGGTGGTTGAGGATCTGCACGCCGGTCTCGTCGTCGGGGACGCTGACGTGCACGTGGGTGCCGCACATGCCGGGCCCGGGGGCGAGGTCGCCGAACCGCTCGCGCATGCGGTGATAGCGCGGCTTGTCGACGACCCGGATCAGCGGGCCGGTGGCCGGCCCGGTGCCCATCGCGAGCAGCCGCACGCCCGCCGCGTCGGCCGCCTCGGCCACCGTGCGGCGCAGGTTGCGCAGGGCGTCGGCCAGCACGTCGAGGTGCAGCTGCGGCGGGCTGGCCACCTCGATCTGGCTGCGCATGAACTCGTGCTGCACGGCGTCGCGCATCTCGGCCGGCACGTGGTCGAAGACCTCCTCGACCGCCTCGACGGCCCGCGGCTCGACGGCGTCGACGAGCAGGTACTCCTCCTCGACGCCCAACGTGAGCAGGTCGTTCGCCTCGGCCTCCTCGGCCAGTTCCGGAGAAATAGTCGTCGAGCCCGAAGACGCCGTGTCCATGACGGCGAAATACCCGGTCGTTGCCGCGCGGAAACTGTCGCGCGCGGCGGTACGAACGGGCAATTGACGGCCGTCCATGTTGACAACGTTCTCCTAACAAGCGTGAAATCCGTGAGAGCGCTCTCACACCCCCGAAGGAAGGCGCACACCTCATGTCTCGAAAGCGGATACGCGGCCTGTTCGCGGCCGCCGCGGCGCTGCTCGCGGTGGCCGCCGGCGCGGTGTTCACGTTGAACGCGGAGGCGGCCGTGCCGGGCGCCCCGGCCGGTATGTCGCTGGTGTTCAGCGACGACTTCACCGGCGCGGCCGGAACCGGGCTGAACCGGTCCAACTGGCTCTACGACATCGGGCACGGCTATCCCGGCGGCGCCACCAACTGGGGCACCGGCGAGATCGAGTACATGACCGACTCGACCAGCAACGTCTACCAGGACGGCGGCGGCAACCTGGTGATCAAGCCGCTGCGCGACGCGGCCGGCAACTGGACGTCGGGCCGGGTCGAGACCCAGCGCACCGACTTCGCGGCCCCGGCGGGCGGCAAGGTGCGCATCGAGGCGCGGATCCAGCAGCCCAACGTGAGCGGGGCCGCGGCCGCGGGGTACTGGCCGGCGTTCTGGACGCTCGGCGCGGCGGCCCGGCCGGTCGGCGCGACGAACTGGCCGAGCATCGGCGAGTGGGACATCATGGAGAACATCAACGGCCGCGAGTCCGTCTTCGCCGCGCTGCACTGCGGCAGCAACCCCGGCGGCCCGTGCAACGAGACCACCGGGCTGACCAGTGGCGAGCGTCCCTGCAGCGGCTGCAAGACCGGCTTCCACACGTACGCGGTGGAGTACGACCGCAGCACCTCGCCCGAGCAGATGCGGTGGTACCTCGACGGCGCCAACTACTTCACGCTGACCAGCAACCAGGTCGACGCGACCACCTGGAACAACGCCACGCACCACGGGGTGTTCGTGATCCTCAACGTGGCGATCGGCGGCGGCTTCCCGGCCGCGTTCGGCGGCGGCCCCACCGCGGCCACCCAGCCCGGCGTCCCGATGCTCGTCGACTACGTGGCCGTCTGGCAGAGCTCGGGCGGCGGCACCACGACTCCGCCGACGACCCCGCCCACCACTCCGCCGGCCGGCGGCACGCGCGACGCCTTCGCGCGCATCGAGGCCGAGTCGTTCAACGCCTCCGCCGGTGTGCAGGTGGAGACGTGCGCCGAGGGCGGGCAGGACGTCGGCTACATCGCCAACGGCGACTGGCTGCAGTTCAACGACGTCAACTTCGGCAGCGGCGGGGTGCGGGACTTCGTCGCCCGGGTCGCCTCGGGCGCCGGCGCGGGGGTGAGCGGCCTGATCGAGGTGCGCCTCGACAGCCGCAGCAACGCCCCGATCGGCAGCTTCGCGCTCGGCAGCACGGGCGGCTGGCAGACCTGGCAGTCGATCCCCGGCAACGTCGCGGGCGTGACCGGCACGCACACCGTCTACGTGACCTTCACGAGCGGGCAGCCGGCCGACTTCGTCAACGTGAACTGGATCCAGTTCCGCAAGTAGCCGCAGGGGTTCTTCGATGGGCCGGGCGGCAGCCCGGCCCATCGACTTTTAAGGATGTTTAAGGTCCGGCCCTCTGGACTTCTACTGTTAACAGTCCTAATGATTGATGCATCTCATTGGGTACGGGTGGAGGGATGGCCATGAGGCGTTCCAGATCGGTAGTCCTGGCGACCGTCACGGCGCTCCTCGCCGGTGGCGCGGCGACCTACTTCACCAGCACCGCCTCGGCCGCGGCTGCCTGCGCGCCCGCGTGGAGCGCCTCGCAGGTCTACGTCGGCGGCAACAGCGCCTCGCAGAACGGCGTCAACTACACCGCCAAGTGGTGGACGCAGAACGAGTCGCCGTCCACCCACAGCGGGCAGTGGGACGTCTGGCGCAACGACGGCGCCTGCGGTGGCACGACCCCGACCACCCCGCCCACCACGCCCCCGACAACGCCGCCCACCACCCCGCCGACGACGCCGCCCACCACGCCGCCGACGACTCCGCCCACGACCAACCCGCCGGTGAACGGCCAGCTGCCCAAGCACTTCCTCACCGGCTACTGGCAGAACTTCGACAACGGCGCCGCCCCGCTCAAGCTCGCCGCTGTCCCCACCGCGTACGACCTGATCGCCGTCGCCTTCGCGGACGCCACCACGACGCCGGGCGCGGTCACCTTCACCCTCGACCCGGGGCTGGCGAGCGCGGTCGGCGGCTACACCGACGCGCAGTTCAAGGCCGACATCGCCACGCTGCACTCGCGCGGCAAGAAGGTGGTCGTCTCGGTCGGCGGCGAGAAGGGCACGGTGGCCGTGAACAGCACCGCCGCCGCCACCAACTTCGCCGACTCCGTGTACCGCCTGATGACGACGTACGGGTTCGACGGCGTCGACATCGACCTCGAGAACGGGCTCAACCCCACCTACATGGCCCAGGCGCTGCGCAGCCTGCGCGCCAAGGCGGGCGCCAACCTGATCATCACGATGGCGCCGCAGACCATCGACATGCAGTCGGCCCAGTCCTCGTACTTCGCTCTCGCGCTGAGCATCAAGGACATCCTGACCGTGGTGTTCACGCAGTTCTACAACTCCGGCTCGATGCTCGGCTGCGACAACAACGCCGCGTACAGCCAGGGCACGGTGAACTTCCTGACCGCGCTCGCCTGCATCCAGCTGCAGAACGGCCTGCGGCCCGACCAGGTCGCGCTCGGCCTGCCCGCCAGCACCCGGGCGGCCGGCGGCGGCTACGTCGCACCGACGGTCGTCAACAACGCGCTGGACTGCCTGGCCCGCGCCGCCAACTGCGGCTCGTTCCGCCCGCCGGCCACCTATCCGGGCATCCGCGGCGCGATGACGTGGTCGATCAACTGGGACGTCACCAACGGCAACGGCTTCGCCAACACCGTCAAGCCGCACCTCGCCACCCTCCCCTGAACCACCCCACCCCCACCCCCTTGTTTGGAGACACCCCCGTGAAGCTGAGCAGAAAGATGCTCATCCTCGGCTCCGTCGCGGTGGCCGGCACGGCCGCCGCGGTGCTGCCGATGGCCACCTCGAACGCGGCAGCCGCGTGTGCCCCGGCGTGGAGCGCGAGCGCCGTCTACGTCAAGGACAACACCGCCTCGCAGAACGGCCACAACTACACCGCCAAGTGGTGGACGCAGAACGAGGCGCCCGCCACCCACAGCGGCCAGTGGGACGTCTGGATCGACAACGGCGTCTGCGGCGGCGGCACGACCCCGACCACCCCGCCGACCACCAAGCCGCCGACCACGCCCACCACCCCGCCGACCACCGGCGCGAAGATGGCCTCGGCGCCGTACGTCTACCCCGGCTGGGGCAACCCGCCGGCGCCGGCGGACGTCGCGAAGGCGACCGGCGTCAAGGCCTTCACCATCGCGTTCGTGCTCGCGAGCAACGGCTGCAACCCGGCGTGGGACGGCGAGACCGGGCTCACCGGCGGCGTGCACGCGAGCTACATCGCCCAGGCCCGGGCGGCCGGCATCGACATCGTCCCGTCGGTCGGCGGGTGGAGCGGCAACAAGCTCGGCCCGAACTGCTCGACCCCGGAGGCGCTCGCCGGCGCGTACCAGAAGATCATCGACGCGTTCCAGCTGAAGTCCATCGACATCGACATCGAGAACTCCGACGAGTTCGAGAACACCGTCGTGCAGGACCGCATCCTCAACGCGCTGAAGATCGTCAAGCAGAAGAACCCGTCGGTGAAGACGATCCTGACGTTCGGCACCACGACGACCGGCCCGAACTACTACGGCACCCGGCTCGTGCAGCAGGCCAAGGCGCTGGGCGCGAACATCGACATCTTCACCCAGATGCCGTTCGACTTCGGCGCGAGCGACATCTACACCGCGACGGTGAACACCACCGAGGGCCTGAAGAACCTGCTCAAGACCACGTTCGGCTACACCGACGCGCAGGCGTACTCGCACGTCGGCATCTCGGGCATGAACGGCCTGTCCGACCAGCAGGAGCTCACCACCGTGGACACCTGGACGAAGATCCGGGACTACGCGAAGAGCAAGGGCCTGTCCCGCTTCACCTTCTGGTCGGTCAACCGCGACCGGGGCTGCGCCGGTGGCGGCGTGGTCTCCAACTGCTCGGGCATCGCGCAGGGCGACTGGGACTTCACCAGGATCAGCGCCGGCTTCTGACCAGTTTCCGCCGGAACCGACGCGCGGCCGCTAACGTCCAGCGGCCGCGCGTCGCCGTTTGCGCACCTTCTTGACGATCCAACTGGCGATCGTCACGGCCAGCAGCACGTAGATCGCGTAGTTGAACCAGTCGCTGTACTTCTCGAGGTTCTGCCAGCGGGAGCCGAGCGCGTAGCCGCCGCCGACGAAGATGGCGTTCCAGACGCCGCTGCCGATCGCGGTGAAGAGCGTGAACTGCATCAGCGGCATGTGGTTGGCGCCCGCGGGGATCGAGATGAGGCTGCGGACGACCGGCGCGCACCGTCCGAACAGGACCGCCGCCTGGGCGTGCCGCTCGAACCAGCGGTCCGCCTTGTCGAGGTCGTCGGCGTCCACCAGCGGGATGTGGTCGAGCCAGCGGCGCAGCCTCTCCTCGCCCAGCGCGTGGCCGAGCCAGTAGAGCACGAGCGCGCCGACCACCGAGCCGGCCGTGGCGGCGAGGAAGACCAGGACGAGGTTGACCCGGCCCTCGCTCGCCAGATAGCCGGCCAGCGCCAGCACGATCTCGCTGGGGATCGGGGGCACCACGTTCTCCAGGGCGACGAGCAGGCCCACCCCGACCTCGCCGAGCGACTCGATGACGGACGCCACCCAGCCGGTCAGCCCGCCCATCTGCCCCAGATCCGCCTCAGCCACGCCTCCTCTTGTACCCGGCGTACCTGAAACCAACCTGAATCGGACCGCTGGCGATATGCCGATGGTCGGTATATGCTGACGGCGTGAACGAACCGACCTTCCTCATCCTCACGGCGCTCGCCGGCGAGTCCCAGCACGGCTATGCCGTGATCGAGGACGTCGAGCGCATGACCGGCGGGCGGGTGCGCCTGCGCGCCGGCACGCTCTATGCGGCGCTCGACCGCCTGCGCGGCGAGGGCCTCATCGAGGTCGATCGGGAAGAGGTCGTCCAGTCGCGGCTGCGGCGCTACTACCGGCTCACGGCGGCCGGCGAGCAGAGCCTCGAGGCCGAGACCGTCCGCCTGCGCACGCAGGCCACGCTCGCGGAGGGCCGGCTGCGTGCCCGCCGCACCGACTTCGGGGGAGCCACCGCGTGACGTCCGAGATCCGTTACCGCCGACTGCTCACGCTCTATCCGCGCGACTTCCGCCGGGAGTACGAGGAGGAGATGCTCGGCGTCCTGATGGCCGATTCCCGTCCCGGCCCGGCGCAGGCGTTCGACGTGGTGCGCGGGGCGCTCGCCGCCCACCTGCGGGGGTTGTGGTCCGGCGACGGCCGTGCGGCCCGCGTGGTGCAGATCTTCGGCGCGATGCTGCTGTTCGCCGTCGCCCTGCGCCGCGTCGCCGTGGATGTGCGTGCCGTGGTGCTCTACAGCGACGTCGCATCGGTGCAGATGGATGCGGTGAATGTGCTCCGGTTGGCCGGTTGGGGCGTCGCCCTCGCAGCGGCTCTCCTCGGGTGGCGCCTGCTCGGTGCGGTCGGCGCCTTCGCCGGGCTGGCCGGCGAGATCCTGTCCCCGGCTCGCTACTACCTGGACACTCCGGCCACGGTGCTGAACGTCTACTGGCTGATCGTGGCCGCGACCGTGGTGCTGGTCGCCGGGTTCGTCGCTGAGCGGAGCACCGTCCGGCCCCGGGGCTGGGTCTTGGTCGCCGGTGCGGGCGTGCTCCTGTTCGTTCAGGGTGCGACGGCCCCCTACAGCGTCTACCAGGGTGTTCGCAGCTGGTGGTTGGCTGTCGCCCTGCTGGCGATCGTCCTGGTCGGCGTGGCGGTGGTCCGTCAGGAGCCCGCAGTCCGCAGCCGTCTGCTCTGCTGGGCCGCTCCCGTCATCGCGACTGTGCCGCTGATCCAGTGGGGCTTCGGCGGCTTCATCGAGTTCAACATGCGCCACCCCGAGGCCACGCAGCTGATCAATCCGTTGCAGTGGGCGGCACTGGTCCTGGTGCCGGTCGCCGCCTTCGCGGGAGCGTCCGCACTCGACCGTCGCGCCCGCGGGGGCGGGGTGGCCGCCCGCGGGTGACGCACCGCTCCCCACCGGCGCCGAGCGATGGGCGGTTTCGTGGCGGGCGGGCGCGGTGAAATAGGGCGCATGACTGACCGGTGGTATCGGAAAGCCGTTGTCTATTGCGCCGACATCGACAGCTTCGCCGACTCGAACGGTGACGGCTGCGGTGACATCCGAGGTTTGATCGGCCGGCTCGACTACCTGGCCCGCCTCGGGATCAACTGCCTGTGGCTCAACCCGATCCACCCGTCGCCCGACCGTGACGACGGCTACGACGTCACCGACTTCTACAACGTGGACCCGCGGTTCGGAAACCTGGGCGACTTCGCCGAGCTGCTGCACCAGGCGAGCAACCTGGGCATCAAGGTGATCATCGACCTGGTGGTCAACCACACCTCCGACAAGCACCCGTGGTTCCAGTCGGCGCGGTCGTCGCCCGACTCGCCGTACCGGGACTGGTACGTCTGGTCCGAGACCGAGCCGGCCGACCGCAAGCAGGGCATGGTCTTCCCGGGCGAGCAGGACGAGACCTGGACCTACGACCGCACGGCCAAGGCCTGGTACTACCACCGGTTCTACAAGTTCCAGCCCGACCTGAACATCAACAACCCGGCCGTCCGCGAGGAGATCAAGAAGATCTGCGCGTTCTGGCTCCAGCTGGGCGTCGCCGGGTTCCGCATGGACGCCGTGCCGTTCATCATCGAGCAGACCGAGCCGGGCAACCCGAACTCGCCCAAGGACCTCGACTTCCTCAGCGACCTGCGCCAGCACGTGCAGTGGCGCAAGGGCGACGCGGTCCTGCTCGCCGAGGCGAACGTCGAACCCGACCAGCTCGTGCAGTTCTTCGGCGACGGCGGGGGCACCAACAACCGCATCCACATGCTGTTCGACTTCATGCTCAACGGCCGGCTGATCCTGGCGCTGGCCCGCGAGGACGCCGAGCCGATCATCGACGGGCTGCGCGACACCCCGAAGCTGCCCGCCGGCGGCCAGTGGGCGACCTTCCTGCGCAACCACGACGAGATCGACCTGTCCCGGCTCACCGCCGAGCAGCGCGCCGAGGTGTTCGCGAAGTTCGGCCCCGAGCCCGAGATGCAGCTGTACGGCCGGGGCATCCGGCGGCGGCTGGCCCCGATGCTCGGCAACGACCGGCGCCGCATCGAGCTCGCGTACGCCCTGCAGTTCAGCCTGCGCGGCACCCCGGTGCTGCGCTACGGCGAGGAGATCGGCATGGGCGACGACCTCACGCTCGAGGGCCGCGACGCGATCCGCACCGGCATGCAGTGGTCGACGCTGCCCAACGGCGGGTTCTCGACCGCCGACGCCAAGGACCTGGCCCGGCCGGTGATCTCGGGTGGCGAGTACGGCTGGGAGAAGGTCAACGTGACCCTTCAGCGGCACGACCCGGCGTCGCTGCTGTCGTGGTTCGAGCGGATGATCCGCACGCTGCGGGAGGCGCCCGAGGTGGGCACGGGCAGCTGCACGCAC
The DNA here is from genome assembly GCF_051386375.1 of Actinoplanes sp. URMC 104. Taxonomy (NCBI): domain Bacteria; kingdom Bacillati; phylum Actinomycetota; class Actinomycetes; order Micromonosporales; family Micromonosporaceae; genus Actinoplanes; species Actinoplanes sp. URMC 104. The sequence goes on along the minus strand of NZ_JBPQTO010000002.1, from coordinate 1,470,006 downwards.
GTCGATATTCCGGGGCCGACCAGTGTGTTGGTGCACCGGGCCGACGGCGGGACCGGCACGATGGTCTTCGTGCACAACCTGGGCGCCGAGGCGGCCACGCTCGACCTCAGCTCGCTGTACGCCGAGGCCGAGCAGCCCAACGACGTCCTGGCCGACCAGGAGTACCCGGAGCTGGGCGCATGTGACAAGGTCGAGGTCGCCGGCTACGGATACCGGTGGATCCGGCTACGGCGTACGGCGTGACCGGGGTTAAAGTGCACTGTCAGTGCAAATTGACTTACGGAGGTCGTCGTGTCGCAGTCCGCTTCTAGCCGCGTAGCCATCGTCACGGGCGCCGCCCGGGGTATCGGCGAGGCGACCGCCCGCAAGCTCGCTGCCGACGGCATGGCCGTCGCGGTCGTCGATCTCGACGAGGGCGCCTGCGCCAACACGGTGACCGCGATCCACGACGCGGGCGGCACGGCCCTCGCGGTGGGCGCCGACGTCTCCGACGCCCTGCAGGTCGGTGCGGCCGTCGAGCGGGTCGTGGCCGAGCTCGGCGCGCCGACCGTGCTGGTCAACAACGCCGGTGTGCTGCGCGACAACCTGCTGTTCAAGATGACCGACGACGACTGGGAGACCGTCATGGCGGTCCACCTGCGCGGCGCCTTCCTGTTCAGTCGGGCCGTGCAGAAGCACATGGTCGACGCGGGCTGGGGCCGCATCGTGAGCCTGTCGAGCACCTCCGCGCTGGGCAACCGCGGCCAGGCCAACTACGCCGCGGCCAAGGCCGGCCTGCAGGGCTTCACCAAGACCCTCGCGATCGAGCTGGGCCGGTTCGGCATCACCGCGAACGCGGTCGCGCCCGGCTTCATCGTCACCGACATGACGGCGGCCACCGCGGCGCGTGTCGGGGTGGATTTCGCCCAGTTCGAGAAGGCCGCGGTCGCCCAGATCCCGGTCGGCCGGGCAGGTCGCCCCGAGGACGTGGCGAACACCGTATCCTTCCTCGTCAGTGAGGGTGCCGGCTTCGTGTCCGGGCAGGTCATCTATGTGGCCGGCGGCCCGCGCGCATGATGCATCGGTTGCTGGGAGGCGCTACAAAAGAATGATGAACCGACGCATGAGCTCTCGTAGCGTGTCGCTCACCAGCACGTTCTTGCTCCTGGCGGCGGGCGGCGCGGCGGCGTGCGACAACGACGACGACTACCAGGACGCCAGCTTCTACTGCGCCGATGCCAACGGCACGGTCGTCGACGAGGACTACTGCGACGACGACGACAACAACGGCTCCGGCCTGGGCGTCCTGCCGTTCTTCATCTGGTACTCGTCCGGCTTCCGCCCGGGCTATCCGGTCGGCTACCGGCTGCCGGCCGGCGGCTACAAGTTCCCGTACAACGACCGGGCGGCCCGGCAGTCGTTCGGGCTGCCGGCCACCGGCCGGATCGGCAACGGCACGGTCAAGACCAGCGTGGTCGGCAAGGGCGGCGCGGCGCGCAGCACCTCCGGCAAGAGCTCGGGCGGCTGAGCGTGCGCAGAGTTCCGCACGGTCCGGTCCGCGACGGCTGGAAGCTCACCAACTACAGTCTCGGGCTGACCTACAACGACACCGAGCTGCCCGACGGGTCGATGGTGTCGTACTGGCAGGAGGGGCCGTACTACGACTTCACCGCCGCCGAGATCGAGGAGCTCGAGACGGCCACCGCGGCGCTCTACGAGATGAGCCTCGAGGCCGGCGACTGGATGGTGAAGCAGTGCCCGCGCCACACGGTGCAGGGCCGTCGCGAGGGCTACTTCGCCTCGGTGTGCAACCCGTCGACGTGCTTCCTGGCGAAGATCGGCGTGCCCGAGTTCGCCCACGAGCAAATCATCCGCACGTGGTTCGACGGCGACGCCGAGACGTGGACGCACTACGACAAAGACCCCGACATGCGGCTGCCCATGGAGACGCCGGACTACTCGCCGAGCGTCTACGGCCGCTTCGACCTCTGGTACAACGGCGCCGGCAGCACCCCCAAGCTGCTCGAGTTCAACGCGCAGACGCCCACCTCGCTGGTCGAGAGCGCGGTCATCCAGTGGCACTGGGCCGACCAGACCAACCTAACCAAGCACCCGTGGCGGCAGTGGAACTCGATCCACGACCGCCTGGTGGGCTGGCCCGCGACCCCCGACGAGCCGGCCGACCCGGGCGCGTGGCGGCGCAACATCGGCAAGCTGCGCGAGGCCCGCACGTGGCTGCCCGAGAAGCCCAAGATCTTCTTCGCGTACGAGACGTCCGAGACCTCCGGCGAGGACCGCATGAACGTCGCCTACCTGATGGCGACGGCGGAGGAGGCCGGCTACCCGGTCGAGCTGATCGCGATGAGCCAGATCGGCTGGGACGTCGCCGGTGACCGGGTCGTGTTCGTGCCCGCCCCCGGCCGCGAGCACCAGGCCGAGCCGATCGACATCATCTTCATGCTCTATCCGTGGGAGTGGTTCTGGACGGAGGAGGGCGGCAAGGCCTTCTTCCGCAACATGGCCGACCCCACCAAGCACGGCACGGTGTGGATCGAGCCGCCCTACAAGGCCGCGCTGCTCGGCAACAAGGCCCTGTTGCCGGTGCTGTGGATGCTCTTCGGCGACAATCCCGAGCGCAGCAAGTACCTGCTCCCGGCGTACTTCGCCGAGTCCTCCAAGGCGTCCACGCTGACCAGCTACGCCAAGAAGCCCATCTGGGGCCGCGAGGGCGGTTCGGTGACCCTGGTGCGCGACGGCCGGACGATCACGACCAACCCTTCCGAGTACGGCTCGGACGGGCGCTACGTCGTGCAGGAGCTGTGCGAGCTGCCGTCGTTCGAGGGCCTCGAGGGCACCGTGCACCCGGTGATCGGCTCGTGGCTGATCGACGGCGAGCCCGCCGGCATGGGCATCCGCGAGGGCCTCGGCACCCAGGGCCTGGTGACCAACAACATGAGCTTTTTCGTCCCCCACACCATCGAGGCCGACGACTAGGGCGCAGGCCTAGCGGCCGGGGCGGTGGCGCCAGATCCACCAGAGGCCGATGAACGGCAGGACGAGGGGCACGTAGCCGTAGCCGCTGCCGAAGCGGGACCACACGGTGTCGTCGGGGAAGGCCACGGCGTCGGCGATGCTCAGGATGCCGACGGTGAGCACGCCGACCAGCTCGATGGTGCAGCTCACCAGCGCGATCAGGCGGCCGCGCGTGCCGCCGATCGCCAGGCCCACGGTCGCGGAGATGTAGACCAGGCCGGCGAACGCGGAGAGCAGGTACGCCAGCGGCGCCTCGCCGAAGTGCGTGGTGATCTGCACCAGGGCGCGGGCGCTGGCCGAGAGCGCGAAGATGCCGTACACGAGCAGCAGCACGCGGCCGAGGCCGGTGCCGAGCGCGGCGTCGCTGGGGCGGGCGGAGGTCTCAGGCACCGGTCACCGACGCGATCTGCTGCAGCCGCAGCACGAGGACGGGGATCACCAGGCAGGCGACCCCGAGGATGAGGCTGCCCCACCGGGTCGGCTCGAGCCGGGCCAGGTAGAGGCCGACGGGCACGAACCCGAACGTCGTGATCAGGTAGCCCACGAAGGTGGCGGTGTCGCTGGGCCGCGCATCGCCGAACAGACCGACGACCGCGCTCACCACGAGCACCGCGACCACGACGCTGAGGACGGCGGCGGCCAGCAGGTCGGCGCGGCCGGGCGCGCGGTCGAGGGCGGATCGCAGCAGGTACCACGCCGCCAGCACCAGGGCGGCGACGATCGTCACCACCGACAGAACACCGTTCACCCGGCACAGCGTACTGATGGATCTCGGCCTGGTAGCTTGCGGCTGGGCGACATGAGAGGCAGGCCGGCATGCGGTTCGGACTTTTCGGCACGGGACCCTGGGCACACCAGGCGCACGCCCCGGCGCTCGCCGCGCACCCCGACGTCGAGTTCGTCGGGGTCTGGGGCCGCGATCCCGCCAAGGCGGCGGAGCTGGCCGGGCTGCACGGCGCCCGGGCGTACGCGGGCCGCGCCGAACTGATCGCGGACGTCGACGCCGTCGCGATCGCGCTGCCGCCCGACGTGCAGGCCCCGATCGCGCTGCACGCCGCCCGCGAGGGTCGTCACCTGCTGCTCGACAAGCCGGTCGCGTTCACCAACGCCGAGGCCGCCGAGATCGTCGACGCGGTCGCCGAGCATGACCTCGCCTCGGTGGTGTTCTTCACGCGCCGGCTGATGCCGCAGCTCGCCGAGTTCGTCGCGGACGCGGCGGCCACCGGCGGCTGGACCGAGGCGCGCGTCGACCACCTGGGCTCGATCTTCACGCCGGACAACCCGTTCGGGGCGTCGCCCTGGCGCAAGGAGAGCGGCGGCCTGTGGGACGTCGGTCCGCACGCGCTCGCCCTGGTGCTGCCCGTGCTCGGCCCGGTGACCGAGGTCGCCGCGATGGCCGGCCCGCACGACATGACCCACCTGCTGCTGCGCCACGCGAGCGGCACGATCAGCAACCTGACCCTGTCGGTCGACGCGCCGCCCGCCGCGGAGCGGGAGGACGCGCTGTTCGCCGGGGAGGCGGGCGTACGCCCGGTGCCCGACCAGCCGTGGTCGCCGGTCGACGCCCTGGGCCGCGCGATCGACCAGTTGATCGCCCACGCCGCCGGCGGCCCCGCCTCGGAGCTCGACGTCCGGTTCGGCGCCGAGGTGACCGCCGTCCTGGTCGCCGCGCAGGAGGCGGTCACCTCGGGTCGTACGGTCGCTATCGGCACCGCCAGATGATCGGCACGGCGGGCTTCGACGGGTCGGCGTTGCCGCTCCACACGGTGCCCGCCACCACGCGGACGTCGTCGCTGACGTTCTCGATGACGAAGTTGCCGGTGCCCTCCATCACCGGCGCGGCATAGGCGGGAAGGCTCAGCACCGACCGGCCGGCGAAGACCTTGGGCTCGGCCGCCATGAACTGCCCGAACTTCGTGCCGGCGACCTGCGCCTCGCGCCGATCGGAGTTCAGCTCCTGCCAGGTGCCGCTCCGCAGCTCGTACCGGTAGAGCATCGTGTCGCGGCCCGCTCCGGGGAGGGGCAGGCCCGGGTCGGCGCTCGCGGCCACGGGTGTGGAGAGCGTCCCGTAGAGCCAGCCGTGGCCGAAGACCATCGGCATGAAGCCGTTCGCCTCGCGGCCCCCGACCTTCGGCAGGTCGAGGTATCCGCCGGTGCCGTCGGGCCGCCACAGGTAGGCGCGCCACTCGACCTCGCCGACGATCGTCCCGTCCGGCGCGATGTCGACGACGGACGCCCGTTGGTCCCCGATGCCGGCCGGTAGAGGCAGCGGCTCCGGCTGGGCGTCGGGGGACCTCCAGCGCACCGGCTTTTCCTTGCCGGGCGTGCCCACCTGCCCGGCGATCACCCCGGCGTCGTTGATCGCGACGGCCTCGCCCCGGCCCCCGGCCAGCCTCCTGGCCTTTCCCCCGGCGAGGACGTACGGGTCGGGATAGCCGTCGGAGTTGCCGCCGACCGCGACGCCGGAGGCGTTGATGTCGCCCATCCGCACGCCGGCGCTGCCCTTGCGGATGTCCGGCGGCGTCACGTCGGCCACCAGCTTGCCGTCGTGCCACACCAGGATCGAGTGCGGGACGCCCGGGGTCGGAACGTGCGCCTCCGAGACGCCGACGAGCCAGGCGCCGCTCGGGTCGCCGCCGGTCACCTCGGCGCTGGTGTGCCGTCCCATCGGCAGCGTGCCGGCCGTGCACGCGGCCGGAAGGATCGGATCGGGCGGCAGGTCGGGCCCCGGGCTGGGCTTGTCCTGACCGGCCACCAGGATCCCGCCGGTGAGCGCGGCGACGAGCGTGGCCGCCAGCGCCGAGCCGCCGGTCCACCAGCGGCGGCGGCGCATCCGGCGGCCCTCGCGCATCGCCCGCACCACGTCGATGGCGGGCGGCCCGGACGGCTCCTCGCGCAGCGGGCGCAGCAGCAGGAAACCGTAGTCGTCGTCGTTCACAGCGCGCCTCCCACACGGTCGCCCAGAATCCGGCGCAGGGCGCTGAGCCCGTGCGAGGTCTGGCTCTTCACGGTGCCTTCCGAGCACCCGAGCAGCTCGGCCACGTCGGCGACCGGGCGGTCGCAGAGGAAGCGGAGCACCAGCACGGCCTGCTGCCGCGCGGGAATCCGGCCGAGGGCGGCCCGCAGCACCGCCTTCTCCTCCACGGGGGTGTTCGGCGCGGCCGGCTGCTCGGGTGGCGCGCCGCCGCGCAGGCTCACCCGCCACCAGCCGCGGCGCCGGTCGTCGAGGAAGGTGCGCACGAGCATCGTGTGCACGTAGGCGTCGACGTTGTCGACCTTCGCCACGCGCGGCCACGTCGCGTACAGCTTGGTGATGGTCTCCTGGACGAGGTCGTCGGCCTGGTGCTCGTCGCCGCTCAACAGGTAGGCGACCCTGCGCAGCGCCGGGATGCGGCCGGTCACGTATTCCAGATAGCCCGCGTCCGTCTCGTCATTCATCCCCGCTCCCGTCCTTCTCTCTCTCGTCGCACTCATAGACGGGGATCCGCTCGGCGAGGTTGTAGCGAATTTCCGCCGGTGGCACCAGTCCGGGACCACCGGCGTGCCGAATGGGGCTTGAATAGCTGAAACGGCGAAAGGCGGATCCCATGGCGGAGCGCGGCATCGGCCGCCGCCCCGAGCACCTGGCGGCGGTTCCGGACACCGGCGCGCCGCCGGTCGACGCGGGCGACCTGCTGCGCGCGGTGGCCCGCGGCGACGAGAAGGCGTTCGGCAAGCTCTACGACCTGGTCGCACCCCGGGTGTACGGCCTGATCCGGCGGGTGCTGCGGGATCCGGCCCAGGCCGAGGAGGTGACGCAGGAGGCGCTGGTCGAGGTGTGGCGCTCGGCGGCCCGCTTCGACTCCGCGCGCGGCTCGGCCACGTCGTGGATCTTCACGATCGCGCACCGGCGGGCGGTCGACCGGGTGCGCTCCGAGCAGGCCGCGACCGAGCGGACCATCCGCGCCGGGGTGGCCGCCGTCGACACGCCGTACGACGCGGTGGCCGACGAGGTCTCCGGCCGGCTCGAGCGCCAGCAGGTGCGCCGCTGCCTCGACGGGCTCACCGAGCTGCAGCGCCAGGCGGTGACGCTGGCCTACTACCAGGGGCACTCGTACTCCCGGGTGGCCGAGCTGCTGGGCACGCCGCTGCCGACGGTGAAGACGAGGATGCGCGACGGGCTGATCCGCCTGCGCGACTGCATGGGAACGGGGGTCTCGGCGTGACCACGGAGATCCACACCTTGGCCGGCGCGTACGCGCTGGACGCGGTCGACGAGTTCGAGCGGACGGCCTTCGAGCGGCACCTGCGCGACTGCGACAGCTGCCGGTCGGAGGTGGACGAACTGCGGGAGACCGCGGCGACGCTGGCGCACGACACCTGGTCGGTGCCGCCGCCGCGGCTGCGCGAGAACGTGCTGGCGGAGATCGCGCGGACCCGACAGCTGCCGCCCGACTCCGCGCCCGCGGCCCGCAAGAGCTTCCGCTGGCAGCGGCTCACTGCCGCGGCCGCGGCTGTCGTCGCGGCGGCCGGCGTGGGCACGACCGTCTACGTGGTGCAGGACCAGCGCGTCCGCGACCAGCGGGCGATCGCCGAGCAGGCGCAAGCCGAGATCGGCCGGGTGCGGGCGATCCTCGCCGCACCCGACGTCGAGCTGCGCGAGCAGGCCGTGTCGACCGGCGGACGGGTCACCGTGGCCACGTCGCGGCTGCACAACGCGGGCGTCGTCATGCTCGCCGCGAACGCCGCGCCGGAGGGCCGGGTCTACCAGCTCTGGACCGTACGGCCCGGCGGCGGCCCGCAGTCCGTCGGAGTACTGCACGAGGGCCAGGAGGCCGACGTCGTCGTGCTCGACGGGCTGCCCGGCGCCAGCGACGTGGGCGTCACCGTGGAGCCGCCGAAGGGTTCGGCCACGCCCACGCTGCCGATGGTGGCCGACGTGAAATTGACCTGAGATCGGACCCATCCGCCGCATGGTTCGTCCCGAATAAAGGGTGTAAGTAACAAACATCCGAAAGGGACGAACCATGCGTGCAACGAAGCTCACCGCGGTGGCGGCGGCGGCCCTGTTCTCGATCTCGCTCGCGGCCTGCGGCTCCGATTCGTCCAGCGACTCCTCCGGCGGCGACAGCGCTGCCGCGGCGCCCACGATGACCGCCTCCGCGGCGCCCAGCTCGGCTCCGTCCGACATGATGACGACCTTCGGCGCCGGCTGTTCGGCCGTGCCGACCGACTCCTCCAACCCCGGCAGCTTCCAGGCCATGGCGCAGGTGCCGGTGGCCACCGCGGCGTCGGGCAACCCGCTGCTGTCCACACTGGTCACGGCCGTCAAGAAGGCGGGCCTCGTCGACTCGCTCAACTCGGCCGACGGCCTCACGGTCTTCGCGCCCACCAACGACGCGTTCGCCAAGATCCCGAAGGCGCAGCTCGACAAGGTGCTGGCCGACAAGAAGACGCTGACCAGCATCCTGACCTACCACGTGGTGCCCGGGAAGCTCGCGCCCGAGGCGCTGGCCGGCCCGCACAAGACCCTGCAGGGCGGCGAGGTGACCGTCACCGGCAGCGGCGAGCAGTTCAAGGTCAACGACGCGTCGGTGGTGTGCGGCAACGTGCAGACGGCCAACGCCACCGTCTACATCATCGACTCCGTCCTGATGCCGAAGAGCTGATGCGGACTCCGGCCGGAGCGGTCGCCGGTTTGCTGGCCGCGGGCTGGGGGGTGGGCGTCGCCGAGGTGCTGGCGGCCGCCACCCGGCCCGCGGCCGGGCCGCTGGTCGCGGTGGGCGGCGCGGTCATCGACGCGACGCCGACCGCCGTGAAGGAGCTCGCCGTGCGCGAGCTGGGGACCTCCGACAAGCCGGTGCTGCTGACGGTCGTCGGTGTCATGGTGGCCCTGCTGGCCGCGCTGGCGGGCGTGGTCGCTGTCCGTAAGCGCATCATGATCGTCGCGGGGCCCGCCGTGCTGGGCGTGGCGGGGGCCGGCGCGGCGTTGTCCCGGCCGGCTTCCCAGGCGTACGACGTGGTGCCGTCGATCGTCGGTGCGGCGCTGGCGGCCGTGGCGTTGTGGTGGCTGCTGCGCCGCGCGGCTCCCGGCGTACGGCTGGATCGCCGGGGCTTCCTGCGGGCGGCGGCGCTGGTGGCCGGGGGTGCGGTGGTCGCCTCGGGTGCGTCCGTGGCGGTGCGGCGGGCCGCGGGCGGGGCGCGTGCCCGGGCCCGGGAAGCGGTGCGGCTGCCCGCAGCGGCCGACGCCGGGCCACCCGTACGCCCGGAACTGCTCACGCCGAACGCGGACTTCTATCGGGTGGACACCGCCCTCACCGTGCCCCGCGTCGACCTGGACGGCTGGTCACTGCGCGTGCACGGAATGGTGTCGCGGGAGGCGCGGCTCTCGTTCGAGGACCTGCTCGCGATGCCGCTGATCGAACGGCCGGTGACGCTGACCTGCGTGTCCAACGAGGTCGGGGGACCGTACGCGGGGACCGCCCGGTGGCTCGGGGTGCCGCTGGCGCCGCTGCTGCGCTCGCTGGGCGTGTCGGCCGGCGCGGATCAGCTGGTGGCGCGCTCGGTGGACGGCATGACGATCGGCACCCCGGTGGCGACGCTGCTCGACGGGCGCGACGCGATGCTCGCCGTCGGCATGAACGGCGAGCCGCTGCCGCTCGAGCACGGCTTCCCGGTGCGCATGATCACCCCGGGCGTGTACGGGTACGCCGGCTCGTGCAAGTGGCTGGCCTCGCTCGAGCTGACCACGTTCGACCGCTTCGACGCGTACTGGGTCGAGCGCGGGTGGGCCGTGCAGGCGCCGGTGAAGACCGGTTCGCGGATCGACCGTCCCCGGCCGTTCGCCCAGGTGAAGGCCGGTGTGGTGACCGTCGCCGGGGTGGCGTGGGCGCAGGGGCGGGGGATCGCCTCGGTCGAGGTGCGCGTCGACGACGGCCCGTGGCGCGAGGCCGAGCTGCTGCCGGCGCCGTCGGCGGACACGTGGGTGCAGTGGCGGTACGCGTGGCAGGCCGGGGCCGGGCCGCACTCGCTGGCCGTGCGCGCGACGGACCGTACGGGCGCGGTGCAGACCCAGGACCGCGCCACCCCGTTCCCCAGCGGGGCCACGGGGTGGCACACGATCAGCGTGACGGTCGGCGCCTAGGGAACCGTGCGCTCGATGGCGGCGGCGCCGTCGCGCTCCAGCTCCTCGCGGGCGCGCTCGACGTTCTCGGGGGTGGGGTCGCGGCCCTCGGCGACGGCGAGGTCCTCGGGATCCCAGGGCTGCTCCGCGCCAGTGCGGTAGGTGGGCTCCCCGCCCGGCTGCTCGGCCGGCTCATCCCCGGGCGCCAGGAACTCGGGCGTCTCGCTGTCGGGACCGCCGCCGGTCATGAACGCGTCGACCGCGACGTCGTCCTCGATGGCGTCGGCCACCTCCGGGGTCTCCTCCAACGGCTGATGTATCTCGTCGGTCATGATGTCCTCCATCGGTTCGGCTCAGGATGGGTACGTACCCCATCGACGCGTGTCCGCACCATGTGCCGGAAAGGGACGATCAATCAGTCCGCCGGTCAAACTGAGCGCTAACTGGACAGGACTTGCGCGTTACGGATGGACGCTTAGTAGCGGGCCGAATACATTTTCGCCTTGAGCCCGCACACGGGGTCCGGCGGATTCCCGCGGTCGTGGGCGCGCTGAGGGGGGAACGCATGGCCGAGAGCCGGGGAGGGCGGTCGTGACCAGCCTGTCCGATGCCGAACGGGACGCGTGCGACGCGATGCAGGCCCTGGCGGGGCTGGCCGCGCTGCTGCGCCGTCCCGCCGCGGACGTGCCGGGCCTCGACCCGGCCGATCCAGCGGCCGACGACGTACGTCGCCTGCTGCTGGGCCTGGCCGAGGACGGTGGCGAGGCGGCTGGGCGGGTGCTGGCCTACCTCCGTGAGCTGCGCGGCGCCGGCGACGGCGACCTGGCCGCCGTGCCCGCACGGCTCGGCCCGTGGCGCGAGTGGGTCCCGCCGAGGGGCCATCTGTTCGGGCTGGCGCCCGCGCGCCCTGCCCCGAACGAGGTACCCCAGCCCCGAAGGAGTGACCCGGGGGAGTAGCCGCCCGGGTCGAGCTTCGTCGCCTTCCGGTGTCCTGTCCTGTCCGGTTCGCGTCGGGGCCCGTACGCTTCGTGGACTGCCCTGCCTTCGAGCCTGTCCGTTCCGCGTGGCCGTCCCTGCGTTTCGTGGACTGCCGCTGTGGGCGGTGCTGTCCGGTTTGTGTCACCTGGTGCGAGGTCCGCTTTCCGGCCCGACTTCACTCACGGTCAGCGGACCGGTTGTCGCCACGGTCGCCGTTCCTGCAGGCGGCGAACCGGGCTTGTGGGCTGAACCGGTTGTCGCCACGGTCGGTGCTTTGCAGGCAGCGACCAGCGACTCCGCTTGGCTCGACCTGACGTCGCCTCGGTGAGCGGCGCAGCAGGCGGCGACCAGGCGACGGCCGGCGGCGCACGGTCGGCTGGGTGCGGCGGAGGCGAGATCAGCGGGTGGCGCGGAGGGTTTCGAACGGGGACTCGTTGAAGCGGGCCCGGTAGGCCGAAGCGAAACGGCCCAGGTGGGCGAACCCCCAGCGGTGGGCGATGGCGGCGACGGTCAGGCGGGCGGGGTCGGCTCGGCGCAGGGCCTCGTGGGCGCGGACCAGGCGGATCTGCTGCAGGTACGTCATGGGCGCGGTGCCCAGATGGCGGCGGAAACCCTCCTGCAGGGAGCGCACGCTCATGTTGGCGATGCGGGCCAAATCGGTCACCGTGAACGGGCGCTCGGGCTCGTTCTGGATCACGTCGACCACCCGGCGGATGGCGCGGGGCGGAGCTGCGGCGGCGTCGCCGGTCAGTTCGTCGCGATAGTTGTGGGGCAGGCTCATCAGCAGGCCGGTGACGACGGTGCAGCGGACGCGCTCGGCCATGAGCGGCTCGGCGAACAGGCTGGCGTCGTACTCGAGCTCGTCGCACATCAGGCGGACGAGGCGGCTCCAGCTGTGCCCGGGGCCGGCGGAAAGGTCCACCTTCGGGGGGAGGCCGAGGGGTCGCTCGACCGGGTGACCCAGCAGTCCGCACAGTTCGTCTTCCAGCGCCTTGCGCTCGACCTTGACCGCGACCTCCGCGGAGTTCGCGCCGCGGGAGGTGAAGACGGGGCTGCCGGGGCCGAACACGACCCCGCTCGACGGGCCGGCGACGACTTCGCGACCGGCGTGCCGGGCGTGCAGCCGGCCGTGCGTCGGCATGCTCACGTGGTAGGCGTCCAGCTCGGCGACCTGCAGGGTCACGGGCGTGGCGAAGCTCAAATGTCCGACCGTAAGCGGTCCGAGTTGGATCACTCCGACCCCTAGCCGGAAGTCGGCTGTGTCGTCCGGCGATCCCACCGCCACGGGGTAATAGAACCGATTTAGCACCGCCCGCGCCTTGTCGAGATCCACGCCGCTGAACTGGACTATCTCGGGAATCTCGGGGAACGCGGGGGTCGATCTGGCAGAGGCCTCAGCCATGCCTGGACAAGTCCCATCGCATACCGTGAGTATTCGGCCCCGGTACGTGGAACGTCAACGTTCCCCGCGCGCGCTGACCGATCCAGCACATTCAGGCCATATGAACTACTCTGGCGTTCCGCGCCTACGTGGCGTAACTTGCAGACCAGCGGATTGTAGGAACGCGGTTGGAGAGCGGCGCAGGGGCGAGGCGCCCGATGCTCACCGGGATCACGATGGGGATCGTTCGTGGTCGTCGGCATGTGTCCTCCACGCGGACGTCGGCGTCGGCCCGCTCGACGCCAGGAAGAGGGCAGCCGTGTATCTGCCGATCACCACGCGCCAGTTGGCCGATGGCACCGTCGAGATCGCTCCCAGCGGTGAGATTGATCTTGACAATGCCCACGTGATGCGGGACGCCGTCAACGACGTGCTGACCGGTTCCACGCCGGGCAAGATCTGCCTCGATCTCCAACGCGTGATGCTGATCGACAGCATCGGCATCGGCATCCTCGTGGCCTGCTTCCACACCGCCGCCGCGAGCGGGGTCAAGCTCGTGGTCAGCCACCCCAGCCCGACGGTGTACCGCCAGCTCTGGGTGTCCGGCCTCGTCGGGTTGCTGGGCTGCGCCGAGCCGCCCTCCCCGCGTACGTCGGTCGGCCTGCGCCCCTCCTGACCAGCTCCCGGGCGCGGACGGCCCGGGACGGTTGAATGGTGCGCATGACCGTTCTGCGCTCGATCGCCCTGTTCCTGCTGGCCGCGCTCGCCGAGATCGGCGGCGCGTGGCTCGTCTGGCAGGGCGTCCGGGAACACCGGGGCGCGCTGTTCGCCGGCGCCGGGGTGATCGCGCTGGGCGCGTACGGCTTCGTGGCAACCCTGCAGCCGGACCCCCACTTCGGCCGGATCCTCGCCGCGTACGGCGGGGTGTTCGTCGCGGGCTCGCTGGCTTGGGGCATGGTCGTCGACGGCTTCCGCCCCGACCGTCTTGACATTCTGGGCGCCGCGCTCTGCCTGGCCGGGGTCGCCGTCATCATGTACGCCCCTCGGGGCACCTGACCACTTCCGGTCGCCGCCGTCTCAGCATCCGCCCCGCCCTGCCCCGCCCTGCCTCGTCCTGCGCTGCCTCGTCCTGCGCTGCCTCGTCCTGCGCTGCCTCGTCCTGCGCTGCCTCGTCCTGCGCTGCCTCGTCCTGCGCTGCCTCGTCCTGCGCTGCCTCGTCCTGCGCTGCCTCGTCCTGCGCTGCCTCGTCCTGCGCTGCCTCGTCCTGCGCTGCCTCGTCCTGCGCTGCCTCGTCCTGCGCTGCCTCGTCCTGCGCTGCCTCGTCCTGCGCTGCCTCGTCCTGCGCTGCCTCGCCCTGCCCTGCGCTGCCTCGTCCTGCGCTGCCTCGCCCTGCCCTGCGCTGCCTCGCCCCGCCCTGCCTCGCCCCGCCCTGCCTCGCCCCGCCTTGCCTCGCCTCGCCCCACCCGCCCGGGAGGGGGGCGGGCGGAAGAAAGGGCGGGCGGAAGAAGGGCCGGGCGGGAGGAGGGGCGGGCGGAAGAAGGGTCGGGCGGGAGGAGGGGCGGGCGGAAGAAGGGTCGGGCGGGAGGAGGGCCGGGCGGGAGGAGGGGCGGGCGGGAGGAGGGGCGGGCGGAAGAAGGGTCGGGCGGGAGGAGGGCCGGGCGGGAGGAGGGGCGGGCGGGAGGAGGGGCGGGCGGAAGAAGGGTCGGGCGGGAGAAGGGGCGGGCGGGAGAAGGGGCGGGCGGGAGAAGGGCCGGGCGGGAGAAGGGCCGAGCGGAAGGAGCAACAGGCGGAAGAAGGGGGGTGCGAAGGAGGAGTGGCGCGGAAGGAAGAGCGACACGGGCGTCGGGCCGCCCCGCGGGTGGGGGACGGCCCGGCGCCGGTCGGGAAGGGCTCAGTGCAGGGGGACGCCGGTGGCGGCGGCCTCCTGGGCGCGGCGCTCGTCGCCGCTGAGGTCGGAGAGCGGCTTCTCCTTGATGAACAGCACGGCGATCACGGCCAGGAAGGCGATCGGGGCGCCGATCAGGAACAGCTCCGCGGTGGCCGTGCCGTAGATGTCCTTCACGACGTCCAGCACCTGCGGCGGCAGCTGGCTCACGTCGGGAACCTCCTGCCCGCCACCGCCGGCCGCCGCGGCGGCGCCGAACCTCTCGGCGAACAGCGACGACACCTTGTTGGCCAGCACCGCGCCCAGCGCGCTCACCCCGATCGCGCCGCCCATGCTGCGGAAGAACGTGAGCGTCGAAGTGGCGGCGCCCAGCTCGGCGGCGGGCACGTCGTTCTGCGCGGCCAGCACCAGGTTCTGCATCAGCATGCCGACGCCGACGCCCAGCACCGCCATGTGCACCGAGATGACCAGGACGCTGGTGTCCGCGCCGATGGTGCTCAGCAGCAGCATGCCGCCGGTCATCACGATCGCGCCCAGGACCAGGTACCTCTTCCACCTGCCGGTCTTCGTGATGAGAGCTCCGGCAACGACCGAGGACACCAGCAGACCGAAAATCATCGGCAGGCTCATGAGGCCGGCGACCGTCGGGGACTTACCGAGCGCAACCTGGAAGTACTGCGACAGGAACACCGTGCCGCCGAACATCGCCACACCGACGAGCACGCTCGCCACGATCGACAGGGTGACGGTGCGGTTGCGGAAGATGCCGAGCGGGATGATCGGCTCCTCGGCGCGGGACTCCACCCACACCGCGAGCGCCAGCAGCACGAGTCCGCCGGCCACGAACGCCGCCGTCTGCCACGACGCCCAGTCGAAGTGCTGCCCGGCGAGCGTCGACCAGATCAGCAGCGTGCTCACGCCCGCGGTGATGAGGAACGCGCCCAGCCAGTCGATCTTCACGCCGGGACGGCGTACGGAAGGCAGGTGCAGCGTCTTCTGCAGCAGCGCGATCGCCGCGACCGAGAACGGCACGCCGATGAAGAAGCACCAGCGCCAGCCCAGCCAGGAGGTGTCCACCATGACGCCGCCGATCAGCGGCCCCGCGATCGTCGCGACACCGAAGACCGCGCCGAACATGCCGGAGTAGCGGCCCATCTCGCGCGGCGGGATGATCGCCGCCAGCACGATCGTGGCGAGCGCGGTCATGCCGCCCGCGCCGACGCCCTGCACCACCCGGCTGACGATCAGGACGCCGACGTCGGGGGTGAAGCCGGCGATCAGCGAGCCGGCAACGAACAGCAGCAGCGAGATCTGGATCAGCAGCTTCTTGTTGTAGAGGTCGGCGAGCTTGCCCCAGAGCGGCACGGTGGCGGTCATCGCCAGCAGCTCGGTAGTGACGATCCAGGTGTAGACGGACTGGCTGCCGTTGAGGTCGGCGATGATGCGGGGCAGCGCGTTGGAGACGACGGTCGAGGCGAGGATCGCCACGAACATGCCGAGCATCAGCCCGGAGAGCGCCTGCACGACCTCGCGGCGAGCCATCCGGCCGGACTCCGCGGTGGGCGCGGCGGCCTGGTCGACCGCTTCGGCCGCGACCGGCGCGCCGCCGAGCGCGACGGCGTCCTCGGCGACGGTAGGGTCCGGCCGGTCGGGCGGACTGGTGAGTGTCATCGCGTGTCTTCCTGGTGAGAGGGGCGGGGCCCGGCGGGTGGTTCGGCCAGGCCGGAGGCGAGCAGCTCGAAGGCCTCGCGGACGAGCTCGGCGAGGTCGCGGCCGTCGGTGGCCCAGCGCATCATCGCGGTGCGCAGCGCGGCGCCGACCAGCGTCGCGGCGAGCTGGGGGAACATGCTGTCGGCGGGCAGGCCCGTCCGGGCGGCGACCGCGGCGACGGTCTCCTGCTCGGCGCACTCCCCGCGGGCGACCAGGATCGGCAGCAGCGACGGGTTGTCGCGGATGACCCGCATGCGCAGCAGCCACACGTCGCGCTCGGCCTGGATGCCGGCGATGTCCGGCAGCATGGCCTCGAGGAGCGCGGGCACCAGCGGCACCCCGGCCGGCACGGCGAGCAGCCGCTCGCGCATCGAGGGCCCGTCGGGCATCGCGCCGATCAGCGCGTCGTCCTTGGTGGCGAAGTAGTTGAAGAACGTACGCGGGGAGACGTCGGCCGCCTCGCTGATCTCCTCGACGGTGACCCGGTCGAGGCCGCGCTCGTCCACCAGACGCAGGGCGGCCGCTATCAGGGCCGCCCTGGTCTGCTGTTTCTTTCGGTCTCGCCGCCCGGTGGCGGCGGTCGTCGCTGTGCTGCCCACAGATGCAGGCTAGAGCCGATGTTGCAGGCCCTGCAAACTTTTATTCTCTGCAGTGATGCGCGTTACGGACGCGCCGACCGGCAGGGCTACTCGGCGTAGCGGGTGGGTGGGAACGGGTTGTCCGCACTGAGCGGCGCGGTCTCACCCTCCGCCTCCTGGCGGGAGGTGACGCTGCGGATGTCCTGTCCGTCGGTGTCGGCGTCCGGGTCGAACGGGACCGGGTCGTCGGTGGCCGGCGGCACGTCCCCGGCGTCGTAATCGGTCACTCCGGCGTCGGCGCGCTCCTGCTCGGTGCGGCGAGCCAGCTCGTCGTCGTCGAGGTGGGCGGGGGTGCCGCCGTGGAACCGGCGGTCGCGCTGCCCCTCGGCGGCCTCGGAGGTCACGTTGTCCCTGGCCATGTCTGATCCCCTTTCACTGCCTTACGCGGCGATGGCCGTTCTACCCGCTGAGCTGCACGAATAACGTCGGCGCACGATGATCACAAACTCCACAGTGGGGAGTCTGGCATCCTGGGAAGTTCCCGAGAGGATTCCGATGGCACTTGCAGTTCGACCGGAACGCATCGACGTGCGCACCCGTGATCGCGACGTGGCGGCCGAGGCGATCAACCGCATCGCCGCTCACCGGTCCCGCATCACGTTCAACGACCCGGCCGCGGTCGATCTGCGGGTCCGGGAGAGCCGGTACGGCGACGTCGACACCGCGCTCATCCGCTTCGGCGGCGTGCGCTACCACGCGCACGGCGAACCGTGGCCGTTCCTGCTGACCGGCTTCGTGGCCGAGGGCGGGGCCCGCGTCGAGGTGCGCGGCCAGACCATCGCGCTGCCTCGCATGCAGGGTTTTCTCTATCCCGTCGGGGTGCCCACCTCCGGGCACTACGGCGACTCCGTGCTCGTCCTGCTGCGGCTGCCCGTGAGCGTCGCCGCGGAGGTGGCCGAGGCGGTCACCGGCCTGCCCGCCGACGAGCTGCGGTTCGCGGGCATGACGCCGGTGTCCGAGGAGGCGCGCCGGCTCTGGGTGCAGACCGCCGACTTCGTGTGGCGGCAGCTGAGCACTCCAGGCGCCGAGCCTCCGCCGCTGGTCTCGCACCAGCTCGTACGCCTCACCGCGTCCACGCTGATCTCGGTGTTCCCGAACACGACCATGACCGCGACCCGCACGAACGACGGCGGTCACGTGGCCCCGGCGGTGCTGCGTCGCGCGACGGCGTTCATCGAGGAGCACGCCGAGGAGTCGCTGACGGTCGGCCTCATCGCGGCCGCCGCCGGGGTGGGTGTGCGCGGGCTGCAGACCGCGTTCCGCCGCCATCTCGACATCACGCCGATGGGCTACCTCCGGCGCGTACGGCTCGACCGCGTGCACCGGGAGCTGCTGACCGGCAACCCCGCCGACGGCGTGACCGTGCAGGAGACCGCCCGGCGCTGGGGCTTCGTCAACCTGGGCCGCTTCGCCGCCGAGTACCGCGCCGAGTACGGCCGGACGCCCAGCCAGACGCTGCGCGGCTAGCTCACAGCGGCAGCACGACGGAGGTCGGGGTGTCGCCCACGCACGTCACCGTCATGCGATACCTGATCCGGTCGGAGAACAGGATCCGCGCCGCGAGCGCCGGGCCCTGCTGCAGGACCTGCACGGTGTAGCCCTCGGCGGGTTCCCACCCGGTCAGCTCGGCCTCGCCGCCGGCGCACACGGCATAGACGACTCCGCCGCGCGACGACAGCCGCCTGCCCTCCGGCGGATCCGCCGTGGGTGACGGCGAGGGCTCACTCGAGGTGCTCGGCTGCGGCAGGGCGCTCACGCTGGGCGACACGAGGGGCGACCCGGACGGTACGGCGGAGGGCAGCGGCAACGGGCTGCCGCTGCCGGCGATCACTCCGCCCGGCCCGGGCGCGCCGGCGGTCGCGGGCGCCGGATCGTTCCCGCCCGCGGTGGTGGCCGGCGGCACGACGCGCCCGCTGATCACGGCGGAGGGCGCGGCCGAGGTGGGCGCCTCGGCGACCTGCTGCCGTCCTCCCGCCTGCGGCTCGCCGTCCGCGATCCAGGCCCCCAGCGCTGCGGCGACCACGACCGTGATCCCGGCCGCGGCGAGGACGTGCTTCCGGCGTACGCGCGGGGTTGCGTCCGGGGTCACGGGCGCCGGCGGGGCGATCGCGTGGTGCGGCACGCGCATCGCCGCAGTCTCGTCCCCTTCGCGTACGGCATCGGCCGCCGCAGCCTCGGCCGCGTCCGCCAGTGTGGCCGACACCTCCGCCGCGGTCGGCCGGTCGGCGGGGTTCTTGAGCAGGCAGCGGTCGATCAGCTGGGCGACCGCGGCCGGCACGCCCGGCAGCTGCGGCAGCGGGGCCGGGGCCACGTACACGTGGGCCTGCAGCATCTGGGTGGTGCTCTCGACGCTCCACGGCGGCTCGTGGGCCAGCAGCCGATAGAGCAGCACACCCAGCGCGTACACATCGGACGCCGGCTCGACCGCATCGCCGGTGAGACGTTCGGGCGCGAGGTAGGCCGGGGTGCCGACCAGCATGTCCTCGGGTTCGCCGGGACCGGCCGCGGCGGCGATGCCGAAGTCGACGACCTTCACCCCGCCCGGCGAGAGCATGATGTTGGCCATCTTGATGTCGCGGTGGACCAGGCCGTCCTCGTGCGCGGCGGCCAGCGCGGCCGCCACCTCGCCGCAGATGCGGAAGATCGTCCGCGGCGGCAGCGGCCCCGACGACGCCTTCTGCTGCAGGGTCGGCCCGTTGACCAGCTCCATCACGACGTACGGGAGATCGTCGGACTCGCCGTAGTCGTAGACCTGCGCGATGTTGGGATGCGACAGCGTGGCCGCCGCCCGGGCCTCGTCGCGGATGCGGGCGCGCGACTGCGGGTCGCCCGCGAACCGGCCGGCGAGCACCTTGACCGCTACCGGCCGGGCGAGCACCTCGTCGTGGGCGCGCCACACCACGGCCATGCCGCCGGCGCCGAGTTCGTCCAGCAATTGGTAGCGGCCACCGAGTGCTTGCCGAACGTCCACCGGAGCAGTTTGCCAACCCGCCCGCGAATCCGCACATCCGAAGCCGATTCGAATTCCCTTCGCTTTCCGGCCCGGCGGAAGATCATTCGCTGGGGTGCTTCATCCACCACTCGGTGAATTGCCGCGCCTGGCCGAGATCGTCGAGCCGCAGCACCCACAAATTGCTGTAGGTCTCGTCCGGATACGTCGTCGTGGCCTGGACGATCGCCAGTTCCTCGGTGACGATCACCGGATGCCACGCGAACGTCGTGGTGCCCGGCTCGTCCTTGATCTTCAGCCATTGTTCGACGATGCGGTCGCGGCCCAGCCACGGTTTCGCGTACGGCTCGGGGAAATACGCCGCGTCCTCGGCGAACAGGTCGGCGATCTGCCGCGGGTCGTTGGACTCCCAGGCCTTGCGGTAGTTGGTGACCCAGGCCGTCACCGCGTCCAGATTGGTCATCGGGCGTCTCCCGGCAGATCGGCGTACGCGAGTTTGCTGAATTCCGGCAGCGCGCCGCCGAACAGCAGATCGGTGACCTGGCTGAGCACGATGAAGATCAGCCCCTCGGCGGGGTCGGTGAACCAGTCGGTGCCGTAGCCGCCGGACCAGCCGTACCGCCCCGGACCCGACACGTCGTCGCTCCCGACCGTGACGGCCAGCCCGTATCCCCAGCCCGACCCGCCCAGGAAGAAGCCGCCGGACGCGATCTGATCGGGCGTCAGGTGGTTGGTGGTCATCGACGCGACCGACTTCGCGGACAGCAGCCGGGTGCCGCCGTGCACGCCGCCGTCGAGCAGCAGCCGGGCGAACGCGAGGTAGTCGTCGGCGGTGGAGAGCAGCCCGGCCGAGCCGGACGCGAACACCGGCGGGCGGGCCCACTCGGCGGCCGGCAGCACCGGTTGCTCGCTCAACCGCCCGGTCTGCTCGTCGGTCATGTAGTGGGCGGGGAGCTGCTCGGCCCGCTCGGCGGGCAGCCAGAAGCCGGTGCTGGTCATGCCGAGCGGCTCGAAGATCCGTTCGCGCAGCAGGTCGTCGAGCGGCTTGCCGGCGGCCCGCGCCAGCAGGACGCCGAGGACCAGCGTGCCGGTGTTGTACATCCACTTCTCACCCGGCTGGTGGATCAGCGGCAACGAGCCGAACCGCCTGATCCACTCGTCCGGGTCGTGCGGGGTGCGCGGCTCCGGCTCGGCGAGCGCGAGGCCGAGCTCGCGCCACGCCCGGACGATCGGATAGGGCGGGTCGACCTCGCCGCCGGGCCCGATCACGTCGCCGAAGCCGAGCGTGAAGGTGAGCAGGTCCTCCACCGTGACCGGGCGGGCCGGCTCGACGGTCTCGTCCAGCGGGGCGTCGGGGCGGGTCAGCACCCGCTGACCGGCGAGCTCGGGCAGGAAGTGGGCGACCGGCTGCTCGAGGTCGAGCACGTCGTCCTCGGCGAGCATCAGCGTGGCGGCGGCCATCACGGGCTTGGTCATCGAGGTGATCCGGAACGGCGTGTCGCGGCGCATCGGCACGTCGCCGCCGAACCGGGTGACGCCGACCGTCTCGACCCGTACGTCGTCGCCGCGCGCCACCAGCGCCACGAGACCGGGGAACTCGCCGCGCTCGACCCGCGCGGCCAGGGCTTGGCTCAGCTGACTGGGCATGCGCCTCAGCCTGCCAGGTTGTCGGGGGTGGTGGTTAGGGTCGTTGCCCATGGATTCCCACTGGCGGCACCTGCCCGCCCCGGCCCGGCCGATCGCGGCGGCGGCCCGCGCCGCGGTGCTCGCGGCCCAGGCCCCCGACGGCGACGCCTTCGACGCGGCGGCCACCGAGCTGGCCCGGCTCGACCCCGCCCAGACCGGCCTCGTGCTCGGCACGGCCACCCGGCTGCTGCTCGAGCAGGCCCACCCCGACGGCCTCGACGGCGACGACGTGCGCGCGGTGCTCCAGCGGTGCGTGCGCTCGGCCGCCGCCTGGCACCCCGACGTCGACCCGCACGTGGTGCTCTACCTGCTGGCGGGCGCCCTCGGCGTGCTCGAGGAGGACGGCGCCCCGCCGCCCGAGCCCGGCGTGCTGGCCCGGCACGCCGCGCTGCTGCTGGCCGATCTGCTCGGCTCGCGCCCGCCGGACAAGGTGCTCACCGCGGCCCTCACCGAGATCGAGCACACCCAGCTGAACGACTGAGTCGTTGAGCCGGTCGACGCGCCGAGCACAGCGGCACAGCGACCGAGGGGAGCAGCCATGGCGACACCGACCGATCCCGGACTGCTGCTACGCCCGATGCTGCACGTGGCCGACCTCGCCGCCTCGATCGCCTTCTACGAGCAGCTGGGCGGCGAGGTGGTCCACGGCGGCCCGGACAGCGACTGGGTGCTCATGCAGCTGGGCACCATCCAGATCGGACTGGTGGCCCGGCCGCCCGACCGCGCCCTGGGCGAGGACACCGTCGAGCTCACCTTCGACGCGGCGGTGCCGCTGGCCGACCTCGAGAGCCGGCTGCACCGGGCGGGCTTCGCGGCCGCCGAGGTCGGGGCCGATCGCGACTTCGGCGAGCAGCTTCACGTGCGTACGCCCGAGGGTCTGCTCCTCAAGATCCGGGGCCCGGAGCCGGAGTAGCCGTGCCCGGGTGCAGCGCGGCCCAGCGGCAGATCGCGGCGAGCGGTTCCTCGAGCGTGCGCCCCAGCTCGGTCAGCGCGTACTCGACGTGCTGGGGCGCCGACTCCTTGAGCACGCGCCGCTCGACCAGCCCGTCGGCCTCCATGCCGCGCAGCGTCTCGGTCAGCATCTTCTGCGTGATGCCGGGCACCCGCCGGCGCAGCTCGGCCGGGCGTCGCGGCCCCGGCAACAGCGAATAGACCAGCAGCACACGCCACTTGGCGGCGAGACGTTCCAGCGCCTGCCGGGTGGTGCAGCCCTCTTCGAGCACGTCGGGCACGACCAGATCCACGAAGCAACACCGCCTATGGGTACGCGAAAGTGCCTTCTGTCGTTGGCGTCCGGTGGCAGCCTAGTGTCGCCGCGTGACCGAACGCGTGACCATCCACAGCGAGGGCCTGGCCCTCTCCGGCGTCATCCACAGATCCGCCGGCCCGCAGGCGATCGTCCTCACCGGACCGTTCACGGGCGTCAAGGAGCAGGTGACCGGCCTGTACGCCGAGCGGCTCGCGGCCGAGGGCTTCACCACGCTCGCCTTCGACCACCGCGGCTTCGGCGAGAGCGAGGGCCGCCCGCAGCACGAGGACAGCCAGGGCAAGCTCGCCGACCTGCGCGCGGCGGTGAGCGTGCTCGACGGCTACCGGGTCGCGCTCGTCGGCATCTGCCTGGGCGGCGGCTACGCGATGCGCGCCGCGGCCACCGACCCGCGGGTCCGCGCGGTCGCGGGCATCGCCGGCGCGTACAACAGCCCGCGGTGGTTCGCCGAGCGCATGGGCGCCGACGCGTACCGCAAAGCGCTGACCGCGATGATCGAGGGATACGACTCCTTCCTTCCCGCGGTG
This sequence comes from Actinoplanes sp. URMC 104, assembly GCF_051386375.1. NCBI lineage: Bacteria > Bacillati > Actinomycetota > Actinomycetes > Micromonosporales > Micromonosporaceae > Actinoplanes > Actinoplanes sp. URMC 104. The sequence goes on along the minus strand of NZ_JBPQTO010000002.1, from coordinate 1,446,870 downwards.
GCCCGCGACGGCGAGGCCGCGATGCCCGGCGAGGAGCCGTGGGCCTACTACTCGGCGCACACCGCGAACTGGACCAACCGCGTCACCCGGGGATCGCTGCACAGCCTGATGACCCTCGACGTGCTCGGCGTGCGCCCGCTGCTGCCGCCGAGCCTGATCGTGCACGGCCGCCGCGACGACTACTGCTCGCCCGAGCTGGCCGAGCTGATGGCCGCCGACGAGACGGTCTGGCTCGACTCCGAGCGGCACACGGACTTCTACGACGCCGAGGCGTACGTGTCCCCGGCCGTCACCGCCACCGCGGAGTTCCTGCGCCGCCACGGGTGACCGTCCGGCACCATTGCCCTATGGGTTCGGTCGCGCTCTTCCACTCGGTGTACGGCCTGCGTCCCGCGGTCCTGCGGGCGGCCGACCGGTTGCGCGCGGCCGGGCACACGGTCGCCGCCCCCGACCTCTACCGCCTGCCCGCCACGGACTCGCTCGAGGAGGGCTTCGCGCTGGCCGGCAAGGTCGGCTTCCCGCCGATGCTCGCGCGTGCCCGGGCCGCGCTGCGCGAGCTGCCCGACTCCGCGGTCCTGGCCGGCTTCTCCATGGGTACGAGCCTGGTCGAGGCCCTGCTGCCGGAGCGTCCGCGGGCCGCGGGCGTCGTGCTGATCGCCGGCGCGTCCGAGGAGTTCGGCTGGGTGCGGCCGGGCCTGCGCGCCCAGCTGCACGTGGCCGACCCCGACCCTGAGTTCGTCCCGCCCGCGGCGATCGACCGCTGGACCGCGGGCATGGCGTCCGCGGAAGCCGCTTTCGAGGTGTACCGCTATCCCGGCGTCGGGCACCTCTGGGTCGACGAGGACCTGCCCGACCACGACCGGCTGGCCGCCGACCTGATGTGGGAACGCTGCGCGGAGTTCCTGCGCCTGTCCTGACCGGGGCCGCTCAGGACGCCGGGATCAGGCGACCGGGACCTCCCAGGCGGCCAGCAGCGGCAGCATGCGGGCCGTGGCGGAGCCCGGCTCGACCGTGTAGACGACGAGGATCTGATCGGCCTCGTACGGGGCGCCGACGGCCTCGACGCCGAACGTCAGATCACCCGCGACCGGATGCCGGATCTGTTTGATGACGGACGCGTGGTCGCGGACGAGGTGGTCCGCCCACCAGCGGGCGATCTCCGGGTCCGCGCGCAGGATCTCGTCGATGGCGGCCAGCAGCTTGCGGTCGTGCGGTCGCCGGCCGGCCTCCCGGCGCAGGCCGGCGACCGTGGTGCGGGCGAACACCTCCCAGTTGACGATCCGCTCGCGGGCGGCGGGGTCGAGCAGCAGCCACCGGCCGAACGAGGTGTCCGGCTCCATGGCGTGCCCGAGCACCGCCCGCAGCAGCGCGTTGGCCGCGAGCACCTCGGAACGTACGCCGAGCAGCAACACCGGCACGTGGTCGAGGGTCCCCATCAGCCGCAGCAGCCCCGGGTCCGGTCGCTGCGGGGCCTCCGCGACCGCCGCCTTGCGCGCCCGGCCCGGCGCGGCCAGGTCGTGCAGGTGGGTCCGTTCGGTCTCGTCGAGGCGCAGCGCCCGGGCCAGCGCGTCGAGCACCTCGGCCGAGATGTTCGCCTGCCGCCCCTGCTCCACCCGGCTGTAGTAGTCCGGGCTCAGCCCCGCCAGCACCGCCAGCTCCTCGCGGCGCAGCCCCGGCACTCGGCGCGGCCCCGGGAACGGCGCGATGCCCGCCTGCGCGGGCGTCAGACGGTCGCGGCGCGAGCGCAGGAAGGCGCCCAAAGCTTGTCGGTCCTGCGGCATTCCTTCACCGTACGGACGCCGCGGCCGCCCGGCCTGGTCCTGGCATGCCCAGGCTGACCGTGATCTGGTTCCGCTCCCGCCCGGCCCGTGCACTGGTGGGCATGAACAACATCTCGCTCGCCGGCCGCACGGCCATCGTCACCGGATCCACCAGCGGCATCGGCGCCGCCATCGCCACCGCCCTCACCGACGCCGGCGCCGAGGTGGTCGTCAGCGGCCGCGACGCCGCCCGCGCCGCCGGCGCCGCCCACTTCGTCCCCGTCGACCTGGCCGGCCCGTACGCCGGAATCCGCGACTTCGCCGCGACCGCGACCGACCTGCTGGGCGGCCGGGTCGACATCCTCGTGAACAACGCCGGCATCTACCCCGCGACCGCGACCGCCGCGCTTCCCGACACCTGGACGCCATGCTGGCCGTCAACGTGCGCGCCCCGCACGTGCTCGTCGGCGCGCTCGCCCCCGCCATGGCCGCCCGCGGCTCCGGCGTGATCGTCAACATCGGTTCCTGGATGTCCCGCGTGGGCGTCCCCTTCGCCGCCATGTACACCGCCACCAAGGCCGCCCTGGAGCAGATGACCCGTACGTGGTCCGCCGAGTTCGGCCCGCACGGCGTGCGCGTCAACACCGTTGCCCCCGGCGTGACCCTCACCCCCGGCAACGAGGCCTTCAAGCCCACCCTCGACCACCAGACAGCCACCACCCCCGCCGGCGTGGTGGTCCTTCCCCACCACATAGCCGCCGGCGTCCTCTTCCTGACCTCCGACGCAGCCACGATGATCCACGGAACCACCCTCGACATAGACGGCGGCATCCTCACCACCCGCCTCGGCTGACCGGCGACGTACGGGTGGCCGGCAACGGCTACCTGGACGCCTCGGACACGACCATCGCCGATCCGTGCGCCGCCGATCTGCCAGGACACCCGGTCGACCCTTGCGTCCCCCTAGCACCTTCCGCTCCGCGGCGAGCGGCCCCGCTCATTGCCGCCCGCTCGCCGCCGTCTGCTTCGCCGCCCGGGAGCCGCCTCCCCGCCTCACCAGTTGTTCGTCCGTCAGCCTCGGCTCGGGCGCGGGTCGCCGGGGCGAGCGAGGGGTGCATGCTGCATCGCGGGTCTTCGCGACGGTGAGGGCGCCGTCGCGCTGGACCGGAGCTGTACGTCGGCCCGGTCGCACGCCTGCCTGGTCGCACGCCTGCCCGGTAGGCATGCCTCCCCGCCAGGACCCCCATCCAGCGCTTCTTCCGCCGGTGCGGTGAGTTAGTCCGCCGGTGTGGTGGGTTCGTCCGCCGGTGTGGTGGGTTCGTCCGCGACAAGCGTGGAGGTCAGATGCAGGATGCATCGCAACTCGAGCGAGGGGTGGCAGGCAAGGAGTCTGGAGGTTTGGGGGCGAAGGGCCCAGGCATGAGGGTTCCGGGTCGGAGTACAGGGTGGGGGTCCGGAGGTGGGGAAGCTCGGAGGTGAGGAGGTCCGGAGGCCGGGAGGTCCGGAGGTGGGGAAGCTCGGGGGTGGGGAGGTCCGGAGGCCGGGAGCTCCGGGGTTGGGAAAGCTCGGAGGCCGGGAGGTCCGAAGGCCGAGAGGTGAGGTCAGGACGTCGATGCAGTGTCGGGCGCGGTCGTGCCGGCCCACCGCTGACCCAGCGCGAGCACAGGTCCGCCCGGTTGTGCTCGCCCGCGCCGTCCCCTGGCCCGTGCACGCGTTGGTTCCGGCTGCACTCGCGACATGGGGGTCCGGGGGTTCCCCGGCGTGGGGTCTGGGGCTCGGGCCCCAGGCAGAAATAGCACGACCTCCCGGCCAGCGCGAAGCGCGGCAGAGAGGTCCCAAGGTCGTGCCCCCGGCAGGATTCGAACCTGCGCTTTCGCCTCCGGAGGGCGACGCTCTATCCCCTGAGCTACGGGGGCTCAGTGGTTCAGAAGCCTAGCAGGCCCCCAGAAGCCACCGCCAATCGGTTCCGCCTCAGGGAGCCCGGAGCTCCTGCAGCAGCGAGTCGATCAGGTTGATCTCGCCCTGCTGGCCGGCCACCATCGTCCGGGCCAGCCAGGTCACGTCCTTGTTGTCGGACTGGTCGATGATCGCCTGGGCCATGTGGATGCCGCCCAGGTGGTGGGCCCGCATCAGGGTGAGGAACTGGATGTCCAGGTCGGTGCCGGTGGCCTTGCGGAGCTGGTCGATCTGCTCGGGCGTGGCCATGCCGGGCATCAGGCCGTCGACCACCGAGCCGGCGGAGTCGGGCATCCAGGCCATCGCGGGCCGGGAGCCGGTGGGGCTCAGGTTCCAGTCGCGCAGCCAGGCCTGCATGTAGCCGATCTGGCCGTGCTGGGTCAGCGCGATGTCACTGGAAAGGCTGATGATGCGCGGGTTCGTGGAGTTCGCGTGGGCGATCATCGACATCTCGACGGCCTGGGCGTGGTGGGTCGACATGTCGCGCAGGAAGCCGGCCTCGGGCGAGTCGTCGCCGGGGGTGGTGAGCCGGGGGACCAGCACGCCGATGCCGGCGCCGAGCAGCAGGCCGATCAGCAGGACGCCGACCAGCAGCCAGGCCCGGCCGCCGCGGCGGCCGGGCTCGTAGCCGTTGACCTGGCCGGCGGCGGGGGTCGCCGAGTCCGGGTCGGTGGACAGAGACATGGGTTACTTGCCCATCGAGGTGCCGCCGGGGGTCGCGGCGAGCGGCCCGGTGGTGGTGTTGCCGCTGGAGCAGGCCGCGTTGGGCTCGAGGGTCGAGACCAGGCGGGTGTCCTTGATGAACTCGTCGATCCGGCTGTCGTTCACGTCGTCGGTCTTGAGCTGGTAGCCCCACACCTGCACGGACACGTTCTTGTCGAGGCCCGCGTACGGCGACATGAGCATGTAGTCCTGGCCCTGGACCTTCTTCGCCAGCGCGGCGACCTGGTCGGCGGGGAGGCCTTGCTTGTACGTGATCCAGACCGCGCCGTGCTCAAGGCTGTGCACCGCGTGCTCGTTGGCGATCGGCTGGTCGTACACGTCGCCCATGCAGTTCTGCCAGCGGTCGTTGTGCGCGCCGCCGACCGGCGGGCTCGTCACGTACTGCTGGGGGCCCTGCTTGTGGTCGCGGGCGTCGATCGCGGCGTTCTTCTGCGCGCGGTAGTTGACGACGCCCTTGATGTCGGCGACCTTCTCCTCCCAGCTGCGGGAGCCCTTCGCGGCGGCGAACACGCCGTAGCCGATGATGCCCACGGCGATCAGCACGACCACGCCGGCCACCGCGATGGGGCCCCAGTTGCGGCCGCCGGCGGCCTTGACCGGGGTGACCGGCTTGCGGCCCTTGCCGCCGCCCTTGCCCGCCGGGCCCTTGCCCGCGGGGCCCTTGGCGCCGGGCTTCTTCGTGGCGCCGCCCGCGGGCGGCTTGCCCTGACCGGAGGTCTTGCCGACCTTGACGGAGGACGGGACCCGTTCGGGACCCGGCGTGCTCATGCTCATCGTGCCTCGTCGATTCTTTGGAAGAAGGAGGGCGGGGCTCGGGTGGCCGCCGAGCGACGAAGTCTACCCCCGATAGCATGGCTGAGTGACTCCCGCCAAGCTTGCTGCCACCGTTCTCTCAGCTGCTCGTGCCGTGTTCGAGACCCGCGGCCTCGACACCTCGGCCCTGCCCGAGGCGACGACGGTCGAGCGACCCCGCAACCCCGAGCACGGCGACTACGCCTCCACGCTAGCCCTGCAGCTGGGCAAGAAGGCAGGGGTTGCGCCGCGCGAGCTTGCCGCCGCGCTGGCCGAGGAGCTGGGCCGGCAGCCGGGCGTCAAGTCGGTGGAGATCGCCGGTCCGGGCTTCCTGAACATCCGGCTCGACGCGGCCGCCGCGGGCGTGCTGGCCCGCGACATCGTGCTGGCCGGGGCGGAGTACGGCCACACCGACACGCTGGCCGGCGAGCACATCAACCTGGAGTTCGTCTCGGCCAACCCGACCGGTCCGGTGCACATCGGCGGCGTGCGTTGGGCGGCCGTGGGCGACGCGCTGTCCCGGCTGCTGCGGGCCGCCGGCGCGACGGTCGGCACGGAGTACTACTTCAACGACGCCGGATCGCAGATCGACCGGTTCGCCAAGTCGCTCTACGCGAGCGCGAAGGGTGAGCCCGCCCCCGAGGACGGCTACGGCGGCGCGTACATCGCCGAGATCGCCACCGCGGTGGTCGCCGAGGCACCCGATGTGCTGAACCTGGGCGAGCCCGAGGCGCTCGAGACGTTCCGCCGCATCGGTGTGGACCTGATGTTCGCCGAGATCAAGCAGTCGCTGTCCGACTTCGGCGTGCACTTCGACACGTACTTCAACGAGAAGGACCTGCACGACCGCGGCGAGCTGCAGGAGGCGCTCGACCGGCTGCGCGAGCAGGGGCACATCTTCGAAGCCGACGGCGCCACCTGGCTGCGGACGACCGACTTCGGCGACGACAAGGACCGGGTGCTCCGCAAGTCCGACGGCGACTGGACGTACTTCGCCGCCGACTGCGCCTACTACCTCGACAAGCGCAAGCGCGGCTTCGAGCGCGTCGTGATCATGCTGGGCGCCGACCACCACGGCTACATCGGCCGGATGAAGGCGATGGCGGCCTGCTTCGGCGACGACCCGCAGAAGAACCTCGAGATCCTCATCGGCCAGCTGGTCAACCTGGTCCGCGACGGCGAGCCGGTGCGGATGAGCAAGCGGGCCGGCACGGTGATCACGCTGGAGGACTTCGTCGAGGCGCTGGGCGTCGACGCCACGCGGTACGCGCTGGCCCGCTACTCGTCCGACTCGCCGATCAACCTGGACATCGCGGTGTGGACCCGGGCCAGCAACGACAACCCGGTCTACTACGTGCAGTACTCGGCGGCCCGCGCGGCCAACGTGGCCCGCAACGCGCGCGACAAGGGCGTCCACCGTGGCGACGCGGCCGGCTTCAAGCCCGAGCTGCTCAGCCACGAGAAGGAGAACGAGCTGCTCAAGGCGCTCGGCGAGTATCCCGACGTGGTGGCCCGCTCGGCCGCTCTGCGCGAGCCGCACCACGTGGCGCGCTATCTCGAAGAGGTCGCCGGGGCGTACCACCGCTTCTACGACAAGTGCCCGGTGTCGCCGAGGAGCGGCGACGAGCCGGTCACCGACGTCAACGTCGCACGGCTCTGGCTCAACGACGCCACCCGTACGGTTATCGCGAACGGTTTGGCGCTGCTCGGCGTCTCGGCGCCCGAGAGGATGTAGAAATGCGAGCTCATGAGGCCGGGGCGCTGCACGGCGACCTCGGACAGCGGGGTCCGGCCTGGCTGCGGACGCCCGAGGACGTGAACGCGCTGGTGCCCGAGCTGTGGCCGCGGACCGTGAGCCGCGCCGAGGCCGGCCACCTGGAGATCGGCGGCGTCAGCGTGACGGCCCTCGCGGCCGAGCACGGCACGCCCGCCTACCTGCTCGACGAGGACGACCTGCGCGCCCGCTGCCGCGACTTCGCCGCCGCGTTCGCCGACGCCGACGTCTTCTACGCGGGCAAGTCGTTCCTGTGCAAGGCGGTCGTCCGCATCATCGACGAGGAGGGCCTGTTCCTCGACGTGTGCTCGGGTGGCGAACTCGCCGTCGCGCTGGCGGCCGGCTTCCCCGCCGAGCGGATGGGCTTCCACGGCAACAACAAGTCGGTCTCGGAACTGACCCGCGCGCTGGAGGCGGGCGTCGGCCGGATCATCGTCGACTCGTTCGACGAGATCGAGCGGCTCACCGAGCTGGGCCGCCGGACCGGCAAGCGGCCGGACGTCCTCATCCGGGTGACGGTGGGTGTCGAAGCGCACACCCACGAGTTCATCGCGACCGCCCACGAGGACCAGAAGTTCGGCTTCTCGCTGGCCGGCGGTGCGGCGTTCGCGGCGGCCGTCAAGATCCTCGACGAGGGCGTGCTGAACCTGAAGGGCCTGCACTCGCACATCGGGTCGCAGATCTTCGACACCAGCGGCTTCGAGGTGGCGGCCCGGCGGGTGCTCGAGCTGCAGGCGCAGATCCGCGACGCCCGCGGGGTGGAACTGCCGGACCTGGACCTCGGCGGCGGCTTCGGCATCGCGTACACCACCCAGGACGACCCCTCGACCCCGGCCGACCTGGCCAAGCGCATCAACAAGATCGTCGAGTCGGAGTGCGACCTGGCGAAGCTGCGCAAGCCGCGGCTGTCGGTCGAGCCGGGCCGCGCGATCGTCGGGCCGGCCGTGTTCACGCTCTACGAGGTGGGCACGGTCAAGGACGTCGACGGCATCCGGACGTACGTGAGCGTCGACGGCGGGATGAGCGACAACATCCGTACGGCGCTCTACGACGCGTCGTACTCGGCGACGGTGGCCGGCCGGGCGAGCGCCGCCGAGCCGCTGCTGGCCCGCGTGGTGGGAAAGCATTGTGAAAGCGGGGACATCGTCGTGAAGGATGAATTCCTGCCCGCCGACGTGCAGCCCGGAGATCTTCTTGCCGTGCCCGGCACCGGCGCCTACTGCCGGAGCATGGCCAGCAACTACAACCACGTCCCTCGGCCGCCCGTGGTGGCCGTGCGCGATGGCGCCTCGCGCGTGATCGTGCGGCGGGAGACCGAGGACGACCTGCTCGCATTGGATGTTGGATGAGCCCGAACAAGATCCGCCTGGCCCTGCTGGGCTGCGGGACCGTCGGATCCGAAGTCGTACGCCTGCTGCACGACCAGGCGCAGGACCTGACCGCCCGGATCGGCGCGCCGCTGGAGATCGCCGGGATCGCGGTGCGCCGGCTCGGCCGCGAGCGCGGTGACCTGCCCGTCGACCAGGGGCTGTTAACTACGGACGCGCTGGGCCTGGTCAAGCGCGACGACGTCGACGTGGTGGTCGAGGTGGTGGGCGGCATCGAGCCGGCCCGCACCTGGCTGGTCGAGGCGCTGCGGGCCGGCAAGAGCGTCGTGACGGCGAACAAGGCGCTGCTCGCCGAGGACGGCGCGACGCTGCACGACGCGGCGGCCGAGGGCAACGCCGACCTCTACTACGAGGCGTCGGTGGCCGGCGCGATCCCGCTGCTGCGCCCGCTGCGCGAGTCGCTGCACGGCGACCGGGTCACCCGCGTCACCGGCATCGTTAACGGCACGACGAACTTCATCCTGTCGTCGATGGACGCCTCGGGCGCCGGCTTCAGCGAGGCGCTCGACGAGGCCACCGAGCTCGGGTACGCCGAGGCCGACCCCACGGCCGACGTCGAGGGCTTCGACGCCGCGGCCAAGGCGGCCATCCTCGCCTCGCTGGCGTTCCACAGCCGGGTCACCGCCGCCGACGTGTTCCGCGAGGGCATGACCGGGGTGACCGCGGGCGACATGGCCAGCGCCAAGGAGATGGGCTGCACGATCAAGCTGCTGTGCCTCGCCGAGCGCGGGCTGGACTCGGCCGGCCAGGAGTCGATCAGCGTTCGCGTGCACCCGGCGATGATCCCGCGCAGCCACCCGCTGGCCGGCGTGGGCGACGCCTTCAACGCGGTGTTCGTGGAGGCCGAGGCGGCCGGGCAGCTCATGTTCTACGGCCGGGGCGCGGGCGGCACGCCGACCGCGAGCGCGGTGCTGGGCGACATCGTCGCGGCGGCCCGCAACCGGCTCGCCGGCACCCGAGCGCCGAGCGAGAGCAACTACGCCGACCTGCCGATCCGGCCGATCGGCGAGGCCGTGACCCGCTACCACATCAGCCTCGACGTGGCCGAGCGGCCGGGTGTGCTGGCCGCGGTGGCGGGGGTGTTCGCGGAGCACGAGGTGTCGATCGCGACCGTACGGCAGTCCGGCCGCGAGGAGGACGCCAAGCTCGTCATCGTCACCCACGGCGCGCCGGACGCGAACCTGGCGGCGACGGTCGAGGCGCTCTCGCGGCTCGACATCGTGCGCTCGATCGCGAGCGTGCTGCGGGTCGAGGGCGGCGCCTGAGCGTCCCGGTCAGTGGACAGGCCGTCCCAAGATTCGGCGTTGTGCGGCACTCTTGGGCGGCGACGACGAACGTGAGGAGCACAGCCATGTATCGGGGACTCATCGAGGCGTATCGGGACCGGCTCCCGGTCACCGACAAGACCCCGGTGGTCACGCTGCACGAGGGCAACACGCCGCTCGTGCCGGCCCCGGTGCTGTCCTCGCGTACGGGGGCGGACGTCTACCTCAAGGTCGAGGGCGCCAACCCGACCGGCTCCTTCAAGGACCGCGGCATGACCATGGCCGTGTCCAAGGCGGTCGAGGAGGGCGCCAAGGCGATCATCTGCGCCTCCACCGGCAACACCAGCGCGTCCGCCGCGGCGTACGCGGCCCGCGCCGGGGTGACCTGCGCCGTGCTCGTGCCGCAGGGCAAGATCGCGCTGGGCAAGCTGGCCCAGGCGCTCGTGCACGGCGCCAAGCTGCTGCAGGTCAACGGCAACTTCGACGACTGCCTGGCGCTCGCCTCGAAGCTGTCGCAGGACTTCCCCGTGTCGCTGGTCAACTCGGTGAACATCTTCCGCCTGCACGGCCAGAAGACGGCCTCGTTCGAGATCGTCGAGGCGCTGGGCGACGCCCCCGACATCCACTGCCTGCCGGTCGGCAACGCGGGCAACATCTCGGCGTACTGGATGGGTTATCAGGAGGACCGCGAGGCCGGCAACAGCACCCGGCTGCCGCGGATGTACGGCTTCCAGGCCTCCGGCGCCGCGCCGATCGTCACCGGCAAGGTGGTCGACGAGCCGTCCACGATCGCCACCGCCATCCGCATCGGCAACCCGGCGAGCTGGACCAAGGCGCTCGACGCCCGCGACACCTCGGGCGGGCTGATCGCGGCCGTCACCGACCGTGAGATCCTCTCGGCGTACCGGATGCTGGCCCGCGAGGTCGGGGTCTTCGTCGAGCTGGGCAGCGCGGCGAGCGTCGCCGGGCTGTTGCAGCAGGCGGCCGCGGGCAAGGTGCCGGCCGGCTCGACCGTGGTCTGCACGGTCACCGGGCACGGCCTCAAGGACCCGGAGTGGGCCATCTCGACCGCGCCGTCGCCCACGACCATCCAGAACGACGTGCTGATCGCGGCGCGTGAGCTAGGCCTCGCCTGAGTCGGCGGCCTTCACCAGCAGCGCCGTCGCGCGGGCGACGAGATCGAGCTCCTCGGCTGAGAGCCGGCTGAGGAGCGTACGCATCCTCTCCTCGCCCGCGTGGAAGATGCTGCCGATGAGATCGCGGCCCGCACGTGTCAGCGCGATCCGGCGTACCCGCCGGTCGTGCGGATCCTCCGCGCGGGCCACCAGGTCCTGCACCACGAGCCGGTCGACCATGCCGGTCAGCGCCGCGGCGCCGATGCCGAGCATGCCGGCCAGCTCACCGCCCGAGACCGAACCGTGGCGGGCCAGCAGAAACAGGATCTTCAGCTGCGAGACGGTCAGATGCGACGAGAAGATCGGATCCGCCCAGTCCTCCGCGATCAGGTCCTGCAGGCGCTGCTGCGCGCCCATAATGTCCGCGATGAGCTGGTGCTTCTCGGCCAACGCAACCCTCTCTGCTGTGACGCCCGGATGACGCGGTGATGGCCGTACCGCGTGGATCTGATGACGGAGAGTACCAGCGCGCCCCGGCGAAAAACCATTTGTTCGTGTCGGGCAAACTATTAGTGCTGGACGAACTTTTACCGGGGGAGCGCACATGTCAATCCTGACCCGGCTGAGCCTCGCCAACAGAGGCCTCGTCGCCCTGATCGCCATCGTCATCACCGGCTTCGGGCTGGTCGCCATCCCGTCGCTGAAACAACAGCTGTTCCCGTCGATCGAGTTCCCCGCGGCCTTCGTGACCGCGACGCTCCCGGGCGCCGGCCCGGAGATCATCCAGGACCAGATCACCGAGCCGCTCGAGGACGCGGCGAAGGGTCTCGACGGGATCGACAGCGTCACCTCGACCACCCGTGAGGGCATCGCGACCGTCACCGTCGCGTTCGTCTTCGGCACCGACATCGACAACGCGGTCAACCAGCTCACGACCGCGGTCAACCGGGTGCAGCCCACCCTGCCCGACAACGTCACGCCGACGGTGTTCGCGGGCGGCACCGACGACATCCCGGCGATCGTGCTCGCCGCCTCGGGCAGCGGGGGCGAGAGCCAGCTGCTCGACCGGCTCAACGACACGGTCGTCCCGGAGCTGAACGCGATCGAGGGCGTACGGGACACGCAGATCACCGGCGCCCGCTCGGCCCAGGTGGTGATCACCCCCGACCTGGCCAAGCTCACCGCCGCGGGCGTCAACCCGCAGTCGCTCACCACGGTGCTGCAGCAGAACGGCGTCTCGGTGCCCGCCGGCGCCGTGACCGAGGGCAGCCGGTCGCTGACCGTGCAGGTGGGCAGCCCGCTCACCTCGGTCGACCAGCTCGAGCAGATCTACCTCACCGGCTCGCGCGGCCCCGTCCGGCTCGGCTCGGTCGCGTCCGTCGAGAGCAAGCTGCCGGCGCCCACCTCGTACACCCGGACCGACGGCGTCGAAAGCCTGGGCATCGCGGTCACCGCCCGGCCCGACGGCAACCCGGTCGACATCTCGCACGAGGTCCGCGACAAGCTCGCCGACCTGCAGGCGTCGTCGGGCGCCACGCTGACCGTCGTCGTCGACCAGGCGCCCTTCGTCGAGCGCTCGATCGAGAGCCTCACCACCGAGGGCCTGCTCGGCCTGGTCATGGCCGTGATCGTCATCCTGGTCTTCCTGCTGTCGGTGCGCTCGACGCTGGTCACGGCCGTGTCGATCCCGCTGTCCGTGCTCATCGCGCTGATCGCGCTCTGGGTCGGCGACTTCACGCTCAACCTGCTCACGCTCGGCGCGCTCACCATCGCGGTCGGCCGCGTGGTCGACGACTCGATCGTGGTCCTCGAGAACATCAAGAGACATCTCGAGTACGGCGAACCGAAGGTCCACGCGATCATCTCGGCCGTGCGCGAGGTGTCCGGCGCGGTGACCGCCTCCACGCTCACCACGGTGGCCGTCTTCGCCCCGATCGCGCTGGTCGGCGGCTTCGTCGGGCAGATCTTCTCGTCGTTCGCCATCACCGTCACCGTGGCGCTGCTCGCCTCGCTGTTCGTGGCGCTGACCGTGGTGCCCGTGCTGGCGTACTGGTTCCTCAAGCCCCCGCCCGAGGGCGCCGACACCGAGGCGATCCGCCAGGCCGCCGAGGAGAAGGAGCGGCGCAACCCGCTGCAGCGCGGCTACCTGCCGGTGATCCGGTTCGCCACCAAGCGGCGCTGGACCACGCTGGCGATCGGCCTGGTCGTGCTCATCGGCACCCTCGGCCTGTCCACCCGGCTGCAGACCAACTTCCTCGACCAGTCCGGCCAGGACTCGCTGAGCATCTCGCAGGAGATGCCGGTCGGCACCAACCTGGCGGCCACCGACGCCGCCGCCAAGCAGATCGAGGGCGTGCTCGCCGACACCGAAGGCGTCAAGACGTACCAGGTGTCGCTCGGCAGCGGCGGGGACTTCAACCCGTTCGCCGGCGGCGGCGGCGCCAGCACCGCCTCGTTCAACGTGGGCCTCGACGAGGACGCCGACGCCGAGAAGCTCACCGACGAGCTGCGCGACAAGTTCGCCACGATGAACGGCATCGGCGAGGTCACCGTCGGCGCCGACGACTCCGGCCTGGGCGGCGGCAGCGAGCTGTCGGTCCAGGTGAAGTCGGCGGACGCCGAGGCGCTCGGCACCGCGACCGAGCAGGTGCAGCAGGCGATGTCCGGCGTCGGCGGGGTCATAGACGTGACCAGCTCGCTGGCCGCCAGCGTGCCGCGGCTCGACGTGACCGTGAAGCGCGAGGTCGCCGCCCAGTACGGCCTGACCGAGGCGTCGATCGTGCAGAGCGTTGCGGGCGCGTTCCGGCCGGCCCCCGCCGGTCAGATGACGGTCGACGGCAACACGCAGGACGTCGTCATCTCGTTCGGCTCCCCGCCGGCCGGCCCGGCGGCGCTGCGCAACCTGCCGCTCACCACCGCCCGCGGCGCCGTGCCGCTGAGCCGGGTCGCCGACGTCAAGGAGGTCAACGGTCCCGAGGAGGTCACCCGGGTCGACGGCGACCGCACGGTCACAGTGACCGGCACGGCGACCGGCTCCGACCTCGGCGCCGCCACCCGCGACCTGCAGAAGCGGCTCGACGGGCTCACCCTCCCCGCCGGCGCCACGGCCACCATCGGCGGCGCCAGCGCCGACCAGGCCGAGGCGTTCCAGCAGCTCGGCCTCGCCGTGCTGGCGGCCATCGCGATCGTGTTCATCATCATGGTGGCCACGTTCCGCAGCCTCATCCAGCCGGTGATCCTGCTGGTGTCGATCCCGTTCGCGGCGACCGGCGCGATCGGCCTGCTGCTGATCACCGGCACCCCGCTGGGCGTGCCCGCGCTGATCGGTGTGCTGATGCTGGTCGGCATCGTGGTGACCAACGCCATCGTGCTGATGGACCTGATCAACCACTACCGCGCGGCGGGCATGGGCGTGCAGGAGGCGGTGATCGAGGGCGGTCGGCACCGTCTGCGGCCCATCCTGATGACCGCGATCGCCACCATCTTCGCGCTGATCCCGATGGCGCTCGGCCTCACCGGCGAGGGCGGCTTCATCTCGCAGCCACTGGCCATTGTGGTCATCGGCGGCCTGGTGAGCTCGACGCTGCTGACGCTGGTGCTGGTGCCGACGCTCTACACCATGGTCGAGAACAGCAAGGAGAAGCGGCGCCGGAAGCGGCTCGCCAAGCGTGACAAGGCGACGGCGCCTGTCGTTGCTCCCGTGCCCGCTGGTGTGGGTGGTTCGGGCGAGCCGGATGGCAAGCCGGCTCTGCGCGGATACACCGACCAGTTCGAGGTGCTGAAGATGCCCAAGGGGCCGGAGGGCGCCAAGTAGGCAGTGTTATTCGGGGCGGTCGGCCGGTTGCGGTCGGCCGCCCCTTCTTGTCGTCGGCGGTGCTTGGTTCGGCTGTCGATGCACTGTCTGCCAAGGCGCCGCCAGCGTGCTGTTCTGCCGGCCTCGCCGGGGCGTCGTTCCTCATCGGCAGCCAGCGGTGCTCCGCCGTCACGCATCCCGCCATGATCATCGACCACGCCGCGGCTCCGCCCGAAAATGATCATCCGGTGTGGCCATCCCTAACCCCCACCCACCCGGGGAGATGGGGCAGACGGTACGCGATGTCAAGAGGGCGAGGGCGGGTTGTCCACAGGGCTGTGGGCAGAGGCGACCGAGGCCACCCCGAGCGGTAACGTCAATGTACGTGGCAACAGCGTTCTCGGTCGTTACCCGCAACCGCGACTTCCGCCGCCTCTTCGCGGCTGAGCTGGTGGTCTTCGGGGCCGACTGGTTTGTGATGATTCCGCTGCTGGTGCTGCTGCCCGAGCTCACCGGCAGCGGCGTCTGGGGCGGCCTCGTGCTGGCCGCGGACACGGGGATCAACGCGCTGCTGCTGCCGTACACGGGAACGATCGCGGACCGGTTCGACCGGCGGAAGATCATGATGATCGCGAACGTGGCGGCGTTCGCGGCGGTGCTGTTGCTGTTCACCGTGCGGTCGGCGGCCACGGCCCCGCTGGCGCTGGTGGCGATCGGCGCGGTGGCGGTGGCCAAGGCGTTCTACTCGCCGGCGGCCTCGGCGGCGCTGCCGAACGTGGTGGACCCGGACGACCTGTCGGCGGCCAACACGGTCTCGGGCTCGGCGTGGGGCACGATGACGATCGTCGGCAGCTCGCTGGGCGGCGTGGTGGGTGCGGCGTTCGGGCCGTACGCCAGCTTCGGGGTCACGGCGGCCCTGCTGTTGCTGGCGGCGGGGCTGACGGCGATGATCCGGCGGCCGATGCAGGCGCGCCGGGAGGACAGCGCGCCGCGGGTGCCGACGCGGCAGGCGCTGCGGGAGTCGTTCGGCTATCTGCGGCGGAACCCGAGGATCCGGGCGCTGGTGACGGTGAAGATGGCGGCGGGGCTGGGCAACGGGGTGCTGACCGTGTTCCCGCTCATCGCGGCGCTGCATGGGGCCGGGGTGCTGGGGGCGGGGCTGCTTTTTGCCGTACGGGGGGGCGGGCGCGCTGGTGGGGCCGTTCGTGCTCGGACCGGTGATCCGCCGCCGCTCGTGGCTGTTCCCGGGGCTGGCGCTGTCGATGGCGCTGTACGGCATCGGGTATCTGGGGGTCGCCGTGACGCCGTGGTTCCCGCTGGTGCTGGGGCTGGTCTTCGTGGCGCACCTGGCCGGCGGGGCGAACTGGACGCTGTCGAACTACGCGTTGCAGGCGACGGTGCCGGATCGGCTGCGCGGGCGCGTGTTCTCCACGGACCTGATGCTGGCGACGCTGGCCATCGCGCTCAGCCAGCTCGGCGCGGCGGCCGTGGTCGACCTCGTCGACGAGCGGGTCATCCTGGCCGGCTGCGGGCTGGTCACGCTGGTCTATGCGATCGGCTGGCGCCTCGCGACCCGCCGGCTGACCGCGGCCGAGCCCTCGGCGGCCGAAGCGCCCGCCGGCTGATCGCGACCGAGCCTCGGCGGCCGAGGCGCCCTCCGGCTGACTGCCGCCGAGCCGTCGGTGGGCGAGGCGCGGTAGGAGGGAGAACCTGACGACCGCGTACGGGTGATCAAGGCCTACTCTGTGGCGATGGGCCTGACCTTCGCCACCGACGCGGTGTCCGTGCGCGTGCCTGCCACCAGCGCCAACCTGGGCCCCGGCTTCGACGCCCTCGGGCTCGCGCTCACCCTCCACGACGACCTCACCGCCCGGGTCACCGGCGGCGGCTTCACGGCCTCGGTGACCGGCGAGGGCGCCGGCGAGCTGCCCGGCGACGAGACGCACCTGGTGGTGCGCGCGATGCTGGCGACCTTCGACGAGCTCGGCGAGCGGCCGCCCGGCGTGGCAGTGGAGTGCGTCAACCGCATCCCGCAGGCGCGCGGGCTCGGGTCGTCGTCGGCGGCCATCGTCGGCGGCGTGCAGCTGGCCCGCGGCCTGGTGGCCGACGGCCGTGCCCGGCTGGACGACGAGGCGGCGCTGCGCATCGCCGCCCGGCTCGAGGGCCATCCGGACAACGTGGCGCCGTGCCTGCTCGGCGGGTTCACCATCGCCTGGACCGAGGGGTCGGGCGCCCGGGCCGTACGGCTGTCGCCCTCGGCGAGCGTGCATCCGACTGTCTTCATCCCGTCCGAGCGCGGCTACACCTCCTCGGCGCGGGCGGCACTGCCCTCCGAGGTGCCGCACGCCGATGCATCGTTCAACGCGGGCCGGGCGGCGCTGCTCACCCACGCCCTGACCGCCGATCCCGGCCTGCTGCTCGCGGCGACCGAGGACCGGCTGCACCAGGGCTACCGGGCCGAGGGCATGCCGGGCACCGCGTCGCTCGTGGCGGGGCTGCGCTCGGTCGGCGTGGCGGCCGTGGTGAGCGGCGCAGGACCTTCGGTGCTGGCGTTGACCCAGGTGCCGGGCGATTTCCACCCGGGAACAGAATGGCGCGCCGAGCCGTTGGGCGTGGATGGCGACGGTGCTCTTGTCAGAGGGAGTATGGTGGAACTCGCCTAGCGGGGCCCTGTTGCCGCAGGTCGCACGAGTTGACTACGCTCAAGACCAGGCACAGCCGCGAAGCAAGCGATCTCTGCGGTTCGGCGCGCACCCCCGAGACTTCTTGGCCGACCAGGCTGTCTCACCTCTCTCAAGGCACACGCCGGGCAGCAATCCCAGCGATCGCTGCACTCGCCGAGACCTACTCGCCAATGTCTGACGAGCAGGGACACCGTCGAGCTGCCGTGCTGCACAAACTCCCGCGCCGCTCGTGCGAGGCGGGTACCGCGACACCCGGCCACCAGGCTGCAGAAACCGGGGGTCACGGGCTTTTTCCGACGGAAGGAATCCATTGAGCGACACCACCGACGTGACGTCGGGTGTTTCTGACGTCGCTGATGCCGGCGCCGGCACCACCGCGACTGCCACGAAGCGCCGCCGGGGCGGCACGGGGCTGTCCGCGATGCTGCTGCCCGAGCTGCAGAGCCTCGCCGCGTCCCTCGGCATCTCCGGCACCGCCCGGATGCGCAAGGGCGAACTGATCACCGCGATCACCGAGCGGCAGAGCGGCGGAGCGCCCGCCGAGAGCGCGCCGCGCCCGCGCACCCGCGCGGCAGCCGCAGCCCCGGCGGCCGAGCCCGTCGTGGCGACCGCCCCGGTTGCCGCGACCGCTCCGGTTGCCGCGACCGCCCCGGTCGAGACCCCGGCCACCCCGGTCGAGAGCCGCGCCACCGCGCCGGCCGAGACCCGGGCCGCCGCCCCCGCCGAGGCGCGGACGCCGACCGATGCGCGCAACGCCGCCCCGTTCGAGACGACGGCCGCGCCGGCCGCCACGGCCGAGGCCCCGCAGACCGCTGCCGCGCAGCCGGAGGCGGCTCCGGCCACCGAGGGTGGCAGCCGTCGCAACCGCGACCGCAACCAGCGCGACAACCGGGACACGCGGGACAACCGCGACGCGCGGGACAGCCGCGACACCCGGGAGGCGCCGGCCACCGAGCAGGAGACGGGTGAGCGCACCGAGCGCCCGGAGCGGGGCGAGCGCAACCGCGATCGCAACCGCAACCGCGACGGGCAGCGGGACGACCGGCAGCGCGAGGACCGTCCCCGGGAGGACCGGCAGCGCAACGACGGCCGTAACGACAACCGCAACGACAACCGCGACCAGGGCCGTAACGACCAGGGCCGCAACGACCAGATCCGCGACGACGACGACGACAACGACGGCGAGGGCGGGCGTCGCAGCCGCCGGAGCCGGTTCCGTGACCGTCGCCGCGGCCGCGACCGTGACGGCAACGAGGCCGGCCAGCGCGACGGCGGCCGCGAGCCGCACGTCAGCGAGGACGACGTGCTCGTCCCCGTGGCGGGCATCCTCGACGTGCTCGACAACTACGCGTTCGTGCGGACCACCGGTTACCTCTCCGGGTCCAACGACGTGTACGTGTCGATGTCGCAGGTCAAGAAGCACGGGCTGCGCCGCGGCGACGCGGTCACCGGCGCCGTGCGGGCCACCCCCCGCGAGGGCGGCAGCGGCGACCAGCGGCGCGACAAGTACAACCCGCTGGTGCGGCTCGACACGATCAACGGGATGGAGCCCGAGGAGGCCCGGCGCCGGCCGGAGTTCTACAAGCTCACCCCGCTGTACCCGCAGGAGCGGCTGCGTCTCGAGACCGAGCCGCACATCCTGACCACCCGCGTCATCGACCTGGTCATGCCGATCGGCAAGGGCCAGCGGGCGCTGATCGTGTCGCCGCCCAAGGCCGGCAAGACGATGGTGCTGCAGGCGATCGCCAACGCGATCACCCACAACAACCCCGAGTGCCACCTGATGGTCGTGCTGGTCGACGAGCGGCCCGAAGAGGTCACCGACATGCAGCGCTCGGTCAAGGGCGAGGTCATCGCGGCCACGTTCGACCGGCCGCCGCAGGACCACACCACGGTCGCCGAGCTGGCGATCGAGCGGGCCAAGCGCCTGGTCGAGCTGGGCCACGACGTGGTCGTGCTGCTCGACTCGGTGACGCGGCTCGGCCGGTCGTACAACCTGGCGGCGCCGGCCTCCGGCCGCATCATGTCGGGTGGTATCGATTCGACGGCGCTCTACCCGCCGAAGCGGTTCCTGGGCGCGGCGCGCAACATCGAGAACGGTGGCTCGCTCACCATCCTCGCGACCGCGCTGGTCGAGACCGGCTCGATGATGGACACGGTGATCTTCGAGGAGTTCAAGGGCACGGGTAACGCCGAGCTCAAGCTCGACCGCAAGATCGCCGACAAGCGGGTCTTCCCGGCCATCGACATCGACCCGTCCGGCACGCGCAAGGAGGAGATCCTGCTCGGCAAGGAAGAGCTGGCGATCATCCACAAGCTGCGCAAGGTGCTGCACTCGCTGGACTCGGGCGCCGCGCTCGACCTGCTGCTCGACCGGCTCAAGCAGACCCGGACGAACGTGGAGTTCCTGATGCAGATCGCGAAGTCCACCCCGGGCGAATAAACCTGCAAAAGACGGCGGCCTCTCCGGAAACGGAGGGGCCGCTTCCTTTTGTCGCACAGCCTGTGTGTCCGATATTGGTCAGCGACGTGCGAACCTCCAATGCCGCGACGAGCGAGTCGATTGTCAAAACGGTGGGAGGTGCCGATGAACGTGCCCGGCTACCGGGACGTGCCGGTCGAGCCCTGGGATCCGGCCGCGCCGGCGGACCCCGGCGAGGCCGAGGATTTTCTGCGGCAGTGCTACACCGAGAACCCCCGGCTCGGGCCGGTCGAGCCGCGGCTGGCGATTGTCCGGGCCCAGATCGCCGCGACGGGCACCTACGTGCACACCCCCGACGAGCTGACCCACGGCGCGAAAGTGGCCTGGCGCAACGCGAGCCGGTGCATCGGCCGCCTCTACTGGCGCAGCCTGGTCGTGCTGGACCGTCGCCGCGCGCGGACCGCCGACGAGATCTACTCGCTGCTGGTCAGCCACCTGCAGACGGCCGGAAACGGCCAGCTCCGCCCGGTCATCAGCGTCTTCGCCCCCGCGCAGCCGGGCCGCCCGTACGCCCGGGTCTGGAACGAGCAGCTGATCCGGTACGCGGGATACCGCGGCGCCGACGGCTGCCCGGTCGGTGACCCCCGCCAGGAGCAGTTCACCGCCGCGATGCACGGCTACGGGTGGCGCGGCAAGGGCGAGCAGTTCGACGTGCTCCCGCTGGCCATCGAGACCCCGGACGAGGGCGTACGCCTCTACGAGCTGCCCGAGCGGGCCCTGCGCGAGGTTCCGCTGACCCATCCCGAGTACGGCTGGTTCGCCGAGCTCGGCCTGCGGTGGCACGCGGTGCCGGCCATTTCGAACATGCGGCTCACCATCGGCGGCGTGCACTACCCGCTGGCGCCGTTCAACGGTTGGTACCTCGGCACCGAGATCGGCGCGCGCAACCTGGCCGACGCCGACCGCTACGACATGCTCCCGGTGATCGCGGACCGGCTGGGGCTGGACACCTCCCGCGAGTCGACGCTGTGGCGCGACCGCGCGCTGGTCGAGCTCAACCGGGCCGTGCTGCACTCGTTCGAACGGGCCGGCGTCAAGATGTCCGACCACCACACCGAGTCGCAGCGCTTCCTCAAGCACATCGAGAACGAGGAGCGCGCCGGCCGTCGGGTGCCCGCCGACTGGACCTGGATCGTGCCGCCCATGTCGGGCGGGCTCACCCCGGTGTTCCACCGCTACTACGACGAGATGGACCTGCGGCCGGCGTTCTACCTCGACGAGGAGGCCGCGGCGCTGGCCCGCGACGGGTGCCCGGTCAGGCGAACTCGTTGACCGGGAAGTCGTCGCGGTGGCGCCAGCTGTCGGGGGTGCGCACGTGGTCGGCCCGCACCCACTTGAGCACCTTGAGCGCGAACTCGGCGGCCGGGATGCGCCCGGCGGCCCGGACGACGTAGCCCTCCGACGACGCGGGATCGCGCTGGGCGGCCCAGGCCGCCCGGGCCTCCGAGAGGCTGCCGCCGCGGTAGAGCACCGGCACCACGGGCAACTCCAGCCGCTGCGCCCAGTCGACCGTGTCGTCCCAGCCCAGCAGCGTGTCGGTCTCGTCCCAGATGCCGAAGACGATGAAGACGCCGGGCAGGTCGCAGTACGCGATGCTGCGCCGCGCCCACATCGACTCGCCGCAGACCCGCCAGTCGTCCGGGATCCGGTACGCCGTCATGGCCCACAGCGCCTTGGCCGGGCGGTCCCACGGCTGCGTGCCCGAGTCCGGCGAGCGGCCGTACATCGCGTCCCGGGTGAAGGTGAGGTTGCCGCCGTCGAGCTTCTCGGTCACCACCAGTTCGCCGTCCAACCAGGACAGGTCACGCTGCACCTTGTCGTCGCCCGTGGCGCCGGGCGAGTCGGGCAGGTGGTAGGTGCGCGGGTACTTCACCGGTCAGAAGTCTCCCTCCGCCACCTGGAACACGGTCAGGCCCAGCTCTCGCCACATCCGCACCACCTGCTGCCGGTCGTCGAAGACGCCGACGATGCGCCAGCGGCCGCTGATCTCCGCCTCGAAGATCTCGCGCTTGACGACCGCGTCCTTGCGGTTGTCGCCCTCGGGCCGCATGAATAGTGCTTCGTACGGCACGCCCACGTAAAGGTCCAGCCATGCCTCGGTCTCGGCGCGGGCGCTCGCGTCCCGTCCCGAGCAGAAGACGATGGCGTTGCCGGCCCCGTGCATGGCCCGGACCGCCGCGATTACGGCGTGGTTGGGCGCGTCCTCGCCGACCCGGTGCCAGTCGTACGGGCTGCGGCCGTTCATCAGGGCGACCGTGCCGTCGATGTCGACGAGCAGCGCCGGCGGCAGCTCCCCGGGTGGGTCGTAGGTCACACCCGGGCCGCCCGGATCGACGTACGGGACGGGCAGCGGCAGGTTCCGCCCGGCCAGGTACCGGTCGTACATCCGCCGGATCCCGTCCTCGCCGACCCGGTCGGCCGCATCCCGTACGGCGTCGCGCCGGATGCACTCCTCGAGCGGAACGTGGGTGAAGTCGTGCACCTCGAAGCCCGCGGAGTGCCGGGCGGCCGTTTCCGCCCACCGGCGTACGGTCTCGGCTCGCAGGTTCGTGTCGTCGACGATCACGCTGACGCCCCGGCGCAGCAGCGCCTCGACCGCGCCCTGCTGCACCCGGGTGACCTGAGCCTCGGCCCAGTCGGTGTAGAGCCGGCTGCCGTGCATCATGCGGCGCAGGTCGTCGCGGTTGACCCGGACCACGCGGGGCTGGAGCTTGCGGGCGAAGGTGGTCTTGCCGGACGCCGGCAGCCCACGAGTGATCAGCAGTCTCGTCATCCTCTGACCCCGATGGTCGAACGGCGGGAATGTCCGGGTGGCTACCCGTGTTGAAGCCCAGGTCACGCCGATTTCGCCGGGAAGCGACGGCATGGCAGACTAGTACATCGGCCACAAGGTTCCGGTTCACGCCCCAGCTCACCGCGACGGCGACCCGGCGACCAGTCCATCGAGAGGGACCGAGTAAAGATGAAGAGCGGTATCCACCCGGAGTACACGACCACCGAGGTCATCTGCTCCTGCGGCAGCACCTTCACCACCCGCAGCACCGCCAAGGGCGACATCCGTGTCGAGACCTGCAGCGCCTGCCACCCGTTCTACACCGGCAAGCAGCGCGTCCTCGACACCGCGGGCCGGGTCGCGAAGTTCCAGGCCAAGTACGCCAAGGTCAACGCGGCGAAGAAGAAGTAACTGCTTCAACGGCGCCCGTTCCCGGTTCTCCGGGGCGGGCGCCGTTCGCATGTCGGGGCATTTCCTAGGGGGAGACACCGTGAGCAACGACCGGCTGAGCAGCCTTCTCGAGGAGTACGCGCAGCTCGAGAAGCGGATGGAGGACCCGTCCATCCACGCGGACCAGGCCCTCGTGCGCCGGGTCGGCCGGCGTTTCGCCGAGCTGGCCCCGATCTATGCCGCGAACGCGGAGCTCGAGGCGGCCCGCGCCGACCTGGCCGCCGCCAAGGAGCTCGCCGCCGAGGACCCGGCCTTCGCCTCCGAGGTCGAGGCGGTCGCCGCCGCGCTGCCCCCGCTGGAGGAGAAGCTGGGCGAGATGCTCATCCCGCGCGATCCCAGCGACGCCAAGGACGTGATCATCGAGATCAAGGCGGGCGAGGGCGGCCAGGAGTCCGCGCTGTTCGCCGGCGATCTGCTGCGCATGTACACCCGGTACGCCGAGCGCCGCGGCTGGGTCGTCGAGGTGATCGACTCGCAGGAGTCGGACCTGGGCGGCGTCAAGGACATCTCGGTCGCGGTCAAGACCAAGGGCGTGCCCGAGGGCGGCCACGGCGTCTGGTCGCGGATGAAGTGGGAGGGCGGCGTGCACCGGGTGCAGCGCGTGCCCGTCACCGAGTCGCAGGGCCGCATCCACACCTCGGCGGCGGGCGTGCTGGTGCTGCCCGAGGCCGAAGAGGTCGACGTCGAGATCGCGCCGAACGACCTGCGCATCGACGTGTTCCGCTCGTCCGGGCCGGGCGGCCAGTCGGTCAACACCACCGACTCCGCCGTGCGCATCACGCACATCCCCACCGGCACGGTGGTGAGCTGCCAGAACGAGAAGAGCCAGCTGCAGAACAAGGAGTCGGCGCTGCGCATCCTGCGGTCCCGCCTGCTGGCGATCGCCCAGGAGGAGGCGGACGCGGCGGCGTCGGACTCGCGCAAGGCCCAGGTGCGCACGGTGGACCGCTCCGAGCGGATCCGCACGTACAACTTCCCGCAGAACCGGATCACCGACCACCGGATCGGCTACACCGCCTACAACCTCGACCTGGTGCTCGGCGGCGAGCTCGACGCGGTGCTGGACGCGCTGGGCGAGGCCGACCGGCAGGCGCGGCTGGCCGGCGGGTCTGAGATCGGCCGCCGGCCCTGACTCACATCACCGCGGTGACCTCGTACTGGTCGTCGCGGGTGCAGACCAGGTAGCCAGGCGCGGTCGAGCAGGGCCGGCCCGACATGGGGGCGATCGTGCCGAGCAGGTGCTGCCGGCCGGTCGCGAGATCCCAGCGGACCACCGCCGTACGGCCGGGTGGCGACACGGTCGAGCGCAGCATCACGACCGACCGCTCCCGCGTGTCGTTCCACGCGAGCGTGCCGGTGACCGGCTCACCCACGGGGCGGCCGCTCTCCGCGTCCACGAGCACGTTGCGGCCGTCGTCCAGCCCCTCGCCCAGCAGCAGCCGGTCGGGGCTCACCTGGAAGGCGTTGGCGGCGCCGTCGAGCCGCCACCGGTGGGCGCCCGTGCGGGGGTCGTAGGCCACCAGGCCCGAGCCGTCGTTGAGGCAGAGCGACGAGCCGCACGTGAACGCGTACCCGTTGGTGTCGGGCGCCTTCCACAGCTCGGCCATCGTGTCGGTGCGGTAGACGCTCATGTCGAAGGCCTCCCGGCGCGACCGGTTCACCACGAGCACGTCGGCGGTGCCGCTGAGGTCGTTGAAGTAGCCCTCGTCGGGGCGCGTCCGCGACCACCGGATCCGCGCCGAGCTGACCAGCGCTCCCGTCGCGTACGCGAAGATCTTGATCTGCCCGGAGTCGGTGGCCGTGACGACCTTGTCGGGATGCTCGATGGGGAGCACGGCGTGGTTGGTGACGCCCGGAGTGTCCCGGCTCCAGACCGTGCCGCGGTCGCGGAGCCGGACCAGCCGCATCCGGGCCAGGTCGGCACGCTCGGTGTACTCGGTGAACAGCGCGGTGCCGCCGTCGACGACGTACGGCTCGCCGGCCGTGCGCCACACCTCGGCGCCGGTCGCCATCGACACCGCGATCGTCTGCCGGTGGAACTCGGCGTGGAAGGCCGTCCCGTCGTCGGCCGACGGCACCGAGACGACCTGGCCCTCCGACGGGATCAGCAGCAGCCCGGCGGCCTCGGCAGCCTGCAGATAGCCGATCGTGGAGTCGAAGCCGCGCTGCCAGCGGACCGCGCCGGTGGCGAGGTCGTAGGCGGTGACCGACGCGGACCCGTTCGCCAAGCGGTGCACGAAGACGCTGTCGCTGCTCAGGGTGGTGCTCTGCGCCTGCGCGACCGACATGCTCCACACCGGACGGACGCCGTGGGTGCGGGGCACGGCGGAGCCGGCGAGGGTGACCGCGCAGAGGCCGGCGAGCACGCCGATCGCGGCCCGGCGCACGAACCGCGGGTCGAGGCGGGGCGAGCCCGTCGGTTCCGCCCGGCCGTCGGCCGCCGCGGGAATCTCGCCGAGCTCGATCGTGCCCATGGCGCCGGCTACGTCATCTCGGACAGCGGCCGGGTCGGCAACCGGTTCGCCGCGGCGGCGGCGAGCGCGGCGCTGAGCGTACGCCCCTGCACGCCCACCTCGGACCAGCCCGCCGCCAGGCTGATCGGCGTGCCCGGCACCAGGATCTGCCAGTTCTCGGCGTTGGTGGCCGCGGTGATCCGGCGCGACACCTCGGCCGCCTGCGCCGTGCCCGCGCCGGGCAGCACCACCACGAACTCGTCGCCGGCGAACCGGGCCACGAAGTCGCCGCGGCGCATCACCCGGCTGAGCACGCCGGCGATCCGCTGCAGCACCAGGTCGCCGCAGTGGCGCCCGTGCCGCGCGTTGACCTCGGTGAAGCCGATCAGGTCGCAGACGCCGATCGCCGCGCGCTCGCCGCGGGCCAGCATCGTGGCGACGTAGCGCTCGAGCTGGCGGCGGTTGGGCAGCCCGGTCAGCGGGTCGGTGAGCGTCTCGTCGCCGTAGCGGCCCGGGTCGCGCTGCGTCTCCTGGGCGTCCAGCCGGGCCGCGACGCCGTCGAGGTAGCCGTCGCGGAGCCGGTCGATGCGCTGGGCCGCGAGCCGGAACGCGTACCGGTCGGCGGAGTGCGCGGCGGCGTGATCGCCCGCGGCGGCGTGGCAGATGCTGCGCAGCCGGGCCGGCTCGGCAGCGCCCAGGATCTCGGCCGAGACCGGCACCGAATCCAGCATGGACAGAGCCAGCGCCGGGCGGCCGCCGGCCATCGTGAGGCAGACGTTGCCGAGGTGGCGCAGGTCGCGGGTGCGGACGCTGTCGCCGCCGCCGGTGAGCCACTCGGCCGCGTGCTGCTCGGTCTCCTCGCCGAGCGCCGCCCGGCGGGCCAGCGAGTAGCCGTACGCCGCGCGGCTGCCGGGGCGCATCTGGTCGGCGCCGATCGCGATGTAGCGGGTCAGCTCGGCGTCGATGTCGCGCAGCACCCGCAGGCAGCCGTCGGTGTCGCCCTGGTGGTCGAGCGAGACGGCGTTGCGCAGCCGGATGCCGGGCGCCGCGAAGATCTCGGGCGCCAGGCCGACCGCCGCGCCGACCTGGCGGGCCTGCTCGATCGCGGTCAGCGCGTGGCCGTGAAAGCCCAGGTAGGAGTACGCCATCGCGAGGTCGTGCCAGCCCCACGCGGTCTCCGAGTCGTTCTCGCGCACCGCGGCCAGCGCGCGGGAGGCCTGCACCAGGTGGGTCACTCCGCGGTCCAGGTTGCGCTCGAGGTGGGCGCCGAGCGCCGCGAACGCGTGCATCTGGCCGCGCAGATAGGGATCGGGGATCTCGCGCGTCGCGTTCTCGGCGGCGGACATCGCGGTGGCGAGCTCGGCGATGCGGCCCAGGTTGATCAGCGCCCCGAACCGCTGCACCAGCGCGTAGGCCCTGGTGGTCGGGTCGGTGGCGACGGCCAGCACGTCGTCGAGGATCGGCAGGGCCTCGGCCGAGCGCCCGTTCTGCTGCAGACGCCCGGCGCGGCGCAGCTCCTCGACGTTCTCCGCGAGCTGGTCCAACCAAC
This sequence comes from Actinoplanes sp. URMC 104, assembly GCF_051386375.1. Classification (NCBI taxonomy): domain Bacteria; kingdom Bacillati; phylum Actinomycetota; class Actinomycetes; order Micromonosporales; family Micromonosporaceae; genus Actinoplanes; species Actinoplanes sp. URMC 104. The sequence continues at coordinate 1,419,913 of NZ_JBPQTO010000002.1, read as the reverse complement.
TCACCAGGCGCCTCCCACCGGTGCCGCGCGTCCGCCCGCCGACCCGGCCGGTCGGCGTCGCACGTGACGTTTGAAGATTATGCCGTGGACACGGACTCGGAAGACACCTCCAGGACGCCGCTGAGCCGCGCGCTCGCCACGGCGGTCGTCGATCTGTCGGCCGCGGGAGTCGAATCGCCGCGGGTCGATGCCGAGCTGCTCGCCGCGTTCGTGCTGGGCATCCCGCGCGGGCGGCTGCTGCTGGTGGACACCCTGCGGCCCGAGGAGCTCGCTCGGTTCACCGGGCTGGTGGCTCGGCGGGCGCGGCGGATTCCGTTGCAGCATCTGCTCGGCACGGCCGCCTTCCGGCACCTCGAGCTGGAGGTCGGCGACGGCGTCTTCGTCCCACGACCCGAGACGGAGCTGCTGGCCGGGTGGGGGATCGAGCACACCGCGCCGGGCGCGACCGTGGTCGATCTGTGCAGCGGCACCGGCGCGATCGCGCTCGCCGTGGCCGACGAGGCGAAGCCGGGCCGCGTGGTCGCGGTGGAGCGGTCGTCGGCGGCGCTGGCCTTCCTGCGCCGCAACGCCGCCGGGTCTCCCGCGGTGGAGGTGGTGGAGGGCGACGTGACCGATCCGGGCCTGCTGCCCGACCTGCGCGGCGAGGTCGACGTGCTGCTCTGCAACCCGCCGTACGTCCCGGAGGGCACCGCCGTGCCGCCCGAGGTCGCCGAGCACGACCCGGCCGAGGCGGTCTTCGGCGGCGCCGACGGGCTCACCGTGATCCGGCCCGTGATCGAGCTGGCCGCCGTGCTGCTGCGCCCCGGCGGCGTGGTGGGCATCGAGCACGACGACGTGCACGGCGAGGCGGTCCCGGCGCTGCTGCGCGCCGACGGCAGGTTCGCCGAGGTGGCCGCCCATGCCGACCTCACCGGGCGGCCACGGTACGCCACCGCCCGGCGCACCTGATCGATGTCGCGCTGCGCATGGCACACTGCACGATGTGATGCTCTACGACTGCCGTACGACCGCGGACCGGGATCGCGGCATCGCCGCCGCCGTCGAGGCGGTCAAGAGCGGTGAGCTGGTCGTCATGCCGACCGACACGGTCTACGGCGTCGGCGCGGACGCGTTCACCCCGCACGCGATCACCTCGTTGCACCACGCGCGCAGCGTCACCGACCGGGTGCCGCCGCCGGTGCTCGTCGGCTCGCGGCACACGCTCGACGGCCTGGTCTACTCGCTGCCCCGGGCCGCGCGCGAGCTGGCCGACGCGTTCTGGCCGGGCGCGCTGACCCTCTACGTCGAGCACTCGCCGAGCCTGCAGTGGGACCTCGGCGAGACCGGCGGCCGGATCGCCGTCCGCATGCCGCTGCACCCGGTGGCGCTCGAGGTGCTGCGGGCCGTGGGCCCCATGGCCGTCACCACCGCCAACAAGGTGGGCCGGCCCGCGCCGGCGACCGCCGAGGCGGCCCGCGACCAGCTCGAGTACGCGGTCCGCGTCTACCTGGAGGCCGGCGAGGCGCACGACCCCGCGCCCAGCACGATCGTCGACGTGACCGGCGAGGTCCCGCAGGTGCTGCGCGCGGGCGCCATCCCGTTCGGCAAACTCAGGGACGTGGTGCCGGACATCGTGCCCATCGACGGGGTCGGGTTCTCCGCGCCGACAGGCGCCGGCAGCGGCTCAGCGGAGGCCTGATGGCGCCGTTCACCGTGCTGCACGTCTGCATGGGCAACATCTGCCGGTCGCCGATGGCCGAGCGGCTGCTGGCCCGTGCCGTCCGCGACCGCGTCGGCGAGCACGGCGACCAGCTGGTGCGCAGCGTGAGCGCCGGCACCGGCGGCTGGCACGAGGGCGAGGAGATGAACCCGCCCGCCGCCCGTCAGGTGCTGGCCCGCGGCGGCTCCGACGCCGGCTTCGAGGCGCGCAAGCTGCGCGGCGACTTCATCGACGAGGCCGACCTGATCCTCACCGCGACCGCCGACCAGTACGACTACGTCGTCGCGCTGCGCCCCGACGCCGCCGAGCGCACGTTCGTCACCGGCGAGTTCGGCCGGCTGCTCGGCGCGGTCGACGCGGGCGCGCTGCCCCCGGCCGAGCCCAAGCCCGACGCGGTGCACGCCCGCGGGGCGGCCATCGTCGCGGCCGTGAACCGGTTGCGCGGCGCCGACGGCCCGCTGCCCGGCGACGACCTCGACGACCCGTGGGGCCGCGGCGACCAGACGTTCCAGCGCATCGGCGACGAGATCGAGGACACCACCGTCCCGTTCGCCGTCCTCCTGCTGCCGTGAGGATCGTCAAGCCGGACGCCGAGGGGCTGCGCCGCGCGGTCGAGGTGCTGCGCGCCGAGTCGGTCGTCGCGTTCCCCACCGAGACCGTCTACGGCCTGGGCGCGAACGCGTTCTCCGCCAAGGCCGTCGGCGAGATCTACCGGCTCAAGAACCGGCCGTCCTGGAACCCGCTCATCGTGCACGTGGCGAACGTGGCGGCCGCCCGGGACCTCGCCGAGACGTGGCCCGACACCGCCAACGAGCTGGCCGCGCAGTTCTGGCCGGGACCGCTGACGCTGGTGGTGCCGCGCGCCCGGCACCTGACCGGGGTGGGCGCGGGCAACGACACCATCGCGATCCGGATCCCGGCGCACGAGGTGGCGCTGCGGCTGCTCGAGGCGTCCGGGCTCGCGCTCGCCGCGCCCAGCGCCAACCGCTCCGAGAGCATCTCGCCGACCACCGCCGAGCACGTGCTGCGCAGCCTGCCCGACGTGCCGCTGGTGCTCGACGGCGGCCCGGCGTCGTGGGGCATCGAGTCGACCGTGCTGGACCTGACCGGAGCGATCCCGCGGCTGCTGCGGCCGGGCGCCCTGCCGTTGCGCGCGCTGCGCGACGTGGCCGGCTCGATCGACCTTCCCGACGAGGGGCCCTCCGACGGCGCGGTCCGCTCGTCGCCCGGCATGAGCCGACGCCACTACGCGCCGCGCGCCACGCTGGTGCTGGTCAAGGACGTACGGGACGTCGAGCGCGACCCCTCGGTCGGGGTGCTCACCTACGAGACCGCCGACGTGGAGGGCGCGGAGATCCTCTCGGCCGACCCCCGCGAGTACGCGGCCGACCTCTACGCGGCCCTGCACCGCCTCGACGACGCCGGGGTGGCCAAGATCGTGGTGCAGGAGCCGCCGCAGACGGAGGACTGGCTCGCCGTCCGCGACCGCCTCAGCCGGGCCGCTGCTCAGTAGCCCTCTCGGCGCCGCGGGCGATGTTGCGGACCATCCCGGCGAAGATCACGCCGTGGAACGGCACGACCGAGGCCCAGTACGCGTGGCCCGCCAGCCCGCGGGGCAGGAAGATCGCGCGCTGGCGGTAGACGCTGCCGCCGTTGCCGTCCGGGGAGGCGCTCATCTCGAGCCACGCCCGGCCCGGCACCCGCATCTCGGCGCGCAGCCGCAGCAGCCTGCCCGGCTCGAGCTCCTCGACCCGCCACCAGTCCAGCGCCTCACCCACCCGCAGGTGGTCGCGGTCGCGGCGGCCCCGGCGCAGCCCGACGCCGCCCACCAGCCGGTCCAGCCAGCCGCGCACCGACCAGGCCAGCGGGAACGAGTACCAGCCGTTCTCGCCGCCCACGCCCTCGATGACCCGCCAGAGCGCCTCGACCGGCGCCCGCACCTCGCGGGAGCGCTCGTCGACGTAGATGCTGCCGCCCGACCACTTCGGGTCGCTGGGCAGCGGTTCGGCGGCCCAGTCCCGGCCGGCCGGATCCGACCAGCGGGTCTCCACGTTCGCGTCGCGGATCTTGCCGAGCGCCAGCCCGACGGCCTCCTCGAAGCCGAGCGGCTCGCCGGGCACGTACTCGGCGATGTCGTTCTCGTGCGCCACGGCCTCGTGGATCAGGCTGGCCACCAGCGGGCGGGCGATCGCGTTGGGCACCGGGGTGACCACCCCGACCCAGTGGGCCGACAGCCACGGGCTCAGCGGCCGCAGCGGGAGGATCACGCGGCGGCGCAGCCCGGCGACCCGGGCGTAGCCCTGCATCATCTGGGCGTACGTCAGCACGTCCCGGCCGCCCACGTCGAAGCCGCGGTTGACCTCGGGCGGCAGGGTCGCCGCGGCGATCAGGTAGCGCAGCACGTCGCGGACCGCGACCGGCTGGATCCGGTTGCTGACCCACCGCGGGGTGACCATGACCGGCAGCCGCTCGGTCAGGTAGCGCAGCATCTCGAACGACGCCGAGCCGGAGCCGATGATCACCGGGGCGCGCAGCACCGCGGTCGGCACCCCGCTCGCGAGCAGGATGCGGGCCACCTCGGCGCGGGAGCGCAGGTGCGGTGAGGGCTTCTCCTCGGCCGGTGGCTCGGGACCGCCGAGGTAGACGATGCGCGAGACGCCGGCCGCCTTGGCCGCGAGCGCGAAGTTGTCCGCCGCCTCGCGGTCCAGCGCCTCGAAGTCCTTGCGGCCCAGCGAGTGGACCAGGAAGTACGCCACGTCGACGCCCGCCATGGCCGCCGTCAGCGTCTCGGCCTTGTTGAGATCGCCCTCGACCACCTCGGTCCGCGCGGCCCACGGCACGTCGCGCAGCCGTTCGGCGCTGCGCGTCAGGCAGCGCACCTCGTGGCCGGCGTCGAGCAGGCGGGGCGCGAGCCGACCGCCGATGTATCCGGTCGCACCGGTCACCAAACACCGCACAAACAGAGACAGTGCCCTCGAAGGGCCCTGGTTAAGCCATATGCTCGAAACCGGCACCGCTGCCTACTCGACGGAGGGCACGTGGACACGTTCTGGGGGCCGGACTTCGCCGCGCTGGAGCGTGCCGATCCGGAGATCGCCGATGTGCTGCTCGCCGAGGTCGACCGCCAGCGCCAGGGGCTGCAGCTGATCGCCAGCGAGAACTTCACGTCCACGGCCGTGCTGGCCGCGCTCGGGTCGACGCTGGCCAACAAGTACGCCGAGGGCTACCCGGGCGAGCGCTACTACGGCGGCTGCCTCGAGGCCGACCGGGCCGAGCGGCTGGCCGTCGAGCGCGCCAAGGACCTGTTCGGCGCCGAGCACGCCAACGTGCAGCCGCACTCCGGGGCCGCGGCCAACCTGGCGGCGTACGCGGCGCTGGCCGAGCCCGGCGACCCGGTGCTGGCGATGGAGCTGCCGCACGGCGGGCACCTGACGCACGGCAGCCGGGTCAACTTCAGCGGCAAGTGGTTCCACCCGATCGGCTACCGCGTCACCCGCGACACCGAGCAGATCGACTACGACGAGGTACGCGACCTCGCGCTCGCGCACCAGCCGAAGATCATCATTTGCGGCGCCACCGCGTACCCGCGGCTCATCGACTTCGCCCGGTTCCGCGAGATCGCCGACGAGGTGGGCGCGTATCTGGTGGTCGACGCCGCGCACTTCATCGGGCTGGTGGCCGGGCGGGCGATCCCGTCGCCGGTGCCGTACGCCGACGTGGTCACCTGCACCACGCACAAGGTGCTGCGCGGCCCGCGGGGCGGCATGATCCTGTGCCGCGCGGAGCTGGCCCAGCGCATCGACAAGGCCGTGTTCCCGTTCACCCAGGGCGGACCCATGATGCACGTCATCGCGGCCAAGGCCGTGGCGCTGCGGGAGGCGTCGCTGCCGGGCTTCCGCTCGTACGCCCGGCAGGTCGTCAGGAACGCGCAGGCGCTGGCCGCGGGCCTGGCCGCCGAGGGCATGCGACCGGTCGCCGGCGGCACCGACACCCACCTTGCGCTGGTCGACCTGCGCGGGCTCGGCGTGTCGGGACGCGAGGCCGAGGCGCGCTGCGAGCTGGCCCGCATCACGCTCAACAAAAATGCCATCCCGTACGATCCGGAGCGACCCGCGGTGGCCTCGGGCATCCGGGTGGGCGCGCCGAGCGTGACCACCCAGGGCATGCGCGAGGGCGAGATGCGGCAGATCGCCGGCCTGATCGGCGTCGCCGTAGGCAGCGATCCGGACACCGCGGGCGGGGCGTCCCGGCTGGCCGACGCCGCGGACGAGGTGGCTGCTCTGGTGCGACGGTTCCCGGCGTACGGGCGGCAGGAGGTGATGGCTTGAACACCGAGGTCGACGAGTACGAGCAGGAGCGGCAACGCGCGCTGGAGTTCCAGCGGCAGCTCGCGGCGGAAAGGGACGAGGAGGACGGGCCGCTGCCCGACCTGCCGCCGCTGCCCGCCGATCCGCGGTGGCGGGTCGCGCACCTGCCGTTCCTGAGCGCGGTGTCGTTCGCGCTGCTGCTCTGCGCGTCGTCCGCGGGTTTCTTCGCCGGTGGGGCGCCCTCGGCGCTGGGCGCCGCGGCGGGCGTGCTGATCGTGACCGTCAGCTTCACGATGTCGACGCTCGTCATCGCCTGGGCCGACACGGTGCGGCCCGCCATGCTGATGCCGCTGGCCCTGTTCACGTACGTGCTGAAGTACGGCGCGCTGGGCGTCGTGCTCGCTTTCGGCGTCTCTGTCGACTGGGCCGGTAAGAACGCGCTCGGCTGGGGAATCGTCGCCGGCGTGGTCGTCTGGACGGCGGTGCAGGCCTGGTGGTTCCACAAGGTCAGTCGCCCGAACTGATCGTCTGGCGGCCGTTTTGCAGCGTTAGCGTCCGATTCGTGGTTTGTTGACCACGAAACGGTGACGTGAACGGTCGTGGCGTGTCAGGTTATGGCGAAGGGGGAGTACCGTGTCCTTCCAGTTGCGAGACCCCTGACGCCTGGACAACTGCGGTTGTGCGGGGGGTCGCGCTTAGCCTCGTGTTTCCTGCTGATATCGTTCGGGCCGTCATGACCGGTCAAGAACCTCCCAGGAATTCCAACAGCGACGACGATCCGCCTCCGCCCGACACGGGCATGGGCATGACGGCGGTCGCCTACCTGCTTTCGGGCATGTTGGTGTGGGGAGCGATCGGTTGGCTGGTTGATCACTGGGTCGGCACCACGGGCATCTTCGCCGGAATCGGCGCGGTCCTGGGGATCGGCGGCGGTGTCTACCTCATTGTGCGCCGTCTCGGCGCCTGAGAAGGAAAGGGCTACGGTGACCGGTCAGTCGATCGTCCTCGCAGCGGATGTTCCGTTCCCGCCGAGTGTCGAGGACTTCTACCTGCCCGCCATCCTGCCGTGGGGCGAGCACAACTCGTACTGGTTCACGAAGATCACGGCGCTGATGTGGGTGTCGGTCGCGGCGCTCATCATCTTCTTCCTGGTCACGTACCGGAAGCCGAAGCTGGTGCCGACCAAGAAGCAGTGGATCGCCGAGAGCATCTACGGCTTCGTGCGCAACAACATCGCGGTCGACATGCTCGGCAAGCGGGGCGTCAACTTCGCGCCCTACCTCACGACGCTGTTCGTGTTCATCCTGCTGATGAACTTCTGGGCCATCGTGCCGTTCGCGCAGATCTCGCCGAACTCGCACATCGCCTTCCCGGCCGTTCTCGCGGTCATCAGCTATGTGATGTTCATCTATGTCGGCATGAAGCACCACGGCGGCTTGAAGTACTTCAAGCACGCCCTGATCCCGCCGGCGCCGTGGTTCATCCTGCCGCTGCTGATCCCGATCGAGTTCTTCTCGACGTTCCTCGTGCGGCCGTTCTCGCTCGCCGTCCGTCTGTTCGCCAACATGTTCGCCGGCCACATGCTGCTGCTGGTGTTCACGCTGGGCGGCTTCGCGATGCTGAACGCCAACGCGTGGTTCGCGCCGTTCTCGCTGGTGTCCTGGGTGATGACCATCGCCCTGACCTTCCTCGAGTTCCTGGTGATCTGTCTGCAGGCCTACGTCTTCACGGTGCTGACCGCGAGCTACGTCCAGGGCGCACTCGCCGACGAGCACTGAGCTGTTGATCGCACCACCTCGCATCACCCCGTTTGTCGTCCCGCGTGAACGTCACGCGAGATTCCAGGAGGATCCTTCAAATGCTTCTCTCCGAAGTTGTCGGTAGCACCGCCGCCATCGGTTACGGCCTCGCCGCTATCGGCCCCGGCATCGGTGTGGGTCTGGTCTTCTCGGCCTACATCCAGTCGACGGCCCGTCAGCCGGAGTCGTCCCGCCTGACCCTGCCCTACGTCTGGATCGGCTTTGCCGTCATCGAGGCGCTCGCCCTGCTCGGCATCGCCTTCGGCTTCATCTGGGCCAACCCCGCCTGACGTGCTGCCTCGTTAGGAGGTGTCCATGATCACCCAAGTTCTGACCGTTGCCGTCGAAGAGGGCGCCACGGAGCACAACCCGATCGTCCCGCTGTGGCAGGAGGTCGTGCTCGGCATCATCGCGTTCGGCATCCTCTGCTTCGTGCTGATGCGCTTCGTCTTCCCGATGATGGAGAAGACGTTCGCTGCGCGCGTCGACGCGATCGAGGGCGGCATCAAGCGGGCCGAGGCCGCTCAGGCCGAGGCCAACCAGCTGCTCGAGCAGTACAGGGCCCAGCTGGCCGAGGCTCGCACCGAGGCCGCGCGCATCCGCGACGAGGCCCGGGCCGACGCCGAGGGCATCCGCCAGGACGTCCTGGCCAAGGCCCGCGAGGAGTCGGACCGCATCATCGGGGCCGGCCGGGAGCAGCTCGCCGCGCAGCGCGAGAGCATCGTGCGTGACCTGCGTTCCGAGGTCGGCACGCTCGCGGTCGACCTGGCCAGCAAGATCGTCGGCGAGTCGCTCGCCGACGAGGCACGCAGCCGCGGCACCGTCGAGCGGTTCATCGACGAGCTCGGCGCGACCGGCACGGCGGGCGGGCGGCGCTGATGGCGTCGAGCGTCAGCCAGCAGGCGCTGGCCTCGGCCGCCGAGAAGCTCGACGGGGCGACCCGCACGGCCACGGCCGAGCAGGTCGCCGCGGTCGCCGACGAGATCCTGTCGGTGGCCGCGCTGCTGCGGGCCCAGCCCCGGCTGCGCCGGGCGCTGACCGATCCCTCGCGCGACGGCGCGGACCGGGGCGGGCTGATCCGCTCCCTGCTCTCGGGCAAGGTCAGCGCGATCACCGCGGACGTGCTGGCCGACCTGGTGTCGGGCCGGTTCTCCCGGCCGTCCGAACTGCTGGACGCGACGGAGCGCCTGGGCGTCGAGGCCCTGCTGGACTCGGCCGACCGGGACGCCAAGCTGGGCGACGTCGAGGACGAGCTGTTCCGCTTCGGGCAGATCGTCTCGGGCAACCCCGAGCTGGCGGTCACGCTCAGTGATCCAGGTGCGCCGATCGAACGCCGCGTTAAGCTGGTTCACGACCTGCTGAAAGGCAAGGTCCAGCTCGCCAGCGGGCGGCTCATCGAGGTGGCCCTCACGGGCCTCGGCGGCCGGGGCTTCGAGGCCTCGCTGACCCGCCTGGTGGAGGCGACCGCAGCCAAGCGCGACCGTGAGGTGGCGTACGTGACGGTTGCCAAGCCGCTCACCGAGGCGGAGGAGCAGGCCCTTGCCGACAAGCTGGCCACCATGTACGGCCGGCAGGTCTCGCTGAAGGTCGACGTCGATCCCTCGATCATCGGCGGCGTCAGCGTCCGGGTCGGCTCCGACCTCTACGACGGCACGATCCTGCGGCGGCTGAACGCGGCCAAGCAGGCCTTCGCGAAGTAGTTTTTTCCCTCGGTCCTGCTGCGAAGCCGGACCGAGCAGGCCCCTCGGTGGCGGGAACGTCCCGAGCTAGACAGAGAAGGCAGAGGATGGCCGAGCTGACCATCTCCTCGGACGAGATCCGGGGGGCGCTAGAGCGCTACGTCTCGTCCTACACGCCCGAGGTCTCCCGCGAGGAGGTCGGCATCGTCTCCGATGCGGGCGACGGCATCGCACACGTCGAGGGCCTGCCCTCGGTGATGGCGAACGAACTGCTCGAGTTCCAGGACGGCACGCTGGGCGTCGCCCTGAACCTCGACGTCCGCGAGATCGGCGTCGTGGTCCTGGGCGACTACACCGGCATCGAGGAGGGCCAGCCGGTCAAGCGCACCGGGCGCGTCCTCTCGGTCCCGGTCGGCGACGCCTTCCTCGGTCGCGTGGTCGACCCGCTGGGCCGGCCCATCGACGACCGCGGCGAGATCGCCAACGAGGGCTTCCGCGAGCTCGAGCTCCAGGCCCCGAACGTGATGGCGCGGCAGCCGGTGAAGCAGCCGCTGCAGACCGGCATCAAGGCGATCGACGCCATGACGCCGATCGGCCGCGGCCAGCGCCAGCTGATCATCGGCGACCGTAAGACCGGCAAGACCACGGTCGCGATCGACACGATCATCAACCAGCGCGCGAACTGGGAGTCCGGCGACCCGGACAAGCAGGTCCGCTGCATCTACGTCGCGATCGGCCAGAAGGCGACCACCATCGCCTCGATCCGCGGCACGCTCGAGGAGCAGGGCGCGCTCGAGTACACGACGATCGTCGCCGCCCCGGCCTCCGACCCGGCCGGCTTCAAGTACATCGCCCCGTACACCGGCTCGTCCATCGGGCAGCACTGGATGTACAACGGCAAGCACGTCCTGATCGTCTTCGACGACCTGACCAAGCAGGCCGAGGCCTACCGCGCCGTGTCGCTGCTGCTGCGCCGCCCGCCGGGCCGCGAGGCCTACCCGGGCGACGTCTTCTACCTGCACTCCCGCCTGCTGGAGCGCTGCGCCAAGCTCTCTGACGAGCTGGGTGGCGGTTCGATGACCGGTCTGCCGCTGATCGAGACCAAGGCCAACGACATCTCGGCCTACATCCCGACCAACGTCATCTCGATCACCGACGGCCAGATCTTCCTCGAGACCGACCTGTTCGCCTCGGGTGTCCGCCCGGCGATCAACGTCGGCACCTCGGTGTCCCGGGTCGGCGGCTCGGCGCAGGTCAAGGCCATGCGCTCGGTCTCCGGCCGCCTGCGCCTCGACCTGGCCCAGTACCGCGAGCTGGAGGCGTTCTCCGCCTTCGCCTCCGACCTGGACAGGGCGTCGCGGGCCCAGCTCGAGAAGGGCGTACGCCTGGTCGAGCTGCTCAAGCAGCCGCAGTACTCGCCGTACTCGGTCGTCGACGAGGTCATCGTGATCTGGGCCGGCACCACCGGCCAGCTCGACGACATCGAGGTCGGCGACGTGCGCCGCTTCGAGCAGGACTTCCTGCAGTGGGTCAAGCGGCACCGCAGCGACACCGTCACCTCGATCGAGTCGACCGGCCTGCTGTCCGACGACGACATCGAGAACCTCAAGAGCGGCGTGGCGGAGTTCAAGGAGCTCTTCAAGCGCGGCGAGACCGGTTCCTCGGTCAACGAGGCCCCGGCCGAGGCGCTGGCGGACGGTCGCGAGACGCGTGAGACGGTGACCCGCGAGGTCCGCCGCTCGGATAACGAGCAGTAGTCATGGCCGGTCAGGTACAGGCTCTCCGGCGGCGCATCCGCACCGTCCGGTCGACCAAGAAGATCGCCAAGGCGCAGGAACTGGTCGCGACCAGCCGCATCGCCAAGGCCCAGGAGCGGGTGGCTGCCTCCAAGCCGTACGCGGAGGCGATCACCCAGGTCCTGACCGCCCTGGCGTCCAACGCGACGATCGACAACCCCCTGCTGGTCCCGCGCGAGCGGGTCCGGCGGGCGGGCGTCCTGCTCATCACCAGCGACCGCGGTCTCGCGGGCGCCTACAACGCCAACGCCATCCGCACCGCGGAGCAGCTCATCTCGCGGCTCAAGGCGGACGGCAAGGAGGCGGTGCTGTACGTCGTCGGCCGCAAGGGCGTCGGCTACTACCGGTTCCGCAACCGGCCGATCGAGACCAGCTGGACGGGTTTCTCCGAGCGGCCCTCGTTCTCGGACGCCAAGACGATCGGTGACGCCCTGCTGGAGGCCTTCGTGGCCGGCGCGGACGACACCGACGCGCACTACGGCCCCGACGGCATCCAGGGCGTCGACGAGCTGCACATCGTCAGCACGCAGTTCAAGTCGCTGATGACGCAGAGCGCCGAGGCGCACTTCCTGGCGCCGATGCAGGTCGAGGAGCGCGAGGCCGAGCCCGGTCTGCGCCCGGCGTACGAGTTCGAGCCGGACGCCGACGAGCTGCTCGACGCGCTGCTGCCCAAGTACCTCAACACGCGGATCTACGCGGCGTTGCTGGACTCGGCGGCGAGCGAGTCGGCGTCTCGGCGGCGGGCGATGAAGAGCGCGTCGGACAACGCGGACGACCTGCTCAAGCGGTACACGCGCGAGATGAACTCCGCGCGGCAGGCTGCGATCACCCAGGAAATCAGTGAGATCGTCGGCGGCGCCAACGCGCTGGCCGCGGCGGGAAGTGATGTGTGATGACTGCTGTAGCTGAGCCCACCAAGGCGGAGACCGGCGTCGGCCGCGTCGTCCGGGTCATCGGCCCGGTCGTCGACGCCGAGTTCCCGCGTGACGCCATGCCGGACATCTTCAACGCGCTGCACGTGGAGGTGACCCTCTCCGAGGGCACCAAGAAGCTGACCCTGGAGGTCGCCCAGCACCTGGGCGACAACCTGGTCCGCGCGATCTCCATGCAGCCGACCGACGGCCTGATCCGTGGCGCCGAGGTCACCGACACCGGCGCGGCGATCTCGGTGCCCGTCGGCGACGTGACCAAGGGCCACGTGTTCAACGCCCTCGGCGACGTGCTCAACGCCGACCCGGCCACCCTGGACATCCAGGAGCGCTGGACGATCCACCGCAAGCCCCCGGCGTTCGCCGACCTCGAGCCCAAGACCGAGATGCTGGAGACCGGCATCAAGGTGCTCGACCTGCTCGCGCCGTACGTGCGCGGTGGCAAGATCGGCCTGTTCGGCGGTGCCGGCGTGGGCAAGACGGTGCTCATCCAGGAGATGATCATCCGCGTTGCCCGCAACTTCGGTGGCACGTCGGTGTTCGCGGGCGTCGGCGAGCGTACCCGCGAGGGCAACGACCTCATCCTCGAGATGGAGGAGGGTGGCGTTCTCGACAAGACCGCCCTCGTCTTCGGCCAGATGGACGAGCCGCCGGGCACCCGGCTGCGCGTCGCGCTGACCGCGCTGACGATGGCGGAGTACTTCCGGGACGTCCAGAACCAGGAGGTGCTGCTCTTCATCGACAACATCTTCCGGTTCACCCAGGCCGGTTCCGAGGTCTCCACGCTGCTCGGCCGCATGCCGTCCGCGGTGGGTTACCAGCCCACCCTGGCCGACGAGATGGGCGAGCTGCAGGAGCGGATCACCTCGGTCCGCGGCAAGGCCATCACCTCGCTGCAGGCGATCTACGTGCCCGCCGACGACTACACCGACCCGGCGCCGGCCACCACGTTCGCCCACCTCGACGCGACCACCAACCTCGAGCGGTCGATCTCCGACAAGGGCATCTACCCCGCCGTGGACCCGCTGGCCTCCAGCTCGCGGATCCTGGCGCCGGAGTTCGTCGGCGCCGAGCACTACGCGGTCGCCCGTGAGGTGCAGCGCATCCTGCAGAAGTACAAGGACCTGCAGGACATCATCGCCATCCTCGGCATGGACGAGCTCTCCGAGGAGGACAAGGTCACGGTGCAGCGGGCCCGCCGCATCGAGCGCTTCCTCTCGCAGAACACGTACGCCGCCGAGCAGTTCACCGGCGTGCCCGGCTCGACGGTCCCGCTCAAGGAGACCATCGAGGCGTTCAAGAAGATCAGCGAGGGTGAGTACGACAACTTCCCCGAGCAGGCCTTCTTCATGTGCGGTGGCCTCGAGGATCTTGAGAAGAACGCCCACGAGCTGATGAAGGGCTGATCTCCCTTCTCCGACTCAGCGTCAACGGAGCCGCGCCGACCGTAATGGTGGCGCGGCTTCGTCGTTTCCCAGGAAAAGTCGTGTCCGATTTGTGCCGGTTGTGCCCGGCCCGATGAGGGCTTTCTGGTTACTCTTGTCGTTCGATGGAGCGACGTGATCTGGGGGAGCGAGTGGCGAAGTCGGGTAAGCGGCGTACGCCCCTCTGGGCTCGTCTGAGTGCGATCTTCGGGTGCGTGCTCATGGTGCTCAGCGGTGGAGCGCTCGTCGCCCAGCAGGTGCTGGTGTCGCGCTACGCGGGCGCCGTCGAGACCGGCAACCTCTTCGGGGCGCCCGCCGGCGCCGCCGCGAAGGAGGAGAAGTCCGACATCAAGGGGCCGCTCAACATCCTGCTGGTCGGCATCGACCCGCGCACCGACGAGCAGACCCCGCTGTCCGACTCGATCATCGTGGCGCACATCCCGGCGGACATGCGCCAGGCCTACCTGTTCTCGATCCCGCGCGACCTGGTCGTCGACATCCCGCCGTTCGAGAAGACCGGCTTCAAGGGCGGCCGATCCAAGATCAATGCCGCGATGGGCTACGGCAGCTCGGTGGGCAACGGCAAGCACGACGTCGTCCAGGGCTTCGACCTGCTCGCCAAGACCGTCGGGCAGCTCACCGGCATCCAGGAATTCGACGCCGGCGCGATCATCAACTTCAACGGCTTCAAGGCGATCGTCGAGGCCATGGGCGGCGTCACCATGACGATCGACCAGAACGTGAAGTCCGAGCACCTGCAGCCCAACGGCAAGCCGCGCCCGCGGCTGGCCCGCTGCGCCGACAACTCCTGCGCCCACCCCTACTACGGTCCCCAGGCCGAGTACAAGGTCGGCACCTACCACCTGCAGGCCTGGCAGGCGTTGGACTACGTGCGGCAGCGCTATGGCCTGCCCCGCAGCGACTACGACCGCCAGCGGCACCAGCAGCAGTTCATCAAGGCCATGGCCAAGCAGGCGCTCGGCAAGGACGTCGTCACCAACCCGGCCAAGCTTGACAAGGTGCTCAAGGCGGCCGGCAAGGCGCTGATCTTCGACGGCGGCGGCCACAGCGTGGTCGACTGGGCCTTCTCGATGAAGAACATCCGCTCCGACGACATGACGCTGGTCAAGCTGCCCGGCAACTCGATCATCAACAACGGCGACTACCGCGGCGAGGAGCTCGAGCCCAGCGCGAAGGAGTTCTTCTCCGCCGTCCGGCAGGACCGCGTGCAGGACTTCATCTTCCGCCACCCGGAATACATCAACAACAACGCCGGGTGACCGGCCGAGTTGGCCGCCCCGCCACCACGGGCGGCGAGGCGGCCCTTTACACTTCACCCATCAGGTAGAGCAGGCTCAACAGGGAGACAGCGTGGCCAACCAGCTGCCCGTCAAGGTCGTCGCCGTCGAGGAGAGCGTCTGGTCCGGTGAGGCCGAGATGCTCGTCGCGCGGACCACCGAGGGTGAGATCGGTGTGCTGCCCGGCCACTCGCCGCTGCTCGGCCTGCTCAAGGAGCCGTCGCAGGTGCGGGTCAAGCTGGCCGGCGGCGAGCAACTGACCTACGACGTGTCCGGTGGGTTCCTCTCGATCGACGCGGACGGCGTGACCGTCCTGGCCGAGAGCGCCACCCCCGCCACGCCCGAGAGCCACTGACGCCGCCGATGCGGGTTCTGGAAGTTCTCGGAATCTGCGTCGGTGCGCTGTTCGCGCTCGTCTTCCTCCTCTTCTTCCGCGGCCGCCTGCTCATGGTGGGCGGCGGCACGATCCGCCTCCAGATCCGCGTCAGCACGCTCGTGCCCGGCCGCGGCTGGTCACCCGCCATCGGCCAGTTCGCCGGCGGGCACCTGCGGATCCATCGCCTGTTCAGCTTCGCGGTCCGCCCCAAGCGCACCCTCGACCGCGGCGCGACCGTGGTCGAGGACCGCCGCCGTCCCGAGGGTCCCGAACGCCTCACGATGCCGGCCCACTGGGTCATCCTGCGGCTGGCCACGACGCTCGACGAGTTCGAGATTGCCATGGCCGAGTCCACGGTCACCGGCTTCCTCTCCTGGCTCGAGGCCGCCCCACCCGGCCAGCCCGGCAGCGTCGCCCCGCGGCCGGTGATCCGCCCGCATCCCCTCGAGCCGTAGCCGCCCTGCCTCATCCGCGGTCCGCCTCGCCCGCCCTGCCTCGCCTCGCGCCCGCCCTCGCTCGCGCCGGTCCCGCGCCCGCCCTGGCCCCAGCCTCGTGCTGGCCCCCCGCTCGCGCCGGTCCCGCGCCCCCCTCTGGCCCCAGCCTCGTGCTGGCCCCCCCCGCTCGCGCCGGTCCCGCGTCCGCCCTGGCCCCAGCCTCGTGCTGGCCCCCCGCTCGCGCCGGTCCCGCGTCCGCCCTGGCCCCAGCCTCGTGCCGGCCCCGCGCCCGCGCCGGCCCCGCGCCCGCGCCGGTCCCGCGCCGGCGCTGGCCCCTCGCCTGCCCCCGCCCCCGCCTCCCGCCGGCCCCGCCTGGCGCCGACCGCGCCCTGTGCCCACCCTGCCTCGCACCCGCCCCTGCCTCGGCCGGCTGTCTTTGCGGCCGCTGCCCCGCTTTGGTCTGCGGCCGGTGCGGCCGCGGCCTGCTGATTGGCTCTCGCGTCTCGGCGTCGTCGCGGCCTAGCTTCGGATCATGCGCATTCGGATCGTCGACGCCTTCACCGACCGGCCCTTCGCGGGCAACCCCGCCGGAGTGGTCGTGCTCGACCGCCCGGGCTTCCCCGCCGACGACTGGATGGCCAAGGTCGCCGCGGAGGTTAACCTGTCGGAGACCGCCTTCGTCCACCCCCTCGACGGCGACGCCGAGGCCGACTACGCGCTGCGCTGGTTCACTCCCGCCGTCGAGGTGGCGCTCTGCGGCCATGCCACGCTGGCCACCGCGCACGTGCTGGACCGCGAAGGCACCGTACGGTTCGCCACCCGCAGCGGCGTCCTCACCGCCACCCGCGACGACGACGGCTGGATCACGCTCGACTTCCCGACCGCCCCGCTGAGCCCCGTGGCGCCCGATCCCGCGCTGCTCGACGTGCTGGGCGCCGCGCCGCTGTCCGTGCACCACACCGGCCCGCAGACCGACGACCTGCTGCTGGAGCTGGCCGACGAGGACGCCGTGCGGTCCCTGACCCCCGACCTGACCGCCCTGGCCGCATATGAGCACCGCGGCGTGGTGGTCACAGCCCGCGCCGACGACCCGGCGGCCGGCTACGACTTCGTCTCCCGCTTCTTCGGCGCCGCCGCCGGCGTGGCTGAGGACCCGGTCACCGGCAGCGCCCACACCGCCCTGACTCCCTTCTGGTCGGCCAAGCTCGGCGGGCGCACCGACCTGGTCGGCTACCAGGCCTCGGCGCGCGGCGGATTCGTGCGGGTCGCCCTGCGCGACGACCGCACGCTCCTCACCGGCAAGGCCGTGACCGTCATCGACGGTGCCCTGCTCGCCTGACCCCGCCCATCCTTCGGCCGCCTCCCTGTGGACGACGTCCCCTCTGTGGATGGCGTCCCGTCTGTGGGTGACGCCTTGTCTGTGGATGGCGTCCCGTCTGTGGGTGACGCCTTGTCTGTGGATGGCGTCCCGTCTGTGGGTGACGCCTTGTCTGTGGATGGCGTCCCGTCTGTGGGTGACGCCTTGTCTGTGGATGGCGTCCCGTCTGTGGGCGACGCCCTGCCTGTGGACGACGTCCATCTGTGGGCGACGCCCCCTTCTTCGGACCAAGGCCTGTCTATGGATAACTTCCCGTCTGTGGATGCCGCCCGTCTGTGGACCGCGTCCCGCTGTGGACAACGGCCCGCTGTGGACAACGGCCTGCCGCGCCGCAGCGAGCCCTAGGATCGGGCCCGCCCCCTGGTCGGGCGGGGTGGGCTGGAGAGGGCGTACGGGTCGGTGGGCGCGGTGGGCTGGAGGGGCGGTCGTTGCTCCGGGTGGGGTGGGCTGGAGAGGGCGTACGGGTCGGTGGGCGCGGTGGGCTGGAGGGGCGGTCGTTGCTCCGGGTGGGGTGGGCTGGAGAGGGCGTACGGGTCGGTGGGCGCGGTGGGCTGGAGGGGCGGTCGTTGCTCCGGGTGGGGTGGGCTGGAGAGGGCGTACGGGTCGGTGGGCGCGGTGGGCTGGAGGGGCCGTCGTTGCTCCGGGCCGGGTGGGCTGGCAGGGGCGGACACGGTCGGCGGGCGGGAGAGGCTGGAGGAGCCGACGTTGCTCGGTGGGCGGGCTGGGCTGAGGGGGACGGCGGGGTCGGCGGGCGGGCGGCTGCCCATGAGACCGGACCACAGGCGGTCGCGAAGCTCGTTGGCCCTCTGCTTCGACAGTGCGGCGTGGAGGTCGCGCAGCACCACCCGCAGCAGGACGTTCACCTCGTCGTCGCGCAGGTCCAGGCGGGTGCGGGATGCGGCGGGCAGCTGGGAGGGCGGCGTGCTCGACACGATGCTGACCTCCTCGACCAGGTGGGCGTCGGGGCCGAGCAGCTCGCGGACGCGGTCGCCCAGGTCCTCGGCGGTGACGTCGGCGGGGAGGGCCACCGACAGGTCGCGGCGGGCGGCCGGCTGCGTGGAGACGGGGCGGTAGGGCAGCAGGTCGGTCATCTGGGCCTGCACCCGGGGGTCGGTCGAGCGGAGCAGGCGGATGTCGTCGATGCCCTTGCGCAGCATCACGAGGCGGTCCAGCCCGAGGCCGAGCGCCAGGCCGTTGCGCTCGGTGCCGATCACGTGCGGGGCCGCCACTCCGCACTCGCCGATCTCCACCCAGGCGTCGCCCGACCACGCTTCGATCTCGAGGCCGTCGGTGGTGTAGGCGTGGGTGGCCGGGCGGGTGCGCCACGGGGTGCCGGGCAGGGCGGCGGCTACGGCGGTGGCTACCAGATCGAGGAGTGGGGCGGGCTCGGGCGTGAGGTGCCACAGGTCGAGCTGGTGCGGGGTGCCGGTGTGCAAGCGATCGATGGAGTCGCGGCGGTAGACGATGCCGGGGCAGGCGATCAGGACGTCCGAAGCGCGCAGGCCGCCCTCGGAGCAAGGGGCCTCGGAGGCAGGAGCGGAGCCGGGGTCGAGAGCGGAATCGGCGCTGGGGGAGCGGCGCGCGTCGCGGGTGGCAGCGGGGCCGGGGGAGTGGGGCGCGCCGGAAGGAGGGGCGAGGGCGGGGGAACAGGCGGCGCCGGGAGTGGGATCGGCGCCGGGGGAGCGGCGCGCGTCGCGGGTGGCAGCGGGGCCGGGGGAGTGGAGCGCGCTGGAGGCGGGGGCGGAGCCGGGAGAAGGAGGGGGAAGGGAGCGGAGGGCGCCGGGGATGAGGGCGGACGTCTGGGAGCGCAGCATCCGCCGGTCGTCGACGTAGCGGGTGTAGCGGCTGTCACGGGTGGTGGCCTCGGGACTGTAGCCGAGCCGGTCGTAGTTGTCGGCGACGTCGACGATGCGGGCGCCGCGGTGGACTACCAGCTCGGCGGTGGGGCGGGCGGCGGTGACGGCGGCCAGCACGGCGGCGAGGATCGCCTGGACGGCGTGGGGGCCCTGCGCGGGATCGGTGAGGTCGCGGACGGCCAGGTCGGCGGCCAGGGCTTCGGGGGTCAGGGTGGACATGGGCTTCTCCTTGGAGGTCAGACGACGACCGACGCGCAGGGGGAAGCCGCGAACGGCCGCCCCTGGGGGCGGCCGTGATGGGTGAGCAGGGTCAGCCGGCCGCCGGAGCGGGCCGGGTGAAGACGGTGGTGGTCATGCCTCCAGGGTGCGGCGGAGAAGGCGTGGCTGTCATCCCGGTTTTCCGGACTGCAGCTCGACCTCGAAGCCCCACGCGTCCTCGAGATAGGCGGCGTACGAAGCGGGGCCGCCGGCGCGCGGGTGCCGGTCGCCGAACAGCAGCGACCAGCCGTGCGCGGGCGACTCGGCGGTGAGGCGGTCGACCTCGGCGGGGCTGCCGGCGTCGAAGGCCAGGTGGTTGAGCCCGGGCGCGAGACGGTCGTGCACGTCGCCGGAGAGGGCGGGGGACTGTTCCAGCACCAGGTAGACGTCGCCGCAGCGCCAGGAGCGGCCGGCGGGCCAGTCCTGGTACTGCTTCCAGCCCAGTTCGCCGAGCAGCCAGCCCCACGGGCCGAGCGCGTCGGCCAGGTCGGGCACCCACAGTTCGACGTGGTGCAGCATCAGGCCGCGCCGCCGCCGGGGACCCACTTCACGTCGCCGCCGGGGTTGGCGACCCGGGACAGGATGAACAGCAGGTCCGACAGGCGGTTGAGGTACTTCGCGGGCAACTCGCCCGTACGGCCGGGGTCTGCCTTGAGCAGCTCCCACGTGGAGCGCTCCGCGCGCCGGGCGACCGTGCGGGCGACGTGCAGCAGCGCAGCGCCGGGCGTGCCACCCGGGAGGACGAAGCTGTCGAGCGTGGGCAGCCGCTCGTTGAACTCGTCACACCAGTTCTCGAGCCGGATCACGTACGCCTCGGTGACGCGCAGCGGCGGGTACGGCGGGTTCTCCGACTCGGGGTTGCACAGGTCCGCCCCGACGTCGAACAGATCGTTCTGGATGGCGGTGAGCACCTTCCGGACGTCCGCGGGCAGGTCACCGAGGGCGAGCGCCACCCCGAGCGCGGCGTTGCACTCGTCGGCGTCGGCGTACGCGACGATGCGCGGATCGGTCTTGTCGGCGACCTCGTTGTTGCCGAGTCGGGTCTGCCCGCCGTCGCCGGCGCGGGTGTAGATGCGGGTGAGGTGAACGGCCATGCCCCCACCCTACGGAGGTGCCGTGCGGCCGCGGCTCATACGATTGCCCGCGTGGATGTGATCAGGGTGAAGGGCGGCACCTCGCTGACCGGTGCGGTCTCCGTGGGTGGCGCGAAGAACTCGGCGCTCAAGCTGATGGCGGTCGCGCTGCTCGCGCCGGGCCGCAGCGTCGTCGAGAACGTTCCGCGGATCACCGACATCGCCATCATGGCCGAGGTGCTGCGCCGGCTGGGCTGCCAGGTGAGCCTCGAGGGCGGTCACGCGACCATCGACGTGCCCGCCGAGCCGGGCAGCGAGGCCGACTACGACCTGGTCCGCCGGCTGCGCGCCTCGATCTGCGTGCTGGGCCCGCTGCTGGCCCGCACGGGATACGTACGGGTGGCTCTGCCCGGCGGCGACATGATCGGCTCGCGGGGCCTCGACATGCACGTGTCGGGGCTGGCCCGGATGGGCGCCCAGATCTCCGGCGAGCACGGCTTCGTGATCGCCTCGGCGCCGGGCGGCCTGCGCGGCGGCAAGATCTGGCTGGACTTCCCGAGCGTCGGCGCCACCGAGAACCTGCTGATGGCCGCCGTTCTGGCCAAGGGCGTCACCGAGATCGACAACGCCGCCCGCGAGCCCGAGATCGTCGACATCTGCGAGATGCTCACCGCGATGGGCGCCCGGATCGACGGCGCCGGCACGTCGACGCTGACCATCGAGGGCGTCGAGGGGCTGCACCCGGTGCGGCACACCACCATCGGCGACCGCATCGTGGGCGGCACCTGGGCGTTCGCCTCGGCGATGACCCGCGGCGACGTGACGGTGCAGGGCGTACGCCCGGAGTACCTCGACCTCGCGCTGGACAAGCTGGTCACCGCGGGCGCCACCGTCGAGCCGGGCGACAACCAGTTCCGCGTACGGATGGACGACCGCCCGAGGGCCGTCGACATCGTCACGCTGCCCTACCCCGGGTTCGCGACCGACCTGCTGCCGATGGCGATCGGCCTCGCGTCGGTAGCCGAGGGCTCGTCGCTGATCACCGAGAACATCTTCGACGGCCGGTTCATGTTCGTGAACGAGATGGTGCGGCTCGGCGCCGACATCCGCACCGACGGCCACCACGCCGTGGTGAACGGGCGGGACCGGCTCTCCGGGGCGCCCGTGCGGGCCACCGACATCCGCGCCGGGGCCGGGCTGGTGATCGCGGGCCTGTGCGCCGATGGCGTCACCGAGGTCGGCGAGGTGCACCACATCGACCGCGGCTACCCCGACTTCGTGGCCGACCTGGCCAAGCTCGGCGTCGAGGTGGAGCGGGCCGACGTGCCCGAGCCGACGTTCGACTTCTAGAGGGGCGGGCTGTCGCCGACCAGGCGGCGGGCCGCCTCGACATGCTCGGCGAAGACCAGCACGACCGTGCGGCCGTCCCGGTCGTACGTGCGGGTGGCGCGGATGCCGGCGTCGCCCAGCAGCCGGCGGATGTCGTCGGCGACCTCGTCGTCGGCGGTGACGGCGGCCGGGCACAGCAGCCCGTAGTCGTCGGGCTCGCCGAAGATCGACAGGCTGCCCGCGTACGGGTCGGGAACCGGCTCGGGTTCGCGAGCGATCGTCCACTGCAGGCCCATGCGCCAGAAGATCACGCCGAGGAAGCCGACCAGAGCGACGGCGATCAGCGGACCGATGAGGTACCAGCCGTTGCCCGGAGCCATGACCACAGTCTGGCATCGGTCCGAGGTCTTTTTCCCCGGAATTGCCCCGATCGGGCGGGGCACCCTGCGCTGAGTTTCCGTTCAGTAGCAAAGCTAGGGTGAGGGCGCATCCAACACAGCTTCGAAGGGGAGGCTCACCATGGCTGGTCGACTGGCGGTCATCGGCTCCGGCCTGATGGGGTCGGGCATCGCGCAGGTGTCGGCGCAGGCCGGCTGGCAGGTCACCATGCGGGACGTGGACGACGCGGCGACCGGCCGCGGGATGGCGGCGATCCGCGACTCGCTGGGCCGGTTCGCGTCCAAGGGGAGGATCACCGAGGAGGACGCCGAGGCGACCCTCGCCCGGATCACCCCCACCACCGACCTGGATGCCGCCGCCGAGGCCGACGTGGTCGTCGAGGCCATCTTCGAGAAGATCGAGGCCAAGCACGAGGTCTTCCGGACGCTCGACAAGATCTGCAAGGCCGACGCGGTGCTCGGCACCAACACCTCGGCCATCCCGATCACCCAGATCGCCACGGCGACGCAGCGGCCGGAGTCCGTGGTCGGCATCCACTTCTTCTCGCCGGTGCCGATGATGAAGCTGGTCGAGCTCGTCCGCGGCTACCAGACCTCCGACGAGACGCTGGCCAGTGCCCGGGCGTACGCCGAGGAGGTCGGCAAGACCTGCGTCGAGGTGCGGCGTGACGTGGCCGGCTTCGTCTCGAACCGGCTGTTCTCCGCGATCCTGGTCGAGGCCATCAAGCTGGTCGAGTCGGGCGTGGTCTCCGCCGCCGACCTCGACACGGTGATGAAGCTGGGCTTCGGGCACTCGATGGGCCCGCTGGCCACGGTCGACCTCACCGGCCTCGACGTCATGCTCAACGCGGCCAGCAACATCTACCGCGACACCGCCGACGAGAAGTTCTTCCCGCCGGAGCTGCTGCAGCGGATGGTGCAGGCGGGCGACCTGGGCCGTAAGACTGGCAAAGGCTTCTACACGTACTAGAAATGCGACTTACCATGCCTTTAGTGCAAAACGGGCATGGGGGTCGGTATGACACGGGTGGAACCAGCGCCGGAGGACCTGCAGTGGGCGCTCGCCGAGGCGAGCAAGCAGGCCCTGGCCGTCGCTCCGGGCTGGTTCCGCGCGTGGCCGTTCGCGGACGAGAAGTGGTCGGCCGTGAACGTCCGCGGCGCGTCGCAGGTGATCGTCAACCACAGCCGTGAGGACGACCGGCACCCCAACAGCTGGACGGTGCGGGCGATGTTCGGCACCCAGCACGTCGAGCTGCACCTCGGCCCGTACGACTCGAAGGACCAGGCCATCCTGGTCGCGCACGCGGTGCTGTCGGTGGCCTACAAGGAAAACCCCTAGCTGGCCTGCTCCTCGCGCTCGCGGGGGGCCACGCGCAGCCGGATCTTGGTGATCGCCCGGCCGGTGACCTCGACGACCTCGGCGGTGTGCCCGTCGATCTCCACGACCTCGCCGGGCTCGGTGGGGATGTGCCCGAGCCGGGCCAGCACCAGGCCGGCCACCGTGGTGAAGTCGCCCTCGTCCAGGTTCTCGACGTCGACGTCGATGTCGGGCAGGTCGTGGATCGGGAAAGTGCCGGGCAGCAGCATCGCGCCGTCCGGCTCGCGCACTACCGACTGCACGTCGCGGTCGGTCTCGTCGTAGATCTCGCCGACGACCTCCTCGACCAGGTCCTCCATGGTGATGATGCCGTCGATCGCGCCGCGCTCGTCCACCACCAGGGCCAGCTGCTGGCGCTGCACGCGCATCTGGCGCATCGCGTCGGACACCTTGAGCGTCTCGGGCAGGAACAGCGGCGCGAACATGTGGTCGCGCACCGGGCCCCGCGCGTCCACGAGGTCGCGCAGGTGCACGATGCCGAGCACGTCGTCCAGGCCCATCGGCCCGGTCACCGGCGCCCGGGAGTGCCCGCCGGCGATCAGCTCGGACAGCGCCTGGTGCGCGGGCGCGTCGCCGGCCACGACCAGCACGTCGCGGCGGGGCACGAGGATCTCGCGCAGGATCCGGTCGGCGATCTCGAACGCGCCGCTGATGATCGTGCGCTGCTCGGGCGTGAACTCCTGCTGCTGGGTGACCAGGTCGCGGATCTCCTCGGTGGTGACCTCCTCGCGCCCGCCCTCGGGGTCGTTGCCGGTGATCCGCACGATCAGGTCGGTCGACTTGCCGAGCAGCCAGACCGCCGGGCGCGACAGCGTCGCGAGCATGTCGAGCGGGCGGGCGACCGCCATCGCCCAGCCCTCGGTGCGCTGCATGGCGATGCGCTTGGGTGCCAGCTCCCCGACGACCAGCGTGAAGAAGGTCAGCACGATGGTGACCAGCACGATGGCCACCGGGTTGGCGGCCGAGCCCAGGAACCCCAGCGGGCCGGTCAGCGGTTTCGCCAGCGACACCGCCGCCGAGGCCGAGGCCAGGAAGCCGGCGAGCGTGATGCCGATCTGGATCGTCGCCAGGAAGCGGTTCGGGTCCCGGGCGAGCTTCGCCAGCGTACGGCCGGTGCGCGACTGCCGCTCGAGCCGCTGCAGCTGGCTGTCGCGCAGCGAGATCAGCGCCATCTCGCTGCCGGAGAAGGCCGCGTTGAGCAGCACGAGGACGACGACCAGGACGAGCTGCCAGCCATATCCGCCCATGGCGGCGACCAACTCCTTCGCAACGACGATTCCGGCTGGTGTACCCGCCGAGGGCCGGGGCCAAGCCTCCCCGGCGCTCAGTGCGTGGAGGCGAAGGCCAGTGACATCAGGGTAGCGGCGACCATGCCGCCCAGAAGGGTGAGCCCGATGCCGCCGATGTCCAGCCGGGACTGCAGGCGGTGATGGGCGACGAGCGCGGCCACCGGCACACCGGCCGAGGGCGCCACCAGGAACGCCAGCCAGCCCATCAGCCGGATCCCCGCGCCGCCCCAGACGCCGGTGCTGCCGAAGGTGACCAGCCCCGAGCCGACCAGCCCGGCCATCGCGGCGATCAGGGCGCCCAGCAGCGGTAGCAACGGCAGGGCCCAGCGCGGCAGGGCCCGCCGGCCGGCGGGCCGGACGGTGTGGTCGATGCGCTCGGCGGCCCGGGCGAGCAGCGCCCGCGGTGACTGGCGGGGCGCCGGGGCGCCGGTCGATGCCGAGCCGGGGCGGGGCAGCGCGCGCGGCAGCGACTCGACCGGCGTGGGCTCGGGCATCTCGCCCAGCGTGCGCACCCGCAGCCCGCGGGCGCGGCGCAGCTCGTCCCACAGCCGTGCCGCCTCGCGGTCGACGTCGAGCACCTGGGCCGCGGCCGCGCCCGCCCAGCGGTCGGCCGACAGCGCGTCGCCCTCGGCGCGGGCCAGCTCGCCGGCGGCCTGGGCGGCGCTCTCCTGGTAGGCCTGGTCGGCGTGGCCCAGCTCGGCGTCGCGGCGGCGGGTGGCCTCGGCCAGCGCGCTGACCATCAGCTGGTAGTCGCGGCCGATGGGTTGCCGGTCATGTGTGGTCACTGTTCACCTCGTACGGGACGATGACTTCCGGGGTGCGGTGCACCGACCGGTCGAAGAACAGGGCGCGGCGGGTCCGCGGATACCACGCCGGGCCGCCGGGCTGCGGATACAGCGGGGCCAGGTCGGCGCCCTGCACGTCCAGCGCCACCCACGCGCCGATCGGGTCGAGCCGGGCGCCGGGGCCGCCCAGCGAGTCGCGCAGGCGGTTGACCGACCGCCACCAGCCGAGCACGTGGGTGCGCTGCTCGGGGCCCTCGGTCAGCAACCGGCGCAGCACGGAGTGATCGGCGCCCGCGTCCAGGGCGTAGCCGATGACGTAGTGCGGCACCTGCCCGTACGGCTCGTCGTCCGGCAGCGCGGTGCACCAGTCGGCCGACGGCAGCTCCGCCATCAGCCGCGCGGCGGGCCGGGCCGCGTCCGGGTCGAGGCAGACCAGGCTGAAGTGCGCGGGCCCCTGCGCGGCCAGCGACAGCGCGGCGGCGGCGAGGACGTCACAGGCCTCGTCCGTACGGGTCCCGAGCACCGCCAGGTTGCGGCCCGGCATGCGGCCCAGGCGCAGCCGCGCGGGGCGCGCGGCCACGTCGATCCGCTCGCCCAGCACGGCGCCCGGCGACGAGCCCACCGGCGAGGCGGCGTCCGGCACCCGGCCCGAGGGGCGGCAGCTGTCCGGCAGCACCGGCACGGCGTCGCCGTCGAACAGGCGCGGCTCCTCGCAGCCGTCCGGGCGGTCGCGCCACAGCCGGCGCTGCAGGCTGCGCCACACCAGCCGGTCGCCCGCGTCCGGCAGCCGCACGATCTGGTTGGCCCCGGAGGCGCCGGACTGCGTGTTGACCACCGCGTGGAAGCGGGGGATCACCGCGGCGGCCAGGTTGTCGTCGGCCAGGATGCGGCGCGCCTTGGGCAGCGCGATCCGCAGCGTGAACTGACCGATCAGCCCCGAGCGGCCCCACAGCGCCTCGATGCCGCTGACGTCCTGGCTGGCCAAGATCAGGTGGATGCCCTGCGAGCGGCCGCGGCGGGCCAGGTCCTCGAGCAGGGTGACGGCCTCGTCGGCGACCGCGTCGCGGCCGGCCAGCAGCACCTGGAACTCGTCGATCACCGCGACGATCCGGGGCCAGTGTCCGGTCGGGTCCTCGGCGCGCAGCTCGGCCAGCTTGGACGCGTCGACCCGCTTGGCCGCCTGCGCCCGCGTGCGCAGCTCCTCGCTCAGGTGCCGCAGCATGGCCAGCCCGAACTCGCGGTCGCCGTTGACGTTGATGCCGGCCAGCCGCACCTGGGGCAGCCAGGCCGGGTCGCGCGGCCCGGGCACGAACCGCGCGAACGACACGCCCTCCTTGAAGTCGAGCAGGTAGAGCGCGAGCTCCTCGGGCCCGTACCGGGTGGCGAGCGCGGCCAGCCAGGCGTAGATCAGGTTGGTCTTGCCCGACCCGGACGGCCCGCCGATCAGCGCGTGCGGCGGGTCGTCGCCCAGCGGCACGTCGATCAGCGAGCCGTCGGTGCTGTCGCCGATCGGCGCGACCAGGCCGTGCGCCGACGACTCGGCCCACAGCTCGCGCGGCTCCAGGTCGGACAGGCGTGCCGGGGGCGGCCCGGCGCGCAGGCGCTCGGCGGTGGCCCGGCAGAATGCGGTCACCCGGTCGGCGGGCGGCGGCGGGTCGAGCCGGATCTCCAGGTCGCCGGTGAGGTCGCAGGTCGCGGTCTGGTCGCGGACCTGCAGACGCCGTACGGTCGGGTGCTCCGCCAGCTCGAGCCCGCGCACCACCAGGTGCACGCCGCACGCGACGCCGGTGCGCACGATCCGGTCGAGCTGGGCGCGCTGGGCGTTGGTCAGCTCCTCGGTGGTGGCCGCGTCGGCGAGCAGCACGACCACCCGCCACGGCTCGGCGCGCGGGCCTGCGGTAGCCGCGGTCAGATCGGCCAGCGTCCGGTGCTCGCCGGCCAGCACGGTCTCGTTGACCCGGCAGATGTGCTCGACCAGGTCGTCGAGGGCGGGGCCGAGCGCGCCCGGGCCGACGAACGAGATGCCGAGCGGGGCGAACGACGCGAGCGTGCCGCCCAGGTGCTCGGGGTCGTAGACGGTCAGCTGCACGTCGCCCGGCCGGGTCGTGCCCAGCGCCCGCAGCAGCAGGCCGGTGATCACGTCGTCCGCCGCCGCGGGCGGGCCCGCGAGGTTGATGTGGGCGGCGTCCAGGAACGGCAGCAGTGCGGGCAGCGAGGCGGTGTCGTCCACGTTGAGCGTGCCGATGCGCAGCAGGCCGGGGCGGGCGCCGGGCTCGGGCTCGCTGGGCGTCCACAGCCGCCAGGGCAGCCCCGCGGCGCCGCCGGCGCTCAGGGCCGCGAGCCGCCGCACGTTGCCGGCCAGCCGGGACGACTCGAACTGGAACCGGCGCTGGATGTCGCGGCGGGCGGAGTCGCGCGCCTCGGCGAGCTGGTTGAGGCAGGTCGCGTACGCGTCCCGGACCAGCTGCCGGCGGTTCTGTGCCTCGCCCCGGGCCGATTCGGCCTCGGCCAGCACGGCCCGCGCCGCCCCGCGCGCCTCGGCCAGTTCCTGCCGGACGGCGGAGACGAGCGCGTTGCGCTGGCTACCCACACGACCCCCCGAGATCCACGGTGGGGGATTTTACCGATTTCAGCCCGTAAGGACGGATTATGTGCTGCGTGTCGGCGCGGTGCCGCGCGGCCGCGCCCGGTCCCCGGTCAGGTCGTCCCACAACCGGGTGGCCACCAGCTCGACGCCC
The DNA here is from genome assembly GCF_051386375.1 of Actinoplanes sp. URMC 104. Classification (NCBI taxonomy): domain Bacteria; kingdom Bacillati; phylum Actinomycetota; class Actinomycetes; order Micromonosporales; family Micromonosporaceae; genus Actinoplanes; species Actinoplanes sp. URMC 104. Next base: position 1,391,690 of record NZ_JBPQTO010000002.1, on the reverse strand, counting down.
TCGGTGTGCCAGCGCCGCAGCGTGGTGCGGGGCACGTAGCGGCGCATCCAGTCGAGCGCCCGCCGGATCTCGGGGTCCAGCCCGTCGGGGTGCGAGCGGGCGTACGGGTCGAGGCCCGCCACCGCGCGGATGGTCAGCGCGTTGTAGTGCCGCCACTCGTCGGTCGTCTCGAACGACCCCGCCGGGCGCAGCCGGTCGACGCCCTCCCTGAGCAGCGCGCGCAGCTCCACCGCGCGCTCCAGCGGCTGGTCCGGCGGGCGCCCGCTCAGCCGCCGGTCGACCGCGGGCAGGTCGGTGAGCGGGCTGCGCGCCAGCCGCCCCAGGTCGGTGTAGTTGTCCAGGGCCTGCCGGGCGAACCGCAGGAACTCGTCGCGGTCGGTGGCCAGCAGGCGGCGCCGGCGTCGCTGCCGGGGCAGCGCGTCGGCGACCCGCAGCAGCGCCGACCGGTTGCGGCGCAGCCGTTCGTCGCCGCGGAACGCCAGCGTGTCGAGCCCGCGCCGCACCGGCCCGGCCAGCCCGGCGGCGCTCATCACGACCGCGAGCAGGGTGAACTGCAGGGCCGCCACCACGTCGTCGCCCTCGGTGGCCAGCAGGGTCACGGCCACCGGCCCGCCCACCAGCACGGTGGCGATCAGCGCCGCGGCGCCCGAGCGCACCAGGTCGGGCCGCAGCCGCTCCCCGGCGTCGAGCGCCCCGGCGACCGCGACGAGGAACCCGAGCACCAGCAGGTCGAGCCCCATCGCGGCGAGCACGAGCCCGGGCGAGCCCAGGTCGACCGGCAGCAGCAGCGCGGTCAGCGCGGCCGCGTACAGCCCGGCGGCGACCGCGAGCGCCGCGGTCAGCATCGGCGGGCGCACCTGGTCGCGGAACCGCCACAGCAGCACCAGCCCGCCGGCCAGCGGCGCCACCACGACCAGCCGCCCGGCCGGCGGCAGCACCACCGCCATCGCCAGGAACACCACGGCCGCCGCCATCCAGCCCAGGTCGAGCTGACGCCGCTCCGGCACCGACGACGGCAGCAACGCGATCGCCGCGCCCGCCCAGAGCAGCGCCGGCACGCAGAGCAGCACCTGGGTCGCCGCGCCGCCCGGCTCGACGGTCCACAGTGCCACCCCGAGGGCGTACGCGATCAGGCCGCCCGCCGCCCGCAGCGCCGCCGCCCCCGCCGGATCGCGACCGGCCAGGTAGCAGGCCGCCCACCAGGCGAGCGCGAACGCGGGTACGGCGATCAACCGACCAGCGCCTTGCGCTGCCTCCGCCGGCGCACCACCCAGACGCCGGCGAGCACCATCGCCACGAGTCCGACCAGGACCAGCACCGGCAGCACGATGGCCAGCACCGACATCACGACGCTGCCGATGTCCTCCGCCGTGCTCGCCACGGGCGCGCCCACCCCCGCCGTGGTGGCATTCACCACCGGTCGCGAGGCCGCCTTCACGCCATGCACGACCAGCGCGATCACCACGCCCGCCGCGATCGGCACCCACTGGTGCGAGCCGAAGAACGACCCCGGGTCGCTCACCGTCACGGTCTCGGAGGACGACCCCGCCCCGAACGCGAGCCCGCCCGCGGTCGGCCGCACGACCGTCTGCACGACGTCGTTGACGTGGTCGACGACCGGCACCTTGTCGGCGACCACCTCGATGGCCAGCAGCACCGCGAGGATCAGCAGCGTCCAGCCGTTGGACAGCCACGACCAGCCCGTGGGCAGGTCGATGACGTCGGTGTAGCGGGCCAGCAGGCCCATGGTGACCAGGGGGATGTAGGCATTGAGGCCGGCGGAGGCCGCCAGGCCGGTGCCGGTGAGCGCTTCGAGCACAGATCCAGAATGACAAACCCCCGCGAACGCCGCTTGGCTCGGGCCCGAGCCGGAACGGTACTGTCGTGCGGTGCGTCTGGTCATCGCGAAGTGTTCCGTCGACTACGTCGGACGGTTGTCCGCCCACCTGCCCACCGCCGTGCGCCTGGTGATGGTCAAGGCCGACGGCTCGGTCTCCATCCACGCCGACGACCGCGCCTACAAGCCGCTGAACTGGATGAGCCCCCCGTGCAAGCTGCAGGAGGCGCCCGGCGTGTGGAAGGTCGTCAACAAGGCGGGCGAGGAGCTGCGGATCACCCTCGAGGAGATCTTCCAGGACACCTCGTACGACCTGGGGGTCGACCCCGGCCTGGTCAAGGACGGCGTCGAGGCCCACCTGCAGGAGCTGCTGGCCGCCCACCCCGACACCTTCGGCGAGGGCTGGACCCTGGTGCGCCGCGAGTTCATGACCGCCATCGGCCCGGTGGACCTGCTCTGCAAGGACGCCAACGGCAAGTCGGTGGCCATCGAGGTCAAACGCCGAGGCGAAATCGACGGCGTCGAACAGCTGACCCGCTACCTCGAGCTGATGAACCGCGACCCGTTGCTGGCCCCGGTCGCCGGCGTCTTCGCCGCCCAGGAGATCAAGCCCCAGGCCAAGGTGCTCGCCGCCGACCGCGGCATCCGCTGCGTGGTCGTCGACTACGACAAGCTGCGCGGCATGGAGCGCGACGAGCTCACGCTGTTCTAGGTTTCCTGGGTTTCTTGCGGCCCCCGACCTTGCATGGGGTCACGTGGCGGCCAGGTGGTGGGTCACTCGCCGCTGGGTGCCGGGTTGAGGCGGCGGTCCCCTCACGGTGAGTGGTCTGGCTGCCGCGCTGTGGTAAAGCCAGGGGATCGAACTCACCCGGGCGGACCTGAGTGGTGGGTTGCGCGAGCGAACCGTGCCGCTTGCGCTCAATGCAAAACCCGGCCCCGGCTTGGGGATCTCCTTGCGACGGCAGTCTCCGCCCATCGTGAAAGGTGGGGAGACGCAACCGGGGTTTGGTTGCGTCTCCCCACCTTTTGCGATTCGCTGTGGCCGCCGCCGCAAGCAGATCCCCAAGCCCCCCACCGCAACCATCGCCAGGGAGATCTCCGCAGCGATGGCCGGGGTCTGGGGCAGCGCCCCAGGACTACCCCCTCTGCGTGAACTCGGTCCGATCCTCACTGGTGGACCCCGAGAGATAGAACCGGGCCCCACCAAAGGCCAGCACCCCTTGGAGCAGCACGGTCGTCCAGGACAACGACCCCTGCCCCACGGCGATCCACGCCGGCACCCCCAGCAGCAGCATGTCCGGCCCCATCACGACGTTGACCAGCGGCCCCGTCGACAGCGTGCCCATCGGCGTGTCCAGCGGCAGCAGTTCGTTGCGGACGAACCCGACCCGGGCCCGGTGTACGGCGGCCGCCGCCCCGACCGGGCCCAGCGTCAGCCCGAGCGCCCACCACGGGCCGCTCGGCAGGTCGCCCAGCACGTCCAGGAGGGTCAGGCTCACCGCGGCCCACAGGGCGGCCAGCACGCCGGGCACCCACAGCCGCTGGAGGACGGTCTGCCGCGACGACAGGCCCAGCAGCCGCAGCAGCACGGGGTTGCCGGCGTCGGTGCGGACGTTCCCGGTGGCGGTCATCCCGGCGACCAGGCAGCCGAGCAGCACGACCGCCCCGAGCACCCAGGCGGGTGCGGCGCCGAGCAGCAGGGGCAGGGCGGTGGCGAAGGCGAGCATCAGCAGGCGGCGCCGGCGGCGCAGGGTGAGCAGCAGGTCCTGGGCGACCAGGAACGGCAGCCGGGAGCCGAGGCGGGTGGAGTGCAGGCGGCGCCGGGCCCAGTAGCGGCGCTCGATCATGTCGGTGAGGAACGACGGCTCGATGCCGAACGCGGTGTCGAACAACGTGCCGGCGGTGCGGGACGCGTCGAGGATGCGGTCGCTGGGGGTGGCAGCGAGGCCGCGGATGATCAGGGCGAGCACGGCGAGGACGACGACGGCGGCGCCGCCCACGACGGGCAGCAGGGTGGCACCGGAGGGCCAGGGTGTCACGGCCACGGGCTGGTCGAGGGTGGTGTCGGCGACCAGGCCCGCGAACCCGGCCGCGAGGATCAAACCGGCCGGCGCGTCGACGGCGTCGCCCCACCGGCCGCCTGCCTGCGCGGCCGCGGCGACCAGCAGCAGAGCCAGGCCGGTCAGCGCGCCGCCGGCGGTCAGCAGCGCGACCTGTTCGCCGGTGAGTGGGCGCGGCGCGGTGTGCCCGGCGACGGCGAGGCCGGCCAGGGCGCCGAGCACGGCGGCGGCGATCCCGGTGAGCCGCAGTGAGGGCAGCAGCAGCGCGCGGCGGCTCACCGGCGCGGGCAGCAGCCACGACGCGGCGGGGCGGCTCAGCGCTAGCGGGCCGAAGCGGCGCAGCGCCAGGTGGAGCAGCGCGTACAGCAGGGCGGCCAGCGACCCGCCCGCCAGGCCGGAGAGGTTCGGCGCGTCCGGCCAGAAGATGTCGGCGAGCTGCCGGTGCAGCATCCCGCCGATGATCGCGACGGAGAGGACGCCGATGTAGAGGCTGCTCAGGGTGGCGCCGCGCTCGCGGTGCGAGGACTGGGTGCGGCCGATCCAGCGCCGTACGGGGGCCAGCGGGACGACGGTCATGGCGCGACCGCGCTGATCGACTCCATCGTGGTGATCGCCGCGCCGGAGGCCACCGCGAACGTGTCGTCGTGGCTGGCCATCAGCAGCGAGCCGCCGCCGGCCACGTAGTCGGCCAGCAGGCTCGCCACGTCGGCCCGGCCCTCGCGGTCGAGGCGCTGCTCGGGCTCGTCGAGGATCAGCAGCGAGCTGGGCCGCAGCAGCGCGATGGCGAGCACCAGCCGCTGCTTCTGGCCCGAGGAGAGCGAGGGCGGGATGGCGTCGGCGTGCCCGGCCAGGCCGAACCGTTCGAGCGCCTCGGCGACGCCCGCCTCGTCGGGGTCCTGGCCGTGCGCGCGGCAGACCAGCTCGGCGTGCTCGCGGGCGGTCAGCCCGGGATACCAGGTGGGCGGCTCGACCGTGGTCACCACGGCCCGCCAGAACTCGGGGGTGGCGCCGGGGTCGCCGCCGAAGACCCGGATCGTGCCGTCGTCGGGCTGCTGCAGGCCGCTCACGCAGCGCAGCAGCGTGGACTTGCCGATGCCGTTCTCGCCGGTGACGCAGACACCCGTGCCCGCCGGCACGGTCAGCGAGACGCCCATCAGCACTGGCATGGCGCCGTAGCCGGCGGAAAGGTTGTCGACCTCGACAGCGGGATGATCCACCACTTCACGGACGCTAGCAGCAGCGCTCCACGGGCTACTTGCGGCCGTACAAAATCCGCAGGGTCCGGACGATGGCCGCGACCTGCGCGGGGGTGCGCTCGAAGGTCATCGCCGGAAGAACCGAGGGCCCACGCCGTACGGTGATGGCCTTCGCCCGGGTGAACTCGCGCAGCCCGTCCTCGCCGTGGATGCGCCCGAAGCCGGACTCGCCCACGCCGCCGAACGGCAGGTTGCCCATGCCCACGAAGGTGAGCGTCGAGTTGACCGCGACCATGCCGGAGCGCAGCCGGCGGGCGATGCGCAGCGCGTTGCGCTTGCCGAAGACCGCGCCGCCCAGCCCGTACGCCGTGTCGTTGGCCTTGGCGACGGCCTCGTCGGCGTCGGCCACCTTCGTGATCGTGAGCGTCGGGCCGAACGTCTCGTCGGTGATCTCGCTGGACTCGGCCGGCACGTCGACCAGGACGGTGGGGGAGACGTACGGGGGTTGCACCGCGCCGGCCCCGCCGAGCACCGCCCGGCCGCCCCTGGCGAGCGCGTCGTCGATGTGCTCGCGGATGATGTCGAGCTGGCGCGGCATCGTGATCGGCCCGATCTGTTCGCCCGTGCGCAGCTTGCCCGCCTTGTCGACCACGGCGTCCACGAAGGCGTCGTAGACGGGCGCGACCACGTACGCCCGCTCGATGCCGATGCACGTCTGACCGGCGTTGGTCATCGCGCCCCAGACCGCTGCCTCGGCCGCCGCCGGGATGTCCGCGTCTGCGTCGACGATCAGCGCGTCCTTGCCGCCCGCCTCGATCACCGTGGGCACCAGGTTCTCCGCGCAGGCGGCCAGCACCTTCTTCGCCGTCGCGGGCGAGCCGGTGAACGCGATCTTCCCGACGCCCGCGCGGCACAGCGCGGCGCCGGTGTCGCCCAGCCCGTGCACCGCCTGCAGCACCGGCTGCTCGGGCACGACCTCGCCGAACGTGTCGACCAGCCACTGGCCGACCGCCGGCGTGTACTCGCTGGGCTTGAACACCACGGCGTTGCCCGCGGCGAGCGCGCCGCTGATCGGGCCGACCGGCGTGACGATCGGGTAGTTCCACGGGCCGATCACGCCGACCACGCCGAACGGCTGGTACTCGAGGTGGCCGGCGTGCTCGGCCAGCAGCAGCCGGGTGCGCACCTTGCGCGGGCCCAGCACCCGCTTGGCGTTGCGGGCCGCCCAGTCCAGGTGCTCGACCGCGGCGGTGGCCTCGACGACCGCGTCGGCGTCGGGCTTGCCGGTCTCGAGCGAGGTCAGCCGGGCGAGCTCCTCGATGCGGCGCACGATCAGCGAGCGCCAGCGCAGCAGCCGGTCGCGTCGGCCGTCGTACCCGAGCGCCTGCCACCACAGCGCCGCCTCGTGGGCGCGGTGTACGGTCTCGCCGACCGCGGCTGCGTCGGAGACCGGGACCCGGCCGGCTTCCGCGCCGGAGGCGGGATTCGTGGAGATCAGCACGCCGTCTTCGACGACCGGGGAGCCGGGCACGCGGGTAGCGGTCATGAACGCGAGTCTAATTCGCTTGTTACCCGTGAGTCACGAGGTGCGCCGGGGGTGATCTCCTCGCCGCCGACGGAGATCGGCGTCACCCGTACGCTTGGAGACGTGAGCCCTCGCCGCAACCACGCCCGTCGCCGGGGCGCGCCGTCCGCGACGCCGCGTGACCTGACCGACGAGCGGGTCCGCAAGGGCATCGAGGGCCGCCAGCAGTGGCAGGACGGCGAGTGGATGGTGCGCTCGATCTTCGGCGGAGCGGCTCAGAAGACGTACCGCTGCCCCGGCTGCATGCAGGAGATCCGGCCGGGCGTGGCGCACATCGTGGCGTGGCCGATCGACGGGCGCGGCGACGAGAGCGACCGCCGGCACTGGCACACCGGCTGCTGGAAGGCCCGTGACCGGCGCGGCCCCGGCGTGGAGCGCTCGCGCAACGCGCCCCGCTATGGATGAGGAACCCTCGAGCATGAGCAACACCATTCGCGCCAACTCGATCCTGCCCGCCCGCCGCGAGGACATCGAGCTGCAGACCGCCGACGGCCTCACGCTGGTCGGCGAGCTGGCCCGCCCGCTCGACCGCGAGCCGGTCGCCACGCTGGTCTGCCTGCACCCGCTGCCCACGCACGGCGGCATGATGGACAGCCACGTCCTCCGCAAGGCGGCGTGGCGGCTGCCGGCCCTCGCCGGGATCGCCGTGCTGCGGTTCAACAGCCGGGGCACGTCCAGCGTGCGCGGCACGAGCGAGGGCGAGTTCTCGGCCGGCGTCGGCGAGAAGTACGACGTGGCCGCCGCGATCGAGTACGCGGAGTTCGCCGACCTGCCGGCCATCTGGCTGCTCGGCTGGTCGTTCGGCACCGACCTCACGCTCATGCACGGGCTCGACCCGGCGGTGAGCGGCGCGATCCTGCTCTCGCCGCCGCTGCGCTACTCGAGCCCGGAACACCTCGAGGCGTGGGCCGGCGGGGGCAAGCCGCTGACCGCGCTGATCCCCGAGTTCGACGACTACCTGCGCCCGGCCGAGGCCGCCGAGCGCTTCGCCGCGGTGCCGCACTGCGAGGTCGTGCCGATGGAGGGGGCCAAGCACCTCTGGGTCGGCGATGCGGACCGGGTGCTCGACGAGATCGTCCGGCGGGTGGCGCCCGGCGTGGCCGTGCCGCTGCCGCGCACCTGGGACGGCCCGATGGAGACGGGCGACACGCAGGCGTACGCCGGGTAGCCCTAACGCGCCTCCTGGCTGGGGATCACGACCTCGCGCACGATCAGCTGGATCGCGGCCACCATCGGGATCGCCACCAGCGCGCCCACCACGCCGAACAGCGCCACCCCCAGCAGCGCGGCGACCACGGCCGCCACGTCGCTGACCTTCACCGAGCGCCGCATCACGTTCGGATAGATCAGGTAATTCTCGATCTGCTGGTAGAGCAGGAAGAACACCAGGCAGACGATGCCCTTGGTCAGCGACGAGGCGAAGCCCACCAGCGTCACGACGATGGCGCCCAGCGTCGCGCCGATCTGCGGGATCAGGTCGGTCACCGCCACGACGACGGCCAGGGCGAAGGGGTACGCGAGCCCGAGGATCACGGCCAGCAGCCAGGTGCTCGCCCCGGCCAGCACCGCGATCGACAGGGCGCCGACCATGTACGCGCCGACCTTGGTCAGGATCTCGTCGGTGAGCAGCCGCACCCGCACCCGGCGCGAGGCCGGCACCAGCGAGTAGCCGGTCTCGCGGATGCGGTCGAACGAGGCCATGAAGTAGATCGTCAGCACCAGCACGGTGAGCAGGTTGAACAGCGTGCCGGCGACCATGCGGCCCACGCCCACCACGCCGCCCACCGCGTTGCCGACCGTGCCCGCGTTCAGCGCGCTGCTCACCCGGTTGACGATGTCGTAGCGCTGGACCAGCTCGTTGATCGTCTCGTTGCGCTGCAGGCTCTGGATGTAGTCCGGCACGTTCTGGATCAGCTCGGTGGTCTGGCTGACCAGGGGCGGGATCAGCGCGACGACCCCGCCCGCGAGCAGCGCCACCACGGTCAGCGAGACGATCGCGACGGCGAGCCCGCGCGGGACGCCCCAGCTGCGCAGCCGCACGACCGCGGGGTTGAGCCCGATCGCCAGGAACAGCGCGATGAAGATCAGCACGAGGATCGAGGCGGCGTTGCGCAGCCCCAAGAAGATCGCGTAGGCCAGGATGAGCCCGAGCCCGCCGAGCAGGCCGATCAGGAACGGGCTGCGGCGGTCCAGCGGCTCGCCCGGACGCCCGAAGCGGCCCGCCAGGTGATCCTCGGCGGGCCGGTCGAGGGCATCGGTGTCGTCGCCCTGCGCCTCGTCCATCGCGAGCTCGTCGTCGTCGCCGGCCACCCGGGTCCTCCACATCGGTGGGTGAGCCGGGTCTCGGGCGCCGGCCACATCTCGGCGGCGACGTTAGCGCTGCGGGACAAGCGCCGCCAGTCCGGCGGCCCGCGGCGTCGTCACGTGGGCGCCGCAGTCCGCGGCGTCGTCAGTCGGCGTCGGCGCCCACGCGCGAGGCGGGCGGCACGGTGACCTTGGCCGAGGCCGTCACCTTGGCGGGGCCGGCGGGCTTGTCGGCGGCGTGCTGACCGGCGGGCTTGTCCGCCGCGTGCTGACCCGTGGGCTGGTCGGCGGCGTGCTGGCCCGCCTGCTTGTCCGCCGCGTGCGCGCCGACCGGCCCGGTCGTAACGGCGTCGTCGTCGGCGTCCTCGGGGTCGTCGGACTGCCCGGCGGCGGCGAGCACCGCGGCGGCGGCCAGCTCGGCGACCCGCTTGGCCTCCTTCTGCACCTGGCGGCGCACCTCGGCGGCGTGCCGCTCGGCGGCCGCGCCCGCCCGCTGTGCCTCGGCGACCCTGGCCTGCTCGGCCTCGAGCTGCCGGCTCGCCTCGACGAGCTGCTTCTGCACGCGCTCTGCCTCGGCCGCGCCGGTGCGGGCCCGCTCCTCGGCGGCGGCCAGCTCGCGCTGGGCCTCGGCGACCTTGGCGCGGGCCGCCTCGAGCTCGCGCCCGGCCTCGGCGATCTTCTCCTGGTGGGAGGCGATCTCGTTGCGCACCGCGGTGGCCTGGTCGTCGGAGCGGCGCAGCACCTCCTCGGCGTACTTGTCGGCCTCGCTGCGCAGGTCGGCGCACTGCTTCTCGACGCCGGCGCGCATCTGGGTGAGCTCCTGCGAGACCGCCTGGCGCTTCTGCGCGAGCTCCTGCTGCAGGGCCGACCGCTGCTCGTCGTGCTCACGCTCGACCGCGGCCCGCTGCGCGGCGAGCTCCTGCTGGGTCTTGGCGCGCAGCGCCTTGATCTCCTGCTCGGCCTGGATGCGGGTGGACTGCACGTAGCCGTCCGCCTCGGCGCGGGCGCGGTGGGCCTGCTGCGCGGCCTGCTCGGTGAGCTGCTGGGCCTCGGCGCGGGCGCGGGTCAGCACGCTCTCCGCCTCGGCGCGCATCTGCTCGGCGGACTGCCGGGCCGCGACCAGCGCCTTCTCGGAGGCGGCGCGCTTGGCGGCGTCGGCCCGCTCCTCCTCGGCGCGGCGGGCGGCCAGCGCGATCTCGAAGTCGCGGATGCCGTTGTGCGCGTGGGCCTCGGCCTCGGCGCGCACCCGCTCGGCCTCGGCCAGGCGGGCGGCGATGTCGTCGGTGGCGGACGCCTTGATCGCCTCGGCCTGCTCCTCGGCGAGCGCGAGGATCTGCTCGACCCGCGGCCCCAGGTGCCGGAACGACACCTCGGCGCCCAGGCCGTTCTGCCGGCGGGCCTGGGCGGCCTCCTGCTGCAGCCGCTCGATCTGCGCCGTCATGGCCTGCATCTGCGCATAGGCCTGCTCGCGCTCGGCCGCCAGCGCGGCGATCTCGTTCTCGGCGCGGGCGACGTACCGCTCGACCTGCTTCTTCTCGTAGCCCCGCAGGGCGATGTCGAAGCTGGGTTCGGTGGCCGCGTCTCCGCCGAGACCAAGGATTTCACCGCCGTGCGACATGCTTCCCATCCTCACATACGCACCGATCCGCCTCGGGTGGATACACACCGTCCGAGCCGGAGTATGCGTCTAGTTGTGATATGTCTGACCCGGCTTGCGAAAGCGCGGCCAAGCGCGAGAACGAGTGAGGCCGCACCGGAGAAACTCCGATGCGGCCCGCGTCGACTGTCTGATGACGGTCCGGGCGCCACCACGGTCGCGCACCCCGCAGGTGCGCGCAACCGCTGAGGCGGCGCCCGCGAGCGTCAGGAATTGGTCTTGGCCGGCTCCGGCTTGTCGGCCGCGGGCTTGGGCGCCTCGGGCTTCGCCTGCGCCTCGGCGCCGCGCTGGGCGGGCGCCTCGGCGGCCTTGGCCACCGTCTCGGCGGTCTTGGCCGCGCCGACCCCCGGCACCAGGCCGGAGAGGCCCGAGAGCATCTGGCCGAGCTGGTTGGTGACCGCGTCCTTCTGCCGGGTCAGGTCCTCCACCTCGCGCTTGGCGGCCTGCGTGGTGAGCTCGGCCTCGGTGCGGGCCTCGCTGAGCAGGCGCTGCGCCTCGGCACGGGCCTCGCCGATCGTCTTCTCCGCCAGGGCGCGGGCCTTGTCGGTGGTCTCGGCGGCGTGGCGCTCGGACTCGATGCGGCGCTGCTCGGCGCGCTGCGAGATCTCCTTGGAGCGGTCCTCCGCGGCGCGGGCGCGCTCCTCGGCCTCGGCCACCATCTTCTGCGTGGCGCTGACCTGGGCGGCGTGCCGCTGCGACTCCTCGCGCTCGGCCTTCTCGCGGCGCTCGGCGATCTCGAGCGCTAGGGCCTGCAGGTCCTTGTCGCGCTTGTCGCGGGCGTCGGTGAGCAGCTTGGTCGCCTCGGCGCGCTTCTCCTCGGCCTCGCGCGAGGCCTTGGCGCGCTGCTGGGTGATCTCGCGCTCGGCCGTGGCGCGCAGCGACGCCACCTCGCGCTCGACCGTGCTCTTGAGCTCGGCGACCTCGTGCGCGGTGACCGTGCGCAGCTGCTTGGTCTCGCGGTCGGCGTCGGAACGCAGCGTGTCGGCCTCGCGGCGGGCCTGCACCCGGGCCTCGGCGGCCTCGCGCTCGGCGTGGGTGCGCACCTGGCCGGCCTCGCGCTCGGCGGTGGCCTTCATCGCGGCGGCCTCGGCGCGCGCCTTGTCGGTGATCTCGCGGGCCTCCAGGCGGGCGGCGGAGAGGATGCCCTCGGACTCTCGCTTCGCCTCGCTCCGGTGGTCGTTCGCCTGCTCCTCGGCCAGCCGCAGAATCTGCTCGACCCGGGTGCCCAGCCCGGAGAGCGTCGGCCGGTTGTTCTCCTCCAGCAGCTTGTTGCTGTCGGCGAGTTTCTGCTCCACCGCGTTGAGCCGCTGCTCGGCCTGGCGCAGCCGGCGCTGCGCGTCGTTCATCCGCTGCTCGGCCTCACCACGGGCCTGTTCGGACTGGTTCAGCGCGGCGACCAGGCGGCCGAGGTGCGCGTCCACCTGTCCGCGGTCGTATCCACGCAGCACGACCGTGAAGTCGTGCTGGGAGTTCGCGGTGTCGAAGAATGCCAAGTTCTGATCCTGCTGCTGGGGCATTGGGCCATCCTGGCGAAAGCGCACGTGCCACGCAAGAGCGGAGCGGCAACGGAAGAGACACGTAGATCAGCTGTGACCTGCCCGGAAGCGGAGGCCGTCCGCCGTTCGGCCACCGCACGTCGAGCCGTGCGGTGGCCCGTTCCCGCCGCGCTGTCACCTGGTGTATCCGGGGTTCGGGCGATGATCGTCCGGCGCGGGTCGCGGGTGCGGCCCGCCCTGCCCCGGAATCCTGCCAGGCCCAGCCGTCCACGTCAGGACGATTCATCCGTTAGGCGTACGAAATCAGGCAGGCTCCACCAACTCAACCAGAACGCCGCCGGCGTCCTTGGGGTGCACGAAGTTGATGCGCGAGCCGGCGGTGCCGCGGCGCGGGGTGTCGTAGAGCAGCCGCAGCCCCTTGGCGCGCAGCGCGGCGGAGGCGGCCTCCACATCGGCCACTGTGTAGGCCAGCTGCTGCAGCCCCGGGCCGCTGCGGTCGAGGAACTTGGCGATCGCGGAGTCGGGGCGGGCGGGAGCGAGCAACTGGATGCGCGGGCCGGAGCCGTCGCCGACCGCGAGCATCGCTTCCCGTACGCCCTGCTCCTCGTTCGTCTCTTCGTGCACGCAGCGCAAACCGAAGGTGTCGGCATAGAAGCGCAGCGCCGCGTCCAGGTCGGGCACGGCGATACCGACGTGATCTACGCGCAGGAGCGATACCTCACCGAATGTGAGATTCTCGGATGCAGTGGCACTAGGTGGAGGCTGCGTCATCCTATTAGTCTTACCTAAACGGCCGTTAAGGCCACGAGGGGTTCCCCCCTTCGTCCGCCCGGCAGATCGGAAGCGAACGTGACCAGCTCGGTGATTGTGAGCGGCGCCCGGACCCCGATGGGACGCCTGCTCGGCAACCTCAAGAACGTGCAGGCCACGACCCTCGGCGGCTACGCGATCGAGGCCGCCCTCCAGCGCGGCGGCGTACGGCCCGACGAGGTGCAGTACGTGATCATGGGTCAGGTTCTCCAGGCCGGCTGCGGTCAGATCACGGCCCGGCAGGCCGCGGTCGCCGCCGGCATCCCGATGAGCACCCCGGCTCTGACCATCAACAAGGTGTGCCTTTCCGGGCTCGACGCCATCGCGCTCGCCGACCAGCTCATCCGGGCCGGCGAGTTCGACGTGGTCGTGGCCGGCGGCATGGAGTCGATGACCAACGCTCCGCACCTGCTCATGACCCAGCGGCAGGGCACCAAGTTCGGCGACGTGCTGGTGCGCGACCACACGGCGTACGACGGCCTGATCGACCCGTGGGACGGCATCTCGATGGGCGAGTCCACCGAGCGCAGCGGCGCGGCTCTGGGCATCACCCGCGCCGAGCAGGACGCGTTCGCCGCGCTCAGCCACCAGCGGGCGGCCGCCGCCCAGCGCGAGGGCCGCTTCGCGGAGGAGATCGTTCCGGTCAAGTCCGGCCAGCGCGCCGACGATCCGGTCGTGGACACCGACGAGGGCGTACGCCCCGACGCGAGCACCGAGTCGCTGGCGAAGCTGCGACCGGCGTTCACCCCCGGCGGCACGATCACCGCGGGCAGCAGCTCGCCGATCTCGGACGGCGCGGCCGCCGTCGTGGTGATGAGCAAGGAGCGCGCCGAGGCGCTCGGGCTCACCTGGCTCGCCGAGATCACCTCGCACGGCAACGTGGCCGGGCCCGACAACTCGCTGCAGTCGCAGCCGGCCAACGCCATCAAGCACGCGCTCGACAAGGCCGGCCTCACTGTGGACGATCTCGAGCTGATCGAGATGAACGAGGCGTTCGCCCAGGTGGTGCTGCAGTCGATGCGCGAGCTCAAGGTCGACGAGGAGATCGTCAACGTCAACGGCGGGGCGATCGCGCTCGGCCACCCGATCGGCATGTCCGGCGCACGGATCGTGCTCACGCTGGCGCTCGAGCTGCGCCGGCGGGGCGGCGGCTACGGCGCGGCGGGCCTGTGCGGCGGTGGCGGCCAGGGCGACGCTCTGATCATCAAGGCACCCCAGGCGTGAGGCGGGGGCACGACGTCGCGGCGCTGGTCGCGAAGGCGCGCGAGGGCGATGCGCGGTCGGTCGCCCGGCTGATCAGCCTGGTCGAGAACGGCGACCCGGCCCTGCCCGAGGTGGCCGCCGCCCTCGCGCCGTACGCGGGTCGTGCCCAGATCGTCGGCCTCACCGGCTCGCCCGGCGTGGGCAAGTCGACCACCACCAACGAACTGGTGCGGGAGCTGCGCACCACGGGCGTACGGGTCGGCGTGCTCGCCGTCGACCCGTCCAGCCCGTTCAGCGGCGGCGCGATCCTGGGCGACCGCATCCGCATGCAGGACCACACCACCGACCCGGGCGTCTACATCCGCTCGATGTCCAGCCGCGGGCAGCTGGGCGGGCTCTCGGCCGCGACGCCCCAGGCCGTCCGCGTGCTCGAGGGCGCCGGCTGCGAGGTGATCCTGGTCGAGACCGTCGGCGTCGGGCAGGCCGAGGTCGAGATCGCCTCGCTCGCCGACACCACGCTGGTGCTGCTCGCGCCCGGCATGGGCGACGCGATCCAGGCGGTCAAGGCCGGCGTGCTCGAGGTCGCCGACGTCTTCGTGATCAACAAGGCGGACCGGCCGGGCGCCGACGCCACCTACCGCGACATCCAGGGCATGCTCGGGCTGGGCGAGCGGGCGCCGGGCGACTGGCGTCCGCTGGTCGTGCGCGCCACGGCCGTCAAGAGCGAGGGCATCGACGAGGTGGCCGCCGCGATCGCCAAGCACCGCGGCTGGCTCGAGAGCAGCGGCAACCTGCAGGCGCGTCGCGAGCGCCGGGCCGCCGTCGAGGTCGAGGCGATCGCGCTCGGCGTGCTGCGGGCGCGCATCGGCGACCTGCGCTCCGGGACGGCCCTGAGCACGCTGGCCGCCGCCGTGGCCGCGGGCGAGCTCGACCCGTACGCCGCCGCCGACGAGCTGATCAAGGGCCTCTAGCCGAACTGCCGCCCGGCGGGGTGGGCGAGGTGAGTGCCGCTAGCCGAACTGCTCGAGCGTCCGCTGGACCAGCTCGAGGTCCCAGCTCAGCCGGCCCTCGTCGAGGTCGGCCACCACGCCGCGCAGCCAGCCGATCTCGGCGGTGAGCACGGCGGCGCGGTACTCGTCCTCGATGAGGAACAACCGCGGCATGCCGGGCGGCGCCTGCTCGCGGATCTGCTCCAGCTTCTGCGTGAGCGCCTCGGCGCGGGCGGCGAGCAGGTCGTGGACCTCTCGCGGCGGCAGGATCGCCAGGAAGGCCAGCGCCGCCGGGAACTCCGGGAACTCGCGGGCCGGCGTGGGCAGCGCCGCCGTGAGCCAGCGCCGCATGGTGGCCGCGCCCTCGTCGGTGATCTCGTAGACGGTCCGCTCGGGCCGGCCGGGCTCGCGGGCCGTGCTCGACACCCGGGCCAGCCCGTCGCGGACGAGCCGGTCGAGCGCCTGGTAGACGCTGTTGCGCTGCGCCACGTTGACCAGCTGGTCCTGGCCCCTCTCCTTGATCGTCTGCTGCATCCGGTAGGGGTGCATGGGCGCCTCCATGAGCAGCGCCAGCAGCAGCATGCCCAGCGTCGAGCGGCGCGGTTCGGTCGTCGGTGCCACGCGATCAAGCCTAAGGGGTTGACGAGCCATAGTCATGAGATGGATAGTCATGGAATGACTAAACCCATCGCGTTGATCGCCGGTGGAGGTATCGCCGGCACGGTCGCCGCGCTCGCTCTCGAGCGCTCCGGCTGGCATGCACACGTCTTCGAGGCTCAGCCCGAGGGCTCCGCCGGGCATGGCGCCTGGCTCACCGTCGCCGTCAACGGCATCAACGCGCTGCGTGCGCTCGGGCTCGACCCGGCGCGGGTGCTGGCCGCGGGCTTCGCGACGCCCGCCGTCTCGCTCACCAACGGCGCCGGGCGCCGGCTCGCCGTCACGCCGCTCGGCGGCCCCACCGCCGACGGCACCACCACCACGACCGTCCGGCGGGCCGACCTCTACGCGGCGTTGCGCGCGGCCGCCGTCGAGAGGGGCATTCCCATCACGTACGGGCGGAGCCTGCGCGACTTCGCCGAGCGGCCCGGCGGCGTGACCGTCACCTTCGCCGACGGCAGCACCGCCGAGGGCGACCTGCTCGTCGGCGCCGACGGCATCCGCTCGCGCACCCGTGAGGTGCTCGACCCCCGCGGCCCGTCGCCCCGCTACCTGGGGCTGCTCAACGCGGGCGGCTTCACCACCGGGCCGGTCGGCGCCGACCTCGACCGCACGCCGGGCCTCATGCACATGGTCTTCGGGCGACGGGCCTTCTTCGGCTGGGCGCCGGCCCCCGACGGCTCGGTGTGGTGGTTCGCCAACCCGCCCCGCAAGCAGCCCGCCCGGCGCGGCGAGTTCACCCCGTCGTCGTGGCGCTCCCACCTGATCGACCTGTTCGCCGCCGACGACTCCCCGGCCGCGGCGATCATCCGGGCCACCCCCGAGGCGCTCGGCCCGTGGAACACCGACGACCTGCGCCGCGTGCCGGTGTGGCGCTCGGCCCGCACGGTCCTGATCGGCGACGCGGCCCACGCCGTGGCGCCCTCCTCCGGCCAGGGCGCCTCGATGGCCATCGAAGACGCCGTGACCCTGGGCCGTTGCCTCCCCTCCCCGGCGGCGTCCTCGGCTGCTCCCATCGCTGAGGGGCTTGGCGAGTACGAGCGTCGCCGTCGGCGGCGGGTGGAGCGGGTGGTGGCCGTCGGGCGGCGCAACGGCAGCGGCAAGGCGGCCGGTCCGATCGGCGCGGCCGTGCGCGACGCGATGCTGCCCGTGGTGCTGCGGCTCGCGTACCGCAAGGGCGACCCGCAGGCCTGGATCTTCGACCACGGCGTGGACTGAAGGATTTTTCGGTCACTTTCCGTAGACGTCCGGACGACGGCCGTCCGGGTGCCTCCCGCACCGTCCGTTGACCCGATCGGCAACCGGTCCGCAACACCATAAGCTGGGAATACGTCATCGGCAGGAAGGGAGGGACGCGTCATGGTCAACCCAGTCACGTTCCCCAGGGCGACCGGCACCACGGCCACCTATCTTCACCCTCTGTTGCAGTCGGCGGTGCTGCAGTCGAATGCCTTGCAGGCGACCGCGATGCAGTCGGCCGCGTCCGGGTCCGCCGCCGCGCGGGCCGCCGCGGCCGTGCGCGAGCCGGCCGTGCCCGCGGTCACCGCCGTGCAGCCGACCGCCGCCTACGCCGAGAGCCTCGCGCGCGACGCCGCCACCGTGGTGCGGGCGGCCGCCGTGACTGCCAAGACCGTACGCAAGGACGGCGAGGTCCCGACCGCGGACCCGTTCGACGAGATCGCCCGCCAGGCCGTGCTCGACCGCGCCTCGTCCCAGGTCGGCATGCTGCTGACCCGCGCCGCCGCCGAACGCCGCGTCGCCGTCACGTCCGGGCTGCCGGCCGCGCGGCTGGCCCAGCTCGACACGACCACGTCGCGGCTCTACCACGCCCTGGACGTCCTCGGCTGACGCCACTTGCGCGCCGGGGGGGTGATCCGGGTCGGCTGTCGTCGATGGCGCGGGCGAATTGACCTTAGCGATCGTTCAGGTGTTGGCTCTAGGATGTCGGCATGGACGCAGCCGACATCGCCGCGGGACGGGAGCGCTGGCAGCGGCGCTATGACGCGGCGCGCAAGCGCGACGCCGACTTCACCACGCTCTCGGGGGCGACGGTCGACCCGGTCTACGGGCCGCCGGCCGGCGTCGCGTACCCGGGTTTCGAGCGGATCGGCTGGCCGGGCGAGTTCCCGTACACCAGGGGTCTCTATCCGACCGGCTACCGCGGGCGCACCTGGACCATCCGCCAGTTCGCGGGGTTCGGCAACGCGCGGCAGACCAACGAGCGCTACAAGATGATCCTCGCCGCGGGCGGGGGCGGACTGAGCGTCGCGTTCGACATGCCGACGCTGATGGGGCGGGACTCCGACGAGCCGCAGTCGGTCGGGGAGGTCGGGCACTGCGGGGTCGCGATCGACTCGGCCGCCGACATGGACGTGTTGTTCGACGGCATCGACCTCGAGCGGACGACGACCAGCATGACGATCTCGGGGCCGGCTGTTCCGGTCTTCTGCATGTACCTGGTGGCGGCCGAGCGGCAGGGCGCCGACCTGCACCGGCTCGACGGCACGCTGCAGACCGACATCTTCAAGGAGTACATCGCGCAGAAGGAGTGGCTGTTCCAGCCCGAGCCGCACCTGCGGCTGATCGGCGACCTGATGGAGTACTGCGCGCGCGAGATCCCCAAGTACAAGCCGCTGTCGGTCAGCGGCTACCACATCCGCGAGGCCGGCTCGACCGCCGCGCAGGAGCTGGCGTACACGCTGGCCGACGGCTTCGGGTACGTGGAGCTCGGGCTCAGCCGGGGGCTGGACGTCAACCAGTTCGCCCCCGGGCTGAGCTTCTTCTTCGACGCGCACATCGACTTCTTCGAGGAGATCGCCAAGTTCCGCGCGGCCCGCCGCATCTGGGCGCGGCACCTGCGCGACGACTACGGCGCCACCAGCGAGAAGGCGTTGTGGCTCAAGTTCCACACGCAGACGGCCGGGGTGTCGCTCACCGCGCAGCAGCCGGTCAACAACGTCGTCCGTACGGCGGTGGAAGCGCTCGCCGCGGTGCTCGGTGGCACGAACTCGCTGCACACCAACGCGCTCGACGAGACGCTGGCGCTGCCCACCGACGAGTCCGCGGAGATCGCGCTGCGCACGCAGCAGGTGCTGATGGAGGAGACGGGTGTGGTCAACGTGGCCGACCCGCTCGGCGGTTCCTGGTACCTGGAGGAGCTCACCGACCGCATCGAGGCCGAGGCGGAGGAGATCTTCGCGCGCATCCGGGAGCTGGGCGAGGACGGCAGCATCACCGCGGGCATCCTGCGCGGCATCGAGGACGGCTGGTTCACCGCCAACATCGCCGAGGCCGCGTTCGCCTATCAGCAGGCGGTGGAGAAGGGCGAGAAGCGGACGGTCGGGGTGAACGCCCACACCGGCACGGTCGCCAAGGAGCTGGAGATCCTGCGGGTGTCGCACGAGGTCGAGGTGGAGCAGCGGCGGGCCCTGGGCGCACGGCGTTCCGGGCGTGATCCCGTACGGGTCAAGGCGGCGCTCGACCGCATGGTGGAGGTGTCGCGCACGGGCGAGAACATGATCCCCGCCATGCTCGAGGCGGCGCGCGCCGAGGCCACGCTGGGGGAGATCTGCGGGGTGCTCAAGGACGAGTGGGGCATCTACCGGGAGCCCGCCCGGTTCTGACGGTCCGCATGGCCGCGCGGCGCTCCTGTGACGTCCGATATCAGGTGCGCCGCGGCGCGGCGGAGCGCCTCGTCAGCGTGCGAGACTAGATAACCATGAGCGACCCACGGACCACTCCGTCGATCTTCACCCGCGGCGCGGTCGATCTCAGCGCGCTGCGCGCCCCGGCCTCGTCGCCGGCGAACCGTCCCGCTGCCGCCGCCGGCGCCCCCAGCAAGGCCGACGACGGCCCGTCCGCCCCCATCCCGGGCGGCCTGCCGGGCGGCGCCGGGCCCGAGACGATCATCGACGTCACCGAGGCCAACTTCCAGACGACCGTGCTGGAGCGGTCGCTGACCACGCCGGTCATCCTGGACTTCTGGGCCGACTGGTGCGAGCCGTGCAAGCAGCTGTCGCCGGTGCTCGAGCGGCTGGCGCAGGCGGGCGGCGGCTCCTGGGTGCTCGGCAAGGTCGATGTGGACGCCAACCCGCGTCTGGCCCAGGCGCTGCGGGTGCAGGGCATCCCGATGGTGGTCGCGGTCGTCAACGGTCAGCTCGTCGAGGGCTTCACCGGCGTGCTTCCGGAGTCCCAGGTCAAGCAGTACGTCGATGCGGTGCTCAAGGCCGGCGGCGTGTCCGTGGACGCGCCCGCCGACCCGCGGCTGGACGCGGCCGACGACGCGCTGATGGTCGGCGACCTCGACGAGGCCGAGGCGGCGTACCGCAAGATCCTCGCGGAGCACCCCGCCGACGCCGCCGCCGAGTCCGGGCTGGCGCAGGTGGAGCTCTACCGCCGCATCGGCGGCGCCGACCCCACCACCGCGGTCGCCAAGGCCGACGCCTCGCCCGACGACATCGACGCGCAGCGGCTCGCCGCCGACGTCGAGGTGCTCAGCGGCGAGGCGGAGAAGGCATACGCTCGGCTCGTCGCGGTCATCAAGCGCACCTCGGGCGACGACCGCGACGCCGTCCGCAAGCACCTGCTCTCGCTGTTCAGCGTCGCCGGCCCCGACGACCCCGCCGTGGCGGGCGCCCGACGGGCCCTCGCCAGCGCCCTCTTCTAGTCAGGGAGCCGCTCCGTGCGCCGCATCGCCGTCCTCGACGCACCGTCCAACCTCGGTCTGCGGCCGCCGACCGCGACGTCGGTGCCGGGCTGTGCCAAGGCGCCCGGAGCGCTGCGCGACCACGGGCTGATCACCAAGCTGAACGCCCGCGACGCCGGCTGCCTGACCCCGCCGCGTTACGACGCCGGGGACTGGCGGCCCGGCGACGGGGTGGCGCACGCGGCGCAGATCGCGGCCTACTCGCGGGCGCTCGCCGACCGGATCGGCGCGATCCTCGACGCCGGCGAGTTCCCGGTCGTGCTCGGCGGCGACTGCTCGATCCTGCTCGGCTCGGGCCTGGCCATGCACCGCCTCGGCGACGCGGTCGGCGGGCGCATCGGCCTGATCTTCGTGGACGGTCACTCCGACTTCCGGCACCCCGGCAACGCCTCCTATGTGGGCGCCGCCGCGGGCGAGGACCTGGCGCTGGTCACCGGCCGCGGCCAGGCCGACCTGGCGGCGATCGAGGGCCGCCGCCCGTACTTCCGCGACGTCGACGTCGTCGTGATGGGCATCCGCGCCCAGGACGAGTACCGCCTCGACCTGCAGGCCGCCGGCATCGTGACCCGCCCGGTGCCCGCGCTGCGCGCCGAGGGCGCCGCGCGTAGCGCCCAGTGGGCCCGCGAGCAGCTGGTGGACTGCGCCGGCTACTGGGTGCACATGGACGTCGACGTGCTCGACCCCGCGGTGATGCCGGCCGTCGACGCGCCGTCGCCGGGCGGGATCGCGTTCCCGGAGCTGGAGCTGCTGCTCGCCGGGCTGGTCGAGTCGCCGCACTGCCTGGGCGTCGAGATCACCGTCTTCGACCCCGACTACGACACCGACGGCTCCTACGCCGCCGAGATCGTCACCGCGGTCACGGCCGGCCTGGCCGCCGCCCACACCGTGACCCCGCGGCCCGACCTGATCGCCGCCCGCGCCGACCTCAACCGCCCCGACCGCGTGACCCCCGCGGCCGCAGCCGCAGCCCACCGCGCCGCCCCGGCGGAGGAGGCCGACGCTCGCCTTGCCGAGCCGGTCGTTGCCGAGGAGCGTCCCCGGCTGGGCGGCTTCGACCGCTCCGACCTCACGGCGGGCTTCGGTCGCCCGGAGCGTCCCGCGGGCCTGAACCGCGCCCGGCTGTCCGGGTCGAATCGTTCCGATCTTGCGACCGGTGCGGACGACCCGCAGGCACCGGCCTCCGGCCAGAGGCCCGAGGCAAGCGACGACTCGAATCGGCCCGGGGTGCGCGCCGGCTTGGGTTGGCCCGATGTGAGTGGTGGCTTGGGCCGGCCCGAGGTGAGCGGTGGCTTGCGGCCGGAGGCGAGCAGCGGCCGGGATCGGCTCGGAGCGCGCGCCGGCTTGGGCTGGCCCGACGCCGGCGGTGGTCTGAGGCCTGCCGGTGGGCTGAACCGGGGCGAGTTGCCTGCTGACCGGGAAAGCCCGGAGGCGCCCTCTGCCGCGGAGGCGTCTTCCTCCGCAGGCGACTCGTATGACGAGGAGCGGGAGCGGCAGCAGCGGCGGGCTGCGGCGGCGGCCGACAGCGTGGCGCTCGCGGCGGCGGGCATGTCGGAGGGTCCGGCGGGCTCGTCGGGGGAGGTGGCTGTTCCGGCCTCGACCCTGCTCGGGGTGGAGGAAGCCGACGAGGTCCCGGCCGTGCAGGGCGGCGACGCGGGCGACGAGCAGGTGGACGGCGATGCCGCGCGCGGTGACGAGTGGGCCGACGAGGACGGCGGCGCGGCGGAGCCGATGGATCACTGGGGTGAGGGCACGGCCGAGCCGGCGACCGAGGGGGACGACGAGGAGCGGTCGGCGCGGATGGTGCCCCGGCCGCTCGGGTCGGCGCCCCTGCTCGACTCGGAGCCGCTGCCCGCGACCCGGCCCGGGATGCTGCGGCCGCGGACGGCCGCCGAGGAGCCGGAGCCGTTCTCGCTGCCGGTGCAGCGTCCGGCGTTCGAGCTGGACTCCGAGACGGCGGCCGACGTCAACTAGCCCTTCGCGAGCCCCCGCAGGAAGCGCTCGACCACGGGCACCGCGGCCTCCGAGCCGGCGCCGCCCTTCTCCACCATGGCGGCGAAGGCCACGTCGCCCTGGTATCCGATGAACCACGAGTGGGTGTCCTCGGTGGCCTCGCTGAACTCGGCGGTGCCCGTCTTGCCGAACACCGGGCCGCCGGGGACGTCCTTGAGCGCGGTGCCGGTGCCGGCCGTGACGACCTCGCGCATCATCTTGCGCAGCGCGGTCACGGCGGCCTGGTCGAGCTGGGCGCCGTCCGCGGCGGGGGCGGCGGGCGCGGGGTCGAGCACCAGGCGGGGCTGCTTGAACTGGCCGCGGGCGATGGCGGCCGTCGCGCTGGCCATGGCGAGCGGGCTGACCGCGGTGGCGCCCTGGCCGAACGCGGCGGCGGCCAGCTCGGTGGGGGTGTCGGCGGGGGAGAGCTTGCCGCTGAACGTCTCGACGCCGAGGTCCCACTTGCCGCCCAGGCCGAGCGCCTCGCCGGCCGAGCGCAGGCCGTCCGCGCCGAGCTTGGGGGCCAGGCCGACGAACGCGGTGTTGCACGACTTGGCGAAGTCGACGTGGAACGGCACCGACCCGAACGCCTCGCCGTGCGCGTTCTTGAACTGGCGTCCGGCCACGACGGCGACCTTGGGGCACGCCACCGTGGTGTCGGCGGTCACGGCCTTCTTCTGCAGCAGCCCGTACGCCGAGATCGCCTTGAACGTCGAGCCGGGCGCGACCTGACCGGTGAGGGCGGTGTCGACCGTGCCGCCGTCGGGTCCGTTCGCCACGGCGAGCACCGAGCCGTCGCTGACCTTGATCGCGACGAGCGAGCTGGGCTGTTTCTGCGGCGCCAGCGCAGCGTCCGCCGCGGTCTGGGTCCGTACGTCCAGGGTGGTCTTGACGGGCTTGCCGGGCGCGGGCTTGGCGTTGAACACCTCGGTGCCCTCGGCGTCCGGGTCCTCGGTGGAGCGGGCGAGCACGACCGAGACGCCGGGCGTGCCGCGCAGCGCGGTGTCGTACCGCTGCTGGAGCCCGCCGTGGCCGACGCGGTCGCCTTGGACCACTCCCTGCAGCTTCTCGATGTCCTCGGCGGTCGCCTCGTCGACGGTGCCGAGCAGCGCGCGGGCGAAGACGCGGGTGGGCGCGAGCGGGCGCTCCTCGGACAGGAAGACGGCGCCGTCGAGGGCCTCGAGATCGGCGCGGACCTTTTGGAAGTCGGGCTCGCGCAGGGTGATCAGCTGGAGGAACGCGACCGGCTCGGCGTTCTTGACGCGGTCGGCCAGGTTGGACGTGTCGACCGTGACGCCGACCTTCTGGAACGCGGCGGCCAGGCCGGTGCGCAGCTTCGCGAGGTCGGTGACCTTCTGCGGCTCGACCCCGATGTTGAACACCTTGCGCGGCGTGACGATCGGCCGGCCGGCCCCGTCGAGGATGCTGGCCCGCTCGGCGCGCACCCGCTTGAGCTGCAGCTTGTCGCCGCCGGTCAGCTCGCTCTGCACGATGGCCGGCTCCCACACCACCTGCCAGCCGTCGCTGTTCTGCTTGGTCAGCCGAACGGTGCTGGTGTACGACCACTTGACGTCGCCGGGCAGGGTCCAGTCCAGCTTGACCGCGCTGCTCGCGTTGTCGCCCGTGGTCTTGGGTTCACCCTCAGCGGTGACCGTGAGCGGCTGCTTGGCGAGGTCGCCGGACACCGCCTTGATCTGGTTCAGCACCTCGGCCGACGCGATCTTGCCACCATCGGCGCCGACGAATCCGACCTTGCTCAGGTCGCCGCCGCGCCAGCCCGCGAGGAAGTCGTCGAGCGTGCCGTCGGGCCCGTCGCCGGAGCACCCCGCGAGGACGCCCGCCACCAGCGTCAACGTGGCAGCGGCCGCGAACGCGCGGCGCACGGACCGGTCAGGACCGCGGTGCATGGGAACCCCTTTCGGCGGGTATCGGCAACGAGCGTAGGCGACGGTAGTGAACGCATGCACGCCCCGCTGGCCCTCTCCCGGTGAGAAAGGTCAAACCGCGCAGACCGTGGACGGTTCGCACCGCGCCTGTCCTAGCGCCCCGTGCGGGGTTCTAGGCTGTGCTCGACACGTTCGAACCCACAGTGTCGTGGGTGAGGGGAGCGCCAGGCCATGGCTGTCGCCGACGAGGCAGCGACCGATACCGATGCTGACAACGACCTCATCGCCGGACCGGGGCTGGCCCTGACCGGCCGGCTCGGCGCCAGCGCCGAGGAGGGCGAGATCGACGAGACGCTCCCGAACGGGGAGCGGCTGATCGCCCAGGCCGTGGAGGTGGCCGGCGACGACCACGCCACCGCCTCCCTGGTGGGGCGTTACTGGCGGTTCGCGCCGGACGAGGAGCTCGTGGGGCTCACCCCGCAGGAGATGTACGACGCCGCGATCAGCCACCGCGAGCTGGCCGCGACGCGCCTGCCGGGCGAGCTCAAGCTGGCGATCACGCCGCCGGGCGGCTCGCAGTGCCACACCGTGCTGCAGATCGTCACCGACGACATGCCGTTCCTGGTCGACTCGGTGATCGCGCTGCTCTCCGCGCACCAGCAGCAGATCCACCTGCTGGTGCACCCGCTGATCGTGGTGCGCCGCGAGCCGCTGGGCGCGCTGGCCGAGCTCGCCGCCGACGTCGAGCCCGACGACGCGATCGAGGGCGACCTGGTCGAGAGCTGGATCCGCATCGAGATCGACCCGATCCGCGGCGCCGACGCGCGTGAGCAGCTGCTCAACGAGGTCAGCCGGGTGCTGACCGACGTGCGGGACGCCGTGGAGGACTGGCCGCGGATGCGCCAGCGGGCGGTGGTCATCGCCGACGAGCTCGCCACCGCGCGCGGCTCGGAGCGCAAGCTGCCCGTGCCCGACAAGGACGTCACCGACTCGATCGAGCTGCTCAAGTGGCTCGCCGACGACCACTTCACGTTCCTGGGCTACCGCGAGTACCAGCTCGACGGCGACGTGCTGACCGCCGTGCCCGGCTCGGGGCTGGGCATCCTGCGCGGCGACAGCAAGCCGCGCAAGCTGTCGTCGATGGCGGACGAGGCCTTCCAGCGCGCGCTCGAGAAGCGCCTGCTCGTGATCACCAAGGCCAACTCGCGGGCCACCGTGCACCGGTCGGCCTATCTGGACTACATCGGCGTCAAGGTGTTCAACGAGAGCGGCGAGGTGGTGGGCGAGCGCCGCTTCCTGGGCCTGTTCAGCTCGTCGGCCTACCGCACCAGCGTGCGCGAGCTGCCGGTGGTCCGGCGCAAGGTCCGCGAGGTGCTCGACCGCTCCGGGCTGTCGCCGCGCGGGCACTCCGGCAAGGACCTGCTGCAGATCCTCGAGACGTACCCCCGCGACGAGCTGTTCCAGATCAAGACCGACGACCTGTACGAGGCGGTCATCGGTGTGCTGCGCATGGCGGGCCGCCGGCAGCTGCGGCTGTTCCTGCGCCGCGACGGCTACGGCCGGTTCATCTCGTGCCTGATCTATCTGCCGCGCGACCGGTTCACGACCGGCAACCGGCTGCGCATGCAGGAGATCCTGCTGCGCGAGCTGAACGGCGTGGGCGTCGACTACACGACCCGGGTGACCGAGCGGATGCTGGCGCGCGTGCACTTCATCGTGCGCACCGACCCGGCCGACCCGCCGGGCCGCATCGAGCCGAACGCGCTGGCCGAGATGCTCGCCGACGCCACCCGCATGTGGGACGACGACTTCTCGCTCGTGCTGGAGCGCAAGCTGGGCGAGGAGGCGGCCCGCGACCTGTTCGCGCGCTACGCCACCGCGTACCCGGAGAGCTACAAGGACGGCCACACCCCGTACGAGGGCATGCAGGACCTGGCGAAGCTGGAGCTGCTCGAGGAGGCCGGGCAGCTCGAGATGCACCTCTACCGCAAGCGGCGGCTCGGGCGCACCGGAGAGGTGGAGCCCGACGACCACGACGTGCGGTTCAAGGTCTACCGGTACGGCGAGCCGATGCTGCTGTCGGCGGTGCTGCCGGTGCTGCACTCGCTCGGCGTCCAGGTGGTCGACGAGCGGCCGTACGAGATCCGGCGCACCGACGGCACGGTCTACCTCTACGACTTCGGGCTGCGGCCGCCGGAGGGCCACCGCGAGCTCGCCGAGGTGCGCCCGCAGGTGGAGAACGCGTTCGCGGCGGCCTGGCGCGGCGAGGCCGAGGTGGACGGGTTCAACGAGCTCGTGCTGCGTGCCGGGCTCACCTGGCGCCAGGTGGTGGTCCTCCGGGCGTACGCGAAATATCAGCGGCAGGCCGGCAGCGTGTTCTCGCAGCGGTACCTCGAATCGACGTTCATCGCGTACCCGGAGATCGCGCGGCTGCTCGTGCGGCTGTTCGAGACGCGCTTCTCGCCCCGGCTCGAGGCGGGCGAGGCCCAGCGTGCGCGGCTCGCCGGGGAACTGGTCGAGCAGATCACCGCGCTGCTCGACGACGTGGACAGCCTCGACCAGGACAGGATCCTGCGGTCCTACCTGACGCTGATCCAGGCCACCCTGCGGACGAGCTTCTTCCAGCGCGGACCCGACGGGCGGCCCAAGTCGTACGTCGCCTTCAAGCTCGACCCGCAGGCGATCCCCGACCTGCCGCAGCCGCGGCCCAAGTTCGAGATCTTCGTGTACTCGCCGCGGTTCGAGGGCGTGCACCTGCGGTTCGGCGCCGTCGCGCGCGGCGGTCTGCGCTGGTCGGACCGGCGCGAGGACTTCCGCACCGAGGTGCTGGGCCTGGTCAAGGCGCAGATGGTCAAGAACGCGGTGATCGTGCCGGTGGGCGCCAAGGGCGGCTTCGTGCTCAAGCAGAAGCCGGGCGACCGCGACGAGGCGGTGGAGTGCTACAAGCGCTTCATCACCGCGCTGCTCGACGTCACCGACAACATCCTCAGCGGCAAGATCGTGCCGCCCAGCGACGTGGTGCGCCACGACGGCGACGACCCCTACCTGGTGGTCGCGGCCGACAAGGGCACGGCGACGTTCAGCGACCTCGCCAACGAGATCTCGGTGGCGAAGGACTTCTGGCTGGGCGACGCGTTCGCCAGCGGTGGCTCCGCGGGCTACGACCACAAGCGGATGGGCATCACCGCGCGCGGCGCGTGGGAGTCGGTCAAGAAGCACTTCCGCGACCTGGGCGTCGACACCCAGGCGCAGGACTTCACCGTGGTCGGAGTCGGCGACATGTCGGGCGACGTGTTCGGCAACGGCATGCTGCTCAGCGAGCACATCCGGCTGGTGGCCGCCTTCGACCACCGGCACATCTTCCTCGACCCCACGCCGGACGCCGCCCGGTCGTTCCAGGAGCGCAAGCGGCTGTTCGAGCTGCCGCGGTCCTCGTGGGACGACTACGACCGGTCGCTGATCTCGCCCGGTGGCGGGATCTTCCCGCGTACGGCGAAGTCGATCCCGGTGTCGGAGGAGGTGCGCGCGGCCCTGGACCTCGGGGACGCGACCGCGGTCAGCCCGGTGGAGCTGATGCGGGCGATCCTGCGCGCGCCGGTCGACCTGCTGTTCAACGGCGGCATCGGCACGTACGTGAAGGCCGCCACCGAGACGCACGCCGACGTGGGCGACAAGACCAACGACGCGATCCGCATCAACGGGGCGGACCTGCGCGTGCGGGTGGTGGGCGAGGGCGGCAACCTCGGGCTCACCCAGCGCGGGCGCATCGAGTTCGCGCTGGCCGGCGGGCGGGTGTTCACCGACTTCATCGACAACTCCGCGGGCGTCGACTGCTCCGACCACGAGGTCAACATCAAGATCCTGCTGGGCGGGGCGGTCACCGACGGGGAGATGACGCTGCCCGAGCGCGACGAGCTGCTCGCCGCGATGACCGACGAGGTCGCGGCGCTCGTGCTGCGCGACAACTACGAGCAGGCCACGGCGCTGGGCCACGCCCGGGCGCAGGCGCACTCGCTGCTGCCGGTGCACCGGCGGATGCTCAACGAGCTCGAGGCGAGCGGGCAGCTCAACCGCGAGCTCGAGGCGCTGCCCACGGATGCGGAGCTGGCCGCGCGGTACGACGCCGGGCAGGGGCTCACCGCTCCTGAGTTCGCCGTCCTGCTGGCGTACGTCAAGATCAGCCTTGAGCGCGAGGTGCTCGCCGACGAGATCGTGGACGAGGCGTGGACCCACCAGGTGCTGGCGCGCTACTTCCCGACCCCGCTGCGCGACCGGTGCGCGGGCCGCATGTCCGGCCACCGGCTGCGCCGCGAGATCATCACGACGGCGCTGGTCAACGAGGTGGTCAACCGCGGCGGCACGTCGTTCGTGTTCCGCGCCATGGAGGAGAGCGGCGCCTCGGCGGCCGACGTCATCCGGGCGTACACGGTGATCCGTGACGCCTACGGGCTGTCCGCCATCTGGGCCGACGCCGAGGCCCTGGACAACCGGGTGCCGACCGAGGCGCAGACGCTGGTGTTCCTGGAATCGCGGCGGCTGCTCGACCGGGCGGTGCGGTGGCTGGTGAGCACCCGCCGCTCGCCGATCGACGTGGCCGGCGAGATCGCCAAGCTGGGCACCGGAGTGCAGGCGCTGCTGCCGCAGATGCCGTCGGTGCTGCGCGGCCTCGAGCGCCGGTCGATGGACGAGCACATCGCCACGCTGGTCGACAAGGGCGTGCCGATGGACCTGGCCGAGCGGGTGACGTGGTGCAACTACGGCTTCGGCCTGCTCGACATCCTCGAGACCGGCGCGGCCACCGGCAAGCCCACCGACGAGGTGGCGCCGGTCTACTTCGCGCTGTCCGAGCGCTTCCACATCGACCAGCTGCTGTCGCACATCTCCCGCCTGCCGCGCGGGGACAGGTGGCAGACGCTGGCCCGCATGGCGCTGCGCTACGACCTGTACGCCGCGCTGGCGGCGCTGACCGCCGAGGTGCTCCAGTCGACCCCGGCGGGCGCGACGGCCGACGAGCGGGTCTCGGAGTGGGAACGGGTGAACGCCGCGTCGATCGCCCGGGCCTCCAACGCCATGGGCGACGTGGCCGACACCCCGGCCGAGCTGGCCGCGCTGTCGGTGCTGCTCCGCCAGATCCGCACCCTGGTCAAGACCTCGGCGGCCTGACGACGACGGAGCCGGGTCGCCCTCCAGGCGGCCCGGCTTCTTCATGCCCGAGGTGGCGGGTACCCCCAAGGGGTATAGGGTAGGGGCATGGAGCGGGTGATCGAGCTTGAGATCGGCGGGATGACGTGCGCGGCGTGCGCGAACCGCATCGAGAAGAAGCTGAACCGGATGGACGGCGTCACCGCGACCGTGAACTACGCGACCGAGAAGGCGCGCGCCACCGTGCCCGCCGCGCTCAGCGCCGCCGACCTCATCGCCGTGGTGGAGAAGACGGGGTACACCGCCGCAGAGCCGGCGCCCGAGCCGCCCCCGGCCGAGCCCGCCCGCGACGCGCTGCGCGACCGGCTGCTGATCTCGATCGTGCTCAGCGTTCCGGTGGTCGTGCTCGCGATGGTGCCGGCCTGGCAGTTCGACTACTGGCAGTGGCTGTCGCTGACGCTCGCGGCGCCGGTCGTGGTCTACGGCGGGTGGCCGTTCCACCGGTCGGCGTACGTCAACCTGCGCCACGGCGCCGCCACCATGGACACGCTCGTCTCGATGGGCACGCTCGCGGCCTTCGGCTGGTCGCTGTGGGCGCTGTTCCTCGGCGACGCGGGGATGCCCGGCATGACGCACCCGTTCTCGCTCACGGCCCGCGAGGGCGACGCGATCTACCTCGAGGCGGCCGCGGGAGTGACGACGTTCCTGCTGGCCGGCCGCTATCTGGAGGCGCGCGCCAAGCGGCACGCCGGTGACGCGCTGCGCGCGCTGCTCTCGCTGGGCGCGAAGAACGTCACGGTCCTCGAGGACGGCGCCGAACGGGTCATCGCCGCCGCCGACCTCACGCCGGGCGCGCTGTTCCTCGTGCGGCCGGGGGAGAAGGTGGCGACCGACGGCGAGGTGGTGGAGGGTTCCTCGGCGCTGGACGTCAGCCTGCTCACCGGCGAGTCCGTGCCGGTGGAGGTGCGGCCGGGCGACCCGGTGACCGGAGCGACGATCAACGCGGGCGGCCGGCTCGTCGTGCGGGCCACCCGGGTCGGCGCGGACACCCAGCTGGCGCAGATGGCGCGCCTGGTCGAGGAGGCGCAGACGGGCAAGGCCGCCGTCCAGCGGCTCGCCGACCGCATCTCGGGCGTGTTCGTGCCCGTCGTGATCGCGCTGGCCGTCGGGACGCTCGGCTTCTGGCTCGGGACCGGGCGCGGGCCCGCCGCAGCCTTCACCGCGGCGGTGGCCGTGCTGATCATCGCCTGCCCGTGCGCGCTGGGGCTGGCCACGCCCACCGCGCTGCTGGTGGGAACCGGGCGCGGGGCGCAGCTGGGCATCCTCATCCGCGGGGTGGAGGCGCTCGAGTCCACCCGCCGGGTCGACACGATCGTCCTGGACAAGACCGGCACGGTGACGACCGGGCGGATGGCCGTGACGGAGGTCGTCCCCGGTGGTCCCGGGCTGTCCGACGCGCAGCTGCTGCGATGGGCGGGCGCGGTCGAGGCGGCCTCGGAGCACCCGATCGGCCGGGCGATCGCCGACGCGGCCCGGGAGCGGGGAGCGCTGCCGCCGGTCGCGGACTTCCGCGCCACGGCCGGGGTCGGCGTGCGGGGCCGGTTGGAGGGCGCTGAAGTCGCCGTGGCGGCCGGCGCGCCGCCGCGGGCGCCCGCGGCGGCGGCCACCTGGGTGGAGGTCACGGTCGACGGCGAGGCGGCGGGCTGGATCGCGCTGGCCGACACGGTGCGGCCGACCAGCGCTGCGGCGGTGCGGGCGCTGCGGCGGCTCGGTCTCACGCCGATGCTGGTCACCGGGGACGCGCCGGAGGTGGCCTCCGCGGTCGCGGCCGAGGTGGGGATCACCGAGGTGGCGGCGGGGGTGCTGCCGGCGGGCAAGGTCGACGTCGTCAAACAGCTGCAGGCCGTGGGGCGGTCGGTGGCGATGGTCGGCGACGGGGTGAACGACGCGGCCGCGCTGGCCCAGGCCGACCTCGGGCTGGCCATGGGCGCGGGCACCGACGTGGCGATCCAGGCGTCGGACCTCACGCTCGTACGGGGAGATCTGACCGCCGCCGTGGACGCCGTCCGGCTGTCGCGGCGCACGCTCGGGATCATCCGCGGGAACCTGTTCTGGGCCTTCGCCTACAACGTCGCGGGTCTGCCGCTGGCGGCCGCCGGCCTGCTCAACCCCATGATCGCGGGCGCGGCCATGGCGTTCAGTTCGGTGTTCGTCGTCGCGAACAGCCTGCGCCTGCGCCGCTTCCGGCCGGCCGGGACAGCGTGAGCCGGGTCGCGGCGGATTGCTCCCGAAATCCACTGCCGCGCCCGGCTCACCGTCTGCGCCGCGGAGGACTCGGACTGGTCCCGAAGCCCGAGCCGGTCCGCGACGTCCCCAGACCCACCTGCGGACATGACGCTACGTGCCGGCACGGGGACGCCGGAAGCACTGCGTGCGGGAAATAGCCGTTCGGGCACCGCGGATCGGGCGACAGATCCGGCTATCGACAGTCGGGCGGGCACAAACCTCCACGACCGATTACGTACGGTGAAGTTGACCATGCGATACGCAAAGTCATCAGTCGTCGTCCCGCCGCACCGTCTCGATCAGGGCCAGCACCTGGCGCAACGCGGGCCGCAGCACACGTAGCCGGGACAGCGAGACCAGCCGGTCGATCAGCGGCACGGCCCCGTCGATCAGCCGCCGGGTGCGCCGCTGGTCGGGCGAGTTGTCGTACACCCAGAAGAGGATCACGCCCATCCAGCCGAGCCAGAGCAGCTCGGGCAGCTCCTTGCGCAGCTCGGGGTCGAGCTTCGCGGTCGAGCCGTCCACCACCTCGCGGAAGATCGCGATGGCCGCCTCGCGCGCCGGCGACGACTCGCGGGAGAACGGGCTCAGCGGCGAGCTGGGCTCGGCCGCGGACTTGAAGAACGTCGCGGCGAACGAGTGGTAGGGCGCGTTGACGTCGATGCCCGCGTGCAGCACACCGCGCAGCCGCGGGGCGAGGTCCTTCTCCCGCGCCAGCACCTGCTCGGCGGCAGCGCGGTGGGCGGCCTGGTTGCGGTCGTAGAACCCCTGGATCAGGTGTTCCTTGGAGTCGAAGTAGTAGTACGCGTTCCCGACCGCGACGCCCGCCTCCTTGGCGATCGCCCGCATGGTCGTCTCGGCGTACCCCCGCTCGCGGAACAGCCGCAGCGCCGTCTCGAGGATCAGTTGCCGCGTCTGCTCGCCGCGCGCCCGGCGGGGCCGGTCCGCGGCCGGGCCGGCGACGGCGTCCTCGGCGGGATCCGGTTCAGCGGCAGCGGTCGTCACACCCGTCACCGTAGTCCGCCCCCACCCCGCGCGTACGCTCCCGGGCCGCCGACGCCGCCGCGATGAACCGCCGCGCCACCGGCAGCAACGCCGGCGAGCTGACCCGCTCCGCCATCCCGCGATAGTCGGCGAGCGCCCAGAGGCACGCCACCCACGCGCCGTCGCCGGCATAGATCGCCCCGTCGTCGCCGATCACGGTCACGTCCCGCAGCGTCGCCGCGTGGTCGAGCCCGGGGAACCGCTGCCGCGCCTGTTCGGACCCGGCGGGCACGAACTCCAGCCGGACCAGCTGGGCCCGCCCCTCGAGCCACCGGCGCGCCGC
This sequence comes from Actinoplanes sp. URMC 104, assembly GCF_051386375.1. NCBI lineage: Bacteria > Bacillati > Actinomycetota > Actinomycetes > Micromonosporales > Micromonosporaceae > Actinoplanes > Actinoplanes sp. URMC 104. The sequence goes on along the minus strand of NZ_JBPQTO010000002.1, from coordinate 1,358,561 downwards.
CCGGCAGATCGAGCACCCCGCGTCGTACAGCACCGTGAATCCCCCCGGAAGGGCCCGGCCGCCCCCTCGCCCGGCCGGGCCCACCTCGCCGGTCACGCCCGCGCGGGCGGCGGCGTCTGCGGGTGGATCGGCAGGCGCCCGACCGGCGGCAGCGGCGGCGCCACCTGCTGCTGGCGGAGGCGTCCGCGGCGGTAGCGGCCGAGGAAGAACACGTTGAGGAAGTGCAGGACGCCGAGCACGAGCAGCACGAGGCCGACCTTGCCCGACAGCGTCTCCAGGGCCTCGCTGGTGTCGGCGATGGTCTGCCCCGACCGCATGGTGACCGTCACGTAGCCGAGGTTGAGCAGGTAGAAGCCCATCACGAGCAGCTGGTTGACCGCCTTGGCGAGCCGCTCGTCGGCGAACACGTCGGCGAGGAACACCAGCCCGTTGCGCGACAGCGTCGTCGCCACCCAGACGGTCAGCCCGACGCTGACGAGCAGATAGACCAGGTACATCCACACCTTGGGGTCCATCGGGACCACCTTCCTTGAACACGTTCAACTGAGCTGCCCTCACTGTAGGGCAACTCGTTGAACGTGTTCAAGTCGGGAGGGTCAGTGTTCGGTCAGGCTCAGCGCCTCGGCGGCGGCGCGCCCGTTGGCCAGGCTGGCGCCCTGGGTGGTCATGAACGCGCGCGCCCCCGCCGGGCGCCACGACGACGGCCACCCCATCTCGACCACGCCGACCGCGTGGGTCGCGGCGAGCCGCTCGATCAGCTCGCGGGCGGCAGCGGTGCGGTGGACGTGGCGTCCCACCACCACGATCGGGCGGGAGCCGGCGCGGGCGGACAGCTCGGCGGCCGCGGCTGGGTCGGCGACGACCTCCACCTGCTCGACGCCGTCGAGGTGCGGCCCCAGGCCCCACGGCACGCGGCCCTCGGCGATGGAGTAGCCCGACACGAGCTGCACCACCAGCGGCGTGGTCAGGCCGTCCAGCGAGCCCTCGACCCGCACGGCTCGCCGGGCCGCGGTGACGGCCAGGCCGGCGTCGCGGACGGGCAGCGTACGGGGCTTGCGGGTCCACGAGGCCAGGGCCGTGTTGCGCGTGACCGCCTCGAGCAGCCGGTCGGACGACAGCCGCCCGTCGCCGACCGCCGCCACGATCTCGGCCACGACCGCCTCGACCAGCTCCGCGTCGACCCGGGCGCCGATGCACAGCAGGTCCGCGCCGGCGGCCAGGGCGCGCACGGCCGCCAGCGAGATGCTGCCGGCGTGGGCCGCGGCGCCGGCCATCTCGAGCGCGTCGGTGACGATGACGCCCTCGAAGCCGTACGTCTCCCGCAGCAGGCCCCGCAGCGCGGCGGAGCTGAAGGTGGCGGGGTCGTCGCCGGTCAGGAACGGCACGCGGATGTGCGCCGACATGACTGCCTGCGCCGAACCGGCCACCGCGGCGAACGGCGGCAGGTCGCGCGTCTCCAGCAGGCCGGCGGGGGCGTCGACGGTCGGCAGCGACAGGTGCGAGTCGGCGATCGTCGCGCCGTGGCCGGGGAAGTGCTTGGCGCAGGCCGCCACGCCCACCGACTGCAGCCCGTCGACCGCGGCCCGGGCGTGCCGCGCGACCAGCTGCGGGTCGGCGCCGAACGACCGGGTGCCGATGATCGGGTTGTCGTCGGCGGTGTTGACGTCCACGGTGGGCGCCAGGTCGAGGTTCACGCCGGCCGCGACCAGATCGGCGCCGATCGCGGCGTACACCGAGCGGGTGAGCTGCACGTCGTCGGCCACGCCGAGGGCCGCGTTGCCGGGGTACGGGCTGCCGGTGAGGTGGTCGAGCCGGGTGACGTCCCCGCCCTCCTCGTCGATCGCGATCAGCGCGTCCGGGCGGCCCTCGCGCAGGCGTGCGCTCAGCGCGGCGACCTGCGCGGGATCGGCGACGTTGGTGCCGAACAGGGTGTGGCCGGCCAGCCCCTCCCCCAGGAGGGTGACGGCCCAGTCCGGCGCGGTCCCGCCGGGAAAGGCCGCCAGCAGGGTGCCGAGCGCGAGCCGGCGGAGTCCGGAGTCGATCGTCATGGTGTCCTTCCGGTGACGCAAGTCTGGTCTGCACACCCCGCGAGCTGCCATGATCGCTCGGTGTCGGGCACCCGTCGGGTGCCGCACATCCAATAGGAAACAATCCTAAATACTAGGGGATCCTGTCATGGCCTCCACCCGCCTTCCGGGCACGCCTCGGCTGCTGCGCGCGCTCAACGACCGCGCGGCGCTGGAACTGCTGCTCAACCGCGGTCCGCTCACCCGGGCTCAGCTCGGCGAGATGACCGGGCTGAGCAAGGTCACCGCGTCGCAGCTGGTGGAGCGCCTCGAGCAGCGGGGTCTCGTACGCCGGGTCGGCGAGCAGGCCGGCGGCCGGGGTCCCAATGCCCAGTTGTACGCGGTGACGCCGAGCAGCGCCCACGTGATCGGTGTCGAGGTCGGCCCCGATCGGGTGGTCGCCGCGTGCGCCGACATCACCGGCGAGATCATCGGCCGGGTGGAGCAGTCCACCAAGGACACCGACGACCCGGTCGGCGTGGTGCACAACGCCGTGGTGCAGGCCGCCACCGAGGCGGGCGCCGACATGTCCTCCGTACGGCGTGTCGTGCTCGGCACCCCCGGCCTGGTCGATCCGGAGAGCGGCGAGATCTCGTTCGCCTGGGACCTGCCCCGCTGGCACCGCGGCCTGCTCGACGACCTGCGCCGCGACCTGCACACCCCGGTCGTGTTCGGCAACGACGTCAACATGGCCGCGATCGCCGAGATGAGCGCCGGCGCCGCCACCGGCGTCCGCGACTTCGTGCTCATCTGGATCGGCCGCGGCGTCGGCCTGGCCAGCGTCATCGACGGCCGCCTGCACCAGGGCAGCACGGGCGCGGCGGGCGAGATCGGCTACCTGCCGGTGGCCGGCGCCGACGTGCCGCGGCACTCGGGACGCAAGGCGACCAAGGGCGGCGTGCGCGGCGCCTTCCAGAGCGTCGCGGGCGCGGACGCGGTCAAGGCGATCGGCAAGAAGTACGGCTTCCGCGGCGCCGAGGCGGCCGACGTGGTGCACGACGCCGTCGCGGCGGGCCCGGCCGGCGAGCCCGTGCTCGACGAGCTGGCCGGCCGGCTGGCGCTGGGCGTGGCCGCCACCTGCGTGGTGCTCGACCCGCCGCTGGTCGTGCTGGCCGGCGAGGTGTCGCAGGCGGGCGGGCCACGGCTGGCGGCACGCGTCGAGCAGGAGGTGGCCGCGATCACGCTGGTCAATCCCAAGGTGGTCATCACCGGTGTGGAGTCCGAGCCGGTGCTGCACGGCGCGCTGCACACCGCGCTGGCGGCCGTACGCGATGAGGTGTTCGGGTCGACCACCGCCTGAGAAGCGCACCGCTGCGTGGTTGGATGGACGGGTGCAAGAGCCTGCCGTGGTGACGTCCCCGCCCGACGAAGACACCGTGATCGCGTTCGACCGGGTCAGCGTGATCCGCTCCGGGAGCTTCCTGGTCCGCGGCCTGTCGTGGCAGGTCGAGCTCGACGAGCGCTGGGTGATCCTGGGCCCCAACGGCGCCGGCAAGACCACGCTGCTCAACCTGGCGTCCGGCCGCCTGCACCCGTCGCGCGGCACGGCGTGGGTGCTCGGTGAGCGCCTCGGCCGCACCGACGTCAACGAGCTGCGCACCCGCATCGGGCTGGCCACCGGCCAGTTCGGCGAGCGGGTGCCGCCCGGCGAGCGCGTGCTCGACGTGGTGGTGACCGCGGCCTGGTCGGTCGTGGGCCGCTGGCGCGAGCAGTACGACCCGCAGGACGAGGCCCGCGCGCGGCAGCTGCTCCAGCAGCTCGGCATGGGCCCGCTGGCCGAGCGCGAGTTCGGCACGCTGTCCGAGGGCGAGCGCAAGCGCACGCTGATCGCCCGGGCGCTGATGACCGACCCCGAGCTCATGCTGCTCGACGAGCCCGGCGCGGGGCTCGACCTGGGCGGCCGCGAGGACCTCATCGCCCGGCTCACCGAGCTGGCCCTCGACCCCGACTCGCCCGCCATGGTGCTGGTCACCCACCACGTCGAGGAGATCCCGCCCGGCTTCACCCACGGTCTGCTGCTGCGCGAGGGCACGATCGTGGCGGCGGGCCTGCTCGGCGAGGTGATGACCGCCGACAACCTGACCAAGACGTTCGGGCTGCCGCTGGTCGTCGACCGGTTCGGCGACCGCTACGCGGCCCGGGCGGCGTGACCGGCATGGCCCCGCGGATCGTGGTCGCCGGCAGCGCCAACATGGACCTGGTCGGGCTGGCCGAACGCCTGCCCCGGCCGGGCGAGACGGTGCTCGGCGACGACTTCGTGATGATGCCCGGCGGCAAGGGCGCCAACCAGGCGATCGCCGCGGCCCGCGCCGGCGGCCGGACCGTGTTCCTCGGCTCGATCGGCTCGGACGCGTTCGGGGTCAACCTGAACGCCCGGCTCACCGGCGCCGGCGTCGACACGCTGCTCGTCCGCACCACGTACGGCGCCTCGGGCGTCGCGGTCATCATGGTCGACCGCGCGGGGGAGAACTCAATCCTCGTCGCGCCCGGCGCCAACAACACCTTCGTGGGGCTGACCCCGGCCGAGCAGGCCGCGATCGCCGCCGGCGACGTGCTGCTCTGCCAGCAGGAGATCCCGGTCGACACGGTCGTCGCGGCGGCCCGCGCGGCCCGCGACGGCGGCACCCGCGTGGTCCTCAACGCGGCGCCCGCCCGCGAGCTGCCGCCCGAGCTGCTGGCGAACGTCGACCTGCTCGTGGTCAACGAGGTCGAGGCGCTGGCCGTCACCGGCGGCGACACCATCGACGTGCCGCGGCTGCTCGAGCTGGTGCCCCGGGTGGTGCTGACGCTGGGCGGCAGCGGCTCCCGCTACGCCGACCGCGAAGGCCGCGACGAGACCGTGCCCGCGTTCCGCGTCGAGGTCACCGACACCACCGCGGCCGGCGACGCCTTCACCGGCGCGCTGGCTGTCGCCTGGGGCGAGGGCCGCGACCTGGTCGAGGCCGTGCACTGGGCCAACGCCGCCGGCGCCGCCTGCGTCCGCCGCGTGGGCGCCTCGAACGCACTCCCCACCCGAGCCGAGATCGACGAGGTTTTCCACACGCGCTGAGCTGTTGCTTATCTCACCTGTGGACAGCCTGATTTGTTCCCACCCCGCGGCGTAGTTTCCGGCCAGCCCCCTGGGTGGGCGGGGTGGGCAGAGTGGGAAATCAGCTCTGGCGGGCGGTGCTGACGAAGCGGCTCACCTCGGAGCGCAGCACCTCGGCGAGCTGCGACAACCCGGCCGTGCCGTCCGCGGAGCCGCCGTCGACGGCGACGGCGATGCCGTTCACCAGGCCGCTCATCTCGCGGATGCTGGTGGTCACCGTCTCGAGCACGGCCACCGCGTCGGCCGCGACCTCCTGGACGGTGTTGACCTGGCCCATGATCTCGTCGCTGGACGCGCTGGTCTCGGCGGCCAGCGTCTTCACCTCGCCGGCCACCACGCTGAAGCCGCGCCCGGACTCGCCGGCCCGCGCGGCCTCGATGGTGGCGTTCAGCGCGAGCAGCCGGGTCTGCTTGGCCACCTGGTTGATCAGGTCCACCGCCGTACGGATCTGCTCGGAGGCGCTCCGCAGCGAGGTGACGGTGGCCAGCCCGCGTTCCGCCTCGGAGACGGCCTCGCGGGCGAAGCCGGCCAGGCTGCTGGTCGACGCGCCCATCTCGGTCGCGGCGGTGGCCACCTGCTCGGAGACGGTGAGCACGGCGGACTCGAGCTCGTCGGCGAGCGCGACACGGGCGCGGGCGGCCTCGGCGACCCGGTCGGCGGTGCGGCTCATCGCGGCGACCGACGCGGAGATCTGCTCGGCCGCCAACCGGAACGTGCCGGACAGCCCGCGGGTGAGGATGCGGCGGTGGAAGCGTCCCGTGGCGGCCGCGGCCGAGGCGGCGCCGGCCTCGCGGACGAAGGCGTCGCTCATGTCGAGCAGGTTGTTCAGCGCGGTGCGCGCGGCCACCGCCTCGGGGGAGTCGCCGATCGAGGGCAGCCGGGCCTCGAGGTCGCCGGCGGTGGCCCGGCGGCAGACGGCGGTGATCGCGGCGAGGGCGTCGTCGGCCATCAGCGCGCCCCGTTGGTCAGGGTCCAGACGAACTCGTCGTACGTGCGCTCGCCGAGCTCGGCCTGCAGCGTCCGCCACCCGGCCTCGACCGCGGCCGGCTTGGACGTCTGCCGCTGCTCGGCCGCCCGGATGCGCTCGTAGAGCCGCCGGATCTCGGACACCGCCGAGGGCTCCGGCAGCCGCCGGTTGGAGTGGTAGCCGACCAGCCGCCCGTCGGCCGAGAACGACGGGGTCACGTGCGCGAACACCCAGTAGTGCGCGCCGTCGGCGGCGAGGTTCACGACGTACGCGAAGATCTCCTCGCGCTGTCCGAGGGTGTCCCAGAGCAGCTTGAAGACGGCCCGCGGCATGTCGGGATGCCGGATGATGTTGTGCGGCTGCCCGATCGCCTCGGCCTCGGTGAGCGCGGAGGTCCGCAGGAACACCTCGTTGGCGTAGGTGAGGATGCCCCGGGGATCGGTCTTCGTCACGATGATCTCGTCGGGGCCGAAGGTGCGCTCGACCCCGGTGGGACGCTGCTGGGTGGCTCGCATGGTAGGGAGATCGTCACCGACGACCCGCTGTTTCCGGGCAGATTTGCCGGAAGTCCGCCCTCAGGGTGCGACGCGGGCCACGCGGCGGGCCCACAGCACCAGCGGCACCTGCAGCGGCAGCCGTCCGTAGGCGATCGCCCGCCGGGCCGGGGAGGCGTTCCGCCAGTCCACGGCCATCTTGACGTTGGCGGGGAAGACGCCCGCGAACAGGGCCGCCGCGGCCAGGGCGCCGGCCCGGCGCGTCCGCGGGTGGGCGATCGCCGCTGCGACGGCGAGCTCGGCGGCGCCGCTCAGGTAGGTCCACGTGCGGGGGCGTCCCGGCAGCGAGCGCGGGACGATCGCGTCGAACGGGCCCGGCGTGGCGAAGTGCAGCACCCCGGCGGTGGCGAGCAGCGCGGTCAGCCCGGCGGCGTCCTTGTTCATCCCGCGAATGCTACCGGCGGGTAGCCGGTTCGAGCGCACGCTGCAGGGCGCGGTAGATCCGGCCGAACCGTGCCGCGTCGGGAGTGCTCAGCAGCAGCAGGTCCCCGTGCGGCGTACGGGCCCAGATCTCCCGCACCCGGCTGCCGCGGTCGTAGGAGCGGTCGACCCGCTCGAGCAGCACGTCGGCCAGCGGGGCGGTGGCCAGCCCGACCAGCACGCCGCCGCCGACCAGCGCGATGGTGGTGGCCGTGGATGCGTCGATGACCAGGGCCACGGCGATGCCGAGCAGGCCCACGACGAGCGGCACGAGGATGGCCAGGCCCACCGCTCCGCGGCCGGCGATCGTGCCCCACGAGCGGCGCCCGCGCGTGTGCCACACCTGGCGCAGCTCGTCCAGGCGCAGTTCGCGGCCGTGCATCCGGACGCCGGCGGAGCTGATCCACACGTCCGGATCCCGGTAGTACGTGGTCATCGTTTCCAACGTACCCGTCGTAGGCTGACCTGAACCGACACTCAGGGAGGCGTGCGTGGGCGAGTTCGTGACGCTGGAGACCACCGACGGCATCGGCACGATCCGGCTGGACCGGCCCCCGATGAACGCCCTCAACACCCGGCTGCAGGAGGAGCTGCGCGCGGCCGCGCACGCCGCGGCGGAGGACGAGCAGGTCAAGGCCGTCGTCGTGTTCGGCGGCGACAAGGTGTTCGCGGCGGGCGCCGACATCGCCGAGTTCACCGAGACCGGGTACGCCGAGATGGCCGTGCGGGCGGCGGCGCTGTCCGGCGCGTTCGACTCCGTGGCGCGGATCCCCAAGCCGGTCGTTGCCGCGATCACCGGGTACGCGCTGGGCGGCGGCTGCGAGCTGGCGCTGGCCTGCGACTGGCGGGTTGTCGCCGACGACGCCAAGCTGGGCCAGCCGGAGATCAAGCTGGGCATCATCCCGGGCGCCGGCGGCACCCAGCGGCTCGCCCGGCTGATCGGCCCGGCCCGCGCCAAAGATCTGATCTTTTCCGGTCGCATGGTCGACGCCGACGAGGCGCTGCGGATCGGGCTGGCCGATCGGGTCGCGCCCGCGGCCGAGGTCTACTCGACGGCCGTTGCGCTGGTCCGGCCGTACGTCACGGGTCCCTCACTGGCCCTGCGGGCCGCCAAGCTGGCGGTCGACGGCGGCCTCAACACCGACCTGGCCTCGGGGCTGGCCCTGGAGTCGCAGCTGTTCGCCGGTCTGTTCGCGACCGACGACCGGGTCGAGGGCACCACGGCGTTCATCGAAAAGCGTAAACCTACATTTACGGGGCGTTAGCCCTCGACCTCATCGATCGCTTGCCATACAGTCCGTCAGTGTGGAACCGGTTCCGGTCACGCGCAGGGTGCGACGCACCGTCCGCATGGCCGTCGCCCTTGTCGTCGGGCAGGCGATGCTCTGCGCGCTGATCGGCTGGCTGACGTTCGGCCGGTCGCGCTCCGAGCCGGCCGGCCCGCCCGGATCGTCGGTGGTCGACCAGCTCGCCGCGCCGCCGGTCGTGCCGTCCGTGCCTCCCGCTGTTCACGGCACGGCGGTCCCGACCGGCCAGGCGCGCGAGCTCGTCTCGCCCGCCTCGCGCCGTGCCGTCCGCAAGGGCGCCCGTACGCCCGTGCCCGCGCCCGCCACTTCGCCTGTCTCGCTTCCGGAGCCGATCAGCGCGCCGCCCGGCGACGAGCCCGGCACCGTTGCTCCCGCGCCGCCGCCGGCCACCACGACCTCTGCGCCGGCCCCGGTCCCACCGGCCCCCGCCACCACGGATCCGGCCACCGCGGACCCGACCTCACCGGCCGCGACGTCGGCGCCCGCCACCACGCCCGCCACCACCGCGCCGGCCGCCACACCAGCGCCCAGCAGGCCGGTCGAGCGGGTGCAGGAACCGGTCCGTATCGGGGACGAATGCCGCCCCCTGGGCGCTTACGGACGTACCGCGAGCGGGCAGCTCGTGCGGTGCGAGCGTGACCGGCGGCACGAGCCGCGTTGGAAGATCGTGTAGCGGCGGCCACCCCCTAGACTCGGGGGATGGCCATCGACCAAGGTGAGCCGAGGCATGCGCTGGGCATCGACTTCGGCACCTCGAACACCGTCGCGGTGGCGCGCTGGCCGGACGGCCGCGCCCGCCCGATCCTGGTCGACGGTTCCCCGTTGCTCCCGTCCGCCGCGTACGCCGAGCCCGACGGCACGCTGCTGGTCGGCCGCGACGCCGTGCACAGCGCCCGGCTCGACCCGGTGCGCTTCGAGCCCAACCCCAAGCGCCGCATCGACGACGGGCTGGTGCTGCTGGGCGAGCAGGAGTTCGACGTCGTCGAGCTGATCGCCGCGGTGCTTGCCCGGGTCGCCGAGGAGTGGCGCCGCGCGGTCGGCCCGGTGACGCCCGACGTCACCCTGACCTGCCCCGCCACCTGGGGAGCGACCCGCCGCACGCTGCTCGCCGACGCCGCCGCGCGGGCCGGGCTGGCCGGCGCGCGGCTGGTCGCTGAGCCGGTCGCCGCGGCCACGTACTTCGCCGAGGTGCTGGGCCGGGACGTGCCGATCGGCTCGGTCGTGGTGGTGCACGACTTCGGCGCCGGCACGTTCGACGCGAGCGTCGTCGCCCGTACGGCGTCGGGCTTCGAAGTGATGGCCGTGGACGGCCGCGACGACATCGGCGGCCTCGACGTGGACGCGGCGATCGTCGAGCACCTGCGCACCGACGAGTGGCAGCGGCTGCTCGAGCCGGCGACCGCGCAGGAGCGGCGCGCCCAGCGTCAGCTGTGGGAGGAGGTGCGGATCGCCAAGGAGCGTCTGTCGCGCACCCAGTCCGCCGACTTCGTGGTGCCGCTGCTCGACACCGAGGTGCACCTGACCCGCGACGAGCTGGAGAAGCTGGCGCGGCCGGTGCTGGAGCAGACGGTGCGCGTCACCAAGGGCCTGCTCGACTGGGCCGACCTGCCCGAGGGCCGGCTGGCGGGCGTCTTCCTGGTCGGCGGGGCGAGCCGGATCCCGCTGGTCGCCACGCTGCTGCACCGCGAGCTCGGCGAGGCGCCGGTGGTGATCGAGCAGCCCGAGCTCGTGGTGGCCGAGGGCAGCATCCTGGCCGACGCGGCGCTGCTGGCCACCGGGGCGGCCACCCCGGGCCCGACCTCCGAGCTGCGGCTGGTGTCCACGGGACGGGCCGAGTCGGCGACCGTACGCGTCGCCGCCGCCCACGTGCGGGTGCCCGGCACGACGGGGTTGCAGCCGCCGGTCGACCCGTGGCCCGACGCCGACCACGGCTGGGTCCCCGACCCGCACGCCACCGTGCCCACGCCGAAGCCGGCGTTCGAGCGTCCGATCTCGACCCCGCCGGTGTCGGCCATGCCGCTCTCGCCCCCGCACGGCATTCCGGCGGGCCCGACCAAGCCGATCGCGCCGCGTCCGCCGGTCGCCGCGGCTCGCCCGCCGGCCTCGCGCCCGCCGGTGTCGCGTCCGCCCGCGCGCGTCGACCAGGCCGTCCGCCGCGGCAAGAGGCGCACCGGGAGTTTCCTGCGCGCGCTGCAGATCCTGTTCAGCATCGTCATGATGATCGCGGTTCCGCTGGTCGCGCTCGTGGTGGCGTACGGCTACGGCAACGGCAAGTCGCTGCCGACCGACGCGGCGAATCTGGTCGACGACATCCGGAGCCTGCTCGGGATCTGAGCGGCCGGGTACGTTACCGGCAACGGCGGACGACGGATGGGGTGCGCATGACCGAGGTGATCGAGGGGCACGGCGGCGAGCTGGCGCTGGCCGCGCTGCGGGCCTTCGGGGTGACCGAGATGTTCACGCTGTCGGGCGGGCACGTGTTCCCGCTCTACGACGCCGCCCACCGCACGGACTTCCCGATCTACGACGTACGCCACGAGCAGACCGCGGTCTTCGCGGCCGAAGCGGTCGCCAAGCTGCAGCGCCGCCCCGGGCTGGCGGTGCTCACCGCCGGTCCCGGCGTCACCAACGGCATCTCCGCGCTGACCAGCGCCTTCTTCAACGCCTCGCCGGTGCTCGTGCTGGGCGGCCGCGCGCCCGCGTTCCGCTGGGGCTCGGGCAGCCTGCAGGAGTTCGACCACGTGCCGCTCATCGCCCCGATCACCAAGCACGCGGGCACGATCGGCGCCACCGACGCGATCCCCGGCGAGGTCACGGCCGCGCTGACCGCCGCGCTCACCGCGCACCGCGGTCCCGCGTTCCTCGACATCCCGCTCGAGGTGGTCTTCTCGACCGGCGAGGCGGCCGCGCCCGGTGAGCCGGCCGTCCCGGTGATCGAGGCCGACCCCGACGACGTGGCCCGCGCCGCTGCGCTGCTGGCGTCGGCGCAGCGCCCGGTGATCATCGCGGGCTCCGACGTGTGGGGCGGCGACGCGATCACCGAGCTGCGCGCCGCCGCCGAGGCGCTCCAGGTGCCGGTCTTCACCAACGGCATGGGCCGCGGCGCGCTGCCGCCGTCGCACCCGCTGGCCTTCGCCAAGGCCCGCCGTCCCGCGCTCAACGAGGCCGACGTGGTGTGCGTGATCGGCACCCCGCTCGACTTCCGGCTCGGCTTCGGTGAGTTCCCGGCGGCGCAGGTCGTGCACATCGTCGACGCGCCCAGCCAGCGGGCCACGCACGTCGAGCCGGCCGTGTCGCCCGCGGGCGACCTGCGGCGGGTGCTCGCGGCGATCGCCGACCACCCGGGGGACCGTACGGACCACGCGGACTGGATCGCCGGGCTGCGCAGCGCCGAGGACGCGGGGCGGGCGCGCGACGCCGAGGCGATGGCGGCCGAGACCGACCTGATCAAGCCGGCGCGCGTCTACGGCGAGCTGCGCAAGGTGCTGGCGCCCGACGCGGTGACCATCGGGGACGGCGGGGACTTCGTCTCGTACGCGGGAAGGTTCCTGGAGCCCGCACAGCCCGGCACCTGGCTCGACCCGGGTCCGTACGGCTGCCTCGGCACCGGCATGGGCTATGCGATGGGCGCCCGCGTGACCTATCCCGGCCGGCAGATCTGCGTGCTGCTCGGCGACGGGGCCGCGGGCTTCTCGCTGATGGACGCGGAGTCGCTGGTCCGGCAGGGGCTCCCGGTCGTCATGGTGGTCGGCAACAACGGCATCTGGGGGCTCGAGAAACACCCCATGCAGGCCATGTACGGCTACGACGTGGCAGCCGACCTGCAGCCGGGGCTGCGCTACGACGAGGTGGTCCGGGCGCTGGGCGGCGCGGGGGAGACCGTCGAGAAGGCGTCCGAGATCGGTCCGGCTCTCGAGCGCGCCTTCGCGGCCGGGGTGCCCTATCTGGTCAACGTGCTGACCGACCCCGGCGACGCCTATCCGCGATCGTCCAACCTGGCCTGATCAGGGCTTGTCCTCCTCGCGGTCGTTCAGGTCCTTCTCCCACTGGGCGAGGGTCTCGCGGTCGCGGCGGGACTGCTCGGTGTCGACCGAGCGGAGGAAGTCCGGGTCGTCGTCGGGCGAGACCGGTGCGGGGCGGCGGCGGCGCACGACGCCGCCCTCCACCGGCGCGGGCACCGGGCGGCCCCAGAGGAAATAGGACAGTGGGCCCACGAGGGGCACGAGCAGGATCACCAGGATCCACACGGGGCGGGGCGCGTTGCGCACGCGGTCGGCCGACAAACAGCTGATCAGGGCCAGCAGGAAGAGGATCAGCTGCACGGCAGCCAGGAAGATGAACAACCGGACCATGGAGCAATGATGACGCGCGCCGGGCGATCCGGCGACGATCAGAGCATGACAACCAGACCGGCGACGACCGCGAGGGCGACGGTGGTCAGCGCGTACGCGAGGACGGCGCGGCGGCCGGGGTGCGGCGGGCGCTTGCCGAGGGCGCGGGCGCGGCGATAGGCGAGCGCCACCAGCACCGACCAGCCGAGCCCGCCGAGGGCCGCTGCGACCCACTGACCGGGGCGGGCGTCGGGGTGGAACGCGGGGCGGACGGCGAGCAGGCCCACGGCGGTCGCGGACAGGACCGTACGGCGCCAGGCGAGCCGGGTGCGCTCCGCCGAGGCCCCGGGGTCGGGGGTGCACGCGGGCTCCGCGCTCATCGCGGCGACTGGAACACGACCGCGGCGATCAGCACCAGGGCGCCGACCGCGACCACCACGGCCAGGAAGGCGGGGAACCGCGAGCCGGGCAGCTCCTGGCCCAGCCGCATGGCCCGCTCGGTGCGCGCCCAGTGGTCGACCGCGCGCAGCGCCACGGCGCCGCCGAGCACGAGCAGCGCGACGGCGATGGCCTCGCGCAGATAGGCCACCCGCAGCGGCGGCAGGAACTGGGCGCAGCCGAGCCCGCCCGCGATCAGCGCCAGCCCCGTGCGGATCCAGGCCAGGAAGGTGCGCTCGTTGGCCAGCGAGAACCGGTAGTCCGGCGTGCGGCCGACGGTGGGCGTCTTCTCCGGATCGACCCATTGACGCAGGGGACCTAGCACCCGCTGATTATCGACCGGCGAGGTCAAGAAGGATCGGCCCAGAGGCTGCGCACTTCGTCACTCACGCACGCCTCACGCGGGCGCCCGCACAGGCACCACGGCGACTCCGGGTCCGAGCGGCCATGGGTCTGTGGTGCCGCCGGCGGGCGTCGTGGTGGACGATGTGAGGCGGACGGCAGCAATCCGTCGGCCGGCGGAGCGGTTAGTCCGGACATATCAGACACCTCCCAGCACCGACTGTAGCGATCGAGCGGTCGGCGCGGGTGAGGTGAGTCACTCTCGGTGGCCGACGACGCCTAAGCTACCGACGGGTAACGTGGCGGGGAGGCGTCCGTGCGCAACGGTGCGTTCACAACAGGAGGTCGTAGGAGCGCGATGAACATCGTCGTACTGGTCAAGCAGGTGCCCGACTCCGGTGCCGAGCGCACCCTGAGCTCGCAGGACAACACGGTGGAACGGGCGTCGGCTAACAACGTCATCAACGAGATGGACGAGTACGCCATCGAGGAGGCCCTCAAGATCAAGGAAGCGCACGGCGGTGAGGTCACCGTCCTGACCATGGGTCCCGCAGGCGCCACCGAGTCCATCCGTAAGGCGCTGTCCATGGGCCCCGACAAGGCGGTCCACATCTCCGACGGCGCCCTGCACGGCTCGTGCGCCGTCGCCACCTCCAAGGTGCTCGCCGCCGCCCTCGGCACGCTGAACGCCGACCTGATCATCTGCGGCGCCGAGTCGACCGACGGCCGCGTGCAGGTCATGCCGCACATGCTCGCCGAGCGTCTGGGCATCGCCGCGCTCACCGGCGCGCGCAAGCTCACCGTGGACGGCTCGCAGTTGACCGCCGAGCGGCAGACCGACGAGGGCTACGAGGTCGTCACCGCGTCCACCCCCGCGGTGGTCAGCGTCTGGGACACGATCAACGAGCCGCGCTACCCCTCGTTCAAGGGCATCATGGCGGCCAAGAAGAAGCCGGTGCAGGCGCTGTCGCTGGGCGAGCTCGGGGTCGCCGCCGACGAGGTGGGCCTGGCCGGGGCGACCAGCCAGGTGCTGGAGTACTCCAAGCGCCCGCCGCGCTCGGCCGGCACCAAGATCACCGACGAGGGTGAGGGCGGCGCGCAGCTGGTCTCGTACCTGGTCTCCGAGAAGTTCGTCTGAGAGGGGCGGTCATGGCTGAGGTTCTGGTTGTCGTCGAGGCCGGCGTCAAGAAGGTCACTCTCGAGATGCTCACCATCGCCCGCGGGCTGGGCGAGGTCTCCGCGGTCGTCTTCGGCGAGGCCGACACGGCCAAGCTCGGCGAGTACGGCGCGTCCAAGGTCTACGTCGCCTCGGGTGACGACGTGGACGGCTTCCTGGTCGCGCCCAAGGCGAGCGTGGTGGCCTCCCTCGTACGGGAGAAGCAGCCCGCTGCCGTCCTGCTCGCCTCCACCCAGGAGGGTAAGGAGATCGCCGGCCGGCTCGCGGTCAAGCTCGACAACGGGCTGCTCACCGACGCCGTCTCCGTCGAGGCCGACGGCACCGCCACGCAGGTCGTCTTCGCCGGCTCGGGCATCGTCAAGTCCAAGGTCACGCGCGGCCTGCCGATCGTGACGATCCGCCCGAACTCCACCACGCCCGAGCCCGCCCCGGCCACCCCGGCCGTGGAGCAGGTCACGGTGGTCGTGTCCGAGGCCGACAAGCTGACCAGGGTCGTCGAGCGGGTGGCCGAGCAGAAGGGCTCGCGCCCCGAGCTCACCGAGGCCTCGATCGTCGTCTCCGGCGGCCGCGGCGTCGGCAACGCCGACAACTTCCAGCTGGTCGAGGAGCTCGCCGACCTGCTCGGCGGCGCGGTCGGCGCGTCCCGTGCGGCGGTCGACTCCGGCTACTACCCGCACCAGTTCCAGGTGGGTCAGACCGGCAAGACCGTCTCCCCGCAGCTCTACCTGGCCCTGGGCATCTCGGGCGCCATCCAGCACCGGGCCGGCATGCAGACCTCGAAGACGATCGTCGCGGTCAACAAGGACCCCGAGGCGCCCATCTTCGAGCTCGCCGACTACGGCGTGGTGGGCGACCTGTTCAAGATCGTCCCGCAGGCGGCGGAGGAGATCCGTAAGCGCAAGTAGTCCGTTTCGGCTCTCGGACGGCCCGGTGCTCAGCGCCGGGCCGTCCGGCGCCCGCGGCAGCGAGGCATAAGCTGGAGCACTGATGGCCTACTTGGATCACGCTGCGACCACGCCGATGCTCGACGAGGCCCTGGCGGCATATGTTGCGGCGGCCCGCGAGGCCGGTAACCCGTCGTCCCTGCACGCGTCCGGGCGGCGTGCCCGGCGCCTGGTCGAGGAGTCGCGCGAGCGCATCGCCGCGGCCCTCGGCGCCCGTCCCTCCGAGGTGATCTTCACCAGCGGCGGCACCGAGGCCGACAACCTCGCCGTCAAGGGCATCTTCTGGGCGCGCCGGGCGGCCTCGCTGAGCCGCAGCCGCGTCGTCGCCTCGAGCGTCGAGCACCACGCCGTCGTGGACAGCGTCGAGTGGCTGGGCTCGCACGAGGGCGCGCAGGTCAGCTGGCTGCCGGTCGACGGCGCCGGACGGGTCGCCCCCGCCTCGCTGGCCGAGCTCCTGCAGGCGTACGCCGATGAGATCGCCGTGGTCAGCGTGCAGTGGGCCAACAACGAGGTCGGCACGATCCAGCCGGTCGCCGAGCTGGCCCGGCTCGCCGCGCAGGCCGGCATCCCGTTGCACACCGACGCCGTGCAGGCCGTCGGCCAGGTTCCCGTCGACTTCACCGCCAGCGGCGCCGCGGCCATGACCGTCACCGGGCACAAGGTCGGCGGTCCCGTCGGCGTGGGAGCTCTGCTGCTCGGCCGCGAGGTCGGCTGCACCCCGTTGCTGCACGGTGGCGGCCAGGAACGCGACGTCCGTTCCGGCACCGTCGACACCGCCGCCGTGGTGGCCTTCGCCACAGCCGTCGAGATCACCGTCAAGAGCCAGGCGGCGTACGCGGAAAGGGTTGGCGCCCTGCGGGACGACCTCGTGGCGCGGGTCCGCGCCGCCGTGCCGGACGCGATCCTGAACGGCGACCCGGTCGACCGGCAGCCCGGCAACGCGCACTTCAGCTTCCCCGGCTGCGAGGGCGACGCGCTGCTGCTCCTGCTCGACGCGCAGGGCGTCTGCTGCTCCACCGGCTCCGCCTGCTCGGCCGGCGTGGCCCAGCCCAGCCACGTGCTGCTCGCCATGGGCGCCGACGACGACCGGGCCCGGTCCTCGCTGCGCTTCACCCTCGGGCACAGCAGCACGCAGGCGGATGTGGACGCGCTGCTGGCGGCCCTGCCGGGCGCCGTCGAGCGCGCCCGCCGGGCCACCGCCTGGAAGACGCCCCGATAGGCTTGTGCCCATGCGAGTTCTAGCGGCCATGTCGGGCGGGGTCGACTCCGCCGTCGCCGCCGCGCGTGCCCACGACGCCGGCCACGACGTCACCGGGGTGCACCTGGCGCTGGCGCGCAACCCCCAGACCTACCGCACCGGCGCCCGCGGCTGCTGCACGCTGGAAGACTCCCGCGACGCCCGCCGCGCCGCCGACGTCATCGGCATCCCGTTCTACGTGTGGGACATGGCCGAGCAGTTCCACGCGAACGTCGTCGACGACTTCGTCGCGGAGTACGCGGCCGGCCGCACGCCCAACCCCTGCCTGCGCTGCAACGAGAAGATCAAGTTCGAGGCGGTGCTCGACCGGGCCGTCGCGCTGGGCTTCGACGCCGTCGTCACCGGCCACCACGCCCGGCTCGGCGCCGACCGGCTGCTGCGCCGCAGCGTCGACGAGGGCAAGGACCAGTCGTACGTGCTGGCCGTGCTCACCCGCGCCCAGCTCGACCGCGCCGTCTTCCCGCTCGGCGACTCCACCAAGGCGCAGGTGCGCGAGGAGGCGGCGGCCCGCGGGCTCGCGGTGGCCGACAAGCCCGACTCGCACGACATCTGCTTCATCGCGGACGGCGACACCAAGGGCTTCCTGCAGCGGCGGCTCGGCGACGCGCCGGGCGACATCGTCGACGGGCGCACCGGCGAGCGCCTCGGCAGCCACAACGGGGCGTACGGCTACACGATCGGCCAGCGCAAGGGCCTCGACCTGCGGGTGCCCGCCGCCGACGGCCGCCCGCGCTACGTGCTGTCGATCACCCCCGTGACGAACACGGTCACCGTCGGCCCGCGCGAGGACCTCGAGGTGGGCGTCGTCAGCGCGGCCAAGGTGATCTGGCACGGCGCCCCCACCCCGGTGCAGTGCGACGTGCAGCTGCGCGCCCACGGCGAGGTCCACCCCGCGACGGTGACCGTCGAGGGCGACACGCTGACCGCCCGCCTCGACGCGCCCGCCCGCGGTGTCGCGGCCGGGCAGGCGATCGTGGCCTATCAGCGCTCGGCGGAGGGCGACGTCGTGCTCGGCTCGGCGACGATCACCGCCGCGGCGCCCCTGGCGGTCTCGCGTGCCTGACTTCCCCTGGTCTCCCGGCTCGGCCACCGGCATCGGGTCGCTGCCCGGCACCGACATCGCCGAGGCGCAGCGGATCGTCCTCGGCGAGCTGCCCGACCTGCCGCACCTGGCCGAGCTGCCCGCGCGCGGTCCGGGCGCCGACATCATCGGCCGCAGCGCGGGGTTCCTGGTGGAGCTGCCGGTGCAGCTCTACGCCGGCCGGTGGCAGGTGGCGCCGCGGCCCGGCAAGGACATGCGGCGCACGGCCGACCTGCTCGAACGCGACCTCGACCAGCTCACCGAGCAGGGCGAGACGTACGCGGGACCGCTCAAGGTGCAGTCGGCCGGGCCGTGGACGCTGGCGGCCGGCATCGACCGGCAGATCGGCGGACGGATGCTGCGCGACCAGGGCGCGGTGCGCGACCTGACCGCTTCGCTGGCCGAGGGGCTGCGGCGCCACGTCGACGACGTCCGCAAGCGGCTGCCGCGCGCCGAGGTGCTGCTCCAGCTCGACGAGCCGTCGCTGCCCGCGGTGCTGGCCGGGCACGTGCCGACCGAGAGCGGGCTGGGCGCCTATCGCGCCGTGCCCGGCCCCGACGCGGCGTCCGCCTTGCGCACAGTCGTCGAGGCGGTGGGCGTGCCGGTGATCGCACACTGCTGCGCTCCCGGGGTGCCGCTGCAGGTCTTCTGCGACGCCCGGGCCGCCGCTGTCGCGCTCGACCTGTCGCTGCTCAAGGATCTCGACCCGCTGGGGGAGGCCCTCGAGGCGGGGCTCGGGCTGTTCGCCGGCGCCGCGCCGACGTCGCCGGCTCTTCCGGCCTCTCCCTCTTCCGGTCGTGCGTCGGCCTCCGGTCGTGCGTCGGCCTCGTCCGGCGGTGCGTCGGCCACTCCTTCGGCGCGCGGCATCGACGGCAAGTGGGTGGCCGAGCGGGTGTCGACGCTGTGGAAGCGGCTCGCCTTCCCGGCGGCCCGCTTGCCGCAGCAGGTGGTGATCACCCCGGCGTGCGGGCTGGCGGGCGCCTCGCCGGCCTACGCACGTGCCGCGCTGACGGCCTGCCGCGAGGCGGCTCGCCGCTTGTCCGAGGTCTGAGCCCCTCCGGCGCGCGGCCTCTCGCCGTACCGTCTCCTGGCCGTGCCGTCATCTGCCGCGCGGCTCTGCCTCCCCGGCGTCTTCGGCTGCACCACCTTCCCACCCCACCGTTTTCCCGCCCCGCCGTCTCTTCCCCCGTCGCCTTTGGCCCGTCCCCGCTTTCCCACCGCGCCGGGCCGAAAATGTCAGGGGTGGCGACTACCGTTCCTCCTAGTTCTCGAACACGGAGGTCCCGGTGTCCAAGAAGGCGGAGTCCCAGCAAGCCGACGAGATCGTCGACGCTCAGCCCACCGCTGAGCAGGAGGCCGCCGCCGGCAAGGACCCGACGCCCGAGGCGAGCGCCCGGCACGCCGAGCTGAGCGACGAGCTGCGTGGGCACCAATACCGCTACTACGTGCTCGACTCGCCGACGATCTCCGACGCCGAGTTCGACAAGCTGCTGCGCGAGCTCGAGGCGCTCGAGGCGGAGTTCCCCGCGCTGCGCACCCCCGAGTCCCCGACGCAGAATGTGGGCGGCACGTTCTCCACCCAGTTCACCCCGGTCGAGCACGCCGAGCGCATGCTCTCGCTCGACAACGTCTTCGACGACGACGAGCTGGGCGCCTGGGTCGAGCGCACGCTGCGCGACGCGGGCGGGCCGGTCGAGTTCATCTGCGAGCTCAAGGTCGACGGCCTGGCGATCAACCTGACGTACGAGAAGGGCCGGCTCGTGCGCGGCGCCACCCGCGGCGACGGGCGCACGGGCGAGGACGTGACCCCCAACGTGCGCACGATCCGCGAGATCCCCGAGCGGCTCGCCGGCGACAACCCGCCCGACCTGCTCGAGGTGCGTGGCGAGATCTACTTCCCGGTGTCCGCGTTCGCCGACCTCAACGCGTCGCTCGTCGAGCAGGGCAAGTCGCCGTTCGCCAACCCGCGCAACGCCGCGGCCGGCAGCCTGCGGCAGAAGGATCCGCGCATCACCGCCTCGCGCGGGCTGCGCATGGTCGTGCACGGCATCGGGGCGCGGGCCGGTTTCACGCCGACGTCACAGTCGCACGCGTACGAGGCTCTGAAGGCTTGGGGGCTTCCCACCAGCGAGCGCTGGAAGCTGGTCGAGGACATCGCCGGCGTGCGCGACTACATCGCCTACTACGGCGAGCACCGCCACGACGTGGAGCACGAGATCGACGGCGTGGTCGTCAAGGTCGACTCGGTCGCCATCCAGGGCCGGCTGGGCTCGACCTCGCGGGCGCCGCGCTGGGCGATCGCGTTCAAATACCCGCCCGAGGAGGTCACGACCAAGCTCCTCGACATCGACGTGAACGTGGGACGCACGGGCCGTGTCACGCCGTTCGCGGTGCTCGAGCCGGTCAAGGTCGCCGGGTCGACGGTCGCGCTGGCCACGCTGCACAACGCGCGCGAGGTCGAGCGCAAGGGCGTGTGGATCGGCGACACCATCGTGCTGCGCAAGGCCGGCGACGTGATCCCCGAGGTGCTCGGCCCGGTAATCGACCTGCGGCCCGACGACGCGCGCCAGTTCGTGATGCCGACGCACTGCCCCGCCTGCGGCACCAAGCTGGCGCCGGCCAAAGAGAGCGACATCGACATCCGCTGCCCCAACACGCGCTCCTGCCCCGCGCAGCTGCGCGAGCGGGTGTTCCACCTGGCCGGGCGCGGGGCTTTCGACATCGAGGTGCTGGGCTACAAGGCCGCCCAGGCGCTGCTCGACTCCGGCGTGATCAGCGACGAGGGCGACCTGTTCTCGCTGACCGAGGACCAGCTTCGCCAGTCCCCGTTCTTCGTCAACCAGGACGGCAGCCTCGGCACCAACGCCGTCAAGCTCCTGGAAAACCTCGACCGCGCCAAGGACCGCCCCCTGTGGCGCGTGCTGGTGGCCCTGTCCATCCGTCACGTCGGCCCCACCGCCGCGCAGGCGCTGGCCCGCCAGTTCGGCTCGCTCGACGCCATCGAGGCCATCGTCGCCGCCCCACCCGGCAGCCCCGAGGAGGCCGCCGCCGTCGAGGCCGCCGCCCTGGACGACGCCGTGACCTCCGCAGCCGCCAACGTGCTCGCCGCCTCCGCTCCTTCCGACGGATCTGCTTCCTCCGACGGCGACTCCGCCGCCTCCGATGGGGCCGACGCCGGCGGGTCGGAGGACGGCAAGGCGAAGAAGCCCAAGGCCGCGCCCGACGTGTTGGCAACTGTGGAGGGCGTCGGACCCACCATCGCCGAGAGCCTGCGGGAGTGGTTCGCGGTCGACTGGCATCGCGACATCGTCCGCAAGTGGCGCGAGGCCGGCGTCCGCATGGCCGACGAACGCGTCGACGAGGGCCCGCGCCCGCTCGAGGGCATGACCCTGGTCGTCACCGGCACGCTGGCCAACTACTCCCGCGACCAGGCGACCGAGGCCGTGACCTCCCGCGGCGGCAAGGTGAGCGGCTCGGTCTCCAAGAAGACAGCCTTCGTAGTGGTCGGCGACAACCCCGGCAGCAAGTACGACAAGGCGCTGTCCCTGAAGGTCCCGGTCCTCGACGAAGACGGCTTCGCCGTTCTCCTGGCCGACGGCCCCGACGCAGCCCGGGAGGTGGCCGAGATCGGCTCCGACGCAACGGAATGACAGTCGCCCACCCGGCTCGCCGGCGCCCTCGATTCCGCCACCCGAGCAACGAGCCGACCGCAGCGAAGCCGGCGCCGCGTGGAGGGCTCGCATAGCGGTGCCACGCCAGCGCGGTCCCTCGCGTCCGTAGCCTCAGCGCGGCTCCTTGGCGCCCGCGACGGCGGGTTGCGCTTGCCGGTGTTCGCGGCGCCGGGTTGGGGCTCGCTGGCGTTCCCGGCGCCGGGTTGGGCTCGCTGGCGTTCGCGGCGCCGGGTTAGCGCTTGCCGGTGTTGGCGGCGGCGCGTTGGGGCTCGCTGGCGTTCCCGGCGGCGGGTTAGCGCTTGCCGGTGTTGGCGGCGGCGGGTCGGGGCTCGCTGGAGTTCCCGATGACGATCTCGGGCTTGCCGACATTCGCTGCGGCGAGGTGAGGGTTGCCGGCGACGGACTGAGGCTTGTCGGCATTCGCTGCGACGGGCTTGGGCTTGTCGGCGTTCGCCGCCCGCCGCGCTGGCTCCCGTCGGCCGCTGCCCGCCTCGCTGGCTCTCGCTTCCCGCTGCTCGCGCCGCTGGCTCTTGCCGCCCCTACCACGGCTCCGGCTCGCGCCGGCGCTCGGCGTCTGCTTGCCCCGGCAGCGCTGCTCCGGCAGGCGTGGCTTGGTGCGTGGTTGTGCAAGGCCGCGGCGGTCACTCGGAGGGAGTAAATCTGGTTTATATCGCGCCTCGTGATGCATGCCGATTTGATAACAGGGATGCCGTTTTGCGGTTAATCGCCCATGTGGATCTATCGTGAGAACGATCGGTTGATCGAGGCTCTCGTGGAGGTCGCATGGACGCCGCACGCCCCCGCACTGCCGCGGCGAGGGATCGTGGCGGTGACCCGGAGGACGTGACCGCGAGGGTTCGGCGGCGGCGGGCGCTGGTGTTCACGGGCGTGCTGGTGGTGGCGGCGGACGGGCTGCTCTGGGCGGTGGACCGGGCGGCGTTCGGGGCGCTGCCGGGGGCGTACTGGCTGATGGCAGTTCTCGCCGTGGCGGTGGACGCGCGGCCCTACCTGGTGGCCAACCGGCGGGCCAGCTCGGTGATCCTGCCGTCGATCTGCTTCACGTTCGCGATCGTGCTGGCGTGGGGCTATCTGCCGGCGCTGGCGGTCCAGCTGGTGGCGGTCACGGTCGCGGGGGTGCGGATGCGGCACCCGGCCCGGCGCACGCTGCACCTGGCCGTGCAGCACGCGGCCGCGCTGGGTGCGGCCGGTCTGGTGGTCGAGCTGGTGTCGCTGCGGATCGGCCCGGGACCGGACTGGGGCGACGCCCTGCTCACGGTGGCCGCCGCCGGGGCGTGGATCGTGGCGCGCTACGGGCTCGCGGCGATCGTGGCTCGGTCGATGGCGGACCGGCCGGGGCCCCGGCTGCAGCGTCTCCAGAGGTTGCGCAGGCTTCAGCGGTTGGGTGTCGAGCTGCTCGCCACGGCGGCGCTGCTGCTGCTCGGACCGGTCGTGCTGGCGACGGCTCAGGTGGGGCTCGCGTTCGTGCCGCTGGTGCTGCTGGCGCTGCACGCCGTGCACCGGATGGTGCGCTCGTCCGGCGAGTTCGAGCGCGCGGCCCGCGTGGACGCCCTGACGGGGCTGCCGAACCGGCGTGCCCTGCACGCGGCGGTGCTCTCCCAGGCCCGCGGGCGGCGGCTGGCGCTGGTGCTGCTCGACCTCGACCGGTTCCGTACGGTCAACGACGCCCTCGGCCACGGCGTGGGGGACCGGCTGCTGGTGGAGGTGGCGCGCCGGCTGTCCGAGGTGGTGCCCGCGCACGATCTGGTGGTACGGCTGGGCGGCGACGAGTTCGCGGTGCTCGCCACGCGGGTCGACGGGCCGTCGGCGGCGCGGCGGCTCGCGGACCACCTGGCCGAGGCGCTCAACCGGCCGTTCACACTCGACGGCCTGCCCGTGGACGTCACCGCCTCGATCGGCATCGCGCTGCAGCGGGAACCGGGCGGCGACGGCGCGACGCTGCTGCGGGAGGCCGAGGCGGCGATGTACGAGGCCAAGCAGCGCGGCGACCAGGTGGCGGTCTACGGCCCCGACGCCTCGCACCACGCGCCCGAGCGGCTGTCGCTGCTCGCCGACCTGCGGCACGCGCTGCGCGGCGACACACCCGACGACGGAATCACGCTGTTCTACCAGCCGCAGATCGCCATCGCGACCGGCGAGGTGGTGGGCGTGGAGGCGCTGCTGCGGTGGCGGCATCCCGACCGCGGGCTGGTCGGGCCCGAGGAGCTGATCCGGGTCGCCGAGCCCACGCCGGTGATGCGGCTGCTCACGGAGCGCGTACTGCATGAGGTGGTGGCGCAGCTCGCCGAGTGGCGTGACGCGGGCCGTCCGCTGCGGGCGGCGGTGAACGTCAGCGTGCGCGACCTGCACGCCGGGGACATCGCCGACCGGGTGGGCGACCTGCTGCGGCAGCACGACGTGCCGGCCGACCTGCTGCAGCTCGAGATCACCGAGAGCGCGCTGATGGCGGACCCGCACCGGGTGCTCAGCACGATCACCCGGCTCGACCGGATGGGGATCGCGATCTCGCTCGACGACTTCGGCACGGGTTACTCGTCGCTGCAGCACCTGCGACGGCTGCCGCTGGCCGAGGTGAAGATCGACCGATCGTTCGTCCTGGGAATGGGTTCGGATCGCGGTGACGCGGCGATCGTCCGGTCGGTGATCGACCTCGCGGAGGCGCTGGGTCTGCGGGCCGTGGCGGAGGGCGTCGAGGACGAACGGACGTGGCGGCTGCTGGCCGAGGCGGGGTGTCACGCGGCGCAGGGCTGGTTCCACGCCCGCCCGATGCCGGCGGAGGAACTGGCGGGCTGGCTGGCCCGGTACCGGCCGTTGCGGCCTTCGGTGGCGCTGCCCGGCCGGGGACTCTGAGCAAGCCCGGCGACAGCCGGGGGCGGCGGGCGAAATAGACTTCACCGGTCAGCGACGCATTCGACGAAAGCAGGGGGCAGGATGGCCGCCATCTCCCGCGAAGAGGTCGCGCATCTCGCGCGCCTGTCGCGGCTCGCCGTGACCGAGGAGGAACTGGACCGGTTCGCGGGGCAGCTGGACGTGATCCTGCAGTCCGTGGCCCGGGTCGGCGAGGTGGCCGCCGAGGACATCCCGCCGACGTCGCACTCGGTGCCGCTGACCAACGTGTACCGCGACGACGTGCCGCGGCCGAGCCTTACGCAGGACGAGGCGCTCTCGGGCGCCCCCGACGCGTTCGAGGGCCGGTTCCGCGTGCCGCGCATCCTGGACGAGGAGGACTGACGCCGTGTCTGACCTGACCACCATGTCGGCGGCGCAGCTCGCCAAGGCGATCGCGGACAAGCAGGCCTCGGCCGTCGAGGTCACCACCGCGCACCTCGACCGGATCGACGCCGTCGACGAGCGGGTGCACGCGTTCCTGCACGTCGACCGCGAGGGCGCGCTCGCCGCCGCCGAGCGGGTCGACCGGGGCGAGATCACCGGTCCGCTGGCCGGCGTGCCGATCGCGGTCAAGGACGTGATCGCCACCAAGGGCGTGCCCACGACCGCCGCCTCCAAGATCCTTGAGGGCTGGCGGCCGCCGTACGACGCGACGCTCGTCGAGCGGCTCCGGGCGGCCGGCATGCCGATGCTCGGCAAGACCAACATGGACGAGTTCGCGATGGGCTCCTCCACCGAATACTCGGCGTACGGCCCGACGAACAACCCGTGGGACCTCGGGCGCATCCCGGGCGGCTCCGGCGGTGGCAGTGCCGCGTCCCTGGCCGCGTACGAGGCTCCGCTCGCCATCGGCACCGACACCGGCGGCTCGATCCGGCAGCCGGGCGCGGTCACCGGCACGGTCGGGGCCAAGCCGACGTACGGCGGCACCTCCCGCTACGGCCTGATCGCGTTCTCGAGCTCGCTCGACACCCCGGGCCCCTGCGCCCGCACGGTGGAGGACGCGGCCCTGCTGCACGCGGTGATCGCCGGCCACGACCCGCGCGACTCCACCTCGATCGACCGGCCCGTGCCCGACGTGGTCGGCGCCGCCCGCCTCGGCTCGACCGGCGACCTGACCGGCGTCAAGCTGGGCGTCGTCAAGGAGTTCGCCGGCGACGGCTCCGAGCCGGGCGTGCTGAGCTCGTTCCACGAGTCGCTCGAGGCGCTGGTCAAGCTGGGCGCCGAGATCGTCGAGGTCTCCTGCCCCCACTTCCAGTACGCGCTGCCGGCCTACTACCTGATCGCCCCCAGCGAGGCGTCGTCGAACCTGGCGCGCTTCGACGGCGTGCGCTACGGCCTGCGCACCGGCGACGACGGCAGCCGCTCGCTCGAGGAGGTCATGTCGCTGACCCGCGAGGCCGGCTTCGGCCCCGAGGTCAAGCGGCGCATCATCCTGGGCACGTACGCGCTGTCCAGCGGCTACTACGACGCCTATTACGGCCAGGCGCAGAAGGTCCGCACGCTTATCACGCGGGACTTCGAGGCGGCCTTCGAGCGGGTCGACGTGCTGGTGTCGCCGACCACGCCGTTCGTCGCGTTCCCGTTCGGCTCGCGCACCTCCGACCCGTACCAGATGTATCTGGCCGACCTGTTCACCATCCCGACCAACCTGTACGGCGGCCCGGCGATCTCGGTGCCGTGCGGGCTGTCGGAGGGGCTGCCGGTCGGCTTTCAGGTGATGGCGCCCACGATGGCCGACGACCGGATGTACCGGGTGGCGGCGGCGCTCGAGTCCGCGGTCGGAACCTTCACGCCGCCGGCCCTCTAGGTCAAGCAGGCGTACGGGCCGCGTCGAGCCAGCTGTCGATCAGCTCGGTGAAGTCGCGGCCCGTCTGCTTGTTCACGAACGCGGTGAACGACGCCCGCGTCTGCTGGCTGTTCCGATGCGTCTGCACCCAGGCCCGGCCGAGCGCGAAGAATCCGGCGTCGCCGAGCGCGTCGTGCAGCTCCTTGAGCATCGCCGCGGGGCAGAGGTAGACGTTGCTCTCGGCGAAGTTCGCGGCCTTGGGGCGCGCGGGCGGGCCCAGCCTCGTACGCAGCTCGGCGTCGGAGCGGCGCAGGTAGTCCTCGAGCTCGCGGTCGCCGAACCCGAGCACCGACTGCGAGTAGAGCAACTGCGCGTACGTCGCCCAGCCCTCACTGAGCCACAGGTCGTCCCAGCTCGTGGGCGTGACCGAGTCGCCGAACCAGTGGTGCGCGTACTCGTGCAGCAGGTCCTCCTCGAACCCCTGCCGCTCGAAGGTCCGGCGTGCGCCGCCCATCGTGACCATCTGCTGGGTCTCCATGGCGGACTCGGAGTCGACCATGACGGCGCCGCCGCTGGGGAACGGGTAGGGCCCGAAGCGTTTCTCGAGGAAGGTCAGGAACGCGGGCGACTTCCGCAGCGACGGCACGAACTTGTCGTCGCCGGGGCGATACCAGTAGGTGAGCGGGACGCCGCGCGGCCCCCGGGCGGTGAGCTTGGTGTATCGGCCGACGGCGAGCGTCTGCAGATAGCTGGCCATCGGGTCGGTGCTGCGGTAGCGGAACGTGCTGCCGGTCTGCCCCGCGGGGGTGCCGGCGGCGATCGCGGACCAGCCGGTCGGCACGGTCACCGCGATGTCGTACAGCGCCTTGTCGGACGGGTGGTCGTTCGCCGGATACCACGTGTAGGCCCCGTACGGCTCCTGCATGGTCCACAGGCCGCCCTCCTCGGTGATCGTCAGGCCCAGCGGCTCGACGTCGTTGCGGTGCGACGGCATCGGGGTGGTAGCCGGCCGCCCTCGATAGGCGACCACCAGCGTGACCGGTCGATCCCTGGCCACGGGGGCCGGGACGATCAGTTTCTCGCCGGCGACGCGGGCGCCCGGGACGGGCCGGCCGTCGAGGGTGACCCTGCTCAGGGCGTACGGCTTGAAGTCGAGGTCGATCCGGCCGGCGTCGGTGGTGGGGCGGATCCGCAGCGTCGCCGTGCCCTCCAGGATCTTCTGCTGCGCCTGCCAGTTCAGCCGGAGGTCGTAGTGCAGAACGTCGAGGGCCGGGTTGCCGTGCCGGGGATAGAGCCTGTCGGCGACCGGTGTGGAGGCGCCCGTCTGCCAGGCCGCATAGTCGACGGTGGCCGTGGGGGACGGCCCGGCGGACGCGGGCGACGGAGGCGACGCGGGCGCAGCGTCGTCGCACGCGGCGACGAGGATGATCGCGGTGAGAGCGACGACGGCGGGTGCGCGGTGCATGGCGGGGACCGTACCGAAATGCTCGTCGACCGGGGGAGCCCTGTGGACAACCCTGGCACGGCTGTGGGTCAGCGAAATTCCGTCGGTGGGGCCCACTAATCTAGAGGCATGACCACCACCGCGCTGCCCGCATACGAGGATGCCGTGTCTCGCTACGAGCCGGTCATCGGCCTCGAGACCCACGTGGAGCTGGGCACGGCCACCAAGATGTTCTGCGGCTGCCGCACCGAGTTCGGCGCCGAGCCGAACACGCAGGTGTGTCCCGTCTGCCTGGGCCTGCCGGGCGCGCTGCCGGTGGCCAACCGCGCCGGCATCGAGGCGACCATCCGCATCGGCCTCGCGCTCAACTGCGACATCGCGGAGTGGTGCCGCATGGCGCGGAAGAACTACTTCTACCCCGACATGCCGAAGAACTTCCAGACCTCGCAGTACGACGAGCCGCTGTGCACCGACGGCTACGTCGACGTCGACGTCAACGGCACGTCCTACCGGATCGGCATCGAGCGGGTGCACCTCGAGGAGGACACCGGCAAGACGCTGCACGTCGGCGGCGCCACCGGGCGCATCCACGGCGCCACCGAGTCGCTGGTCGACTACAACCGCGCCGGCATCCCGCTGGTCGAGATCGTCACCAAGCCGGTGCCCGGCCTCGGCGCGCTCGCTCCCGAGGTCGCCAAGGCGTACGTCGCCGAGCTGCGCGACATCATCCGCTCGCTGGGCGTCTCCGACGTCCGGATGGAGCAGGGCTCGCTGCGCTGCGACGTCAACACCTCGCTCAACAAGCCCGGCGAGGAGTGGGGCACCCGCACCGAGACCAAGAACGTGAACTCGCTGCGCTCGGTCGAGCGCGCGGTCCGCTCCGAGATCATCCGGCAGGCCGGCCTGCTCGACGAGGGCACCCGTATCTTCCAGGAGACGCGCCACTTCCAGGAGACCACGGGCGACACGCGGCCCGGCCGGTCCAAGGAGACGGCGACCGACTACCGCTACTTCCCCGAGCCCGACCTGGTGCCGATCGCGCCCGACCCGGCGTGGGTCGCCGAGCTCAAGGCCGCCCTGCCCGAGAAGCCGAGCGCCAAGCGGGCCCGGCTGCGCGAGGAGTGGGGGATCAGCGAGCTCGACATGGAGTCGGTGGCCAACGCCGGCGCGGTCGAGCTGATCGAGCAGACCATCGCCGCCGGCGCGTCGCCCGCGGGCGCGCGCAAGTGGTGGATGGGCGAGCTGGCCCGCCGCGCCAACGAGACCGGGGTCGACCTGGCCGCGGTCGGCGCCACCCCGGCGCAGGTCGCCGAGCTGCAGAAGCTGGTCGACGACGGCAAGATCAACGACAAGCTGGCCCGTCAGGTGCTCGAGGGCGTCGTGGCCGGCGAGGGCGACCCGGCCGCCGTCATGGCCGCGCGCGGTCTCGAGGTCGTCTCCGACACGGGCGCGCTGACCGCCGCCGTCGACGAGGCGATCGCCGCCAACCCCGACATCGCCGCCAAGGTGCGCGACGGCAAGGTGGCCGCGGCGGGCGCCCTGGTCGGCGCCGTCATGAAGACCACGCGCGGCCAGGCCGACGCCAAGACCGTGCGCGAGCTGATCCTCCAGCGCCTCGGCGCCGCCTGACAGGGCGGCGGCCGCAAGCCCGCCGGCCGGGAGCCCGCCGGCCGGGAGCCGCCGGCCGGGAGCCGCTGGCCGGGAGCCGCTGGCCGGGAGCCGCCAGCGGCTGAGCGGGTGCCGGCAGCCGCGGCCAGCGGCCGGGACGGTAAGCGGCGGAGCGAGTCGCGGCTGGAGCGGCGTCGATGGCAGTGGCCGGCGGTCGGAGTGAGCGGCGCTGATGAACGGCATCGGTGGCGGCTGAACCGGGACCGGTCGGGATGAACGGCCGGGCAGAGCTAGCGGCTCGGGTTGGACTCGGGGGAGCCGGAGGGTGAGGGCGTCTCCTCCGGCTCGGCGCCGACCACGTTGCGCTGCATCTCGATGTTGGACTGGCCCGTGCCGCCGAGCTGGATGTCGTCGTACGCCTTGAGCTGGCGGTTCTCGTCGAAGTAGAGGACCGACAGGCTCAGCGGGGTCGGCTCCTCCTTTTCGAGCCCGCGCAACCCGGCCCCGCCGGTGGAGCCCTCGACCATCAGCCGCGTGGCCGCGGCGGGAGTGGCGGCGCCGGCGGACGGAGCCGGGGACGCCGACGCGTCGGCGTCCGGTGCGGGGGCCGGCAGCAGCGAAACCTCGCGCTGGTGGCGGTGGCCGGACAGGACCAGCGGCACGACGCCGGACAGCGGCGGCGCCATCGCCGGGTCGTGCACCAGCGCGATGTCGACCGGCTTGTCCGAGGCGCGGATGGTGTCGGCCAGCTGGTTGCCGGCCCGCAGCAGCGGTGTCTGCGCCGGGTCGGCGTCCGCGTCGCCGGCGGCGGGGGTCTCGCTCTTGTCGGGGGTGAACTCGGGGTCGCCGATGCCGGCGATGGTCAGCCCGTCGACCGTGGTGGTTTTGTTGTCGAGCACGATGGCGTTGCGCTGGCGGGCCACCGCGGCCTGGATCGAGGCGGAGTCGTGGTTGCCGCGCACCCAGATGTACGGGACGCCGACCGACGGGATCGACGACGCGTAGCCGGTCTCGGCGCTGCTGCCCCAGTCGACCAGGTCGCCGGTGTCGATGACGGCGTCGATCTCGAAGGTCTGCACGACCGTGCGGATCAGCCCGTACGCGGACGGGTTCAGATGCAGGTCGGAGACGTGCAGGATGCGGGTCGTGTTGCCGGCGGGCTCGTACACCGGCAGCGACGACACCGTCGTGTAGAGCCGGCTCACGTTGCTGACGATCTGCTGGAGCTGCTCGGAGTACCGGCCGTAGTTGTCGGCGATCCGGCGCGCGTCGCCGACCACGGCGGGCGCGTTGACCAGCAGCCCCTCGTAGCGCGGCTCGGCGATCGAGTCGGGCCGCAGCGTGCCGGCCGCCAGCCCCAGGCTCGCGCCGGTCACCACCAGCGCGGTCATGCCCGAGGCGGCGATCCGGCGGACGTTGCGGAAGATCAGCGTGCTGAGCACCAGCGTGCTCAGCACCGCGATGCCCAGCGTGCGTACGCCGAGCCGGATGACGCCGTTGCGCACGTCGGTCACGGCGTTCTCGCCCGCGGAGCTGAGCGCCGCCGGGTCGTCGATCAGCGCCTCGGTGCGGCTCTGGTCGAGCGAGCCCAGGTTGACCTTGAGGTGGATGGGGCCGTCGTGGCTGTCCAGGTGCAGCGACCCGAGCGGCGGCAGGTCGACCTCGGTGCCGCCCAGCACCGACGGGCTGATCGACATCTCCGCGCGGAACGGCCCGACGTTGACGGTCGCGTGCGCGAACATCATCGTCCCGACGATCACGCCGGCGATGCTGATCAGCCCGATCATCGCGCCGATGCCGGCCCGTCTGCTCCAGCGGCTGCCGCGGACGGCTCGCAGGGCGGTCACCAGGCGTTGCCGGATCGTCGTCGAGGTCATCGCCGGCTCACCTGCCCCGCCCTGTCGCCCGTCAAACCGTGCTGTCCCTCCCACCGTGGCACGGTCAGCTGCGGCCGGCGCCGCCGTCGGAGAAGACCAGTCGAATGATCTTGTCGTCGTCGGGGCGCGGTTCGCCGCCGTCCTCACGGTTGGACGTGCCGACCCAGAGCGAGCCGTCGGGCGCGGCGATCAGGCTGCGCAGCCGGCCGTACTCCTTGGTGAGCACCTCCTGCGGGGTGCCGAGCACGGTGCCGTTGCCGGTCACGTTGAGCAGGTAGATCCGCTCGCCGAGCAGGCACGCGGTGGCGACGGTCTGCTCGAGCGCGGCGACCCCGGAGCAGCCCGAGTCGCCGGCCGGCCAGCTGAACATCGGGTTGGCCAGCTTGGCGTCGCCGCCCGCGCCGTCGGCCCGGGGCCAGCCGTAGTTGCGGCCCTTGACGATCACGTTGAGCTCGCCGGACTTCCTCTGCCCGCTCTCACTGGCGTACAGGCGCTTGGTCTTGTCCCAGGCGAGGCCCTGCACGTTGTGGTGCCCCGAGCTCCAGACCAGGCTGTCTTTCGCCGGGTTGCCGGGGGCGGGCTTGCCGGCCGTGGTCATCCGCAGGATCTTGCCGCCGAGGCTCTTGGGGTTCTGCGCCTGGGCGCCGTCGGACGTGCCGTCGCCCGTGCCGGCGTAGAGCTGGCCGTCGGGGCCGAAGGCGAGCGCTCCGCCGTTGGCGTCGGGCGAGCGCGGGATGCCGGTGAGGATCGGCTGGAGCCGCCCGCCGAGCGTCAGCTTGCCGACGCGGTTGTCCTTGGCGGTGGAGTAGTAGACGTACACCGTCTTGTCGGTCTGGTATTTCGGGGAGACGGCGATGCCGAGCAGGCCGCCGTCGCCGGACGGCTGCGCCTCGGTCACCTTCTGCGCCTCGGTGACGGTCAGGCTGCCGTTCTCGGTCTCGGGGCCGACCCGCAGGATGCGACCGGTGTCCCGCTCGGTGACGAGCGCCGCCCCGTCCGGCAGGAACGCCATGCCCCACGGCACGGCCAGGTCGCGCGCCAGCTCGGTGACCACGACCTCCTGGCTGCCGGCGCCCGGCTCCTCGGCGTCCTCGGAGAGCTCGGCCGAGGGCGTCGGCAGGTTGGGCGGGGCGCCCTGCTGGTCGGGATCGGGCGGGCCGAAGCTGCACGCCGAGGCGAGCCCGAGCACGGCGGCGAGCGTCACGGCGACGGCCCGGGCCCGGCGGGTACGCACGATCACTCGACCTCCTCGAGACTCGACGCACCCCAGGGTAGCGAGGTCAGCTGAGAAGACCCGGGTGGATCAGTCGGCGTGGCCGATCTCCTGCCCGCCGGCCGCGAGCACCCGGGGCAGGTTGTCGCGGGTCACGCCGGTCAGCCGGATGACGTTGCCGTTGTCGAGCAGCGCGGAGACCTGCCCGCGCGGGTCGGGGGCCAGCTCGCTGATCCGCGCCCACGGCACCCGGGTGCTGCCGACGAGCGCGCGGACCCGCAGCTCGTCGGGGTAGACGTCGGTGCCGGCGCGCCAGGCCCAGACGAAGAACGCGGCGGGGATCAGCAGGATCGGGGTGAGCTCCCACCGGGCGCCCGCGAACGGGATGGCGCCGACGAACGCGATCCCGGCGGCGACCATGAGAGCGCCGGTTTTGCGGACGCGAAGCAGGGGCTTGGACACGCTTTCATCTTCCCACCCGGCCGAAGTGCCGGTCCGTCGCGGGTGGGTCGTCCGATCGGCCTGGTTCCATAGCAGACGGTTCTGGGTATGCGCAGGCGTAATACCCGGCCGTAACCTGTTCGGGTAGGGCTCGTTGTCCGATGCAGCGACCCTCGAGCCCCCACCCCTGTCCGGCGAGCATCGCAGAGGATCCGTCGACGTTGGCAGTGCCTCCCCCCACGCACGCCACCCGGCCCCGCGGCCGGGTGTGGTTCGGCGTGCCCGTGGCGGCGGCCGTGATCGTGCTGCTCGGCGTCGCGGGGGTCGTCCCGCCCGGGCCGGC
Source organism: Actinoplanes sp. URMC 104 (assembly GCF_051386375.1). Lineage (NCBI taxonomy): Bacteria > Bacillati > Actinomycetota > Actinomycetes > Micromonosporales > Micromonosporaceae > Actinoplanes > Actinoplanes sp. URMC 104. The sequence continues at coordinate 1,325,295 of NZ_JBPQTO010000002.1, read as the reverse complement.
GCTGGCCGTGGGCGCGGGCGGCTGCGGCTTGTGGGCCACCATTCACCTCGTCCGCGCCGCACTGTCGATCCACCACGCCGACCGTACGGTCGTGGCCTGCCGCGGCGCCGGCTTCATCGGCCTGGGCGCGCTCGCGGCGACCCTCGCCACGCTGGTCACGCTGTTGTCGCCGCCGTCGGCGGGCACGTGGGTGACCGTCGTGCTGGGCCTGGCCGCGGCCGGTTACGCCGTCGGCACGCTGCTGCTGCCCGGCTCCGGGCGGGGCTGGGTGCTGCACTCCCGGCGCGCCTTCGACGGCCTCGGGCTGGGTGTGAGCCTGGCCTTCGCGGGCTACCTGATCCCGCCCGAGAAGGCGGGGCACCCGCTCGGCCTGCCCGTGACGCTGATCGGCGCCACCGGCATCGCAATCGTGCTGGTCGCCATCCTCCGCGGGCGGCCGCCCCGCTGGCCCGCGGTCCGCTGCGGGCTCGGCGCGATCCTGGTGATCGGCGGCCTGGGCGCGCTGGCGACCGTGCTCGGCGGCGGTGCGAGCGGGTCCGTGGTCGCCCTGTGCGGCCTGCCCGTCGTGGCCGGCCTGGCGCTGACGGTCGAGGGCGGCTCCCGGCGTGACGGGAGCGCCACCCGCGAGGCGCGCGGTCCCGATCAATACCTGGCCAGCTATCCGCTGCTCGCCGTGCCCGCCGCGGTCGGCGTGGTGGCAGCCGTCTGGCACCTCGTGGTCTCGCGGACGTTCGACCCCACCAGCATCATCCTGGGCATCGCGATGGTGGCCGTGCTGGCCATGCGCGAGCTGCTGGTCGTGCACGACATCCGGCGGTACGCGGGCCAGCTGCAGACCGCCGAGGCGCACTTCCGCTCGCTGGTCGCCGGCGCCACCGACCTCACGCTGGTGCTCGACGAGCAGCTGCGGGTCAAGTGGCAGTCGCCGGCCGCGTCCCGGCTCTTCGGGCTGGCCGACGACGAGGTGGTCGGCCGGGCCTTCCGCGACCTGATCCACCCCGACGACGTCGAGGCGGCCCAGGAGGTGATCGACTCGGTCCTCGCCGGCGCCCACGCCGACGGCCCGCCCGCGCTGGTCACCGCCCGGATGCGCGACGGCGCCGAGCTGTGGCGCGACACCGAGTCGACGATCGCCGACCAGCGCGCGGTCCCCGAGGTCGCGGCGCTGGTGGTGCACGTACGCGACATCGGCGAGCGCCGCCACCTCGAGCGCACGCTGCACAAGCTCTCCTACACCGACCAGCTCACCGGGCTGGCGAACCGGCGGGCGCTGATGCGCGACCTGCTGGCGTACCGCCGCCGCGCCGGCCAGCAGGGCACGCTGCTCGTCATCGACCTGCACGGCCTCGCCGAGATCAACGACAGCCGGGGCCGCGAGACGGGCGACGCCGTGCTCATCGAGGTGGGCCGGCGGCTGCGCACGCTGCTGCGCGCCGAGGACCTGCCGGCACGGCTGGGCGGCGACGAGTTCGCGGTGCTCACGGCCGACGGGGCCGTTCTGGCGTACGCCCTGGCCACCCGCATCGCCACCGCGCTGGCCGAGCCGTACCAGCTGCCCGGCACGACCGTCGAGCTGCACACCAGCATCGGGCTCGCCGAGCTGTCCGGCGCGATCGACTCCGACCAGGTGCTGCGCCACGCCGATCTGGCCCGCAAGCGCGCCCGCCAGCTCGGGCTCGACCGCGTCGAGTGGTACGACCCCGACGTCGAGATGAAACTGAACCGGCGCATGGACCTCGAGCGTGAGCTGCTCGGCGCGGCCGACCGGGGCGAGCTCGACCTGGTGTTCCAGCCGGTGGTCGACCTGCGCGACCAGCAGCCGGTGGGGGTCGAGGCGCTGCTGCGCTGGCGGCACCCGCAGCTGGGCACGATCCCGCCGCGCGAGCTGCTGCCGATCGCGCGTGACGTGGGCATCTCGGCCGAGCTCGACGAGTGGGTGCTCGATGCGGCCTGCAAGCATCTGTCCGCGTGGACGGGCGGCGACCACGCTTTCTGGCTGTCGGTCAACGTCTCGCCGCGGGAGCTGCTGACGGCCCGCTTCCCCGACCGGGTGGCGGCGACCCTCAAGCGGTACGGGATCGCGCCCGAACGCCTCGTGGTCGAGGTGGCCGAGGAGTGGATCGCGGAGGACGTGCCCGCGATAGTGGCCTCGCTGGCGGGGCTGCGCAAGCTCGGCGTGCGGGCCGCGCTCGACGACTTCGGCGCCGGTCAGGCCTCGCTGTCGCACCTGCGGCGGCTGCCCGTCGACATGCTCAAGCTGCACACCTCGCTGGTCGGCGCGACCTCGGAGGCCACGGCGGGGCACGGCCCCGCGGTGATCGACGTCGTGGTGAGCCTGGGCCGCCGTCTCGGCCTCGAGATCGTGGCGAAGGGCCTGGAGACCGACGAGCAGATCGAGCGGGCCGCCGAGGCGGGCTGCGTCTACGGGCAGGGCTTCGCGCTGGGCCGGCCCGCGCCCGCCGAGCGCATCGAGGCGTACCTGGAGAGCCACCGGGCCTAACGCGGAGGCGCCGTGCTTCCGCGCGGGGTCAGGTGTGCGGTGCCGGCCTCGACGTTGCCGACCTGTTTGCCGTCGATCGCGGCCAGCAGCTCGCGGGCGGCGTAGGCGCCGTACTCGGCGATGTCGCGCGACAGGGCGGTCAGCGGCGGGTGCACCAGGCTGCACAGCGGCGAGTCGTCCCAGGCCACGATCGACAGATCGCCGGGGACGGCCAGGCCCATCTCCTGCGCCACGGCCAGCCCGGCGACGGCCATCACGTCGTTGTCATAGATGATCGCGGTGGGCCGGTCGGCGCCGATGAGCAGCCGCCGGGTCGCCCGGCCGCCCTCCTCGCCGGTGTAGTCCGACGGCACGGTCGCCGCCTCGGTGAGGCCCAGCGAGGCGCAGATGTCGTTGAAGGCCCGGGTGCGGGTCTGCGTGTGCAGCAGCCCGGGCAGACCGCTGACCCGGGCGATCCGGCGGTGCCCGAGCGCCACCAGGTAGCGCACCGTCTCGGTGATCGCGCCGGCGTCGTCCGACCAGATCTGGGCGATGCGGCCCGTGTCGCCCGGCCCGCCGATCACCACGGCGGGCAGCTGCAGCTGTTGCAGGACCGGGATGCGCACGTCGTGCTCGCGCAGGTCGGTGACGATCACGCCGTCGATGCGGCGCTCGCCCCACCAGCGGCGATAGACCTCGACCTCCTGCTCGGGCGTGGCCACGACCTGCAGGGTCAACGCGTAGGAGCGGGCCGCGAGCTCGGCCTCGAAGCCGCTGATCAGACCCATGAAGAACGGCTCGATGCTGAGCATGCGCGCGGGCCGGCTGAGCGTGAGCCCCACGGCCCGGGCGGTCGCCCCGGACAGTGCCCGGGCGGCGCTGTTGGGGTTGAAGCCGATCTCCTGCGCGATGGCGACGATGCGCTGACGCGTCGCCTCGGAGACGCCGGGCTGGCCGTTCAGCGCGTACGACACCGCGCCTTTGGACACGCCCGCCCGCTGCGCGATGTCGGCGATCGTCGGCCGCTTCACTCGGTCTCCTCTGGTCCCGCCGAGCCTACCGACGGAGTTTACCGGTGCAGGAATCGGTAGAGCGCTCTCACGCGTAAGCCCGCCCGGATGAACGATCGGCGGGGGCGTGTCTTGATCGGTTAAGTGTTGGGTACCACACCGCACTTTGTAAACCATCGTGGACCGGAAAGTCCGACTTAGGCCGCTTAACGAGTACTGACAACGTTGCCAGATCACGGTTGTAACACGCTATTGACACCCGTCGACCCGCCGTTTTAGCGTCTCGTCAACTTATCCGGTTCAGTAAATTCTCTCCGTCATGGAGGCGTCATGGAACGGTTGGGCAAGCGCGTCGTGCGAGCGGTCGCGGCGGGGGTGGCGGCGACCCTGGCGGTCGCCGGCTGCAGCGGGCAGAGCCTCGAGGGCAACAGCGACGACAAGGCGAGCAACGACCAGATCACGCTCAAGGTCAACTTCTGGGGCGACATGGGCCTCGACAAGCTCAAGGCCGCGTACGAGAAGGACCACCCCAACGTCAAGATCGTGCTGAACAGCGGCGAGTTCAACGCCCAGCACGAGGACCTGCAGAAGAAGCTGGTGGCCGGCAGCGGCGCCCCGGACATCTCCGCGGTCGACGAGGGCTTCATCGTCCAGTTCCGCAACCAGGCCGACAAGTTCGTCAACCTGCTCGACAAGGGCGCCGGCGAATACGAGTCGAAGTACCTGGACTGGAAGTGGAAGGCTTCCATGTCGTCCGACGGCAAGCAGATCGGCCTCGGCACCGACGTCGGCGGCCTGGCCATGTGCTACCGCAGCGACCTGTTCAAGAAGGCCGGCCTGCCCACCGACCGCGAGGCCGTCTCGAAGCTGTGGCCCAACTGGGACCAGTTCATCGAGGTCGGCAAGAAGTACACCCAGGCGACCGGCAAGAAGTTCGTCGACTCGGCCACCAACATGTTCAACCCCGTGCTCGCGCAGCAGCCGGTCGGCTTCTACGACGAGCAGGAGCAGCTGCAGATGAACGGCGGCCCCAAGGTCGCGTTCGACGTGAGCATGAAGACCCTCGACGCCGGCATCTCCGCCAACCTCGTGAGCTTCCAGGCCAACTGGGACCAGGGCTTCAAGAAGGACCAGTTCGCCGCGCTCGCCTGCCCGGCGTGGATGCTCGGCCACATCCAGGAGACCGCGCCCGACCAGAAGGGCAAGTGGGACATCGCCGCGATCCCCGGCGGCGGCGGCAACTGGGGCGGCTCGTGGTGGACCGTGCCCAAGCAGGGCAAGAACGTGGACGCCGCGGTGGACTTCGTCAAGTGGATGGTCCAGCCCGAGCAGCAGATCCAGGTCTTCGAGACGGTCGGCAACCTGCCCTCGCAGCCCGACCTCTACAAGGACCCGAAGGTGCTGGCCTTCAAGCACGAGTTCATGAGCAACGCGCCCACCGGCCAGATCTTCGCGGCCACCGCGGCGCAGCTGAAGCCGCAGTACCTGGGCAAGAAGAACGGCCCGACCCGGGTCGCCGTGGAGAACGTCATCCGCCGGGTGCAGCAGGGCGGACTGAAGTCCGACGCCGCCTGGGCGGAGGCGGTCAAGCAGGCCGAGAAGGTCGCGAAGACCGGCAAGGCCTGACCCGACAGATCCGAAAGCGGGGCGGCGCGTACGCCGCCCCGCTCTCCCCTAGGAGTGGCCGTGTCCCTCACCGAGCTCCGGCCGGCGTCTCATCGCGCCGATCCGCCGCCGGCCCCCCGTAAGGCCCGGCACTGGCTCTACCGGTTCGACACCAAGTCGATGCCGTACATCTTCATCTCGCCGTTCTTCATTCTCTTCGCGATCTTCGGGGTCTTCCCGCTGATCTTCAACGGCGTGGTCGCGCTGCGGAACTGGCGGCTCGACGACCCGACGCTGACCGGCTGGGCCGGGTTCGGCAACTTCGAGCGTCTGCTCAGCGACGAGGACTTCTGGAACGCGTTGGGCAACACCTTCGGCATCTTCATCCTGTCCACGGTGCCGCAGCTGCTGGCCGCGCTGATCATCGCCAACCTGCTGAACCGCAAGCTGCGCGGTGCGACGTTCTGGCGGATCGGCATCCTGCTGCCGTACCTCACGCCGGTCGTCGCCTCGACGCTGGTGTTCGCCGTCTTCTTCTCCCGCGACAACGGCCTGGCCAACTGGTTCCTGTCGCTGGTCGGCTTCGGGCAGGAGACGCCGCTCGACTGGCGGGCGCAGAAGTGGAGCGGCTGGATCGCCATCGCCACGATGGTCAACTGGAAGTGGATCGGCTACAACGCCCTGCTCTACCTGTCCGCGATGCAGTCGATCTCCAAGGACGTGTACGAGGCCGCGGCGGTCGACGGGGCCTCGCCGTGGCGGCAGTTGTGGCGGATCACCGTGCCCATGATCCAACCGGTCGTGGTGTTCACCGTGATCCTGTCGACCATCGGGGGGCTGCAACTGTTCAACGAGCCGATGATGTTCGACGACAACCCGCAGTCGGCCGACGGCGGCACGGCCCACCAGTTCCAGACCATCGCCCAGCTGATCTACAAGGTCGGCTGGAAGGACCTCGACCTCGGCTACGCGGCCGCGATGTCCTGGGCGCTGTTCCTGATCATCCTGGTCGTGGCCGGCATCAACGCCTGGGCCACCCGACGCCTTGGAGGAGGAGACCGGTGAGCACGACGTACGTGAACCGGGCGCCGCAGGACACCCCCGGCAACTGGCGCACCTACCTCGCGCTGGGCGTCGTCCTGCTGTTCTCGGCCTTTCCGGTCTACTGGATGTTCGTCATCTCGACCAGCACGGACGAGGCGGTCTCCGCGTCCCCGCCGGCGCTGCTGCCCGGCAGCCAGTTCCTGGTCAACGCGACCGAGGTCTTCACGCTCAACGACGTCTTCTTCACGGCCTCGCTGATCAACAGCGTCGTCGTGTCGAGCGTGATCACCGTGTCGACGCTGTTCTTCTGCTCGCTGGCCGGGTTCGCCTTCGCGAAGCTGCGGTTCAAGGGCCGCAACGCGCTGATGGTCGTGGTCGTCCTGACCCTGACCGTGCCCAGCCAGCTGGGCGTCGTCGCGCTCTACATCGTGATGGACAAGATCGGCTGGAACCAGACCCTGCTCGCGGTCATCGCGCCGGGGCTGGTCAGCGCGTTCGGCGTCTTCTACATGCGGCAGTTCATCGCGCACGCGGTGCCCGACGAGCTGGTCGAGTCGGCCCGCATCGACGGCGCGCTCAACCTGCGCGTGTACTGGAGCATCGTGCTGCCGGCGATCCGGCCGGCGCTCGCCGTGCTGGGCCTGCTCACTTTCGTCATGGCCTGGAACGACTTCCAGTGGCCGCTGATCCAGCTCAACGGCACGGACTTCCCGACCTCGATGGTGGCGCTCTCCGACCTGGCGAGCGGCAACTACGTGATCTACCGGCGGGTGCTGGCCGGAGCGTTCATCGCCACGGTTCCGCTGATCGTCCTGCTGTTGATCGGCGGGCGGCAGATCGTGCGGGGAATCATGGAAGGCGCCGTCAAGTCCTGAGAACCCCGGACCCTGCCCGCGGCCCCGGCGCCGCGGGCAGGACCCGTTAAGGAGAACCGTGACCTCGTACCGACCCTTGCACGAAGGCTGGACCCTCTCGGGCGGTGACCTCACCGGCATCCCGGCCACCGTGCCCGGCTGCGTGCACACCGACCTGCTCCGGGCCGGGCGGATCGAGGATCCGTACCTGGACGCGAACGAGACCAAGCTCGCCTGGATCGGGCGCACCGAGTGGGAGTACGTGTCCCGCTTCTCCTTCGAGCCCGGCTCGGCCCGCACCGACCTGGTCTGCGCCGGCCTCGACACCGTCGCGCAGATCGAGCTGAACGGCTCCGTGGTCGGCGAGACGGCCAACATGCACCGCGGCTACCGCTTCGACGTCGGCGCCCTGCTCCGCGACGGCGCCAACGAAATCAAGGTCAAGTTCAAAAGCGCTTACGCGTACGCCGAGGGGCACCGCGACCGGCTCGGCGGGCGTCCCAACGCGTACGACGAGCCGTTCAACTTCATCCGCAAGCAGGCGTGCAACTTCGGGTGGGACTGGGGCCCGACGCTCGTCACCGCCGGCATCTGGCAGCCGATCGGCCTCGAGACGTGGTCGGTCGCCCGGCTCGCCGAGGTGCGCCCGCAGGTCACCGTCGCGGGCGGCGTCGGCCGCGTGGAGCTGCGCGTGCGCCTCGACCGCGACGCCTCCGCGGCCGAGCCCGTGATCATCACCGCCTCGGTGGACGGCCGCCGCGCCCAGGCCACGGTCGACGGCATCGAGGCGCTGCTGATCCTCACCGTCGACGACCCCGAGCTGTGGTGGCCGCGCGGCTACGGGTCCCAGCACCGGTACGACCTCGAGGTGGCCCTGACCTCCACCGACGGTGCGGTGCTCGACACCTGGTCGCGCCGGATCGGCTTCCGCTCGGCGCGCATCGACACCGCGGACGACGGCTTCACCGTGGTGGTCAACGACGTGCCGGTGTTCGTCCGCGGCATCAACTGGATCCCCGACGACGTCTTCGCCGACCGGATCACGCGCCCGCGGCTGGCCGCCCGCTTCCGGCAGGCCGCCGACGCGAACGTCAACTACCTGCGGGTCTGGGGCGGCGGCCGGTACGAGTCCGACGACTTCTACGACCTCGCCGACGAGATGGGCTTCCTGGTCGGCCAGGACTTCCTGTTCGCCTGCGCGGCGTACCCCGAGGAGGAGCCGTTCCGCTCCGAGGTCGAGGCCGAGGCGCGGGAGAACGTCGTGCGGCTCGCCTCGCACCCCAGCCTGGTCGTGTGGACCGGCAACAACGAGAACCTGTGGGGCCACGAGGACTGGGACTGGAAGCCCGCCCTGAACGGCCGCACCTGGGGCGCCGGGTTCTACTACGAGCTGCTGCCGCGCATCGTCGGCGAGCTCGACCCGTCCCGGCCGTACTGGCCCGGCAGCCCGTACTCCGGCTCGCCCGACCGTCACCCCAACGACCCGGCCTACGGCACCACGCACATCTGGGACGTCTGGAACACCGACGACTACACCAAGTACGCCGCCTACCGCCCGCGCTTCGTGGCCGAGTTCGGCTTCCAGGCGCCGCCCACCTTCGCCACGCTGCGCCGCGCGATCAGCGACGAGGTGCTGGCTGCCGACTCGCCCGGCATGGCCCACCACCAGAAGGCCGTCGGCGGCGACCGGAAGCTGGCCCGCGGTCTCGCCAACCACCTGCCCGAGCCCGCCGGCTTCGACGACTGGCACTACCTGACCCAGCTCAACCAGGCCCGCGCGCTCGCGTTCGGCATCGAGCACTTCCGCTCGCTGCGCCCGCTCTGCACCGGCACGATCATGTGGCAGCTCAACGACTGCTGGCCCGTGACGTCGTGGGCCGCGGTCGACGGCGACGGCCGCAAGAAGCCCCTCTGGTACGCGCTGCGCGCCGCCTACGCCGACCGTCTGCTCACCTTCCAGCCCCGCCCCGCCGCGCCCGCGGCCGGCGACTTCACCGCGCCCGACCCGGCCCCGCCGCATCTCGCGGCCGGCGGCCCCGCGGAGCCGATCGAGCCCGGCACGGTGGTCCCGCCCGCGGGCCCGCCGGCCCTGGTCGCGGTCAACGACGGCCGTACGCCCTGGGAGCTCACCACCACCGTGACCCGCCGCACCCTCGACGGCGACGTGCTGGCCTCCGCCACCGTGCAGGCGACGGTCGACCCTGGCGGCGCCGCCACCCTGACCCTGCCCGCCGACGTGGCCACCCCGGGCGACCCGCGCACCGAGTTCCTGGTCGCGGGCACCGGCGTGACGTACTTCTTCGCCCCGGACAAGGACATCGCGTGGCCGGCCGCCGCCTACACCGCCGACGTCTCCCGCGACGGTGACACCACCAGCGTCACGGTCCACGCGTCGTCGATCCTGCGCTCGCTGACGATCTTCCCGGACCGTCTCGACCCCTCGGCCGAGCCGGACCTGGCGGCCGTGACCGTGCTGCCGGGCGAGTCGGTCACCTTCACGATCCGCTCCCAGCAGCCGCTGGACCCGGCGGCCCTCACCAGCCGCCCGGTGCTGCGCTGCGTCAACGACCTGGTTCTCTAGAGACGACAAACGGTCCTTCTCTGGGGGGTGGGAGAAGGACCGTGAGGCGATCGGTCAGGCGCCCTCTTTCTGGCGGCGCTGGTACTGCTCGTTCTGCCGGAGGGCCTCCTCGAGCTGGTCCTCGAGGATGATGATCCGTACGGCGGCTTCGAGGGGAGTGCCCTGCTCGACCATCTCCCGGGCCCGTGCGGCGAGGCGCAGCTGGTATCGGGAGTAACGGCGGTGGCCGCCGGCCGAGCGGAACGGGGTGATCAGTTTAGCCTCGCCGAGCCGGCGCAGGAAGTCCTGCGAGGCACCGGTGATCTCCGCGGCGCGGCCCATCGTGTAGGCGGGATAGTCGTCGTCTCCGAACATGTCGTCGGATGGGGCCATACACATCGCTTTCATGACGAGGGCCCCGGCGCGGAACGCCGGGGCCCGGGGTTTACGGGTTGAGAACACCATCTACCGGCAGGTTCGCCGGTTTGTCTTGTCCGCGCCCGCCGCCGTCGGCGTGGGGCGCGAGGATCGCATAAGCGTGACCGAGGACCACCTTTCGTTCGATGGAAACTGCGGTGTCCGCACCGGAGCCGAACTTCGCGCCGGTAGCGGGCGATCCAACGGTGTCGGAACCCTCCCTTTCCTCTGCTTCTGCATTGCGGTGGTGCTTGCCCGCCGGTGTCAGAGCCCCACGCAGACTTCATGGCCCCGAACACGTGCGACGAGCTGGTGCCCTGGCCTGGAACTACGCCAAGGTCTTGCTTGCCAACTGCTGTACTGCCAACTGCTGTCTTGCTGCACTACCAACTGCTGTACTGCCAACTGCTGTCTTGCTGCACTACCAACTGCTGTACTGCTCAACTGCTGTCTTGCTGCACTACCAACTGCTGTACTGCTCAACTGCTGTCTTGCTGCACTACCAACTGCTGTACTGCTCAACTGCTGTACTGCTGCACTACCAACTGCTGTCTTGCCAAGTGCTGTACTGCTCTACTGCCTGCGGCGATTCGTGCTTCCGCCGCTGAGCCGAGCGAGCCACGAAGTGATCCGGGCCCTGCTTGACGCTCGGTCTCGTTCGTCCGCGTTTTCCTTGGACTCTCTCTCTGACTCCAGAAACATTAGCCGGAGCCACCGAGAAAATCTAGTCCATCGCACACAGATTTTTTCGCCGGCCGTCCGAGCTTCACGGCTCCTGCAGCGGTGCCGCGCCGGCGACGCCGGCTTGGGCAGAGGTGGCGCCTCAGCGCAGGGTGCCGGCCGGGGACGGGGTGCCCAGCGTGATGTCGTGGTCGGCGTGGTCGCCGGTCAGCTCGACGCGGGTGGCGACCGGGGCGTGGCCGCTCGCCGCGATCGTGTAGACGCCCGGCGGCAGGTCGCGCAGCTCGTAGCGGCCGTCGTGGTCGGTCGTCGCCGCCCCGGCCACGCGGCCGGTCCGGTCGACCGCGACGACCGAGGCCTCGGGGATCGGATGGCCGGATCCGGCGGCGCGGACGTTGCCGGCCAGCGTGCCGCCGACCGCGAGGGCAAGGTCGACGGGGCCGGGCTCGTTGGGCGAGACCGTGCGTGACGACGGGCGGGCGTGGGCCGCGGTGGCGGTCAGCGTGTACTCCGGGCCGTCGAGCCCGGGCAGTTGGTAGCGGCCGTCGGCGCCGGTGGTGGTCGTGGCGACCACCTGGCCGCGCGGGTCGGTCAGCGTCAGCGTCGCGCCGGGCAGCCCGCGACCGGCCCGGTCGGTGACGCGCCCGGTGATCTGGCCGGCGCCGGCCAGCGACAGCACCCGGCGGATCTCGCCCGCGGCCACGTTGATGACGGCCGCGGCCGGCTGGTGGCGGTCGGCGGCGCAGATCAGCAGGAACGAGCCGCCGGTGTGCAGCACCATCTTGTAGGTGCCGTCCGCGCCGGTCACGGCCCGCGCGAGCTGCCCGCCGCCGAAGTCGGTGATCGTCAGCGTCGCACCGGGCAGCGGCAGACCGCCGGGGCCGTCGATGCGGCCGCGCACCACGGCGTCGCCCGGCTGCGGCTCGGTGGCGGTGTCGTCGGTCGGCTGGGCAGGGTCCATGGCGGGCGTCCGTTCGAGGCAGGGCCCGGGGGCGCGCAACCGGGCGGGAGGGCGTTCGCGCCGTACGCCGGTGGCAGAGCTCGAGCCTCTGCCTGCGCACGCTGTTCGCAACGAGGCATCTCACCGGGAGGTTGCCTGCCGGCCCGCGAGAACGGGTCGAGGCCACGCACCGTGCGGTGCGTGGCCTCGATCGGGCAGTGCGTGCCTACTCCGGGACGCGGCGGTAGGCGCCGTCGCTGGCGCTGGTGGCCATCGAGGCGTACGCGCGCAGGGCGGCCGAGACGGGGCGCTGGCGGTCGACCGGCGTGTACGGCTTGGGGCGCCGCTCCTGCTGGTGACGGCGCTGGGCCAGCGTCTCGTCGTCGACGTTGAGGCTGATGCTGCGGCCGGGGATGTCGATGGTGATCTCGTCGCCGGTCTCGACCAGAGCGATCAGGCCGCCCGCCGCCGCCTCGGGGGAGACGTGGCCGATCGACAGCCCGCTGGTGCCGCCGGAGAAGCGGCCGTCGGTGATCAGCGCGCAGGCCTTGCCGAGGCCGCGACCCTTGAGGAAGCTCGTCGGGTAGAGCATCTCCTGCATGCCGGGGCCGCCCTTGGGACCCTCGTAGCGGATCACCACGACGTCGCCCTCGACGACCTGCTTGCCGAGGATGCCGTCGACCGCCGCGTCCTGCGACTCGAAGACGCGGGCGGGGCCGGTGAACTTCCAGATCGACTCGTCGACGCCCGCGGTCTTGACGACGCAGCCGTCCGGCGCGAGGTTGCCGAACAGGATGGCCAGGCCGCCGTCGACCGTGTACGCGTGGTCGACCGAGCGGATGCAGCCGTTCACGCTGTCGGTGTCGAGCGTCGCCCACCGGTTCTCCGTGCTGAACGGCTGGGTCGTGCGCACGCCACCCGGAGCCGCGTGGAACAGCTCGAGCGCGGCCTCGGAGGGCGATCCGCCGCGGATGTCCCACTCGCCGAGCCAGCTGTCGAGGTCGGGGGAGTGGACCGAGCGCACGTCGGTCTTGAGCGAGCCGCCGCGGTGCAGCTCGCCGAGCAGCGCGGGGATGCCGCCGGCGCGGTGCACGTCCTCCATGTGGTATTTCGGGCTGTTCGGCGCGACCTTGGACAGACACGGCACCCGGCGCGAGATCGCGTCGATGTCGGCCACGCTGAAGTCGAGCCCGGCCTCGCGGGCCGCGGCCAGCAGGTGCAGCACCGTGTTGGTCGAGCCACCCATCGCCACATCCAGGGCGACCGCATTTTCGAAGGCGGACCGCGAGGCGATGCTGCGCGGCAGCACCGACTCGTCCTCCTTCTCGTAGTAGTCGCGGGCGATCTGGACGATCAGCTCGCCGGCCTTCTCGAACAGGGCCTTGCGCGAGGCGTGCGTGGCCAGCGTCGAGCCGTTGCCCGGCAGCGCCAGGCCGATCGCCTCGGTCAGGCAGTTCATCGAGTTGGCGGTGAACATGCCGGAGCAGGAGCCGCAGGTCGGGCAGGCCGAGCGCTCGATGGTGTCGAGCTGGGCGTCGGTCACCTTCTCGTTGGCGCTCGCGCTCATCGCGTCGACCAGGTCGAGCTTCTCGTGCACGATGCCCTCGATCGCGACCGTCTTGCCGGCCTCCATGGGGCCGCCGGAGACGAAGACCGTCGGGATGTTGAGCCGCAGCGCGGCGATCAGCATGCCCGGCGTGATCTTGTCGCAGTTCGAGATGCAGACCAGGGCGTCGGCGCAGTGCGCGTTCACCATGTACTCCACCGCGTCGGCGATCAGCTCGCGGCTGGGCAGCGAGTAGAGCATGCCGCCGTGGCCCATCGCGATGCCGTCGTCGACCGCGATCGTGTTGAACTCGCGCCCGACGCCGCCGGCCTTGGCGATGGAGTCGGCGACGAGGCCGCCGAGGTCCTTGAGGTGCACATGACCCGGTACGAACTGGGTGTAGCTGTTGGCAATCGCCACGATGGGCTTGCCGAAGTCGTCGTCGGTCATCCCGGTGGCGCGCCAGAGGGCACGCGCGCCGGCCATGGTCCGACCGTGGGTCGAGGTCCGGGATCGCAGGTCAGGCATCCCCTCAGTGTGCCACCGTCGGCGCGCCGGGAGCCCCCGGTCGTCCACAGGCCGGGATTAGGGCCTTACCTGAATAGATCGCGATAGGGCAGAGTGTTCGCGTGCAATCACCGTCCGGCGTGGAGCTGGCGGGGCTCGCCGGTCTGCTGATCGCGATCCCGGCCGTCGCCTTCCTGGGCAACTCCGGGCGCCGGCACACCGGCCCCGCCCGCCGCGCGCACCTGCTGGTGGCCGCCGGCGCGGCGATCGCCGCCGCGGCCGCGCTGGCCGGCGCGCTCACCGAGCTGCTCACCGAGCCGCCCGTGCCCCGCATGGGGCTGGGCACCGCCGTGGCCGCCGGCACGGCGATCGGGGTGCTGACGCTTCTGGTCGGCACCGCCGTGTTGCCCGGCGCCGCCGAGAGCACCGGAGCCGCCGTACGGCATCTGCTCGACGGCCTGGTGGTCGCCGCCGCGATCTGGTTCGTCGGCTGGGTGCTCGTCGTCCCGCCCACCCGCATCCTCGGCGACGCGACGCCGATGGCCTGCCCGTCGGTGGTCGTCCCGGCCGGGCTGGCGGTCTTCTCGCTCGGCCTCACCATCGTGCTGGCCCTGCACGCCCACCGCCCTCGTCTGATCACCGTGCGGGTGGCCGGCGGTGTGACGCTGGTCGCCGCGGCGGCGGTCGCCATCGCCAGCGGCATCTGCCAGGACTGGGACGGCGCCGTGCTGGCCGGCGCGGTCCTGCTGTCGGCGGGGCTGTTCGTCGTCGCGCGCGCGGTCAAGGTGGCCGACCGCCCGGTCGAGGTGGTGGGCGACGTCACCGACCGCAGCACGGGCTACGCGGTGATCCCGATGGTCGCCATGGTGGCCGCGGCCGTCTACCACCTCGCGCGCAACGGCGACTTCGACGCGTACGGGCTGGCCGGCGCGAGCCTCGAGGGCTTCGCGCTGGTCGGGCGGCAGTTCCTCGCCCTGCGGGACGTACGCCGCTACACGCTCGAGCTGCGGTCGCGGGAGGCGCACTTCCGCGAGCTCGCGCACACCGACCCGCTGACCGGGCTGGCCAACCGCCGCGGGCTGCAGCGCGCGCTGCGCGAGAGCGGCGAGTCGCGGGTGCTGGTCGGCATCGACCTCGACGGCTTCAAGACGGTCAACGACATGCGCGGGCACGACGTGGGCGACGCGGTGCTCACCGAGGTGGGCGAGCGGCTGCGGCGCAACCTGCTCGACGGCGACGTGGCGGCCCGGCTGGGCGGCGACGAGTTCGCCGTGCTCATGCGGGGCAACGCCGACGAGGCGCTGCTCACCGCGCACCGGCTGCTGGCCGTGCTGGGTGAGCCGTACGAGGTGGACGGCCTGGCGGTCTTCCTCTCCGCGAGCATCGGCGTGGCCGACTCCACCACGCTGAGCCCGGCCGACACCGGTGAGCTGATCCGCGACGCCGACCTGGCCCTGCGCTACGCCAAGCAGCGCGGCAAGAATCGGGTCGAGCGCTATCAGGCGCGCTACGACGAGCTGCTGCGCCGCCGCGGCACGCTGGAGAACGAGCTGCGCCACGCCATCGACCGCGACCAGCTCCGACTCGTCTTCCAGCCGGTGGTGGCGCTGCCCTCGATGCGGCCGGTCGGCGCCGAGGCGCTGCTGCGCTGGACCCACCCGACGCTCGGAGCCGTCCGCCCCGACGAGTTCATCCCGGTGGCCGAGGAGTCCGGGCTGATCAACCGGATCGGCTCGTGGGTGCTCGAGCAGGCCTGCATGCAGCTCGCCGAGTGGCTGGCGCGCGGGCACGACGTCTGGGTGTCGGTGAACCTCTCGCCCAAGGAGCTGCACGCCGCCGACTACGCGGGCCAGGTCGCCGACGTGCTCGAGCAGCACGGCGTGCCGCCGCAGCGGCTGGTGCTCGAGGTGACCGAGCACGCCGTGGCCACCGACCTCGAGGAGCTGATCAGCCGGCTCGCCGAGCTGCGCGCCACCGGCGTGCGGATCGCGCTCGACGACTTCGGCGCGGGCTACTCGTCGCTGGGCCAGCTGCGCACGCTCCCGGTGGACATCCTCAAGATCGACCATGCCCTGGTCGCCGAGCCCGAGTCCCGTACGGGCATGGCCGCGCCCCTGGTCGACGTGGTCGTGCGGATGGGTCACCGGCTGGGCCTCGAGGTGCTCGCCGAGGGCATCGGCACCCCGGCGCAGCGGGCCGTGGTCGAGGAGGCGGGCTGCCGGCTGGGCCAGGGCTCGCTGTTCGGATGGGGGGTGCCGGCCGAGCATCTCGAGGCGCAACTGCAGACGTTGCGCCAGGGTGTCCGTCCCGTTCCCGCGCCCCGCTCGGCCCCGCCCGCGGACGGCGCCCCGCGCAGCCAGGTCGTCGTGCTCGGGCCCGGAATGCGCCAGCTCAGGGCGCTGCTGCCGAGCGATCCGGGGTTCGTCGCTCCCACGGGTGACGCAACCGACTGATCAAAATGTGGGATCAGTTGACTCACCGCATGAGATGCGGCATGGTTGCTGACATGTGCTTCGCGTCCCGAGTACTTATGTAGGCGCACTCCTGCCGGCCACAAGGCCGCGAGAGTGCGCTAGGTCCCGTGCTTCCCGCACGAGGGCCTTTTTTGTTGCTCGCATACAGGTACCCGGCCCGGACCCGCCTCACTCGCAAAGGTAGTAAGTGCCATGACGAGACCCACGCCCGAGACCCTCGCCCACCGAGCCAACCCGGCCACTGTCGCGGCGGCCGCCCACCCGGCCCCGGCCGTAGCCTCCCCGGTTCCCACGTCGGGCGCCGGCTCGCTCGTGCGGTCGCTCGAGGCGCTCGGCGTCGAGGTGGCGTTCGGCATTCCCGGCGGCGCGATCCTGCCCGCGTACGACCCGCTCTACGACTCGAAGGTCCGCCACATCCTGGTGCGCCACGAGCAGGGCGCGGGGCACGCCGCGACCGGTTACGCCCAGGCGACCGGCAAGGTCGGCGTCTGCATCGCGACCAGCGGCCCGGGCGCGACCAACCTGGTCACCCCGATCGCCGACGCGTACATGGACTCGGTGCCGATCGTCGCGATCACCGGCCAGGTGGCCCGGCCCGCGATCGGCACGGACGCCTTCCAGGAGGCGGACATCCAGGGCATCACGCTGCCGATCACCAAGCACAACTTCCTGGTGCAGACCGCCGAGGAGATCCCGCGGATCCTGGCCGAGGCGTTCAACCTGGCCTCCACCGGCCGGCCCGGCCCGGTGCTCGTCGACATCCCGAAGGACGTGCTGCAGGCGCAGACCACGTTCTCCTGGCCGCCGGTGCTCGACCTGCCCGGCTACCGCCCGACGCTGCACCCGCACGGCAAGCAGATCCGCGAGGCGGCCCGCCTGATCGCCGCGGCCAAGCGCCCGGTGCTCTACGTCGGCGGCGGCGTGCTCAAGGCCGGCGCCACCGACGGGCTGCGCAAGCTGGCCGAGCTGACCGGCATCCCGGTCGTCACCACGCTGATGGCGCTGGGCGCGTTCCCCGACTCGCACCCGCAGCACCTGGGCATGCCGGGCATGCACGGCACGGTTCCCGCGGTCTACGCGCTGCAGAAGGCCGACCTGCTGGTCACGCTCGGCGCGCGCTTCGACGACCGGGTGACCGGCAAGCTCGACTCGTTCGCGCCGGACGCCAAGATCGTGCACGCCGACATCGACCCCGCCGAGATCGGCAAGAACCGGCACGCCGACGTCCCGATCGTGGGCGACGCGCGGCACGTGATCGACGAGCTGATCGCCGCGGTCACCGGCACCGCCGAGGGCCCCGCGCAGTACCAGCCGTGGTGGGCCACGCTGAACGAGCTGCGCGAGCGCTACCCGCTGGGCTACGAGGAGCCGACCGACGGCACGCTCGCCCCGCAGTACGTGATCGAGCGGATCGGCGAGATCGTCGGCCCCGACGCCATCTACGTCGCCGGCGTGGGCCAGCACCAGATGTGGGCGTCGCAGTTCATCAAGTACGAGAAGCCGGGCACGTGGCTCAACTCGGGCGGCGCCGGGACCATGGGGTACGCCGTGCCGGCCGCGATGGGCGCCAAGGTCGGCAAGCCGGGCACCCCGGTGTGGGCGATCGACGGCGACGGCTGCTTCCAGATGACCAACCAGGAGCTGGCCACCTGCGCGCTGGAGGGCATCCCGGTCAAGATCGCGGTCATCAACAACGGCAACCTCGGCATGGTGCGGCAGTGGCAGACCCTGTTCTACGAGGGCCGCTACTCCAACACCGAGCTGGGCACGCACAAGCACCGCATCCCCGACTTCGTGAAGCTGGCCGAGGCGCTGGGCTGCATCGGGCTGCGCTGCGAGTCCAAGGACGACGTCGACCGGATCATCAAGCAGGCGATGGAGATCAACGACGCGCCGGTGGTCATCGACTTCACGGTCGGCAAGGACGCGATGGTGTGGCCCATGGTCGCGGCCGGCACCAGCAACGACGAGATCATGTTCGCCCGGGACGTGCGCCCCACCTTCGAAGAGGACGAGCTCTGATGAACAGGCACACCCTGTCCGTGCTGGTCGAGAACAAGCCGAGCGTGCTCGCGCGGGTCAGCGGACTGTTCTCCCGGCGCGGCTTCAACATCGATTCGCTGGCGGTGGGCGAGACGGAGAACCCGGACGTCTCCCGCATCACGATCGTGGTCAACGCCGACTCCTCACCCCTGGAGCAGGTGACCAAGCAGCTCAACAAGCTGGTGAACGTCCTGAAGATCGTCGAGCTGGACCCGCAGCAGTCGGTCCAGCGCGAGCTCCTGCTGGTCAAGGTGCGCGCCGACCGTGCGCAGCGCAGCCAGGTGCTCGAGACGGTCGAGCTGTTCCGGGCGAGGGTGATCGACGTCGCACCGGACACCCTCACGATCGAGGCCACGGGTAACCCCGACAAGCTGGACGCGTTGCTGCGCGACCTCGAGCCGTACGGCATCAAGGAAATGGTCCAGTCCGGGCTCGTGGCCATCGGCCGCGGCTCCCGCTCCATCACCACCGGCCCGGCGCTGCGCGCCGCGTAGCCGACCCAGAAAGGTAAGCAATGACCGCGGAAGTTTTCTACGACGACGACGCCGACCTGAGCATCATCCAGGGCAAGAAGGTCGCCGTGATCGGCTACGGCAGCCAGGGCCACGCCCACTCGCTGTCGCTGCGTGACTCGGGCGTCGAGGTGGTGGTCGGCCTCAAGGAGGGCTCCAAGAGCCGGGCCAAGGCCGAGGAGCAGGGCCTCGAGGTCAAGACGCCGGCCGAGGCGTCGGCCTGGGCCGACGTGATCATGGTGCTCGCGCCGGACACCGCGCAGCGCAAGATCTACGCCGAGTCGATCGCCCCGAACCTCTCCGCGGGCAAGGCGCTGTTCTTCGGCCACGGCCTCAACATCCGGTTCGAGCTCATCAAGCCGCCGGCCGACGTGACCGTCGCGATGGTCGCCCCCAAGGGCCCGGGCCACCTCGTGCGCCGCCAGTACGTCGATGGCAAGGGCGTGCCCGCGCTGGTCGCCGTCGAGCAGGACCCGACGGGCGAGGGCCTCGCGCTCGCCCTGTCGTACGCGAAGGCGATCGGCGGCGCCCGCGCCGGCGTCATCAAGACGACGTTCAAGGAAGAGACCGAGACCGACCTGTTCGGCGAGCAGGCGGTGCTCTGCGGTGGCACGGCGGCGCTGGTGCAGACCGGTTTCGAGGTGCTCACCGAGGCCGGCTACGCGCCCGAGATCGCGTACTTCGAGTGCCTCCACGAACTCAAGCTGATCGTCGACCTGATGTACGAGGGCGGCATCTCCCGCATGCGCTACAGCGTGTCGGACACCGCCGAGTTCGGCGACTACGTCAGCGGCTCGCGGGTCATCAACGCCGAGACCAAGGCGGAGATGAAGCGGATCCTCGCCGACATCCAGTCCGGCGAGTTCACCCGGCAGCTGATCGAGGACGACGAGAACGGCGGCCCGCTGCTCAAGAAGTACCGCGAGCAGGGCGCCCAGCACCCCATCGAGGTCACCGGCAAGAAGCTGCGCGACATGATGAGCTGGGTCGACCGCCCGATCACCGAGACCGCCTGACGTCTCACGCCGCGAAGCCCGGTCCCGTTGCGGGGCCGGGCTTCCTGCTTTGCGCGGGCACCCCCGGCGCCCGGCGATGTGGTTGAATGCCCGCGGCGCGCAGTCATCACCTTCGATGAGCGCGCCTCACGGGGCTGATTTTCGCGGTGGGGCACTGTCGTGTCCGCACCGGGCTTCCCCGTGGCTGACGGACGTACCGCCGAAGCTCGAAAACGGGGATGTCACAAGTGAAGATTCGTGCCGCGGTGCTGGCCTCACTGGCCGCCGCGATCGTAGGACCGTGCCTGCACGCTCCGCCCGCCTCCGCGGCGCCGCCCGCGCCGCGATTCGCCCTCCGCGCGGAGGACCCGCCCTCGATACCGAATCTGCCGCCGCTGGTCACCGAGACCTGGAACGGCACCACTGGCGTCGTCGTGGCGGACGAGCGGTGGCGCAAGGCGGTCGCCGACCTGGCGCAGTTCACGGTCGAGCCCGAGATCCGGGACGCCGCGCTGGCGGTGCTGGCGACCGGTGACCCGGCGGTGATCCAGAAGTTCGCGACGGTGGACAAGCCGGCGTTGGACAAGCAGGTGGCCGCGCGGAAGAAGCAGGAGGCGGCGGACAACCTCGCCAAGGTGAGCGCGTTGCGGGGCACCGGCGGCACGTCCTTCAACGCCGAGGTCGACCGGGCGCTGGCCGGCACCGACAGCGACCGCGCCGCGTTCCTGGCGTACGGCGCGGAGATCGCCCGTGACGTGGACGCCCAGGCTGCGAAGTCGGCGGCCGAGCAGGCCGAGATCCGCCGCGCGCGGGTCCGGGCCGTGGCCCAGGCGGCGCCCGCCGAGTCGAACGTGCGGCGGGCGGCCGAGGCGGCGCTGGCCGGCGACGACGCCGCGATCACGGCATTTCTCAGGAACGGCTACCTGACGGCGGTGCGGGCGGACGCGGCCGAGCGTGAGCAGCGCCTTCAGGACCTCGAGGCGCGCAACCGCGCGGCCGAGGAACTGACGGAGTCGGCGCAGCTCTCGGCGCGGGCCGCCCAGGCGCGGCAGCGGCTGCTGGTGGCGCACGGCGACGGCGTGCGCGCGTTGCAGCGGGCGGCGAACGCTATGGCCGCGGCCGCGAACACTGCGCGGGAGGCGACCCGGGTGCTGGACGGCTCCGGGACGGCGGCGCAGAAGGCCGCCGAGCTCGCGAGGGCCGGCGTCGAGGCGAACCGGCAGCTGAGCCTGGCGCAGGAGGCGGCCCGGCAGGCGGCGGCCGCCGCGCAGGCCGCCGCGAGCGCCGCGGACGACCTCGTCGCGGCCGGACGGGCGTACGGCGCGGAGTGGTCGCTGATCGCCCAGGGCATGAGCGAGGCGGCGACCGCGGCGGTCGGCGCGGCCCAGGCGGCGCGCACCGCGATCGACGCGATGATCGTGGCGAACGACGCGCAGGGCGCCCCCGCGCAGGCGGAGGCGCGGGCGCAGCTGGAGGTCAGGTGGCGCCGGCACGCCGAGGAGCACGCGAAGGCGGCGGCGAAGCTCGCGGCCGTCGCGTCGAAGCAGACAGCCGCCGCGAGGACGGCCGCCGCCCGGGCGAAGAAGGCGCGCGAGGACGTGCAGGCGGCCGAGGCGACCGCGCTGGAGCAGGCGGACCAGACCCGTCAGCACCGGCAGAAGATCGAGGCGTTCGCGAACGACGCCCGGCGGCAGCGGCAGGTCGCGGAGGGGGAGCGTGCCGCCTCGGCCGGCTACCGCGCCGAGGCGGAACGGCGAGCCGCCGTCGCCCGCGGCGCCCGGGCCCAGGCCGACGCGAAGGCTTCGGCGGCGGCGTCGGCGCGGCGGACGGCGGACTCCACCCAGGACGCGGCCGCCGGAGCCGCGACCAGCGCCGGGCAGCGGGAGAGCGAGGCTCGCCGGGCACGTGACGCTGCGGCGCGGGCCGAACTCGACGAGCAGACCGCCAAGGCGTACGCCCAGGCGATGCGCGCGGCGGTCGCCGCGGCCGGCAGCGCTGCCGAGAAGGAGGCGGCGCAGCGGAAGGCCGACGAGGCCGACCGGCAGGCCGGGACCGCGAGCAGCGCGGCGCGGTCGGCCCGCTCGGCGGCGAACACGGCGACCGGCGTGGCGGCGAACGCCCGCGCCGCGGCCACCTGGGCGGACCAGGCCGCGAACCGGGCCGCGGTGGCCGCGCGGCGTGCCCGTGAGGCCGCCGCCGCAGGGGCCGCCGCGGCGGATCGCGCCGAGGCGATCGCCAAGACCGCGCACGCCTCGCGGCTGCGGGCCGACGCCCGGGCGACGGGGGCGCTCGTGCAGGAGATCGGCGCCGCGGGAGCCGCCCGGTCCCACGTGCGGCTCAGCGACCAGGCGGCCGAGGCGACCGTACGGGCGCTGTGGGCGGCGAACCGCGCGAGGGCCGAGACCGAGGCGGCCACCACCGAGGCCGTCGCGGCCTTCGTGGAGGCGGAGACGGCCGTCCGGGCGGCCACCGCGGCGCGGGTGTCGTCCGCGGGCATCGCCGAACCGGCGAACACCACGATCCCCCCGGTGTCGCCGTTCACCGACGCGGACGTCGACGCCGACTTCCTGCGGCTGGTGGCCGACCGGGCGTCGGGCATCGATGCCGGGCAGGTTGCGGCCGCGCAGGCGCGCGCGGAGGAGGCGCTCGGCGTGGCGAGCCGGGCCGAGGCCGCCGCGGACCGGGCCGGCGCGCAGGTCAAGCCGGTCTTCACCGCGGCCGCGCAGGTCGCCCGGTCCACCGCGGACACGGCCGGCTCGGCCGCCGAGGCGATCGGGTTCGCGGCCCAGGCGGTGGCCGACCGTGCGACGGCTCGGGCCGCGGCGGAGAGCGCCGACCGGGCGGACGGACGGGCGCGGGCCGACGCGCTGGCGGCGAGACAGGCCGCCGACGAGGCGGCGAGCGACGTCGAGGTCGCCGGCCGCGACGTGCAGCACGCGCGGAGCGAGACCCAGATCGCCGAACAGGCAGCCACGGAGGCCGAGGCGGTCGCGGCCGCGGCCCAGCAGACGGCGGAACGCGCCGAGGCGCGCGCCGCGGCCGTCAAGCGAGCCGCCGACCGGGCGCAGTCGTACGCCGACAGCGCCGCCGCAGGAGCCGCGAACTCCCTGCCGAACGCGGTCGCGGCGCAGCAGGCCGCGGAGCGCGCGGAGGCGGCGGAGCGGCAGCGCGAACTCGACCGCCGCCGCGAGCTCGTCGAGGGCACGTCCACGGCGCCGACCGGTGCCGAGCGCGACGAGGTGCTGAAGCTGCTGCTCGGCGGCGAGCGGGACGAGTACGTGCAGCAGGAAGCGCTGGCCGGCAAGGTTCTGCTCGACCATCTCAAGGAGACGGTCCCGGGTCTGACCTCGTGGGACGAGCTCGAGGGCTGCTTCACGGTGCAGAACTGGACCGCCTGCCTGTCGCTGGCCCTGACGTCCGCCGCCGGCACGACGGCCGGCAAGCTGCTCGGCCAGGCGCCCGCGATTCAGAAGTTCCTCGACGACGTCACCGGGGCGAAGAAGCGGCTCGAGGAGCTGCGCGCGAAGGCCCGCACGCGTAAGGACCCGCCCGCGCCTCAGCCGTGCCCGAGGGACGGCGCCTGGTGCCTGCGGGACGAGGAACGCGCCGAGGACGCCGAGGACATCGCCGAGGGGCACGTCGCCGACTTCCCCGGCATGTCACGCGAGCAGCTCGGCAAGCTGGTGGGCGACGTGATGCGCGACCCGTCGCGCGCCAGGGACCTGAGCGGCGGCCGCAAGGCGTTCCTGGGCCGGGACGGCCGGACGATCGTCGTCCACGACCCGATGAGCGCCGACGGCGGCACCGTCCTGCAGGGACCGGCCGACCGGGACGCGCTCGAGCAATCCTGGGAGAGCATCGCCTGATGGTGCGACCGAGCGAGGTTGTCGACGACGACGAGGCAGCGTTGCTGGTGCGGGCGCTCGGTGAGTGGCTGGGGCCGGCCCGGTGCAGCGACGAGATGGCGTACGCCATGGGGTTCGCGGACGCGGCCGGCCTGGTCGAGGAGACCCGGCGGCTCAGCCGGGCGATCAAGGCCGACGAGCCGATCGCCCCGGCCGACTGGGCGCGCATCCTGCTGTCCACCGAGGTCGTCTTCGTCAGCGACGTCGCCGGTTCGGGCTACGAGTGGTCGACCACGACCGGCTGGAGCGACGAGGGCACCGTACGCCTGCTCCGCGGTCTGCAGCGGCAGCTCCGCAAGGTGATCAAGCCGTACTACGGCAAACGGCCTGCTTAGCAACGCTTCCGGGCCCGGTTCCGCAGGAGCCGGGCCCGGCGGCTCATATCGATCAGCATTGACCGCGCGGGTCCCGGCCCGTCTACGATCGGCCGCGTGACGCCCGTCGTTCTGATCGCCGAGCAACTCGCCCCCGCCGCCATCGACGTCCTCGCGTACGACTACGACGTCCGCCACGTCGACGGCACCGATCGTGCCGCGCTGCTCGCCGAGGTGGCGACGGCCGACGCGCTGATCGTGCGCAGCGCCACCCGGGTCGACGCGGAGGTGCTCGCCGCCGGCGTCGGCCTGCGCGTGGTGGCCCGCGCCGGGGTCGGCCTCGACAACGTCGACGTGCCGGCCGCCACCGCCCGCGGCGTGCTCGTGGTGAACGCCCCGACCAGCAACATCGTGTCCGCCGCCGAACAGGCCGTCGCGCTGCTGCTCGCGGTCGCCCGGCACACCGCGACGGCGTCGGCCTCGCTCAAGGGCGGCGCCTGGGAGCGGGCGCGGTTCGTGGGCGTCGAGGTGCAGGGCAAGACCGTCGGGGTGGTCGGGCTGGGCCGCATCGGCGTGCTGTTCGCCCAGCGCATGGCGGCCTTCGGCACGAGGCTGATCGCCTACGACCCGTACGTCCAGCCCGCGCGTGCGGCGCAGCTGGGGGTACGCCTGGTGGGTCTCGAGGAGCTGCTGCGCGAGAGCGACTTCATCTCCGTGCACCTGCCCCGTACGCCCGAGACCGTCGGCCTGATCGGCGAGAAGGAGCTCGCGCTGGTCAAGCCGGGCGTCCGCATCGTGAACGCGGCGCGCGGCGGGCTCGTCGACGAGACGGCGCTGGCCGCGGCGCTGCGCGAGGGGCGGGTGGCCGGCGCCGGGCTCGACGTGTTCGTCACCGAGCCGTGCAGCTCCTCGCCGCTGTTCGCCTTCGACACCGTGGTGGCGACCCCGCACCTGGGCGCGTCGACGGCGGAGGCGCAGGACAAGGCGGGCCTGGCGGTGGCGCGCAGCGTGAAGCTGGCGCTCGACGGCGAGTTCGTGCCCGACGCGGTGAACGTGCAGGCGGGCGGCGTGGTCGACGAGGACGTACGGCCGCTGCTCGCGCTTGCCGAGAAGCTGGGCAAAGTGTTCACGGCGGTGGCCGGCGGGGTGGCCGCGAGCGTCACCGTGGAGGTGCGGGGCGAGATCGTCTCGCACGACGTGGGGGTGCTGCGGCTGGCGACCACGAAGGGGCTCTTCACCGCAGTGGTGGACGAGCGGGTGACGTACGTGAACGCTCCTCAGCTCGCCGTGGACCGCGGTGTGGAGGTCGAGCTGGTGCTCAACGACGACCCGGCCGACCCGCACAACGTGGTGACCGTGCGCGGCGCGCTGCCCGACGGCCGGTCGGTGAGCGTGGCCGGCATGCTCGCCGTGCACGGCACCCGCGAGATCGCGAAGCTGACCGGCGTGGACGACTTCGACCTCGACCTGAACGCCGACGGCATCGTGCTGTTCTTCCGCTACAGCGACCGGCCCGGCGTCGTCGGCGCGATCGGCACGATGCTGGGCGAGGCCGGGGTCAACATCGCTGCCATGCAGGTGGCCCGGCGCGAGGCCGGCGGCGAGGCGCTGATGACGCTGACCGTGGACTCGCCGGTCGACGCGGAGCTGCTCTCCACGGTGGCCGCCGGGATCGGCGCGGAGCGGGGCAGCATCGTCGACCTGCGGCTCAACGGACTTTCATAGGCGGCGGATACACGGTGCCGTCCTGCAGGTCGAGCAGGTCCAGGTTGAGCTCGCCGGCCAGCCGCTCGATCGTCTCGAGCACCTCGTCCGGGCAGTTCTCGTCGAGCCGCATCTGGATGTGGTCGGCGGCGGCGTGCAGCGGGGCGTGCGCCCAGGGCGACCCGGGTGCCGACGCGAGCGGCCCCCGATCGGGGTAATCGCTGGTCAGGGCGTCGTAAAAGGCGACGACGCGCGGGTCGGCCGGACGCTGCGGGTGCTCGCCGTTCGCGCATCGCGCGTTGGCGGCCCGTACGGCGTCCGGCAGGTCCGGCTTGTCCATCGCCCACACCACGAGGTCGAAACTCACCGGCGCATGGTGCCATCACCAAGCCCCGCAAACCGGAAGAACCGGCTGCGACACGCGGGGAGGACGGTGGCGGCGATCACGGGCGCTCCGTCGTGCCGGCGCGTCCGTGACGTCCGTGCGCTCGCTCGGCGCCGTCGGCGGCCCCCACGCCGGACGATGATGTGGTTCAATTTCGCGGCGATCTAATCAATCGACCGGGGTGATTGGCCTAGTCCCCGGCGAGCCATGACGGTTCACGGGGGACCTGACATGCGTGTACGTATTTCGGCCGCGGCGCTCGCCGGAGGTGTGCGCCGCCGCGTGCCTGAGCATTCCTCGCGTCGGCGTGGGATCGGTGCCGACAGCGAGGGTCCGTCCGTGCCGGCTCCGCGGCGGCGGGATGCCGCCGGTAATCGGCTGAACGTCATCTGACAGCGCGCCGTGCGTCCAATTCGGACTTCGCGCGGCGTCCCGTAGCAGTGCCCGCTCCCGGGCCGATTCCTGAGCTCCTCGCGACCTTCATCCGGGCGGTGTCCTGACCGCGCCGGCGTTCCGAGCACGTGAAACGGGGATATGTAGTGAGTATTCGCACGCGGATGCGGGCGGCGGCACTGGTGTCGCTGACCGCCGCGATCGTGGGGTCCTATCTGCACGCGCCGCCGGCCCTGGCGGCGCCGCGGCCGGCCGCGGCACTCGCGGAGGACCCGCCGTCACCCTTGCCGCCGGGCGTGGAGATGCCGCCGCTGATCACGGAGACGTGGAACGGCTCGACCGGCGTGTCCACGATGGACGAACGGTGGCGCAAGGCCGTCGCCGACGTCGCCGAGTTCACCGCCGAGCCCGAGATCCGCGACGCGGCGCTGGCGGCGCTGGCGACCGGCGACCCGGTGAAGATCCAGAAGTTCGCGACGGTCGACAAGCCCGCCCTGGACAAGCAGGTCGCGGCGCGCAAGAAGCAGGAGGCGGCGGACAACCTCGCCAAGGTGACGGCGATGAAGGGCACCGGCACGCCGGGCGGCTACTTCAACGCCGAGGTCGAGCGGGTTCTCAAGGGCACCGACAGCGACCGGGCGGCGTTCCTGGCGTACGGCGCGGACATCGCCCGCGAGCGTGACCGGCAGACCGCGAAGACGGCCGCCGAGCGGGCGGCGACGCTGCGCGAACGGGTCCGGCTGGTGGCCGCGGCGGCTCCCGCGGAGTCGAACGTGAAGCGCGCGGCGGAGGCTGCGCTCGCCGGCGACGACGCGGCGATTTCGGCGTTCCTGACCACCGGCTATCTGACCGCCGCGCGGGCGGACGCCGCGGAGCGGGAGCAGTACCTGAAGGATCTGGAGGCGCGGAACAAGGCCGCCGAGGAGCTGACGGAGCTGGCGCAGCGGTCGGCGCGGGCCAACGAGGCGCGCAAGCGGTTGCTGGTGGCGCACGGCGAGGGCGTGCGGGCGTTGCAGCAGGCGGCCAACGCGATGGCCGCGGCCGCCAACGGCGCCCGGCATGCTTCGCGGGTGCTGTCCGGTGGTGGCACGGTGGCGCAGAAGGCGGCCGAGCTGGCGACGGCGAACACCGAGGCGAAGCGGCAGCTGGGTTACGCGCAGGAGGCGGCGCGGCAGGCGGGCATCGCCGCGGCGACGGCTTCGACCGCGGCCGACGACCTGGTCGAGACCGGGCTGGAGTACGGCGCGGAGTGGGCGCTGATCGCGCAGGGCATGAACGAGGCGGCAACCGCCGCGGTCGGCGCCACCCAGACGGCGCAGTACGCGATCGACGCGACCATCGCGACCAACAGCGCGCAGGGCGCGCAGGCTCAGGCGGAGGCGCACGCGCAGCAGGCGATCAAGTGGCGTCAGCACGCCGAGGAGCACGCGAAGGCCGCGGCCAAGCTCGCGACCGCGGCGGCCAAGCAGGCGGCTGCGGCGAAGACGGCGGCGGCGCGCGCCAAGAAGGCGCGTGAGCAGGCGGAGGCTGCCGAGGCCAAGGCGTGGGCCGAGGCCGCCAAGACCCGGCAGCACCGGGAGACCGCCGAGGCGCAGGCGGCCGAGGCGAAGCGGCAGCGGCAGATCGCCGAGGCCGAGCGGGCCAACGCGGCGCGGTACCGGGCGGAGGCGGAGCAGCAGGCGGCGATCGCCCGCAACGCCCGCGCCCAGGCCGATGCCCAGGCCGCCGCTGCCGCAGGGGCGCGCAGCCGCGCGGAGGCCGCGGATTCGGCGGCGGCCGCTGCCGAGGACCGTGCCTGGGACCAGGAGGACACGGCGCGTCAGGCGCGGGATGCCGCGATCGCGGCCGAGCTGGATGAGCAGACGGCGAAGGCGAACGCGCAGGCCAAGCGCGCTGCGGTCGCGGCCGCGGCGAGCGACAGCGAGAAGCAGGCGGCGCAGCGGGACGCCGACGAGGCCGAGCGGCAGTCCGGTGTGGCCAGCAACGCGGCCCGGTCGGCTCGATCGGCGGCCAACACCGCCACCGGCGCGGCGGCGAACGCCCGCGCGGCGGCCAACCAGGCCGAGCAGGCGGCGAACCGGGCGTGGGCGGCCGCGGACAAGGCGCAGGCGGCAGCGGCCGCCGCGAACGCCGCGGCGAACAAGGCCGAGTCGACCGCGAAGGCCACGCACGCCGCCCGGATGCGCGCCGACGCCAAGGCGGCGACCGCGACCGCGGAGGAGAACAAGGCCGCGCGGGCGGGCAACGCGGCGATGCGGCTGGCCGAGCAGGCCGCCGACGAGTCGGTGCGCTCGCTGTGGGCGGCGAACCGGACCAAGGACGAGGCCGAGGCGGCGACGAGCGAGGCGGTTGCCGCGTCCGCGCAGGCGGACATCGCGGTGCGGGCGGCGGTCGCCGCCGGTCAGTCGGCGGCCGGGATCGCCGAGCCGGCCAACTCCGCGATCGCCATGGTGTCGCCGTTCGCGGGCGCCGACATCGACGCCGATTTCGTCAAGCTGGTCGCCGACCAGGCCAAGAGCATCGGCGCGGAGCAGGCCGCGGCGGCCGACGCGCGCGCTGCCGAGGCCGTGCTCGCGGCCGACAAGGCGCAGGCGGCCGCCGACCGCGCGAACGAGCAGGTGAAGCCGGCGTTCGCGGCGGCCGCGCAGGCTGCCCGGTCCGCCGCCGACGCGGCCCGCTCGGCGGCCGAGGCCAAGAAGTACGCGGCCCAGGCGGCCGCCGACGGTGCTGCCGCCCGTGCGGCCGCGGCCAGTGCCGCCCGTGCCGACGCGCAGGCCAAGGCCGACGCGGCGGCCGCACGGCAGGCGGCCGACGAGGCGGCCAACGACGCGGCCATCGCCGGTCAGAACGCGCAGGCAGCGCAGGCCGACGCGGACGCCGCCGCCAGCGCCGCCACCGCGGCCGAGAACGACGCCGCGGCCGCGCGGGGCGCCGCCGACCGGGCGGAGGCCGACGCGGCCGCCGCCCAGCGGGCGGCCGAGAGCGCGCAGAAGCACGCCGACGGCGCGGCCACGGCGGCCGGGAACGCCCTGCAGCACGCCATCGAGGCGCAGCAGGCCGCCGACCGTGCCGAGGAGGCCGAGCGGCAGCGCGAGCTCGAGCAGCGCCGGGCGCTGGTCGAGGGGATGACCACGTTGCCGACCGGCGCCGAGCGGGATCAGCTGCTGGCGCTGCTCGAGCCGGGCGACGACGCGGAGTACAAGCGCCTCGAGGACCTGGCGAACAAGGACCTGCTCGACTATCTGAAGGACGCGATCCCCGGCCTGATCGACGACCTCACCCCGTGGGGTGACATCAAGGGCTGCTTCATGGAGCGCAACTGGCAGGCATGCCTGTCGCTGGCGCTCACGTTCGCCCCGGGCGGCGGCCTGCTCAAGGCCGGCAAGATGGCCAAGAAGCTGCTCGAGCACGCGCCGAAGATCAAGAAGTTCCTCGACGACGTGAACGACGCCCGCAAGAAGCTCGACGAGATGAAGGACCAGGCCCGGCGTCGCCACGACGTGGACGGCCCGTCCTGCCCGAACCTGCCCGGAGGCGGCGCCGCGCTGCGCAAGGGCGCCTCCGCCAAGGCGGCAGCGGCCGCGTCGCGACCGTGCGGCCCGGTGCTGACCAAGGCGCAGTCCAACGACCTCGCCAAGTGGCTGGGCTACAAGCAGACCAAGCTGCGCTCGGCGGGCCGCGGCAACCCGGCCATCTGGGAGAACAAGAAGGCGCCCGCGGCGGTGCGTTACATTTCCTGGGACACCGAGGGACACGTCGGCGCGCTGTTCAAGGCCGGTCCGACGCCCGAGTCGCTGCAGACGTCCGCCAGCACCCTGCGCAGCGGGAGCTACGACATCGGCAAGCTGCCGAACGGCGAGTGGGGCCTCATCTGGGTAGCCAAGTGACGCGACAGCTCAGGCTGACGCCCGTCGAGCCCGGCGATGCCGCCGGGCCGGCGGGCGCCGCCTTCGACCTGCTGACCGGCGCGCTCGGCGTGCGGGCGTTCGAGACGCACGCCGCGATCGTCACCGAGCCCGAGCCGCCATGGCTGGGCCGGGTCTACCCCGGCCGCCGGCTCGACGTGGCCACGGCCCGGCGGCTGTTCCTCGACATGCTCGCCGGCCGGGGAGTGGTCTGCGTGCTCGCCGGCGAGCCGTCGCTGCGCCTGGAGACGTCGTGGGACGGGGTCTTCTACGCCTCCGTCCCGCCGGACCGGGCCGATCTCGAGGGGGAGTTGCGGCGGCTCGGGCTGCGGGTCGCCGAGGCTCCCGCGGACGAGGAGCCGGAGGAGCCCGGCCCCGGCGCCGACGACGCGTTCTGGGCGGCCGTCCCGTTTCCCGCGCTGATCCTCGAGTGCTGGGCGGGTGGCGTACTCGGCCAGAGGTGGATCAGGGCGGAGTCGGACGCGGTCCGTTCGCACGTGCGGCCCCGCTCGACCGTGGCGGCCTATCCCGGCGTGCCGGTCCACCGGGCCGGCCGCGAAGGCCTGCGGGAGGCGGTGGCCTCGATGGACCGGCTGCTCGACTCGGTCGTGGTGTTCCCCGCCGGCGCGGACACGGCGGTCCTGCCGTCGCGGACCTACACCGCGGGCATCAAGGACGTGCCGGACGACGACCTCCCGCCGTACGGGGACCTGGCGTTCTTCTTCTTCCCCGAGGAGGAGGTCCCCAGCGCTGTGGTGCCCGACGCCGACGGCGTGGTGCGCGCGCCGCTGTCGTGCTGAGCCGTCGTGCCCGCAGGCCGCGTCACCCCCCGGCCGAGCGATCCATGTGATTGAATCCCCGTCGACGCGCATCCATCGACGGGGATTCATCTCCGGGGCGCGCCGTCACGGGGGCGAGCACTCGAGCACGGGGCTGCCGGCTGCACGCGCGCCGGTCACCGGCTGATCTCCCTGTTTTGCGCTGCCCTCTTACCGGTGGCTCACCGGCCGCCGGTCTCTGATTGCCTGAACGGGGACGTACGTAGTGAGCATTTCTCAGCGGATTCGTGCGGCGGCACTGTTGTCGCTGTCCGCCGCTCTGGTGGGCACGGTGTTGCATGCGCCGCCCGCCCTCGCGGCACCGCCCGGCAAGCCGCCGGCGGCACTTCTGGCGGAGGATCCGCCCACGGTCGAGGTTCCGCCGCTGGTCACCGAGACGTGGAACGGCACCACCGGTGTGTCGACTCTGGACGATCGGTGGCGCAAGGCGGTCGCCGACGTGGCGGAGTTCACCGCCGAGCCGGAGATCCGGGACGCGGCGCTGGCGGCGCTGGCGACCGGAGACCCGGCGGCGATCCAGAAGTTCGCCACGGTCGACAAGCCGGCCCTCGACAAGCAGGTCGCCGCCCGCAAGAAGAAGGAGGCGGCCGACAACCTCGCCGCGATCCGGGCGATGGTGGGCACCGGCGGGGCCTACTTCAACGCCGAGGTGCAGCGGGTGCTGGCGGGCACCGACAGCGATCGGGCGGCGTTCCTGGCGTACGGCGCGGACGTCGCCCGCGAGCGGGACGCGCAGGTCTCCAAGACGGCCGCCGAACGCGCCGCCACGCTGCGGGAACGGGTCCGGCTCGTGGGTGCGACCGCTCCCGCGGAGTCGAACGTGAGACGGGCGGCCGAGGCGGCGCTGGCCGGTGATGACGCCGCGATCGCCGCTTTCCTCGCCACCGGCTATCTGACGGCGGCGAAGGCGGACGCGGCCGAGCGGGAGCAGTACCTCAAGGACCTCGAGGCCCGCAACAAGGCGGCCGAGGAGCTGTCCGAGCTGGCCCAGCGGTCGGCGCGGGCCAACGAGGCCCGCAAGCGGTTGCTGGCCGCGCACGGCGACGCGGTACGGGCGCTGCAACAGGCGGCCAACGCGATGGCGGGCGCCGCCAACACGGCACGCCACGCGGTACGGGTCCTCGACGGCGGCGGCACGGCGGCGCAGAAGGCAGGCGAGCTCACGACCGCCGACAACGAGGCCAAGCGGCAGCTGGGCTACGCGCAGGAGGCAGCCCGGCAGGCGGACATCGCCGCGCGGATCGCCACGTCGGCTGCGGACGAGCTGATCGACACCGGCCTGGACTACGGCGCGGAGTGGTCGCTGATCGCCATGGGCATGAGCGAGGCCGCCACCGCCGCGGTAGGCGCCACCCAGACGGCGCAGTTCGCCATCGACGCGACCGTCGCCACCAACAGCGCGCAGGGCGCGCAGGCCCAGGCCGAGGCGCACGAGCAGCAGGCGATCAAGTGGCGCAAGCACGCCGAGGAGCACGCGAAGGCGGCGGCCAAGCTGGCCGCGGCAGCGGCGAAGCAGGCCGCCGCGGCGAAGACGGCAGCGGCGCGCACCAAGGCCGCGCGGGAACAGGCCGAAGCCGCCGAGGCGAAGGCGTGGGCCGCGGCGGAGCAGGCTCGCCGCCACCGCGAGGTCGCCGAGGCGCAGGCCGCCGAGGCCAAGCGGCAGCGGCAGATCGCCGAGGCCGAGCGCGCCAACGCGGCGGCCGCACGCCAGCGTGCCGAGGCGCAGGCCTCCATCGCCGCCAACGCCCGCGCGAACGCCGACGCTCAGGTCGGCATCGCCGCCAACGCGCGCAGGCAGGCCGATGCGGCCGACTCCGCCGCGGACGAGGCGAACAAGCGCGCCTGGGACCAGGAGAACAACGCGATGCGGGCGCGCGACGACGCGCTGGCCGCGGAGCGGGCGGAACAGACGGCCAAGGCGGAGGCGGCCACGCGGCGGGCGTGGGCCGCCCAGGCTGCCGGCAGCGCCGACGCCGCCGAAGCTCAGCGCCAGGCCGACGAGGCCGGCCGCCAGGCCGGCACCGCCGGAACCGCGGCCCGCAGCGCGCGAGCGTCGGCCAACACGGCGACGGGCGCGGCGGCGAACGCGCGGTCCGCTGCCGTGCAGGCCGACCAGGCCGCGGCCCGCGCATGGGCTGCTTCCGAGAAGGCGCAGGCCGCAGCGGCACGCGCCGATGCTGCCGCGGATGCCGCGGAGGCGGACGCCAAGGCGGCTCACTCGGCTCGGCTGCGGGCGGAGGCCAAGGCCGCCGAGGCCACCCGGCAGGAGATCAAGGCTGCCGAGGCGGCCAGGGCGGCCCAGCAGCTCGCTTCGCAGGCCTCCGAGGAGGCGGTGCGGTCGCTGTGGGCGGCACAGCGCACCCGGGACGAGGCTCAGGCGGCGACGAACGAGGCGGTGGCCGCGGCGGCTCAGGCCGACATCGCGGTGAGCGCCGCGAACGCCGCCCGGGTCTCGGCCGCGGGCATCGCCGAACCGGCCAACAGCGCGATCGACATGGTCTCGCCGTTCACCGGCGACGACATCGACGCGGACTTCGTCGAGCTCGTGGCCGAGCAGGCGAAGGCCATCGGAGCGGAGCAGGCCGCCGCGGCCAAGCGCCGGGCCGACGAAGCCGTCGCCGCCGCCCGAGCGGCAGCCGAGGCGGCCCGCGGCGCCAACGACCAGGTCAAGCCGGCCTACGAGCAGGCCGCCAAGGCGGCAGACTCGGCCGCGCAGGCGGCGGCGTCCGCCGCCGAGGCGAAGCAGGCGGCCGTGCAGGCCGCGGTTGACGGTGCGGCGGCCCGTGCCGCCGCGGCCAGCGCGATCAAGGCCGACGAGCAGGCCCGGGCCGACGCCGTGGCGGCCCGCAACGCGGCCAACGAGGCCGCCAACGACGCGGCCATCGCCGGCAAGGCCGCGGCCGCCGCGCAGAGCGAGGCCGACGCGGCCAACGCGGCTGCTTCGCGTGCCGAGTCCGACGCCGCCGCGGCACGGGGCTCGGCCTCCGCGGCCGAGAAGGACGCCGCCGCCGCCGAGGCGGCCGCGGCCAGTGCGCAGAAGCACGCGGACAGCGCGTCGATCGCGGCCGATCAGGCGCTCGGCTACGCGGTCGAGGCGCAGAAGGCCTTCGAACGCGCCGAGGCCGCCGAACGCGAGCGTGAACAGCAGGAGCG
This sequence comes from Actinoplanes sp. URMC 104, assembly GCF_051386375.1. NCBI lineage: Bacteria > Bacillati > Actinomycetota > Actinomycetes > Micromonosporales > Micromonosporaceae > Actinoplanes > Actinoplanes sp. URMC 104. The sequence continues at coordinate 1,291,030 of NZ_JBPQTO010000002.1, read as the reverse complement.
CGTCGAGGACATCGAGGGCGGCGGCGGGCTGACGCCCGACGAGGAGAAGGACCTCCTGGCCTCGATGACCCCCGAGGAGCAGGAGCGGTACCGCCAGGCCAAGGCGCAGGCGGACCAGGGCATCCTCGACTTCATCAAGGCCAACGCCGGCGATCTCGTCCTCAGCCTTCTCGGCCTGGACAACATCAAGGGCTGCTTCATGGACGGCAACATCACTGCCTGTCTGTGGGCGCTGGCCGACTTCATCCCGTGGAGCAAGGCGCTCAGCCTGACCGCCGACCTGCTCAAGTTCGCTCCCAAGATCGCCCGCTTCGTCAAGGCGCTCAGCGGCGCCCGCAAGGAGGTCGACGAGCTCACCGACCTGGCCAAGGCCCGCAAGCAGGCCGACGAGCTGCCGGGCTGCCTCGGCGCGGCGGCGAAGAAGGGCGTGACGCGCGCCTCGGCCAGGACCTCGTCCGCTTCGGCAGGCATCAGGGCCGCGGCGGCGGGCGAGGCCTGTGAGATCGTGGACAAGGTCACTTCGGCGAGCCGGAGCGCCTCGTTCCGGCGGGCCAAGCGGGACCTCAAGATCCCGATGAACCAGGTGCCCGACAAGGTGGAGCGGATCCCGATGACCGACAAGTACGGCAACCCGGTCCTCGACGCGAACAAGCAACGCATCATGACGCGCGAGTACCACTTCACCCGCAGCGACGGCAGCAAGGTCGTCATCCAGGACCACTCGGCCGGGCATCAGTTCGGCGAGGGCGGCGTGGGCGACCAGGGACGCCACCTGAACGTCCGGCCGATCGAGAACACCCGCACCGGCAAGGTCGAAGGCACCGCGCAGCACTACGAGTGGTAGGGAACCGCTATGACCGGATGGACGAAGGCGCTGGGCAACCCGGAGGGTCTGCTCGCCGTCTACGAGGGTGTTCCGCCCGAGCTGACGGGCGTCTCCGTCCACGAGCTGACGATCGGGCGTGACGGTCCGTCGGTGACCGTCACGTTCGATCTGCCGGGCCCGGCGAACCCGCCGGCGAAGTGGGCCCGCGCCGGTTTCGACACGGTGCAGGTGCGGCTGCGCCTGTTCGGCGTCGCCGATCTCGAGCTGCGGGGCATCTCGACCGACCCGGTGGCGGATCTCGAGCTCACCGCGGGCGACCCGGTCCGCCTCGAGATCACGTCGCCCGACCTGACCCTGCGGGTGGTCGCGGCGTTCGCCGACGTGGCCGGGTTCTCGGCATATCGGCGGGGCGCCCCTCGGTGAGGCGCCTTGCGCGTCATAAGTCCGCATCGCTAGCGTTGTCCGTGCTGCCCGTCCCGGGTGGGCCCGTCTTCGGGTGACGGTGTCCGCTCGGCGTGGTGAGCATTTCGGCGGGACCGAGCCACGCGTACTCGTCGCATCAGCCCCCGTTGCCGTTTGCCGCGGCACGGGGGCTGTTCGCTTCGCCACAGCGCCGCGCGCTCCGCGGGCCCCTTTCCCGGCGATCCATGTGGTTGAATCCCCGTCGACGCGCGTCCATCGACGGGGATTCATCTCCGGGGCGCGCCGTCACGGGGGCAAGCATTCGAGCACAGGACTGCCGGGCGCACGCGCGCCGGTCGCCCGCTGACTCTCCTGTTCACGCTGCCCCGCAACCGGCGGCTCACCGGCCGCCGGTCTCTGATTGCCTGAACGGGGACGTACGTAGTGAGCATTTCTCAGCGGATTCGTGCGGCGGCACTGTTGTCGCTGTCCGCCGCTCTGGTGGGCACGGTGCTGCATGCGCCGCCCGCCCTCGCGGCACCGCCCGGCAAGCCCTCGGCGGTATTTCTGGCGGAGGACCCGCCCACGGTGCAGATCCCGCCGTTGGTGACCGAGACGTGGAACGGCAGCACCGGGGTCGACGTGGTGGCCGAGCGGTGGCGCAAGGCCGTCACCGACCTGGCGGAGCTGACCCCGGAGCCGGAGATCCGCGACGCCGCGTACGCCGCGCTGGCCTCCGCGGATCCGGCGGCGATCCAGAAGTTCGCCACGGTCGACAAGCCCGCGCTCGACAAGCAGGTGGCCGCCCGCAAGAAGCAGGAGGCGGCCGACAACCTCGCCAAGGTCAAGGCGATGAAGGGCACCGGCGGCACCTACTTCAACGCCGAGGTCGACCGCGTCCTGGCCGGCACCGACAGCGACCGGGTGGCGTTCCTGGCGTACGGCGCGGACGTCGCCCGCGAGCGGGACGCGCAGGTCACCCGTACGGCGCAGGAGCGGGCAGCGACGCTGCGCGAGCGGGTCCGGCTGGTGGCCGCCGCGGCGCCGGCGGAGTCCAACGTCCGGCGCGCCGCCGAGGCCGCGCTGGCCGGCGACGACGCTGCGATCGCCGCTTTCCTCGCCACCGGTTACCTGACGGCGGCGAAGGCGGACGCGGCCGAGCGGGAGCAGTACCTCAAGGACCTCGAGGCCCGCAACAAGGCCGCCGAGGAGCTGTCCGAGCTGGCCCAGCGGTCGGCGCGGGCCAACGAGGCCCGGCAGCGTCTGCTGGTGGCGCACGGCGAGGGCGTACGGGCATTGCAGCAGGCGGCCAACGCGATGGCGGCCGCGGCGAACGGCGCCCGGTACTCCGCGCGGGTGCTCTCCGGCGGCGGCACGACCGCTCAGAAGGCCGCCGAGCTGACGACCGCCAACACCGAGGCCAAGCGGCAGCTGGGTTATGCGCAGCAGGCCGCGCAGCAGGCGAACGTCGCCGCGGCGACCGCCACCACGGCCGCGGACGACCTGATCGCGACGGGCCTGACGTACGGCGCGGAGTGGTCCCTGATCGCGCAGGGCATGAGCGAGGCCGCCACCGCCGCGGTCGGCGCGACCCAGACGGCGCAGTACGCGATCGACGCGACCGTCGCCACCAACAGCGCGCAGGGCGCGCAGGCCCAGGCCGAGGCGCGCGCGCAGCAGGCGATCAAGTGGCGGCAGCATGCCGAGGAGCACGCGAAGTCGGCGGCGAAGCTGGCCGCCGCCGCGGCGAAGCAGGCCGCGGCCGCCAAGACCGCGGCAGCACGGACGAAGAAGGCCCGCCAGGACGCCGAGGCCGCCGAGGCCAAGGCGTGGGCGCAGGCCGAGAAGACGCGCCAGCACCGGCAGGAGGCCGAGGCGCAGGCCGCCGAGGCCAAGCGGCAGCGGCAGATCGCCGAGGCGGAGCGGGCCAACGCCGCCCGCTACCGCGCCGAGGCGGAGCAGCAGGCCGCCGTCGCCCGCAACGCCCGGGCCCAGGCCGACGCGCAGGCGGCCGTCGCCGCGGGCGCCCGCGGCAAGGCCGAGGCGGCCGAGGGCGCCGCGGCGAAGGCGGACGACCGGGCCTGGGATCAGGAGGACGCCGCCCGGGTGGCGCGCGACGAGGCCATGGCGGCCGAGCGGGCGGAGCAGACGGCCAAGGCCAAGGCGGCCGCGATGCGCTCCGCCGCCGCGTCGGCGGGCAGCGACGCCGAGAAGCAGGAGGCGCAGCGCGAGGCGGACGAGGCGGACCGGCAGGCCGGCATCGCCGGTGGCGCGGCACGCTCGGCGCGTTCGGCGGCCAACACCGCCACGGGCGCGGCGGCGAACGCGCGTGCCGCGGCCACGCAGGCGCAGCAGGCGGCCGACCGGGCCTGGGCGGCGGCCGAGAAGGCACGGGCAGCTGCCGCGGCGGCCGACGCCGCCGCGGACAAAGCCGAGGCGAGCGCCAAGGCGACGCACGCCGCCCGGGTGCGGGCGGACGCCAAGGCGGCCCTCGCGACCGCCGAGGAGACGAAGTCGGCGCGGGCCGCCGACGCCGCGATGCGGCTGAGCAACGAGGCCGCCGACCAGGCCATGCAGGCGCTGTGGGCGGCGAACCGCACCAAGGACGAGGCCGAGGCGGCCACCCGGGAAGCGGTCGCCGCCGCGGCTCAGGCCGACATCGCGGTGCGCGCGGCCGCGGCGGCGCGGGACTCGGCGGCGGGCATCGCCGAACCGGCGAACACCGCCATCGCCATGGTCAACCCGTTCGCGGGCGCCGACATCGACGCGGACTTCGTCAAGCTGGTCGCCGAGCAGGCCAAGAGCATCGGCGCCGAGCAGGCCGCCGCGGCCAAGGCCCGGGCGGACGAGGCGATCGTCGCGGCGGAGAAGGCACAGGCCGCCGCGGACAAGGCCAACGAGCAGGTGAAGCCGGCGTACGCCGCGGCCGCCCAGGCGGCCCGCTCGGCAGCGGCAGCCGCGCAGTCGGCGGCCGAGGCGAAGCAGGCCGCGGCGCAGGCGGCCGTGGACGGCGCCGCGGCACGCGAGGCGGCGGCCAGTGCCGGCCGCGCGGACGCCCAGGCCCGCGCGGATGCGCTCGCGGCTCGCCAGGCGGCAAACGAGGCGGCCAACGACGCGGCGATCGCGGGGCGCAGCGCCCAGGCCGCGCAGGCCGACGCGGACGCCGCGAACAGCGCCGCCAGCGCCGCGGAGAGCGACGCCGCCGCGGCGCGGGGCGCCGCCGGCCGGGCGGAGGCCGATGCGGCCGCCGCGCAGACGGCTGCGGACAACGCGCAGAAGTACGCCGACAGCGCCGCGACGGCGGCGAGCCAGGCGCTGCAGCACGCCAAGGAGGCGCAGCAGGCGGCCGAGCGGGCCGAGGAGGCCGAGCGCAAGCGGGCCGCGGAGGCGCTGGCGGCCGGGATCGACGGTTCGCCCGCGCCGCTCGACCCGAACCTGATGAAGTACCTCACGCCCGAGGAGCAGGAGAAGCTGCGCCAGGCGCAGAACGACGCCGGGCAGAACGTGCTCGACTTCTTCAAGGAGAACGCCTGGGATCTGTTCCTCGAGCTCTCCGGGGTCGGCGACGTCAAGAAGTGCATCATGGAGGGCAACGTCGAGGCGTGCCTGTGGTCGCTGGCGAACCTGCTGCCGGCGAACAAGATCTTCGGCACGGTCTTCAAGCTCGGCAAACTGCTGCCCAAGCTGTTCAAGTTCCTCGACCGCATCAAGGGCGCCCGCAAGGAGGCCGACGAGCTCGCCGACCTCGCCAAGGCCAAGAAGCTCGCCGACACCAAGCCGCCGACGTGCAACAGCTTCCTGCCGGGCACGCCGGTCCTGCTCGCCGACGGCACCACCCGGCCGATCGAGCAGGTGCGGCTCGGCGATGCGGTGCTGGCCACCGACCCGGTCACCGGCGTCACCGCCGGCCGGCCGGTCACGCGGCTCATCACCGGCAACGGCGTCAAGCAGCTCGTCGACATCAGCATCGACACCGACGGCGCCCGGGGTCACGCGACTGCCCTGATCACCGCGACCGCCAAGCACCCGTTCTGGGTGGCGTCGCTGTCGCGATGGGTCAAGGCCGGCTCGCTGGTGCCGGGGCAGTGGCTGCGCACCAGCAGCGGCACGTACGTGAAGATCTCGGCGGTGCGGCACCACGCCGCGAAGGCCCGGGTGCACAACCTCACCGTCGCCGAGACCCACACCTACTATGTGGTGGCCGGCCGTACGTCGGTGCTGGTCCACAACGACAACTGCAACATCTTCCACACCGACGACCCGGACGGCTTCTGGGTCAGCGAGCTGCGGTCCAACGACATCGACCTCGAGCTCGGCGCCCAGATCACCCGATCCGCCAACGAGCTGCACATGAAGGACTTCATGATGTTCGTCAAGGGCAAGCCGGCCGACCAGATGGAGAAGCTCGGCACCCAGGGCGTCATGGCGGTCAAGGCGGAGATGCTCAAGTGGGCGCGTTCCGACGGCCTCGAGACGATCGTCATCACCGGCAAGCGGGTCACGCCGGGCGTGCCGCGACGGGACTTCAAGTACGTCATCGACGTGGCGACCGGGCGGATGAAGTCGGTGAGCTCGTGACCTCGGGTTTCGACGCCGAGCGGGCGGTCGCCGACGCCCGGGCCGCCGGGCTGCTGGACGGCACCGACGAGGAGCTCGTACGGTCGCTGCGAAGCCGGGGCCTCAGCCTGATCCAGTCGGCGATGGTGGTCGCCAAGGGCCGGGGCGTCCCGCTGGGCGAGGCCAAGGAGACGGTCGCGGGCAGCCCGTCGTGGACGGCGGAGTTCGAGGCGAACGCGCCCCTGCACGACGCGGCGGAAAGGCTGGCGGAGCAGTAGTGCCGCTCCTTAACGCTCACTAGGTGGGACCGGCGTACCGAAGATCGGGACCCAGGCGCTAGCCTGGGTCCCGACGCATTGGCGACCCTGAGGAGCAGACGTGAGCGTGGCGCGGATCGCGGTGGTGGCCGGCGACGGCATCGGTACCGAGGTGACCGCACAGGCTCGCAAGGTGATCGAGGCCGTGCTGCCCGGCGCCGAGTTCGACGACTACGACCTGGGCGCCCGCTTCTACAACCGCACCGGCGAGGTGCTGCCGCAAGCCATCGAGGACGAGCTGGCCCTGCACGACGCCATCCTGCTCGGCGCCATCGGCGACCCCAGCGTGCCGCCGGGCGTGCTCGAGCGCGGGCTGCTGCTCAAGCTGCGGTTCGACTTCGACCAGTACGTGAACCTGCGCCCCTCCAAGCTCTGGCCCGGCACCGTCAGCCCGCTCGCGGGCGTCAAGCCCGGCGAGATCGACATGGTCGTGGTGCGCGAGGGCACCGAGGGCCTCTACGTCGGCGCCGGCGGCGTCCTGCACAAGGACACCCCCGCCGAGATCGCGACCGAGGAGAGCCTGAACACCCGGCACGGCGTCGAGCGGGTCGTGCGCGACGCGTTCGCCCGGGCCCAGCGGCGCGACCGTCACCACCTGACGCTCGTGCACAAGACCAACGTGCTCACCAAGGCCGGCAGCCTCTGGGCGCGCACGTTCGAGGCCGTCGCGGCCGAGTTCCCCGAGGTCACCACGGAGTACCAGCACATCGACGCGGCCAGCATGTTCATGGTCAGCAACCCGCAGCGGTACGACGTGATCGTGACCGACAACCTCTTCGGTGACATCCTCACCGACATCGCCGCTGCCGTTACCGGCGGCATCGGCATGGCGGCCAGCGGCTCCGTCAACCCGGAGCGCAAATACCCGTCGACGTTCGAGCCCGTGCACGGCTCCGCGCCGGACATCGCCGGCCAGGGCATCGCCGACCCGGCGGCCGCCATCCTCTCCGCTTCGCTGCTGCTCGAGCACCTGGGCCACCACGACGAGGCCCGCCGAGTATCCGAGGCGGTCGCAGCCGACGTCGCTGCCCGCACCCCGGGCACCCCGCTGCGCACCGCCGAGGTCGGCGACCGCATCGCTGCCGCGCTCTGACCCTTCCCGAGCGCGCGGCCTCTTCACCCGCCGGTCATTGTGTTAACGACCGTTCGGGGTAAATTCATGGAGCACTACGGGTGCTTCCGCATGCCTAAATCTTCTCCGTGAGAAAGCAGGTCCACTCGTCATGAGCGGTGGTGACAACCTCGATTTCGAGATCCGTCCGAACCCGGCACCCGTGGGCGACGCCGAGCGCGCTGCGCTGCTCGCCAACCCCGGCTTCGGCCGCATCTTCACCGACCACATGGTCACGATCCGGTACGCCGAGGGCAAAGGCTGGTACGAGCCTCGCGTCGAGGCCCGCGCGCCGATCCCGATGGACCCGGCGTCCGCCGTGCTGCACTACGCCCAGGAGATCTTCGAGGGTCTGAAGGCGTACACGCTGCCCGACGGCGGCATCGCGATGTTCCGCCCCGACGCCAACGCGGCCCGGTTCGCCCAGTCCGCGCAGCGCATGGCCATGCCGCAGCTGCCCGTCGAGACGTTCCTCCAGTCGCTGCGCGAGATCATCCAGATCGACCGCCAGTGGCTGCCGCCGGGCGACGAGGGCAGCCTCTACCTGCGGCCCTTCGCATACGCCAGCGAGGTCTTCCTCGGCGTGCGACCCGCGATGGAGTACCTCTACCTGGTGATCGCCTCGCCGGCCGGCCCGTACTTCTCCGGCGGCGTCAAGCCCGTGTCGCTCTGGGTGACCCCCGACTACACGCGCGCGGCTCCCGGCGGCACCGGCGCGGCCAAGTGCGGCGGCAACTACGCGGCCGGCCTGTCCGCGCAGGCCGAGGCCATCGAGAACGGCTGCGACCAGGTCGTCTACCTCGACGCGGTCGAGCGCAAGTACATCGACGAGCTCGGCGGCATGAACGTGTTCTTCGTGCTCGACGACGGCACCCTGGTCACGCCGCCGCTGACCGGCACGATCCTGCCCGGCATCACCCGCGACTCGCTCATCAAGCTCGCCGAGCGCGCCGGCCGCAAGGTCGAGGAACGCCCGGTGAGCCTCGACGAGTGGCGCGAGGGCGCCGCGTCCGGCCGAATCCGCGAGGCGTTCGCCTGCGGCACGGCCGCCGTCATCACCCCGATCGGCAAGGTGAAGAGCGCCGCCGGCGAGTTCACCATCGCCGACGGCGGCACCGGCGAGGTCACCACAGCGCTGCGCAAGCAGCTGGTCGACATCCAACGCGGCCGCGCCGAGGACCCGTTCGGCTGGGTCCACCGCGTCCTCTGAGCCATCAAAGGGCCGGGCCTCCGTCGCTGACGGGCGCCCGGCCCTTCTCGTAGTCGGATCACGTCGGTTGTCCGTCCACGGCCCCCGCCCGACCGGAGGAACGACAGGCGCACCACCCGCCGTCATGCTCGTCTGATAGCACCGACGGCGAGAGGGCGTACGCGATGAGTGATCAGCGGCTGGCCCTGGTGGTCGCCGTCGATCGGTACGAGCACCCCACGCTGCACCAGCTCGCGGCGCCTGCCGCCGACGCGGACGCGCTGGCCGACGTGCTCGGCGATGCGAACCTCGGCGGGTTCGACGTCGAGGTCATGCACAACCCGACCTCGTGGCAGCTCGGCGAACGGGTCGAGCGGACGCTCGGCAGGCGGAGCCCGTCGGACGTGGTGCTGCTGCACTTCTCCGGCCACGGCCTCAAGGACGACGCGGGCGAGCTCTATCTCGCGGCGACCAACACCCAGCCCGATCTGCTCGGCTCGACCGGCGTCGACGCGGCCTGGGTCAACCGCGTCATGCAGCGGAGCCGGGCGCGAAGTGTGGTCCTGCTGCTGGACTGCTGTTACGGCGGGGCGTTCGAGCGCGGGATGATCCGTCGCTCGGGCGACGACATCGACGTCGGCGACCAGTTCCGCCAAGGGCGGCTCGACGAGGGCCGGGGCCGGGTGGTGATCACGGCATCGACCGCGATGGAGTACGCGTTCGAGGGCGCCGACCTGGCCGAGGGCGCCGCGGCCAAGCCGTCCGTGTTCACCGGGGCGCTGGTCGAGGGCATCCGCAGCGGTGAAGCCGACCGGGACGAGGACGGGGTCGTCTCCCTCGGCGAGCTCTACGACTTCGTGTACGACCGGGTCCGCTCACGGTCGCCCCGGCAGACGCCGAGCAAGTGGGAGTTCGGCATGCGCGGCGACCTGATGGTGGCGCGCAACCCGCACCGGCGTATCCGGGCCGCCGTGCTGCCGCCCGAGCTGCTGGAGCTGGTGCAGCACCCGCTGCCCGCAGTGCGGATGACCGCGGTGCGCGAGCTCGCGCCGATCGCCGGCGGCGAGAACCTCGAACGCGCGGCGGCCGCTTTTCCCGTGCTCGAGGAACTCGTCGACGACGACAGCCGGATGGTGAGCGCGGGGGCGACCACGGTCCTCGACCGCACGCGGGTCCGGCTGGCACGGGAGAGCATCGACCTCGGCGCGGTGCAGGTCGGCAGTGAGCCGGTCGAGTTCGACGTGGCCGTGGGCGGAAGCCCGCTGGCCGGGTCGTCCGCCGTGAGGGGCGGCAAGCAGCTGCGGGCGAGCCTCACCGACGCCACACTGCACGTCGTCTGGACGCCGCGGGTGGCCGGGGAGCTGGCCGAGACGATCACTCTGGACGGGCCGGCCGGGACAGCTGTCCTCCAGGTCACCGGCCGCGCCGTCGCGCCGGCTTTGGGCAGCCCGCCGACGTCGGCGGCCGGAGCTCTGCCGCCGGCTCCGTCCAGTGCCGTGCCGCAGCAACGGCGCGAGGCAGCGCCGCCGGCCGTGTCGGCGCGCCCACCCACCGACCGGCCGATCTCGAAGGAGCACGCCCGGGTCCTGATCTCGGCCGTCGTCGTGCTCGTGCTGGTCGGGGTGGGTATCGCCATCGCGCTTGCGCGCAGCGGCCGAGGCGATGACGGTGCGAGGGCCGGCACGGGCAATTCCGGCTTGCTGAGCCTTCTGCCGTCGAGCGTCGCGGCCACCTGCTCCGCCTCGTCGGGCGATGGCGCCAAGGCCGCAGTGTCCTGTTCGCCGGGGGTGTACTCGGCCGCGTTGTTCCAGTTGTGGGACACGCGATCGGACATGGACGACTACCTCGCGGCCGCGGCCGGCGTGACAGGAAGCTGCGCAACGGCGCCCACCGGCGATCGAACCGTCGCGTCCTCGTTCAAGGAACCGGGTGTCTCCGCCCAGATCGTCTGCACCAAGGACTCGGTGAAGTGGGGTGTGGGTGAATCACTGCTCTCCGCGACGTTCGTCACCCGCGGCTCGGGCGACTACCCGTCTCTCTACTCCACGGCAATCAACGTTCTTCGCAAACTTCCCTAGCTCTCCAGCAGGTGGGCGCGCAGCGAGGTGAGCTCGTCGTCGGTCAGGCCGATGTCGCGCACGTAGCTCTCGATCGAGCCGTGGTGGGTGCGCAGGTCGTCGAGGAACATCTGCATCGCGGCCGGTGGGGAGTTCCACATGTGTTCCTTGCCCAGGACCGCCGACGGGTGCTTCTCGAGCAGGTGCGCGGTCAGCGGGGCCACCGCCGCGGTGGTCAGCGCGTAGTCGGCGGTGATGTCCTCGTCGGACACGCCGAGCAGGGCCAGCGTCAGCGCGCAGACCGTGCCGGTGCGGTCCTTGCCGGCCATGCAATGCACGATGACGGGCGCCTGCGCGGGGTCGGCGATCAGCCGCAGCGAGGCGAGGATCGCCGCGCGACCGTCCTCGGCGAAGTTCAGGTAGCGGTCGGCCAGCCACCGCTCGTGGACGGCCTCGTCGGGGTGGCCCACCTCCTCCCAGTCGACGTGCTCGAGCACGAGGTTGTGGTAGTCGAGGCCGTGCGACTCGGCGATCCGGCCGTACCTCTCGATCTCGAAGGGGCGGCGCAGGTCGATCACGGTCCGCACGCCGAGCGCAGCGAACGCCTCGGCGTCGTCCGAGCCGAGGCGGTGCAGCGCGTCGGAGCGGAAGAGCCGGCGCCAGCGCACCGTGCGCCCGTCGAGGCCGGGATAGCCGCCGACGTCGCGGAAGTTGTAGGTCGCGGAGAAGCCGAGATTGCGGGGGTACTGTTCCACAGCCACGCTTCAACCTAACGCGCCTTGTCGATCTCCGAACCCGGCGAGCTCATGTGCTGGTCGTTCACGGAGGGGCCGTCGCGGTCGTCGCTCGCGGCCGGTGCGTCCGGACGCTCCTCGGCATCGTCGGCGGAAGGGGCGGGCCGCCCGGGGGAGGATCCGCGGAAGGCGTGCGGGTCGAACGCCCCGCCGCCCTCCTGCTGGACGAACTCGCCCTGCGCGTCGCTGATCAGCCCGCCGGCCCGGTCGGGGTCGTTCTGGTCGTAGCCGTCGCTCATGCGGGGGATTTACCCGGCCGCCCCACGGCGTACCGTCTCAGGTAGTGGATTTTTCGTCCCAGCAGCGCCGCAGCGTGGCATGCTTCGCAACGTGACCCACCTCGTGCTCATTATTGGCACCTAGCGCGCCGGCTGACTGTTCGCCGACGCGCAGACCTCCCGCGACCGCGGGGGGTCTTTTTGTTGGTCACCCCCAAAATCCTCGAAGGGAACGCGCCATGGAGTACCAGGTCTTCGACACCACGCTGCGCGACGGCGGGCAGCGGGAGGGGATCAGCTACTCGGTCGCCGACAAGCTGGCGGTCGCGAAGCTGCTGGACGAGTTCGGCGTGGGCTTCATCGAGGGCGGCTGGCCCGGCGCGATGCCCAAGGACACCGAGTTCTTCCAGCGCGCCAGGACCGAGCTGGACCTGCAGCACGCGGTGCTGGTGGCGTTCGGCGCGACCCGCAAGGCCGGCGCCCGCGCCGAGGAGGACCCGCAGGTGCAGGCGCTGCTCGACGCGGAGACCCCGGTGGTCTGCGTGGTGGCCAAGAGCGACATCCGGCACGTCGAGCGGGCGCTGCGCACGACGGGCGAGGAGAACCTGGCGATGGTGCGCGACACCGTACGGCACCTGGTCGCCAACGGCCGCCGCGCGTTCGTCGACTGCGAGCACTTCTTCGACGGCTTCCGGTACGACCCCGCGTACACCGCAAGCGTGGTGCGGACCGCGATCGACGCCGGCGCGGAGCGGGTCATCATGTGCGACACCAACGGGGGCATGCTCCCCTCGATGGTCACGAAGGCGATCGCCGAGGTGGTCGAGCGCACCGGTGTCACCCCTGACCTGCTCGGCATCCACTGCCAGAACGACACCTCGTGCGCGGTCGCGAACACGGTCGCCGCCGTCGAGGCCGGGGTCAAGCACTTCCAGTGCACCGCGAACGGCTACGGCGAGCGCCCCGGCAACGCCGACCTGTTCGCCACCGTCAGCAATCTCCAGCTCAAGCTCGGGCTGCAGGTCCTACCGGACGGCTGCCTGGAGAAGGCGACGCGGGTGTCCACCGCGCTCGCCGAGATCGCCAATATCGCCCCCGACACCCACCAGGCCTACGTCGGGGCCGCCGCCTTCGCCCACAAGGCGGGGTTGCACGCGAGCGCGATCAAGGTGGATCCGCTGCTCTACAACCACGTCGACCCGTCGGTGGTGGGCAACGACATGCGGATCCTGGTGACCGAGATGGCCGGCCGGGCCAGCATCGAGCTCAAGAGCCGCGAGCTCGGGATCGACCTGGCCGGCCACCCGGACACGCTGTCGACGGTGACCCGCAAGGTGAAGGACCTCGAGGCGGGCGGCTGGTCGTTCGAGGCCGCCGACGCGTCGTTCGAGCTGCTGGTGCGGGGCGAGCTGCCGGGCGAGAGCTACGCGCGCCCGTTCGACCTGGAGTCGTACCGGGTGCAGGTCGAGCACCGGGAGGACGGCGCGGTGGTCTCCGAGGCGACGGTCAAGGTCCGCGTACGCGGGGAGCGCGTCATCGCCACCGCCGAGGGCAACGGCCCGGTGAACGCGTTGGACGAGGCCCTGCGCGCCGGGCTGAGCCAGCACTACCCGCAGCTCAAGAACTTCGAGCTGACCGACTTCAAGGTACGGATCCTCGAGGGCAGCCACGGCACCAACGCGATCACCCGGGTGCTGCTCGAGACCGGCGACGGCGAGCGCGAGTGGACCACCGTCGGCGTGCACGAGAACATCGTCGAGGCCTCGTGGGTGGCGCTGGTGGACGCGCTCACCTACGGCCTGGCCCAGTGACGAGGATCTTCAGCGGCTCGTCGTTCGAGGAGCAGATCGGGTACGCCCGAGCCGTGGTCGACGGGGACCGCGTGCACGTCTCGGGCACCACGGGCTTCGACTACGCCACGATGACGATCGCCGAGGGCGTGGCCGAGCAGGCCGAGCAGGCGATCCGCAACATCGAGGCGGCGCTGGCCCAGGCGGGCTGCACGCTCGCCGACGTCGTGCGGGTCCGCTACCTGCTGCCCGAGCGCGACGACTTCGAGCCGTGCTGGCCCGTGCTGCGCCGGGCGTTCGGCGAGGTCCGCCCGGCCGCCACCATGATGGTGTGCGGCCTGGCGGACCCGCGGATGCGCATCGAGATCGAGGCCGACGCTAGGGTTGCGCCTCCGCGCTGAGCACCTCCACGGCGCGGGCGACCGGCATCGCGGGCACCTGACGGCCGTCGCGGTGGCGCAACGCGACCAGGCCCTCGGGCGCCTCGCGTTTTCCGACGATTCCCGCGTACGGGACCCGGCGCTCGGCCACCGAGCGGATGCGCGCGCCGATCGAGCCCTCGCGCAGCACCTCCACCCGCAGGCCGGCCGCCACCGCCGCGCGCACCAGCGCGTCCGCCGCCTCGTCCTGCTCCGCCGAGACGGGCAGCACGGCGAGCTGCACCGGGGCGTACCAGAACGGGAAAGCCCCGTCGTGCACCTCGATCAGATGCGCGAACAGCCGCTCCATCGACCCGGCCAGGCTGCGGTGCACCATCACGGGGCGGGACCGGCCGCCCGACGCGTCCGCGTACTCGAGGCCGAACGCCTCCGGCTGGTGATAGTCGATCTGCACGGTCGCGATGCTCCACTCGCGCCCGGCGGCGTCCGCGACCTGCACATCGATCTTCGGTCCGTAGAACGCGGCCTCGCCGGGCGCCTCCACGAAGTCGATGCCGGCCGCGTGCAGCGCGTCCCGCAGCAGCCGCTCGGCCGCGATCCAGCCTGCCTCGTCGCCGCCGTACTTCTTGCCCTCGCCGCGAAGCGAGAGCTGGATCGACGACGGGGACAGGCCGAGCGCCGCGTGCGCCTGCCGCATCAGCCGCAGCGCGTCGGCCACCTCCGCGCCGGCCCGGTCTGCGGGGCTGAAGATGTGCGCGTCGTTGAGCTGGATCGCCCGCACCCGGGACAGGCCGCCCAGCACGCCGGAGCGTTCGGCGCGGTACATCGGCCCCAGCTCGGCGATCCGCAACGGCAGGTCGCGGTACGAGCGCCCGCGGGACTGGAAGATCAGCGCGTGGTGGGGGCAGATGCTGGGCCGCAGCACGAGCTCGTCGCCGCCCATCGGCATCGGCGGGAACATGTCCTCGGCGAAGTTGCGCCAGTGCCCCGACTTCTCGAAGAGCTGACGTTTGCCCAGCGCCGGCGAGTACACGTGCTGGTAGCCGTTGCGGCGCTCGAGGTCGTACAGATAGGACTCGACCGCGTGGCGGGCCGCGGCCCCGGCGGGCAGCCAGAACGGCAGGCCCGCGCCGATCAGCGGGTCGGAGTCGAACAGGTCGAGCTCGCGCCCGAGCTTGCGGTGGTCGGCGTGCATCGGAGGTCTCCTTCTTCGAAGGGGGCGGGACCTCCGGGCACACGACACGGCCCCGGGCGATCCCGCCCGGGGCCGTGTCAGCGCTGCGATCAGGTCAGCGTGGACGAACACCGGGACGTCCCGGCGTCGTCGTCTGCTGCTTCCTGAAGCTCATGCCGCCGATGCTAGGGCCGCGGCACCGTCGCTCGCATCCGAGTTATCGGCGGCCGCTCAGGCGCGGTCGTGCAGGGTGACCTGGTAGCCGTCGGGGTCGGCGAAGGTGAACGTCCGGCCGAAGGGGCCGTCGATCGGCGCGGAGACGATCGGGTGCCCGTCGGCGACCAGAGCGTCGTGCACGGCCTGGACGTCCGTGGCGTGCAGCCAGATGCCGACCCCGATGCCCGGCTGCGCCACGGAGGCGAGGTCGGTGCCGGGGACGACCTCGCGCAGGGCGAACGCGATCGGCTTGGTCTCGAAGACGACGGCGTGCGGCGGCCCGGCCGGCGAGCGGACGAGTCCGAGGTAGCGCTCGTAGAACGCCTGCGACGCGTCGAGGTCGCGCGCTTGCAGCGAGATGAAGTCGGGGCCGGTGGCGGGCATGGCATGCTCCTTCTGGTCGTGTCAGCTTCCTGACATGCACCACGCTATGTCAGAATGCTGACATGAGTCAAGACGGTGCCGGCATCGACCTGGAGACGTCCCTGGGCTACCTGCTGAAGGAGGCGTCGAGCGCCCTGCGCGTGGCCATGGAGGAGGTGCTGCGGCCGCTGGGCATGAACGTGACGCGCTACTCGTGCCTCGAGCTGCTGGCCCAGCGGCCGGGATTGTCGAACTCCGAGCTCGCGCGGGGCGCGTTCGTCACCCGGCAGTCGATGAACGTGCTGCTGCAGGCCCTGGAACGGGAGGGCTACGTGACCAGGCCCGCGGAGGCCCCGGTCGGGAAGGTGCTGCCCACGCGGCTCACGCCCCGCGGCCGGCGAAGCCTCGAGAAGGCGACGGTGGCGGTGCGATCGGTCGAGCTGCGGATGCTGGCCGGCCTGAGCGAGGCGGACCGGGCGGACGCGTTGCGGCTCCTGCGCAGCATGGTGCGCTCGCTGCGCGACGGCAACGACGAGGGATAGCCGGCCGCGGCGGGCCGGTGCGCCGGTCAGTCGTCGGCGAGGCGCTGGAACAGCAGGTGGTCGCGCCACGCGCCGGCGATCCACAGGTAGCGCGGGGCCAGCCCGTACTGCCGGAAGCCGTTGGCCTGCAACACCCGTTGCGATGCCCGGTTGTGCACCAGCGTGCCGGCCTCGACGCGGTGCAGGCCGAGGTCGTCGAAGGCCAGGCGCACGACCCGGCCGACCGCCGCCGTGGCCACGCCCCGGCCGTTGGCGTCGGCGGCCACCCAGTAGCCGAGCGTAGCCGACAGGAACGGGCCGCGGGCGATGGTGCTGAGCGCGATCCGGCCCAGGATCCGGTCGTCCTCGACGATCATGTGCGGCAGCGTCAGGCCGGCCTCGTGCTGGCGCAGCATGTCGGCGAGCACGAGGCGCTGACCCTCTTCGGTGAAGTACTCGTCGCTGCGGTCGGGCTCCCACGGCGCCAGGAAGTCGCGGTTCGCCCGCAGCAGCGCGGCCATCTCGGCGGCGTCCGCGACGGTGGCGAGGCGCGTGGTGACCGTCATCGAGCGGCCGGAACGGTCAGCCCGGCGACGATCGCGCGGTGGTCGCTGCTCGGGATGCCGTGCACGCTGACCTCGCGTACGCCGATCCGCTCGTCCACCAGCACGTGGTCGATCGTCACCGGCGGGATCGGGTCGCCGTCGTACGGTCCCCAGGTGCCGATCAGCCCCTTGCCCGCGGCGTCCGCGGCGTCCCGGTAGCCGTGCGAGATCAGCTCCCGCAGCGGGGCGTGGTCGAGCGTCGCGTTGAAGTCGCCGAGCAGGATCCGCGGCGTCGCGCTGTCGTCCGCGCGCGGCTCGGCCAGCAGATCCTTGCGCCACTGGCCGAGAACCGAGCGGGCGTACGGGGCCAGCGGGTGCGCCGACTCCACGACGACCGGCCCCGCTCCCGGCACCTGCACCGTCGCGTACGCCTGCATGAAGCCGCCGCCGTTCTGCTGCGCGCCCGGTTCGGTGAGCGGATAGCGCGAGTACAGCCCCGAGCCGTCCGCCTGGGGCCGGTCCGCGAGCGACGAGTACGGCAGCAGCGCGCCCAGCCCCGCGGCGGCCAGCGCCTCCTTGCCCTCGGTGGTGAACTCCTGCACGGCCAGCACCGCGACGTCGTGCTCGCTGACCAGCTTGACGATCGTGGCCGCGTCGGCGCCGCCGAACAGCATGTTCGACGTCATCACGTTCAGCCGCACGCCCGCCGCCGGACCCTTGTCGCGGTTCCCGATCGCGCGCGGCAGCACGGCGGCGGCCAGCATGATCGCGACGATGACGGCCACCGCGCCCACGGTCCACCGCCGGGTCGCCAGCGCCAGGATCGCCGGGACCCAGGCGGCCGCCGCGACATAGGGGGTGAACGCGAACAACTGGACCACCGGGCCCCGTTCCCAGCCCCCGAGGCGGATCACGGCCCACGCCAGGAAGGGGAGGATCAACAGCCAGAACAGCACGGTCAGCGCGGCCTTTCGTCGTCTTCGGGGGCCGGCCTCGCGACCGGCGCGGGGCGCGCTGATGATCGTCATGGCCGCGAGGCTAACGACCCCACGCCAGACCAACTATGACGCGGGCGGAAGGGTAACGACGGCCGTCACTGCGCGGTGGTCACTGCCGGCCACGCCGTGGACCTGGGTCTCCCGTACGCCGAGGCGCTTGTCCACCAGGATGTGGTCGAGCGTCACCGGCGGGATCGGGACGCCGTCGTACGGGCCCCAGGTGCCGATCAGCCCGTCGCCGGTGGCCGACGCCGCGTCGCGGTAGCCGTGCGAGATCAGCTCGCGCAGCGGCGCGTGGTCGAGCGTCGAGTTGAAGTCGCCGAGCACCAGCCGGGGCGTGCCCCCCTGGTCGGCCCGCGGCAGCGCCTCGAGGTCGGCGCGCCACGCGTCCTCGGCGGCCAGGGCGTACGGCGCGAGCGGGTGCGCCGACTCGACCAGGACCGGGCCCGCGCCGGGCGGCTGGATCGTCGCGTACACCTGCAGGTTGCCGTCCTGCAGCCCGCCGCCGTCGCCCCGGCGCGAGCCCTGATCGGTCATCGGGAACCGGGAGTAGAGCCCCGAGCCGGTCGTGCCGATCTCGTCGGCCAGCGCGTGATGCGGCAGCAGCGCGTCGATCCCGGCCGCCTCAAGCCCGGCCGCCGCCTGCGGAGTGAACTCCTGCACCGCTAGCACCGCGACGTCGTGCTCGCGCACCAGCCGCACCACGTCCGCCGGGTCGGCCGCGCCGATGAACATGTTGACCGTCATGACCGACATCGGGACACCGCCGGCCGGGCCCCGGTCGGAGTCGGGGATCGCGCGGGGCAGCACGGCCCCGGCCAGCAGCGCCGCGGTCAGCGCCGCCACGGCCGCGATCAGCCACTTGCGCGCCAGCAGGGCTACCACCAGCGGGATCAGCGACCACGCGGCCGCGTACGGCGTGAAGGCGACCACCTGCACCAGCGGGCCGCGCTCCCAGCCGAACAGCCGGATCACGGCCCACACCAGGCCCGGCAGGGTCAGCAGGAGGAGCAGCGCGGTGCGCCGCACCCGCCGGCCCGGCCGGACCTCGGGCGGTGCTGTGGTGATCGTCATGGCGGCAAAGGGTATCGGCCGCACCTGGCCGTTCCCTTGAAGCCGCGGGTGATTCAGATCTCCGCGTCGGCCACGTCGCCGATCCCCGCGGCCACCAGCTCGTCGCGGATCACCGCGGCGTCGCCCTCGACGACCAGCGTCAGCCCGTGCGGGTGCAGGTGGGTCGTGGCGGCCGCGCTCACCTCGGCGAGCGGCGTCTCGAGGTACTGCCGGCGCAGCGTGGGGTAGTAGTCGTCGGGCAGGCCGTGCACGACCAGCGTGCTCAGCGCGCTCACGATCGAGCCCGGCGTCTGCATCTCGACCGACAGCTGCCCGGCGCGCCACGAACGGGCCACCGCCAGCTCCTCCTCGGTCACCCCGGACTCCTGGGTACGGGTGATCTCGCCGATCGTGTCGACGAGGGCGGGCACGGTCACTGCCGTCTGCACGCCCGCCGCCACCTCGAAGCGGCCGAAGCGCCGGCTCATCGCGTACGAGCCGCGGATGCCGTACGTGTAGCCCTTGACCTCCCGGATCAGGTGGTTGAGCCGGGACGTGAACGCGCCGCCCAGGATCGTCGCGGCGAGCGTCATCGCGACGTAGTCGGGCGTGGCGCGCTCGGGGGAACGGTGCCCGATGCGCAGCGTCGACTGCACCGAGCCGGGCCGGTCGACGAGCAGGATCCGCCGCGCGTCGCGCACGGGGACGCCCAGCGGCGGCTCGGCCTCGAGCGGGTCGCCCGCGGTGCCCGCAAACGCCGCCTCGCCGAGCGCGCTCAGGTCGAGCGTGCTCAGGTCGCCCGCGACCAGCAGCACGCCCGGGCGGCGCAGCCAGCCCTGGTGGAACGCGACCACGTCGTCGACGGTCACGGCGGCCACCGACGCGGGATCGCCGTGCAGCGGGCGGCCGAAGCGCTCCGCGGCGCCGAACAGGTCGGCACGCAGGGCGGCGTCGGCGCGCGGGCCGGGCTGGGCCCAGTCCATGCGCAGCGCGGTCACCTCGTCGTCGCGGACCCGGTTGACGTCGGCCGGGTCGAGCCGCGGCGTGCGGACCGCCTCGGCGGCCAGCCGTACCGCGTCGAGCAGCTGCGGCACGGGCGCCGAGACGCCGACCCGGAAGGTGTCCCAGTCGATGCTGGGCGACAGCTCCGCGCCGAGGCTCTCCAGGGCGAGGGCGTACGCGGCGGAGTCGCGCTGCGCCGTGCCCTCCTCGAGCGACTTGGCCAGCACCGTGGCCGTCCCCTCGCGGCCGGAGGTCTCCCGCGCGGCGCCGGCGTCGAGCAGCAGCATGGCGCTGGCGAGC
This sequence comes from Actinoplanes sp. URMC 104, assembly GCF_051386375.1. Classification (NCBI taxonomy): domain Bacteria; kingdom Bacillati; phylum Actinomycetota; class Actinomycetes; order Micromonosporales; family Micromonosporaceae; genus Actinoplanes; species Actinoplanes sp. URMC 104. The sequence continues at coordinate 1,271,217 of NZ_JBPQTO010000002.1, read as the reverse complement.
ACCTGGCCGGGCAGGTGCGCCGCGATCACGGTGCCGCCCGCGACGGTGACCCGCTGCAGGTCCGGGAACGTGTAGGGCCGGGCCTCGCCGGCGTCGGGCCGGGTGGCGATGAGCGTCATGCGGCTTCCCCGTTCTCGGGCAGGTAGGTGAGCGTGACCCGGGAGCCGGGCTGCAGGGCGTACCGGGCGGCCTCGGTGACGTCGTCGGCGGTGACCGCGAGCCACTGCGGCAGGCGGTACGCGGCCGAGCGCGGATCGCCGAACTGGGTCGTGTAGCGGCTCAGCGTGTCGGCACGGCCGCCCACCGTGGACACCTGCCGCCACCACGAGGTGGTCAGCAGCGCCTTCGCGCGCGACAGCTCCTCCTCGGTGACGGGCTCGGTCCCCAGGCTGCCGACCACGTCGGACAGCCCCTGCTCGAGCTGCTCGACCGGCACGCCGTCCTTGGCGGTCGCGGTGATGATGAGCGGCGCCGGGGCGTGCGCCAGGTCGACGCCGTACGAGCCGATGTAGTCCGGCTGCGCGATCCGGGCGCCGTCGGCGAGCCGCTGGTAGAGCCGGCTGCCGCGGCCGTTGCCGAGCACCGCGGCCAGCACGGTGACCGCGTCGTACCCGGCCGTGCCGAACGGGTGGGTGCGGTGCGACAGATAGATGCGCGGCGCGGGGACGGCCGCGGTGACCGTCTGACGTACCGGCTCGGTGGCCGGGCCGGGCAGGTGGCCGCTCGGCGCGGGCGGGATCGACGCCACCGGCTCCAGCGCCCCGAAGTACTTCTCGGCGAGCGCGAACACCTCGGCTGGCGACGCGTCGCCCGCGACCGTGAGCACGGCGTTGTTCGGGGCGTAGTACTGCTGGTGGAACGCCTTGAACGTCTCCAGGCTCGCCGCGTTCAGGTCCTCCATCGAGCCGATCGTGGCGTGGTGGTAGGGGTGGCCCGGCGGATAGAGCAGGTCCAGCAGGCGCAGCCAGGCGTCGCCGTACGGCACGTTCTCGTAGCGCTGGCGGCGCTCGTTCTTGACCACCTCGCGCTGGTTGTCGAGCGTCTCCTGGGTGAGCGCCGGGACCAGCCCGCCCATCCGGTCGGCCTCGAGCCAGAGCGCGAGCTCCAGGTGCTCCGAGGGCATCGTCTCGAAGTAGTTGGTGCGGTCCGGGTTGGTGGTCGCGTTGAGCGAGCCGCCGTTGCCCTGCACCAGCCGCATGTGCTCGGTCTTGGCCACATGCTGCGAGCCCTCGAACATCAGGTGCTCGAACAGGTGCGCGAAGCCGGTCTGCCCGGCGGGTTCGTGCCGGGAGCCCACGTCGTACCAGAGATTGACGCAGACCACCGGGGCGGTCCTGTCCTCGCTGACCACGACCCGCAGGCCGTTGGCGAGTGTCGTGGTTTCGATGGGCCACGGGTAGCCGGACACGACGGCCGGCGCACTTGGGGACGTCACCCGTCCATACTGCCTTGCCCGCGTGCCATGCTGGGGCGCGTGGTGGACGATGTGCGGGTCAACGACCGTCTGATCATCCCGGCGGCCGAGCTCGCCTGGCGCTTCTCGCGCTCCAGCGGCCCCGGCGGCCAGGGCGTCAACACGACCGACTCCCGGGTCGAGCTCTCCTGGGACCTGGCCGGCTCCGCGCTGCTGCCCCCGGCCCTGCGGGAGCGTGCCGTCGAACGCCTGGGCGACCGCCTGACCCAGGGCGTGCTCACCGTCACCGCCTCCGAGCACCGTTCCCAGCTGCGCAACCGCGAGGCCGCTGCCGCCCGTCTGGCCGCCCTCATCGCCTCCGCGATCGCCCCGCCCCCACGGGCGCGCCGGGCCACACGTCCTTCCAAGGGCTCCGTCGAACGCCGCATAGCCGAGAAGAAGCGCCGCGGCGAGACCAAGCGCAACCGCCGCTCCTACCCCAGCGACTGACAATGCAGGCGGAGACCGCAGGAGGCCGGATGCTCGTCCGACGGGTGGCTGATCCGCCGGGGCTGAGCTGCCTCGAGGGCGCCGCGCAAGGGGAGCTGGTCGTGCTGCTGCACGGGCTGGCGGGCAGCGCGGTGGAGATGGCGTCGCTGGCCGAGACGCTGGTGGGCGCGGGCCATCGGGTGATCGTGCCGGATCAGCGGGGGCACGGGCACAGTGAGCGGTTCCCGGCGGACGTGTCCCGGGAGGCGTACGCCGGTGACGTGCTGGCCCTGCTCGACGAGCCGGCGTGGCTGGTGGGGCAGTCGATGGGCGCGCACACGGCGATGCTCGCCGCCGCGGCGAGCCCGGAGCGCGTACGGGGCCTGGTGATGATCGAGGGCGGCGTAGGCGGCTCGACCGACGACTACCCGGAGCGGCTGCGGGCGTACTTCGCCTCGTGGCCGGTTCCGTTCGCGGACGCGCAGGCGGCGCGGGAGTTCCTGGGCGACCGCCCGATCACGCAGGCGTGGATCGCGGATTTCGAGCGCCGCGCGGACGGGTTGTGGCCGCGCTTCGACGCCGGCGTGATGAAGCGGGCGATCGCGGAGGTGGCGGCGACCGCCCGCTGGACGCAGTGGCGCAGCCTGACCGTCCCGGTGCTGCTGATCCTGGGCGAGCACGGCACGGTCCCGCCGGACGAGGTCGCCGCGATGGGGGCCCCGTACGTCGTCGTTGCGGGCGCCGGCCACGACGTGCACCTGGACGCACCCGAGGCGACCGCGCGGCTGATCCTCGACTTCCTCCGCAGCCGGTAGGGAGCGAGCGGTCAGCGGTGGTTGAAGGGGGCGACGGCCTCGCGGTTGCGGGCGGCGTCCTCGGGGCCGAGCAGTTCCTCGCACACGCGGATGAGGCGGGCGCGCAGACCGGCCGCGCGGCGGGCGAACTCGCGCTGCCGGGCCACGTACTCGGCCTTGCCCTCGGGGGTCTCGATCTTCACCGGCGGATGCCCGTACGAGGAGAGGTCGTACGGGCTCGCCTGCATGTCCAGCAGGCGGATGTCGGCGGCCAGCGCGAAGCAGTCCAGGGCCAGCGCACCGGGCACGGCGGCGCCCAGTTTCTGCGCCCACTTGTGCACGTCCATCGCGGCGTGCAGGCAGCCGGGCTGGTCGAGGTCGACCTGGGTGGCCCGGGTGGGCTGCAGGCGGTTGAGCCCGACCGCCTCGGGCGTGAAGAAGCGGAACGCGTCGTAGTGCGTGCAGCGGATGGGGTGCTGCTCGACGACGCGGTCGGTCTCGGCCTGGCCCAGCCGCAGCGGCAGCGGGTGGCGGTGGTCGGGGTCGCGGTAGACCATGGCCCACTCGTGCAGGCCGAAGCAGCCCGAGAACACCGGCCGGGACGCGGTGGCGGTGAGCAGCCCGTGGATGTATCGCACGCTCTCGCCCCGGGCGTGCATGTACGCGTCCTGGTCGAGCGTGACCACCCCGTCGGGATAGGTCATGTAGAACTTCCAGGCCGCGTGCTCGGCCAGCCCGTCCGGGGCGGGGGACAGGCCCGTACCGATGCCGGGATGCCAGCGCCGCAGCACCGAGGGGCGGGTGCCGTAGTAGTCGTACAGGAAGTCCTCTATCGCGTGCTTCTCCCCGGTGGCACGCCGGGCCCGGTGGCCCGCGGTCATCTCGTCGGCCCGGTCGGCGTGCGCCCGGGCGAGGGGAATCCACGTGACCGAGGGCAGCGTCGTGGTGAGCGCCCTCACCTGCTTGATCCCCATCCTGTCAGCGTATCCAGCCGAGGCGATCAACACGATCACCGTCAGGCGCGATTGAGCGCGTCGTCGCATATAGGTCCAATCCGGACTTCGTCAGATACCTGCTCGCGCCTGTAGTACATCTACTACATTCTTGATAGCGTGATGGACATGGATGGCAAGACTGTGACGGGGGTGCTCGACGCCGGCACGCAGGTGCCGGCCGCCGAGCGGGTCATCGACGTCCGCGATCTGCGGATGCGGTACGGGACGAAGGACGTCCTGACCGGTGTGAGCTTCGCCGCCCGCAGCGGGGAGGTGCTCGTGCTCCTCGGGCCCAACGGCGCGGGCAAGACGACGATCGTCGAGATCCTCGAGGGCTTCCGCATGCGGTCCTCGGGCGAGGTCGCCGTGCTCGGGACCGACCCGGCGAAGGCGGACGAGGCGTGGCGGGCCCGCGTCGGCGTGGTGCTGCAGTCCTGGCGTGACCACGGCAAGTGGCGGGTGCGGGAGCTGCTCGGCCACCTCGGCGGCTACTACCGGCGCTATCCCTCACCCGGCAAGCAACGTCCCTGGCCGGTCGACGACCTGCTCGAGGTGGTCGGCCTCACCGCCGCGGCGGACACGCGGCTCACCAAGCTCTCCGGCGGGCAGCGGCGCCGGCTCGACGTGGCGATCGGCATCGTGGGCCGCCCCGAGCTGCTCTTCCTCGACGAGCCCACGGTCGGCTTCGACCCCGAGGCCCGGCGCGAGTTCCACGACCTGGTGCACCGGCTGACCGATGTGGACGACACCACGATCCTGCTCACCACCCACGACCTCGACGAGGCCGAGAAACTGGCGGACCGCATCCTCATCCTGGCCGGCGGCCGGATCATCGCCGACGGGTCGGCCGACGAGCTGTCGCGCCGGGTGGCGGGCGCGAGCGAGATCCGCTGGACGCTGAACGGGCAGCGGTTCGTGCACTCCGCCGAGAACCCGACTCCGTACGTCCGGGAGCTGTTGACGCAGCACGGCGACGCGATCGCCGATCTCGAGGTGCGGCGCAACAACCTCGAGGACACGTACATGCGGCTCGTCCACGACTTCGAAGGGGGCCGGCAATGATCGAGACGCTGCGGGCCGGCGTCGCGCGCGGGCTCATCGAGTTCCGCCAGACGCTGACCAACGCGCAGGACCTGTGGGGCTACTTCTTCCCGTCGGCGGGCCTGCTCGTCGCGCTCTTCTTCCTGGAGGACGCCAAGGTCCCGGGCACGGCCTTCTCGCTGGGCGCCGCCTCGCTGCCCAGCTCGATCGGCATGCTGCTGGCGTTCGGCGGCCTGATGTCCATCGGGCAGTACCTGATCGTCGAGCGCGAGGACGGCACGCTGCTGCGGGCCAAGGCGACGCCGAACGGCATGTCGGCGTACCTGATCGGCAAGGTGGTCGCGGTGGGCGGCATGACGCTCGCCTCCGTCCTGATCGTGCTGGTCCCGGGCGCCTTCCTGGTCAGCGGTCTGCGGGTGGACCTCGGCGGCTTCCTGACGCTGCTGTGGCTGCTGCCGCTGTCGCTGGTGGCCACCATGCCGATCGGCGCGGCGATCGGCTCCGCCTTCGACAACCCGCGCAGCTTCGGGCTGGTCATGCTGCCGGTCTTCGGGCTCGTCGCGATCTCCGGCATCTTCTATCCGATCACCGGCATGCCGGGGTGGGTGCAGGGCGTCGCGCAGCTCTTCCCGATCTACTGGCTAGGGTTGGGCATGCGGTCGGTGTTCCTGCCCGACGCGTTCGCCGCGGTCGAGCTGGGCGACTCCTGGCGTCACCTGGAGACGTTCGGGGTGCTCGCCGTGTGGGCGGTGCTCGGTCTGACGCTGGCGCCCGCGTTGCTGCGGCGCATGGCGCGCCGCGAGTCCGGCTCCGCGGTCGCCGCGCGGCGCGAGCGGGCCCTGACCACCATCGGTCGCTGAGAAAGGCTCCCGTGGGTACGAGCAACGAGGTCACGTACAACCGGATCGCCATGCTTCGTGCGGAGCGCGGCATCTCGCGGCGGCAGCTCGCCGACGCGCTGGGCGTGCACTACCAGACGGTCGGCTACCTCGAGCGGGGCGAATTCAGCCCGAGCCTGCACCTGGCGCTGCGGATCAGCCGCTACTTCGAGGTGCCGGTCGAGGTCGTCTTCGCGCTCGACCCGTTCCCGCGGCTGGGTGCCGCGGCGGCCGAGCGCCCGGCGTAGGTTCGGGAGGCACAAGCAAGCCGCGAAGAGGGGATCCACCGTGCGATTCGCCCGTTTTGTTCATGCCGGAGGGGTGTCGTTCGGCGTCGTCGAGGGGGACGCGTCGGGGCTGACGGTTGCCGAGATCGGCTCGCTGCCGTTCGAGGAGGTCCGGTTCACCGGGCAGCGCTGGGCGCTCGCCGACGTGCGCCTGCTCGCCCCGATCTTCTCCAGCAAGGTCATCGGCGTCGGCCGCAACTACGCCGACCACGCCGCCGAGCTCGGCAACGAGGTGCCGAAGGAGCCGCTGATCTTCATCAAGCCCTCCACCTCGGTGATCGGGCCCAACGACGCGATCCGGCTGCCCCCGCAGTCGCAGCGCGTCGAGGAGGAGGCCGAGCTGGCCGTGGTGATCGGCGCCACCGGCGCACGCCGCGTCGACCGGGCCGGCGCCGAGCGGGCCATCTTCGGCTACACGATCGGCAACGACGTGACCGCGCGCGACCTGCAGCGCAAGGACCCGCAGTGGACCCGGGCCAAGGGCTTCGACTCGTTCTGCCCGATCGGCCCGTGGATCGTCACCGGCCTCGACGTCAGCGACCTCGAGATCCGCTGCGAGGTCGGCCGCGACCCCGAGGCGATGGAGGTGCGCCAGATCGGCCGGACGAAGGACATGGTCTTCGACATCCCGACCCTGGTCTCGTACGTGTCGCACGTCATGACGCTGCTGCCGGGCGACATCATCCTGACCGGCACGCCCGCCGGCGTCAGCGAGATCACCGCGGGCGACACGGTGTCGGTGAGCATCCAGGGCATCGGCGAGCTACGGAACCCGGTCGTCTCCCTCGACTGAGGCCGACCGCTCGATCCCGTCCAGCAGCAGGCCCAGGCCGTACTCGTACGCGTCCTGGGCCTGCTCGTCGGCGCCCCGGTCGAACGCGCCGGCGTTCCAGATCCGGGTCATCGTCGGGTGCGCCCCGACGTCGAACCAGTCCTCCCAGAGCTCGCCGCGCTGCGCCCACCACTGGTCGGTGCTCAGCCCGGTGTCGCGGCGCAGCAGCGTGCTCTCCGCCTCGGCGCGGGCGGCCGCGGTGACCCACGCGGTGATGGCCGTGGCGGCCGGGTTCAGCCTGCGCACCGGCAGGCCGAGCGTGGCGACCGCCGCGAGCACGTACTCGGTCTCGGCGAGCGTTCCCGGGCCGACCGGCGGCCGTACGCGGGACACCTCGGCCAGCCAGGGATGCGCCCGGTACATCGCGAAGGTCCGCTCGGCGTAGCGCAGCACCCGCTCGCGGAAGCCGCCCCCGCCCGCGAGCCCCCGCGTCCACAGCACCTCGTCCACCATCAGATCGACCAGCTCCGGGCGCGAGGGGACGTACGTGTAAAGGCTCATCGTGGCCACCGACAGCTCGGCCGCCACGCGCGCCATCGAGGCCGCCTCCAGCCCCTCGGCGTCGGCGATCCGGACGGCCGCGGACACCACGGCGTCGACCGTCAGACGCGGCGGCCGGCCCACCGCCTTGCGTGCCGGAATCGAGCGCCGCCACAGCAGCGGCAGGATCCGGGGGCTGAACTCGTCCATGATTCCGTATACCCTACGGGAATGAGGATCCTGGTGACCGGCGCCACCGGCAACGTGGGTCGGATGGTCGTAGACGAGCTGCTGGCCCGGGGCGCCAACGACGTACGCGCCCTGACCGTCGACCCCGCGAAGGCCGCGCTGCCATCCGGCGTCGACGTCGCGCGCGGCTTCGTGGGCCGCCCCTCGTCGCTGCCGCCCGCGCTCGAGGGCGTCGACGTGATGTATCTCGCCCCGCACATCCCCACCGCCCATGAAACCTGTCGCCTGGCCGCCGAGGCGGGCGTGGGCCGCATCGTCGACCTGTCCGGCCCCAAGGGCGATCACTGGCAGGCGATCGAGGACGCGGTCGAGGCGTCCGGCGTGCCGTTCACCCACCTGGAGCCGGGCGAGTTCATGCTCAACGCCACCATCTGGGCGAGCCAGATCCGAGCCGGCGACGAGGTGCGCGACGGGTACGCCGACTCCGCCAACGCCGCCATCGCGCAGGAGGACATCGCCGCCGTCGCCGCCCGGGTGCTCCTCGAGGACGGCCACGAAGGCAGGTCGTACGAGCTCACCGGCCCCGAGTCGCTGACCCGGCGCGAAAAGGTCGAGGCCATCGGCCGCGCCCTCGGCCGCCCGCTGCGCTACGTCGAGCTGCCCCACGAGGAGGCGATCGAGCAGCTCAGAGCCGACATGGGCGAGTACGCCGAGTGGTACGTCGAGGGCGAGGCCCAGCTCGCCGCCCACCCCCAGCCGGCGGTTCCCACCGTGTCCGAGCTGCTCGGCAGGCCCGCCATGACCTACGAACAGTGGGCCCGCAAGCACGCCGCCCTCTTCCGATGACGGAACCCGATTTGGTGGGCCCCGGGGCGTCGGGTAGAGTTCTCTCTCGGCACGGCAACAAAGCAACAAGCCGGGCCAATGGGGTATGGGGTAATTGGCAGCCCGACTGATTCTGGTTCAGTTAGTCTAGGTTCGAGTCCTGGTACCCCAGCGCTACCACTCCCACGGAGGGGCGGCGCTGGACTTCTGATAGAGTTCGGCCCGTCGCATACGCGGAAGCGGAAGCGAAGAAAGTCCTGGCCCCGTCGTCTAGCGGCCTAGGACGCCGCCCTCTCAAGGCGGTAGCGAGGGTTCGAATCCCTTCGGGGCTACATTCAGGGTGACCCTGTCTGCGGAAAGCGCAGACAGGGTCATTTCGCATTTCTGCCTGGGGGCCGAGCCCCCAGACCCCACGGTGCGGTGGTGACGGTGGGGGAGAGCGGTCGCGGCGGGTGGGCGGCCCGCGTCTCCCTTCGTCGACGATCACTTTTGATGGTCCATGGGGCGTCGATCACACCCCTCACCGGGACTGCGACAGATCAAGCGTCGCCGCCGTGGTCATGTCCCCTCGCGGCCGCCACGGCCGGCTTCGCCGAGCCGTTGCCTGAGCGTCTGCCCGGCCTTCCCGAACCGCGGCCTTCGGTGGACCGCGGCCGTCCCACGGACCGCGACCCCCGGGCCGTTGGCGGCCGTCGGACCTCCTCCCACGGCCGGACTGCCTCCAACGGCCGGGCCTTGGCCCTCCGTTGAGCGGTCCCTCCGCCGGCCGTCGGTTCTTCACCGACCGCCGGGCCTCCGTCGATGGCCGGTCCTTCGCCGACTGCCGGACCCCACCGGCCTTCGCCGTCCTGCGCCGACCTCCACCGCTGGTCGGGCCTCCGACAGGTTCCTTTCGGTCTTCCGCCGTCGAAAATCCAGGCCTACTGCTGACCCTCCGGCAGCCTTCCGCCGGCGGCTGGGCGTCCGCCGAGCCTTTCGCCCCACCGCCGTCCGTCTTCCGCCGAATCCTCCGCCCCACCCGCCGTCGGGCGTCCGCCGAAGCTTCTGCCCTCCGCCGGGCGCCGCCGGCTGCCGGACGTCCGCCACCCTCCGCCGGGTCACTGATTGCCCTTCGCCGGCGAGAGGGTGGCGGCAACGGCGGCGAAGGTGGCGGCGGGACGGGAGGGGCAGCTGGGGGTGGAGGTGCGGCGGATACTCGGCGGGGTGATGGATATCGACGTGCGGCGGGTCGACTTCGGGTATCTGGTTCGGCCGGCGGAGGAGACGGGGACGGGCGAGGCGAGGGTTGAGCCGGTCTTCGGGTATCTGATCGAGCACCCCGAAGCGGGCCGCATCCTCGTCGACACCGGCATGGGTGGGGACGCGGAGGTCGACGCCTGGTATCGGCCCAGACGGGTTGCGTTGGCTGCGGCGCTGCAGAAGGCGGGCGCGCGGGTGGAAGACATCAGCGCCGTCGTGAACTGTCACCTGCACTTCGACCACTGTGGCGGCAATCGGGAACTGGTGGGGCGGCCGGTGTTCGCGCAGCGGGCCGAGCTGGGGCTGGCCCGGGCGGCCGAGAGCCACACGCTGCCGGAGCTGGTGGATCATCCGGGTTCGCGCATCGAGGAGCTCGACGGCGAGGCGGAGATCGCGCCGGGGGTGTTCGTGGTGCCGACGCCGGGGCACACCGCGGGTCACCAGTCCCTGGTGGTGACCCGCGGCGACGGCACGCTGATCGTGGCGGGGCAGAGCCACGACAACGCGAGCCTGTTCACGAGCGACGTGCTGGGGCGCCACGCCGGCGTCGGGGCGCAGCCGGCGTGGCTGGACCGGCTGCTCGCCTTCGATCCCGGGCAGGTCCTGTTCGCTCACGACAACGCGGTCTGGACCCCGGGCACCAGCCACGTCAGCGTGCCCTGAGGAAAGGCCGCCTCGATCTGGCGCCGTCCCTCGTGGAAGTGCGACCAGCCCTCGTAGTGCACCGGCACGACCCGCCGCGGGCGGAGGCGGGCGCAGAGGGCCGCCGCGTCGCGGCCGGTCATCGTGAAGCGGGCCGGGCCGGTGAGGCCGAACTGGACCTTGCCCAGGTGCAGGATCGCGGTGTCGACGGTGAACCGGTCGGCCACCTCGAGCACGCCGGGGAACACGACCGTGTCGCCCGAGATCCACACCACCGACGCCGAGCCGGGCGGGCGCAGCGCGAACCCGGTGGTGGGGCCCACGATCGGCACGCTCCACGCCGGTCCGTGCCGCGACGGCGTGGCGGTGATCTCCACGTCCCCGATCGTCGTGGTCTGCCACGGCGCGAGGCCGGTGGCGCCGAGCCGGCGGGCGCCCGCCGGCGTGGTCACCACCACGGGCGCCGACGGCAGCAGCGCCCGCCCCGCGTCGTCGAGGTTGTCGGCGTGCTGGTCGTGGGTGAGCAGCACGCCGTCGATCCGGCCCACGGCCTCGACCGGCAGGGCCGGGCCGGCGGTCTTGCGCGACGACGTGCCCCAGCCGAACGAGTAGCGCCGGCCGGGGGCGTCGAACGTGGGATCGACCAGCAGCCGCACCCCGCCGATCTCGAGCAGCGTGGTGGGACCGCCGATGTGGGTGATGGAAAGGTCGCTCACTTCGCGTGCCGCAGGGCCCAGTCGAGCACGTCGTCGGCGATCTGTTCCCAGCCTTTCTGCGCGGGCAGCAGGTGGGCGTACCCCTCGTACTCCCGCCGTTCGGTCACGGTGTTCGACTTGTAGTGCTTGGCGTTCGACTCCTGGATCGCCGGGGGCATGATGTGGTCCTCGGAGGCCGAGACGAACAGCAGCGGCGCCCGGTCGTCGTTGTGGTAGTCGACCCACGTGTCCTGGTGCCCGGGCTGGAAGTTGGCGAGCACGCCGCCCCACAGGATGGCGCCGCTGGCCGGGATCGCGTACCGCTCGTACAGGGCCCTGGCCTCGTCGTCGGTGAACGTGTTGGTGAAGGCGTACTTCCATTCCTCGAAGCTCAGCGGCACGGCCTTGTGCCGGTTCGCCGGGTCTTGAGCACCGGGAACGTCGACTTCAACTGCGAGAGAGGCACGACCCGCACGCCTTCGGTGGGCGCGGAGTTGAGGGCGACGCCCGCGCAGCCGTGCCCGTGGTCGAGCAGGATCTGCGTGAACGCGCCGCCGGCCGAGTGCCCGATGATGATCGGCGGCTCCGGCAGCGCCCGGATCGCCTCCTCGTAGCGGGCGATGATCTGCGGCACGGTGACGTTCACGACGGGGGTCGGGTCGGCGTTGAGCGCTTCCACCTCGACCTCGAACCCGGGGTAGGCGGGCGCGACGACGTGGTGTCCCTTGGCTTCGTAGTGGGCGATCCAGTTCTCCCAGCTGCGCGGGGTGACCCAGAAACCGTGGACCAGAACGATGGGCTTCATGCGCCGATCTTCGTGGGAGCGCGTCCACCCGCGAATCCCGTGCGGCGCGTAGTCAGTCGTGCAGCCGCTCGCGCAGCTGCCGCCGCGACCGCACGCCGAGCTTCCGGTACACCTTGCGCAGGTGGTAGTCGACGGTGCTGGCGCTCAGATACAGGTGCGCCGCGATCTCGGCGTTGGTCCCGCCGTCTCGGGCCAGGCGGGCGACGGCGGCCTCCTGGGGGGTCAGGGCCGTTTCGTTCGCGGTCCGTACGGCGGAGAGCGGCGTCCCGCCCAGCGCCCGCAGCTCGCCGCGCGTCCGTTCGGCGAAGCCCACGGCGCGCACCTCCTCGAACATGGCGAGCGCGACGGTGAGCTGCTCGCGCGCGTCGCGCCGGCGGCGTTGCCGGCGCAGCCACTCGCCGTACAGCAGATGGGCCCGGGCCAGGTCGCCGTGGCTCAGCCCGCCGGTGAGGTGCCCGATCGCGCGCACGTGGTGCTCCTCGGCCTCGTTCGGGCCCGCCAGCAGGGCGCGCGACCGCTCGAGCACACCGAGCGCGCGGGGCGTGCCGCAGGCGCCGGCGACCAGGTCGAGATCGGCCGCGGCGCGTGTGGCGGTCCTCCGGTCGCCGGATCGCACCGCGGCCTCGACGAGGTCGGGCAGCGCGTCGGAGTAGCGGTGCGGCCGGCCCAGCTCGACCAGCTCGCACAGGGTGTCGCGGGCCGACCCGTACCGGCCCTCGGCGTTGTCCAGCACCGCCAGGCTCAGCCGCGTCCACCCGTGCGCGCCGCCGAGCCCGAGCATCTCGAAGACGCCGAGCGCGCGCCGCACCGACTCGCGGATGCCCGGCCCGGCGCGCCAGGTGGCCAGCTCCGTATGCCGCCACACCTGTTCCTGGTCGGCGGTCATGCCGAGCGCCGCGCGCAGGCGCTGACCGGCCGCGTCGTGCCGGTCCGCCTCGTCCAGCCGGCCGTACAGCGACCAGGTCATCGCGCCGAGATAGTGCACCAGGTCGAGGAAGTGCAGCGCGCCGCTGCGGCGGGCGACCGCCTCGGCCCGGCGTAGCAGCGCGGCCTTGACGGCGTCGTCCCACAGCAGCGTGCTGAAGTTCACGCCGACCACGAGCCGGGCGAGCAGGGCGTCGTCGCTCAGACCGGGGTCGGTGATGGCAGCGACCGCTCGGCGGACGGCCGGCACGCCGCGCTCGTAGCCGCCGTCGGTGAAGGCCGCATAGCCGGCGAGGATGAGCTCGTCGAGGCCGCCCGGCTCGCCGTCGACCAGCCGGGCGGCCTCGGCGGCGATGTCCGGCTCGCTCACCGTGGACAGGTGCTCGGCGCTGCGGGCCAGCTCGATCGCCTGGACCACCGCGCGCCGGGCCTGATGCCGGTCGTCGCCGAACGCCTCGGCCGCCGCCAGGCACCGGGCCGCCCCGAGCCGCTGCCCGCGCGGCACGCCCGTGTTGACCTCGGCCAGCGACCGGGTCATCAGCGCGGCGCCGCGTGCGGGGCCGGGCAACCCGTTCTCGTCGACGGCGTCGAGCAGCAGCAGCGCGCGGGCGTAGGCGCCGGCCGCCAGCGCCGCCTCGGCGGCCCGCACCTGTCGGACGGCCCGGAGCCCCGGATCCGGGGTCAGCTCGGCCGACCGGGTCAGGAAGGTGGCGCGTGCAGTGTGCCCGCCGCGGGCCGCGGCGCGGCCCGCGCGCAGCTCCAGCTCGGCCGCGATAGCCTCGTCCGGCCCGTCCGCGGCTGCCGCGAGGTGCCAGGCGCGGCGGTCCGCCTCCGCCTCGCCGGTGATCACCGTCGCGAGCGCGCGGTGCGCGGCCCGCCGCTCGGCCGGGGGAGCGCCGCCGTAGACCGCCGAGCGCACCAGCGGATGCCGGAACGTCATCGCCGGCTCGCCGGTGATCAGCCGATCGGCCTCGGCCGGCGCGGCGTCCGCCGAGGTGGCCCCGAGCAGCCGCGCCGCCGCGCCGAGCCGGCTGCCGCTGCCGCCCGCGTCCGCCGCGGCCAGCAGCAGCCACGTGCGGGTGGCCGGGGGATAGGCGGCGATCCGGGCCGCGTAGTGCGCCTCGAGGCGGCTGCCGATCGGCGCCGGCTCGGGCAGCGCGGTGCTGCCGCCGAGCTGCGCGGCGGTGAGCTCGTGGCCCAGGTCGGTCAGCGCGAGCGGGTTGCCGCCGGTGGCGCGGGCGATGTGTTCGGCAAGCGCCCGGTCGACCGCCGTGTCGACCACGTCGGTGAGCAGCTCCACCGCCGCGTCCGGCGCGAGGCCGCCGATCGCGCGGGACTCGACGCCGGCCAGCAGGCCCGGGTCGTCGCCCTCGGCGCGCAGACCGAACAACAGCACCACGCCCTCGGCGTGCAGCCGGCGGGCCACGAAGGCGAGCGCCCGCAACGACTCCTGGTCGAGCCACTGCGCGTCGTCCACGACGCACAGCCGCGGCGCCTGCGCCAGCAGGGTGAGCGCGGCCAGGCTCACGAGGTAGAGGTCGGGCGGCGGGCCGTCGGTGAGCCCGCAGGCCACCTCGAGCGCGGCCGCCTGACCGGCGGGCAGCCTGCTCCGGCCGTCCAGGAGCGGGATCAGCAGCCGGTGCAGGGCCGCGTACGGGAAGTCGGCCTCGGGCTCGACCCCGCTGATCCACAGTGCGCCGGTGGTGCGGCCCTCGGCGTACCTCAGAAGGGCGGTCTTGCCGACGCCCGCCTCGCCGCGCAGCACCAGGCTCGCGCTGCGCCCGGATCGCGCCTGGGACAGCAGCGAGTCCAGGATGGCGCACTCCGCCGCGCGCCCGAAGAGCCGCATGCGCGAACCCTATCGAGCCATACCAACGGTTTTACAGACCCGAAAGTCTCTGTCCGGCCCGCACGACGGCCATCGCGTGGCGCTCGCCGGGGCGGCGGCCGAGACGCTCTATCGGACCGCTTATCGAGATGGCGGCGATGACCCGGCCCGTACGGTCGCGGATCGGCGCGGAGACACTCGCCACACCCGGCTCGCGCTCGGCGACGCTCTGGGCCCAGCCGCGCCGGCGCACCTCGGCCAGCGTGCGGCCGGTGAACTTGCACCGGGGCAGCAGCGGCATGACGGCCTCGGGCGGCTCCCACGCGAGCAGGATCTGGGCGGCGGAGCCGGCCACCATCGGCAGCACCGAGCCGACCGGCACGGTGTCACGAAGGCCACTCGCGCGTTCCGCGGCGGCAACACAGATGCGCTCGTCGGCACGGCGCAGGTAGAGCTGCGCGCTCTCTCCCGTCGCGTCCCGCAATGCGGAAAGGAGGGGCTCGGCCGCGGTCAGCAGCACGTCGGGCGCGGCGTTGGCCAGCTCGCCCAGGCGCGGGCCGGGACGCCAGCGGCCCTGGGTGTCGCGGACCAGCATCCGGTGGATCTCCAGGGCCTGGGCCAGGCGATGTGCGGTCGCCCGCGGCAGCTTCGTGCGGTCGACGAGTTCGGCCAGGCTGGCGCCGTCGACACACGCCGCGAGAATGACGACCGCCTTGTCGAGAACGCCGACACCGCTCATACTGTGTCCCACAAGCCGAAACATACCTCCCAGAATTTAGGATGTCCAGATGGTGGGAGTCACTCCGAGGACCCTGGCCGAAAAGGTCTGGGACGACCACGTCGTGCGTGCTGCCGAGGGTGAGCCTGATCTGCTCTACATCGACCTGCACCTGCTGCACGAGGTGACCAGCCCGCAGGCCTTCGACGGCCTGCGCATGGCCGGTCGTCCGGTGCGCCGCACCGATCTCACGCTCGCGACCGAGGACCACAACACGCCCACCGGCTATGCCGACCCGGCGTTCAACACCAAGCGCGGCGAGCTGTTCACGATCGCCGACACGACCTCGCGTACGCAGATCGAGACGTTGCGCAAGAACTGTGCCGAGTTCGGTGTGCAGATCCGCCCGCTCGGCGACGTCAACCAGGGCATCGTGCACGTGATCGGCCCGCAGCTGGGGCTCACCCAGCCGGGCATGACCATCGTCTGCGGCGACTCGCACACCGCCACCCACGGCGCGTTCGGCGCGCTCGCGTTCGGCATCGGCACCAGTGAGGTCGAGCACGTGCTGGCGACCCAGACGCTGCCGCAGGCGAAGCCGAAGACGATGGCGGTCACCGTCGTGGGCGAGCTGCGCCCCGGCGTCAGCGCCAAGGACCTGATCCTCGCGCTGATCACGCAGACCGGCACCGGCGGCGGCAACGGCCACATCGTGGAGTACCGCGGCGAGGCCATCCGCAAGCTCTCCATGGAGGGCCGGATGACCATCTGCAACATGAGCATCGAGTGGGGCGCCAAGGCCGGCATGATCGCGCCGGACGACACCACGTTCGAGTATCTGAAGGGCCGCGAGCACGCGCCCCAGGGCGAGGACTGGGAGGCCGCGGTCGCGTACTGGCGGACGCTCGTGACCGACGAGGGCGCCGAGTACGACACCGAGATCATCCTGGACGCGTCGGCGATCAGCCCGTTCATCACCTGGGGCACCAACCCCGGCCAGGGCGCGCCGCTCGACAGCGTGGTGCCCGACCCCGACGAGTTCATCGAGGAGACCGACCGCAACGCCGCCCGGCGGGCCCTGGAGTACATGGACCTGCAGCCCGGCACGCCGTTCCGGGACGTGCCCGTCGACGTGGTGTTCGTGGGCTCCTGCACCAACGGCCGCATCGAGGACCTGCGCGCCGCCGCGGACGTCATCCGCGGGCACAAGGTGCACGACGGCGTCCGCATGATGATCGTTCCGGGCTCCTACAAGGTGCGCGAGGCCGCCGAGGCCGAGGGGCTCGACAAGATCTTCATCGACGCGGGCGCCGAGTGGCGGTTCGCGGGCTGCTCGATGTGCCTGGGCATGAACCCCGACACGCTCAGCCCGGGCCAGCGCGCCGCCTCGACCTCCAACCGCAACTTCGAGGGCCGGCAGGGCAAGGGTGGCCGCACCCACCTGGTCTCGCCGCAGGTTGCCGCCGCCACCGCCGTGGTGGGCAAGCTCGCCGCCCCGGCCGACCTCTGAGAACAGGGACGAGAGATGGACAAGTTCGTCACCCACAGCGGCAAGGTCATGCCGCTGCGCCGCTCTGATGTGGACACCGACCAGATCATCCCCGCCGTGTACCTGAAGCGGGTGACCCGCACCGGGTTCGAGGACGGCCTGTTCAGCGCCTGGCGCGACGATCCCGGATTCGTGCTCAACAACCCGGCGCACGCCGGCGCCACGATCCTGGTCGCGGGACCCAACTTCGGCACCGGGTCGTCCCGCCAGCACGCCGTCTGGGCGCTGCGCGACTGGGGCTTCAAGGTGGTCATCGCCGCCCGCTTCGGCGACATCTTCCGCGGCAACGCGCTCAAGGAGGGGCTGCTGCCCGTCCAACTCGACCAGAAGGCCGTCGAGGCGCTCTGGGACCTGGCCGAGAGCGAGCCCGAGAAGCAGATCACCGTGGACCTCGAGGGCCGGCGGGTCGTCGTGGACGATGCCTCCTGGTCGTTCCCGATCGACGACTTCAGTCGTTGGCGGCTCATGGAGGGCCTCGACGACATCGGACTGACGCTACGCCACGCGGACACCATCACGGCGTACGAGAAGGGTCGTCCGTCCTTCAAGCCGGTCGTCGCCTGAGGTCGCGGAATCCCTGGCAGCACAACGTTTTTCGCCCCCGCCGTATCCCCGGCGGGGGCGATTTCGTTGCAACACAAGGGTTTTTTTGACACTAATGTTTGTGTCTGCTGGTCAGAGGGCATACGGTGCGCGCAGAATGGCTCGCATTGGGCCAATGATGCTTCTTCACGGCAGCGAAAGCTGCCGCTCCAGGCAGGTCGTGGGCGAGCATCACTTCTAAGTTCGGGAGGAAAACAGTGAACAAGGCCGAGCTCATCGAGGCGCTCGCAGCCCGGCTGGGGGACCGCAAGACCGCGACCGCGGCTCTTGACGCGGTCCTCAGCGAGGTCCAGAACGCCGTCACCAAGGGCGACCGGGTCGCCCTCACCGGCTTCGGCGTGTTCGAGAAGCGGGCCCGCAACGCGCGGACCGCCCGCAACCCGCGCACCGGCGAGCCGGTGAAGGTGAAGAAGACCAACGTGCCGGCGTTCAAGCCGGGCACCGCCTTCCGCGAGATGGTCGCGGCCGGCAAGGTCGCCAAGGCCGCCGCCCCGGCGAAGAAGGCCGCGGCCACCAAGGCCGCCGCGTCCGCCCCCGCCGCCGACGCCAAGCCGGCCACGGCCCGCAAGGCCGCCACGACCAAGGCCGCCGCTCCCGCCAAGAGCACGGCGACCAAGGCGACCACCGCCACCAAGGCCACGGCCGCGAAGAAGACCGCCGCGACCAAGGCGACCACGGCCACCAAGGCGACGGCTGCCAAGAAGACGGCCGCGACCAAGGCTGCTCCGGCCAAGAGCACCACCACCGCTGCGACCAAGGCGACGGCCGCCAAGAAGACGGCCGCCACGAAGGCCGCTCCGGCCAAGAGCACCGCCACCAAGGCGACGGCTGCCAAGAAGACGGCCGCGACCAAGGCTGCTCCGGCCAAGAGCACCACCACCGCTGCCACCAAGACGGCGGCCGCCAAGAAGACGACCGCCCGCAAGACCACCACGGCGGCCGCGGCTGCCACCCCGGCCCGGGCTCGCGCGACCAGCACGGCGCGCAAGTCCCGCTGACCGACCTGGACGAAGTCATGTCCGGCGCATGAGGCGTCCACCCTAACGGTGGACGCCTTTCGCGTGTGCGGGCGCGGAACCCGTGCGGGGCCCTACCGTCCGGGGCATGGAGCGCAGGACGTCGCCGCGGGGCCTGGTCAGCCGATCGCTGATCGCCGCGCTGGTGTTCGCCGCCGCCGTGGTGCCGGGCTGGACGCTGGGCACCCTGGCCGAGCGGTACACCGGCTCGGCGCTGCTCGACTGGCTCGTCACCTGCGCGTGGGCCGCGCTGGCCCTGCGGGTGCTGGCGCCGTGGGCGTCGTACCGGCCGCGGGACGCCTGGCTGGGCCTGATCCCGCTCTACAACTGGTATCTGGTCTGCGTGCTCTCCTGGCGGGTGTCGCTGCTGCCGCTGCGCGACTGGGAACCGCGCGACGACGAGCTGTGGCGCGCGCGGTGGCTCACCGGCGACCTGATCGGCTACTGGCGCGCCGACCCGCTGCCGGCCGGCACCCGTGCGGTCAGAGCCGCGTCGGCTCCAGCAGCTGGTCGCCGCTCCAGGTGAGCAGCCACGCCTGCCCCTTGGGCGTCTTGTAGGGCTCGGCGTCGGCCTCGTCACGCAGCGCCGCCAGCAGGTGCGGAATTATCTTGCCCTGGCTGCAGATCGCCGGCAGGCCGCCCGAGCGCAGGTCGAGCAGGCGCTGCGCGGCGAGCTTGGCCTTGGCGGGCGCCTCGTCGGCGTCGGCCGGCTCGGCGAAGGCGCCGTCGACCACGATAGGCATGTTGCCCAGCGTGGCCGCCAGCGGCTCGAGGGTCTGCTTGCAGCGCAACGGCGTCGCGGTCACCAGCCGGTCCGGCCGGATCGGGCCGCACAGCTCGGCGAACCGCTCGGCCTCGGCCTGTCCCACCGCGTCGATCGGGCGCAGCGCGTCGTTGCCGGACCACTTCTTGCGCTCACCCGCGTGCGCGTGCCGCACCAGCACCACCACGGCCGTGATCGGTGGCACCGCGGCGGCGTGCCGCAGCACCGCCCGCTCGTCGTCGTAGCTGAGCCGCTCGGCCGCCTCGTCGAACGTCAGCCAGGCGACCTCGTCGACCTCGTCGGTGTCCTGCACCGGGCCGCCCTCGCCGACCGCGTCCATGAGCCAGAAGCCGACCGTCTTGGGCCGCCCGTCGGGCAACGTGTAGGCGATCTCGGGCAGCTCGAGCCGTACGCGGCCCTGCCAGCCCGTCTCCTCGAGCACCTCGCGCGCGGCGGCCGGCAGCGGGTGCTCGCCGTCCTCCAGCTTGCCCTTGGGCAGCGCCCAGTCGTCGTAGCGCGGGCGGTGCACCAGGCACACCAGGCCGTCGCGGACCAGCACGCCGCCCGCGGCGCGCACCGTGCCGCTCACTTGGCCGCCTTGCCGATGACGCGGCGCAGCAGCGCCTCCTGCAGGTGCACGTGCGGGTCGGTGGGGTTCTCCGGATGCCGGTGCCAGGTGCCGTCGCCGGCCAGGTCGAAGCCCTCGGTGCCGTCGGCCATCGACAGCTCGAGCACGTACCGCAGCTCCTCGCGCGCGGTCGGCAGCGTGACCCGGACCAGCGCCTCGACGCGGCGGTCGAGGTTGCGGTGCATCATGTCGGCCGAGCCGATCCAGTACTCGGCGTCGTCGCCCGCGCCGAACCGGAAGACCCGCGAGTGCTCCAGGAACCGGCCGACGATCGAGCGGACCCGGATGTTGTCCGACAGGCCCGGCACCCCGGGCCGCAGCGCGCACATGCCGCGGATGATGAGGTCGACCTTCACGCCGTCCTGCGAGGCGCGGTAGAGCGCGTCGATGGTCTCCTCGTCGACGAGCGAGTTCACCTTGATCTGCACCAGCGCCTCGCCGCCCTCGCGGGCGATCCGGGCCTGCTCCTCGATGCGCTCGATCAGCCCGGCGCGCACGCCGTGCGGCGCCACGAGCAGCCGGCGGTACGACTTCTGGCGGCTGTAGCCGGTGAGCACGTTGAACAGGTCGGTCACGTCCGCGCCCACCTCGGGGTCGGCGGTGAGCATGCCGAAGTCCTCGTAGAGCCGGGCGGTCTTGGGGTGGTAGTTGCCCGTGCCGATGTGGCAGTAGCGGCGGATCTGGTTGCCCTCCTGCCGCACGACCAGCGCCGTCTTGCAGTGCGTCTTGAGCCCCACGAGGCCGTAGACGACGTGGCAGCCGGCCCGCTCCAGCGTCCGCGCCCAGGCGATGTTGGCCACCTCGTCGAAGCGCGCCTTCACCTCGACCAGCACGACCACCTGCTTGCCGGCGGCGGCCGCGTCGACCAGCGCGTCGACGATCGGCGAGTCGCCCGAGGTGCGGTACAGCGTCTGCTTGATGGCCAGCACGTTGGGGTCGGCCGCGGCCTGCTCGATGAACCGCTGCACGCTCGTGGAGAACGAGTGGTAGGGGTGGTGGACCATGATGTCGCTCTCGCGCAGCCGGTTGAAGACGCTGCGCGGCACCTCGCCGTCCGCCAGGTGCGGATGGGTCGCCGGCACGAACGGGCGGTCCTTGAGGTCGTCGCGGTCGCACTCGCCGAACACCTGCCACAGCGACGACAGGTCGAGCAGGCCGGGCACCCGCTGCACGTCCGAGTCGGCCACGTCGAGCTCGCGCACGAGCAGGTCGAGCACGTGGTCGCTGATCGAGGCGGAGACCTCCAGGCGTACGGGCGGGCCGAACCGGCGCTGCGCCAGCTCGCGCTCGAGCGCCTGCAGCAGGTCCTCGTCGCGGTCCTCGTCGACCTCGAGCTCGGCGTTGCGGGTGACCCGGAACGGGTGCCACTCCTGCAGCTGCATGCCCGGGAAGAGCTGCAGCAGGTGGACCGCAATGAGCTCCTCGACGGGCAGGAACCGCACTCCCCGGCTGTCGTTCTGCACGGTCACGAACCGCGGCACGTTGTTCGGAACCTTGATGCGCGCGAAGAACTCGCTGCCGGCCTCGTCCGGGTCACGCAGCACCACCGCGAGGTTCAGGGACCGGTTCGAGATGTACGGGAACGGGTGCGCGGGGTCGACGGCCAGCGGGGTCAGCACGGGGAAGACCTGCTCGCGGAAGTAGGTGCGCAGCCGCTCGCGCTCGGGGGCGTCCAGGTCGGCCCACGGCACGATCTCGATGCCCTCGCCCTGCAGTTTGGGCCGCACCTCGTCGGAGAAGCACGCCGAGTGCCGGGTCACCAGGTCGGCGGTGCGCTGCGAGATCATCTCGAGCTGGTTGCGCAGCGAGGAGCGGTCGCCGCCGCGCATCGGCAGGCCCGCGTTCAGGCGCCGCTTCAGGCCCGCCACCCGCACCATGTAGAACTCGTCGAGGTTGCTGGCGAAGATGGCCAGGAACTTCGCGCGCTCCAGGAGCGGGATCTCCGGGTCCTCGGCGAGCGTCAGCACCCGGGCGTTGAAGTCCAGCCAGGAGAGCTCGCGGTTGAGGAAGCGGTCCTCGGGCAGCTCCGGGCGCTCGGGCTCGGTCGGGTCGGTCGTCTCGATGCTGGTGGTCACCACTTGCTCCGTCGGTCCGGTCTCGTCCGGCGCGGTCCCCACGGTCTCGTCCACGGGCGCCGGGTCGGTCACTGTCGTGCGGGGGAGAAAGCGGCCGTTCGGGCCACGCCGGCGCGGGTGGGGAGTCCGGGGCGAGGTGTGCATCGCTCCATCATTGCCGGTTTCTGCGAAACGTGAAACGTGCGGATCCCCGGCGCTCTCAGGCGACCCCGGGAATTCTCACCTGGCGGACCCGGCCGTCCTGGCCGGGGTCGACGGCGACCCGTTGGCCCAGCCGGAGCTTGCGCAGCCCGGAGGAGTCGAACGCTCCTGCATCGAACGCCAGCTCAGTGCCGTCGTCGAGCAGCAGCGTGCCGCTGCGACTGGCGAGGTCGAAGGTTGCGATGGTGCCCTGCATGCCTGGAACGCTACCGGTCACGCGGCCGAGACGCAGGCCACCTGGAGTCCCAGATCACGCAGCAGCGCGCAGGTGTGCTCGCCGGCGCCCAGCCGCAGCACGGTGGCCAGGTCGGCGGGGGTGTCGACGTCATGGCGCAGCCCCGGCCAGTCCCCGGCCAGCGGGCGCGCGCCGGAGGCCTCGTGCGCCGCCGCCGACCCGATGCCGAAGCGCGGGTCCAGCGGCTCGCCGGGCGCCACGGCGAGCAGCACGGTGCCGGTGCCGGCGGCGTCGGCCACGAACGCGCGGCCGGGCCGGGCCGCGTGCAGCGCCGCGTCGAGCTGCCCGGGCCGCAGCGCCGGCAGGTCGCCGGCCAGCACCACGCGGTGGCCGCCGAGCCCGGCCACCTCGTCGGCGCCGTAGCGCAGCGCGTCGTTCAGCCCCGCGGCCGGCCGGTCGGGCACCACGCGGGCGCCCAGCGCGGCCACGGCGGCGGCCGCCTCCGGGTCGTCGGTAACCACCAGCAGGCCCGCCACCGACGACGCGGCGAGCACCGCCGACACCGTGTCGCGCACCATCGCCAGCGCGAGGTCGGCGTGCCGGGCGGGCGGCACCGCGCCCCGCAGCCGGCTCTTCGCGGCGCCCAGCCGCTTGACCGGCATCACCGCGGTCCACGCCACCATCGCCAAGTCAGCCATTGGAGTAAGTGTGCCAGCGGCCCCGGCGACGACCCCTGCCTGGTACCGGAGCGTCCGAGCAGGCATGATTTCGTCGCAGGAACTACGACGGGGGCGGCGCGGACACGCCGCAGGAGCAGGGCAGGAGGAGCCGTGGCGCAGCGCAGGCTCGGATTCTGGCGGCGTCTCGCGGCGTTTCTGGTGATCCCGGTGCTGAAGGTGTGGACCAGCCGCACCTGGCTCAGCATGGAGAACATCCCGCGGTCCGGCGGTGTGATCATCGTCCCGAACCACGTGTCGCACTTCGATCCACTCGTCGTCGCGCACTACATCTACGGCGCCGGGCGGTGGCCGCGCTTCCTGGGCAAGGCCAGCCTGTGGAAGGTGCCGGTGCTCGGCGGCTTCCTGCGCAAGGTGCAGCAGATCCCGGTGGAGCGGGGCAGCGTCGAGGCGGTGAAGTCGCTCGACGCGCTGATCGAGGCGCTGCACTCCGGCGGCGCGGTGGTGATCTATCCCGAGGGCACGACCACCCGCGAGCCCGACCTGTGGCCGATGCGCGGCAAGACCGGCGCGGCGCGGCTCGCGCTGGTCACCGGCGCGCCGGTGGTGCCCCTGGCCAACTGGGGCCCGCAGGAGATCTTCGACCCCCGCACGAGCAGGCTGCGCTTCCGGCCGCGTACGCCGGTGACCGTCACCGCCGGGCGGCCGGTCGACCTGAGCCGGTGGCGGGGCGCCACCCCGACCCGGGCGGTGCTCGAGGAGATGACCGAGGCGATCATGCACGACATCAGCGCGCTCGTCGGCGAGCTGCGCGGCCAGCAGCCGCCCGCCGTCCTCTACGACCGGCCGCGCCGGCAGATCACCAACTCCGAGGACGCCGGATGAGCCGCGCCGCGGTCATCGGCGCCGGCGCGTGGGGCACGGCGTTCGCCAAGATGCTGGCCGAGGCCGGCGCCGACGTCACCATCTGGGCCCGGCGCGAGAGCGTGGCGGCCTCGATCCGCGACAACCACATCAACGAGGGGGCGCTGCCCGGCCTCAAACTGCCCGAGCGGATCACCGCGACCAGCGACGTCGCCGAGGCCGTCGGCGGCGCCGAGCTGGTGGCGATCGCGGTGCCCTCGCAGACGCTGCGCGGCAACCTCGCCGAGTGGGCCGGCGCGTTCGAGCCCGGCTCCACGCTGGTGTCGCTGATGAAGGGCATCGAGCTGGGCACCACCAAGCGGATGAGCCAGGTCATCGTCGAGACCGCGCGCGTCGACGCGGACCGCGTGGTGGTCGTCAGCGGCCCCAACCTGGCGCCCGAGATCGCCGCCGAGCAGCCCGCCGCCACGGTGGTCGCCGGCACCGACGCCGACCGCTGCGTGGCGGTGCAGCACGCGCTCGCGCTGCCGTACATGCGCCCCTACACGAGCGACGACGTGATCGGCTGCGAGCTGGGCGGCGCGGTCAAGAACGTCATCGCCCTCGCGTACGGGATGGCCGCCGCGATGGGCCTGGGCGACAACACGAAGGCGTCGCTCATCACCCGCGGGCTGGCCGAGACCGCCCGGCTGGGGGTGGCGCTGGGCGCCGACCCGCTCACCTTCGCCGGGCTCGCCGGGCTGGGCGACCTGGTGGCGACCTGCTCGTCGCCGCTGTCGCGCAACCGCACGTTCGGCGAGCAGCTCGGCCTGGGCAAGTCGCTGGAGCAGGCGCAGGCCGCCGCCCGGCAGACGGCCGAGGGCGTGAAGAGCTGCCTGGCGATCCGCGACCTGGCCCGCGCGCACGGGGTCGAGATGCCGATCACGGAACAGGTCGAGCGCGTGTGTCACGAGGGGGTCGACCCTAGGGTGGCAGTGAAACTGCTGATGGGTCGGGAGATGAAGCCGGAATGACGTACTCCGATGGCACTCGTGTGGTGCACGCGGGCCTGCCCGAGGCCGAGGTGGGGGAGCCGTTCCTGCCCGGCCCGGTGTTCGCCGCGCCCTACCACCTCGACCCCGCGGACGGCCCCGGCGAGAACGGCTACGCCCGCACCGAGCACCCGACCCGCCGCCGGCTCGAGGCCGCGATCGGCGAGCTCGAGGGCGGTCCGGCGCTGGTCTTCTCCAGCGGCCAGGCGGCGATCACGGCGCTGCTGCTGGCCGTGCTGCGCACCGGCGACACCGTGGTGCTGCCCTCCGACGGCTACTTCACGGTCCGCGCCTTCGCCGAGGGCACGCTGCGCGACCTCGGGGTGAAGACCGTGCTGGCGCCGACCGCGGGTCCCTACCCGGACTTCTCGGGCGTACGCCTGGTCCTGCTCGAGACCCCGGCCAACCCCGGCCTCGACGTGTGCGACATCCGCCAGGTGTCCGCCGCAGCGCACGCGGCCGGCGCGCTCGTCGCGGTCGACAACACCACCGCCACCCCGCTGGGCCAGAACCCGCTCGCGCTCGGCGCCGACCTGGTGGTGGCCTCCGGCACCAAGGCGCTCACCGGGCACTCCGACGTGCTGCTCGGCTACGTGGCCACCGGCGACGACGCGCTGTTCGCCAAGGTCGAGACGTGGCGGAAGCAGACCGGCGCGGTGCCGGGCGCCTTCGACACGTGGCTCGCGCACCGCTCGATCGCGACCCTCGACCTGCGCCTGGCCCGCCAGAGCCAGAACGCCGCCGCCGTGGCCGCCCTGCTGAGCGGCCGCGACGACGTGACCGGCGTCCGCTGGCCGGGGCTGCACTCCGACCCGTCGTACGCCGTCGCCTCGGAGCAGATGCGCCGCATCCCCGGCGTCGTCTCCTTCGACCTCGGCGACGCCGGCCGGGTCGCCCGGTTCCTCACCGCCGCCGCGCTGGTCTTCGCCGCCACGTCGTTCGGCGGCGTCCACACCACGGCCGACCGCCGCGCGCAGTGGGGCGACGACACGGCGCCCGGTTTCGTCCGGCTCTCCTGCGGCATCGAGGACACCGTCGACCTGCTGGCTGACCTGACCGCGGCCCTCGACCAGGCCTGATCCCCGGCGGGATACGGTGCCGGGATGACGTGGGACAGCTTCTCGGGTGACCAGGTGGCCGCGATGACGCAGGGCGAGAGCTTCTTCGCCGCGCCGGGGGAGCGGGAGTGCCCGGCCTGCGGCGAGCGGTCGCTGCGCGCCTACGTCAACGCACCCGAGAACGCCCGCCGCCGGACGCTGGTGAGCTACGTCTGGTGCACCTCGTGCCACCGCTTCGTCGGCACCCGCGCCAAGCACCCCGAGGGTCTGGTGTTCAGCGACCCCCTGGCCGCCCTGCCGGCCGGGGAGCGTCGCGAGCTGGAGCGCAGCCTGGTCGGCTTCCTCGAGCACCTGGACCGCCTCTGGGACGACGGCGTGCTGCCCCAGACGTTCGCGGCGTAGGTCCTATCCCGCCGTCCGCCGGACGGCGACGTCGCGCATCAGCCGGTACGCCGCGGCGCAGCCCAGCCCGACGGTGACCGTCGAGAGCACGAGCGCCACCGCGAACGGGATGCGCTCGACGTAGGTGCCGAACTCGTCGAGCTTGATCAGGCCGTCGGCGACCGCTACCGGCACGGCGCCGGGCACGATCAGCAACGTGCCCGTCCGCGGCCGGAACCGGTAGTAGCCGGCGGCGATCAGGAAGGCCGACGTGAGGTACGCCGCGGTGGCCGGCAGCACGTGCAGGAACTCACCGCCCGCGTCGCCGAGGCGGAACACCGGGTAGTCCGCGGCCCGCAGGTCGAGAAGGCCCAGCACGGCGCTCTCGAGGCCGTGCCCGACGACCACCAGCGCGGGGGCCACCAGCGTGATGCCGAGGGCGAAGACGCCCAGCCCGCGGAGGAACTCGTGGCGGGTGACCCCGTTCGAGACGAACAGCCGGAAGTGCATCGAGATCAGCAGGATGCCGGTGACCAGCGGCCAGTACTTCGCCGCGGCCCCGAAGACGACCAGCCAGAAGCTGAAGCGCATCGGCCCCGACACGGAGGTGACGATGCCGACGGCGATGACCTCGGCCGCGATCACGGCCGCGAACACCCACAGCACGACGAGCCGGAAGAGCCGGAGCAGGATGGCGCTGACTCTCATCGCGACGCCTCCAGGGGCTGCGAGGTGAGGTGGACGAAGAGGTCCTGGATGCCGAGCGGGCCGAAGGCGAGGCCGTCGCGCTCCCCGCGGGCGATCTCGTCGGGGTCGAGGGGACCGTCGAGGGTCAGGGCCCGTACGCCTCCCAGGGTCTGCTCCCCGAGCACGGTGTGGCCGGCGGCGAACTCGGTGACCAGTGACACCGGCCCGGTCACGGTGACGCCGCGCCCGCGCAGCGCGTCGGTCTCGTCGTGCAGCAGGATCCGGCCGCGGTCCATGATGACGACCCGCTCGAACAGCTCGGCGACCTCCTCGATGAGGTGCGTCGAGAGGATGATCGTGCGCGGGTGGGCCAGGTAGTCGGCGAGCAGCTCGCGGTAGAAGAGCGTGCGCGCCACCGCGTCCATGCCCAGATAGGACTCGTCGAGGATCGTCAACGGCGCGCGGGACGCCAGCCCGAGCGTCACGCCGAGCATCGAGCGCTGCCCGCGGGAGAGCGCCGAGACGCGCTTGCGGGTGTCCAGCTCGAACAGGCCGAGCAGCTTGGCGGCGTAGGCGGCGTCCCAGGTCGGGCGCAGCCGGTCGGCGACGTCGAGCACGGTGGCGACGCGGTCGGAGTCGTTGAGGTCGAGGGTGTCGCGGATGAAGCACGTACGGCGCATGGTCCGGGGGTTCTCAAAGGCCGGCTCGCCGTCGACGAGCACGGTGCCGGAGGAGGGCTTGCGGTACGAGGCGAGCACGCTCAGCAGGCTGGTCTTGCCGGAGCCGTTGCGCCCCAGCAGGCCGTAGATCTTGCCGGCCGGCAGCTCGAGCGAGACGTCGTCGACCGCGAGCGTGCTGCCGTACCGGACGGTGACCCGGCGCAGCTCGATCATCGCCGGCTCCCCAGGTAGTCGATGATCTCGTCGATGCCGATCCCGACCCGCCTGGCCTCGTCGAGCATCGGCTCGGCCACCTCGGCGAAGAACCGCTCCCGGCGCACGGCGCGCAGCTTGTCGCGCGCGTCCGGGCTGACGAACATGCCGATCCCGCGTCGCTTGTAGAGCACGCCCTCGTCGACGAGCTGGGCGAACCCTTTGGCGGCGGTGGCGGGATTGATTCGGTAGAAGGCCGCGTACTGGTTGGTGGACATGACCTGTTCGTCCTCCTTGAGGGCCCCGCTCAGGACGTCGTTCTTGATGCCGTCGGCGATCTGGAGGTAGATCGGGCTGCGGTCGTGGAACACCGCGCCTCCTCAGTTCGCTGGTTCATTACTCATGCAACGAACCTTAGAACCCCGAAAGATCGACGGCAAGACGTACGGGTCTCAGGCCGTGCCGGCGAGGCGCGAGGGGTGCGAGGCGGCGAAGTCGTACAGCCAGTCCTGAGTGACGGGCATCTCAGTGCCGCCGGTCACCCGGCTGAGCGCCTCGCCGGGCGCGATGCCGAGCAGCACGAGCGTGGTGCAGGCGAGCAGGGTCGAGCGGCCGATTCCGCCGAAGCACTGGGTCACCACGAACCGGCCCGCGCGCACCTGCCCGGCCAGCTTGCCGGCGAGATCCACGACCTGCAGCGCCTCGTCGCGCGGGACGCCGCCCTCGGGCACCGGGAAGGAGACGAACTGCAGGCCGCACGCCTCGGCGGCCGCCGCCGTGTCGCCGAAGCCGAGCCGATGCTGCTCGGTCGTGGTCAGCGCCGACACGAGGACGTCGACCCCGGCGCGGGCGAGCGCGCCGAGCTGCTGAGGCGCCCAGGCGTCGGTGCGCGGGTGCGCGATCGTCGCCAGCTGTCCGGGCCCCGGCCCGGCGATCACGTGGAGTGCTGCTCTCATGGACTGCCCGTTTCCCTGTCCCGGACCGCGAGGCCGGGTGATCCCGCGAGTGGCTAACGCAGAGTAGGGTCACCCCCGGCATGCCCGCTAGCGAGAGGCCCAAAGAAAGTGTCGACCCCCCGGAAAACCCGCGTCGCGATCGTCTTCGGCGGTCGCAGCAGCGAGCACGCGATCTCCTGTGTGAGCGCCGGCAGCATCCTGGGCGCGCTCGACCCGGACGAGTACGAAGTGGTCCCCGTCGGCATCACCCGCGAGGGCCGCTGGGTGCTGGCCGCGGGCGACCCGGCCGCGCTGGCCATCACCGGCCGGCAGCTTCCCGAGATCACGGCGGCCAGCGGCAACGCGGTGGTGCTCGCGGCCGACCCCACCGCCACCGACCTCATCGTGCGCGACCCCGCCGAGGGCGTCTCCTCGCTGGCCGGGGTGGACGTGGTCTTCCCCGTGCTGCACGGCGCGTACGGCGAGGACGGCACCATCCAGGGCATGCTCGAGATGGCCGGGCTGCCCTACGTGGGCGCCAACGTGTTCGCCTCGGCCGCGGCCATGGACAAGGAGTTCACCAAGAAGCTCGCCGCCGCCGAGGGGATCCCCGTGGGGCCGTACGCCGTGCTGCGCGCCGGCGTCTCGCTCAGCGAGGACGACAAGCAGCGGCTGGGCCTGCCCGTCTTCGTCAAGCCGTCGCGGGCCGGCTCGTCGCACGGCATCACGAAGGTCACCGACTGGGCCGGCCTCGACGCCGCCGTGGCGACCGCCCGGCAGATCGACCCCAAGGTGCTCGTCGAGGCCGCGATCGTGGGCCGCGAGATCGAGTGCGGCGTGCTCGAGGGCGAGGCCGGCGGCACGCCCGAGTCGTCGCTGCTCGCCGAGATCCACGTGGGCGACAGCGACTGGTACGACTTCGAGACCAAGTACCTCGCGGGCGGCCGCTACGACATCCCGGCCGACCTGCCCGCCGAGGTCACCCGCCAGGTGCAGGAGTACGCGAGGCGCACGTTCACCGCGCTCGACTGCGCGGGGCTGGCCCGGGTCGACTTCTTCGTCACCGCCGACCACCAGGTCTACCTCAACGAGATCAACACGATGCCCGGCATGACGCCGACCTCGATGTTCCCGCTGATGTGGGCGGCCACCGGGCTGGAATACCCCAAGGTGGTCGACCGGCTGATCCGCACCGCGCTGCGCCGCGGGACCGGCCTGCACTAGCCCCGGCAGCCGCTGGGCACGCCCTCGCTCCTCGACTTCACCGTCTTGACCACGGGCTGGGAGAACTCGTTGGCCCACTGCCCGGTCTGGTCGTAGCTCGACGGCACGGTCACCTGCACGGCGACCTCACGGTCCATCGTGGTGAACACGTCGGTGGCCGGGCCGTCCTTCGCCCACCAGCAGACCCCGTCCATCGCCAGCATCGTCGCGTCGAGCGGCACGCAGCCCGCGTGCCCGCCGTCGATCCGCTCGCACATCGTCGGCTGCGTCACGCCACACGCGACGGTGACCGGCGGTTCCCCGTACGCCGCGTTCTGCTCGGGGCCGGCGCTGACCTTGCGGCCCGGCAGGCCCCGCAGATCGGTCGGCAGCTGCGAGGTCACCGCGAGACAGACCTGGGTCGTGCGCGCGTCCAGTTTCGGCGCGGCCA
This sequence comes from Actinoplanes sp. URMC 104, assembly GCF_051386375.1. Taxonomy (NCBI): domain Bacteria; kingdom Bacillati; phylum Actinomycetota; class Actinomycetes; order Micromonosporales; family Micromonosporaceae; genus Actinoplanes; species Actinoplanes sp. URMC 104. Next base: position 1,240,994 of record NZ_JBPQTO010000002.1, on the reverse strand, counting down.
TCTGCACCGGCGTGCTGGGCACCGCGGCCGGCGCCGAAGCGGAGGGCGCGGCGGCCGCGGTCCCCTCCTCCTGCGGCTTGATCTGCGAGAAGGCGACGAGACCCACGATCACGGCGATCGGCACGGCGATCACGGTGGCCCACAGCGCCGCGGTGCGCGTCGCCGGATCCGGTTTCTTCGCGTCCGCCGGGGGAGTCTGCACGTCGACCATGTTCAGAGGTTTACCACGGAACAGGTGAGGGTCCGCATGATGCCGGGTACGTACTGGACCTTGCTCACAATCAGCCCGCCGAGGTCGTCGACGGTGTGCGACTCGGCCAGCACGACCACGTCGTAGGGCCCGGTGACGGCGTCGACACGCACCACACCGGGGATTTTGCCGATCGCCGCGGCCACGTCATGGGCCTTTCCGACCTCGGTCTGGATCAGGATGTATGCCTGGACCACGCTCCGACTCCATTCCGCCGCCGCCGTACGTGAAACTACCGCAATCTGCTGACAGCAGGACAACACCAGGAACGAAAGGCCCAACACGTGAGCATCGCCGAGGCCGGGGAGTTCGGGCTCATCGCCCGGGTGGTCGCCCGGCTCGAGAACGGTCCGACGACCCTGCTGGGCCCCGGCGACGACGCCGCGATCGTCGCCGCGCCCGACGGCCGGATCGTCGCCTCGACCGACGTCCTCGTCGAGGGCCGCCACTTCCGCCGCGACTGGTCGGGCGGAGCCGACGTCGGCCACCGCGCGGCCGCCGCCAACCTCGCCGACATCGCCGCCATGGGCGCCGTCCCGACCGCCCTGCTGGTCGGCCTGTGCGCGCCGACCGACCTCGAGCTCGCCTGGGCCGAGGACCTGGCGGACGGCCTGGCCGCGGAGGCCGCGCTGGTGGGCGCCGCGGTCGTGGGCGGTGACACGTCGGCCAGCCCCACGCTGACCATAGCGGTGACCGCGCTCGGCGACCTGGGCGGCCGCAAGCCGGTGCTGCGCAGCGGTGCCCAGCCGGGCGACGTGATCGCGCTGGCCGGCCGCATCGGGTACGCCGCCGCCGGCTACACCGTGCTGTCGCGCGGCTTCCGCACGCCCAAGGCGCTCGTCGAGGCGTACCGCCGCCCGGTCGTCCCGTACGAGGCCGGGCCCGCCGCCGCGACGGCCGGCGCCACCGCGATGATCGACGTCTCCGACGGCCTGCTGCAGGACCTCGGGCACATCGCCACCGCCAGCATCGTCGGCGTCGACGTGCACACCGACGCGTTCGAGGTCTCCGACCAGATGCGCGACGCCGCCACCGCGCTCGGCGTCGATCCGCTGCAGTGGATCCTCGCCGGCGGCGACGACCACGCGCTGGTCGCCACGTTCCCGCCCGAGGTCGCGCTGCCGGACGGCTGGCGCCCGATCGGCCGCGTCCACGAGACCCGCGGCGTGACCGTCGACCGCAAGCCGTGGAGCGGACCGGTGGGCTGGGACCACTTCCGGTAACTACGCTTCCCGGTGTGCAAGAACCAAAGATCAGGCAGGCGGATCCCACCGAGCCGGCCGTACGGGCCCTGCTCGTCGACGTGCTCGGCGAGCTGTCCGAGCGTTACGGCGGCACCGGCGACGACACCCCCATCGGCGACACCGACTTCACCCCGCCCGGCGGCGCGTTCTTCGTGGCCGACGACGGCGAGCGTCTGGTCGGCTGCGCCGGTTGGCGCCGCCACGGCGACGACGCCGAGCTCAAGCGCATGTTCACGGCCAAGGCCGTACGCGGTCAGGGGGTGGGCCGCCGCCTGCTCGCCACGGTCGAGCGGTCAGCCCGCGAGTCCGGCTGCCGCCGCGTGATCCTCGAGACCGGCGACAAGCAGCCCGAGGCGGTGGGCCTGTACGAGTCGGCCGGGTACACCCGCATCCCGGACTTCGGCTACTACCGGGGCCACAGCGGCGTGCTGTCGTACGGCAAGGTGCTGTAGAACTGTGCTGCAGACACAACCAGCCCCTCGGCCTGAGGCCGGGGGGCTGGAAGGTAAGCCTGAATCAGGCGCGGACGACCTTGCCGGCCTTGATGCACGAGGTGCAGACCTTGAGCTTCTTGGTCGTGCCGCCACCGGCCGGGGTGCGCACCGACTGGATGTTCGGGTTCCAGCGGCGGTTGGTCCGCCGGTGCGAGTGGGACACGTTGTGGCCGAAGCCCGGTCCCTTGCCACAGACGTCGCACACGCTAGCCACGGGATAACTCCTGGGTCGAAACGAAACTAAAAGGCGCCCAGCGAACACGGCCGCGCAGGCAACCCGGCAAGGTTACCCGATGGCCGCCCCGATCAGCCAATCGCCCCCGCGCCGCGCTCCGCGGCCCGCCTCCCGGACTGGTCCCCGGGGCGGCCGCGGTCTGCATTCGGCCCGTGTCGGCGGCTTCGGCCATGCCGCGCCGATGCTCCGTGGGACGCGGCGCAGGCGACTCCGCCGCAGCGGCCGCATCTCGCGATCCGAGTGCCCATCCGGCACGCCGGCAGCCCGGGAGCGGCCTGCCGGCCGTCGCCCGGAGGCGGCTCGCCGGTCGCCACCAGCCAGAACCCGCCCGACCTGGGGGCCACCACCCTACTTGCGGTGCCTGGGCGCGGGCGGAGTTGTCCACAGGCGGTGGCAAAGCTGTCACTCGTACGCTGGTGCGCTGGCGAGAAACTGTCGGTGGTCGTTAGTACGCTTTTCGCGTGCTCGAGACGTTGGACGCCGCTGCTGTCCGCCGCTGGTGCGGCGGCGGTCTGCGGGCGCTGCGGGCACATCAGCGCGAGATCGACGAGCTGAACGTCTATCCCGTGCCCGACGGGGACACCGGCACCAACCTCGTGCTGACGCTGGCGTCGGCGCAGGAAGCGCTCGAGGCGCTCGAGGAGCTCGACCCGCCGCTGGACGGCGAGGTCCTGACCAGCGCAGAGGTGGCCGACGCCATACCGGCCGCGGCGCCGGCGAGTGCGCTGCGCCGCATGGCCAGGGGAGCGCTGCTCGGCGCCCGCGGCAACTCGGGCGTGATCGTGTCGCAGATCCTGCGTGGCATGGCTGACAGCCTGGCGGCCTCGGCGGCGGTGCGCGGGGCTGATCTGGCGCGGGCGCTGCGGTCGGCTTCCGAGGCTGCGTACGCCGCTGTCGCCCGGCCGGTCGAGGGCACCGTGCTCACGGTGGCGCGGGCCGCGGCCGAGGCTGCGGGCCGCATCAAGTCCGACGACCTGGTGGCCGTGGCCCGGGCCGCCGCCAAAGCTGCCGCCGAGGCCCTGGCCCGCACGCCGCAGCAGCTTCCCGCGCTCGCGCGCGCCGGCGTGGTCGACGCCGGGGGCCGCGGCTTGGTGGTGCTGCTCGAGGCCCTGGTCGAGGCGCTGACTCCATCCGACCCCGGCAGCGCCGAGCTCGGCGTCGACGACCAGGTGGAGCAGCGCGAGGCCCCGCATCCCACGGGCGAGGGCGTGTACGGCTACGAGGTGCAATACCTGCTCGACGCCGAGGCCGGCGCGGTCGAGAGGCTCCGGGGGGAGCTGGCCGCGCTCGGCGACTCGCTGGTCGTGGTGGGCAGCGGCGATCCGGGCGTCGCCACGTGGAACGTCCATGTTCACGTCGCGGTGGCGGCCATCGGCCCGGCGGTCGAGGCGGGCATCGGAGCGGGCCGGCCCCATCGCATCACGGTCACGCCGCTCGACAGCCACGAGCACCACCACGGTCCCGCAACCCACGGCGACCACGAGCACCACGGCCAGGGAACCCGCGCTGATCCGGGCCGGGAGCACGAGTACGAACCCCGCGGCGGCAGGTTGGTGGGCAGGGAGCGCGACAACGGGCACCGCCACGACACGACGGCCCAGCGGGAGCACCAAGCCCCACCGCCCGAGCACAACCAGGACCACGACTGGCAGGCACACCCCGAGCGGGACGACGCAGACCCCGACGGGGAGCAGCGGCCCGACCGCGGGGCGGTGGTCGTGGCGGCCGGCGACGGGCTCACGTCGCTGTTCGAGGCGGAGGGCGCCACCGTGGTCGGCCGCAACCCGTCCACCAAGGAGATGCTCGAGGCGATCCACGACTCGCGGGCGCGCCGCGTGGTGCTGCTGCCCAACGACGCCAACACGCACGCGGTTGCCGTGTCGGCGGCGCGGGAGGCGGAGGCGGCGGGCGTACGGGTCAGCGTCGTCCCCACGCGATCGCCGGTGCAGGCGCTCGCCGCCCTGGCCGTACGGGATCCGCAGCGTCCCTTCGCCGACGACGTCATCGCCATGGCCGAGGCCGCGGGCGCCTGCCGCTACGGCGAGGTGTGCACGGCTCAGCGCGACTCGCTGACGGTGGCGGGACAGTGCCGCGCCGGTGATTTGCTGGGGCTCGTCGACGGCGAGGTGCACGTGATCGGCGCCGACCTGGCCGAGGTCAGCGCGCGGCTGCTCGACCGCATGCTGGGCGGCGGGGGCGAGCTGGTCACGCTCGTGCTCGGCGCCGACGCCCCGGCCGCGCTCGAGGAGGCGTTGCGCGGGCACGTCGGCCGGGTCTGGCCGTTCGCCGAGCTGCAGTGCTACGCGGGTGGGCAGCCTCGCTACCACTTGCTGATAGGAGTGGAATGAGCGCGTTCACCGTCGACACGCCGCTGGGCGAGGTGCTGAAACCGGCCGCCGCCAAGGCCCTCGCCACCCACCTCGAGCTGCACACCGTACGCGACCTGATCTACCACTTCCCGCGCCGCCACGACGAGCGCGGCGAGCAGACCGACATGCAGGGCCTGCGGATCGACGAGCAGGTCACCGTGCTGGCCCAGGTGCAGTCGGTGACCGTGAAGCCGATGCGGCAGCGCCGCGGCTCGATGCTCGAGATCACCATCGGGGACGGCTCGGGCGCCACGCTGTCGTGCACGTTCTTCAACCAGGCGTGGCGCGAGCGCGAGCTCAAGCGCGGCCGCTGGGGGCTGTTCGCCGGCAAGGTCACCGACTTCCGCGGCCGGCGCCAGCTCAACAGCCCGGCCTACCAGTTGCTCAGCGTCGACGCCACCAAGGACGAGGCCGCCGAGGAGATCGAGGAGTTCGCCGGCGCGCTGATCCCGGTCTATCCCGCGACGCAGGCCGTGCCCACCTGGGTGATCGCCCGGCACGTGCGTACGGTGCTCGAGAACTTCCAGCCGCCCGAGGATCCGCTGCCCGCCGCCGTGCGCGCCAACCGCAACCTGGTGGGCATCGGCACCGCGCTGCGCGAGATCCACCGGCCGAGCTCCAAGGAGGCGCTGTACGCCGCGAAGTACCGCCTCAAGTGGGACGAGGCCTTCGCCGTGCAGCTCACGCTCGTGCAGCGCCGGGCCCGTGCCGCGCAGACGCCCGGTCGCGCCCGGCCCCGCGTCGACGGTGGCATCCTCGCGAAGTTCGACGCGGGTCTGCCGTACGAGCTGACCGAGGGCCAGGCCGCGGTGGGCGAGGAGATCGCCGCCGACCTGGCCAGGCCGCACCCCATGCACCGGCTGCTGCAGGGCGAGGTGGGCTCGGGCAAGACGCTCGTCTCGGTCCGCGCCATGCTGCAGGTCGTCGACTCCGGTGGCCAGGCGGCCCTGCTCGCGCCCACCGAGGTGCTCGCCACCCAGCACTACCGCGGCATCGGCGCCCAGCTGGGCGCGCTGGGCCGTGCCGGCGAGGTCGACGGCGATCCGGCCGGCACGCAGCTCACGCTGGTCACCGGTTCGCTGGGCGCGGCCGCCCGCCGGGCCGCCCTCGCGAAGGTCGCCGACGGCACGGCCGGCATCGTCGTGGGCACCCATGCGCTGCTCTACGAGGGCGTCGACTTCCACGACCTCGGCCTCGTGGTCGTCGACGAGCAGCACCGCTTCGGCGTCGAGCAGCGCGACGCCCTGCGCGCCAAGGCCGCGACCCCGCCCCATGTGCTGGTCATGACGGCCACCCCCATTCCCCGTACGGTGGCCATGACCGTCTACGGCGACCTCGAGACCTCGACGCTGTCGCAGCTCCCGCGCGGCCGCTCGCCGATCGCCTCGCACGTGGTGCCGCCCGAGAAGCCCGCCTTCCTCGACCGCGCCTGGCGCCGGTTGCGCGAGGAGGTTCAGAAGGGCCACCAGGCGTACGTCGTGTGCCCGCGCATCGGCGACGGCGGCAGCGACGACGACGCCGAGCCGCCGGGCGACAACGAGCCGGCGCGACGCCCGCCGCTCGCGGTCACCGAGGTGGCGCCGATCCTCGAGGAGGGCCCGCTGCACGGCCTGAGCATCGGCGTGCTGCACGGCAAGCTGCCCGCCGACGAGAAAGACGCGATCATGCGTCGGTTCGCCGCGGGCGACCTCGACGTGCTGGTCGCCACCACGGTGATCGAGGTCGGCGTCGACGTCCCGAACGCCACGGTCATGGTCATCATGGATGCCGACCGGTTCGGCGTCTCGCAGCTGCACCAGCTGCGCGGCCGGGTGGGCCGGGGGTCCGCGCCGGGCATCTGCCTGCTGGTCACCGAGTCGGTCGAGGGCACCGCGGCCCGCGAACGGCTGGCCGCGGTGGCGTCCACCACCGACGGCTTCAAGCTCAGCGAGATCGACCTCGAGCAGCGCCGCGAGGGCGACGTGCTCGGCGCCTCCCAGTCCGGCAAACACTCGCACCTGCGGCTGCTGTCGCTGCTGCACGACACCAAGCTGATCACCGAGGCGCGGGCCGAGGCGTCCGCGCTGGTCGGCGACGATCCCAGCCTCGCGCGATATCCGGCGCTGGCCGCCTCGGTGGCCGCGTTCGTCGACGAGGAACGAGCCGAGTATCTGGAGAAGGGATGATCCTGCACATCGTGCCGCGCAAGGCGTGGGAGGCGGCGGTCGAGGCCGGCGTCTACGAGGGCGACACCCTGGCCACCCAGGGCTTCATTCATTGCTCCACCGAGCACCAGGTCCACCTGCCCGCCACCGCGCTGTTCCGCGGCCGCGACGACCTGCTGCTGCTGGTGATCGACGAGTCCCGCCTGCCGGTCCCGCTCACCTGGGAACAGGGCGACCCGCCCGCCGCCGACGGCAGCCCCTTCCCGCACCTGTACGCGCCGTTGCCGCTCGACGCCGTCGCGCAGGTCGTCGAGTACCGTCCCGAGCCCGACGGCACGTTCCGGCCGTGGTCCGCCTCGGAGGGGCGGGAATGACAGACGGCGAGAAGACTGCCGACGGGGAAGCGGTTTTCCGCCACGACGTCACTGTCGAGCTCGTTCGCAGCAGCGCGCACGACGCCGACGTTCTGTTCGCCGCGCGGGTGTCCACGCTGGGGGAGCAGTCCCTCGACGAGCTGCAGAAGGATCCCGAGCGCTCCCGGGGGCTGATCAACTATCTGATGCGGGACCGGCACGGCACGCCGTTCGAGCACAACTCCATGACCTTCTTCGTCAGTGCTCCGATCTTCGTGTTCCGCGAGTTCCAGCGGCACCGTGTCGGCTTCTCCTACAACGAGGAGAGCGGCCGCTACCGGGAGCTGCGGCCGGTGTTCTACGTCCCCGGCGCGGACCGCATGCTCGTTCAGCGCGGGCGCCCGGGCAAGTACGAGTTCTCCGAAGGATCGGCGGAGCAGCACCGACTGGTCGCCAAGACCATGGAGGCGTCGTACGCCCAGGCGTACGCGGCCTACCGGGAGATGCTCGACGCCGGCATCGCCCGTGAGGTGGCCCGCGCGGTGCTGCCGGTCGGGCTCTTCTCGTCGATGTACGTCACCTGCAACGCGCGGTCACTGATGGCGTTCCTGTCCCTCCGCACGAAGGACGACCGGGCGACGGTCCCCTCCTTCCCGCAACGCGAGATCGAGATGGTCGCGGAGCGGATGGAGGCGCTCTGGGCCGGGAAGATGCCGTTGACCCACGCCGCGTTCAACGCCAACGGCCGCGTCGGGCCGTAGACGCCCGCACCAGCGCCCCTCGCGTCCGTGAGCTAGGGCCGGCGACTGCGGCGAACCAGCAGGAACAGCACGCCGGCGACGACCAGCACCGCGACGGCTCCCGCCACGACCCCGGCCGCGGTGGTCCTGTCGGGTGCGCCGTCGTCGTCCTCCGCGGGTGAGGGCGTCGACGAAGCCGGCGCGAGTGCCACGGCTGACGCAGCCGGCGCTGCGGCGGGCGGCGCGGGCGTGGTCGGCGCCGCTGGTGAGGGGATGACGACGCCGGTCGGGCAGTCGTCGGCGTTCCAGCGACCCCGGAGCAGGGGCGACCCGCTGTGCTTCTCGGTGACGACGATCTTCTCGGCGCCGGGCAGGCGGACCTTGAGCTTGACGGTTCCCAGCCCGGCCCCGAGGTGCACGTCCTCCACATAACCGGCCGACCCGGTGACGGTGAACTCGGCGTCGCGGGACGAGTTGTTCGTCAGCGACACCGTGACGCCCTCGCAGGTGGACACCATGGAGGCGGTGCCCACGGCGGCGTGCGCCGGCGCGACGAGCAGGGCCGCGGCAAGAAGCAGTTTCATTTGTGATCCCCCGTGCGAGAACGAGAAGGGCGCGCCGACCGGAGTCGGCGCGCCCTTGCTACGGAACTACTGGGCTATCAGGCGGTGAACTTCACCTTGCGGCGACGGGCCAGGATGAAGAGCACGGCACCGGCGGCCAGCAGAGCGGCCGCGCCACCCGCGATGCCACCGGCGGCGGCGCCGGTGACCGGGAGGCCACCGCCCTCACCGGGAGCGGCGGGCGTCTCGGTGACGGTGGGGGTCGGGGACGGCTTGTCGCAGTCCGCCGGCTTCTCCTCGTCGTCCCACTTCACCGGCTCGTACTGCTCGCCGTTGACCTTGGCGTTGATGACGAGGCCCTTCTCACCCTTGAAGGTGACGGTCTTCTCCTCGCCGGCCTTGACGACCAGGGTCTTCTGCTCGCCCTTGCTCGGCGTGAAGACGGCGGTGACGGTCTTGGAGCCCTCGGTGTTGTCGATGCCGAAGATCAGCGAGTCACAGGTGACCTCGTAGCCGGCCTCGAAGTTGCCCTGCGGCGCGCAGTCCGCGGGCTCCTCCCACTTGCCGACCAGCACCGGCTTGTCGCTGTGCTTCTCGGTGACGACCACGTGCTTGGCGTTCTCGGCCGGGATCTCCACCTTGACCGGCTCGTCGCCGGCCTTGACGGTCACCGACTTCTCGAAGCCCTTCGAGCCCTTGACCGTGAACTCGGCGTCGACCGTGGCTTCCTTGCCGTTCGCCAGGGTGACGGTCACGCCCTCACAGGACGACGCGATCGAGGCGTCCGGCGCGGGGGTCTCCGTCTTCGAGCAGTCGCCGTGGAACTTGACGAAGCCCTTCTTGTGCTCGAACTGCACCCACTCGTCGCTCCACTTGACCTGGACCTCGAGCTTCGCGAACTTCGCCTTGCCGTCGACCCGCTGGGTTCCGGTGAGCGGCTCGTTGCTCTTGTGCGGGAAGGCCGGGTCGGCGTCGTCCGGGGTGTGCACGATGCCCTCGACCGGGGTCGGGTAGGCGTCGACGGCGAGGAAGCGGTAGTTCTCCGCGCCCGGCTCGTTGCCGTTGTCGGTGTTCACTTCCCAGGTGACGACCCACTCACCGGTCGTCGTGTCGCACTCCGCGCTGCCCTTGACGAAGCTGTCGTGGGCGCTGGCGGGCGAGGCGAAGAACGCGACACCGGCAAGGCCGATGAGCGTTCCCGCGACTGCGGCGGTGCCACGCCGCAGCTTGGACTTCAGCAGGTTCACGCCTACTCCTGTCTGGGGAAATCAGGGGTACGGCGCAAGGAAGCGGGCGGGCCGGTCGCCGGCGGTTAAGGGGCGACGGCCTGCGACGACGCCTCCCCACGTCGTCGGCCGACCCCGGTGGAGGCGTCGGCAACAGCGCCTGACCATAACGACTAACGAGAATCTGGGAAATCCCTCAGAGGCGCTTAAAGGTCTTGTGGCTGATCCGTGATTTTCCATCGACGGTACGGATCCGAGTCGATGCCGAGAGTGGCGCACAACTGCGGAATTGTTCACTCTGCGGTTGCGGTGCGTAAGCAGTCCGCTAGCTTCGAGTCGTGTCCACCCCACAGCTGCGAGCGACGCCATGACCAGGATCATCGCCGGCGCGCACGGCGGGCGGCGACTGTCCGCTCCGGCCGGTGCGCTGACCCGGCCCACATCGGACCGGGTCCGCGAGGCGTTCTTCAGCGCGCTCGACTCGATGATCGACCTGACCGGCACCCGGTTCGCCGACCTGTACGCCGGATCGGGGGCCGTCGGGCTCGAGGCGCTCTCCCGCGGGGCTGTCCACGCCCTGCTGGTCGAGGCGGACGGCCGGGCCGCGCGCACGATCCGCGACAACATCGTCGCGCTGCGTCTAGGGAGCGCCGCGCGGCTGGTCACCGGCAAGGTCGCCCAGGTCGTCGCGGCCCCGCCCGACGGCGGCCCGTACGACGTGGTGTTCGCCGATCCGCCGTACGCGGTGACCGACGCCGAGCTTGCCGAGGTGCAGCAGTCCCTGATCGATTCCGGCTGGCTGGCGCCGGACGCGGTGGTGGTGCTCGAACGGGCCACCCGCGGAGGCGCGGTGACCTGGGTGGACGGCATCACCGCCGACCGCAGCCGGCGCTACGGGGAGACCACACTTTGGTACGGTCGCCGATCATGAGACGAGCGGTGTGCCCCGGCTCCTTCGACCCGGTCACCAACGGCCACCTCGACATCGTCGGCCGGGCCAGCCGGTTGTTCGACGAGGTCGTCATCGGCGTGCTGATCAACCAGTCGAAGACGGGCCTGTTCACGATCGAGGAGCGTCTCGAGATGCTCAGCCAGGCGACCGCCTCGTACGGCAACGTGCGGGTCGCCTCGTTCCACGGCCTGCTCGTCGACTTCTGCCGCGCCCAGGGCGCCGCCGTGGTGATCAAGGGTCTGCGCGCGGTCAGCGACTTCGACTACGAGTTGCAGATGGCGCAGATGAACATCGGGTTGTCCGGCGTGGAAACGCTGTTCATGCCGACGAACCCGCTCTACTCGTTCCTCTCGTCGAGCCTCGTGAAGGACGTGGTCAAGTGGGGTGGCGACGCCTCGGCGTACGTGCCCGACTTCGTCGGCGAGCGACTGGTCACCCGCCTCAAGCAGAACTGACCGCCATCGGCGCGCCGGAACCGGGCCGGACGGTGACGCAGTAACGTGATCGCACCACGCTGCGCATGGAGGAGAGAGACCGGTGGATCCGCTCGACCGCATCGACGAGATCATCGAGCTCGTGCAGGAAGCGCGCTCCGTGCCCATGTCGCGGACGAACTTCATGTTCGACCGCGGTGAGATGATCGAGCACCTCGACGTCCTGCGCTCGGAGCTGCCGTCCGAGCTCCGCAAGGCCGCCGCCGTGCTCGAGGAGCGCGACCGGATCATCGAGGCCGGGCGCCGCGAGGCCGACCGGATCATCAGCGAGGGTGAGACGGAGCACGCCCGGCTCGTGTCGGTCAACGAGATCACGGTCTCGGCCGAGCACGAGGGCGCCCGGATCATCGCCGAGGCCCGCACCGAGGCCCAGCGCCTGCGCGAGGAGGTCGACGACTACGTCGACACCGCGCTGGCCAACTTCGAGCAGTTCCTGACCCGCGCGCTAGCCTCGATAGAGCGTGGCCGCGACAAGATGCACGCGCTGCGCGAGATCGGCACCTTCCAGGGGGAAGACAGCGAACGCCCCCTGCCGTTCTAAGAAGGCCGGCTCCAGGAGGGGCCGGATTCGACGGTACGGCGGCAGCTCAGGTAACCTTTTCTGTCGGCCTACCCATGGCTGAGGAATCACGATGCCCAAGTCACCGCAGAGTCACCTGGACCCCAGGCAGCCGCTCGTCGTCGACACGACGAAGCTTCCACGGCAGCCTGGCGCGACGCGTGCCCTGAAAAGGGTGATCCCGGCACCGCAGGACCTCGGCCTGGAGCTGATCTCGGTCCCCGAGGGGTCGGACGTCGAGCTCGATCTCACGCTCACGTCGGTCTCCGAGGGGGTGTACGTCAGCGGCAACGTCCGCGGCTCGCTCACCGGCGAGTGCGGCCGCTGCCTCAACGAGATCAGCGAGTCCTTCGACGTCAAGATCGCGGAGCTGTTCGCCTACGAGGACAGCACCACCGAGGAGACGACCGACGAGGACGAGGTGGGCCGGATGCAGGGCGACCTGCTCGACCTGGAGCCGGCTCTGCGGGACGCGGTGGTGCTCACACTGCCGACCAACCCGCTGTGCCGGCCGGACTGCCCAGGCCTGTGCCCCGAGTGCGGGGTGCATTTCGACGACCTCCCGGCCGATCACAGCCACGAGGACGTCGATCCCCGCTGGGCCGCTTTGCGCAACCTAACGAACACCGAGGAGTAGGTACCGTGGCCGTCCCCAAGCGCAAGATGTCGCGCAGCAACACCCGGTCCCGCCGGGCGAACTGGAAGGCGACCGCGGTTTCGACCGTCGCCTGCCCCCAGTGCAAGTCGCCGAAGCTGCCGCACACCGCCTGCTCGGTCTGTGGCACCTACAACGGGCGTCAGGTCCTCGAGGTCTGAGCCGCGCTTAAGTGACGCGCCCGATCATCGGGCGGGTCGCGCCCGCGCACAGGCGACCGATCGGCGCCACGGCTTCCGGACAGCTGTCTGTCGGGGAGCCGGGCGCCGCGCGGATCGCCGTCGACCTCCTCGGCGGGGACCACGCTCCCGCCGTCGTGGTTGACGGCGCTCTGCGCGCCTGCGAGGCCGATCCGGCCCTTCACCTGCTGCTCGTCGGCCCGCTCGAAGCTGCCGACGAGATTCTTGGTGCCCTCGCGCCGGGCGACCACGCCCGGATCAGCACGCTGCCCATCGCCCCGGGCGTTCCGGTCGACAGCTGGATCGAGTCCGGGGTGCGCTCCGCCGTACTCGCCGTCGCGCAGGGCCAAGCCGACGCCGTGCTCTCCGCTGGGAACACCGGCGCCACCGTCACCTCGGCCGCGCTCGGCCTGGGCCGCCGCCCGGGCGTACGCCGCCCGCCGCTCGCCGCCGTGCTGCCCACCAGGGCCGGCCGCCTGGTCCTGCTCGACGTGGGCTCCTCGGTCGACCCCGACGAGGAGACCGTCGCCATGCACGCCCGGCTCGGCTCCGCGTACGCCTCGGTCGTCCACGGCATCGCCGAGCCCCGCATCGGCCTGCTCACCATCGGCACCGAGCGCGGCAAGGGCGACCGCCTGCGCCGTGCCCTCCCGCCCCTGCTCGCCGCCCTGGACCTGCCCGGCGGCGGCCGCTACGTGGGCCTGGTCGAGGGCGCCGACGTGGTCACCGGCGAGATCGCCGACGTCGTCGTGACCGACGGTTTCACCGGCAACGTGCTGCTCAAGGGCCTGGAGACCGCGTACGCCGAGGTCGGCCCGCCGCATCCCGCGATCCCGCCGCGCGCGGCCCTGCTGCTCGGCGTCTCGGGCACCGTGGTCGTCTGTCACGGCGCCGCCTCCGGACCGGACGTGGCCGCGGGCATCGCGTTCGCCGCCCAGCTACATCGCCAAGCCGCGGTCGCGGCGATGGCCGAGATGATCGAAACACAACGAGGTGCTTCATGAACGACAAGCGTCGCCGGCCGCCGACCCTCCCGCTGGAGGAGGCCTTCGGCGTGCCCCTCGAGCCGGAGCTGCTCGAGCGGGCGCTGACCCACCGGTCGTACGCGTACGAGAACGGCGGCCTGCCGACCAACGAGCGCCTCGAGTTCCTGGGCGACTCGGTGCTCGGCGTCGTGATCACCTCGGCGCTGTTCCACAACCACCCCGACCTGCCCGAGGGCCAGCTCGCCAAGCTGCGCGCCAGCGTGGTGAACATGCACGCGCTGGCGGACGTGGCCCGCGGCCTGGGCCCCGAGGGGCTGGGCCGGCACCTGCTGCTGGGCAAGGGCGAGGAGACGACCGGCGGACGCGACAAGGCGAGCATCCTGGCCGACACGCTCGAGGCGCTGCTCGGCGCGATCTATCTGGAGCACGGGCTCGACGTCGCGGCCGAGGTGATCCACCGCCTGTTCGACCCGCTGATGGCCGAGTCGGCCGGCCGGGGCGCCGCGCTGGACTGGAAGACCAGCCTGCAGGAGCTCACGGCGGCCCTCGGGCTGGGCGTGCCGGACTACGTGATCGAGGACTCCGGTCCCGACCACGCCAAGACGTTCACCGCGTGGGTCGTGGTGGCCGGCGAGCGCTACGGCGGCTCCGAGGGGCGCAGCAAGAAGCAGGCCGAGCAGCGCGCGGCCGCCGCGGCGTGGCGCATCCTCACCGAGCGCACCAGCGAGCCCGACGGGGCCCTGCTCGACAAGCCCGACGAGCTCGATAAGTGAGCCTGGCCGCCAAGGAGCGCTCCCGGCTCTGGGAGCTCGCCGGCGGGTGGCGCGGCGTGGGCGCCGCGGTCGGCATCTTCGCGCTGACCCGGATCGCGCAGCTGGTGATCCTGGGCTGGCTCGACGCGGCCGGCGACGACCCGATCGGCGTACGGAACCGGCTGCTGGTCTGGGACGCGGGCTGGTTCCTGCGGGTCGCCACCGACGGCTATCCGCACAGTTACACGTACGACCCGGCGGGCCGGATGGAGGGCAACGAGCTCGCCTTCTTCCCGGTCTATCCGATGCTCATCCGCCTCGTCGCGGCGCTCGGCATCGAGGCGCACACGGCCGCCCTCGTGGTGGCGTGGCTCGCGTCGATCGGCGCAGCCGTGGCGGTGCACCTGCTCGGCACCTCGCTGCGGGACAAGCGCACCGGGTGGACGCTCGTGGCGATCTGCTTCAGCGCCCCGGTGTCGGTGGTCTTCTCGATGGCGTACTCGGAGGGGACCTTCCTCGCCCTTGTCGCCGGCATGCTGGTGGCCGCGCACCGCCGCGTGTGGTGGGCGTCGGGCCTGCTGGGCCTGCTCGCCGCGCTGACCCGGCCGACCGGCGCCGCCGCTGCCGTGGCCCTGGCGGTCGCCGCGCTGCTGGCGGTCCGCGAGTCGAGGGAGAAGGCGTGGCAGCCGCTGGGCGCCGCCGTGGTCGCGCTCGCCGGGGTGCCGCTGTTCCTGGCCTGGGTGGGGCTGCGGGTCGGCGACCCGAGCGCGTGGTTCCGCATCCAGGCGGCGGGCTGGGGCACCGCCTTCGACTTCGGGTCGAGCACGCTGCGCTTCCTGGGCACGACGCTGTCGACCGGGGACGGCTGGGTGCCGGTCAGCGTCGCGTTCATCCTGCTCGCGGCGCCGGCAGCGGCCGCGGTGGCGCTGGTCCGGCGGCCCTGGGCGCCGCTGGCCGTCTACGGGGTCATCGCGATGGTGCTCGTCTACGGCCAGGCCGGCTTCTACCACTCGAAGCCGCGGCTGCTGGTGCCCGTACTGTTGACGCTGCTTCCGGCCGCGGTCGCCGCCGCGCGGGCCCGTCCGCGGGTCGCGGTGCTGTCGATCGCGGCGTGGGCCGCCTTCGGCCTCTGGTACGGCGCCTACCTGGTCGCCGTCTGGCCGTACACCTTGTAACAGGGGGAGAAGCAGTGCCCGAGTTGCCCGAGGTCGAGACCGTGCGGCAGGGCCTGGCCAAGTGGGTCACCGGCCGCACCATCCGGACCGTCGAGGTGCGCCACCCGCGCGCGATCCGCCGGCACCTGACCGGCGACGCGCACTTCATCGCCCTGCTCACCGGCCGCACGATCGTGGACGTGTCGCGCCGCGGCAAGTACCTGTGGTTCCCGCTGGACTCCGGCGACGCGATCATCGGCCACCTCGGCATGAGCGGCCAGCTGCTCATGCAGCCCGCCGACGCCGAGGACGAGAAGCACCTGCGCGTCCGGTTCACGTTCACCGACGGCGGACCGCAGCTGCGCTTCGTCGACCAGCGCACGTTCGGCGGCCTGTCGGTCTCCGAGGGCGGCGCCGAGCTGCCGGACGAGATCGCGCACATCGCCCGCGACCCGATGGACCCGCTCTTCGACGACGAGGCCTTCGTCGCGAGGCTGCGCGGCAAGCACACCGAGGTCAAACGCGCGCTGCTCGACCAGACGCTCATCTCCGGCGTCGGCAACATCTACGCCGACGAGGCTCTGTGGCGCGCCCAGCTGCACGGCGCACGGCTGACCGATCAACTGACCAGACCGGCCGTACGCCGTCTGCTCGCGCACGTGCGGGACGTGCTCGCCGAAGCCATCGTCGCGGGCGGGACGAGCTTCGACGAGCTGTACGTCAACGTCAACGGCGAGAGCGGCTACTTCGACCGGTCCCTCAACGCGTACGGCCGGGAGGGTCAGCCGTGCCACCGGTGCGGCACGCCGATCCGCCGCGAGCAGTTCATGAACCGCTCGTCGTTCAGCTGTCCGCGCTGCCAGCCCCGCCCGCGTACGACCCGGCGCTGACGTACGGGCTGGCGTCGGTCGCCACGCCGAACCCCGCGCCGCGCCGGCCCATCAGCCGGCGCGCGGCGGTGAGCAGCGGGGTGGGCACGCCGTGCACCAGGTGGCCGTCGCCCGGGCGGGACCCGTCGCCGTCCCAGCTCTGGTACGACGACCACGGGCCCTCGAACGTGCAGATCCGCACGCCCAGGTCCCGGTAGAGCGGGTGGGTGGGCACGCCCGGGTTGAGCACCACGCGGTGCAGGCCGCGGCGGGCTGCCAGGCGCACGGTCAGGGCGACCGGGCCCACGCCGCCCGAGCCGGCCGGCGCCCGGTCGAGGAACAGCCCCTCGGCGCCGTCCTCGCGCCAGGCGTCCACGTCCGCGAGCACGTCGGCCAGCGAACGGCTGCCCCAGTCGAGGTCGATGCGGCCCAGCGACTGGTGCAGCGAGCGCCGCTCGCCGGGCACGTCGCGCACGATCCAGGTGTCGCCGTCCAGCGGCACACCGGGCGACGGGTGGGCGTACGGGGGGAACAGGGTCTTCACGGTGTTCTCCTGGAGTCGTCGGTGGTCGCGGGCTGTGCGGTGAGGGCTACGACGATCAGGCCCGCCAGGTGCGTGGCGGCGAGCACGGCGACGGCGTCCGGCAGCGGGCCGGACGAGGGCAGCGGCAGGATCGGCAGGGCCGCGGTCACCAGCGGTGGCGCGGCGGCCAGGGTGGCGGCGATGCCCGTACGGGCGCGGGCCGCCAGCAGGTACGTGATGGCGAAGACGCCGCCGAGCAGGGTGCCGCCCGCCAGCCCGAGCACACCGGCCTGGGTGTGGGCGAGCGCCGGCAGCCCCGCGGGCAGCCGATAGGCGGTGAGCGCGAGCGTGACGCCCACGGCGAACGGCGGTACCAGACCGGTCAGCGTGATCAGCGTGACGCTGCGGACGTGCCGGCGGTAGTCGTCGCTGTTCTCCGCCGCGTCCAGCCCCGCCTCGACCTGCCCGGTGTGCCAGCCGATCAGCGCCTCGAGGATCGGCACGGCCAGCAGCAGCGGCAGCCAGAACGGCGCGGTCGAACCGGACGGCCCGGCCTGCCAGACCAGGCCCACGCAGACCGCCTGCGAGGCGCCGATGACCAGGTACGCGCTGCCGCGGCGCACCTCCGCGGAGGTGAGGCGGGGCGGCCGGCCGCGTACGCCCGGAACCACCACCGGCCGGAACGCCCGCACCAGCGGCACCACGATCGCGGCCGGCAGCAGCGTGCCGATGGGCACCGGGTACGTGTCGGCCACCAGCGCGGCGGCGCCGAGCAGCCAGCACGGCAGGCTCCACAGCACCAGCCGCGGCTCCGCGCGGGTCACGAGGGCGGCGGTGACCGTGGCCAGCGTGCCGATGCCGCCCAGCCCGACCACCAGGGCGAGCCCACGGTCGGGCCCGAGCAGCGCCGAGGGCGCCACCCACACGAGCGCGCACCACAGCCCCGCCACCGCCGCGAACCCGCAGCCCACGTGCCGCGCGGCGGCGGCCGCCCCCGCCCGGTGGGCCACCGAGACGCCCGTGCAGGTCAGGAACTGCGCCGCCGACCAGCCCAGCAGCAGCGTGACCAGCGGCACCGGCCACGCCACCCGGGTCAGCGGCTGCGCCGCGGCGGCCGCCACGCTGAGCGGGCCGAGATAGAGCGCGCACCGCACCAGCGCCGCCCAGAGGTAGGCGCGGCTCGGCTTGGCGCGGTGCGACCGGGCCGCGTACCGGAACCTCAGCTCGGTCGCTCCCGATGCTTCCGGCTGCTCCGCGACCGCCCCGGGCAGTTCCTCCGGCGCCTGCTGCGGTTCGCTCTCCGCCGGCGCCATCCGCCGGATCCGCCGCGGCCGCTCCCCGATGGTGTGCGTTGCCGCGTGCCGTTCCTCGTGGCGGGGCGTCTCCGTCGCCCCGTCCGTCTCACCGCGGTGGGTCGCCCCGTTCTCGCCGGACCGGCGCGCCGCCTCCCTCGACGGCGAACCCTCGCCCGTCCTCCTCGGCGGCGGCCACTCCTCGTTCGTGTCTCGCGTGGGCAGCCACTCGTCGTTGGTCTTTCGCGGGGGCGGCCACTCGTCGCTCGTCCTGCTCGGGGCCGGCCACTCCTCGTTCGTCGTGCTCGGAGCCGGCCACTCCTCGTCCGTCTCTCGCGGGGGCGGCCACTCCTCCTTCGTGTTTCTCCGGGGCGGCCACTCGTCGTTCGTCTCTCTCGGGGGCGGCCACTCGTCGTTCGGCGGCAGCGCGTGCCGGGGGGCGTCGTCGGCGCGCCGGCGTGAGCGCCGGGCCGTGCGCGACCGTGCGGGGGTGATCGTCATCCGTCCTGCCTTTCCCTGACCAGCCAGCGCAACGTGACCGGCGGCTCGGACCGCGGGGCCGGCACGGCGAGTGCCAGCTCGTACGAGGGCGGCGGTGGCGGCGCCGCCAGATCGGTGTAGAGCGCGCCGTAGACGCGGACGACCCGGTCGGTGGTGAAGTGGGTGAGCGCCCGCTCGCGGGCCGCCTCGCCCAGCGCCCGCCGCCGGTCCGGCGCGCGCAGCAGGTCCACCACGGCGATCGCGAGCTCGGCCGGGTCGCCGGGCTGCACCAGCACCCCCGCGTCGCCGAGCGTCTCCGCGGCCGGCCCGACGTCGACACCGACGATCGCGCGGCCGGACATCATCGCCTCGATCAACCGGTACGGCGGATCGGCCGGCCCGGGCACGTGCGCCACCACGTGCCCCGCGCTGTACCGGTCGCGGGGATCGGCGGGCAGCGGATGCAGGCGGACGGCGCGTCCCAGCCCCGTACGCTCGATCTGCTCCGCGCAGTAGTCCTCGTGCGCGGCCGTCACCCCGACCAGGTGCAGCACCACCCCCGGCACGGCCGCCGCGACCTGCTCGAACGCGGCGAGCAGCGGCACCAGCCCGCTGTCCGCACCGCCGCTGCCGGCCCAGACCACCGCCGGCGCGGGCCCCGCCTCGGCGACGTCCTCGTACTCCGACGGGTCCACCCCCGCGGGCACCTGCACCAGCTTCGCCGCGCGCGCCCCGTGCCGCAGCGCCCAGCTGTGGTGGTACGCGCTGAGCGGCGCCACCAGGTCGGCCTCGGCATATCCCGTGCGCGCGACCGACCCGCGGAACCGCCGCAGGACCGTACGCACCGCAGGCGACAACCTGTCCTCGTGCGGTTTGTGCCGGGCCACCGGCGCCCGCGCCTCCGTGACGAGCAGCGGCACCCCCTGACGCCAGCGCCCACCGAGCGCCGTCAGCAGCGGGGTCGTCCCGCCGATGCAGTGCACGAGGTCCGCCCGGGGAACGTCGACGGCCAGCGCCCCCAGCGCGTGCCGGAGCAGCGTGGCCGCGGTCCGCGCATCGCGCACGCTCAGCCGGGGCAGCGGCAGTTCCCCATCCCGTACGTGTCCCGTCCGCCACGCGTCCAGCAGGGCATCGCTCAGCGGCAGCTTGGCCAGCGCGCCCGGGTCCACCGCGAGCCGCCGGAGCCCGTCCGCGAAGACCTCCTCCGCGTCCTCCCGCTCGCCGATCAGCCCGCCGCAGAGCAGAGCCGCCACGGCCTTGCTGCGCTCGCGCTCCTCCTTGTCCCGGCCCCAGCCCCAGCCCTTCCGCTTTTCCTTCTCCCGCCCCGCCTCGCCGCTCTTCTCCCCGCCGGGTTCTCCGGTCCGGCCTCTTTCCCCGGCCTCGCCCTTTCCCCTGCCGGCTTCTCCAGCCGCACCTCTGGCCCAGCCGGGCTCCCGGGCCTCATCCCTTGCCCAGCCAAGCTCTCCAGCCGCCCCTCTCACCCAGCCGGGCTCTCCAGCCTCTTCCCTGGCCCAGCCGAGCTCTCCAGCCTCATCCCTTGCCCCGCCGGGCTCTCCAGCCTCACCTCTCCACCCGCCGCTTTCTCGGGCATCACCTCTCCACCCGCCGCTTTCTCGGGCATCACCTCTCCACCCGCCGGGTCCTCCGGCCTCGCCCCTTTCCCTGCCGAGCTCGTCGGCCTCGCTCGAGTCGTCGAGCCGCAAGTCGTGCTCGCTCTCGTACTCGGGGTGCCAGCTGCCCCGCGGTCCCCTGTGCCAGATTCCGGGCTGGTCGTGCCGGCTTTCGTACCGGCTCTCCCGCCGCCCCGGACCCAGCCCGATGGCGACGGCACGAGCCGAGACCACGTTGAGCGGGAGGGGATAGGCGGGTGCGGACGGCGGTTCCCGATCCGTGACGGTGAGCAGCTCGAAGCGAAACCGCCGCAACCCTTCGACGAGGGTGCGGCACCATCCGCTGAGGGCATCCCGCCGGTACGGGTACCCGCCGCCGGTGAGCAAACAAATGCGCTCGCGCGACGGGGTCGGATTCACGCTGGGGGCAACGACAGACCCCCACCCGCCCGCAAACCCGTGTCGGGTAGGCGACACAATTACGCACCTTTAACCCGATTTGCCACCCGGTATGTCCGAAACGCACTTTTCCGAACACGAAGCAATGTTCTTCTTTCACCCACCCCGCGGCCCGCCCAACCCTCCATCCCGCTCACCAAGGCCACCCGCCCCGCCCCGCGCCGCCTCACCAGTTCGCCCCGCCGCATCGCCCACACGGTCAGTCGCCGACGCCCTCAGCCGTGCGTCCCGTAAGTCGGCCACACGCCTCAGCCGCTGACGCCCTCAGCCGTGCGTCCCGTAGCCGGCCACACGCCTCAGTCGCCCGCGCCTCTCAGCCGCGAGCCGTAAGTCGGCCACATACCTCAGTCGCCCGCGCTCCGCAGCCGCTCACGCGCCTCTCAGCCGCTCAAGCCCGTCAGTCGGCCACCCTCCTTGGCTGCCCACCCCGGTCCGCCGCCCATGCCCGCCAGTCCGGCCACTCCGACTCAACCGCGCGTGCCTGTCAGAAGGTCGCACCCGTCAGCCACTCATGCCTGTCAGGAGCGGGCACCTGTAAGCCGCTCACGCTTCTGAGGAGCTGGCACACGTCAGCGGCTCACGCTTGTCAGGAACTGGCACCCCGCCAACCGCTCACGAGGAGGCGCTGCCCGTCGCGGCTCCGGCATCGCCTGCCCCCGCCGGCGGTGCCTTGCAGTCGATCGGGCGCGCTCTCCAATGGGCTGTCGCCGGTCCGGAGCGAACAATGTGGCCGGTGCTGGCAGTAGTGCAGCCGTTGCCGGGGATGCGTTGTGCGCCATGTGACAACCAGAGGTGCGACCGCGATCCCTGTGGGCTGCGGCGACAGCGGTGCGGCGGTCAAGCCGAGCGGCGAAAACCGTCGGTTGGCGACCGAAGATGTGTGCCGGGTTGCGATCGAGTGAAACCGTCCGTCGGAAGGCGCGGCCGGCAGCTGGACGATCGAGCGGGCGGGCGTGCCAAAATCCGACGTTGCCTACGGGGCGGCGTGAGGGGATGCTGAGGGCCCGGAGCTGCTGTCGAGCGGCCGTTTATCCTGATGACGGCCACTGGGGTGGCATGATTCACTGCTTCCCCGGCGCGCGACGCCTCCGCAGCGCTTGACGGAATTTGGGTATCGGCGGACTATAGAGATGTCGCCAGTCGCGCCCACTCGTGCCCGGTTCGTGTTGGACATGAGCGATCTGCACCCTGAGAAACCAATCCTAGGGTGCATGATTCTGTGCTCAAGCGTGCCCTTGAGCGCAGTTCTGCGGTGCATGCTGGGCGCGCGTTGGTCGGCCTCTCCGGCAACGCTATCCACAAGAAGAAGCAGTGCTTCTCAAGGAGTCACCATGGCGAAGGCCCTCTTTGGCCACGTAGGTGCGGCGCCCGACCGGCGCCTGCTCGACGAGGTCACCCGTCTGCGTTCCAGGGTGCAGGCCCTGGAGTTCGAGGTCACCCGTCTCCGGGCGGAAAACGATCGTCTCGCGGCTGCCGCAGCCGAGGCAGACGACTTCGCGCGCCTGACCGAGCCCGCGCTGACCTGAGCTCCGCCGGCCGCCGCTCCCGTGTGACCCACGGCCCTGGCGGCCACAGCTTTCCCCTCG
Organism: Actinoplanes sp. URMC 104; assembly: GCF_051386375.1. Classification (NCBI taxonomy): domain Bacteria; kingdom Bacillati; phylum Actinomycetota; class Actinomycetes; order Micromonosporales; family Micromonosporaceae; genus Actinoplanes; species Actinoplanes sp. URMC 104. The sequence continues at coordinate 1,218,826 of NZ_JBPQTO010000002.1, read as the reverse complement.
CACCAAAGACGCACCCCCGGAAATCGCGCGCCTCCACCCCGTGGCGGCGCGCATCTTTTTGCCCTCGCGCCCACGGTGGCGTACTGGGGTTTTTGTCCGGTTTCTGGGTAACGCGGAGCGGCGGGTACGGCTGCCGGCTCGCTGCGGGGGTAATCTGCGCCGAAGCAGAAATCGACTGACCCTCGGAGATCCGTGCACCTCAAGAGCCTGACGGTCAAGGGCTTCAAGTCCTTCGCCTCCGCTACGACGCTGCGGCTGGAGCCGGGTATCACCTGTGTGGTGGGCCCGAACGGCTCCGGCAAGTCGAACGTCGTCGACGCCATCGCCTGGGTCCTCGGGGAGCAGGGCGCCAAGGCGCTGCGCGGCGGCAAGATGGAGGACGTCATCTTCGCCGGCACGTCCGGCCGGGCGCCGCTGGGCCGCGCCGAGGTGACGCTCACGATCGACAACAACGACGGGGCCCTGCCGATCGAGTACACCGAGGTGTCGATCACCCGGCGCATGTTCCGGGACGGCGCCAGCGAGTACGAGATCAACGGCAACGCGTGCCGGCTGCTCGACATCCAGGAGCTGCTGAGCGACTCCGGCATCGGCCGCGAGATGCACATCATCGTGGGCCAGGGGCGGCTCGACGCGATGCTGCACGCCAAGCCCGAGGACCGCCGCGCGTTCATCGAGGAGGCCGCGGGCGTCCTCAAGCACCGCAAGCGCAAGGAAAAGGCGATCCGCAAGCTGGACGCCATGCAGGTGAACCTCAACCGGCTCACCGACCTCACCGCGGAGCTGCGCCGCCAGCTCAAGCCGCTCGGCAAGCAGGCCGAGGTGGCGCGGCGCGCGGCCGGCATCCAGGCCGACCTGCGCGACGCCCGGCTGCGGCTGCTCGCGGACGACCTGCACACGCTGCGTACCACGCTGGACAAGGAGATCGCCGACGAGTCGGCGATGCGCGAGCGGCGCGGCCACGTGGAGGAGGAGAACCGCGAGGTGCAGCGCCACCTCGCCGACCTGGAGTTCGCGCACGCCGAGGACGCGCCGCTGCTGCAGGCCGCGCAGGACACCTGGTACAAGCTGTCCGCGCTGCAGGAGCGGTTCCGCTCGACCGAGCAGCTCGCCACCGAGCGGCTGCGCCACCTGGCCGCCGCGCCCGACGAGGAGCGGCCGGGCCGCGACCCCGACCAGCTCGTGGCCGAGTCGGAGCGGGTGCGCGAGCAGGAGGAGGAGCTGCGCGAGGCGCTCACCGACGACCAGATGCGGCTGGCCGAGGCGATCGAGCACCGCCAGGACCTCGAGCGCCAGCTCGCGGCCGCGGAGGGCGCCCTGCGTACGGCCGCGAAGGTGATCGCCGACCGCCGGGAGGGTCTCGCCAAGCTCACGGGCAACGTGAACGCGGCCCGCGCGCGCACCGAGGGCGCCACTGACGAGATCGAACGCCTCGCCGCCGCGCACACCGACGCGATGATGCGCGCGGAGGCGGCGCAGGCCGAGGTGGACGCGGTGGCCGCCGAGTCGTCCGAGGCCGACCGCGACAACGTGGAGCTCGACGAGCGGCACGCCGAGGCGGTCGCCGAGCACGACCGGGCGGCCGCGGTCGTCAAGGAGCTCTCCGACGCCGAGCGGGCCGCCGAGAAGGACGCGGCGAGCTGGAAGGCGCGCGAGGAGGCGCTCGCGCTCGGCCTCAAGCGCAAGGACGGCGCCGGCGCGCTGCTCGCCAAGGCCGGCGAGGTGCCGGGGCTGCTCGGCAGCCTGGCGTCGATCCTCACCGTCCGGCCCGGGCACGAGGCCGCGCTGGCCGCCGCGCTGGGCTCGCTGGCCGACGCGGTCGCGATCTCCGGAGTGGACGAGGCCGTCGAGGCCATGCGCACGCTCAAGATCGCCGACGCGGGGCGTGCCGCGCTGGTCGTCGCGTCGCCGGCCGGGCCCGGCATGCAGGGCTCGCTGGACGCGCTGCGCCCGAGCCTGCCCGAGGGCGCGGTGTGGGCGCCCGACGTGATCGGCTGCCCCGACACCGTGCGGCCCGCGCTCAACCGCGCGCTGCGCGACGTCGTCCTGGTGCCCGATCACGCGGCCGCCGTCGCGCTCGTCGCGTCCAACGCCGAGCTGCGCGCGGTCACCCCGGACGGCGACGTGCTGGGGGCGTACGCGGCCGCCGGCGGCTCCGGCAAGGCGACCAGCTATCTCGAGGTGCAGGCCGCGGTCGACGAGGCGAAGGCCCGCCGCATCGCCGCCGAGGAGTCGATCGGCGAGCTCAAGGACCAGCTGGCCCGGGCGCGCGCCGAGGTGGCCAAGCACAAGGAGGCCGTCACCGTCACGGCCGCCGCCAAGCGCGCCGCCGAGGGCGAGCGCAACGCGGCCGCCCGCCGGCTCGCCGAGCTGGGCGCCGCCGCCCGATCCGCCAAGGCCGAGACCGAGCGCCTCGGGGCCGCGCGGCAGAAGGCGGAGTCCGCGCGCGAGGCCGACCTGATGCGTGTCGCCGAGCTCGAGGAGCGGCTGCGGCTGGCCGAGGCCACCCCGATCGACGAGGAGCCCTCCACCGACGAGCGGGACCGGCTGGCCGCGCTGGTGCCCCAGGCCCGGCAGAACGAGATGGAGGTGCGGCTGGCGGTCCGTACGGCCGAGGAGCGCGTCGCTTCGATCGCGGGCCGCGCCGATTCGCTGCTGCGCCAGGCGAACGCCGAGCGGCAGGCCCGCGAGCGCGCCGCCGCCCGCCGCGCCGCCCGGGCCCGCGGTGCGGAGATCGCGAAGGCGGTCGCGCTGGGTGCGGCTGCGGCGCTTGCCCGCGTACGGGTGTCCCTGCAAGCGGCCATCGAGGTGCGCGACGAGCTGGCGCAGGCGCGCACGCTGCGCGAGGCAGAGCTCCAGGAGGTGCGGGCGGGGGCGAAGCGGCTGGTCGCCGAGCTCGAGCGGCTCACCAGCGAGGTGCACCGCGACGAGGTGGCCCGCGCCGAGCAGCGGCTGCGCATCGAGCAGCTCGAGGCCAAGGCGGCCGAGGACTTCTCGCTCGACGTGGACACGCTGATCACCGAGTACGGGCCGGAGCAGCCCGTGCCGCCCACGCAGGCGGAGGTGGCGCAGGCCGAGAAGGACGGCAAGCCCGTACCGGAGCCGGTGCCTTTCCATCGGCCCACGCAGGAGAAGCGGGCCAACAAGGCCGAACGCGACCTGGCCCTGCTCGGCAAGGTCAACCCGCTGGCGCTGGAGGAGTTCGCGGCGCTCGAGGAGCGGTTCAAGTTCCTCAGCGACCAGCTCGAGGACCTCAAGGCCACCCGCAAGGACCTGCTCACCGTGGTCAAGGACGTGGACGACCGGATCCTCGAGGTGTTCACCACCGCGTTCGAGGACACGGCCCGCGAGTTCCAGACCGTGTTCCAGGTGCTGTTCCCGGGCGGTGAGGGCCGGCTGGTGCTGACCGACCCCGAGGACATGCTGACCACCGGCGTCGAGGTCGAGGCGCGTCCGCCGGGCAAGAAGATCAAGCGGCTGTCGCTGCTGTCCGGCGGCGAGCGGTCGCTGACCGCGGTGGCGATGCTCTGTGCCATCTTCCGCGCCCGCCCCTCGCCCTTCTACATCATGGACGAGGTGGAGGCGGCCCTCGACGACGTCAACCTGGGCCGGTTGATTACGCTCTTCGAACAGTTGCGGGAGAAGAGCCAGCTGCTGATCATCACGCACCAGAAGCGCACCATGGAGGTCGCGGACGCGCTGTACGGCGTCACGATGCGCGCCGGTGTGACCCAGGTGATCAGCCAGCGATTGAAGCACGAATCGGAGGACTGAGCCCCATGCCGCGCGAGCGCGCCCAGGCCCTGCTCATCGACCTGGACGGCGTGCTGCGCCGCTGGGACCCGGCCCCGATGATCGCCGCCGAGGTGGACAACGGGCTTCCCCCGGCGGCCCTGCTGGAGACGGCGATGTCGTGGGACATCTACCGCCCCGCGATGGCCGGCGAGATCACCGACGCCGAGTGGATGGAGCTGGTCGCGTCGCGGCTGCCGCTCGACATCGACGCGGCGCGGGCCGCCGTCGCGCAGTGGCAGGCGTACCGCGGCGAACCCGACCCCGACGTGCTGGCGTTCGTCCGCGAGGTGCGCGCCGCGGGGCGCAAGGTCGGCCTCGCCACCAACGCCACCGACCGCCTGCGCGGTGACCTCGACGCGCTCGGCCTGGCGGACGAGGTCGACGTGGTGATCAGCTCGTGGGAGCTCAAGGTGCACAAGCCGGCCCCCGAGTTCTTCGAGAAGGCCTGCCTCGCGATCGGCTACGAGCCCAAGCGGCTGCTGTTCATCGACGACGACGACCGGGCCGTACGCGGGGCGCGCGTGGCCGGCCTGTCGGCGTACCGCTGGACCGGCACGCAGCACCTGGACTATCTGCGCAAGGCGCTCGACCTCGCCTGATCGCCGCGGCCGGCTCAGTCGCCGGTGACGCCGTCGACGCGTTCGCGCAGCAGGTCGGCGTGGCCGTTGTGGCGGGCGTACTCCTCGATCATGTGCAGGTAGACCCAGCGCAGGCTGCGCGAGCCGTGGCCGCCCTTCATCGGGAACTCCTGGTCGAGGTCGAACCCGGCCACGGCGCGGTCGGCGGCCGCGCACTCCTCGGCGTAGACGGCGAATGCCTCCTCCGCGTCGGCCGTTGCCACGTCCTCGAGGTCGGCGTCGGGGCGATCCGCGGTGACGTACAGCGGGGTGGCCGAGGGGTCGCCGGCGACGCGCTCGCGGAACCAGACGCGCTCGACGTAGCTCAGGTGGCGGACCAGGCCGAGCAGCGTGAGGTTCGACGGCGGCACCGATGCCTGCTTGAGCTGGCCGGCGGTGAGGCCGGCGCACTTGGCGAGCAGGGTGCCCCGGTGCCAGTCGAGCCAGCCCTGGAGCATGGCGCGCTCCGGGCCGGTGTGGGGCTCGCCCGTGCGGGAGGGCTTGGGTGCTGTCCATGTCATGAAGAACTCTCCGGGTACGAGACTGCGGCCACCTCGAACAGGTTGCCGTCCTTGCTGGTGCCGTCGACGCGGACGGTCGCGCGCGGGCCGTCGAGCTTCAGCGTGCTGATCGCGTTGCCGAAGTACGGGCCGGCCAGCCGCTTCCACGACCACGCGGGGCGGCGGACACCGGCCGAGCGGGCCAGGGCCCGGACGCCGTGGGCCGCCGCGCGCGACCAGCTGAACCGCATGAACGGGCGCAGCACGGCGGGCACCTGGTTGTGCACGGGCGAGCACGTGAGCTGCATGACCGGGGTGGCCATCCGCGTGCCGAAGTGAGCCTCGGCGACGTACGAGTGGTGCACGTCGCCGCTGAGCACGCTGATCGTGCAGGGCGCCGCGTACGCCCCGCCGGCGCCCACGCGGTGGCCGGGCGCGCCGGTGCCGCCCTCGCCCAGCCGGCGGAACAGCTCGCCCAGCGCGTCGAACGAGCGGCCGAACGCCGCCCAGTGCTCGAGGTCGACCGCGCGGCGCAGCTTCTCGGCGGCGCCGGCCACGAACGGGCGCCGGGACGCCGCGACGCGCTCGTTCCACGCCTCGAGGTAGTGGATCGCGGGCGGCATGAGCCACGGCAGCGACGAGCCGACGACCAGGTGGTCGTACTCGCCGTGGGCCTGGTCGACGAACCAGTTCCACTCGTCGGCGGGCAGCATCTCGCGGCGCTCGGGGGTGAGCACCCGGCTGCAGCGGTTGTCGAGCATCACCAGCCGGGTGCGGCCCACGTCGACGGCGTAGCTCCACCGGTAGGGGATCTCGCCGCTGTCGACCGTGCGGCCGAACTCGTGGAGCAGGTCGGTGGCGTCGTCGGTCGCGGTGACCTTCTGGAAGAGCGGGTCGGCGGCCAGCTCGTCGGGGCTGAGGTTGCCCAGGTGCTGATAGACCCAGTACGACGCGAGCCCGCCGGTGATCCGCTCGATCCACCAGGGCTGCTCGAGCATCTCGCGGTGCCACGACTGGGAGGTGTTCCAGTCGTCGATCAGCTCGTGGTCGTCGAAGATCATGACGGTCGGCACGGTCGCGAACAGCCAGCGCACCTCGGGGTCGCGCCACGACTCCAGGTAGAGCTTGGTGTACTCGTCGAACGTGACGACCTGGTCGGAGGGGGCGTCGTGCCCGGCGGGGCGGCGCCGGCGCAGGAAGCGGCGCACCTTGGCCGAGGTCTTGTCGGCGTAGACCTGGTCGCCGAGCAGGACGATCAGGTCGGGGCGCAGCTCGGGGTTCTGCGGGTCGGCCATCATCCGCCGGGCGTACGCGTCGAGGGCGTCGGGCGGCAGCTTGCGCCCGGTGGCGTGCGGCGTGGCCTCCCGGCACGAGCCGAAGATCATGCGTACGGGGGCGGCGGCGTCGTCGGCGGGCCGGGTGCGGATGACCGGGGGTGGGTACGGCGACTCCGGCGATGGCCACACCTGCCGGTCGTCGAGGTGGACCTCGTAGGCGCTGGCCGCGTCGGGGCGCAGACCCTCGACCACGACGAGCGCGTAGTGGTGCCCGTACGCGCTGAAGGTGGGCGCGGAGCCCGAGCCGCCGCCCTCGGCCTCGACGCGCACGAGGGCCGGCTCGGTCGTCTCGACCCAGACGGTGGCCCGGTCGCCGGTCACGCGGCGTAGCAGCGGGCCTATCAGCAGGTGAGCGGTCACCGGGCGGCCGCCGGGGTGTGACGCACGGGAGAGCCTCCACGCGGGGTTCGAGGGGGTCCCCATCCTCCTTCACGTGTGCCACAAGTCGCCAGTGAGGCTCCGACGCCACGGCCCGGCGGCACATCTGTCAGGATTTCGGCTATGGAATACGTGGTCGCCGCAGTGATCCTGCTCGTCGTCCTGCTGGCCGGCGCCGTCGGCCTGGTGGTGCCCCGCATGCGCCGCCGGGACCTGCCGCCTCCGCCCGCGGCCGGAGGCACGACAACGCTGGAGAGGCCGCCCGCCGCGGGGCCGACGGTCGACACGCCACCGCTGGTCGTGCCGCCCACGACGGACGAGGAGCTGCCTCCCCTCATCGAGGCGCCGGTCGTCGAGGAGCCGGCCGCGCCCACTTTCGAGAAGCCGGAGCCCACGGCCGGCCGGCTGGTCCGGCTGCGCGCCCGCCTCTCGCGCTCGCAGAACATCTTCGGCCGCGGCCTGCTCAGCGTGCTCTCCCGCGACCACCTCGACGAGGACGCGTGGGAGGAGATCGAGGACAGCCTGATCGGCGCCGACGTCGGCGTCGAGGCCACCCAGGTGATCGTCGAGCGGCTGCGCGAGCGGGTCCGCGTGCTCGGCTCCCGCACCGTCGGCGAGGTCCGTGAGCAGCTCGCCGAGGAGCTGGTCGCCGCGCTCGAGCCGGGCCTCGACCGGACGCTCAAGACCCTGCCGCACGACGGCCGTCCCGCGGTGATGCTGGTCGTCGGCGTGAACGGCGCCGGCAAGACCACCACCTGCGGCAAGATCGGCCGGGTGCTGATCGCGGACGGCCGGTCGGTGCTGTTCGGCGCGGCCGACACTTTCCGCGCGGCCGCCGCCGACCAGATCGCCACCTGGGGCGAGCGCGTGGGCGCCGAGACCGTCCGCGGCCCCGAGGGCGGCGACCCGGCCAGCGTGGCGTTCGACGCCGTCAAGCGCGGCATCGAGGTCGGCGTGGACACCGTGGTGATCGACACGGCCGGCCGCCTGCAGAACAAGGTCGGGCTCATGGACGAGCTGGGCAAGGTCAAGCGGGTCGTCGAGAAGCACGGCCCGGTCGACGAGACGCTGCTCGTGCTCGACGCCACCACCGGGCAGAACGGCCTCGAGCAGGCCCGGGTGTTCACCGAAGTGGTGGACGTGACCGGTGTGGTGCTCACCAAGCTCGACGGCACCGCGAAGGGCGGCATCGTCATCGCCGTGCAGCGCAAGCTGGGCATTCCGGTCAAGCTGGTGGGGCTGGGCGAGGGCGCGGACGACCTGGCGCCGTTCGAGCCGGCCGCGTTCGTCGACGCCCTGCTTGGCAGCGCCGCGTAGGCTTCAGCTCAGGGCTCGGGCGCGATCGTGACGGGGAGGTGCTGGTGACGCAGGAGCGGGAGATTCCGCTGCACGGCGGCAACGTCAGCACCGTCTCGAAGGTCGGCGACACCGTCCGGCGCAATGCCGGACCGTGGACGCCGGCCGTGCACGCCCTGCTCAACCACCTCGAACGGGTGGGCTTCACCGGCTCGCCGCACGCGCTGGGCATGGACGACAAGGGCCGCGAGGTGCTGTCGTACCTCGACGGCGAGTGCGGCGAATACCCGCTGGCGCCGCACTGGGTGACCGAGGAGGCGCTGGTCACCGTCGCCACGATGCTGCGGATGTTCCACGACGCGCAGTACGGCTTCGTCCCGCCGCCGGGCGCGGTGTGGCGCTCGTTCGGCCCGCCGCCGCCGGACACCGAGGTGATCTGCCACCACGACGCCGCGCCGCACAACGTGGTCTGGCGGCCCGACGGCACGCTCGCGCTGATCGACTTCGACCTGGCCTCGCCGGGCGCGCGCATCTACGACGTGGCGTACGCCGCCTGGACCTGGGTGCCGCTGTTCAGCGACCGGGACTCGTACACCCTGGGGTGGAAAAGGCCGAACCGCCCGCGCCGCCTGCGGCTGTTCGCCGACGCCTACGGCCTGATCCCGCGCGACCGGCACCGGCTGGTGCGCACGATCCGCAAGCGGATCGTCGACCACGTCGAGGGCATCCGGCGCATGGCCGCGGCCGGCGACCCCGCGTTCGTTCGCATTGTTCACAAGGGGCACCTGCGGCGCCCGATGCGCGATCTGCGCCTGCTCGACTACGAGCGCCACACGCTGGAGTACGCCCTCCGCTGAGCGGCAGCGGTGAGAGTTTCTTCACACGTACGAAACAGTCCGTCACGCGCCGGAAATCGAGCGTAGACCGTGCGTGAAACCTCGGAACGGAAGTCTCTCGTCACGAAACCGGCCGACCGGCGACGCCGCCCATGGCTGTGTGTGAGACACCAACATTTCCGAGAGGAGGCAGCGTGGAGATCGACACCGGCAATACCGCCTGGTTGCTCCTGTCGTCTGCGCTCGTTTTGCTCATGACTCCGGGTCTGGCGCTGTTCTACGGTGGCCTCAACCGGTCCAAGGGCGTCCTGAACATGATGATGATGAGCTTCTCGTGCATCGGGCTCATCAGCGTTCTCTGGGTCATCTACGGCTTCACCCTGGCGTTCGGCGTGAACGGCAGCTCCGGCCTCAACAACATCATCGGCAACTTCTCGTACTTCGGCACCGGCACCGACAAGATCACCGAAGAGTGGCTGTTCTTCGGCGCCAACACCGGCATCCCGACGTACGCCTTCATGGCCTTCCAGATGATGTTCGCCATCATCACGGTCGCCCTGATCAGCGGCGCCGTCTCGGACCGCTTCAAGTTCGGCGGCTGGGTCCTGTTCGCGCTCGGCTGGTTCACGATCGTCTACATCCCGGTCGCGCACTGGGTGTGGGGCGGCGGCTTCATCGGCGCCAAGATCCGCGCGCTCGACTTCGCCGGTGGCACGGCGGTGCACATCAACGCCGGCGCCGCGGCGCTCGCCCTCGCGCTGATCCTGGGCAAGCGGATCGGCTGGCCGCGCGAGAACATGCGGCCGCACAACGTGCCGTTCGTCGCCCTCGGCGCCGGTCTGCTGTGGTTCGGCTGGTTCGGCTTCAACGCCGGCTCCGAGCTGACCGTCGACGGCACCACCGTCTTCGCCTTCATCAACACCCAGGTCGCCACGGCCGCCGCCCTGCTCGGCTGGATCGTCGTGGAGTGGCTGCGCGACGGCAAGCCGACCATGGTCGGCGCCTCCTCCGGCGCGGTCGCCGGCCTGGTCGCGATCACCCCCGCCTGTGGTTTCGTCGCGCCGTTCGCCGCGATCATCATCGGCCTCGTGGCCGGTGCGGTCTGCGCCCTGGCCGTGGGCCTGAAGTACCGCTTCGGCTACGACGACTCGCTCGACGTGGTCGGCGTCCACTTCGTCGGCGGCTGGATCGGCTCGCTGTCGATCGGCCTGTTCGCCACGGCGCAGGTCAACGCCGGCATCACCGACTCCGCGATCCTCAACGCCAGCGAGGGCCTGTTCTACGGCGGCGGCGTCACCCAGCTCGGCCGCCAGTTCCTCGGCAGCCTCGTGGTGACGGTCTACTCGTTCGTCATCGCGGCCGTCCTGGCGCTGTTCCTCAAGGCCGTCAAGCTCGGCCGGGTCAGCGACGAGGCCGAGATCGGCGGCATCGACATCGCCGACCACGGTGAGACCGGCTACGACCTCACCCCGGCGAGCGGCTCGGGCAGCGGCGGCGCGTTCGCCATGGCCGGCCTCAAGCCCGGCGCCGCGGTGGATGCCGACGGCAAGGCCGACGTCAGCCAGAAGGTCGCTGGTTAGATTCTCCTATGACTGCACCCAGGGAAGGACTGAGCATGAAGCTGGTGACCGCGGTCATCAAGCCGTACCAGCTCGACGCGGTGAAGGAGGCTCTGCACGCGCTCGGCGTGACCGGCCTGACCGTGAGCGAGGTACAGGGTTACGGGCGCCAGAAGGGCCACACCGAGGTGTACCGGGGCGCCGAGTACACGGTCGAGTTCCTGCCCAAGATCAAGGTCGAGGTGGTGACCGACGAGATCGACGTCGACAAGATCGTGGACGCCGTCGTCACGGCCTCCAGGACCGGCAAGATCGGCGACGGCAAGGTCTGGGTCACGACGGTCGACGACGTGATCCGGGTCCGCACCGGCGAGCGCGGCCTCGACGCGCTCTGATCGGCCGACATGACCCGCATGCCCGACGAGCCACCGGCCCCGCCCCAGGCGCCGGCCGGTGGCTCGCCGGACAAGCTCCGCGAGCACATCGGCGCCGCGGCCCGCGAGGAGCGGGCCGCGGCGCTGGACACCTGGCTGCGCGGGATGTTCCCCAGCCACCTGCCGGGCGTCAGCCTGGTGGCGGTCGGCGGGCTGGGCCGGCGCGACTGCGCCCCCCACAGCGACCTCGACCTCGTGCTGCTGCACAACGGCGCGGCCGGCATCGACCGGATCGCCGCCGACCTCTGGTATCCGATCTGGGACGCCCGGCTCGGCCTCGACCACTCCGTGCGCACGCTGCCGGAGGCGCTGTCGGTCGCGCACGACGACGTCAAGGTCTCCCTCGGCCTGCTCGACGCCCGCCACGTGGCCGGCGACGCGACCCTGGCCGCCGAGCTGATCGCCGCCGCGAGCGACCAGTGGCGGCGCACCGCCGTGCGGCTGCTGCCCCAGCTCAGGGAGCTCACCACCGCCCGCTGGGCGAGCCACGGCGAGCTCGCCTTCCTGCTCGAGGGCGACCTCAAGGAGGCGGCCGGCGGGCTGCGCGACGTGACCCTGCTGCGCGCCATCGGCCGCGCCGGGGTCGCCGACACGATGCGCCCGGCGGTGCGCGCCGCGAACCTACGGCTGCTCGACACCCGCGACGCCCTGCACCTGGCGGTCGGGCGTCGCGTCGACCGGCTCGTCGCCCAGGAGCGGGCCGCGGTGGCGGAGCTTCTGGAGCTCGACGACGGCGACGCGCTGCTGCGCCGGACGGCGGGCGACGCCCGTACGGTGGCCCATGCCCTCGACGACGCCTGGCGCGCGGCCGACCGGTTGCGCAGCGGGCGCCGGCGCGGTGTGCCCGGCGGCCCGCCGGTACGCCGCCCGGTGGCCCGCGACGTGGTCGAGCAGGACGGCGAGCTCGTGCTCGCCCGCACCGCGATCGGCCCGGTGCCCGACCCCAGCCTGTCGCTGCGGGTCGCCGCCGCGGCCGCCACCGTGCAGCTGCCGATCGCCCGGGCCACCAGCGAGTGGCTGGCCGCGTTCTGCCCGCCGCTGCCCGCCCCGTGGCCACCTGCGGCTCGCGCCGCGCTGGTCTCGCTGCTCGGGTCGGGCCCCGGTCTGCTGCCCACCTGGGAGACCTGCGACCGGTACGGGCTCATCGACGCGTGGCTGCCCGAGTGGGCGCGGCTGCGCAGCCTGCCCCAGCACCACCCGATCCACCGGTTCACCCTCGACCGCCACCTGGTGCAGGCGGCGTACGAGGCCACCGCGCACACCCGCGAGGTGGAACGCCCCGACCTGCTGCTGCTCGGCGCGTTCCTGCACGACGTCGGCAAGGGCCTGCCCGGCGACCACAGCGTGGTGGGCGCGCCCATCGCCGCCGAGATCGCCACCCGCGTGGGGCTGCCGCCGGCCGACGTGGCCACGATCGAGAAGATGGTGCGGCTGCACCTGCTGCTGCCCGACGTGGCGACCCGCCGCGACCTCGACGACCCGATGACGATCTCGTCGGTGGCCGGGGCCGTCGGCGACAGCACCACCCTGGAGCTGCTGCACGCGCTGGCCCGCGCGGACTCGCAGGCCACCGGCCCGGCCGCCTGGTCGGACTGGAAGGGCCGGCTCATGGCCCAGCTGGTCAGCCGGGTGCACACCGCGCTGCACACCGGGGAGCTGCCCGAGCCGCCGGCGCCCGACCCCGAGCTGCTCGAGGGCGGCCTGCCGGCGGTGCACCTCGACGGCGACCGGCTGGCCGTGGCCGCGGCCGACCGGCGGGGGCTGCTCGCCGCGGTGGCCGCCTGCCTGGCGATGCACCGGCTCGACGTGGTGGGCGCGAACGCGAGCACCGTCGAGGGCCGGGCGATCGTGGAGTTCTACACCCAGCCCCGCTACGGCAGCCCGTACGACCCGGTCGCGCTCGCCGCCGACCTGCGGCGGGTGGCCGCCGGCGACGTCTCGGTGACCCAGCGGGTGCGGGCGCGGGCGATGAGCGCGCGCGGCGGCACGGCCTCGCCGCGGGTGGTGTGGCAGCGCGACGTGGCGACCGACGCGGCCGTCCTCGAGCTGCGCGCGGCCGACTCGCCGGGGTTGCTCTACCGGGTGGCAACCGCGCTCGACGAGGCCCGCGCCGAGGTGCGCGCGGCCCGCATCTCCACGCTGGGCGGCGACGTGGTGGACGCGTTCTACCTGGTCGGCTCGTGGGCGGACGCCGCCGAGCGCGATCGGGTGGCCGCCACGGTGCTCGCCGCTGTCTGAAAAGGGGTACGTCACCGCCGTCGCCGTGCGCGCGTTGACGATTCGTGCCCTTCCGACCACCCCACCCCCCGCCCGAAGACGGACTGAAGGCATCCTTCCCCGACCTCCTCGATGATCATGTGACGGCGGCCGGCCCCCGGCTCCGGTCCGCGCTGATCGCGACCGCCTGCCGCAACCGCTCGCTCGACGCCCGCGAACTGCTGGCCCGCGCCGCGCTCGGCGAGCACGGCACGCTCGGCGAGCTGCTGCGGGCGGCCCGCGACGGCGACCGGCGGTGGCTGCGCCGGATCCGGCGGCGGATCGACCCCGGCCTGGTCGCCGCGCTGGCGCACACGATCGGGCTCCAGGAGCTGCTGCCGGGCGACCGGGACGACGCGCTGGCGCTGTTCGAGCTGACCCGGCGGGCGTGCGGCGCCCGGTCGCTCACGGCGGCCAACCAGGCCCTGCACGCGCAGCTCGCCCTGCTGAGCGATCCCGAGCGGGCCCGCAAGCTGCTGCGGCGCTACGGGAAGATCGACGCGATCGCCCGGGCGGCGCTGCAGGCCGACCTGCCCAACGGGTCCCTGCGGGCGCTGCTGCCGGCGCCCGCGCCCGTGGTGGCCGACGGGGAGGGGACGCCGTTCGACCGGCTGACGGCCGAGGCGCCCGAGCGCGTGGAGGGGCCGCACCGGGTCTCGGTGGTGGTCACCGCCTACCGCCCCGACCGCGGGCTGATCACCGCGGTGCGCTCGCTGCTCGCGCAGAGCTGGGCCAACCTCGAGGTGATCGTCGTGGACGACGCTTCGCCGCCGGAGTTCGAGCCGGTGCTGCGCGAGGCGGTGGCGCTCGGCGACCGGATCCGGCTGATCAGGATGCCGGTCAACTCGGGGACGTACGCGGCCCGCAACGCCGGTCTCGACGCGGCCGGCGGGGAGTTCGCCACGTTCCAGGACTCCGACGACTGGTCGCACCCGCGGCGCGTCGAGCTGCAGGTGCGGCCGCTGCTCGAGGACCGCCGGCTGGTCGCCACCACCTCGGACGGGCTGGCCGTCACCGACGACCTGCGCTGCACCCGTCCCGGGGTGCGCAGCAGCCGGTTCAACCCGTCGTCGCTGATGCTGCGGCGCGGGGCCGTGCTGGGCACGGTCGGCTACTTCGACCGGCTGCGCAAGGCCGCCGACTCCGAGTACATCGGACGGATCCAGGCCGCGTTCGGCGCCGGACGCGTACGGCACCTCGATTCGCCGCCGCTCGCGCTGATCCGGCTCTCGGCGGGCTCGCTGTCGCGCTCCGAGATCCGCGCGCACTGGATGCACCCGGCGCGGACCGCGTACATGTCGGCCTATCAGCGGCACCACGAGCTGATCGCGAACCGGCGGGCGCCCGCGTACCGGCCGGCGGACGGCTCGGACCGGCCCTTCCCCGCGCCGGACCACCTGCTGGGCACGGTCCGCGACCGGGCGTACGACGTGGTGATGGTCGCGGACTGGCGGTTCCTGGAGAGCACGCAGCGGACCGCCGTGGACGAGCTGCGGGCGCTGGCCGCCGCGGGGCTGCGGGTCGCGGTGGTGCAGCTCGACTCGTACCGGGCGATGCAGGTGCGGCGGATCCCGCTCGCGGCGCCGGTGCAGGACCTCGTCAACGCCGGCGTGGTGGACCGGCTCCCGCTCGACGACCCGGCGGAAGTGGCACTGCTCGTGGTGCGCCAGGCCGCGGTGCTGCAGTTCGCCGGAGGAGAGACCGCAGCCGTACGGGCGTCGCGCGCGGTCATCGTGGCGGACCGCGCGCCGGTGCGGGCGGACGGCAGCGACCGGCGCTACGACCCGGCGACGTGCACGGAGGCGGTGCGGCGGCTGTTCGGGGCGGACCCGGTGTGGATGCCGCAGGACGGCGGGGTGCGGGCGTCCGTGCGTACGGTGTCCTGGGGCGAACAGGACTGGCCGGTGGCGCTCGCCCAGGCAGGGTGGGTCGCCGACCGTACGAGCGCCTCGCCCGGACCCTCGATCGTCGGCATGGACCTGTGCGACGCCGCGAACTGGCCGCCCGACGCCGCCGACGCGCTCGCCGTGCTGCGGCGGCTGCCGTCGGTGGACGTACGGGTGCGGTTGCCCGACCGGCCCGCGGGCACCTGCGACATCGCGATCGCTCCCACCTGGCTCGGCTACCAGGCCGCCGACCTCGAGTCCCGGCCGTTCCTGCACCAGCTCGACTTCTACCTGCACTTCCCGCCGCGCGAGTCGGCCGAGTGGTATTCGCGGCCGGCGCTCGAGGCTGCGGCGCAGGGCTGCGTCGTCGTGATGCCGCCGCGCTACGAGGCCTTCTACGGCGAGGCGGCCGTGTACTGCACCCGGTCCGAAGTGGAGGCCCTGATCGCCCGCTACCGCGACGATCCCGCGCTGTTCGCCGAGCAGAGCCGGCGCGCCCGGCAGGCGGCTGCCGTCCACGACCCGGCCCGGTTCGCCGCGCTGCTGCCCGCGCCGCTCACAACCCCGTAACGTCGCGCGTCCCGGCCGCGTTGATCATGATGTGCGGCAGATCATCCCGGCCCGTCTGCGCCTCGGCGGCGCGCGCCCTTCCCAGCCCTGGCTCGCCGGCGCCCTGGTCGTGGTGCTCGCCGTCGCGGGCTTCGCCGTGCCGGTGATCGGCGGCGCCGCGCTGCTGCTCGCCGGGCTGTTCCACCTCTGCCGCCGGGCCGGCGCCGCGCACCGTTCGACCCAGGAGGCCGTACGGGACCTGCGCGGCGCCGTCGACGAGCTGCAGCGCCGCGTGGTCGCCGCCGTGGAGCGCGAACGGCTCGAGGCCGGCGACCGGCATCAGGAGCTCACCGAGGCCGTGACGCGGGCCGAGCGCCTCACCGGCCGCGGGGCCGAGCTGCTGCTGCGCGAGCAGAGCCGCGAGATCGAGGCGCTGTTCCAGCTCTTCCAGGCCGTGACCCCGCGCGCGCCCATGCCGCCGGGCGAGGGCCTGCAGCCGACCGATCTGCTGGGCCTCGTGCACGCCGCCCGCGACCTGCGCCCCGCCTCGACGGTCGTGCTGGGCAGCGGACCGTCGACCGTGTGGCTCGGCTACGCCCTCGCCGGCACGCGGCTGACCGTCGTCGACCACGACGCGGGCCGGCTGGAGCAGGTGCGGACGCGGCTGGCCGAGCACGGCCTGCCGGTGACCCTGCGGCATGCCCCGCTGGCCGAGCTGTCCGTCGACGGCCGGACGGTGGACTGGTACGACGTCGACGCGCTCGACGGCGTCACCGACATCGGCCTGCTGGTCGTCGACGGAACGCTCGCCCCGCCCGGCCCAGACCCGCTCGCGCCCGCGCTGCACGTGCTGGGCCGCCGCCTGGCCCCCGGCGCCGCCGTCGTGGTCGACGACGAGCCCAACCGGGTCGCACCCCGGCAGGGCGGCGGGTTCGGTCTCACCGTGCGGCGGCCGCTGCCGGGGCGGTGGACGGCCCTCGTGCATCCGGAGACCGTTGCCGCTGAACCGGCCGTGCCGGTGCTCGGTCGTTGATGCTTCGTTCCAGCGTACTGTTCGACGCCATGGCGCTGTGCGTTGAGATTCACTTCCCCTTGCCGGCCGACACCGTCGAAGACCTTCCGGATGAAGAGCATCCGATAACGTGGATCGACGAGGTCACGGAATATCTGGCCGAGCTCAGTATCGCGGGGGAATTGGACATCTTCGACGACGGGGAGCACGTCGGAGACGTGTATGTCTTCTTCATTTCCGGAGCCGAAGAGGCTGTCCTGCTGCGAGCGGCCTCCCATGTCGCGGCTTTCCCGGGAGTGCCTGCGGGGGCTTTCGCAATGGTGACCGACGACCGGGCCGAGGCCTTCGGCATGGGGCGCCGGGTGGACCTGCCGGCGGCTTGACCCGCAGGATCGCGAACCCGGCGCAGACGCCGATCAGCGCACCGGCCGCGTTGTGGACGACGTCGACGCCGTCGCCGCCTCGGCCGATGAAGCCCTGCCAGCCCTCGATCAGGAAGCTCAACCCCGCCGCCGCGCCGAGAACGACGGCGGGACGTCGCCACAGGATCGTCGCCATCGCGGCCGCCGGCAGGAACAGCCCGATGTTGGCCAGCTTCTCGTCGCTGCCGGCGAACCCGTCGACCATGCTCGCCGGGTCGGCGTAGGCCTGGAGGTACGTCCAGACGCCGTCCGATGAGTAGTGCGGCATCCTCGTCGTCGTGGTCGCTGCCAGCGCGGCGCCCAGAGCCAGGACGAACGCGGCGCCCATCGGTCCGCGCCGGAGAAGGAGCCCGAGCGGCCAGGCGAGAACGACGCTCACGCCCAGGACGGCCAGCAACCTCGGCTGGGTCACGACGTTCCAGATGATCCCCGCGTCCAGCACGACGCCGAGCCTAATGGCCCGAGCCAAGCGGAAGCTCAGCGTCCGCCGCCGGGTCGGTCCTCGCGTGATTCCGGTGGCTGCCCAGCCCCGGGGCACTCTTCGGGCGGGGCGTAGGCACGGATGGTGCCGTTGTGCCGCGCCGCTTTTCCGTCGTCGGTGAGAGCCACCAGCCGTTTACAGACGGAACACCGGCCTTGCTGATGCCGCGAGCGTGGAGTCAACGGTCCTCCCGGACAGGTGTGGTGGGTCCGGTCCGACCGTACGGCGGTGGCGTCCCTGAGTCGATCGGAGCGCGCCATGCTTGGCGGCGCACCCCGGCATCCGCTTCGGCCGCAACGGCGATCCGGCTGGACACGGAATGATCCAATGGTGGTCGTGAAGTCGCGTCGCGCGGGTGCCGTCGTCCTGTTCGTGGTCGCCTTTCTGGCGCTGGCCGGCTCTCGCGCCTTCCCCTTCATGGACGACCTCCCCGGCGTGATCGAGGCAGCCGTCGTGCTCGTCGGTGCGATGTGCGCCCTGGCGGGCGTCTACCTCTGGCCGCGCAGGTCGCCCGGCGCCAAGCCTTAGCGGCTCAGGGGCGGTCGCGCAGGTCGCTCGCGGTCGCGCCGCCGGCGAAGCGCACCACCACCGGGCGGTGCCCGTCCTGCTCGGTGCGTCCCACGCTGAGGGGCAGAGCGGCCATCACCCGGCGCAGCGCGACCCGGCGGTCGACCGGCGCGAACCGGCCCGTCCAGATCGCGGTCTGCAGGACCCGCAGGTCGTCGCCCGCCTCGGGCATGTCGTTGCGCTGCCGGATGAAGCGGGCCCGGATCGCCGCCGGATCGACGTAGTCGCGGGCGCTGACATCCGACAGGCCGGGACGGGTGGGGTCCGATCCGGCCCAGCGTGACCGGGTGGCGAGCTCCTGGACCCGGAACGCCTCGATCAGGTCGTCGGGCTGGTCGTCGCCGTCGCACTGCCGGTGGATGGCGCCGAGGTCGGCCGTGCGCACCCAGCTCTCGCCCGACCGGGCGCCGGGCACGGTGCGGGTGCGCAGAGAGAACAGCTGCCGCGTGGCGTCGCTCAGCTCGACGATCACCCGGGCCACGGCGGCCGGGTCGGAGGTGAGCCCGGTGCCGCCGGCAACGATTCCGAGCGCGGCCGCAGCATCAGCACACCGACGCCCACCAGCGCCAGCACGACCGCGGCGGCGCCGATCGGCGTCCACAGCCGCGGGCTGGACCGCCACGACCGCCGGGGTGCTGAACGCTCGCCGATGCGCGCCCACACCCGGGCCAGGGCCTCGGCGGACGGCTCGATGGTGCCGGGCGGCAGGTCGCGCACCGCGGCCAGGTCGGCGTCCGTGCGGCTCACCGCGTCTCCTCCTCACTCAGCGCGGCCCGCACCTTGGCCCGTGCCCGGTGCAGCGACGACTGCACCGAGCCGAGCGGGATGTCGAGGGCCGCGGCGATCTCCGCGTACTCCAGTTCGGCCACGGCGAAGAGCATCAGCACGTCGCGCCGACGGCGGGGCAGCGCGGCCAGGCCGGCTGACAGGCGGCTCACCGACCGTTGCGCGTCGACCCGCCTCGTCGTGCGTCCCGTGTTCGACCAGCGGCAGGCGGGTCGCCTCGCGCAGCGCTCGCACCTCGGCGCGGACGTGCCGGCGCAGCAGCCGGGTCGCGATGCCGTACAGCCAGGGCAGCAACTCGCCGTGACGCGGGTCGAAGGAGTGCGCCACCAGGAACGTCTCGGCGACCACGTCCTCCGCGAGCTGCGGTCCCACCCGCCGCAGGCAGTACCTGCCGTGCCGGGAGAACATCCCCGTGCCGGTCGTGGAGGCGTCCGGTGCGGCGGGTTCTCATCCGCGCTGTCACGTTCGCCGACGGGGGTGCGGCCTTGCGGGCGGGGAAACACCGCTACCCCGCCGCAGGGGGTCGGCGGGGTAGCGGTACGCGGGTGGGGGAGGTGGTGCTACCCGCGTACGGGGCGGCGGGGGCCGCCCCGGGTCGTTGCGTTGCTTGTGCCCTGAGGAATCGGCTGTGCGGGGGCCGGGTTGACGATTCGCCGGGTGCCGGGCGGGTGCGAACGGGTCAGCTCCGGGATGCCAGCCACGCGACGCGTTCGGCGTAGAGCTCGTGGGCGTGATGACGGCGGACGAAGGCGGCGCCGCGGGCGGACTGGTCGCGCAGGGCTACCGGGTCGCCGTGCAGGTCGCGGACGGCGTCGTGCACCTCGGCGAGGTTGCAGTAGACGGCGGCCTCGCCGAAGGTGCGGGCATAGCGGTGGGGGAGCACGGCGACGCAGCCCGCGGCGAGCGCAGCCAGCAGATCGGGGGTGGGGTCGGCCGGGTCGTCGTCGGCGGGCAGGTGCAGGTAGAAGTCGATCTGGTAGAGGAACGAGCGCAGGCTGACGTCGCCGGTCTCGTAGACGAGCCAGGTGCGCGGCGCGCCGGAGCGGCCGAACGAGCGGCGGCAGGTGCCGGCGGCGTCGAGCAGGCGCACGTCGAGGCCGGTGGTGGGCGGGAGCGCGTCGCGCAGGCGGTGCCACTCGGCGCGGCCGCCGCGGCAGTGCCGTCCCACGACCGGGCGGTCGGCGCGCGGGCCTCGGCGGTCCAGCCGCCACTGCGCGGCGTCCAGGGTGCTGGGCAGGTCCAGTTTCGCGAGCGACTCGTGAGCGGAGAGCCGGCGGCGGCCGTCGGGGCCGGCGGGCGACCACAGTGGAGCGTGGCCGAAGAGGCGCTTGGCGGCGGCGGCCGCGGCGGGGACGACCACGGCGTCTTCGATGACGACGCGCTGGGCCCGTACGCCGCTTCGCACGTCGGGGGCGTGCTGCAGGACCCGGGCGGAGCGGGCGACGACCAGCCGGGTACGCACGTCGTGGGTGAGCTCGACCTGGGTGAGCTCGCCGCCGGTGACGAGCTCCTGCACGGCCGGGTCGAGGTCCTGCGGGCCCTCGCGCAGGTTGGCCAGCACGTCCAGCTGCATGAGCGCCGCCCGCAGGCCGCGCGCGGCGAGGGCCCGCAGCTGGCCGATGCCCGCGGTCCCGGCGCCGCCGGGCGTGGTCCAGTCGCCGGCGAGCACCACGTCGTACGCCCTCGCTCCGGTCTCGCCGAGCAGGCGGCGCGGCGCGGCGAAGGCCCGCGGGCGCGTCGGGAGCGAGCGGCCGGCGCGGACGTCGGCGTGCCAGGCGCGGTAGGCGGACCGGTAGGAGCGCTCGGCGGGCGACAGCCGGCCGGGGTGGTCGTGGTCGGCGGTGAGCCGGATCAGCGCGAGCGGCGGCCCGCTCAGAACCTGCGTGGCGCCCCGGCCCAGGACCGCCCGGGCGCGTTCCACGTACTCGGTGAAGGCGCCCTCGCGGACGGGATCGAACCGGCCGACCCGGCGCAGGGCCTCGACGCGCCGCAGCATGAGGTCGTGCGGGCGCACGGCGGGCGTCCCGGGGCGGGTGACGACGAGGTCCGGCGTGACGCGCAGGCCGGTGGACGTGGTGGAGAGCAGCGACTCGTCGGCGAGCAGCGGCGCCACCTGGCGTTCGAGGCGCAGCGGGTGGGACCAGTCGTTCGCGCTCTGGAACGTCACGAAGTCGCCGGTCGCGGCGTCCAGGCCGGCGTTGCGGGCCACGTAGGCGCCGCCGTTGGCCACCATGCGGACGACGCGGACGCGGGGGTCGAGGGCGGCGGCCGCGCGCAGCATCGGGCCGTACTCGGCGGGCGAGCCGTCGTCGACGACCAGGATCTCGTGGTTGGTCCACGTCTGCCGCCCGAGCGAGCGGACCGAGGTGAGCAGCTCCTGGCCGGGCCGCCACGTGGGCACGACGGTGGTGATCCGGCAGGGGTGGCCGACGCGCTGGGCGGGGCCGGTGGTGAGGCGGTCGAAGGGCGAACCGGGTCCCTCGGCCACCTGCACGCTCGGGGCGGGCAGCAGGGCGGCGAACCTCCAGCCGTCCCCGGAGCCCCCGGCGTACGGGTTGGCGAGGTCCGCGGCGAGCGCGGCCCGCACGGGCTCGGGCACCGCGGCGTACTCGGCCAGCAGCGCGGCGGTCAGCGTGCGGTTGCCCGAGGCGTACGCGAGCTGACAGTGCAGTCCCTGGTGGACGTCCGCGATGTCGCCGCGCGCCCGCAGCCCGTCGAGGACGGCGAGCGCGTCGGCCTGGTCGTCCGGGCGCAGGTCCTGCAGCGCGATGACGCGGGCCAGCTCGCCGGTGAGCCAGGGGTCGCCCGAGGCCTCGGCGGCCCGGGCCAGCGGTTCACGGGCCGCGACCGACCGGGCCTGCAGGGCCGCGACGGCGAGCGGGTGCGGTCCGGGGTCGCGCATGGTGGCCTCTTCCTCGAAGATCATTTCTCGAAGATCACAACGACCGAACGGCTCGGGTGAATTGTCCGTATCGCCCGGTTCCACTGCTCGTTGACCATGCCGTGTACGACGTCGCCATCCTGTCCGACCTGCGGCACCCGGGCGGCAACGCGGCGAGCATCGTGGCCGAGGTCCGCGCGCAGGCGGCCGCCGGGCTGACCACCGTGCTGATCCACGTGCCGTCGCCGCACCTGCGGCACGCGCGGCCGTTCCACCCACGGATCGTGGCCTGCCTGCGCGACGGGCTGGCCGAGCTGGCGCACGAGGACGACGCCGGGATCGCCGCGAAGGTGCTGCTGATCCGGCAGCCGCGGACCTTCGCCGAGGAACCGGCGACCGTGCCGGCCGTGCGCGCCGACCACACGATCGTGGTGCTCGACCACCCCGTGCCCGCCGAGGTGCACGAGCGGGTCGGGCGCCTCTTCGGCCCGGGCGTGGTGTGGGCGCCCACCAGCGCCGAGGTGCGCGAGGGCGTCGCCGACGCGGTCGCGCTGCCCGACACGGACTGGCACGAGATCGTCGACGTCGCGGAGTGGGACCTCGAGCGCCGTCCACGGTCGACGGTCCCGGTCGTCGGCGTGCACGGGCGTCTCGACGCGGACCTGCCCCGGCTGCACGTGCGGACCCCGGGCGCCGACGAGTCGCCCCGCGAGTTCCTCGCCGCGATCGACTTCTTCGTCCACCTCCACGAGGCCTACGACCGGCGCGTCCTCGAGGCGATGGCCGCCGGCGTGCCGGTCGTCGCCCCGCCGCGCTTCCGCCCGATGTTCGCCGAGGCCGCCGCCTACACGCATCCGGCCGGGCTCACCGACCTGGTCCTGCGGCTGCATTCCGACCGGCCCGCGTACGAGGCCCTGGCCGCCCGCGGCCGCTCGTTCGTGACCGAGCACTACGGCCGCGCCTCGCACATCGCCCGGCTGGCCTCGCTCGGCGTGCTCACCCGCGCGACCGTTGCGCCGCCGGCCCCCGTACGCCCCGGCCCCCGGCCCTCCCGGCGCGTGCTGATGGTCGGCGACGACATCGCCCGGTTCCGCGCCATCGCGCGCCGGCTGCCGCCCGAGGTCGAGGCGGTGGTGGTCGCCGGCTCGGCCGGCCTGGCGGACGCGCACGCCGCCGGCCTGCTCACCGAGTACCTGCCGTCCGCCGCGGCGCTCGGGGTCGCCGAGGAGCGCTGGACCGGTTTCGTCCGCGACCGGCTGCGGCATCTGATCGAGCTGTACGGCCCGGGCGCCGTGCTGGTCGGCGGCGTCCCGCACGACGGCATCGTCGCCGCGATCCAGGCCCATCCGGCCCCGCGCTGGCTGTGGCTGCGGCCCGCGATGTGGCGGCGCGGCACCGGCGGCGAGTGGGCGGCCCGGGGTGCGCTGTTCGCCGGCATCCTCGAGCCGGGCGAGTTCGCCGCCGCGGGCGACGAGGGCTGGACCACCACCGCGCGGGCCGGGGTCAGCACGGTCGACCCGATCACCGAGCTGCCCGCCAGGCAGCCGCGCCGCACCGTCGCCGGCACGCTGCTCTGCCGCGGGGTCGAGGCGACGCTGCCCGGGTTCACCGTGGTGGACGCCGGCCCGGAGGCGCTCAGCGGTGTCGCGCTGGCCGTGTCCCGCGCCGACTACACGAGCTTCCACGAGCTGATCGGCGCCGGGGTGCCGACGGTCTTCGTGCCCGACCCCGACGGCGCCGACGACCAGCTGGCCCGGGCCCGGTTCGCCGCGGCGGCCGGGGTGGCGGTGTGCGCGACCGACGACCGGGCGGCCGCCGCCGAGCTCGAACGGCTGAGCGATCCGGCGGCCCGCGAGGCGCTCAGCCGGCGCTGCGCGGAGCTGGCGTACGGCAACGGGGCGGGCGACGCGGCTGCGTGGGTGGCCGGGCACTGCCGCAGACGATCCGAAGTGGAGGCCGAGGGTGTTCGATGAACCGGAGGCGGTCGATCTCGCGCTCGCGCGCTGGGAGGTGGCCACGCTGACCGGCCGGTTGCGCTGCGTCGAGGACGAGCGGGACGCCGCCGTGCGCGACCGGGACCGCAACCGTGACCTGGTGCTGGCCCTGCTGCGCAGCCGCCCGTACCGGCTGGGCCGCACGCTGGTCGACCTGGCCCGCGACCCGGTGCGCAACGGCCCGTCGATCGCCGGCCGCGCGGCCCGCCGGTTGCGCCGGCAGGCGGCGATCCAGTCGCTGCCGCGGCCCCGCGCCGCGTCCGTGCCGGCCCGGGTGTACGTCGCGGTCGGGCTGTCGCGGGCCGGCTCGCACGAGCTGATCCGCGCGCTGCGCCAGCGCGTGCTCGTCGACGCCGACCACCTGCCCGTGGTGGTGACCGACCAGCCGGCGCTGCGCGGGCTGCAGGTGCCCGGGGTGGTGCTCGAATATCTGCCCGACCCGCAGACGTGGTCCCGGCACGAGCCGCAGGCGCGATGGGAGTCGCTGCTGGCCGGGCGGATCGCTCAGCTGTGCCGCGACCACCGGGCGGTCCGGACTGTCGTGATCGATCCGCGGGATCCGCCCACGCTGGCCCGGCTGCTGGACAACGCCGCCTGACCCCCGCGCCGGCGCGGGCGTCACCGGGACGCCGGTGGGGTCGTTGGTGCCGGCATGAGCGCTCCGACCGTCGATGCCCCCGCCCCGCGCGTCGGGATGCGGTTCGTGGTCGAAGGGCCGCCGGTGCGGGCTCTGTGGCGGCGGGCGATGGTGCGGGCGGTGCTGGTGCCGCTGCCGGTGCTGGCGCCGCTGGTGGCGCTCGCGCCGAGCCGGGACCACCGGTTCAACCTGTACTGGCACGGAGGGCTGTTCCGCGACGAGCCGCTGCGGATCGTGCCGCACACGGTCGGCTCGCTGCCGGGGTACCTGCGGCTGGGCAACTTCCGGCTGTTCGGGCGGATGCTCGAGAAGGCGCTCGACCTGGCCGCGTACGCCCTCGGCGAGGTGCTGGGGCTGCCGGTGAACGTCGGTTTCCGGCTGGTCTCGTTCGTGTCGGCGGTGCTGGTGTGCGTGACGGCGGTGCTGCTCGCCGAGAGCGTCGTGGCCCGCGGGAGGCAGGCGCCGTCCACTGTGGCCGCGCTCGTGCCGTTCGCGGTCGCCGCGGGGTTCGTCGCCGCGGGCGGGTCGAGCCCCGTCGTGTTGTTCGGCGGGCTCTATTTCGGGTCGGCGGCGCTCGTGCTGGGGGTGGCCGCCGCGCTGTGCCGCATCGACCCGGACCGGCCGCTGCGGATCTGGTGGATGCCGTTGCTGCTGCTGGGCGGCGCGGCCCTGGCGGCCTTCAACGAGATCGCCTACTTCGCGCTGCCGCTGGCCACGGTCGCGGTACTGGCGCGCGGCCGGCTGGTGCTCGGCCTCGGCGCGCGCCGGCTGTGCACCGCGGCGCCCGCCCGCGCGCTGGGGTTGCTGTGGCTCGGGTTCCTGCCGGTCTTCCTGGCCGTACGGGTCGTCATCCAGCGCTACTGCTCGGCCGGCGGCTGCTACCAGGGCTCTGACGTGCGCCTCGGCCCGGAGTCGGTCGAGGCGTTGCCGGTGCGTGCCGTCGCCTGGCTGCCGCCGATGATGTGGCGCACCGCCGGCGTGGAGCCGGGGCTCGTCCTGGCCGTCGCCGTGGTGGCGTTCGGGCTGCTGGCGTGGCACGCGATCCGGGACCTGCCGCGGCTGTCCCGGGTGGGCCCGCGCGCGGCCCTGGCCGTGGCGCTGACCGCGGGCGCGCTGGTGCTGCTGGGCGCGGGGATGGGCGCGCTCAACGCCGACGTGCAGCAGCTGGTCGCGACCGGGCGGTGGGGGTACGGGTGGCGCGACTCGGCGGTGACCACGACGGCGGGGGCCCTGCTGATGGTGGCGGCCGTCCACTTCGTCCGCAGGCAGGCGGTGCTGGTGGCCGCCGTGGTGCTCCTCGCGGGCGCGGCGGCGGTGTCGGCGACGGCCAACAAGCGGCAGCGCGACACGACGATGGCGACCCCGGCCGCGCGGCTGGCGGACCGGCTGGCGGTCGAGATGGCCGACTTCGACCCGGGCCCGGAGGGCGCGGCGCGCCGGTGTGCGCTGCGCGCGGAATTCCTGAGGCTGCACGGCGACGTGCCGTTCTCGGTCCGCCGCTTCGACGAGTCGCTGGAGACCGCGGCCCGGCAGCGCGCGGACGTGTCGTACTGCCCGGGCGTAACCGGCGACGGCCGGCCGCGTTGACGAGGACGGCCGAGGAGCACCGCGGGAGGACGAACTGATGCGCCGGTTGCCCACCCTGACCCGCCGCCAGGCGACCACGGCGGCCGGCGCGTGCCTGCTGTGCGCCGCGGTCACGGCGGCCGCGCTCACCGGCAACGTCGGGCTCGCGCTCACCCTGCTCGCGGTCTTCTTCACGATCCTGTTCGCCGGGCTGCTGCTGATCGCCCGGCGGCTCTCGGGTCTGCAGCGGGCGCAGCGCCGCCACCAGGACGACGTGCGCGCGGTGCTCGACCAGACCCAGCGCCGGGTGCTCGGCGCGATCGAGGAGCTGCTGCTGCACTCCGGCGACCGGCACCGCGAGATGGCCGGCACCCTCGCGCACCAGCTGCGGGCGCAGACGCGCGAAGTGGAGGCGCTGGTCCAGCTGTTCCAGCAGGTGACACCGCGCGCCCCGATGCCGCCCGTGACCGACGGCGCGACGCTGCTCGACGTGCTGCACCTGATCCGCACCCGGCGGCCGCGGCGCGTGCTGGAGCTCGGCGGCGCGTCGGCGGTCTGGATCGCGTACGCCCTGGAACAGACCGGCGGCAAGCTGCTCACGCTCGACCACGACGCGGCCGGCGCGGAACGGACCCGGGCCGCGCTCGCCGCGCACGGGCTGACCGAGGTCGCCGAGGTCCGCGAGGCGCCGCTGCGGCCGATCGCGGTGGAGGACCGGACGTCCGCCTGGTACGACCTGGAGTCGCTCGCCGACGTGCACGACGTCGACCTGCTGGTGGTCGGCGGCCCGCCCGAGACGACCGGGCCGGACGCCCGCTATCCCGCGCTGCGCCTGCTGGAGGACCGGCTGGCCGAGGCAGCCGCGGTGTTCGTGCTCGGCGAGCCCGACGTGCTCGGCCGGTGGCTGGAAAAGACCGAGGGCCTCACCCGTGAGGGTGAGGCCCTGGTGTCGTACCGCCGCGTCGTGCGGCAGCTGAGCCGGTCTCAGTAACCGAACTCCTGCGAGATGTACGGGGTGCCGTTCGCGGCGTAGACGACGCCCACGCCGACGGCCTTGGCGGTGCAGTTGAGGATGTTGGCGCGGTGACCCGGGCTCGCCATCCACGCCTTCACGACGTCGGCGCCGGTGCGGTAGCCGTACGCGATGTTCTCGCTCAGCGGGCGGGCGTAGCCGGCCTGCTTGATGCGGTAGGCGAAGCTCGAGTTGCTCGCGCCGGTGTGGCTGAACTTGCCGGAGCGGGCCATGTAGGTGCTGTGGCCGACGGCGGCGCGGGTCAGGCTCGGGCTGGCGACGACGGCCTTGCAGCCGTGGGCGGCGCGCTGCTGGTTGGTGTAGGTGACGACGTCGGCCTGCATCTTCGCGGTGCCGGTGACGGCGGCCTGGGCGGAGGATGCGAACGCGACCACGACGAGCAGGGTGGCGGGGATCATCGCGATCAGGGCCAGACGCTTGGTGATCGAAGAGCGCATCGACTGCCTTTCGGTAGGTGGCCGCGGCTGCTACCGCCGCGTTCACCGACCTAGTTCGGCCCGAACGCAGTGACGATGACCGTTGAACGGGTGCGGTGCCGATGCCCTTCGGTTGCCGCCCGGTTGGCTACCCGCGCCGGGTTTCCGCGCTGGTGTCGTCACGTTGCCGTCACGGTGCGTTGCAAAGATCGTTTAGCTCTCGAAGAGCGTCCAGAGGGGGATCCGCCGTGCCCGACACCGTTGCTGACGTGGCGATCCTGTCCGACTTCCGGCTTGCCGGAGCGGGCGTCGCCGCCGAGGTCCGCGCCCAGGCCGAGGCCGCGCTGAGCACCGTGCTGGTGCACGTGCCGCTGCCGGAGACCCGGCCCGCGCCGTTCGACCCGGCCATCCGCGTGCTGCTGCGCGACGGCCTGGCCACGCTGGCCCACGACGACCGGCCGGTGGCCGCGCGCCTGCTGGTGGTCCGGGGCACCCGCCGGCTCACGGAGCCGATGCCGGAGGTGCGCGCCGAGCGTACGGTCGTGATCGCCGACGAGCCGCCGGCGCTCGGCCTCAGCGCCCGCGACGTCGACTGGGCGCCCGTCGACGAGCACGTGCGCGCCGCCATGCCGCTGCTCTGCCGCCTCACGCCGCAGAACTGGCACCAGATCACCGACGCGGCGGCCGGGTGCCGCGGCGACCTCGAGCTGTTCCGCACCCTCGAGCGCGCCACCGGGCACCAGTCGCACCTCAGGCGGCTCGCGGCCCTGGGCGTGCGGCCGCGGATCAACGCGCCCGCCCGCCGCGCCGAACCCGCCGCGCTGCCGGTGGCGCGGGCCCGCCGGGTGCTGATGGTCGGCGACGACGCGACCAGCCTGGTGGCGATCGCGCGGCGGCTGCCCGGCGACCTGTCCGCGGTGATCGTGACGCGGGCGCACCAGCCGGGCTTCCTCACCGAGCACATCCCGTCGCGCGAGCTGCTGCGCGACCGCCTCGGCCACCTGGTCGACCTGCACCGCCCCGAGGCCGTGATGGTCGCCGGCGTGCCGCACGGGGAGATCGCCGACGTCGTCCGCGAGCACCCCGGGCAGCTGTGGGTGTGGCTGCGGCACGCGATGTGGCAGCGCGGCGTGGGACAGGAGTGGATCACCGAGGGCAAGGTGTTCGACCACGTGCTCGAGCCGGGCGAGTTCGCGGCGCTGGTCGACGAGGGGGCGACCGTGGGCGACCGGGCCGGCGCGCACCGGGTCGAGCCGATCACGCTGCTGGACGGCGGCGACCTGCTCGACGCCGCGGCCGCCCGCGCGGAGCTGGCGCTGGACGAGCGGCCCGCCGCATTGATCCGGCTCGGCGACCCGCTGCTGGGCGCCCGGGTCGCCGAACGGCTGCGGCTGCACGGCTTCCAGGTGGTGCGGGTCGAGCCGGGCAGCCGCTGCCTGCGCGCCTTCGACCTGGTGGTCAGCTCGGCGGCGTACCACCCGTACCACGAGCAGCTGCGCTTCGGCGTCCCGACGGTGTTCGTGCCGGACAGCGGCGCGACGGTCGACGACGAGGCCGCCCGGGCCCGGTACGCGGACGCCGCCGGGGTCGCGCTGACCGTCGCCGACCCGGGCTCCAACGAGCTGGAGCGGGCGCTGGACGCCGCGGCCCGCGCGGAGGTGCGCGCCGCGCTGCGCCGCCGCTGCGACGAGCTGACGTTCGCGAACGGCGCGGCGCCGGCCGCGACGTGGCTGAGCGGGCTCCTGGCCCGCCGGGAACGGATCGGAGGCTGACATGCCCGACACCACCGCACACCTTCCGGTCGCACGGGAGCCGCAGGCCACCACCCAGCGGGCCCGCTGGGAGCTGGCCGCGATGGGCTCGCGACTGCGGCTGCTGGAGGCCCGGCTGGTCGACGAGAAGCGCCGCAACGCCGAGCTGCGCCGCGAACGCGACCGCCAGCGCCGCCGCGCCGAACGGCTGAGGCTCATGCGGGTGGTGCTGCGCCGGTTGCGCCCGGCCCGGCGCGTGAGCACGACGGTGACCCCGGCGCTGCCTCCGCCGCGGACACCGGCCCACCTGTACGTGGTGATCGGGCTGGAGTACGAGGCGGTGCGCGAGTTCGTGCTGACGCTGCGGCAGCGGCTGCTGGTCGACGCCGACCACCGGCCCGTCGTACTCACCGACTGCCCGTCGTTCGCCCTGCTGCGCGATCTGGGCGTACTGCTCGAATATCTGCCCGACCGGGCGACCTGGGAGCAGCACCGGCCGGACCGCTCGTGGGAGGACGTGCTCGCCGAGCGGCTGTCGCGCCTCTACCGCGACCACGGGACCGTCCGCACGATCATCGTGGACCGCGCCCACCCGCCCACGCTCGCCGAGCTGCTGCGCTGATCGCAACCTTCGCCGACGCGCGGTCGTTGGGCGAGCGTGACCGTTTCGAGCCCATTGATCTCCGTGGTCGCACCGATCTTCAACGAGAGCGCCGGCGTCGACCGTTTCGTGGACCGGCTCACCGAGGTGCTCACCGGCGCGGGCCTCGACCACGAGCTGGTGCTGGTCGACGACGGCTCGACCGACGACTCCTGGGACCGCGTCGCCGCGCGGGCGCTGCTCGACGATCGGGTGCGCGGCCTGCGGCTGTCCCGCAACTTCGGCAAGGAGTCCGCGGTGCTGGCCGGGCTCGAGCACGCCGCGGGTGACGCCGTCGTGGTCATCGACTCCGACCTTCAGCACCCGCCCGGCGCGATCCCCGAGATGGTGCGGCGCTGGCGCGAGGGCGCGCACGTGGTGGAGGCGGTGAAACGCAACCGCACCGGCCAGGGCGTCGTGGGCAGGCTCGGCGGACGGCTGTTCAACCGCGCGTTCACCGGCCTCACCCAGGTCGACCTGGTGAACGCCACCGACTTCCGGCTGCTCGGCCGGCCCGCGCTCGAGGCACTGCTGCGGCTGCCCGAGCACTCCTCGTTCTTCCGGGGCACCAGCAGCTGGATCGGGTTCGAGCGCAGCACGATCGAGGTGGACATCGAGCACCGCGGCGACGGCCGCTCGCGGTGGACGTTCCGCTCGCTGTTCCGGCTGGCGGTCAACGGGCTCACCTCGTTCACCTCCGCGCCGCTGCACCTGGTGACGATGGTCGGGCTGGCCTTCGCCGCGTTCGCCGTGCTGCTGGGCGCGCAGACGCTGATCCGCTGGATCGGCGGCGACTCGGTGGCGGGCTTCCCCACCGTCATCCTGCTGCTGCTGGTGATGGGCACGTTCCTGCTGCTCGGGCTCGGCGTGATCGGCGAGTACCTCGCGCGCATCCACGAGGAGGTCCGCGGCCGGCCGCGCTATCTCGTGCAGGACCGCGCGGAGCCGCTGCCCCCGGCGGTCGTGCCCGGGCAGTGGGTGGGGGCCGACCGTGGCCGGCGCTGACGTGACGCGGCTGCTGCGCTACGGGGTCAGCGGCGCCGCGAGCGCGCTCACCCATCTCGGGCTCGGGCTGACGCTGGCGCAGGGTCTGGGCGTACGGCCCGTGGCGGCGTCGGCGGCCGGCTTTGCAGCGAGCGTGGGAGTCTCGTACGCCCTGCAACGCTCCTGGGTCTTTCGCGCGTCGACCGCGCACGTCATCACCGGCGCCCGCTTCGCGGCCGTGACGGCGGCGGCCTTCGCGCTCAACAGCGTCGTGCTGTGGCTCGGCGCCGTCGCGCTCGCGGCCCCGTTCGTGCCGGTGCAGCTGCTCGCCATGGCCGCGATCCCGGCGGTGAACTACGTGCTGCACTCGCGGTGGACCTTCCGGATCTCTTGATTCGATCAAGAGATCCCGGTGTCATGGTCGGGTGGCGGAGCTCACGGTCCACGACACCAACGGCATCCTCCGGCAACCCTGGATCCGGCCCGACCGCACCAGCAGCGGCCTCGGCTGGGAGCAGCTCTACGTCTCCACCCAGAGCGAGCAGCCCTACCAGGCGAGCTTCGGCGGCGCCCCGAGCCACCTGGTCATCCTGCACCTCAACGGCCCGGTCACGGTGCGCCGCGGCCACCTGGGCCTGACCAGCTCGCGCACCGTGCCGCCCGGCGGCCTGTTCGTGCATCCGGCCGGCAAGGACCTCACCGTCGAGCTCGGCGGGCCGCTCGACACCGTGCACGCCTATCTGACCGACGGGCTGCTCGCCGCGGCGCACGACGAGCCCGTCGAGCTGGCGGAGGAGCTCGGCAGCCTCGACCCGCTGGTGGAGAACCTGCTGCTCACCCTCGACGGGGTGATGCGCGACTGGGAGCCGTCCGCGCGCACCTATGTGGACCACCTCGGGCACGCGCTGGCCGCCCAGCTCGGCCGGCGGCACAGCGTGCGCGCCCGGCCCGCGCCGCCGACCGTGCGGGGGCTGCGCGCCGGGCTCACCGACCGGCAGCTCTCGGCCGTACGGGAGCTGGTCGAGCAGCGGCTGGCGGACCCGTTGCCGCTGCGCGAGCTCGCCGCGGCGACCGGGCTCAGCGTCAGCCAGTTCGCGCGGCAGTTCAAGGCGCGCACCGGGTCGTCGCCGCACCAGTTCCTGATCCGCCGCCGGGTCGAGGCCGCCTGCCTGCTGCTGTGCCGCACCGCCATGCCGATCGCCGAGGTCGCCCAGCGCTGCGGCTTCTCGCACCAGGAGCACCTCACCCGGGTGCTGCGCGCGCACCTGGGCACCACGCCCGCCGCGATGCGCGTTTCGTGCAGCACATAGGTGCAGGATCGCATCGCGCCGATCGGCCGACACTGATCGCGTGGAGTCGTTCGAGCACACCCCGTCCGCGGCCCGGGTGGTCTTCGGGTCCGGAACGCTGAGCCGGCTGCGCGCGGAGGCCGGACGGCTCGGGGCCGCACGCGTGCTGCTGCTGGGCGATCGGGGCGGCCAAGCGGCGCAGGTGCTGGGCCCGCTGGCCGCGGCACGGTTCGAGGGCGTCGCCATGCACACGCCGGTCGAGGTGACCGAGCGGGCCCTGCGGGTGCTGCGCGAGCACGACGCGGACTGCCTGGTGTCGGTGGGCGGCGGCTCGGCCACCGGGCTGGGCAAGGCGCTGGCCGCGCGCACCGGGCTCCCGCAGATCGCCGTGCCCACCACGTACGCCGGCTCGGAGATGACCCCGGTCGTGGGGGAGACCGCGGACGGCGTGAAGACGACGCGCAGCGATCCCGCGCTGGTCCCGGTGACGGTGCTCTACGACGTCGGCCTGACGCTCGGATTGCCGGTCGGGCTGTCGGTCACCAGCGGCCTCAACGCGATGGCCCACGCGGTCGAGGCGCTGTGCTCGCCGCGGGCCGATCCCGCCGTGGACGCGTACGCCCGGGAAGCGATCATCCGGCTGGCCCGCGCGCTGCCCCGGATCGCCGAGCAGCCGCGCCACGAACCGGCCCGCGCGGACGCGCTCGCCGGCGCGTGGCTGGCCGGAATGTGCCTCGCCGCCGCCGGACCGGGCCTGCAGCACCGGATCTGCCACGTCCTGGGCGGATCGTTCGGGCTGCCGCACTCCGAGACGCACGCCGTGATGCTGCCGCACGTGATGGCCCACCACGCCCGCTCCGCTCCGGAGGCCGTGCAGCGCATCGCCGAGGCGCTCGGCGTCGCCGACGCCCCGGCCGCCGTCTTCGACCTCGCCGCCCGGCTCGGCGCGCCCGGCTCGCTGGCGGCGCTCGGGCTCGCGTCGTCCGACCTGCCGGCCGCCGCGGAGCTCGCCGTCGCGCAGCCGCATCAGGTCACCGCCGACGGGGTTCTCGAGGTGCTCGGCGAGGCGTGGCGCGGTGACCGGCCGGCCACCGCCGACGGCCGGCCCGGCATCGGCGGGCTCACCGAGCAGGTGGTGGCGAGCTTCGCCGGGGCGTCCTCCCCGCGGGTCGCCGCGCTGCTCGGCGACCTCGTGCGGCGGTTGCACGGGTTCGTCGCCGACAACGACCTCACCGAGGACGAGTGGCAGGCCGCGATCGACTTCCTCACCCGCACCGGGCAGATGTGCTCGCCGACCCGTCAGGAATTCGTGCTGCTCAGCGACACGCTGGGTATCTCGAGCGCGGTCGACCTGCTGACCCACTCGCGCTCGCGCGGCGCCACGCCGTCGGCGGTGCTCGGCCCCTTCTACGTCGAGGGGCCGCCCGCCAAGCCCTCCGGCGCCAACCTCGCCGAGGGTCTGCCGGGGGTGCCGCTGCGGGCCGACATCCGGATCACCGACTCGCGGGGGCGGCCGGTTCCGGACGCGGTGGTCGACGTCTGGCAGTCCGATCAGGACGGCTACTACGACGTGCAGCTCCCCGACCTGGAGGGGCCGGTGCTGCGGGCCCGTCTGCGCAGCGACCTCGACGGCCGCCTGTGGTTCAGGTCGATCCTGCCGTCGGAGTACCCGATCCCCGACGACGGCCCGGTGGGCCGGATGCTGCGGGCGACCGGCCGGCACCCGTACCGGGCCCCGCACCTCCACTTCATGATCAGCGCGCCCGGTTACCGGCGGCTGGTCACCCAGCTGTTCGTCGCCGGCGGGCCCTACCTCGACTCCGACGCGGTCTTCGGGGTCAAGCCGGAGCTGATCGTCGACTTCCCGGCGGGTCCGGGCGGCACGCGCACCGTCGAGTTCACCTTCCGGCTGGAGGCCGAGCATGACTGACGTCGAGACCGATGTGCTGATCGTCGGCAGCGGCCCGGCCGGCGGGGCGGCCGCGCTGCTGCTGAGCACCTACGGCGTGCCGAACATCGTCGTCACCAAGTACGGCCGCCTCTCCGACACCCCGCGCGCCCACATCACCAACCAGCGCACGATGGAGGTGCTGCGCGACGCCGGCGTCGAGGACCAGGTCGTCGCGCTGGCCACCCCGCAGCACCTGATGGGCGACACGGTGTTCTGCTCCAGCCTGGCCGGCGAGGAGCTGGGCCGGCTGCACACCTGGTACACCCACCCGTCGCGGCTGGCCGACCACACCCTCGCCTCGCCCACGAGCATCTGCGACATGCCGCAGCACCTGATGGAGCCGGTGCTCGCCTCCGCGGCGGTCGCGCGGGGGACCGCGTTCCGCTACCAGACGGAGTACCTTTCGCTCACCCAGGACGCGGACGGGGTGACGGCGACCGTACGGGACCGGTTGCGCGGCGACGAATACACGATCCGCGCGAAGTACCTGATCGGCGCGGACGGCGGGCGCAGCAGGGTGGCCGAGGACATCGGCCTGCCCATGGTGGGGAGGATGGGCGTCGCCGGCAGCATCAACATCGTCTTCGAGGCGGACCTCACCGAATACACGGCGTACCGGCCGAGCACCCTCTACTGGGTGCTGCAGACCGGGTCGGACGTAGGCGGCATCGGGATGGGGCTGGTCCGCTGCGTCCGGCCGTGGCACGAGTGGCTGATCGTGTGGGGCTACGACATCAACGGCGCGCCGCCGGACCTCACCGAGGAGTACGCCCGCCGGATCGCCCACCATCTCATCGGCGACGACACCGTGCCCGTCACCATCAAGTCGTCCTCGGCGTGGACGGTCAACCACGTGTACGCCGAGACGTACCAGAACGGCCGGGTGTTCTGCATGGGCGACGCCGTGCACCGGCACCCGCCGTCGAACGGGCTCGGCTCCAACACCTCGATCCAGGACGCGTACAACCTCGCCTGGAAGCTCAAGCTGGTGCTGGACGGGACGGCCGCCCCGGCGCTGCTGGACAGCTACTCGGCCGAGCGGGCGCCGATCGGCCGGCAGATCGTGGACCGGGCCAACCGCAGCATCGGCGAGACCACCCGCATCTTCGAGGCGCTGGGCCTGCTGTCGGCCGAGGACCCCGCGACGCTGCGCCGCAACATGGCCGCGCGCAAGTCGTCGACGCCCGAGGCCGAGAAGCAGCGGCGCGAGCTGCGCGAGGCGATCGAGTTCAAGAACTACGAGTTCAACACCCACGGCGTCGAGCTGAACCAGCGGTACGCCTCGGGCGCGATCGTCCCCGACGGCACGCCGATGCCGGTGAACCCCCGCGACGACGAGCTCTACCACCACCCGACGACCTGGCCCGGCGCCAAGCTGCCGCACGCGTGGATCGGCCGCGACCGGTCCAAGGTGTCCACGTTGGACGTGTGCGGGCAGGGCCGGTTCACGCTGCTCACCGGGCTCGGTGGCGAGCCGTGGGCGCGGGCCGCCCGCGACCTCGGGGTCGTCGCCGTGGTCATCGGGCCCGGCGCGGACTACGAGGACATCTACGGCGACTGGGCGCGGCTGCGCGAGATCGGCGACTCGGGCTGCGTGCTCGTACGCCCCGACCAACACGTGTGCTTCCGGAGCCCGGCGCTGACCGGCGACCCCGGCGGCACCCTGCGGTCCGCGCTCGGCCGCGTGCTCGGAAGGTAGTCGCTCGACGGCGCACGTTCCTCGGCGCGGTGGGTCAGAGGCGGTGGGCCTCGGGGACGGTGGTGGCGCCCCGCGTGTCGAAGAAGCGCTTGGCCGAGAGGGCCAACCGGTCGGCGTCGTAGCCACGGTGGTTCTGCACCAGGATGACGAGGTCGGCCGAGGTGACGGCTCCCTCGAGGTCGTCGGCGCGAGGCGCGATCCAGTCCGGAACGTGAGGGTCGTGAAAGAGCACGTTCGCCCCCAGGGCGGCGAGCTGGCGGGCCAGGGGAGTGGCGGGGGACTCGCGCCGGTCGGCGATGTCGGGCTTGTAGGTGACGCCCAGCAGCAGGATCGTGGCGCCGTGCACGGCCTGGCCGTCGGCATTGAGCAGGTTCTGGGCACGCCGGGCCACGTACGACGGCATGGTGGCGTTGATCTCCTGGGCCAGCTCGACGAAGCGGAACGGGTAGCCCAGCCGGCTGCGCACGTTGTGGCTCAGGTAGTTGGGGTCGATCGGGATGCAGTGGCCCCCCACGCCGGGGCCGGGATAGAACGCCTGGAAGCCGAACGGCTTGGTGGACGCGGCGTTGATGACGTCCCACAGGTCGATGCCCAGCTCGTGGCAGAACCGGGCCATCTCGTTGACCAGCGCGATGTTGACGTGCCGGTACGTGTTCTCGAGCAGCTTCGCGGTCTCCGCCTCGCGGGTGCCACGGGTGCGCACCACGGTGTCGACGAAACGGCCGTAGAACGCGGCCGCACGCGAGGTGCACGCGGGCGTGTAGCCGCCGACCACCTTGGGCGTGTTGCGCGCCCCGTAGTGCTCGTTGCCGGGGTCGATGCGCTCGGGCGAGAACGCGAGGTGGAAGTCCACGCCGGCGGTCAGGCCGGAGAGCTTCTCGAGCAGCGGGCGCACCACCTCGTCGGTGGTGCCCGGATAGGTCGTCGACTCCAGCACGACCAGCATGCCCGGGCGCAGCCGGCGGCCGATCGCCGACGTGGCGCCGGTGACGGCGGTGAGGTCGGGGCCGTCGCCCTCGGCGAGCGGGGTGGGCACGCAGATCACCGCCGTGCCGGCCCGTGAGATCAGCGACTCGTCGGTCGTCGGCGTGAAGCCGCCCGCGAGCATCTCGGCGATGTCGGCGTCGCTCAGGTCGTCGACGTGTGAACGGCCCGCCGCCAGCGAGGCGACCACGTCGGCGCGCACGTCGAAGCCGGCAACCGACAACCCGGCGCGGACGGCCTGCTGCGCCAGCGGCAGCCCGACGTAGCCCAGCCCGAGGATCACCACGTCGTACCTCACCGGGCGGCCTCCCGCTGCGGCGCCCGGGAGGGCTGACGGGCGACCACGGGCGTACGCGTGGGGGCCTTGGCGGGAATCGGCGTGGTGCCCGCCCTCGGCGTGGACAGCTCCCACCGCGACGGGAACGGCAGGTAGGCGGGCAGGAACTCGGCCAGCAGCGCGGCCTGCTCGGGCACCGCCTCGGGGCGGGAGGCGGTGTCGTTGAGGCAGAACGCGTCGAGGTTGCGCCGGTGCAGCAGCCGCGCCAGCCGGAACGGCGTCGCGGGGTCGGCCAGGTCGGTGTAGAGGTAGTCGATGTGCCCGGGCGCCGCCCGCCCGGTCAGGTACGCGTAGTACTGCTGCAGCGACGACAGCAGCGCGATGTCCTCGGGGTGGCGGAACTGGTGGGCGGCGGTCGACTCGACGTGCTCGGCGAAACGCAGCTCGATCTCGGCCAGCACGCTGCGCCGCGACGGGTGCGGGGTGTGCTTCATCTTGCGGGTGAGCACCCGGCCGAACGCGCTCTGGATGAGCTCGCGGTTGTTCTTGCCGGCCGAGTCCGCGGGCGCGTCGCCGGCCGAGCGGGGCGCCGAGTCGACGAGCGCGCCGGACGGGAAGAACCGGGTCAGCCCGCCGGGCGTGAAGAACATCTCGGGCGCCACCGGCCGGCCGAGGAACACGTCGTCGTTGAGGTAGAGGAAGTGCTCGGACAGCCCGGGGATGCGGTGCAGCCGCGACTCGATCGCCTGCGAGTTGAACGTGGGCAGCCGACCGGTGTCGCCGAACACCTCGCGGTGGCTGACCACGGTGAGGTCGCCGCGGGTGGTGTCGAGCCACGCGGGCACCTGATCGTCGGTGACCACGAAGACGTGCCGGATCCAGGGGGCGTACGCGTGCAGCGAGCGCAGCGAGTACCGCAGCTCGTCGCGCGAGACGTACCGGGAGTCGTTCGCGGTCTGCGGGCTGACCCCGGCCACCCAGCCGTTCTCGCGCAACGCCCGCGCCTTGCGCTCGCGCCAGGCCGGGTCGGCGCCGTCCACCCACGTGTAGACGGCGTCGATCGGGAAGGCGACGCGGTCGGGGCTCACCATCGTGAACACCTCGCGGGTGCGGTAGCGGCGGGTCGTCCCGGGCGCGCCGAACGGGCCGAAGACGGGCTCGGCCACGACGATCTCGGGCTCGTCGGCGGCCACCACGTCGGCGACCGGGTTGCTGCGCGGGCCGATCAGGGTGCCGCTGCCGGGCCGCCAGAACTCGACGTCGCAGCCGTGGTCGGGGCCGAGCACCACGCGGCCGTCGCGGTCGGTGACCGGCCAGCTGACGCGCAGGACGCCGGGCTGCACCCGGTCGAGGCGGCCGCCCAGACAGGCGAGCGCGGCCGTCGCCCGCTCCCGGTCGGTCTCGGCGACGGCCACGCCGGAGCGGGTCAGCTCCGCGACCGGGATGCGGAACCACGCGATGCCGGCGCTGGTGAGCGCGTCCAGCACCCGGTCGAGGTTCTCCCGCCGTACGCCCGCGGGGGAGGCCTCGAGGCAACGCCGGGCCGTCAGCCGCCCCGCCGCCGTGCGGACCCGCAGAGCCGGCGTCTCCCCGAGGGGCTCGAGCCGCCGGCGGCCGCCGAGCGGCACGACGCGGCGGGCGACCCGCAGGCGGCGGTGCTCGGGCACGAGCGGCAGAAGCCGGCGCTGCAACTGGCCGAGCACGCGGCGGCGTACGGGCCAGGGGGTCAACTCGAGGATCCGGGGGCTCACGGACCGCCCAACGTGGCCTCCCGGAGGAGGTTGCGCTTCGATCCGTTATGGGCGTTTTGGGCTACTCGATGGTGCCGACCCCTACGGGTGTGCTCAGGGTTACCGCCGATGCCCGCGGTTGCCGGGGTGCGTCATGGTGGAGGCCGACGCATCGACTCGGGGAGGCCGAGATGGGCAAGGCGCTCGCATTTCTGGTGGCTTTGATCGCCGGAGTGGTCGTGGTCGGCTGGGTGGTCAGCTCGCTGCTCGGACCGGCGCTGTTCTATCTGATCGTGGGCGCGCTCGTGGTCGGCGGCGGGGCCTACCTCTACGCGAAGGCCAAGAAGTCGATCGCCCCCGGCACCCGCACCCAGCGGCGGATCGAGGCGGCCACCAAGACGTACCGCATGCGGAACCGGTGAGCCTTCGGGCGGGCGGCTAGGCTTGCGGTCAAAGAACCCTCTGACCAACGGGACGCTAAGCCGTGTTTGACACCCTGAGTGACCGCCTCTCCGGCATCTTCACCAAGCTGCGGGGCAAGGGCAAGCTCACCGACGCCGACATCGACGCCACCGCACGCGAGATCCGCCTCGCGCTGCTCGAGGCGGATGTCGCGCTGCCCGTGGTCAAGGCCTTCATCTTCAACCTCAAGGAGCGCGCCCGCGGGGCCGAGGTCTCGCAGGCGCTCAACCCGGCCCAGCAGATCATCAAGATCGTCCACGAGGAGCTCATCAACGTCCTCGGCGGCGAGGGGCGGCGGCTGCAGTTCGCCAAGCAGCCGCCCACGGTGATCATGCTGGCCGGTCTGCAGGGCTCCGGCAAGACGACGCTGGCGGGCAAGCTGTCGCGCTGGCTCAAGGGCCAGGGCCACCAGCCCATGCTGGTCGCCGCCGACCTGCAGCGCCCCAACGCGGTCAACCAGCTGCAGGTGCTCGGCCAGCGGGCCGGCGTCGACGTCTACGCGCCGGAGCCCGGCAACGGCGTCGGCAACCCGGTGCAGGTCGCCAGGGACTCGATCGAGCACGCCCGGCGCACCGCCAAGGACATCGTCATCGTCGACACCGCCGGCCGCCTCGGCATCGACGCCGAGATGATGCAGCAGGCCCGCGACATCCGCGACGCGGTCGACCCCGACGAGGTCATCTTCGTCATCGACGCCATGGTCGGCCAGGACGCGGTGCAGACCGCCGAGGCCTTCCGCGACGGCGTCGGCATCACCGGCGTGGTGCTCTCGAAGCTCGACGGCGACGCCCGCGGTGGCGCGGCGCTGTCGGTCCGGCACGTCACGGGCGAGCCGATCCTGTTCGCGTCGACCGGTGAGAAGCTCGAGGACTTCGACCTCTTCCACCCCGACCGGATGGCCAGCCGCATCCTCGGCATGGGCGACGTGCTGACCCTCATCGAGCAGGCCGAGCAGGCCTTCGACGAGGATCAGAAGGAGAAGATGACCGGCAAGCTGCTTGCCGGCGAGACCTTCACCCTCGAGGACTTCCTCGACCAGCTCATCGCCGTGCGGCGGATGGGCCCGATCGCCAACATCCTCGGCATGATGCCGGGCATGGGCCAGATGAAGGACCAGCTGGCCGAGCTCGACGACAGCCACTTCGACCGGGTCACCGCGATCATCCGGTCGATGACCCCGCAGGAGCGCACCAACCCCAAGATCCTCAACGGCTCGCGCCGCGCCCGCATCGCCAACGGCTCGGGCGTCACGGTCATGGACGTCAACCAGCTGCTCAACCGCTTCGCCGACGCGCAGAAGATGATGAAGCAGATGAGCGGCATGATGGGCCTGCCCGGCGGCGGCCGGCGCAAGGCCACGAAGAGCCCCAAGAACAAGCGCAAGGGCGCCAAGGGCGGCAACAACCGGCCGCGTACGGGCGCCGGCGGCGGCCTGCCGGCGGGCTTCCCGGGCGGCATGCCCCAGCTCCCGCCGGGCCTCGACCCGAACGCGCTGGGCGGCGCGGGGGGCGGCTTCAGCCTGCCGAACCTCGACTTCAACAAGCTGATGAAGCAGCAGCGCGACAACAAGGACAAGAGCTGAGATCAGGGGGATAGTGATCTAGGCATGGGTACAGTAGTCTCGTGACATCCCCTGAGGAGGTCCCGATGACCGCCGCCTTGGAAAAGCCGAGACTGCTGGACCCGCGCACGCTCGAACCGAGCGTGCTGGACGAGAAGCAGGACTGGACCGTCGACGACCTGGCGAGCCTTCCCGAGGATCTTCGCTACGAGTTGATCGACGGAA
Source organism: Actinoplanes sp. URMC 104 (assembly GCF_051386375.1). NCBI lineage: Bacteria > Bacillati > Actinomycetota > Actinomycetes > Micromonosporales > Micromonosporaceae > Actinoplanes > Actinoplanes sp. URMC 104. The sequence continues at coordinate 1,178,035 of NZ_JBPQTO010000002.1, read as the reverse complement.
GGCTCATCTTGCCGTCACCTACCCCGATCCATCAGCTGCTTGCCGTCGAAGTGATGCTCATGCTCCGGCCCCGATGTCCGGCAGGCTATTTCCCGGTGATCGACCTTTCACTCGAGGTTGATCGGCGCAACGAACCTCGGCCCGATGTCGTGGTGGTGCATAAGGCGTATGCCGCACGAACCCCGGTCCCGGTCGACGGTGCCCTGCTCGTCGTCGAGGTCGTTTCGCCGACTTCCCACTTCCGTGACCTGCACGCCAAGTGGACGGTTTATGCGAGCAACGAGGTCACTACCTACGTTGTGGTCGACCCGACCTTCAAAGGCGGCGTCGTGCTGACCGAGTTCCGCCTGAGCGACAACGGCCGGTACGACACTGTCACCAGCACGAACAAGGTCTTCACGACCGATGTCCCGTACCCGATCACCATCGACGTCCCCGCGCTCACCGCCCTGCGCGACGAGTACAGCGAGGCACAGCAGGGCGCGTAGGCCAGACTGTCGGCATGGCCTTGCATGTGCGTGGAGCGATCCTGCCGGACGGCGAAGTCCGGGACCTCTGGCTGGTGGGGGACCGGGTCACGTACGAGCCGGTGCGGGACGCCGAGACGATCAGCGACGGCGGGTTCGTGGTGCCGGGGCTGGTGGACGCGCACTGCCACCTCGGGATCGCGTACGGGGCCAAGCCGATCACGAGCCTCGACCAGGCGCGCGAGCTGGCCCGCACCGACCGGGACGCGGGCGTGCTGGCGCTGCGCGACGCCGGCTCGCCGTACCCCTATCCGGAGCTCGAGGACGAGGACGGCATCCCGCGGCTCGCGCGGGCGGGACGGCACGTGGCGGCGCCACGGCGCTATCTGCGCGACGTGGGCATCGAGGTGGACGGGGTGGACGACGTCCGGGCCGCCGTCACCGAGCAGGCCAAGGCCGGCAACGGATGGGTCAAGCTCGTCGGCGACTGGATCAGCCGGGACACCGGCGACCTCGCGCCCTCCTGGGACGCGGCGACCATGGCGGCGGCCGTCGAGGCAGCCCATGCGGAGGGCGCACGCGCGGCCGTGCACACGTTCTCCGAGGAGGGCGTCGAGATCATGGTGCGCGCGGGCGTCGACTCGGTCGAGCACGGCACGGGGCTGTCGCTCGACCTGATCGACGAGATGGCCCGGCGCGGCACGGCGCTGGTCCCCACGATGATCAACATCAGGACGTTCGGCGGGATCGCGGAGCGGGCCAGGGGCAAGTTCGACACGTACGCCGACCACATGCTCACGCTGCGGGACAGGTTCCCGTCGGTGGTGCGCGCGGCGTGGGAGGCCGGCGTGCCGATCTACGTGGGCACCGACGCGGGCGGCGGCATCCACCACGGGCTGGTCGCCGAGGAGATGCTGATCCTCGCCGACGCCGGGCTGCCCGCCGGGGACGTGCTCGCCGCGGGGTCGTGGCGGGCCCGCGAGTGGCTGGGCTTCCCGGGGCTGGTCGAGGGCGGCCTCGCCGACCTGGTGGTCTACGAGGCCGACCCCCGCCGCGACCTGCGCGTCGTACGGGCCCCCAGCCGCATCGTGCTGCGCGGTCGCGTCATCCGGTGAGGCTGAAGATCCGCACGTCGACGGAGCTGGGGCAGACCAGCCGCTCGCCGTTGTGCACGCAGGGCGCGACCGCGTCGCCCGCCGGGTGGGCGGCCGCGGGCGCGGGCAACCAGCCCAGAGCGGTCGCCCGCCCGTCGGTCAGCCTGACGCGCTGCACCAGGCCGGGGCCGCCGAGCGGCTGCACGAGCAAGGCGTCCGTGCCCAGCCAGTCCACCGCGTCGGTCCGGTTGACGTACACGGGACGCCCGGCGGAGTCGTAGAGCGTGGCGGCAGGTTTCTGGCCGATCGTCCCGATCAGGGTGTGCTCGCCCATCGAGCCGCCGTAGCCGCCGTCGAAGTCCCCGAGCTGCCAGACCGTGCGCCGCTCGGCCACGTCGACGGACCGCACCGTCGTCTGCGGGTACGCGCGGCCCATGGCCATCACGCAGAGCCGCTTGTACCCGCACGGCCACATCGAGTCGACGTCGTGCCCCGCGGGCAGCGTCAGCACCACCCACGACTCCAGCGTGCCCAGGTCGGTGGCCCGCACGCGCCAGGGGCTGGTGGTGCCGCCGCTCCGCTCGCTGTTGTAGAGGATGTCGCCGTACGCGACGTGCGTGTCGGCCTGGCCGGGCGCGGGGATGGTCACCTTCGGCACCGCCTGCCCGTCGGCCACGTGCACCACCCGGACCCGGCCGGCCTCGGTCACCTGCACCAGGCGGTCGTCGGTGGAGACGGCGCCGTGCTGTTCGTCGGGCTCGCGCACGGCGACCGTGCGCACCGGACGGTCGGTGCCCGGCGGCACCGACCAGCGGATGGCTCCGGTGAGCCAGTCGTACGCCTCGGTGCGGCCGGTGCCGGCGGCCATCCGCACCAGGGCGTGGCTGTTGAGCAGCACGTCGTCGGCTCCGCCGAGGTCCCGCTTCCAGCGTTCCCGGCCGGTCAGCGGGTCGAGGACGTGGACCCTGCGGTTCGCGGTGGTGCCGACCGACGGCACGTCGTCGCCGTCCGGGACGACGAAGACCGCGACGGCCTGCGGCAGCGCGGCGACGCCGCTGTAGTCGTCGGAGCGCGCCACCGTCCGGGCCGTCCACGACCGCGCCCCGGTGCGCAGGTCGGCGGCGACCACCCGGACCCAGCCGTCGGCGGTGCGCCAGGAGGTGTACGCGCGGTCGCCGGCGATCGCGGTGGACACGTTGACCGCCGCCTCGCCGAACCCGATCGGCGCGCCGACCGGGGGCAGGGGGCGTACGACGTCGGCCGGATGGGTCTGCTGCCGCTGCACGCGCAGGCCCACGAGCACGCCCACGGCGACCAGCACCACGACGGCCGCGGCGACCGCCGCCTGGTTGCGGGTGCGCTGCTCGCCCCGGCGGCGGGCCCGCTCGGCCGGGACCAGCGGGATGGTGTCCGCGGCGCGGCCCAGCCCTCCGAACAGCTCTTCGAGATCAGCGGGCATCACGGACTCCTTCCGGCTCGCGCTCGACGCCCAGCGTGGCGGCCAGGCCCGCCCGGCCGCGGGACAGCCACGACTTCACGGTCCCGGTGGACGCCCCCGTCTCCGCGGCGATCTCGGCCACCGAGCGGTCGAGCAGGTAGTGCAGGGCCAGCGCCCGCCGGTGGGCCGTCGGCAGCGTCCGCATCGCGCGGATCAGCAGCACGGTGTCCTCCGACGGCGGCGCGGCGGGCTGCGGGGGAGGCTCGGCCGCGGCCCGGGCCCGCCGTACGCCGATCCGCCGCCACCGATCGGCCGACAGCCGGTTCACCACGAGCCGTAGCCACGCCTCCTGGTCCTCGTAGCCGGACAGCCGCCGCCACCGCTGCCAGGCCCGGGCGTACGCCTCCTGCACGAGGTCCTGGGCGTCGGCCACGTCGCCGGTCAGCCCGTAGGCGTACCGTGCCAGACGCCGGCTCGTGTCCCGGTAGAACTCGTCGAACTCATCGACGGCATTCATCGGCCTCGCCTCCCCCATCAGAGGACACGAGATGCCCACCCGGTGGGTTGCACAAGGGGCGCGACTAGGATGTCGCCTCATGGCTCGTGTGCTCACTCCCCGTGCGGAGGACTTCCCCCGCTGGTACCAGGATCTGATCGCCAAGGCGCAGCTGGCGGACAACGGCCCCGTGCGCGGCACCATGGTGATCCGGCCGACGGGCTGGGCCATCTGGGAGCGCATGCAGGCCGACATGGACCTGCGGATCAAGGAAGAGGGCGTGCAGAACGCCTACTTCCCGCTGTTCATCCCCGAGAGCTACCTGCGCCGCGAGGCCGACCACGTGGAGGGCTTCTCGCCCGAGCTGGCCGTGGTCACCCACGCCGGCGGCAAGCAGCTCGCCGAGCCGCTGGTGGTGCGCCCGACCAGCGAGACGGTGATCGGCGAGTTCATGGCCAAGTGGGTCGACTCCTACCGCGACCTGCCGCTGCTGCTCAACCAGTGGGCCAACGTCGTGCGCTGGGAGCTGCGCCCGCGCACGTTCCTGCGCACCACCGAGTTCCTCTGGCAGGAGGGCCACGACGCGCACGCCACCGAGGCCGACGCCCGCGAGCACGCCCGCAACATCCACCACAACGTCTACCAGGCGTTCATGGAGGAGCTGCTGGCCATCCCGGTCGTGCCCGGCCGCAAGACCAAGGGCGAGCGCTTCGCCGGCGCCACCAACACCATGACCGTCGAGGCCATGATGGGCGACACCAAGGCGCTGCAGATGGGCACCTCGCACGAGCTGGGCCAGAACTTCGCGAAGGCGTTCGACATCACGTACTCCTCCAAGGAGGGCAAGGTCGAGCACGCCTGGACCACCTCGTGGGGCACCTCCACCCGCATGATGGGCGGCCTGATCATGGTGCACGGCGACGACAACGGCCTGCGGCTGCCGCCGCGGCTCGCGCCGATCCAGGTGCAGGTCATGGTGGTCAAGGCGGGCGAGGGCGTCGCCGAGGCGGCGGGCAAGCTGCGCGACGAGCTCAAGACCGCGGGCGTACGGGTGAAGCTCGACGACCGGGCCGACATCCCGTTCGGCCGCCGCGCCGTGGACGCCGAGCTCCAGGGCGTCCCGATCCGCATCGAGGTGGGGCCGCGCGACCTCGCCGGCGGCAGCGTCACGATCGCGCGCCGGGTCGACGGCTCCAAGACGCCGACCCCGCTGGCCGAGGTGGTGGGCGCGGTCAGCGCCGCGCTCGAGGCCGACCAGCAGCGGCTCTACGACGAGGCGCTGGCGTTCCGGCAGGCGAACACGGTCGAGGTCAAGACGCTGGGCGAGGCGATCGAGGCCGCGCAGACCGGCTGGGCGCGGGTGCCGTGGTCGGCGGTCGGCGAGGCGGGGGAGAAGGAGGCCAACGGCAAGGCGGTCACCGTGCGCTGCCTGACCCGCGCCGACGGCTCGATGCCCGACTCCGACAGCGAGGACGGCCTGGTCGCCTATCTGGCCCGCTCCTACTGATGTTCGCCCCGGGCCGTCAGGTCCTGTACCGCAACATCGACGGCCCGCGGCTGGCCTCGGTCCGCCCGTGCCGGGTCGTCTCCGACGACGAGCGCGGGCTGCTGCTGTGGCTGGCCCGCGGCTCGGCCGTGATGGTCGAGGAGGCGGTGGACGGGCGCGGCATCCGCGACATGCCGTTCACCGAGTGGGTCCGGCAGCAGTACCGGGTGGTTCCGTCCACGTGGCAGGGCCCCGGGCTGCTCAAGTTCCTGCCGCCGGGCGCCGACCACTCGGTCTGGTTCTTCCGCGACGACCGCGGCGCCTTCACCCACTGGTACGTCAACCTCGAGTACCGGGCGCTGCGCTGGGACGACGGTCACGTGGCCGGCGTCGACGTCATCGACCAGGACCTCGACGTGGTGGTGCACCCCGACCTGTCGTGGGAGTTCAAGGACGAGGACGAGTTCGCCGAGCGGCTGGCCCTGCCGCAGCACTACTGGGTGCGCGACGAGGCCACGGTGTGGGCGGAGGGCCGCCGGATCATCAAGATGGCCGAGGCGGGCGAGTTCCCGTTCGACGGCACCTGGACCGATTTCCGCCCCGATCCGGCCTGGCCGGTGCCGCGCGAGGTGCCGCCGGGCTGGGACCGGCCGCCGGTCGCCCGCGAATTCTGACGCCTTCGGTGCCCGATTGGGAGCCACGCTGTTTCGTCTGGCAGAATGGCTCCTTGGTATCCGGCTCGCGTGAGGCGCCCTCTAACCCCTCTGCGATGCCAGTCCATGAGACTTCGGCTCCCCTGTCCCCACGGGGGTCGCCGCCGGCTCAACCTCGCAGTCATTCAGGAGCGAAGAGAACCGTGGCCGTTAAGATCCGGCTCCTGCGGATGGGCAAGATCCGCAACCCGCAGTACCGCATCGTCGTCGCCGACTCGCGCACCAAGCGCGACGGCCGCGCCATCGAGTACGTCGGCATCTACCAGCCGAAGGAACACCCCTCGGTGATCCAGGTCAAGTCCGAGCGCGTGCAGTACTGGCTCTCGGTCGGCGCGCAGCCGAGCGAGGCCGTGCAGCGCATCCTCGAGAAGACCGGCGACTGGCAGCAGTTCAAGGGCCTCCCCGCCCCGCCGCCGCTGCTCGTCAAGGAGCCGAAGCAGAGCCGCACCGAGGTCTACGAGGCCGAGGCCAAGTCGGCCGCCGGCGTCGCCGACACCCCGGCCAAGCCGGCGAAGAAGGCCCCGGCGGGCCCCGAGGCTGCTGCGGCTCGCCCGGAGCAGACCAAGGCCGTCGACCCGGCCGAGCCGAACCGTGAGGCCGTCGCGGCAGACGCAGAGGACCCGGCCGGTGCCGGCGCCGACGCGAGCTGACGGGGCGCTCCGGCCGGCGCTGGAGCACCTCGTCAAGGGCATCGTCGACAACCCGGACGACGTCCGGGTGCGGCTCGTCGACTCGCGCCGCGGCAAGCGGCTCGAGGTCCGCGTGCACCCGGAGGACCTGGGCACGGTCATCGGGCGCGGCGGTCGCACGGCCAAGGCCCTGAGGCAGGTCATCGGGTCGATCGGTGGGCGCGGCATCCGCGTCGACATCGTCGACGCGTACTGACCGATGCTCCTGGTAGTCGGCCAGATCGGTAAGCCGCACGGCATCCGGGGCGAGGTCTCGGTCGTCGTGCGGACCGACGAACCAGAGGAACGTTTCGTCCCCGGGTCGGTGTTCGCCACGGAGGTCCCCCGGGACCGCCGGGTGAGCACCGGCCCGGCGGCCGTTCCCGGCGTCGCGTTCGAAGTGCCGAAACAGCTCAAGCTCGAGTCGATCCGCTGGCATCAGGGCCGCGGCATCGCCGTGTTCGAGAACATCTACGACCGCAACCTCGCCGAGGCGCTGCGCGGCGTGTTCCTGCAGGTCGACAGCGCCGAGCTGACGCCGCCGGACGACCCGGACGAGTTCCACGACCACCAGCTGATCGGGCTGCGGGTCGAGTCGGCCGACGGCACGGTGCACGGCACGGTCGACCGCATCGAGCACGCTCCCGCGTCCGACCTGATCGTGCTGAAGAAGGCGGCCGGCGGCACCGCGCTGATCCCGTTCGTGACCGCGATCGTCCCGACCGTCGACCTCGCCGGGGGCCGCGTCGTGGTCGAGCTGCCCGAGGGCCTGCTGGATCTGTAGTGCGCGTCGACATCATCTCGATCTTCCCGGAGTACTTCGTCCCGCTCGAGCTCTCGCTGATCGGCAAGGCGCGGGCCTCCGGGCTGCTCGACGTGGCCGTGCACGACCTGCGGACGTGGACCACCGACGTGCACCGCACGGTCGACGACACCCCGTACGGCGGCGGTCCGGGCATGGTGATGCGGCCGGAGCCGTGGGGGCAGGCGCTCGACGCGGTCGGTGCGGGCACGCTGATCGTGCCGTCGCCGGTGGGCAAGCCGTTCACCCAGGCCGACGCGCACGCGTTCGCCGAGCTCGACCACCTGATCTTCGCCTGCGGGCGCTACGAGGGGATCGACCAGCGGGTCATCGACGACGCGGCCGCGCGGATGCCGGTGCGGGAGGTCTCGCTCGGCGACTACGTGCTGTTCGGCGGCGAGGTCGCGGTCATCGTGATCATGGAGGCCGTGACCCGGCTGCTGCCGGGGGTGCTGGGCAACGCGGACTCGCTGACCGAGGAGTCGCACGCCGCGGGGCTGCTCGAGGCGCCCGTCTACACCAAGCCGGCCACGTGGCGCGATCACGAGGTCCCGTCCGTGCTGAGGTCCGGCGACCACGGGCGCATCGCCCGGTGGCGCCGCGATCAGAGCCTCCTGCGTACGGCCTCCCGGCGGCCCGACATGATGGCGGCGTACCCGTCCGAGCGTCTCGACAAGGCGGACAGACGCACGTTGGACGAGGGCGGATTTCGGATCACGCCGCCCGGTGTGGCAAAGTAGGGAGGTTGCCGATTTCGCCCCGCGCCGCGGAGCGAAGTCGAGGATCCTCTGCAGTCACGGAGGATCAGAATCACCCAGCCGCGCACCGAACTCCCGGTGCGCTCCGAAGAACGAGGATGCAGCGATGAACACGCTGGACGCTCTCGACGCCCAGTCGCAGCGCACCGACATTCCCGACTTCCGCGCCGGTGACACCCTCAAGGTGTACGCCCGGGTCGTCGAAGGCAACCGCTCCCGCGTCCAGATCTTCCAGGGCGTCGTGATCGGCCGGCAGGGCGCCGGGCTGCGCGAGACCTTCAAGATCCGCAAGATCAGCTTCGGTGTCGGCGTCGAGCGGACCTACCCGCTCAACAGCCCGGCGATCGACCGGATCGAGGTCGTGAGCCGCGGTGACGTCCGCCGCGCCAAGCTCTACTACCTGCGCGAGCTCCGGGGCAAGAAGGCCAAGATCAAGGAGCTTCGGGAGAAGCAGACCGTCTGATCCACATCGATCCGTGCGCACGCGCCATATGCTTGTCGTGTGCCGGATGGGATCAGTGTGAACCCTTGCAGCACTACCGCCCGTAAGTCCCCGCGAGGGGAAACACTCGGGCGGTAGTGCTGTATCCGGGGTGATTTCGGCCGGTCGGCGGCGGGAGATGCGAAGCGTGGAACCGATGGAGGGCTACGGCCCGGCCTCTCGGCGGCGGCGGTCGATGATCCGGCGCAAGGAGATGCCCCTCTGGCAGGAGCTGCCGCTCCTGCTGGTGGTCGCCTTCTGCCTTGCCGTGCTCATCCGCACGTTCCTGGTGCAGGCGTTCTACATCCCCAGCGGGTCGATGGAGAACACGCTGCAGGTCAAGGACCGGGTGCTGGTCAACAAGGTCATCTACGACATGCGCGACCCGGTGCGCGGCGAGATCGTGGTGTTCCGCGGCGACGAGAACTGGACGCCCGAGGTCACCGAGCCGGTCAGCAACACGTTCGGGGCCAAGCTGGGCCGGACGATCGGCGACCTGGTGGGTGTCAGCCGGCCGGGTGAGCGCGACTTCATCAAACGGGTGATCGGCCTGCCCGGCGACAAGATCGCCTGCTGCGACGCCAAGGGCCGGATCATGGTCAACGGCGTGGGCATCGACGAGGCGTACATCGCCGACGGGTTCAACTCCGATCTCAACCAGCCGCCCAACCCCAACCAGTGCACGAGCCGCCGCTTCACGGAGGTGACCGTCCCGGCCGGTGAGATGTTCGTCATGGGCGACCATCGCGCCGTCTCGCAGGACGCGCGCTGCCAGGGGCCGGTGCCGATCAGCAACGTCATCGGGCGCGCCTTCGTGATCGTCTGGCCGAGCAACCACTTCACCAGCCTCTCGGTGCCCGACGTCTGGAAGACGTACGCCGCGGACCGTCCCACGGCCGGCGCCCCGCTGCGCCGCGAGAAGCCCGCGACGGAGTTTTTCGCCTTCCCCTTTCTGTTGAGTGCGGCGTTCTCCGCGCGTTCCGGACTGCCGTTCGTGACCCGGCGACGTAGGCTCCCCTCGTGATTGACGAGCAGACGGAAAAGCGCAAGAGTTCGTTCTGGCGCGAGCTTCCGATCCTTCTGGGCGTTGCGGTGCTGGTCGCCGTCCTGGTGCGGGCCTTCGTGCTGCAGACGTTCTACATCCCGTCCCCGTCCATGGAGCACACGCTCAACGTGCTCGACCGGGTGCTCGTCAACAAGCTGGTCTACGACTTCCGTGAGCCCCGCCGCGGCGAGATCATCGTCTTCGAGGCGCCGACCGAGTGGCAGTCGGGCGCCGAGGGCGAGGACTTCATCAAGCGCATCATCGGCGTTCCGGGCGACCGCATCGTCTACAAGTCCGAGGTCGGCAAGCTCGAGATCAACGGTGTGACGCTCGACGAGCCGTACATCTTCCGCAACGAGGCCGGCGAGCAGGACGCGCCCGCCGACACCGACTTCGAGGTCACCGTGCCGAAGGACCGGCTCTGGGTGATGGGCGACCACCGGTCGGCCTCGGGCGACTCCCTCGAGCACTGGCAGGACACCGAGGGCAACGTGCAGGAGGCGACGATCCCGGAGGACTCGATCGTCGGCCGGGCGTTCACCGTGTTCTGGCCGGTCGGGCGCGCGACGTGGCTCTCGGTGCCGAACGGCTTCAGCAAGATCCCGGACCCCAAGTAACACCCGCTCTCAAGATCCACGATCGGCGCAATAGGCTTGGTCGCGTGACCGTAGTCGAACGCCGCGCCGCCCGCGTGCTGCTGGTCGACCCGGCCGGGCGGGCCCTGCTGCTCCACGGCGGCGATCCGGCCCGCCCCGGCACGAACTGGTGGTTCACCCCCGGCGGCGGCCTCAACAGCGGCGAGACGCCCGCGCAGGGCGCCGCCCGCGAGCTCTTCGAAGAGGTGGGCCTGCGGGTCGACCCCGCCGACCTGGGCGAGCCGTACTGGCGTCAGGTGACCGAGTTCAGCTACGACGCCCGCGACTACCGCCAGCAGCAGGAGTTCTTCCTGCTGCGGGTGCCGGGCTGGCAGGTCGACACCGCAGGCATGAACGCGGACGAGCTCGCGACCATCACCGGCCACCGCTGGTGGTCGGCCGACGAGATCGAGGCCAGCTCCGAGTCGATCTACCCGGTCGAGCTGCCCGAGCTGCTGCGGCGGGCCCGCTGATGCTCGCTCCTCCGCGCACCGTGGTCCGCCGCGAGGGCGGCCTCTACGCCCTCGAGCGCGCCCTGCAACGCCGCGGCTTCCGCCACGTGGCCGGTGCCGACGAGGCCGGCCGGGGCGCCTGCGCCGGGCCGCTCGTGGCCGCCGCGGCCGTGCTGCCCGAGGGCAAGCGCGGCGAGATCGACGAGCTGGCCGACTCCAAGCTGCTCACCCCGGCCGCCCGCGAGCGCGTCTACGAGCAGGTCGTCGCGCGGGCGCTGGCGTACTCCGTGGTGATCGTGCCGGCCACCGAGGTCGACGCCCGGGGTCTGCACGTGTGCAACCTCGCGGCGATGCGGCGCGCGCTCGCGTCGCTGACCACCCGGCCGGAGTACGTGCTGACCGACGGGTTCCCGGTCGACGGGCTGGGCGTGCCCGGACTCGCGGTGTGGAAGGGCGACCGGGTGGCGGCGTGCGTGGCGGCGGCCAGCGTGCTCGCCAAGGTCACCCGGGACCGCATCATGGTCGAGATGCACGACCAGTTCCCGGCGTACGGGTTCGCCGTGCACAAGGGCTACATCACCGACGAGCACAGCGCGGCGCTCAAGGCCCACGGGCCCTGCGCGGAGCACCGGTTCTCGTACGTCAATGTCGCCGCTGTCTCCGGGCGTGGCAACCGTCCGCCACGCGCCAGGCGTCCGGTGCAGCGCGTGGTGCCGGAAGCGGACCAGCCAGTACTGTTTGATGCATCCGGCGCTTTTTCGTCGGCCGAGTCGCCGGTGTCGTCGTCGGGCGCTGGGAGTACCGTCGGCGTGGCGTCGGGCGACCAGCCTCAGCCGTCGCCGTCGGTGGGGGAAGATGAGGCCATGGAGGGCGAGAAGCGATGAGCGCAGAGGATCTCGAGAAGTACGAGACCGAGATGGAGCTGCAGCTCTACCGGGAGTACCGCGACATCGTCCGCCAGTTCTCCTACGTGGTGGAGACGGAGCGCCGGTTCTACCTGGCCAACCAGGTCGACCTGCACGTGCGCAACTCCGACGGCGAGGTGTATTTCGAGGTCGAGATGCACGACGCCTGGGTGTGGGACATGTACCGCCCGGCTCGGTTCGTCAAGAACGTGCGGGTCATGACGTTCAAGGACGTCAACGTCGAGGAACTGGAGAAACCGGACATCTCCCTGCCCGACGACGCGGGCTTCGGCAACTAGCACGCCGCGGCCCCTGGGCCGCGTTTTCCACAACGCCGGCTCCTCCACAGGGGCGGTCGCGGGCCCGGGCCCGATCCGCCAGGGTGGCGGCCATGCTGCTGCTGATTCTGCTGGCCTTCGGCTGGCCGGTTGTTCCCCCGTCCGTGTCCCGGCCCTTCGACCCGCCGGCCGAGCGCTGGCTGTCCGGGCACCGCGGGGTCGACCTCGCTGGTGCGCCGGCTTCTCCCGTCCGGTCCGCCGGGCCGGGCACCGTGCTGTTCGCCGGGCTCGTCGCGGGGCGGGGCGTGGTCAGCGTCGCGCACGCCGGTGGGCTGCGGACGACGTACGAGCCGGTGACCGCCTCGGTGTCGGTCGGCGAGGTCGTCGCGCGCGGTGATCCGCTCGGGCGGCTCCAGCCGGGGCATCCGGGCTGCCCGGCCGCTGCCTGCCTGCATTGGGGTCTGCGCCGGGGCCCGCTCTACCTCGACCCGCTCGCCCTGCTCGGCCTCGGCCGGGTGCGGCTGCTGCCGGTCGATCAGCGGCGGTAATCGTGCAACAGCTGGGGGAGCCGCTCGGCCAGCCGGTCGTACTCGTCGGGGCGGTTGTAGACCTGCGCGCTCAGCCGCAGCAGGCCGCGCCCTCCCCACGCGTTCACGGCGGTCTCCACGGCCAGCTTGTCGGCGATGTGCTGGCGCAGCTCCTTGGCCTCGGGCGGCGTGGTGGCCAGACCCGAGGGCAGCGGCACGACGCGCATCGCGAGGTCGGGGTCGGCGGGCCGGGGCAGCTCCCCGGCCGGCACGCCGAGGGCCTCGGCGAGCACCCGCTGGCCGTACGCGGCGAGCGCGGCGTTGTGGGCGCGCACGTCGTCCCAGCCGAGCGTGCGCAAGGTGAACAGGCCCGTCGGCGCGGCCAGCCACGGGGTGTAGTCGACCGTCCCCTGCGACTCCACCGCGTGCGGGAAACCCTGGTCCTGGTCCCACGAGACGATCAGCGGCTCCATGTGGCGGCGCCACTGCGGCGCGACCGAGAGCAGCGCGGTGCCGCGCGGGGCGAAGGCCCACTTGTGCAGGTTGCCCACCCAGAAATCGGCGCGGATCGCGGCCACGTCGACCGGGAGCTGGCCGGGCACGTGCGCCGCGTCGACCAGCACCGGGATGTCGTGCTCGTGCGCGGCGGCGGCGATCTCGCGGACCGGAAAGGTCATCGCGGTCGCCGAGGCGATCTGGTCGACGATCAGCAGCTTGGTGCGGCCCGGGCGCAGCGCCGAGCGCACCCGGGCGACCAGCTCGGCGTCGCTCGCGGGCATCGGCAGCGCGACGGTCCGTACGGTGGCGCCCGCCCGTCGGCAGCGGCGGCGGGCGGCGAGCGCGACGGCGCCGTAGCTGTGGTCGGTCAGCAGCACCTCGTCGGCCGGTTCGAGCTTCACCGAGTTGAGCACGAGCGAGACGGCGGCCGTCGTGTTCGGCACCAGCGCGCTGTGCTCGGGGTCGGCGCCGAGGAACGACGCGAGGTGCCGTCGGGTATGGATGACGCGGTCGCCGAGCCCTTGGGCATAGAAGCGCAGCGGGTTCGCCTCGATCTCGTCGCGCAGCCGCTGCTGGGCGCGCTGCACCGCGATCGGCACCGCCCCGAACGCGCCGTGGTTGAGATAGGACACGCCGGGGTCGAGCGAGAACAGAAGACGGGCGCCGGGAACGGCTGCGGGCGGTTCTCCGGCGCTCACCCTTCGATCGTACGGGGTCACGCCCGCGGGTGCGCCTGTTTGAACGCCGCCCGCAGTCGTTCGGTGGACACATGGGTGTAGATCTGCGTGCTCGACAGCGAGGCGTGCCCGAGCAGATCCTGCACCGCGCGCAGGTCGGCCCCGCCGTCGAGCAGGTGGGTCGCCGCCGAGTGGCGCAGGTCGTGCGGCTTGGTGTGCGGGAGCCCCGCCGCCCGCGCGGCCGCGTCCACGATGCGCCGTACGACGGTCTGCTGCAGCCGTCCCCCCTTGACCCCGAGGAACAGCGCGTCGCCGCTCAGCTCGTTCGCGAACTCCGGCCGCCCCAGCCGGCGCCAGTCGTCCAGGGCGCGCTGGGCCGGCAGCCCATAGGGGACGGCCCTCTCCTTGGCGCCCTTGCCGAACACCCGCACCACCCGCCGCGCCTCGTCGAGGTCCGCCTGGTTGAGGCCGCAGAGTTCACTCACCCGCACGCCCGTCGCGTAGAGAAGCTCCAGCACAGCCCTGTCCCGCAGCCCTTCGGCATCCCGCCCACCCGCGCCCGCGTCTCGTCCCGCGCCCGCGTCCAGTCCCGCGCCCGCGCCGCCGTCTCGGCCCGCGCCCCTTTCTTGTCCTGCGTCCGCCGGCCGTCCGCCGTGCGCGTCCCGCCTCCCGCCGCCACCGTCCTTTGCGGCAGCACCCGAGTGCTGGCCTTCGGGCCACTCGGTGCTTTGCGCGCCGCTCTTTTCCCCCCTTGCCTGCGCCTCCGCGGTTCCGCTCTGCAGCGCGGGCTCGCGCAGGCGGCGGCCCTCCACGAGCGCGGCGGCCTGGTCGGCGCGGAGCACAGTGGGCAGGCCTCGATGGGCGCGGGGGCTCACCAGGTGCGCGCCCGGGTCGGACGCCGTGCGGCCCGAGCGCTTCGCCCATGCGGTGAACGAACGCGCCGCGGCCGCCCGGCGGGCCTGCGACGCACGCGCCGCGCCCTGCCGCATACGGGCCGCGAGCCAACCACGCAACAGCACGATGTCCAGTTCCGCAAGCGTGGTGGCGCCGGTGTCGGCCGCGTGGTCGAGCAACGAGACGACGTCGCCGAGATACGCCCGTACCGTCTCCGCCGATCGGTTGTCGACCCGGGCGAGGTGATGGCCGAAGTCGTCCACCGCCTCGCGCATCTCCGGCGGCAGTCTTTCGTGCAGTTCCCGCGTCCCCACCGTGTCGACGTTCTTCGCTCCGCGCATGATCGTCAAGCGGCCACGCGCGTCTTGCCGGACGTTCCTAGACTGCGATCACCATGGTACCGATACGCGGCATCCTCGTCCTCGCCCTGCTGGGCGTGCTCTGCGGTTGTTCCGCGCCCGCCTCCGCGCCGCCCGCGCCGCCGCCCTCGGCCAAGGTCGGCTTCGGCGGCCCCGACCCGTCGCCGCCGCCCGCCGCGCCGGTCGACGAGGCGATGTTCCGCACCCCGTCGAAGAACATCGCCTGCGCCCTGACCCCGTCGAACGTGCGGTGCGACATCGTCACCAAGTCGTGGCGGCCGCCCGACAAGCCCGCCGACTGCGATCTGGACTGGGGCAACGGCCTGGCCATCAGCGACGGCGAGGCGACTCTCACCTGCGCCGGCGACACCCTGATCGGCACTTCGGAGACCACCCTCGCGTACGGCGATGCCCTGCGCTCCGGTTCCGTCCGCTGCGACAGTGCCGACACCGGACTGACGTGCAAGGACGAGAAAACCGGCCACGGTTTCACGCTCGCCTCGGCCGCATACCGCGTCTTCTGAGCCTCGGTTTTGTCGTACCCCCGTCCTAGGGTCGACGGCATGGCTAGCTGGCATGAGATCGAAAAGGACGCACCGGCCTTCGCCGAGCGGGTGAGGGCTCTCTTCGACGCGGGCACGAACAAGACGATCGCCACCCTGAGACGCGACGGCTCCCCCCGCATCAGCGCCACCGAGGCCGGCTTCGAGGACGGCGAGCTGGTGTTCGGCATGATGGCCGGCTCGATGAAGCTGCGAGACATCCGCCGCGACCCTCGGCTGGCCATGCACTCGCCCACCCTCGAGCCCCCCAAGGACAACCCCGAGTCCGGCCCCGGCGACGCCAAGCTCTCCGGCGTGGCGGTCGAGCTGCCCCATCCCCCCGACTGGCCCCACGGCGACGACTCCGGCCTGTTCCGCGTCGACATCCACGAGGTGGCGCTGACCTATGTGGGCGTCCCCGCCGACCACTTGGTCATAGAGTCCTGGCACACCGGAAGGGGCTACACCCGCCGAACCCGCAAGTGACCCATCCCCGTCCCGCGCTGCGGTCCGGTCGCCCGCCGGTCCCGCAGGCCTACGGTTCCCGCGGCTGACCCGCTGCCCTCGGCTCAGGTCAGCCGCCGGCCGTACCGGCTGCCGGTCTGCCGCGCGCTTGGCGTCTTGCTGGCGGCTGCCGTCCGTCCTGGGCGGCAGTGCGGTGTACTGCCTGCGAGCGCTGGCTTGGCCCGCGGTCGTCCTGCTTGCCGTCTTGCTGGCGGCCTGCCGTCCGTCCTGGGCGGCAGTGCGGTGTACTGCCTGCGAGCGCTGGCTTGGCCTGCGATCGTCCCGCTTGCCGTCTTGCTGGCGGCTGCCGTCCTGGGCGGCAGTGCGGTGTACTGCCTGCGAGCGCTGGCTTGGCCTGCGGTCTTCCCGCTTGCCGCCTTGCTCGGCGCCGGTATGTGTCCGAGCTGGTCAGGCGGTTGCCTCCTCACGACACCATCTCGTCGACCGGGCGCAGCGGGCCCCGGTCCAAGCCGGGCTCCAGCGCCGGCTTGCGGGCTCGTGTGGCTACGGGCGGGTGAGTTGGAAGCGGTCGGCTGGGTGGACCGTTTCGGTGCCGTCGGTGGCGGTCACGACCAGCACCGGAACGCCTTCGCCCAAACGGTATTTGCGGCGCTCAGCGTCGGTGGGCATGCGGGCACTGGCGCGTTCCCCGCGGGCCAGCGCGATGAGCTCGATCGGCTCCGGCACACGGACGAAGGTGCCCCGCGGCCGGTCGACCGTCACCAGGCCCTCGGTGCGGAGCTGGCCGATCGCCTGCCGGACGGTCGTGCGGCTGATTCCGTACTCCTGCGCCAGGCGCAGCTCACTGGGCAGCGGCTCCCCGGGCCCCAGCTCCCCGGACTCGATCTGGTTGCGGAGCAGGTCAGCCAATTGGCGGAAGACCGCACGGTCCGCGGAAGGATCGATCATGGCTTCCATTCTACGTGACCACGATGCTCCATCGTATTGTACGTACGAAGCCACGTCGGTATGATAGCCATGCCGCACTGAGAAGGCCGAGCTTGATCGGGCGGCAGGGCGGGCGGCGGTCAACAGCCGCAATACGAGGTGCGTAAGCACCCACGTGACGGCCACGTCGTCGCCCGTTCTTCCGCTCCCCGGAGCGGCCCCGAAATACCCATTCGCGCAACCGGTCGGCCATTGCTCACGCCAAGGGCGAGACACCGCCCGCCGAATGGCCAGGCCGCGTGCACGGTGGGCCCGGCCGATCGGCGCGGTGGGCCAAGGCTGGGCGGCGCGGCAGTCCTAGACGTCCGCGGCGCTGATTTTTGCCGAAGCGCTGGCCATCGCAGTCGTCGGCAGCGGGAAGACTCGTCGACCAGCCGCATTGCAGGGGAGCAGTCGGTCCGATCCGCGCGCTCGAGCAAGGGCGAAGGGGTGACGACATCACGATCCAAAAGCGACCCGCTGCCGACGACCGCGGCGCCTATTCGTTTCGAGTGTCACCGCGCGAAAGTTGGTTCAATTGCTCAACGGACTTCAGGTCAGTGCAGTCGGCTCCCACATCGCCGTCCTGAGGCGCGGAGGGACGCAGCCCGCTCAGAAGCGTTTCCGGCGATGAACCGCGTCTGATCGGCAAGTACCCGTGCTGGGGCGGTGTAGCTCGGTGCCCGAGCGCCCGGGTCGGCGAGTATCCACGATGCGGTGGTTCGAACCGTTGCCCGTACGCCAAAGCAGGCGAGTGTCCGGGGTCGCGGTGGTGTGAACGGCCGCCCGTGCGTCAAAGTCAGGCAAGTGTCCGGGCTGTGGCGGTGCGAATGGCTACGCGTGTGCCGAGGCCGGCGAGTGTTTGGCTTCGGCGGGGCGAACGGCTACGCGTGTGCCGAGATCGGCAAGTGTCCGGGCCCTCGTGGGGCGAACGGCTGCCTGTGCGCCATGGTTGGCAAGTATCCGAGCTGCCGATCGAGTGGTCACTCGCGCGACGGCCCAAGTTTGTGAACGGTTGCACGTACGCCGTGATCGGTGAGTATTCGATCTGCGGTGTGAACGGCTGTCTGCGTGCCGGGTCCGGCGAGCATTCGGGCCGCGGTGGTGTGAACGGCCATCCGTGCGCCGGGGCCGGCGAGTATTCGGGCCGCGGTGGTGTGAACGGCCGCCCGTGCGCCGGGGCCGGCGAGTATCCGAGCCGCGGCGGTACTAACCGTTGCCCGTGCGCCAAGGCCAGCAGGCATCCACGCCACGAAGGTGCAATGGCGAATATCCGGGCCGGGGCGTGCAAGTGGGCGCCGGAGGTGGGTCGAGACTTCGGGTGAGCGTTGGTCGGCGGTCAGGCTGCGGCCTTTATCTGGAGGTTGGTGGGCGGGGCTGCGACGAAGTCTCGGCGTTTGCCGCTGCGGGAACTGGTGGCGGGCCTGCGGGACCAACTGACGAAGCGCTCGAAAAGGTTCGTGGATGGGAGGCGGCTGATGGTGGCCAAGTCGTCGAGGGCGTCGTACATCTGAGCCGTCATGTAGATGGTCAGCACGGACGGGAAAGCGTCGAACTCCTCGAGCATCTGCTCTTTTGCGGCGGCGCACGGCCACGGCCTACCGCAAGCGATGCAGTCCCACTCGGGGCGGTTGTTCAAGTGCTCGGGTGGTGCCGGCGGCTCGGGTGGGAGGCGGCGCCGGGTTTCTCGCAAAGGCTGAGCGTTTCCGGTGCGCCGGTCGGGACGCGACGCCGCGCGTGCCGGCATGTCGGGTGGATCTGTGTGTGTCATAGCGGTTCCCCCAGAGCGAGTGCCATGGGTGATCGCGGTGCAGAACTGGCCAGTGGTTGAGGATGGGCGTCGCGCGGGCCAGGAGCCACCTGGGTCGCGCGAGCCTCGAACCGGCTCGGAGATGCGGCAGACGGATCACCAATGGTTGAGGTTGATGTGGTGGTAGGCCATTTCGGGCCGGCCAACGGCCGGGCGGGCTGTTGCGAAAGGTAGGCGCCGGGAGGCGTCGTGTTCGGGCCGGTCGACGGCCGAGTGGGCGATTGCGAAAGGTGGGCGCCGGGAGGCGTCGTGTTCGGGCCAGCCGACGGCCGGGTGGGCTGTAGCGAAGAGCCGGCGACGGGGGACGTCGCGGGCGGCGGGCTCGGCCGCCGTCGGTGGGAATGTGATGACGGCGGCCGCCCCCGATGGTGCGGATGGCCTGGACGAGACCGGGCAGCGAAAGGTAGCTGTCGCCCGGCGGCTTCTGGGGTCTCCTTGCCGGAGAGTGGAGCCGCCGGGCAAGCAGCGTGACAGGAAGGTGGGATCGCTCTCCCTGTCGCCCGGACTCTGTGGGATATCGGCCTGGTGGTACCTCCTTTCCGTTGACGGTGCGTGCGAGGGCGGGGAAAGGTCGGTCGACGAGGCGGCGCGGCGCGGCGGGAACGGCGGCGGCACGGCCGGGAGCCGGGCGTCGATGCAGGGAGCGGCGAGGCCGCAGCTGCACCGGCGCCACAACGACCGCCACGTGCGTCGATGGCTCGGCCCGAGAGGAACCAGCCGAGTAGTCGCGCGACGCCTAGTCATGGGAACAGTATAGATGACACACGACTAGCTGTCTCCTAGCAACTTGATGATTGACTAATAGTCTCGCGCCTACGGTCGATCATGTGGCAGCGAAACCGATCCGGCTCATGGGGGCGCACGAGATCCGCATCCGCCTGGGTGGGGTGAGCCGGCAGCGCGCGTACCAGATCACGAGCCGCGCCGACTTCCCCAAGCCCGTCGCCGACCTCGCGCAGGGCAAGGTCTGGGCGACCGACGACGTCGAGGCATGGATGAAGGTCCACCGCCGCGACCTGGACGACGCCGAGGACTGACCCTCCCGGCGCCGTGCGCACGGCACCGCGGGCGACCGACCGCAGGGGAGAGGCGCCCGCTTTTGTGCTGCCCGCACCCACTGCGATCACCGCTTCCGCGCCAGGGTCACGCCGTCCCCGCGGCGCTCGACCAGACCGGTCAGCTCCAGCAGGGACAGTCGCCTGAGCACCGTCCGCAGGTCCAGCCCGGCCTTGGCGGCGAGCTCCTCCGGCGTGGCGGTCCCGCGCCTCGGCACCGCCTCGAGCAGCAGGGCCGACTCGTCGTCCAGGGCGTCGCGCCGATGCTCCGGGCCGCGCGGCGGGTCGGCCGGGTACTCCCCGATGCGCCCCACCGTCTCCAGTACCTGCGCCAGGCCCGTGACCAGCGTCGCGTCCGGCCGTTCGCGCAGCAGCTCGTGACAGCCGACGGACATGGCCGACGTGACCGGTCCGGGCACCACCATCGCCGGCCGCCGCAGCGCCAGCACCCGTCCCATCGTCTGGATCGCGCCGCTGCGGGCCGCCGCCTCGACCAGCACCGTGCCGGCCGTGGCGGCCGCGATGACCCGGTTGCGAATCAGAAACCTGTGCTTGAGCGGCTCCGAGCCCGGCGGCCACTCGCTGATCAGCAGGCCCGACTCCGCGATCTGCTCGAACATCGCCGAGTTGCCCACCGGATAGGGCCGGTCCACCCCGCACGCGAGGACGGCCACCGTACGCCCACCGGCCGCCATCGCCGCCCGGTGAGCAGCCGAGTCGATGCCGTACGCCCCGCCCGACACCACCGTCCACCCATGCGCCGCCAGCCCGTACGCGATCTCGGTCGTCACATGGGTGCCATAGCCGGACGCCGCCCGCGCGCCCACCACCGCGACCGACCGCTCCAGCGCCTCGCCCAGCGGCCACGGCCCGCGCACCCAGAAACACAGCGGCGGCCGTACGTCCCGATCGACCTGTCGCGGCGCGTCCAACGAGAGCGTCGCCAGCGACTCCACCCGCGCCGGCCACTCCTCGTCGGACGGCACCACGATGCGCGCGCCCAGCCGTTCCGCCCGCCGAAGGGTTAGGTCCGCCAGTCGCCGCGGATCGAGGGTGGCCGCCTTGGCCAGCACCCCGGCCCGTAGCCCCCCGTCCGGTAGGTCGCCACGCAGCAGCCGCGTCAGGGTCGCCACCGCTCCGTCCCGCTGCACCAGGGACCAGACCGTGCGATTCCCGGGCTCCGCCAGCCACGTGAGCGTCACCCGAGCCGCGCGGTCGGCGTCATCGGCAGAGGAGAAGGAAGGAAAGGCAGGCGAGGGGGTGGTGTTCGCCGGCGGGTCGACGGCGAGTGAGGCAGAGGCGGGCGAGGGGGTGGGCTTCGGCGGCCGGGCGCCGGTGGGTGAGGCGGAGGTGGGCGAGGCGGTGGGCTTCGGCGGCCGGGCGCCGGCGGGTGGGGTGGAGGTGGGCGAGGGGGTGGCGCTCGCCGGCGGGTCGACGGTGGGTGAGGCAGAGGCGGGTGAGGGGGTGGGCTTCGGTGGCCGGGCGCCGGTGGGTGAGGCGGAGGTGGGCGAGGCCGGCGACAGCGAGTCGGACGGCGTATCGGACGGGAGAAGCTCGGGCCGGGCGTCGGACGAGAGAAGAGAACGGCCGGGGCCCGAAGAGGGGACGGCGGGGGAGGCGGGGGAGAGCGGCTCATCCACGGACATCACCCATTCGCAGCTGCATGGCCTCGGTCACCTCGGCGTGGCCCGGGTGGGTGCCGCCGTCCAGGTCACAGATGGTCCAGGCCAGGCGGAGCACTCGGTCGTAACCCCGCGCCGACAGCAGGCCCCGGTCCAGGGCGGCGGTCAGGGCGGCGGTGTCGGTGGCGGGCAGCCGCCAGGGCGCGCGCCTGAGCACCGGGCCGGGCACCTCGGCGTTGACCCGCCAGCCCTCGAACGACCACCGGTCGGCGGCGGCCGCGCGGGCGGTGGCGACGCGCTTGCCGACCTCGGCGGACGAGGTGGCGGGCACCGCGGCGGTCGTCAGCTGGGCGGCGCTCAGCGGGGTCAGCGTGAGCCGGATGTCGATGCGGTCGAGCAGCGGACCCGACAGCTTGGCCAAGTAGCGCCGCCGCGCCAAGGGCGGGCACGTGCAGTGCTGGTCGCCCGCGGGGGAGGCGCACGGGCAGGGGTTGGAGGCCAGCACCAGCTGCACTCGGGCCGGGAACTCGGTCGTGCCGCGGGCGCGGGCCAGCACGACCCGGCCGGTCTCCAGAGGCTGGCGCAGCGCCTGCAGGGTCGCCGTGGGGATCTCGGCGGCCTCGTCGAGGAACAGCACGCCGCGGTGCGCCAGCGACAGCGCCCCGGGCCGGGCGAGGCCGCTGCCGCCGCCGACCAGCGCGGCCGACGACGCCGTGTGGTGCGGGGCCTGGAACGGCGGGCGCCGGATCAACTGCCCGTCGGGCGGTAGCACGCCCGCGATCGACTGGAGCGCGGTCACCTCGAGCGCCTCGGCGTCGTCGAGCTCGGGCAGGATCGACGGCAGGCGCTCGGCGAGCATGGTCTTGCCCGCGCCCGGCGGCCCGAACAGCGCGAGGTGGTGCCCGCCCGCGGCGGTCACCTCCAGCCCGTAGCGGCCCAGCTCCTGGCCCGCGACGTCGGCCAGGTCGGGCCCGGCCGGCGGCGGCGCGGAGTCGGGCGGCGGCGGCGCGAGCAGCGGTTCGCCGTCGCGCACGAAGGCGACCAGCCGGCGCAGGCTGTCGACGGCCTGCACGGTGATGCCGGGCACCACGGTCGCCTCGCGCGCGTTGCCCAGCGGCACGATCACCCGGGTCAGCCCCACGCCGGCCGCCGCGGCCACCATCGGCAGCACGCCGCGCACCGGCCGTACGGCCCCGTCGAGCCCCAGCTCGCCGAGCACCGCCACGCCCTCGAGCGCGCCGGCCGACAGCTCGCCGGCGCTCGCGAGCAGCGCCGTGGCGATAGCTAGATCGAACGCGCTGCCCTGCTTGGGCAGCGCGGCGGGCAGCAGGTTGACCGTGATGCGACGGTTGGGCCACGACTGGCCGGAGTTGACCACCGCGGCCCGCACCCGGTCGCGGGCCTCGTGCAGCGCCGTGTCGGGCAGCCCGGTCAGCACCACCGCGGGCAGCCCCTGGGACAGATCGGCCTCGACCTCGACGAGGTGACCGGTCACCCCGAGCAGCCCGACGCAGAGAACACGTGCGTAGCTCATGCCGCGGCCCCGCTCAGAACGCCGCGCGGATGTGGGTGACGCTGCCGGCGCCGCGCGGGGGCACGAGCACCTCCACCACGTCGAAGCGGATCTCGTGGGGGCGCACGCCCGCCTCGGCGAGCCACCGCACCGCGAGCTGCCGCAGCTTGCGCACCTTGCGATAGGTGACCGCCGCGGCCGGGGTGCCGAAGCCGCCGCCGCGCCGGGTCTTCACCTCGCAGAAGACGATGTCGTCACCGTCGCGCAGCACGAGGTCGACCTCGCCGTCGGGGCAGCGCCAGTTGCGGTCGAGGACCACGAGTCCTTGCTCCTGCAGGTGCCGGGCCGCGACCTTCTCGCCGTACGCCCCCACCGCCTGCCTTTGCGTCGTCATGCCGGACAAGGTGGCCCGGCGGCGGCCGCGGCGCATCCCGCCCTGCCAAGATCTGTGGACGGAGCGCGACTGTGGAAAACCGCACTGTCACCGTCCAGGTGTGTTATGGGCTCACCGCTGGCGCCGGTG
This sequence comes from Actinoplanes sp. URMC 104, assembly GCF_051386375.1. Classification (NCBI taxonomy): domain Bacteria; kingdom Bacillati; phylum Actinomycetota; class Actinomycetes; order Micromonosporales; family Micromonosporaceae; genus Actinoplanes; species Actinoplanes sp. URMC 104. The sequence goes on along the minus strand of NZ_JBPQTO010000002.1, from coordinate 1,154,866 downwards.
CACCGGGTCACTTAAGTTTCGACATCGTGGATGGACACCGATACGCCGACGACCCCGAGCCGACCTGGTATTCCGGGGGCGGCCAGTACGCCCGATCGACCAGCTCGGAGGTCTCGGGCTCCATCCCGGCCGCCACCCCGTACGACTCCGGCATCCACGAGCGGCCCAGCGGCGCCTTCCGCCTGCCCGAGCAGCGGCCGGCCGCGCCCGCGTACGACCCGGTGACCACCTCGGGCAGCCACGCCCGCACCGCCGAGCCCGAGCCGCGCATCCCGGTCCGCGGCCCCGAGTACCCCACGATCCGCCCCACCAGCGACCCGGTGGCGCCGCCCGCGGAGGCCCGCGGCGCCGTGGCGCAGCCGACGACGCTCGTGCCCCCGGTGCAGCCGAAGAAGGACCCCGACCCCGTCTATCAGGGCCGCCGACCGGTTTCGTCCCTGCTGGTCGCGCTCGTCACGCTCGTCCTGATGATCCCGGTCGTCCGGCTGCTCCTCGAGGCGACGTTCACCGCGGACCCGACGCCCCGCGCGGTCGTCCCGGCCGTCCTGCTCACGCTCGGGTTCACGCTCGCCGGCATCGGGCTGTTCTCGGTCGCGCGCGGCGGCCCGGTGACGCGCGACACCTGGCTGCGCCCTCCCGCGGCGTACCTGCCGGTGGGTCTGGTCCTGCTGCTCGCGGCCGGCCTGGCGGTGGCCTAAAACCCGCGGAAGCCCCCGCCGAAGCTTGGCGTATGCTGGTTGACGGCGACCGCCCCGTGCGGTCGACCTCGCGCGCCCTCTGCCAGGTTCCTCACCGACCGGCAGCGACGGCCCTCCCTGGTCTCGATCATCTCGGGTCCGACTGTGGCCGGCGACCGGGCGCCAGGACGCTCGCCGCCGGCGAGCGTGACAACCAGGGACTGCAGGGAGTAAACCCACCATGGCCGTCGTGACCATGCGTCAGCTGCTGGAGAGCGGTGTCCACTTCGGGCACCAGACCCGGCGCTGGAACCCGAAGATGAAGCGCTTCATCTTCACCGAGCGTAACGGCATCTACATCATCGACCTGCGCCAGACGCTCGACTACATCGAGAAGGCGTACGCGTACGTGCGGGACACCGTCGCCGAGGGTGGCCACATCCTCTTCGTCGGCACCAAGAAGCAGGCGCAGGAGGCGATCGCCGAGCAGGCGACCCGCGTCGGCCAGCCGTACGTGAACCACCGTTGGCTGGGCGGCATGCTCACCAACTTCCAGACCGTTTACAAGCGGCTGCAGCGGATGAAGGAGCTCGAGGCTCTGGGTGACCTGACCGGCACCGCCGCCGGGTACACCAAGAAGGAGACCCTGCAGCTCTACCGCGAGAAGACCAAGCTCTCCAAGACCCTCGGCGGTCTGCGGGACATGACCAAGACGCCGTCGGCGATCTGGGTCGTGGACACCAAGAAGGAGCACATCGCCGTCGACGAGGCCCGCAAGCTGGGCATCCCGGTCATCGCGGTGCTGGACACCAACTGCGACCCCGACGAGGTCGACTTCCCGATCCCGGGCAACGACGACGCGATCCGCTCGGCCGAGCTGCTGACCAAGGTCATCGCCGCTGCCGTCGCCGACGGTCTGATCGCCCGCTCCGGCCGTGGCCGTGGCGGCGCCGACGAGAAGCCCGAGCCGGGCACCGTCGCCGCCGGCGAGCCGCTGCCCGAGTGGGAGCGCGACCTGTACGAGGGCGCGGAGAAGAAGGCCGAGGACGCTCCTGCCGAGGCTTCGGCCGCGCCCGTCGAGGAGGCCCCCGCGGCCGCCGCTCCGGCCGCTGCCGCCACCGCCTCGGCCGAGTAAGTCACCGACGAACCTGACATCGAGAGAGAGTCATGGCTAACTACACCGCCGCGGACGTGAAGAAGCTCCGCGATCTGACCGGTGCCGGCATGATGGACTGCAAGAAGGCGCTCGACGAGGCCGAGGGTGACTTCGACAAGGCCGTTGAGTTCCTGCGCATCAAGGGCGCGAAGGACGTCGGCAAGCGGGCCGGCCGCACCGCGGCCAACGGCATCGTGAGCCACTCCGGCAACGCGCTGCTCGAGCTCAACTGCGAGACCGACTTCGTCGCCAAGACCCCCGACTTCGTCGCGCTGGGTCAGCAGCTGGTCGAGTTCGGCGAGCAGAACAAGATCGCCGACGCCGCCGCGCTGCTCGAGGCCACGCTGCCCAGCGGCAAGACCGTCGCGGACACGATCCAGGAGTACTCGGCCAAGATCGGCGAGAAGATCGTCCTGAACAAGTTCGTGATCGTCGACGGCACCGTCGCGGTCTACCTGCACCGCAAGGCGCAGGACCTGCCGCCGCAGGTGGGCGTCCTGGTGTCGTACACCGGCAAGGACGACGAGGCCGCCGACGCGGACGCCCGGGGCATCGGCATGCAGATCGCCGCCATGCGCCCGCGCTACCTCACCCGCGAGGAGGTGCCGGCCGAGGTCGTCGAGTCCGAGCGCCGCATCGCCGAGGAGACCGCCAAGGAGGAGGGCAAGCCCGAAAAGGCTCTGCCCAAGATCGTCGAGGGCCGGGTGAACTCCTTCTTCAAGGACTTCGTCCTGCTCGAGCAGGCGTCGGTCGTCGACAACAAGAAGACCGTCAAGCAGATCGCGGACGAGGCCGGGCTGACCCTGACCCGGTTCGTCCGGTTCGAGGTCGGCCAGGAGTAAGCGGGCCGTCACTGGTGTGAGGAGGCCGGCTACGCGATTCTGCGTCCGGCCTCCTTCTCCCATAAGGTCTCTGCTGAGCATGGAAGAGGAAGGCGGGTCTCATGACGATGGTGACCGAACAGGCAGTTGCGGTTGACAGTCCGGCCCCGCCGTCCGCACGGCCCCGCCGGGTCGTGCTGAAGCTCTCCGGCGAGGTGTTCGGCGGCGGCGCGGTCGGCGTCGACCCCGACATCGTGCAGGGCATCGCGCGGCAGATCGCCACCGTCATCCGCCGGGGCATCCAGGTCGCCGTCGTGGTCGGCGGCGGCAACTTCTTCCGCGGCGCCGAGCTGCAGAAGCGCGGCATGGACCGCAACCGCGCCGACTACATGGGCATGCTCGGCACGGTCATGAACGGCCTGGCCCTCCAGGACTTCCTGGAGAAGGAGGGCATCGAGACCCGCGTGCAGACCGCCATCACGATGGCCCAGGTCGCCGAGCCCTACATCCCGCTGCGTGCCATCCGCCACCTCGAGAAGGGGCGGTGCGTCATCTTCGGCGCCGGCGCCGGCATGCCGTACTTCTCCACCGACACCGTCACCGCCCAGCGCGCCCTCGAGATCCACGCGGACGTCGTGCTGATGAGCAAGAACGGTGTCGACGGCGTCTACACCGCCGACCCCCGCATCGACCCCGATGCGCGCAAGCTCGACACCCTCACCTTCTCCGACGTGATCCAGCAGGGCCTGCGGGTGGCCGACCAGGCCGCCTTCAGCCTCTGCGAGGAGAACGACCTGCCGATGCTGGTCTTCGGCGCCCAGGGCGACGACACCATCGTCCGCGCGGTCAGCGGCGAGAAGATCGGCACGCTGATCACCGCCTGAAGCCACCCACCGTCCGCACCACCGAGGAAAAGCTAGGAGGCGAGAAGAGCCGGTGATCGACGAGACTCTCTTCGAGGCCGAGGAAAAGATGGAGAGCGCGGTCGAGCACGCCAAGGAGGAGTTCGCCGCGATCCGTACGGGGCGGGCCACCCCGGCCATGTTCTCCAAGATCGTGGTGGACTACTACGGCGCGCCCACGCCGATCACGCAGATGGCGTCGGTCGGCATCCCGGAGCCCCGCATGGTCATCGTGAAGCCGTACGACGCGTCGCAGCTCGGCCCGATCGAGCGGGCCATCCGCGACTCGGACCTCGGCGTCAACCCCAACAACGAGGGCAACCAGCTGCGCATCCACCTGCCGCAGATGACCGAGGAACGCCGCCGCGACATGATCAAGGTCGCGCGCAGCAAGGCGGAGGAGGGGCGGGTCGCGATCCGCAACGTCCGCCGCAAGGCCAAGGAGCAGCTCGACCGGCTCGTCAAGGACGGCGAGGCGGGCGAGGACGAGGGCCGCCGCGCCGAGAAGGAGCTCGACGACACGACGCACAAGTACGTGTCGGTCGTCGACGAGCTCGTCAAGCACAAGGAAGCCGAGCTGCTCGAGGTCTGATGTCCTACCTCGATCCGCGTGCCGGGCGAAGCGCCGGCGACGACACGAGCGCGCCGGCGCCGCACGCCTACGGCGTGCCCGGTCAGGCCTGGCACGCGGGCGAGGACGTCCCGACGGGGCAGCTCCCGGCGGTTCCGCACAAGGGGCGCAGGCGGGCCAAGGGCCGCGCCGGGCGCAACCTGCCCGCCGCCATCGGCGTCGGGGTCGGCCTGGTCCTGACCGTTCTGATCTCCCTGGTCATCTGGCCGGACGCCTTCCTGGGCGTCATCGCGCTGGCCTCCGCCGTCGGCGTGTACGAGATGGTGCGCGCCCTGCGGGCCTCCGGCGCCGACGCCCCGCTCATCCCGCTGATCGCAGGCTCGCTGCTGATGACCTGGCTGGCCTGGCGCGACGGGCCCGACGCGCTGCTGCTCGGCCTGGTCGTCACGGTCGCCGCCGCGGTGATCTGGCGCATAGCCGACGGCGTGGCCGCCTTCCGCCGCGACGCGGTCGCCAGCATCCTGATCGCCGTCTACGTGCCGTTCCTGCTCGGCTTCGGCGTGCTGCTGCAGCTTCCGGACGCGGGCGAGGACGGCCGCTGGCGGGTGCTGTGCACGCTGCTCGCCGTCGTGCTCTCCGACACAGGCGGGTACGCGGTCGGCGTCTTCCTCGGCCGGCACAAGATGGCGCCGTCGATCAGCCCCGGCAAGACCTGGGAGGGCTTCGCCGGCTCGGTGCTCTCCGCCGCCGTCGGCAGTGCCCTGCTGCTGTACTACCTGCTGGAGATCCCCTTCTACTGGGGCGCGCTGTTCGGCGCGGTCCTCTCGGTGGTGGCGGTCGCCGGCGACCTGGCCGAGTCGATGCTCAAGCGCGACCTCGGCGTCAAGGACATGAGCCACCTGCTGCCCGGTCACGGCGGCCTCATGGACCGCCTCGACTCCATCCTTTTCGCGGTCCCCACCGCCTACCTGCTCTTCGCCCTGATCGGGGCGAACACGTGAGCGGCAGGCACGCCCCCGAGCGTGCGAGACTGGTTGTGCCATGACGATTCTTCCGGTCATCCCGACCAGCCCCGACCAGCCCGATGCGGTGACCACCCGGCGCCGTCCGTCGATGCCTCCCCGCCACCTCGCCGACCTCGACCTGGCCGCCCGCAAGGCGGCGGTGACCACGCTCGGCGAGCCCGCGTTCCGCGCCAAGCAGCTCTCCACGCACTACTTCGGCCGGCTCGTGCGCGACATCGACCAGATGACCGACCTGCCCGCGGCGACCCGCGCCCGGCTCACCGGCGACCTGCTGCCCACGCTGCTCACCCCTGTACGTGAGCTGGCCTGTGACGACGGCGCGACGCGCAAGACGCTGTGGCGGCTGCACGACGGCGCGCTGGTGGAGAGCGTCCTGATGGGCTATCCCGACCGCGTGACCGCGTGCGTGTCGAGCCAGGCGGGCTGCGGCATGGCCTGCCCGTTCTGCGCCACCGGCCAGCAGGGGCTGACCCGCAACCTGTCGATCGCCGAGATCGTCGACCAGGTGGTCTACCTCGCCGGCGTCGCCGCGAGCGGCGCGGTCACCGGCTCGCCCCCGCGGCTGTCGCGGGTCGTCTTCATGGGCATGGGCGAGCCGCTGGCCAACTATCCGCGTGTGATCGAGGCTGTGCGCCGGCTCATCGCGCCGGCGCCCGAGGGTCTGGGACTTTCGCAACGGCACATCACCGTCTCGACCGTGGGTCTGGTGCCCGCAATCCGCCGGTTGACGGCCGAAGACCTCCAGGTGACCCTTGCGCTGTCCCTGCACGCCCCCGATGATGATCTGCGCGATGAGCTAGTGCCCGTCAACCAGCGCTGGAAGGTGGCCGAGGTGCTCGATGCCGCGTTCGATTACGCGGCCCGGACCGGACGCCGGATCTCGATCGAGTACGCCCTGATCAGGGACGTCAACGATCAGCCCTGGCGCGCCGATCTGCTCGGTAAGCTCCTGCGCAGCAAGCTGGCGCATGTGAATCTCATCCCGCTGAACCCGACCCCGGGCAGCAAGTGGGATGCAAGTCCGAAACCGGTCGAGCGCGAGTTCGTCCGCCGGCTGCGCGAGGCCGGAGTGGCGACGACGGTCCGCGACACCCGGGGACGGGAGATCGACGGCGCGTGCGGCCAGCTGGCCGCGGGCGAGCTCACGGAGGCGAGCGCAGGGGGCGCCGCGGCCGACGCGGAGGTGGCACAGTGACTGGGCGCAGGTCCCAGCGAGCGAAGTGGGAGACGTTGTGACGAGTCAGGGGCAGCGTTTCCGGCGGCGTGCGCTGCGCCGGGGCTACAAGGTCGACGAGGTGGACGCCTTCCTCGACCGGGTCGAGGCCACCCTCTCCGGCGAGCAGGCGGGCCCGCCCGTCGGCGCGCAGGAGGTGCACGACGTGGTCTTCCGCGTGCGCTTCGGCGGCTACGACGAGTGGCAGGTGGACCTGCACCTCGACCGCGTCGAGCGGCAGCTGGCCGAGCTCGAGGACCGCGGCGGCCGGGGCGCGCCCGCCCCCGACCCCATGCGTGACTCGCTGCGCGGCGGCCTGTCGGCCGGCAGCATCGGCGGCGGCCCCAAGCAGGGGCTGGGCGCGGCGATGAGCGGCGGCATGGGCGGTCAGGGCATGGCCGGCCAGGGCATGGGTGGCCGGATGGCCCCGCCCACCGAGCGCCTCCCCGCTCCGCCGGTCCGTGACGACCGCTTCCAGCAGCAGCAGCCTCCGGCGCGCGGCCCGATGCAGCCCGACCCGTACGGCCGCTACGACGAGCCCACCGGATACGGCCAGCCGCCGCAGGCCCAGTTGCCGCAGCGGCCCCCCGCGCCTCCGCCCGCGTACGACCGCGACCCCCGCGGCTACGACCAGGGCCCCGGCTACGACACGGGCAGCTTCGAGTCGCCCGCAGGCGGGTTCGACGGCTTCGAGGCGGGCCGGCACGGCAAGACCGACATGACCGCCGAGATCCGCATGCCGCAGGCCGACCCGCGCGGCGGCTACGGCGGCCCCCCGCCCATGAGCGGCCCGCCGATGAGCGGCCCGCCGATGGGCAACGCCCCGATGAGCGGCCCGCCGATGGGCTACGGCAGCCAGCAGCCCCAGCTGCCCCCGCCCATGGGCGAGCCGGGCGGCGAGCTGCACCGGGTCGACCAGCTGCGGCGCACGTTCCAGCCGCGGCGGTTCGGCAGCGGCTACGACCCCGGCCAGGTCGACCGGCTCTTCGAGGGCATCCTGCAGGCGATGACCGGCCGCGGCCCGATGCCGGTGCCGGAGAACGACCTCGACATGCTGCAGTTCGGGCTGGTTCCCGGCGGCTACTTCGAGGCCGAGGTCGACGCCGCTCTGCGCGAGGTCAAGGACATCCTGACCCGACGGCGCTGAAACACCCGACGGCGCTGAAACACCCGACGGCGCTGAAACACCCGACAGCGCTGAAACGACGAAAGGCCCGCGGAAGCGGGCCTTTTTCGTGCCGGGAGGTTACTGGTCCTCGGCCTTGAGGCCGTTGCGGCGCATGACGGCGTCGATGATCACGGCGACGACCAGGCCGATCGCGAAGAGGGCGATCCAGATGTTCTCCGTGTTGCCCTCGTGGTTGCCCCAGAAGTAGAGCAGCATGACGAGGGCCGAGATGATGGCTGCGCGCTGACCCCGCTTGCGGTTGCCCGGCTTGAGCTGGTCGGGTGCGTAGACCGGATCCTGATCCGCGGCCACGGCGAAGTCCTTCCCTTTAAAAGGCGATGGCGTCCGAGGTCAAGTTTCGCACGGCGGCTCCGCGCGCGGCCCACCAACCCGGACCCGGTACCTTCGATGCGGTCGCCTTTCTTGGATCGAGGGAGTGAAACGGTGCGGATCACAGGCACGGGACACGCGAGCATGCGGATCGACACCGCCGCCGGCAGCATTCTGTGCGACCCGTGGGTCAACCCGGCCTATTTCGCCTCCTGGTTCCCGTTCCCCGACAACTCCCTGCTCGACTGGGAGACGCTGGGCGACGTCGACTACCTCTACGTGTCGCACCTGCACCGCGACCACTTCGACGCCGAGCACCTCAAGCGCTTCGTCAGCAAGAAGGCGACGGTGCTCCTGCCGGAGTACCCGACCAGCCAGCTCGAGGACGAGCTGCGCGAGCTCGGCTTCACCAGCTTCTTCAAGACCAGGTCGGACGAGGTTCACGAGCTCGACGGCGGTCTCAAGGTCATGATCCAGGCGCTGATCAGCCCCACCGACGGCCCGATCGGCGACTCCTCGCTCTGGGTCGAGCACGACGGCGTCCGCGTGCTCAACCAGAACGACGCCCGGCCGACCGACCTGACCCGGTTCAACGAGCTGGGCCACGTGCACGCCCACATGCTGCAGTTCTCCGGCGCGATCTGGTACCCGATGGTCTACGAGCTGCCCGAGGCCGCCAAGGCCGCGTTCGGCAAGCAGAAGCGCGACCGCCAGTTCGACCGCACCTGGCGCTACATCGACGACCTGAAGGCCGACCACGTCTTCCCGATCGCCGGCCCGCCGTGCTTCCTGGACGACACGCTCTGGCAGTTCAACGACATCTTCGGCGACGAGGGCAACATCTTCCCCGACCAGTCGGTCTTCCTGGAGGAGTACGCCAAGGTCGGCGGCACCAACGGCATCGTCCTGCTCCCGGGCAGCGTCACCTCGCTCACCGCCGACGGGAAGGCCGAGACCACGCACCCCACGCCGGTCGACGAGTTCTTCGCCAACAAGAAGCAGCACCTCGAGGAGATGCGCGAGCGCAAGGCCGCGGTCATCGAGGCCGAGAAGGCGTCCTGGCGCCACCCCGAGATCGACGTGCTGGGCGCGATGAAGAAGCGCATCGAGCCCCTCCTCGAGGAGTCGATCTACATGGCGCAGGGCGTCGGCGGCCCGGTCCGCTTCGACCTGACCGACTCGTTCGGCCCCGACGGCGAGGTCGTCGAGTCGATCGTGGTCGACTTCCCCGGCAAGCAGGTCCGCCCCTACGCCGACGAGAAGGTGCGCTACCGCTTCAAGACCGGCCGCGCGCTGATCGAGCACCTCATCCACATCGACGAGGGCGACTGGGTCAACAGCCTGTTCCTCAGCTGCCGCTTCTCTGCGGCCCGCATCGGGCAGTACAACGAGTACGTCTACGCGTTCTTCAAGTGCCTCTCCGAGGAGCGCCTGCAGTACGCCGAGGGCTGGTACGACGAGCACGAGAAGGCCGTCGAGGCCGAGGACACCCAGCTGGGCGATTGGACGGTCCAGCGCCGTTGCCCCCACCTCAAGGCCGACCTGAGCCGCTTCGGCATGGTCGACGGCAACGTGCTGACCTGCCAGCTGCACGGCTGGAAGTTCGACCTGCCCACCGGCCGCTGTCTCACCAGCGTCGGCCACAAGATCCGCGCCGAGAAGACAAATTCCTGAGAAGCAGATGTCGTAGCGGGGTGGGGGGTACGGACCGTCGCTCCCGCCGGGACCGTGGCGGGGCGAGCAGGGCGCCGGCGCGCCCAGAACGCTCACCCCGCCACGGCGACCTGAGTGAGTGGTCGCGCCCGGCATGAACCCGACCTGGCTGCCCGCGCCGACCGTGGAGGCGCTGCGGGCCGCGCTGCGCACGGTCGCTCCCGACCTCGCCGACCGTCCCGTCCGCGTTCGCCGGCTCATCCCCGAGACCGACCCGCAGTGGTGCGCCGCGACCGCCGTCGTCGACGACCGCGTCGTGGTGAAGTTCGCCTGGTCCCACCCCGCGGCGCTACGCGTCTGCGCGCAGGCCCGGACCCTGACCGCCTTGCGCACGGCCGCCCCGCAGCTGCCCCTGCCCGAGGTGGTGGGGTTCTCCCGCACACCCGCCCTGCTGCTGACCCGCTACGAGCCCGCGGAGCCCTTCTTCGCCGTCCGCCCCCTGATCACGCCCGCCGACCACCCCGCGGTGGCGCACGATCTGGCGTCCGTCCTCGCCGCCCTCCACGACCCCGCCCTGCTGGACGCGGTTCCCGACCCGGTCGCCTCTGCGCTACCCGCGACAACCGGCACGCTGCGCGCCCGGCTCGGTCCGCACGTTCGCCCCGACCAGCGCGATCACGTGCTGTCGTGGTGCGAGTGGGCGGACCGCGCGCTCGCAGCTCCCGCCCGGACCGTCCTGGTGCACGGCGACCTGCACGGCGACAACCACCTCTGGGACCCCTCGACGCTGCGGCTGCGCCTGCTCGTCGACCTGGAGACGGCGGGTCCCGGCGAGCCCGAGTTCGACTTCCGCTGCCTGCCCGCCGACTGCGGCGCCGAGCTGTTCCCGGCGGTCGTGGCCCGCTACGAACAGCTGACCCGCACCCGCCTCGACGTGGGCCGCATCCTCGCCTGGCACCTGCGGACCGTCCTGGACGATGTCCTGTGGCGCACCGAGGCCGGCGTCCCCCTCCCCGACAACCGCACCCCGTCCGACTGGGTCGACGACCTGGCCGCCCGGCTCGACGCGCTCAGACGCTGAGGTCGCGCAGGATGCGTCGCGCGGCGTTGTGGCCGGCCGCGCCGATGACGCTGCCCGCGGGGTGGGCGCCGGCGGAGCCCGCGTAGAGCCCGTCGAGCCCGGTGAAGTAAGGCATGCGCTCGTCGAAGGCGACCGTGTTGTCGACGTGGTGGATGTGCCCGCCGGTGATGCCGAAGTGCTGCTCGATGCCGGGTGGGGTCAGCGGCATCGTGTCGGCGACCAGCGCCCGGGTGCCGGGGGCGTAGCGCTCGCAGATGTCCAGCAGCCGGTCGACGTACGCGGGAAGCTCGTCCTCCCAGGTGGAGCCCGCGGGGGTGTAGGGCACCGACTGCACGAACAGCGCGGAGGAGTGGTGCCCCTCGGCGTCCTGCAGCGAGGGGTCGACCGTGGTGTGCAGGTACCACTCGATGGTGGGCTCCTCGGGCAGCCGCCCGGCCTGCACGTCGGCCCACATGGCGCGCAGCGCGGCCATGGGGGAGTCGGACTCGGCGTGGCCCGCGAGCGCGGCCGAGCCGGGCAGCAGGTGGATCGTGGCGCCGAACGGCGAGGGCGAGCCCGGCGGCAGGCAGGAGAACCGGGGCAGCCCCCGCAGGGCCAGGTTGAGCTTGAGCGTGGTGCCGGGACGCCGTACGGCCGCCATGCGCTCGGTGAGCGAGGCCGGCAGCGCGCCCGGGGGCACCAGGTCCATCAGGCGGTACGGGTCGCAGGAGCCCAGCACGGCCCGGGCCCCGACGGTGCGGCCGTCGGCCAGGACCACGCCGCTCGCGGCGCCGCCGTCGACGGTGACCGCCTGCACGGGTGCGTCGGTCACGATCCGGGCGCCCGCGGCCCGTGCGGCCTCGGCGAAGACGCGGGTGACCGTGCCCATGCCGCCCTCGGCGATCATCCAGGTGCCGTCCGCGCCGGGCAGCCGGCACATGTTGTGCACGAGGAAGTTGTGCCCGGTGCCGGGGTCGTCGGGGCCGGCGTTCAGCCCGGACAGGCCGTCGGTCACCGCGTACATGCTCATCAGCAGTTCGCTCTTGAAGCCGAACCGGGCCAGGTAGTCGGCCACGGACCCGCGCACGAGGTCGATGAACGTGCTCTGCAGCTGCGGCCGGATGTAGCGGTCGGCGATCTGCTCCACGCTGCCGGGCTCGGCGAGCCAGGCGGGGGCCAGGTCGGCCCGCAGCGCGCCGATCTCGGCCGCGAGCTGCTCGTCGGCGATGACGTCGCGCCGGGAGAAGAAGCGCTCCAGCTGCGCGCGGGTGGCGGCGTGGTCGCGGCCGAACAGCAGGTGGGGCGAGCCGGCCGGGCCGGGCGTCGGCAGGAAGTAGTGCGGGTCGCGGCGTAGCACGGGGATGTCCACGTCGAGCGTGCGCAGCAGCTCCGGGGGCATGAGGCCCAGCAGGTAGGAGCCGGTGGAGTGGCCCAGCCCGGGCACCGCGGCGAACGGGTGCTCGGTGCGCGCGGCGCCGCCGATGACGCCGGACGCCTCGAGCACGACGACGCTGAGCCCGGCGCGGGCGAGCAGGATCGCGGAGACGAGGCCGTTGTGACCGGCGCCGATGATCACTACGTCGGACCGGGCGGGGAGCCCGGCGGCGGAGAGAGTGGTCATGACGCCTGAGCGTAGCGCGAGCGGCTCAGGATCCACGCCGGATCTGGTAGGCGCTGGCCGAGCGGGTGGCCGCGTAGCCGGCGAGCACGATGACGTGGAACAGGTAGAGCCAGAGGCCGACGGCGACCATGCCGCCGATCTCGTCGAACCCGCCGAACGGCGCGCCCAGGTCGAGCGGGAACGAGCAGAACAGCACGAAGCCGTGCAGGAACCCGGAGAGGTTCGCGGCGGTGAACGACCCGACCAGGACCGTCGACAGCCAGCGCGGGCGGCCCGGGGCCACGTACCGGTAGACCCAGATCAGCACCGGGGTGAGCACCAGCCAGGCGGCCAGGAACGACAGCACCACCCCGAGCACCGAGTACCAGCCGCCGCGTTCCCACAGGTCGGCGGTCGAGGGCAGCGCGAGGAACAACGCCAGCGTCAGCGCCGGGGCCGCCGCGAGCAGCGGCAGCCACAGCAGCCGGCCGCGCCAGCCGACCAGCGGCTCGCCGCCGGGGTCCCGCAGCGACACGAACGCCCGGCGCAGGCCCTCGCCGTAGAGGGTCGCGGGCAGCAGGCTGGCCAGCGCGAACAGCGGCGTCAGGTGCAGGCCGGCCTCGATCAGCGCGGCCAGGGCGTGCGGGGCGCCGATCTGGTCGGGGAGCGCCTCGATGGTGCGGCCGGTGAGCCGCCGCACGCGGTCCGCCCCGGCGATCAGCCCGGTGATCCAGACGGCGAGCAGCGCGATCGGCACGACCGCGATGCCGCCGTAGAACGTGACCGCGGCCGCGTGCAGTGCCAGATCCCGCCCGCGCAGGGGACGGAAGGGCACGGCCACCATCCGGCGCACCCGCCGCACCCAGCTCACCACGGCGATCCCCATACCCAGTTGTCCACAGCTCGACCCGTTGTCCACAGCCGGCGAACGCCGAGGGCATGCGGCGGTACGCTTTCGCCGGGCTTCCGGGAGGATGGGCGGCATGCGCGATCTCGTACTGCTCGGCTCGACCGGGTCCATCGGCACCCAGGCCATCGACATCGTGCGCCGCAACCCGGACAGGTTCCGGGTCGTGGGGCTCGGCGCCGGCGGCGGCAACGTCGCGCTGCTCGCCTCGCAGGCGCTCGAGCTCGCCGTCGAGGTGGTCGGGGTGGCCCGCGCCTCGGTGGTGCAGGACCTGCAACTCGCCTTCTACGCCGAGGCGCAGCGCCGCGGGTGGGCGACCGGCGACTTCAGGCTGCCCAGGATCGTGGCCGGCCCCGACGCGATGACCGAGCTCGCCCGGCAGCCGTGCGACGTGGTGCTCAACGGCGTCGTCGGCAGCCTCGGGCTGGCCCCCACCCTCGCCGCCCTCGAGTCGGGCCGCGTGCTGGCTCTGGCGAACAAGGAGTCGCTGGTCGCCGGCGGCCCGCTGGTGCGCCGCATCGCCAAGGAGGGCCAGCTCGTGCCGGTCGACTCCGAGCACTCCGCGCTGGCCCAGTGCCTGCGCGGCGGCGCGGCGGCCGAGGTGCGCCGGCTCGTGCTGACCGCCAGCGGGGGAGCGTTCCGGGGTCGCCGGCGCGAGGAGCTGACGAACGTCACACCGGACGACGCGCTCAAGCACCCGACGTGGGACATGGGCCCGGTCGTGACGATCAACACCGCCACGATGGTCAACAAGGGGCTCGAGGTGATCGAGGCGCACGAGCTGTTCGGCGTGCCCTACGACGACATCGAGGTGATGGTGCACCCGCAGTCGGTGCTGCACTCGATGGTCGAGTTCGCCGACGGCTCGACGCTCGCCCAGGCCAGCCCGCCCGACATGCGGCTGCCGATCGCGCTGGCGCTGGCCTGGCCCGAGCGGGTGCCCGGCGCGGCCGCCGGCGTCGACTGGCGCGAGGCGCACAACTGGGAGCTGCGCCCGCTCGACGACGAGGCGTTCCCGGCCGTACGGCTGGCCAAGCACGCGGGCCGGGAGGGCCGCTGCCGCCCGGCGATCTACAACGCCGCGAACGAGGAGTGTGTGGCCGCGTTCGTCGCCGGTCGGCTACCTTTTCTGGGCATCGTCGACACGTTGGAACGGGTGCTCGCGGCGGCACCGGACTTTGCCGAGCCGAGTACCGTCGAAGAGGTGCTCGCGGCCGAGTCCTGGGCGCGCGACCAGGCGCAGCAGATGATCGCTATCGCGGCAGAAGGAGCTTGATGCTGTACTGGGTGGGAGTGGCCGCGTTCGCGCTGGCCATCCTGATCTCTGTGAGCCTGCACGAGTTCGGCCACATGCTCACGGCCAAGGCCTTCGGCATGAAGGTCTCGCGCTACTTCGTCGGCTTCGGCCCCACGCTGTTCTCGTTCCAGCGGGGCGAGACCGAGTACGGGCTCAAGGGCATCCCGCTCGGCGGCTTCTGCAAGATCGTGGGCATGACGCCGCAGGACGACGACGTCGCCCCCGAGGACCAGCCCCGCGCGATGTGGCGGTTCCCGGTGTGGAAGCGCACGATCGTGATGTCGGCCGGCTCGATCACGCACTTCCTGCTCGCCGCCGTGGCCGCCTGGTTCGCCGCGATCTCGATCGGCCTGCCCAACACGGCCTATCCGCAGACCGACGCCGACACGCTGGCGCAGAAACCGGTCATCTCGATCACCGAGTGCACCTGGATCACCCTGCCGGCCACGCAGCAGACCTGCACCCCCGGTCAGAACGGCGCGGTCGCCGGCCCGGCGTACGCGGCCGGCCTGCGCGACGGTGACCTGATCACCCAGGTCGGCAGCACGCCGATCACGTCGTACGGCCAGCTCACCCAGGTGATCCGCTCGCTTCCCGCCGGACGGACGCCGTTCACGTACGAGCGCAACGGCACCACGGCCACGGCTCAGGTCGACCTCATCGCCGCCCAGCGTGCCCCGGTCACCGACTCGGCGGGCGCGACCACCACGGTGTCGGTGGCCGGCGTCGGCTGGGACGAGCGCAGCGTGCCGACCATGATCAAGTCGAGCCCGGTCGAGGCGTTCGGCGCGACCGCCGACTACGGCTGGTTCATCGTCAAGAACACGTTCGCGTCGCTCAAGAAGATCCCCGACAAGATCCCGGCGCTGTGGCACTCGATCACCGGCGCGGAGCGCGACCCCGAGACCCCGATCAGCGTGGTCGGCGCGAGCCGGCTCGGCGGCGAGGCCCTCGAGCACGGCGTGCCCGAGTTGTTCCTCAACGTCTTCATCTCGCTGAACGTGTTCATCGGCATCTTCAACCTGCTGCCGTTGCTGCCGTTGGACGGCGGTCACATCGCGATCGCCTGGTACGAGCGGGTGCGCTCGTGGCTCTACGCTCGGTTCCGTAAGCCCGACCCGGGTCGCGTCGACTACTACAAGCTGATGCCTGTCACCTACGCAGTCATCCTGATCGGTGGTGCGTTCACCCTGCTGACCGTCACCGCCGACCTCGTCAACCCGATCACGATCTTCAACAGGTGAGGCGAAAGTGACCGCTGTCAGTCTCGGTATGCCGGCCGTGCCCCCGCCGCCGCTGGCGCCCCGCCGGCACAGCCGGCAGATCATGGTGGGCAACGTGCCGGTCGGCGGCGGAGCGCCGGTCAGCGTCCAGTCGATGACCACCACGCTCACCGCCGACGTCAACAGCACGCTGCAGCAGATCGCCGAGCTCACGGCCGCGGGCTGCCAGATCGTCCGGGTCGCCGTGCCCTCGCAGGACGACGTCGAGGCGCTGCCCGCGATCGCCAAGAAGTCGCAGCTGCCGGTGATCGCCGACATCCACTTCCAGCCGAAGTACGTGTTCGCCGCGATCGACGCCGGCTGCGCGGCCGTGCGGGTCAACCCCGGCAACATCCGCCAGTTCGACGACAAGGTCAAGGAGATCGCGAAGGCGGCCTCCGACGCGGGCGTGCCGATCCGCATCGGCGTGAACGCGGGCTCGCTCGACAAGCGGCTGCTGCAGAAGTACGGCAAGGCCACCGCCGAGGCGCTGGTCGAGTCGGCGCTGTGGGAGTGCTCGCTGTTCGAGGAGCACGGCTTCCGCGACATCAAGATCTCGGTGAAGCACAACGACCCGGTCGTCATGATCCGGGCGTACCGCCAGCTGGCCGAGCAGTGCGACTACCCGCTGCACCTGGGCGTCACCGAGGCCGGCCCCGCGTTCCAGGGCACGATCAAGAGCTCGGTCGCCTTCGGCGCGCTGCTCGCCGAGGGCATCGGCGACACGATCCGGGTGTCGCTGTCCGCCCCGCCGGTCGAGGAGATCAAGGTCGGCACCGCGATCCTCGAGTCGCTGGGCCTGCGTGAACGCGGTCTCGAGATCGTCTCCTGCCCATCGTGCGGCCGGGCCCAGGTCGACGTCTACACGCTGGCCGAGCAGGTCACCGCGGCGCTCGACGGCTTCCCGGTGCCGCTGCGCGTGGCCGTCATGGGCTGCGTCGTCAACGGCCCCGGCGAGGCGCGCGAGGCCGACCTCGGCGTCGCGTCCGGCAACGGCAAGGGTCAGATCTTCGTCAAGGGCCAGGTCATCAAGACGGTCCCCGAGTCGATCATCGTTGAGACCCTGGTCGAGGAGGCGCTGCGGCTGGCCGACCAGATGGGCGCCGACCTGCCCGACGAGCTCCGCGAGCTGCTCCCCGGCCCCCAGGTCACCGTCCACTGACCACACGCCCGATGTGCTGACCGGCCCCGTCGAGCCTTCGGCGGGGCTGGTCCGTCCCCAGACCGCGGCGGCCGGGGCAGGCCCCGTGCGCAGGCTGCGGCGGTCGGGATGAGCCCGTGCGCGGGCCGTGGCGGCGCTTCGTACGTCTAGAAGAGCACCGTCGCGAACGAGCCGGCCGACACGAAGCCGCACCGGGCGTACACGCGCCGTGCTGACGTGTTGTAGTCGTTCACATAGAGGCTCACGGTGGGTGACACGCGTCGCAGGGCGTCGCGCACCACGGCGGCCATCGCGGGGGCGGCCAGGCCGCGTCCCCGGAACTCGGGGTCGACCCACACGCCCTGCACCTGCGCCGTGCGGTGCGTCACGATCGCCAGCTCGGCCTTGAAGATCACCCGGTCGCCGACGAAGCGCGCGTACGCCCGCTTGCCCTTGACCAGCTCCGCGATCCGCCGCCGGTAGCCGCGCCCGCCGTCGTCGAGCAGCGGCGAGACCCCGACCTCCTCGGTGTACATCGCGACCGCGGCCGGGAACAGCGCGTCGACCTCGCCCGGCCGCACCAGCCGCACCTCGGGGTCGGCGGCGATCGACGGGTCCCGGTCGGCGACCATCAGCGGCTGGTTGGGCCGCACGTCGCGGGCCCGTCCCCAGTGGCCGCCCAGCCTGTCCCACAGGTCGAGCACCGCGTCGGACCGGCCGATGATCGACGAGCAGATGCGCGGCTCCGCGCCGAGCATCTCGGCGAACGCGGCGGTGGCCGCGGGCGTCGAGCACACCGGCACGAGGTGGGCGCCCGACCAGATCAGCGACTCGACGCGACGGCCGGGACCGTACCCGAAGATTCGTCCGTCCGAGCGCCACCAGTTCAGGCCGTGCAGGGTCACCCGCTCGGCGATCTGGGCGCCGGCGTAGGGGTCGCGGTCGAGGATCTTCTCGACCTGCGCGCGCTCGGACTCCCCGAGCTGGCGAATCGGCACCGTCAGCACACCTATCACATTGCCAGATCCGGGGCCCTCCACACCCATCGCGGCCCGGTCCTACCCGAAAACCCTTGCACCCGATGCGTTGCCGATATATCGTCTAACTATCGACAACAGATCGGAGATAGTCATGAGGAACGTTCATCACGGCCCGCACGGCTTCCGTGGCCGCGGCTTCACCTTCCCGCCCGGGTTCCCGTTCGGCGGCCCCGGCGACTTCGGTCCCGGCGGCCCGTTCGGCGGCCCCGGTCATCGAGGCGGCCGTCGCGGTGGCCGCGGCTCCCGGCCCAACGTGCGCACCGCCGTCCTGGCGCTGCTGCTCGAGCGGCCGATGCACGGCTACGAGATGATCCAGGAGCTCGACTCCCGGACGAACGGCATCTGGCGGCCCAGCCCCGGCTCGATCTACCCGACGCTGCAGCTGCTCGAGGACGAGGGCCTCATCGAGCCCGAGGCCTCCGAAGGTCGCAAGAGCTACCGCTTGACCGCCGACGGCCGGCCCGAGGCCGAGACGGCCGCGCAGAACCCGCCGTGGGCCTCGATCGGCGACGACACCATGTCGCAGGTGCAGGACTTCCGCGACGCGGCGGTGGGCATCATGGGCGCGCTCAAGCAGGTCGGCTTCAACGGCACGCCCGAGCAGCGCCAGCGGGCCCTCGAGATCCTGAACGAGACCAGGCGCAAGCTGTACGCCATCCTCGCCGACGGTGAGTGAGCAGGACGCGGAAAAGGCGCACCCCCACCCGGGGAGTGCGCCTTTTTGTGAGGTCAGCGGGGGTGGGCGAAGGCCAGCGGCACGGACGCGGGCTGGCCCTCCCAGGTGCCGAAGAGCACGGCCCCCGGGTGCGACACGGCCTGGCTCAGCCGGCGCGGCACGACCAGGGTCAGCTTGTCGGTCTCGACGACCGTGGGGTCGGCGGTGTCCACCGCGGTGATCGCGGTGACGGCCCGCGCCTCGGCGAAGTCGCTGGAGATGAGGCTGGTGGTGACCGTCATGCTCGGCGGGCGGGGCACGAGGTGGCCGTCCTCCTCGACGAACTCCTGCGCCTGGCCGCTGCCGGTGAGCAGGGCCTGCGCCAGCGCCTCGGCGTACACGACGTCGCCGGTGCCGTCGTAGACCCAGCGCGCGCCCAGCGTCGAGTGCTGCGTGGTGCCGACCAGCCACTCGTCGGCGCCCTCGAGCGGCGCGCCGCGGTAGGTGAGCGGGATCTGATAAGTGGCGCCGTCGCCGGCGGTGACGAGCAGCGTCTCGATGCCGACCTCGCCCTCGGGGTCGTCGAAGCGGTAGGACGCGACCCGCTCGACCGCGGCGCCGGACGCGCCTTGATACCACGAGCGGCTCGGGAGCCACGCCGACAGCAGTACAACCTTGGTGGGACTCAACGTCGCCTTGTGGATCAATGCCATGCGCCGCATCGTAGTTTCTCGACGCCCGCGGCGGAGGCGGGTGAACGGCCGGAACCTGACGTCAACGGCCCAGCGCGGTGAGCAGGTCGAGGATTGCGGGGACGTCGCCGGAGGTCAGGGTCGGCGTGGGGAGCAGCGCCATGGCGGGCACGGTCACCCCCGCGTCCACATAGGCCTGCACCTTGGCACGGCACTGCTCGGGGGAGCCGTGCACGATCAGGTCGTCGACCACCTCGTCCGGGATGGCGGCCAGCGCGCCCTTGCGATCGCCGGACGACCAGGCCTGCCACAGCGGGTTCAGAGCGTCGCCGCGGCCCAGCCAGCGGTGGAACTCGGCGTAGGCGGGCACCGTCAGGTACGCGGCGATCGTGCGCCGGCCCACGCGCCGGGCCTGCTCCGCGTCCTCGGTCGGGCACACGAAGATCCGCGCGGCCACCTCGAAGTCCCGCTTGACCTCGGCGAGTGCGGCCGGCACGTCCGCGGCGGAGAGCCAGTTGAGGATCACGCCGTCGGCCTCGGCGGCGGCAAGACGCAGCATGCCCGGGCGCAGCGCGGCGAGCAGGATCTGCGGCGGGGTCGCCGGCGGCCGCTCGAGCCGGAACCGCCGTACGGCGAAGGTGTCGAACTCGTCGTCGACGAGCTCGCCGGCCAGCGCCGCCCGCAGGAAGCGCAGCATGTCGCGGCTGCGCTGGAACGGCTCGGTGAACTCCACGCCGTTCCAGTCGCCGACCACCACCGGCGACGACGCGCCGATGCCCAGCTGGAACCGCCCGGGAGCCGCCTCGGCCAGCGCGGCCGCGGTCATCGCGAGCAGCCCCGGGCCGCGGGTGAAGACGGGCGCGATCGCCGTGCCCAGGCGGAACGAAGGGTTCCATGCGGCGGCGAGCGTCAGCGGCGTGAACGCGTCGGAGCCGGCCACCTCCGAGGTCCACAGGTCGGTGAAACCGGCGTCGGCCAGCGCCCGGAAGACCGTGGCGTGCTCGGAGAGCGGAATGCCGCCCAGCGGAACCGTCATGCCCCATCGCGTCGACATGCCCATGATCCTGCCCTGGCGCGGCAGTGAGGTCCACCACCATCGCCGCGCTTCGATCAACTCCCGGAGTACATTTTTGAACTGACCGGTCAGTTCAATCGCAGGAGGCGGTCATGACGGTACTCGGGGCCCGCGGGGCAGGCGTCCGCAGGCGCGGCCGCCGTCGCGGCGACCCGTGGCTGTTCCGTGAACTCGATGTCACGGTCGAGGCCGGCGATCTCGTCGCGGTCGTGGGACCGCCCGGCAGCGGCCGGACGACGACGCTGCTCGCGCTGGCACGCCGGTTCCGGCTGACGGCCGGGCGGGTCGACGTGCGCGGACGGGTGTCGCTGGGCCACGTCCCCGACGTCTCCGCCCCCGAACCGGTGTTCACGGTCGCCGAGCATGTGCGCGAACGGCTCGCCCTGCTCGGGCGGCGCCACGCCCCGGTCCCGTTGCACGGTCTCGATCCGCGGAAGCAGGGTCAGGACCTCTCCCCGTACGAGAGACAGGTCCTCGGCGTCGTGCTGGCCGAGCTCGCCGAGCCGGCCGCGATCGCGCTCGACGGTTTCGACGACGGCCTCGACCCGCGGGAGCAGGAGTCCCTGTGGGCGTTGCTCACCGAGATCGCGGCCCGCGGCAGGGCGGTGCTCGTGACCGCCCGCGAGGTCGACCCGTCCCGCTTCACGACCGTGATCCGCCTGAGCACCGAGGGTGGGCTCGCGGCAGGGGAGCGGGAAGAGGCGGGACGATGAGGCTGTCCACACCGGCGCTGGCGGGGATGGAGCTGCGGCGGTTTCTGCGCGGGCACCTCACGCGGGCGGCGCTGGCGACCCTGGCGGTGATTCCGCTGCTGTACGGGGCGCTCTACCTCTACGCGTTCTGGGACCCCTACGGCCGGCTCAACCACATCCCTGCGGCGCTCGTGGTCGAGGACCGGACGGCCACCGCGAGCGACGGCACCCAGGTGCACGCGGGCAGGGACATCGCGGACGAGCTGATCGACCGGCAGGTCTTCGACTGGCACGTCACCGACGAGGCGGGGGCGGAGAAGGGGCTCGCGGACGGCAGCTACCAGTTGCTGCTGCGGATCCCGGCCGACTTCTCGACCGACCTGACCAGCGGGCCGGACGCGAGTGAGCAGCCGCAGGCGGCCCGGCTCACGGCGGTCAGCGACGACGCCACCAACTACCTCACGGGGGTCTTCGCCCGGACGGCGTTCGACGAGGTGCGGTCCGCGGCGGCGGCCAGTGCCTCGGCGGACTACTTCGACAAGATGCTGATCGGGTTCACCGACCTCAAGCAGCAGACCGAGAAGGCCGCGGACGGGGCCGCCAAGCTCGAGAACGGCGCAGGCGACGCCAGGTCGGGCGCGGACCGGCTCGCGGGCGGCCTGGACGACGCGAAGTCGGGCGCCGGACGACTGCGCAGCGGCCTCGGCACGGCGGCCGGCGGTGCGGAGGATCTCGCGGACGGGCTGGCGCAGCTCGACGCCGGCGCCCAGCAGCTGGCGACCGGCACGCGGCAGGCGGCGGACGGGGGACGCCGGCTGGCGGGCGCGGTCGACGCGGCCGCGGACGAGGCGGAGCCGCTGCTGCGCGACAATGCCGAGCGGATCGCGGACGCCGCGACGCTGGTGGCGCGCGGGGCGGACACGCTGGCGGCCAACATCGGCGCGATCGACGACGCCGCCGACCGGGCGCTGCGCAACGCCGAGCAGCTGCAGGACTATCTGGACGGGTTGCCGGACGACACCGAGGGCATCGGGCAGGCGCGCGAGCTCGCGGGCCGGCTGGTCGGCGCCGCCCGTCAGGTGCAGTCCCGGATCGCCGGCGCCGACCTCGCGACGCTGCGCACCGAGCTGCGCCAGGTCGCGGCCACGGCTCGCCGCATCGCCGCCGCGGCCCCGCACCTCGCGGACGACGTGCGGCGCGCCCGCACCCAGGTCGACCAGCTCGCCGCGGGCCTCGACCGGCTCGCGACCGGCGCGGACCGGCTCGGCGACGGCACCGCGCAGGCCCGGCAGGGCGCGCTCGACCTGGCGGGCGGCCTCTACCGGCTGTCCTCCGGCGCCCGCGAGCTTTCCGGCGGCCTCGGCACCCTGGCGGACGGCGGTCACCAGCTCGCGGACGGGCTGGACCGGCTGCAGGGCGGCGCGGAGCAGCTCGCCTCGGGGCTGGCCGACGGCGCCGAGCAGATCCCCGGGTACGGCGACGACCCCAGCCACCGCGCCGACGTGCTCGGCGATCCGGTGTCGCTGGACCGCACCGTGCGGCACCCGGCAGGCACGTACGGCGTGGGGTTCGCCCCGTACTTCCTCGCCCTGGCCCTCTGGGTGGGCGCGATGATCACGTACATGGTGCTGCGCCCGCTCAACCGCCGCTATCTGGTCTCGGAGGCGCCCACGTGGCGGGTCGCTGCGGCCGGGCTGCTGCCCGCGGTCGCCGTCGGGTTCGTGCAGGCCACGCTGCTGTTCTCGGTGGTGCACTTCGCGCTCGGGCTCGACCCGGTGCACCCGCTGGCCACGTGGGGGCTGCTCGCGCTGACGGCCGCCGTGTTCGCGGCGATCATGCAGCTGCTCGGCGCGGCCCTGGGCGCCGCCGGCCGCGTCGCCGCGCTCGCGCTGCTGATGCTGCAGCTCACGTCGTCGGGCGGCACCTATCCGGTGCAGACCTCGCCAGAGTTCTTCCAGGCGATCCACCCGTTCCTGCCGATGACGTACGTGGTGCAGGCCGTGCGGCACGCCGTCGACGGCGGCCCGTGGGGCACCGTGCTCACGGGTGCCGCGCTCCTGGTGGCGTACGGGATGGGGGCCTTTGTCCTCACCCTACTGGCCGCGCACCGGAGCCGGCGCATGACAGTGGCCGACCTGCATCCAGAATTGGTGCTATGACGACGGACCGGCGGACGCGCACGCGGCAACGGCTGTTCGAGGCGGCCGTCGAGCTCATCGCCGAGCAGGGCTTCTCGGCGACCACCGTGGACGACATCGCGCTGCGGGCGCAGGTCGCCAAGGGCACCGTCTACTACAACTTCAAATCCAAGACCGACCTGTTCGAGGAGCTTCTGCGGTACGGCATCGGGCTGCTCACCGACGAGTTCCGCGCGGCCGTGGACGGGCTGCCCCCGCGCGAGGCGGTGGCAGCCCTGGTCCGCAGCCAGCTCGAGTACATCCGCCGTTACCGCGCCTTCGCCCAGCTGCTGCTGAGCGAGATGTGGCGCACCAACCGGGAGTGGCAGCAGACGCTGGTGCTGCTGCGCGAGCAGGCGATCGGCGTGATCGCGGAGACCGTCCGGGCCGGCGTCGACTCCGGCGACCTGCCCGCCGACCTGGACGTGCGCGTGGCCTCGTCGGCCCTGTTCGGCGTCGGCCTGGTGGTGGCCGTCGACTGGCTGGTGTTCATGCCCGAGCGCCCCATCGAGGACGTCGAGGAGTCGCTGCTCGCGATCGTGCGCCGGGTCGGCGGCACTACGCCGTAGTCCTCGCCCGCCAGGCCGTCGCCCACGAGGTCTTGCCGTTGTAGCGCAGCAGCGACCCCTCGTAGAGGCGGGCGCCCGCGGCGAGCAGCGCGACGGCCGTGACCGCCATGATGAGCAGCGCGGCGAACGGCTCCCAGCCCGCGGCGTCCCCGTTGAAGATCCGCACCGGCATCGCGACCGGCGCCGAGAACGGCACGTACGACAGGATCCGCATCACCAGGTCGTTCTCGCCGAAGAAGATCACCGCGAAGAACGGCAGCATGACGGCCATCTGCACGGGCTGCGAAACGCCGTTGAGCTCCTCCGGCCGCGACGCCAGCGCGCCCACGCCCGCCCACAGCGCGGCCAGCATGGCGAAGCCGATCAGGAAGAACGCGACGAACCAGCCGATTGCCGGCTCCAGGAGGTGCAGCACGCCGCGGTCCAGCCCGGCCAGCCGCGCGCCGATCAACGTCACCACGGCGATCAGAGCCACCTGCGCGAACGCCAGCAGGCCGAGCGCGGCCACCTTGCCGGCCAGCAGCGCGCGGGTCGGCACGCTGGCGACGAGGATCTCCACGATCCGGGTCTGCTTCTCCTCGGTGACGCTCTGCGCGATCTGCAGGCCGAACAGCAGCGACGTGAAGAAGAAGACGAACGCCAGCGCGAACGGCACGATGTACGCCAGGAACGGGTCCACGGCATCGGGTTCCAGCAGCCGTACGGGCGGTTCCGTGCTCAGCGCCCGGGCCACCTCGCCGGGCCGGTCCTGCAGCGCGATCACCTCGGGCCCGGACACCACGGCGGCGTCCACGTCGCCGTCGCGCACGAGCTTCTCGGCGGCCGCGTCGTCGGCGACCACGCGTACCTCGAGGTCCGGTGACTGCTCCAGCCGCGCGGCCGTGGCCCGGTCGGCGACCGCCACCGAGGACGGCCCGCCGGCGAACACGGCCGGCAACACGGTGACCGCGATCGAGAACAGCAGGAAGAACACCGTGCTGAAGATGAACGTCTTGTCGCGCAGCTTCATCCTGATCTCGCGAGCGGCGACGACCTTGGCGGCGGCGTACGTAGTCATCGGACGACCTCTCGGAAGATCTCGGTCAGGGACGGGACGACGGGGCCGAACGACCGCACCGGGCCACGCTCCAGCGCGGCGAGCAGCACCTTCTGGTCGTCGAACCCGGCGTCCAGGTCGAAGACGGCGCGCGGGCCGTCGAGGTCGAGCAGGGTCACCCCGGGCTGGTCGCGCAGCCAGCCGGCGTCGGCGTCGACGAGCAGCTCGTAGCGGGGCACGGCGTGCCTGGTCCGCAGCGACGCGCGGTCGCCCGCGGCGCGGATCGAGCCGTCCGCGATGATCACCAGGTCGTCGCAGAGCCGTTCGACCAGGTCGAGCTGGTGGCTGGAGAACAGCACCGGCACCCCGGCGGCGGCCCGGTCGCGCAGCACGTCGACCATCACCTCGACGGCGAGCGGGTCGAGGCCCGAGAACGGCTCGTCGAGCACCAGCACCTCGGGGTCGTGCACGAGCGCGGCGGCGACCTGAGCGCGCTGCTGGTTGCCCAGCGACAGCTTCTCGACCTGCTCGCCGGCCCGCTCGCCCAGCCCCAGCCGGTCGAGCAGGGCGGACGTGCGCCGCTCGGCGTCGGCGCCGCTCAGCCCGTGCAGGCGGCCGAGGTAGACGATCTGGTCGTGCACGGTCATCTTCGGGTACAGGCCGCGTTCCTCGGGCATGTACCCGAACCGCTGCCGCATCTCGCGGTTCAGCGGGCGACCGTCCAGGGTCACCTCGCCGGCGTCCGCGGCGAGCACGCCCAGGATGATCCGCATCGTGGTGGTCTTGCCGGCGCCGTTCGCGCCGACGAAGCCGGTCAGCTTGCCGCCCCCCACGGCGAACGACACGTCCTTCAGAACGGCCCGGTCGCCGAAGCGGCGGCTGACGGAATCGACGTTCAGCACGGTGGTCATGCCCACGACGCTAGGCAATCCGGCGCCGGAAAACGTCCGGCCCGAGCATGATCCGCCGGGTCCTCCGCGCGGAGGACCCGGGTCGGCTCAACCGCCCGGACGGACCACCCCGAGCTCGTACGCCATCACGACCGCCTGCGTACGGTCACGCGCCCCCAGCTTGGTCAGCACCCGGCTCACGTGGGTCTTGACCGTGGTCTCGCCCAGGTGCAGCGCGGCGGCGATCTCGGCGTTCGTGGCGCCGCCCGCGAGCGCCACCAGCACCTCGTGCTCGCGCGGCGTGAGCTCGCCGAGGCGGGCGGCGGGCTCGGCGCGGGCGGCCGCTCCGGGCCGGGCGAACGCCGAGATCACGCGCCGGGTGATCTCGGGCGCCAGCAGCGCGTCGCCGCGCGCGACCACCCGTACGGCCTCGACCAGCGACTCCGGCGAGCTGTTCTTGAGCAGGAAGCCGCTCGCGCCCGCCTCGAGCGCCGCGAACAGGTAGTCGTCGCGGTCGAACGTGGTCAGGATCAGCACCGACGGGCCACCGCCCGCGGCGACGATCCGGCGGGTGGCCTCGAGCCCGTCCATGCCGGGCATCTCGACGTCCATCAGCACCACGTCGGGCGCGTGCCGGGCGGCCGCCTCGACCGCCCGGGCACCGTCCTCCGCCTCGCCGACGACCTCGATGTCGTCCTCGAGGTCGAGGATCACGCGGAAGCCGGTGCGGACCAGCCGGTGGTCGTCCGCGAGGAGGACCCGGATCACGAGGCCACCGCCTGCTCGGCCCCGCGCTGGGCGGGCACCGTGGGCGCGAGCGGCAGCCGGGCACGCACCCGGAAGCCGCCCGCCGACCGGTTGCCGGCCTCGACCGTGCCGCCCAGCACGGCGACGCGTTCGCGCATCCCGACCAGGCCCATCCCGCCGCCGCTGCCGCCGGTGGTGGTCGAGCCGCGGCCGTCGTCGGCCACGTCGATCTCGAGGTCGCGGGCCAGGTAGCGCAGCCGCACGTCGATCGTGGACGCGTTCGCGTGCTTGAGCGCGTTGGTCACCGCCTCCTGCACGATCCGGTACGCGGCCTGCGACGTCGAGCCGGCAAGCGGCACGGCCGTGCCGTAGACCGCGAACTCCGCGGTGAGCCCGGCCTCGCGTACCCGCTCGAGCAGTTCCCCGACCCGCTCGACGCCCGCGGTCGGCGCGGGCGCCGGCTCGTCCGACGTCCGCAGCGCGCCCAGCATGCGGTGCAGCTCGTCCACGGCTGTCCGCGCGCTCTCCTCGACGGCGGTCAGCGCGTCGCGGGCGGTGCCGGCGTCGCGGTCCATGGCCCGCCGGGCGGCCGCCGCCTGGATGCCCATGACCGAGACGTGGTGGGCGACGACGTCGTGCAGCTCCCGGGCGATCCGCACCCGCTCGGTGAACACGGCCTGATCGGCCGCCGCGGCCCGCGCCTGGCGCAGCTGCCCGGCCTGCTCGACGAGGATGGCCTCGCGCCGGGCGGCCAGCCACGCCGTCTCGCCGAAGAAGTACGAGAAGCCGAACACCACCATGTTGATCAGCACCTGGTTGACGATCCCGGCCAGCAGCGGCGGCAGCTCGCCGGAGCCGCCCGGGATCCCGCCCTCGGGCACCTGGTCGGCGGCGATCAGCCAGGCGATGGCGAGCCAGCCGAACATCGCGCCGATCACCACGATGCGCAGCCAGCGGGCGCGCGGGCGGTCCTGCGCCCAGGCGCCCGCCGCGTAGATCGCCGCGAAGATGGCCCCGGAGGCGAACTGGATCTCCTGTGCGCCGCGCACCTGCCCGGCGATGAACACCACGGCGGTGAACACCATGACCGCCTCGGGGTGCGAGCGCCGCCAGACCAGCGGCAGCGTGACGGCGAAGCCGAAGGCGAGCTGCTCGGCCAGGCTGCGCTCGACGCCCCAGACGAAGACGCCGGCGCTGCGGCTGAGCACCACGTTGAGCAGCGCGCCGGCGACCACGACGAGGCCGATGACGAGGTCGATGCGGCGTTGCCGAGGGGTCGGTCCCGGTCGTCGCCAGTCGTCGAGGCTGGACATGCCCTTCAGGCTGCCACAGCCGGGCGCGACGGCCTCAGGTCGCGCGGTAGTAGTGGGTCTTTGCGATGTCCGGACGGGTCTGGGTGGGGATGTCCGCGTCGTCGGTGGGGCTGAGCGTCCCGCCCAGGTCGAGGATCTGGCGGTGCGCCGCGGCGAGCCGGTCCTCGAGCATCACGATGCGGCAGGCGGCGGTGAGCAGGATGCCCTCGTCGAGCAGTTGCCGGACGCGCAGGGCGAGCTGCAGCTGGTGGCGGGAGTAACGGCGGTGGCCGCCGTGGGAGCGCTCGGGCTCGATCAGGCCCGCGGCGCCGAGGCTGCGCAGGAAGGCCGGCGTCACGCCGATCATGCCGGCGGCGCGGCCCATGGTGTACGCCGGGAAGTCGGCGTCGTCGAAGGTCGTGCTCATGGTCCCTTCCGGGGGGAAGTCGTCTCCGGGGTGGCCGGCGCAGACGATCCAGGGCCCCGGCGGGTAACCGGGGCCCTGGCTTTTCAATTCTGGTGCCGGCCGTCGCCGGCGCATGCGGTCGTCCGCCTGCGTGCCGCTAGCGGACCACCGGAGTGAAGGGCATCGGCTGCGATCACCTCTCGTCGGGTCGGGGACGTTGTGACTGCGTGTTGCTGCGGTATCTCGTCCTCCTTAACCAACTCAGCGTCTGTGCCAGTTGCGTGTCGGCTGTGCGTGGCCGACGCCTTGAATGCTATGCCCGTCGCCTCCGAATTTCTAGTACCGCCGCTACAGATTTTTTGGACATATCGCTGGCGCCATAGGTATCGCCGCAGGTGAGAGCGGTGCGGGAGAGCGGGGGGAGTGCGGCGGCGCGGGACGGGCGCGTGGCGCGGCGATGCCGCGTGAGAGAGAGGTGACCGCGCCCCGCGCCGCCGCGGGCCGGGGCGCCGAAGGCGGCCCCGGGTGTTCGCGAAGCCTGCCGAGGGCTCGCGTGCTGTGGTTACGAGTGTGCGGCCGGGCCGGTGGCGCGGCAACGCAATTAACGCTGTGCATTGACGCGCGTAACACAGCGGGTAGATCATCACGGCACGCCGTGGCCCCGGTCACAGCACCCCTTCGGTAAGGGAGCCGCACATGAGCGCCAACCCCGCACCCAGCACCGACGAAGAACGCCTTGCCCAACTCGGCTACCAGCAGGAACTGCATCGCCGACTGTCCGGCTTCTCGAACTTCGCGGTCTCCTTCTCGATCATCTCCATCCTGGCCGGCGCGATCACCTCGTACGGGATCGCCATGACCGCCGGCGGCCCGATCGCCATCACCCTGGGCTGGCTGTTCGTCGGCGTCATGGTGACCTTCGTGGCGCTGGCCATGGCCGAGGTGTGCTCGGCCTATCCGACCGCCGGCGCGCTGTACTGGTGGGCCGCCGCGCTGGCCAAGCGCAACAAGGCCGCCTGGGCCTGGTTCGTCGGCTGGTTCAACTTTCTCGGCGAGGTCGCCGTCACCGCCGCCATCGACTTCGGCGCCGCGATCACGACCTCGGCGTTCCTCAGCCTGACCTTCGACATGGAGGTCACCACCGGCCGGACGTTCCTGATCTTCCTGGTGATCATCGTCGTGCACGGCCTGCTCAACACGTTCGGCGTCAACCTCGTCCGGCTGCTGTCGGACGTCAGCGCCTGGTGGCACCTGGTCGGTGTGGCCGTGATCGTCGGCGTGCTGGCGTTCGTGCCGGACAATCACAAGCCGATCTCCGAGGTCTTCACCGAGGTGCACAACGCCACCGGCTTCACCTTCGCCGGGGCGAGCGTGTACGCGGTGCTCATCGGCCTGCTGATGGCGCAGTACACGTACACCGGGTACGACGCCTCGGCGCACGTGGCCGAGGAGACGCACGACGCCGCCCGCGCCGCCCCGCGCGGCATCGTCATGTCGGTGGTGGTGTCGGTGATCGCCGGCTTCGTGCTGCTGTTCGCGATCACGTGGTCGATCCAGGACTACGAGGCCGAGCGCACCACCGAGCTGGCCCTGCCGCCCGCGCAGATCTTCATCGACGCTGCAGGCCACGACCTGGGCACGTTCCTGCTGTTCATCTGCATGGTGGCGCAGTGGTTCTGCGGCATGGCCTCGGTGACCGCGAACTCCCGGATGTCGTACGCGTTCGCCCGCGACGGCGCGCTGCCCGGCTCGCGGCTGTGGAAGCAGGTCAACCCGCGCACGGGCACGCCGACCAACTCGATCTGGCTGTGCGTGACGCTGTCCACCCTGCTGGTGCTGCCGTCGCTGTGGAACACCACGGCGTACCTGGCGGCCACCTCCGTCGCCGTGATCGGCCTCTACATCGCGTACGTCATGCCGGTGTTCCTGCGGCGCAAGCTCGGCTCCGAGTTCGAGCCCGGCCCGTGGAACCTCGGCCGGTGGAGCGCGCCGGTCGGCTGGATCGCGATCGTCTGGGTAGCGATCATCTGCGTGCTCTTCGTCCTGCCGACCGCCAGCCCGATCACCGCGGCGAACTTCAACTACACGATCTTCGCGGTTCTGGTCGTGCTGGCCTTCGCCACGATCTGGTGGTTCGTGAGCGCCCGCAAGTGGTTCACCGGCCCGAAGCAGAACCTGATCGAGAAGGCCGCGCACGGCGAACCCACGTTGCCGACCGAGTAGTCATCCGGGGCCGGGCTTGCGCCCGGCCCCTTGGGGAAAGGAGCCCGCATGGACCTCGAGGAACTGGACGTCTCGGTCGACAGCGGCAGGATCGACACCGTGCTGCTCGCCCTCACCGACATGCAGGGGCGGTTGCAGGGCAAGCGCCTGCACGGCCGCTACTTCATGGACGAGGTCGTCAGCGGCGGCAGCGAGGGCTGCAACTACCTGCTCGCGGTCGACGTCGACATGAACACCGTGGACGGGTACGAGATGTCCTCGTGGTCCAGCGGCTACGGCGACTTCGTGATGAAGCCCGACTTCGGCACGCTGCGGCCGGTGCCGTGGCAGCCGGGTACGGCCATGGTGCTCGCCGACCTGGAGACCACCGGCGGCGAGCCCGTGTACGCCTCGCCGCGGCAGATCCTCAAGCGCCAGCTCGACCGGCTCGCGGAGCACGGCCTCACCGCGTACGCCGGCACCGAACTGGAATTCGTGCTCTACAAGGACACGTACGAGCAGGCGTTCGACAAGAACTACCGCGACCTCGTCCCGGCGAACCAGTACAACGTGGACTACTCGCTGCTGGGCACCGCGCGGGTCGAGCCGCTGCTGCGCCGCATCCGCAACGAGATGTACGGCGCCGGCCTGGTGCCCGAGAGCGCCAAGGGCGAGTGCAACTTCGGCCAGCACGAGATCGCCTTCCGCTACGCCGACGCGCTGACCGCGGCGGACAACCACGTGATCTACAAGAACGGCGCCAAGGAGATCGCCGCGCAGGAGGGGATGGCGCTGACCTTCATGGCCAAGCCCAACGCGCGCGAGGGCAACTCGTGCCACATCCACTTCTCGCTGCGCGGCTCCGACGGCAAGTCGGCCATGCTCGGCGACGGGCCGGCGCACCTGAGCGAGACCGGGCAGCGCGTGCTCGCCGGGCTGCTCGCCACGATGCGCGAGTTCAGCCTGCTGTTCGCGCCCAACATCAACTCCTACAAGCGCTACCAGCCCGGGTCGTTCGCGCCCACCGCGCTGCGCTGGGGCGTCGACAACCGCACCTGCGCGCTGCGCATCGCCGGGCACGGCCAGGGCATGCGCGTGGAGAACCGGGTGCCCGGCGGCGACGTGAACCCCTACCTGGCGATCGCCGCGCTGATCGCGGGCGCGCTGCACGGGCTGGAGAACTCGCTGCCGCTGGAGCCGGAGACGACCGGCAACGCGTACGACGACGCCGACGCCGAGCGGGTGCCGACCACGCTGCGCGAGGCGCACGAGCTGTGGCTGGGCAGCGAGGTGGCGCGCGCCGCCTTCGGCGCGGACGTCGTCGGCCACTACGCCAACATGGCGAAGGTCGAGCTGGCCGCCTTCGACGCCGCCGTCACCGACTGGGAGCTGCGGCGCGGCTTCGAGCGCATGTGACCGCCCGCGCGGGGCGGGCCGCCGCCTCGCGCGCTCTCCCCGGCCCGGCTCGGCCCCCGCTTCGCCCGGCTCGGCGCGGTGGGCCACCGCCTCCCCCGCCCACCCAGGGACGTGCGGCGGGGCCGAGCCTAGCCGCGCCGGGGGCAGGGCGCGGCGTCATCCACAGAAGGACGTTGTCCACAAGCCGCCGACGAGCGGATTCAAGATCCTTTGCCGTGTGTAAGGATCCGGGAGGGAGGGATCTGTGACGACGACTGAAGTGATCGATCCTTCGACCGGCGCGGTGTTCACCACCGTGCCGTCGCTGGATCTGGCCCAGACCGACGCCGCCATCGAGCGGGCGGCCGCGGCGTTCCCGGCCTGGCGGGCCGTGGCGCCCGGCGACCGGGCGAGGCTGCTGCGCCGCTTCGCCGCGGTGGTCGACGAGCACCTCGAGGAGCTCGCGCAGCTCGAGGTGCGCAACGCCGGCCACACCATCGGCAACGCCCGCTGGGAGGCGGGCAACGTGCGCGACGTGCTCGACTACTACGCCGGCGCGCCCGAGCGGCTCAGCGGACGCCAGATCCCGGTTCCGGGCGGGCTCGACGTGACGTTCCACGAGCCGCTCGGCGTGGTCGGCATCATCGTGCCGTGGAACTTCCCGATGCCGATCGCCGGCTGGGGGTTCGCCCCGGCGCTGGCGGCCGGCAACACGGTCGTGCTCAAGCCGGCCGAGCTCACCCCGCTCACCGCGATCCGGCTCGGCGAGCTGGCCCTCGAGGCGGGCCTTCCCGACGGCGTCTTCCAGATCGTCCCGGGCAAGGGCTCGGTCGTGGGGCAGCGGTTCGTGACCCACCCGGCCGTGCGCAAGATCTGCTTCACCGGCTCCACCGAGGTCGGCAAGTCGATCATGGCGGGCGCGGCCGACCAGGTGAAGCGGGTGACCCTCGAGCTGGGCGGCAAGAGTGCGAACATCGTGTTCGCCGACGCCGACCTGGAGAAGGCGGCCGCCTCCGCCCCGGCGAGCGTGTTCGACAACGCCGGGCAGGACTGCTGCGCCCGCTCGCGGCTGCTGGTGCAGGAGTCGGTGTACGACAAGTTCCTGTCGCTGCTGGAGCCGGCGGTCAAGGCGTTCCGGGTGGAGGAGCCGTCCCACGCGTCCGCCGAGATGGGGCCGCTGATCTCCGCGGGCCACCGCGACACCGTGGCCTCGTACGTCGAAGGGTCCGACGTCGCCTTCCGCGGGCAGGCGCCGGACCGGGACGGCTGGTGGTTCCCGCCGACCGTGCTGCTGGCCCACTCGACCGGCGACCGGCACTGGCGCGAGGAGGTCTTCGGGCCGGTGCTCTCCGTGCTGCCGTTCTCCGACGAGCAGGACGCCATCCGGCTGGCCAACGACACCGAGTACGGGCTGTCCGGCTCGCTGTGGACCCGCGACCTCGGCCGGGCGCTGCGGGTCTCGCGCGCCGTCGAGACCGGCGCGCTGAGCGTCAACAGCCACTCGTCGGTGCGCTACTGGACCCCGTTCGGCGGCATGAAGCAGTCCGGGCTGGGGCGCGAGCTCGGCCCCGACGCGCTGCTCAGCTTCACCGACGTCAAGAACGTCTTTATGGCCATGGGAGATTAAGTGGAGCGTTTGCAAGATCGGGTCGCCGTGATCACCGGCGCCGGCAGCGGCATCGGGCTCGCCACCGCCCGCCGGTTCGCCGCCGAGGGCGCCAAGGTCGTCGCCGTCGACATCTCGGAGGAGGCCGGCGCGGCCGCCGCCAAGGAGACCGGGGGCGAGTTCGTCGCCTGCGACGTGTCCGACGAGGAGCAGGTCAGGGCGCTGTTCGACGGGGTCGCGGAGCGGCACGGCCGGGTGGACATCGCGTTCAACAACGCCGGCATCTCCCCGCCGGACGACGACTCGATCCTGGTGACCGGCCTCGACGCGTGGGAGCGGGTCCTCAAGGTCAACACGACCTCGGTGTTCTTCTGCTGCAAGTACGCGATCCCGCACATGCAGCGGCAGGGCAAGGGCTCGATCATCAACACCGCGTCGTTCGTGGCGCTTCTCGGCGCCGCGACCTCGCAGATCGCCTACACGGCCAGCAAGGGCGGCGTGCTGGCGATGACCCGCGAGCTGGGCGTGCAGTTCGCCCGCGAGGGGATCCGGATCAACGCGCTGTGTCCCGGGCCGGTCGCCACCCCGCTGCTGATGGAGCTGTTCGCCAAGGACCCGGAGCGGGCCGCCCGCCGTCTGGTGCACGTGCCGATGGGCCGGTTCGCCGAGCCCGAGGAGATCGCGGCCGCCGTCGCGTTCCTGGCCAGCGACGACGCCTCGTTCATGACCGCGTCGCAGTTCGTCGTCGACGGTGGCATCACGGGAGCCTATGTAACTCCGCTGTGAATGTTTGAGACTCCGGTTACACGGGCAACGCCCCTTTTACACCCGCTTCGGCGGGTGAAGGGGTCGAATCCCCGCCCGTGCAGGTCGATCCCCGTACGGGTGGGACAGAGGGACCCGGGCGCGGCGCCGCCTCCGATGTCGGAGGCGACGCCGCGCGCCTCTATCCACCATCGGACTCCCGCTCGTATCCGTTCAGCGGCTGTCGGGGAAACACGATCTCGTTACGGTGGGGCGATGCGTCCGATCATCGGCATCACGACCTATGTGGAGCAGGCAACCTGGGGTGTCTGGCAGGACCTGCCGACCACGCTCGTGCCGCACGACTACACCGAGGCCGTCACCCAGGCGGGTGGTCGTCCCGTTCTGATCCCCCAGCACGAGGACACCGACGTGCTCGACGTGCTGGACGGGCTCGTGCTGGCCGGAGGCCCGGACGTGAGCCCCGAGCTCTACGGCGCCGAGCCGGAGCCCTTGACCGTGCCGCGCCCGGATCGTGACCGCGCCGAAATACTGCTCGTGCGTCGCGCGTTAAAGTCGGACATACCCGTTCTCGGCGTCTGC
This sequence comes from Actinoplanes sp. URMC 104, assembly GCF_051386375.1. NCBI lineage: Bacteria > Bacillati > Actinomycetota > Actinomycetes > Micromonosporales > Micromonosporaceae > Actinoplanes > Actinoplanes sp. URMC 104. The sequence continues at coordinate 1,120,262 of NZ_JBPQTO010000002.1, read as the reverse complement.
CGCGGCATGCAGCTGCTGGTGGTCGCCGCCGGTGGCACGCTGCACCAGCATCTGCCGGACGTTCTGGGACACGAGAAGCACCGACCGGCCCCCGGTGTCTACGGCGAGCACGACGCGTCGTTCGTTCCGGGCAGCCGCATCGCCGGCCTGATGGGCGACGATCTCGCGATCCGGTGCTTCCACCACCAGGGCGTCGCGGATGCGGGCAGCCTCACGGTCACCGGCCGTGCCGAGGACGGCCTCGCCGAAGCAGTCGAGGATCCGGATCACCGCTTCGTGCTGGGCGTGCAGTGGCATCCCGAGACCATCCGCGACGAGCGGCTCTTCGGAGCGCTCGTGGCAGCCGCACGCCGGAGCTGACCGCAACGGGAAAGGAATGCACCACATGCGCAGGCCTTTGATCGGCATGACCTGCTACGCCCAGCAGGTGACCTACAACGGCAACGACGTCATGGCGGGCATGCTGCCGATGACGTACGTGCAGGCCGTGCATGCCGTGGGCGGCAGAGCAGTGCTGATCACTCCGGACGACCCGGGCACCGACGTCATCGACTCCCTCGACGGCATCGTCTTCTGCGGCGGCGGCGACATGGACCCGGCGGCCTGGGGCGCCGAGCGGCATCCGGAGACCGAGACCGACAAGCCGCGCGACGTGTCCGAGATCCTGCTGATGCGCGCCGCGCTCGAGGCCGACCTGCCGGTGCTGGGCGTGTGCCGCGGCATGCAGGTGATGGCCGTGGCCACCGGCGGCTCGCTGCACCAGCACCTGCCCGATCTGATCGGCCACGAGCGGCACCGCGCGGCCGCGGGCACCGACCCGCTCGCGGCGGACGCCTCCGCGTTCGGGCGGCACGACGTGGTGACGGCGCCGGACTCGATGGCCCGCCGGCTGCTCGGCGCGCACGCGACGGTGAACTCGTTCCACCACCAGGCGGTCGACAACCCGGGCTCGTTCCGGGCCACCGGCTGGTGCCCCGAGGACCGCGTCATCGAGTTCATCGAGGACCCGTCCCGCACGTACGCGGTGGGCGTGCAGTGGCATCCCGAGCGCACCGCCGATCTGCGCGTGTTCGCCGCCCTCGTCGAGGCGGCCGCCGGGCGTTCCGGGTTGCAGCCGGCCGCCTTCGCGGCGTAACCGGTCCGCGCGCCGCGCGTTCGATCCGGTGTTACCGTGCTGAACCGGAACCGGTCGAGTGTGGGAGGCCATGGCTTGGACGGCGTGCCGGGACGGCTGCTGGCGGCCTTCGAGCGTGGCGGCGAGATGGGCCGCCGCATGCTCGCGCTGGACTGGTCGGCGAGCCCGATCGGGCCGCCCGCCGGCTGGGCGCCCGAGCTGCAGGCCGCGGTCGCCACGATGCTCGCCTCCCGCGCCCAGGTCGTCATCTTCTGGGGCCCCGACTACTGCGCGCTCTACAACGACGCCTACATCGCGGTGATGGGCGACAAGCACCCCGGTCACCTGGGCCGGCCCGGGCACGAGATGTGGGCCGAGGCGTGGTCGGTGCTCGAGGCGCTGTTCGACGGGGTGCGGGCCGGCGACGAGGCGTTCTGGGCGGCCGACCACCCGTTCATGCTCCAGCGGCACGGGTTCCTCGAGGAGACCTACTTCGACGTCTCGTACGACCCGATCCGTACGGCCTCCGGCGAGGTGGGTGGCGTCTTCTGCATCGTCAGCGACACCACCGAGCGGGTGCTCAGCGGCCGGCGGGTGCGCACGCTGAGCGCGCTGGGCTCGCGGCTGGCGGGCTCGCCCGACCAGGCGGCGCTCACGGCCGAGGTGGAGGCGGTGTTCGCGGAGAACGCGGCCGACGTGCCGTACGCCGAGGTCGTCATCGACGGCGCGGCGAGCGCGTCCACGGTGGTGCGACGGGTGATCCGGACGGGGCGGGCGGAGTCGGTGGCGCTGCTCGACATCGTCGACGCGCCACCCTCGGCGGCCGACCAGGCGCTCGTGCTGCCGCTGACCGTGGGCACGGGAACGGCCGGCGCGCTCGTGGTCGGAGTGAGCCGGTACCTGGCGCTGGGCGGCGGCTACCGCGACTTCCTCGAGCTCGCGGCGGCGCAGATCTCCCGCGCCGTGGGCAACCTGCGGGCGTACGAGCAGGAACGCGCCAGGGCCGCGGAGCTAGCCGCCCTGGACCGAGCGAAGACCAACTTCTTCTCCAACGTGAGCCACGAGTTCCGCACCCCGCTGACGCTGATCCTCGGCCCGCTCGAGGACCTGCTCGACGACCCGGACCTGCCCGGCGAGCAGCGCGAGCGGCTGAAGCCCATGCACCGCAACGGCCTGCGGCTGCTCAAGCTCGTCAACACCGTGCTCGACTTCTCGCGCCTGGAGTCCGGCCGGCTGCGCGCCGCGTACCAGCCCACCGATCTCGCCGACTACACGGCCCGGCTGGCCAGCACGTTCCGCTCGGCCGCCGAGCGCGCCGGGCTGCGGCTGGTGGTGGACGTGCCGCCGCTGGCCGCGCCCGTCCACGTCGACCGCGAGATGTGGGAGAAGATCGTCCTCAACCTGCTCTCGAACGCGGTCAAGTACACCCCGTCGGGGCTCGTCGAGGTGCGCCTGCGCGCCGGCGAGCGGGGGGCCGAGCTGACCGTACGGGACACCGGCATCGGCATCGCCCCCGACCAGCTGCCGCTGCTGTTCGACCGCTTCCACCGGGTCACCGGTGTCTGGGCGCGCAGTCACGAGGGCACCGGCATCGGGCTCGCCCTCGTGCGCGAGCTAGCCGAGCTGCACGGCGGCACGGCCGGCGTCGAGAGCCGGCTCGGCGAGGGCAGCACCTTCACGGTCACCGTCCCGTTCGGCACGGCCCACCTGCCGGCCGACCGCATCACCGAGGCCGCCGACCGCGTGGCCCCGACGATCGACGTCCGGCCGTACGTCGAGGAGGCCGAGCAGTGGTGGGCCGGCGACGCGCTGCCCGTGCCCGTGCCCGCGCCCGCCGAGACGGGTGTGCCGCGCGGGCGGATCCTGGTCGCCGACGACAACGCCGACCTGCGCGACCACCTGACCCGGCTGCTGCGCCAGGTTTGGGACGTCACGACGGTGGGGGACGGGCAGGCCGCGCTCGACCTGGCCCGGCGGCAGGAGTTCGACCTCGTGCTGACCGACGTGATGATGCCGCGGCTCGACGGGTTCGGCCTGATCGCCGCGCTGCGCGCCGACGAGCGCACCCGCGACGTGCCGATCGTCGTGCTCTCCGCGCGGGCCGGCGAGGAGGCCTCCAGCGAGGGCCTCGCCGCGGGCGCCGACGACTACCTGGTCAAGCCGTTCTCCTCCCGCGACCTGACCGCCCGGGTGCGCGCCAACCTCGACCTGGGCCAGGCCCGCCGCCGGATCATCGACCGGCTGCGCGGGCTGGTCGACACGGCCGCCGCCGTCAACACCGCGCGCACCACGGCGGAGGTCCTCGACGTGGCGGCCCACCACGTGCGCGAGATGACCGCGGCGGGGCGGGTGGTGATCGACGCTCCGGGCGCCCGCGCGCAGGTGGACGGCGGGGCCGACCCGCACACCGCCCCCGACGTGACGCTGCCGCTGCCGGACACGTCCGGGGCGACCGTCGGCGAGCTGCGGGTCTGGTCGTCGCCGCACGGCACCCTCGACGCCCCCGTGGTCGCCCAGCTGGCCCGGATCATCGGGCTGCGCATCGAGAACGCGCGGCTTTACGAGGCCGAGCACCGCATCGCGAGCACGCTGCAGCACAGCCTGCTGCCGGAGTCGCTGCCGCAGGTGCCGGGGGCGGTCGTGGCCAGCCGCTATCTGCCCGGCAGCAGCGAGGCCGAGGTCGGCGGCGACTGGTACGACGTGATCGCGGGCCGCGACGACCAGCTGTTCCTGGTCATCGGCGACGTGGTCGGCAAGGGCGTGCAGGCGGCGGCCGTCATGGGCCAGCTGCGCAACGCGCTGCGGGCGTACGTCCTCGAGGGCTTCGACTGCGGCGAGGCGCTGACCAGGCTCAACCGCCTCGTCGACAACCTCGGCCGGCGGCAGTTCGCGACGGTCGTGTGCGTGCGCCTCGACCCCGCGACCCGGCGGCTGCACTACTCGTCGGCCGGGCACCCCTCGCCGCTGGTCGTGCCGCCCGGCGAGGCCGGCTCGTTCCTCCATATGACAGCGCTGGGCCCGCCGGTCGGCGCGCTCACCGACGTGAGCTACCCGACGCTCGTCGCCGACCTGCCGCCCGGGGCGCGGCTGCTGCTCTACACCGACGGCCTGGTCGAGGACCGGGAGACCGGGATCGACGCCGGGCTGGCCGAGCTCACCGCCGACGCCGCCGAGCCCGCCGAACACGTGGAGGATCTCCTGGACGCATTGCTGGCCAAGGCGGCCAAGCGCACCCGGCGCGACGACATCGCGCTGCTCGCCGTTCAGGTCGCCGAGCCGCAGGAGTTCCTGCTGCGGCTGCCCGCCGAGGCGACCCGGCTGAGCGTGCTGCGCCGCCGGCTCGAGGACTTCCTCACCGCCCACGACGTGCCCGAGGCCGACATCTTCGACCTGACCGTGGCGGTCTCGGAGGCGGCCGCGAACGCGATCGAGCACCCGATCGAACCGGCCGAGCCGTTCATCACCGTGGAGGCCGCGCTCGCCGACGACGCGGTGACGATCACCGTACGGGACACCGGCAGCTGGCGGCCCAGCTCGTCGGGCGGCTTCCGCGGCCGCGGGCTCGCGCTGATCGGCGCGCTCTCGGAGCTGGCGGTGATGCGCTCCCCGGCGGGGACGTCGGTGACCCTGCGGCGGCCGCTCAGTCGCTGAGCCACGGCTGGGTGGACAGCCCCGAGATCTCCAGCACCCGGCGCACCTGCGGCGACGGCAGGACCGTGAGCCGCTCGCCGTAGTGGTCGACGAGCCGCAGCAGCGCGTGGATGGCCGCCGAGTCGAAGAAGGTGACCGCCCGCAGGTCGAGCACGGCGGCGGGGGAGGCGTCCTTGGTGGCGGTGTGCAGCATGGCGTCCGCGGTGGACATGTCGACCTCACCCGTGACCGTCACGACGACCCGGCCGCCCTCCACGGCCGCGGTGGCCGTGAAGTTCTCGTCCGCCCGCTCTTGATCCACGCAGACACGATTACACAGGGGTCCGGGAGCGGCAAGAACCGGTCGATCGCGCCCGGCGAACCTGTTATGGGACGGCCGCCGGCATCGCGGATCGGCCCGCCGTGGCGGCGATAGGCTGGAGGTATGACCGTTCGCGCCCCCTTGGCGCCGGGAAAGCAGTCGCCCTGGCGGGCGGTCCCGGCGCAGATCGTCCGCCCGGAGTACGTCGGCAAGAAGCGCCCGAAAGAGTGGCGCGGGTCGCACGTGCAGACCCCCGAGACCATCGAGAAGATGCGGGTCGCGGGGCGGCTGGCGGCGCAGGCCACCCAGCTCGCCGGTGAGCACTGCAAGCCCGGCGTCACCACCGACGAGATCGACCGGGTGGTGCACGAGTTCCTCTGCGACCACGGCGCCTACCCCTCGACGCTGGGCTACAAGGGCTTCCCCAAGTCGTGCTGCACGTCGCTCAACGAGGTCATCTGCCACGGCATCCCGGACTCGACGGTGCTCGAGGACGGCGACATCATCAACGTGGACGTCACGGCGTACCTCGACGGCGTGCACGGCGACACCGACGCGACGTTCTGCGTGGGCGAGCCCGCCGAGGAGGCGCGGCTGCTGGTCGAGCGCACCCACGAGGCGATGATGCGCGGCATCAAGGCGGTCGCGCCGGGCCGCCCGATCAACGTGATCGGCCGGGTCATCGAGTCGTACGCCAAGCGCTTCGGCTACGGCGTGGTGCGCGACTTCACCGGCCACGGCATCGGCGAGACGTTCCACTCCGGGCTCTACATCCCGCACTACGACAACCCGCGCCTCGACACCGTCATGGAGGTCGGCATGACCTTCACGATCGAGCCGATGATCACGCTAGGCACCTACCAGTACGACGTGTGGGACGACGGCTGGACGGTCGTCACCAAGGACCGCAAGTGGACGGCTCAGTTCGAGCACACGCTGGTGGTCACCGAGGACGGCGCCGAGATCCTGACCCTGCCGTGACCGCGGCCGTCGAGCACCACCACGCCGACGTCTCCGGCGGCTGGCTGCGGGCGGCGACGTTCGGCGCGATGGACGGCCTGGTCACCAACATCGCGCTGATCGCGGGCGTGGGCGGTGGCGGGGCCGGCCGCAGCGCCCTGGTGCTCACCGGGGTGGCCGGGCTGGTCGCCGGTGCGATCTCGATGGGCATCGGCGAGTACACCAGCGTGCGCACCCAGAACGAGCAGGTCGCGGCCGAGCTGGCCAAGGAGCTGCGCGAGCTGACCGTCAACCCCGAGGGCGAGGCCGACGAGCTGGTCGGCATGTGGGTCGCGCGCGGGCTGCCGGAACCGCTCGCCCGCCAGGTCGCCGACGTCCTCAAGGCGCACCCCGACCAGGCGTTGCGCGTGCACGCCCAGGAGGAGCTGGGCGTGGTCCCGGACGAGCTGCCCAGCCCGTGGACGGCGGCCGGGTCGTCGTTCGTGTGCTTCGCGGCCGGCGCGCTGATCCCGCTGCTCACCTATCTGCTGGGCTTCGACAGCCTGGTGCTCGCGCTGGCCGTGGGCGGGCTCGGCCTATTCGTCACGGGCGCGGTCGTCGGCCGGTTCACGGCCCGGCCGTGGTGGCTGGGCGGCCTCCGGCAGCTGGCACTGGGGGCGGTGGCGGCCGCGGCGACGTACGGGATCGGCGCCCTCATCGGGGTCTGATCACTCGAAGAGCAGCGCGAGGTTGCCGTCGACCGGCTTGCCGCGGGCGGTGAGCTCGTCGGCCTGTTGCTTGAGCACGCCGCCGAGCTCCTGCACGCCGGCGCCGGCCAGGCCGGTGCGCTGGACGGCGTCGGCCGGGTTGCGGAAGTAGGTGCGGGTGAGCAGGCCGGCCACCAGCGCGGCGTGCAGCCGGGCCTCCGCGATCATCACGAGCGCGGCGTCGGTCTCGTACCACTCGACCAGGCGCACCGCGCGGCCGTGCGCGGCCGAGGCGATCTCCCAGTTGTGCCGGGCCAGGCCGCTGAACTCCACCGGCCGGGCCTCGGTGAGCCGGTTGAGGTGGGCGTCGCGCTGCTCGGCGAACCAGCCGCGCGGATCGTGCAACGGGCGGGCTGTGACGTACCGCTCGGCCTCCAGCGGCCAGCGCGGGGTCAGCTCGCGCGCCCGGCGTAGCCCCTCCTCGGCGGTCACCACCTGGAGGTCGACCAGGATGCCGTCCACCTTGCGCAGCGCGCTGCGCGGGCCGGCGCCCGGCCGGTAGGTGACCACGACCAGGTTGACGTCGCTGCCGTCGTGGTCGACGCCGTGGGCGAGCGAGCCGTGCACGCCGATCGCCCGGACCTCGGCCGGCCAGCGGTGCTCGATCACGTCACGCAGACGGGCCGCGAGCTGTCCCCGCGGCGAGGTGAAGCTGATCTCGTCGTGCACCCTGTCATTCTCGGACATCCATCCGTACGCGGAAGGTGCACGCCGCGTAGCTGGAGAAGGGACATAGGCCCTAAGTGGGGCGTCCTGGGAAAGGCAGGGTCACCGGGTTCACCGCGGCGAGGCGGCGCCAGCGGGTGGCGCGCACGGCCGCCTCGGTCATCGCGGCGAGGGCCGTGCTGCGGTCGGCGCCCGTGGTCACCGTCAGCACGGGCCGCCACGCCTGCGCGACGCCGTCCTCCACGTGGATCGCCAGCTTGAGCGCGCTTGCCCGGTCGGTCACGGGGAAGGGAAGCTCGTAGCCCGCGGGCGACGGCGCCGCGCTTGCCTCGAGCTGGGCCAGCCGGCCGACGAGGAAGTCGCGGCGGCCGCGGTGAGCCTGCTGGGCCGCGCGCGCCTCGGTCACGTCGCCACGGCCGGCCAGGTGGACCCCGATCGTCCCGTACGCGTAGATGGCCGCCTCCTCCGCGGCGAGCGCGGCGCCGAGCTGGGGGTTCACCGCAGCGCCTCGGCGTGGGTGGCACGGCACGCGGCGATCGAGCCGATCAGCGCCGCGCGGTCGGCGGGCGCGGCCTTGCACGCCGCGACGGCGGATCGCTGGGCCGCCTGCTCGGCCGCGCGCAGGCTCGCGATCGTCCCGGCGGCCGCGGCCACCGGCGCGCTCGCGCTCGCCCCCGCCGACGGCAGCGTGCCACCGATGAGCCGGGCCAGCTCGGCGGCGTGCGCCCGGTGGTCGTCGGCCAGCGGGGTGAGCCGGGTGGCCAGGCCCGGCTGGGCGGCGGCCGCCCGGTCGTAGGACGCGGCCAGCGCCACCGCCTCGTCGAGCAGCGGCTGCAGCGGGTCCGGCGCCGCGGGCGGCTCGGGGTCGTCGTCGAACAGCCCGCAGCCGGTCAGGCCGCCCACCCCCAGGACGGCCGCCCCGGCGAGCACCTGCCGCCGGGGGTGCCCGGTCGCAAACATCCGCACCGCGCCAGTCAACACCATGGGGGACACGCCGTGACCTGCGGATGGCGCGGATTCGGTGCGGCGGCGAACCGGCGTCCGGGCGAGCGCGTTACGCTCTGTCCCAGCCGCGGGGTCGTCCGGCCCGGCGGCATACAGTCGTTTGTCCGGTCGTCGCGTTTTGACCGGCGGTTGTGGAGAGAGGGTCGAGCACCGATGACGCAGCGTGGTCGCGCCGGCGCCCGGCCCGGGCAGGGGCCCGGAGCGCGCCGCCGCCGGGACGACGAGCAGCCGCGCGTCCCGGCCGCCCCGCGCATCGATCTGGCCGCCGCCCGCGCCCGGGTGCGCGCCGTCATCGAGCCGGTCGTGGCCGAGGCCGGCTACGACCTCGAGGACGTGAGCGTCGCCCGCGCGGGCCGTCGCCACCTGGTGCGCGTGCTGGTCGACGCCGACGGCGGCATCAGCCTCGACGACGTGGCGATCGTCTCGCGCGAGATCTCGTCGGCGCTCGACGCGGCCGACGAGACCGGCGGTGAGGTGCTCGCCGGGGAGTACCAGCTCGAGGTGGGCTCGCCCGGCGTGGACCGCCCGCTCACCCTGCCGCGCCACTGGCGGCGCAACAGGGGCCGGCTGGTCGCGGTCGACGGGCTGACCGGCCGGGTGGTCGACACCGACGACGAGGGCATCGTGCTGGACGTCGACGGCACACCCCGCGAGCTGCGCTACAGCGAGCTCGGCCCGGGCAAGGTGCAGATCGAGTTCAAGCGGCTGGACGAGGCCGAGTTCGACGACGAGGACGACGACGAAGGGGAGGGCGAGGAGTGAACATCGACCTCGCGGCGCTGCGCGCCCTGGAGCGCGAGCGGGAGATCCCGTTCGAGACGATTCTGGCGGCCATCGAGACGGCGCTGCTGACCGCCTACCGGCACACCGACGGCGCGCAGGGCCACGCGCGGGTCGAGATCGACCGCCGCACCGGCGTCGCGTCGGTGCTGGCGCAGGAGCTCGACGCCGACGGCACGGTGGTGCGCGAGTGGGACGACACCCCGCACGACTTCGGCCGCATCGCCGCGATGACCGCCAAGCAGGTGATCCTGCAGCGGCTGCGCGAGGCCACCGACGAGCAGCACTTCGGGGAGTACGCGGGCCGCGACGGCGACCTGGTCACCGGCATCGTGCAGGCCGACGCCGCCCGCGCCGAGAAGGGCATCGTGCTGGTCGACCTCGGCAAGATCGAGGCGGTGCTCCCGCAGTCCGAGCAGGTGCCGGGCGAGGCGCCGTACGAGCACGGCTCCCGGCTGCGGGCCATCGTGGTGCACGTGGCCAAGGGCTTCCGCGGCCCCCAGGTCACCCTTTCGAGGTCGCACCCGGCGCTGGTCAAGAAGCTGTTCGCGCTCGAGGTGCCCGAGATCGCCGACGGCACGGTCGAGATCGCCGCCATCGCGCGTGAGGCAGGTCACCGCACCAAGATCGCGGTCCACTCCACGGTCCCGGGCGTCAACGCGAAGGGCGCCTGCATCGGCCCGATGGGCCAGCGCGTGCGCGCCGTGATGAGCGAGCTGCACGGCGAGAAGATCGACATCATCGACTGGTCGGAGGACCCCGCCCAGTTCGTCGGCAACGCGCTCTCGCCGGCGAAGGCCCTGCGTGTCGAGGTGGTCGACGCCGCCACCCGGACGGCCCGGGTGACCGTGCCCGACTTCCAGCTGTCGCTGGCGATCGGCCGCGAGGGGCAGAACGCGCGGCTCGCCGCCCGCCTCACCGGCTGGCGCATCGACATCCGGCCGGACAACGAGCCCGCCGCCCCCGCGAACCCCGCCGGCCGGGATGCGGCCGAGGCGGGTAGCTGACCGGATACGCGTTTCGGACGCACGAGGAGTAGACTTTCTCATGGTCGGCCCGGCGCGCGCTGAATTCGTTCGGACGTGCGTCGGTTGTCGCAAGCGCGCGCCGGCCTCCGAGTTGATTCGGTTCGTCGCGGCCGGCACCGGGGTTGACCTCCGGCTCCAGCCCGATCCGAACCGCAGACTGCCGGGCCGGGGAGCGCATCTGCATCCCGATCCAGCTTGCTTCGCGCTGGCTCAGCGGCGTCGCGCCTTCGGGCGGGCGCTGCGACTCACCGGTGTTGCTGACACCGATCTGCTGGCCGAGCACATCCGTACGGTCATGCCGCACGGAACGACCGATGATGTGGCCATGGTGGCCGCGTCACGACCCAGCAAGGTAGGACGACCAAGATGAGCACACGATGAAGTCCCTGAAATGAACAGGCTTCTAGTGCACGAGTGAGGTCGTTGCGGGTGCGCTCGCACGACCTCGAAGTGAGGAGTGCAGTGCCAGGAAAGGCCCGCGTACACGAGCTCGCGAAGGAGCTCGGGGTCGACAGCAAGACCGTTCTCGCCAAGCTCAAGGAGATGGGCGAGTTCGTCAAGTCCGCATCCAGCACGGTCGAGGCCCCGGTGGCCCGGCGCCTGCGTGGCGCCCTCGAGGCAGGTTCCGCTCCGGCGGCCCCCGCCGCGGCGGCTCCCAGCGCGTCCGCGCCCACCTCCGCCCGTCCGGCTCCGCCGAGCGCCCGGCCTCAGCCGCCGCGCCGGCCCACCGCCCCGGCCCCGGCCCCGGCTCCGACCGCGGGAGCGTCCAGCGCCCCCACGTCGCCGGCCGCGCCGTCGCCCGGTCCCTTCGCGAGTCCCAAGCCGCCGGTCGGCCGTCCGGGTCCCCGGCCCGGCCCGGTCGCCAAGCCGGCGAGCGCCCACGACATCGAGGTCGCGGCGGCCGAGGCTCGTGCCTCGGCGCTCAAGGCCGAGCAGGAGGCCGCGGTCAAGGCCGCGCAGGCCGCCCGCACGCGTGACGCCGAGCGTCGCGCCCAGCAGCCGCCGGCCGACGGCGGCTCGCGTCCCCGTCCGCCGGGCCCCGGCTCGGTCCCGCCGCGCCCGGGCTCGCCCGCGGCCGGCCGTCCCGCGGCTCCCGGTGCTCCGGGTGGCCCGCGTCCGGGTCCCGCCGGTGGCGCTCCGCGTCCGCCGCAGCGCGGTCCCGGCAACAACCCGTTCGGTGTGTCCGGCGGCGGGGCGCGTCCCACGCCCGCCGCGATGCCCCGGCCCAACCAGCCCGGCATGCCGCCGCGGCCGAGCCCGGCGTCGATGCCGCCGCGGCCCAGCCCCGCGTCCATGCCCGCGCAGCGCCCGGCCGGTCCCGGCCGTGGCGGTCCCGGCGGCGGCGCCGGTCGTCCCGGCGGTCCCGGCGGCGGTCGTGGCGGTCCCGGCGGCGGCGGTGGCGGCTTCCGTCCCGGTGGCGCCGGCGGCGGCGGTGGCGGTGGCTACCGCGGCGGCCCCGGTGGCGGCGGTGGCGGTGGCGGCGGTTTCCGTCCCGGTGGTGGCGGCGGTGGCGGTGGCTACCGTGGCGGCCCCGGCGGCGGTGGCGGTGCTCCGGCCGGTGCCGGCGCTCCCGGTCGTCCCGGTGGCGGCGGTCGCGGTCGTGGCGGCGGTGCCGCGGGTGCCTTCGGGCGTCCCGGTGGCCGGCCGACCCGCGGTCGCAAGTCGAAGAAGCAGCGGCGTCAGGAGTTCGACAACCTGTCGGCGCCGCAGATGAGCTCGGGCGCTCCGCGCGGTCAGGGCCAGGAGGTCCGGCTCTCCCGCGGCGCGTCGCTCTCCGACTTCGCCGACAAGATCAACGCGAACCCCGGCTCGCTGGTCCAGGAGATGTTCAACCTGGGCGAGATGGTGACCGCCACGCAGTCGGTGTCCGACGACACCCTGCTGCTGCTCGGCGAGCACCTGGGCTTCGAGGTCAAGATCGTCAGCCCCGAGGACGAGGACCGCGAGCTGCTCGCGCAGTTCGACATCGACCTCGACGCCGAGGTGGACGAGTCCCGCCTGGTCACCCGGCCGCCGGTCGTGACCGTGATGGGTCACGTCGACCACGGTAAGACCAAGCTGCTCGACGCGATCCGCAAGACCAACGTGGTCGCCGGCGAGGCGGGTGGCATCACCCAGCACATCGGCGCCTACCAGGTGCAGTACGAGCACAACGGCGAGGACCGGGCGATCACCTTCATCGACACCCCGGGTCACGAGGCGTTCACCGCCATGCGTGCCCGCGGTGCCAAGGTGACCGACATCGTCATCCTCGTGGTGGCTGCCGACGACGGCGTGATGCCGCAGACGGTCGAGGCGCTCAACCACGCCAAGGCCGCCGACGTGCCGATCGTGGTCGCGGTCAACAAGGTCGACAAGCCGGACGCGAACCCCGAGAAGGTGCGCCAGCAGCTGACCGACTACGGCGTGCTCGCCGAGGAGTACGGCGGCGACACGATGTTCGTCAACGTCGCGGCGAAGCCCGGCATCGGCATCGACGACCTCCTCGAGGCCGTCCTGCTGACCGCCGACGCGGCGCTGGAGCTGACCGCTCCGACCGACGGCCCCGCCCAGGGTGTCGCGGTCGAGGCGCACCTCGACAAGGGCCGCGGCGCCGTGGCCACCGTCCTGGTGCAGAAGGGCACGCTGCGGGCCGGCGACTCGATCGTGGCGGGCGGCGCGCACGGCCGCGTCCGCGCCATGCTCGACGAGAACGGCAACCAGGTCGCGGAGGCGGGTCCCGCCCGTCCGGTGCTGGTGCTGGGTCTCACCTCGGTGCCGAGCGCGGGTGACACGTTCCTCGCCGCCGAGGACGACCGCACCGTGCGGCAGATCGCCGAGCAGCGGCAGGCTCGCCGCCGGGCGGCGACCTTCGCCAACTCGGGCCGCGCGAAGTCGCTCGACGACCTCATGCGTGACCTCAAGGAAGGCGAGAAGGCGTCGCTCACCCTGGTCATCAAGGGTGACGGCTCCGGTTCCGTCGAGGCCCTCGAGGACGCGCTGTTCAAGATCGACATTCCGGACGAGGTGCAGCTCAAGGTCATCCACCGCGGCGTCGGTGCGATCACCGAGAGCGACGTCAACCTGGCGTCGGCCTCGTCGGAGCAGACCGCCACGATCATCGGCTTCAACGTCCGGGCCTCCAACAAGGTCAAGGAACTGGCCGACCGCGCCGGCGTGGAGATCCGCTACTACAGCGTGATCTACCAGGCCATCGAGGAGATCGAGGCGGCGCTCAAGGGCCTGCTCAAGCCGGAGTACGAGGAGGTCGAGCTCGGCACGGCGGAGATCCGCGAGGTGTTCCGCTCGTCCAAGATCGGTCTCATCGCCGGCTGTCTGGTCCGCTCGGGTCTGCTGCGCCGCAACGCCAAGGCTCGCGTCCTGCGCGACGGCGTCGTGGTGGCCGACAACGTCACGATCAGCTCGCTGCGCCGCTTCAAGGACGACGCCACCGAGGTCCGTGAGGGCTTCGAGTGTGGTCTGACGATGAGCGGCTTCGGCAGCCCGCAGGTCGGCGACGTGATCGAGACCTGGGAGATGCGCGAGAAGCCGCGCGCGTAAGGTTCGCAACGGTCGAGGCCCCCGGCACTTCGGTGCCGGGGGCCTTGCTGTCCAATGGCACCCATGTCCCGGTATGCCCTGCTGCTCGCCCCCTCCGCCAACCGCGTCTACGCCGACCAGGCCGCCCGGCTCGCGACCGCCGAGCTGACGGCGTTCCTCGGCTACCTCGCGCCCGCCACGTCGGAGGTCTCCGTCACCTCGCTGGGCGGCGTCGAGTACCTCACGTTCTCCGGACAGCTCGGCGCGCGCGACATCGCGTACCTCTCGAACCTCTCGTCGGCGTACGCCCTGTTCGAGCGCGTCGACGACGAGCTGTTGCGCCCGCTCGCCCTCGCGCCGCTGGCCCGCTACGACAGCGACCTGATCACCATTCCGAAGTACGCGGGCAAGACCAACGAGCAGTTCACCAAGCTCGTGCTCAACCTGACGCTGCTCGCCTCGGCCTCGGCCGGCCGGATGCTCGACGGCGGCCTCACCGTGCTCGACCCGCTGTGCGGGCGCGGCACCACGCTGAACCAGGCGCTCATGTACGGCTACGACGCCGTCGGGGTGGAGATCGACGGCAAGGACGTGGAGGCGTACAAGCTGTTCCTCCAGACGTGGCTCAAGCGCAAGCGCCTCAAGCACACCGCGGAGCTGGTTCCCGTACGGCGGCAGGGCCGGCGGGCCGCGCGGCGGCTCGAGGTGTCGCTGGCAGCCAGCAAGGACGACCACAAGGCGGGCGCCGTGCAGAAGCTCGTGGTGCTGCAGGCCGACACCACCCAGCTCGACGGGCTGCTGCGCGGCGGGGTGGCGGACGTGCTGGTCGCCGATCTGCCGTACGGGGTGGCGCACGGCTCCTACGACGACGAGGGCGGCATCTCGCGGCGGCCGCTGGACCTGCTGGAACGCGCGGTGCCGCAGTGGCTGCCGCTGCTGCGCGAGGGCGGGGCGCTCGGGCTCTCGTGGAACACCAAGGTCGCGCGCCGGGAGCTGGCCGAGGACATCCTGCTGGCCAACGGCCTCGAGGTCGTACCGCACCTGCCCCTGGAGCACCGGGTGGACCAGGGCATCGAGCGCGACGTGATAATCGCGAGGCGCGATGTCGTACGGGAGCAGTAACCTTCGCGCTGATGTATACCGAGACCGCAGTGTTCGACCTGCTTCTTCCGGGTGACTCGCGCTCGCTGAAGCAGAAGCGTTCCTATGTCCGCCCGATCCTCGCGATGTTGAAGAAATACGAGGTCAGCGCCGCCGAGGTGGGCTTTCACGACCTGCACGGGCGCGCCCAGCTCGGGGTGGCGGCGGTGGCCGCCGAGCCCGCGCAGGCGCGCGCCGTGATCGACACCTGCGAGAACCAGGTGGCCGGGCGTCCCGAGATCGAGTTGCTCTCCGTGCGGCGCCGCCTCTACGGCGACGACGACTGAGTGGGGGACGTTCGGCCCGGCGGCCGCGTGGGTAGGCTTCAGCAGTTGGGCGGGGGTTGTTCGGACCCGCGGGATTCCAGTCGGAGGTGGGCGATATGTCGGACCCGGCCAAGACGCGTCGGCATGCGGAACGCGTACGGGAACTCGTAGCGTCGCTGGTGCGTGAGATCAAGGACCCCCGGCTCGGCATGGTGACCGTCACGGACGCGCGGATCACCGGCGACCTGCGCGAGGCGACGGTCTACTACACGGTGCTCGGCGACCCGACCGAGCAGGCGGCCACCCAGGCGGCGCTCGAGAGCGCCAAGGGCATGCTGCGCACCCGGGTGGGGCACGCGCTCGGGCTGCGGCACTCGCCGAGCCTGGCGTTCGTGCTCGACAACGTGCAGGACCACGCCAAGGAGATCGACGACCTGCTCGCCGAGGCCCGCCAGCGCGACCAGGAGGTGCAGCGCCTGGCCGCCGGCAAGCAGTACGCGGGCGACCCCGACCCCTACAAGAGCGACGACGACGAGGACGACGCCCCGGACACCGAGCGGGTGGGCGCCCGCGAGGACCAGGGGTGACATCGCCCTCCGCGGTGCGGCCCGGCCCGACGCCGGGCCGCACTCCCTCCTCCCGGGCCGCTGCCTCCTCCCGCGTCGCCGGCCCGTCCGAGGCCGTCGCGGCGTCGGACTGGGAGGCGGCGGTCGCTGCCGTCCGCGGCGCGGGGCTCGACGACGAGGTCCAGCTGATCTGCCACGTCAACCCCGACGGTGACGCGCTCGGCAGCATGCTCGGCTTCGCGCTCGGCCTGCGGCGGCTCGGCTTCACCCGGCTGCGCGCCACCTTCCCGGGCGAGTTCGACGTGCCGGAGCCCTACCGCGCGCTGCCCGGCATCGACCTGCTCGTTCCAGAGCAGCAGGCGTACGCGTCGCCGGCGCTCACCCTGATCTTCGACGTGGCCGCCGAGTCGCGCCTGGGCGGGCTGGCGAGCCTGCTCGACGGCGGCTCCCGCGTGGTCGTGCTCGACCACCACGCGTCGAACACCGGCTTCGGCGACGTCGCCCTCGTCGACCCCGGCGCCGCGGCGACCTCGGTGGTGGCCGACGAGCTGCTGAGCCGCCTGGGCGTGCCGCTCGACGCCGAGATCGCCGAATGCCTGTACGTCGCGCTCACCACCGACACGGGCTCGTTCAAGTTCGTCCGCTCGCCGTCGGTGCACACGCTGGCGGCCCGCCTGATCGCCACCGGCATCAGCCCCGCCGCGATCGCCCGGCGCACCTTCGACACCCGCCCGTTCGGCGCGATGAAGCTGGCCGGCGAGGTGCTGGGCCGCGCGCTGCTCGACCCGGCCGCCGCCGGCGGGCGCGGCCTGGTGTGGACGTACGCGACCACTGCCGACCTGGAACGCCACGGCCAGCGCCCCTACGTGCTCGACTCGCTGATCGACCCGGTCCGCGGCGTGGCCGAGGCCGACGTGGCGGTCCTCGTCAAGGAGCTCGTCCCCGGCGAGTGGGCGGTGTCGCTGCGCTCCAAGGGCGGCGTCGACGTCAGCGCGGTGGCCACGGCCCTCGGCGGCGGCGGTCACCGGCTGGCCGCGGGCTTCACCGCGTACGGCACCCCCGACGACGTGATCGCCGAGATCCGTCCCCTCCTGGACGCCCACCTCACCTGACGCGGAGCGTCCGGAAACACGAGGCTCGCCCGTGTCGGCCGTCACGTTCGTGGTCGCCAGCGACCCGATCGTCCGGTTGATCGCCCGCGGATGGCGGCTGGATCCCTCCGTTGAGCGTCCTACCAGCTCATCGCCGTGACAGGCGGCACTTCACCCTGCCGGAAATCGGCCCGACGTCTCGCAGCGTGGGAACAGTGCTCCATCCCGCGGACTGAACGATAGTTTGGTACCTGAACGGTGATTTGGTTTTGCGCGGCCGTGACAACCGCCCGCTGCGGAGCCTCGAGCCACCCGGGTCCACCGACTCGGGCCGCGTCACCACCGCCATGCGCCCGGCGATCCCGGGCCGGCACATGTGACGCCCGCTCGACCGATCCGAGGACGCGTGCCGTCGCGCTGCGTCCGCACCCACCGTGGAAGGACCACGATCATGGCCGCCAAGCCGAAGCCCCAGAACACCGACGAGGCCCGCGAGCAGGCGCGTCGCGCGCTGCAGACGTCGATGGACACGCGGCAGTAGGGCAGTAAGTCTTCACCCGCGTTGCACTCCTTACGACCGGGCGAGCATCATGACTGTTCATGAGCTCGCCTGCCCGGCCTGAGACCGACTCCCGCAGGATCGCCCAGCTCGCGCTGCCCGCACTGGTCGTGCTGGCCGCCGAGCCGCTCTACGTGCTCGTCGACACCGCAGTCGTGGGCCACCTCGGGCCGGTGCCGCTCGCGGCGGTCGCGGTCAGCGGCACGGTCATGTCGGTGGCGGTCTGGCTCGGGACCCTGATGGCGTACGGCACCACCGGCCGCGCGGCCCGGCGGTTCGGCGCCGGTGACCGCGAAGCGGCGGTCGCGGAGGGCGTCCAGGCGTCGTGGACGGCGCTGGCGGTGGGCGTCCTGCTGGCTCTGCTCGCCCAGCCGCTCGCCGGCCCGCTCGCGCAGACCCTTTCGGGTGACCCCGCGACGGCGGAGGCCGCGGCGGGTTGGCTGCGGGTCGCGTCGCTCGGAGCGCCCGGTCTGCTGCTCGCGGCGGCCGGCAACGGCTGGATGCGCGGCGTGCAGGACACGCGGCGGCCGCTGTTCTTCGTGCTCGGCGCCAACGTGCTGTCGGCGGTGCTGTGCCCGCTGCTCGTCTACCCGGTCGGGTGGGGGCTCACGGGGTCGGCGATCGCCAACGTGGTCGCGCAGAGCGTCTCCGGCTTCCTCTTCCTGTACGCGTTGGTCCGCGAGACCCGCTATCTGCGCCCCAGCCCGCACATCATCGGCCAGCAGCTGCGCGTCGGGCGCGACCTGCTCATCCGCGGGGCGGCGTTTCAGGCCTGCTTCCTGTCGGCAACCGCGGTGGCGAGCCGGTTCGGGGTCGAGTCGGTCGGAGCGCACCAGATCGCCCTGCAACTGTGGTTCTTCAGCGCGCTCGCCCTCGACGCGGTCGCGATCGCGGCCCAGTCGCTGGTCGGCGCGGCGCTCGGCGCCGGCAGTGCCGCCGGCGCGATCGCTGTCGCGCGCAAGGTGACGATCGCCGGCGGGATCGCCGGGGTCGTGTTCGCGCTGCTCGCCGCCGCCGGGTCGGACGCCATCCCCGGCTGGTTCACGCCCGACCCCGGAGTGCACGACCAGGCCGCGCTCGTCTGGCCCTGGTTCATCGGGCTGATGCCGTTCGCGGGGGTCGTGTACGCGCTGGACGGCGTGCTGATCGGCGCGGGCGACATCCGGTTCCTGCGCAACATCACGCTGGCCGCGGCGCTGCTCGGCTTCCTGCCGGCCATCTGGATCGCGTACTTCTTCGACCTGGGCCTCGGCGGCGTCTGGGCCGGCCTCGCCCTGCTGATCCTCATCCGCTTCGTCACGATCGTGTGGCGCTGGCGCTCGGGCCGCTGGGCCGTGGTGGGCGTCCAGCGCTGAGGGCGCGCCCGGCGGGGTGTGGGGGAGGGGCGGCTCCTAAGGTGGTCGGGTGAGCGCGGACGGACTGATCGTGGTGGACAAGCCGGCGGGGATGACGTCGCACGACGTGGTGGCGCGGATCCGGCGGCTGGCGAAGACGCGGCGCGTCGGTCACGGCGGCACGCTCGACCCGATGGCGACCGGCGTGCTGATCATCGGGGTCAACCGGGCGACGAGGCTCCTGACGTACGTCATCGGGTCGGGGAAGAGTTACACCGCCACCATCCGCCTCGGGCAGTCGACGATCACGGACGACGCCGAGGGGGAGGTCACCGCCACCGCGCCCGCGGACGGGGTCACCGACGAGGCGATCCACGAGGGGCTGGCGAGGCAGCGGGGCGAGATCGACCAGGTGCCCAGCGCCGTGAGCGCCATCAAGATCAATGGGCAGCGGGCCTACAAGCGCGTGCGCGAGGGGGAGCAGGTCGAGCTTCCCGCCCGCCGGGTCACGGTGTCGAGGCTCGACGTGCTCGCCATCCGGCGCGGCGACGGGCACATCGACGTCGACGTCGACGTGACCTGCTCGTCGGGCACCTACATCCGCGCCATCGCCCGCGACCTCGGCTCG
The DNA here is from genome assembly GCF_051386375.1 of Actinoplanes sp. URMC 104. Taxonomy (NCBI): domain Bacteria; kingdom Bacillati; phylum Actinomycetota; class Actinomycetes; order Micromonosporales; family Micromonosporaceae; genus Actinoplanes; species Actinoplanes sp. URMC 104. The sequence continues at coordinate 1,100,908 of NZ_JBPQTO010000002.1, read as the reverse complement.
GCGCTGGGAGTCGGCGGTCACCTGACGGCCCTGCGCCGCACCGCGGTCGGCGGGCTGACGCTGGCCGAGGCCCGCACGCTGGAACAGCTCGAGCAGGTCGCCCCCGACGTGGTGTCGCTGCCGATGTCACAGGCCGCGCGGCAGGCGTTCCCGCAGCGGGAGGCCACCGCCGACGAGGCCCGGGTGCTCAGCCACGGCGGCCCCCTGGCTCCCGCGGGCATCGACGGGCCGTACGCCGTCTTCGCCCCCAGCGGCGAGGTGCTGGCGATCGTGTCCGAGCGGGAGGGGCGCGCGCGGGCCGAGATAGTGCTCGCTCCCGCCTGAAAAGTAGGCTGAGGCCGGGACGCGTACGCCGGGAGGGCGGAACACATGCAGCGGTGGCGGGGCTTTGAGACGGTGCCGGGCGGCTGGGGGCGGTCGGTCGTCACGATCGGGGTCTTCGACGGCGTGCACCGCGGCCACCAGGCGATCATCGGGCACACCGTGAAGCGGGCCCGCGACCTGGGCCTGCAGTCGGTGGTGGTCAGCTTCGACCCGCACCCGTCCGAGGTCGTACGCCCGGGGTCGCACCCGGCCGTGCTCACCGAGCCGGTCCGCAAGGCCGAGCTGATCGAGCAGCTGGGGGTCGACGCGCTCTGCGTGGTGCCGTTCACCCCGGCGTTCTCGCAGCTCACCCCGGAGGCGTTCGTGCACGACGTGCTGGTGGAGGCGCTGCACTCCGCGGTCGTGGTGGTCGGCGACAACTTCCGATTCGGGCATCGGGCGGCCGGCGACGTGGCGCTGCTCGAGCGGCTCGGGGTGTCGTTCGGCTTCACCGTGGAGGACGCGCCGCTGGTCTCCGACAACGGGCTGGTCTTCTCGTCGACGTACATCCGCAGTTGTGTCGACGCCGGGGACGTGCGGGCGGCAGCCGCGGCGCTCGGCCGGCCGCACCGCCTGGCCGGCGTGGTGGTCCGGGGCGACCAGCGCGGCCGCGAGCTGGGCTTCCCGACGGCGAACCTGATGGTGCACCGCTACGCCGCGGTGCCCGCCGACGGTGTCTACGCGGCCTGGCTGATCCGTGGCGGCCAGCACGCCGCCCGGCTGCCCTCGAGCGTGTCGATCGGCACCAACCCCACCTTCTCGGGGCAGGAGCGCCGGGTGGAGGCGTACGTCCTGGACTTCGACGGCGACCTGTACGGCGAGCGGGTGAGCCTCGACTTCGTCGCCCATCTGCGCGAACAACGCACGTACGAGGGCATCGAACCGCTGGTGGCCCAGATCCGCGAGGACGTGGAAGAGACCCGCGCGTTGCTCCGTTGACGCCCTGGTAGGGTTGGGGTGCCGTCGGATGTCCGACGACCGGTCCCGCCTGCCTGCCCGACGCCGCGGGTCGCGGGGTAGCCGTATCTCACCGGCAACACAGGATCACGGAGAACATGGCGCTCGATCAAGAGACCAAAAACAAGATCATCGACGAGTACAAGGCGAAGGACGGCGACACCGGGTCGCCCGAGGTCCAGATCGCGATGCTGACCAAGCGGATCGCCGACCTGACCGAGCACCTGAAGACCCACAAGCACGACCACCACAGCCGTCGTGGTCTGCTGCTGCTGGTCGGCCGTCGCCGCCGCCTGCTCAACTACGTGCAGAAGAAGGACGTTCAGCGCTACCGGTCGCTCATCGAGCGCCTCGGCCTGCGCCGATGACTTGACGGGGGAGTGGCCCGACGCGGCCACTCCCCCGACATGTTTCACCCACGGACCCGCGCGGTACGCAGAGGGCAAGCCACCGGTCCTCGGTAGTGGTCCCCAGGCAGACATTCCTGGGTACTTCGATCGAAGACCGGCAGCCTGGAAACCGCGCTGTGTAGACCGCCGGGTCCTCGACGAAGGAGTACCGCACCACATGACAGAGCAGAACACCGCTCTCGGCACCGAGTCTCGCACCGCCGTCATCGACAACGGCACGTTCGGCACCCGCGAGATCACCTTCTCCACCGGCCGCCTCGCCAAGCAGGCCGCCGGTTCGGTCATCGTCCAGCTCGGCGAGACCGTCGTCCTCTCCGCCACCACGGCCAGCAAGTCGCCGAAGGAGCACTTCGACTTCTTCCCGCTGACCGTCGACGTCGAGGAGCGGATGTACGCCGCGGGCCGCATCCCCGGCTCGTTCTTCCGCCGTGAGGGCCGCCCCAGCGAGGACGCGATCCTCACCTGCCGCCTGATCGACCGGCCGCTGCGCCCGTCGTTCACCAAGGGCCTGCGCAACGAGGTCCAGGTCGTCGAGACCGTCCTCGCGCTCGACCCGGCCCACCCGTACGACGTGGTCGCCATGAACGGCGCGTCGATGTCGACGAAGCTGTCCGGCCTGCCGTTCAGCGGCCCGATCGGCTCGACCCGCGTGGCGCACATCGACGGCCAGTGGGTCGCGTTCCCGACCCTCGAGGAGCTCGAGCGGGCCACCTTCGACATGGTCGTCGCCGGCCGGGTCGTCGGCGAGGGCGACAGCGCCGACGTCGCGATCATGATGGTCGAGGCCGAGGCCACCCCGAACGCGATCAAGCTGATCGCCGGCGGCGCCACCGCGCCGACCGAGGAGGTCGTGGCGAGCGGTCTCGAGGCCGCCAAGCCCGCCATCCGCGAGCTGTGCCGCGCGCAGAGCGAGCTGGCCGAGGTCGCCTCGAAGCCGGCCGTCGAGTTCCCGGTGTTCCTCGACTACCAGGACGACGTCTACTCGGCCGTGGTCGAGGCCGTCCGCGAGGAGACCGCCGAGGCGCTCAAGATCGCGGGCAAGCAGGAGCGCGAGGAGGCCCTCGACCTGGTCAAGGCCAAGGCGCACGAGCAGCTCGACGAGCGCTTCGAGGGCCGCGAGAAGGAGATCTCCGCCGCCTTCCGCTCGGTCACCAAGAGCGAGGTGCGCCAGCGGGTGCTGCGCGAGCAGATCCGCATCGACGGCCGCGGCCCGCGCGACATCCGGCCGCTGTCGGCCCAGGTCGGCGTGCTGCCCCGGGTGCACGGCTCGGCGCTGTTCGAGCGTGGCGAGACCCAGATCCTGGGCGTCAGCACGCTGAACATGCTGCGCATGGAGCAGGCGCTCGACACGCTGGCGCCGGAGAAGTCCAAGCGCTACATGCACAACTACAACTTCCCGCCGTACTCGACCGGTGAGACCGGCCGGGTGGGCTCGCCGAAGCGCCGCGAGATCGGCCACGGCGCGCTGGCCGAGCGGGCGCTGGTGCCCGTGCTGCCGACGCGCGAGGAGTTCCCGTACGCCATCCGGCAGGTCTCGGAGGCGCTCGGCTCCAACGGCTCCACCTCGATGGGCTCGGTCTGCGCCTCGACGCTGTCGCTGCTGAGCGCCGGTGTGCCGCTCAAGGCGCCGGTCGCCGGCATCGCGATGGGCCTGATCTCGGACGAGGTCGACGGCAAGACGCAGTACGTCGCGCTGACCGACATCCTGGGCGCGGAGGACGCGTTCGGCGACATGGACTTCAAGGTCGCCGGCACCAGCGAGTTCGTCACCGCGCTGCAGCTGGACACCAAGCTCGACGGCATCCCGTCGGACGTGCTGGCCGGCGCCCTGCAGCAGGCGCACGACGCCCGCGCCACGATCCTCGAGGTCATGGAGCAGGCGATCAACGCCCCGGCCGAGATGTCGGAGTACGCGCCGCGGGTCACCTCGGTGAAGATCCCGGTCGACAAGATCGGCATGGTGATCGGCCCCAAGGGCCAGACGATCAACGCGATCCAGGACGAGACCGGCGCCGACATCTCGATCGAGGACGACGGCACGATCTACGTCGGCGCGACCAACGGCCCGTCGGCCGAGGCCGCGGTCGAGCGGATCAACGCGATCGCGAACCCGACGCTGCCCAAGGTCGGCGACAAGTTCCTCGGCACGGTGGTGAAGACGGCCGCGTTCGGCGCGTTCATCTCGCTGCTGCCCGGCCGCGACGGCCTGCTGCACATCTCCAAGGTGGGCGACGGCAAGCGCGTCGAGAAGGTCGAGGACTTCCTCAACGTCGGCGACAAGGTCGAGGTGTCGATCGCGGACATCGACGCCCGCGGCAAGATCTACCTCGACAAGGTCCGCCCCGAGGGCGAGGAGGCCCCGGCCGCGCCGGCCGCCGCCGCCTCCTCCGAGGGTGGCCGTCCGCCGCGTGAGCCGCGCGAGCGTGGCGAAGGCGGCGGCGAGCCCCGTCGTCGCCGGTCGCGCCCGAGCGGTGACCGTGGCGAGCGCCGCGAGTAACCACTAGTGGCAACGAGTTCCCGCGGGCCGGCCGAGAGGTCGGCCCGCGTGTCCACCAGGACCCTCTCGGACGGCGTCAAGCGCACCACCCTGCCCAGCGGGTTGCGCATCGTCACCGAGGCGATCCCGACCACCCGCAGCGCCGCACTCGGCGTCTGGGTGGGCATCGGCTCGCGCGACGAGACGCCGGGCATGCTCGGCGCCTCGCACTTCCTCGAGCACCTGCTCTTCAAGGGGACCCACAAGCGCACCGCGCTGCAGATCTCCGCGGAGCTCGAGGCCGTGGGCGGCGAGACGAACGCCTTCACCACGAAGGAGTACACCTGCTACTACGCGCGGGTGCTCGACGCCGACCTGCCGCTCGCGGTCGACGTGCTCTGTGACGCCGTCGCCGACTCGCTGATCGAGCCCGCCGACGTCGAGACCGAGCGCGGCGTGATCCTCGAAGAGATCGCCATGCACGAGGACGAGCCCGGCGACGAGGTGCACGACATCTTCACCGAGGCGATCTTCGGCGACCACCCGCTGGGCCGGCTGATCTCGGGCACCGAGGAATCGATCACCCCGATGACCCGGGCCCAGATCAACGGCTTCTACCGGCGCCGCTACAAGGCGCCGCACATCGTGATCGCGGCCGCGGGCAACCTCGACCACGCCACGGTCGTCCGGCTGGTCCGCAAGGCCCTGGCCGGCACCGCGCTCGACTCCGCGCCGGCCGCCCCGGCCCCGCCCCGCGGCGGCACGAAGCGGGTGCCCACGCAGAAGCCGCACACGGTGGTGCGCAACCGCGACACCGAGCAGGGTCACCTGGTCATCGGCGGGGTCGGCATCGGCCGCCGCGACGAGCGCCGCTTCGCGCTGGGCGTGCTCAACAACGTGCTCGGCGGCGGCATGTCGAGCCGGCTGTTCCAGGAGATCCGCGAGCGCCGCGGCCTGGCGTACTCGGTCTACTCGTACGCCAGCCAGTACGCGGACGCCGGGCTGTTCGGCGTCTACGCCGGCTGCGCGCCCGGCAAGGTGGAGGAGGTCCTCGACCTGGCCCGCGCCGAGCTCGCCCGCGTGGCGTCCGAGGGCGTCACGGCCGAGGAGGTGGCCCGCGGCAAGGGCATGGTCAAGGGCTCGTACGTGTTGGGTCTCGAGGACACCGGGTCGCGGATGAGCCGCCTGGCCAAGTCCGAGCTGCTCTACGGCGACCTCATGGCGGTCGACGAGCTGCTCGCCCGGGTCGACGCGGTCACCCGGGACGAGGTCAACGCGATCGCGGCCGAGCTGTTCGCCCAGCCGATGTCGCTGGCCGTGGTCGGCCCCTTCGACGAATCGGCGTTCGGGACCCACGGTTAACCTTGGACCCCGTGACGACGCTGGAAGCTCCGCCGCCGCCCACTCCGGCCATCACGCCGGAGCAACGCCAACGCCGGATCATCGGCATGACGATCTGGGCGGTGGCGTTCGCGGTCTTCGTGTGGCTGGTCGGCGTGCCCACCAGCGACCCGGTCACCGCGTTCGGCTGGCTGTGGCTGGCCACGATCGCGTGGCGCAACTACCTGCCCTGGCGTGAGCATCTGCTGTTCCTGCGCGACTGGGGCCCGGTCGTCCTGCTGCTGGTCTTCTACAACGTGTCCCGGGGCGCCGCGGACAAGCTGTTCGCGCCGCACGTTTACCCGTTGATCGACGCGGACACGGCGATGTTCGGCTGGCTCACGGACGGCAAGGTCCCGACCGTCTGGCTGCAGGAGCACCTGTACACCAAGCACGTCCCGTGGTGGGAGGTGGTCACCACGCTGGTGTACATCTCGCACTTCCTCACCGTGCCGACGGTGGCCGTGGTGCTGTGGGTGCGCAGCCGCAAGCTGTCCTACCGGTTCATCCGGCGCTGGATCACGCTCAGCCTGGCCGGCCTGGTCACGTACTTCCTCTACCCGGCCGCCCCGCCGTGGTGGGCCTCCCAGTACGGCTACCTCGGCGATCACGTCGAGCGCTTCTCGTCGCGCGGCCTCGACGTCATCGGGCTGCACGGCGCCGGCAACACGCTCAACGCCCTGCAGGTCGAGCAGTCCAACCCGGTGGCCGCCATGCCGTCGCTGCACACCGCGTACGCCATGATGGCCGTGGCGTTCTTCCTGCCGATGGTGCGCAAGCGGTGGTGGCCGGTGCTGCTCGCGTATCCGCTGGCCATGACGTTCACGCTGGTCTACACGGGCGAGCACTACGTGATCGACGTGCTGGTCGGCTGGCTCTACGTCGCCGGCGTCTTCACGGTGGTGAGCCTGGCCGAACGCTGGTGGGCGCGGCGGACTAAATTGTCCACGTGACGAACCAGGTGGAGACGATCCGCGTCGGCGTGCTCGGAGCGCGGGGCCGCATGGGCCTCGAGGTGTGCAAGGCGGTCGACGCCGCCGGCGACATGGACCTCGTCGCCATGATCGACCAGGGCGACGAGCTGTTCAAGGCCTCCGACGCGGGCGCCCAGGTGTTCGTCGACTTCACCACGCCCGACGTGGTCATGGACAACCTGCACTGGGCGATCGACCAGGGCATCAGCATGGTCGTCGGCACCACCGGCTTCACCGCCGAGCGGCTCGACCGGGTGCGCGGCTGGCTGGCCGGCAAGCCCGGCGTCGGCGTGCTGGTCGCGCCGAACTTCGGCCTCGGCGCCGTGCTGATGATGCAGTTCGCGGCGCGCGCCGCCCGCTACTTCGAGTCCGTCGAGATCATCGAGCAGCACCACCCACGCAAGCTCGACGCGCCCAGCGGCACCTCCACCCACACGGCCAAGCTGATCGCGCAGGCCCGCGCGGAGGCCGGGCTCGGCCCCCAGCCCGACGCCACCAAGGACGAGGTCGCCGGCGCCCGCGGAGCCGACATCGACGGCGTACGGGTCCACGCCGTACGCGCCTCGGGTCTGGTCGCCCATCAGGAGGTGCTGTTCGGCTCGCTCGGCGAGACGCTCACCATCCGCCACGACTCGCTCGACCGGGTGTCGTTCATGCCCGGCGTCCTGCTCGGCGTCCGCAAGATCCTGCAGCGCCCGGGCCTGACGGTCGGGCTGGACAGCTTCCTCGACTGAGCCCGCTAGTTTGTCTCGCTGTGGACCAGCTCTCTGTACGCGGCCGATCGGTCCGGGTCGTAGCAACCCTGATCGCCGGGGCGCTGCTGCTCGCCGGCACCCTGTGGGGCACCGACGACGACTTCCCGTTCGGGCCGTTCCGGATGTACTCGACGGCGCCCGACCCGAACGGCGACGCGCGTGACACCCGCGTCGAGGGCGTCGACGCCGACGGTCGTACGGTCGCGATCACCGAGGGCAACAGCGGCATCCGCCGGGCCGAGATCGAGGGCCAGCAGCAGGCGTACGTCGACGACCCCTCGCGGCTGAGCCGGGTCGCTTCCGCGTACGCGGACCACTCGCCGGGCGCGGCCCCGCTGCGCTCGGTGCGCATCGTGGTGCGCTGGCACGGCATCGAACACGCCCGCCCCACCGGCACGTGGCGCGACGAGGTCGTCGCGGAATGGACGCGCCCATGAGATGGCTGTTCGCGCCGGTGCCGCTCGGAAGGATCGCCGCCTTCCGCACGCTGGTGTACGTCTTCGTCGTCCTCGACCTGGTCGTCTTCACCCCCTGGGTCCGCTCGCACGCCAACACGCCCGGCGACCTGTACGAGCCGCTGCTGATCGGCCGTCTGCTGCACCTGCCGACGCCCACCCACCTGCTCGTGTGGGCCGTGTTCTGGGCCCTGATCGTGCTCGCGCCGGCCGCCGCCACCGGGCGGGCGCCGCGGCTGCTCGGGTGGGCGGTGTTCGCGCTGTACCTCGAGTGGATGGTCATCGCGATGAGCTACGGCAAGGTCGACCACGACCGTGTCGGCCTGCTCGTGGCGCTCGCCGTCCTGCCCACCGTCGGCCGCGCCCGGCACGGCGACCGGACGCTGAGCGAGGCCGGCGGCTGGGCGCTGCGGGTCACCCAGATCGCGGTCGTCTGCACGTACTTCCTCGCCGCCTGGGCCAAGCTCCGCTTCGGCGGCGTCGACTGGCTGACCAGCGCCGTGCTCGCCCAGGCCATCATCCGCCGCGGCACCTGGTTCGCCGACGAGATAGCCGTGATCCCGGGCCTCCTGATCGCGGCGCAGGTGGGCATCATGCTGTTCGAGCTGCTGAGCCCGCTGATCTTCGCCGTGCCGCAGCGGTTCCGCTGGCTGGGGGTGGCCTTCTTCTACTCCTTCCACCTCATGACGTTCTCGATGATCACCATTTCCTTCGCTCCTCACCTGGTGGCGATGGCCAGCTTCCTCTCGCTCGAGCGGGTGCGGCCGGTCGAGTGGGTCCGCCGTCACCTGGGTCGTCCTTCTCCCTCCTCGGCGGCGGCGCCTTAGAGTCGTCGCCGTTCGTCTCCCTGCTCGGTGCCGGATTCCTCTGCCCGTTGTCCTCCTTGCCGACTTTCTTGTTGGCGCTCGGCTCATTCCCGCTCGGCCGTCTGTGCTGGGCTTACTCGTGTTCGGCCGTCTGTGCTCTGCTTACTTGCGCTCGGCTGTCTTGCTCTGCTTACTTCCTACCGGTTGTCGCTGCTCGGCTTGCTCCTGCTCAGCACGAGGGCTTGGCGTACTCTGCTCGGCCGTCGGTGGTCGGCTCAGATGCTCAGCCGTCGGTGGTCGGCCTGCTTCTGCTCGGCCGTCGGTGGTCGGCTCACTCCGGCTCGACCGTCGTCGCGGCGGCTCCGACGGCCGGCGTCTCAGGTCTCTGCGGCGCGGTGTCCGCCGCTTTTCGGCCCCGCTTCTGTCCGGCCCCGCCGCTCCCCGCCCGGGAGCCCCGGGTGCCCGGTACCGCCGGCGCCGTGGCTCAGAGTCCGGCGCCGCCGGCCCCGTGGCTCGGAGTCCCGCGCCTCCAGCCAGCCCTCGGTGGTCGGCCGGGGCCCACCCATCGGACCACAAACGGGTCGGACGTGGGCAGCCGCCTGTGGACAGCGCGCGAATGTGGACAACACAACGTCGGGCGCCGCGGCGGCATAGGGTCTGGGCCCGCCCCCCTGGTCGGGTGGGGTGGGCTCAGTGGTCGGGTGGGACGGGCTCAGCGGCTGAGGAGGTTGGCTCGGTGGCTCGGGTGGGACGGCCTCAGCGGCTTAGTGGGACGGCCTAAGCGGCTCAGTGGAGCGGGCTCAGTGGTTCCGTGGGTTCGGACGAGCGAGCGCGGCCTGTGGACGACGGCCGGATGTGGACAACGGAAACCCGGCGCCGGCGCGGCGTAGGATTTGGGCCCGCCCCCTGGTAGGGCGGGGTGGGCTCAAGAAAAGGCGCGCAAGCCGATCAGCCGTCGCGCCCGTAGAGCGCGTCCCGCTGGGCCTGCGGCAAGGAGCAAGCCGCAGTTCCGCCCGGCAGCAGATGGCGATGCTCGGCGACCCACCGATAGGCCGGCCACGCCGCGAGCCGCACCGGCCCCAGCTGCAGCGCCCCGCCGGCGACCTGCCACAACCGGCCGGCGTCGCGCAGCAGCAGGGCGATCGCGTCCGGGCCCGAGGCGACCGTGCCGTCGGCGCTGACCCACTGGACGGCCTCCTCGCACTGGTCGGCGGTGAGGCCGAGCGCGTCGAGGTCGGCGAACTGCCACGGGACCACCCGGGCGTGGGTGGGGATGCGCTTGGTGATGAACTCGGCGCAGGTGGAGCAGAACGAGCAGTCGCCGTCGTAGACGAAGGTCGGCGTGGTCACCTTTCTATTCTCCGCTCAGCGCCACGTGCAGGCGCAGCTGGGGGACGAGCATGTCGTCCACGTCGAGCGCGCGGCCGGCGCCGTCGGGTTGCCAGCCGGCCGAGGTGAGGAACTTCTGCATGGCCTGGTCCTGCTCGTACGCCCAGGCCACCGCGTGGGTGAAGCCGTCGTCGCGCCAGTGGGTGACGGCGGCGGAGAGCAGGCGGCTGCCGTGGCCGCGGCGGCCCCAGCGCGGCTCGACCAGCAGGTCGGTGACCGCGGCGAACGTGGCGGGCAGCGGCGGCTCCTCGGGGGCGAGCGCCTGCTCGTCGGCGGGGCCGGCGGCGGCGAAGCCGACCGTGCTGGTCGCCGTCTCGCTCTGTTCGACCGCGACGAGGACGCGGTGCTGCTCGCTGGGCGGCTGCTCGATCGCCTCGGTCCAGCCGCGGGCCAGGTAGGCCTCGTCGAGGTTGGCCAGCACGTGCGCGGGGAACATGCGCCGGTACGCCGTGCGCCACGTGGCGAGCTGGATGCGGGCGATCTCCGCGGCGTCGCCGGGGCGCGCGGGACGGACGAAGCCGATTGCCATGCGGGGAGCCTACAGAGCGGTCGCGTAGCGCATTTCGGGTAGTTCGGCCGTGGTCCCGCGGGGCGTCCAGGACTTCTCGACGCCGTCCGGCGCCAGCCCGGCACGCTCGTAGAACCGGCGGGCCCGGGTGTTGCCGGTGAGCACCCAGAGCCGCATGTCGGGGAAGCCCGCCGCGGCCAGCCCGCCCCGCGCGGCGTCGATCAGCCGGCGGCCGGTGCCGCGTCCCCAGTGGTCGGGGTGCAGATAGATGGCGTACAGCTCGCCCATGCCGGGGTCGGGGCCGTCCTCCCGGCGGTACGGCCCGAAGCTGACGAACCCGACGACCCGGCCGTCCTCCTCCGCGACCAGGGTCTGGGCGCCCTCGGGCAGCGGGCGGGTGCGGCGGCGGGCGACGAACTCGTCCACGTCGAGCCCGGCGAGGTAGTCCCCGGGGACGATCCCGGCGTATCCGACCTGCCAGGTGCGCACGTGGATCTCGGCGACGGGGCGGGCGTCGGCGTCGGCGAACGGGCGAATCTCGGCCATCCCGCGATTTTGTCGTACCCCTGCTCTACCGTGCTCGTCGATGGCTCTCCCAGACTCGCTCTCCGTCGCGCAGGCCCGCCGTGTCACGCTCGCCGCGCAGGGCTTCGCCGACCCCAAGCCGGGTGGCGCGACCGACCTGCGCCACCTGCGGCGGGTGCTGCGCCGGGTGCACCTGATCCAGATGGACTCGGTCAACGTGCTGCAGCGTGCCCACTTCATGCCGCTCTACAGCCGCCTCGGGCCCTATCCGGTCGAGCTGCTGGAGCGGGCGGCCTACCGCAAGCCGCGCGACCTGTTCGAGTTCTGGGGGCACGAGGCGTCGCTGATCACCACCGACCTGCAGCCGCTGTTCCGCTGGCGCATGGCCCGCGCCGGAGAGATGGCCTGGGGCGGCATGCGGCGGGTCGCGCAGGAGCAGCCCGAGCTGGTCGCCCGCGTGCTCGACGTGGTGCGCCAGCGCGGGCCGATCACCGCCGCCGAGATCGAGCACGACGAGCCCCGCCGCACCGACCATTGGGGGTGGAACTGGTCGTCGGTCAAGCAGGCCCTCGAGTGGCTGTTCTACACCGGCCAGGTCACCGCGGCCGAGCGGACGACGTCGTTCGCCCGGCGCTACGACCTGCCCGAGCGGGTGCTGCCGCAGGCGGTGCTCAACGCGCCGACCCCCGCGCCTGTCGACGCGTTCCGGGCGCTGGTCGAGCTCTCCGCCCGCGCGCTGGGCGTCGCCGCCGAGCCCGAGCTGCGCGACTACTTCCGGCTGCCGGTCGACGGGTTCAAGCAGGCCGTCGCCGAGCTCATCGAGGATCAAGTGCTCCTTCCCGTACGGGTTCCCGGCTGGAAACAGCCGACCTATCTGCACCACGAGGCGAGGCTGCCCCGCTGGATCAGGGCGGCGACGCTCGTGAGCCCGTTCGACCCGCTGATCTGGGAGCGGGGGCGCACCGAGCGGCTGTTCGGCATGAACTACCGCATCGAGATCTACGTGCCCGCGGCCCAGCGGCTCTACGGCTACTACGTGCTGCCGTTCCTGCTCGGCGACCGGTTCGCGGCCCGGGTCGACCTCAAGGCCGACCGCAAGTCCGGCCGCCTGCTGATCCCCGCCGCGTGGCTCGAGGCCGGCGCCGACGCCGACGAGACGGCCGCCGCGCTCGCCGCCGAGCTGCACCGCCTGGCCGGCTGGCTGGGCCTGAGCGAGATCGCGCTGCCCGAGCGGGGCGACCTGGCGGCCCCGCTGACGGCGGCCCTGGGAGCGAGCCCGGCCGGTGTACCGTGACGGCCCCGCTGACATCCGCCCTGGGAGCGGACCGGGCAGCCGCCCTGGGAGCGGGCCGGGCAGCCGCCCTGGGAGCGGGCCGGGCAGCCGCCCTGGGAGCGGGCCGGGCAGCCGCCCTGGGAGCGGGCCGGGCCGGTGTACCGTGGCGCTCATGAGCGCCGCCACCACCCCGGATGCCGCCCGGCCGTGGCTCGACGACCAGCCGGTGCAGGGCCCGCCCGTGCCGCCCGAGTGGCTCGCCTACTACGCGCAGCAGCACCGGCCCGACCGGGTCACCCGGTTCGTCCAGCGGGTGTGGACCAGGTCGCCGGTCTGGGCCGCGCCGGTCGCGCTGCTGGCCTGCATGGGCGCGGCCGCCGGATACACGCTGGCCTCCCACCCGGCCGACGCGGGCGCCGGCGACGCCCCCACCTGCCTGCTCAAATACACCACCGGGTTCGTCTGTCCGGGCTGCGGCGGCACCCGCGCGGCCTGGTTCCTGCTGCACGGCGATCTGCCCGCCGCCGCCCGCCACCACGCGATCTTCACGTTCGCGGTGCCGTTCCTGCTCTACATGTACGTGGCCTGGGCCGCGAAGCGCCTCTTCCGGTGGAACCTGCCGCAGCTCACGCTCAGCCCGGCCGTTCTGATCACCTTCGTCGCTGTGTGGGGCGTGTGGAGCGTGCTGCGTAACCTGCCCTGGGCCCCGTTCACCGCGCTCTACGTCTGAATGGGCCGTCCTATAGGTTGGGGGGTATGACGCACGACCCGCGACCCTTCGGACGGCTGCTGACCGCGATGGTCACCCCGTTCGCCCCGGACGGCTCCCTCGACGTCGAGGGCGCGGCGCACCTGGCCACCTACCTCGTGGACGAGCAGCGCAACGACGCGCTCGTCGTCAGCGGCACCACCGGTGAGTCGCCGACCACCACCGACGCGGAGAAGGAGACCCTGCTCCGCGCCGTGGTCGACGCGGTGGGCGACCGGGCCAAGGTCGTGGCGGGGGTGGGCACCAACAACACCGCTCACACCATCGAGCTGGCCCACGCCGCGGAGAAGGCCGGCGCGCACGGCGTGCTGGTCGTGACGCCGTACTACAACAAGCCGCCGCAGGCCGGCGTGGCCAAGCACTTCCTCACGGTCGCCGACTCGGTCGGCCTGCCGGTGATGGTCTACGACATCCCGCACCGCGCCGGGGTCGCCATCGCCACCGAGACGATGTGCCGCATCGCCGAGCACGACCGCATCGTGGCGGTCAAGGACGCCAAGGGCGACCTCGTCGCGAGCTCGGAGGTGCTCAGCCGCACCGACCTGGCCTACTACTCCGGCGACGACGCGGCCACCCTGCCGCTGCTGTCGATCGGCGGCGCCGGCCTGGTCGGCACCTCCACCCATTTCACCGGCGTGCTGGCGAAAGACATGATCGAGGCGTTCGAGCGCGGGGACAACGCCGCCGCCCTGGCCCTGCACCGGCGGGCGATGCCGCTGTTCACCGGCATCTTCCGCGTGCCGGGGACCATGCTGGTCAAGGCGGGCCTGAACGCCCAGGGCCGCCCGGCGGGCCCGGTCCGCTCGCCGCTGGTCGACGCGACCGGCGCCGAACTCGACCAGTTGCGCCAGGACGCAGCCGCGGCCGGCATCAGCCTGTGACGGGCGAGAGCCGGCTTCAAACGACGAAAGACAGATAAACGCCAATGAGTCAAGCTCACGTGGAGCTGGATCCGCCACCGCCACTGCCGGAGGGCGCGCTGCGCGTCATCCCCATGGGCGGGCTCGGAGCCATCGGCCGCAACATGACGGTGCTCGAGTTCGACGGCAAGCTGCTGGTCATCGACTGCGGCGTGCTGTTCCCCGACGTGGAGCAGCCGGGCGTCGACCTGATCCTGCCCGACTTCACGCCGATCCTGGACCGGCTCGACGACATCCAGGCGATCGTGCTCACGCACGGCCACGAGGACCACATCGGCGCCGTGCCGTACCTGCTCGCCCACAAGGCGGACATCCCGCTGGTCGGCTCGGAGTTCACGCTCGCGCTGGTCGAGGCCAAGCTGGCCGAGCGCCGCCTGGACCCCTACACGCTGACCGTGCGTGAGGGGCAGACCGAGCGGCTGGGGCCGTTCGACTGCGAGTTCTTCGCGGTGAACCACTCCATTCCCGACGCGCTGGCGGTGGCCGTACGCACCCCGGCCGGTCTGATCCTGCACACCGGCGACTTCAAGATGGACCAGGTGCCGCTCGACGGCCGCATCACCGACCTGGCCGGCTTCGCGCGGCTCGGGGCCGAGGGCGTCGACCTGCTGCTGTCCGACTCGACCAACGCGGAGGTGCCCGGCTTCGTGGCGCCCGAGCGCGACATCGGCCCGGTGCTCAGCTCGATCTTCGGCAAGGCCAAGGGCCGGATCATCGTGGCCAGCTTCGCCTCTCACGTGCACCGCGTCCAGCAGGTGCTGGACGCCGCCTGGGAGTACGAGCGCAAGGTCGCCCTGATCGGCCGCTCGATGGTGCGCAACATGGGCATCGCCCGCGACCTGGGCCTGCTGAACATCCCCGACGGCCTGCTGGTCAGCCTCGACGAGGCGACCAGCCTGCCGGGCGACGAGGTCGTCTTCATGTCGACCGGGTCGCAGGGCGAGCCGATGAGCGCGCTCGGCCGCATGGCCACCGGCGACCACCGGCACATCACGATCGAGACCGGGGACACGGTCGTGCTCGCCAGCTCGCTGGTGCCCGGCAACGAGACCTCGGTCTACCGGGTGATCAACCGGCTGTCCCGGGCCGGCGCCACCGTGGTGCACAAGGAGACGGCCAAGGTGCACGTCTCCGGCCACGCGCCGGCCGGCGAACTGCTCTACCTGCTCAACGTCGTACGCCCCAGCAACCTCATGCCGGTGCACGGCGAGTGGCGGCACCTGCGCGCGCACGCCCAGCTCGGCATCGAGTCCGGCGTCGCCCCCGACCGGGTGGTGCTCTGCGAGGACGGCGACGTCGTCGACCTGGTCGAGGGGCACGCGCGGCACGTCGGCCGGGTGCAGAACCGCTACGTCTACGTCGACGGGCTCGCGGTCGGCGACGTCAGCGAGTCGCTGCTGACCGAGCGGCGGATCCTGGGCGACGGCGGGTTCATCTCGGCGACCGTGGTGATCGACTCGGTGACCGGCAAGGTGGTGGGCGAGCCCAACATCTCGGCCAAGGGCTTCAGCGAGGACCCGGACGCGTTCAACCCGGTGATCCCGTTGCTGACCGCCGCGCTGCACCGCTCGGCCGAGGACGGCATCACCGACACCCACCAGTTGCAGCAGGTCGTGCGGCGCACGGTGGGCCGGTGGGTCAACGACGCGTACCGCCGCCGGCCGATGATCGTGCCGACCGTCGTAGAAGTCTGATCCGCATTTAAACCTTTCGCTGCCGATCCCCGTACTTCAGGTCACGGTGCCGCCCCCACGGCACCCGTGGCGAGGGGAGTACCCAGAGATGCAGCGCAGACGGATCGCCGTGGCGGCGGCGGTCGTGGTGGCCGGCGGAGCGGCGGTGGCGTTCACCCTGCCGTCGATGGCCGGCACCACGCCGTCGACCAAGGCGGCCCAGCCCCGGGCGAGCGGCTACTCGGCGCAGATCCTTGCGGCGATGCAGCGCGACCTGGGTCTGGACGGCGACCAGGCGACGGCCCGCCTGCAGAGGTCCAAGTGGGCGAGCCGGGTGAGCGCCAAGCTGTCGGCGCAGACCGGCACGGGCTTCGGTGGCGCCTGGCTGGCCACCGACGGCAGCACGCTCAAGATCGCGGTCACCGACCCGGACGCGCAGCAGGCGGTCCGGGCCGCCGGCGCGGTGCCGGTGCTGGTCGAGCGCAGCGAGCAGTCGCTCGTGAAGGCCAAGGAGAAGCTGGACTCGGTCCGCTCCGAGGCCTCCGGCGTCACCGGGTGGTACGTCGACGTCGCGACCAACAAGCTGGTCGTCGTCGCCAAGCCCGGCGAGCAGGCGTCCGCCAAGAGGCTGGCCCGCACGGCCGGCGTCGCCGCCGGCACCTACTCGGTCGTCACCAGCACGGCCAGCCCCAAGCCGCTGTTCGACGTGCGCGGCGCCGACCCGTACTTCATCCGCGTCGACGGCGGCACCGCCCGCTGCTCGATCGGCTTCTCGGTCGAGGGCGGCTTCGTGACGGCCGGCCACTGCGGCGGCGTGGGCTCCACGACGTCCGGCTTCAACCAGCAGGCGCAGGGCACCGTCCGGGCGTCGACCTTCCCCGGCAACGCCGACATGGGCTTCGTCGAGGTCAACGGCAACTGGACGCCGCGCCCGGTGGTCAACGACTTCGCGGGCAACGAGCTGCCGGTGGCCGGCAACACCGAGGCGCCGGTGGGCGCGGCGGTCTGCCGTTCCGGCTCCACGACCGGCACCCGCTGCGGCACGATCCTCGCCAAGAACCAGACCGTGGTGTACCCGGAGGGCGCGGTCACCGGCCTGACCCGCACCAACGTCTGCGCCGAGGGCGGCGACTCGGGCGGCCCGTGGCTCAGCGGCGACCAGGCCCAGGGCATGACCTCGGGCGGGTCCGGCGACTGCACGGTCGGCGGCGAGACGTTCTTCCAGCCGGTCAACGAGATCCTCGCGGCGGAGAACCTGACGCTGGTCACCACCGGCGGCGGGGAGGGCAACGGCGGTGGCGGCACGGCCGAGCCCAGCGAGCCGCCGGCTTCCGAGCCCCCGGCCGAGCAGCCTCCGGCCGAGCAGCCCGCGGGCGACTGCGCCGACCAGGCCGTGCAGCGCACGGGTCAGCTGCCCCGGGCGCGCACCGCGCAGGCCCAGCCGGAGGGCGGCTCGTTCCGCGCCAACGCCGGCAGGCAGACCGCCTGTCTGACGGCCACGGCCGAGGGGGCCGACTTCGACCTGGTCCTCCAGCGGCTCACCAGCCGCGGCTTCCGCACGGTCGCCAGCGCCACCGGTGAGGGCGACAAGGAGCTGACCTTCAACGGCCGCGCCGGCACCTACCGGTACGTCGTCGTCGCCTCCGCGGGCAGCGGCGCGTACACCCTGGGTTTCACCACCCCGTGACGCCCGCGCCGATGCCCGGGGAGCCGATGCGGCCCCCGGGCATCGGCCTTTTCAGGACGACTGGCGCAGCTCGGCGACCTCGTTGGCGAGCTGGACGCTGGTCGCGACCGCGGCGATGATCACCTGGTCGAGCTGCTCGGGCGTCACGCCCTTCTCCCAGTCGGCGATCACCTCGCCGACCACCAGCACGGTCCCGTCGTCGTTGACGTGCACGTACGCCTTGGGGAAGAGCTGGTCGTGGTTCCAGGAGTTGCAGAACTCGTAGAGCCGCGGCACGTCCTCGATCGCGAACAGGTGCTGCACCATGGCCCGGACCTGGAGCACCTCCTGCTGCTCGCCGATCCGGAAGAAGTAGATCAGGTTCCCCTGGAAGTTCCCGCCGAGGTCGCCGTCGGCGTCGGTGAAGTAGGTGAAGCCGCGGGCGTCGAGCGCCTCGGCGATCATGTCCTTGGTGAAGGGCTGCACCCGCCGACTCTACGTCGGTGCGCCTCCCGGATTCATGAGCGTCGCGGCGATACGGTGTGACCATGGCGGGCCGAACCTCTCCGGCGAGCCGGGGTCGCGCCGCGTCCACGTCGCGCGGCGCCGCGACCAGCCGTGCCCGGCAACCGGCGCGGCAGCCCGCACGCAAGTCCACCAAGTCGACCCGCCCGGCGGCCCGGGCCCGTACGGCCTCCCGCGCCCGTCCCACGCTCGGCGCGGTCATCGCCACCGGCGTGGGCCGCGGCCTCGGGGCCCTGTGGATGGGCGTGGCGCACAGCGTCGGCTGGGCGGCCCGCGGCGTGGGCAGGCAGGCGGCCACCGCCAAGGAGATCGACCCCGAGCACCGCCGCGACGGCGCCGGGCTGCTCATGCTCGGGCTCGCGATCCTGGTCGGGGTGGCGGTCTGGGCCGACAGCGCCGGGCCGGTGGGTCAGTGGCTCGCCGACTCGACGCACCTGTTCTTCGGCGCCCTGGCGGTGCTGCTGCCGTTGCTGCTGCTCTACGGCGCGGTGCGGTTGATGCGCAAGCCCGCCGACCCCGAGCACCGCGGCCGCTCGCTGGTCGGCTGGACCGCGATCATCATCGCCACCGCCGCGCTGCTGCACATCAGCGAGCAGCCCGCCGACGACGTGGGCATCACCAAGGCCGGGGGCCTGCTCGGCTACGGCTTCGGCGCGCTGCTCGAGCGGGCCGTCACGGCGTGGGTCGCGGTGCCGCTGCTGGTGCTGCTCTTCGTGTTCGGCCTGCTGGTGATCACGGCCACGCCGATCAACAAGGTGCCCGAGCGGGTGATGCTGCTCGTCGACGTGCTGCTGGGCCGGTCCACCGAGCGTGCCCCGCTGCCCGTGCCCGAGCTGCCCGGGGACGACGACGAGGACGAGCAGCCCCCGCGCCGCCCGTCGCGCCGCCGGCAGGGCTCGCTGGCCGACATCGGGCTGGCCGGCTCCGAGCCCGAGGAGCCGCCCGCCGAGGACGACGACTTCCTGCTGCACGACACGGTGGCCGTGCCCAAGGTGCCGGTCAGCCGCAAGAAGCCGGAACCGCCCGAGCACTCCGAGATGCCCACCCGCGCCGAGCAGCTCGAGATCAGCGCGGTGCCGGGCGACTACCGCCTGCCGCCGCCCACGCTGCTCGGCAAGGGCGCGCCGGCGAAGTCCCGCAGCCGCGCCAACGACGAGATCATGGCCGCGCTGACCGGGGTGTTCGAGCAGTTCAACGTCGACGCGATGGTCACCGGCTTCACCCGCGGGCCGACGGTCACCCGGTACGAGGTCGAGGTCGGCTCGGGCGTCAAGGTCGAGCGCATCACGCAGCTGTCGCGCAACATCGCGTACGCGGTGAAGTCGCCCGACGTGCGCATCCTCAGCCCGATCCCGGGCAAGAGCGCGGTCGGCGTGGAGATCCCCAACACCGACCCCGAGAACGTCTCGCTGGGCGACGTGCTGCGCTCGCGGGCGGCCACCGCCGACCACCACCCGATGCTGGTGGCGCTCGGCAAGGACATCGAGGGCGGCTTCGTGGTCGCCAACCTCGCCAAGATGCCGCACATCCTGATCGCGGGCGCGACCGGCGCGGGCAAGAGCTCCTGCCTCAACTCGCTGCTGGTGTCGCTGCTGACCCGGGCGACCCCGGACGAGGTACGGCTGCTGCTGGTCGACCCCAAGCGGGTGGAGATGACCGCGTACGAGGGGATCCCGCACCTCGTCACGCCGATCATCACGAACCCGAAGAAGGCCGCGGACGCCCTCGAGTGGGTCGTGCGCGAGATGGACATGCGCTACGACGATCTCGCGGCCAACGGCGTACGGCACATCGACGACTTCAACCGCAAGGTGCGCAACGGCGAGATCACCGCGCCGCCCGGCAGCGAGCGGGTCATGAAGCCGTACCCGTACCTGCTGGTCATCATCGACGAGCTCGCCGACCTCATGATGGTCGCGCCGCGCGACGTCGAGGACTCGGTCGTGCGCATCACCCAGCTCGCCCGGGCCGCCGGCATCCACCTGGTGCTGGCCACCCAGCGCCCGTCGGTCGACGTGGTGACCGGCCTGATCAAGGCGAACGTGCCGTCCCGGCTGGCGTTCGCGACGTCGTCGCTGGCCGACAGCCGGGTCATCCTCGACCAGCCGGGCGCCGAGAAGCTGCTCGGCCGCGGCGACGGGCTGTTCCTGCCGATGGGCGCCTCCAAGCCCGTCCGCATCCAGGGCGCCTGGGTCGACGAGAAGGAGATCGCGGCGGTCGTCAAGTTCTGCAAGGACCAGCGCGAGCCGGAGTTCCGCGAGGACGTCACCGAGGCGCCGGCGAGCAAGAAGAAGCAGATCGACGAGGAGATCGGCGACGACCTCGACCTGCTGGTCCAGGCGATCGAGCTGGTCGTGACGTCGCAGTTCGGCTCGACCTCGATGCTGCAGCGCAAGCTGCGGGTGGGCTTCGCCAAGGCGGGCCGCCTGATGGACCTGATGGAGACCCGCGGCATCGTCGGCCCGTCCGAGGGCAGCAAGGCCCGCGACGTGCTGGTCAAGCCCGACGAGCTAGCGGAAGCTCTGGCGTCTCTTCGACCAGACGACTGAGCTCCTCCTCGATCGGGTCGCGGCGGAACGCCTCGCTCAGCAGGCGGTGGGCCACGACGACCAGGGCGGCCAGCATGAGCAGGGCGCCGATCGTCGGGAGCACGGGCACGACGCGGCCGAACAGGTACGGCTGGTAGGACAGCAGCGACGACGCCTGCACCAGCAGCGGTACGAACCAGAGCCGGGGCAGGTACGCGGCCAGCACCACGGTCGTCACGTCCGCCAGGAAGAAGTAGCGCTCGTGCATGCCCGGCAGCAGGAACGGCATCATGATCGAGAAGAGCGCGGCGGCCAGCACGGTCCGCTCGGCGGTCAGCTCGACGGCGCGGGCGATCAGCACGTAGATCACGCCGAGCACCACCGCGGCGGCGAACAGGTAGCCGAACAGGCGCAGGGTGTCCTCGCGGATGCCGCCGGTGACCAGCGCGAACACGTTCGGGGCGCGCAGGCTGAGCTCGGGCACGTTGCGGGCCTGGCGGCCCATGCTGTAGATCGTGAGCAGCTCGATCGGGTTGCGCCCGAAGGCGATGGCCGGCAGGTCGAGCACCAGGAACACGGCGGGCGCGGCGAGGAGCGTACGCCAAGGGATCCTGCCGGCGAGGGCCAGCAGCAGCAGGAGCGGAAAGATGAACAGCCCCTGCGGTTTGATCGCCAGCGCGACGCCGCACAGCGCGACGCCCCACCAGGGCTTGCCGCGCAGCAGGTAGTAGACGCCGCCCAGCGCCGGCGCGGCCCACATGGCGTCGATCTGGCCCCAGAACGAGGCGTTGAGCACCACGGTCGGCAGCAGCACCACGACCAGCGCCGTGGCCGTCGGGATGCGGCTGCCCGGCCACCGCAGCGCGACGATCCGGTAGGCGAAGAACGCCAGCACGACGTCGAAGACCACCCACACCGCCTTGATCTTCAGGATCAGCGGGCCGGGCAGATAGAGCGTGAAGGCCAGCAGATAGAGGAACGGCGCGTTGTAGTTGCCCACCTCGGCGCCGATGCCCCGCCAGCCGCCGGCGCGGCCGAGCTGGTGGTACCACTGGAAGAAGATGTTCATGTCGTTCGTCTTCGTGGAGAAGCCGGCCCAGCGGGCCAGGATCGCGATGACGACGAGGGCGGCGACGAGCAGAGCTTCCGCGTGCCGCTGGCGCTTCGGGGCAGTCTCCATAGCATGCAGGGGTACGGCTCGGGCGCGCCTTCGGATCAGTCCCGGCGCCCGCTAACCTGGTCGGGTGTCGGTAACTCCTTCTTCTTCCCGCCGTGTCGCCCTGCTCACCCTCGGCTGTGCCCGTAACGAGGTCGACTCCGAAGAGCTCGCCGCCCGTCTCGACGAGGGTGGCTGGCAGGTGAGCACCGATGCCGACGGGGCCGACGTGGTGCTGGTCAACACGTGCGGCTTCGTGGAGAAGGCGAAGCAGGACTCGATCGAGACGCTGCTCGCCGCCGCCGACACCGGAGCCAAGGTCGTCGCCGCGGGGTGCATGGCCGAGCGCTACGGGCGTGAGCTGGCCGACAGCCTGCCCGAGGCGCAGGCGGTGCTGGGCTTCGACGACTACGCCGACATCGCGGCCCGCCTCGACGGGGTGATGGCGGGCGAGCGGTTCGACGCGCACACCCCGCGCGACCGGCGCGAGCTGCTGCCGATCACGCCGGTGCAGCGCCAGTCCGCCAAGGTCGTCATTCCGGGACACGCCACGGTCGACGAGCACACCCCCGCCCACCTGCGCCCGGTGCTGCGCCGCCGGCTCGACAGCGGCCCGGTCGCCAGCCTCAAGCTGGCCAGCGGCTGCGACCGCAAGTGCGCGTTCTGCGCGATCCCGGCGTTCCGGGGCGCCTTCGTCTCGCGCGACCCGCAGGAGCTGCTCGCCGAGGCGGAGTGGCTGGCGAAATCCGGCGTCCGCGAGCTCGTGCTCGTCAGCGAGAACAGCACGTCGTACGGCAAGGACCTCGGCGACCCGCGCCTGCTCGAGAAGCTGCTGCCCCAGCTCGCCGCGGTCGACGGCATCGTCCGGGTGCGCGCCAGCTACCTGCAGCCCGCCGAGACCCGGCCCGGCCTGGTCGAGGCGATCGCCACGACCCCGGGCGTCGCGCCCTACTTCGACCTGTCGTTCCAGCACTCGAGCGAGCCCGTGCTGCGCCGCATGCGCCGGTTCGGCTCCACCGAGCGGTTCCTGGAGCTGCTCGACTCCGCCCGCGCGCTGGCCCCGGCGGCCGGCGCGCGCAGCAACTTCATCGTCGGCTTCCCCGGCGAGACCCGGCGCGACGTCGACGAGCTGGTGCGGTTCCTCTCCGAGGCGCGGCTCGACGCGATCGGTGTCTTCGACTACAGCGACGAGGACGGCACCGAGGCGGCCGGCCTCGACAAGAAGGTGAGCGAGGACGCGATCAAGCGGCGGTACGACCGGGTCGTCACGCTCGCCGACGAGCTCTGCGCCCAGCGGGCCGAGGAACGGCTCGGCTCGATCGTCGAGGTGCTGGTCGACTCGGTCGAGCACGGCGAGGTCGAGGGCCGCGCCGAGCACCAGGCCCCCGAGGTCGACGGCTCCACCACGCTGGTCGCCGGCCCGGAGGGTACGGACGTGGCCGCGCTGCGCCCCGGCGACTTCGTGCGGGCGCGGGTCACCGCCACCGAGGGCGTCGACCTGGTCGCCGTGCCGGTCGAGATGATCTCCGCGGCACCGGTGTCCGCGCGGTGACCGACGAGCCGGTCCCGGTGTCCGCGCCGCGGACCGTGTCGCCGTACAACGCGGCGAACGTCCTCACCGTGATGCGGATCGTGCTGGTGCCGGTCTTCCTCGGCCTCGTGGTGTCGTCGCAGCTCGAGGGCACCGGGGCGCGCATAGCGGCCTGCCTGGTCTTCTGCGTGGCCTCGGCCACCGACTTCGTGGACGGCTGGATCGCCCGGCGCTGGTCGATGGTGACCTCGTTCGGCAAGGTCGCCGACCCGATCGCCGACAAGGCCCTCACCGGCACGGCGCTGGTGCTGCTGTCGGTCTACGACCGGCTGCCGTGGTGGGTGACGCTGCTGATCCTCGTGCGCGAGTGGGGCATCACCGCGCTGCGGTTCTGGGTGATCCGCTACGGCATCATCCCGGCCAGCCGCGGCGGCAAGCTCAAGACCGTGCTGCAGATCGCCGCGATCGCGTGGTACCTGTGGCCGGTGCCCGAGCCGTTCGACGTCGTCGGCGTGGTGCTGATGGGGGCCGCAACGGTCGTGACCGTTGTGACCGGTGCGGACTATGTGATCGAGGCCTTGCGACTGCGCCGCAATGCCCGGAATGCACCGGGTTCTCGCGGGTAGATGATCGGTGTGGAAAACCTGAACGTGGCCGCCGCCGCGGCCGTGCACCGGCTCGTCGAGCGCCGGGAGAGCCTTGCCACCGCGGAGTCGCTGACGGGTGGTCTCGTGGCCGCGACCGTCGTCGAGATCCCCGGGGTGAGCGCGGTCTATCGGGGCGGGCTCGTGGTTTATGCCACCGAGCTCAAACACACCCTCGCGGGCGTGCCGAGCGACCTGCTGGACGAGCGCGGGCCGGTGGACGGCGACGTCGCCGCCGCGCTGGCCGAGGGCGCCCGCGAGCGGTGCGGCGCCGACTGGGGGCTGGCGACGACCGGCGTGGCCGGGCCCGAGCCGCAGGACGGCAAGCCGGTCGGGCTGGTCTACGTGGCGGTCGCCGGGCCGCCCGGCACCGAGGTGCGCGAGCTGAAACTCGACGGAAATCGCGAGGCCATCCGCACTGAAAGTGTGACGCGGGCACTACAACTGCTCTCAAACTGTATCGAGGGCGCCCCGGCACCGTCCTGAGCTGGGGAATGCCCCATTGATCGCAGAGGTTGTCCAGATGCCCCGCTGTCGGGCCGTCCCGGATTTCGGCGGGGCGGGATGTCGGTATCGCCGGCAGCGGGTACGGTTGCGGGAAGCCTCCGGCGTGTGCCGGCGGCCCCGCCGCAGGAGGAGGTGCCATGGTCCTGCTACGCCGGGTCATCGGCGACGCACTACGGGCGCGCCGGCAGGGGCAGCACCGCACGCTGCGCGAGGTGTCCACCGCCGCGAACGTCAGCCTGGGTTATCTGTCCGAGATCGAGCGCGGCCAGAAGGAAGCGTCCAGCGAGCTGCTCGCCGCCATCTGTGACGCGCTCGGCGCACGCCTCTCCGAACTGCTCAGCGAGGTCAGCGACACGCTCTCCCTCGCCGAGGACATGGACGGCGTGCTGCTGCCGGTCGACGACAAGAGCGACGCCGTCAAGAAGATGGCGACCGACGGGAACGTCTCCGTCTCGGTCCGCCAGGACTCGCCGCTCAAGGCGACCCTGCACACGACACGCAAACCACAACGCGACGTCGTCTACGCCGCCTGAGAGATCCTTTTGCACAGGCCGGGCCCGCTCGTGAGAGCGAGCCCGGCCTGTTGTGGTTCCGGCCCGGTTCCACGAATCCGTGCAGTCCTCGGGGACGGCCCCTCGGGATCGACCCCGACCAGGATTTGCGCGTAGCCTCGAAGCCTGGGGGAGACCCTGAGATCCCCCGGAGGTCACGTGACGTCGGTGGCGTCGAGCTGACACGATGGCATGACCACACCAGGTAACTGCCATCGCGACAGCTCCTCGATCTGCGTCGGTGGCGGAACCGATTGAGCGACATTGAGGGGATACCGCGACATGGCGAATCCGTTCGTCAAGGGCTGGCGATACATGATGGCGCTCTTCGGCGCGAAGATCGACGAGTACGCCGACCCGAAGGTTCAGATCCAGCAGGCCATCGAGGACGCACAGCGCCAGCACCAGGCCCTCGTGCAGCAGGCCGCGGCGGTGATCGGCAACCAGCGCCAGCTGGAGATGAAGCTGTCCCGGCAGATGTCCGAGGTCGAGAAGCTGCAGGGCATGGCGCGGCAGGCGCTGGTCCTGGCCGACCGGGCGCGTGCGGCCGGCGACGAGTCCGAGGCCCAGAAATACGAGTCCACCGCCCAGACGCTCGCCACCCAGCTGGTCTCGGGTGAGCAGTCGATGGAGGACCTCAAGACGCTGCACGACCAGGCGCTGTCGGCCGCGGGCCAGGCCCGCAAGGCGGTCGAGAACAACGCGATGGTGCTCCAGCAGCGCATCGCCGAGCGCTCCCGGCTGCTCAGCCAGCTCGAGCAGGCCAAGATGCAGGAGACGGTGGCCAAGTCGCTCGAGTCGATGTCGTCGCTCGCCGCGCCCGGCAACACGCCGTCGCTCGACGAGGTCCGCGACAAGATCGAGCGCCGCTACGCGGATGCCATGGGCCGCGCCGAGCTGGCCTCCAACTCGGTCGAGGGCCGCATGCTCGAGGTGCAGAAGTCCAGCCTCGACATGGCGGGCTCCTCGCGGCTCGAGCAGATCCGCGCCAGCATGGCGGGCGAGAAGCTCGGGGCCGCCCCGGCGCAGCCCGCGGTCGAGCAGGCCGGCTCCGCCACTCCGGCTGCAGACCCGGCCGGCGTCGCCCGGCTCGACGAGCTCCGCGCGAGCATGAACCAGAAGCGCGGCGACACCTCTGCCGCCGGCTGACCTGACGATCCACGGCCCGAGGGGGAGGACGACGGTGGACGAGCGGACCAGGTACTTCCGGCGACTCAAGCGGCTGCGCAGCTCGGCGCGGCGGTGGAGTGTGCTGGGAGGCGGACTGACCGCGGCCACCGCCGTCCTCACCCCGTACTCGGGGATCGGCTGGGCCGACGCGATCTGGGCCGGCACCGCGGGCGCCTCGGTGGCGCTGGCCTGGTGGCGGTTCAGCGACCATCGCGAGCTGGCCGCCACCCCGGCGCCCCCGGCGCCCGACCCGGCGCTGGCCGCGGGCAAGCTCACCGCGGCGATCGAGCGCTTCCCGGCCGGCCGCACGGTCGTCAACGAGGTGCGCCGGCAGAAGAACCGCTACGCGCTGCGCGGCTCGGCGATCACCCAGGCGTGGGACAGGCTCGACCGGGCGTCGGCCACGCTCACCATGCTCGCGGGCCGGCTGCACGGGCCGGGCCAGGCGGCGCTGCTCGAGGCCGCGACCGCCGAGCAGTGGCTGCGCGACCTCGGCCAGCGGGTGGCCGGGGTGGAACGCGCGCTGCCGATTACCCCGCCCGACCAGCGGGACGCCCTGACGGAGTCGCACGCGTCGCTGGCCGCCCAGTTCACCGAGGGCGTCGACGCCTACGAGCGGCTGGTCGCGGCCGCCGCGAGCTACGTCGCCGAGGACGGGCACCCGATGGTGGAGGGCAAGCACCCCGCCTTCGCGAGCCTGGTCGACGCCGCCGACCGGCTGCGCGGCGTCGCCGAGGGGCTGTCGGAGCTCAAGCGGCCGGCGGCCGGGGCTGGCAGCGCGGGCACCAGTATGTGATCCGCTCGCCCTTCTCGTCCTTCTGGATCGCCGTGCCGCAGCGCCGGCACGGCTTGGCGCGACGACCGTACACATAGCTCGTCTCGCCCCGCCGCAGCGAGCCGGTCGTGGTCTGCGTCCAGCGGCCGCGGTTCGAGGCCACCAGCTTCTGGGCCATCCGCACCGTGCCCGGCAGGTCGTCGACCTGGGCCACCGGCGTCCACGGCCAGAGTCCACGCAGGAACAGCGTCTCGGCCTTGTAGAGGTTGCCCACGCCGGCGAGGTTGCGCTGGTCGAGCAGCGCCTCGGCGATCGTGACCTCGGGGTGGGCGGCGATGCGGCGTACCGCCTCGTCCACGTCCCAGTCGGCGCCCAGCAGGTCGGGGCCGAGGTGGCCGACGTGGGTCTCCTCCTCGGCGGTGGGATAGAGCGCGACCTCGTGCAGGTGGTAGCCGACCGCGACGGAACGCCTGCTGCGCAGCACGACGCGGATCAGGTAGGCGGGCCGGCCGGTCCAGCGCTCGCCCGGGGCGTACGCCCGCCAGGCGCCCTCCATGCGCAGGTGCGAGTGCAGCGTGAGCGGCTTCTCACCGTCGCGGGTGAGACGGGTCAGCAGGTGCTTGCCGCGGCTGGCCGACTCGGCGACCGTCCAGCCGCTGAGGTCGGTGGTGGCCAGCTGCGGCACGCGGAAGTCCGAACCGGTCAGCACCTCACCCTGAAGGGCGCGTTCGAGCACGCGCGCGGTGTTCCAGACGGTGTCGCCTTCGGGCATGCCTCAATCCTGCCCCGGCGGCGGTCCCAGTAACGCGGGCAGCGCCGATTCCTCCAGGTCCGCGGCGGCGTGCTCGGCCGCGGCGAGGTCGGCGGGGGTCAGCGTGGCCGCCAGCGCGGCCGCCCGGGGCGGGTCGGTGGCGTCCGGGTCGATGCCGCGGCGGGCGGCGAACCGGCGCACGGCGACCAGCAGGGTGGCGGCCTCCCGCGCCCGGCCGGTCAGCGCCAGCGCGTACGCGCCGGTGTGCAGCCCGGCCAGCACGTTGCCGATGTCGTCCTCCTCGGCGAAGCGTGCGAGGGCCCGGCGCAGCACGGCCAGCGCCTCCCGCGCGTCGGGCGTCCCGGTCAGCAGCGCGCGGGCCAGCAGCAGCCCGGTCATGGCGGCGGTCCAGCGCTGGTGCACCGCGAGCGACTGGTCGTGGGCCTGCTGCAGCACGCGCCGGCCCTCGGCGACCTGCCCCGCGCCGGTCAGCGCCGCGCCCAGCGACATCGCGGCGGACGCCCCGACGTACTTCTCCCCGACCTGCCCGGCCAGCTCCATCGCCTTGCCGGCCTGCGTGACGGCGCGGTCGAACTCGCCGCGGACCGACCAGTACAGCGCCTTGTAGTAGGCCAGGTGCGCGCGCAGGTCCAGCGCGTCGTGCCCGGTCGCGCCGTCGAGGATCGCCTCGGCCGTGCGCAGGTCCTCGATGGCGTCCATGTCGCCGGCGATGTAGCGCAGCAGCCCCGCGGCAACCCACGCGCGGGCACGGTCGACCGGCGGCGCGTCCGGCGCGGCGGCGATGACGGCCCGCAGCAGCGGCAGCCCCTCCGCCACGAACCCGCCGCGGAACCAGAACCACTCCAGCAGCCCGGCGGTGCGCAGGGCGGCGGCGGGCGCCACGGTGAGATCGTGCGCGATGCCCGCCCGCAGGTTGGGCAGCTCCCGGTTCAGCACCCGGATGGCGTGCGTCGAACGCTCGCCGCGCAGCAGCGGCGCGTGCTGCTCGACCAGCCGGCGTACCCAGGTGGCGTGCAGCTCCCGGCTGCGCTCGGGCTGCGGGTCGTGTTTGCGGCAGTACGCCCGCACGATCTCCAGCAGCCGGTAGCGGGTGGGCGTGACGGTCGTGTCGGCGACGACCACCGACCGCGCCACCAGCCCGGAGAGCGCGTCCAGGTCGTCCTCGAGCGCCGACAGCGGGAAGCCGCCCTCGAACGGCCACAGGCGCAGCAGCACGGCACGGTCGGAGGCGGCGAGCAGGTCGACGCTCCAGGCGACGGCGGCCTCGAGGGTCTCGTGCGGGGCGAGCGCGCCGCGCGGCACGGGGCCCAGCGCCGGGAACCGGTCGTGGAACATGCCGAGCAGGTCGGTCAGGCTGAGCACGCGGGCGCGGGCGGCGGCCAGCTCGAGCGCGAGCGGGATGCCGTCGAGGGCGGCGGCGATGCCGGCCAGGGCACGCTCGTCGGCGGGATCGGGGCGCCAGCCGGGGCGTACGGCGGTGACCCGGTCAGTCAGCAGCGCGATCGCGTCGGCGGCCGGCAGCGGCGCCACGGGCAGCAGCCGTTCGCCGTCGACGCCCAGGGGCTCGCGGCTGGTGGCGAGCACGCGCAGGCCCGGGCAGCGGGCGAGCAGGGTGAGCGCCAGGTCGGCGGCCGCGGCGACCACGTGCTCGCAGTTGTCGAGCAGCAGCAGGCCGGAACGGTCGCCGAGCGCGGTGGCGACGGCGTCGACGGTGCTGCCGCGTACGCCCACCGCGGCGGCCACGGCGGCGGGCACCAGCGCGGGGTCGGTGACGTCGGCGAGGCGGACGAACCACGGGTCGTGCGCGGCGGCGTGCTCGACCGCCAGCCGCGTCTTGCCCGCCCCGCCCGGGCCCACCAGCGTGACGAGCCGGCTCGCCGCGGACAGCTCGGCGATCAGGGCCAGCTCCGCCGAGCGCCCGAAGAAGTGCGACAGCGGGCGTACGGCCGGGGCCGGGCGCGCCGTCAGCAGCAGCCCCGGGTCCTGGGCGAGCAGCCGGCTCTCCAGCCGTTGCAGGGCCGGGCCGGGGTCGATGCCCAGGTCGTCGGCGAGCCGGGCCCGCACCCGGTGCAGCGCGGCGAGCGCCTCGGCCTGGCGCCCGCTGCGGTACAGCGCCAGGATCAGCAGCTCCCACCGGCGCTCGCGGTAGGGCTCGGTCGTGATCGCGGCCTCCAGCTCGCCCACCACGCCCGGGGCGTCCCCGGAGGCCAGCCGCGCCGCGAGCCGCTCCTCGACGGCGACCGCGCGCAGCTCGTCCAGGTGGGCGCGAGCGGGCGACTCCGGCAGGTCCGCGTACGCCGGACCGCGCCACCGGGCCAGGGCGGCGTCGAAGGACCGCAGCGCCTCGCCGGGCCGCTCGTCGTCGAGCAACTCGCGGCCGCGCCGCACGTCGGCCGCGAACCGGGCGGCGTCTGTGTCGTCGGCCGCGAGCCGGTAGCCCTCGCCGGCCCGCGGCAGCGCCGACCGGCCCAGCACGCGGCGCAGCCGGGAGACGTACACCTGGATCGAGGAACTGGGGTTCACGGGCGCGTCATCGCCCCAGACCGCCTCGGCCAGCGCCTCCTCCGTCACGGCCCGGCCCTCGGCGGCGAGCAGCGCCGTGACCAGCCGGCGCGGCAGCGGCCCGCCGAGGTCGGCGACGGTTCCGTCCACCTCGATCTCGGTGGCACCGAGCACGCGGGCGATCAGCACGGCTTCAAAGCATAAGGATGCAGGCCGCTTGCAGTCAGTCTGCAAGTCGGCCTTGCGACCGTGGCGGCATGACTTCCGTTACCACCGCCGAACGCACCGACACCTGGGACATGGTCGTGGTCCACCGGGTGTTCCGCCGCGAGTTCCGCATGCTTCCCGCGCTGATCCGGGCGGTCCGGCCCGGCGACACCGCTCGCGCCGAAATCCTCGGTGCGCACCTGGCCAACGTGGCCGCCGGGCTGCACCACCATCACTCGGCCGAGGACGAGCTGGTCTGGCCGCTGCTGCTCACCCGGGCCCGGATGCACACCGACCTGATCAACCGGATGGAGGCGCAGCACGAGCGGTTGCACCAGCCGCTCGAGCGCATCGACGAGATCCTGCCCCGCTGGCGGCGCCGGGCCCTGGCCGCCGACCGCGACGAGCTCACCGACGTGATCGCCCAGGCGTCGGCGGCGCTCGACGAGCACCTGGCCGACGAGGAGCGCGAAGTGCTGCCGCTCATCGAGCAGCACCTCACCCCGGCCGAGTGGCGGGCCGTGGGCGAGCGCGCCAAGGAGGTCATCCCCAAGGGCCGGATGGCGCTGGTCTTCCTCGGCGCGATCCTCGAGGAGGCGACGCCGGACGAGCGACGCCGCTTCCTCGCCGAGCTGCCGCTGCCCGCACGGCTGTTGTGGCGGCTGGCGGGCGAGCGGACGTACGCCCGCTCTACTGCCGCACTGCGATCTTGACCACGTCGCCGGGCCGCACCGACAGCACGACCACGGCCCGGCCGTTGTTGACGGCGATCGCCGCGTGCCCGGCCGAGTCCTCGAAGACCAGCAACTCGCCCTTGTCGACGTCGGCGAACGTCGTGCCGCGCCGGGCGCTGACCGTTCCGTTGATCAGCAGCTCGGCGCCGAGACCGCGCAGCATGTCGCCGGTCGCGGCCAGCTGCACGTTGCCGAAGCGGTCGACGGTGAGCACCTCGGCCTCCAGCCAGCCGTCACCGACCGTGACGACCGGCGCGGGCAGGCGTACCAGAGTGTCGCTGTCGACGGCCGGGCCAGCCTCGTCGAGGCCCGCGCCCGCGGCGATGCGGGCGGCGGCCGGAGCGAAGATGTCGCGGCCGTGGAAGGTGCTCGAGACGGCGGTGGGGAACCAGTCCTTGTTGGCCAGCTCGTGCGCGCGCTCGATGCCGCCGAGCGCCTCAGCGGCCCAGATGAGCAGCCCGTTGTCGGGGCCGACCAGCACGCCGTTCGGCGTCGCCAGGGCGATCCCGCGGCGGGCCGTGCCCACGCCGGGATCGACCACGGCGACGTGCACGCTGGGTGGCAGATGCGGCGCGGTCTGCGCGAGCACGGCGGCGCCGCGGGCCACGTCCGCCGGTGGCACGTGGTGCGTCACGTCGATGACGCGTACCTCCGGGGCGATGCGGGCGATCGACCCGTGACACGCCGCGACGAAGCCGTCGAACGTTCCGTAGTCAGTGGTGAGGCTGATCCATGCATACCCGGCCATGGCAGGAAACGTTACTGCCTTGCTACGGATCGTGTGTGGCAGGTTCCCCCGGGCGCGCCGACGCCCATCTGGCAGGGTTGAGGTCATGCGTCTCGTGATCTTCACCGAGCCCCAGCAGGGGGCGAGCCACGACGATCTGCGCCGCGTCGCGCAGACCGCCGAGGCCAGCGGCTACGACGGCTTCTTCCGCTCCGACCACTTCCTCACGATGGGCGGCGACGGCCTGCCCGGTCCGAGCGACGCCTGGCTGACGCTCGCCGCGCTGGGCGTGGAGACCTCCCGCATCCGGCTCGGCACGCTCGTCACCTCGGCCACGTTCCGGCTGCCCGGGCCGCTGGCCATCGCGGTCGCGCAGGCCGACCAGATCAGCGGCGGGCGCGTCGAGTTCGGGCTGGGCGCCGGCTGGTTCGAGGCCGAGCACGCCGCGTACGGCATCCCGTTCCCGCCGCTGGGCGAGCGCTTCGACCGGCTCGAGGAGCAGCTCGAGATCATCACCGGGCTGTGGGCCACGCCGGCCGGGCAGACGTACGACTTCCACGGCAAGCACTACCAGCTCAGCGGCTCCCCGGGGCTGCCCAAGCCCGCGCAGTCGCCGCGCCCGCCGGTGATCGTGGGCGGCCAGGGCAAAAAGCGGACCCCCGCGCTCGCCGCCCGCTACGCCGACGAGTTCAACGTCGCCTTCGTCAAGGTCCAGGACGTGGCCCCGGCGTACGAGCGGGTGCGCGCGGCGTGCTCGGCGGTCGGCCGCACCCCGCTGCCGGCCCTCTCGGCCGCCGCGGTGCTCTGCGTCGGCCGCGACGACGCCGAGGTGCGCCGCCGGGCCGAGGCGATCGGCCGCGACCCGGCCGAGATGCGCGAGAACGGCGGCATCGTCGGCACGCCCGCCGAGGTCGTGGAGACCCTCAAGGCGTACGAGGCAGCCGGCGCAACGCGGATCTTCCTGCAGGTCCTCGACCTGAGCGACCTCGCCCACGTCGAGCTGGTGGCCGCCGAGGTGGCGCCGCAGCTCTAGGACCTCGAGCGGTTCGCCTCGGCCGCAGGCCCGGAACGTCGCGGGCCTGCGGCGGAGGGCCCGTTCGACGTCGCCGGTGACCGGTGGGTCATCCGACGTGACCAGGTCCCCTATCCTTCGACACGTGGGATCGCGGCTGTACGTCATGCGGGACGAGGCGGCCATCGTGGTTTCCCGCGAGCGGTTGCCGATGTCCGGCACCCGGCTCGTGCAGCGCTCCTGGCAGGCCCTGGTCGAGACCACCGTGCCCAGCGTCAGCAAGGCGGTCGAGGAGCGCCGTTCCCCGTCCGGCGCCGCCATCTTCATCGTTCCCTCGCTCATCGCCGGTGGCGTCGTGGCGGCCTTCGCCCCGATCGAGTTCGGCCTGCTCATGTCCGCCGTCACCTTCTTCGGCGCCGCCTACGCCGAACCGGTCGTGCGCCGCCGTCGCAACGCCCGCAACGACCGGCGCCCCCGCCCGGCCCCCTCCGGTGCGCACATCCTGACCGCTTCCGACGAGCGCGCCACCTTCGACCGCTCGGTGGCCCTGGCCGACGCCATCAGCGACACGTGGCCCCACCTGGGCCGCCTGATCGACGTGAACCAGGCCCAGTCGATGCTGGCCGACGCCCTGTGGGAGATCTCCGGCGTCCTGGCCCGAAGGCAGAAGCTGGCCGCCGTCCTCGCCCAGCTGAGCCGCCCCGACTTCGCCGCCCAGTCCCCGGCCGACGGCACCGCCCTGGAAGTGCAGGCCCAGCGGGACGCCACCGAGCGCGCCCTCGCCGACCTGCAGGCCGAGCTGTCCCACCGCGAGGCCAGCCTCCGCCGGGCCGAACAGGCCGGCCGCAACTTCACCCGCGAGGAGGAGATGCGCCGCGCCATCCGCGCCGCCCGGGAGTCCCTGCAGCCCACCGACCCCGAACAGTCCGCGGCCGCGTTGCCGCCCTCGGACCCCGGCGCCGACCTGGCCGAGCAGACCCGCACGGTCCTCGACGCCTACCGCGAGCTGACCGCAGACTTCCACCCCGACCCTCCACCCTGAGCCCGGCTCCCCGCACCACGAATCCAGGCCCGGCCGGGCCGCGCCGGAGCGATGGCGGGCCCGCCATGCATCGCAGCCGCAGCCGGTGGCGTTCGGCCGGCGCGGTGGTGGCGGCCCGCACCGTGCATCGTGGCCGTGGGACTGCATCTGGCCGGAGCGGTGGCGGCGGCCCGCACCGTGCATCGTGGCCGTGGGACTGCATCTGGCCGGAGCGGTGGCGGCGGCCCGCATCGTGCATCGTGGCCGTGGGATGGCATCTGGCTGGAGCGGTGGCGGCGGCCCGCATCGTGCATCGTGGCCGTGGGATGGCATCTGGCTGGAGCGGTGGCGGCGGCCCGCGTCCGGGGTGAGCCGTTCGACCACGGGCGACCAGAGCAGGTCCCGCGATGGCGCCATGTGCCGGTGTGTGGAGAGGGCTCCCGAAGGGTTCTTGTCATCCGCGCAGGCGCAACCCCCTCGGGGTGGCTCGGAAACCGGCCTCGGTGAGCGCGTCGCGCAGCGGGGAGGCGTGGACGGACTCGCCGTCGGCGCGCTCGACGGACATGGGGCCCAGGGCGCCCGAGCGGACCGAGGCTGCCAGGGCCTGGCCGGCGGCGATCAGGGACTCGGGGTCGTCCACGAACGACAGCAGGGTGCGGCCGCCGCGTTCGACGTAGAGGACCAGGTCGCCGGAGACGAGGACCACCAGGGCGCCCGCCTTGCGGCCGGCGCGGTGGCCGGCCTTGGCGACCGGCTCGCCGTCGCCGCTGTCGATGATGCGGTCGGGCCACGGCAGGGCGGCGCCGTAGGGGTTCGCCGGGTCGGTGGCGGCCAGCACCACGGCGGTCGCGCCCGTGCGCTTGGCCAGCTCGGCGGGCTCGGCCAGGGCGCGTAGCCGGTCGACCGCGCCGGGCACCGCGAACTGGGCGGCTCCCAGGCCCTCGACGAAGTAGCCGCGCCGGGCTGCGCCGCGTTCCTCGAGCGCGCCGAGCACGGGGTAGACGCCGGCGAAACCGCCGACGGGTCCCTCGGACATGACCGCGCCGCGGGTGACCACGCCGTGGCGTTCCAGCAGGAGGTCGGCCAGGGCAGCGGCGCGCCGGGTGGGGTCGAGGTCGCGGTCGGGCAGCCGGGACCAGCGGCCCGCCATGCTCGGCGGGCCGCCGCGGGCCGGCATCACCGGGCGGCCGGGGCGCCGATAGCGGGTGCGGGCCGGCGCCGCCTTGGCCCGGTGGGCGCCGCTGGCGCCGAGCAGGGCCCGCAACGGCGCCAGCGTGTCGTTGGTGAGGTGGCCGGCCCACACCAGGTCCCACACGACCGCCGCGAGCTTCGCGTCGTCGGTGGAGCCGACCCGGTCGGAGAGCGAGCGGAAGAACAGCGCCTGCCCGTCGCCGAGCGCGTCGAGCACCGACTGGTGCAGCGGCGTCGCGGCGAACTCCTCGTCGGGCGGCGGCAGCAGCAGGGGAGCGCTGTCCGCGTAGGCCAGCGTCACCCAGCCGTCGTGGCCGCCGATCGACCCGGACCCGGCCCAGAGCACGTCGCCGCCGCCGGTGAGCTCGTCGAGCATCGGGGGCGCGTAGTCGGCGACCCGGGCCGGCAGCACGAGCCGTTCCCACGCCGAGGCGGGCACCGCGATGCCCTGCATCTGCTCCAGCGACGCGGCCAGCGCGTCGACCCCGCGCGCGTTGCCGCCGATCTGGTGCCAGCGCGGCAGGAACGCGGCCAGCACCCGCGGCGGCACCGGCTCGATCTCGCGCCGCAGCGCGGCCAGTGAGCGGCGGCGCAGCATGCGCAGCACCTCGGCGTCGCACCACTCGTTGCCCGCGCCGCCGGGGGAGAACTCGCCCGAGGCCACCCGACCGGTCGCCGAGAGCCGCTTGAGCGCCTGCTCCACCACGAAGACGCCGAGCCCGAACCGGGCCGCGCAGGTCGCCGCGGCGAACGGCCCGTGGGTGCGGGCGTAGCGGGCCACGAGGTCGCCGAGCGGGTCGGCGACCGAGGACAGGTACGCCTCCGGCAGCCCAACCGGCAGGGCCACGCCCAGCGCGTCGCGGTAGCGGCCCGCGTCGTCGATGCCGATCCAGCGTTCCTCGCCGGCCACCCGGATGCGGATCGCGCGGCGCGCGTCCTCCAGCGTGGTCAGCCACGCCTCCTCGACCCCGCGCACGGCCAGCTCGGCCGGGGACAGGTCGCCGAGCAGCCGGAGCAGCTCCGCCGCGTCCTCCGCGTCGCGCGGCTGCCGCTGGGTCGTCAGCCACTGCAGCTGGGCCTCGGTCTCGCCCACGACGTCGGGGTCGAGCAGCTCGCGCAGGTCGACCCGGCCGAGCAGCTCGCCGAGCAGCGTCGAGTCGAGCGCCAGCGCGGCGGCCCGCCGCTCGGCCAGCGGAGCGTCGCCCTCGTAGAGGAAGGCGCCCACGTAGCCGAACAGCAGCGACCGGGCGAACGGCGAGGGCCGCGGCGTCTCGACCTCGACCAGCCGCACCTTGCGCCCGGCGATCTCGCGCATGAGCCCGGTGAGCCCGGGCAGGTCGAACACGTCCTGCAGGCACTCGCGGGCGGCCTCGAGCGTGACCGGGAAGTCGGCGAACTCGCGGGCCACGTCGAGCAGCTGGGCCGAGCGCTGCCTCTGCTGCCAGAGCGGCTGACGGCGGCGGGGGTCGCGGCGGGGCAGCAGCAGCGAACGGGCGGCGCACTCGCGGAAGCGCGACGCGAACAGCGCCGACGTGCCGACCGATTCCTCGATCAGCTGGGTGATCTCCTCGGCGTCGAAGGCGACCAGGTCGGCGCCGGGCGGTTCCTCGGCGGTGTCGGGCAGGCGCACGACGATGCCGTCGTCGGAGGGCATGACCTGGCCGTCGACCCCGTAGCGCTCGGACAGCCGCCGCGCGATCGCGAGCGCCCAGGGCGCGTTGACCCGGGCGCCGAGCACACAGTGGATGGTCATGCGCCAGTCGCCGAGCTCGTCGCGGAACCGCTCGACCACCACGGTGCGGTCGTCGGGCAGGTTGCGCGTGGACTCGCGCTGCTCGCGCAGGTAGGCCAGCAGGTTGCCCGCGGCCCACTCGTCGAGCCCGGACTCGCGCAGCGTCGCGGTGGCCTTGTCGTCGTCGGCGCGGGTCAGCGAGCGCAGTTGGGCGCCGATCGCGCGGCCCAGCTCGATCGGCCGGCCGGGGGAGTCGCCCTTCCAGAACGGCATCTTCGCCGGGGCGCCGGGCGCGGGGGAGACCAGCACGCGGTCGGGCGTGATGTCCTCGATGCGCCACGAGGTGGAGCCGAGCAGGAACACGTCGCCGACGCGCGACTCGTACACCATCTCCTCGTCGAGCTCGCCGACCCGCGACGCGCGCTCGGAGCCGGCCAGGAACACGCCGAACATGCCCCGGTCGGGGATGGTGCCGCCGCTGGTGACGGCCAGCCGCTGGGCGCCGGGACGGCCGGTGAGCTCGTCGGTGCCGCGGTCCCACACCAGGCGGGGGCGCAGCTCGGCGAAGGCGGTGGACGGGTAGCGGCCCGACAGCATGTCGAGCACCGCGTGCAGCGCCGACTCGGGCAGCTCGGCGAACGGCGCGGCACGGCGCACGAGGGCGGCCAGCTCGTCGACCTGCCACGCGTCGAGCGACACCATGGCGACGATCTGCTGGGCCAGCACGTCGAGCGGGTTGCGCGGATAGCGCAGCTCCTCGATCGCGCCGGCGGTCATGCGGTCGGCCACGACGGCGCAGGAGACCAGGTCGCCGCGGTGCTTGGGGAAGACCACGCCGCGCGAGACCGCGCCCACCTGGTGACCGGCCCGGCCGATGCGCTGCAGCCCGGCCGCGACCGACGGCGGCGCCTCGATCTGCACCACCAGGTCGACCGCGCCCATGTCGATGCCGAGCTCGAGGCTGGAGGTGGCGACCACGGCGGGCAGCACACCGGATTTCAGCGCCTCCTCGATCTGCTTGCGCTCCTCGCGCGAGACGCTGCCGTGGTGGGCCCGGGCGACCACCGGCGGCGCGCCGCCGGCCTGCCCCGCCTGGGCCATCATCTGGGCGGGCGGCCTCGACGGCTCGGGCGGCGCCGCCCCGGCCCGCTCGGCGGCCAGCTCGTTGATGCGGGCGCAGAGCCGCTCGGACCCGCGCCGCGAGTTCGTGAAGACGATCGTCGACCGGTGCGCCTCGATGAGGTCGAGCACGCGCTCCTCGACGGCGGGCCAGATCGACGGCGTGTTGCGGCCGGCGCCGGGGTCGTCGGGGTCGACGTCGGGCACCTCGTCGAGGCGGGTCATGTCCTCGACCGGGACCTCGACGGACACCTCGATGGTCTTGGCGGTCGGCGGCTGGACGATCTCGACGTCGTGCGAGCCGCCGAGGAAGCGGGCCGTCTCGTCGATCGGGCGCACGGTGGCGGACAGGCCGATGCGCTGGGCCGGGCGGCCCAGCAGCGCGTCGAGCCGCTCGAGCGAGAGCGCCAGGTGGGCGCCGCGCTTGGTGGCCGCGACCGCGTGCACCTCGTCGATGATCACCGTCTCGACCCCGCGCAGCGAGTCGCGCGCGGCCGAGGTGAGCAGCAGGAACAGCGACTCCGGCGTGGTGATCAGGATGTCGGGCGGGGTGCGGGCGAACAGGCGCCGCTCGTCGGCCGGGGTGTCGCCCGTGCGCATGGACACGGTGATGTCGGGCGGGGTGAGCCCGAGCCGCCCGGCCGCCTGGCGGATGCCGGTGAGCGGCGCGCGCAGGTTGCGCTCGACGTCGACGGCGAGCGCCTTGAGCGGGCTCACGTAGAGCACGCGGCAGCGGCGTTTGGGGTCCTCGGGAGCGCCCTCCCGGGCCAGCCGGTCGAGCGACCAGAGGAAGGCGGCCAGCGTCTTGCCGGAACCGGTCGGCGCGACCACGAGCGCGTTGCGCCCGGCGCCGACCGCCCGCCAGGCGCCGGCCTGCGCGGCGGTGGGCTCGGCGAACGCCGCGGTGAACCACTCTCGCGTGGCCGGCCCGAACTGCTCCAGTACTTCTCGCACGTCACCATGCTCCCTCGGGGGTACGACAAAAACTGAACCCGCGCGTATTGGTCATCCGGGCACGGGTCGGACGTACGTCCGGCGGATACTCCTGGCGTGCCGGACCATGGTGCAGTCGGGTGGCCGATGGATATACATGGGCGCCACTGGAAGAGCCGCCCATAATCTCGATGAAGGAGGCTCCGTGTCCCTCCCGGTCCGACAGCTGCGGCGCCTCGCGGCCGGCGCTGCGGCGCTGACCCTCGCGACGATGATCGGCGCGACTCCGGCCCACGCCGCGGCCGGCTCCGGCTACGTCCGCCTGGCGCACCTCTCGCCCGACACGCCCGCGGTCGACGTCTATCTGAAGTCCGGCTCCGGCGCGGTCGAGCCGCAGACCTTCCGCGCGGTCGCCTACGGCGACATGTCGCGCTATCTGCGGCTGCCCGCCGGCACCTATCAGGTCGCGATGCGCAAGGCCGGCGCGCCCGCCGGCGAGAAGCCGGTGATCACCACCGAGGTCGGCGTGCGTGACAACGGCGCCTACACGGTGGCGGGCGTGGGCCGCTTCGCCGACCTCGGCCTGCGCGTGCTGCAGGACGACCTGCGCCTGCCCGACCCCGGCAAGTCGAAGGTGCGCATCATCCAGGCCTCGGTCAAGGCGCCGGTGCTCGACGTCGCGGGCAAGAACGGCACGACGATCGCGGACGGCGTCGCCTTCGCCACCACCACCGCGTACCGCGAGGTCAGACCCGGCAAATGGAGCGTCGAGGTGGAGCCCACGGGCGGCGGCCGCACCAGCGAGCTGCCCTGCACGCTCGGCGCCGGCAGCGTCTATTCGCTGGTCGTGCTGGACGACGGCGCCGGCGGCCTCAAGCCCGAGCTGCACGTCGACGCGGAACGCCAGGGCACCGTGCCGCTGGGCAGCGTGGCCACCGGCGTCGGTGGCAGCACCCCCGGCTCGCCGCTGCCCGGAGCGCTGACGGCGGCGGCCGCGGCCGCTCTGCTCACCGGCATCCTTGTCGTCGTGCTGCGCCGCCGGCTCCGCGCGGCCTGAGGACCCGCGGTGGCAGCCGACGACACCGACACCCCGCTGATCGTCCGCCTGTCCGCCCGGCCCGGGGTCGTCACTCCGGAAGCGGACGGGGACGCGGACGGCGGCGGGGAGGCGGAGGAGCAGCGCGGCTGGATCGCGCGCGGCGTGGCCAAGGTCGTCAAGCCCGGCACGATCCGGGCGCGCGCCTACGTGCCGGGTGCGCTGTCGCTGCCCCGCCCCAAGCCCAGCCGGCGCCTGAGGCTGGGCCAGCCCTCCACGCCCTTTCCGCGGCGGGTCTTCCCCCAGGCGGAGCCCGCGACGACACCCGCGCCACCCCTGCGGGCGGCGATCCCGGCTGACCCCGGCCATGTGCCTCACGCTCCTTCGCTCGTACGGGACGCAGTGATTCTCGAGGCCGGGCGCGATGCCGGCCAGCTACCGAAGGACCGGTCCCGACCCGTACCAAAGAAGGGGTTCGGGCGTCGTGCCGTGCTGCCCGCGGCGGCCGCGGTGGTGGCTGCGTTCGCGGCCGGCACCGCCTATCTCGCCGTGACCGACCGCACGCCCGCCGACCTCGGCCGCTGGGCGGCATCCCCGGCCGCGACACAGACGGCCACGACCGAAGCGGCCACGACGGGCGCGACCGCCAGGCCCGCGGGCGATCCCTTCGGCAGCGTCGTGGCGGCTCCCCAGGGCCCTCCCACCCGGCTGCGGATCGGCGCGATCAAGGTCGACACCCCGCTCGAGACCCTGCGGATCGGAGCGGACGGCGCGCTGCAACCGCCGCAGCAGTTCGCCCGCGCCGGCTGGTACGCCGACGGCACCGCACCCGGCGACACCGGGCCCGCGGTCATCGCCGGGCACGTCGACTCCCGCTCCGGGCCCGCCGTCTTCTACCGCCTGCGCGACCTCACCGCCGGCGATCGCATCGAGGTCGTGCGCGGCGGCGCGACCGTCGGCTTCACCGTCACGGCAATCCGGTGGTATCCCAAGTCCGAATTCCCGACCGAGGAGGTGTACGGGCCCACTCCCGACCGCCAGCTGCGGCTCATCACGTGCGGCGGCGTCTTCGACCACACGTTGCGCTCCTACCGCGACAACCTCGTGGTCTACGCGGTGGCCGGGTGATCGTGATTCCGCGGGCAGGCGGGCCGAATTATGGTTGAGACCGAGTCGACGGGTGGGGGCGGGATGGCGGTCGGTGGCATGCTCGTCGCCGGTCGGTATCGTCTCGGCGAGCCGGTCGGCTCCGGCGGCATGGGTCGCGTCTGGCTGGCCCGCGACGAGATGCTCGACCGCGACGTGGCGGTCAAGGAGTTCGTCCCGCCCGAGTGGATGACCGACGAGGAACGCGTCCGGCTGCGCGACCGCACGCTGCGCGAGGCCCGCAGCGCCGGCCGGCTCAACCATCCGCACGTGGTGCGCATCTACGACGTCGTGCACGCCGACGGGCTGCCCTGGATCGTCATGGAATACGTGCCCTCGCGCTCGCTGCACCAGGTGCTGCAGGACGACGGCCCGTTCTCGCCGGCCACCGCGGCGCGCATCGGCATGGCCCTGCTCGACGCGTTGCGGGCGGCGCACGCGGCGGGGGTGGTGCACCGCGACGTCAAGCCGCACAACGTGCTGATCGGCCACGACGGCCGAGTCGTGCTGACCGATTTCGGTCTCGCCACCTTCGTCGACGACGGCGCCGTCACGGGCCCCGGCCTCATCGTCGGCTCCCCGCAGTACGTCTCACCCGAGCGCGCCCGCGACGGCACCTCCACGCCCGAGTCGGACCTGTGGTCGCTCGGCGCGACCCTCTACGCGACCGTCGAGGGCCGGTCCCCGTACGCCCGGGACAACGCCATGGCGACGCTGATGGCCCTGGCCACCGAGGAGCCGGACCCGCCGACCCGGGCCGGGATGCTGGGGCCCGTGCTGACCGGGCTGCTGCGGCGCGAGCCGAAGCAGCGGCTCACCGCGGTGGAGGTGGAGCGTCGCCTGCGGATGATCGTCGCGGCCACGCCGGCCCCTCCGCGGATCCCGTCGCCGCGGCAGGCACGAGCCATCATCGGGGCCGAGATCGATCAGTCCGCGGCGGTCCGGTCGAGGACCTCGGGCGTACGCGTCCTGCCCGTTGCCGACGACGGCCCCGCGCCGCCTCCGGACGACCGCCACCACGCGCGCCCGGGCCTGGTCGCGGCCGGTCTGGCCCTGGTCGCCGTGCTGGGCATCGGCGGCATCCTCGCCGGCTACCTCGTCCGGGACACCGAACCGCGAGCCTCCGCACCACCTGCCGCCTCCGCGGCGACCTCGACCGCCGCGCCGCCCGCCTCGGCGGCGCCCGCCGGCTTCTCGGCCGTCGTCTGCGACCGGCCCGCTCCGAGCAACCTGCCGACCTCGCCCCTGCGCAGCGCGCAGCGTGGCGACGGACGGTGGGCGCTGCTGCCCGGCTGGTCGTACTTCTCCAACGGCTCCGGGTTCCGCATGCCCGTGCCCGACGGCTGGACGTGGCAGCGGGTCGGCACCTCATACTGCTTCCGCGACCCGTTCGGCGACACCGTGCTGACCCTCGACACCGGCCGCAACCCCAAGGGCGACCCCGTGCGCGCCTGTCGCACCGAGGCCGCAAGGCTGGTCCGGGCCGGCGCGCTGCCCGGCTATCAGGAGCTGGGCATCGCGGCGACGCCGCTCAAGGACAAGGCCGCGGACTGGGAGTACCGGTACGAAAGGGACGACGTGCTCGTGCACGCCCGTACCCGCTGGTTCGTCGAGGGAGGCCGCGGCTACGCCATCACGTGGGCCACCCGCGAGTTCGACTGGCCGAGCGACGTCCCGAAGATCAACATGGTGCTGAGCTCGTTCGGCGTCGTCTGAGTTCCGGCAACTCACAGCGAGCGTTCAGCCTGCGCTGTTAGTGTTCAGCGGCATGATCGGCAGTAGTCAGCCGGGCTCGGCCCGGCTCCCCGTCAGATTCACCCCGCCGTGTTGATCCTCACGGGCCTTCTCCTCGTGCTTGTCGTGACCGCGGTCACCGGCTATTTCGTCGCGCAGGAATTTGGCTACGTCGCCGCCGATCGCGGTCGCCTGCGGCACGACGCCGAGCAGGGCGACCAGGCCGCCGCCCGCGCGCTCAAGGTCACCGAACGCCTCTCCTTCGTGCTCTCCGGCTCCCAGCTCGGCATCACCGTGACCGCGCTGCTCGTCGGCTACGTCGCCGAGCCGTTCCTCGGCGAGGGCCTGTCCGCTCTGCTCGGCGGCGCCGGCGTGCCCACCGCGGTGAGCATGCCGCTCTCGGTCACCGCCGCGCTGCTGATCGCCACCGTGGTGCAGATGGTCCTCGGCGAGCTGGCCCCGAAGAACCTCGCGATCGCCCGCGCCGAGACGCTGGCCAAGGCGCTCAGCCGGTCCACGCTCATCTACCTGACCGTGTTCGGCCCGGTCATCCGCCTCTTCGACCGCACGGCCGCCGGCCTGCTGCGGCGCCTCGGCATCGAGCCGATCGAGGAGCTGCCCGAGGGCGCGACCGAGGAGGACCTCGAGCAGATCATCCGCGAGTCGCGCGCCAACGGCGGGCTCGACGCCGAGCTCTCCACGCTGCTCGACCGCGGTCTCGACTTTCGCGGGCGCACCGCGGCCGAGGCGATGATTCCCCGCGTCGACGTGCAGACCCTGCCGGCGACGGCGACCGCGGCCGACGTGGTGGCGCTGCTCGACACCCACCACTCGCGCTTCCCGGTGCGCGGCGACGAGCTCGACGAGATCGTCGGCGTGGTCGGCATCTCGGACGTGCTGGCGGTCGCTCCGGCCGAGCGCTCGTCGATCCCGGTCGCGTCCGTGATGTCCGCTCCGATCCTGGTGCCGTCCTCGCTGCGGCTGCCGGCCGTGCTGGAGCGGCTGCGCTCGGCGCACCGCCAGCTCGCCTGCGTGGTCGACGAGTTCGGCGGTTTCGCGGGCATCATCACGCTCGAGGACATCGCCGAGGAGCTGGTCGGTCAGATCCGCGACGAGGACGACGAGGCCGAGCCCGCGCCGGTGCGCCAGCCCGACGGCTCGTGGCTGGTGCCGGCCCGCTGGCGCATCGACGAGATCACCGACGCCACCGGCGTCGA
Organism: Actinoplanes sp. URMC 104; assembly: GCF_051386375.1. Lineage (NCBI taxonomy): Bacteria > Bacillati > Actinomycetota > Actinomycetes > Micromonosporales > Micromonosporaceae > Actinoplanes > Actinoplanes sp. URMC 104. The sequence continues at coordinate 1,057,139 of NZ_JBPQTO010000002.1, read as the reverse complement.
CCTGCCCCCCGGCGACGACTACGAGACGGTGTCCGGCCTGGTGCTGGCGCGGCTGGGGCGGGTGGCCACCCCCGGCGACTCGGTCACCCTCGACGGCGGTTCCCTTTCCGTACGGGTGGAGAGCGTCGACCGGCACGTCCCGCACACGGTGCGGATCAGCCGATGAACGCGCTCTGGGTCACGCTGCTGCTGCTCGGCAACGCGTTCTTTGTCGCCGCCGAGTTCGCGCTGGTGGCGAGCAAGCGGCACCGCCTCGAGCAGTCCGCCGCGTCGGGCAGCCGGGCCGCCAGGGCCGCGCTCGACGGCACGAAGCAGCTGTCGGTCATGCTGGCAGGCGCCCAGCTCGGCATCACGCTGTGCTCGCTGGGCCTCGGCGCGCTCGCCGAGCCGTCGCTCGAGCACCTCATCGGGCCGCCGCTGCACGCGGTCGGCCTGCCCGAGGTGGCCAGCCACGTCGTCGCGTTCCTGCTCGCGCTGATCGTCGTCACGTTCCTGCACCTGGTGATCGGCGAGATGATGCCGAAGTCGTGGGCGATCACCCACCCGGAGCGCTCGGCCGTGCTGCTGGCGCTGCCGTTCCGGCTGTACGCGCGGGCCGTCGGCCCGGCGCTGCGCGTGCTGAACTGGATGGCCAACGCGGCGCTGCGCCCGTTCGGCGTCCACCCGCAGGACCAGCTGGCGCAGGCACACGGCCCGGCCGAGATGCGGATCCTGCTCGACCGCTCGCGGGCCGAGGGTCTGATCGAGGCCGAGCAGAGCGAGCTGCTCACCAGCGTGCTGGGCCTGGCCTCGCTGCGGGTGCGCGACGTCATGCTGCCCACCGCGCGGCTGGTGTCGGTGCCCGCGGACGCCTCGGTCGCCGACGTCGAGCTGGCGTCTCTGACCAGCGGGCGGTCGCGGCTGGCGGTGACCGGGCCGTCCGGCGAGGTCGTCGGCATCGTGCACGTCCGCGAGGCCGTACGGGCCACCGCGACCGGCCGGGCCGCGACGGCGAGCGAGCTGATGGAGCCCGCTTTCCCGCTCGACGCCGGCGTGACCGTGGTCGACGCGGTCGCCGCCCTCCGTGCCGGCCGCGCCCAGCTGGCGGTGGTCACCGAGCCGGACGCCGCCGGCACAGCCGCCGCGCAGGTCGGCTTCGTGGCGCTGGAGGACCTGCTGGAGCAGGTGATCGGCCGGTTCGACGACGAGACCGACCAGCTGCCCGCGCCCGCCGGCGCGTGAGCCCCAAGCCACCCCATCGTTTGTTCAAGGAGGAATGACCCGGTGGTCTTCAAGAAGATGATGCGCGCCTTCGGCGTCGGCGGCCCGACCGTCGACACCGTGCTGGCCAACCCGAACACGCGGCCCGGTCTGGCCCTGGAGGGTCAGGTGCGGATCGCCGGCGGTGATCACGACGTCACCATCGACGGCGTCATCCTGGGTCTGGTCACCCGGGTCGAGTCCGAGCACGGCGACGGCCTCATCGAGTTCCACCGGCTGCCTGTCGCCGGCGCCTTCCAGCTGCGGGCGGGCGAGAACCGGGACCTGCCGTTCTCGTTCCCGGTGCCGTGGGAGACGCCGATCACGGACGTGTACGGCCAGCGGCTGCACGGCATGACGATGGGGCTGCGCACCGAGCTGTCGGTGGCCAAGGCCGTGGACAAGGGCGACCTCGACCACGTGGCCGTGCACCCGCTGCCGGCGCAGGAGCGGATCCTCGACGCGTTCGCCCGTCTGGGCTTCCGCTTCAAGAGCGCCGACCTCGAGCACGGGGCGATCTACGGCGTGCGCACCACGCTGCCGTTCTATCAGGAGATCGAGTTCTACCCGCCGCCGCAGTACGCGGGCGCCATCAACGAGGTCGAGGTGACCTTCATCGCCGACCCGCAGGGCGTCGAGGTCGTGCTCGAGTTCGACAAGCGCGGCGGCTTCCTGGCGCCGGGCCACGACGCGTACGGCCGGTTCCGCGTCTCGCACGCCGAGGCGGACACGACCGACTGGACCGCGGTCGTCGAGAAGTGGGTCTCCGAGGCCGCGGGCCGTTACCAGGGCCTGCGCGCCGCCGGCGGCTTCGGCGGCCACGGCTTCGCGGGCCATGGCGCCCCGGGCTACGGCGCTCCCGGTTACGGCGGCCACGGCGGGTACGGCCATCACGGCCACTACCGCCGCGGCCACGGCGGCATGGGCATGGGCGGCATGGCTGCCGGTGTGGCCGGCGGCGTGCTGGGCGGCATGATCCTCGGCGAGGCCATGGAGGAGGTCTTCGAGGACGACGGCGGCGACTTCGGGGACGAGTGACCCTCCGCGGCGCGTGACCGACGTGGCGCTCCGGCTCCGGCCGGGGCGCCACGCTGCGTCTCAGCCCACGCTCGCGGTCGCGAGCTTGATGCTGAAGCCGACGAAGAGCGCCCCCACCCCCGCCGCCGCCCCCGCGGCCAGGCGGCGTCGCCGGCGGAACTGCCCGGCCAGGAACGTGCCGCCGAAGATGAGCGCCGACAGGTAGAGCGCGCTGAACAGCTGCACCACCGCGCCCAGCACCAGGAACGACAGGGCCGGATGCGCATAACCCGGCTCGACGAACTGGATGAAGAACGACACGAAGAACAGGATCGCCTTCGGGTTGAGCAGGCTGACCACGACAGCCCTGCGGAACGGGCTGCGCGCCTCGGCGGACACGTCACCCACGGCCTCCGCCTCCGGCTCGCCCCGGCCGTGCCACTTGCGCCAGCCGCCCCGCACGATGCCGAAGCCCACCCACAGCAGGTAGGCCGCGCCCGCGTACTTGATGGCCAGGAACAACGGCGGATATGTCCGCAGCAGCGAGGCCGCGCCCGCCGCCGACAGGACCATGAGCACGGCGTCGCCGACGAAGACACCGGCCGCGGCCCGATAGCCGGCCCGCACCCCCTGCCGGGCGCCGACCGACAGCACGAAGATCGAGTTCGGCCCCGGAAGCAGGATGATCGCCAACGTGCCGATGACGTACGTCCAGAAGTCCGTGATCCCCAGCATCGCGCTCCCCTAGGCGACCGCGAGGGCGGTCGAACCGCCCGAGGCCAGTATTTCCCGCAGCCGGCGGCCCGCGGCGGGCCAGTCGTCGACGGTCATGCCGAACACTACGGTGTCGCGCCACGAGCCGTCCGGCCTCTTTCGGTGCCGCCGCAGCACGCCCTCGCGCACCGCGCCGAGCCGCGCGATCGCCTGCTGGGACCGCTCGTTGCGGATGTCGGTGTTCCAGAACACCCGCTCGGCCCCGAGCACCTCGAAGGCGTGCTCGAGCAGCAGGAGCTTGGCCTCGGTGTTGACACCCGTGCGCCACCAGGGCCGGCCGACGATCGTGTGCCCGATCGCCAGCGCCCGCCTGTCGGGGTCGATGTCGTGATAGCTGGTCACTCCGATCGCGCGGCCGGTGGCCGGGTCGACCTGCGCCCACGCGACCTGGTTGCCCTCCCAGCGGGCGCGCAGCAGCCCCGCGAGATAGTCGCGCATGGCCGGGACGGTCCGCGGGCGGCGGACGGGCAGGTGCTGCCAGACCTCGTCGTCGCCGAGGGACTCCACCAGGTCGGTGGCATGCCCGAGCGTCAACGGCTCGAGCCGGACGTGCCGGCCGGTCAGCGGCACGGGCACGACCCACGGCGGCTCGCCGCCGGGAAGATAGGCGGGCTCGGCGGCGTCGACCCCGTCGGCGGCCGTCGGCGGTCCGAACACGCGACGGACGGGAAGAACGCCGGCCCAGTGCGGCAGGGCGACGTCCTTCTCGTCGTCGATCACGCCGCCGCTGCGGGCGCGCGCCGACACCTCCACCAGGGGCAGCGCGAGCACGCTGGTCTGCGCCAGCTCCCGCCGGTCGGGCGGCCGGCTGTCGGCGGCGCGGCCCGCGCCCACCTTGTCGACCAGGGCGTCCATCGCGCTCCTGCGCTCCGCGGGATCGGTGACCAGCCGCGCGGCGCCGTGCACGACGACCGATCGGTAGTTGGCGCTGTGATGCATGTGGGAGCGCGCGTAGACCAGCCCGTCGAGCAGCGTGACGCTGACCGCGACCGGAACGCCGCCGTCGCGCGCCGACAGGCCCAGGCGACCGCCGGACGAGCCGTGCAGGTAGAGCGTCTCGCCGACGCGGACGTGCAGGGTCGGCAGCACGCGCGGCTCACCGTCGACGACGAAGCCCACCGTGCAGTCGTAGGCCTCGTCGAGAATCTCGTGGGCGAGCGCGCGGTCGTAGTGCATGCGGTCGCTGTGGCGGGTCGCGGTGGTGCGGCTCGTCGGCTGATAGCGGTCCGACATCGTGCCTCCCGGCTTGCGCTTCAGTTTGTTCTAGTACACACTCTGGCTTGTGGCAGCACAGTATCAGGTGAGCGGCGACAGCGCCGCATCGATTTCCGCGAGCATCGAGGAAGGCGTCCGCACGGGCGTCTGGGAGTTCGGCACGGCGCTGCCGCCGGTCCGCATCCTCGCCGAGTCGCTGCACGTCAGCCCCGCCACCGTCGCCAAGGCCTATCAGGAGCTGCGGCAGCGCGGCGTCGTCGAGACCGAGGGCCGCCGCGGCACCCGCATCCGGTCGCGCCCGCCCGTCGCCGGCCCGCGGTCCGCTCTGCGCCTGCCCGTGCCCGGCGACGTCCGCGATCTCTCGTCCGGTGAGCCGGACGTCCGGCTGCTTCCGCCGCTCGGCCGCGCGTTGCGGGCGGTGGCCGAGACCAACGGCCCCCCGCAGGGATACGCGTCGGCCGCCGCGATGCCCGAGCTGATCCAGGCGGCCCGCCCGCGGCTGGTCGCCGACGGCATCCCGGCCGCCGACGCCGACCTCACCGTCACCTCCGGCACGCTCGACGCCATCGAGCGGCTGCTCACCGCCCATCTGCGGCCGGGCGACGCGGTCGCGGTCGAGGATCCGGGCTGGGCCAACCTGCTCGACCTGCTCGCGGCGCTCGGCCTGCGCCCGATTCCGGTCGCCGTCGACCGGGAGGGCCCCGGCGTCGGGGCGATGGAGATCGCGCTGCAGTCCGGCGCCCGCGCCGCGGTGATCACCGTGCGCGCGCAGAACCCGATCGGCGCTGCGGTCACCGAGCGGCGGGCGCAAGAGCTCCGTGCGCTGTTCGCGCGCCGTCCGGGTGTGCTGCTGATCGAGGACGACCACGCCGCCGAGCTGGCCGAGCAGCCGCCGCACTGCATCGGCCCGGTCACCGGCGTGTGGGCCGTCACCCGGTCGGCGTCCAAGCCGTTCGGCCCCGACCTGCGCATCTGTCTGCTCGCGGGCGACGAGGCCACGATCGCGCGGGTGGTCGGCCGCATGCGCATCGGCTCGGGCTGGGTCTCCACCGTGCTGCAGCGCCTGCTGGTGCACCTCTGGCACGACGACGAGGTCACCCGGGCGGTGGCCGGGGCCGCCGAGGCGTACGGGCTGCGCCGCCGGGCCCTGCGCGAGGCGCTGCGGGTGCGGGGCCTGCACGCCGAGGGCGAGACCGGCATCAACGTGTGGGTGCCGGTCCCCGACGAGACGCGTGCCGTCGGGCTGATGCGCGAGGCGGGTTACGCCGTGGCGCCGGGCTCGCTGTTCCGGCTGTCGTCACCGCCGGGCGTACGGATCTCGATCGGGCCGCTGGACGAGGAGGAGATCCCGGCCCTGGCCGATGCGGTGGCCACCGCCGTACGGCCGCCGTCCTTTGCCGCGCCGACTCGTTAGGGGGCGGGGATGCTTCTTCGCGTTCGTTCCGGGTAGAACCTTTCTCATGCCTAGGACCGAAGCGCCGGTCGGCGCGCAGCAGTGGGTGCCGCCCGAGCCGCGGAGCATCGACGAGCTCAAGTCCGCCGCGGCCGGCTGCGAGGGCTGCGAGCTCTACGCCGACGCTACGCAGACCGTCTTCGGCCGCGGCGCGGCGGACGCGCGCGTCGTGCTGGTCGGCGAGCAGCCCGGCGACGTGGAGGACCAGAAGGGCCTGCCGTTCGTCGGCCCCGCCGGTCGCCTGCTGCGCGAGGCGGTCGACGACGCCGGCCTGGACGCGAGCGACGTCTACATCACCAATGCGGTGAAACACTTCCGGTTCGAGATGCGCGGCAAGCGGCGCATCCACCAGAACCCGGGGCCGGCGCACATCACCGCCTGCCGTCCGTGGCTGGTGTCCGAGTTCTCGCTGCTCAAGCCCGAGCTGGTGGTCATCCTCGGCGCCACGGCCGGCCGGGCGCTGCTCGGTCCGTCGTTCCGGGTCACCCAGCAGCGCGGCCGCCTGATGCCGTGGCCCGCCTCGGCCCAGCATCCGGAGGACTTCCCGGTCGCCGAGATCCAGGCACTGGCCACGATCCACCCCTCCGCCGTGCTCCGCGCGGACGACCGCGAGACCGCCTACCGCGGCCTGGTCGACGACCTCAAGATTGCGGCCTCGGCCGTGAGCTGAGCAGCTGCTCGAGCCCGTCGAGGATGCGGTCGAGGCCGAACCGGAAGGATCGCTCGGGATCGCGGACCGCGTTGTACTCCTGGCCCGCGACGGTGCCGACGCGCCCGGAGATCGGATAGGCGTCGGGCGGCATCAGCCGTTCCAGCACGGGCGCGTTGACGGCCCACCAGTCGGCGTCCGAGATGCCGGACTGCTGGGCCGTGCGGCGGGCGTTGACGTCGGCACGCGCCGAGGCCGACGTGAAGTCGCCGATCACCGTGATGACGTGGTCCATCTCGAGATCCGTGAAGCCGGCGCCCTCGATCGCCGAGAGCTGCCACTCCCACCGGTCCGAGCCGTTCGGCCCGATCCACGGGCGGCTCTGCTCGACCTGGAGCAGCCAGGGGTGCCGGTGGAACTCGTCCCACATCTGCTGCGCCACCACCACGAGCCGTTCGCGCCAGCCGCCCTCGTGCGCCGGCAGCCCGGGCTCGCCCATCACCTCGTCGACCATCAGGCCGATCAGCTCGTCGCGGCTCGGGACGTAGGTGTAGATCGACATCAGCTTGAGGCCGAGCCGGTCGGCGACCTTGCGCATCGAGAACGCCGGTAGGCCCTCCTCGTCGGCCACCGCGATCCCGGCCGCGATCACCTCGTCGACGCTGAACCGCTGCTTCGGCCCGCGCGACCCCTGCGGGGTGCCGAGCACCCGGCGCCACAGCAGGGTGAGGGTGCGGTCGACTTCCTGATCCATGTGACGACACTACCCCGTGGGGTGTACGGTGTTCGCGCGCATCCAATACCGTAAGGCATACGGAGTTAGGAGCAGCGGTGAACCTGGTGGCGAACGGACTACGGAAGAGCTACGGGAACGTACGGGCGCTGGACGGCTTCGATCTGAGCGTGCCGCCCGGCGTGATCCACGGACTGCTGGGCCCGAACGGCGCGGGCAAGACGACGGCGGTCAAGGCGCTGGCCACCCTCGTCGACGTGGACGCCGGCACGGCGCGGGTCGCGGGTTTCGACGTACGGACCCAGGCCGCGCAGGTGCGCAGCCGGATCGGCCTGATCGGACAGAGCGCCGCGGTCGACGAGATCCTCGGCGGCCGGCAGAACCTCGTGATGTTCGGGCGGCTCTACGGCATGAACAAGACGGACGCGCGAGCCCGCGCCGACCGGCTGCTTGAGATGTTCGGGCTCACCGGCGCCGCCGACCGCGCCGTGTCGACGTACAGCGGTGGCATGCGGCGACGGCTCGACATCGCGGCCGGCTTCATCCTGACCCCGGCGGTGCTGTTCCTCGACGAGCCGACCACGGGGCTCGACCCGCGCGGGCGCAACGAGGTGTGGGCTACCGTCCGCGAGGTCGCGGCCGCCGGCACGACGGTGCTGCTGACGACGCAGTATCTCGACGAGGCCGACCAGCTGGCGGCGCGCATCTCGGTGATGAACCACGGCCGGGTCGTCGCGAGCGGCACCCCGGACATGCTGAAGCGCCAGATCGGCGGAGACCGGGTGACCGTCACCATCGCGGCGGACGCGTCGCTCGACGAGGTGGCCGAACGGCTGGCCGCCGCGGTCGGGATCCCGGCCGTGCCCGACGCCGAGACGCGCAGGCTCACGTTCGAGGTCGGCTCCGGAGTCACCGGGCTCTCCGCCGTGGTCCGGGCCCTGGACGAGTGCGGCGTCACCCCGGAGGATCTGGTGCTGCGCCGGCCCACCCTCGACGAGGTGTTCCTCACCCTCACCGACGCTCCCCGGGAGGCTGCGCGATGACCGCCGTACGTGCCGGATGGGTGCTCACCCAGCGCAACCTCGCCCACTGGGCGCGTCAGCCGTGGACGCCGATCTTCGGCCTGATGTTCTCGATCATGCTGCTGCTGGTCTTCGGCTTCCTCTTCGGCGGCGCGATCACCGTGCCCGGCGGCGGCGACTACATCACCTTCCTGCTGCCCGGCATGCTGGCGCTGAGCATGATGTTCGGCGTCGAGGGCACGGCCACCGCGATGGCCGCCGACGCTCGCAAGGGCATCACCGACCGGTTCCGCTCGCTGCCCATCGGCAGTGCCTCGGTGGCGCTCGGCCGGGTCGGCGCCGACCTGGCCAACTCGACGGTGGAGCTGCTGGTGCTGCTCGCCGGCGGTCTGCTGATCGGCTGGCGGATCACCTCGGATCCCGCGTCGGCCCTGCTGGCCGTCCTGCTGCTCGTGCTCTTCCGGTTCGCGATGTTGTGGATCGGCATCTTCGTCGGCCTGAGCTTCCGGGGCGACGGCGCGACGATGGCCGTGCAGGTGCTGGTGTGGCCGATCGGCTTCCTGTCGACGGCGATCGTCTCCGCCGAGACGATGCCGGGCTGGCTGGGCGCGATCGCCGCCTGGAACCCGCTGTCCGCCACGGCGTCGGCGGTGCGGGAGCTGTTCGGCAACCCGACCGGCATCACCGGAGGGCCGCTCGCGGACGCGGCGGTGTGGCTGGCGCTGGGCTGGCCCGTGCTCATCACGGCGGTCTTCCTGCCGCTGTCGGCGCGTGCCTATCGGCGTCTGCGCGGCTGAGGCGACGGCGTACGGCCGCTGGGTACGCTCGGAGGGTGCGGTTGACGGATTTCTGGGCCCGGCTTGGAGAGGCTTTCGGGCCGGCCTATGCGCGGAGCATCGCGGCGGATCAATCTTTTGGGGCGCTCGGCGATCGCACCATTGACAAGGCGATTGCGGACGGTATCGAGACCGCTACTATCTGGCGAGCAGTCGTGGCCGCGTACCCCGATCGGGTGCCCGCTCGCCTGCGATGACCCGTTTTTCGTACACCCGTTCTGGCGTGTCACTCGTTCGTCGTACACCTGTTCGGCTATTGTCCACAACGGCTTCGTTATCCACAGGCCGGAGCAGGGCGGCTGATTTTTGTCATACCCACCGCTTACCTTGTTGCCCGTGGTGAACAGAAGCGCATCGGCGAAGACGCCCGCGAAATCGAGTACAGGGGTGGCGGACATGGTGGCAGGACCTGACCGGGACAAGGCGCTCGATCTGGCGTTGGCACAGATTGACAAGCAGTTCGGCAAGGGCTCGGTGATGCGGCTGGGGGAGCGGCCGGTCGTGCAGACCGCGATCATCCCCACCGGCTCCATCGCCCTCGACGTGGCGCTCGGCGTCGGCGGTCTGCCGCGCGGCCGCGTCATCGAGGTCTACGGGCCCGAGTCCAGCGGTAAGACGACCGTCGCGCTGCACGCGGTCGCCAACGCGCAGCGCAACGGCGGCATCGCGGCGTTCATCGACGCCGAGCACGCGCTCGACCCGGAGTACGCGAAGGCGCTCGGCGTCGACACCGACGCGCTGCTGGTCTCCCAGCCCGACACGGGTGAGCAGGCGCTCGAGATCGCCGACATGCTGATCCGCTCCGGCGCGCTCGACATCATCGTCATCGACTCGGTGGCCGCGCTCGTGCCGCGCGCCGAGATCGAGGGCGAGATGGGCGACAGCCACGTCGGTCTGCAGGCCCGCCTCATGAGCCAGGCGCTGCGCAAGATCACCGGTGTGCTCAACAACTCGGGCACCACCGCGATCTTCATCAACCAGCTCCGCGAGAAGATCGGCGTCATGTTCGGCTCGCCCGAGACGACGACCGGTGGCCGCGCGCTGAAGTTCTACGCCTCGGTCCGGCTCGACGTGCGCCGCATCGAGAGCCTGAAGGACGGCACCGACGTGGTGGGCAACCGCACCCGCGTCAAGGTGGTGAAGAACAAGGTGGCTGCGCCGTTCAAGCAGGCCGAGTTCGACATCATGTACGGCAAGGGCATCTCGCGGGAGGGCTCGCTGATCGACGTCGGCGTCGAGCAGAGCATCATCCGCAAGTCCGGCGCCTGGTACACGTACGACGGTGACCAGCTGGGCCAGGGCAAGGAGAAGGCGCGCGAGTTCCTCAAGGAGAACCCCGACGTCGCCGCCGAGATCGAGAAGAAGATCCTCGAGAAGCTGGGCGTCGGCCAGACCACGGGCGACGCCGCCGGCGGTCCCGAGCTCCCGCCGGTCGACTTCTGATCGAGGTAGGACGTCATGCCGGCCCGACGGGGCGCGCGTTCCGGACGCGGGTGGGACCCCCTCCCGCCCCGTCCCGCCCGCGCCTACGATGAGCACCCGCCCGGCGAGCCCTCCGCCGGCGACGATCCGGAACGCGGCAACGTTCCCACCCGTCGCCGGCGGGCCTCGCCGGGCGGAATCCCCTCGGGAGAAACGGAGCGCTCCGCCTCCGGCGGGCGTCGCTCCGGCGAGCGTGATGGCGGCGGCGAGGCCGCGCGGCCGGCGCAGAGCGAGAGCGACCGGGCGCGGGAGATCTGCCTGCGGCAGCTCGCGGTGCGCCCCCGCACCCGGGCGGAGCTGGCCAAGGTGCTCGTCCGCAAGGAGATCTCCGCCGAGGTGATCGCCGAGGTCCTCGACCGGTACGACGAGGTCGGCATCATCGACGACGCGGCGTTCGCGCGGGCCTGGGTGACCAGCCGGCATCACGGCCGCGGCCTGGCCCGCCGCGCGCTCGCCAACGAGCTGCGCCAGCGCGGTGTCGACGCCGAGGTGGCGAGCGAGGCCCTCGAGACCGTGGACGACGACGAGGAGGCAGCAACGGCTCGCGCCCTCGTCGACCGCAAGCTGCGCACGGCCAACGGACCGCCCGACGCCGTCTTCCGCCGCCTGGTCGGCATGCTGGCCCGCAAGGGCTACTCCGCCGGCGTGGCCATCCGAGCCGTCAAGGAGGCCCTGGCCGCCCGCGACGCCGAGGCGGCCGAGTTCGCCGACCAGATAGACCCCGACGCCCTGGCCTCGGACGCCGACCCCACTTCATGACCGACCTCTGCGGCGGCCCTTGTTGATCGTGTTCGCAGGTGGCGGCGGGTTTCGGCAGACATCGGCGTTCGCCACTGGTTGGTAGCATGCGGTGCTGTGACCGAGCACTCGCAGAGCGGTACGCAGGGCTACGGTCCCTTCCAGGAGGGTGCCGAGCCGACTGCCCCGAGCGGCGCGCGGCGGCCGGGTGACACCGGCACTCCGGGCGTCCCGCGACAGGCCCCGGACGCGCCCGACCCCGCGACTGCCGACCCTGCATCTGCAGGGCCCGCGCCTGCGCCCACTGGGCTGGCGTCTGCCGGCCCGGCGCCCAGCGGCCCGGCGCCCGCTGAGCCTGCAGGCTCCGAGCCGACGCAGACAGTTGGCGTTCCGCAGCAGGCGCGGGAGTCCGCTCCGCCAAGCTTCTATCCGGAGTCGGCAGGTGGCGTCTTCTACCCGGGCGCCCCGGCCAGCGACGCCCCGGCGAGCGGCGCCCCCCACCCGTCGAGTCCTCCCTATCCCTACACGTCGCCTCCGGCAAGCGGCGGCGCACCCGCGTACGGCCCGTTCCAGGCCGGCTCGCCCGGGAGCGACCAAGAACGCTGGGCGGAAACCTCCTACGGCTTCACCGCACCCCCCGGCCGCCGCATCGAACCCTCGCCCCCGCCGGAGCGCAACAAGCTCGTGCTCGGCATCCTGGCGGGCCTCGTGGCGGGACTGCTGCTCTTCGGCACGGGCGGCTACTTCGCGGGCCGGGCCACGGCCCCCGGCGGGGCGGCGCCTCCGAGCCCGGCGAGCGGCGTCTTCGAGCAGAACCAGGCCGCGGTGAACCGGCCCAAGTTCGCCGGCAGCGGGCTCACGACGATCGCCGAGGGGTGGCTGCCGTACCTGTCGGCCTGTGCCCGCAGCGGCACGGTGGGCGGGCCGAGGCTCGGCGCGGGCGAGAAGGTCCGGGTCCGGTGCACGCTCGACGGGATGAGCGCGATCTTCGTGGAGTACGCCTCGACGGCCGAGCGGGATCGGGTCAGGGCCAAGGCCGAGGCGCAGGTGGCCGAGGCCCGTACGCTCACCCCGGGCGTGGCCGCGCCGGCCGAGGGGGCCACACCGTCGGGGCGGACGACGGGCGATTACCTGGAGTACGCGTACCGTCTCACGGAGAGTGGCACCACCCGGACGGTCAGCGGCCTCTGGTGGGACAACACACAGACCCCGGTCGCGGGCTACCTGCTGGCGTACTGGAAGGAAGGTCTGGGGGAGAAGTGGGAGCCCATGCGCGATCTCTGGTCCCGGTACGCCTGAATTGCCCAGCGGTGTCGTGAGCTGGGCGTAAGCGATTCCGTGCCCTGAGTCCCGTCCCCGGCCGAATCATGGATCCTTGACCGAAGTGCCACTCGCGACCTAGCCTCGCGTTACACAAGGTTTGTTCGACCATCGCAAGCAACACGCACAACATAGATCGCATTACATTACGGCATCACTTGTAACCAGCAAGCAGCCAGCACAGAGGGCCCCCGAGGGCCCGCCATAGCGGCGCTCGGCACCGTTGTACCCGTGGAGGGCGGCGGTCCGATGACGCCTGCGGTCTTCTTGCCTTGGTCGGCATCCCGCAGCAGGAGGCCCGCGCGCCCAGCGCGCCGGGCGGCGAAGGGAGACGCGGCGAGATGACCGCCCTGGTCTGGGTGCTGGTGGTGGCGATCGTCGTGCTGGCGGTCGTCGTGGTGGCCGGCATGCTGCTCGGCGCCCGCGCGCTGCGCCAGCTGCGCGTCCGGGGGGACGCCGCGGGTCAGGACCAGGCCGTGGTCGACGACGCGCTCGCCAAGGTCGAGGACGCGAACGCCAAGGTCGAGGACGCGAACGCCAAGGTCGACGACGCCAACGCCAAGGCGGCTTCCGTGCGGGCCGAGGCCGCCGCCGCCAAGGCCGAGGCCGGCGCCGCCCGCGCCGAGGCCCGCCGGGTGCTCGAGGCCGCGCACAGCGAGGCCGACACGATCCTGGAGCACGCGCACCGCCAGGCCGAGGCCGACGCCGAGCAGGTCCGCGCGGCCGCCCGCCGCCAGGGCGAGCGCGAGGTCGCACTGCTCAACACGACCGCCAAGGAGCAGGCCGCCGAGGTCGAGCGCCGCGCCGCCCGCATCGACGAGCGCGAGCGCCAGCACGCCGACGAGGTGGAACGTCTGGTCGAGCGCGAGCGCCGCCTCGCGACCATGGACGCCGATCTGGCCGCCCGCGAGGCCGCGCTGGCCCGCCGCGAGGCCGAGCTCGCCGGCATCGAGGAGGCGAAGCGGCGCGAGCTGGAGCGGATCGCCGGCCTCACCGCCGACGTGGCCCGCGCCGAGCTGGTCGAGAACATCGAGGCCCAGGCCAAGCGCGAGGCGGCCATCCTGGTCCGCGACATCGAGAGCGAGGCGAAGAGCACCGCCGACAGCCGCGCGCGCCGGATCGTGGTCGACGCCATCCAGCGGATCGCCAGCGAGCAGACCGCCGAAAGCGTGGTCAGCGTGCTCCACCTGCCCAGCGACGAGATGAAGGGCCGGATCATCGGCCGCGAGGGCCGCAACATCCGGGCGTTCGAGTCGGTCACCGGCGTCAACCTGATCATCGACGACACCCCCGAGGCCGTCTTGCTTTCCTGCTTCGACCCGGTGCGCCGCGAGGTCGGCCGGCTCACCCTCGAGAAGCTGGTGCTGGACGGGCGCATCCACCCGCACCGCATCGAGGAGGTCTTCGACAGCGCGAAGAACGAGGTCGAGCTGCTCTGCGACCGAGCCGCCGAGGAGGCCCTGGTCGACGTCGGCATCACCGATCTGCACCCCGAGCTGGCGAAGCTGCTGGGCCGGCTGCGGTATCGCACCAGCTACGGCCAGAACGTGCTCAAGCACCTGGTGGAGACCGCGCACATCGCCGGCATCATGGCCGCCGAGCTGGGCCTGGACGTGCCGTCGATGAAGCGGGCCGCGTTCCTGCACGACATCGGCAAGGCGCTCACCCACGAGGTCGAGGGCAGCCACGCGCTGATCGGCGCCGACCTGGCCCGCAAGTACGGCGAGTCCGACGACGTGGTGCACGCGATCGAGGCGCACCACAACGAGGTGCAGCCGCAGACCATCGAGGCGGTCCTCACGCAGGCAGCGGACGCCTGCTCGGGCGGGCGCCCGGGGGCGCGGCGGGAGAGCCTGGAGGCGTACGTCAAGCGTCTGGAGCGCATCGAGGAGATCGCCGCGAGCAAGGTGGGCGTCGAGAAGGTCTTCGCGATGCAGGCCGGGCGCGAGATCAGGGTGATGGTGCGCCCGGACGACATCGACGACATCGGCGCCGCGGTGCTGGCCCGCGACGTGGCGAAGCAGATCGAGGAGGAGCTGACCTACCCGGGGCAGATCCGGGTCACGGTCGTGCGCGAGTCACGAGTCACCGAGCTCGCTCGTTAGCCCCAGCTGCTCGCGCAGGATGTCCGCGTGCCCGCAGTGCTGGGCGTGCTCGCGCAGCATGTGCAGGTAGACCCAGCGCAGCGGGATCGGCCCGCGCCGGTTGCCCGGCAGCTTGTCGTCGAGTTCCAGGGACTCGACCGCGCGGCGCGAGTCCGCGCAAGCGGCCAGGAACGAGGCCCGTACGGAAGCGATCGTGTCGGAGTCGTCCAGCAGGAACGACTCGTCCGGGTCGGCCGGGATGCCGATCTCCGCACGGGAGCGTCCGGTGACGGCCTCGTCGAACCACACCCGCTCGACGAACGCCGCGTGCTTCACCAGGCCCAGCAGCGTGGTCCGCGACGGCACCAGGGAGCGCCGCACCTGCTCCTCGGTGAGGTCGTCGAGGCAGTCGTGCAGCGCCTTGCGGTGCTCGTCGAGGAAGGCCTCGAACTGGGCGCGTTCCGGCTGGTTGATGACGTCGTCCGCGGAGATCATGACGGCAGCATGTCAACCGTGGCGGCCCCGGAGCAAGCCGGGACCTCCACGGGGACGTCACAGTGCGCCGCCGCCACCACCGCCCAGGCCGGGCTCGATGGCGACCTGCTGCACGGCGGCTCCGGGGGAGCGCGGCGCGCGGCCCTTGCGTCGCGTACGGCGGCTCAGCCAGCCGGCGAACGCGGTGAGCGCCGAGTTGACCAGGATGTAGATGACGGCGGCCACGATCGCCGCCTGCACCACGTTGCCGAAGTTCGCCGACAGGTTGTTGACGCCCAGCTGCAGCAGCTCGCTGAACGAGATGATGTAGCCGAGCGCGGTGTCCTTGACCAGCACGACGAGCTGGCTGACGATCACCGGCAGCATCGCGCGGGCCGCCTGCGGGATCAGCACGTGGGTCATGACCTGCGTCTTGCGCATGCCGATGGCGTACGCGGCCTCGCTCTGCCCCTTGGGCACCGACCGCACGCCGGCCCGGAACGCCTCGGCCAGCACCGACCCGTTGTAGAGGGTCAGGCCGATCACCACGGCCCAGAAGATCGACATCGGCTGCTCGGTGAGGAACGGCACGCCGAAGAAGATGAAGAACATCAGCAGCAGCAGCGGCACGGCCCGGAAGAACTCGACGATCGCGCCGGCCGGCCATCGCACCCACCAGTGGTCGCTGAGCCGCCCCACGGCGAAGATCACGCCGAACGCCAGCGACAGGACCATGGCGACCGCCGCCGCCTCGAGCGTGTGCTGCAGCCCGGGCAGGATGTAGTCGGTCCACGTGCTGGACTCGGTGAACGGCTTCCACAGGTCGCCCGCCCACTGGCCCTTCTCGTCGAAGCGCGAGTACACCCACCACAGCAGCGCGAGCGCCCCCACGCCGAAGACGACGGTGAGGACGAGGTTGCGGACCTTGGCCCTGGGTCCGGGGTGGTCGTAGAGGACGGCGTCCGTACTCATCGCTTCACCGCCAGACGGTTGGCCAGCCAGCCGAACGCGTAGCCGGTGGGGATCAGCACGACCGCGAACGTGCCGGCGAAGACCAGGAAGATCGGGATGACCTGGTCGCCGTTCGCGTTGATGAGGTCCTTCATCGCGTTCGACGACTCCATGAGGCCGATCGTGCCGACGATCGTCGCGTTCTTGCAGAGCGCGATGAGGATGCTGCCCAGCGGCGCGACCACGGCGCGTCCGGCCTGCGGCAGGACGATCATCGTCAGCGTCTGCCGGAACGTCATGCCGATCGCGCGGGCCGCCTCGGCCTGACCGGCGGGGACCGTGTTGATGCCGGAGCGGATCGCCTCGCAGACGAACGCCGCGGTGTAGACCGCCAGGCCGACCACGCCGAGCCAGAAGTTGTTGAGGTTGATGTCGTCGGAGAGCGACAGCCCCAATGTCGAGAAGAGACCGAAGTAGCAGAAGAAGATGATCAGCGTGAGCGGCGTGTTCCGGAAGATGTTGACCCACGCGGTGCCGAAGGCGCGCAGCACCGGGACCGGCGACACCCGCATCGCCGCGAGCAGCACGCCGAGCACCAGGGCGCCGGCGCCGCCCGCGAGGGTCAGCTTCAGGATCCAGAGGAAGCCGGTGACGTACACGTCCCGGTTCAGGGGGTCGGAGAAGACTTCCATCGGCACCTTCAGGCAAAGAAGTCGGCGGGGCCGGTATCGCGGCCCCGCCGAATCATGAAGTGATCAGCTGCAGTTGGTGAGCTTCGAGGCGTCCAGCTCGGGCGCCGCCTTGCCGCTCTTGCCGAGCGTGTCGTCCCAGGCCTTCTTGTACGACCCGTCGGTCGCGGCCGCCTTGAGGATGTCGTTGATCTTGTTGCAGCCGTCGGTGTCGTCCTTCTTGACGCCGATGCCGTACGGCTCCTCGCTGAACGGCTTGCCGACGACCTTGAACTTGCCCGCGTACTGGTCCTGTGCGGCGTAGCCCGCGAGGATGATGTCGTCGGTGGTGACCGCGTCCACCTTGCCGCCGGCCAGCGCCGTCACGCACTTGGAGTACGAGTCGAACTGCTGGAGCTGGGCCTGCTTGTAGTCGGTCTGGATGCGCTTGGCAGGCGTCGAGCCGCTCACCGAGCAGACCCGCTTGCCGGCCAGCGACTCCGGTCCGGTGATCGTCGAGTTGGTCGGGACGAGCAGGTCCTGACCGGCGATGTAGTACGGCCCGCCGAAGTTGACGACCTTCTTGCGGTCGTCGTTGATCGTGTACGTCGCGACGACGACGTCGACCTGGCCCTGCTGGATGTACGGCTCGCGGTTGGCCGACACCGTGGTCTTCCACTCGATGCCGCTCTCCGGCACGCCGAGGCCCTTAGCGATGATCTTGCCGATCTCGATGTCGAAGCCGGCGTAGGTGCTGCCGGTCTGCAGGCCCAGGCCGGGCTGGTCGGCCTTGACGCCGATCACGAGCTTGCCGCCCTCGGCCTTGCCGATGATGCCCTTGGCGCCGCTGCTGCCGCTGCCGCTGCCCTCGTCGTCCCCGCCGCACGCGGCCACCGCCAGCGCCATGGTGAGCGCTCCGAACGTCGCGGCCAATCGGGTGATGCGCATGATGTCGCTCCTCGCTTGTCTCGGTCTTATGGACTCAGTGCGTGAGGATTTTGGAAAGGAAGTCCTTGGCGCGGTCGCTCTTCGGGTTGGCGAAGAACTCCGCCGGGGGAGCGGACTCGACCAGCTGGCCGTCGGCCATGAAGACCACGCGGTTCGCGGCGTGCCGGGCGAAGCCCATCTCGTGGGTGACGACGACCATCGTCATGCCCTCGCGGGCCAGCGAGGTCATCACCTCGAGCACCTCGCCGACCATCTCGGGGTCGAGGGCGCTGGTGGGCTCGTCGAACAGCATCGCCTTGGGCTGCATGGCCAGGGCGCGGGCGATGGCCACGCGCTGCTGCTGACCGCCGGAGAGCTGCGCGGGGTACTTCTCCGCCTGGTTGCCGATGCCGACACGGTCGAGCAGCGCCATCGCCCGGTCGCGCACGACCGCCGGCTTCTCCTTGCGCACCTTGACCGGGCCCAGCATGACGTTCTGCAGGATCGTCTTGTGGGCGAACAGGTTGAACGACTGGAACACCATGCCGACCTCGCTGCGCAGCTGCGCGAGCGGGCGTCCCTCGGCGGGCAGCGGCTTGCCGTCGAAGACGATCGTGCCGTCGTTGATCGGTTCGAGCCGGTTGATCGCGCGGCACAGCGTGGACTTGCCGGAGCCGGACGGTCCGATCACGACGACCACCTCGCCCTTGGCGACGGAGAGGCTCACGTCGTCGAGAACGTGCAGCGGCCCGAACCACTTGTTGACCTTGTCGAGGACGATGAGAGCCTCGTCGGACACTGCTGGACCACCGTCCCTGTTCAAGCGGATCACCCGGATGGGCACACTCTATGTGGGCCCTTGTATCGGTTCACACCGAGAATGGTCACGGAGCGGTAACACAGCGAGTGCGAGGCGGGGGCATTGTCCACCATGTTCGGTATGGCTGACATGGATCCGACAGGCGGCCTTTGGAACTGGGCGGCCGCGACGTCCCTTCCCGCCGATCGGGTCCACGGCACTCTCGCCGGGGCGCTGGAACGCACGGTCGTGCCTCTGGGTCCCGAGCTCGTCGAGGGCGCCGTGCTCTGCGACGTCTACCACGTCGGCGGCGACTTCCCGACGCTGATCGATGTCTACCTGGCGCCGGAGACGCTCGCCGAGGCCACGGCCGCGAGCGCCGTCGCCGTCCGGCTCGAGGTGGAGATCCTGCTGCCGGACGACACCCTCAACCCGACGCGGTACGTGCTCGCCGGCCCCGACGGCAGCCTGACGCCCGTGCACGTCGACGAGGTGGAGACCGACGACGGCCCGGAGCGGCGTCAGGTCCGCCGGTGCACGGGCGTCGATCCGGCGTGCGCGGCGGCCCCCGAGGACGCGGCCGCCTGACGAAAAGCAGTACCCTGGTCAATTGCCATGACTATTGACAGCGCCGGCGCCCCGCGCACCTATGACGTGCGCACCTACGGCTGCCAGATGAACGTGCACGACAGCGAGCGGATCTCCGGTCTGATGGAGGACGCGGGCTACGTGCGCGCCGCCGATCCGGACGCGGCCGACGTCGTGGTCTTCAACACCTGTGCCGTCCGCGAGAACGCCGACAACCGCCTCTACGGCAACCTCGGGCACCTGCGGCCCACCAAGCTCAAGAAGCCGGACATGCAGATCGCGGTCGGCGGCTGCCTGGCGCAGAAGGACCGCGGCGACATCGTCAAGCGCGCGCCCTGGGTCGACGTGGTCTTCGGCACCCACAACATCGGCTCGCTGCCCGCGATGCTCGAGCGTGCCCGGCACAACCAGGAGGCCGAGGTCGAGATCCTCGAGGCGCTCGAGGTGTTCCCGTCCACGCTGCCCACCAAGCGCGAGTCGACGTACGCCGGCTGGGTCTCCATCTCGGTCGGCTGCAACAACACCTGCACGTTCTGCATCGTCCCGTCGCTGCGCGGCCGCGAGAAGGACCGCCGCCCCGGCGAGGTGCTGGCCGAGGTCGAGGCGCTGGTGGCCGAGGGCGTGCTCGAGGTGACGCTGCTCGGGCAGAACGTCAACTCGTACGGCGTCGAGTTCGGCGACCGGCTCGCGTTCGGCAAGCTGCTGCGCGCCACCGGCCAGATCGAGGGCCTCGAGCGGGTGCGCTTCACCAGCCCGCACCCCAAGGACTTCACCGACGACGTGATCGCCGCGATGGCCGAGACGCCGAACGTCTGCCACTCGCTGCACATGCCGCTGCAGTCCGGCTCCGACCGCGTGCTCAAGGCCATGCGCCGCAGCTACCGCCAGGAGAAGTACCTCGGCATCATCGACAAGGTCCGCGCCGCGATGCCCGACGCCGCGATCACCACGGACATCATCGTGGGCTTCCCCGGCGAGACCGACGAGGACTTCGAGCAGACCCTCGAGGTGGTGCGCCGGGCCCGGTTCTCCAGCGCGTTCACGTTCCAGTACTCGAAGCGCCCCGGCACGCCCGCCGCGATCATGGACGAGCAGCTGCCCAAGGCCGTCGTCCAGGAGCGGTACGAGCGGCTGATCACGCTGCTCGAGGAGATCACCTGGGCCGAGAACAAGCGGCTCGTCGGCGAGAAGGTCGAGGTGCTCGTCGCGGTCGGCGAGGGGCGCAAGGACGAGCGCACGGGCCGGATGAGCGGCCGGGCGCGCGACGGCCGGCTGGTGCACTTCGCGACCGGCGACCTCACGCCGCGCCCCGGCGACATCGTCGAGACCGTGGTGACGTACGCGGCCCCGCACCACCTCAACGCCGACGGCGCGCCGCTGAGCCACCGCCGCACCCGCGCGGGCGACGCCTTCGAGGCCGGCCGCACGCCCAAGCTCAAGGGCGTGTCGCTGGGTCTGCCCACGATCGGCGTGCCGGCGCCGCTGCCGGCCGCTCAGGCCTGCTCGCTCTGAGCTTCGCCAGCAGCGCGGTCGTCGCCGGCGGGTCGGGCGGCTCACCGGCGACCGCCACCAGCACGCGGCGCGCGCGGCCGGGCAGCGGCACGGCCCGCACCTGCTCGTTGCGGTGGGCGGCCAGCGCCAGCGCGGGCAGCGTGGTGACGCCCAGCCCCCGCGCGACCAGCTGCTGGGCGGCCACGTAGTCGTCGGTCGTGAAGCGGATGTCCGGGGTGAACCCCTCGGCCGCGCACACCCGCAGCAGCTCGTCGCGGCAGCGCTCGCACCCGCCGATCCACCGTCGCTCGCGGTGGTCGGCGAGCCGGTCGCCGTCCCAGCCCGCCGGGGCGATCAGGTAGGTCTCGTCCTCGAACAGCTCCTCGGTGCGCAGCCCCGCCAGGTCCGGGCCGTCGTCGTGCGCGAAGATCAGCGCCACGTCGACCTCGCCGCGGCGCAGCAGCCCCACGGCCTCGGGCGGCTCCGCCTCGCGGAACCGCAGGTCGACGCCCGGGTGGTCGGCGTCGAAAGCGGCCGCGGCGGCGGGCACGAAAGTCCCGAGCGCTGAGGGGAAGGCGGCCAGCCGTACGCGTCCCGCCCGCAGGCCGGCGTGCGCGGCGAGCTCCTCCTCGGCCGAGTCGAGGCGCCCCAGGATCTCCTGCGCGCGGTCGGCGAGCAGGCGGCCCGCCTCGGTCAGCCGGATGCCGCGGCCGACCCGCTGCACCAGTCGGCTGCCGGTCTCCGCCTCGAGCCGGGCCAGGTGGTGGCTCACCGAGGGCTGGGCGTAGTGCAGCGCCTCGGCCGCGGCGGTGACCGAGCCGTGCCGGGCCACCGCGACCAGCACCCGCAGACGCGTCACGTCGAGCATGGGACCAACCTATCGACCGCGTCTATGGGTTTGTTCAAGATCAGGCATTGGACCGATGGGTGGTGCGACCCCGACGATCAAGGCATGGAGTTCACGTACGCCTCCGTCCGCGCCGCCGCCGACACACTCGCCCGCCACCTGCCGCCGACCCCCATGTGGTCGTACCCGGTCCTCGACGCCGCCGTGGGCGCCACCGTCCTCGTCAAGCACGAGAACACGCAGCCGATCGGCGCCTTCAAGGTGCGCGGTGCCCTCAACCTGCTGTCCTGCTCGCCCGGCCGCGGCACGGTCACGTACTCCACCGGCAACCACGCGCAGGCCATGGCGTACGCCAGCCACCTGTTCGGCGTGCCGTGCACCGTGGTCATGCCCGCGGCCGCCAACCCCGCAAAGGCCGAGGCCGTACGCGCCTGGGGCGCCGATGTCGTGCTGACCGGCGCAACGCTGGCCGACGCCGAGCAGCACGCCGTCGCGCTCGCCGAACGCACCGGCCACCGCCTCGTCAGCCCCGGCGACACCCCCGAGCTGCTGGCCGGCGTCGGCACGCTGTACGCGGAGGTCCTCACCGCCCGGCCCGACCTGTCCGCCGTCATCGTGCCCGTCGGCAGCGGCACCGGAGCGGCCGCCGCCGCGGTCGTCGCGCGCGAGCTGGCCCCGACGTGCGAGGTGATCGCCGTGCAGTCCGCCGCATCCCCGGCCGCGCACGACTCGTGGCGCTCGGGCGAGCTCACCACCCGCCCCAACGGCACCCGCGTCGAGGGCCTGGCCACCGGTCGCGGCTACGACCTGCCGCAGCAGATCCTGCGCAAGCACCTCAGCGACTTCCTGCTCGTGACCGACGACCAGATCGCGTCGGCGCAGCGGCTGCTGGCCACGGCGGCCCACACCCTCGCCGAGGGGGCCGGTGCCGCGGCGCTGGCGGCCGTCATGGCCCACGGCGAGCGGTTCGCCGGCCGCACGGTCGCCGTCGTCTGCACCGGAGGCAACGCCTCCCCGCGCGAGCTGGCCGCCCTGGCCACCTCGTGATCACCCGCGGCCGGGAGCCCGCCCCCGCCCCCGGTGATCACACCCCAACCGGGAGCCCGCCCGCCCTGGGGGCCCCCACCCTACGCGGCAACCGGGGCTGATCTTGGAGGTTGTCCACAGCCCCGGTTCAGCCGGCCTGCTCCGCCAGCGCGAGGAACTGCTTCTTGGAGTTGAGCGCCTGCTCGGCCTCCTTGATGCGGCGCTGGTCGCCGGCGGCCTTGGCGCGCTCGAGACGCTGCTCGGCCTCGGCGACCTGCTCGCGCATCTGGCGCAGCAGCGGGTTGTCCTGCGGGGTGGTCTTGCGCCACGCCGAGTCCATCGCCACGCGGATGCGCTCCTCGGCGGCCCGCCAGCGGCGGTCGAGCGAAGCGGCCGACTCGCGCGGGACCCGGCCGGCGTCGTGCCAGGCGGCCTGGGCGTCGCGCAGCTTGTTCTGCGCGCCGCGCGGGTCGGCGTCGACGTCGATGGCCTCGATCTCGGCGAGGATCTGCTGCTTGCGGTCGAGGTTGCCCTTGTACTCGGCGTCGCGGGCCGAGAAGACCTCGCTGCGCCGGGTGAAGAAGGCGTCCTGCGCGGCCCGGAAGCGTTCCCAGAGGCGCTGCTCGGCCTCCTTGGCGGCGCGCGGCGCGGCCTTCCACTCGGCCATGAGCTCCTTGAGCCGGTTGGCCGTGGCCGACCACTCGGTCGACTCGGACAGGCTCTCGGCCTCCTTGACCAGCTCTTCCTTGGCGGTCTGGGCCTGCTTGCGCTGACCGTCGAGGGTGGCGAAGTGGGCCCCGCGGCGGCGGGTGAAGCTGTCGCGCGCCGTGGCGAACCGCTTCCACAGCTCACCGTCGGTCTTCTTGTCGACGCCGCGGATCGTCTTCCACTCGTCGAGGATCTCCTTGAGCCGGTCGCCGGCCGACTTCCAGCCGGTGGCGTCGGTGGCGATCTTCTCCGCCTCCTCGACCAGCGCCGTCTTGCGGGCGAGCGCCTCGGTGCGGGCCACCTCGCGGGCCGCGCGCGCCTCGCCGGCCTTCTCCTCGGCCAGCGCCGCCAGCCGGTCGAGCCGGGCGGCGAGCCCGTCGATGTCGCCCACCACGTGCGCCTCGTCGAGCTGCTGGCGCAGCCGCTTGACGCTGCTCAGCGAGTGCGACGCGTCGGCCGCGCCGGACTTGAGGCGGGCCTCGACGAGCTCGACCTCGGTCACCAGGTCGGCGAAGCGCCGCGCGAAGTGGGCCAGTCCCTCCTCGGGGGTGCCCGCCTGCCAGGAGCCGACCACGCGGTCGCCCTCCGCGGTCTTCACGTACACGGTGCCGTCGGCATCCACGCGCCCGAAGGCCGTCCAGTCGTTCATGACCCATCCTCGTTTTCCCGGCGTCCCCGATCTCACCCGATCGGCGACCACCGCCACGGCACAGTGAACGCCACACTTCTCCAAGGCATTCTTTCTCGCGCATTGTCACAGGTCCAACCGGGTTATGGGGAAGCGCCTGCCGATGACCGTGACACAACCTTGTCTTACCGTTGCTCCGTGCCGTTCGCAGGAGCTCCGCGCGTGATCACCGTCGTCGGGCCGACGGCGGCCGGCAAGTCCGCTCTGAGCATCGCTCTCGCCCACGAGCTGGGCGGCGAGGTGGTCAACGCCGACTCGATGCAGCTCTACCGCGGCATGGACATCGGCACCGCGAAGCTGACGCCCGCCGAGCGCGAGGGCGTGCCGCACCACCTGCTCGACATCTGGGACGTGACGTTCCCGGCCGCCGTCGCCGAATACCAGCGGCTGGCCCGCGCCGCGATCGACGACATCCTCGCCAGGGGGAAGGTGCCGCTGCTGGTCGGCGGCTCCGGGCTGTACGTGCGGGCGGTGCTCGAGGAGTTCGAGTTCCCCGGTACGGACGCGCAGGTCCGCGCGCGCCTGGAGTCGGAGCTCGCCGTGGTGGGCGCGGCGTCGCTGCACGACCGGCTGCGGTCGCGCGACCCCGAGGCGGCGTCGCGGATCCTTCCCTCCAACGGGCGGCGCATCGTGCGGGCCCTGGAGGTCATCGAGCTGACCGGGCAGCCGTTCACCGCGGCGCTGCCCGACCCGGCGCCGCACTATCCGTCGGTGCAGATCGGCGTGGACCGGGACGCGGCCGAGCTCGACGAGCGGATCGCGGTGCGGGTGGATCTGATGTGGGCGGCCGGGCTGCTCGACGAGGTGCGTGCGCTGATCCCGCTAGGCCTGCGCGAGGGGCGTACGGCAAGCCGGGCGCTCGGCTATCAGCAGGCGCTGGCCGAGATCGACGGCGTGCTCTCCACGGACGAGGCCAAGGCGGACACCGTACGGGGGACCCGGCGCTTCGTCCGGCGCCAGCGCTCGTGGTTCCGGCGGGACAAGTCCATCACCTGGTTGGACGGCGCGTCGCCGACGGTGTTGGCGGACGCCTTGGCGCTTACGGAATGATGGTTCGGTGCAATTCACCAAGGGCCACGGCACCGGCAACGACTTTGTGATCATCGAGGACGCGGACGGCGCGCTCGACCTCACCCCCGGGCAGGTCGCCGACCTCTGCCACCGGCGGTTCGGCATCGGCGCCGACGGCGTGCTGCGCGTCGTGCGCAGCGCGAAGGACCCGGCCGGCGCCGGCATGGCCGCCGAGGCCGAGTGGTTCATGGACTACCGCAACAGCGACGGCTCGGTCGCCGAGATGTGCGGCAACGGCGTCCGCGTCTTCACCCGCTACCTGGTCTCCCGCGGTCTGGCCGCCGTCTCGCCGGAGGGCATCCCGGTCGCCACGCGGGCGGGCGTCGTGCTCGCGGTGGTCGAGGGCGACCAGATCCGGGTGCGGATGAGAAGCCCCCGGGTGTACGCGGCGAGCACCGCGACCACGGGTCCGCTGACGTTCCCGGGCGTGGCCGTCGACTGCGGCAACCCCCACCTGGTGTGCGGCGTGCACGACGGCCTCCCGCTCGACTCGCTCGACCTCACCAGGTCGCCCGGCTTCGACCCGGTGCTGTTCCCCGCCGGCGCGAACGTGGAGTTCGTCGTCCCCGCCGCGCCGGTCGAGGACGCCGACCTGCACGTCACCATGCGCGTCTTCGAGCGCGGCTCCGGCGAGACGCTGTCGTGCGGCTCGGGCGCGCTGGCCGTGGGCGCGGTCGCGCTGCGCGACGCCGGCCTGGCCATGGGCGTGGTCGCCGTCGACCTGCCCGGCGGCCGGCTCACCGTCACCCACGACGACGAGGACAGCTGGTGGCTCGCCGGCCCGGCCGTCCTGGTGGCCTCGGGTGAGCTCTGCTGATGCAGGTGATCGCGCACCGCGGCTACTCCGCCGCCGCGCCCGAGAACACGCTGCCCGCCTTCGCCGCCGCCGTCCACGCGGGCGCGACGCTGGTCGAGTTCGACGTCCGCACCACGGCCGACGACGTCCCCGTGGTGATCCACGACCGCACCCTCGACCGGACGACGTCGGGCTCGGGCCACGTGTGGGACCTGGAGTACTCGCAGGTGGCGTCGTTCGACGCGGGCTCGTGGTTCTCGCCCGCCTACGCCGGCGTCCGGGTGCCCACGCTGGCCGCGACGCTGGAGCTGCTCGCCCCCGCCGGCCCCGGGCTGCTGCTGGAGATCAAGCCGCCCGCCACCCTGCCCCAGGTCAAGACGATCATGGAGCTGGTCACCCTGCACGGCCTCGCCGACCGCACGATCGTGCAGAGCTTCGACCCCGAGATCGTCCGCCTCGCCCGCGAGGTGGC
Organism: Actinoplanes sp. URMC 104; assembly: GCF_051386375.1. Taxonomy (NCBI): domain Bacteria; kingdom Bacillati; phylum Actinomycetota; class Actinomycetes; order Micromonosporales; family Micromonosporaceae; genus Actinoplanes; species Actinoplanes sp. URMC 104. The sequence goes on along the minus strand of NZ_JBPQTO010000002.1, from coordinate 1,031,071 downwards.
GCCGTCCGTCCGCCGCGGCGTGCTGCGCGTGCGCTTCGAGCCCGACACCGTGCCGCTCGCCGACGAGCTCGAGGTCGCCTGCCTCAACCCGTCCACGGCCGACGTGCTGGGCGACCCCGGCACGGTCGCCTCCCTCGTCGAACGCGGCATCGACGTCATGCCATGGACCGCCAACGACATGGACGCGTGGGCCTCCCTGGCACACGCCGGCGTCGCCGGCCTGATCACCGACCGCGTGGGCGAGCTGACCGGCTGGCTGGCCACCCGCTGAGCTCCTGCTCATCCGCCGCTCAACCGGAGGCAGGGGCCCGCCCTCCCTGGGGGGACCCCCGCCACCGGCCATTCTGACGACATTCGGCGATCTTCGCGGGCCGCCCTGTGGACAACCTCGAACTGTGGAAAACCAGCGTCGCCGAGCTGCTCCTCGACCCGCCGCCGTCACGCTCGAGTTCTCCGAGCAGAACCCGATCGAGCCCCTAGAAGGTCTCCTCCGGCGCCTGCTCCAGCTCCGCCTCGGGCAGCGCGGCCGCGTTGTGCGCGGCCGCCGCCGGTCCCCGTACGGCCGCCCGGATCGCCGCCGCCACCGCGGGCGTCACCTTCGGGTCGAAGACGCTCGGGATGATGACCGTCGGGTTCAGCTTGTCCTCGCCCACCACGTCCGCGATCGCGCGCGCCGCAGCCAGCGCCATCTCCTCGGTGAACTCCTCGGCGCTCACGTCGAGCATGCCGCGGAAGACGCCGGGGAACGCGAGCACGTTGTTGATCTGGTTGGGCTGGTCGGAGCGGCCCGTGGCGACGACCGCGGCGTGCTGGCGGGCGGCGCGCGGGTCGACCTCGGGGTCAGGGTTGGCGAGCGCGAACACGATCGACTTGTCCGCCATCCGCGCGATGTCGTCGCCGGTGAGCAGGTTGGGCGCGCTCACGCCGATGAACACGTCGGCGCCCACGATCGCCCCGGGTAGGTCGCCCGAGTAGTTCGACTTGTTCGTGTGGTCGGCCAGCCACTGCCAGGTCTCCGACATGTCGGCCATCCCGCGGTGCAGCGCGCCCTTCCGGTCGTACGCGATGATGTCGCCCACGCCCTGGCGCAGCAGCAGCTTCATGATCGCCGTGCCGGCGGCGCCCGCGCCCGAGACGACGACGCGGACGTCCTCGAGGCGCTTGCCGACGACGCGCAGCGCGTTGGTCAGCGCGGCCAGCACGCAGATCGCGGTTCCGTGCTGATCGTCGTGGAAGACCGGAATGTCCAGCTGTTCGCGCAGGCGCGCCTCGATCTCGAAGCAGCGCGGCGCGGCGATGTCCTCGAGGTTGATGCCGCCGTACGCCGGCGCGATCGCTTTCACGATGCGCACGATCTCGTCGGTGTCCTGCGTGTCGAGCACGACCGGCCACGCGTCCACGCCGCCGAACCGCTTGAACAGCGCGGCCTTGCCTTCCATCACCGGCATGGCTGCGGCGGGGCCGATGTTGCCCAGGCCCAGCACGGCCGAGCCGTCGCTGACCACGGCGACCGTGTTGCGCTTGATGGTGAGGCGGCGGGCGTCGGCGGGGTTCTCGGCGATGGCCATGCAGACGCGGGCGACGCCGGGGGTGTACGCCCGGGACAGCTCGTCGCGGTTGCGCATGGCGACCTTGGAGTGCACTTCGATCTTGCCGCCGAGGTGCAGCAGGAACGTTCGGTCGGAGACCTTGCGGACGTCGACGCCGTCCTGCTCCTCGAGCTGTTTGACGACCTGGTCGGCATGGCTGGAGTCGGCCGTGTCGCAGGTGAGGTCGACCAGGACGCGGGTGGGATCGGAGTCGACGACGTCCAGGGCCGTCACGATGGCGCCGGCCTCGCCGACACAGGTGGTCAGGCGGCCGATGGACGAGGCGTCCGCGGTCACGGCGATCCGGATCGTGATCGAGAATCCGGCGCTGGGCAGACGGGTGGTAACCACGGTGTTCCCTCCGACGTTGGCGGGTGCGTCACCGTAATCTTGCTCCCGGCGGAATATCCGGGTCCATCCGGGTAGTTACACCTAGGCTTACCACTCCTTCGAGAACGCCCGGCTCCATATGTGGATGCGCCGCCACCCGTGACGTGCCACGATCGGGGTCGAGGAGGTCACTTGCGAAACTCTTACCAGGCACCCGTACTGGAACTTGACGAGCCGGACGTGACGACCGGCGAACTTGAGCTCGAGGAGCGGCACTCGCTGCGGCGGGTCGCCGGTCTTTCCACCGAGCTCACCGACATCACCGAGGTCGAGTACCGCCAGCTGCGGCTGGAGCGGGTCGTCCTCGTCGGCGTGTGGACCGAGGGCTCCGTGGAGGACGCGGAGAACTCGCTGACCGAGCTGGCGGCGCTTGCCGAGACGGCCGGTTCCCAGGTGCTCGAGGGCCTGATCCAGCGTCGCTCCCGGCCCGACACGGCCACGTTCATCGGCCGCGGCAAGGTCGACGAGCTGCGCGACGCGGTCGTCGCCACCGGCGCCGACACGGTCATCTGCGACGGCGAGCTCAGCCCTTCCCAGCTGCGCAACCTCGAGCAGCAGACCAAGGTCAAGGTCGTCGACCGTACGGCGCTGATCCTCGACATCTTCGCCCAGCACGCGAAGAGCAAAGAGGGCAAGGCGCAGGTCGAGCTGGCCCAGCTGCAGTACTTCCTGCCGCGTCTGCGCGGCTGGGGCGAGTCGCTGTCCCGGCAGGGCGGTGGCGCGGGTGGCGGCGCCGGCGGTGGCGTCGGCACGCGTGGTCCGGGTGAGACCAAGCTCGAGACCGACCGCCGCCGGATCAACCAGCGCATCGCGAGGCTGCGCCGCGAGATCAAGGCCATGCGCACCGTACGGCAGACCAAGCGCTCGCGTCGCCAGAGCAGCGGGGTCCCGGCCGTGGCGATCGCCGGCTACACCAACGCCGGCAAGTCCAGCCTGCTCAACCGCCTGACCCAGGCGGGCGTGCTAGTCGAGGACGCGCTGTTCGCCACGCTCGACCCGACCACCCGGCGCACCGCGGCCGAGGACGGGCGCGTCTACACGCTGTCCGACACGGTCGGCTTCGTCCGTCACCTGCCGCACCAGATCGTGGAGGCGTTCCGCTCCACGCTCGAGGAGGTGTCGTACGCGGATCTCGTCGTGCACGTCGTCGACGGCGCGCATCCCGATCCCGAGGGTCAGGTCAGTGCGGTGCGCGAGGTGCTGGCCGAGGTCAGCGCCGACGCGATCCCCGAGCTGCTGGTGATCAACAAGGTCGACGCCGCGGACGAGGAGACGATTCTGCGGCTCAAGCGCACCTGGCCCGACGCGGTGTTCGTGTCGGCCCGGTCCGGGCAGGGCATCGCCGAGCTGCACCAGGCGATCGCCGAGCGGCTGCCGAAGCCGGCGGTCGATCTGCGCGTTCTGTTGCCCTATGACCGGGGCGATCTGGTCGCACGGATTCATCGGACCGGTCAGGTGCTGCACACCCTCCATGTGGAGGAGGGCACCGAGATGCGGATCCGCGTGGACGAGCGGCTCGCGAGCGAACTGGAGTCGTACCGGCACTGAGCGTGGAGACTTCGAACTCCGCACGGTTCCACGTGTTCAACGCGTAACAACGGTAGGAGACGCCGCATGCGACACTGATCGGATGCGGCGTCTCGTGTTCCCGGTGATCGTGGCCTCCGGGCTGGTGATGATCGGCCCGTCCACTGCGTTTGCCGAGGACCCGGCCCCGACCGTCAGCGTTCCCGCCGTCGCGGGCAAGAAGATGTGCAAGATCGCCGACGAGAAGATCACCGAGGCGTCCGGGCTCGTCGCCACCAGGACCGGTTATGTCGTGGTCAACGACAGCACCGAGGAGAGCAGCCACAAGCGCATCTTTTTCCTCAACACCAAGTGTGAGGTCACCAGGGCCGTCAAGTTCAGCGGCGACGGCCCCCGCGACCCCGAGGACATGGTGCTCTCGCCCGACGGCAAGAAGCTGTGGATCGCGGACATCGGGGACAACAACTTCGACAACGACGACCGCCGCCCCAACGTCGGCCTCTGGTCCATGCCGGCCGACGGCTCGGACGAACCCGTGCTCTACCGGCTCACCTATCCGCAGGGCGACACGCACGACGCCGAGGCGCTGCTGCTCAACGGCAACGGCACGCCGCTGATCGTTACCAAGGAGATCGGCAAGCCCGCGTACGTCTATCAGCCGACCGCGCCGCTGAAGGCCAAGAGCGAGACGGGCGTGCCCATGAAGCGGGTCGCCGAGCTCGAGATCGGGGCCACGCAGACGGCCGGTGGCCCGTACGCGCGAATCGGCAACAAGACGGTGAGCGGCGGCGCGGTGGCTCCCGGCGGCGGCAAGGTCGTGCTGCGCACGTACACCGACGCGCTCGAGTGGGACGTGCAGAACGGCAACGTGCTCGCGGCGCTCAAGGGCAAGCCGCGCACCACCGGCCTGCCGAACGAGACGCTGGGCGAGGCGATCACCTACAGCCCGGACGGCAAGTCCTTCTACACGACCTCGGACATGAGCGGTGAGAAGGACCCCAACTACATCCTGCGCTACACGCCGGCCACCTCCGTCGCGGCCGCGGTCAAGAACGCGGACGAGGGCAGCGGCGACAAGTGGTACGCCAACCTCGAGCTCAGCGACATCACCTACGCCGTCGGCGGCGTGGGTGTGCTCGGGCTGATCCTCGTGGGCGTGGGCGCGCTGGGGATCGTCAAGCACCGGCGCCGGCCCACCGCGCCGGCGGACGACGATGGGGACGACTTCGAGAACCCGCTCGACGGCGATCCCGAGACCGAGCTGATCGGGGTCGGCGGCGGGGGTCCGCAGCGGTCCGGGTCCGGCGTCTACGGCGGGGCGCGGTCGGGCCCGGCGGTCAACGGCGCGGCCGGGGGCAAGTCGAGCGGGGTGTACGGCGGCGCGGGCGCCGGTCCGGCGTACGGCCGTCCCGCCAACGGCCAGCCGCAGCCGGCTCGTGCCGGGGTCTACGGCGGCGCCGGCCAGGGCCAGGGCCGTCAGCAGCCTCCGCGCGGTCCGGCTCGCGCGCCTCAGGGCCAGCCGCCGCGGGGCCCGCAGGGCCAGCCCGCGCGGGATCCGCAGGGTCAACCGCCTCGAGGTCCGCAGGGTCAGCCTCCGCGGGGTCCGCAGGGTCAGCCTCCCCGTGGGCCGCAAGGTCAGCCGGCCCGCGGCCCGCAGGGACAGCCGGCCCGTGCGCCGCAGGGTCAACCGCCTCGAGGTCCGCAGGGGCAGCCTCCGCGCGGCCCGCAGGGTCAGCCTCCCCGTGGGTCGCAGGGGCAGCCCCCGCGCGGTCCGCAGGGTCAGCAGCCCCGCGGTCCCCAGGGCCAGCCTCCCCGTGGGCCCCAGGGGCAGCCCCCGCGCGGCCCGCAGGGTCAGCAGCCCCGCGGTCCGCAGGGGCAGCCGCCGCGCGGCGGTGGCAGCGGCGTCTACGGCGGCCCGGGTCAGCCGCCCTCGGCGCGCAACAACCACAACGACTTCCAGCGTCACCCCGAGGGCCGTTTCGACGGCTACGGCCCCCGGCGCTGATCGTCCGGACCCGCCGGCTCCCCGCGGAGCCCGGCGGGTCCGCTGTCAGACCCGCCGCAGGACCGCCACGACCCGGCCCATGATGGTCGCGTCGTCGCCGGGGATCGGGTCGAAGGCGGGGTTCGCCGGCATCAGCCAGACGTGCCCGTCGCGCTGACGGTAGCTCTTCACCGTCGCCTCGCCCTCGATCATCGCCGCCACGATGTCGCCCGCGTTCGCCGTCGGCTGCTGGCGCACGACCACCCAGTCGCCGTTGCAGATCGCCGCGTCGATCATCGAGTCGCCCTTGACCTCGAGCATGAAGACCTCACCCTCGCCGACCAGCTCGCGCGGCAGCGGGAAGAACTCCTCCACGGCCTGCTCGGCGAGGATCGGGCCACCGGCGGCGATGCGCCCGACCAGCGGGACGTAGGCCGGCTGGGGGCGCGCCGAGCGCATCGCGTCGTCGTCGACCAGCTCGCTGGGGGAGCGGACGTCGACGGCACGTGGCCGGTTGGGGTCGCGGCGCAGGAAGCCCTTGGTCTCGAGCGCCTTGAGCTGGTAGGCCACGCTGGACGGCGACACCAGGCCGACCGCCTCGCCGATCTCGCGGACGCTCGGCGGGTAGCCGTAGCGCTCCACCCAGTCGCGGATGAACTCCAGGATCCGGCGCTGCCGCGCGGTGAGGTCGGCGGTGACCGGCTCGGGGAACTGGCTGACCACCGGGGTGACCGCACGCAGCTGGGGCGCGTCGGCAGCGCGCCCACGGCTCGGTGTGCGGCGGCGCAGAGCGGCTCCGTTGTCTGGCTTGGTCTGGTGTTGCCGGATGTTCGTCCGGTCGTCGGTCGACACGTCCGCCCTCCCTGTCGGCCAGTGCCTCGCGCGGCACGTGGTGCTTGCGTTCGCGTTCGCATGTCAGGAGTCGGCTTTTCCGCCGTGGGGATGGCGGAGGGCCGGCTGACCCCTTTGAGGGAAGACCGTAATGGCGGGGTACGACAGATTCAAACATCTGTACGAGTTTCTTCCGGCGTGTCGCCCAGAAGTGCTCGACTTCCGTACGCCTGTTCTGATAAACCGTCGGACAGGCGTTCGATCGAACGCCTGTCCGAACAACGTTCCCGACGGGGGAGAACGCCATGGTGGCCAACGGATTCCGGCAGGTGCAGCCGCCGCTACGGTTGACCCGGCGCGGCCGCGCCGTCGTCCTCGGCTTCCTCGTGCTGCTGGCGTCGCTCGCGAGTGCCGTGTTGTTCACCACCGCGTCGCGGGCCGAGGAGCCGCCCGCCGGCCCGCCTCCTACGATCGTCGTCCGGTCGGGTGACACGTTGTGGGACATCGCCGCTCGCACGATGCCGCGGCGCGACGGTCACAGCGCCGTCGACGAGTTGCGCCGGATCAACGGCCTGTCGGGCTATGGCGCACTGCCCGGCGATGTTTTGATCTTGCCGCGGGCTGCTTGATCGAAGCGGTCGGTGATTGCCGGTCAACCGCTCGTGTTCGCTGGCAAAATACGGCGCGCCGACCCGCCGCTGCGCTTGCGTCCGCGTCCGCCGGGGCATAGCGTCTACCCCAACATCTAGTAGTTACAAGGGTGTAAGTCATCCACAGGTTGGGGTTTCCCTCCCCGGTTATCCACAGGCGGTGAACGGCGCTCGCTGGTGAGACACCAGCGGCTCGCCGTGCTTCGCCATGCCCGGATTCCGGCTCGGAGGGTGCCGGAGGGAGTCCACGGTGCGCTGCCCGTACTGTCGCCACGCCGATTCTCGGGTGGTCGACTCGCGCGAGGCCGACGACGGTCAGCTGATCCGCCGTCGTCGATCGTGCCCCGAGTGCGGCAAGCGATTCACCACGGTCGAGGAGGCCGTCCTCGCCGTCGTGAAGCGCAGCGGCGTCACGGAGCCCTTCAGCCGCACGAAGATCATGAGCGGCGTCCGCAAGGCCTGTCAGGGCCGCCCGGTCGACGAGGACTCGATCGCGCTGCTCGCGCAGAAGGTCGAGGAGACCGTCCGGGCCAAGGGCGCGGCCGAGGTGCCCAGCCACGAGGTGGGGCTGGCGATCCTCACCCCGCTGCGGGAGCTCGACCAGGTGGCTTATCTCCGGTTCGCCAGCGTCTACAAGTCCTTCGACTCGCTCGACGAGTTCGAGAAGGAGATCGCCGCGCTGCGTGAGGCGCCGGCCGTCCGTGAGTCCGGGCGCCATCCGGTGGCGCCGCGACCGAGCGGTCGCGCGCCCAAGATCAACAGCTGAATAGGTTTGCAGAAGGAACGAGGGGGAGCAGTATGGCCGGGGACGGCATCACAGCAGGTCGGCAGCGCAGCCGGGCGAACGGCTCGAGCGCGGCCGGCGGGGGGCTGCGGGTCGAGCGGGTCTGGACGACCGAGGGCGTCCACCCGTACGACGAGGTGGAATGGGAGCGCCGCGACGTCGTCATGACGAACTGGCGCGACGGCTCGATCAACTTCGAGCAGAAGGGCGTCGAGTTCCCGACCGCGTGGAGTGTCAACGCGGCGAACATCGTCACCACCAAGTACTTCCGGGGCGCCGTCGGCACGCCCGAGCGCGAGTGGTCGCTCAAGCAGCTGATCGACCGGGTGGTCTCGACCTACCGCAAGGCCGGCGAGACGAACGGTTACTTCGCGAGCCCGGCGGACGCCGAGGTGTTCGACCACGAGCTGACCTGGATGCTGCTGCACCAGGTGTTCAGCTTCAACTCCCCGGTCTGGTTCAACGTCGGCACCAAGTCGCCGCAGCAGGTCAGCGCGTGCTTCATCCTGTCGGTCGACGACTCGATGGACTCGATCCTCGACTGGTACAAGGAGGAGGGGCTGATCTTCAAGGGCGGCTCCGGCTCCGGCGTCAACCTCTCCCGCATCCGCTCGTCCAAGGAACTGCTGTCGTCCGGGGGGACCGCCAGCGGACCGGTGAGCTTCATGCGGGGCGCCGACGCGAGCGCCGGGACGATCAAGTCCGGTGGCGCCACCCGCCGCGCGGCCAAGATGGTCATCCTCGACGTCGACCACCCCGACATCGAGGAGTTCGTCCGGACCAAGGCGCGCGAGGAAGACAAGATCCGCGCGCTGCGCGACGCCGGTTTCGACATGGACCTCGGCGGCGACGACATCGTCTCCGTGCAGTACCAGAACGCCAACAACTCGGTGCGAGTCAGCGACGAGTTCATGAAGGCGTACGAGGAGGGCACCGAGTTCGGCCTGCGGGGCCGGCTCGACGGCGAGGTCATCGAGACCGTCGACGCCAAGAAGCTCTTCCGCGACATCGCCCAGGCCGCCTGGGAGTGCGCCGACCCCGGCCTGCAGTACGACGACACCATCAACGACTGGCACACCAACCCCGAGACCGGCCGGATCACCGCGTCCAACCCCTGCTCGGAGTACATGTCGCTGGACGACTCGTCCTGCAACCTGGCGTCGCTGAACCTCATGAAGTTCCTCAAGGCCGACGGCGGCTTCGAGGTCGAGAAGTTCACCAAGAGCGTCGAGTTCATCATCACCGCGATGGAGATCTCGATCTCGTTCGCCGACTTCCCGACCGAGAAGATCGGCATCACCACCCGCGCCTACCGCCAGCTCGGCATCGGCTACGCCAACATCGGCGCCCTGCTGATGGCCTCGGGCCTGCCGTACGACTCGGAGGCCGGCCGCGGGGTCGCCGCCGCCATCACCTCGCTGATGACCGGCACCGCGTACCGCCGCTCCGCCGAGATCGCCGGCGTCGTCGGCCCCTACGAGGGCTACGCCCGCAACGCCGAGGCGCACAAGCGGGTCATGCGCAAGCACGCCGCCGCCAACGACGACATCCGTCCGACCAGCGCGGTCGCCACCGACATCGTCCGTGAGGCCACCAAGCAGTGGCAGGAGGGCCTGCGGATCGGCGAGAAGAACGGCTGGCGCAACGCCCAGGCGTCGGTGCTCGCCCCGACCGGCACCATCGGCCTGATGATGGACTGCGACACCACCGGCATCGAGCCCGACCTGGCCCTGGTCAAGTTCAAGAAGCTCGTCGGCGGCGGCTCGATGCAGATCGTCAACCAGACCGTGCCGCGCGCGCTGCGCAGCCTCGGCTACCCCGAGGAGCAGGTCGAGGCGATCGTCGAGCACATCTCCGACCACGGCAACGTCGTCGACGCGCCGGGCCTCAAGCCCGAGCACTACGCGGTCTTCGACTGCGCCATGGGTGAGCGCGCGATCGCCCCGATGGGCCACGTGCGCATGATGGCCGCGGTGCAGCCGTTCATCTCGGGCGCCATCTCCAAGACGGTCAACATGCCCGAGTCGGCGACCGTCGAGGAGATCGAGAACATCCACTACCAGGGCTGGAAGCTCGGCCTCAAGGCGCTCGCGATCTACCGCGACAACTGCAAGGTCGGCCAGCCGCTGTCGGCCGCCGGGTCGAAGAAGGCCTCGACGTCGACCGAGGCCGCGCCGGCCGCCTCCACCGAGGTGGAGAAGGTCGTCGAGAAGGTCATCGAGTACCGCCCGGTCCGCAAGCGGCTGCCGAAGAAGCGCCCGTCCGAGACGGTGTCGTTCTCGGTCGGCGGCGCCGAGGGCTACCTCACCGCGTCGTCCTACCCGGACGACGGCCTCGGCGAGGTCTTCCTCAAGATGTCGAAGCAGGGTTCGACGCTGGCGGGCGTCATGGACGCCTTCTCGGTGGCGATCTCCATAGGGCTGCAGTACGGCGTGCCGCTCGAGACGTACGTCAGCAAGTTCACCAACATGCGCTTCGAGCCGGCCGGCATGACCGACGACCCGGACGTGCGCATGGCGTCCTCGGTGATGGACTACATCTTCCGTCGCCTGGCGCTGGACTTCCTGCCCTACGACACCCGGGCCGACCTGGGCATCTTCACGGCGAAGGAGCGCGCCGCGCAGGTGCAGGCCGAGGCAGCCGCCGAGGCGGCCGCGGTCGACCTGGCCGGCATGGCCGCGTCCGCGCCGGTGTCCGCCCCCGTCGGCGCGGCCACCGCACCGGCCGACGCCAAGGCCCCGACCGCGGACGAGGCCGACAAGGCCGCGCCCACCTCGGTCGGCTCGTCCACCGAGCTGTTCGAGATCGTGACGGGCCAGTCCGCCGACGCGCCGCTCTGCTTCACCTGCGGCACCAAGATGCGCCGCGCCGGCAGCTGCTACGTCTGCGAGGGCTGCGGCTCGACCTCCGGCTGCAGCTGAAATGAGAAAGTTGAAGCATGTCTCCCGTGAGTACCTCCTAAGAGGATTTACTGGTTGACATCGCTCCTGGTGAAGGCCTAAAGCATATGCCTCCCGCCCGCTTCTGGGCGGGAGGCATCTGCTTCTGGGGTGCGAACATCCGGAAGAACATTCCAGTCGTCGTCTGGGCGAGCTCGCTGTCCTCGGCGAAGCGCCGAGCGCCGCAGAACTGTTCGACAAAAGGTTCGCCACCTGAGGCCTACTCCCGATCCGGCAGGGGAAGACGAATGATCGACTCACCCGATCCGGCTCAGTGGCAGACCGACAAGCTGAATGCGCTACGCCTCGGCCGACGGCTGGTAACCGAGGTGGCTTCCTCGGGACCGGGGCGGAGGGCCTTCGTCGACATCCGGCCGGTTGCCGCCGATGCCGATCATGCCGCCAACCGGGAAGGCTGGGCTCGGCCCGACCGTGATCGCACCTTCGAGCTGGCGCACTGGGAGTACGACGCCGAACAGCTGGATGGTTTCGACTACGACATCGGCGCGGTACTCGTGCGCTCTGCGGCCGTTGTAGGCGAAGAAGCGCTCGCCGCGCTTCTCCATTCGTGGGATCTCCCGCCAGGCCGCTTTCAGCACCCTTGGCAAACCGATGACCCGAGGTGAGCAGATCGCGGCAGTAGACAACATCCGCTTCCGAGTGACTGCGATGACTGACGACCCAAACTCTCAGCCTGGTCGGCCGCGGTTGGTCAGGGAAACCTGTGGCAACTCGCAGGCTGGTTGCCCCTCGGTGGCCCCCGCGTGAGTGATGCGCGGGGGCCGTGGGTCGGGCTATTCGGAGTACAGGGTGACGAGCGCCGACGGCACGATGAAGCCTCTAGCTGGCCGATAGCCAGCGACGTCCGGGTCGTAATCCGGGTAGAACGGCTCGATCGCATCGGACGCGATCTCCCCACGATCACGCATCAGCTGGGCGATCCGCTTGATCGGTCGAGTGAAGCCCTTGAGTTGGCGACTGGGGTCGTATTCGCCGAGCTCATACACCGTCTCCCGGCTGACGAAGCCGCCGTTCGCGACGGCCGCCTCAAAGGCCTTCGCAACGACCCAGCCGCGCTCGACGGACAGTCGGCTCAGAAGCCTTGTCAGCGCCGCCTTTGTCCAGCCGTGATCCTCGTTGTAATCGTCGGCTTCGGTAACCTTGACGACCACATCGATGACGTCGTTGATCGCGCTCAGCAGTGCATGGCGGTGGTGCGGTGCCCATCCCGTGACGTCTACAACTACCTGCTCTCGTGGAGCAGCGATCGCGGATTGCATGAGAGCATCTCCTTGTCTGGTCCGAGGGCGTCGCAGGCTACCAACCACAGGTGCCCCGGACCGGGCTCTAGTGTTTGCTCGCACGACTCTACAGTTGATGCACATACCGAGCAAGGTGTCGCTACGTGAGGGCGTGTTAAGGCGCTTTGCGGTGGGAAGTCGCGGCGTTAGGCGGCAGGCGATCGAGCGTTCGGATAGCTGCATCCTCTCTACTGTTCAATCTGAAGCGGCGTAGTGGTCGCTGCTTGGATGCTGGCTTGTCCAGTCGTGGTTCGAGTACTGCTTCTCGGGTTCAGGCGTGGCGCGACTCGAGGAAACGAATCAAGGCGAGCAACCGACGGCTCGGGTCGCGGGTGTTCGTTCGCTGACGGATGGCGGTCCCTGTCAACTGCGCGAGACGATCACGGAGATTTGAGACGTGCCAGGAGACAGCGGTACTGAAGAGACACCCCCATAGTTCCCGGGAACAGCTGAGCCCGACCGAAGGCGTTCCCCCGGGCTTCAATGCCCTGGGGGAACGCCTTCGGCGCTACTACGGTGGGTTCCGTGCTTGAGCCTGATCGACTTCTCGCAGCCTTGGAGGACGGCGCTCCCGCGCTCCCGCCCGTGATCTCGCCGCACGACGTCGTCGTCGCGGCGGCCGGCACCTGGGGCCGGTACGGCTCGGTGGTCGTCCTCTCGCGTGACTGGGAGGAGGACAACGCGCTGCTCGACGACGTCTATCTGCTGGAACGCTTGCCGGACGGCCGATGGCCGGCTCCGAACGGCTCGTCGGGATCCGGCATGCCGGAGTGGGTGCTCGACCGTCCCGACGGTCCGCTGCCGGACACCCGCGGCAGCCACCTGGTGAACCTCGGCGCCCAGCTGGCCGCCGTCGGTGGCCGCTGGTTGGCGGAGCTGACCGTCATGGCCAGCCGCGCCGTCACCACCGTCGAGGTGCGCTACGGCGGTGCCGAGATCACCGTCCCCGTTCCGCCCAGTGGCCTGGTGACGCTGCCCGGGCTGATCCGCTCGCCCGATGACGTCGCCGAGTTCCGAGGCTTCGACGAGGCCGGAAACGTGCGGGGCGTCGAGCGCTACTTCCCCCTGACCGAGCACGACCGCCGCATGGGCTGGCCCGACGAGTCGTTGTGGGCCTCGTAGCGCCGGCCCAGGGGGCGGCAGGTTTAACGTGTAAGTTGAGGTGGTGACCGCTACGGAGCTCGATCGCCCGCGAGTCGAACGAGCGAAGGTAGCGGTCGGCCTCACCTTCGCGACCAACGGCCTCGCATTTGCCGGCTGGCTGGCCCGCGCCCCCGCCGTCCGCGACGGCCTCCATCTGTCGGTCGGCGGATTCGGTCTGCTCCTGCTCTGTCTGTCCGCCGCCGCGGTCGCCGCCATTCCGCTGGCCGGCCCGCTCGTCCAGCGTGTCGGCCCGGCCCGCGCCGTGCTCATCGGCAGCACGTCGATGGTCCTCGGGCTCACCGGCCTGGCCACCGGCACGCTCCTCGGTTCCGTCCCGCTGGCCGGCCTCGGCCTCGTGCTGACCGGCATGGGCAACAGCACGTGGGACGTGGCCATGAACGTCGAGGGCGCCGACGTCGAACGCCGCCTCGGCCGCACGATCATGCCGCGCTTCCACGCCGGCTTCAGCCTCGGCACCGTGCTCGGCGCCTCCTTCAGCGCCGTGGCCGCAGCCGCCGCCCTGCCGATCTGGGCGCAGCTCTACATCACCGCCGCGCTGGCCGCGGCCGTCACGGCACCGACCGTCCGGAGGTTCCTTCCCTACCAGCCCCTGCCTGCCGGTCAGAAGCCCGCGATGAGCGTCGGCCGCGCGTGGCGGGAGCCCCGCACTGTCCTCATCGGCCTCGTCATGCTCGGCTTCGGCTTCACCGAGGGCACCGCGAACGACTGGCTCGCCATCGGCCTGGTCGACGGCTACCACGCCGGCGAGACCGTCGGCGCTGTCGCATTCGGCAGCTTTGTCACCGCGATGACGCTGGGCCGGCTGTTCGGCGGCTACGCCATCGAACGCTGGGGCCGGGTCATCACGCTCCGCGTCACCGCGGTCTCCGCCGCGCTCGGCTTGTTCCTGGTCGTCGCGGAGGTCGCCGTCCCGGTCGCGATCGCCGGCGCCCTGCTCTGGGGCGCGGGCGCATCGCTCGGCTTCCCGATCGGCATGAGCTCCGCGGCCGACGACCCCGCCCGCGCCGCGATCCGCGTGTCCGTGGCCGGATCTGTCGGATATGGCGCCTTCCTCGCCGGCCCACCCCTGATCGGGCTGCTGGCCGAACACTTCGGCGTCCTGCGCGCCATCCTCTGCGTCTTCGGCGCCCTCGCCATCGGCCTGCTCGCCTCCGCCGCGACCAGACCCCTGCCGCCGTCCCGGAACTGACCGGTAGGCGTGGGCGGCTACTCCCCGCGGAGGAAGTCGGTGATCAGGCCGGCGAGCACGGCCGGCTGCTCGATCACCATGGCGTGCGAGGCGTCGGCCAGCTGCAGGTAGCGGGGATGTCCCGCCGCGCGCACCTGCTCGAGCAGGTAGCGCCGGTGGGCCTCGTAGAGCTCGGCGAACGGCTCCTGCGCGGGCAGGTTGCGGGTGGCGAGCACGACCAGCTCGGGGCACGACGTCCCCGCGTACACCGGCCCGAGGTCGAGCGAGTTCATCAACGTACGCAGCTGGGTGGTGACCGCCGCGGAGGGACGGATCGAGGTCTCGCCGTTCTCGTGGGCGAGGTTCCGCCGGAATCCCTCGATCCACACCTTCTCGTTGGCACCCATGTCGCGCGCCGCCGCGCGTTGGCGCTCCACCAGGTCGGCCAGCTGGTCGGCCTCGATCACCTGGCCCGCCTGGGTCTCCACCTGGTCGAACACGGCATGCAACCGGGCCAGCTCGGCCGCCGCCTTCTCGGGGTCCAGCCCCGGCAGCTGGTCGGGCGAGGTGGGCGGCGGATTGCCGTCCAGGCTCACCACCCCGGGCGCCTCCGGATGGCGCTGGCCCCACAGCGCCGCCAGCATGCCGCCCAGCGAGTGCCCGACCACGGCCGGCCGCTCGATCTCCATCTGCACGCAGACCGCCGCCAGGTCGCCGAGCGCCGTGTCCCACGACGTCCAGGCGCCCTCACCCGACCGCCCGTGTCCGCGCAGGTCCACCGTGATCACCCGGTGATGGGGGCGCAGCGCCCGGGCCAGCGTCGTCATCATCGCCAGATTGCCCCCGGCGCCGTGTAGCAGGAGCAGCGGCGGCTCGTCCCCGCCGAAGTCGCGCACCGCGAGCGGAACGTCGCCCGCGTCGATCAGCCGGTCGTTGATCATCACAGTCCCCCATCAGAAGAAGCGCGGAGCCGATCGCGTACGGCCACCGACGGCACGCCGCCATCCGGATGCCGCGGCAGCCGCCCCCGCCGTACGAGATCATGGACGCCCTGGCGGGTGATGCCGAGCATCGCGCCCGCGGTCGCGTACGAGATCGACTCGGCCCAGGGATGCCCCACCCGACGGGCCACCACCTGCCCCAGCGGCGTGGCCCACCAGTCGGCCGGCGGATCGAACGGCCCGTCCGCCGGATAGAGCGCCGCGATCAGCCGCGCGAGCGCCATGGTCGCAGCCGTGTCGTCGTCCCCGCCGATCGTCGCCGCCCACCCCCGCGCCCGCAGCCGCGCCAGCTGCCGCAACGCGTCCACGGCGTCGTCGCCCTCGAGCAGGATCTCGAGCGGATCGAGCAGGCGTACGTCGAGGAGCCGCGCGATCTGCTCGACGAGCGCATCGTCCCGGGCCATGCCGCCATCCTCCCGGTGCTTGACGACGAGTGTCAAGTACGTACAGTCGGACAGGTGGATCAGCGTGCGCCCCGGGACCTGACCGAGCCGCACCCCTCGCGGCTGCCGCTCGACCATCCCCGCCGCGCCGAGATCCTCGACCGGCACGCCGCCGCCCTGACCGCGGGCGAGCCGGGCTACCTCGATCCGGACACGGGCCTGTTCGTGCTCACGGCCGGCTTCCTCGCTCGCCGCGGCACGTGCTGCGGCCGGGGGTGCCGCCACTGCCCGTACACCGAAGGCCCTTGAAAACACCTCAGCCGCCGCCGTGTCCGGAGAGGACACGACGGCGGCCGAGGGAACGTCAGCGCGCCGCGACGAAGACCCGCGACGCCACCTCGCGAGGCAGCCGGATCTTGTCGCCGGAGCGGTCTATGGTGACGCCGTCGCGCTCCTGGGCCACCGTCACGGTCGTGCCCGGGTCGATGCCCGCGGCGTGCAGCTGGCGCAGCACGTCGGCGTTGGTCTGCACGCTCTCGCAGATGCGCTGGACCACCACGGTGCCCGACAGGCCCGGGAAGGCCAGGTTGCGCTCGCCGACGCTGACCTGCGCGGCGCTGCTCTCGACGGGCTCCTCGTCGGGGACGCCGAGTGCCTCGAGCCCCGGGATCGGGTTGCCGTAGGGCGAGCGGGTCGGCTTGTTGAGCAGCTCGTAGACCTTCTTCTCGACCGTGTCGCTCATCACGTGCTCCCAGCGGCAGGCCTCCTCGTGGGCCTCCTCGTAGGGCATGCCGATCACGTTGACGAGCAGCAGCTCGGCCAGGCGGTGCTTGCGCATGACGGACACGGCGGTGGTCCGGCCGTCGTCGGTGAGCACCAGGTGCCGGTCGTTCTCGACGGTCAGGAGGCCGTCGCGCTCCATGCGCGCGACCGTCTGGCTGACCGTGGGACCACTCTGATGCAGGCGCTCGGCGATGCGCGCGCGCAGCGGCGGCACGCCCTCCTCCTCGAGCTCGAGGATGGTGCGCAGATACATCTCCGTGGTGTCGACAAGGTCGTGTTTGTGCAGCGACGTCTTCATGCTCCGACCTCCAAGCGGTCGCGGCGGACCACCAGCTCGCCAGGGCTGCTGACGACGGAAAAATTCACAATGCGGCCCTCCCAGCAGCGATAATACCTCGTCACCGGGGGTTGACAGATAACCCGAGCAGGTGCACGAAGCTTACCCGACCATTCCGGCAACCGACGCGTACGGAAACTGTCGGACGGGCGTGGCAGCATGACGGTCATGGTGGATGCGACGACCACGGTGGTGTGGGATCGAGCGCTGCTCGGCTACGACATGGGCGATCACCCGCTCAATCCGGTGCGCGTCGAGCTCACCATGGCGCTCGCCCGCGAGCTCGGCATTCTCGACCGGCCCGGGGTGCGCATGGTCACACCCGAGCCCGCGACCGAGGCCGACCTGACCCGCATCCACCACGCCGACTACCTCGATGCCGTACGCCATGCCCCGGTCGACCCGTTCTTCAGCGGCTGGGGCCTCAACACGCCGGACAACCCCGTCTTCGAGGGCATGCACGAGGCCTCCGCCCGCATCTGCGGCGCGAGCATCGCGGCCGCCGAGGCTGTCTGGCACGGCACGACGACCCGCGCCGTCAACGTGGCCGGCGGGCTGCACCACGCTCAGGCAGCCCGCGCCTCCGGCTTCTGCGTCTACAACGATCCGGCCGTCGCGATCGCCCGCCTGCTCGACCAGGGCGCTCAGCGGGTGGCCTATGTGGATGTCGACGTCCACCACGGCGACGGCGTGCAGGCCGCCTTCTATCACGACCCCCGGGTGCTGACGGTGAGCCTGCACGAGACGCCGCTCACCCTCTTCCCGGGCACGGGCTTCGCCGACGAGACGGGCGGCCCGGGCGCGGAGGGCTCGGCGGTCAACATCCCGCTCCCGCCCGGCACCGGCGACGCGGGCTGGCTGCGTGCCTTCCGCGCCATCGTGCCCTCGGTGCTGCGCGCGTTCGCACCCGAGATCATCTTCAGCCAGTGCGGCGCCGACGCGCACCACCTCGACCCCCTCGCCAACCTGCGGCTCACCGTCGACGGTCAGCGCGCGGCCTACCTCGCGATGCGCGACCTGGCCGACGAGCTGTGCGACGGCCGCTGGGTGGCGATGGGCGGCGGGGGATACGCGCTGGCCGAGGTCGTCCCGCGCGCCTGGTCCCACCTGCTCGCGACGGCCACCGGCGACCCGATCGACCCGGCCACCCGCATCCCGGCCGCCTGGCGCCGCCTCGCCGCCGAGCGCTGCCCCCGGTCGGACATTCCCGAGACGATGACCGACGGCGCCGAGCCACAGGTCGAGCACTGGCAGCCGGGCACCACGCCCGACGCGGTCGACCGCGCGATCCTCGCCAGCCGGATGGCGGTCTTCCCGCTGCACGGCCTCGACCCCCACGATCCCCGCGACTGACCGCCGAGCGCCGAGAGGAGGAGAGCGACATGGACCTCAGCGCGGACGTCCTGCTCTCCGACGGCACAGCCGTCCACATGCGACAGATCCAGCCCTCGGACGCGCCCGCCATCGTGGAGTTCCACTCCCGCATGAGCGACCGTACGCGCTACCTGCGCTACTTCTCGCCCTATCCGCGCATTCCGGAGCGCGACCTCGAACGCTTCGTCAACGTCGACCATCACGATCGCGAGGCCTTCGTGATCGTCACCGGCCGGCGCATCATGGCGGTCGGCCGCTACGAGCGCCTCGGCCCGGGCTCGCCCGACGCCGAGGTCGCGTTCGTGGTGGAGGACGCGCATCAAGGTCGCGGCATCGGCTCCGTCCTGCTCGAGCACCTCGCCGACACCGCACGCGCCAACGGCATCAGCCGCTTCGTCGCCGAGGTGCTGCCCGAGAACGGCGGCATGCTCCGCGTGTTCAGCGACTTCGGCTATCAGGTGCAGCGCAAATACGCCGACGGCGTGGTGCACCTCAGCTTCCCGATCGCGCCCACCGAGAAATCGCGGGAGGTGCAGGAGTCGCGTGAGAAGCTCACCGAGGCCCGCTCGATCGCCCGCCTGCTGTCGCCGCGCGCCGTCGCGGTCTACGGCGCCAGCGCGAGCGGCCAGGGCATCGGCGCGGCCCTGCTCGGCCACCTGCGCGACGGCGGCTTCCCCGGTCCGATCGTGCCGGTGCACCCCACCGCCGGGCGGGTGGCCGGTCTGCGCGCGTACCGCTCGGCGGTCGAGGCCGGCGTGACCGTCGACCTCGCGCTCGTGGCCGTTCCGCCCGAGGGGGTGGCCGAGGTGCTCGCCGACGCGGCGGCCAGCGGAGCGGGCGGCCTGGTGGTGATCTCGGCGGGCTTCGCCGAGACCGGGCCCGAGGGCGCGGCGGCGCAACGCTCGCTGATCGAGGGCGCGCACGCCGCCGGGCTGCGCGTGGTGGGTCCCAACAGCATGGGAGTCGCCAACACCGACCCGGACGTACGGCTGAACGCCACGCTCGCCCCGCGACTGCCCGCCGCCGGTCGCGTCGGGTTCTTCAGCCAGAGCGGCGCGCTCGGTGTCGCGCTGCTCGCCGAGGCCGATCGTCGCGGCCTGGGCCTGTCCAGCTTCGTCTCCGCCGGCAACCGCGCCGACGTCTCCGGCAACGACCTGCTGCAGTACTGGCAGGACGACCCGGGCACCGACGTCGTCCTGCTCTACCTGGAGTCGTTCGGCAACCCGCGCAAGTTCGCCCGCCTGGCCCGCCGCATGAGCCGGGTCAAACCCGTGGTCGCGGTCGCCTCCGCCACCCGCCCGCCGGGTCTCGCCGGTGACCTGCCCGGCCCCGACGTGCACGCGGTCACCGCGCTGTTCGCCCGCTCGGGCGTGATCCGCGTCGACACCGTGCAGGAGATGTTCGACATCGGCCTGCTGCTCGCCCACCAGCCGCTGCCCGCCGGTCGTCGCGTGGCCGTGGTCGGCAACTCGTCGGCCCTGTCCGAGCTGGCCGTGGCCGCCTGCCGGGCCAACGGCCTCACCGTCGCCGCGGGCTACCCGATCGACATCAGCCCCCAGGCCGGCGCGCACGACTTCGCCGACGCCCTGGCCGACGCCGCCGTCGACGACCGCGCCGACGCCCTGGTCGTCAGCTTCGCGCCCCCGCTACCCGGCCAGCTCGCCGACGAGGACGCCGACTTCGCCGCCGCGCTGGCCAGCGTCGCGCTCGCCGGCGAGAAACCCACGGTTGCGACGTTCCTGCTCGGCAGCCTGCCCTCGCGCGTCCCCGCCTACCCGTCGGTCGAGGAGGCAGTACGCGCTCTCGCGCGCGTGGCCACGTACGCGGAATGGCTGCGCCGCCCGCCCGGCAAGCTTCCGCTGCTCGAGGGCGTCCGTCCCGAGGCGGCCGTGGTCGACGGCCCGCCCTCCGACCTGCTCGCGGCGTACGGCATCGACGTGGTTCCCTCCACGCTGGCAGCCGACGCCGACCAGGCCGTCGGCGCCGCCTCGGCCCTGGGCTACCCGGTCGCGCTCAAGGCGGCCGGCGGCGCGCTGCGGCACCGCATCGACCTGGGCGCGGTGCGACTGGCGCTGGCCGACGAGGACGACGTCCGTTCGGCGTACGCGGAGCTGGCCGGCGCCTTCGGGCCCGACGTGCTGGTGCAGTCCATGGTCCCCGCGGGCGTGGCCTGCCGCATCGAGGTGATCGAGGACCCCGCCTTCGGCCCCGTCGTGGGGTTCGGCCTCGGCGGCGTCGCCAGCGAACTGCTCGGCGACCTGGCCTGGCGGGCCGCCCCGCTCACCGACCGCGCGGCCGAGGCCCTGGTCGTCGAGCCGCGCGCCGCGCCGCTGCTGCACGGCTACCGCGGCTCCGCGCCGGTGGATCGCGAGGCGCTGATCGACCTGCTGCTGCGCGTGGGCCGCCTCGCCGACGACCATCCGCGGCTGCGCAAGCTCTCGCTCAACCCGGTGCTGGCCCGCCCCGACGGCTACTCGGTGCTGCACGCCGCGACCGAGGTCGGCGACCCCGCGCGCCGCCTCGACACCGGCCCGCGCCGGCTCCGCACCCCCTAGGGCTTCGTCCAGCCACCACCCGGACCGCGCCTCGCGCCGCGTGACCGGCAGGACAAGCCCTGGACGGCGACCGCCCGGCCGAGCGGGTGCTCGCCGGGCGGTGCGGGCTCGCCGCTCGTCAGCCGGCGTAGGCCTCGAGACGGGAGGAGCGCTCCGGGTCCCGCAGCTTCAGCATGGTGACCTTCTCGATCTGGCGGATGCGCTCGCGGCTCAGGCCGAACTCGCGGCCCACCTCGTCGAGGGTGCGCTGGCGACCGTCGTCGAGGCCGAAGCGCAGGCGGATCACCGCGGACTCGCGCTCGCTGAGCGTGGCCAGCACGATCTCGACCTCGCTGCGCAGCTCACCCTGGCCGACGGCGACGCCGGGCTGCTGCTCGGCCGCCGCCACGAAGTCGCCGAGGGCGCTCTCGCCGTCCTCGCCGACGGCCTGGTCGAGGCTGACCGGCTCACGGTCGTACGAGATCAGCTCGATCACCTGGAACTCGGGGACGCCCATGGCCTTGGCGATCTCGGCGATGCTCGGCTCGCGGCCGAGCGAAGCGGCCAGGTCGCGGCGGCTGCGGACCATGCGGTTGACCTGCTCGACCATGTGCACCGGGATGCGGATGGTGCGGGCCTGGTCGGCCATGGCGCGGGTGATGGCCTGGCGGATCCACCAGGTGGCGTACGTGGAGAACTTGTAGCCCTTGGTGTAGTCGAACTTCTCGACCGCGCGGATCAGGCCGAGGTTGCCTTCCTGAATGAGGTCGAGGAAGGCCATGCCGCGGCCGGTGTAACGCTTCGCGATGCTCACGACGAGCCGGAGGTTGGCCTCGAGCAGGTGGTTCTTGGCGGCCTTGCCCTCCGCGACGACGATCTCGAGGAGGGGAGCGAGGTCGTCGCCGGCCTCGGGAAGCTTCTCCTCGGCGTACAGGCCGGCCTCGATGCGCTTGGAGAGCTCGACCTCCTCGACGGCGGTCAGCAGCCGGGTGCGGCCGATGCCGTTCAGGTAAGCACGAACCAGGTCGGCCGAGACGCCGCGCTCGTCCGTGGCGTCCAGGTCGGTCAGGAGCTCGACACCGTCGGTCATGCTGTTTTCCATGGACTCCGACGCCTTCATCTGCAGGACCATCTTTCAGTCCCCTCCCCGCTGATAACCGTCTGTCGTGCATTGATCTTCGTCGTGCACCCAGCCCGCATGCGTGCCCGGTGATCGATAGCTTGGCCTGGGACGCGTTAAGCCGAGGTGAGGCAAGCGTCCAGGTGGCATGAATCAGGGAGAACCCTGACGTCGCCAAGCCGACAAGTGACCGGTTTGCCGGTACTCGCCGCGTGTTGCGCGCCGATACTGTTCCCCAAACGCCCTCGACGAGGAGAAGGTTCAGTGGTCTTCAAAAAGATGTTGGCGGCACTCGGTGTCGGCGGTCCGTCGGTCGAAACCGTGCTGGCCAACCCCAACTGCCGGCCCGGCGGATTCCTCGAAGGCCAGGTTCACGTGGTGGGCGGCGAGCACGCCGTCGACGTCGAATACCTGGCGATCGGGCTGCTGACCCGCGTCGAGGTGGAGAGCGGCGACAGCGAGTACAACACCAACCAGGAGTTCCACCGGCAGCGGCTGACCGGTTCGTTCCGTCTCGACCCTGGCGCGAAGTACGACGTGCCGTTCCGCTTCGACGTGCCGTGGGAGACCCCGATCACCGAGGTGTACGGGCAGCACCTGCACGGCATGACCATGGGCCTGGCCACCGAGCTGGAGGTCGCCCGGGCGGTCGACAAGTCCGATCTGGACAGCGTCGCTGTGCATCCGCTGCCGGCGCAGGAGCGGATCCTCGACGCGCTGCTGCGGCTGGGCTTCCGGTTCAGCCGGGCCGACGTCGAGCGCGGCCGGGTGTACGGGGTGCAGCAGCACCTGCCGTTCTACCAGGAGATCGAGTTCTATCCGCCGTCGGCGTACGCGAGCGGCATCAACCAGCTCGAGCTGACGTTCATCCCCACGCCGCAGCGTCTGCAGGTCGTCCTCGAGATCGACAAGCGCGGCGGCCTGTTCACCGAGGGTCACGACGCGTTCGGCAAGTTCGACGTCGACTACGCGACGGTCGACCGGGTCGACTGGGCCGGGCAGCTCGACAATTGGCTGCGGCAGTCGGCCCAGCGGCGCGGGTTGTTCTTCTAGAGCTCGCTCGTCACAACTCGAGCAGGATCGTCCGGGGGCCGACGTTCACGCTCTCGACCAGCATGTGCGCCCGGAAGCGACCGGTTTCGACCGTGGCGCCCCGGGCGCGCAGAGCTTCGACGTACGCGGTGACGAGCGGCTCGGCGACCTCGGCCGGCGCCGCCGCGTTCCACGTGGGGCGGCGTCCCTTGCGGGCGTCGCCGTAGAGCGTGAACTGGCTGACCACCAGCAGCGGCGCGCCCCGGTCGGCCGCGGACGCCTCGTCGTCGAGGATGCGCAGCTCGTACGTCTTGCGTGCCAGCTCGGCGGCCTTGGCCGGGGTGTCGTCGTGGGTCACACCGACCAGCACCAGCAGGCCGTCCTCGATCTTGCCGGTGACCTCGTCGTCCACGGTCACGCTGGCCCGGCTGACCGTCTGCACCAGTGCTCGCATCACTTCACCCCTCGTACGCGTGCCGCCGCGGCGGGCAGCATGGCGATCTCGCCGACCGAAAGCGTGAGCTGTTGCGTCCGCAGCGCGACGGCGAGGTCCAGCTCGCGGACCGGATCCCCGGGCGCTAGCTCCAGGAAGATGTCGAGCATCTCGCCGGCCTGATCACGGATCGGGTGCTCGATGGCACCGGTCGCAACCTGCCCGAGGATCAGCGCGGTGAGCGCCGTGTCCAGGCGGCCGAGCCGTCCCGCGCGTTCCGCCAGTCGATCACCACGGGCCCGGCCGCGGTGACGACCACGTTCTCCGGGTGCAGGTCGAGGTGGATCACCGAGCGAGCATCGCCCGACAGCGACGGAAGGGCGTGAAGCTCGCGGAGCAGGTCGGCCAGGATCGCGGCCCCTTCGCGCAGCGTCATCGTGCCCGCGAACAGCATGGTCGCCATCGTCGGGCCGTCGAGCCGCTCGAGGACGAGGTCGCCGCCGTTCACCTCGTACACCTCTGGCACGGGGAAGCCGTGCCCGCCGACATGGGCCATCACGGCAGCCTCAGGACCGGCGTCGCCGCCGTCGCGGTAGCGCCTCAGCACCCTCGCGTCGTCCAGCGCGTAGACGTCAGCCTCTCGCCCGGAGGCGACCGGCTCGCCCAGCGCCTGTTGCGGTGCGTCAGTCGACTGCGTTGCTGCTCGCGTCGCTGGTGTAGCTGTCCACCGGCGTCTCCATGGCGCCGGTCGTGGCGTCGCCGGTCGTCGTGTTGGCGACGCCCGGGCCCGACCGCGGCCGCGTCTTGAAGCTGTTGGGCCCGGCATTGCCGCCGGTGGTGGTCATGATGCCGTGCTCGGGGCGCGGCCCGCCGTCCTGGAGCTGCTCGGTGTCGGTGCCCGCAGCGATCGTGCTCGTCAGCCCCTCGTCGTCGTTGCCCTTCTCAGGGCGGTACGTGCTGGGCTCGTCGAACACACCGGGGCCGTACGCGTTCCCCGCGATGTCCCGGGCGATGTCTTCCTGCGAGTCGCTCATCTCATGTCCTCCGACAGCTAAGCCTTCCAACCGATCAGCCTTCCGACAGATCGGCACCAAACGTGCCCCTCTGGCCCGCCGGTAAACCGACGGCGTGCCGGCGTCACTCGGCTCATGCCCGCTCCCGCAGCGGATGGGCGGCCGCCAGGTGCGCCCTGGCCGGAAGCATGGCGGCGACGACGGCGAGGACCAGGCAGGTGCTCACCGCGGCGGTCAGAACCGGCCACGGCACGGTGAGAGCGACCGACGTGCCGGTCTGTGCCCGGAAGCCCGAGGCCGCGCCGTACAGGGCCAGCACTGCCGCCGCGCTGCCGAGCAGGGAGCCGATCAGGACGACGAGCGCCGACTCGCCCGCGACCGTCAGCAGCACCTGGCGCCGGGTTGCGCCCGCCAGCCGGAGCAGCCGGTAGTCGTTCGCCCGCCGCGCGGTCGCCATGACCAGCGTGTTGACGACGGCGAGCGCGCCGTACCCCACCGAGACGCCGATCAGCAGCAACGTGAAGATCCATACCTGCCGGTCCTCCTCGGCGTCGGCCTCGCGCGCATACTCGCCCACGTCGACCACCCGCGCGCCGAGCGGCGCTGCCGAGGCCGAGCCCGGCGCGAGCGGCAGCGCGGGCACCAAGGCGGAAGGGTCGTGTGAGCGCACAGTCTCGCGGGACAGCAGCATGCCGCCCACGCCGGAACCGGAACCGTCCGGCCGGACGGCGGACACTCGCAGCGACACCTGGTCGCCGTCGGCGAACGTCGCCGTGACCGTGCCGCCGGCGGCGACGCCGAACTCGCGTGCTCGGGACTCGCCGAGGATCACCTCCCCGGGACCGGGACCGGGCGCCGAGCGCGATCCGGCTGCTGCGATCACCGTGTCGTGCACGTAGACGTTCGTGATCAGGTCGCCCCCGGGCGCGGCCGCGTCGCTCAGCCCGGGTGTGCCGCTCGGGACAAGCACCTCCTGGGTTGCGGTGGCGTCCGCCCTCCGATCCGCGTATGCACTCTCGGCCGTCTGCACGTTGCCCGCGATGAACACCGAGAACGCCACGGTGAGCAGGACCGGCGCGGCCGTGGACGCGGTCCGGCGTGAGGCCGTCAACGCGCTCTCCCTGATCGTCGTGCCCAACGCCCCGCCTACCGGCCCGAGGACCAGCCGCACGAGCAGGGGCACCACCGCCGGCGCGAGCACCGTGGCGGAGACGATCAGCGCCATCGCGCCGGCCAGCGCGTACGTTCCCAACGCCGACAGATCGTCGGTCAGCACCGTCGCCGCTCCCGCGGCCGCGCCGCCTCCGGCGAACAGCAGCCCGACCACCCAGCGGGTCCGGGTCATCGGCCGCGTCTCGACCTCGGCCCGCCGCAGCGCCTCGAGCGGCCGCACCCGCGCGGCCCGTCGCGCCGCCACAACGCCACCGCACACGGCGACCACGGGACCGATCGCGATCCCCGCGAGCACCGGCCACACATGCACGCCGGCCCGGAACGACTCCGGCTGGAACCCCGCATCGACCAGCAGACCGTCGATCATCGGGGCCGACACCAGCCCCAACCCCGTGCCGGCCGACCCAGCCAGCAACCCGACCGTCGCAGCCTCGCGCAGCACCGCGAACCGTACTTGGCGCGGCGTCGCGCCGACCGCGCGCAGCAGACCGATGTCGCGGCGGCGCTGGTTGATCGAGAGCGCGAGCGTCGACGCGATCACGAAGACGGAGGAGAACACCGAGAGCGCGGTCATGGCGCTCAGCACCTGCAGCCCGATCCAGCGGCTGCGCGCGTCGGAACGCGGCTCCAGCTCGCCGAGCGCGTCGCCTGCCAGCACCGTCGCCCCGCCGGCGGCCGCACGCACAGCTTCCGGGTCGGGGTCGCCGGTCAACGCGACGACCCGTACGCCCGGGGCCAGCCGGGCGGCTTCGGCGTCGGCGACATAGAGCCGTGTCGCCTCGATCAGGCCCGTCACGGTGACCGTCGCAGGGCCCGCAGCCGTCAGCACGGTGGCCGCACCGCCGACCGGAATCCCGAGGCTCTTACCGAGCACCACCTCGCGAGGGCCGGCGGCCTGCCGTCCAGCGATCAAGCCGTCGCCCGCCAGCTTCGCGCTCGCCCACCCGTGTCCCTGCTCGATGCCGGCGACCGGGCGCCCGCCCAGCACCGGCTGCGCGTAGAACCCGCGGTCTGCGACGGCCGCTGTCACGCCCGGAACCGCCGCCAGCCGGGCCACAAGCGTCGCAGTCTCGTCGGCCGACCAGGGACGGGTCTCAGGGAACGGGTCGGCCGGGGTCTTCACCGCCGGGCCCTGCACGGCCATCGTCACCGCGGCGAACCGGTCGGGCCGATGCGGCGTCGCCGACGCGAGCAGCGTCAGGGCGACGGTTACCACGGCGGCGCCGACGAGAACGGCGAGGAACGAGCCCCACCGGTCGCGCGTCAGCATGCCGCCTCCGCCCTGGCCATGTGGGCGGCAATGACCTCGGCGGACGCGCCGTCGAGACGGTCGGTGAGCTGTCCGTCGGTCAGCAGCAATACGGAGTCGGCACAGGCGGCGGCCACGGGATCGTGGGTCACCATGACGATCGTCTGGCCCTGTGCCGTGGCGAGCTCGCGCAGGAGCTCGAGAACGTGACGGGAGGTCTGGGTATCGAGGGCGCCGGTCGGTTCGTCCGCGAAGATGACGGCGGGCCGGGTCACCATCGCCCGAGCGATGGCGACACGCTGCTGCTGACCGCCCGAGAGCTCGACCGGGCGGTGCCCGGCCCGATCGGCCAGGCCGACGGCGCCCAGCGCGGCCGTCGCCTCCTCCGATGTGAGGCGGCGACCGTCGAGCTGGACGGGCAGGGCGACGTTCTGCGCCGCGGTCAGCGACGAGATGAGGTTGAAAGCCTGGAACACGCAGCCGATCCGGCGGCGGCGCAGCAGGGTCAGGCCGGTCTCGTCGAGCTCGGCCAGGCGCACGCCGTCGATGATGACGTCGCCCGAGGTGGGGCGGTCGAGGCCCGCGGCACAATGAAGCAGCGTGGACTTGCCCGAGCCGGACGGCCCCATCACGGCGGTGAAGGTGCCTGCGGCGAGGTCGAAGGAGACCCCGTCGAGCGCGGTCACGCGGCCGGCACCTGAGCCGTATGCCATCCGCAGCTCCCGTAGCGAAATCATCGGTGGTGTCATGGCGTCGAGCCTCGCGGGTGGCGGCTCGGATGTCGTCAAACCGGGGTTCGGAGCGGCCGGGGCAAAAAATCGAACCCTGGGTTGACGCGCCGGATCCTGTCGACTGGATAGCGTCCCCGGCGTGACTGCCGCTACGCCCTCCTTCCTCATCCGAAGGCTCAGCCGTGGCCAGCTGCTTGCCGTCGACGGCCTGCTGGCCGCGGCGACCGTGCTTCTCTGCGGTTATGCCGCGAGCGAGCCGCCGGCCGGCTCGCAGCCGGGCTGGCTCGAGCCCGGGTGGGCTTCCTTCCTCATCGGCCTCGTCCTGGGGCTGCCGGTGGCGGTCCGTCGGGTGTGGCCAATCGCCGCGGTGGCCGCTGTCCTCGCCGCGACGGCGTTCACGGTCGGCACCGGTGCTGTTCCCTATTACGCGGGCAGCGCGCCGATCGTGTCGCTGGGCCTCGCCCTCTACACGGTCGGCCTCCAAATCGGACGGCGCCGCTCGTTGCCCGTCATCGTGATGACCGCGGTCGTCGTCGCGGCAGTCTTCGGGGCGACCTCGCACGACGTACTGGGCACCGGCCTGGTGACGTGGGTGGCGGGCGCCTGCTGGGCCACGGGGCGGGTGGTTCGCGAGCGCCGTGCCCATGCGGCCTCGCGCGTCGAGCAGGCCACCGTGCTGGCGGTCGAGCAGGAGAGGCTGCGCATCGCGCGCGAACTGCACGACATCGTCGCACACAGCATGAGCATGATCGCGGTCAAGGCGACGATCGCCGACCATGTCGGCGACGAGCATCCGGAGGAGATGCGCGAGGCGCTGCGGGTCATCGCGTCCACCAGCCGCGAGACGCTGGGCGAGATCCGCAGGGCGCTCGGTGTGATCCGCGCCGAGGCGGCGATGCGTCCGGTCCCGCGGCTGTCGGATCTCGGTGGGCTCGTGGAGGGGGCGCGTTCGACCGGGCTGACCGTGGAGCTCGACACCCGCGCGGAGGACGCGGCATCACTCGACGATCTGCCGGGCGACGTCGCGCTTTCCGTCTATCGGCTCGTGCAGGAGGCTCTGACCAATGTGGTCAGGCATGCGAGAGCGACCCGTTGTCGCGTCGAGATCGTGGTGCGCAGCGGCGAGGTGAGTGTGCGCGTCACCGACAACGGCTCCCAGCATCCCGTGAAGGAGGGGTCGGCGCAGGGACAGGGTCAGGGGCTGATCGGGATGCGCGAGCGGGCGGCGCAGTTCGGCGGGAGGCTGAGCGCCGGGCCGGGGCCGGACGGCGGGTGGGCGGTGACGACGACGATGCGGTACGCGCCATGAGCGACATCAGGGTGGTCGTGGCCGACGACCAGGTGCTGGTGCGGGGCAGCTTCCGGTTGCTCATCAACCACACGCCCGGACTGGTCTGCGTCGGCGAGGCGGGTACGGGACGCGAGGCCGTCGAGGTCGTGCGGCGGGAGCATCCCGACATCGTGCTCATGGACATCCGGATGCCGGACATGGACGGGATCGAGGCGACCCGCGAGATCTGTCAGGGGATCCCGGGCCTCGACACCAAGGTGATCGTGCTGACGACCTTCGACCTGCGGGAGTACGTGCTGGGCGCGCTGCGCGCCGGCGCGCAGGGCTTCCTGATGAAGGAGGCGCTGCCCGAGGAGTTGATCGCCGGCATACGGCACGTCGCGGAGGGCGGCCGGCTGCTGGCGCCGACGGCTCAGGGGCAATTGATCGACGCGTACGTGGAGATGCCCGAGAGGCAGGTGACGCCGCTGCCGCACATCACGGGCCGCGAGCGGGAGGTGCTGATTCTGGTGGCGCGCGGGCTTTCGAACGACCAGATCGCCGCCGACCTGGGCGTCAGCATCTCGACGGTCAAGACGCACGTCAACCGCTTGCTGGCCAAGTTCAACGGTCGTGACCGCTCGCACCTCGTGATCGCCGCCTACGAGGGAGGTCTGCGATGATCCGATGAGTGGCGGAGGCTCGGAGCAGCGCGGGCGCCGGTCGGCCTGCGAGGATGAGCGCCATGACGCTTTCGCTGCCGATCGACGCCGAGGCCAACAAGCTGCTGTCCGCCGACCCGCTGGCGCTGCTGATCGGCATGGTGCTCGACCAGCAAATTCCGCTGGAGAAGGCGTTCAGTTCGCCGTACGTGCTGGCGCAGCGGCTGGGGCACACGCCGACCGCTGTCGAGCTCGCGGAGTTCGATCCCGACGAGCTCGTCGCGATCTTCGCGAAGCCGCCGGCTCTGCACCGGTTCCCCAAGTCGATGGCAGGGCGGGTGCAGGAGGTGTGCCGCGCGCTGGTCGACCGGTACGACGGGGACGCCGCGAACCTGTGGGCCGGGGTCGAGAACGGCAACGAGCTGCTCAAGCGGGTGGCGTCGTTGCCGGGGTTCGGCAAACAGAAGTCGCAGATCTTCGTGGCGCTGCTCGGGAAGCAGTACGCGGTGCAGCCGAGCGGTTGGCGGGAGGCGGCGGGCGGATACGGCGAGGAGGGCTCGTTCAAGTCCGTGGCCGACATCGTCGACGACGAGTCGCTGGGCAAGGTGCGCGCCTACAAGAAGGAAATGAAGGCCGCCGCCAAAGGCTGACGACGCGACGTCCGGCCGGAGCGGGCGGCGGCACGGATAACGCCGACAACGCGGAGACGGCCGGAGGGCGGAGAAGGTCCGGGCGGGGCGGCGAGGACCTGCGCCGCGGAAAGGCTGCGCCGCGTGGAGGAGCTTGCGGCGCCGCAGGGCGGGCGGCGGCGAAGGCTTTGCGGCGCGGAAATGCGCGCAACTCGCGGAGGGCTGGTGGTCGCCCGGAGGGCTGGTGGCTTGGTAAGACCGGCGACGCGCAATGAGTCGGCGGCGCGGATAGGCCAGCGACACGCAATGAGCTGGTGGCGCGGAGAAGGCTGGCGATGCGCAGACGGCTGGCGGCGCGGAAAGTCCAGCGATGCGCAGACGGCTGGCGGCGCGGAAAAGCGTGCAACGCGCAGAGGGCTGGCGGCTCGGAAAAGCGCGCAACGCGCGGAGGGCGGGCGGCGCGGAGAAGGCGGGCGGCGCGCAGAGGTCGGCGCGCCGGCAAGGCTGGCGATGCGCGGGCTGGCGGCGCGGGGAAGGCCGGCGACGCGCAGAGGTCGGCGCGCCGAGAAGGCCGGCGATGCGCGGGGCGGGTGGCGCGGGGAAGGCTGACGGCGCGGGGGCGGGCGCCCGGAATAGGGGCGTCGTGCGGGCCGGGGCGTGGGTGTCTGCTGTGGGCGGTGTGGAGACGCCGCACGGGGTGGGAGGGCGTGGTTGGAGGGCGTCGGGGGACGGCCGTGACGAGTGGGACTACGTGGGAAAAGTCGGGCCGAACAACGACGCGCGAATGCGTCGAAATCGCCTCGCCGCCCCGTGTGGCGGTGCCAGGATTCGACTCAGGTGATTCAAGCCCGTCGGACGGGCGCGCTACCTGCCCCAACGCGGCGGCCGCGCCACCGGAGTCGCTGACGCTCCTTGCGTACGGCAGATCCCACGAGAGGGGAGTGCACCCCTATGCCCTTGACCACGAGCACCGCCAACGGCCGGGCCGCGACCACCCGCCCGGCCGCCGCCGCCCCGGCGTCGACCCGCCCACCGCGAGGCGGCGGCGACACCGAGGCGAGCCGCCGCCAGGCCCGGTCGGTCGCCAAGCAGCAGCAGGCCGCCGAGCGCATCGCGGCGGCGACCGCCGAGATCTCCGCCCAGAACGCGGAGGCGGCCGAGGCGTCCCGCCAGCTCACGGAGTCCATGCAGCAGATCTCCGCGGGCGCCGAGCAGGCCTCCGGCGCCACCCAGGAGAGCCTCGCCGCCATGAACCAGGTGGAGGAGCGGGTCAGCCGCCAGGAATCCACCACCCGGCAGGTCGCCGAGCTGAGCCAGGCCCTGCAGAACCTGCTCAACGAGACCCGTACGGGAATCAACGGCCTGCTCGCCAACGTCGACAGCGCGTCCACGCGGCAGACCGCCTCGGTTGTGACGATCACCGAGCTGGAGAAGCAGGCCGACGAGATCGGCGAGATCGTCAAGACGGTGGCGCACATCGCCGACCAGACGAACCTGCTCGCGCTGAACGCGGCCATCGAGGCGGCCCGCGCCCGCCAGCACGGCAAGGGCTTCGCGGTGGTCGCCGACGAGGTGCGCACGCTGGCCGAGACCAGCGAGCGCAGCGCCCGGCAGATCCGTGACCTGATCGACGAGGTGCGCGCGAGCGTCACCACGATCGCCTCCGGCGTGCAGACGTCGGCGGAGACCGCCCGCGACCAGGTCGAGAAGGGCAAATCGATCACGGATCAGCTCGAGACGATCCGTGCCGACATGGGCTCGATCATGGCCGGGGCGACCGAGATGGCCACGGCAGCGGTGCAGGCGCGCGCGGCCGCGGGCCTGGCCAAGAGCCGGTCGGAGGAGATCGCCGCGGCCGCCGAGCAGCAGTCCGCCGCGTGCGAGGAGTCGCTGCAGACGGTCAACCAGCAGACCCAGGCGTTGCGGCAGAGCGAGCAGGCGGCCGAGTCGCTGGCCGAGGTCTCGGAGACGCTGCGCTCGAGCACCGACATCTCCAAGAGCGCGGAGGAGGTCGCCTCGGCGGCCGAGGAGCTGTCCGCGGCGGTCGAGGAGATCAACCGGGCGGCCGTCCAGATCAACACCGCGATCAGCGAGATCAACGCCGGCGCCCGTACGGCGGCGGCGAAGGGTCAGCAGACCGCCGAGGCCGTCACGCAGATCGAGCGCGGCGCGCAGCTCTCGTCGGAGCGCGGCGCCACCGCGGTCGAGCGCTCCGACGCCATCCTCGAGCTGCTGGCCGTCAACAAGACGTCGGTCGACGTGATGATCGACGCGATCGGCCAGGCGGCCCGCGACGGCATCGAGAACGTCCGCAAGGTGACCGAGCTCGAGCAGATCTCCCGCCGGATCGACAAGATCGTCGACGCGATCGCGAACGTCTCGATCCAGACGAACATGCTCGCCGTCAACGGCTCGGTCGAGTCGGCCCGCGCGGGCGAGTTCGGCAAGGGCTTCGCGGTCGTCTCCACCGACATCCGCAACCTGGCCCGCGACTCGGCCGACAACGCCGACCGCATCAAGGACCTCGTCAAGGCGGTGCAGGACCGCATCAACGAGGTGCGCGGCGACCTCGAGGAGACCAGCCGGCAGGCGCTCGCGGAGGCGGAGGCGGCCAAGGCCACCACCGCCCGGCTCGCGGAGATCGAGCGTGACATGCAGCAGGTGCGGGCGGGCAACGACGAGGTGCGCGAGTCGGCGCAGCAGATCGTCGGCGTGCTGGGCGAGGTCAAGACCGGTCTGGAGCAGATCGCGACGGCCGCCAACCAGGCCGAGCAGCTGGCCGGGCAGGCGTCCACCGCGGCCCGCGAGCAGGCGCAGGGCGCCGAGGAGCTGGCCGCCGCGGTGGAGGAGATCGCGGCGCTCGCCGACGAGCTGCAGAACGGGTGAGCGCGATGACCACTGAGGACGATGATGGCGTCGACGACGTCAACACCGACTACGTCACCTTCGACATGGGCGGCGAGCGGTACGCCTTCCCGATGAACCGCGTCAAGGAGATCATCCGGATGCCCGCCGTGGTGCGGGTGCCGCTCGGCCCGCCGGCCCTCGAGGGGCTGGCCAACCTGCGCGGCCGGGTGCTCCCGGTGGTCAGCCTGCGGCAGTGCTGCGACATGCTCGACGCGGAGCACGACGAGACCACCCGGGTCATCGTGGTCGACGGGGGCCTGGCCCTCGGCTTCGTGGTCGACCGGGTGGCCAGCGTGATCAGCATCGACGCGTCCGCCCTGGAGTCGGCCGACTCGGTGCAGTCGACGGTCCGCTCCGACGTGCTGGTCGGGGTGATCAAGTCCGGCGACGGCGAGATGACCAGCGTGCTCGACGTGGACGAGCTGGTCGGCAGCCAGTTCCAGGGGCTGGCGGAGGCCGCGGCGTCGCGGGAGGCGGCCCGCGGCCCGGCCGAGCGGACCGTCCCGGAGGACGACGAAGGCGAGAGCGACGACACGCTCGAGCTGGTCAGCTTCGCCGTGCAGGGCCAGGAGTACGCGCTGCCGATCGACCAGGTGCAGGAGATCGTGCAGGCCCCGCAGACGGTCAGCCACGTGCCCAACTCCGGCAGCCGGGTGCTGGGCGTGATCGACCTGCGCGGGCGGCTGTTGCCGGTGGTGAGCATGCGCCGGGTGTTCGGGCTGCCGGTCACGCCGATCGAGCCGAAGAACCGGATCGTGGTCGTCTCGCTCGACGGCGGCGTGGTGGGTGTCGTGATGGACACCGTGCGCGAGGTGCTGCGGGTCCCGCACCAGCTGGTGGCGCCGCTGCCGACGTTCATGGCGGGTGACGGCCGCCGCAGCGAGGTGGAGTCGGTCTGCCGGCTCGAGGACGGCAAGCGTCTGGTGTCGGTCCTCAACGTCAACCGCATGTTCGACTCGCCGGAGGTCCGCAACGAGATCGCCGAGCACCAGGACGGGGAGGACGGTCCGCCGATGGCCGAGGAACAGCAAGCCGACGACGGCCGGGGCGACGAGGAGTTGTTCGTCGTCTTCCGGCTGGACAACGAGGAGTACGCCGTCGACGTGGACACGGTCCAGGAGATCATCCGCGTGCCGGAGTCGCTCATCCGCGTGCCCCGCTCGTACGACTTCGTCGAGGGCCTGGTCAACCTGCGCGGCACCGTGCTGCCCGTGGTGGACCTGCGCACCCGGCTCGGGCTGCCGCGGGTCGACCGCGACGAACGGCAGCGGATCGTGGTGCTGATCATCGGCGGGATGCGCACCGGCTTCATCGTCGACTCCGTGGCCGAGGTCGGCCGGGTCGGCCGGCACGTGCTCGAGCCGGCCCCGGAGCTCTCCGCCGAGCAGGCCCGGGTGGTCTCGCGCGTCGCGAACCTGCCCGAGCAGAAGCGGATGCTCCTGCTGGTGCAGGTCGACCAGCTGCTCGCCGCCGACCAGACCACCGCGCTCGAGGAGGTCCTCCAGGGGGCCTGCGACGACCTCGTGCCCGCCTGAACCCGGGAGCACCATGGCTGCCACATCCGTGCTCGTCGTCGACGACTCCGCGCTGATGCGCCGGGCGATCAAGGGCATCCTCGAGGAGGCCGGCGGGTTCGAGGTGCACACGGCGCGCAACGGCGCCGACGCCCTGGACCAGCTCGACCGGGTGCAACCCGACGTGGTCACGCTCGACGTCAACATGCCCGAGATGGACGGTCTCACCTGCCTGGCCAAGATCATGGCGGACCGGCCCACCCCGGTCGTGATGGTGTCCTCGCTGACCGAGGCGAACGCGCTGGTCACGCTGGAGGCGCTGGAGCTGGGCGCGGTCGACTACGTCGCCAAGCCCGGCGGCACGGTGTCGCTGAACATGAGCGACGTCGCCACCGAGATCGCCGGCAAGGTGCGCGCGGCCGCCGGCGCCCGGATCGGCCGGGCGCGCGGGTTGTCGGCCCGCATGAAGAAGGCCGTTCCGGCGCCGGAACCGGTGCGGGCCTCGCGGGCGCAGCAGACCGATCTGGTCCTCATCGGATCGTCGACCGGCGGCCCCGCGCTGCTGGGCGAACTGCTGCCGCTGCTGCCCGCGACGCTGTCCGCGCCGGTGGTGGTCGCCCAGCACATCCCGGCCTCGTTCACCGCCACGCTGGCCCGGCGTCTCGACGAGACGTGCCAACTGCGGGTGCACGAGGTCGACCGGATCATGACGGTCCGGCCCGGCTCGATCTATCTGGGCCGGGGCAGCAACGACGTGGTGGTGGCCCGGCGCACCGACGGGCTGATCGTCAAGAGCGTCCCCGCGGGCGCGGAGTACCGCTGGCACCCGAGCGTCGACCGGCTGGTCGCCTCGGCGCGCCGGCACATCCCCGACGACCGCCTGGTCTGCGCGCTGCTGACCGGGATGGGCGACGACGGCGCAGCCGAGATGTCGCTGGTGCGTGAGGGCGGCGGGCGCACCATCGCCGAGGCCGAGGAGACCGCCGTGGTCTGGGGCATGCCGGGCGAGCTCGCCCGCCGGGGCGGCGCCACCGAGGTGCTGCCGTCCTACGCGATCGCCGAGCGCCTGGCCGAGTGGGTCCGCTGAGGCGCACAAGCGCAGGCACCGAGGAGGAGAACCATGGGACTCGTACGCCGAGATCAGCCATCAGCCGAGCAGGAGACGACCGCACCCTCGGCCGACACGCTGCTGCGGCAGCTGGACGACCCGGACCCGGACCGGCGGCGGGAGGCGGCGCTGGGTCTGGACGGTGTGGCGGAGGCGGTGCCGGCCCTGCTCGACCGGGTGGCCGGCGAGAGCGCCAAGACCGTACGCGACGCCATGCTCACCACGCTGGCCGCGCACGACACCGACCAGGTAGCCGAGGCGCTCGCCGTCCACCTGGCCAGCGACGACGCCGACCTGCGCACATCGGTGGCCGAGACGCTCGCGACCATGCCGGGCTCCGTGCCGGCGATCGTGCCGCGGCTGCTGGAGGACCCGGACCACGACGTACGGGTGATGACCGCGATGGTGCTCGCCGACCTGCCGCACCCGGGTTCGCTCACCTGGCTCACCGACATGATCCGCGACGATCCGCATCCGAATGTCGTGACAGCTGCGATCGACGCGCTGCTCCCGTCGCTCGGCCCGGAGCACCATGAGCTGCTGCGCGAGGCCGTCGGGCGGTTCCCCGACGACCCGTTCCTGCGGTTCACGGTCGAGGCGGCGGTGGGATGACCAGTTCAGCCACGGCCGGCGCCGGGCTCACCGCGGCCGACTTCGAGAAGTTCCGCGAGTACTTCTACAAGCGCACCGGCATCCAGTTCAGCGAGTCCAAGCGGTACTTCGTCGACAAGCGCATCGACACCTGCATCCGCCAGGGCGGGTTCGCCGGCTTCGCCTCGTGGTTCGCGGCGCTGCGGCTGAGCGACCGGCCCGACCTGCTGCAGGAGCTGATCAACCAGCTCACGGTCAACGAGACGTACTTTCTCCGCGAGGACTACCAGTTCGACTCGCTCATCAAGACGGTGCTGCCCGACGTGCTGTCGATGCGGGGCGGACCGAACCGGATGGTGGGTCCCGTCAAGATCCTGTCGCTGCCCTGCTCGACCGGCGAGGAGCCGTACTCGATCGCCCTGCGCCTGCTCGAGGAGTGGGATCAGATCGACCACATCGACGTCGAGATCCACGGCGCGGACATCGACAGCGACGTGCTGGCCAGGGCCGGCCATGCCAGCTACGGCGACCGGTCGCTGCAGCGGGTGCCGCCGGCGTGGCGGCAGAAGTACTTCACCTCCGTGGGCGCGGGCCGCTACCAGCTCGACGAGGGCGTCCGCGGCGCGGTCACGCTGCACCAGGTCAACGTCACCGACACCGCGTCCATGCGGCCGTTCAAGGACTTCGACGTGATCTTCTGTCGCAACGTGCTCATCTACTTCGACGAGCTGTCCAGCCGGCGGGCGGCCGAGAACCTGTACGGCGCCCTGCGCCCCGGCGGCTATCTGTTCCTCGGCCACTCCGAGTCGATGAGCCGCATCTCGCCCATCTTCACGCCCACGCGCCTGCCCGAGGGCATCGTCTACCAACGACCGAGCGGAGCGAACCGATGACCGAGACCCGTCCCAAGGTGCTCGTGGTCGACGACGCCGCGACGGTGCGGCTCTACCACACGACGCTGCTCACGGACGCCGGCTTCGAAACGGCCGAGGCGGCCAACGGCCTCGAGGCCGTGGAGGCCGCGCTGAGCACCGCGTTCGACCTGTTCGTGATCGACGTCAACATGCCGAAGATGAACGGCTACACCTGCGTCGAGACGCTGCGGTCCGCGACCGTGGGCACCCCCGCGCCGATCCTCATGATCAGCACGGAGGACCGGCCGGGCGACGCCGACCGGGCGTACGCGGCCGGGGCGAACCTGTACATGGTCAAGCCGGTCAACGCGGAACGGCTGGCCCGGGTCGCCCGCATGCTGACCGCGGGTGTCGCCGCATGAACCCGCTGCTCGCCCAGTTCCTCGCGGAGGCCGCCGACCTGCTCGTCCAGGTCGACGAGGGCCTCCTGCAGCTCGAGCGCGACCCGGGTGACCCCGAGCTCGTCAACGAGGTGTTCCGCGCGGCGCACACGTTCAAGGGCTCCTCGGGGCTGTTCGACTTCCCCGAGCTGACCCGGCTGACGCACGCCGCCGAGGACCTGCTGGACGCCGTACGCGGCGGGCGGCTCGCGCTCGACTCCGGCATGACCGACGACCTGCTGGCCGCGTTCGACCTGATCCGTGGCTGGCTCGCGCACGTCACCACGCACGAGCGGCTGCCCGCGACCGCCGGGCCCGCCGCCGCCGAGCTGATCACCAAGCTGCGGGGCCCGCTGGGCGGCGATCCCGCGCCGGAGAGCGCCGCCGGCCCGGCTCAGCCCGCCGGGCCGCGGATCGACGCGGCGCCCGGCTGGCTCGACCTGTTCGACGCCGAGTGGCTCGAGGAGACCGCCACCTGGCTGACCACCACGTCGGCCACGATGCGTTTCGTGCGCTACACCCCCGACGAGGGCTGCTTCTTCCGCGCCGAGGACCCGTTGCACCTGATGAGCCAGGTGCCCGCGATCGCCAAGCTGGGCCTGATCCAGCCGGCGGAGTGGCCGGCCCCGGAGGACTACGACGAGTACACCTGCCTGGTCGGCTTCGTGGTCGCGACCCGGGCCGCGATGGGGGAGCTCAACCACCTGCTCCGCTACGTCCCCGACCAGGTCGAGACGGTCGAGCTGGACGGCGAGGCGATCCGCCGCCACCTGGCGGGGGAGGAGCCGCCCCCGCCCGTCGCGGAGGCCGCCGCGGCCCCGGTCGCCGAGGCGGTGGCCGCCAACCTCGAGCTCGCCCGCGACGCGTACGCCATCCTCGCCGCGGCCCAGCGCTCGCTGAGCGTCGACGCCCCCACCGGCCCCCGGCTGGCCGCCGTGGCGCACTCGGTGGCCTCCGCCGCGGCCGCGCTGGGCATGCCGGTCGACACGGCCGAGCCCGACGTCGAGACGCTGACCGCCCGGGTGGCCACGCTGCTCAGCGACACCCCACCGCCGCCACCCGAGGCGCCCGTCGCGGCGCCCCCGCCCGCGCCGGTCGACCGCGGCCGCGCCGACGACCCGGGCGGCCAGGTCGGCACCCGCATCCTCAAGGTCGACCAGGAGAAGGTCGACCACCTGATGGAGCTGGTCGGCGAGCTCAACGTGGCCAAGAACGGCCTCACCTTCCTCGCCGACGCGGCCGAGGAGGAGTTCGGCAGCCGGGTGCTCGGGCGCCGGATCAAGGACCAGTACTCGGGCCTGCACCGGATCGCCGAGGAGCTGCAGGCGGCCGTGATGGACGTGCGGATGCTGCCGCTGTCGGTGGCGTTCTCCCGGTTCCCGCGCCTGATCCGCGACCTCTCGCGCCGGCTCGACAAGACCGTCGAGCTGGTCACCGAGGGCGAGGACACGATGGCCGACAAGGACGTCATCGAGGCGCTCGGCGACCCGCTGGTGCACCTGGTGCGCAACAGCCTCGACCACGGGCTCGAGACCCCCGCCGAGCGGGTGGCGGCGGGCAAGTCGCCGACGGCCCGGATCACGCTCACCGCGGTGGCCGACGGCGACGCCGTGATCGTGGAGATCGCGGACGACGGCCGGGGCATCGACCCCGCCAAGGTCAAGCGCAAGGCGTACGAGAAGGGTCTGATCACCGAGGAGGAGCTGGAGACCCTCGGCGACGCCGACGCGGTCGACCTCGTCTTCCGGCCGGGCTTCTCGACCGCCGACCAGGTGTCCGACCTGTCCGGCCGCGGCGTGGGCATGGACGCCGTACGGGCCAGCGTCGAGAAGCTGGGCGGCACGGTCACCATGCGCTCGCAGCTGGGCCAGGGCACCTCCACCCGGCTGCGGCTGCCGCTGTCGATGGCGGTCACTCAGGTCATGGTGGTCAGCGTGGCCGGCCAGCGCTTCGGCATCCCGGTCGACCTGGTGGTCGAGACCGTACGGGTGCCCGGCAGCGAGATCGGCCGGGTGCTGCACCAGGAGGTGGTGGTGCTGCGCGGCGAGGTGGTGCCCGTGATCGACCTGGCCCGGGCGCTGGAGATGCCGTGGACGCCGGATCCGGCCGCGGACCGCGCGATCCTCATCGTCAGCCTGCACGGCCAGCGGGTGGGGCTGCTGGTCGAGCAGTTCCACCGCGAGGTCGACGTCATCCTCAAGCCCATGGAGGGCCTGCTCGCGTACGCGAACGAGTTCTCCGGCACGGCGCTGCTCGGCGACGGCCTGGTGCTGCTGGTGCTGAACATGAAGGAGGTGCTCAGCCTTGCCGCTCGAGCTCAATGAGACGACCGCGACGCTCACCGACGTCGTGACCGTGGATGAGGTGGAGGCGTTGGTGGCCTGGCTGCGGGCCACCGACAAGCCGAAGGTCAACCTGAGGCGATGCAACCATTTGCACACCGGGGCGCTCCAGGCCCTGCTGCTTTTCCAGCCGAGGATTACCTCGTCACCAACCAACGCCTTCCTGGCGACGGAGGTGATGCCTCTGCTCAGGGGGAGCAGCGGGACCGCCCAACCGGAAAGCGAACCTCCATGACCACTGTGATGCTCGTCGACGACTCCGCCACCATGCTGATGAGCCTGAAGTCGATCCTGACCAAGGCCGGGTACACCGTCGAGACCGCCGGCCACGGCAAGGAAGCCATGGACAAGCTGGCCAAGGGCGTCAAGCCCAACCTGATCATCAGCGACGTCAACATGCCGCAGATGGACGGGATCACGTTCGTCCGCGAGGCGCGCAAGGCGCCCGGGATGCGGTTCACCCCGATGCTGATGCTGACCACCGAGTCGGAGCAGACCAAGCGCAACGAGGCCAAGAGCGCCGGCGCCACCGGCTGGCTGGTCAAGCCGGTCGGCCCCGAGCAGCTGCTCGGCGTCATCAAGCAGGTCGTCCCCGGCGCCTGACCGGCCCGAGAAATCCGTTAGCAGAGTGTCACCCGCACCGGAGGTATCCATGCCCAGCCTTCTCAGCCGGCGTACGCCGCCGCCCGCCGTCCCGGGCGAGCCGGCGGTGCGGGCGGAGGTCGTCGCCGAGGCTCTGCGGGCTGTTCCCGGTTTCTGCGAGGTCGTCGACGGTCATGTCGCGGACGTCATCGCGCTGACCGGCGAGGCCGCCGAGTCGATCGTCGGGCAGCTCATCAAGGTCGACTCGCTGGCCGAGGTGATGGCGGGCGACGTCGCCCAGCTCGCCGGCACGCTGGGGCGCACCGAGGCGGAGCTGGGCCAGGTCACGTCGTCGAACGACCAGCTCGTGGATCGGCTGGTGCGGTACTTCCTGTACCGCGACGAGCAGATCCGCGGGCTCGTCGAGGAGATGCGCGGCCTCAAGCAGCACGTCAGCCAGATCGAGGAGGTCAGCCGGGCCACCAACATCCTCGCGCTCAACGCGATGATCGAGGCGGTCCGGGCCGGCGACAAGGGCGAGGGCTTCGCGGTGGTCGCCGACGAGGTGCGCAAGCTCGCCGACCGCTCGGCCAAGGCGGCCAACGGCATCGGCAGCAGCATCGCCGACCTGACCGCCCGGCTCGACGCGGTGCTGTCCGACGACACCCAGTTCGACAAGGAGAACGTCGAGGTCGGCATCCCGGCGGGGGACACCGCGATGACCCGGCGGCTGTCCGGCATCGCGAACGCTCAGCGGGAGATGTCCGCCATGGTCTCCGGCATCCTGCAGGAGACCATCGCCGCGGCCCGTCAGGTCGAGCAGAGCTCGGACGCGCTGACCGCGGAGACCACCGGCGCCGTGGGCCACGTCCAGTTCCAGGACATCAGCCGGCAGATGCTCGAGCACGTGCAGGACGCGGTCGGCCAGGTCAAGCGTCAGGCCGAGGACGTCATCGGGTACGCCGAGGGGGCGCTCGCCGCCGAGGCCGTGCAGGAGCGCACCATCTCGCTGGACGCCCTCAAGAGCAAGCACGTGATGGCCCGTCAGCGGGCCACGCACGGGGAGCAGGCCGGCACCGCCGTGGTCCAGGACGATTCACCGATCATCGAGCTTTTCTGACGAAGCGAGGAGGTCTGCTGTGGCTAAGACAGACGAATACGGACTGGTGCCGCCCACCGAGGAGGCCGCCCTCGAGGCGCTCGGCGAACTGGTCGGCCCCGGAACGGCCGCCGGGCTGTGGGACATCTCGTGCCGCGCGTTGTACCTGCCGCGGCCCGTCGAGGCGGTCTCGGACCTGCGCCGGGTCGCCGAGCACCTGATGGAGACCGGCGACCTGATGCGGGTCACCGGCCGGTCGCTGAAGGTCCGCGCGATCACGTTCGACGCGCTCTCCGGGATCGGATCATGACGTCGGTCGAGCGCAGCCGGCTGCGCGCCCGGGACCGCCTGCGCGAGGTGGCCCGGCTCGGCCTGGACAGGGAGCTGTCCCGGCCCTACCTGCAGGAGATCGTGGAGGAGGCCGCCGAACGCCTGGGCGCACCGATCGCCCTCGTCGACGTGCTGCTCGACGAGGCGCAGATCTTCGTGGCCGTCCAGGGCCCGGTGCCGGAGTGGCTGGCCGGAGCGGCCGGCACGCCGATCGAGTGGGCCTTCTGCCGCCCCTTCGTCTCGGACCCCGCCCCGCGGGCGATCCCGGACCTCACCGCCGACCCGCTCTGGCGGGACAACCCGCTGGTCACGATCGACGGCGCCCGGGCGTACATCGGTGTGCCCCTGGTGTCGCGGGCGGGGCACGTCGTCGGCGGGTTGTGCGCCCTCGACGTGCAGCCGCGCGACTTCGCGCCCGGCTCGGTCGAACTGCTCCAGCAGTTGGCCGACGACGTGATCGCCCGGCTCGAGGCACGAGCCGACGACTAGCTCCGGCAGTGGTGGGCAACGCATCAAGAACGGTGCAAGTATGGGGGGTCGATCGGAGACCCCATCGTGAAGAAGCAGCCGGACCGAGCGGTGCTCATCACCAACGCCGCTCGCAGTCAGGACGACCAGTTCCGCAGCCGGCAGATCCGTTACGTATCGATGATGGCCATCCGCGCTCTGTGCGTCATCGCCGGCGCGGTGCTGGTCAGTGTCCATCCACCACTACTGGCTCTCTGGCTGATCCTGTGCGCCGCGGGCATGGTGTTCCTGCCCTGGGCGGCCGTGCTCATCGCCAACGACCGCCCGGCCAAGACCAAGGAGGAGCGCGCCGCCGACGCGCTCGCCCGCGACTCCAAGCCGCAGGCCACGCTGCCGCAGCACTCCGCCGAGCAGCAGGACTACCTGACCATCGACCTCGAGCCCACCGACTGGGCGCATGCGGAGGGCCGCGACAAACGCTAGGGCCGCGCGCCGATCGCCGAG
The DNA here is from genome assembly GCF_051386375.1 of Actinoplanes sp. URMC 104. NCBI lineage: Bacteria > Bacillati > Actinomycetota > Actinomycetes > Micromonosporales > Micromonosporaceae > Actinoplanes > Actinoplanes sp. URMC 104. The sequence continues at coordinate 988,281 of NZ_JBPQTO010000002.1, read as the reverse complement.
ACCGCCTCGGCGCCGAGCGCGGCTCCGGCCTTCAGCGCGGCCTCCGGCTGCTCCCCGGCGCACCAGGCCGCGAGCAGCCCCGCCGCGAAGGCGTCACCGGCTCCGGTCGGGTCCTTCATGCGTACGCGTTCCGGCCGCACGGCCCGCACGACACCGTCGCGGCCGGCCCAGGTCGCCCCGGCCGCGCCCTGCTTGACGACGACGTTGCGCGCATGCGCGGTCAGCCGCCGGGCCTGCTCCTGCGCCGGACCATCCCCGGCCAGCACGTCCGCCTCATCCGCGTTGCACAGCAGCACGTCGCAGTCGCGCACCCAGCCCAGGAAGGCCTCCGCGCCCACCGCCCGTAGCGGGGCCGCCGAGGCCGCGTCCACGCTGGTCGTCATCCCGCGCCCGGCGGCGGCCGCCAGCGCCTGCAGACCCGCCGGACGCGACCCCTCGTGCAGCAGCGGATAGCCCGACAGGTGCAGGTGGGTGGCGCCGGCCGCGTCGATCGCCCGCAGTACGTCGGCGGGGTCGAGCAGCAGCGCCGCGCCCCGATCGGTGATCATCGTCCGCTCGTCGGGGCCGGCCAGCACCACCACGCTGCCGGTGACCGCGCCGGGATGGGCCCGCACCGCGCAGCGCACCCCGGCCGCGGTCAACTCCGCCACCCGTTCCCGCCCGGCCGGGTCGTCGCCCACCGCGGCGACCAGCGTGACCGGCCGGCCGGTGCGCGCCAGCCAGGCGGCCGTGTTCGCGGCCTGGCCGCCGCCGCCCACGGTGATCGCCGCGGCCGTGTCCGAGCCCGGCTCGATCGGCCCGTCGTGCGCCACCAGCACGTCGGTGACCAGGTCGCCGACGACGACGATCATGCAGGGACGGATCATGCAGGGACGCTGAAGCCGAGCGGGGCCGTGGCGGACGACGCGGTGGCGACCGCGATCCGGGCGGCCAGCTCCGCGTTGCGCAGGATGATCCGTACGTTGACCTCGAGGCTCCTGCCCTGCGTGCTCTCGTGGAAGTGGCTCAGCAGGAACGGGGTCACCGCCTTGCCCGTGATGCCGCCGCGCGACAGCAGCGACAGGCCCTCGGCCAGGGTGCGGTCGTGCAGCTCCGGGTCGAGCTGCTCGTCGGCGGGCAGCGGGTTCGCCAGGATCAGCGCGCCGGCGCCGGCGTTCTGGTCGGAGCGGGCCCGGATCACGTCGGCCACCTGCTCGGGGGAGTCCAGCTCCCAGTCGACGTCGAAGCCGCCGTCGGTGATGAAGAAGCCGGGGAAGCGCCGGGTGCGGTAGCCCGCCACGGCGACGCCCAGCGTCTCGAGCCGCTCCAGCGTGGCCCCCACGTCGAGGATCGACTTCACGCCCGCGCACACCACGACGATCGGGGTGCGGGCCAGCGTGGTGAGGTCGGCCGACTCGTCGAAGGTGACGTTCGCCTCGCGGTGCACGCCGCCCAGCCCGCCGGTGGCGAACACGCCGATCCCCGCCGCGGCGGCGACGGCGCTGGTCGCGGCGACGGTCGTGGCGCCGTCGGCCCGGCGGGCGGCGGCGACGGCCAGGTCGCGTACGGAGAGCTTGGCCACGCCCTCGGCGAGCGCGAGGTGCTCGATCTGCGCGTCGTCGAGGCCGACGGTCAGCTCGCCGCCGATCATGCCGATGGTGGCGGGCACGGCGCCCCGGTCGCGCACGGTCTGCTCGATCTCGCGCGCCACCCGCAGGTTGTCCGGGTGCGGCAGGCCGTGCGAGATGATCGTGCTCTCCAGCGCGACCACCGGCCGGCCCTCGCGGCGGGCGCGGGTCACGTGCTCGCCGTAGCGAATTGCGAAGTCAGTCACGCCAGCTACCGTACGGGGCCCGCCTGCGCGTTTGCCGTTGGACCGGTTCGGCGTGAGCTGTCAGACTTGCGGGTTGGAGCTTGGAGCTGTCGAGGCCGGGGGGACCGGCAGCGCACCCACCGACGAGATCGTCAACCGAGAGGCAGATGTCGTGAGCACGGAGATCCTGGAGCGCCCGGAGACCAAGGACGCCGACACCGGGCCCGAGATGTTCCACTACGTGCGCAAGGAGAAGATCGCCGAGAGCGCGGTCATGGGCACGTACGTCGTGGCGCTGTGCGGCGAGAAGTTCCCGGTGACGAAGTCGCCGAAGCCCGGCTCGCCGGTGTGCCCGCAGTGCAAGGAGATCTACGAGTCGATGCAGCACTGACCTCGCCACCGCTGCGCATAGCCGCGCCCGGCTCGCCGTCGCGGCTATGCTGGTTGCCGCCCCCGGTCCAAGTGCCGGGGGTTGTTTTCTGCCTGGGAAGGATCGACGCAGCTTGAGCCCGAAACTGCCGGACCTGGAGACCTTCCCGCCACTTCGCGACTGGCAGCGCAAGGCCCTGGTGAGCTATCTGCGCCGCCGCAGCGACGACTTCATGGCGGTGGCGACCCCCGGCGCGGGCAAGACCACCTTCGCTCTGCGGATCGCCGCGGAGCTGCTCGCCGACCGCACCGTCGAGGCGGTCACCGTGGTCTGCCCCACCGAGCACCTCAAGGTGCAGTGGGCGTCCGCCGCGGCGCGGGTCGGCATCCAGCTCGACCACGAGTTCCGCAACGCCGACGTGCACTCCTCGCGCGACTTCCACGGCGCCGTGCTCACCTATGCCCAGGTCGGCATGGCCCCTGCCGTGCACCGCCGGCGCACGATGACCCGCCCCACGCTGGTGATCCTCGACGAGATCCACCACGCCGGCGACTCGCGCAGCTGGGGCGACGGCGTCAAGGCCGCGTTCGAGCCCGCCGTGCGCCGGCTCATGCTCACCGGCACGCCGTTCCGCTCGGACGAGAACCCGATCCCGTTCGTCACCTACGAGCGGGGCGACGACGGCCTGCAGCGGTCGCGATCCGATTCCACGTACGGGTACTCCGACGCGCTGCGCGACGGCGTCGTGCGGCCGGTGCTGTTCATGGCGTACTCGGGCGAGACCCGGTGGCGCACCAACGCCGGTGACGAGCTCGCCGCCCGCCTCGGCGAGCCGATGACCAAGGACCTGATCGCCCAGGCCTGGCGCACGGCTCTGGACCACCGCGGCGACTGGATGCCCCAGGTGCTGCGGGCCGCCGACGCGCGGCTCAGCAAGCTGCGCGAGCACGGCATGTCCGACGCCGGCGGGCTGATCATCGCCAGCGACCAGCAGACCGCCCGGGCGTACGCCAAGCTCATCGGCGAGATCTCCGGCGAGCCCGCCACGGTCGTGCTCTCCGACGACGAGGGCGCCTCCAAGCGGATCGCGACGTTCGCCGCCTCGCAGGAGCGCTGGCTGGTCGCGGTGCGCATGGTGTCCGAGGGCGTCGACATCCCCCGGCTCGCGGTCGGCGTGTACGCGACGAGCGCCTCCACGCCGCTCTACTTCGCCCAGGCGATCGGCCGCTTCGTGCGGGCCCGCCGCCAGGGCGAGACCGCGACGGTGTTCCTGCCCAGCGTGCCGCACCTGCTGGGGCTGGCCAGCGAGATGGAGGCGCAGCGCGACCACGTGCTGGGCCTGCCCAAGCAGAAGGACGGGCTCGACGACGACCTGCTCGAGCGGGCGCAGCGCGAGGAGAACGCCGAGGGCGCGCTGGAGAAGCACTTCGAGGCGCTGTCGGCGACCGCCGAGCTCGACCAGGTCATCTACGACGGCACCTCGTTCGGCACGGGCGCGCGCACCGGCACGGCCGAGGAGGAGGAATACCTCGGCCTGCCCGGCCTGCTCACGCCCGACCAGGTGTCGGTGCTGCTGAACAAGCGGCAGGCCGACCAGCTGGCCGCCCAGAAGCGTGCCTCGGCCGCCGCTGCCGCCGCCGCGCCCGCGCCCGCCCAGCGGGAGGCGCCCGTGCCGATGACCGCGGGGGAGCGGCGCAACAGCCTGCGCCGGCAGCTCAACACCCTGGTCGCCGCCCACCACCACCGCACCAACCTGCCGCACGGCAAGATCCACGCGGAGCTGCGCCGGCTCTGCGGCGGGCCGCCCAGCGCGCAGGCCACCATCGAGCAGCTCGAGGAGCGGATCGCGACGATCCAGACGCTCTGAGCGGCCGTTTTCAGGTGTCCAGTCTTCTTGATGTTAAGTCCTCTTGACTGTCAAGGAGACTTGACCCGATGATGGACGCATGACGACGACGTTGTTCGACCGGGTCATTCAGTGGAACCTCGACCGTGACGGCGACATGTACGGCGACGAGCGCGAGCGCTTCCGGTGGTACGAGGGCATGTCCGCCGCCGCCTCCATGCAGTGGCTCGCCGTCCCGTGGGCCGCGGTCGTCCTGGTGTGGACGCTGGGCCGCTCGTCGGTGATCCCGCTGGCGGTCGTGCTGGTCGCCCTGATGATCCCCATGCTGCTCTGCACGGCCTACGTGCGCCGTCGGCAGGTCGAGACGCTCCCGCGCTTCTGGAGCGCCAAACGGGTCTTCTGGGGCCTGATCGGCGGCATCCCCTACGCGGTCTTCATGGTCGGGGCCCTGCACGCCTACGACCCGCAGGGCTCCACCTGGAAGGGCGCCGCCCTCGGCACCGTCCTCGGCGGCGCGATCAGCCTCGGCATCCAGGTGGCGACGAGCCGGCGCCGGCGCCGCCTCGAGGCCCTCGCCGTGGACGAGGACTGATGGCGCCTCCCGCGGGGCCGGTGCGCGCTCCGGAGGCGGACGGCACAGCCGGGGTCCGCATCCGGGCCGCCCGCAAGGAGGTCGGCCTGACCCAGGCGGGGCTGTCGAGCGCCGTGCAGGTGAGCCGCCAGACCATCATCGCCATGGAGACGGGCGACTACGCGCCCTCGGTCTATCTGGCCCTGAAGGTCGCCAAGGCGCTCAACACGACCGTCGAGCACCTCTGGGACCCCGGACCGGCCGAGGCGTCCTGACGGCCCGCTGGGGGCCGCCGGCGCGGGCATGGAAAAGGGGCGCCCCACACCGTGGGCGCCCCTTTCAAGGCCTAGCTCGTCGGGGGAAAGAGATTCAGTTGGAACTCTGCATCTTGTCGGCGCCACGCCAGGTGAACTCGGGGTCGGCCGAGTACTGCACCGCGATCTTCACCAGGTCCTCGGCGTAACGGTTGGCGTGGTGTCCGCAGAACACCAGCTCACTGCCACCAGCCAGGGTCAAACGGAGCTTTCCTGCTGCATTGCAGCGGTCGCACCGTTCATCGGCTGCGGGGCCGGCCACACTACCTGCCGGCGGCGTGAGAGTCGGGGTCATCGCCTTCCTCCTCTGTTCGAACCGATGAACATGTTCCTCGGCTACTGCTCACATCGTGCAACACCCTGCACCGTTGCGGCCTTCCCACTGTGCCCCGGGGGGACCGAGGTCACACGTGCTGGGCTAAGTGTGCCGTGATCCAAGGGTGCCACGTCAACGATCACTTCTGCACAACGGTCTGATCACCACCCGACGATGTACGGGTGGTGACCATTCGGGCACGTTATGTTGACCGAACGCCCCTAGTCCAGGTAGTCGCGCAGAACCTGGGAGCGGGACGGGTGTCGCAACTTCGACATCGTCTTGGACTCGATCTGGCGGATGCGCTCGCGGGTGACCCCGTAGACCTGGCCGATCTCGTCGAGCGTGCGGGGCTGGCCGTCGGTGAGGCCGAAGCGCAGCCGCACCACGCCCGCCTCGCGCTCGGACAGCGTCTGCAGCACCTGCTGGAGCTGGTCCTGCAGCAGCGAGAACGACACCGCGTCGACCGCGACGACCGCCTCGGAGTCCTCGATGAAATCGCCGAGCTGGCTGTCGCCCTCGTCGCCGATCGTCTGGTCGAGCGAGATCGGCTCCCGGGCGTACTGCTGGATCTCGAGGACCTTCTCGGGCGTGATGTCCATTTCCTTGGCCAGCTCCTCCGGCGTGGGCTCGCGGCCCAGGTCCTGGAGCAGCTCGCGCTGGATGCGGCCGAGCTTGTTGATGACCTCGACCATGTGCACCGGGATGCGGATGGTGCGGGCCTGGTCGGCCATGGCGCGGGTGATGGCCTGGCGGATCCACCAGGTGGCGTACGTGGAGAACTTGTAGCCCTTGGTGTAGTCGAACTTCTCGACCGCGCGGATCAGACCCAGGTTGCCCTCCTGGATCAGGTCGAGGAACGCCATGCCGCGGCCGGTGTAGCGCTTGGCCAGCGAGACCACCAGACGCAGGTTCGCCTCGAGCAGGTGGTTCTTGGCGCGCTCGCCGTCGCGGCCGATCCAGCGCAGGTCGCGCTCGAGGTTGCGCTCGAGCTTCTCCTCGCCCTCGTCGCAGGCGCGCAGCCGCTCGGCCGCGTAGAGGCCGGCCTCGATCCGCTTGGCGAGCTCGACCTCCTGCTCGGCGTTGAGCAGCGGGACCTTGCCGATCTGCTTGAGGTAGGCGCGGACGGAGTCGGCGGAGGCGGTGAGCTCGGCGTCGCGACGCGCCTGCTTGAGCGCCTCGGACTCCTCGTCGTCCCACTCGAAGTCGCCGTCGGTGGCCGAGCTGGCGGCGTCGGTCGCGGCGGCCTCGACCATGGCGGCCGGCTCCTCGACGACGACGTCCTCGATCTCGGCGGCGAGCTCCTCGGGATCGATCTCCTCGCCGTCGGCGGGGCCCTCCTCGCCGGGGGCGGCGGGCTTGCCGGCCTTGGCGGGAGCGGCGGCCTTCTTGGCGGGGACGGCCTTGGCGGCGGCGGCCTTCTTGGCGGGCGCCTTCTTGGCAGCCGCGGCGGAGGCGGCCACGGCGGGCGGCTCCTCGCCGGCCTCGGGCGCGGCTGCGGCCTGCTTGGGGGCGGGCGCGGGCGCCTTGCGGGCCGGGGCGGCCTTGGCGGTGGTGGCCTTGGAGGCCGGGGTCGCGGCGCGGGCGGCGGCGACCTTGCGACGGGTGCTCGCCGAGCCGTCGACGACCACGGTGACGCCCGCGTCGACGAGGCCGCGCAGGATCTTCTTGGCCTGAGCCGGATTGACCTCGGCGGACTCGAGCGTGTGCGCGACCTCGGCCGACGTGAGCTGCCCGCCCGCACCCTGGGCATGAGCGATCAGGGCCTCGGTGAGGGAACGAACGTCGGCACCGTTCTGGTGGGCTTCTGTCACGAAAGACCTTCCGGAGGCGATGAGGTTGAGCACGGCCATGAGCCCAGCGCAGCGCACGGCGAGGAGGCTGGCCGGTGTTGGTGTGGGGACCCCCGGGACGCGGACGATCGAGGCTCGGTGTCCGTGAAGCGGTGGGCAGGGGTGAATTGTAGCGCCGTCGAGCGAGATCCTCCCGCCGCAGCACGCCGCAGGCCCCCGCCGACCTCGCCGGTGACCTCCGGCGGGAGAATGGTAGCGGCGGAAAGGGCATACACGTGAACCAGTTTGCGGCCGATCGGGCCCCATCGACACCCGCTGTTCTGCTCGATCTCGCGGTCCGGGTCGCCCGGGAGGCCGCGGCCACCGCCCGGCGCATGCGGGCCGGGGCGATCGGCGACGTCGGCACCAAGAGCACCGCGACCGACGTGGTCACCGCGGCCGACAAGGCGGTCGAGCGTCAGGTGGTCGAGGCGCTGCTGGCGGCCCGGCCGGGCGACGGGGTGCTCGGCGAGGAGTACGGCACCTCCGAAACGGCGCAGCCGGGGGCCGTGCGCTGGATCCTCGACCCCATCGACGGCACGGTGAACTACCTCTACGGGCTGCCGCAGTACGCGGTCTCGCTCGCCGCGGAGCTCGAGGGCGTGGTGGTCGCGGGCGTGGTCGTCAACGCGGCGACCGGCGACGAGTGGACGGCCACCCGCGGCGGCGGGGCCTGGCGCGGCGACCGGCGGCTGCGCGGCTCGGCGCCGGCGGGCCTGGGCCAGGCGCTGATCGGCACCGGGTTCGGCTACGACGCCCGGCGCCGCGCCCACCAGGGCCGGGTGGTGGCCGAGCTGCTTCCGCAGGTGCGCGACATCCGGCGGCTGGGCGCGGCCGCGCTCGACCTGTGCGCGGTCGCCGAGGGCGCGCTCGACGGCTACTACGAGAAGGGCCTCAACCCGTGGGACTGGGCCGCGGGCGGCCTCGTCGCGACGGAGGCGGGCATCACGGTCGCCGGGCTGCGCGGGGCCGCGCCCGGGCTCGACATGCTCGTGGCGGCGCCGCCGGTGATCTTCGAACCGTTGCACGACGCACTGGCCGAGCTCGACGCCGCGGGTGGCCCCTGAGGGCCGTACCCGGCCTAGCTGTCCTTGTCGTTCTCGTCGACGGGCTTGAGGCAGGTGCCGGGCGGCAGCGTGGGCTCGCCGACCTCGACCAGCGACTGGTTGACCTCGGTGCTCGTGGCGAGCTGGCGGAACTGGTTGCCGATCACGACCTCGACGACCGCGCCCTTGCGCTTGGCGCTGTAGGTCATCTTGGACTGGGCGAGGAAGTACGCCCGCAGCAGCTGCGCCTTGCCGACGGTGTCAGGGCCGTAGCGGATCTCGGCGACGCCCTTGTAGCGGGTCTTGCTCTCGGCCGGCTTCTGCACCGTGAAGCGCCTGTTCTTGAACTCGGTGGTGACGCTGTCGGCCAGCCCGGCCTTCTCGGTGCCGTTGTAGACCTTGACGGTGACCTCGGCCGGGTCGTTGGGCAGGCGCAAGTCCACCCGGGGGGCGCCGGCGGGGCACCCCGCACCGGTCGTCGCGCCGCCCTGGGTGTCCTTGACCAGCGCGACGATGACGAACACCACCGCGGCCACGGCAAGCACGCCGACGACGACGAGCGCTCGGACGCGCGCAAAGCTCATGGGACAGGCTCCAGGTGGTTCGCGAATGTGGCACAGCCGGGGTGTCGCGCCCGCCGGGGAACGGACGGGGCCTGTCGAGAGGTTAGCGTCTGTGCGCCAGGCATGCGGAAACAGGGAATACTTCCGGCGCGTTGACGATGATCCAGAGCCTGGTACCCCTACTTTGATGTCGCCTCGGTCACATCGGGAACAATGGGCCGCCCCGGCGCGTACAACAGTGCCGCGACGGCGGTAGTGTTCCGCGCTCGCCCGGGGGAGTTTGGCAAGTCAGGGGCAGTGTCGGAAATCGTCCGGCCGAACCGGGAACCGAAACAACGTCGCGGGCGTTACTAACGCCAAGTGACACATCGATACAGGAGAGTGAAGACCGATGGCCACCGACTACGACGCCCCGCGTCGCGATGAGGTCGACCTCGGCGAGGACAGCCTCGAGGAGCTGAAGGCCCGCCGAGCCGACTCGCAGTCGGGTGCAGTGGACGTCGACGAGGTCGAGGTGGCGGAGAGCTTCGAGCTTCCCGGTGCCGACCTGGCCGACGAGGAACTCACCGTCAAGGTGCTGCCGATGCAGCAGGACGAGTTCCGCTGCGCTCGTTGTTTCCTGGTGCATCACCGCAGCCAGCTGGCCGCGGAGCGCAACGGGGAGCTGATCTGCCGCGAGTGCGCCTGACCGGGCGCTCGCGCAGTGCACCACCACCCGGCCGCGGTACGTGGTCGGGCGTCAGGCCGTTGCCGGGGGTTTGACCCCGGGTCGACACCGGGCATCACCATGAAGCGATGAGCCCGGTCACGACAGCGGGAGGACGACGATGAGCGGAACGGACCACCCTGCCGAGGCGAGCACGCCGCCGGCCCTGGAGCACACCTCTGCGAGGAGCCAGGAGCTGAGCGCGGCCGACGCCGACCTCGGGCGGACCGTGGCCGCGCTCACCGCCGACGATCTGGAGCCGGCCGGCCGCCGGCAGCTCCTCGGCCGGCTCGTGGCGGACATCCGCCGCCGGGGGATGGGCCAGATGTTCAAGCCCAAGGCCGCCGCGCGCTGGATGGCGGACGTGGTCGCCGACGTGGCGCCGCACGTCCCGGTCCGCGACGTCGAGACGCTCCGCCGGCACTTCCCCGGCCTGAGCGACGACGACCTGGCGGAGCGCCTGATCCGCAACGCCGCGCGCTCGACGGCCGGCGTCGGCGCCGCCGGGGGTGGCGTCGCATCCATCGAATGGGTGGCCCCGCCGACCCTGCTGTCCGCGCCCATCCTGCTCGCCGCCGAGACGATCGGCGTCGTCGCGATCGAGCTCAAGCTCATCGGCGAGCTCCACGAGATCTACGGCCGGCCCGTCCGGGGCGGGATCGGCCAGCGGGCCGCCGCCCTGGTGCAGTCCTGGTCGCAGCAGCGCGGGGTGAACCCGCTGGTGCCCGGCGTCGGGGTGGCCACCGTGCTGGGCACGGCCGCCCGCAAGGAACTGCAGACGACGCTGCTCAAGCGGTTCGGGCGCAACCTCACGACCCTGGGCCCGCTGCTGACCGGCGCCGCGGTGGCCGGCTATCTGAACCGGCGGGCGACCCGCAACCTGGGCGAGCACATCCAGAAGGACCTGCGCAAGGGCCGCGTGATCGACGGCTAGGCCGGGCCCTGCCCGCGGCCGGTGTCGCGGGCGGTGAGCAGCGCGGTCGCCAGCTCGACCGGGTGCCGGGTGCTGATCACCCAGTACGGCGTCGGGTCGGCCGGATCGTCGAGCAGCACCTGCACGGCCGGGCCGATCCACGGGCGCTGGATGACGAAGGCGAACGGGTGCGCGCCCACGCCCAGCGCCTCGCGCTTGCCTTCGGTGTCGAGCGCCACCACGTCCTTGACGAAGCCGACCGGCAGCCGGGCGTCGTCGACCCGGAACTCGCCCTCGGCGACCTCCACGCGGATGCGGCCGATCCAGAGCAGCCCGGCGACGGTCAGGGGCGCCAGCACGGCGAACGGCACCCAGAACGGCGCGGCGGGGAAGCCGAGGAGCAGCTCGACGCCGAGGATCGCCACGACGATCAGCGCGACCGGCCAGAGCCACCAGTTCAGGCGCAGCCGCTCGGTGTAGGCGGGCGCCGCGGCGGTGCGGGCGGGGGACTGCGGTGTCACCCTGGAAGGGTACGGCGCGCCTCCGCGAACGGGCACGGCAGGATGGCAGGGTGAGTGCCGCCCGCAGCCGCACGAGTGAGGAAGCTTCCGCCTTGACCGACGTAGTGATCCCGATCCGCCTGCTCGACCCCGACCTGCCGCTGCCGGCCTACGCGCACCCGGGGGACGCCGGGGCCGACCTGGTCGCCGCCGAGGAGGCCGAGCTGGCGCCGGGGCAGCGGGTCAAGGTGCGCACGGGCATCGCGGTGGCCATCCCGGAGGGGTACGTCGGCCTGGTGCATCCACGGTCGGGGCTGGCCGCCCGCCTGGGCGTGACCGTGCTCAACGCGCCCGGTACGGTCGACGCGGGTTATCGCGGTGAAATTCTGGTGATTCTGGTGAACCACGACCCGGCGAACACGGTGAAGATCGCCCGCGGCGACCGCATCGCCCAGCTCGTGATCCAGCGGGTCGAGCGGGCCTCGTTCCACGTGGTCGACGAGCTCGGCGACACCGCTCGCGGCGCCGGTGGGCACGGGTCGACCGGCGGGCACAGCGCGCTGCCCCCGCAGCCGCAGCAGCAGCAGCAAGGTTGAGACGGAAGGTTGGCAGTGATGTTCTCCCGTAAGCGCGGTGGCCCGAAGCACGTCCGCCCCACCGACGCGCCGCCCTCCGAGGCGCTCCAGCAGAGCATGGCCGCGAGCGACGAGCCGGCGCGGCCCGACCGCGGGCCCTGGGACGCCCAGCACGCCCCCGGCGACGTGCAGCGGCTCGACCTGGGCAGCCTGCAGATCCCGGCGGTCGAGGGCGTCGAGGTGCGGGTGCAGGCCAACCCCGACGGCGCGATCGAGCAGGTCGTGCTCGTCGACGGCGAGAGCGCGCTGCAGCTGGGCGTGTTCGCGGCGCCGCGCACCGAGGGCATCTGGGACGAGGTGCGCACCGAGATCGCCGAGGCCATGCGGGGCGACGGCGTGGCGCCCCGTGAGCTCGACGGGCCGTACGGCACCGAGCTGGCCGCCCGGGTGAACACCCCGGAGGGTCCGGCCGACGTGCGGTTCGTGGGCGTGGACGGGCCCCGCTGGATGGTCCGGGCGCTGTTCCAGGGCGCGGCCGCGTCCGACCCGTCACGCGAGGGCCGGCTCGGTGAGGTGCTCACCGGGCTGGTGGTCGTGCGCGACAACGAGGCCCGTCCGGTGCGTGAGGCACTGCCGCTGCGGCTGCCCAAGGAGATGACCGAGCAGGCCGAGCAGCAGGAGGACCAGACCAACGGCAGCCGGCCGGTCTAGGCGGCTCGTGACAGAGGTCACCCGGGGCGTACCGTAGAGGGGCGGCACGGCGTACGAGGTCGTGCCGCTCACTTGCGGGCCACCTGCGGGCTAGGAGAAGGCATGACCACCGACGAGCGCACCGGCCTGCGCCGGTTCTTCGACCGGTTGACCGCCACCGATTCCGAGCTCGACGCGCGCGATCTGCTGCGCGAGAGCGCCAAGTGCGGGGCGATGCCCGCCGGGCAGTGCACCCGGGGCCAGGTCGTCTCGGTGTCCGGGCGGCTGCGCACGGTCGCGTACACTCCCCGCACCAACCTTCCGACGCTCGAGGCCGACCTCTGGGACGGCAGCGACGTCGTCACCCTGGTCTTCCTCGGCCGGCGCTCGATTGCCGGCATCGAGCCGGGACGGCAGCTCACCGCGCGCGGCCGCATCGCGCTCCGGGACGACCGCAAGGTGATCTACAACCCGTACTACGAGCTGGAGGCGCCCCGGTGACACCCGGCAGCGAGCCGCGTCACGCCGCGCACGAATCCGTGGAGGAACGGCTCGCCGAGGAGGTCGTCGAGGAGCTCGACCTCCACCCGGTCGCCGAGCCGACTGCCGGCAAGGCGGCGGAGACGGACGAGGAAGAGCCGTTCCCGTCGATGAGCGAGCAGATCGCCGAGCAGCTCGGCGGCGTGCGCGGGCTGATCGAGTCGAGCCTTCCGGTGCTCGCCTTCGTGCTGCTCAACGTGGTGCTCGGCGACTCCGTGGCCGGGCTCGAGAAGCGTACGGCGCTGTACTGGGCGATCGGCGGCGCGGTGTTCACGGCGCTGGCGATCGGCGCGTTCCGGCTGAGCCGCAGGCAGCCCGTCCGCCACGCGGTGAACGGCCTGTTCGGCATCGCGGTCGGCGCGTTCCTGGCCTGGCGCACGGGCAACGCCGAGGACTTCTACCTGCCCGGCATCCTGCTGACCTTCGCCCAGGCCGCGGCGCTGCTGATCTCCGTACTGGTCCGCAAGCCGATCATCGGGTACGTGTGGGGCGTCATGGCCAACAAGGGTCACCAGGACTGGTTCGACAACGCCCCGCTGTTCCGCACGTTCCAGTGGCTGACGCTGGTCTGGGTGGCCTCGCTGAGCGTGCGCGCCGGCATCCAGTTCGTGCTCTGGCAGATGGGCGAGGCGAACGCGCTGGGCATCGTGCGGATCCTGATCAGCTGGCCGATCTACGCCGCCACGTTCGCCTTCACCGCCTGGGCCATCCACCGGGTGACCAGCACCCAGCAGCAGCAGGCCCCCGAGGCCTCCTAGCCCAGCTCGCGGCCCTCGTTGCCGAGCACGACGGCGCGGATCTGGTCCTCCACCTCGGCGGTGCACACGAAGATCAGCTCGTCGCCGGCCTCGAGCGGGTCGTCGGCGGTGGGCACCATGACCCGCTTGCCGCGCAGGATCGCCACGAGCGCCGAGTCGCGCGGCAGCGGCACGGCGCGGACGGGCTGACCCTCGTACGGCGCGTCCTTCGGCAGTGTGATCTCGACGAGGTTGGCCTCGCCCTGGCGGAAGGTCATGAGGCGCACCAGGTCGCCGACCGTGACCGCCTCCTCGACCAGCGCCGCCATCAGCCGGGGCTTGCTGACCGCCACGTCGACGCCCCACTGCTCGGTGAACAGCCACTCGTTCTCGGCGCGGTTGACCCGGGCCACCACGCGCGGCACCGCGAACTCGGTCTTGGCGAGCAGCGAGACCACCAGGTTGGCCTTGTCGTCGCCGGTGGCGGCCACCACGACGTCGCAGCCGGCCACGTCGGCCTCCTCGAGGCTGCTCAGCTCGCACGCGTCGGCAAGCACCCAGTCGGCCTCGGGCACCCGCTCGGGCCGCAGCTGCTTGGGCTGCCGCTCGATCAGCATGACGCGGTGGCCGTTGCCGATCAGCTCCTGCGCGATCGACCGGCCGACGTTGCCGGCCCCGGCGATGGCGATCCGCATGGTCACTGCCCTTCCTTGTCGGCGCCCGAGGCGAGGTCCAGCACGGCGCCCACGGTCTCGTCGGTGACCAGCAGAAAGACCTGGTCGCCGTCCTGGATGACGGTGGACGGGGTGCCCAGCGTGCCCATGCCGAAGCGCATCAGATAGGCCACCCGGGCGCCGGTGCGGTCCTCGAGCGCCTTGAGCGTGCGCCCGACCCAGTCGGTGTGCAACGGCGCCTCGACGATCGACACCACGCTCGTCGGGTCGCGGAACACCTCGACGGTGCCCTCGGGAACCAGGTGGCGCACCATCCGGTCGGCGGCCCAGCGGATCGTCGCGACGGTGGGGATGCCCAGCCGCTCGTAGACCTGGGCGCGCTTCTGGTCGTAGATGCGGGCCACCACGCGGGAGACGCCGAACGTCTCGCGCGCGAGCCGGGCCGAGATGATGTTGGAGTTGTCGCCGCTGGAGACTGCCGCGAAGGCGTCGGCGCGCTCGATGCCGGCCGAGCGCAGCACGTCACGGTCGAAGCCGACACCGGTCACCGTGGTGCCGCGGAAGTCGGAGCCCAGCCGTCGGAAGGCGTCCGCGTTCTGATCGATGACGGCCACCGTGTGGCCGCGTCCCTCGAGGTTGTGGGCCAGCGTCGAACCCAGCCGGCCGCATCCCATGATCACCACGTGCACGTGTCGCGTCCTCCTTCTCTGCAGCAGAGATTGCCATGCGCCCGCCAGGGGCGGCGGGCGGGGCGGGATACACGCCCGTACGCTTGGCACTCGTGGCCAGTACGACCTCCCTCGCGAAGCGGCTGTTGCTGGGCCGGCCGTTCCGATCCGACAAGCTGCAGCACACGCTGCTGCCCAAGCGGATCGCCCTGCCGGTCTTCGCCAGCGACGCCCTGTCGAGTGTGGCGTACGCGCCCGACGAGATCCTGCTGACGCTGTCGATCGCCGGCGCGGGCGCGTTCTACATCTCCCCGTGGATCACCCTGGCCGTCGCGGTCGTGATGGTCACCGTGGTCGCCAGCTACCGCCAGAACGTGCACGCCTATCCCTCCGGCGGCGGCGACTACGAGGTGGCGACCGTCAACCTCGGGCCGCGCGCGGGTCTGGGCGTGGCCAGCGCGCTGCTGGTCGACTACATCCTGACGGTGGCGGTGTCGACCGCGGCCGGCGTGAACAACCTCGGCTCGGTGGTGCCGTTCGTCGCCGAGCACAAGGTGGCCTTCGCGATCGGCGCGATCGCGGTGCTCACCGCGCTGAACCTGCGGGGGCTGCGCGAGTCCGGCACCGCGTTCGCCATCCCGACGTACACGTTCATCGTCGTGGTCGTCGGCATGATCCTCGTCGGGCTGGTCCGGGTGTTCGTGCTGGGCGAGGACCTGCGGGCGCCCAGCGCGGGGCTGACCATCACGGCCGAGGAGGACCACCTCACGAGCTTCGGCTTCGCCTATCTGCTGCTGCGCACGTTCTCGTCCGGCTGCGCGGCGCTGACCGGCGTCGAGGCCATCTCCAACGGCGTGCCCGCCTTCAAGCCGCCGAAGAGCAAGAACGCGGCCACCACGCTGATGCTGCTGGGCGGCATCGCGATCGTCATGCTGGTCGGCATCGTGCTGCTCGCCCGGGCCACCCACCTGCAGTACGTCGAGGACCCCTCGCTGCAGATCGTGTCGGGCCCGGCCAACTACGTGCAGAAGACGGTCACCGCCCAGCTCGCCGAGACCGTGTTCGGGCCGGGGTCGATCCTGCTCTACGTGGTCGGCGCCGTCACCGCGCTGATCCTGTTCCTGGCCGCGAACACCGCGTTCAACGGCTTCCCGGTGCTCGGCTCGATCCTCGCGCAGGACCGCTACCTGCCCCGGCAGCTGCACACCCGCGGCGACCGGCTCGCGTTCAGCAACGGCATCATCTTCCTCGCGATCGCGGCGATGGTGCTGGTGGTGGCGTTCCAGGCGGAGACCACGCGGCTGATCCAGCTCTACATCGTGGGCGTGTTCGTGTCGTTCACGCTGTCGCAGGGCGGCATGATCCGGCACTGGAACCGGCTGCTGCGCACCCAGCGCGACCCCGAGAAGCGGCACCGGATGATCCGGTCGCGCGCGATCAACGCGTTCGGCATGGGCCTGACCGGCGCGGTCCTGGTGATCGTGCTGATCACGAAGTTCCTGCTCGGCGCGTGGATCGCGATCGCGGCCATGGTCGTCATCTACGGGCTGATGCTGGCCATCCGCAAGCACTACACCCGGGTCTCGCAGGAGCTGCAGCCCACCGACGAGCGACCCGTGCTGCCCTCGCGCAACCACGCGGTCGTGCTGGTCAGCAAGGTGCACATGCCGACCCTGCGCGCGGTCGCGTACGCCCAGGCCACCCGGCCGGACACGCTCACCGCGGTCACGGTCAACGTGGACGACAAGGACACCCGGGTGATCCAGCAGGAGTGGGAGCGCCGGCAGATCCCGGTGCCGCTGACCGTGGTGGACTCGCCCTACCGTGAGATCACCGGCCCGATCATCGACTTCGTCAAGGGCGTGCGCCGGGGGTCGCCGCGCGACGTGGTGACGGTCTTCGTGCCCGAGTACGTGGTGGGCCGCTGGTGGGAGAACCTGCTGCACAACCAGAGCGCGCTGCGCATCAAGGGCCGGCTGCTGTTCGAGCCGGGGGTGATGGTGACCAGCGTGCCGTGGCAGCTGCGCTCCAGCCAGGACCGCGACCTCGAACGCTTCGACCAGAGCCTGACCCATGTGCCCGCGCGCGGTCCCCGGCAGCGCGCCGTCGAGCCGGTGCCGACCGCGCCCGACCCGGAGTCGCGCTCGTGACCGACGAACTGGTGCAGGGCGACCGGGTCGAGCTGACGGTCGGCGCCCCGGCGCACGGCGGGCACTGCGTCGCGCGGCTGGGCGGCGGGCACGGCCGCGTGGTGTTCGTGCGCAACGCGCTGCCCGGCGAGCGGGTGACCGCCGAGATCACCGAGCTGCACAAGGGGTTTCTGCGCGCCGAGGCGGTCGAGGTCCACGAGGCCTCGCCCGACCGGGTGGAGCCGCCGTGCCCGTGGGCCCGGCCCGGCCTCTGCGGCGGCTGCGACCTGCAGCACGCCACCGGGGAGGCGCAGCGGCGGTGGAAGGCCGCGGTCGTCGAGGAGCAGCTGCGGCGGCTCGCGAAGCTGTCGTGGGACGTGGAGGTCGAGGAGCTGCCCGGCGGGCTGCTCGGCTGGCGCAGCCGGGTCCGCTACGCGGTGGACGCCGCCGACCGGCCCGGGCTGCTGCGGCACCGCTCGCACGAGGTCGTGCCGATCGACCGGTGCCGGATCGCGCACCCGGCGATCCAGCAGCTCGACCTGCTGGCGCGCGAGTGGCCCGACGCGGACGCCCTGGAGGCGGTGGCGACCACCGGCGGCGACGTGGCCGTGCTGGCCCGCCCGTCGGGCACCGGCGGCCCGCTCCCGCCCGACGACCCGGCCGAGGGCACCACGCTGGGCGCCGGCGGACGGGTCCGGCTGTCCGGGCCCGACGAGGTGACCGAGGTGGCGGCCGGGCGGCATTGGCGGGTGCCGCCGGAGGGCTTCTGGCAGGTGCATCCGGCCGCGGCCGGCACGCTGGCGTCCACCGTGGTCGAGATGCTGCGGCCGGACGAGGGCGAGTCCGTGTGGGACCTCTACGGCGGCGCCGGGCTGTTCGCCGCGGCGCTCGCGGCGCGCACCGGAGGGCGTACGACGGTGGTCGAGGCGTCCCCGGCCGGTGCGGCCGCCGCCCGCGCCAACCTGGCCGATCTGCCGGCGGCCGAGGTGGTCGAGGCGCGGGTCGACGTGGCGCTGTCCCGCCGGCGGATCACCGGACCGGTCGACCTCGTGGTGCTCGACCCGCCGCGGGCCGGCGCCGGCGCCAAGGTGGTGCGCTCGGTCGTGGCGGCCGGGCCGCGCGCGGTGGCGTACGTGGCCTGCGACCCGGCGTCGCTGGCCCGCGACGTGGGCACGTTCCGGCAGCTCGGCTGGCGGATGAGCGCGCTGCGCGCCTTCGACTGCTTCCCGATGACCCAGCACGTGGAGTGCGTCGCACTGTTGGAACGCTGACAGACGGGCCCCGCGAGCATCAATAAACTCCGATCCGCTTCCGCCATGATCGGAGAAGATCCATGTCCGTCGGACGTCGTTCCCTGCTCGCCGCGGGCGCCACCGCGCTCACCGCGACCCTCGTTCCCGCCGCCGCCCAGGCCGCACCGGCTCGCCCGGAGCCCGAGCCGCCCGCCACCTACGACGCCGCGCTGCGTGAGCTGCTGCGCGGCAACCGCCGCTTCGTCACCGGCCGCACCCGGCACCCGCACCAGAACGTGGCCGCCGTCCACCGGCTGGCCGCCGCCCAGGACCCGTTCGCGATCGTGCTCGGCTGCGCCGACTCGCGGGTCGCCTCGGAGATCCTGTTCGACCAGGGGCTGGGCGACGTCTTCGACAACCGGGTCGCCGGCAACATCGTCGACGACCTGCTGCTGGGCAGCATCGAGTACGCCGTCGAGGAGTTCGAGCCGCCGCTGCTGCTGGTGCTCGGCCACGAGCGCTGCGGCGCGGTCTCGGCGACCGTCAATCTGATCCGCTCGGGCGGCCAGGCGCCGGGGCACATCGCCGCGATCGTCGACGCGCTGCGCCCGATCGTCGAGCCGGTGCTCTCGCAGCCCGGCGACGCGGTCGAGAACGGTGTGCGGGCCAACGTGCGGGCCCAGGTCGCGGCGCTCACCGCGAGCAGCCCGATCATCCGCGAGAAGGTGGAGGCCGGGAGGCTCGGGGTGGCCGGGGCGCGCTACGACCTGGACACCGGCAAGGTCACGCTGCTGTAGCGACCGCCCGCTCCGCGGCGGTGATCGCGTTGCGGAACAGCATCGCGACGGTCGTCGGGCCCACCCCGCCCACGCGCGGGGTGATCGCCCCGGCGACCTCGGCGCACTCCTCGGCCACGTCGGGCAGCAGCCGCTTGCCCGCGTAGCGGACGCCCGCGCCGATCACCGTCGCGCCGGGGCGGACGTGCTCGGGCTGGATGATGCCGGGCACGCCGGCGGCCGCCACCAGGATCTCGGCGCGCTTGGTGTAGCGCTGCCAGTCGGGCACGCCGGTGTGCACCACGGTCACCGCGGCGTTGGCGGTCGGCCGCTTCTGCGCGAGCAGCATGGCCAGCGGGCGGCCCAGGGTGGCGCCGCGGCCGAGGATGACCACCTCGCGCCCGGCGACCGGGATGTCGTAGTGGGCGAGCAGCGCCTCGATGCCGGCGGGGGTGCAGGGCAGCGGGCCGGGCATGCCGATGGCGAGCCGGCCCATGTTCAGCGGGTGCATGCCGTCGACGTCCTTGTCGGGGTCGAGCGTCATCAGCGCGGCGTCGTAGTCCAGGTGGGCGGGGATCGGGTACTGGATGAGCACGCCGTGCACGCCCGCGTCGGCGTTCAGCTCGGCGATCACCTCGTCCAGCTGCTCCTGGGTGGTCCCGCCGGGCAGGTGCCGGTGCGGCGAGTCGAAGCCGAGCTCCGCGGCCTGGCGCTGCTTGATGCGGATGTAGCCGGCGCTCGCGTCGTCGTCGCCGACGAGCACGGTGGCCAGGCTCGGCGTCACGCCCTGCGCCTTGAGCTTCGTCACGCGCTCGGAGACGTCGGCCAGCACGGCCTCGGCCACGGGCTTGCCGGGCAACAGTCGGGCTTCTGCAGGCATGCGACCCCCTCGTCGCACGGGGGCCCAGGCGGTCGACTCCCCGTGACAGGCTCCCCGATGGTCGATCCATCCCCGGTGCCGCCAGTTGCGTCGTACAAGCATGCCCGACCGGCGCAGGGCCGCGGCGAGGGGGTTGTTACTGTGCGGTAGATCACCAAGGACCGCAGGTCACGGCAATGCGTCGGTTCTGTGGAGGAGCTGAGGACGGCCCATCGGCCCAGGTGCGTCTCAGCTTCGCGCCGATAGACTTCACTCTCATGAGCGAATCCCTCCCCGCCCCGGACGGCATTCTGGCGACCGTCACCGCACCCGGTGATCTCAAGCGCCTCAGCACCGAGCAGCTGACCCTCCTGGCGGCGGAGATTCGTGACTTCCTGGTCGCCAAGGTCTCGCGCACCGGCGGCCACCTGGGGCCCAACCTCGGCGTCGTCGAGACCACCCTCGCGCTGCACCGGGTGTTCGACTCGCCACGCGACCGGATCCTGTTCGACACCGGCCACCAGGCGTACGTGCACAAGATCGTCACGGGCCGGCAGGACGGGTTCGACCTGCTCCGCCAGCGCGGCGGCCTCACCGGATATCCGAGCCGGGCCGAGAGCGAGCACGACTTCATCGAGAACTCGCACGCCTCCACCGCGCTGTCCTACGCCGACGGCATGGCCAAGGCCTTCGCGCTGCGCGGCGAGGACCGGCACGTGGTGGCGGTCGTCGGCGACGGCGCGCTCACCGGCGGCATGTGCTGGGAGGCGCTCAACAACATCGCCGCGACCGGCAACCGGCTGGTCATCGTCGTCAACGACAACGGCCGGTCCTACGCGCCGACCATCGGCGGCCTCGCCGACCACCTCTCCACGCTGCGGCTCAACCCCGGCTACGAGAAGGTGCTCGACCTGGTGAAGGACGCGCTGGGCTCGACCCCGGTGGTGGGCAAGCCGGTCTACGAGGTGCTGCACGCGGTCAAGCGCGGCATCAAGGACGCGGTCAGCCCGCAGCCGATGTTCGAGGACCTCGGCATCAAGTACCTGGGCCCGGTCGACGGCCACGACGTGCAGGCCATGGAGTCGGCGCTGCGCCGGGCCAAGGGCTTCAACGCGCCGGTGATCGTGCACGCGGTGACCCGCAAGGGCTACGGCTACCGGCCCGCCGAGCAGGACGAGGCCGACTGCCTGCACGGGCCGAGCAGCGCGTTCAGCATCGAGACCGGCAAGCTGCTCGCCGCCCCCAAGCTGAAGTGGACCAACGTCTTCGCCGACGAGCTGGTCAAGATCGCCGACGAGCGCCCCGACGTGGTGGGCATCACGGCTGCCATGGCCGAGCCGACCGGCATCGCCGCGCTCGCCAAGAAGTACCCCGAGCGGGCGTACGACGTGGGCATCGCCGAGCAGCACGCCGCGACCAGCGCGGCCGGGCTCGCCATGGGCGGGCTGCACCCGGTGGTAGCCGTCTACGCCACGTTCCTCAACCGCGCGTTCGACCAGGTGCTGCTCGACGTCGCGATGCACGAGCTGCCGGTCACGTTCGTGCTCGACCGGGCGGGCATCACCGGGCCCGACGGCCCCAGCCACTACGGCATCTGGGACATGAGCGTCTTCGGCGTCGTGCCGGGCCTGCGCATCGCGGCGCCGCGCGACGAGGCGTCGCTGCGCGAGGAGCTGCGCGAGGCGATCGCGGTCGACGACGGGCCCACGATCGTGCGCTTCCCGACCGGCGCGGTGCCCGCCGCCCTGCCCGCGGTGCGCCGCGTGGGGCAGGTCGACGTGCTGCGCGAGGACGACCGCCAGGACGTGCTGCTGGTGGCCGTCGGCGCGTTCGCCGGGCTGGGCCTCGAGGTTGCCGAGCGGCTGGCCGGGCAGGGCTTCGGCGTCACCGTGGCCGACCCGCGCTGGGTGCGGCCGGTGCCGATCGAGCTGACCGGGCTGGCCGCCTCGCACCGCATGGTGGTCACGCTGGAGGACGGCGTCCGGGCCGGCGGCGTGGGCGACGCGGTGGCCAGCGCGCTGCGCGACGCGGGCGTCGAGGTGCCGTTGCGCGACTTCGGCATCCCGGCCGGCTTCCACCCGCACGGCTCGCGCGCCGAGATCCTCGCGGCGCTCGGCCTCACCGCGCAGGACGTGGCCCGCGAGGTCACCGCGTGGATGTCGCAGCTCGCCGAGCAGCCGGAGCTCCAGGCCTGACGTGCCGGAAAAACGGCGATAGACCGCGAAACCGGACCGGCCGAGGGCGTCGCCGTTATCCGCTCGTTACTTTTGGAGCATGACGGTTCAGGGTGACACGGTGGTCATCGATCTGGGTCTGGAGCGCGGAGAGCCGGACTCGTACGACTCGCCGCGGCGCTCCACCTTCCCGCGCTGGTTCCCGGCGGCCGTCCTCACCGCGCTGGTGCTGCTCACCGCGGGCGCCTCGGTGGCGCCCGCCAAGCCGGTGCTCACCGAGGTGTTCAGCCTGCCGATCGGGTCGGCCGACGCGTACGCGGTGACCGAGGACGGCCGGCTGCTGGCCCAGACCTTCGGCGTGCTCAGCTCGTACGCCCTGAGCGACGGCCGCACCCAGTGGGACGCGGGCCACACGCCGCCGGCCTTCCGGCTGCGGCTCGGCTCGGGCCTGGTGCTGATGCGCCCGTGGACCGCCGGGTTCCGCGAACCGGACACCACCGCGATCTCGCTGGCCGACGGCGCGCCGCGGTGGACCCGGTCCGGCTCCGTGATGACGCTCGCCGGCTCGCCGACGCTGCTCGCCGTCTCGTTCCCGCGCGGCGCGGGCGGCAGCCGGCGCGTGCAGGGCCCGATCGACGCGGTCGACCCGGTGACCGGGCGGACGCGGTGGACCGTCACGGTGCCGTCGAGCGCCGCGCTGATGGGGCTGCCCGGCCCCGGCGACTCGGGCACGCGGATGCTGCTGGTGCACGACGACCGCACGATGGCCGTGCACGACCTGGTCACCGGCGAGCGGCTGGCCGTCGCCCCGGTGCCGGCCGCCGACTACGACGCGTCCAACCCCGTGGTCGTCGACGGCGTCATCCTGCTGCGCCACCCGGGCAACCCGGGCATGGAGTTCTCGGCGTACGACCCGTCGACGCTGCGCAACCTGTGGAGCCGGCCGGCCGACGGGTTCTCCGACGCGGTCGCCTGCGGGGTGCTCGCCTGCCTGACCGGTCCGGACGGCATGCGCGCGATCGACCCGGCCACCGGGGACGAGCGCTGGTCGCGGCCGCAGTGGCGCGACCTGCAACAGGTCGGCGCCCGGTATGTCGCCTTCGGGTCGGCGGAGAACCTCCGGCCGCTCGGGCTGATCGACCCGGACACCGGCGCCCTGGCGACCGACCTCACCGGCTGGCGGCCCGTCATCGGCTCCGGCGGCGACGGAAACCTGCTGGTCACGCGGACCGAGGAGAACGGAGGCCGTACCATGGTCGCCGTCGCCCGACCGGGCGAGAGGCAGCTGCGCGTGCTGGGGCCGCTGCCGGAGGGCACCGGCGACTGCCAGGCAGCGCCCGAGCGGCTGGTGTGCCGCTCCCTGTACGGCAAGCTCGTCGTCTGGGCGTACGGCGGAAAGGGGTAGGCCTTGGCGGTGATCGAGCTGGACCTGACCGCCCCGGCCGATCAGACGCCCAGCTCCCCGCCGCCCGCCTCCCGCTACCGCCTGCCCGGCCTGCTGCTGGCCGCCGTGCTGACGCTGGTCGCCGGGGGTGCCGCGCCGATCTCGTCGGTGCTCTGGCGCTACCTCGGCTCCGTGCCCTCCCCCGAGGGGGCCGAGTCGCCGTTCCAGCTCGCCGGCGGGCGCGCCTACACCGTCGCCGGCTCCGGCGCCGATCGGGTCGCGGTCGCCTGGAGCCTGACCGGGGCGCCGCGCAAGCTGTGGACCGCCCGGTTCCCGATCCGCGTCACCGACCCCGACGCGATGAGCTGGGGCGGGCTGCAGGCCGAGCCCGCCGGCGACGTGGTGCTGCTCACCGACGGCACCGACACCACGGTCGTCGACGCGCGCACCGGCGCGACCCGGTGGACCTCGCGGATCTACGTCACGCCGCTGCCCGGCAGGCGCGTCGGGGTGGTGCAGGACAACGAGTTCCGCGCGAACACGGTGTACGACCAGGCCTCCGGCGAGCCGGGGACGCTGTACTTCTCGGCGACCGGCGAGCCGCACACCGAGCCGCCGCTGCGCAGCGAGGTCCGCGGCGTCGACCTCGCCACCGGCCGCGTGCTGTGGACCGTGGCCGCCGCCGGCTCGGTGAACGTGGCGGTGCCGCCGGACGATCCGGGCATCCTGCTGCTCTCGTCCGACCGGCTGCAGCGCATCGACGGCGGGACCGGCCAGGTCGTGCGCACGACCCCGCTGCCCGAGCGCAACGGCACCGGGCCCACCGGCAGCGAGCTGATCGACGGGACGCTGACGGTGTACTACGGACGCGGCGGCGCCGTCAGCGACGAGGTGGTGTACGCGGTGGACAGCCTCGAACAGCTGTGGGACCGGCCCGTGCCCGAGATCACCCGCGACCCGGCGAACTGCGGCGGCGTGCACTGCTCGGGCAACACCCAGGCCCTCGACGTGCTCGACTCGCGCACCGGCGAGGTGCGGTGGCGCGCGCCCGCCGACGTCGACCTGTTCCGGCACGGCGAGTACGTCGGCGAGCTGGGCAGCGACTCGGGCCTGCCGGTGCGGCTGGTCGACCCGGCCACCGGGGCCACCCGCATCGACCTGTCCGGCTGGACCATCGAGACGGCGCCCAGCAGCCGGCCCCTCCTGCTGCGCCGCAGTGCCGGCGACGGCGCCAGCGCCTTCGCCGTGGTGCCGGCCGGGCGCGGCCGGATCCAGCCGCTCGGCACCGCCGGCGGCGCGCTGAGCGACTGCACCGCCGACGAGCGCCACGTGGTCTGCCGCGTGGGTGGCGAACTGCGCATCTGGGCCTATCGGGCCTGATCCCGCCGGGCGCACAATGGGCGGGGGTGCGCCCAGTGAGCTCAGTGATCGAACTCGGCGAGATGCCCCGCGAGGCAGCCGCGCCCGTCGAGGAGGACCGGCTGGTCCCGCGCCGGGCACTGCTGACGCTGCTCTCGCTCGCGCTGGTCGCGCTGCTGACCGCCGGGGCGCCGGTGCCCGCCGTGCGCGCGCCGACCGTCGTGCCGGCCCGGCTGGGCGACACCATGTTCCTCGGCGCCGACCGGATGCTGCTGGTCACCGGGTCCAAGACGCTGGTCGCCCAGGTGAGCCGCCGGGTCGTCAGCACGTACGCCCTGCCGGACGCGCGGCTGCTCAGCCGCACCACGGTCGCCGTCTCGGGCGGCATCAACCAGGTGCTGCTCGCCGGCGACACGGTGGTGGTGTCGTACCAGGTCGACGCGAGCGGCACGTGGGCCGCGGTGGCGGTCGCCGAGGGCACCGACCGGGCCCGGTGGCGCCGCACCGCCCAGCTGATCGCCGTCTCGCTGCCGGACGACCTGGTGCTGCTCGGCACCGACGACGCGGTGCTCGGCGTCGACCTGCGCACGGGTGACACCCGCTGGAGGCTGCCGCGCCCGGCGGAGGGCTACATCGCCGAGACCGGCTGGGAGGGCGAGTTCCCGCGCTGGCTGGTGCTGCTCACCGGCTCCGGGCGGCTGGAGGCGCACGATCCGCGCACCGGCGCCCTGCTGGCGGCGCGGACCCTCGTGCCGCGGGCGGGCCGGGCGCACGGGCTGATCTGGCCGGTCGACAACCTCGTCATGGCCGACATCGGCGGGCCCGGCTTCGCCGCGTACCGGCTGCCGGACCTCGCGCCGCTCTGGCGTACCGACGCGGATCTGTCGCAGAGCTGGATGCAGGCCGGCTGCGGGCGGCTCATCTGCACCTTCCGGCACCAGCGCGGGGTGACCGCCATCGACCCCGCGACCGGGCGTGAGCTGTGGCGTTCGGACCTCTGGGCGTACGCGGAAGGGGTCGGGAACTATCTGCTGGCCACGCGGGCCGAGCGCGGGCTGGACGAACCCGGGCTGTGGGTGCTCGATCCGGCGACCGGCAAGCCGCGGGGCGACTTCGGCCGCTGGGAGTACCTCGCGCCGGCCGGGGACGGGCGCTTCTACGCCAAGCTCGACGTGCGCGGCGAGTACCTGGTGCACTACGGGCTGCTCGACCCGGAGACCCTCTCGGTACGCGTCCTCGGGACCGCCGCCGACGTGTCCAACAGCTGCCAGGCCACCGCGGGGCTGCTGATCTGCCGGCTGATCGACGCCTCGGTGGCGCTCTGGCCGCTTCGGTAGCCTTCACTTACGGCCTCTTCACACCCGGTCGGCGAGGCTGTGCGCGGCGATTCTCGGAGGTCTGCGGTGCGTGTGCTGGTGGTGGAAGACGAGCGGAACCTCTGCGACGCGATCGCGCGGGGCCTGCGGCGCAAGGGGATGGCGGTCGACGTCGCGTACGACGGTCTCCAGGGCCACGAGATGGCGTACGTCACCCGCTACGACGTGGTCGTGCTGGACCGCGACCTGCCCGGCATGCACGGCGACGAGATCTGCGCGGCGCTGGTCGAGTCGGGCGCGCTCACCCGGGTGCTGATGCTGACCGCCAGCGGCACGGTCGCCGACCGCGTCGAGGGGCTGCAGAAGGGCGCCGACGACTACCTGGCCAAGCCGTTCGCCTTCGAGGAGCTGGTGGCCCGGGTGCAGGCGCTCGGGCGGCGCGCCACGCCCGCCGCCCCGCCGGTGCTCACCGTCGGCAACCTCTCGCTCGACCAGACCCGGCGGGTGGTGACCCGCGGCGGCGTCCCGATCGAGCTGACCAACAAGGAGTTCGGCGTGCTCGAGGAGCTGCTCAAGGCGCGCGGCGGGGTGGTGTCGAGCGAGGAGCTGCTGGAACGGGTCTGGGACGCCAACACCGACCCGTTCACCACGACCGTGCGGGTGACCGTGATGACGCTGCGCAAGAAGGTGGGCGACCCGCCGTTGATCGAGACCGTGGTCGGCGCGGGCTACCGGGTGCCGGAACCGGTCGTCCTCTCATGACGGTCTACCTCGGCCGCAACCGGCGCGGTCCCGGCTTCACGCTGCGGCCCACGCTGCGGCTGCGGCTCACCCTGCTCAACGGCATCCTGCTCGTCGGCGCGGGGGCGATCCTGGTGCTGCTGGCGTGGCTGCTGGTCGGCGACGTGATGCACCCGGCCGTGGGGTTGCAGGAAGGGTCGACGGTCACGCTCGCCGACGGCACCAGCGTCGACGCGGTGAAGTGGCAGGACACGCTGGTCGGCGAGGCGTCCCGCGAGGTGCTCGTCAAGGGCCTGATCGCGCTCGTGGCGATCGGCATCATCGCGATCGCGGGCGCCTACGCGGTGGCCGGGCGGGCGCTGCGCCCGCTGCACAACGTCACCCAGACCGCGCGGCGGCTCGGCGAGGAGACCCTCGACCAGCGCATCCGCTACTCCGGGGCGGACGACGAGGTCGCCGAGCTGGCGCGCACGTTCGACGCGATGCTCGACCGGCTGGCCGGCGCGTTCGAGTCGCAGAAGCGGTTCGTGGCGAACGCCTCCCACGAGCTGCGCACCCCGCTGGCGGTCATGCGCACCGAGATCGACGTGACGCTCAGCGACGACGAGGCCGACGTCGCCGAGTACCGGCGGATGGCCAAGGTGGTGCGCAACGCGTCCGAGCGGGCCAACGGGCTGGTGGACGCGCTGCTGGTGCTGGCCCGCTCGGAGGCGCAGTCCGGGCGGCGGCTGGTGCGCAAGGTGCCGGCCGACCTGGCCATGAGCGTGACCAACGCGCTGTCGGCCGTGTCGGCGGAGGCGGAACGGCTGAAGCTGGACGTGACGACCGACCTCCAGCCCGCGCAGGTGGTGGGCGACCCGTCGCTGCTCGACCGGCTGGCGGGCAACCTGATCGAGAACGCGATCCGCTACAACCACCTGCTGGGGCGGCTGTGGCTGCGCACGTCGACGGTCGGCGGGCAGGCCAAGCTGGTCGTGGGGAACACGGGCTACGAGGTCGAGCCGGGGGACGTGCCGGGGTTGTTCGAGCCGTTCCGGCGCGGGGGCTGGGAGCGGACCGGGTCGCGGGGGTCGGGGCTGGGGTTGTCGATCGTCCGGGCCGTGTGCGACGCGCACGGCGGGACGGTGTCGGCGGTCGCCCAGGCCGGCGGAGGACTGGAGGTAACAGTCCTACTTCCGGGGGCATCCTCTACTCCAGTGGTAGCTGCTACCGCAACAGTGAAAACCGCCAGATGACGCCCGTTCTGTCGGAATACGAACTCCTCGGTGGACTACTGCAGCGCCGCACTTGCCTTAGCACCCGGCTCACGCAGGCATAGATACTACGGACTTCTAGGCTCGATCGGCAGCCTTGAATTCGGCGAACGCGAATCCTAGGCTAAATGAGGGCCCTGTCCGGGTGCCATACTGCCAATGGAGCTTTCATGCCAGGGAAGTACCTCGAGACGAGGGTCGAGGGCGCGACTGTGCTGGTGGAGACGGTCGCCTTGCCCGGTACCGAACCAACGTCAACAAGGCGTCCAATGCCCAAACGCTTCGACGAGCTAATTACAGATGCTCAAGAGGTGGTCGTCGAGGTTGCTCGTGCCGGCGCGCGGGCGGCAAGAAGCATCGCTGCGACGGTCGGTGATGCCGAGCAGTTGGAGGTGCAGTTTGGCCTCAAATTCTCCACTGAGGGAAAGATTATTTTTGCTAGTGCTGGTACTGAAGTTTCACTGAACGTGAAGTTGATATATGGACGCATTCGAAACTTCGAAGACCCAGAAAGCGAAAGTCTCCCAGATCTGGAGGCTTCCGAAGATGTCGAGTAGCTACGACTTCAATCCTGCGCCACCATTCATTGGTAGGGTTGTGTCTATTGATGGCGAAAGCCATGGCACTTGTTTTCAAGTAGCGCCGGGAGTTTTTATTACGGCGTATCACGTGACGGAGCAGGCGAGGCTGGCAAATCCAGATGGTGAAGTCTTCATCGTTCCGCTAGAAAGATCGGACGGCGCTTTTCCTCAGGCTGCCTCTGTCGAACGAGTTGCCCCCGAGGATGACCTCGCAGTGCTGGCCTCCGACCTAACGCTTGATGAAACAGTCCCACTAGTCGCAATGTCTGCTGACCAGCTCCCTGGAACAAACGTGCACTTCGTCGGTGCCGCTATACTCGATGAAGGTCTGTCGCAGCGCCATTTCGATGTTTTGGCAACAAATGGATCTTGGGAAGGGCCGGCCAGGCAGCTGGATGGGACGGTGCGCCAACGTGTAAAGGCGGATGGTGTAGAGCCGGGAATGAGCGGTTGCCCGGTGCTACGGGTTGATGACGGTGCAGTAGTCGGTGTCCTGAGCGGGCGTTACAACAGCGACGACGGCTGGTCGGCTGGCCGCGTTTGGTTAACCTCAGCTGAAAGCTTGCTTCAGATTCTACGAGGTTTCGCGGACCTTCCAGTAGATCGACGAGCGAAGGGTCTCGCCAGCCCGAATAATTTTCTCAACGAAACCCTAATTGATAGGAATCGTGTTAAAAGTAACCCCGTTATCGTCGTTCCCTCGGCCTGGCAGGACCCATGGTCTACGACTAAAGACGCGGTTTTGCGGGGCGAAATACCGGTCATCGCGGCAACGGCCGGCGTCGGGGCGACGACATTCGCAGAAAAGATACTGGCTGAGGCAACGCCAGAGTTCGTTACGCTTGTCAGGCTGGACCCCAGTGACTGGAACGAGCCGCAGATCGGCGCGATGGCATTCAAGGCGCGGCACGCTTACATCTTAGATCTCCGTGACCCCGAGCATGATCGGCCGTCTCTAGCCTTTTTGGAAGGGCTAAGCCGACTTACTGAGCGTTTGAGCAGCCTACAAAGCTACTTGGTCGTGACCGTCCGTGAACAAATCTGGCGCGGCTTAGAAGTCCGGCAAATACCGAAGTTGACCACCGTCAGGCTGACTGCGTCGCCAGATCCAGTGGAAATCGTTCACCACTACCTCGAGGTGCGAAATCCAGAAATTCTTTCTTCGCTAGGTGCTTTCGACTTCAGAAAGTACGTCGGCGGTATGAATGTCGTGCAGGC
The DNA here is from genome assembly GCF_051386375.1 of Actinoplanes sp. URMC 104. Classification (NCBI taxonomy): domain Bacteria; kingdom Bacillati; phylum Actinomycetota; class Actinomycetes; order Micromonosporales; family Micromonosporaceae; genus Actinoplanes; species Actinoplanes sp. URMC 104. The sequence goes on along the minus strand of NZ_JBPQTO010000002.1, from coordinate 958,606 downwards.
TGTAGAGGCCGTCGAGGTGATTACTGCGACGTTCTTGAAAGCCAGCACTGGCAGGAATCAACCAGGTTTCGTTGCTGCATTAACTGAAGTGCTCGATGATCATGCGGAGGAGTTGGACGACTTATTCGCGGATTCTCATACGGCAGTGACGCAAGACGGGAGCGGAGCTAAAAGCGCCCCACTGTCATTGCCGGACCGCTGTCTTATGCTGTCTTTAGCTTTGCGTAGATCATCTACCATTGGTCAAATAGAAACAGATGCCAGAAGTCTGGAGGCGGTCCTTTCAGGGTCTAGTCAGGCAAACTTAGCCGGTCGTCAATCGGCTGCATTAACTCTTGCTGGAGCAGGCCTGCGTGGCCGTTTAAAAAGAATAAAAGCAAGTCCTACTAGGGGCGAGGCCGTCGTATTTGATAGGTCTAGTATGCCTGATGCAGTAGTTTTCTACGTATGGGATAACTATGAGCCGGTTCGAGCTGCGCTCGCCGACTGGTTAGTTGGCGCGGTTGGCGAAGGTAGGATGGCGCAGGAAACTGCCGTCGCATGGCTGACCGAACTTATACGGCGTAATGAGAGTATTGATTTCGTTCGCACTGACTTGGCGAAAGCATCTAAGAGTCGACAACAGACGCAAGTTTTGGCCGCTGTTCTAGCTGAGCTGATATTAAATCAACACTTGCGCCGAAGATGTGAGAGAGTTTTATACGATTGGTCCGTTCGACTTGACTTCCAAGAAGTTGTTATTGACGTTTCCGCTAGAATATTGCGTTCTGATAGGTCGGTTATTGGTTTGCGGAGGTTGCAGCGCGTCAGTGACTATCCCAAGACGGCGGCTACGTCATTAAGTAAAGTACAAGACGTCTTCGCTGGGGCGTTCGGCGAAGACCTCATTAGGGAAAAGGTATTACCAGCGCTTATTTCCTGGTTTCGCGAAGCGCCCACAATGAAATCCTCCAGAATGGCTTTCGCTGCTCTATTGACCGTTCGTGTCGGCAGCATTCCCTGGATTTTTTCCGCGGAGGCTCATGGGTTTGACCTCAATGTGATGTTGAGTGAGGTAATCTATGATGCTTCGTTGGCTGAACCGCTCGTAAATCTTTTGCAGGAGGTCGGGGATGATCCTCTTATGTACGCCAGGGCGGTTGATAGCCTCGCTTCCGCTGCAGCCTTCACTGGATCGATCAGCGTTCTGATGCGGTTGGCTGACAGAATTCGACGCCTCGACGATGTTCCCTCGAGAGATGTCCTTCGAGATTTGTCGGCTCGTATGAAATTGAGCCACGTAGGAAACCTTGATGGTGAAGGTGCTCCCGCGGTATGAAGTTATGGCCCGGTCGGTCGCAGATGAGCGCCTTTAGCTTAGAGCCGTTATGGGCACCGTCGGCCACTGCAGGTGCTAATTTCTCAGTTGCCTTCAAGGCCTACTTCAAATGCGGTCCAGCGTTTCATCGAGATCCTCTAAGCTGCGTTCGTGCGTACGTCGCGGATGTAATATGTGAAGTTAGCACCGGCTGGGATGCAGACCAGCCAAGAAGCTTCGAAGATGCAATCAACGCTTGCCTTGGTGTCCCGGTCGACAGTAGGCAAGGCACGTTTCGGGACCTAACTGCCGAAGTCCGCGTTTCAGTAGCGGAAGACGCGCGTCAGATTGCGGCAGCTTCGAGGGCTGATAAGGCACTAACAGAGCGTCTCCGGTATATGAAGGAAACAGTATACTCGGACCCTATGCTTGTCGCTCTACTGCATTTTGATCGCCATCCAGACCAGGATTTGAACATGGCGCGACTCGATGAGTTCCGGCGGCTATCCGATAGCTTTCGCGCTTCGGAAAGTTGGTGGGCTCCAATTATGAATGCATGGAACGACCTCGCCAGTAAGACCGAGGCGCATGGGGAAGTCATGGCGGCGATGGATGTACTGAAGGACGCTATATTGCGTCTTGATTCGCGCCTGGCCGCTGAGCATGGCCTTGGTGCAACACGCGAGGGGGCGGCCGGTGGAGTCGACCGCCCCCTCGGTTAAGTTGGGTGGAGTATAACGTTCATTTTTGGAGGCCGCGGCGGCCATGCTTGACAGGGTCAGTCCTTCTTTTCGACCTGGGCGCGGAGCTTGGGGAACTCGGACTTGGCGCTGCCGACCGACTTGAAGTACCAGATGAACATGCCGACGCTGCCCTCGTCCGCCCACGCGCAGATCGCGAGGTCGATGTCCGAGGTCTCGGAGGCGCCGCACTTGGCGGCGCCGCCCAGCGCTCCGGTGGGGGCGTTCGAGATCTTGTCGATCTTCAGGCCGCCGATGCCGGCGCCGGTGAAGGTGGCGTCGAGCTCCTTCTGCGGGTCGGGGATGGGGGCCTCGGCGGCGGCGAGGATGACGATGTCGCGGTCGGCCACGTCGCCGTAGAGCGCGCCGACCGTGTCGGTGGCGCCGGGCACGTCGGCGAGGCCGTTCTTGAGCTGCTCGGCGATCGCGTCGAAGCGGTTGGAGGTCAGCTTGTCGCGGCCGCCCAGCTTGGTGGGCTCCGAGATGCGTACGGTCGCGGTCGTCGGCTCGGGCGCGGGGTCGCCGGTCGTCCCGGTCGGCGCGGTGGTGGTGACGCCGGTGACGGTGGTGTCGTCGATCTGGTTCTTGCCGATCATGTAGAGCGCGACCACGCCGCCGACGCAGAGCACCAGCACGATCGCGACCGAGATCAGGACGATCGGGAGGACCTTGGACTTCCGCTTCGGGGGCGGCTGCGGCGAGAAGCCGGGCTGGCCGAATCCGGGCTGCTGGCCGTATCCGGGCTGCTGGCCGTACTGCGGCTGGCCGTACTGCTGCCCGTACGGCGGCGGGGGTGGCGGCGGCGTCTGGCCGTACTCGGGCTGCTGACCGTAGGAGGGCTGACCGTACGACGGTTGCCCGTAGGAAGGCTGGCCGGAGGACGGGTACGGGGTGGTCGGCGGGTAGTCGGGTTGCCCCGCGGGCGGCTGGTACGGCGGCTGGCCGGAGGAGGACTCGCCGGGGTACGGCTGGCCGGGGTACGGGGGCTGCGACATCAAGCGCTCCAGAGATCGGGTACCGGCCGAGCCTAGCGGCCGCCGATGATCTCGCACGTCAGCCGTTCTGCGAGGTGAGACGGGTCGTACGGGCGAAAAGGGCGACGTCCCGCGCCCGGGGGCAGGGCGCGGGACGTCGGCGGCGGGAACGTCAGGCGGGCAGGCTCGCGACGCCCCGGGGCAGGAACCGCTTGCCGGTCACCCGTTCGGAGGTGCCGCTGCGGTCCAGGTACGGCGTGACGCCGCCCAGGTGGAACGGATAGCCGGCGCCGAGGATCATGCATAGGTCGATGTCCTGCGGCTCGGCGACCACGCCCTCGTCGAGCATGATGCGGATCTCCTCGGCCAGAGCGTCGAGGGCCTTCCGCCGTACGTCCTCGGCCGTCAGCGGCTCCGAGCCGCCCGCCACCAGCTCGGCCACGGCGGGGTTGATCTCGTCGTCGACCATGACCGGCAGCCCGGAGTCCACGATCTTCTTGAGGTTCGGCGACTCGGCGAACCGGTCGGGGAACGCCCGGTGCAGCGTCTCGCCGACGTGGTACGCGACGGCCGGCCCCACGAGCTGCAGCAGCGCGATGGGACGCATCGGCAGGCCCAGCGGGTCCATCGCCACGTTCACCACCTCGAGCGGGGTGCCGGCGTCGATGGCCCGGAAGATCTCGCTGGTGACCCGGGTGAGCAGCCGGTTGACCACGAACGCCGGGGCGTCCTTGACCAGCACGGACGACTTCTTGAGCTCCCTGCCCACCGCGAACGCCGTGGCCAGCGTCGCGTCGTCGGTCCGCTCGCCCTTGACGATCTCGAGGAGCGGCAGCACGGCGACCGGGTTGAAGAAGTGGAAGCCGACGACCCGCTCGGGGTGCTCGAGGTCGGCGGCCATCTCGGTCACCGACAGCGAGCTGGTGTTCGTCGCGAGGACGGCCTCGGGCGTGACGATCTTCTCGAGCTCGGCCCAGATCTGCTTCTTGAGGTCGAGGTTCTCGAAGACCGCCTCGATCACGAAGTCCGCGTCCGCGAAGACCGACTTGTCGACCGAGCCGCTGACCAGGCCGCGCAGCTTGGCGGCCGTGCCCTCGTCGAGGCGGCCCTTGCCGACCAGCTTGTCGATCTGGCCGGTCACGTACTGCACGCCTTTGTCGACGCGGGCCTGGTCGAGGTCGGTGAGCACGACCGGGACCTGAAGCCGCCGCGCGAACAGCAGCGCGAGCTGCGAGGCCATCAGGCCGGCGCCGACGATGCCGACCTTGGTGACCTTGCGGGCCAGCGACTTGTCGGGCACGCCGACCGGCCGCTTGGCCCGCCGCTGCACCAGGTCGAAGGCGTACAGGCTGGCCCTCGACTCGTCACCCAGGATCAGGTCGGCGAGCGCCTGCGTCTCGGCCGCGGTGCCGTCGGAGAAGGTCGCGTCCTTGGCGAGGGCGAGCAGCTCGAGGGCCTTGTTGGCGGACGGGACCGCGCCGTGCAGCTTCTCGTCGAGCTGCTGCTTGGCGAAGAACAGCACGCCCTCCCACATGTCCTTGTCGACCTCGGGCCGCTGGACGGTCACCTTGCCGTCGACCACCGCGGCCGCCCACTCGAGCGAGCGCTCGAGGAAGTCGGCGGGCTCGAACAGCTGGTCGGCGACGCCGAGCTCGACCGCCTCCTTCGGACGCAGCACCTTCTGGGTGAGCGGGTTCTGCAGGATGACCTGGGCCGCGCCGGGCACGCCGATCAGGTTGGGCAGCAGCTGGCTGCCGCCCCAGCCGGGGATCAGGCCGATCGCGACCTCGGGCAGGCCCAGGGCCGCCGCGCCGCCGGAGACCGTACGGTAATGGCAGTGCAGCGCGACCTCGAGGCCGCCGCCCAGGGCAGCGCCGTTGATGAACGCGAAGGTCGGGATCGTCGAGTTCTTGAGCCGGGCGAACACGCGGTGGCCCAGCTCGCCGAGCTCGACGGCCTGCTCGCGGCTCTGCAGCAGCGGGATGCCGGTGATGTCCGCGCCGACGCAGAAGATGTACGGCTTGCCGGTGATCGCGATGAACGCCGGCTCCGCCTCGGTCGCCTTGGTGATCGCCTCGTCGAGCGACGCGAGGCCGCCGGGGCCGAAGCTGTTGGGCTTCTTGTAGTCGAGCCCGTTGTCCAGCGTGATCAACGCGGCCTTGCGGTCGCCGACCTGCACGAGGCGGACGAGCGCCTTGGTGACGACCTCGTTCGGGTGCTCGATCACTTCGCCTCCCACAGCGGGTTCTCCCAGATCACGGTGCCGCCCATGCCGATGCCGATGCACATGGCGGTGAGGCCGTAGCGGACCTCGGGGTGCTCGGCGAAGTGCCGCGCGAGCTGCGTCATCAGGCGTACGCCCGAGGACGCGAGCGGGTGGCCGATGGCGATCGCGCCGCCCCACGGGTTGACCCGCGGGTCGTCGTCGGCGATGCCGTAGTGGTCGAGGAACGCCAGCACCTGGACCGCGAACGCCTCGTTCAGCTCGAACAGGCCGATGTCGTCGATCGTGAGGCCGGCCTTCTTGAGCGCCTTCTCCGTGGACGGGATCGGGCCGTACCCCATGATCTCGGGCTCGACGCCGACGAAGCCGTACGACACCATCCGCATCGCGACGGGCAGGCCCAGCTCGCGCGCCGTCTCCTCGCTCGCGAGCAGGGCGGCGGTGGCGCCGTCGTTGAGGCCGGCCGCGTTGCCCGCGGTCACCCGGCCGTGCGGGCGGAACGGGGTCTTGAGGGTCGCGAGCTTCTCCATCGAGGTCTCGCGCGGCGCCTCGTCCGCGGTCGCGAGGCCCCAGCCCTGCTCGGCGCTGCGGATCGCGACGGGCACCAGGTCGGGCTGCAGCTTGCCGTCCGCGTACGCCTTGGCCGTCTTCAGCTGCGAGTTGAGCCCGTAGCGGTCGGCGCGCTCCTTGGTGATCTGCGGCAGCCGGTCGTGCAGGTTCTCCGCCGTCGAGCCCATCACCAGCGCGGACGGGTCGACCAGCTTCTCGGCCAGGATGCGCGGGTTGGGGTCGACGCCCTCGCCCATCGGGTGCCGGCCCATGTGCTCGACGCCGCCGGCGATCGCCACGTCGTAGGCGCCCATCGCGATGCCGCCCGCCACGTTCGTCACGGCGGTCATGGCGCCCGCGCACATGCGGTCGATCGCGTAGCCGGGGACGGTCTTGGGCAGGCCGGACAGCAGCGCGGCGGTGCGGCCGATCGTCAGGCCCTGGTCGCCGATCTGGGTGGTGGCCGCGATGGCGACCTCGTCCACCCGGTCGGGCGGGAGCTGGGGGTTGCGGCGCAGCAGCTCGCGGATGCAGCGGATGACCAGATCGTCGGCGCGGGTCTCGGCGTACATGCCGCCCGCCTTGCCGAACGGGGTGCGGACGCCGTCGACGAAGACGACCTCGCGTACTTCACGGGGCACGGGACCTCCTAGGGCGGTGGTGAGTGAATGCTACTCGCCAGTAACTAGGGCGTGCCACCGCCTCCGGGGAACTTCACAGAGCCGTCGCGCGGCGCGTCCTGTTCCAGCATCCCGGGGAGTCGGTCGCGGCGCTCGCCGATCACCGGAGACCTCGCCCTCGGGGCTGGACCGTTCGGGGGAAAGAGTCGATCTCGCGGCGGGCGTAGCTTCACGCTATGGGCAAGCCGTTCAGGTGCCGCATCGGGTGGCACAAATGGGTGCGGCGCTACAACCCGGATGGCGCCGGATATGGGCAGTGTGCGCGCTGCGGGCGGGACGACGGTGCGGCCAAGGTCGTCGGGCCCGGGAACTTCGGGTAAGTCGGCACATTCTCGGCTGTGGAAAACCCGGGCGGCGGGGTGGCGGGGGCGTAGGTTCGGCCCCGTCCCTGGGTGGGCGGGGGAGGCGGTGGCCCACCCGCAAAAGCCGCATTTCGGGCGGCGTGTGGGCGGGATGCCGCTTCGGGTGGCTGTGCGTTCGAGGCCGGCGGGCAGGCGGTGCGCGGGGGTGGGCGTGGCGTGGCGGTGCGCGGTGCCGCGGGGCGGTGCGCGGGCACGGCGGTGGGCGCGGGGCGGGGTCAAGCCGTGCGCGGCCAGAGCGGGTAGGCAGCCGGAGCGGGCAGAGCGGCGAGCCGTGCGCGGGCATGGCTGGGGGTGCGAAGGCGCGGCTGGGCGGTGCGCGGGCACGGCGCGGCGGGCGATGCCCGGTCAGGGAGTGTGGGGCGGGGCGCGGGCACGGCAGGCGGTCCGTGGGCACGGCTGGGCAGGGCGCGGGCACGGCAGGGCGGTCCAGCGGGCACGGCAGGGCGATGCGCGGGCACGGCAGGGCGGTCCCTGGGCGCGGCAGGGCGGTCCCTGGGCGCGGCAGGGCGGTGCGCGGGCGCGGCAGGGCGGTGCGCGGGCGCGGCAAGGCGGTGCGCGGGCACGGCTGGGCGGTCCAGCGGGCACGGCTGGGCGGGGCGCGGGCCGCGGTCAGGGAGTGTGGGCGGGGCGCGGGCAGGCGGTCGGGCGCTGCCCGCGGGTCACGCCGTCGGGGCGGGTAGGACGGTGGCCAGCTGGTCGGCCAGCAGGGTGATCTGCCAGTTGCGGGCGCCGAAGCCGCGCAGGGTGTCGCCCACGGTCTGCGGGGTGATCTCGTCGGGTGGGGACCAGGCGAGACGGCGTACGAAATCGGGGCTGACCAGGTTTTCGGGCGGCAGCTGGTGGGCCTCGGCGGTGGCTACGACGACCGCGCGGCAGCGGGCCAGGCGGGCGGCGGCCACCGGGTCGCGTTCGGCCCATCGGTGCGGCGGGGGTGGGCCCTCGACGGGCTGGTTGACGGGCAGGGCGTCGTCGGGCAGGGCGCGGGCCTCGTCGAGCGCGTCGAGCCAGACGCGGGCCAGGCGGCGCACCGAGCGGCCGCCGAAGCCGGCGATGGCCAGCAGGCTGCGCTCGTCCTTGGGGTCGGCCTCGGCGGCGGCGACGATCGCGGAGTCGGGCAGCACCCGGCCGGGGGCCGAGTCGCGGCGGGCGGCGACGCCGTCGCGGGCGTACCAGAGGGCGCGTACGCGCGACTGGGCGCGGGCGCCGCGGACACGGTGTATTCCGGAGGTCCGGCGCCAGGGGTCGGGGCGTACCCGGGGCGGGCGGTCGGCGCTGGCGACCAGCGCGGCGAACTCCTCGGCGGCCCACGCGGACTTGCCCTGCCGGTCGAGCTCGGCGGCCAGGTGGTCGCGCAGGTCGGTGAGCAGCTCGACGTCGAGCGCGGCGTACGTCAGCCACGACTCGGGCAGCGGGCGGGTCGACCAGTCGGCGGCGGAGTGGTGCTTCTCGAGCGAATAGCCCAGCAGCTGCTCGGTGAGCGCCGCCAGGCCGACGCGCTCGAAGCCGGCCAGCCGCGCGGCCAGCTCGGTGTCGAACAGCCGGCGGGGCTTCATGCCGATCTCGGCCAGGCAGGCGAGGTCCTGGCTGGCGGCGTGCAGCACCCACTCGCTGTCGGCCAGCGCGGCGTCGAGGGTGCGCAGGTCGTCGAGGGGCAGCGGGTCGATCAGCACGGTCCCGGCGCCGGCGCGGCGCAGCTGCACCAGGTAGGCGCGCTGGGTGTAGCGGTAGCCGGAGGCGCGCTCGGCGTCGACCGCGACCGGGCCGGAACCGGCGATCATGCGGCGCACGACGTCGGCGAGCTCCTCGGGCGTCTCCACCGGGCGCGGCGTGCCCTCGCGCGGAGCCGTCAGCGGAACCGGCTCGGCGGCGGCCGGAGCGGGATCCGCGGCGGACGCAGCGGGCTCGGCGGCGACCGTGGTGGGCTCGGCGGCGAAAGCGGCGACCGCGGCGACCGCGGCGGGCTCGGCGGACGGGACGGCGTCGGCGGTGGGCAGGACGGGGGCCGCGGTGGCGGCGGTGGGGTCCGCGGGGAGCGGAACGGGCTCGGGACCGCCAGACGTCGGGTCGGGCGAGTCGGCGTGCGGTCGTCCGTCCCTCTCGGGCTCCGGCGTGTCCCGACGGCGCAGGGGTGCTTCGTCGGTCACTCCGTAACCGTACGGGGAGGTGTCCCCGGCTGCTTGCAGCCGGGTACCGGCGCGCCGTTTCTCGATCGACAACGGGACTGATCCGGCGGGCGGTTTTCTCCGTACTACCTCCCGCAGCGCCGATACCCGGGAGGCCGCGCCGGATGACCATGACCTACGAACCGTTCACCCCTGCGGGCTCGGGTGAGCAGCGCCGATACGACGGGCGGCGCCGCGCCGACGAGCGTCCCGCGGACGGTGGGGGCCGCTGGAACGAGCCGGCGGCCGACCCGTGGGGTGAGCCGGCGGCCGACCCGTGGGGGCAGCAGCAGTGGGTCGAGGACCCGCGCTGGGCCGGTGAGCAGGGCTGGGCCGACGACCAGCACGCGGGCGCGGGCCGGCGCGGGGCGTCGGACCAGCGCGCGGAAGCGGGCCGGCTCGGGGTCGAGGACCGCCGGCCGGGCGAGCAGCGCTGGGAGCAGGCCGCGCCCGTCCCGCAGCAACGGCACCGCGGGTGGGCTCCCGCGGCGCAGCCGGGCGAGCAGCCTTCCTGGCACGCGGACGTGGCACCCCGGACGGCCGAGCCCGGACCGCTCCCGCAGCGCGCCCCCGCCGGTCGCCGCAAGCCGCTGGTGATCGGCCTGGTGGTCCTGCTGGCGCTGGTGGCGGGGTGGCAGGCGTACCGGATCGAGGGAATGAGCCGGCACAACCAGGACCTCGCGTCCGTGCTGTCGGCCGAGCAGACCCGCACCGACCGGCTCGAGAAGCAGCTCGCCGGCATGTTCGACCCCGAGGGCGTCTCGTCGGGCGTGCTGCCCAGCGTGTTCCGGGTGCGCGCGGGCGGCTTCACCGGCACCGCGTTCTCGGTCGGCAAGGCGCCGGGCAACCAGGCCAACCTGGTCACGAACTACCACGTGGTCGCCGAGACGTGGACCGGCGGCGGCCGGCGGGTGTCGCTCGAGCGCGGCTCCACCCGGATCACCGCCACGATCGTCAAGGTCGACAAGGGCAAGGACCTGGCGCTGCTGCGGGCCGGGCAGCGGATCGCCGGTCTGCAGGCCTCGACCGCGCAGGTCAAGCCGGGCCAGCAGGTCGTGGTCGTGGGCGCGCCGCTGGGTCTGGACGACTCGGTCACCACCGGCGTGATCAGCGCCTACCGGCCCGACGACGCCGACGGGCCGACGATCCAGTTCGACGCGCCGATCAACCCGGGCAACTCGGGTGGCCCGGTGGTCAACGCCAACGAGCAGGTGGTCGGCGTGGCCACGGCCAAGGCCAAGGACGCCGAGGGCATCGGCCTGGCCATTCCGATCAGGACGGCCTGCGACGCCCTGAAGGTCTGCTAGCCCACGTGCTGCCGGTGGCCCAGCGCTGACACCCCGGGCGGCGGCAGCCCGGCCGTGGAGGCCAGCATCGCGCACCAGCCGCGCAGGTGGGCGCCGAAGTCGTCGCCGGTCGGCGTCCACGAGGCGCGCACCTCGAGGTCGGCGGTGGGCGCCGGGCCGGCCAGCTCGCCGAAGCGGGTCGAGGTCGTCTGGGTGATGGTGCCGCCGATCGCGGTGTACGCGGCGGCGTGCTGCTCGAGCGCGTCGGTCAGCCAGGTCCACGCCACCGCCGACAGCATCGGGTCGCCGGCGAGGTCGTCCTCGAGCTCCGCGGTGACCAGCGTGACGAGCCGGATGTCGCCGTGCCACGCCTCGTGCCCGGCCGGGTCGTGCAGCAGGATCAGCCGTCCGCCGGCCACCTCGTCGCCGCCGCGCAGCACGGTCGCGGACAGCGCGAACGCGTACGGCGCAAGCTTTTGCGGGGCGGCGATCTCCTCGAGCAGGATCTCGTCCCGTGGCGTCGCGGCCCGCAGAGCGTCGACCGCGCGGGCGAACGCTTCGGGCACAGCGGAGGGGGACGCCATGGGGGAAGACTATGCCGCCGCGCGCTGTCCGTAGTCGATCGGCGCGCCGCGCGTGTCGTGGCACGATGGCGCGGTGACTTCCGTCTTGAACGATTCGCCCTTCGTGCGGGCCTGCCGCCGCCGGGACGTGCCGCACACCCCGGTCTGGTTCATGCGTCAGGCGGGCCGGTCCCTGCCCGAATACCGCAAGATCCGCGAGGGCGTCGGGATGCTGGAGTCGTGCCGCCGGCCCGAGCTGGTCACCGAGATCACGCTGCAGCCGGTGCGCCGCCACCAGGTCGACGCGGCGATCCTGTTCAGCGACATCGTGGTGCCGATCGCGGCGGCCGGCATCGATCTCGACATCGTCGCGGGCACCGGCCCGGTGGTCGCCGAGCCGATCCGCGCCGAGTCCGATCTCGATCGGCTGCGCCCGATCAGCGCGGGCGAGGTCGGTTTCGTGGCCGAGTCGGTGCGCCTGCTCGTCGGCGAGCTCGGCGCCACCCCGCTGATCGGCTTCGCCGGGGCGCCGTTCACGCTGGCCAGCTATCTGATCGAGGGCGGCCCGTCGCGCACCTACCTCAAGACCAAGGCCATGATGTACGGCGCCCCGCGGCTGTGGCACGCGCTGCTGTCCCGCCTCGCGGACATCACGCTGGCGTTCCTGCGGACCCAGGTGGACGCGGGCGTGAGCGCGGTGCAGCTGTTCGACTCGTGGGCGGGCGCGCTCAGCGAGGCCGACTACCGCGAGTACGTGCTGCCGCACTCCGCCCGGGTGCTGGGCGGCCTGGCGGACGCCGGTGTGCCGCGCATCCACTTCGGAGTGGGCACGGCCGTGCTGCTGGGCGCGATGGGTGAGGCCGGCGCGGACGTGGTGGGCGTCGACTGGCGTACGCCCCTGGACCAGGCGACCCGGGCCGTCGGTCCGGAGCGTGCCGTGCAGGGCAACCTCGACCCCGCGATCCTGTTCGCCGGGTGGGACGTGGTGCGCCGCGAGGCCGACCGGGTGCTCGAGCAGGGCAGGGCGGCGCCGGGCCACGTGTTCAACCTGGGCCACGGGGTCATGCCCGAGACCGACCCGGACATCCTGACCCGGCTGGTGGCCCACGTGCACGAGGCGTCCGCGCGCTAGCTCACATCGGGCCACCCTGGCCGTACGGGATGGGGAAACACCTGGAAGGCTGGAAGGGTGCGGAAGCGGGTTGCGGTCATCGGCGGCGGCATCGCCGGGCTGGCGGCCGCCGTGCGCCTGCGGGACGTGAGCGCGCCGGACACCGAGATCATCGTGTACGAGCAGAGCGGCGCGCTGGGCGGCAAGCTGCGCACCGGCGAGCTGGCCGGCGTGACCGTCGAGCGCGGCGCGGAGTCGTTCCTCATGACGGGCAGCGACGGCGCCGAGTCGGCCGCGGTGTCGCTGGTCCGGCGGCTGGGCCTGGACGGCGCCCTCGTGCACCCCGCCAAGGTTCCCGCGGCGCTGGCGTTCGGCGGCCGGCTCGCGCCGATGCCCGCGGGCACGCTCGTCGGCGTCCCGGGTGATCTGAGCAAGCTGGACGGCGTCGCGCACGCCGACGCGGCGCACGACGCCGACGCCGGGCGTCCGCTGCTGGCCGAGGGCGAGGACGTCGCGGTCGGCCGGCTGGTGCGCGACCGCTACGGCGACGAGGTCGTCGACCGCCTGGTCGACCCGATGCTGGGCGGCGTCTACGCCGGGCGCGCCGACCGGCTCTCGCTCGAGGTCACGATGCCGCAGCTGGCCCGTACGGCCCGGGTCGAGCACACCCTGCGCGACGCGGTGCGGTCCGCACAGGCGGCGAGCAAGCGCACACCCGGGCAGCCGGTCTTCGGGGCGCTCGACGGCGGCCTGAGCCGGCTGGTGGGCGCGGCGGCCGCGGCCAGCGGCGCACGGATCAGCCTGGGTCTTCCCGTACGCGAGCTGGCCCGCACCGCCCACGGCTGGCGCCTGCTGCTGGGCCCGGTGCCGGCTCCGCAGACCGACGACGTGGACGCCGTGGTGCTCGCGGTCCCCGCCAAGCCGGCCGCGCGCCTGCTCGCCCCGATCGCGCCGGACGCGGCCGAGGCCGTCGGCGGGCTGGACTACGCCGGCGTGGCGCTGGTCGCGCTGGCGCTGCCGCCGGGCACGCCGCTGCCCGTGCTGAGCGGGTTCCTGGTGCCGCCGAGCGAGGGCACGCTGGTCAAGGCGGCCACCTTCGTCACGCGCAAGTGGGCCCGGCCCGACGGCGCCCCGGTGATCGTGCGTGTGTCGCTGGGGCGGGCCGGCGAGGAAGAGCAGCTGCAGCTCGACGACGCGGCGCTGACCGAGCGCGCCCGGCGCGAGCTCGGCGAGCTGATCGGCGGGCCGCTGCCGCCGCCGGTCGCCGCGTGGGTGCAACGCTGGGGCGGGGGACTGCCGCAGTACGCGCCGGGGCACCGCGACCGGCTGGCCGCGGCACGCGCCGCGCTGCCGCCGGGGCTGGCGCTGGCCGGGGCGGCGTTCGACGGGGTCGGCATTCCGGCCTGTGTCGCCAGCGGCGTGCGCGCCGCCGAAGACGTGAGCAACACATGGGAGGCGAAGTGAGCGAGCAGACGAACGCGGCGCGGATCAACGAGCTGAACGCGACGATCCGCTACACGATGTGGTCGGTGTTCCGGGCGGAGACGCCGCTGCCGGCGCTGCGCGACGAGCTGGCCGGCGAGGTGGACGGGCTGTTCGAGCAGCTCGCCGCCAAGGACGTGACGGTCCGCGGCACGTACGACGTGTCCGGGCTGCGCGCCGACGCCGACGTGCTGGTGTGGTGGCACTCCAGCTCCTCCGACGCGCTGCAGGAGGCGTACTCGCTGTTCCGCCGCACGGGGCTGGGCCGGCACCTGGCCCCGGTGTGGTCGCAGATGGCGCTGCACCGCCCGGCGGAGTTCAACAAGAGCCACCTGCCGGCGTTCCTGGCCGGCGAGGAGGCCCGCCCGTACCTGTGCGTCTATCCGTTCGTGCGCTCCTACGAGTGGTACCTGCTGCCCGACGAGGAGCGCCGCCAGATGCTCGCCGAGCACGGCCGGATGGCGCGCGGCTACCCGGACGTGCGGGCCAACACCGTGGCCTCGTTCGCGCTGGGCGACTACGAGTGGCTGCTGGCCTTCGAGGCCGACGAGCTGCACCGCATCGTCGACCTGATGCGCGACCTGCGCGCATCCACGGCGCGGCGGCACGTGCGCGAGGAGGTCCCGTTCTACACGGGCCGCCGCCGCTCGGTCAGCGAGATCGTCGCCGCGCTTCCCTAGGGCTCGCGGCGCATCGGGACGTGCGGGATGCCGTCCTCGAGGAACTCGGGGCCGGTCGGCCGGAAGCCGTACCGGGCGTAGAAGTCCACCAGGTACGCCTGGGCGTCCAGCACGCTCGGGCGGTTGCCGATGATCGTCAGCGCCTCTTCCATCAGCCGGCCGGCCAGCCCGGCGCCGCGGGCGGTCTTGGCGGTCACGACGCGGCCGATCCGCTCCACGTCGCCGTCGTTGAGGATGCGGACGTACGCCCTGACCTCGCCGTCCCGGGTGAACCACAGGTGGCGCGTGCCGGGCTCGTCGTCGCGTCCGTCGAGGTCGCCGTACGCGCACTGCTGCTCGACGACGAAGACGTCGGCCCGCAGCTTGAGGATCGCGTAGAGGCTCGTGGTGTCCAGGTCGCGGAAGGTGGCGGTCCGCAGTTCGTCAGTGGGCTCCGGGTGCATGGGAAAAGCCTATGCGGCGCGCCGTCACCCGTATCGCTCCCGGCCGTTGTAAGGATGGAAGCCCGAGTAGTGGAGGTCTTGATGATCAAGAGGAGCCGACTCTTCGGCAACAAGACCCGGGTGACCTTCTGCCTGCCGGTCAACCAGCCGGCCGGCCCGGTGAGCGTGGTGGGCACGTTCAACGGCTGGGAGCCGGGCCGGCACGAGCTCAAGCCGCGCCGCGACGGCACCCGGACGGTCAGCGTGACCGTCACTCCGGGCAGCTACCAGTTCCGCTACCTGGCGACCGACGGCCACTGGTTCGACGACGAGAACGCCGACGCCTTCGGGCCGCACGGCGGGGAACTCCGGGTTTAGCCGTTTCGAACCCGGCCTCCCGGGGACTTCGCTTGACTGAGCAAGCAGATTTCTTCAAGGGAGGACTTCGTCGTGGCCGACGTCAAGCTGGCGATCATCTATTACTCGTCCACCGGCACGATCCACAAGATGGCCGAGCGCCTGCACGAGGCGGGGCAGAAGGCCGGCGCCGAGGTGCGGCTGCGCCAGGTGGCCGAGCTCGCCCCGCAGGAGGCCATCGCCTCGAACGCGGCCTGGAGCCAGCACTTCGACCGCACCAAGGACGAGCCCAAGGCCACCGCCGACGACGTGGTGTGGGCCGACGCGGTGCTGTTCGGCTCGCCCACCCGCTACGGCAACATCGCGAGCCAGCTCAAGCAGTTCCTCGACACGCTGGGCCCGCAGTGGGCGCAGGGCCTGCTCGCCGACAAGGCGTACGCGGGCTTCACCGCCTCGCAGACCGCGCACGGCGGCCAGGAGAGCACGCTGCTGGCGCTCTACAACACCATCCACCACTTCGGCGGCGTGGTCGTGGCGCCCGGCTACACCGACCCGCTGAAGTTCGCGGACGGTAACCCGTACGGCGTCTCGCACGTCACCGGCGGCAGCAACGACGCGCCGGTCACCGACGCCGAACTGGCCGCTCTGGACCACATGGCGCAGCGGATCATCCGCATCGCAGGCAAGCTGAAAAGCGAATAAAACTACTCATCTTTCGCTAACCTGACGGCATGACCACGTACGAGACTCTGGACCTGCAGTCGCGGGTCGCCCGCTACGAGACGGCCGTCGAGGAACTCCGCTCGGCGCACCAGGATGTCCGCGCCGTGCTGCAGGACCAGGTGCTCTACGAGCGCTGGCAGCAGCTCGGCGCCGACCTCGGGTTCGTCGTGCACAGCGGCACGGTGCCCGCGCCCGGCCAGCAGCAGGACCTGCACGCGCTCAACCAGCAGATCCCGCAGATGGCCGAGTCCTGGGCCAGCTGACGTCCTTTCCCGTACGCCATCTGGGGAGGGCGCCGGCCCGGTTGCCGGCCGCACCGGGCACGCCGCGCGACTCGGCCCCGCCACGGCACCGGGCCGGGCCGCGCGGCGGGTAGGTTGGCTGCCATGCCCGTGGACACCCAGTACGAGGACCTGCTGCGCCGGGTCCTCACCAGCGGCACCCCCAAGAGCGACCGCACCGGCACCGGCACGGTCAGCGTCTTCGGCGAGCGCCTGCGCTACGACCTGTCGGCCGGCTTCCCGCTGATCACCACGAAGCGGGTGCACTTCAAGTCGGTCGCCGTCGAGCTGCTGTGGTTCCTGCGCGGCGACAGCAACGTCGGCTGGCTGCGCGAGCAGGGCGTGACGATCTGGGACGAGTGGGCCTCGGAGTCCGGCGAGCTCGGCCCGGTCTACGGGGTGCAGTGGCGCTCGTGGCCCACGCCCGACGGCGGGCACGTCGACCAGATCAGCCAGGTGCTCGACACGCTGCGCCGCGACCCCGACTCGCGCCGCATGATCGTCTCGGCGTGGAACGTGGCCGAGCTGCCCGACATGGCGCTCGCTCCCTGCCACGCGATGTTCCAGTTCTACGTCGCCGACGGCCGGCTCTCGTGTCAGCTCTACCAGCGCAGCGCCGACCTCTTCCTGGGCGTGCCGTTCAACATCGCCAGCTACGCGCTGCTCACCCGCATGGTCGCCGACCAGGTGGGGCTGCTGCCCGGGGACTTCATCTGGGTCGGTGGCGATTGTCACATCTACAACAACCACGTCGAGCAGGTCACCGAGCAGCTGAGCCGGGAGGCATACGAGTTCCCGCGGCTCGAGCTCGCGCCGGCGGCGTCGCTGTTCGACTACGACTCCTCGGACTTCACGGTGGTCGGCTACCGGCACCACCCGGCGCTGCGCGCCCCCGTCGCCGTATGACCGTGCACCTGATCTGGGCCGAGGCACACGACCGGGTGGTCGGCGCGGACGGCGCGATCCCGTGGCGGCTCCCCGAGGACCAGGCGATGTTCCGCGAGCTCACCACGGGCGGCACGGTCGTGATGGGCCGCGCGACCTGGGATTCTTTGCCCGAGAGGTTCCGGCCGTTGCCCGGGCGGCGCAACGTCGTGCTGACCCGTGACCCGTCCTGGTCGGCGGCGGGCGCCTCGGTGGTCCACTCGGTGGACGAGGCGCTGGGGCTGGGCCCCGAGCTGTGGATCATGGGCGGCGAGGCGGTGTACCGGGCGTTCCTTCCGTACGCCGGGCACGTCGTCCGCACCCGGATCGATCTGGTTGTCAACGGCGACACGTTCGCCCCCGAACTGGGTGAACGGTGGGTCGTCAGCTCGTCGACGGGCTGGCAAACTTCTCGGGGCGGGCTGCGGTACGTCGTCGAGAATTTGGTTTCCCGGGGAAATTCGGCAGAGCCTGGCGCGCACAAGGCTGCGGGGACCGGCTAGTCTCTTCGGCCGACGAGAAGGACGAATCGCATTCATGATTAATGGGGCGAAACGGCCTTGACGCCAGAGCTATCAGGAGAGGTCGCCCATGCCGCCGCAGAGCCTCGTGTCCTCGGTGACGCTGTCGGTCGTCACCCCGATGTTCAACGAGCGCGAAGCGGTCGACCACTTCGTGGCCCGGCTGCGGCCGGTGCTCGACGGACTCGGGGTGTCGTACGAGGTCGTCGCCGTCGACGACGGCAGCACCGACGCCACGGTGTCGCGGCTGCTGCAGCTGCGCGCCGACTGGCCCGAGCTGCGCGTGGTCTCGCTGCGCCGCAACGTCGGCCACCAGACCGCGCTGCGGGCCGGGCTGCGCTCCGCGCGCGGCGACTACGTCGTCAGCATCGACGCCGACCTGCAGGACCCGCCCGAGACGATCGGCGAGATGCTGGCCAAGGCCCGCAGCGAGAACGTCGACGTGGTCTACGGCGTGCGCAGCGACCGCAGCACCGACACGGTGTTCAAGCGCAACACGGCCGGCGTCTACTACTGGATGATGCGGCGGATGGTCGGCCCGTGGGTCAGCGACCAGGCCGGCGACTTCCGGCTGATGAGCCGCACCGTGGTCGACGTGCTCAACGAGCTGCCCGAGCCGCGGCCGGTCTACCGGCTCGTCGTGCCGTCGCTGGGCTTCTCGAGCGCCGAGGTGGCGTACGTCCGCGAGGAGCGGGTCGCCGGGCAGACCAAGTACCCGCTGAGCCGCATGATCCGGCTCACCTTCGACAGCGTGACCGGCTTCTCGGCCGCGCCGCTGAAGATCGCCACGTGGCTGGGCGTGCTGAGCTTCGTGCTGTGCCTGGTGCTGATCGTCACCGGCCTGATCGCGTGGGCCAGCGGCGGGGTCGTGCCCGGCTGGACGTCGCTCTACATCGCGGTCCTGCTGCTCGGCGGCATCCAGCTGATCTGCCTCGGGTTGCTCGGCGAGTACGTGGGCCGCATCTACATGGCCACGCAGAGCCGGCCCCCGTTCCTGGTCGCGTTCGACACGGAGACGTCGGTGCCCTCGCCCGTCGAGTTCGCGGGCTCGCAGCGGCCCGCGGCGTAGCGCCCGCTCAGCTCACGAGCAGGGTCACCAGGCGGTCGAGCTCCTCGGACGGGTCGGCCGCCAGCCCCATGTGCACCGGCCCGGCGCGCAGGACAGTGCTGCGCGGGGCGACCAGCCACCGGAACCGCTCGCCCTGGCTGATGTCCGCTGCCGCGCCCGCGCCCGTGCAGGTCGCGTCCCACGAGTCCAGCGCGGCCCGGATGGCGGGCACGTCGGCCCGCGGGTCGAGCGCGCGCAGCACGTCCTCGCGCAGGTCGGTGCGGGCGGCCAGGAAGTCGCGGCGCTGGCAGTAGAGCACCACGCCCACGTTGAGCACCTCGCCGCGCTCGATGCGGGGCACGGCCTGGATCACGGCGTACTCGTACGGGACCCTCACGGCAGCCACGCCTCCGGGCGCTCGGCGCGGGCGGTCAGATGGTTCCGGTACGCCTCGCGGGCCTGCTCGGCGTCGCGCTCGGCGTCGTCCAGCCACTCGTCGGGCACCTCGGCGATCGCCTCGGCCAGCAGCTCGGGCGTGAGCCGGGCCGCGAGCGCCGGGCCCTCGGTGGCCAGCGCGGTGGCGTACGGCTTCAGGACGTGGTCGTCCCACTTGTACGCACGGTGAACGACGTTCGCGGCACGTGGCCAGTTGTGATGGAAGTACAGCGTCGCGCCGTGGTCGATCATCCACAGCTGCTGGTGCCACATCAGCAGGTTGGGGTTGCGCCAGCTGCGGTCCACGTTCTCGACGAAGGCGTCGAACGCCACCACCCGCGACGCCAGCACCGGGTCGACCGGGTGCGCCACCGGGTCGTACCCGAGGGCGCCCGGCAGGAAGTCCATGCCCAGGTTGGCCCCGGCGCTTGCCTTGATGAGCTCCTGGACCTCCTCGTCGGGCTCGGCGCGCGCGACGACCGGGTCGAGCTGCACGACGGCGAGCTCCGGCACCGGCAGGCCGAGCCGGCGGGCCAGCTCACCGGAGATCACCTCGGCCACCAGCGCGCGGGGGCCCTGCCCGGCGCCGCGGAACTTCACCACGTAGGTGCCGAGGTCGTCGGCCTCGACCACGCCGGGCAGCGAGCCGCCCTCACGCAACGGGGTGACGTACCGGATCGCGGTGACCTCTCGTAGCACCCCGTCACCCTAGCTTTTGCTCAGACCGTGTCCGGACCCTGCCTGCGCAGCTCGTCCACGCGGGTCATCGCCTCGCGCAGGTCGGACAGCCACTGGTCGGTGTGCTGCCCGACCAGCTTGACGCACCAGGCCAGCGCCTCGGAGCGGGAGCGAGCCACGCCGGCGTCGACGAGCGTGTCGAGGATCTGCCGCTCGGGCTGGCGCAGACGCGTCATGACCGGGGCGGCCAGATGGGTGAACAGCTCGTTGGTGTCGCCGCAGCGCACGCCCCACGCGACCTTGCGCTGGTAGCGGTGCTCGATCTGGCGGGCCACCCGGATGCGGCCCTCCCGGGTGTCCTCGCGGAACTGGTTGATGCGGCCCGCCTGGGCGGCGGCCCGGTCGGCGTCGGTCGCCTCGCCACCCAGTTCGGGATCGGTGACCCGGCCCCAGATGATGATCTCGTCGCGGTCGACGACGATCTCGGGCCGTTCGGTGAACCAGCCGTCCGGGATCGCGCCGGTGATCCAGGCCGCGGCGTCGTCCGCGTTCGGCGGCTCGACCCGGCCCGGTGGTGCGGTGCGGAATCGCATGACTTCCTCCCCGACTTCGTTTCCTCGTGCAACGTTGATTACATGATTACACCGTTGCGCCGGGAGCCGCCAGGTTCTCGAGGTCCGCCAGCAGGCTGGGGTGCGTGGGTT
The DNA here is from genome assembly GCF_051386375.1 of Actinoplanes sp. URMC 104. Lineage (NCBI taxonomy): Bacteria > Bacillati > Actinomycetota > Actinomycetes > Micromonosporales > Micromonosporaceae > Actinoplanes > Actinoplanes sp. URMC 104. The sequence continues at coordinate 938,403 of NZ_JBPQTO010000002.1, read as the reverse complement.
GCCAGCCGAGCGCCTCCCGGGTGTGGGTGCTGGTCGACGGCTGATCGGTGGCGAAGATCGGACCGAGCGGGCCGTACGTCTCCTCGGGCGCCGACCGCACCGGAAGCCCCAGCCGTCGCCCGATCACGGCCGCGATGTCCCGTACGGCATCGCCCTCATCGGCCACGGCGTGCCACGCGGAGCCGGCCGGCGCCTTCTCCAGGGCCAGCCGGAACAGCACGGCAGCGTCCAGCGCGTGCACGGCGGGCCAGCGCTGAGTGCCGTCGCCCGGGTAGCCCGAGACCCCGGTGCGCCGGGCGAAGTCGGTGAGCAGGCCGGCGAACCCGCCTCGGCCCTGGTTGTGCACCGTGCGCGGCATGCGGACGGCCGTGCTGCGTACCCCGCGCCCGGCCAGGTCGAGAACCGCGGTCACCGTACGGCCGCGCCCGCCCACCAGCCCGTCGGTCGGCAGCGGGTCGGCCTCGGTCGACGCGCGGCCCGGGATCCACGGGGTGCCCGACACCGTGACGAAGGGCCGCCCGCTGCCGGCGAGCTCCTCACCCAGGGTGGCGCACGCCGCGCCCTCCTCGGCCATCGCCCGCGCGACGGCGTCGGCGGTGCTGAAGTCGTTGCCGAAGGCCAGGTGGATCACCCCGTCGGCCCGGGCCGCGGCGGCGCGCAGCACGTCGAGGTCGGCGAGCCCGCCGCGGATCGTCTCGGCGCCCGCTGCCTCGGCGGCCGCCGCGGAGGCGTCGGAGCGGACGAGCGCGAGGACGGTGTGGCCGTTGCCGAGCAGCTCGGCGACGACGGCGGTGCCGATCAGGCCGGTGCCGCCGGTGAGAAAGACGTGCATGGAACGCTCCCGCGAGTGATGGGACTCTTGTCCCGTCACGCTACCACGGTGATGGGACAAAGGTCCCGTCGCTTAGACTGGTCCGCATGGCTCGGTGGGAACCAGGCGCGCGCGACCGGCTCGTCGTGGCCGCCGTCGACCTCTTCGTCGAGCAGGGATACGACGCCACCACCGTCGCGCAGATCGCCGAACGGGCCGGAGTCACCAAGAGCACGTTCTTCCGGCACTTCCCCGACAAGCGCGAACTGCTGGTGGCCGGGCAGGAGACGCTGAGCCGGCTGCTCGCCGAGGGCATCGCCGACGCGCCGGCGGACGCCAAGCCGCTCGAAGCGGTAGCCGCCGGGCTGGCGCGGGCCTCCGACGCGATGGGGCCGATGAACCGCGAGCTCGGGCCGCGGCTCAAGGCGGCGGTGGCCGCCAGCGCCGAGCTGCAGGAACGGGACGCCCTGAAAAGCGTGGGGATGGCGGCGGCCATGACGGCTGCGCTGCTGGAGCGCGGGGTGCCGGGGGCGGCCGCGGCGCTGGCGGGGGAGTTGGGGGTGCTGGCCTTCAAGCGGGGGTACGCCGAGTGGTCGGAGCGTGGGCGGGGGGATGATGCGCTGGCGCCCTATACGGTGGCTGCGCTGGAGGAGTTGCGGGAGGCTAGCGCTTCGTTGGGGTGAGTGCGGGGCCTGTGGACGAGGGGGCCGGGCGCCCCGCCTGATCCGGGGGCCTGTGGACGACGCGGGCGGTGCGTTCCGCTTGATCCGAGGGCCTGTGGACGACGCGGGCGGTGCGTCCTGCCTGATCCAGGAGCCCTGTGGATGACGCGGCTGGTGCGCCCGGCTTGATCCGGGAGCCTGTGGACGACGCGGCCGGTGTGCCTGTCCAATCGGGGCCTGTGGACAACGCGATCGCCGTGGTTGTCGTCGCGGGTAGGGTGGCGGCCCCCAGGGCGGGTGGGCTGGCTGGTGGGCGGCGTTGATTCCGGTCAGCGAGCGCGCCGTGTGGCGTGGGCTTGGGCTGTGTGATGGCGCGGTGCGGCACGGGTGCTGCGTGGGCTGTGGACAACGCGGCTGCCGCGCTCGCCGTCGAGGTAGGGTGGCGGCCCCCAGGGCGGGTGGGCTGGCTGGTGGGCTGGCTGGTGGCTCGCGGGAGTGGGCGGGTGGCTCGCGGGAGTGGGCGGGTGGCTCGCGGGAGTGGGCGACGGGCGGAAAAGGGCTGGCGTCGCCGCGCAGACTGAAGGCATGCATCCAGAGCTGACGGCGGCCCTTGCGCCGGTGTTGCGGGAACTGGAGGGGCCCGGGGGCGTACGGCTGAAGGTCGTCGACGAGGGCTGGGAGAACCCGATGCCGGGCGATGCGACGGCGGTGGTCTGGGATCCGGCCGGCATGGGGATGGGCATCCGGGTCGAGCTGGGGAGGCCGGCGGGGGAGCAGATCGCGCACGTGGCGGATCAGGTGCAGGAGTGGGCGGTCGAGGCGCTGTGGCGGCTGGAGCGGCCGACGAACTGGCCCCCGTGCCCGCATCACCCGAGCACGCATCCGCTGGCGGCGAGGGAGCTGGACGGGTGGGCGTACTGGGTGTGCCCGGCCGGTGAAGATCCGATCAGGGAAATCGGGTCCACAGGGGCCACCGGGGACGCGTGAAGACGGCACACTGAGGCCATGGAGCTGCCGATCAACCCGCCGGTCAAGCCGATGCTCGCGAAGCCCGTGGCGGCGATCCCGCCGGGGCAGGTGTACGAGCCGAAGTGGGACGGGTTCCGGTCGATCATCTTCCGGGACGGCGACGAGGTGGAGATCGGCAGCCGCAACGAGAAGCCGATGACCCGGTACTTCCCGGAGGTCGTCGAGGCCGTGCTGGCGAACTTCCCGGAGCGGGCGGTGATCGACGGCGAGGTGATCGTGGCGGACACCGAGCGCAACATGCTCGACTTCGAGGCGCTGCAGCAGCGCATCCACCCGGCGGCCAGCCGGGTGCGGCTGCTCAGCGAGCAGACGCCGGCGAGCTTCGTGGCGTTCGACCTGCTCGCGATCGGCGACGAGGACCTGACCGAGCTGCCGTTCAGCGTGCGCCGCGACCGGCTGGCCGAGGCCCTCAAGGACGCGAAACCGCCGGTGTACGTGACCCCGGCGACCGACGACCTCGAGACGGCCACGCGCTGGTTCGCCGAGTTCGAGGGCGCAGGGCTCGACGGGCTGATCGCCAAGGAGCGCGACCTGACCTACCAGCCCGACAAGCGGGTGATGACGAAGATCAAGCACAAGCGGACCGCGGACTGCGTGGTGGCCGGCTACCGGGTGCACAAGTCGGGCGAGGACCGGATCGGGTCGCTGCTGCTGGGGCTGTACGACGAGCGTGGTGTGCTGGCCAGCGTCGGGGTGATCGGCTCGTTCCCGATGGCGGTGCGCGAGGAGCTGTTCCTCCAGTTGCAGCCGCTGGTCACGACGTTCGAGGGGCACCCGTGGAACTGGGCGGCCCACGAGCAGGGCGAGCGCACGCCGCGCAAGAACGAGGTGAGCCGGTGGAACAACGGCAAGGACCTGTCGTTCACGCCGCTGCGGCCCGAGCGCGTGGTCGAGGTGCGCTACGACTACATGGAGGGTGTGCGGTTCCGGCACACGGCCCAGTTCGAGCGGTGGCGCCCGGATCGCGATCCGCGCACGTGCACCTATGAGCAGCTCGAACGGCCCGTGCAGTTCAACCTGGCCGAGGTGCTCACGAGCCGCTGAGGGGCGAACGGCCGGATCGACCGGATAGCCTCGTTTCAGCACCCCGCCGTCGAAAGGTCCCCATCGTGCAGCGTCGCTCCCGCCTGGTCGTCGTCGTCCTCGCCGCGATCATGGCCGTTGCCGCCGGGTGCACGGTTCCGGCCTTCGCGCCCAACGGCTCCGACCAGGCCCGCTCCACGCCCGCGCCGGGCGCGTCCACGGCTCCGGGCGGCAGCGGCACGGCCGACTGGCAGCCGTGCCCGGACATCCCGGAGCAGCTGGTGGGGCAGAGCGCGCCCGGCATGACGTACGACTGCGCCAAGGTCACCGTGCCGCGCGACTGGAACGACCGGAACAACGGCGAGACGTACGGCATCGCCATGATCCGCATCCGGTCGTCGAAGCAGCAGGGGCGCATCGGCTCGCTGCTGCTCAACCCGGGCGGTCCGGGCGGCTCCGGCATCGAGACCGCGGTCTACCTGTCGTTCGGCGAGGCGTTCGGCGGGCTGCCCGCCGAGGTCACCGGCAAGTTCGACATCATCGGCTTCGACCCGCGCGGCGTCGGCCGCTCCGACCCGGTCAAGTGCATCAGCCCCAGCGACCAGGACGCGAGCTTCGCCGCCCCGCCCGACCCGGTGAGCCAGGCCGACTTCGACAAGCTCGTCACGCTGAACAAGCGCATCGCGAGCGGGTGCGGGGCCAAGTACGGCGACCAGCTCCCGTACTTCTCGACCGAGCAGGCCGCGCGCGACATCGACTCGCTGCGCCAGGCCGTCGGCGACGACAAGCTGAGCTACCTGGGCTTCTCCTACGGCACGCTGCTCGGCGCCACGTACGCCCAGCTCTTCCCGCGCAACGTGCGCGCCATGGTGCTCGACGGCGCGGTCGACCCCGCGCAGAGCTTCGTGGAGGGCTCCGAGACGCAGGCCAAGGGCTTCGAGCGCGCGTTCACCAACTTCACCGCCTGGTGCAAGCAGACGCCCGGCAAGTGCCCGATCGCGGCCGACGCGCGCAAGGCGGTCACCGACGCGCTGGCGAGCGCGGCCACCAAGCCGGTGGCGGGCTCCGACGGGCGCAAGGCGACCCCGGGCTGGATCTTCGTGGCGGTGATCTCGTCGCTGTACACGGAGTCGGGCTGGGCCAAGCTGGCCGGCGCCATCGCCGACCTGCGGCAGGGCAACGCCAAGGGGGTGTTCACGCTCGCCGACCAGTACGCCGAGCGCAAACCCGACGGGTCCTACAGCAACCTGTTCGACGCCAACCTCGCGGTCAACTGCGCCGACACCAAGCAGGCGCCGACGATCGACGAGGTGCGCCGGCTGCAGGGCGAGTGGCGCAGGAAGTACCCGCTGTTCGGCGGCTCGCTCGCGGTCGGCATGCTGCCGTGCGCGGTCTGGCCGGGCGAGCGCGACCCGTACCCGGCGGGCGCCGCCACCGACGCGCCGCCGATCGTGGTCGTCGGCACCACCGGTGACCCGGCCACGCCGTACGAGAACACCGCCGACCTCGCCTCGATGCTCGGAGTGGGGCACGTGCTGACCTGGGAGGGCGAGGGGCACACGGCGTACCCGAGCACGCCCTGCATCGTCAATGCGGTCGACGACTACCTGATTGATCTGAAGGTGCCGCAGGAGGGCCTGCGCTGTCCGGCAAGGTGATGCCCTCTCGCTCCGCGATCGCCTCGAGCAGCACCCGCACGCGGCGCAGGTTGTTCTTGAGCTCCTCCTGCTCCTCGTGGCGGAACGCGTCGGTGTCGACGATCAGCTTGCTGGCGAAGTGAGCCGTGATCAGCGGGATCACCACCAGCACCATGAGCGAGATCAGCAGCCCGGCGAGGACCCGCGCCTCCCACGTCTCGGGCGAGATGTCGCCGTAGCCGACGGTCGACGCGGTCACGACCGCCCACCAGATCGCGTCGCCGATCGACGCCTTCTGCTCGAGGAAGTGGTAGAGCACGCCGCAGACGACGATGAGGATGGCGTACGCGAGGATCAGCGTGCCCGGCGAGTTGGCCAGCCAGACGATCCCGCGGTAGAGGCGCCGGAACGGCGTGAACAGCACATGCATGGCGTCATGGTGCCCGAGCCCGAGGTGATCGCGTAGGGCCGTTCGGAGGAGAACTTAGACTGCCGCGATGGAGATCCGGACCGCCGTGCGCGCCGACGTGCCCGCCGTGCTGCAGCTGCTCGCCGACGACGACATCAGCCGCGCGCGCGGCTTCGGCGAGGCGCCGGTGGGCGAGGACGTCGACGCCGCGATCTGGGCCGCGTTCGAGGAGATCGACGCCGACCCGAACAACGAGCTGCTCGTGGCCGACGACGCCGGCGAGGTCGTCGCCACCTGCCAGCTCACGTTCACGCCGGGCCTGAGCCGCCTCGGCGCGCGCCGCATGACCATCGAGGCCGTACGGGTGCGGGCCGACCGCCGGGGCGCCGGCCTGGGCCGCGACCTCATGGCGTACGCCCTGACCCGCGCCCGTGACCGCGGCTGCCGCATCGCGCAGCTCACCACCGACAAGCGCCGCGCCGACGCGCACCGGTTCTACGAGCGGCTCGGCTTCGTCGCCTCCCACGTGGGCATGAAGCTCACGCTCTGAGTCACTGCCCGTCCGCCCAGTTCGCCGCGTTCTTGCGGCTGGGCTGCACCCTTGGGGGCTCGCCGGGCATCTTGGGGTGGTCGGGCGGATAGGGCATGTCGCCGAGGCCGTCGCGCTCGTCGCGCTCCACCCACTCGAGCAGCGGCGTCAGGTCGTGGGCCACGTCGTCGATCGCGGCGTGCGGGTCGCCGATCTCCGCGAACCGGCGGGGGACCGTACGCAGGTCGAAGTCGTCCGGCTCGACGTCGGGCAGCTCGTCCCACGTCACGGGCGCCGAGGCGGTGGCCCGGCCGTTGGCGCGCAGCGAGTACGCGCACGTGATCGTGCGGTCGCGGGCCATCTGGTTGAAGTCGAGGAACACGCGTTCGCCGCGCTCCTCCTTCCACCAGGCGGTCGTGATCAGGTCGGGGCGGCGCCGCTCGGCCTCGCGCGCGAGCGCGATCGCGGCCCGGCGCACCTCGATGAACGACCACCGCGGCTCGATCCGCACGTAGACGTGGGCGCCGCGCCCGCCCGACGTCTTCGGGAAGCCCACCCAGCCCAGGTCGTCGAGCACCTCGTGCAGCACGCCCGCGGTGCTGACCACGTCGGCGAACTTGTTGCCGGGCTGCGGGTCGAGGTCGATGCGCAGCTCGTCGGGGTTGTCGGGGGCGTCGCCGCGCACCGGCCACGGGTGGAACACGACGGTGCCCATCTGGGCGGCCCACGCCACGTGCGCCAGGTCGGCGGGGCACAGCTCGGTGGCCGTACGCATGCTCGGGAACTTGATCTCCGCCGTCCGGATCCAGTCGGGCACGCCCCGCGTCGGGATGCGCTTCTGGTAGAACGCCTCGCCCTCGATGCCGTCGGGGAAGCGTTGCAGCGTCGTGGGCCGGTTGTGCAGCGCCCGCATGATGCCGTCGCCGACCGACCGGTAGTAGTCGAACACGTCCCGCTTGGTGTAGCCCCGCTGCGGGAAGATCACTTTGTCGGGGCTGGTCAGCCGTACGAGGTGGCCGGCGATCTCGATCTCTTCGGCTGCGGCTTTGGGCATGCGTCGACCATAAGCCCCGGATGCGCCGGCCGAGATCCCGAACTCAGCCGCGTACGCGGTTGTCCAGCGGCCGAGGCTGGCTGACCCACCACTCCGACGGGATCTGCTCGCGGATCTCGTCGGCGATGGCCTGGAGGTGGTCGCCGGTGGCGTGGCCGTGGTGGGCGTCGGCCACACCCTTCACGCGCACGTACCACTCGGCGAGTTGTTCGCATCGCACCGAAACCTGATAGTCCATGACCGCGACGCTAGGCCGGTCGTTCCATGGTCGCGACCGGAACGGCCGGCCGGCACCCGATCAGGCGTCCTTGGGGTCGAGCCGGATCGACAGGCTGTTCACGCAGTGGCGGGTGTTCTTCGCGGTCATGTGCTCGCCGCGGAAGACGTGGCCCAGGTGCGAGTCGCAGCGCGCGCAGCGGATCTCGGTGCGGGCCATGCCGAGCGAGTAGTCCTCGATCTCCTTGACGGCGCCGGGGATGGCGTCGTCGAACGAGGGCCAGCCGCAGTGCGAGTCGAACTTGTAGTCGCTGGGGTAGAGGGCGGCGCCGCACGCGCGGCAGTCGTATGTGCCCGGGGTCTTGGTGTCGACGTATTCGCCGGACCAGGGCGCCTCGGTGCCGGCCTGGCGCAGAACCCGGAACTCGGCGGGGGAGAGGCGGACGCGCCACTCCTCCTCGGTGGTGGGCAGGGTGGTGTCGTTCGTTGCCATGCCTCAAAGGTACGACGCACTGGGCGTGCGGCCGGGGCCCGCGGCGCGCCCGTTGATCCCAGGCATGGAGCATGCATCGGCGGCCGTCTTCAGGCCGACCTGGCAGCAGGCCGTGGGGCGCGGAATCTACCTGGGCGCGCTCGCCGCGACCGGGGTGGTGCTGATCACCGTGGCGCTCGTGGTCACCGGGTTCGTCGAGCCGCCGGACGGCGTCTTCTGGGCGGCGACGACGCTCGGCCTGCCGGCGGCCGGGGCGGTGCTCGGCGTTCTCGCGGGCCGGCTGACCGGTACGCAGATCAGCGCGCGCGGGATCCGTACGGGATCGGTCCTCCGGGGCGGGGTCGCCCCGTGGGACGACGTCGCCGACCTCAGGGCCGAGCGACGCGGGGGCCGGACGGTGGTGTCGGTCTACCTGCGCTCCGGGGCGAGCGTGCAGCTCCACGCCCCGTACAGCGGCGGGCTGCTGGCGACGGACCCCAAGTTCGAGGGAAAAATGTACGCTTTGTCCCATCTATGGCGGAGTCACCGTTTTGGTGGTCTTCCGGGATGATGACCCGCCGAGGACGCTTAACGGGTAAATCGGGCATTTGCCGCTAAGCTCCCCACGGACCTGGAAAGCCCCGAACAGGAATGGATAACTCCTCATGTTCTCACTTCGCCGGATCGCCGTCGTCGGACTGCCCGCCATCGGCCTGACCGCCGCTCTCGCCCTGGGCGTCTCCCCGGCAATGGCCACCGTCGGCGAGGCCGCCGCGCCCGTCGTCGCCGCCACCGGTTACGGCACGCCGGACGCCACCGACGAGGCCCCCACCCGGGGCAACGGCGGCTACGGCACGCCGGGCGCCGCCACCACGAACCCGACCGCGGCGCCGACCGTGACCGCGGGCGGCTCGCCCGACACCGACACCCCGGACACCGACACGCCGGCCACGGACTCCCCGGACTCGGACACCCCGACCCGCGGCAACCCGGGCTACGGCCCGACGCCCAGCGCCAGCGCCGACACCGTGACGCCGGGCGTGGCCCCGAGCACCACCGCCCCCGGCGTGGCCCCCGCCACGACGACCCCCGGCGGCGGCGTGAGCGCGGGCGGCGCCCTGCCCGTGACCGGCAGCCCGATGAGCGCCATCATCTCCGTCGGCGCCCTGCTGGTCGCCGCCGGCGCGGCGTCGGTGTGGTACACACGTCGTCGTCGTAGCGCCTGACGCTCCACTCCGCGAACCGCCAGGCCGCCCGGCCGGTTGCCCACGAGCAACCGGCCGGGCGGCCTGGCGTTTGTGCTGCTACGCAGACAGATCGAGGGTGCGCAGACAGCCGATCCGGTGGTACGCGACCGGCTCGAGCGTGCCGACGACACACCGGTGCTGCAGCGCCAGGAGCGCCGTGTGCACGACGTCGGAGGGCTCGCCGGTGTCCAGCCGGGAGATGATGTCGGCCTGCCGGAACGTCAGGTCGGCCACCTCGACCCCGGCCAGGTGCCGGAGGAAGCCGAGGACCCGCTGCTCGCCGCCGGCGCCGACGAGCGCCGGCGCAGCCCGCAGATAGGCCAGCGACGACACGACGATCCGGCACGCGCTGTCGTGAGCAGCGTCGACCAGTGCCGCACCGACGATCTCGTTGTCCAGCCGCGCATAGGACAGCAGAACACTCCGGTCGATGACGAGGTTCGGCCACGAGGTCGCCGGCCGGTGGTGATCGGTGAAGCCGAGACCTGCCACGTCCGCCGCCAACTGCCCGTGGTCGGACGGCCTCGGCTCCGCCCGCCGAAGGTCGCGCAGGTGCGGCAGCAGCATCTGATGGATGCCGTCGAACGGACGTCCGGCGTCCTGATACTGACGGAGGAGCTGGGCGCCGGCGTGCTCCCGCGGTGTCGGTTGTCGTTCCACGGCGGGAGACCTTAAGTAGCCCGCCAGGCTCGGTGCAAACGCGTAAACGAGCAGCTCAAAGCCTTGTCCTCCGCGACGTGGCTGGTCGGTGGCGTGTCCTGTGGATGCGCGCCATGCGGGGAAAGCGATCAATGCGCGCGGGGGTCACAGTCGGCGCAAAGTCGGCGTACGGGGGCTTGCCGCAAGCGGGGAGGGGCGCGAAGCTCGGCGGGGGAGGCGGCCATGGACCTCGAGGAGCAGCTGTTCGCGTTGTGGCGGGTGTCACCGGCCGAGCAGGACGACGCCGAGGCGGCGTTCCGGCGGGTGTACGCGGACCCGGTGCTCATCAACGGGACGCCGACGCCGGTCAGCGGGCTCGTCGCCCGGGCCGAGGCGCTGCACGCGGCGTTCAGCGACCACGACATCGAGGTGGTCGACCGCATGCGCGCCCCGGGCAAGCTGACGGTGGCGTTCCGGCACCGCGCCCGGCACACCGGGCCGTGGCCGACGCCGCTGGGGTTGCTGGCGCCGACCGGGCGGGAGGTGACCGGGCTCGGCATCGACGTGCTGACGCTCGGCGACGACGGGCGCGTCACCGCGATCTGGGTGCTCGCCGACGAACTGCAACGGATTCTGCAGGTACGCGACCCGGCGGATCAGAACCTGGTGAAGCCCAGCAGCGCGCGGTAGACGCGGGCGGCGTCGCGCACCGAGCCGAAGTGCGACGAGGCGTTGCCGTTCAGATAGGTGGTGGCGATCTCGACCTGGTCGATGGGGTGGCCGGCCCGGGCCGCGGCGACCAGCACGTTCATCTCGTACTCGAAACGGGCGCCGGGGACGCGGCCCAGCCAGCTGAGCAGGTGGGGCGGATAGCCGCGCAGGCCGGTCTGTGTGTCGCGGACCCACCGGCCGGTCGTGGCGCGGAACACCTCGCGGGTGATGGCGTTGCCGACGCGGCTGCGCGGGGGCATCCGGCGGACCCGGCGCACGCCCAGCACCGTGTGGCCGGTCTCCCGGACGCGCGCGGCGACGCGCAGAATGTCCTCGGCGCTGTGCTGGCCGTCGCCGTCGGCGCAGACCACCGGCTCACCGGGGTGCACGACGGCGATGTGGGCGAAGCCGGTCTTCAGCGCGGCCCCCTTGCCCTGGTTGATGGGGTGCCGCAGCACCGTGCAGCCGGGCGCCTCGACCGGGACGTCGCTGCCGTCGTCGACCAGGACGATCGGGCAGGAGGGGTCGGCGGCGCGCACGTCGGCGACCAGACGGGACAACCCGGCATCCGGCTGATAAACCGGCACAAGCAGAACCATGGGCGCTGCTATACCCCGCGGCGAAGCATCGTTACCATGCGCCGTTCCCTCCGCAGGAGGACCGCGGGGTCGCGGACCCCGAAGAAGCACAGGCGCGACGCGGCCCGGATGCCGTGCTCGTAGAGGCTGCCGCGCACGGCGCCGGACGCGGGGACGTCGATCAGCGCGCGGCGGGGCAACCCCAGCACCTTTCCGGCGAGATAGCGCGCCCGCGGCAGGTGCCAGGCGTGGGTGACGAGGCCGAGCGGCCGCTCCGGACCCAGGTCGAGACCGTCGAGCAGGCCGTCCGCCGCGACGTGCAGCAGGTTCTCGAGGGTGCTGCGGGACCGGCACTCGACGCGCACCACCGCGGGCGGCAGCCCGGCGGCGACGGCGGCCGCGCGCATCAGGTCGGCCTCGCGGCACCCGGGCGGCGGCTCTGGGGCGCCGGAACGGGCCTGCTCCCACCCGCCGGAGAACACGATCCGTTCGACGGGTGGGTAGGCGAGGGCCGCCTGCACCCGCGCGAGGCTGCCGGGCGAGAGCGACGCGTCGGGGGCGAGCCCGTTGCCGAGGACCAGGAGCGCGGCCGCTACGCGATCTGCTGCCACCAGCCGTCCACCGCGGGCGGGTTGTCGACGTCGACGCGCTCGCCGGGGCGGGGCACGGCAAGGCGTACGCCCCGCGCCTTGGCCTCCCGCCACGCGCGGTCGGCCGGCTCGGCCCAGTCGTGCAGCGCCAGGTTGAACGTCCCCCAGTGCACGGGGATCATCAGCCCGCCGCGGACGTCGACGTGGGTGGCCACGCCGTCCTCGGGGAACATGTGGATGTCGGGCCAGGACTCGCTGTACGCCCCGATCTGCACCAGCGTGACGTCGAACGGCCCGTGCTGCTCGCCCACCTCGGCGAAGCCCGGGAAGTAGCCGGTGTCGCCGGAGTAGAAGACCTTGCGGCTCGGGCCGTTGATGACCCAGCTGGCCCACAGCGTGCCGTCGCGGCCGAACCCGCGCCCGCTGAAGTGGCGCGCCGCCGTGGCGATGAACTCGAGCCCGCCGATGCGGTGCCGGTCGTTCCAGTCGAGCTCGACGATGCGGGTGGCCGGCACGCCCCAGCGCTCGAGGTGGGCGCCCACGCCGAGCGGCACCAGGAACGGCACGGCCTGCAGGTCGACCAGGTTCTGGATGGTGGGCATGTCGAGGTGGTCGTAGTGGTCGTGCGAGATCAGCACGGCGTCGAGCGGCGGCAGGTCGCGCAGCGCCACCGGCGGCTCGTGCAGGCGGCGGGGACCGGACAGGCGCGACGGGGAGCAGCGCTCGCTCCACACCGGGTCGAGCAGCACGCGCTTGCCCTCGATCTCGACCAGCGCGGAGGAGTGGCCGTACCAGGTGACGTGCAGGCCGTCGGCGGAGGCGCCCGCGTCGGGGGCGACCAGCGGGACGGGCAGGCTCGGGTGGCGGCGGTCGCGGTCGCGCAGGGTGGCGGCGAGGACCTTGGGCATCGACGAGGGCGTGAGCATCGTGGCGGGGACGCTGTTGTGGAACTTGCCGTCCGCGAACTGCGGGGAGGCCAGCATGCGGGCCAGCCGCTCACCCTTGGCCTTGGCTCCCATCTGCCGCGGGATGTCACGCGCGGCCCACACGGCCGCCGCGCCCAGGGCCAGCGCCACCAATGATCCAGTACGTCCTCGCTTCGCCATCGGACCAGTCTGACGGCCGCAACAGGGGTACCGCCACAAAAGCCGAGGTGTGACACACTGCTCAGCCGTGACTGTCGACACCCTTCAAACGCAGCAGCAGCTCATCGTGCGTCAGCGCGTGCGGCTGATGGTCAACCAATACGAGATCCACGCCGTCTCCCCGGACGGCCGGGAGGCCGGCATCCTCGCCTTCGCGCAGCAGAAGCGCATGGCGTTCAAGGAGCAGGTCACCCTCTACTCCGACGACACCAAGCAGGTGCCGGTCTTCGGCTTCAAGGCCCGCCAGCGCATCGACCTCGGCGCGACCTACGACGTGACCGACGCGAACGGCGCCCCGATCGGGCTGTTCAAGAAGAACTTCAAGGAGTCGCTGATCCGCTCCACCTGGCACCTGGAGCAGCCCGGCTTCGGCGAGATGATCGGCCGCGAGACCAACCAGCTCGTGGCGATCCTGCGCCGGTTCGTCGACTCGCTGTCGTGGCTGCCCTACCACTTCGACTTCGTGCTGGGCGACCGCCCGGTGTTCTCGGTGGTCAAGAAGTGGGGCCTGCGCGACCGGTACGTGGTCACCATCCACGACCCCCGGGTCGACCGTCGCCTGGTCGCGGCCATGTCCGTCGCGTTGGACGCCCTCCAGGCCCGGTAACGTCAAGGGGATGGAAGATCCCCGGGCTCAGCGCCTGTTCGGCGACAGTCTGGTCGCCCCCGGCGACCTGGCCGCCGGCCCGTTCCGCGTCGACCGCGACCGGATCGTCGCGTCGCCGTTCTTCGCCCGGCTGGCCGGCGTGACCCAGGTGATCAGCCCTGGGGGCGCCGGCCTGCTGGTGCACAACCGGATGACCCACAGCCTCAAGGTCGCCCAGGTGGCCCGGGCGATCGCCGAGCGCGTGGACCCCGGCCTTGCCGACAAGCTCGGCGGCTGCGACCCCGACGTGGTGGAGGCCGCCGCGCTCGCGCACGACCTGGGCCACCCGCCGTTCGGCCACCTCGGCGAGCGGGTCCTCGACCGGGTCGCCCGCCACCGGCTGGGGCTGCCCGACGGCTTCGAGGGCAACGCCCAGTCGTACCGGATCGTCACCAGCACCGAGAGCCGCGGCCAGGCCATCATCGGGCTCAACCTGACCAACGCCGTACGGGCCGCGATCCTGAAGTACCCGTGGACACGCCACGACGTGCAGCGCTACATGGACCCTGCGCCCCGCGGCGCCGCCCCGCCGCCCGACGACCCCGACGGCGGCTCGCTGAAGTTCGGCGCCTACTCGACCGAGATCCACGACATGCGTGCCGCCCGGGCGCCGTTCGCCGGCCGGGTCGCCGACTGGCAGCAGACCGTCGAGGCCTCGGTGATGGACACGGCCGACGACATCGCGTACGCCATCCACGACCTCGAGGACGTGCACCGGGTCGGCGTGCTGCAGCAGGGCGCGGTCGCCACCGAGCTGATGGCGTGGCAGCGCTGGGGCGCCGAGACCGACCTCGCCCGCGCGGGCGGCGCCATCGAGTCGCTGCGCCGCCAGCTGCACCGCAAGGACGCGTGGATGGCCGACGACGAGGCCTTCGCCGCCGCGGTCGAGCTGGTCCGCGCCGAGCTCGTCGACGGCCTGCTCGCCCGTCCCTTCGACGGCTCGCTGGCCGCGGAGGCCAAGGTCGCCGCGTTCTCGGCCACCTGGACGCGGCGCCTGGTCGAGTCCGTCGAGACGATCGCCGACCCCGCCGTACGCTCCGGTCACGTCCAGCTCGCCCGCGCCCAGTGGCACGAGGTGCAGATCCTCAAGTTCGTGCAGAACCGGTTCGTGCTGGCCCGCCCCGACCTGGCCCTGCACCAGCGCGGGCAGGGCCGCCTGCTGGCCTCGCTGGTCGACGCGCTGATGGAGTGGCTCACCGACCCCGGCGAACAGCAGCGCATCCCCAGCCGCCTGCGCGACCTGGTCGAGCTGGCCGAGGCGGAGCTGCCCGACGGCACGCCCGACCGCCTCGGCCGGGCCCGGGGCCGCGCGGTCATCGACTTCGTGGCCGGCCTGACCGACAACCAGGCGGTCGGGCTGATGCAGGCGCTGTCCGGCAAGTCGCGCCAGCTCTGGACGGACGCCTTCGTGCTCTGAGTGGCACGATCACGCGGTGGCCACCTACGAAGTCGCCGTCGTGCTGCTAGCCGACGCGTCCGGAGCAGTGCTCCTGCAGCACCGCGACGAGCACGCGCCCGTCTCCCCGAACCAGTGGAGCCTGCCCGGCGGCCGGGTCGAGCCGGGCGAGACGCCCGAGCGGGCGGCCCGCCGGGAGCTGCTCGAGGAGACCGGGCTGACGGCGGGCGAGCTCGTTCCGCTGTGGAGCGGACCCCGGCCGTACGAGGAGGGGTTCGTCCACACCGTGACCGTGCACGTCTTCGGCGGCAGCACCGCGGCGCGGCAGGAGGACGTCGTCTGCGGCGAGGGGCGGGCCATGGTGTTCGTCCCCCGCGAGCGGCTGCTCGATCGCGACCTCGCCGTCACGACGGCCGCGGTGCTGCCGTCCTATCTCGACGGCCGCCTCCAAGACGCCGGGACTTGAACCAACGGAGAGGTCAACCCTGGCCCGCGGCTCCGTAGGCGGCGGCGAACAGGGCCAGCAGGGCCAGGCCGACGGCGGTCATGGCCCGCGCGGTCGGCAGCCACGGGTGGGGCCGGGTGGCGCGGCGGACGGGGCGGTGTCCGCGGCGCCGGGCGGGACCGAGGCGGGTGCGGGCGGCGAGGACGACGGCCGCGGTCAGCAGGAAGCGACGCTCGCTGCGGAACTCGGGTGGGTCATGGTGTACCCCCTGGAGATGCGTGGCGGTGCCGGATGTGATCGCCAGTGTGCGGGCGAACGGGCCGCACAATCCAGGGGATATGCGGTCGGATACGGACGGAAACGGCGTTCGGCGGGACGAAGGTCCTGTCGCCTATCCGACTTCCTGCGCCGGGCGGGACACGTCCAGCGGCCGCCGCTCGTCCCGGGCGGCGGGCTCGACGAGGGTCTTCAGCAGGCGCAGCGCGGGAAACGGCACCAGGGTGACCGCGAGGTAGAGGCAGCCCGCCGCCAGGAGGGTGGGGCGCAGGCCGGCCGCGTCGACCGCGAGGCCGCCGAGCAGGGCGCCCAGCGGGAGGCCCGCGAACGACAGCGCCGCGAGCAGCCCGAGGACCCGCCCGCGCAGGTGGGCGGGGATGCGTTCGTAGCCGACGGCCAGCAGGATCGGGTTGACCGCCGCGGCGGCGGCGCCACAGCCGAACGCGACCGCCAGCGCCGGCCCGGCGTCGTCGCTGAGCCCGATCGCGAACAGCTTCGGGGCGCCGCCGAGCAATAGGCAGACCGCGAAGGTCGGAACCCGTGGCAGGCGTACGGCCACAAGGGAGTAGACCGCCGCACCCACCACCGCGCCGAGCCCGAAGACGCCGCCGATCAAGCCGAGCGCGGCCGGGCCGGCGCCGGTCTCGCGCACCCAGACCGGCAGGAACACCGCCAGGTACGCCTGGTCGACGAGGTTGGTGACGAACAGGATGGCCGTGACCACCAGGATCAGCCGGTCGCGCCGCAGGAACGCCAAGCCCGCGGCGGGCCCGTCGTCGCCCGGCTCGGCCGGGGCGGGTGCGGCGCGGCCGACGCGGACGGTGGCGGCGACGAACGCGGCGCAGAAGGCGAACGAGGCCGCGTCGACCACCAGCACCGAAGCGGGCCCGAAGGCGGCCACGAGCACGCCGCCCAGCGGCAGGCCGACCAGCAGCGCGGCCCGGCCGGCGCTCTCGAACAGCGCCGTGGCGCGGGCCATCGGCGTACCGGAAGCCTCGACCGCCAGGGGCAGGAGCGCCCGCTTGGCGATGTTGCCGCAGCCTCCGGCCGCCCCGGCGAGCGCGACCAGCAGCACGAGACGGCCGAACGTCAGCGCGCCGGCCAGGTGCAGCAGCGGCACGAGGCCGACGACCACGGCGCTCACCACGTCGGCGGCGACGGCCACCCAGCGCGGGCCCGTGCGGTCGACCACCGCGCCGCCGAGCGCGCCGGCGAGGACGAACGGCAGCGTCTGGGCGAGCGCGACCACTCCGACGCGCGTCGCCGAGCCGGTCGTCACGAGCACCAGCCAGGGCACGGCCACGGACGCGATGTGGCTGCCCGCCAGCGAGACCGCCTCCGCGATCAGCAGCCCCGCCAGGGGCCGCCGCCGCGGTGTCACGCGCCGGCCTCGGGCGCCGGAAGGATCTGCCACTGCACGCTGACCCGGGCCGCGTCGGCGGGCGCCGTGGCGGCGTACTGCTCGATCAGGGTCTTGATCTGCCGGCGCAGCTCGATCGCCTGGGCGGGGGACAGCCGGGGCTGCTCGGTGGCGAGATGAAACGCGTCCTGCCAGGGCTCGGGCATCCCGGGGAGCTCGTTGATGGCGGCCTCGACCCGCTGGAAGTCGGCGCTCGCCACGGCCCGCAGGTAGCCCTCGGCGCCGCCCGCCTCGCGGCTGGTCGCGGCGTCCAGCGTGGTGCGCCGGTGCGTGGCGCGCCACCAGCGTTCGCGGGCGGTGCCCCGGTCGGGGTCCTCCTCGACGAACCCGTACGCCGCGAGCTGCCGCAGGTGATAGCTGGTGGCGCCGCTCGACTGGCCGAGCCGCTCGGCCAGCTTGCTGGCGGTCGAAGGGCCGCGCTCACGCAGCAGGTTGAGCATCCGCACCCGCAGGGGGTGCGCGAGGCCCCGGAGGGTGCGCGGATCAAGTGCCACGTCGTCAGCCATGGTGCAAAGCTATCTTTGCAAAGGAATCTTTGCAATGGGCGATGCGGGCGGTGGCCGAAGGCGGCAGGCAGCGGGCGGGGGCGGGCGCGCCGGGCGTTCGGGGTCAGGCGGACGGGGACGGCTCGCGCGGGACGCAGATCTTCACGGCGCCGGGCGCGACCTTCGCCGAGAACGACTTGGTCTTCGTGCGGGCGCCGCCGTCCAGCTCGTACTCCATCTTGGACTTCAGCTTGACGTCGACGCGGCGGGCGCGGGTCGTGCGGACGAACGGGCTGTGGTCGCTGCGGCCGACGGCCATGGTGCCCAGCGCCCGGGCCCACTGCCACGCGCCCTGGGCGGTGGCCACGCCGACGTCGAGCCAGCCGTCGTCGGGCTTGGCGTCGTCGAAGGCGCGGATGCCGCCGGTGATCTTGCCGACGTTGCCGATCAGGATGCAGCTGGCCTCGTCGGAGAACCAGGTGGTGCCGTCGATCTTGATGGTGGCCGTGGCGGGCGCGCCGTTGACGTGGCGGACGCCCGCCCAGACGTACGCCAGCTTGCCCAGCCGGTCCTTGAGGTCGCGGTCGGCCTCGCTGATCATCGCGCCGTCGAAGCCGACGCCGGCCATCACGCCGAAGTACTCGCCCTCGAACTTGCCCAGGTCGATGCTCGCGGCGTGGTCGGACAGCGCGATGTCGACGGCGGCCGGCAGGTCGGCGGGGATGCCCAGGTTGGTCGCCAGCAGGTTGCCGGTGCCTGCCGGGATGATGCCGACCGGCACCTTCTTCCCGGAGCGCGCCACCACGTCGAGCGAGCGCTGCACGATGCCGTCGCCGCCCCAGACGATGAGCCGGTCCGCCTTGGACGACAGCGCCTCCCGTACGGCCTTGGGCGCCTTTTTGCTCTTGGGTACCTCGTACCAGAGCAGGTCGTCGATGTCGGCGTCGGTCAGGCGGCGGCGCAGCTCGTCCAGGCCGCCGCCCAGCGTCTTCTTCTGGTGTGCGACAACGGCAATCGTCCGTGGGGTACGCATGGGCAGCGATCTACCCGTACGCCCGGAATCGTAATCAGGACACGGATTCGCGCATGCGCTGCTCGGCGGCCGCGCTGCGGATCACCATGAGGCGCAGCTCGAGCTCGTCGGAGACCATGGCGGCCAGGTGCTCCAGGGCCTTGAGCTGGCGCGGCGTCGCCTCGCGCGGGCGGTTGTCGATCACGTTGACCGTGCCCAGGCGGTAACCGTCGTGGGTGCGGATCGGCGCGGCGGCGTAGAAGCGCAGGCCGAGCTCGCCGCGCACGAGCGGGTGCTCGAGCGTACGCGGGTCGACCGCCGCGTTGTTGATGACGTAGACGTCGTCCTGGGCGATGACCGAGGCGCACAGGCCCGGCTCCTTGCCCACCTCGCGCACGCCCGTGAGCCCCTGGCAGGCGGCCAGCCAGACCCTGTCCTGCTCGACCAGCGAGACGGTGGCGATGGGGGTGTCGAAGATCGCGCCGGCCACGTAGGCGATCCGGTCGTACGCGTCCTCCACCGGCTGGTCCACGAGCCGGTACCGGCGGACCGCCTCGAGCCGCGCCTTCTCCTCCGGGCCCACGTTGTCCAGGTACTCGTACGCGTTCGACGAGATGGCGCTGCTGTTGGTCATGTCCGGTGATCCCCCTCACAATCCCGATCGTCCCTGCGAGCCTAGAAAGGGTGCGGGTGTCCCGCAACGGTAGGGATGGGCGAATGGCTTTCACAGCCAACCCCCAGGGGGAAAAGTCGCACAAAGAGTCGGTCCCGGGGTAATGACTTCACCCGTGACAGCACCCACCGCCGCCGTGATCGGGCAACTGGCCCGCGATCTGATCCTGACCGTCGACGAGTTGCCCGAGCCGGGCAGTTCGGGCGCCGCCGGCAGCCGCCGCGAGCAGCTCGGCGGCAAGGGGGCGAACCAGGCCGTGGCCCTCGCGCAGCTCGGCGTGCGGCCCTCGCTGGTCGCGGTCGCGGGCGACGACGTCATCGGCGACGTGCTGCTCGCCCAGGCCCGCCGTGACGGCATCGACGTGCGCTCGGTGATCCGCCGCCCCGGCGCGCTGACCGGCCTGATCGTCGAGATCCTCGAGCCCGGCGGCGCGTACCGCTACGTGGAGCACCTGCCGCCGCCGGTGCTGCTCGGCGAGCAGGACGTGCTGCGCGCCCGCGACACGATCGCCGCGGCGGACGCCGTGCTCGTGCAGCTGCAGCAGCCCGCCGAGGCGGCGCTGGCGGCCGCGCGGATCGGGCACGAGGCCGGGCGTCTCGTGGTGCTCGACGGCGAGATCAAGGACGAGAGCATCCTGGCGTACGCCGACGTGGTGCGCGCCGACGAGAAGGAGTCCGGCGGCATCGTGCTCGGCCGCGGCCCCCGGCTGCAGGCCATCGCGGAGCAGGACGGCAACCTGTTCGTCTGGGAGGGCGGGCAGATCAAGATCCCGCTCGCCGACGCCGAGGTCGTCGACACCACCGGGGGCGGGGACGCCTTCGTCGCCGCGCTCACCGCCGCCCTGCTGGGCGGGCAGTCCTACGAGGAGGCGGCGCGCCGCGCGACCGCCGCCTCGGGCGCCACGGTCGGCCACGCCGGCGGACGACCGGACCTGCGCGATGTCTGAGATCGCGCCGGCCGAGCCGTGGCGGATCCGGGAGGTCGGCGCCCCGGACGAAGAGGACGGCGCCCTGCTGCAGGGTGAGTCGATCTTCGCGCTGGCGAACGGCCACATCGGGATGCGCGCCAACCTGGAGGAGCCGCACCCCGGCGGCATGCCGGGCACGTTCCTCAACTCGCTCTACGAGGAGCGCGACCTCGAGTACCCCGAGGAGGGCTTCGGCTTCCCCGAGGTCACCCAGACGATCGTGAACGGCCCCAACGGCAAGCGGATCTCGCTCGAGGTCGGCGGCGAGCCGTTCGACCTGCGCACGGGCGAGGTGCGCCGCCACGAGCGGGTGCTCGACCTGCGCGCCGGCACGCTCGTGCGGGAGGTCGAGTGGGTCTCCCCGGCCGGCGTGCCCGTGTCGCTGCGCACCGAGCGGCTGGTGTCGTTCCCGCGCCCGTCGGTGGCCGCCATCCGCTACACCGTGCGCGCCGACGCCCGCCTGCGGGTCAACTCCGACCTCGTGGTCGACGAGGACCTGCCGCCGCCGCGCGAGGACGACCCGCGGGCCAGCGCGATCCTGCAGGACCCGTTCGCGCCGGTCTCGCACGACGACGACGTGCTGATCCACCGGACCCGCCGCAGCGGCCTGCTGGTCGCGGCGGCCGTCACGCACACGGGCGCCGAGGGGTCCGTGACCACCGAGCCCGACCTGATCCGCTGGACCGCCACCGGCGAGGGCGAGATCACGTTCGACAAGTTCCTCGCGTACCGCTGGGACGGCGCGCTTCCGGCCCCCGGGCGCGACGAGGTGCTGGCCGACCGCGACGCGGCGGCCCGCGACGGCTTCGACACGCTGCTGGCCGAGCAGCGGGCCTACCTGGACGACTTCTGGGAGGGCGCCGACGTCGAGGTGGACGGCGACCCGGAGATCCAGCAGGCGGTCCGGTTCGGGCTGTTCCACGTGCTGCAGGCGGGCGCGCAGGCCGGCCCGCACCCGATCCCGGCCAAGGGGCTGACCGGCAACGGGTACGACGGGCACACCCTGTGGGACACCGAGAGCTTCGTGCTGCGGATGCTCACGTACACCCATCCCGGCTGCGTCGGCCCGGCGCTGCGCTGGCGGCACAGCACGCTCGGAGCCGC
Organism: Actinoplanes sp. URMC 104; assembly: GCF_051386375.1. Classification (NCBI taxonomy): domain Bacteria; kingdom Bacillati; phylum Actinomycetota; class Actinomycetes; order Micromonosporales; family Micromonosporaceae; genus Actinoplanes; species Actinoplanes sp. URMC 104. The sequence continues at coordinate 917,227 of NZ_JBPQTO010000002.1, read as the reverse complement.
CCGCGAGCGCGCCCGCCAGCTGGGCATGGACGGCGCCGCCTTCCCGTGGCGCACGATCACCGGCCCCGAGTGCTCCGGCTACTGGCCGGCGGGCACGGCGGCGCTGCACGTCAACGCGGACATCGCCGACGCGGTGCTGCGCTACCACGCGGCCACCGGCGACGACGACTTCATGCGCGAGGCCGGCGACGAGATCCTGACCGACACCGCGCGCCTGTGGCAGTCGGTGGCCTACTTCGACGACGACGGCACCGCGCACATCGCGGGCGTGACCGGCCCGGACGAGTACACGGCCCTGATGGACGACAACATCTACACCAACCTGATGGCGCAGCGGAACCTGCGCGCGCTCGGCCCCGACCGGCTCGCCGACTGCCTGAGCATCCCGTACGACAAGGGGCGCGGCGTGCACGAGCAGGCCGCGGGCTTCACCCGGCTGCCCGAGTGGGACTTCACCGCCGGCCACGAGTTCCCGCTGATGCTGCACCACCACTACCTCAACCTGTACCGCAAGCAGGTGGTCAAGCAGGCCGACCTGGTGCTCGCGATGGTGGTCCGCGGCGACGCGTTCACCCTCGAGGAGAAGCGGCGCAACTTCGCCTACTACGAGGCCCGTACGGTGCGGGACTCCTCGCTGTCCGCGCCGATCCAGGCGGTCATGGCCGCCGAGCTGGGGCACCTCTCGCTGGCGCACGACTACCTGGCCGAGGCGGCGCTGCTCGACCTGCGCCGCGGTGGCGAGTCGGGCGGCGACGGGCTGCACATCGCGGCGTGCGCGGGCGCGTGGATCGCGTTGGTGATGGGCTTCGGCGGCATGCGCGACCACGACGGCGAGCTGTCGTTCGGCCCGCGGCTGGCCCCCCGGCTGCGGCGGCTCGCGTTCCGGCTGCGCTGGCGCGGCACGAGGCTGCGGATCACGCTCACCCGCGACTCGGTCACCTACGCGGCCGACGGCGACGACATCACGTTCCGCCACGAGGGACGCGAGGTGACCGTCCGGGGCGGGGAAGAGGTGACGTACGCGGTGGACCCCATCGAGGACGTGCCGGCGCCCGACTCACCGCGGCCGCCCCAGCACCATACGATCGCCGCGTGACGGTCTGGGTCGCGCTGCTGCGAGCGGTCAACCTCGGCACCCGCAACAAGGTGCCGATGGCCGCGCTGCGCGCCTCGCTCCAGGCGGCCGGCCCACGCTGCTGCGGGTGACCTTCCTGGCCGAGCACCCCTCGCCCGAGCGCGTCAAACTGCTCGAGGAGCACGACGACGTACGGGTCGCCGGCCGCGAGGTCTACCTCGACTACCGCGACCGCGTGCACGGCAACCCGGTCAACACCGCCATGGTGTCGCGCAGGCTCTCCGTGCACGGCACCGAACGCAACTGGGCCACGCTCCTGCGGATCGCCGAGCTGGCCGCGCTGCTCTGAGCTCAGTGGTGGCCCTCGCCGAACTCCTCGGCCCACACGCGCCAGTTGTCCAGCACGCCGTAGAGGGCCGGGGTCAGCCAGCCCGGCGCCGAGCGGCGGAAGACGCCGGGGTCCATCCGGCCGGCGCCCTCGGGGAGCGCGCCGATCAGGTGGGGGACCAGCTCGCTCAGGTTCGCCCAGTGGACCAGGTCGGGGTCGGCGGGCCAGGCGCCGATGACAACCCCGGCCGGTACGCCCCGGCGGGCCAGCGCCTCGAGCGTGAGCGCGGTGTGGTTGAGGGTGCCGAGCCCGGCGCGGGCCACCACGATGGTGCTGATGCCGAGCGTGGTGGCCAGGTCGGCGACGGTCCAGGCCTCGCCGGAGGGGCGCACGCCCATGGGCACCAGCAGGCCGCCCGCGCCCTCGACCAGCACGAGGTCGTGCTTCTCGGCCTCGGCCCGGATCGCGTCGACCACCTCGTAGAGCTCGAGCGGCGCCATCTCGGCGACCGTGGCGGCGGCCAGCGGGGCCATGGGGTCGGGGTACTCGGCGAGCGTGCGGGTGGTCGCGGGGGCGGCCAGTCGGGTGATGACGTCGATGTCGGTGGGCGCGCCGGTCGCGATGCCGGTCTGGCCGGGCTTGATCACGGCAACCCGCAGCCCGGCGGCCTGCGCCGCGGCGGCCACGGCGGCGGTGACGATCGTCTTGCCGACCTCGGTGTCGGTGCCGGTGACCAGCACGATGCCGCGCCACTCGCCGGGCTCGGGCCGCCGGGGGGCGGGCTGCGCCTGGGCGGCCAGTTCCTGCGCTATCTCGGCGCTGAGCTCCTCGCCGCTCGGCAGCTCGCCTCCGGCCGGCGCGGGGGCGGCGGGCACGGGGGAACCGGGGGCCGGGAAGTCGGGCAGCGGGTGCCCGGGCGAGGGCGACACGGGCGTCGGCAGGTCGGGTGCCGGCGTTCCTGGGGCGGGCGAGACGGGGATCGGCAGGTCGGGTGCCGGGGTTCCCGGGGCGGGCGATACCGGCATCGGCAGGTCGGGCGCCGGCGTGGCGGGGGCGGGCGATACGGGCGTCGGCAGGTCGGGTGCCGGCGTTCCTGGAGCGGGCGACACGGGGATCGGCAGGTCTGGTGCCGGCGCGCCCGAGGCGGGCGATACCGGCGTCGGTGAGCCCGGGGCAGGCGACACGGGCATCGGCAGGCCGGGCACCGGCGCCGTGGGCGCGGGCGATCCCGGAGCGGGGGAGACGGCGGGGGCGGTGGCTATCGGGGTGAGGGTGGGGGGTGTGTCGACGGCGGCGCGGCGGGGTGGGGCCACGGCTACCGGGACGAGGGTGGGGAAGGGTTCGAGGTCGACCGGGGTGAGGAGGGCCGAGGAGGGTGTGAGGGCGGCCGGGAAGTGATGGGCGAAGCCGCCGGCGGTGCAGGTGAGGACCACGGTGCAGTGGGGGAGACGGGTCAGGACCGGCGCGAGGTCGGTCGAGGCGGGGCCGGGGCGGGCTGCGGGGGTCACGGCGAGCACTCCACGATGACGTCCAGGGCGCGGGCGAAGTCGGCGTCGGGGACGCCGGCGTTGAGGGTCAGGCGCAGGCGGGAGGTGCCGTCGGGAGTGGACGGCGGGCGGAAGCAGCCGACGGCCACGCCGCGGTCGCGGCAGTCCTCGGCCCAGGCCAGCGCGGCCTCGGGGCCGGGCGCCACGACGGAGAGCACGCCGGCCGCGGGCGGGGAGACCTCGAAGCCGGCGGCCCGCAGGCGGCTCACGGCCAGCGCGCCGCGGGCGGACAGCAGCGCCCGGCGGTCGTCGGCGGCGCGGGCGAGCTGCAGGGCCTCGTGGACGCCCGCGGCCACGGCGGGCGGCAGCGCGGTGTCGTAGATGAACGTGCGGCCGGTGTCGATCAGGTGGCGGACGAACTGCTCGGGAGCGGCCACGACGCCGCCCGCGCCGCCCAGCGACTTGGACAGGGTGGCGGTGACGATCACGTCGGGCCGGCCGGCCAGTCCCGCCGCTGCCACCCCGCCGGCGCCCGAGGGGCCGAGCAGGCCGAGCGCGTGGGCGTCGTCGACCAGCAGCAGCGCGCCGCGCGCCGCCGTCACCTCGTGCAGGGCGGCCAGCGGGGCGAGGTCGCCGTCGACGGAGAACACCGACTCGGTGACGACCAGGGCACGGCCGGGGTGGGCGTCGAGGATGCCCGCGACGGCGGCCGGCGAGTTGTGCGGCGCGACCACGGTGCGTACGCCCGAGATCTTGCAGCCGTCGATCAGCGAGGCGTGGTTGTAGGCGTCCGAGACGATCAGGTCACACACGGCGGTGAGGCCGCGCACGGCGGCCAGGTTGGCGAGGTAGCCCGACGAGAACACGAGCGCGGACGGCGCGCCCATCCAGGCGGCCAGGTCGGCCTCCAGTTCGGCGTGGGCGTCCGACGAGCCGCGCACCAGCCGGGAACCGGTCGCTCCCAGCCCGTACGCCCGCAGGCTCCGGGCGCAAGCGTCGACCACCGCGGGATGGACGGCCAGCCCGAGATAGTCGTTGCCGGCCAGGTCGACGACGTCGCCGCCGCCCGGGCGCGGCCGCAGCCGACGGGTGAGCCCCGCCTTGGCTCTGCTCGCAGCCAGGCTCTCCAGGGACTCCAGCCAGCCCGTCAAAACACCTCCAACGCCGCCAAGGCGATTCACGAGAAGGGGAAACTACCACCCGCCACCGACAGCTCAGCCGAGCCTGAAGCTTTGTTAGGGTCCGGACATGTCACAGATCCTCGATCGGGCGCGCGCCCAGGTGTTGAACGACGGCGTCGGCCTCGACGAGGCGCAGGTGCTCGAGGTGCTCCGGCTGCCCGACGACGACCTTCCGCAGCTGCTGCAGCTCGCCCACGACGTGCGGATGGCGTGGTGCGGGCCCGAGGTCGAGGTCGAGGGCATCGTCTCGCTCAAGACCGGCGGCTGCCCGGAGGACTGCCACTTCTGCTCGCAGTCGGGCCTGTTCGCCTCGCCGGTGCGCTCGGTCTGGCTCGACATCCCGTCGCTGGTCGAGGCGGCCAAGCAGACCGCGGCCACCGGGGCGACGGAGTTCTGCATCGTGGCCGCCGTACGCGGGCCGGACAGGCGCCTGATGGACCAGATGCGTGAGGGCGTCAAGGCGATCAAGGCCGAGGTCGACATCCAGGTCGCGGCGAGCCTCGGCATGCTGTCGCAGGAGCAGGTCGACGACCTGGTCGACATGGGCGTGCACCGCTACAACCACAACCTCGAGACCTGCCGCTCGCACTTCCCGAACGTGGTGACGACGCACACGTGGGAGGAGCGCTGGGGCACGCTCAGGATGGTGCGCGACTCGGGCATGGAGGTCTGCTGCGGCGGCATCCTCGGCCTGGGCGAGTCGCTCGAGCAGCGGGCCGAGTTCGCGGCCCAGCTCGCCGAGCTCGACCCGCACGAGGTGCCGATGAACTTCCTCAACCCGCGGCCGGGCACGCCGCTGGGCGACCAGCCGGTCGTCGAGGGCAAGGACGCGCTGCGGGCGATCGCCGCGTTCCGGCTGGCGATGCCGCGCACGATCCTGCGGTTCGCCGGCGGGCGCGAGATCACCCTGGGCGACCTGGGCACGCGCGACGGGCTGCTCGGCGGCATCAACGCGGTGATCGTCGGCAACTACCTGACGACGCTGGGCCGCCCCGCCACGGCGGACCTCGAGCTGCTGCAGGACCTCAAGATGCCGGTCAAGGCGCTGTCGGCGACGATCTGATGTACTGCGACCGCTGCGGGCGGCCGGCCGCCGAGGGCGATCACTCCGCGTGCGCCGCGGCGCGCGCCCTCGAGCCGCCGCGTTACTGCCCCGAGTGCCGCCGCCGGATGAAGGTGCAGGTCGTGCCGGCAGGGTGGACCGCCACCTGCGTCGAGCACGGCACCCGCACCTCCTAGACCGGCGCCTGCTCGCCGACGGCGGTGTGGCCCGGGATCGGCAGGGTCACGCTGGCCATCGTGCCGTCGCGGTCGGCCTCGCCGGCCCCGAGCCGCCGCAGCGTGCGCAGCATCGCCACGTTGTCGGCCGCGGTGTGCGCGGTCAGCGCCGCGAAGCCGGACTGCTCGGCCAGGGCGAGCACCCGGCGCAGCAGGGCCGTGCCGATGCCGCGCCGCTGCCAGTCGTCCTCGACCAGCATCGCGATCTCGCCCAGGTCGCCCTCGGCGAGCAGCGTGGCCATCGCGACCACCCGGTCGCCGGCCAGGGCCAGCAGCGTGCGACCGGCGGCGGCCGGCTCGAGCAGGCGGGCCAGCCGCGCGTCGCCCGGGACGCCGCCGGCCAGGTAGCGCCGCTGCAGCGTGGCCGCGGAACTGCGGGCGTGCAGACCGCGTACGCCCTCGAGGTCGTCCATCGTCGCGGCCCGGACCACCAGCTCGGCGCCGTCGGGCAGCAGCAGCGTGGCGCGGTCGTCGCCGCGGCGCAGCGCGCCGGAGAGCTCGATCAGCGCCTGCGCCCTCGCGTACTCGGCGGGCGTGAACGCGGGGACGCGGCGCAGCACCTCGAACGAGCCGCCGGCCGGGTCCGCGAGCGTCATGCGGCCCGCCTCGTACCCGGGACGGGTGGTCAGCGGCTCGGGGCGCCAGCGCACCTCGGTCGCGTCGAGCAGCGCGACAAGCGCCTCGCCCAGCCCGTCGGGGTCGTGCACCAGGCGACCGGCCAGCGCCAGCGCCCGGGTCGGCTGGTCGACCAGGCCCTGCGCCTCGGCCCGCGAGACGAACGCGTCGCGCCCGCGGCCCTTGGCGATCGCCGTCAGCAGCTCGGCCTCGGTCATCGAGTCGGGCGCGTCGACCAGGAAGTCGTCGACCGCGCCCGCCTCGGTCGTGTGCACCTGCACGGCGAGGATGTTCACCGACCTCAGGGCGAGGCTGGCAGTCAGTACGGAGAGGTAGCCCGGCCGGTCGTCGACCGTTGCCCGGATCCGCCACAGCGCCATGTCCGGCACTCCTTCCGGCGAGTCACGTCAAGCTGTGTACCGGCTTCCATCCTCCCCCGAAGCTGTTAACCAGACATTGCCTGAGCTGGGATTCCGGCGAGAGTCGGATCACAGGGGCGTGGGCACCGCGGCCGTGTCGAGCCGGTCGCCGAGGATCACCGCGGCGGCCCGGACGAGCTGGGCCACCCGGTCGACCTCGGTGATGTGGAAGGCGGCCGCGGGCAGGTCGTCCTCGTCGGTGCGGGCCACCACGAGCACCAGGCCGGCGCGGCCGAACGGGGCGATCGCATAGCGGGTCTGCTCCGGGCCGGAAAGCGGCCGGGCGCGCAGCGGGGTGATCTCGGGCAGCTGCAGCGGGGAGGGGGCGCGCCAGCTGGCGTACGCCACTGCGGGCTCCGACGGCAGCGGACGCGCGGCGCCGGACCGGGCGGCCCAGTCGGCCGGGACGACCGCGGCGGCGGCCCAGTCGGCGGCGAGCAGGCCGGGCACCGCGTCCACGAGGGTGGCCAGACCGTCGGCGGGGTTCGCGGCGACCTGGGCGAGCAGCTCGGCGTCGTGACCGCCCGAGACGGGGGCGCCGATCGCCTTCCACACGCCGTCGACCTGCACGCCGGGGATGGCGGCGAGGCCGGCGAGCAGCCGCTCGACGCGGGCGGCGCCCGGCCAGACGACGGTGAAGTCGTCGACGGCCCGGCCGCCGAGACGTTCCAGCACCACCACCTGCACGATGTCGGCACCGGCGACGCCCAGCGTGCGAGCCACCTGTCCGAGGGCGCCGGGGCGGTCGGGCAGGGTGACTCGAACCCGCAGCAACATGCGACTCCTCCCGTTCGCGAACGGCACGGCCGTGCCATCCCTGGTGAGACGACCAGCGTGCCAACCCGGCGTTTCGCCCCGGTTGCGCCGTCGTGTCCCCAGGGTCAAGGCGTCCGACTATGCACAGGATCACACCAGGCCAGGGGCGGTATGGTCGGACGGTGATCTGTCAGGCCTGCCGGGAACGACGTCACGACGACTGCCGCGGCGGCTCGTGGTGCGACTGCCAGCACCGCTCAACCGAGCCGACCCCACCGGTGACCGGACCGCCCGGCCCATGACCGACTTTCCCGTGTGGCCGTCCACCGCCGACGGCCTGGTCTCCCTGTATCCACGCAACACCATCCCGACGCTGCGCGTCAACTTCATCGCCAGCGCGGACGGGGCGGTCACCGTCGACGGGCTCTCCGGCGGCCTGCACGGTCCGGGCGACAAGGAGATCTTCGACTCGCTGCGGATGGTCTGCGACGCCCTGGTGGTGGCCGCCGGCACCGTACGGGCGGAGAACTACGACGCGTTGCGGCTGACCCCCGCGGCGCGGGCGTGGCGCGTGGCGCACGGGCTGCCCGAGTTCCCGCTCATGGTGATCGTGTCCCGGTCGCTCGACCTGGACCTCGACCAGCTGGTCTTCGCCGACGCCCCGATCCGGCCGGTCGTCCTGACCACCCCGTCGGCTCCCGCCGCGAAGGTGGCCGAGGTGGCCGACGTCGTCGCGGTGGACGACCTGGCGGCCGGGGTGGCGGCCCTGCACGAGCGCGGGGCGACCCAGCTGCTGTGCGAGGGCGGCCCGCACCTGCTCGGCTCGCTGATCGAGGCGGACCTGGTCACCGAGCTGTGCCTGACGGTCTCGCCGCTGCTGGTCGGCGGCGGCCCCGGGCGCATCTCGGCCGGTGCCGCCGCCGGCGTGCGGCGCCTGTCGCTGCGCCACGTGCTCACGCTGGAGGACATGCTGTTTCTGCGGTACGTCCGTCAGCCGTCCTGACCCGCGCGATCGACGATCGCCACCCGTAGCTGGGCGCTCCACCCGATCACCGCGCCGTCCGGGAACGGCGCTGCGTCGCGCTGGGCGACCTCCCGCTCGCCCAGGAACCGGAAGCTCGTCGCGTCGAAGATGAGGTCGTGCCGGGTGGCGTGGTGCGTCTTGGAGACGGCGATACCGCGCCGCCCGGCAAGGTCGACCTGCTCGACCACCGCGGTGCCGGGAATCGTCGCGGCCGCCTCGTACAGCGCGGCCGCCGCGGCCGGCGGAACGTACTGCTCGTGCAGCGTGTCGCCGACCTTCATGAACGCCGTCACGTCCGGCGGGTTGCCGCCCTTCTTGGTGTTGCCCGTGCCGGCGTACAACCAGTTGCGCATGGGCACCGTCTCGGTGGGCAGGTCACGCTGGTACGCGGGGAAGCCTGCGTCGAGCGGCGTGTCGCCCGAGACCTCACCGACGGCGCGCTCGCGGAGCAGGCCCGTCCGGCTGCCGTCCACCGAGAGCCAGACCCGGCGGTCCTTCTCCACCGGCGGGATGTAGCGCGCTGCGCCGTTCTCGAACGAGGCGCCGGCGTAGGCGACCCGTGACCGGACGTAGACGAACTGATCGGGGCGCGCGGCGAGTGCCGGGTCGCGCCGCGCCTCGGCGGCGGCGAGCCGGAGCACCCGCACCGCTTCCGGCGACGGGGACGGCCCGGCCCGTTCCTGCAGTGCCACCACGGCCACACCGGCGGCGACCAGCGCGGCCATGGCGGCCACCGGCACCGGCCACCGAGCCCGTCGGCGGTTGCCGGCCTGTGCCTGCCGGAACATCGCGGCCCGCGCGCGAGCCAGAACCTCCGGGTCGGCGGGCGGCATTTCGGCGCGGAACTCCTCCATCACGTCGAGGTCATTCATCGTCGATCCCGTTCGTCAGGTCGAGCTGGGGGAAGTCGTGCAGGGCGGCGCGGAGGCGCTTGCGGGCGCTGTGCAGCCGGGACCGGACGGTGCCGACCGGGATGTCCAGGGCTCGTGCCGCCTCGGGATAGCTGAGCTGTGCCTGGCTGATCAGGGTGAGCACGTCGCGCTCGCCCGCGCTGAGCCGGGCCAGCGCGCCGGCCAGGGCGCGGACGTGCTCGGCGGCGGTGACCCGGGACAGCACCCGGTCGTCGGGCGCGGCCGGCGCCGGGTCGATGCCGGTGCGGGCGAGGGCGCGGTACTGGCGCAGCTCGGTGCGCCGGTGGCCGCGGAGCAGGTTCGCGGCGATGCCGTAGAGCCAGGGCAGGGCGTCGGGGCGGCTCAAGTCGTACGTGCCCCGGCTCTTGAAGGCCGTGAGGAAGGTCTCGGCCGTCAGGTCGTCGGCGAGCGCGACGCCGACCCGGCGGGCCAGATAGCGGTGAATGGCGGTGGCGTGCCGGTCGAAGATCGCGCCGAAGCTCTCGGGCTGCGTGCCCGAGAGCCGGATCAGGTCTCCGTCGGTGAGCCCGGCCCGGGTGGTCGTCACGTCGGTCCGGGTGAGGCGTGCGGTCTCATGCGGTCCCCCGAAGGTCTCGGCGGTAGCTGTCATCCGGCTCTTGACCGATCGGCTCACATCGGTTCGCGCGTGGGCGCGCCTCCACCCGTACGCCAAGATCTTGTGGATAACTCTGTGTATGAGCACTAGAAGTTGTGGACAACGCGTGCCAACACACGGGCGGTGCGGGTTCTGTCGTACCCCTGGTGCACGATGATCGGCGTGTCTGACGAAGCTGTGCTTCCCCGCGGCGGAAAACAAAATGAAAATACTGATGAGCCCGTCGGGCGGGTGCTCGGCACGGCCGATGCGACGCCGCTGCAGTTCTGGACGGCCGTGACCCCGGGCAGCTACCTCCAGCTCGACGACGTGGTGGTCACCACCCGCGATCTGCCGGACCGCGAACCGGTCACGATCGCCGGCGTGGTCACCCAGGTGCGCGCGCGGCACGAGGGCGCCCAGTTCGACTCCGACGTCTTCGCGATCGCCGAGGGCACGCTGCCCGCGCTGGTGCAGGAGGCGGCCGAGATCACCACCACCCGGGTCGACCCGGAGCTGTACGTGCCGCCCGCTCCCGGCGCGGTGGTGCACCGCGCGACCGGGGAGGCCCGCGACGCCGCGCTGCACTTCGACCGCATGGAGCGGCGCATCCCGATGGGCACCGGCCGCGACGGCGTGCCCGTGTTCCTCAACGCCGACTTCCTCGACGGCACCCGCGGCGCGCACGTCTCGATCAGCGGCATCTCCGGCGTCGCGACCAAGACCAGCTTCGCCACGTTCCTGCTCTACTCGGTGTTCCGCTCGGGCGCGCTGGGGGCCGACGGCGCCAACGCCCGGGCGCTGATCTTCAACGTCAAGGGCGAGGACCTGCTGTTCCTCGACCACGCGAACACCAAGCTCGACGAGGCCACCCGCGCCAACTACAAACTGCTCGAGTTGCCGGCCACCCCGTTCTCCGACGTGCGCGTCTACGCCCCGCCGCGGGCCGGCGACTCGTCCGGCGCGCCCGACGTCAGCAGCCGGCTGACCGGGGTCGACGCGTTCTACTGGACGCTCGAGGAATTCGCTTCGTTGCGGCTCCTGCCGTACGTGTTCGCCGACGCCGACGACGAGCGCCAGCAATACACGATGGTCGTCCACTCGGTCACCGCGCACCTGCACCGGCACGCCGTGCCCGCCGAGGGCGGCATCAGCATCGACGGCCGGCGCATCGGCTCCTACGGCGACCTGGTCGACCACATCGTCGAGCAGCTCACCGACGACGAGACCCGCTCCACCTGGGCGGGCAGCGCGGTCAACATGGGCACGGTCAACGCGTTCGCCCGCCGCCTGATCGGCAGCAAGCGCGACCTGGCCCGGCTGATCCGCGGCGACCTCGCCCAGCGCCGCCCGCACCAGATCAAGACCGCCGAGTCGGCCCAGGTCACCGTCGTCGACCTGCACAACCTGCCCGACCGCGCGCAGCGGTTCGTGGTCGGCGTGACGCTCAAGACGGAGTTCGAGGAGAAGGAGAAGGCCGGCACCGGCCGCCCGCTGCTGTTCGTGGTGCTCGACGAGCTCAACAAGTACGCGCCGCGCGAGGGCACCTCGCCGATCAAGGAGGTGCTGCTCGACATCGCCGAGCGCGGCCGCTCGCTCGGGGTCATCCTGATCGGCGCGCAGCAGACGGCCAGCGAGGTCGAGCGGCGCATCGTGACGAACTCGGCGATCCGCGTGGTGGGCCGGCTCGACCCGGCCGAGGCCGCCCGCCCCGAGTACGGCTTCCTGCCGCCCGCCATGCGCCAGCGGGCACTGCTCGCGCGGCCGGGCACGATGTTCGTCAACCAGCCCGACATCCCGGTCCCGCTCTGCGTCGAGTTCCCGTTCCCCGCCTGGGCCACCCGCAAGTCCGAGTCCGGCCCGCCGCCCGCCGACTCGATGAAGTCGATCGTGCAGGGGGCCGATCCGTTCGCCGTCGTGGGCAGCCGCGGCGGCGTGTCCGACGACGACATCCCGTTCTAAGGTTCTCCCGATGCGCATCCTGCACACGTCCGACTGGCACGTCGGCAAGGTCCTCAAGGGACGCAACCGGCACGAGGAGCACATCCGCGTGCTGGCCCAGGTGGTCGAGACCGCCCGGGCCGAGCGGCCCGACCTGGTGGTCATCGCCGGCGATCTCTACGACACGGCGGCGCCCACGGCCGACGCGACGCGCGTGGTCACCCGGGCGCTCTCCGCGCTGCGGCAGACCGGCGCCCAGGTGGTGGCGATCGGCGGCAACCACGACAACGGCCCCGCGCTCGACGCGCTGCGCCCGTGGGCCGAGGCGGCCGGCATCGTGCTGCGCGGCGCCGTCCGGGAGAAGGCGGACGAGCTGCTGATCACCGGCGAGACCGCGGGCGGCGAACGCTGGCAGCTGGTGACCCTGCCGTTCCTGTCGCAGCGCTACGCGATCCGCGCGGCCGAGATGTACGAGCTGACCGCCGCCGAGGCCAACCAGACGTACGCCGACCACATCGCCCGCCTGATCGCGAAGCTCAGCGAGGGCTTCGACCAGCCCGGCGTGATCAACCTGCTGACCGCGCACCTGACGATCGTCGGGGCGTCGGCCGGCGGCGGCGAGCGCGAGGCGCACACCGTCATGGGCTACGCGGTGCCGGCCACGGTCTTCCCACGCAACGCGCACTACGTGGCGCTCGGCCACCTGCACCGCGCCCAGCAGGTGATCTCGCCCTGCCCGACCCGGTACAGCGGCAGCCCGCTGGCCGTCGACTTCGGCGAGGAGGAGAACGTGCCGTCGGTCGCGATCGTCGACGTGGCCGCCGACAAGGCCGCCCGCGTGCGCGACGTGCCGATCAGCTCGGCGCTCGCGCTGCGGACCGTCCGGGGAACGCTCGAACAGCTCGCCAAGGTGAACCTTCCGGAGGCCTGGCTGCGTGTCCTCGTACGCGAGAAGCCACGGGTCGGCCTCCGCGAGGACGTGCAGGAGCTGCTGCCCAACGCCCTCGAGGTGCGCATCGACCCCGAGATGATGCCCGACCGGGTGGGGGAGCGGATGGCACAGCGGGCCGGTCGGTCGCCACGGGAACTCTTCGGCGACTACCTGGACAGTCGCGGCAACGCCGAGGACGGCGTCCGCGAGCTCTTCGACGAGCTGTACGACGAGGTGAGCACCCACTCATGAGCGAGCGTAGCGAGCCCAGCAAGCTCAGTGGCCAGGTCTCTGGTTCGGTGGAGCGAAGCGGAGCCGGATCATGAGGCCCATTCGCCTGGACATGGCCGGGTTCACGGTGTTCCGCGACGAGACCACCGTCGACTTCACCGACGCCGACTACTTCGCCTTCGTCGGGCCCACCGGCTCCGGCAAGTCGACGGTGCTCGACGCGATCACGTTCGCCCTCTACGGCACCGTTCCGCGCTGGGGCGGCACCCGCGGCATCGGCAACGCGCTCGCCCCGTCGGCGACCGAGGCCCGGGTGCGGCTGGTCTTCGAGTCGGCCGGCGACCGCTACGTGGCGACCCGCGTCGTGCGGCGTGACGGCCGCGGCAACGTCAAGACGGCGGGCGCCGGGCTGCAGCTGATGCCTGCCGGCTTCGACGTCAGCAAGCTCGACACCGGCATGGACCTCGACGACCTCGGCGAGGTGCTGGCCGGCACCCCCGCCGAGATGGACCAGGCCGTGCAGGACGCGGTCGGCCTGCCGTTCGAGCAGTTCACCAGCTGCGTCGTGCTGCCGCAGGGCCAGTTCGCCGACTTCCTGCACGCCAAGCCCGCCACCCGGCAGCAGATCCTGGTCAACCTGCTCGGCCTGCACGTCTACGAGGAGGTGCAGACCCGCGCCACCGGCCGCGGCCAGACCGCCGAGGGCAAGCTCGCGGTGGTCGACCAGAGCCTCGCCGGGCTCGCCGACGCCACCGACGAGGCGGTCGAGGCGGCCGAGCAGCACGTGGGCCGGATGCGCGAGCTGACCGCCGCGGTCGAGCAGGCCGTACCCGGGCTGCGGGCCAAGCGCGCCGCCGAGGTCGACGCCGCCGCGGCCCGCGACGCGCTCGACGCCGAGGTGCGGCTGCTCGCCTCGGTGCGTACGCCCGCGGGAAGCGTCGAGACCGCGGGCGTGACCGCGGCAGCCCGGGCGAAGGCCGCCGAGACCGCCGACGAGGTGCGCGCCGCCGAGGAGAAGGAGGAGAAGGTCCGCGGCGAGCTCGCGGCCGCCGGCGACGCCGGTTCGCTCAACCTGATGCTCGACCGGCACGCCGAGCTCGAGCGGCTGGTCGGGCAGGCCGACTGGTTCGCCGGCGAGCTGTCCGTGGCCGAGGTCGAGCACAAGGACGCCGCGGCCGCCGCCGAGCTCGCGCACAGCGCCCACCTCGGCGCCGCCCAGCTGCTCGAACAGGCCCGGCTCGACTACACCGAGGCCCAGCGCATCGACCGGGCCGCCGCCCTGCGCGCGCACCTGGCCGCGGGCGACAGTTGCCCGGTGTGCGAGCAGACCGTGACCGTGGTGCCCGCGATGCCCGAGGGCTCGGCGGTGCGCGCCGCCGAGGCCACCGGCAAGGCCGCCCGCGCGGCCGCCGAGGTGGCCGAGAGCGCCTGGCAGCAGCGCGACGCCGTGGCCCGCAAGCTCGAGAGCAACCTCGAGCGCAAGCGCGCCCAGCACGAGCACCACCTGTCCCGGCTGGCCGAGGCCCGCGCCGCCGTGGCCGACTCGCCGGGCGTCGAGGCGCTGCGCCGCCGGCTCGCCGAGATCGACAAGCTGCAGAAACAGCTCGACCGGGCGGCGGCGGACATGCGCGCGGCCCGCTCCGCCAACCGGCAGGCGCAGGCCGCGGTGATCGCCGCCGAGGAGCGGCAGCGCTCCGCGTGGCGCGAGTTCGACGCCGTACGCGACCAGGTCGCCCGCTTCTCGCCGCCGCCCGCCGACCGCGACGACCTGGCCGGCGCGTGGACCGTGCTGGTCGAGTGGGCCGCCGACCGCGCCGCCGAGCGCGCGACCGCCCGGTCCTCGGCCGAGCAGGCGGTCGCCGCCGCCCACGCGGCGACGGTCGCGGCGCTCGCCGAGATCGTGGCGCTGTTCACCGCGGCCGGGGTCGCCGTGCCGGCCTCGTCCGGCTCCGACGAGGCGCACCTGATCCGGGCCGCCGCGGTCGCCGCCGAGCGGGCCGAGGCCGCGTGGCGCCGGCTCGCCGACCGCCGCGAGCAGGCGCGCGAGCTCACCGAGCAGCGGATGACCCTGCAGCGCGAGGCGCGGGTGGCCAAGGCGCTCGCCGGGCACCTGCGCGCCAACAACTTCGAGCGGTGGCTGCTCGAGGAGGCGCTCGACATGCTCGTCGACGGCGCGTCGCGGATCCTGCGCGAGCTCACCGGCGGGCAGTACGACCTGATCCACGACAAGGGCGAGTTCTTCGTGATCGACCACCACGACGCCGGGCTGCGGCGCGGGGTGCGCACGCTGTCGGGCGGCGAGACGTTCCAGGCCTCGCTGGCGCTGGCGCTCGCGCTCTCCGAGCAGCTCGCCGGCATGTCGACCACGGCGGCCAGCCTCGAGTCGATCGTGCTCGACGAGGGCTTCGGCACGCTCGACGCGGCGACGCTCGACGTGGTGGCCGCGACGCTGGAAAATCTGGCCGCGCGCGGGGATCGCATGGTGGGCGTGGTCACCCACGTCAACGCGCTGGCCGAGCGGGTGCCGGTGCGGTTCGAGGTGCACAAGGACGCGCGGTCGGCGCATGTCACGAGGGTGGGCTTTTGACCAGGACGTTCGTGGACGCGTGGGATCCCTCGTACGGGTCGTCGTTCGAGGGTGGTTCCGCGGGCGACGGGCCGGCCTCGCCGAGCAGCGCGCAGGTCGACACCGACGTCGAGGTGCCCGCCGCAGCGTGGGAGCCGATCGACGTGTCCTCGGCGGTGCGCTGCCCCGACGTGGTGTTCCTGGTCGACGGCGTGCGACGCAACGACGCGGGGCTGTGGACGGCCGAGGAGGACGGGACCTCGTACGCGGGGCTCGCCGCCTCGTACGCCGCCGGGGTGGTCCGCTGCGACCTCGCCCGCGGGGTGGCCGAGCTGGTGGGCGCGCGGGTGGCCCGCGGGCTGTTCACCGCGAGCCCGTCGCTGGAGGACGTGCAGGCCGGGTCGGTGCGCTACGCGGTGCACCGCATCCAGGGCCCGGGCGAGGCGAGCCGGCTGCCCGCCGCGGTGCAGGGGCCGCTGACCGCGCTGGAGATCGACATCTCGTCGGAGGCGCGCGAGCTGGGCTCGTCGTTCGAGGGCGACCTGCTGGTGGTCGACGGGCCGTTGCGCGCCCGGCGGCAGCTGCCGCGCACGCTCGGGTTCGTCAAGACGCAGAAGAGCCTCTACCTGCCGGCCTCGCTCAACGCGGTGGTGACCCGGTTGCGGCCGGGCCAGCGGACGCCGGTCTTCCACCTCGGCACCCAGTGGGGCGGCTGGTCCTGGTACCTGCGCCTGCCCGGCGGTTCCGGGGCGCCCTGGTCGGGGATCGTGCGGGTGGAGTGCTCGCCCGAGCTGAGCCCCGAGATGGCGATCGAGCTGGCCGCGGTCTCCCAGGCGACGCTGCCGCGGTTCGCCTCGTCGGCCTACAAGGACCCGCGGGCGCCGCAGAACCTGGTGCCGATCGCCGGTCTGGAGCGCCGCCTGCGCGGGATGCTCGGCGACGCCCGGGTGCTGCACCGCGCCCTGGTGCTGGCCACCGCCGGCTCACGCTAGCGAGGCGACCAGCTCCCGTACGGCGCCGGGGTCGTACGCCCGGCCGTCCGCGACCATCAGGTGAGCGGCGCCCACCACGCCGAGCGCGAGCACGCCGGGGTCGGCGTCCGCGCGCACGCGGCCCCGGTCGCGCTCCGCGCGGAGATAGCCGGCGAGCACGGCGGTGACCTCGGCGAGCATCGGTACGCCGGCGCCGTTGCGCAGCCGGGCCCGCAGCTCGTCGCGGGCCAGGATCAGCGTGACCAGGCCCAGCCCGACCCGGTCGAAGACGCCGGACAGCACGTCGGCGACGTTCTCGGCGACGACGCCCGTGCCCGCCGTCTCGCACATCGTCGCGCCCCACGCCTCGATCCCCGCGGTGCGCCGCCGCACCAGCTCGGCCAGGAAGTCGTCGAAGTCCGCGAAGTGCCGGTGCAGCACGCCCTTGGCGCAGCCCGCCTCGGCGGTCACCGCGCGGCTGGTCAGCGCGGTGGGCCCGTCCCGCACGAGCACGCGCTGGGCCGCGTCGAACAACTGCTGGCGTACGTCGCGCAGCGCCACCCCGGTCGGCACTCGACCAGCCTCGCACATCGCCCGCTCGTTTAGAGTGGGCGCATGCCCACTCCCCAGTCCGAGCCCTTCCGGCAGCGGCAGGCGGCGGAGTCGTTCGGCGCCGACGCGGAACGCTACGACCGCTCCCGTCCCCGCTATCCCGCCGCCCTGATCGACCGGGTCGTCGCCCGCAGCCCCGGCCACGACGTGCTCGACGTCGGCATCGGCACCGGCATCGGGGCGCGGCAGCTCCGCGCCGCCGGTTGCCGCGTGCTCGGCGTCGAGCCCGACCCGCGGATGGCGACCTTCGCCCGCGCCGGCGGCTTCGAGGTCGACGTGTCGACGTTCGAGGCCTGGGATCCGGCCGGCCGCACGTTCGACGCGGTCGTCGCCGGCCAGACCTGGCACTGGGTCGACCTCGACGCCGGCGCCGCCAAGGCCGCGGCCGTGCTGCGCCCCGGCGGCCTGCTCGCGCTCTTCTGGAACGCCGGCCAGCCCTCCGCGCCGGCCGCCGCCGCGTTCGCCGAGGTCTACGAGCGGCTGATGCCCGGCAGCGTGGCCGCGAAGCTCTACCGCACCCCGGCCTCCGCGGCGTCGGTCTACCTGGGCGGCTTCGACAAGGTGGAGGAGGCGCTGCGCGCCACCGGCGCCTTCGCCGCCGGCGGGGAGCGGTGGAGCTTCGAGTGGGAGCAGGTCTACACGGCCGCGGAGTGGATCGACCAGGTGCTCACTCTCGGAACCAACACGAGCCTGCCGCCCGAGCAGTCGGCCGCCCTGGTGTCCGCAATGGCCGACGCCGTCGACGCGCTGGGCGGAAGCTTCACGATGCACTTCACGACAGTCGCCACGACGGCGCTCCGGCGGGCTTGAGGGTCTCGCTCTGCGTTGTGCTGCGGCGATGGGGCGCTCACTCTGCGCCGGGCCCGGTGGTTGGGCGGCTCCCATTGCGTCGCGCTGCGCGATTGGACGGCTCGCTCTGCGCCGTGCCTCAGCAATCGGGCGGCTCCGATTGCGTCGCGCCGCGACTGGACGGCTCGTCCTGCGCCGTGCCTCGGCAAATGGGCGGCTCTGCGTTGCGCCACGGCAATTGGATGACTCCTCTGCGCCGCATCCTGCAGCATGGGAGCCGCATCGACTCGCTTTGCGCCGCTCGGCGCCCGGAGGCTGCACGCCGCGTCCTGACGATGCGCTCCGACGGTTCGCCCTCGCGCAGCGTCCGGTTCAAGGGAGCCCGCGCTCGAAGGCAGTATGCCGCGCCTGGGAGCGATCGAGCCGCTCGGCCGGCTCGCCCGGCATGAGGGGAGCCGCCTCGGCGCGGATGGCACTTCTGTGCCCGCGCTTCCGAGCGCGGTGGTCGCTTCGCTGGCTCTCTTTGCGCATCGCCCGGCATGAAAGGCGGTCGGAAGGGAGGTGCCCAGCAAGAGGCAGTCGGAGAGGGAGGCGCGTGTAGAGGAAGGTGCTCGGTTGGGGCCGTTGGAGGGGGCGCGTGGCCGGGTTGGTGGGGAAGGGCCCTCGGGCGAGGGCGGTCGGCAATGGTGGTGATTGGCCGAGGTGATCGGCAGCGGTAGCGGCTGGTCGTGGGGCGTTGGAGAGGGTGGCGTTCGGCTGGGGGTGGTTGGCGGCGGTGGCGCTCGGGCGCGGGCGGTCAGCGATGGTGGCGTTTGGCCGGGAATGACGGCAACTGATCGCCCTCGGCCGGTGTGATCGGCAGCGGTAGCGCTTGGTCGTGGGGCGTTGGAGAGGGTGGCGTTCGGCTGGGGGTGGTTGGCGGCGGTGGCGCTCGGGCGCGGGCGGTCAGCGATGGTGGCGTTTGGCCGGGAATGACGGCAACTGATCGCCCTCGGCCGGTGTGATCGGCAGCGGTAGCGCTTGGTCGTGGGGCGTTGGAGAGGGCGACGCTCGGTGGGGGTGGTTGGCGGCGGTGGCGCTCGGGCGCGGGCGGTCAGCGATGGTGGCGTTTGGCCGGGAATGACGGCAACTGATCGCCCTCGGCCGGTGTGATCGGCAGCGGTAGCGCTTGATCGTGGGGCGTTGGAGAGGGCGACGCTCGGTCGGGGCGGTCAGCCACGGCGGCGTTTGGACGGCGGTGGGCGGCGGCAGTCGTGCTCGGCGACGGCGACGGCGGTCGGGCTCAGCGACGGTGGCGGCAACGGTGGGGCTCGGCGACGGTGGCGGCGACGGTGGGCTCGGCGACGGTGGCGGCGACGGTGGGGCTCGGCGTTGGTGGCGGCAACGGTGGTGTTCGGCGGCGGGTGGCGTTTGGACGGCGGTGCGGCAACGGTCGTGTTCGGCGGCGGGTGGCGTTTGGACGGCGGTGCGGCAACGGTCGTGCTCGGCGGCGGGTGTCGTTTGGGCGGGGACGGTGGCAACGGTCGCTTGGGCGGGAGCGGTCGGCGGGACGGGACGCCCGGCAGGGAGGCGGCGCCGCGCGGTGGTGGGAAGGGGGCGGCGGCGGGCCGCGGGACGGGGGAGCAGGAGGGCAGGAGTGGCGCAAGGGAGCGTCTGCGACGGGAGGGTCGGGCTGTCGGGCGCGAGGCGGCAGATGAGACAGATCGGCTTTAGGGGTACGGATGCGACAGGGATCACGTGATCGGGCCGGATGGCGGCCACACGTCCTCCGATCGGGCAGGACGTAAGCTGGGCGAAAGGTTGGGAGCGCTCCCACCGTCCGTGATCGGAACGCTACGGAAGGGCTTGCCTACTCAGCGGTAGGGCCGCACCGCCAGTGCGTCGGCCCTGCTCAGATCGCCGTTTCATGGGACCCGCGTGGCTGAGTATTATTCGGCTGCCCTGGCAGTCATATCGGTGCAGATCGATGAAATCCCATCGGCCGGCGCCGTGCCTCGTGACCCCCCACACGAGACCGGAGGATCGTTTGAGACCGCTCCCGGAAATTTTCCCGTCCGCGTTGATCCCGAGGGCTGTCCCCAGCCGTATCTCAGGCGACGGGGAAAGCTCCGGGCGGAGGTATCGATGCATGCGGTGGCCGAACATCGGCTGGCGCCGGGCGGGGTGCGCCTGATGACACAGCAGCGTTCCGGTGGACGGTGGCAGTCACTCGACGGAGGCCGTGGTGCTGACGATGGTGGTTCGGTGATCCCCCGGCAGGCGCCGCGGCACGAGGCCGCGACGGCGGGTGGCTCGAGTCACGAGGACACGCTGGTCCGGATGCTCTACGAGGAGCACGCCGGGCCCCTGCTGATGTTCGTGCTGCGGCTGACCGGCGGTGACCGGCAGCGCGCCGAGGACATCGTGCAGGAGACGCTGCTGCGGGCCTGGCGCAACGCGCACCGGCTCGGCGCGCAGGGTCAGCAGTCGCTGCGCCCGTGGCTGGTGACCGTCGCGCGGCGGATCGCGATCGACGACCACCGCAGCGCGAGCGCCCGGCCGGCCGAGACGTACGACCGCGAGCTGGAGAGCTTCCCCAGCCAGGCCGACGACACCGACCGGGTGCTCCAGTCGATGACGGTCTCCGACGCGCTGCGCGAGCTCAGCCAGTCGCACCGCGAGATCCTCATCGAGACCTACTTCCGGGGCCGCACGGTGCCGGAAGCGGCGGAAAAGCTCAACCTTCCGTTGGGCACCGCCAAGTCACGGGTGTATTACGCTCTGCGTGCGCTGCGGACGGCGTTGCAGCAGCGGGGGGTGACCGAATGACCCAGGAAGACCACTTCGACGTCGCGTCGTACGCCTTGGGGGTGCTCGACGAGCACGACGCCGCGCGTTTCGAGGACCACCTCATCGAGTGCCCGAGGTGCGCGTACGAGCTCGAGTCGTTCGTCGAGGTCGCCGACCTGCTCGCCGACGTCGACGCGGCCGGCGTGATCGCCGCCGAGGAGACCCGGCGCGACGGCTTCATGCTGCAGAAGGTGATCGGCGAGGTCAGCCACGAGCGGCAGCGGGCGAACAGCCGGCGGCTCTACTCGCTGGCCGCCGCCGTGGTCATCTTCGCGATGCTCTCGATCGGCGCGTTCTTCGTCGGCGGCCAGGTGTTCGGCGGCGGCAACGACGACCCGGCGACCACCAACACGGCGCAGCGCGACAGCACGCAGATCGACCCGCTGCCCAACACGGCCGACGGCCCGGGCATCGGCGGTCCCGACCTGGCGGGCAAGCGGTTCACCGGCTCCGACCCGCGCACGGGCGTCACGGCCTCGGCCGGCCTGGAGGCCAAGGACTGGGGGACGCAGATCTCGTTCGCCATCTCCAACATCCAGGGCCCCAAGGTCTGCCGGCTGGTCGCCGTGCACACCGACGGCACCTCCGAGCCGCTCGTCTCGTGGAAGGTGGGCGCCAAGGGCTGGGGCACGGCCGA
Organism: Actinoplanes sp. URMC 104; assembly: GCF_051386375.1. NCBI lineage: Bacteria > Bacillati > Actinomycetota > Actinomycetes > Micromonosporales > Micromonosporaceae > Actinoplanes > Actinoplanes sp. URMC 104. The sequence continues at coordinate 896,051 of NZ_JBPQTO010000002.1, read as the reverse complement.
CAACCCGGAGCCGCTGCTGCTGCAGGCGATCACCGCCACCCCGCGGGACGAGATCGCGCACGTGCAGGTGCAGGAGGTCACCGCGAACGGCGGGGGCGAGACCCTGGTGCGCATCCTTTAAGAACGCACTCCGTAACCGACCTAGCACGGAAATGGGATCCCGGCCGAACGGCCGGGATCCTTTCTTTTGTCTTAGCCGCGCAGGTCCGGCGGCGCCGGGCCAAAAACTCGGAAATTGATGGGAACTTTCTTCAACCGCCGCGACCCTGCCCTCGTACTACAGCCCGGAAACGCCAGACGGAGAAACAAAGCCTGGAGGGCACGTGGTACCGCAGAAGCGAAAGTTGACAGTCGTCGGCGCAGCCATCGCCGCGGCGTTCGCACTGCAAGGTTGTGCCCCGACCGGGTACAACGCGGCCGACTACGGCAACGCCGCCGAGCCCGCCGCGGAGAACGTCGCCGCCACGGCCGGCGCCACCGCGGACCCGGCCGCCACGGCCGACCCCGTCGCCGAGGCCGACCCGAACGCGACCGAGGGCCCCGGCGACCCCAACGCCGCCCCCGAGCTCAGCGCCGAGGAGTCGACCGACTCGCTGACCGGCACCAAGGTGGCCCGCATGGGCAAGGTCGTCGTCAACGACGAGGGCTTCGTGCTCTACCGCTTCGACAAGGACGGCAACAACCCGGCCAAGTCGAACTGCGTCGGCGACTGCGCCGAGACCTGGCCGCCGGCGCTGACCGACGACGGCAAGCCGACCCTCAAGGGCGTCGACTCCAAGCTCGTCGGCACGGTCGCCCGCGCGGACGGCACCAAGCAGCTCACGCTCAAGGGCTGGCCGCTCTACACCTACGTCGGCGACAAGAAGCCCGGCGCCTGGAAGGGCCAGAACGTCAACGGCACCTGGTTCGTCATCCAGCCCGACGGCGCCAAGAACCTGACCTGCCTGCCCAAGGTGTCCAAGCCGGTCGCCCCGCCGAAGGACGATTCCGCCGGCGATTCCGGGGCCGGTTCCGGTGGCGACAGCGACGCCGGCAGCGACTACAGCTACTGACCGAACCCGCTCGCCGAGTTTTCGATAGACCGCTGATTCCGGAGGTTGAGAGAAAGTGCTTACCGCTCGCTTTTCGCGCCGTTCGACGCGTTGGTTGGTGGGCATTTCCGCGGCCGTTCTGACTTTCCTGATGGCGCCCGTCAGCCCGGTCCGGGCAGCTCCCGGCGGCGACGGCATCCCGGTGCCGGCCTCGACGGGGCTGAGCAACAAGGGTGTCGGCGCGGTGAGCGACGCCGACAAGGACTTCGTCATCAAGGTGCGGCTCGCGGGCCTCTGGGAGATCCCGGCCGGCAACATGGCCCAGGAGAAGTCGAACGACCCGCGGGTCGTGCAGATCGGCAAGTCGATCGCGGCGCAGCACGTGCTCCTCGACAAGCTCGACCGGGCGGCGGCCAAGAAGCTCAACATCGACCTGCCCAACCAGCCGAACGGCGACCAGCAGTTCTGGCTCCAGGAGATGCGGGACGCGAACTCGACGACGTTCGACCAGATCTTCATCGACCGTCTCCGCGCCGCCCACGGCAAGATCTTCCCGGCGATCGCGACGATCCGGGCCAGCACGCGCAACGACACGGTCCGCAAGCTGGCCCAGGAGGCCAACCAGTTCGTCATGACGCACATGACGCTGCTGGAGTCGAGCAACATCGTCGACTACGCGGCGCTTCCCACCGCTCCCGCCCCGGCGGCCCCCGGCAGCGGACCGGTGCCGGTGGACGGGCAGATGCTCGCCGCGGCCAGCACCAGCGGCGGCATCCCGGGCGTCAGCACCACCGTGGTCCTGCTCGTCCTCGCCGCCGCGCTCGTGGCCGGCGTCATCACGTCCATGCGCATCTTCCGGGCCCGGTAGCCCCAGCCGAGCCCTCATCGCGTAAGAGAAAGGTGTCACCCCCATGCGAAGGTCCAAGTACCGGCGCGCATCCAGGAGCAACAACTGGTTCAGTGGCAAGCGTCGCATCGTCGCGGTGGCTGCCACGCTGGTGGCCTTCGGCGGCATCGTGACCGTCACCCAGGTCTCCAACGCGAGCACCGACCGGACGCAGCGCAAGGCGCTGGCCGCGTGTGACAACATCCAGGCCCCCCAGCGCTCGAAGCTGTCGACCGAGACGCGCCGGGGCGCCTACACCACCAACGGTGGGCAGGTCACCCAGCACCCGGACGACGGCGCCGGCGAGACCGTGTCGACCCAGACGCTGCGCACGCGCTGCCGCAACTGGGTGATGAACAACGTCGGCAACAACGACGACGACAACCAGACCCCGCCGACCGAGGCCGCGACCACCGCCCCGGCCGCCGACCCGAGCGCGGGTGGCGGCGAGCAGGCCGGTGGCGGCGAGCAGGCCGGTGGCGGCGAGCAGGCCGGTGGCGGCGAGCAGGCCGGCGGTGACCAGGGCCAGGGCAACGGCGGCGAGCAGGGCAACGGCGGTGAGCAGGCCGGCGGCGACCAGGGTCAGGGCAACGGTGGCGAGCAGGCCGGCGGTGACCAGGGTCAGGGCAACGGCGGTGAGCAGGCCGGTGGCGACCAGGGTCAGGGCAACGGTGGCGAGCAGGCCGGCGGCGACCAGGGTCAGGGCAACGAGGACAACGGCCAGGGTGGCGACAACGGCCAGGGCGAGCAGACCACCCCGCCCCCCGGCGCCGGCCTCGGCGTGCTGACCAACAGCTGCGACACCAGCAACCTGACCCCGCACAACGGCTTCCAGGAGGGCAGCCGCTGTGTCTCGACCGAGTTCGGTGAGGTCGGCGAGGCCAACGCCAACCCGAGCCTGCTGATCACCCGCGCGCCGCGCCAGGTCGGCGTGAACCAGGCGTTCACCCTGACCATCAGCACGCGCAACCTGATCCGTGACCGCTTCCTCGCGGCCGGCAAGGGCGGCTACTACGTGGAGAGCTCGGTCCTGGCCAACGGCCTGGTCCGCGGTCACTTCCACACCGCCTGCCGCATGCTGGCGAACACCAACGAGGCCCCGGCGCCCGACCCGGTTCCCGCGTTCTTCGTGGCGACCGAGGACAGCAAGGGTGGCGCGACCCCCGACTCGGTGGACATCCAGGTCCCGGGTCTGCCGCAGGCGGGCACCGCGCAGTGCGCCTCGTGGGCCGGTGACGGCTCGCACCGCATCCCGATGATGGTCCGGGCCAACCAGACCCCGGCCTTCGACGTCGTCCGCATCCAGGTGGGCCGTCGTCGCTGATCCAGGAGCCACGCCGCGCGTCCCGGAGGCGAACCGGACGGGACGGGGTCACCGACATGGCCCCGCCCCCGACGGGCCCCCCATCGGCTCCGGGGGTCGTCCTTCCCCCTGACGGACGACGGACGCGGCAGCTCCCTGGCGAACCGGACCGACTCGGGTGTCCGGTCGCCTCTCCGATGGCCCTGACCGGGAGCGCGGTCAGGGCCATCGGCCTGCGCACCGGCCGGGATCGGCGGAGCGGCGAGGTGGGCCTCGGCCTGCGCACCGGCCGGGATCGGCGGAGCGGCGAGGCGGGCGATGGGCCTGCGCGCCGGCCGGGGATCGGCGCAGCGGGAGGTGGGCAATCGGCCCGCGGGATGGCAGAGTGACCCGGTGAGCTCCACCCGCAGGCTGCAGACGCCCGAGCGCTACCACTTCGGCGCCTCCATCCGCTCCCTGCTGGTTCCCCAGCACGACCCTTGCGGCCGCTTCACCGGTGACGAGCTGTGGCTGGCGGTCCGCACCCCCGAGGGCCCGGCCACGCTGCATCTCCACCGCGACCGCACCGGGATGACCGCGACGGGCCACGGCCCCGGCGCCGCCTGGATCGTCGACCGCGCCGACGCCGTCGCCGGGCTCCGCGACGACCTGAGCTCGTTCGCCGAGCTGGCCGCGGCCCATCCGCTCGTCGCCCGGCTGGCCAAGACCTTCGCGGGCGTACGGATGCCCAGCACCGGCCTCGTCTTCCGCAGCGTGCTGCGCGCCGTGCTGGAGCAGAAGGTCACCGGCAAGGAGGCCCACCGGGCGTACCGGATGATCTGCAACCGCCTCAGTGAGCCCGCGCCCGGTCCCGTCGAGCTGATGCTGCCACCCGACCCCGACGTGATCGCGGCGACGCCGTACTGGGTCTTCCACCCGTTCGGCATGGAGCAGCGCCGCACCCAGGCCCTGCAGCGCGCCGCCCTGGTCGCCGCCCGGCTGGAGGGCTGCACCGACTCGGCGGACGCCACCCGCCGCCTCACCTCGCTGCCCGGCATCGGCCCGTGGACCGCCGCCGAGGTCGTGCGCGTCGCGTTCGGCGACCCCGACGCCGTGAGCGTCGGCGACTTCCACATCCCCAACACGGTCGCGTGGGCGCTGGCCGGCGAGGTGCGCGGCACCGACGAGCGCATGCTGGAGCTGCTCGAGCCGTTCCGCGGTCACCGGGGCCGGGTCTGCGACCTGTTCGCCCACGGCCGCATCGGCGCGCCCAAGTTCGGCCCGCGCATGACGATCCGGTCGTTCGCCAAATTCTGAGCGCGTCAGCCCCAGCTGGTCAGGTCGACGGTGCGCGCCAGCTCGCCGGCCAGCTCGAGCAGGTCGCCGAGCAGCGGGTTCTCCCGGCCGGGCAGCCACGCCACCACGGTCTCGGCCACCTCGCCCTCGAGCGGCACGAAGACGACCCCACCGCGGCGGATGCTGCGCGCGGACCGGGCCAGCCACGTGACGCCGACGCCCGCGGCGACGAGGCCCAGCAGGTTCGGAACGCCGGCGGCGCGCTGAACGACCCGGGGCGTGAACCCGGCGGCTGCGAAGTCACGGTCGTACTTCTCGTGCCACGGCGGCCACGAGTCGCGCGGGGTGAGCACCCAGCTCTCGTCCGCCAGCTCGGCGAGCCGCACGGACGCGCGGCCGGCCAGCGGGTGCTCCTCGGCCACGGCGATGCAGACGGGCTCGGTGACCAGCACCCGGGTGGCCAGGTCGGGAACCTGCGGGGGACGGGTGAACGCGGCGTCGTACCGGCCCTCGCGCAGCCCGGCGACCAGCTCCGCGATCGCGACGTCGTGCGTGGTCAGCCTCGCGTCGGGGAACCGCTCGCGCACGGCCCGCACCACGGGCGGGAGCATGTAGTTGGCGGTCGACTCCAGAAACGCCAGATCGAGCGTGCCCGCCACCCGGCGTACGGCCGAGATCGCCGTCTCCAGCCGGGCCAGCACGTCCCTGGCGAGCGGCAGGAAGGCCGAACCGGCGGGGGTGAGCCGGGTACCGCGGCTGTCGCGGTCGAAGAGCCGCACGCCGACCAGCCTTTCCAGGGCCGCGATCTGCTGCGACAGCGACTGCTGCGCGAGGTGCAGCCGTTGCGCGGCGCGGCCGAAGCTCTCCTGCTCGGCGACCGCGACGAAGTAGCGCAGATGGCGCAGCTCGACAGCCACAGGTGTGGACTGTAGCCGGGCCAGGAAGTCGATGTTGGACCGCTGTCACCCGTACGGTCAGGGTGGACGCATGAAGAACTGGCTCATCACCGGCTGCTCCGCGGGCTTCGGACGCGCGATCGTCGAGGCGGCCCTCGCCGCGGGCGACCGGGTCGTCGCCACCGCTCGCCGCCCCGAGACGCTCGAGGGTCTGGGCGCCACCCGTACGGCCGCTCTCGACGTCACCGACGATCGGCAGGTCGACCGGGTGGTCGCCGACGCCGTCCGCGACCTCGGCCGCCTCGACGTGGTGGTGAACAACGCCGGGCACGGCAGCGTCGGCGCGGTCGAGGAGTTCACGCTCGCGGAGCTGCGCGCGATCATGGACGTGATGTTCTTCGGCGCGGTGGCCGTCACGAAGGCGGCTCTGCCCCACCTGCGCGAGCAGGGCAGCGGCACGATCGTGCAGATCAGCTCGATGGGCGGCCAGGTCACGATGCCCGGCTTCGGCGCGTACTGCGCGGCGAAGTTCGCGCTCGAGGGCATGTCCGAGGCGCTGGCGGCCGAGGTCGAGCCCTTCGGCGTACGGGTCCTGATCGTCGAGCCGGGCGCGTTCCGCACCGAGTTCGGCGGCGCCCGCATGCACCGGTCGCGCACGATCGACGCGTACGCGGTCTCGACCTCCGCCACCCGCGCCGCGACCGACTCGATGGACGGCACCCAGCCCGGCGACCCCGCCAAGGCGGCCGCCGCGATCGTACGGGCGGTCAACAGCCCGGACGCGCCGCTGCACCTGGCGCTGGGCGACGACGCGGTCGACGCGATCGCCGCGGCGCAGGCGCGACGGGCCGCCGACCTGCACGCGTGGGAACAGATCAGCCGCGGGACCGCTGGCGACTGGTCTCGTACAGCACGACCGTAGCCGCGGTCGCCGCGTTCAGCGAGCTGGCCGCGCCCGTGATCGGGATGCGGACCAGCGCGTCGGCCGCGTCCCGCCACGCCGCGCTGAGCCCGTGCGTCTCGTTGCCGACCAGCAGCGCGGTCGGCCCGGTCAGGTCGTGGTCGGCGACGTCCACCGCGCCGTGCTCGTCGGTGCCCACCAGCTGCACGCCCGTCCGGGCCGCCCACTCGACCACCGGTGCGGGGCCGTCGGCCTGGATCACGGGCAGCGCGAAGATCGAGCCCGTGCTGGCCCGCACCGACTTCGGGTCGTACGGGTCGGCGGCGTGCCCGCTGACCACGACGGCGGCGGCGCCGAACGCGTCGGCCGAGCGGATCAGCGTGCCGATGTTGCCGGGCGCCGCGGGGCGGTCGAACACCACGACCAGCAGGTGCGGGTCGCCCGTGCCGGGCAGCTCCGGCGGGTCGGGCAGCCCGACCACGGCGATCAGCTCGGCGGACTCCTTGCCGGCCAGCTCGGCGACCAGCGCGGCGTCCATCGCCACCGGGCGCGCGCCCGTGCGTTCCAGCACCGAGCGCGCCCAGCTCGACAGCGCCTGGCGGTCGGGATAGATCAGGTCGCGGATCTCCCAGCCGTGGTCGACGGCGAGCGAGATGGGGCGCACGCCGTGGACCAGGAACTCGCCCGCGCGGTGCCTTTTCGTCCGGTTCGTCAGCAACGCCTGCCATTGCTGGAAGCTCGCATTGCGGGTGCTCACCCGGACGGCCCTCGACACCGCAGCGACGATACCGGGTCACAATGGCTGTGCGAGGAGGTGTACTCCATGCACACTGGCGGCGTGGCTTTCACCCTGACGATCGACTGTGGCGGCGGCGGCATCAAGGGTTCCGTTCTCGACGAGGCGGGGACGATGCGGGCACAGCCGTTGCGCGTGCCCACCCCGTACCCGCTGCCCCCGGAGCTGTTCGTCAAGACCCTGGTGCAGCTGGGCGAGCGGTTGCCCGCGCACGACCGGGTCACCGTGGGGATGCCCGGCATGCTGCGGCACGGCGTCGTGGTCGCCACCCCGCACTACATCACCCGCAGCGGCCCGCGCACCAAGATCGACCCCGAGCTCCAGGACGCCTGGTTCGGCTTCGACGCCCGCACCGCGCTCGAGGACGCGTTCGGCCGGCCCACGCTGGTGCTCAACGACGCCGAGGTGCACGGCGCCGGGGTGGTCGCGGGCACGGGCTGCGAGCTGGTGCTGACCCTGGGGACCGGGCTGGGCTGCGCGTTGTTCGACGGCGGCGCGCTGGCCCCGCACCTCGAGATGTCCCAGGCCCCGGTGCGGTGGGGGATGTCGTACGACACCTACATCGGCGAGCACGAGCGGCGCCGGCTGGGCGACGCGCTCTGGAGCCGCCGGGTGCGCAACGTCGTCGAGGGCCTGCGGCCGGTGTTCCTGTGGGACCGGCTCTACCTGGGCGGCGGCAACTCGCGGCTGATCACGCCGGCCCAGCTCGCGCGCATGGGCGACGACGTGGTGGTGGTGCCCAACACCGCCGGCATCGTCGGGGGTGTGCGCGCGTGGACGCTGGGGGCGACCCGCTGACATGAGTCCCGCCGCGATCCTGTTCGACTTCGGGGGCGTGCTGGCCGACGCGCCCGCGCAGCGCACCGCGCCGCCCGGCCTGGTGCTGCGCATCTTCAACCTCACCCGGGGCGTGCTGACGCCCGGGGAGATCCAGCGCTCGCTCACCGAGGGCGCGGTCGCCTACGCCGCGTGGCGCGACGAGGACTGGCCCGACGAGCTGAGCCAGGCCGAGGTGTGGGAGCGGTTCTTCCTGCCCGGGTGGCCGCCTGCCGCGCAGGTGCCGGTGCGCGGGTCGGTGCGCAAGCTGAGCTACGACTGGGCCTGGCGCGACAACTGGGCGCTGCGGCCGGGCATCGTCGAGGCGCTGCAGGCGGCGGCCGAGGCCGGCATCCGGGTGGCCGTGGTCTCCAATACGCTGTCCGGCGCGGCCCACCGCGACTTCCTCGACAAGACCGGCATCGGCGAGATGTTCGACGCCCAGATCTACAGCGACGAGGTCGGCGTCCGCAAACCCAACCCGCAGATGATCTGGTACGCCACCGACGAGCTCGGCGTGCGGCCCGACCGCTGCTGGTTCGTCGGCGACACCCCGCGCCGCGACATCGTCTGCGGCCGCCGCGCCGGGGTGGCCCGCACCATCCTCATGCCGTCGCCCCGCACCCGCCTCGAGCCGTCGGGCCCCGCCCCCGACGACGTCGTCGAGGACGGCTTCGGCTTGCGGACGCTGCTCGAAAGGAGCTAGACCACGCCGTCACCGGCTTGCGACGCGACGTCGGCGAGGCCCAGCTCCTTCAGCGCCTTGTCGGGGTCGCGGGGGCAGCGCGGCAGGCCGGCCAGGAACCGGCCCCACCTGGTCAGGTCGTGGCGCCAGGCCTCCACGAACGAGGCGCACAGCCACGGGTTGATGGCGGCACTCCGCCCCCGCGCGGCCCGCAGCGAGGCCTTGATCGGCTCGCGCAATTGCTCGTCCTTCACCTCGGCGTCGACCAGGTCGAGCACGTGGTCGAGCAGGCGCCGGCGGCGGAACAGGAAGTCGCCCCAGAAGCCGGCATCGCCGGACTCGAGCTCCAGGCCGAGGTCGAGCAGCCAGAACAGGCCCTCGGCCAGGGTGTCGCCGAACTCCTCGCCGACGGCCCGGCCGATGGTGGCGAACGGATCGTAGGACCGTTGCACCATCGTGCCGGAGACGGCGGCCCGGAACGGCACCCCGTCGCCGAGCAGGAAGAACCAGTCCTCGTTGTAGAGGTTCGGGAAGAACGACCGCGTCCGCCCGGGGTCGACGATCATCGCGCCGCCCCCGATGAAGCTGCGCTGGTCCGCGCCGATCGCGCGGTAGGCATGGCAGACGACGGAGTTGTCGTGATACCCGTGGTTCGCCAGGCCGACGGCGCGATACTCGCCGCTGTCGAGGTGCCGGGCGGCGCCCCGCAGCTCGTCGGCCTTCACCCCCGTGATGTCGTCGTCGAGGAACAGCACGCGCTGCCACCCCATCATCCGGCCGAGCAACAGCCCGAGGTTGCGCTTGAGGCTGAGGTCGCTGCCGTGCACGAAGCCGTTGCGGGCCAGCACCTCGTCGCTGCGGAACCGGGGCATCTCCGGCCGCGCCTCGTGCAGATCGACGGCCAGGACCGAGACCCCGAAGTCGTCGCCGAGCTCCACGGCATGGCGGCGCTGGGCCGGTCCGCTGCACAGCGTCACGACCGGGCAGTTCGCGCTGCGGGCGACGCTCAGCGAGTCGCGCAGCGCGTGGTGCGGCCGGAACGTGGGCACCACGATCGCGTCGAGGCTCCGCTGCATCCCGGACCCGGGCGTGTCGGACCCGGGCACGGGAAGCGGCTCCAAGGTCGAGAGCAGATGCGTGTGGTCTCCGTGGTGCAGGTCCGGAACGTCGATGGCATGGTCGACGGCGTGGTCGACAGCGGCCCGGCCGCGGCTCGTGCGGCCCTGGGCACGCGTCATTCGCTTCGCTCCGACCACGTGTGCAGAACCGTGTGGGGGTTGTTCCAGTCGGGGGTGACCACTCTCCGCTCGTCGGGGACGGCCACCCGGAACAGGACGCTGTACGAGTCGTGCTCGCCGAACTCCCGCTCGATGAAGTCCGCGTTCTTGTCGCGGAACTCCTTGTCCGTCAGCGTACGGACAGCTCCCAGCACCCCGCGGCCGAACATCCCGTTGCACAGGGTGACAGTGCGCTCGACGTTGTAGGGGTTCGGTCCGCGGAAGAAATGACCGACGTCCTCCACCAGCACCCGCCGCCCGTCGATCTCCTCGATCAACGGGGCGTAGGCCTTCGAGGCGTCCTCGGTCACCCGGAAACACCCGCGGTACATCGGGTCGTTCTCCGAGATCTGGGTGACGGGCGCCTCGCTGCGGCGCATCACGTCCCGTGACATCGCGTTCCAGTCCACGCCCCCGAGAACGACGAGATGCCCCGTCAGGTCGTCGCTGGTGAGCTCCCGAACATTGCGGAACTCGACGCGCAGGTCCGGGTTGACCGCCCGGATGTGACCGTACAGCTCGAGAAGCGCATCGATGTCGGTGAGCCGGGACAGCGCCGAGTGGTCCGGGTCCGCCGGGTCCGCGTGCGGCAGCACGTCGAGCTCGCGCTGCGGGCGTTGCGGGCACACGATGACGATGGCCTTCTCCGGGTCGCCGTCGGCGAAGTGCCACGGTCCCCGGCCCACCAGCGTGTCGCCGGAGCTCACGCCGGGCGCGGGGGCCTCACCGGCGGCGGCGTCCCGCAGCCGGGCCAGGTGCCGGCTGAGGTGGTCGCGTCGTTCCGTCTCGGCGGGCGAGAGGTCGGACTGCGGGAGAAGCCGGTGGGGCTTCGACGCGATCGAGCCGGGTGTGCAGAAGAACAGCGCGTACTCGTCGAGGCGCTCGGCCGGGGGCGTGGCCGTCGCGTTCTCCCACGACGAGATCAGCGCGATGCTGCAGTCCAGCGCCGCGGCGAGGTTGCTTTGCGTGATCTTCCGTCCGAGGCCGCGGAGTCGCAGGTCCTTGAGCGCGGAGGCCAGCTCGGTGGCCGGATCTTCAGTTGGCTGCGCCATCGGCCCTCCTAACTTCAGCTCCGGCCTGAAAGTTATACCGCTCAGCGCCGGACGAGTCGAGGGTATTCACCTGTCACATCGCGCTCACGGCGTGCGATGTTCACCCTCTGCACGAGAAGACACCGTGCAAATTCAAGCGATTGCTGGAGTCAGGCTGGAAGTCTAGCCTTATCTCCAGCTACCAAAGTCGGTGAGCTGAAATTTCAGCTGAAAAGACTGGCGGGAGGTGCCATGACGCACCGATCCTTCATCCGCGCTCCGACCGGCACGGCAGTCGTGCAGCACATCCGACTCGAGCAACGCCGGGCACGCAAAAGCCAAGCACCTCCGGTGGCCGCCGAAGGTGCTTGCGAAGTGGTGGTGATTCAGGGCTAGCTGAAAGGCATCCACTCCATGACTACCGTAGACGCTTTCTCGTCGACGCACCTCGCCGCCCTGGCGGCAACCGGCTCCGACAACGGCCGGGTTCTCATCATCCTGGTGGCCATCGGCATCCTCCTGCTCACCGCGCGCTCGATGATGCGCGCGGTGGTCCCGGTGGTCGAGGTTCTCAAGGCCGCGCTCGCGGCGATGACCAGCTTCGTGCTGATCGCCGCGGCGGTCGTCGTCCTGTTTCTCGCCGTCCTTCCCCGGTGACCGGCCGGTGCGCGGCTGCTCCGCTCGGATCGACAGCCGCGTACCGGACAGGGAGTATCGGTCCGGGATGGTCACCCGCAAGGGGACCGGGGGAGGGCGGGCATTCCGTGAGCGGTGTGCGGATAACGGAGGCGAGCGAGCGGGAGGTCGAGGCGTTCGTCTGGAACGCCGAGGACAGGCAGTTCTTCCTCGATCGTCTGCGCCGCCGCGGACCGAAGGGCGGGCAGGTCTTCCTGGCCATCGAGGACGGGCGTGCGGTCGGCTACGTGTACTTGCGGCTGCAGACCGCGGAGGAGTTCAAGCTGCGGCTGTTCCTGACCCGCGCGCCGCTGCTGGAGAGGCTCCGCGTCCGGGAGGGCCGACGGCTCAACGGGATCGGGCGGCTGCTGGTGGCCATGGCGGAGGCGACCGCGTGGGAGCGCCGGCGCCGGCGGATCGCGCTGGGCGTCGTGGAGACCCGGCCCGAGCCGATCCCGTTCTACGAGCGGCTCGGCTATGCGGAATGGCGGTTCGGAACCATCAGGACGCACGGGTACGGCCGTCCGAGCGCGATCGAGCGATGCCGCGTGTTCGTCAAGAAACTGACGCCACCGACTGCGTAGGTTACGTCGGTGACCTGGATCGTGACCGGCGGCGCCGGCTACATCGGCGCGCACGTGGTGCACCGGCTGTGCGCCGGGCGCCGCGACGTGGTGGTCTTCGATGACCTGTCCACGGGTCGCGCCGACCGGCTGCCCGCCGGCGTCGAGGTGGTCCGGGGCTCGATCACCGACGCCGGCGACCTGCGCCGGCTGTTCGCAGGCCGCCGGGTCGACGGCGTCATCCACCTAGCGGCGCTCAAGTCGGTCGCCGAGTCGATCGCGCAGCCCCGGCGGTACGAGGAGGTCAACGTCGACGGGCTCCGGCGGCTGCTCGACGCCATGGGCGCCGCCCGCGTGACCCGGCTGGTCTTCAGTTCCTCGGCCGCGGTGTACGGCCATCCGGAAGGGGCCGTCGTCGACGAGCTGTCGCCGGTGGAGCCGCTCAGCCCGTACGGCCGCACCAAGCTGGCGGGCGAGCGCCTGATCGCGACGTACCCGATGCGCTCGGTCGGGCTCCGGCAGTTCAACGTCATCGGCGCGGGCGGCCATCGCCACGCCGCCGACCGGGGAGGCACCAACCTGCTGCCGGCCGTGTTCCGCGCGCTGCGGCCCGGCGGCCCGGCTGTCCGGGTGCTCGGCAGCGGCTACGACACCGCCGACGGCACGGCAGTCCGCGACTACGTGCACGTCGAGGACGTCGCGGAGATCTATGGCGCGGCCGTCGAGCACCTGCTGACCCGCGACGGCGAGCGGCACCTGGTCGTCAACGTGGGCACCGGCGAGGGACGCACCGTGTTCGAGGTGCTGCGGGCGGCCGCCGACGCCGCCCACACCCCGGTGCCCTACCGGATGGCGCCGCCGCGCGACGGCGACGTGCCGGCGGTGGTCGCGGCGACCGGGCTGGCCGCCCGCCGCCTGCAGTGGAAGGCCGAGCGGGGCCTCGGCGAGGCGGTGCGCTCGGCGTGGGCGGCATGGGCAGCCGCGGAGACCGCTCCGGTCACTGGTTGACGAGCTGCCAGACCCTCGTACGGCGGCTCGGGACGCTCTCCAGCGAGACCGGCACGGGAATGTCGTACGCGGCCCGTTCGACCAGCCCCGAGTCGGGCAGGTAGGCGCGGCCCGGGTCGCCGACCAGCACCAGGCCGCCACGGGCGGCGGCCCTGCGCAGGAAGGGCAGGACGCGGGCGGCCATCTCGCGGCTGTAGAAGACGTCGCCGGCCAGGATCACGCCGTACGGGTCGTCGGTGTCCAGGATGTCGGCCTCCAGCAGGGTGACGGCGACACCGTTGGCGGCGGCGTTGGCCGAGGCGGCGGCCAGCGAGTACGGGTCGATGTCGTTGGCGGTCACCGGGGAGGCGCCGGCGCGGGCGGCGGCCACGGCGACCAGGCCGGAGCCCGTGGCGAGGTCGAGGACGGAGCGGCCGGCCACCAGCTCGGGGTGGTCGAGCACGTGCCGGGCGAGCGCCTGGCCGCCCGCCCACGCGAAGGCCCAGAACGGCGGGGGCTGCTCGCCGCCGTCCTGCTCGGTCTTCTCCCACAGCGCGATCGGCTCGTCCGCCTGGTGGAGGGTGACCTCGGGGACGAAGGGGACCGGCGCGAGGCGCGTGTTGCCGCGAACGAATTCCAGGAGCACCAGACGATTGTGCCCGGTTGCTCAACTGCGGCCGCGCGGGACCGATGAGACGGGGCACCTCCCACAGAGAAGGATCACGCATGCCGGCACTCCTCGGCGGCTGGATGGCGGTGCTCGCGGTGCTGTTCGCGCTGGCGCCGCCGGGTGCGCAGAAGCCGCTGCTCCTGCTCGCCGGCATCACGGCGATCGTCGCGGTCACCGTCGGCGTGCGCCGGCACCGGCCCGGGCATCGGTTCGCCTGGCGGATGCTGACCGCCGCGCTCGTCCTGTCGGTGCTCGGCGTCGCGCTGTACGTGGCGCCGCAGCCGGTCGCCTCGGTGCTTCCGGGCTCGGCCGCCACCGCCACGGTCCTGGTGTTCCTGAGCTATCCGGTGCTCGGGGTCATGCTGCTGGCCTTCCTGCGGCGGCGGGGCGGCACCGCCTCGCTGCGGCGGCGCGCCGGCGATCCGGCTCCCCGGCGGCGCGTACGCCGGTGGCGGCACCGCGCCGCGCTGCTCGACTCGCTCACCGTCACCTCGGCGCTGTCCCTGCTGGTGTGGAGCTTCGTCGTCGGGCCGCACCTGCAGGGCGGCACGCTCCCGACCTGGGTGCAGGTCGCCTTCCCCGTGGGCGACCTGGTGCTGCTGGGCCTGCTGACCCGGCTGCTCATCGGCGGCGTGGCGCTCGCCGGCCGGGTGCTCGGCGCCGGCACGGTGCTGATGCTGCTCACCGACGTGGGCTACGAGCTGGGCCTGTTCGGCGACACCTCGCTGATGACCGGCCTGGGCCGGTTCGCGCTCTACACGGCCGCGGGCCTGGCCGCCCTGCACCCGTCGATGACCGAGCTCGACAACCCGGCCGAGACGACGGCGGCGCAGCTCGGCCGCGGCCGGCTCGTCCTGCTGGGTGTCGCGTCGATGGTCGCGCCGACGGTGCTGCTGGTGCGCCTCGTCCGCGATGGCGGGGGACCCGACCTGACCGTGGTCGCCGGGCTCAGCGCGCTCACGTTCCTGCTGGTGCTGGCGCGGATGTCCGGCATCATGGCGAGCCACCGGCTGGCGCTGGCCCGCGAGCGGGCGCTGCGCGAGGCGTCCGCGGCGCTCGTCTCGGCCGCCGACACCGACCAGGTGGCGGCCGCCGTGCGGACGGCCGTGGCCCATTTGCTGCCCCCGGACACGCCGCACGGGGTGGTGCTCGCCGTGGCGATCGCCGAATCCGGCCCGCGCTCACCCGAGGCCGTCGAGCAGGCCGCCGTCGACCGCGCGAGCGGCACGGCCGCGCGCGTGCTGCCGACCCGCGAGGTCGACTGGGCCGTGTCGGTGCGTCTGTCCGGCTTCGCGACGACGCTGCGCTGCCCGCTCGTGCTCGCCGACCGGCCCGCCGGCGACCCGCTCGTCGGGGTGCTGCACGTGGCCGCCCCCGCGCCGGCGCTGCCCGGGCTGCTGCGCGCGGTCGAGGTGCTCGCCACGCAGGCCGCCCTCGCCCTCGAACGGATCGAGCTGAGCCACGAGGTGGTCCGCCGCAACAGCGAGACCTACTTCCGGACGCTCGTGCAGAAGACCTCCGACGTGATCCTCATCGTCGACGAGGACGACCGGGTCCGGTACGCCAGCCCGTCCGCCGGAGCCGTGCTCGGCGAGGACCCGACCGGCCGTCCGATGCCCGACGTGATCCACCGCGCCGACCGCTCCCGGATGCACGAGGTGCTCGGCGCACTGCGTACGGGAGAGGGTCTGCAGGAGGGACTCGACTTCCGGGCCGGCGCCGGGGTGGTGCTCGAGATGCACGGGCAGGACCTGCGCTCCGAGCCGACCGTCGCCGCGCTCGTGCTGACCCTGCGCGACGTCACCGAACGCCGCCGGCTCGAGCAGGAGCTGACCCACCAGGCGTTCCACGACTCGATGACCGGGCTGGCCAACCGGGTGCTGTTCCACGACCGGCTCGGCCACGCGCTGGCCCGCGGCGCGCGGGACGGCTCGGTGGTGGGCGTGCTCTTCATCGACCTGGACGACTTCAAGATCGTCAACGACACGCTGGGCCACGCCGCCGGCGACCAGCTGCTGATCGGCGTCGCGAACCGGATCGCGGGCGCGCTGCGCGCCGACGACACCGCGGCCCGCCTCGGCGGCGACGAGTTCGCGGCGCTGGTCGAGAACGTGCAGGACCCGGGCGCGGTCGAGGAGACCGCCCAGCGGATCCTGGCCGCGCTGGCGGAGCCCATCGTGCTCGACGACGGCTCCGAGCTGACCGCGGTGGCCAGCATCGGCATCACCACGACGCCCGAGGCGGACACGGCCGACGAGCTGCTGCGCCAGGCCGACCTGGCCCTGTACGTGGCCAAGGGCGCCGGCAAGAACCAGTGGCGCCGCTACCAGGCGCACCTGCACGGCGCGATGGTGGAACGGCTCGAGCTGCGCTCGGCGCTGGACCACGCGGTGCACGAGGGTCACTTCCTGCTGGCGTACCAGCCGATCGTCGACCTGGGCACCGACGAGCCGGTCGGCTTCGAGGCGCTGGTGCGCTGGCACCACCCCACGCGCGGGGTGGTCGCGCCCGCGGAGTTCCTCGAGGTGGCCGAGGAGAGCGGGCTGGTCGTGCCGATGGGCCGCTGGGTGCTCGACCAGGCGCTGCACACCGTCGCCCAGTGGCGGCGGATCCTGCCGCGTACCCGTCAGCCGTTCGTCAGCATCAACGTGTCGGTGCGCCAGTTCCGCGAGCCCGGCTTCGTCGACCAGGTGAAACAGGCCCTCGCGTACGCCGGGGTGCCGCCGCAGGCCCTCATGCTGGAGCTCGACGAGCGGGTCCTGTCCGGCGACCACGAGCGCGTGTGGGCGGACCTCGCCCTGCTGCGCGAGCACGGCGTGCGGATCGCGATCGACGACTTCGGCACCGCCCACACGTCGCCGGCCGACCTGAGCCGCCGCCCGCTGGACGTGGTCAAGGTCGACATGGTCGGCGACCCGGACCGCCTCGAGCTGGTGGCCGGCATCGTCGCCCGGGCCCGCTCGCTCGGCCTGACCGTGATCGCCGAGGGCATCGAGTCGCCGGCCCACCGCACCCTGCTGGCCCGCCTCGGCTGCCCGCTGGGCCAGGGCTACCTCTGGTCGAGCCCGGTCGACGGCACCGAGGCGCTGAGCCAGATCACCCACCGCCAGCGGGTGGCCGCCTAGGTCAGTGCGGCACGCAGTTCGGCCACGACCCGGTCGGGCTCGGCGAAACAGCGCCAGGCCGGGATGCGCCGTACCTCGGTGGTCGTGGCAAGAATCTCGAGCCGTGCCAGGATCCGCCGTAGCGCTCGTCCGTCCGGATCGCCCGCGGGATCGTCGATCAGCACGGCAAGCTGCTTCGCGCCGTCACGCACGGTCAAGTCGACCGGATAACCTCGCAGCGGCGTGTCCCAGCCAACCGACAGGCCGGCTTTTCGCAATCCGCCGACCAGCCGGTCGGACGGCCGGGTGCCGAGCTCGGCGCCGGTTGCCGGGGGAGTCGCGACAGCGAGCGAGGCGAGCAGCCCGCGCTGGCCGGACCACCATGATCGGTCACCCACCACGATCAGTTGGGAGCGTGCGCGCGTGATCGCGACGTTCCACAGGTTCGTCTGGTTCACGAGCCAGCCGCGGGTCCGATCGCTGATGCCCTGTGCACCCACGGGCGAGACCACCATGATGTCCTTTTCGCTGCCCTGGAACTTGTGGATCGTCTCGCACATCACGTCGCCGGCGAGACCGCTGCGCCGGAGCGCCTGTTCCAGCCTCCTCTGCTGAGCGGCGAGCGGTGTCACGACGCCGATCGAGGCCGCCGGCCAGGACTCACGGAGCTGCCGCACTTCGCCGGCGACGGCCTCGACCTCCGCCGCGTTCCAGCCGGAGCCGGTGGAACCACGGTTGTAGCGGCCCCCCACGTGTACCCATCGGCTGGCGCGCTCGGCCGTTGCGGCCAGCCGGCGGGGATCGGTCAGAACGGTGAGCCTTCCCTGATAGATGGCCTGGTTCGGGGCATCGATGATCTCCGGATGACAGCGGTAGTGCTCGTCGAGGAGGCTGGTGCTCCCGGCCGCGGCAGCGAACGCTTCATAGGCCGAGTAGCCCGAGTAGGTGAGTCGGCGCGCCTCGAGCCACGCGTTGCCGACCCCGGCGCGGGCTTGCTGGGCACGGTCGTCCTCGTCGCTCAGTTCGACCACCGGCGTCAGCTGCCGGGGATCGCCGATGACCAGAGCACGCTTCGCGCGGAAGAGCATGGGCAGGATCGCCGGCACCGTGCACTGCGCCGCCTCGTCGATGACGACCAGATCGAACATGGCGGGAAGTGGTCTCAATCGGCGTGCCGACATCGCAGTGACCGCCCAGCCAGGCAGGACGGACAACAGCTGCGGCAGATGGCGCCAGCTCTTGCCCTCCGGCTTGGCCATCTCGTCGGCACGGTCGCGCAACAGGTCGGCGTGCCTGGCGACACGTGCTGCCACCTGCGCACGGAGCAGGTCACGGCTGTGTTGTGGACGGTCCGTCCGCTGGAGACGTTGGAGGCGTTCCCACACGACGGCCTCCGGTTCGCTCAGGGAACCGAGACGCAGCTGTCGTTCGCGCCACCGTGACTCGATCTCTGCGCGCTCGCCCAGGGTGGCGATCGCCTCGCTGTCGACCACGCCGAGGGCGCGAAGCCGATGGCGATACCACCAACCCAACCATCGGCTGTGGAGAGCGCGATCGGTGCGTACCACTAACTTCTTGAGCGCTATGTCGTCCGTCGGCAGATCGAAGGCGTCGGGGTCCCGCTCGACTGCAAGGTCGGCGAGGTCCCGTTCGATGCGCCGTCGCTGCTGCAACTCGTCTCGCAGCCGATCGATCTCCTGGGCCACGATCCGAAGCTCCTCGCGTGGCGGGCGCTCGTCCGGCGCGGGTTCGCCCGGCGCGGGTGGTGGCCACTTGCGGATCACATCGGTCAGGTACTGCGGCTCCTGCTGACGGTATTTCTTGTTTCCGGTGCGAAGCAGAAGGCCGGGACCCACCATGTCGTCGACTCGCTTGACGACCTCGTCGACCGCCTGGTTGTTGGTGGAGCCGATGAGCACACTTTGACCGGCTGCGGTAGCGGTGGCCAGGAGCGCTGTCACCAACTGGCTCTTCCCGGTGCCGGGCGGTCCCTGCGCGACGGTCAACGCCGTGCTCATCGCCGACCGGATGATGGCCTCCTGTGCCTCGTTGACCGGGCCGGCGGCTACGGTCAGGACCTGTGCCGGCTCCTGGTGGCCCGAACCGCCCGCCAGCGCACCCAGCGCGGTCGTGGCGATCTGTCCCGGCATTCTGGCGATCTCCCGCAGATCCTCGATCAATTGCCGCTCCGGGGACTCGGCTCCCCCGGCGGCGAAGAGAAGGGCGGCGTTCTGGACCCGGTTCAGCGGAGCCGTGCGAACCGTCGAGTCCAGGTCTCCCGGATCCAGAGCCGTCACCGGCTTCAAGCCGAACGTCGTGGCCACCAGGCTGGTCACCTCGGCGAGTGTGCCTCGATCGCCCGGCACCAACCGCTCGGCCACCGCTTGCCGCAACTCGTCGGCCTCCACCGGGGAGAGTTGGAAATGGTCCACGAGAACGGGGCTCGGATGGGGCGGCTCCGAATGGAGAGTTCCGTCGTCGCCGACGGTCAGATCGCACACGAGCAGAGGGGCGAGGCGGATCTGACTCCGGCCGTCCGGCCGGAGCGCCACGACCGGGTAGCCGTACTGCAGGGATCGGCCTTCGGCTTCGGCGAAAGCCGCGAGTTTCCTTCCGCGCTCTTTGAGGGGTGTCGGCTGGGTGCCCAGGAAGATGAGCTCCCGGCCGGATGGCGCGGCGAGATAGGAGTCTTTCTGAGCAGGGTCGATGAAGAATTGAAGGACAGCGGATCGTTGCAAACAGTCGGCGTAGTAGACGAGGAGCCGCCGCCAACGCTCGGCGTCGAAGGGCGCGTCGTCGGGCTCCGGAGGCGTCCGCACGGTTCGCGTTACGCGGTCGCTCGCTCCCGCCACCAGTCGGATCGGCTCGGTCACGCCCTCGCTGGACTCAACGGGCCGGTTCTCCCGACGGCGCGCCATCTCGGCCATGGCGTAGCGGGCAAGGTCGCTCGTGGTGATCCAGCCGTCGTCGGCTGTCGCCTGTGCCGCCCCTCGGAGGCCGTCGAGAAGAACCGCGGTGAACACGGAGGGCTCGTCCGGGCCTCGGGCCTTCGATGCCTTCTGGTGATCGCTCGACTGCAGAATGAACGTGCCGCGCTCACGCCGGAAGTAGCGAGGTTCCTGCCGCATGCCGCCACTGAAGCGGTGTCGTGCGGAGAACGCGCCGGAGAAGCAGCAGTCGAAGATGACAACCCTCTGGGCGGCCTTGGTGCGGCCGAGCATGTCACGCAGGATGCCGTCGACGTCGAATGCCGTGGCATGCGGCGCAGAGGTGTCGGTGTCGTTGGCGGCGAGGAAGAGCGATTGCCGATCGTCGTCGCGCAGCACACCGTGACCCGAGTAGTAGAAGAACGCCAGATCCCCGGTACGTCGTGCACCGAAGAACTCCTCGACCACGCGGCGCATCCCGGCGGAGGACAGGTCGAGATGCGCCTCGGCAGTGTCGAAGTCGCCGTCGCTGTCGAGGACGGCCTTCAGTTCCCGGACGTCGGCGTGTACGCCGGGTAAAGGGTGCAGGAGCGGGTCGGAGTGATACGTCGCAGTGCCCAGCAGAAGCGCATGCCGGCCCATCAGCGGGACCGCTCGATGGCACTCCGTGCGAGGTCGATCAGCTCGGAAGCCTGTGCCTTCGTCGGCTGATCGATGGTCAGCTCGACATCGCCCACCTGGAGGCGGGCCGTGCGCCCACGATGGCGACCCAGAAAGCCCACGATTAGGTCGACGAGGGCCTGGGCATAGCCCGGATCGGTTCCGGCGATCACGGCAACCGCGGCAAGTGCGACCTCCCCGACGCCCTTGCTGTCGGCGTCCGGCCGGCCGGCCTCGACCCGCCGTACTGCACCGAGGGTGCGCAAGTCCTCGCCGAGTTCGTCGGTGAGCTGATCGAGAACGAACTCGTCGTCGTCCGGAAGAGAAGTGAAGCTGACCTCGACGACAACGTCAGACACCAGGACCCCCTGCAGCCCACGCGGACACGTCACCGCAAAGCTACGAAGTGTCACCGCGGCGATGGTGAATGTGTCGGCTTCCCGACTGCAGGTGCTCGGAGGCTTGACTCGGCGGAGTTCCGGCGGAGAACGCGGAAGCGGTCAGTACGGGTTCCCGGTGCCCGGCAGGCGGCCGCGCAGCAGGCCGCCGAGGCGGCCGGAGAGGAACGGGTCGCCGGACAGGGGTGGGCCGTCGTCGTCGTGGGCGCGGTCGGCCATGCCGGCGACCAGCTCCTTGAGGGCGGAGACGGCGTCCCGGCGTGGCTGCCAGCCCAGCTCGGTGGCGGCGCGGTCGCAGGACATCAGCGGGGCGCGCAGGCCCAGGTGCACCCAGCCGGCGTCGACCGGCTGCAGGCGCAGCCACCAGCTCGCGGCCGCGGCGGTGGTCAGGGCGAAACCGGGGACGGGCACGCGCACGCCGTGGAACGTGCGGGCGGCGACCTCGGGGTCGAGCACGGGGCCGGCGGCGATGTTGTAGGCGCCGTGGGCGTCGGAGAGCAGGGCCCGGGCGTACGCGTCGGCGACGTCGTCGGCGTGCACGGCCTGCACGCGCAGCGCGGGATGCGACGGGACCACCGGCAGCCACTGCGGCTTCAGCAGCCACGCCGGCAGCAGCGGCCCCGCGAAGTAGCGCGAGATCTCGGTGCCCACCGCGCGCTGGAAGATCAGGCCGGGGCGCAGCCGGACGACGCGCAGCTGCGGGTGGTCGGCCTCGATCCGGTCGAGCAGCCGCTCCACGAGGGCCTTGTGCCGGCTGTACGAGGACTGCAGCACGCCGGCGCGCGGCCAGTCCTCGCGGACGAACGCGTCCTTGGGGCCCGGCGAGTAGACCCCGACCGACGACGCGAACACCAGGGTGCCGACGCCCGCGCGCAGCACGGCCTTGCTCACCGCGCGGCTGCCCAGCACGTTCGTACGGTAGAGCAGCTTCTGGTCGTGGCTGGGCTGGATCTGCCAGGCCAGGTGCACCACCGCGTCGGCGCCGGCGAACACCTCGGCCAGCTGGTCGACGGCCTGCGACGAGCCGATGTCGACGGAGTGCCACGACGCCTTGGCGTACACCCCGGTCGGTGAGGGGAGCCGCCGCGCGACACCGACGAGCGAGACGTCCGGCTCGGTGCTCAATCGGCGCAGCAGGGCGGTTCCGGCGTTCCCGGTGGCTCCCACGATCACGACTCGCATGACCCCTTCGCTACCCGCCACCGCGAGGTTGAATCACCCGGCCGGGGGTAGCAGCCGTTCATGAACCTCGTCGTGAACGGCGTCGAGCACAGCCTCGACCTGGACCCGCGCACCACGCTGCTGGACGCGCTGCGCGAGCACCTCGGCCTCACGGGCGCCAAGAAGGGCTGCGACCACGGCCAGTGCGGCGCCTGCACCGTGCTGCTCGACGGCCGCCGGGTCAACAGCTGCCTGGTGCTGGCGATCGCCCAGCAGGATGCGCAGGTCACCACGATCGAGGGCCTGAACCACCCGGTGCAGGACAAGTTCCTCGAGCACGACGGGTTCCAGTGCGGCTACTGCACGCCGGGGCAGATCTGCTCGGCGGTGGGGATGCTCGACGAGGTGGCGAAGGGCTGGCCGAGCGCGATCGGCGACGACGACCTGACCGACGCGGAGATCCGCGAGCGGATGAGCGGCAACCTGTGCCGGTGCGGCGCGTACCCGAACATGGTTCCGGCGATCCGCGAGGCGGCGGGGCAGTGAAGACCTTCACCTGCCGTACGGCCACCGACCCGCACGCGGGCCTGGAGCCGGGCGCGACGTTCCTGGCCGGCGGCACCAACCTCGTCGACCTCATGAAGCTCGGCGTGGCCACCCCCGACGTGCTCGTCGACGTGACCAGGCTGCGGCTCGACGAGGTCACCGACCTGCCCGGCGGCGGCCTGCGGATCGGCGCGGGCGTGCGCAACAGCGACCTCGCGGCGCACCCGCGGGTGCGCCGCGACTATCCCGTGCTCAGCCAGGCCCTGCTCGCCGGCGCGTCCGGGCAGCTGCGCAACATGGCCACCACCGCCGGCAACCTGCTGCAGCGCACCCGCTGCCGCTACTTCATGGACGCCACCATGCCGTGCAACAAGCACCGGCCCGGCTCCGGCTGCCCGGCCCGCGGGGGCGACCACCGTAACCTGGCCATCCTGGGCGGCAGCGAGGCGTGCATCGCCACGCACCCGTCGGACATGGCGGTCGCGCTGGCCGCCCTCGACGCGGTCGTGCAGGTCAGCGGGCCGGCGGGGGAGCGGTCGGTGCCCGTGACCGAGCTGCACCGGCTGCCCGGCGACGCACCCGAGCGCGACACCGTGCTCGAGCACGGCGAGCTGATCACTGCCGTCGACCTGCCGGTGCTCGGCCTCGCGGCCAACAGCGCCTACCGCAAGGTACGCGACCGGGCCTCGTACGCCTTCGCCGTCGGCTCGGTCGCCGCGGCCGCGCAGGTCGACGACGGCACGGTGACCGACGTCCGCCTCGCGTTCGGCGCCGTCGCGCACAAGCCGTGGCGTGCCCGGCTCGCCGAGGACGCCCTGCGCGGCCGCCCGGCCAGCCGGGAGGCGTTCCTGGCCGCCGCGGACGCCGAGCTCGCCGCCGCCGAACCGCTGCGGGACAACGCCTTCAAGGTCACCCTGATCCGCAACCTGACCGCCGCCGTCCTGGAAGGCCTGTCATGACCACCACCGCGCAGCGCAGCGTCGGGCAGCCGATCGGCCGCATCGAGGGGCCCGACAAGGTCACCGGCGCCGCGAAGTACGCCGCCGAATATCAGGTGGGCGACGACCTGGCGTACGCGTGGGTGGCGCAGTCGACGGTCGCGCGCGGCACGCTGACCGGCGTGACGATCGACCCGCTGGTGGAGGCCGACGACGTGATCGCCGTGCTGTGGCACGGCAACGCGCCCCGGCTCGCCGCGGCCGACGACCCCGAGCTGGCCGTGCTGCAGTCCGGCCGGATCAGCTACCGCGGCCAGGCGCTCGCGCTGGTCGTGGCGCGCACCCTCGAGGCGGCGCGGCGGGCGGCGTCCTCGCTTCTGCTGGAGATCGACGAGGAGCCGCACGACAGCGTGCTGCGCGCCGACCACCCGGACCTCTACACGCCCGAGAAGGTGAACCCGGCGTTCCCGGCCGAGGCCTCGTCGGGCGACGTGGACGCCGCGTTTGCCGAGGCGCCGGTCAAGGTCGACGTCACGTACAGCACCCCGGCGCTGCACAACAACCCGATGGAGCCGCACGCCACCACCGCGCTGTGGTACGGCGACGACCTGGTGCTCTACGACTCCAACCAGCACCCGCCGGGCATCGCCGCCGCCGTGGGCACGCTGTTCGAGCTGCCCGCCGAGCGCGTCCACGTCATCACCGAGCACGTCGGCGGCGGCTTCGGCTCCAAGGGGTCGGCGCGGCCGAACGCCGTGCTCGCCGCGATGGCCGCGCGGGTGACCGGCCGTCCCGTACGGCTGGCGCTGCCCCGGCAGGCGATGTTCAGCATGGTCGGGCACCGCACCCCGACGATCCAGCGCGTACGGCTGGCCGCCACCGCCGACGGCCGGCTCACCGCGATCGACCACCAGGCCTACTCGCACTCGTCGCGGCTGTTCGAGTTCGCCGAGCAGACCGCCGTGTCGACCCGGCACATGTACGCCGCACCCCACCGCCGCACCGGCCACCAGCTGGTCCGCCTCGACGTGCCCACGCCGCGCTGGATGCGCGCGCCCGGCGAGGCGCCCGGCATGGCTGTCCTCGAGTGCGCGATGGACGAGCTGGCCGTCGCGCTCGACCTCGACCCGATCGAGCTGCGCGTGCGCAACGAGCCCGCCGTGGACCCCGAGGCCGGGGTGCCGTTCAGCAGCCGGCACTACGTGGAGTGCCTGCGGCGCGGCGCCGAACGCTTCGGCTGGCACGACCGCGACCCGCGACCCCGCCGGCGGCGCGAGGGCGACTGGTGGATCGGCACCGGCGTGGCCGGCGCGACCTATCCGACCATGGCGCAGCCGTCGACCGCCCGTGCCGCTCGCCAGGACGGCGGGTACGAGGTCTCGATCGCCGCCACCGACCTGGGCACGGGCGCGCGGACGATCCTCACCCAGATCGCGGCGGACGCGCTCGGCGTGCCGGTGTCCCAGGTGCGGATGCGCATCGGCGACAGCACGCTGCCGCAGGCGTCCGTGGCCGGCGGCTCGTCCGGCACCGCCTCGTGGGGCTGGGCCGTCACCGGCGCCTGCCGGGCGCTGCTGTCGTCCTCGTCCTCGGAGGCCGTCTTCGACACCACCGAGCTGATCGGGGAGCAGAAGAAGGAGGGGAAACACGCCTTCGGCGCCCACTTCGCGGAGGTACGGGTCGACGCCGTCACCGGCGAGGTGCGGGTGTCGCGCCTCTTCGGGATGTACGCCGCCGGCCGCATCCTCAACCCCCGGACCGCGCGGAGCCAGTTCCTCGGCGCCATGATCATGGGGATGGGCATGGCGCTGCACGAGGAGTCGGTCCTCGACCCCGCGATGGGCGCCTGGGTCAACCACGACCTGGCCGAGTACCACGTGCCCTCGCACGCCGACGTCGAGTCCGTCGAGGCCGAGTGGATCGACGAACACGACGACCAGCTCAACCCGATGGGCAGCAAGGGGATCGGCGAGATCGGCATCGTCGGCTCACCGGCCGCCATCCTCAACGCCATCTGGCACGCCACCGGCGTCCGCGTCCGGGACCTGCCCGCCCGCCTCGACAAGATCCTCCCGCACCTGTAGCCCCGGCCCGGCCTTGTCGGCCCGCCCTGCGCCCGGTCCGGTCCGCGCCTCGTCCGCTCAGGGTGCCGGGACGCTTCCTCAAGGGCGTCCGGCCGCCGAATGGCCGAGGGCATCCGGATTCAAGCCAAGTGCGGCCGAGCCTCATTTCGGGCAGGCGCGACCGACTTGAAGGAAGTGGGGTGCCAGAGGGGCAGGGAAGTGCCCGCACCAAGAAGCGGGCTCGCCGAATGGGCGGGACAGCGCGATTCCCCGGAAGAGCATTCTAGGAGAGAGCTCAAAGGTAGCCTTTCACGGCGCCCTTGCCGGCGGCCTTTCCGGCATAGAGACGGTCGGCGACGGCGGGGAAAGCGTTCGCCGCGAGGACGGCCGCCCGATAGCGGCCGGGAACGATGATGCGGCGGCGGGGGCGGCGCAGGGCCGATTCGACGGCGGCGGCGACGATTTCGGGGCCGGGCAGGCCCTTGCGGTTGCGGTTTGCGGGGCCGGCGATGTATCCGGGCTCGACCAGCGTGACGCCGATGCCGGTGCCGGCGAGCTCACGGCGTACAGAATCGGTCATGCCCCGCAGGGCGAACTTGGTCGCCGAGTAGACGCCGCTGATGCCGACCTCGCCGGCCACCGAGCCGATGTTCACGATCGAGCCTGCGCCCTGCGCCCGCATGAGCGGCACGACCGCGCGCATCAGCCGTATCGGGGCGAGCAGGTTGACCTGGATCATGCCCTCGGCCGCGTCGTCGTCGGAGAGCACGGACGCGACGCCGCCGACGCCCGCGTTGTTGACCAGGCCGTCGATGCGCCCGGTGACCGCGAGGGCCTGGGCCACCAGATTCTCCAGAGCCGCCGGGTCCCGTACGTCGGTGGGCACCGCCACGGCCCCCGGGAGCTCGTCGGCCAGCGCCGTCAGGTGCGAGGCACGACGGGCGGCGAGCACCACGGTCGTCCCGTTGCGGGCGAGCCGTTCCGCCGTGGCGCGGCCGATTCCGCTCGACGCGCCCGTCACGATGACCACTGGCATGGCGAGACCCCTGTATCCGACGAACGGCGCCGCCCGAATCGGCGACGCCGTCTCACCGGATCAATCTATCGCTTGCTGTGGTACGCCTCCACGATGTGGCTCGGGATGCGCCCGCGCTCGGAGACCTCGTAGCCGTTCTTGTTCGCCCACTCGCGAATCGCCTGGTTCTGGTCGCGGCTCGCGCGGCCGGTGCTCGCGGGGGCGGCGGTGCGCCGGGTGGCGGGAACGCCGCCCGCGGTGCGGCCGACCCGGGTCGCCGCATTCAGGAACGGGTCGAGCGCCTTGCGCAGCTTGCCGGCGTTCTTCTCCGACAGATCGATCGTGTAGTTCACACCGTCGAGTCCGAACTCGACGGTGCGATCGGCCTCGCCGCCGTCGAGGTCGTCGGTCAGAAGGGTTATTACCTGCTTGGCCATGGCGTGCCCCGCTCCTGTAACGATGTCATTTGAGCCACGACTATGCGCACGTGGCTGCCCCGTAATGTCGATCCGCTTTCATTCTGTCGTGCCATAACTGCCAGGGCAAATTGCCCCCCTTGCGCATGTCGCCATTCTGCTCCGCTTACACCCGGCGAGGAGGGCGGTTCGCGGCAAGCCGGGCCGGGCTCTTTTCATGCTCGTGAATGTCCTGTAACGTCGCCTGGGAGCGCTCCCAACGTGCCTGTCCCCGCGGGTCCCCCTCCCCAAGGAGCTGGAGAAATGAGACGTCTTCTCCGTGCCGCCCTGGCCGCCGGCCTGCTGGCCGCCGCCGGTGTGACCACCTTCGCCGTGGCCGGGCCGGCCGCCGCCGACGCCGAGATCTGCGACCAGTACGGCTCGACCACGATCGGCGGCCGCTACGTCGTCATGAACAACCGCTGGGGCACCTCGGCCCAGCAGTGCATCAACGTCACCGGCACCGGCTTCGAGATCACCAGCCAGCAGGGCACCGGCAACACGAGCGGCGCCCCGGTCTCGTACCCGGCCGTGTACTTCGGGTGCCACTACACCAACTGCTCACCCGGCACGAACCTGCCGATCCGCGTCAGCGACATCTCGAGCGCGACCAGCAGCGTCAGCTACCGGTACGTCTCGGGCGCCACCTACGACGCGGCGTTCGACATCTGGCTGGACCCGACGCCCAAGCGTGACGGCGTCAACCAGCAGGAGATCATGATCTGGTTCAACCGCCAGGGCTCGATCCAGCCGATCGGCTCGGTGGTCGGCAACGCCACCATCGGCGGGCGCACCTGGCAGGTGTGGCAGGGCAGCAACGGCTCCAACGCCGTCGTCTCGTACGTCGCCCCGTCGCCCATCGAGAGCTGGAGCTTCAGCGTCCTCGACTTCATCCGCGACGTGCAGAACCGCGGCGCCATCACCAGCAGCTGGTATCTGACGAGTATTCAGGCCGGATTCGAGCCGTGGATCGGCGGCGCGGGCCTCGCGGTCACGAATTTCAGCGCCCAGGTGAACGGCGGCGGCGGCACGCCCACCACGCCGACGACTCCGCCCACCACCACGTCGCCCCCGCCGACCGGCGGCACCACGTCGTGCCGGGTCACGTACGCGACCAACACCTGGAACAACGGCTACACGGCCAACGTCACCGTGGCCAACACCGGATCCAGCGCGGTGAACGGCTGGCAGCTCGCCTTCACGCTGCCCGCGGGCCAGACCATCACCAGTTCCTGGAACGCCGCACTGACCGGTTCCAGCGGCGCGGTGACCGCCCGCAACATCGCCTGGAACGGCACCATTCCCGCGAACGGCAGCACGTCGTTCGGCTTCCAGGCCACCCACACCGGCTCCACCGCGGCGCCGTCCGCCTTCACCCTCAACGGGAACCGCTGCGCCACGGCGTGACGCTTTCCCCACCGACCCGAGCCGCCTCGTCGCCGATTCTCCGACGCCGGGGCGGTTCGTCCATTCCTTCTGCGGGCACTTCGGCCGGGATCGCGGGCACCAGCGCAGCATCGGCGAATGCGCCCGACGACCTGCTCACGCACGGGGAATTCACGGCCGGCGCTGTCCCTCAGCCTTCGCGCCCCGGCCGCAATGCCGGCATGCGCCACGTCGGCGCAGGTGGTAGGCGATGGTGGCCACGCCGAGTGCGACGCCCCAGAGCACCCAGGGCACGCTGGGAAGCCGCACGCCCCACCCGTCGCCGATCGCGGGCTGCCAGAGCATCATCAATCCGGCCGGGATGAGAACCACGGCGACAAGGGAAGCCGGAACGATCGCGAGTGCCGGCGGCACCGGTTTCCCGGCCTTGAACCAGATCCACCGCGGATAGACCTCGCCCCACCGGCTGACCAGACCGTGGGTCAGCACGCCACCCAGCGCCGAGGCGATGGCGCATCCCAGCCCGATCGCGAGCATGCCGTCAGTGTTCTGCATCATGGAAAGGAAGTCCCGGGTGACGCCGAGTGGATAGCCGAAGTACCAGGCCACTCGAGTGATCTCGTACGGCAGTGGCGCCAGGCAGGCGACCACGACCGCCCAGCGCCCCCACCGCAGTAGCGCCTGCCGGGACGGGCCGTTGCCGGCCGGTCCGTGACGACGGCCGCAGTGCTGACAGGCCGCCCGCCTGCGCCGCTGGTAGGCCAGCGTGGCCGCGGCCCACAGCAGGCCACCGGCGAACAGGATGATCAGGTTGATCCGGTGCCAGTACAGGATGTCACCGATGCCGTCCTGCGGGCCGGGCACGCCGGTGAAGGCGAACACCAGCAGCAGCGGGCCGAATGCCAACAGAGCAATCAAGGTGTAGTCGGGGATGACCAGAGTCAGGGCGGCCGCCACGATCCAGCCGAACGCGATCATCGCCGCTGACCAGCGGCCGGAGCCGGCGCCTCGGACCATCGCCAGCGCGACGACAGCGCCGAGCAGTCCGAGCAGCGCCATGAGCGGCGCGACGACCTCGACCGGAACGCCTTCCAAAATGGATGCCGACTTGTGGTTGTCGTCGATCGGCGCGAACGGAAAGCCGTCGCCGCCGGCCGTCCAGTACAGCGCGAGCATGGCGTACATCAGCGACCAGCCGGCCGCCGCGTACCCGGACCAGATCGGCCAACGCCGCCACCAGCTGAGCCGGCGACGGTTCGGCGCGACCGCGGCTGCTTTCTCCTGTGTAGACATGTCACTCCTCGGTGAGCGCGACGAACGTTCGCCGCTGCCTCACCAGCCTCGGCCGTGCTGAGTGGGCTCGACCATCTGCCGATGTGGCGAGGGGGACACGCCGGCCGTGGCGTTCTATGCCGATCGGCGTACGGCGATGCTCGCCTACGATCACGTGATGACGCGTCGGCACCTCGGCTGGATCAGCATGACGGCGAGCGGGGCCACTCTGGCGGCGACGTTTGTGGGAGACCTCGGCGGCCCGCCGTACCTTGCCGTCCTGGCGGTGGCCGTTCTCGCGGTGCTGTTGGCCGTCGCCGTGCGGTGGGGGCCGCGCCGGCACATCGCCCCTTCTGCCGGGCTCGCTGGGACCGCGATGGCGCTCGCACTCTGGTCGATCTCCGAGGGCATGGCGACAGGGCAACGGGTCGCCGCGGCGGCGGTCTGGGCGACGCCTGCCGTCATCGCGATCGTCGTCGGCGGCTACCCGCGGCTGATGCTGCACCGGCGGGCCGTGGCCGTCGAGCACGCCCGGCATGCTCAGCGCTCACAGGTGGCCCGTGACCTGCACGACTTCGTCGCCCATGACATCAGCGGGATCGTGGCGCAGGCCCAGGCCGCACGCTTCGTCGCCGACAGCCGGCCCGAAGCGGCGGGCCCGGCACTGGAGCGCATCGAGGCCGCCGGTCTGGCTGCGCTGGCAACGATGGACCGGATGGTCGGCATGCTGTATGAACCAGAGGCCGTCACGGTGCGGCCGTTGCCCACGCTGGATGATCTGCCGGGCCTGGTCGATCGCTTCCGCACCGCGGGCCACCTCGACGCGCGACTCGTCCAGGATCCCCGAGCCGGCGAGGTGCCGCGCGACAGCGCCGCAGTGGCGTACCGGATCGTGGTCGAAGCCTTGACCAATGTCCGGCGGCACGCACCAGCAGCGACCCGGGTCGACGTGTCCGTCACCGGCGACGCCGGCGGTATCGAAGTGCGGGTTCGCAACGACACCGCGGGGTCACCCTCGCCGCGGGCTGCCAGGCGCGGTGGGCGGGGCCTCTCCGGTCTACGGGAGCACGTCGCCGCGTGTGGCGGCACCCTGACAGCCGGGCCGTGCGAGCGTGGCTGGGAAGTCATCGCGGTCATCCCGGGAGCCGCGGCATGACCGGCACCCGCGTCCTGCTCGCCGACGACCACCCGGACGTGCGCAGCGGCTTCCGCCTCGTCCTGGACTCCCAGCCCGACATCACCGTGGTCGGCGAGGCCACCGACGGAACCACGGCCCTGGCCCTGGCCCGCAGGCTGCGGCCGGACGTCGTGCTCACCGACATCCGGATGCCCGACATCGACGGACTGGAACTGACCCGGCTGCTGACCCACGAGGGCCTGCGGGTGGTCGTGGTCACCACCTTCGACCTCGACGAGTACGTGGATGCCGCACTGCGCAACGGCGCCTGCGGTTTCCTGCTCAAACGTTCCGGGCCCGCGCTTCTGGTCGAAGGTGTCCGTGCGGCAATGGCCGGTGACGCGCTGATCAGCCCTCAGGTCACCGTCCGGCTGCTGCGCGCAGTGGCCGAGGCCGACCGCCCTTCGGAGCCCAACCCCCTGACACACCGGGAAACCGACATCGTACGGCTGGTCGCTCAGGGCCTGACCAATGCGCAGATCGGCGCCGAGCTGTTTATCTCCGCCGGAACCGCCAAGACCCACGTCGCGAACATCCAGGCGAAACTGGGGTTCAACAACCGGGTAGGCATAGCCGCCTGGGCGTGGCGGGCCGGTCTGGCCGATCCGTGAGCCCGATCGATTCGGCCGGCCTCATCGGGCGGTCACGGTTGATCGAGGCGCAGGCTCAGTTGCGCGCCCAGGACCTCGAAGCCCAGCGCCCGGGCGACGCGGCGGGACGCCGGTGGGCGGGCCCGCCACTGGGGCATCAGGCCGGCGGAAAGCGCTGCGGCCACGGCGGCGGAGGCCACGATGCGGGCGAGACCGCGGTCGCGGTGGCCCGGGGCGGTCAGCACGCTGAGGTGGGCCGTGCCGGCGGGCCACAGGTGGTAGCCGGCGGCGGCCACGATCGCGTCGCCGTCGCGGAGCACGAAGGCCGGGGAGGAGATGCCGCCGAGACCTGCCTCGTCGGCGTCGTCGCTGTCCACCTGATCGAGCAGCGTTCGGAGGGCCGGGACGGAAACCGCCTCGACGCCGTCGGTCGCAAGCGGGCGGAAGCGGTCCGCGTCGCAGAAAGCCAACGTCGCCGGGCCCAGCACCTCGGTGACCGCGAGCCGCGCGCGGACGACGGCCGGATCGGTCAGGCTCGTCGCGGGCACGCCTGCGAACGCCGCCCGTACGGTCACGGCGCGGGTCTCGTCGGGAACGGTGACGATCGCCGAGCCGGCCAGCGTCACGATGCCGGCCCAGCCGGGCGGGCAGAGCAGCGATCGCGGGGACACCGCCACGTCGGCGCCGGTGCCGAACGCGACCGGGGCCGCGGCCAGCTCGACCCACAGCCGCCGGGCCCGGATCAGCAGGGGGTCGTCGATCACGGGCTCAGCATCGCAACCGGACGGCGGCGCCGCCATCGATAAAGGGCGCCACCGCGGCCGTCGCGGGTACTGCGGCGGCACGACTGATCCGAACGACGATCTTTCGAGCATCGCGGACCCCGGCTCGATGGGTCCCGAGGCGATGACCGAGCCCGACAACGGCCCCGGCGATCCGACGTACGACGAGGAGCACCGCGCGCGGCAGCAGGGCCGGCGTGCTGGGCGCTGATGCTCAGCGGACGCGGGCCCGGTGATCCTGGTCGATGGCGTGCAGGGCGCACGCCTGGCGGGGTTCGCGCGGGCACAACACCCACACTTCCGAGGCGGTGGCCCGGTAGAGGCGCCACGGGGAGTCGCCGGTCAGGTCCTCCCGGGTGATCGGGCCGCCGCCGCGGGCGGGTGGGCCGGGGTAGTGCGGCAGCGCGTCGTCGAGCGCGTCGGGCGGCACCTCGCGGGCCTCGCCCACCGCGTACAGAGCCCGGCCGTGATAAGCGGGAACGGTCGAGTCGAACACGGTCAGGCTCACGGCTGGACGGTCCGCCAGGTTGCGGGAGTGCTGGGCGTCCACAGAAGACACCCACAGGAACTGCCAGCCGTCGGCCCACGCGAAGTACACCGGGCTCACCCACGGCTGCCCGCCCGGCGAGACCGTGCCGAGGGTGAGGTAGCGGTTCGCGTCCAGCAGTTCGCGGGCGTGCGTGGCCAGCGACTCGTGCGGCTCGTCCGGATCTGCCATGCGGGCAGCCTAAGTGGTCAGACGCAGCGCCGCGGGGGCGTGTGCGGGCACGGCGGGGGAGTGCGGCGCGATCGGCGCCAACCGGCGGTAGTCCGCGCCCAGCGGAGGACGCTCGTCCGGCTCGCCCCTGTTCGGCCACAGCGCGACGGCGCGCTCGGCCAGCGCGGTGATGGTCAGCGACGGGTTGACGCCGAGGTTCGCGGGGACGGCCGAGCCGTCGATGACGTGCAGACCCTCGTACCCGAAGACTCGGTGGTAGGCGTCGACGACCCCGGTCTCGGCGGACGCGCCGATGGTGGCGCCGCCCAGGATGTGCGCGGTCATCGGGATGTCGAAGATGTCGCCGACCGTGCCGCCCGCAAAG
Source organism: Actinoplanes sp. URMC 104 (assembly GCF_051386375.1). Lineage (NCBI taxonomy): Bacteria > Bacillati > Actinomycetota > Actinomycetes > Micromonosporales > Micromonosporaceae > Actinoplanes > Actinoplanes sp. URMC 104. Next base: position 862,703 of record NZ_JBPQTO010000002.1, on the reverse strand, counting down.
CCGCCGATGTGCTGCGCGATCCGCCGGACGGCCTCGTGCCCGATCGGGATCCACGTAGGGTTCGGCGCGCCGTGGCCCGGACCGGTGGTCAGCCGGCCGCGGCGGGTGCGGCGCACGGTGAGCGAGTTGTCGGCCGTCTGCATGACGAGCGCGATGATCGAACGTTCGCTCCACCGCCGCACTGACAAGGAGCGGACCAGCACGTACGGGTGTCGCAGCGCCTGCCCGAGGAAGCGCACCGGCCGGGGCACGCGGCCGCCGCCGTCCACGAGCAGCGTCGACAGCAGCCCCATCGCGTTGCTGCCCGGCCCGTACCGTACGGGCTCGATGTGGGTCGTCTCGTCGGGGTGGAACGACGACGTGATCGCCACGCCCCGCGAGAACGGCTGCTGCGGCACCCGGGCGGCCTGCGCGCCGAGCAGCGCCTCCGAGTTCGTCCGGGTCAGCGCGCCCAGCCGTGCCGACAACGCCGGAAGCGTGCCCGTGTCGCGCATCTTGTGCAGCAGCCGCTGGGTGCCCAGGGCCCCGGCCGACAGGATGACGTCGCGGGCCGTGAACGTGCCGCGGGTCGTCTCCACCGTCCAGCCGGGCCGGATCGACAGCACCTCCGTGGACGGGTGCACCACCGCGCCGGCCCGCTCGGCCAGGTACAGGTAGTTCACGTCGAGCCGGTTCTTGGCGCCCACCCGGCAGCCGATCATGCAGTTCCCGCACTCGATGCAGCCCGTCCGGTCCGGGCCGGCTCCGCCGAAGTACGGGTCGGGCACCGTCTCACCGGGCTTGCCGAAGAAGACCCCCACGGGCGTACGCCGGAAGGTCGCACCGGCCCCCATCTCGTCCGCGACCCGGCGGATCACCACGTCGGAGGGCGTCATCGTCGGCTGCTCGGTCACGCCGAGCATGCGGGAGGCCTGGTCGTAGAACGGCGCCAGCTCGTCGGCCCAGTCGGTGATGCCGGCCCAGCGCGGGTCGGCGAAGAACGTGGCCGGCGGCCGGTAGAGCGTGTTCGCGTAGACCAGCGAGCCGCCGCCGACACCCGCGGCCGACAGCACCATGATGTCCTTGAGCAGGGTGATCCGCTGAATGCCGCGCAGGCCCAGCCGGGGCGCCCAGAGGAAGTTGCGCAGGTCCCACGACGTCTTCGGCAGCGTGTCGGCGGTGAAGCGGCGGCCCGCCTCGAGCACGCCGACCCGGTAGCCCTTCTCCGCCAGGCGCAGCGCGCTGACGCTGCCGCCGAAGCCGCTGCCCACGATCACCACGTCGTAGTCCGCCATCGCCCCACTGTCGCATTACCAGCCGGTAACCAAAAGGGGGCCTGTGGATAACTCCGGGCCGGGCTTCGCGGTCGCGTAGGGTCGGACCCCCGGGTGGGTGGGGGCTAGGGATGGCCCACCGCTATGCGAAGACTGCGATCAAGGCGTGAGCAGCACCTTGAGGTGGCGGCCGGAGGCGGCGTCGGCGAAAGCGGCGGCGGCCGCGTCCAGCGGGTGGACGGCGGTGACCATGGCGGAGACGTCCACGTCGCCGGACTGCAGGAGGCGCATGGACTCCGTGAAGTCCGGCGGCAGGTAGGTGGCGCTGCCCTGGATGCGCAGCTGGGCGTCCTGGATGAGCGGCAGCGGGATCGTCACGTCGGCGGGCGGCACGCCGACCACGACGACGGTGCCGCCCTTGAGCACCATGCCGAGGGCCTGGTCGGTCGTCGACTGCTCGGCCACGCAGTCGAACACCACGTCGGCGCTCTCGCCCAGCGCGGCGCGCACGTCGTCGACGCAGGAGGGGGCGGTCGCGTCGACGGCGGCGTCGGCGCCGAAGGCGAGCGCGCGCTTCCGCGAGGCGGCGGACCGGGCGGTCACCACGACGCGGCGGGCGCCGTACGCCCGCGCGACCTGCAACGTCAGGATGCCGATGGTGCCGGCGCCCAGGATGGCCACGGCCCGGTCCCGTACGCCACCGGCCAGCCCGACAGCGTGCACCGGGGTACTCAGCGGCTCGATGAACGCCGCCGTACGCCAGTCGAGCCCGTCGGGAACGACGTGCTGGCGCCGCTCATCGACCGTGAACAGGTCCGCCATGCCGCCCTGGTCGTGGGCGCAGCCGAAGAACCGCAGCCGCTCGCAGACGTTCTGCCGGCCCGCGACGCACTGCTTGCACTCCCAGCAGGGCAGGAACGGCTCGAGCGTGACCCGCTGACCCACCACGACCGTGGTCACCGCCGGCCCGACCTGCTCGACCGTGCCGCACACCTCGTGCCCCGGCGCGTACGGCAGCTCGATGAACGGGTGCAGGCCCGCCAGCGCGTGCGTGTCCGAACCGCAGACGCCGGCCACGGCCGTACGCACCAGAACCTCGTTCGGTCCCGGCGCCGGCGCCTCCGCGGAGACCACCGACACCCCGTCGTTCGAAACGATTACCCGCCGCATCTTCACGTCGCGACCCTAAGGGGTCATGCTGCGGAGATGTTGTCCTATGCCTCGGGTGTGACGGACCTGCCGCTGCTGGGCGAGACAATCGGCGCGAACCTCGAGCGTACGGTGGCCCGCTTCGGCGACCGCGAGGCGCTGGTCGACGTGGCGGCCGGGCGCCGGTGGACGTACGCGGAACTGGACGCCGACGTCGACCGGCTGGCGCGGGGGCTGCTCGCGCGGGGCATCGCGAAGGGCGACCGGGTCGGCATCTGGGCGCCCAACTGCGCCGAGTGGGTGATCACGCAGTACGCGACCGCGAAGATCGGCGCGATCCTGGTGAACGTCAACCCGGCGTACCGGACGCACGAGCTGCGCTTCGTGGTCGAGCAGTCGGGGCTGAAGCTGCTGGTCAGTGCCGTGTCGTTCAAGACGAGCGACTACCGCGCGATGGTCGGCGAGATCGGCTTCACCGACGTGGTGTTCATCGGCGAGGCCAGCTTCGCGGACCTGTTCCTGCCCGGCGAGCGGATCGACATGAGCGAGCTGGCGTTCGACGACCCGATCAACATCCAGTACACGTCGGGCACGACCGGCTTCCCCAAGGGCGCGACGCTCTCGCACCACAACATCCTCAACAACGGCTACTTCGTCGGCGAGCTGATCAACTACACCGAGCACGACCGCGTGTGCCTGCCGGTGCCGCTCTACCACTGCTTCGGCATGGTGATGGGCAACCTCGCGGCCACCTCGCACGGCGCCTGCATCGTGCTGCCCGCGCCCGGCTTCGACCCGGCGGCCACGCTCGCCGCGGTGGGCCGGGAGAAGGTCACTTCGCTGTACGGCGTGCCGACCATGTTCATCGCCGAGCTCGGCCTGGCGGACTTCTCCTCGTACGACCTCGGCTCGTTGCGCACCGGGATCATGGCGGGCTCGCCGTGCCCCGTCGAGGTGATGAAGCGCGTGGTCGCCGAGATGAACATGGCCGAGGTCGCCATCTGCTACGGGATGACCGAGACGTCGCCGGTCTCGACGATGACCCGCCCCGACGACAACCTCGCCCGCCGCACCGGCACGGTCGGGCGGGTCATGCCGCACCTCGAGTCCAAGGTCGTCGACCCCGCCACCGGCCGGCCCGTGCCGCGCGGGGAGCCGGGCGAGCTGTGCACCCGCGGCTACTCGGTGATGCTGGGCTACTGGAACCAGCCCGACGCGACGGCCGAGGCGATCGACGCGGCCCGCTGGATGCACACCGGCGACCTGGCCACGATGGACGCCGACGGCTACGTCAACATCGTCGGCCGGATCAAGGACCTGGTCATCCGCGGCGGCGAGAACGTCTATCCGCGCGAGGTCGAGGAGTTCCTCTACACCCACCCCGACATCGCGGACGTGCAGGTCGTCGGCGTGCCCGACGCCAAGTACGGCGAGGAGCTCATGGCGTGGGTGGTGATGCGGCCCGGCGCGACGCCGCTCACCGCCGACGACGTGCGCGCGTTCTGCGCCGGCAAGCTGACCCACTACAAGGTGCCGCGGTACGTGCACGTCGTCGACGGCTTCCCGATGACCGTCACCGGCAAGGTGCGCAAGGTCGAGATGCGCGAGCAGGCGGTAGGCATCCTGGGCCTCGAGGAAGCCGCCGCGGTCCGCAACGCCTGACCCGCCGGCTCAGCGGCGATAGATCGTCATCGAGTAGCCGACCTGGTCGATCGCCGTGCTGGTGTCGAGCAGCTCCTTGAGCCGGTTGCGGGCGAGCGCCGCGCTGGAGTCGGAGACCACCAGCAGGCCGCGCACCTCGTCGATCGGCACGGAAAGCGGGTTGCGGCCCTGGATGCCGTAGTACGAGGGCACGCCCGCGCCCTTGTAGACCAGCCAGACGGGCTCGCCGGGATACTGCGAGCGCAGCCGGGCGGCGAGCCGGGGCAGGTCCTGACCCCAGTCGACGTTCGAGTCGTGCAGGTTGTTGTGCGTGTTGGCGGTGCCGCCGAAGGCCTCGTTCGAGTAGGGCAGGTAGTAGGGGAACGTCAGCAGCGAGCTCACCCCGACGAAGGCCACCAGCGCGGCGGCCGGGATCCACGCCCACCGCCACCGGATGAGCACGACCGTGCCGGCCACCACCGCCAGCATGATCGGCATGAAGATGACGTACCGGGTGCCGTAGTCGCGGGCGCCGGTCATCGCCACCAGCAGCAGCACGCCCGCCGGCACCAGCAGGTAGAGCGCGGCGAAGCGGCGCTTGAGCAGCAGCGTGACCGTGCCTGCGAGCCAGAGCAGCAGCATCCCGATCGGCGTCTTGATCAGCAGCGCGACCGGCAGGTAGTACCACCGCGCGCCGCGGTAGGCCTCGCCGAGCAGGAACCCGTTGAACGTACGGGACTCGAACTGGAACTGGATCAGCACGCCGTCCCGGTAGGCCGCAGGGAACGGCAACAGGTCGACGGCCAGCCCCTTGAGCCCGCCGGGGTGCGGCAGCCCGACCGGCGTGCTCCACCGCAGCCGCGGGTCGACGGCCAGGTAGGTCAGCCACACCACGGCGACCGCGATCAGCCCCACCCCGGCGGCGCCGAGCACGCGCCGCCACAGAGCCCGCCCGAACGGCGCCGGCACGAGGGCCAGGAGCAGGGCGAGGGGTACGACCGGGAGCGTGCTCATCCGCGTCGCGAGCGCCGCGCCCAGCGCCACCCCGGCCAGCGGCAGGTACACCCGGGGCCGGTCCCGGGCGCGCCACAGCATCCAGAACGTCACCAGCACCAGGCCGGCCGCGGGCACGTCGAGCGTGGCCAGCGAGCCGTGCGCGATGACGTCGGGCGAGAACGCGTACAGCGCCAGGGCGAGCAGGCCCGCCCACGGGCCCGCCAGGTCGCGCGCGAAGAACAGCACCACCAGCCCGAACAGCAGCGTCAGCGCGATGATCGGCAGCCGCGCGGCCAGCATCAGCTCGGCCGGGTTGTTGCCGCTCCCGTAGAGCAGCTGCCGCCCCAGATAGGTCTGGTCGACCCGGCGCGGCGCGTCCAGCCGGGGGTCGGCGAACGCCAGCCCGGCCGCCATCGCGAGCTTGGCCAGCGGCGGATGCTCGGGGTTGTAGACCAGGCTGTGCTGCTGCCGATAGACCTCGGCGGTCGCCACGTACACCGGTTCGTCGATCGTCGGCGACTGCTGCACGGCGGTGGTCACCATGGCGAACGCCATCTGCCCGAGCAACAGCACCACGGCGAGCGGAAAGAGCAGGCGCCGTCGGAGCATCGCGCCAATCTATCCGGCGAACTCCCCGGGCGGCGCGGAGGCCGGGTCGGCGTGCTTGTGCTGCTCGGCGGCCCTGAGCTCGACGCGGCGGATCTTGCCGGAGATCGTCTTGGGCAGGTCGGCGAACTCCAGGCGGCGGATCCGCGCGTACGGCGGCATGTGCTCCCGGGCGTACGCGAAGATCGCCTCCGCCGTCGACGCGTCGGCCGGCCAGCCCTCGGCCAGCACGACGTACGCCTTGGGGACGGCCAGCCGCACCGGATCGGGTGACGGCACCACCGCCGCCTCCACCACGGCCTCGTGCTCGATCAGCACGCTCTCCAGCTCGAACGGGGAGATCCGGTAGTCGGAGGCCTTGAACACGTCGTCGGTGCGTCCCACGTACGTGATGTAGCCGTCCGCGTCCCGGCTCGCCACGTCGCCGGTGTGGTACCAGCCGTCGGTCACCCGCTCGGCGGTCAGCTCCTCATCGCCGTGGTAGCCCACCATCAGCCCCAGCGGCCGCGGGTCGAGCGCCACGCAGATCTCGCCCTCGTCGGCCTCCGCGCCGTTCGCGTCGATCAGCGCGATGCGGTAGCCCGGCACCGGCCGGCCCATCGAGCCCGGCTTGACCGGCTGGCCGGGCGTGTTGGCGATCTGCACGGTCGTCTCGGTCTGGCCGAAACCGTCGCGGATCGTCACCCCCCACGCCTTGCTCACCTGGTCGATGACCTCGGGGTTGAGAGGCTCGCCCGCGCCCACCACGACCCGCGGCGGCGTGGCCAGCGCCGACAGGTCCGACTGGATCAGCATGCGCCACACGGTCGGCGGCGCGCAGAAGCTGGTCACCCCGCAGCGCTGCATCTCGCCCATCAGCCGGGCCGGGTCGAAGCGCGTGTAGTTGTAGATGAACACGCAGGCCTGCGCGTTCCAGGGCGCGAAGACGTTGCTCCACGCGTGCTTCGCCCAGCCCGGCGACGAGATGTTGAGGTGCACGTCCCCGGGCTCCAGGCCGATCCAGTACATGGTCGACAGGTGACCCACCGGGTACGAGGCGTGGGTGTGCTCGACGAGCTTGGGGCGCGCGGTCGTGCCCGAGGTGAAGTACAGCAGCAGGGTGTCGCTCGCGCGCGTCGGGCCGTCCGGGACGAAAGGGGCATCCGCGCCGTACGCGTCGGCGAAGGACAGCCAGCCGTCGACCGGGTCGCCCACCGCGATCCGGGTGACGTCCCCGGCCTGGGCGAACTTGCCCGCCGCCGCGGACGTGGCGATGACGTGGCGGGCGCCGCCGCGCGCCACCCGGCCGGCCGCGTCGGCGGGGCCGAGCAGCGGCGTGGCCGGGATCAGCACCGCGCCCAGCTTCATGACGGCGAGGATCGTGTCCCACAGCTCGACCTGGTTGCCCAGCATCACCACGATGCGGTCACCCCGGCGCACGCCCCGGGCCCGCAGCCAGTTCGCGACCCGGTCCGACCGCTGCGCCATCTCGGCGAACGAGAACCGCTGCTCCGAGCCGTCCTCCTCGACGATCCAAAGGGCCGGCGCGTCGTTGCCCGCGGCGATCACGTCGAACCAGTCGAGCGCCCAGTTGAACTCGGACAGGTCGGGCCATCGGAACTCGTTCACCGCGGTGTCGTAGTCCGTGCTGTGCGCCAGCAGGAAGTCGCGCGCCGCGCGGAACGCCTTCGTACCCTCTTGTGCCGTCATCTGGGCCTCCCGGGCTCAGATGCTAATGGTCCTGGTCGCCACCAGGCCACGGGCAAGATCCCCGGTGACCGTCGCCATGGTCAGCTCGCCGCCGTCGTCGGTGACCGGACGGGCCAGCGCGAGGTGGACGGCGCTGTCTTCGTAGCCGCCGGTGTCATAGGCCTTGGCGCACGCGTCGCCCGGCAGCGCGATCCGGCCGGCGACCTCCGCCGAGGGGATCTCGTAGTTCAGGTGGGGCCACCGGGCGTCGTGCGCACCCGGGAAGATCGTCGAGAACGTGACCCAGCCGCTGCCGTCGGTGTGCTGGACGCCGCGCAGGTAGGTGCACGCCTCCAGGCCGGGGGAGTGCAGCGAGTACGCCCCGTCGCGGTCCGCGTGCCACAGGTAGAGCGCGTGGCCGGCGAGCGGGCGGCCGGAGTTGGCGCTGACCAGCCGCAGCCGCACGGTCAGCGGCACGCCGCGGGCGACCCCGCTCGCCCTGCCGAAGCTGCGCCGCAGGTCGTCGCGCACGATGCCCGAGCAGGTCAGGGTGTCGGCGCCCAGCCCCGCCAGCGCGGCGACCGTGACCCCGTTGCCCAGCCCCGTCATGCGGCGGCGGCGCAGCACCGCGAGGTCGCGGTCGAGCCCGTGGGCGCGCCGCTGCGGTCGCGCCTGCACCTGCGTCTGTACGGTCATCACGGCCCCCTGGCGTCGACGTTCCGGCTCCTCATTACGCCGTCGCCCGGTTGTAGCCGCGGGTCCCGGCCGGTTGCCACCCGGTTGCCGCATGCCTGTGGACGGCGCGCGTCTGTGGACAACGCCCGGCGCGCCCCGCGCGGCGCGTAGGGTCTCGCCCGTCCCGCGCGTCCCTTGGGTGGGCGGGGGAGGCGGTGGCCCAACGTGTTGATCTTCGATGTGGTTGCGGTCGTGTGCCGGACAAAAACGGCGGTTACGAAGGGCGATCCGAGCTAGTACTGTCCGTTTCATGGCCGAACGTCGATCTCCGGACGATCGGGCGACCGGTGTGTCCACCATGGACGCGGTGCACTACGACGACGAGGAGCTGCCGGCCCGCGAGCTCAAGGGCCGCGTCGGGCTGGGCGTCGCGGCCGTGGCGTTCGCGGTGGCGCTGCTGGTGCTGTGGCAGGTGTTCCGGCCGCTGGCGCGGGGCAGCCAGTACTACCTGATCATCTTTCTGGCCGGCACGCTGCCGCTGGTCTTCCTGGCGTACCGGTCCCGGCTCGTCAAGAGGAAGAGCGAGCGGCCCACGGTGCCGGACTGGATCCTGGCCGCGGCCGCGCTGGTGGTCTGCCTCTATCCGGTCAACCCGTTCGGCGGCGGCTACGACGGCTTCCTCGACCGCCAGGGGCTGCTCGAACCGGCCGACGTCGCGTTCGGCGCGGTGCTGCTGATCCTGGTCGTGGAGGCGTGCCGGCGCACCACCGGCCTGGCGCTGCCCATCGTGTGCGGGGTGTTCCTGGCGTACGGGTACTACGGCGGGCTCCTCCCGCAGCACTGGGAGATCGCGCACGCGGGGCTCGACTTCGCGCAGATCGTCGACGCGCTCTACAACTCGGGCAGCGGGTTCTACGGCACGCCGCTGGACGTCGCCGCGACGTACATCGTGCTGTTCACGATCTATGGCGCGGTGCTCGACCTGTCCGGCGCCAGCCGCTTCTTCGTCGACCTCTCCGTGGCCGCCTTCCGCAAGTCGCGCAGCGCCGCGGGCCGTACGGCGGTGGCGGCAGGCTTCCTGCTGGGCACCGTGTCGGGCTCGGGCACGGCCACCGCGGTCAGCGTCGGCGCGGTCACCTGGCCGATGCTGCGCCGCGCGGGCTACCCGGCCGAGCAGGCGGGCGGCATGCTCGCCGCGGCGGGCGTCGGCGCGATCCTCTCCCCGCCCACACTGGGCGCCGCGGCGTTCATCGTGGCGGAGTACCTCGACGTCTCCTACCTCACCGTCCTCGGCTGGGCGACGATCCCCACGGTGCTGTACTACCTGGGCATCCTGCTGGCGGTCGAGATCGACGTACGCCGGTTCCGCGTCCGCGGCCTCGATCCGCCGCAGGTCAGCACGTTGCGGCTGCTGGGCCGGTTCGGCTACCACTTCTCGTCGCTGATCCTGATCGTCGTCCTGCTCGCGCTGGGGGAGAGCGCCACCCGGGCCGTCGTCTACGCCACCCTGCTCGCGTTCGCCCTGTCGTTCCTCGACCGGCGCGCTTGGCTGACCCCGCAGCGGCTCTTCGGTGCTCTGAGTTCGGGCGTACGCGGGGTGCTGCCCGTCGTCGCGGTCTGCGCCGCGGCCGGCATCATCACGGCGATCACGACCAAGACCGGCCTCGGCGCGCAGCTCGCGTCCCTGCTGGTGCGCGGCGCGCAGGCGCTCACCTCGAACCCCACCGCCGTACTGGCGTTCACCGTCGTGCTGGCCGCGGTCGCGCTCGCCGTCCTCGGCCTCGCGGTGCCCGTCACGGCGAGCTTCATCATCGGCTGGGTCATCATCGGCCCCGCGCTGCTCGCCCTGGGCGTCCCCGCGCCTGCCGCCGCGATGTTCGTCTTCTACTACTCGGTGCTCTCCGAGGTCACCCCGCCCACCGCGCTCGCCGCGGTCGGCGCGAGCGCGATAACCGGCGGCCGCACGATCCCGACGATGTGGCAGGCCCTCAAGTACGCCCTCCCGGCGTTCCTGGCGCCGATCGCGTTCGTGCTCACGCCCGCCGGCTCCTACCTGCTCGCCCGCGGCTCGTTCGCCGACATCGCCTGGGCCACCGCGGCCGCCGTGGCCGGTGTGGCGGCCCTCGCGATCGCCACCGGCGGCTGGGTCCTGGGCGTCGGCCGCGCCGGCGCCGGCCCCCGCGTGCTCGCCGCCCTGGCCGGCCTGCTGCTGCTCTACTTGAAGCCCCTGACGATCGCCCTCGGCGTCCTGCTGCTCGCGCTGACCGTCGCCTGGTCCGCGCTGACCCGCCGCCGCACCACCCCGCCCGCGCCGGAGTCCGCCGCGCCCACCCCGCCTGCGCCTGCGTCGCCCGGGCCTGGGGCCGCCGTGTCCGCAGCGCCCGCGCCCGCTGTGCACGACGGATCCGCTCAGCCCGCGCCCGCGTCCGCCGCGCAGACGGCCGCACCGGACAAGTCAGCCCAGCCCGAGACGGCGTCCGCCGCGCCCGCGCCCGCGCCCGCGCCCGCCGGGCCCGCCCGGCCCGAAACCGCGTCTGCGGCCGCGCCCGGGTCCGTCGCGCCCGATGGGTCCGCGCCCGGGTCCGTCGCGCCCGATGGGTGCGCGCCCGGGTCCGTCGCGCCCCGCGGGTCCGCGCCCTCCGAGGAGCAGCCAACGACGGGGTCGGGCCGCCGGTCCGGCCGTGACACTGCGCATACCGAAGAACGGGGTTGAGATGAGACGAATGGCAGCCGCCGGGATCGCGCTCGCGGTCGCCGCGGCGCTGGCGGCCTGTGGGGGACGGCAGGACGCGGCCGAGACCGACGCGGGCGGCGAGGTCACCTGCGACGTCGCGAACGAAACCCGGATCGGCATCGCCACCGGCAACGCGACGGGTGTGTACTTCGCGCTCGGCAACGCGTACGCCGAGCAGATCGGCGCCGCCGGCGGCAAGGTCAAGGCGACCGCGTCCGAGACCGGCGCCTCGGTGCAGAACATCCAGCAGCTCGTCGCCGGCACGTACGGCGTGGCGTTCTCGCTGGCCGACACCGCCGCGGACGCCGTCAACGGGGCGGGCAGCTTCGACAGCAAGCAGCCGGTCGCCGCGCTCGCCCGCATCCACACCAACTACACGCAGGTGATCGTCCGCAGGGCCGCGGGCATCAAGGACGTGGCCGGCATGAAGGGCAAGCGGGTCTCCACCGGCTCGCCCAAGTCCGGCACCGAGGTCATCGCGAACCGCCTGCTGACCGCCGCGGGCCTCGACCCGGCCAAGGACATCAGCGCCCAGAAGCTCGACCTCACCAAGACCGTCGACGGCATGAAGGACGGCTCGATCGACGCGCTGTTCTGGTCGGGTGGCCTGCCCACCCCGGGCATCACCGACCTGCTCACCACCGCGGGCGGCCAGGTGGAGTTCCTCGACATCACGCCGCTGCTGCCCGAGATGCAGAAGATCAACGAGGTGTACGAGGCCGGCACCATCCCGGCCGCGACCTACAAGCTGGCCGCCGACACCAAGACGATCGTCGTCCCGAACGTGCTGCTGGTGAAGGACGACCTCGACGCGAACGTCGCCTGCGTGCTCACCCGGACGCTGTTCGAGCGCAAGACGCAGCTCGAGCAGGCCAACGCCGCGGCCAGGGAGATCTCGCTCGACCGGGCCCGCAGGACCGACCCCGTGCCGCTGCACCGCGGCGCCGCGAAGGCGCTCGACGACCTCGGCGCCCCGAAATAACGGCTGGACACGCGGCCCCTTCCGGGGGAAGCTGAACACATGATGATCTTCTCCCGGAAGGGCGCGTGCGCCCTCGCGCTTTGATCGCGCCCGCGCGGCGATCCGCCGCGCTCTCCGAGCTGTGGTCCCGGGTGGTGAAGGTCCGCCGCGAGTGGCTCGACCTCGCCACCTCCTGCGAACCCGCCGACCACGGCACCACCGAAGAGGCGCTCGCCTCGATCTACGCCAGGCACGGACGGCCACTCCCCGAGTTCCTCTGGGTGCCGTCGCCGCGCGCTGCCATCCCGTACGTCCGGGGTCTGCCCACCCACGACGACCTGCGGGCCGCCCTGGGTGACCTGCGGCCGCCGCCGCTCGCGAGCGACATCGCGGCCGGCCTGAGCCGGCTGCGCTCGCAGCTCGAGTCCGGCTACGTCGAACCGCCGGCCGACCGTCCCGCCCCCAGACGCAAGAAGGGCGAGCCGTGGCCGGTGTTGCCGGCCGAGCGCGCGATCGAGTCGGGCATCCCGTTCTCCGTGGTGCTGACCCAGGGCGTACGGGATGCCGTCGCCCGCAGCCTGGGCAACATCTACCTGCCGATCCGGGCGGCGGCCGGACCGCTGCCCGTCGGCTGGTACGGCCACCAGGACGTGGGGGTGGTCCTCGAGGACGTCGTACGCCGAGCCGTCTCGCCCGGCCTCGGCAGCCACCGCGGGCTGGAGTCGTGGGCGACGCTGAACCGCTCGGCGGGCTGGTGGTGGCCCGGCGAGCACCGCTGCGTGCTCTCCGAACGCCCGGTGGTCCTGCTCACCGAGCCCGTCCCCGGCGCCTGCCACGACGAGGTGCGGCTGGTGCGAGCCGAGTACGCCGACGGCTGGACGGTGCGGCACGGATAAATCCATTGTGGCCGGCACCGGGGCCGGGTTCGAATAGGTGACGGACAGGCGGCGGCCACGCGGGCCGGCTGCGGCGGGTACGACGACCGCCGGGCCGGCCGGCCGGGACTACTTGCGCTACCCGGCCAACGCGCCGGCCGCCGCCACGATCCACACCTCGGCTCAGCCGTCGTCCCGGACGAGACAGAACGGGTGCCCGGCCGGGTCGAGCAGGACCCGCACGTGCTGCTGCGGCTGGTGGTCGGCGAGCCGGGCGCCCAGGGCCTGCGCCTCGGCGGTCGCCTCGTCGAGGTCGCCCACCCGGCAGTCGAGATGCATCATCGGGCGCTGCCGGCCGTCCGTCGGCGGCCAGACCGGTGGTTGATAGTCGTCCCCTGCTGGAAGACGACGAAGGCCGAGCCGTCGGGGGCGGTGGCGAGCACCGAGGTACCCGGCTCCTCGTGGACGACGGGCCAGCCGATCAGCTCGGAGTAGAACCGGGCGAGCGCGCCGGGATCGGGGGCCTCCACCGCCACGCCCCACCACATGCCTCGGGTACGGGATCTCATGGCGGCCAGCGTAGGCGCCCGATCCCGATCGACGTTGAACTTTGCGGTTCAGTTTCGTAAGGTGAACCATGTGGTTCAGCAAGAGGGTTTGGATCGGGTGTTCGCCTCGCTGGCGGACGCGACCCGGCGGGCGGTCCTGATCCGGCTGGGTGACGGCCCCGCGACGATCGGGGAACTCGCCGAGCCGGCCGGGATGACGCTCACCGGCATGAAGAAGCACGTCCGGGTGCTCGAGGCCGCCGGGCTGGTGGTCACCGAGAAGGTGGGGCGCACCCGGCAGTGCCGGCTGGCGCCGGCGCCGCTCGACGACGCCATGGCCTGGATCGGCTTCTACCAGCGGCTGTGGGCGCGGCGCCTCGACGGCCTCGACGCCTACTTCACCCTGCGCCGAGGCATCCCCGGGAGCGCAAGCGCGGGAAGCGAGCGGGACGACACGACCAGCGAGAGGGAGCACGGGCATGACGCTTGACCTGCGAATGACGAGGCAGCTGCCGGCCACGCCGGAGGAGGTGTTCGACGCCTACACCGACGCGGAGAAGCAGAAGATCTGGTTCAGCATCCTCGACGAGGAGCCGGGCATCGTCGAGATCGAGGTGGACCTTCGCGTCGGCGGCAAGCAGACCGCCGTCTGGGGGCCGGACCGCGAGACGCTGTTCCGCGAGACGCAGACGTTCCTCGAGATCGACCGGCCGCGCCGGCTGGTCACCGAGTCGGTCGGGTCGGGGCCGGACGGGATGGAGATGACCACCCGCATCGAGGTCACCTTCGAGGACCGCGACGGTGGCACGCTGATGACCGTGGCGCAGAGCGGCTTCCCGGTGCCCGAGGTCCGCGACTTCTTCGCCGGCGAGGTCTGGGCCGGCGCGTTCGCCCGCATCGAGGCCTTCCTTCTGCAGCGCGCGAGGGCGTAGTTCGGTGCGGGCCGAACCGGCGCCGTCCGAGAATGGGGCATGACCTCGGCATCCGATCTGGCCGCGCTGGCGGCGCTGCTCGCGGACGAGACCCGGGCGGCGATGTGCCTGGCGCTGCTCGACGGGCGGGCGTGGACGGCGGGGGAGCTGGCCCGGCACGCGGGCGTCGCGCCGTCCACCGCGACCGAGCACCTGCACCGGCTGGTGGAGGGCGGGCTGCTGGCCGAGCAGCGGCAGGGGCGGCACCGGTACGTGCGGCTCGCCGACGACGCCACGGCGCACCTGATCGAGGATCTGGCCGCCCGGCTGGAGCCCCGGCCGGCGCCGGTCACGGGACTGCGGGCGGCGACCGCGTCGGCGGCGCTGCGGCGCGGGCGCACCTGCTACGACCATCTGGCCGGGCGGCTGGGCGTCGCCCTGACGGACGCGATGACCGCCGCCGGCATGCTCGACCAGGACGGCGGCTTCGCGCTCACCCCGTACGGGAAGGAGTTTCTCGCCTCGGAGGTCGGGATCGCGCCGGATCGGCTGCGCGCGACGAGGCGGCCCCTCGCCCGGGGTTGCCTGGATTGGACGGAAAGACGCCCGCACCTGGCGGGGGTGGCCGGCGCGCGGCTGTGCGAGACGTTGCTCGAGCGGCGCTGGGTGATCAGGATCGGGTCGGGGCGTGCGGTGCGGCTGACGCCCGCGGGCGGGGATGCGCTGGCCTCACTCGGCCTCGCGGTTGTCGAGTGACGCCAGTCCGGCGGCGAGCAGGCCGACGGCGGCGACGAGGCCGGCACGCGGGCTGTCCCGCCAGTCCGCGGTGACGGGCACCAGGTTGGCCGAGCGGGGATAGCGGACCGCGAAGTCGTCGATCGCGGTGGCCCGCGCCAGCCAGGCGGCCGTCTCGGCGGCGGTCAGGCGCTGGTAGGCGGCCGCCGTCTGGGCCGTGGCGCGCACCGTCGCGTACAGCATGGTGACCGCCGGCGCCCGCGACGCGGCCGGCACCGCCAGGCGTTCGAGGATCTCCAGCAGCGCCTCGAGCCAGTCCTGCTCGTTCGGCCCCTGGCTCGCCTGCGACCACGGCCGCTCGGTCAGCCACGGGTGGGCCAGATGGACGTCGAACAGGGCCAGCGCCCACCCCTGCAGGTCCGCGGGGGGAGCCGGCATGGCCACCGCCTGGTCCTGCATGAGCGCGAGCAGGTTCTCCTTTGTTCCCACGTACGGATAGAGCGCCATCGCGGTCTTGCCGAAGCGCGCCGCCACGGCCCGCGTCGACACCGCCTCCAGCCCCGAGGCGTCCGCGATCGCGATCGCCGCGGTCAGGATGTCGTCGAGGTCCAGCTGCTGACGCGGCCCGCGGCGGGGCGTGGGCAGGGTGGTGCCCCGATGCCGCCAGAGCCGTCTGAGGTGGTCGTCCATAACTCCTGACAGTGTATAGTGTTTTGCATGCCCATCGCGCGACTGCACGACGGATCATCCATCGAGGTCACCGCCCGAGGCGCCGGCCCCGCCATCCTCCTCCCCATCGACGCCCAGCCCGTCGTGGGCGCGCAGGCCGAGGCCATGCGCGCCTGGGGCGCCGACCCCGACTCCGGCCACAAGCTCGCGACCGGCGTGGCCGACGCGGGCTTCCGGGCGATCACCGCCGACTACGAGGGCCACCGCCTGCGGCACCCCGCGCCCGCGACCCTGACCGCCGCGAACGTGACGGCCGACCTGCTCGCCATCGCCGACGCGGCCGCAGCCGACCGGTTCGCCTACTACGGCTACTCCTGGCTCGCCCTCTGCGGGCTGCAGCTGGCGCTGCGTACCGACCGCCTCACCGCGCTGGCCATGGGCGGCTACCCACCGCTCGACGGCCCGTACGAAGCGATGCTCGCCGTCACCCGCACCGCCCACCGCCTGGCCCTCGACCCGCCGCCCCCGCCCGCCGGGGAGCCGGTGCCCGGCGACTGGGACTCGGTCGCCTTCACCCAGACGCCCGACCAGACCCGGCAGTTCGTGACGCTCTACGAGTCGCTGCGCGACTTCGACGACCGGCAGGTCCGGCTCGCCGTTCCGCGGCTCGCCTTCGCCGGGGAGCAGGACGACATCCGGTACGGCCCGGCGTGGGACAACGCGTACGTGGCCCTCGCCGAGCCGCTGCGCAGGAACCGGGCCGAGCTGGAGGCGTACGGCTGGGAGGTCCGCCTCGTCCCCGGCGCCGATCACATGGTGGCCCTGCAGGCCGCGACGGTGCTGCCGATCCTGATCCCCTGGCTCAGGTCGTCACTTTGAGCCAGCCGCCGTCCACGTAATAGGTCGACCCGACCGAATAGGCGGCGCGCTCCGAGCAGAGGAAGACGAAGAAGTCCGCGACCTCCTCGGGGGTCGCGAACCGCCCGATCGGCGCGTTCTCCTCGGCGATGTTCTGCAGGTACTGCTCCCACGTCTGGTCGGTGCCCGCGGTCAGCGCCTTCGCGGTCTTGACCCAGTCCCCGGTCATCACCAGGCCGGGGTTGACCGCGTTCACCCGGATGTTGTCCCCGATCAGCTCGCCCGCCAGGCACTTGGAGAACATCACGAGCGCCGCCTTGGTGACGTTGTAGATCGGCTCGTAGCCCAGCGGCTGGGTCGCGCAGATCGACGCGTTGTGCAGGATCACCCCGCCACCGCGCGCCTTCATCTGCGGCGCGATCGCGCGGGCCAGCCGGACGGCCGCCATCACGTGCAGCTCCCAGTAGTGCTGCCACCGGGAGTCGGGCGCCGTGAGGATCTTCTCCTCGCTGCCGGTGCCGGCGTTGTTGATCAGGATGTCCGCGCCGCCGAACTCGCGTTCGACGGCCGCGGCCACCCGTTCCGCGTCGCCGGGCTCGGCCAGGTCGGCGGGTACGGTGAGGACGCGTACGCCCGCGATCGACTCGGCCACGGCTCGCAGCCGCTGCTCGTCGCGGGCGCATAACACCAGATGCGTGCCTTCGGCCGCCAGGCCACGGGCGATCGCCTCGCCGATCCCGGCGCTTCCGCCCGTGATCACGGCGACCTTGTTCTCGAGACGCAGATCCATGCCGTGAACCTAACGCCGCGCGCGCAGCTCCGCGCCCACGTCGTGCAGGTGGCGCAGGGCCTGGCGGTACGAATCCGTCAGGCTCGTCATCTCGTACGGCACCCCGATCTCCGCGCAGTACCGCTGCACGATCGGCTGGGCCCTGCGCAGGTTCGGCGTCGGCATGGCCGGGAACAGGTGGTGCTCGATCTGGTAGTTCAGCCCGCCCAGCGCGGCGTCGACGAGGCGCCCGCCACGCACGTTGCGCGAGGTCAGCACCTGCTTGCGCAGGAAGTCCTCGGTGCCGTCGGGGTGCGGCATGCCCTTGTGGTTGGGCGCGAACGTCAGGCCCAGGTAGACGCCGAACACCGCCTGGTGCACCACGAAGAACGCCAGCGCCTGCAGCGGCGTGAGCACCAGCAGCAGCGCGGCGAGGTAGCCGGCGAAGTGAACGGCCAGCAGCGCGGCCTCCGCCCTCGCGCGCTTGGCGGCGACCCACCTGACGCTGTCCCGCTTGAGCGACAGCCCGAGCAGGGTCAGCAGCGGGAAGAACAGGTACGCCTGGTGGCGCGCGAGGAAGCCCTTGCCCTCCGCGGCCTCGCGCGACCAGACCAGCACGCCCGGCCCCACGTCGGGATCGAGGTCGTCGTGGTTGGGGTTCGCGTGGTGCTTGGTGTGCTTGTCCATCCAGTAGCCGTACGACATGCCGATCGCCAGGTTGCCCGCGATCAGCCCGGCCCGGGCGCTGGGCCGGTTGGTGCGGAACACCTGCCGGTGCGCGAGGTCGTGGGCCACCAGCGCGGTCTGCGCGAACGCGACCGCCAGCACGACGGCCACGGCCAGCGTCCACCACGAGGCGCCGACCACGAAGAACGCCGCCCAGCCCAGCGTCAGCGCGCCGGCGACCAGGCCGAGCCGTGCGGCGTAGTAGCCCGGCCGCCGGCGCAGCAGACCGGCCGCGTTGATGCGGCGCCCCAGCTCGGCGAAGTCGCTTCCGGCCGCCGCTCGCGGCCGCTCTGCCATTGTCGTCATGCGTTCCAGGAGACCCCGCGGACAGGCCCAAGGTCAGGAGTGCAGGACCCCCGCCCATTGGTAGGGCTAGCACTACTGATCGGCGGGCGCCCGTGGGTCAGGATGAGTTACGTGGAGACGAGCAACTGGATTCGTGACGGGCTGCGGGCGATGGCCGCGGGGCTGCTGGCGATCGTTCTCGCGGTCCTGAACATCCCCCTCTTCGTGCTGTTCGTGCTGTCGCTGGTGCTCACCCCGGTGCTCGGCATCGGCTTCGTGCTGCTGCCGGCGGTGACCGCGCTGGTCCGCCTGCGCGCTGACGCGGCCCGCCGGATCGCCGGCTGGCACGGCGTGACGGTGGCGCGGCCCTACCGGCCCAGGCCCGCGGGCCTCGCGCCGTTCGGCTGGGGCCGCTGGAAGTGGATCATCACCGACCCCGCCACCTGGCGCGACTTCGCGTGGCTGCTGCCCGGCGCGGTCGCCGGGCTGGTGCTCGGCGTGCTGACGCTCGCGATCCCGGCGTACGGGGTGGAGGGCATCATCCTGCTGCCGCTCTGGATCTACCTGGCCGAGGGCTGGTCCGGCTACGGCGCGATGTGGCCCATCGAGAGCGTCGCCGAGGGCTTCCTGTCGTTCCCGCAGGGCGTGGTGATCCTGGTGCTCGGCCTGGCCGTCGCGCCCTGGCTGCGCCGGGTCGACGCGCTGTTCGCCCGGCTGTTCCTGGCGCCCACCCGGGCCGCCGAGCTGCGCCTGCGGGTCACCCAGCTCACCGTCACCCGGGCCGACACGGTCGACGCCCAGGCCGCCGAGCTGCGGCGCATCGAGCGCGACCTGCACGACGGCGCCCAGGCCCGGCTGGTGTCGCTGGGCATGACCATCGGGCTCGCCGAGGAGCTGGTCGAGCGCGACCCCGAGACGGCCCGCAAGCTGCTCGCCGAGGCCCGCGAGAACAGCTCCACCGCGCTGGTCGAGCTGCGGCACCTGGTGCGCGGCATCCACCCGCCGGTGCTGGCCGAGCGCGGCCTCGACGGCGCCGTGCGGGCGCTCGCGCTCACGCTGCGCATCCCGACCACGGTCGACTCCGATGTGGAGGGCCGGTTCGAGACACCGGTGGAGTCGGCGGCGTACTTCGCGGTCGCCGAGGCGCTGACCAACGTGCAGCGGCACAGCGGGGCCACCTTCGCGTACGTCAGCATGCACCACGCCGGCGACGTGCTGCGCCTGGAGGTCGGCGACGACGGCCACGGCGGCGCGGACCTGACGCGCGGCACCGGTCTGGCCGGAATGGAGCGACGCCTCGCCGCCTTCGATGGCACGATGAGCGTGTCCAGCCCGCCCGGCGGGCCGACCATCGTGACCATGGAGCTGCCGTGCGCGTCGTCATCGCCGAGGACCATGCTCTCCTCCGGGACGGACTGACCCGGATCCTCGAGGCCTTCGACTTCGAGGTCGTCGCGGTCGTCGGCCGCGGGCCCGACGTGCTGCCCATGCTGCTCGAGGCCAAGCCCGACGTGGCCGTGCTCGACGTGCGGCTGCCGCCCACCTTCACCGACGAGGGCCTGCAGGCGGCGATCGCGGCCCGCCGGCAGGCGCCCGGGCTGCCGATCCTGGTGCTCTCCCAGCACGTCGAGCCGCTGTACGCCCGCGAGCTGCTCTCCGACCGCCGCGGCGGGGTCGGCTACCTGCTCAAGGACCGGGTCTCCGACGTGACCCAGTTCGTCGACGCCGTGCAGCAGGTGGCCGGCGGCGGCACGGTCATGGACCCCGAGGTGGTGGCCCGCCTGCTCGACCGCTCCCGGCCGCTCGACGTGCTCACCGCGCGCGAGCGGGAGGTGCTCGGCGAGATGGCCGCGGGCCGCTCGAACGCGGCGATCGCGGCGAAGCTGTTCGTCACCGAGAAGGCGGTCAGCAAGCACATCAACAACCTGTTCACCAAGCTGGGTCTGCCGCCCTCCGAGGACGACAACCGGCGCGTGCTGGCCGTGCTCGCCTACCTCGACAGCTGAGGCAGCACGTCCGAGGCGATCAGGTCGACGTGGTCGAGGTCGTCCATGTCGATCAGGCGCAGGTGCACGCGGGAGGCGCCGATCTCGCGCATCTCGCCGATCCGCTGCACCAGCCGGCCGGGCGAGCCGACCACCGGGTCCTCGGGCGGCAGCACGCTCTTGACGTGCAGGGGAGCGGCCCGCCGCTGCGCCTCGGCGTCCGTGCGCCCGATCGCGACCACGATGCCCGCGGACAGGGTGAGCTCGCGGCCGGTCCGCTCCGACGCCCGGCGGACCCGCTCGAACGCGGCGGCGGTCTCGGCCACCGTCTTGAACGGCATGTTGAACTCGTCGGCGTAGCGGGCCGCCAGTTCCGGCGTACGCCTCGGGCCCCTGCCGCCGACGATGATCGGGGGGTGCGGCCGCTGCGCCGGCCGCGGCAGCGCGTGCGCGTCCACCAGGCGGTAGTGCTTGCCGTCGAACGAGTACGTCTGATCCTCGGGCGTTGACCACAGCCCGGTCAGGATCTCGAGCTGCTCCTCCAGGCGGTCGAAGCGCTCACCCAGCGACGGGAAGGGAATCCCGTACGCCGTGTGCTCGCGCTCCACCCAGCCGGCGCCCATGCCGAGCTCGATCCGCCCGCCGCTCATCTGATCGACCTGCGCCACGATGATCGACAGTGGACCGGGCAGCCGGAACGTGGCGGAGTTCACCAGCGTGCCCAGCCGCAGCGTCGTGGTCTCGCGGGCCAGCCCGGCGAGCGTGACCCAGGCGTCGGTGGGCCCGGGCAGCCCCGGGTCGGGCGTGAGGGCGCGGTAGTGGTCGGCCCGCAGCAGACCCTCGAAACCGGCGGATTCAGCCTGCCGGGCGAACCTCAACTGGGTGTCGTACGTCGCACCCCGGTGAGGCTCGATGAACAGACAGACTCGCATCATCGTCCCTCGTGAACGCCGATTCCCCACGTTGACCGGCTCATCATGATCCATCGCCGCGAATACGTCTACTTCGGTGTTTGAGACGAATCTGTCATCGATGCATGTGCCAGTTTGCCCTACGATCCCCGATCGGGACACCCTTGTCCCTCGTTCGGCCTCCGCGGCCCCGGCGCGCCTTTTGCGCCGGAGTCGTCCCCCACGGAAGGATCCACGGTGCACAGAAGGACCCTCGTTCGCTCCGTTGTCGCCGGTGCCCTCGCTCTCACGATGAGCGCAGCCGCCGGGTGCAGCGACGACTCGGCTGACAGCGACGGTGGCGGCGGCACCGCGCTCGAGAAGATCACCTACCTGACCTCGTTCGGCACGTTCGGCCGGGACTCGTACGCGTACGTCGCCCTGGAGAAGGGGTACTTCAAGGACGCCGGCTTCGACGTCGAGGTCAAGCCCGGCTCCGGCTCCGGCGAGAACATCAAGTCGATCGTGGCCGGCAACGCGCAGTTCACCCCGATCGACCTGACCGGTGGCCTGATCGCCGCCGGCGGCAAGGACAAGACCACGGGCTTCACCGCCGTGGCCGCCGTCCAGCAGCGCACGATGTCGGCGATCATCTCGCTCGAGGGCAACGGCATCAACGCGCCCAAGGACCTCGAGGGCAAGACGATCGCCGACCAGCCCGGCTCGGTCGTCAAGACCCTGTTCCCGACCTACGCCAAGCTCGCCAACGTGGACAGCACCAAGGTCAAGTTCGTCAGCGGCAAGGCGCAGGACCTGATCGGCACGCTCGCCTCCGGCCGGGTGCAGGGCATCGGCCAGTTCGTGGTCGGCAAGCCCACCGTCGAGACGGTCGCCAAGGGCAAGACGGCCGTCGTGCTGCCCTACAGCGACTTCCTGCAGGACCTCTACGGCAACGTGCTGATCACCTCGACCAAGTACGCGCAGGACAACCCCGAGAAGGTCAAGAAGTTCTCGGCCGCGCTGCTCAAGGGTCTGTCCGACTCGATCCAGAACCCGGACGAGGCCGGCAAGATCATGCAGAAGTACGTCCAGACGGCCAAGCCCGAGGGCGTCGCCGCCGAGCTCACGCTGATGGGCCCGTACGTCAAGTCGGCCGCCGCCGGCATCCCGGTCGGCGCGCTCGACGCCGAGCGGGTCGCGCGCAGCATCGCGATCCTGCAGGGCTCCGGCCAGATCGAGCCGGGCCTCAAGCCCGAGCAGGTCATCAACTTCGACCTGACGCCCAAGGCCTGACCGTCCCGGCCGCTGCAAGGCAGGCGGGGGCGCGCCGGCGACGGCGTGCCCCCGCCGGTTTCGAGGAGCACCCGGTGCAAGACACCCTGACGCCCCCATCGGAGGCCGCCGTGGCCCGTCCCGCCCGCCCGCAGAGGCGCTGGTCGATCGGGGTGGTGGCCTGGCCGGTGCTCGGCATCGCCGTCACCGTCGCGGTCTGGTGGGCGGCCGTCGAGATCTTCGACATCCAGCCGATCATCCTGCCGTCCCCGCTCGACGTGGCCGAGGGCTTCCGCGCCTACCCCGAGCTGCTGCTCGACACGACGTGGGACACGGTGCGCGTCACGCTCATCGGCTTCGCGCTGTCGGTCGTCGTGGGCGGGGCGCTGGGCGCCGCGATCGCCGCGTGGCGGCCCTTCGAGCGCGCGTTCGGCCCGCTGCTGGTCGCGCTGAACGCCGTACCCAAGGTCGCCATCGCCCCGCTGATGATCGCGTGGTTCGGCTTCGGCACGACCCCGGTGCTGGCGATGGCGTTCCTGCTCTGCTTCTTCCCGATCGTGCTGTCCACCGCCACCGGCCTGACCAGCACGCCGGCCGACCTCGCCGAGCTCGCGCGGTCGCTGGACGCCACCCGGCTCCAGACCTTCCTGCGCGTACGGGTCCCGGCCGCCCTGCCGCAGTTCTTCACCGGCCTCAAGCTCGCGATGCCGCTGGCCGTGATCGGCGTGGCCGTGGGCGAGATGCAGTCCGGCGGCGTCGACGAGGGCCTGGGCACGGTCATCGTGCAGACCGCCGGCCAGGGCGACACCGCCACGGCGTTCGCCGCGCTCACGCTGATGGCGATCGTGAGCATCCTGCTCTACTACGCGCTGGTGTGGATCGAGCGGCTGGCGCTGCCCTGGGTGCGCGGCACGACCGCCTGACGGTTTAGGGGTCAGGCGCGGGCGGCCGGCTGTTCGGTGCGGGCGCGGTCGGCGGGGCGGCGGGTGAGGATCTGCGGGCCGGCCTCGGTGATCGCGACGGTGTGCTCGGAGTGGGCGGTGCGCGAGCCGTCGGCCGAGCGGATCGTCCAGCCGTCCGCGTCGAACCGGATCTTGTCGGTGGAGCGGCAGAACCAGGGCTCGATCGCGATGGTGAGCCCCGGGTCGAGCCGCATGCCGCGGCGCGGGCGCCCGTTGTTCGGGATGTGCGGGCCCTCCTCGTGCATGGTGCGGCCGATGCCGTGCCCGCCGAACTCGGTGTTGACGCCGTAGCCGTACGACCGGGCGACCTCGCCGATCGCGGCCGAGATGTCGCCGACGCGCCCGCCCGGCTGCGCCGCCGCGATCCCCGCCGCCAGCGCGACCTCGGTGGCCTCGATCAGCTTCAGGTCCTCCGGGTCGGGGGTGCCGACGACGAACGACAGCGCGGAGTCGGCCACCCAGCCGTCGATGCCGACCGCCATGTCGATGCTGAGCAGGTCGCCGTCGCGCAGCACGTAGTCGTGCGGCAGGCCGTGCAGCACCGCGTCGTTGACCGACAGGCACAGCACGTTGCGGAACGGGCCGCGGCCGAACGAGGGGGCGTAGTCCCAGTAGCACGAGTCGGCGCCCCGCTCCTGGATGCGGCGGCGGGCGTGCCGCTCGATGTCCATCAGGTTGACGCCGACCGCGGCCACGCCGCTCAGCTCCTCGAGCAGCTCGCCGACGAACTGCCCGGCCACCGCCATCCGGCCGATCTCCGCGGCGGACTTGAGCTCGATCACGACAGCCTCCCTCTCCCGGTGCGGTATTTTTATACCACGCCGGTCCGGAGGGCTATCCTGCTGGCATGGTTCGCCAACCGCTCACCGCTGAACAGATCGCAGCGGGCCGGCGCCTCGGGGCCGCGCTGCGGGCCGCGCGGGCCGGCCGCAGCCTCGTCGAGGTGGCGCTGGCGGCCGGCATCTCTCCCGAGACGCTGCGCAAGATCGAGGCAGGCCGCCTGCCCGCGCCCGCGTTCGGCACCGTGGTGTGCCTGAGCCAGGCCCTCGAGGTTCCCCTCGCCGACCTGGCCGACGTCTGGCTGGCCGACATGCCCGTCCGGCAGGCGTCCTAGCGGCGGGTGAGCCGGGCGACCCGGCCCTTCTCGCCCGAGGCCCAGCAGGCGCCGTCGGAGGTGCAGTCGACGGCGTCGAAGCTGCCGGTGTCGAAACGCTTCCAGGTGCGTCCGCCGTCGTACGAGACGTCGCTGCCCGTGGGGCCGACGGCCAGCGCGGCGCGACCGTGCCAGGCCGATCCCGAGCGGTACTCGCCGGGGACCGTACGGGAAACGGTCCAGGTGCGGCCGCGCAGGTAGGCGGCGCCGTCGGGCGCGGCGGTGGGGGCCGCGTAGTCGCCGCCGACGGCGATCGCCTCGCCGGAGCGGCGCAGGGCCAGGCTGTAGATGCCGGCGCTGGGGCCGCTGGGGATCGGCGTCGTGGTGACCGACCACGATCGGCCGCCGTCGCGCGACGTGAAGACCCGCGAGGACGCGCCGCCGCCGGTGGCGAACATGGCCCTGCCGCCCGCGGACACCAGACACGTGCCGCTGGCGGCGAACGCGAACTCGCCGGCGAGCGCGTCCGGCATGCCGGAGGTGGGCAGCACCTGCCACGAGCGGCCGCCGTCGCGGGTGGCGAGGATGCGGAATTTGCCGTCGACCGGGTCGGACAGCGCGAGGCCGTGCCGCCGGTCGAGGAACGTCATGCAGTCGTAGAACGCGGCCGGGTCCTCGTTGCGGAACGTCTCGGACCACGTACGGCCGCCGTCGGAGGTGGCGTACACGCGCGAGTCCGGGCCGTTGCCGATCGTCAGCGCGACCGCGTGCCGGGCGTCGAACGCCTCGATGTCGCGGAACTCGAGCGCCGCGGCCTCCGCCGGGCCGGTCGAGGACCAGGTGCGGCCGCCGTCGACCGTCCGCAGGATGGTGCCGGCCGAACCGGCGACCCACGCGACCTTCGCGCTGACCGGGGCGAGGCCGCGGAAGCGCGCCTCCGTGCCGGTCGGGGTGAGCTGCCAGGTTTGTTGGCCCGCCTGAGTGCCCGCCTTGGTCAGCTGCCAGCCCCAGGGCGTCGCGTGCGCCGGTGCCGGGGCGGCTACGGTCAGGGCAGCCGCGACGAGGCCCATCGACAACTTTCGCTGCAACGTCATGCAGCAGAACTTACCGTGTGGGCCACGGCACGGAAACCGGAACTGCCACGTCCCCGAAACCCGCGGATACCACAATGTGAGACATGGACACTGCCGCCGTCACCGTCGCGATCACCCGCCGCGCCGACCCCGCCCGGACCGCCGAGATGATCGCCTGGGTGAACGCGGGCACGACGCTGGCCGAGGACTTCCCCGGCTTCCTGGGCACCGGCTGGGTGCGGCCCGACCAGCGCTCGGCGGAGTGGCACATGCTCTACCGCTTCGCCGACGAGCAGTCGCTGCGCAACTGGGAGGAGTCCCCGCAGCGCCGCTGGTGGCTGTCGTCGGCGGAGGGCTTCGTGGAACACACCCGCACCGAGCGCCGTACGGGCATCGAGGGCTGGTTCGACCCGCCCCGCGACCTCCAGCGCGAGATGAGCGTGTCCGCGCCCGAGCCGCCGCCGCGCTGGAAGCAGGCGGTGACCATCTGGCTGGGCTTCTTCCCGGTCAGCCTGCTGGCCGCCGTGACCCTCAACCACCTGCTGGTCGACCTCAACGTGGTGCTGCGGACGCTGGTCAGCACGCTCTGCCTGACCCCGATCATGACGTACCTGGTGTTGCCGCAGGTCACCCGTCTGCTCCAGCCGTGGCTGCGCCGCTGACCGGCCGACGCAGGCTTCCGCAGTCCTGTGGACAGCGGGAATCGCCGGTGGGCGGCGGCCCTCGGCCCTGTGGACGACGCGCCGTTTTTGTCGGCCCGACGGCGTAGATTGCCCTAGGGTCGGTGGCCCCCAGGGCGGGTGGGCTGGCTGGTGGGCCGGCTGGTGGGCCGGCTGGTGGGCCGGCTGGTGGTGGGGGCGCGCTCAAGGATCGGGTGGCGCGCTCAGCGGTCGAGCAGCGCGCGCAGGCGGAGGGTGTCGCCGACGGTCCAGCCGGGGGGCGGGGCGAGCGCGGCCCAGCCGTCGACGGCGCCTGACTTGTAGACGTGGCCGCGGCCGATCGGGGCCTTGTTGGCGAAGAGCAGGTCGACGGTGGTCTGCCAGAACGTGATCACCGGATACCAGTGCATGTCGGGGGTGACGTCGGGGCTCCGGGTGCCGCGCAGCCAGGCGGGCCTGTGCCACAGCAGGCTGGGGCTCCACCAGACGACCGGGTCGGTGGAGTTCTGCATGTAGACGACCTTGCGCGGCGGGCCGGCGAGGGTGCGCAGCTCGTCGGCGCGGGAGGCGAACTCGACGGGCAGCGAGGGGTACGACGGGTCCCACACGGGCGAGCCTGCCTGCCGGTCGGCGGTCAGGTCCTGGTGGATGGGGTTGGCGAAGGTGGGGCCCTCGAGCAGGATCCCGTCGGCGCCGTCGACCATGGCGGCCGCGCTGCCGAAGGTCTTCTCGGTGCCGTACGTGCCGAGGCTCTCGCCGAAGACGAGCAGCTTGGGGCGGTGCGACGCGGGCATCGCGGCCCAGCGGGAGCGCACGGCGGTGATCAGCGCCGAGGCGGCCTCGACCACGGTGGTGCGGTCGACCGCGAACGAGATCCAGCTGGGCAGGTAGCTGTACTGCATCGAGACCAGCGCGGTGTCGCCGGCGTACATGTACTCCAGCGAGCTGGGCACGTCGTTGTCCACCCAGCCGGTGCCGGTGGGGGTGAACACGGCGATCACCTTGCGGTCCCAGGCATGCGTACGGTCCATCTCGCGCACGACCAGCTCGGCGCGCGCGGCGACCGACGAGGCGGAGGACAGCCCGGCGTAGAGGCGGATCGGCTCGAGGGCGGAACGGCCGGTGAACGCGTTCAGCTCGGCGACTCGGGGCGCCTTGGTCACGAAGTTGCGGCCCTGGCGGCCCAGCGAGTTCCAGGTCATCAACGACTGGGCGCTGCCGGAGCGCAGCACGGACGCGGGCTGCACGACGCCGCTGCCGGTGCCGCTGTCGGTGATCGCGGCGGAGCGGTCGGCGTTGGTGTAGAGGTTGCCGACCAGCAGCCCGTCGAACGCGGTGTAGCTCAGCAGCGTCACGACGACGAAGCCTGCGCAGTACGCGGCCGACTCGGGCACCAGCCTGCCGAACAGCCGGGCCAGGCCGTGCGCGGCGAGCCGCAGACAGCGGGCGAGCAGCAGCAGCGCGCCGAACGTGACCAGGCTGATGCCGACGGTCTTGACCAGGTCGTACTCCTGCTGGGGCGGCATGCCCAGGCGCACCCGCAGGTCGCGCTGCCAGCGGGTGCTCAGCCAGAGGAACAGCAGCACCAGCGGGGGGACCAGCAGGAACAGCACGTGCCAGGCGATCCGCTCGGCCCGGCGCGACGGCCACCAGCGCAGCCGCACCAGGGCGCCGGCCGCGGTCCCCCCGGCGTATCCGAAGGAGGCCGTCAGCCCGGCGACGACACCCTGCAGGTACCACGTCCGGGGCAGCAGCGAGGGGGTGTAGGTGAGGCAGTAGAAGACCGCGCACACGCCGAACCCGGTGACGCTGAGCCCGCAGCGCACCACGCGGCGGCGGGGCACGACAGTCGGCTGCGGGGCGGAGGCGCGCCGCTGGGTGGGGATGATGACGCGGGCAGCGGCCGGGACCACCAGTCTGCGCATCCGCTCCCCGCCCCCTCGTCACCGCCGTCGATATGCGTGACCCGTGCGCCACCGGCGGTTACGTTGACCCGATGGCAGGATCTTCCGTTCGCACCCGGGCCGCAAGCGCGTTCGAGTCCCTGCTTCCATCTTTGACCGCGGACGCCACCCAGCGGCTGGGCCGATCGGAGGCGGTGGCGTTCCTGGCCCGGCTGGAGACCTCGCTGCTCGACATCTACGAGCCGTTGGAGGTCGTCTACGGCGCCGTCGAGCTGAACGACCTGGTGAGCACCGCTCTGGACGCGGCCGCCGAGCGTCCGCAGCCGCTGCGCGAACTGGACCGGCGCCGGGAGATCGATCCCCGGTGGTATCAGCGCGCCCGGCAGGTCGGGTACGTCTGCTACACCGACCGGTTCGCGGGGTCGCTTCGTGCAGTGGCCGAGAACTTGGACTATCTGGACGAGCTGGGAGTTACGTATCTGCATCTCATGCCGCTGCTTCAACCCCGTACGGGCGAGAACGACGGCGGATACGCGGTGGCCGACTACCGCGCGGTCGACCCGCGGCTGGGGACGATGGCCGACCTGAGCGAGCTCGCCGGCCGCCTGCACGAGCGGGGCATGAGCCTCTGCGTCGACCTCGTGCTCAACCACACGGCCAAGGAGCACCCGTGGGCCCGGGCGTGGGAGGACGGCGATCCCGCGTACGCGGACTTCTATCTGTCTTTCCCCGACCGGGAGATGCCGGACGCGTACGAGCGGACGATCGTGCCGGTCTTCCCGGACCGCGCGCCCGGCTCGTTCACCCGGTTCGGCGACCGCTGGGTGTGGACGACGTTCTGGAGCTACCAGTGGGACCTCAACTGGGCCAGCCCGGACGTCTTCCGGGCGATGCTGCGGACGATCCTGTGGCTGGCCAACCGCGGGGTGGACGTGTTCCGCCTCGACGCCGTCCCGTTCCTCTGGAAGCGGCTCGGCACCACCTGCCTGAACGAGCCCGAGGTGCACCGGATCGTGCAGGCGCTGCACGCGCTCGTCCGGCTCGCCGCGCCCGGCGTGATCTTCAAGGCCGAGGCGATCGTTGCCCCCGACGACCTGGTGCCCTACCTGGGCGCCCACGACCGCTACCGGCCGGAGTGCGAGCTGGCCTACCACAACCAGCTCATGGTGATGCTCTGGAGCAGCCTGGCGACCCGGGACGCGCGGCTGCTCGCGCAGTCGCTCACGCGGATGAAGCCGATCCCGGCCGAGGCGACGTGGGTGACGTACGTCCGCGGGCACGACGACATCGGCTGGGCGATCAGCGCCGAGGACGCCGCCGCGGTGGGCTGGGACTGGTGGAACCACCGCAACTTCCTCAACGCGTTCTTCTCGGGCCGATTCGAGGGCTCGTACGCCCAGGGGGCCCTTTTCCAGGAGAACCCGGACACCGGTGACGCGCGCATCTCCGGCTCCGCGGCGAGCCTCTGCGGGCTCACCGACGACCCGTCGAGCTGGCCGACGGGCGTACGCCGTCTGGTCCTGCTGCATGCGGTGGCGTTCGCGTACGGCGGCATCCCGCTGATCTACATGGGCGACGAGCTCGCGATGCGCAACGACCACACGTACCTGCAGGACCCGGCGCTCGCCGGCGACAACCGCTGGATGCACCGCCCGCGGATGGACTGGGCCGCCGCGGCCCGCCGGCACGACCCGGCGACGCTCGAGGGCATGGTCTTCGGCCGGCTGCGCGAGCTGATCGCCGCCCGCAAGGACCTGCTCGCGCTGCGCGGCGGCGGCGAGACGGCGGTCGTGGGGGTCGACAACGGGCACGTGTTCGCGTGGCGGCGCCGGCACCCGCGCAGCGGCACCTTCGTGGGACTGGCCAACTTCAGCGAGCAGCCGCAGACCGTGGACGCCGCCGCGATCGGCCACTACGGGTGGCTGGAGACGGCGCTGAGCAGCGACGGGCCGCTGGTGGTGCGGGAGGGGCGCGCGCACCTGCCCGGGCTGGGCTTCGTCTGGCTGATCGAACGCTGATTTCCGTACAGTCGCGGCCCCGCCTGCCGATCTTTCCCGGCGAGGAGAGGTGGGTTCATGCGGCTGCGCAACTGGATCGCCGTGGTCATCGGCATCGCGCTGCTGGCCGCCGCGGGAACGATCGGCTTCCTGGTCAACCGCTCGGCGCTGCAGGCGGCCGACGGGGTGCACCGGGCCGACTCCCGTGCCCTGGCCGTCAACAACAGCACGCTGGTGGGCCAGATGGAGCTGCTGTCGGCCACCGAGCTCGGTGAGTTCCTCGGCGACGCGTCGCTGCACCTGGGCCGCGGCAACGCCGCCGACCGGGCGGCCCTGCGCTCGCTGGTCGGCGAGAGCAGCACCTTCCGGTACGGGGCCATGCTGATCGGCTTCGACGGCACCGTGCTGAACGCCTCGCGGGACACCGGGCTGCCCGCCGCGGACAACACCGGCTGGCAGCCGATGCTCGCGACGCTGCAGGCCGGGCAGAAGGCCGGCTTCTCCTCGATCATGGTCGTGGACGGCGCGTACCTGCAGGCCGTGGGCGTGCCGGTGGTCGTCGGCGGGGCGCCGGCGGCGATCCTGGTGGGCCTCAACGACGTCGCGCAGACCTCGCTGCAGCAGTACACCGTGACGCTGAACTCCGGGGCGCACTCGACCACGATCGTCGACAGCACCGGCACGGTGGCCGCCGCGAGCAACGCGAAGCTGCTCGGCACGCAGATCGACCCGGCCATCCGGCGCGCGCTCGCCGCGGACCCGCAGACGCAGTTCATCGAGTACCGGACGCTCGCGGGCACCGACATGATCGCGATCGTGGTGGGCGGCCTGCCGGGCGACTGGGCGTACGTCCGTACCCAGACCAGGAAGTCGTTCGACGGCGCGGTGCACACCAAGAGCCAGACGCTGAACCTGACGCTCGGCGCCATGCTGCTGATCGGGGTGCTGGCGATCACCGCGCTCGGCTACCGCACGCAGATCCAGCGCCGCCGCGCCGACGAGCGCTTCCAGGCGCTGTTCCAGCACGCCCCCGACCTGGTCTCGGTGCTCGACGCCGAGGGCCGGATCGAGTACTCCAGCCCCAGCGCGGTCGCCGTGCTGGGCTTCCCCGAGGGCAAGCTGGTCGGCAGCAGCGTCTTCGACATCGTGCACCCCGAGCACCTGTCGTACATGCGCGAGCAGTTCGCCCTGCTGCGGGCCAACCGCGACGCCGTGCTGCGGCTGCAGGCCGTGGTGCGCTCCGGGCACGGCGAGTACCGCTGGTTCGAGTTCACCGCCTCCAACAAGCTGCACGACCCGTCGCTGCACGGCATCGTCATCAACGCGCGGGACATCTCGGAGACCCGCGCGTTCCAGGAGCGGCTGGCCCACGAGGCGCAGCACGACCCGCTCACCGGCCTGCCCAACCGCCGCCGCATGCAGGACGAGCTGGACGCCTCGCTGAGCGAGGAGCCGGTCGCGGTGCTCTTCGTCGACCTCGACGGGTTCAAGCCGGTCAACGACGCGTACGGTCACGAGGCCGGCGACGAGCTGCTGCGCCAGGTCGCCGAGCGGCTCAGCGGCTGCGTCCGCGAGCGCGACGTGCTGGCCCGGGTCGGCGGCGACGAGTTCGTGGTGCTGATGCCGGGCGTGCTGTCGCCGGCCGACGGCGACGCGATGTCCGCCCGCATCCGGCACGCGCTCGAGCGGCCGTTCGCGATCGGCGGCGCCGAGGTGCGGATCGGCGCCAGCGTCGGCGTGCACCTGGCCGCGGGCGCCTCCGACCCGGACGAGGCCCTGCGGGCAGCGGACCACGCCATGTACGCGGTCAAGCGGTCCCGCCATCCACAGCCCCCGGCCGGAAGGCACCGCGCGGCGGACTGACAGGGCACACTATGGGCCTGGCCTGTCTCCTGCAGAGAACGGCGGTGCCCGCGGTGTCCTCCATCCTTTCGCGTCGCGACCTCGACTTCCTGCTGTACGAGTGGCTCGACGTCGAGGCGCTCACCACCGCCGAGAGGTTCGCCGAGCACTCCCGCGAGACGTTCGACGCGTTCCTCGACGTCTCGGCCCAGATCGCCGAGCGCGACTTCGCGCCGCACAACCGGCGCAGCGACCTCGAGGAGCCGACCTTCGACGGGGTGCGCGTCTCGGTCATCCCCGAGGTCGCCGCGGCGCTCAAGGTCTTCAACGAGACTGGCCTGCTCAGCGCCACCATGGACGCGTCGGTCGGCGGCCTGCAGCTCCCGCACGTGGTGGCGCGGGCCTGCTTCGCCTGGTTCCAGGCGGCGAACATCGCGACGTCGTCGTATTCGCTGCTCACCGCGGGAAATGCCAACCTCCTGCTGACGTACGGCTCCCCGCAGCAGATCGACACGTTCGTGCGCCCGATGCTCGAGGGCCGCTTCACCGGCACGATGTGCCTGTCCGAGCCGCAGGCCGGATCGTCGCTGAGCGACGTGCTCACCAGGGCCACTCCCGCGGGCGACGGCAGCTACCGCCTCAACGGCTCCAAGATGTGGATCTCGGGCGGGGACCACGAGCTCAGCGAGACGATCGTCCACCTGGTGCTGGCCCGGGTCGCGGGCGCGCCGGCCGGGGTCAAGGGCCTGTCGCTGTTCATCGTCCCCAAGCACCACGTCGAGCCCGACGGCACGGTCGGCGAGCGCAACGGGGTGGCGCTGGCCGGGCTCAACCACAAGATGGGCTACCGCGGCACGACCAACGCCGTGCTCTCCCTCGACGGCGCCACCGGCTACCTCGTCGGGGAGGAGGGCAAGGGGCTGGCCTACATGTTCCACATGATGAACGAGGCCCGCATCGGCGTGGGCGCGGGCGCCGTGGCGCTCGGCTACACGGGCTACCTGCACGCGCTGGACTACGCGCGCGAGCGCACCCAGGGCCGGCCGGTGGCGGGCAAGGACCCGCTGGCGCCGCCCGTGCCGATCGTCCAGCACCCCGATGTCCGCCGGATGCTGCTCGCCTCCAAGGCGTACGTCGAGGGGGGCATGGCGCTGATCCTGTATGCGTCGAAGCTGCTCGACGAGCCCGGCGAGGAGAACGACCTGCTGCTCGACGTGCTCACCCCGATCGTGAAGGCGTGGCCGTCGCAGTGGTGCCGGCTGGCCAACGACCACGCCATCCAGATCCACGGCGGCTACGGCTACACCCGCGAATATCCGGTCGAGCAGTTCTACCGCGACAACCGGCTCAACTCCATCCACGAGGGCACCGACGGCATCCAGGCGCTCGACCTGCTCGGCCGCAAGGTCGTCATGCGCGGCGGCGCCGGCCTGCAGACGCTGATCGGCCGCATCGTGACCACCGCCGTGGCCGCCCCCGCCGACCTCGGCCGTCCGGTGATCGCCCTCTGCGACCGCCTGGCCGCCACCACCCGCAAGCTGTGGGCCGCCGGCGACCCCACCGCCGCGCTCGCCAACGCCACCTCGTACCTCGAGGCCACCGGCCACCTCGTCATCGCGTGGCTCTGGCTCTCCCAGCTCAACGCCGCCGCCGACAAGCCCGGCCCGTTCTACGACGGCAAGCGCCTGGCCGCCCGCTACTTCGTCACCCACGAACTGCCCCGCATCGTCCCCCTGCTCGACCTGCTCGACTCCGGTGACACGTTGCTGGCCGACCTCGACGACTCCTGCCTCGGCTAAACACCCGTGGGTTCCACCACCGGCGGCCCGGCGCCGAGCCGCGTGCGCCGGCGGCGAGGACTGTGGACTGTCGGCCGGTGGCGGTGGTGGGTGGGGGAACCGGGTCGAGGGTGCTCGGCGATGTCGGTGCATGCCGGGCGGTGGGGTCCTAAGGTGGCTGCATGGCCTCTTCGAGCAAGGCCCCGGCGACCGAGGTCGAGGTCGGTGGCTTCACGGTGCGGGTGTCGAACCCGGACCGGGTCTACTTTCCGGAGCTCGGGCTGACGAAGCTCGACCTGGTCGAGTACTACCTGGCGGTGGGGGACGGCATCGTGCGGGCGCTGCGGGAGCGGCCGTGCATGTTGCACCGCTTTCCCGACGGGCTGGCCGGCGAGAAGGTGCACCAGAAGAGGGTGCCGCACGGGGCGCCGCCGTGGCTGGAGACGGTGCGGGTGAAGTTTCCGCGCTACAACCGGCACGCGGACGAGCTGTGTGTGACCAAGACGGCCGACGTCATCTGGGCGGTGCAGATGTCGACCGTCGAGTTCCACCCGTGGAACTCGCGCCGCGCCGACACCGAGAAGCCCGACGAGTGGCGCATCGACCTCGACCCCATGCCGGACTGCCCTTACGACCGGGTGCGGCGGGTCGCCGCGGTCGCCCACGAGGTGCTCGACGACCTGGGCATCACCGGCTATCCGAAAACCTCCGGGGGCCGCGGGCTGCACATCTATGTGCGCATCGAGCCGTCGTGGGGCTTCTCCGACGTACGCCGGGCGGCTCTCGCCTTCGCCCGCGAGGTGGAGCGGCGCGCGCCGGACGACGTCACGACCACGTGGTGGCGCAAGGACCGCGACCCGCGGCTGCTGTTCGTCGACTACAACCAGAACGCCCGCGACCACACGATCGCGAGCGCCTACTCGGTACGCGGGGTGCCGACCGGCGCGGTGTCGACGCCGGTCACGTGGGCCGAGATCCCCGACGCCGACCCGCGCGACTTCACGATCCGCACGGTTCCGGCCCGCTTCGCCGAGCTGGGCGACCTGCACGCCACCATCGACGACAAGGCGCACTCGCTCGAGACGCTGCTCGAGTGGGCCGATCGCGACGAGAAGGCCGGCCTCGAGGGCCCCGCCGACGCCGACGCCGGCTGATGACGCGGTTCGCGCTGGTCGGGTTCGGCTTCCGCGCGGCGGCGTTCCACCGGGTGGCGCAGGCGCTGCCCGGCGTGCGCTGCGTCGGCGCGGTGGTGCGCTCCCCGCGTCCGCTGCCGGTGCCCGCGTACGGCGACCTCGCGGCGTGCGTGCGCGGCGCGCAACCGGACTTCGTCGTCACCGCGGTCCCGCGTACGGCGAACGCCGGCGTGATCGCCGAAGCCGTCGGGCTCGGCCTGCCGGTGCTGGCGGAGACCCCGCCCGCGGCGGACGAGGCCGGGCTGCGGGCGCTGCTGGCCTCCGTCGGGCCGTCCGCGCCGGTGCAGGTGGCCGAGCAGTACCTGCTGATGCCCTCGCACGCCGCCCGGCTCGCCGCGGTCCGCTCCGGCCTCATCGGCGCCCCCACCCAGGTGCAGGTGTCGTCGACCCAGCAGTACCACGCGATGTCGCTGATCCGCGGGCTGCTCGGCATCGGTCGCGTGGGGGCCGCCGTGCGCGCGGTCCGCACCGTCGCGCCGCTGCTCGACCCGCTCGACCGTTCCGGATGGACGGGCGCCACCCGGCCGGAGCCGGCCACCACCACGATCGCCACGCTCGACTTCGGCGGCGGCCGATCCGGCTTGTACGACTTCACCACCGGCCAGACCCGCAACCTGCTGCGCTTCCGGCGGCTGCTGGTGCGCGGCACGCACGGGGAGCTGAACGACGACGAGATCGTGCACCTGCCCGCCCCCGAGACCCTCGCCCGCACCCGGCTGGTGCGCCGGCAGAGCGGCCACGACCTCGACCTCAACGGCTTCGACACCGAGACGATCCTGCTCGGCGACCGGGTGCTCCACCGCAACCCATACGCCGGTCACCGCCTCAACGACGACGAGATCGCCACCGCCACCCTGCTGGACGCCATGGCCGCCTGGGTGCGCGGCGAGGGCCCGCCGCCGTACCCGCTGGCCGACGGGGTGCACGACCAGGTGCTCGCGCTGGCCGTCGAGGAGGCCGCCGACACGGGGAGGGAGGTGACCGCCACCCCGATCGGATGACGCGGTGAACAGGGCGGCCGCCGGGCCCGTGGTGGCAGTGAAGCCGCCGAGAACGGCGGCCCACCTGGGAAGGGACACCGCCATGAACCTGCGCCGCATCGCCGCCACGATCGCCACCAGCGCCGCCCTCGCCACCGTCGCCGCCGTGAGCGGTGCGCCGGCCGCCTCCGCCGCCGAGCCCGCCTGCGGCGACGGCGACCGGATCTACGCCGAGTACTGGACGTCCACCGACGAGTTCGGCGTCGCGGCCGAGCGCACCTGGGTCGACGGCACCTCCTACAACACCGTGCAGCTGCGCTTCAACGACGAGAGCCAGTGCGCGTGGGGCTCGTACGAGGGCGGCAGCACGGTCGGTGTCTACCTCGAGTACGAGGAGGACGGCGCCGTCTTCCAGGTCGACCGGCAGGCCGACAGCACCACGGCGTACACCGGCGTCTGGTCCGACGCGAACCCGCGCACGATGCGCGCCTGCGCCGACGACGCCGGCCAGATCTTCTGCACCGACTGGTTCTGAGACCTCGCGGTGACACCGGACCGCGGCCGGGGCCTGTATTGATGGGGGATGCAAGTTTTCCGGGACGGGTACGGCGTTCCGCATCTGCGGGCGGGCACGGTCGACGAGCTGGCGTTCCTGCAGGGCCGGGTGACGGCGCTCGACCGCGGGCAGCAGATCGAGGTGGAGCGGCGGCGGTCCGAGGGGCTGCTGGCCGAGCTCGTCGGGCCGGACGGGCTGGGGTGGGACAGGTTCGCGCGGCGGGCCCGCATCGACGACACGGCCCGGCGGTGCTACGCGAACCTGGACGTGCGGACGCGGGAGTGGCTGCGGGCGTACGCGGAGGGGGTCCGTGCCGGCGGCGTAGCGTGGCATCCGTGGTCGGCGCTGGGGGTGTTCCTCGCGCGGCACATCATGTTCGCGACCTTCCCCGGCAAGATGTGGAACGCGCACGTCGAACGCACGCTCGGGCCGGAGGCGGTCGGCTGGTTCCGGGCGGAGGCGTCGGCCGGCTCGGGCAGCAACGCGTGGTACCGGCCGGGGGAGATCGCGGGGGACCCGCACCGCGCGATCGAGCTGCCGGGCGTCTACCAGCAGATCCGGCTGTCGTGCCCGGATTTCGACGTGGCGGGGCTGGCCTTCGCGGGGGTGCCGGGCGTGCAGCACTTCGGGCACACCGGCGGCGTCGCCTGGGCGGTCACGAACGCGATGGCCGACTATCAGGACCTGTACGAGGAGGAGCTGCGCCGCACGGCGTCGGGCGTCGAGGCGCGCGGGCCCGGCGGGTGGGAGCCGGCCGAGGCGCACACCGAGACCATTCCCGTACGCGGGGCGGGCAGTGAGCTGGTCGAGGTCATCGAGACGGCGCGCGGGCCGATCGTCGACGGCGCCCTCAGCCTGCGCACGCCCACCCGGGTGGGGCTGGATCTGGGGTTCGGCGCGCTGCTGCCGCTGCTGCACGCGTCCACGGTGGACGACGTCGCGGCCGCGCTCGAGCGGTGGGTGGAGCCGGTCAACAGCGTCCTCACGGCCGACACCACCGGACGGGTGCTGCAGCTCACGGTCGGCCGGGTCCCGGTGCGCGACGGGCGGCGCAGCGTTCCGGTGCCGGCGTGGGACCGGGCGTACGCGTGGCGGCCGGGATACCTGCCGACGACCCGCGCGGAGGTGACGGGCACCGCGGTGAACGCCAACGACCGGCGGCCGGACACCGAGGCGTACGGGAACGACTTCGCCGCCAAGGCCCGCGCCGACCGGATCCGGGAGCTGCTCGACGAGGGCGTGCCGTCGCAGCGGATCCACATGGACACGCCGATGCCCGCGGACAGCGTCGAGGCCGGGCGGCTCGCGGCCTGGCGCGCCGCGATGGCACGGCGCCTGCACGAGCACCCCGCGCTCGAGCCGCTGCTGAAGCCGCACGGGTTCGACCCGCTGTTCGACGCGTGGACCGATCCGCGGGTCAGGATCGGGCTCAACCTCGACGGCGTGCTGCGCGGGCTCGGGCTCACCGCGGCCGAGGTGGTGGACCCGGCGACGGTCGAGCCGGCGGGCACCTGGGGGCAGCGGCACCTGCTGGAGCCCGTACGCCTGCCCGGGCTCACCGCCGAGATCCCGCGCACCGAGCTCGGCGGCGAGCGCGACTCGGTCCTCTGCCTGTCGAGCATTCCCGGCGTGACGGACCGGTGCGGGCGCGGTCCGGTCGCCCGCTACGTCTGGGACGTCCTCGACCGGCAGCGCAGCCGCTGGATCGTGCCGTTCGGCGCGTCCGGCGACCCGGCCTCGCCGCACTTTCGCGACCAGCTGCCGCTGTGGGCGGCGGGTGAGCTGATTCCGCTGGTCACGGACTGGTCCGCCTTGATCGAGGAGCCGCTAGGCTGACGCGCATGAGGTTTCGCGCGGAGCTGCAGCGTACGGGCGGCACCACCACCGGCTTCGAGGTGCCCGACGAGATCGTGACCGGGCTGGCGGGCGGCGGCCGCCCCAAGGTCGTCGCCGTGGTCAACGGCTTCACGTTCCGCTCGGCGATCGCCAAGATGGGCGGCAGCTACTGGCTCGGCGTCAGCTCGGAGCGCCGGGAGGCGGCCGGCATCAGCGGCGGCGAGACGTACGACGTCGACGTCGAGCTGGACACCGCGCCGCGCGAGATCGAGGTGCCCGACGACCTGCGCGCCGCGCTCGACGCCGAGCCCGCCGCCCGCGATTTCTGGGCGACGCTGTCGTTCTCGAACCAGCGTTACCACGTCGACCAGCTGACGTCCGCGAAGACCGCCGAGACCCGGGCCCGCCGGCTGGCGAAGTCCGTGGCGCTGCTGGCCGCCGGCAAGGCCCGCTAGCCGCCCGCGGGGCGGTAGGCCACCTCGGGGTCGAGCAGGCGGAGCCAGCCCGGCTGCCACTGCGGGGCGCGGCCCGCCATCTCTTCCTGCAGGTTGGTGCGCCACGGTCCGGAGACGCCGTCGTCGGCCCACCACTTCGGCCACGAGTCGTAGCGGCGCTCGACGATCACCTCGGTCGCGGTGGTCTGCACGCGCAGGAACAGCCACCGCCCGTACCGGGGATCGGCCTCGGCCCGGCGCAGCGCCCGCACCAGCCCGCTGATCTGCTGAAACGTGCCGAAGCGCGGCTCGCCCGGCTGCTCGGCCGGCGGGTGCTTGCCGGCCTGCACGCTCAGGCTGGTGGCGTCGGCGTAGGCCAGGACCGTGCAGCGCCCGTCGTGGTACGGCGACCGGTCGCGCATCCACGCCACCAGCGCCTCCAGCTCGGTGGTCTCTGGCGGCTCCGGCCGGGCCAGCTCGGACGCATCCTGCATCGCGGCCCACACGAGCCGGTCGTGCTCGCCCTGGCTGAGCCGGCGGACCCGGCGCATCGGCGGGCGCACGCCGGGCGCGATCCGCGGCGGCCGGGTGCCCGCGGTGATGCCGCCCCGCCCCGCCGCGAACAGGGCCGACCGCAGGTCGAGCGCGGGGTCGGTGAGCCGGCCGAGCAGCCGCTCGAAGCCGGGACCGGCGACCTCGCCGCGGACGGCCGAGGTGAGCAGGTCCTCGGCGGCGGCGCGCACGTCGTCGCGTTCGGCGGGCGTCCGCAGCTCGTGCCGGCCCCAGTCGGTGACCACCTCGGCCAGCTCGCGCAGCGTGTTCTCGGTGCTCAGCACGGGCCCGACAGTGTCGACCAGGCCGTCGGTGAGCCCGTCGCGGTAGCGGGTGCGTGACCAGCGGCCCTCCGCGTGCCACACCACGAACCCCAGCCGGTCGGCCTCGGCCAGCGTGGTCAGGTCGTCCCATGGCAGCCAGTCGGGCGCGCCGGTGAGCACGTCGATCGGCGGGTCCGCGGCGGCCGTGGCGCTGTGGTCGCGGTCGTAGCCGAACAGCACCGCCCGGGCGCCGTCGATCAGCGCCAGGCGGGCCCAGCTGCCGCCGTGGTCGTCGTGGTGCGCTCCGCGGTCGTCGACGAACCAGACATCGGGGTAGCCGATGCCGGTCAGGGCTG
Organism: Actinoplanes sp. URMC 104; assembly: GCF_051386375.1. Lineage (NCBI taxonomy): Bacteria > Bacillati > Actinomycetota > Actinomycetes > Micromonosporales > Micromonosporaceae > Actinoplanes > Actinoplanes sp. URMC 104. Next base: position 823,019 of record NZ_JBPQTO010000002.1, on the reverse strand, counting down.
CGGACAGCGCCGCCCAGCGCGTCCAGAGCAGTCCGGGCGCGGGCAGATCCACGTCGGTGAGCATTCGTCCACTGTGCCAAACCGGTTCGCTGTCCCGGCACCCCCCTGCTGTCCCGTGCGCGTTCCGGACTCCCCGGTTGCGGTTCGGGGGCACCCCGTTGCAGGTGGGTGGCAGCCGGTCAGCGGGCCCGGGAGCCGGGCGAACAGAACCCTGGCCGCGGATCGCAGTGATGCGCGGCGGACCCTGACCCCGACCCGCGAAATGGATCATGCTTACCCACGCCCTCGGCTTCGTCGCCGCCGCGCTGTCCGTGTCCCTCTCCTGGCCCCAGGTCCACAAGTCGTGCGTCCAGCGGCGCACGAACGGCCTGTCCGCCACGGCCTGCGCCCTCGGGGTCGCCATGCCGTTCGGCTGGATCACGTACGGCCTGCTCAGCGGCGAGCGTCTGCAGGTGCTGACCAACGCGGCCACCGGGCTGGCCGGCCTGTCGATCCTGGTCGCGCTGCTGGTCACGCGGCCGGAGCTGCGCACCCGCCGGGCTCTGCGGGTCAGCGCGGGCAGCGCCGGCGCGGTCGTGGCCGCGGCCCTGATCAGCCTCGCCGCGGCGGCCCTGCCGGACGTCTCCGGGCCCGCGGTGGCCTCGGTGCTCGGCATGCTGCTGGCGGGCGTCTCGTTCCTCTCGGCGATCCCGCAGCCGCTCGCGCTGCTGCGCGACCGCGACCAGGACATCTCGGGCCTCTCGCCGCTGCGCTGGCGGCTGGCCGCCGGGGCGTGCGCCTCCTGGATGACGTACGGGTTGCTGACCGGCCAGGTGGGCGTGTGGGCCTCCGCGGCCGTGGGACTGACCAGCGCCCTCATCGTCGTCGGCGTGCTGCACGTGCGCCGCGAGCGCCCCGCCGTCACCGAGGCCGACCTGGTCGCGGCCACGATGCGCTGCTGGCGGGACTCGATCACCACTCGTAACCTCGCGATGGCCGGGGTTTGACGCTTACCGGACAAATGAACGGCGCCCGGCGCACTCCTGAGGGGGTGTGCCGGGTTTCGTCGCTTTTGACAAGATCACTGTACGTGCATCGACTTCCTACAATCTCTGGCGTCGCGGCACCGCCGCCGCGGCTCATCGTCAGAAGGGTCGTCCTATGCCTTTGCAGACGCACCGACTACTGACCGCGGCGCTCGCCGGCGTCGTCCTGACCGGCGTGGCCGCCGCACCGGCGGTCGCCGGCGGCCGGGGCTCGCAGGAGTCTCGGCTCGTCGACGCCGTGCCCACGCCCAAGCTCGACTGGTACAAGTGCTATCGGATCGCCGAGTGCACCACCGTCCGCCTGCCGCTGGACTACAACCAGCCCAAGGGCGCCACCACCGAGATCGCCGTGCTGCGCGTCAAGGCCAAGAACAAGGCGCAGCGCCTCGGCAGCCTGTTCGTGAACCCGGGTGGCCCCGGTGGGTCGGCCACCTCGTTCGCGCTCGACGCGCAGTACTGGATGAGCGACGCGCTGCTGCAGCGCTTCGATGTCGTCGGCGTCGATCCGCGGGGCATCGGCGCCAGCCAGAACGTGCGCTGCTTCCCCTCCGTACGCGCGCAAGCCGCGGTCCTCGACCTGATGGACGTCCCGTTCCCGTACACGAGGGCCGAGGAACGCAACTACATCGAGGGCTCCAAGAGGCTGGGCCGCGCCTGCTCGACCACGGGCCGGCCGCTCACCGGCGCCGCCTCGACCGCCGAGGTGGCCCGCGACATGGAGGTCATGCGCCGCGCGGTGGGTGACCGCAAGCTCAACTACCTGGGGTTCAGCTACGGCAGCGCGCTGGGCCAGTACTACGCGAACATGTTCCCGGACCGCTTCCGCGCGCTGGTGGTCGACGGCGTGCTCAACCCGGTCGCGTGGGTGGGCAACACGCGGCAGATCCTCGATCAGCGGCTGCGCTCCTCCGACGGCGCGTATCGGGCGCTCATCGAGGTGCTCAAGCGCTGCGACAAGGCCGGCGAGAAGTACTGCGCGTTCGCCGAGGGTGACCCGGTCAAGCACTTCGCCCAGGTCGCCAACCGCCTCAAGACCGATCCGCTCGACTTCCCGGACGGCGCGGGCGGCACGATCCGGGTCACGTACGCGATCTTCGTCAGCGCCGTGCTGGGCTCGCTCTACAGCTTCGACGCGGGCGCCGCGGTGACCCAGCTCGTGGCCGAGGTGGCCGCGGTGCAGGAGGGCGGCTCGCCGGCCTCGCTGGTCAAGCGGGTCAACGCCACGAAGGCGGCCCGGGCGTACGACTTCCCGTACGAGAACGGGTTCGAAGCGAGCAGCACCGTGATCTGCACCGACGGCCGCCACCCGGCACGGGCCGAGTCCTGGCCGGCCGCCACGGCGCGCCGCGACCGCGAGGCGCCGTACTTCGGCCGCAACTGGGGCTGGATCGACAGCCAGTGCGCTGACCGGACCTGGACCGTGCGCGACGAGGACGCGTACACCGGGCCGTTCACCCGGCGCACCGCGAACCCGTTCCTGATCGTCGGCAGCTTCTGGGACCCGGCGACCAACTACCAGGGCGCCGTGTCGTCGCGGCGGCTGGCGCCGAACGCGAGCCTGCTGTCCAGCAACAACTGGGGACACACCGCGTACGGCTCCGGCGTCTGTGCCACGAAGGCGATCGACAACTACCTGCTGACCGGCAAGGTGCCGCCGGACCGCAAGACGTGCACCGACGCTCCGCAGCCGTTCACCGAGCCGTTGCCGGCGCCCACGGCGACGACCCTGTCGGCGGCGACCGCCAAGAAGCGGCCGCCGATCGCGACGGTGCTGCCACCGTCGATCTTGGTGCCGTAGGCGAGAGGGCGGGGCCGTGTGCCCCGCCCTTTCTCAGGGATGCCGGAAGCCACCGTCCGATGGCTTCCAGTCGGCGCTGTCACGCGAGTCGACGGTCCGGCCGGCGATGGCGGCGACGAGGATGAGCAGGAAGAACAGTGCGATGACGAGTTCCATGAGGGAGAGCCTCGTCCGGTTCCACGATGGACGACAGTGGCAGTGATGCCATACATCTTCAAAATCCTGCCAAGTGGCCGTAGGCTCCGTCACATGCTCCGCAACGTGGCCGTGATCGCCCTTCCCGAGGTGGCCGTCTTCGAGCTCGGCGTGGTGTGCGAGCTGTTCGGCTACGACCGGTCCGCCGAGGGACTCCCGGCGTACGACTTCGCGGTCTGCTCGGTCGACGGCGGGCCGGTGGCCAGCCGTGCCGGGTTCGACGTCGCCGTGCGCCATGACCTGTCCCGTGCCGACGAGGCCGACCTGGTGGTCGTCGCGCCCTACGACAATCCGGCCTTCGAGCCGCCCGCCCCGGTGCTGGACGCGCTGCGCCGGGCGCACGAGCGCGGCGCCTGGGTGATGAGCGTGTGCACCGGGGCGTTCGCGCTCGGCGCGGCCGGTCTGCTCGACGGCCGCCGGTGCACCACCCACTGGCTGCACGCCGCCCGGCTGGCCCGCCTGCACCCGGCCGCGATCGTCGACCCCGACGTGCTCTACGTGCAGGACGGCCGGGTGCTCACCAGCGCGGGCACCGCGGCCAGCATCGACGCCGGGCTGCACCTGATCCGCCAGGAGCACAGCACCGCGGTCGCGACGATGCTCGCCCGGCGGATGGTCGTGCCGCCGCACCGCGAGGGCGGCCAGGCGCAGTACATCGAGACGCCGCTCAAGGCGGTGGAGTGCGAGACCCTGCAGCCGGTGCTCAACGCCGTGCTCGCGACGCTCGACCAGCCGCACACCGTCGACACGATGGCCGAGCTGGCGCACATGGCGCCGCGCACGTTCGCCCGCAAGTTCCGCGACGAGACGGGCGCCACCCCGCACGACTGGCTGGTCAGCCAGCGCATGCTGCTCGCCCGGCGCCTGCTGGAGGACTCGCACCTGGGCATCGACACGATCGCCGAGCGGGCCGGGTTCGGCAGCGCCGCGACCCTGCGGCACCACTTCGCGCAGCGGCTGTCGACGACCCCGCAGGCCTACCGGGGAACGTTCCGGTCGTCACAGCCGGTGTGAGTTCCGGCCGAACGGGCAAGGCTGCAAGTCATGGCGAAGACTCCTGGCCCCACCGTGTTCGTGCTGTTCGGCGCGACCGGAGACCTGGCCCGGCGGATGGTGCTGCCGGCCTTCTACACGCTCGCGATCGAAGGGCTGCTCCCTTCCGACTGGCTCCTGGTCGGCAACGGCCGCGGGGACGTCTCGCACGAGGACTTCCGGACCCACGTGCGCAAGGCGCTGGAGGAGTTCGGCCCCGCGCCCTCGGACGGGCCGTGGGACAGCTTCGCGTCGCGGCTGCGGTTCGCCGGCGGCGGGTTCAACACCGACGACCCGGGCAGCCTGCTCGACGTCATCGCCTCCGCCCGCGAGGAGCTGGGCGGGTCGCCGCAGCTGGTCCACTACCTCGCGATCCCGCCGGTCGCCTTCGAGGAGACCACCAAGGCGCTGGGCGAGCACGACCTCGCCGCCGGGGCGCGGGTGGTCTTCGAGAAGCCGTACGGGACCTCGCCCTCGTCGTTCCGCGAGCTGAACCGGCTCGTGCACCGGGTGCTCGACGAGGAGCAGGTGTATCGGATCGACCACTTCCTCGGCAAGGAGGCCACCCAGAACCTGCACGTGGCCCGGTTCGCCAACCAGGCGTTCGCGGCCCTGTGGAGCCGCGAGCACATCGAGAGCGTGCAGATCGACGTGCCCGAGACGCTCGGCGTGGAGCAGCGCGCCGCCTTCTACGACGCGACCGGCGCGGTGCTGGACATGCTGGTCACCCACCTGTTCCAGGTGGCCGCCGAGGTCGCCATGGAGCCGCCGGCCAGCCTGGGCGCCGCCGACCTGCAGACGGCCCGGGAGAGGGTGATCCGCTCGTTCCGGCCGATCGACCCCGCCGACGTGGTGCTGGGGCAGTACAAGGGCTACAAGCAGATCGAGGGCATCAAGCGGACGTCGGCCACCGACACGTACGTGGCCGCCAAGCTCTACGTCGACAACCCGCGCTGGCGTGGAGTGCCGTTCCTGCTGCGCACCGGCAAGCGGATGGCCGAGAGCCGCCAGGTGGTCAGCCTGGTGCTGCGGACGCCGTCGCACCCGATCGCCGACCTGCCGCCCCAGGCGAACGTGCTGACCTTCGACCTGGCCGGCGACGGGAAGATCGACCTGTCGCTGCTGGTGAAGCGGCCCGGGGTCGCGCTCGAGGTGGAGCCGGGCTCGGTGCGGCTGCCGCTGGCCTCGCTGGAGAACGGCGAGCCGCTGCCGCCGTACGCGCGCCTCATCAACGACGTGCTGCTGGGCGACCGCTCGCTGTTCACCCGCCCGGACGGCCTGGCCGCGACGTGGAAGGCGGTCGGGCCACTGCTCGAGAACCGTCCCAAGCCCGTGCCGTACGCCCAGGAGTCGTGGGGCCCCACCGCGGCGCGCAAGCTGGCCGCCCCGCACCGCTGGCTCCTGGGTCAGTAGCCCCCGCGGGGACTCCCGCCGGGCCCGGGAAAGTGTCGTACCCCCGGAGCAGGATCGGGGCCATGAAAGAGCTCAGAGGCTCAGCACCCGCTCGGCGGCCTCGGCGACGGTGGCAGCCACGTGCGCGGTCGCCGGGGCCGGGGGGCGATCCACCATGACGACCGGGATGCCGCGTTCCCGGGCCGCGACCAGCTTGGCGTCGGGGCCGCCGCTGTCCTTGCTGACGAGCACGTCGATGCGATGCGCGGCCAGCAGTTCGCGCTCGCCGTCGAGCGTGAACGGGCCCCGGTCGAGCAGCACCTCGAGCCGGTGCGGCAGGGGCGGCTCCGGCGGCTCGACCGAGCGCGCCAGAAACCAGGCGTCCACGTCGGCGAACGCGGCGATGCCCTGCCTGCCGGTCGTCAGGAAGACCCGGCGGCCCAGCCGCGGCAGCAGGTCTGCGGCTTCCGCCAGATCGCGGACGCGGTGCCACGTGTCGCCGGGCTGCTCGGCCCATCCCGGCCGTCGCAGCACCACCAGCGGCACCCCGGCGGAGTCGGCGGCGGCTGCAGCGTTGCTGCTGATCCGCGCCGCGAACGGATGCGTGGCGTCGACCAGCACGTCGATCCGCCGCGCCCGCAGATAGTCGGCCAGTCCGTCGGCTCCGCCGAAGCCGCCGATCCGCACTTCGCCGGGAGGCAGCAGGGGAGAGGAGGTCCGTCCCGCCAGCGACGTGATCACCGTGGTGCCGGGCAGCGAGCCGGCCAGGGCCCGGGCCTCGCTGGTGCCGCCCAGGATGAGCACGCGCGTCGCCCCGATCGCGGGTGACGGCGGGCCGTCCGTCGGGGTGGCGGCCTTGCCGGGTGCGGGGCTGTCCGTTCGGGCGGCGGGCGTGCGGCTTGATCGGTGGGAGGTGGGGTCTTCAGGCATCGGGCGGGGAGGAGGGGGTGCGGCAGCGGTCGGCCGAGTAGAGGTGGCTGTCGGGGAACTGGGCGGCGGTCAGGGCGGCGCCGACGACGATGACGGCCGTGCGGCGGATGCCGGCCTCTTCGACGCGGGCGGCGATGTCGGCGAGGGTGCCGCGGACGATCAGCTCGTCGGGGCGGCTGGCCCGCGCCACGACGGCCACCGGGCAGCCGGGGCCGTAGGCGGGCAGCAGGTCGGCGACCACGGCGTCGATGCGCTGGACGGCCAGGTGCAGCACCATCGTGGCGCGGCTCGCGGACAGGGTGGCCAGGTCCTCGCCCGGCGGCATGGCGGTGGCGCGCTCCGCGGTCCGGGTGAGGATCACGGTCTGGGCCACGCCGGGCACGGTGAGCTCGCGCGACAACGAGGCCGCGGCGGCGGCGAAGGCGGGCACGCCGGGGGTCACGTCGTAGGGGATGCCCGCGGCGTCGAGGCGGCGCATCTGCTCGGCCACGGCGCTGAACACGGCGGGGTCGCCGGAGTGCAGGCGGGCCACGTCGTGGCCGGCAGCGTGGGCGGCGCTCAGCTCGGCGACGATCTCGTCGAGGGTCAACCCCGCCGTGTCGACCAGGCGGCAGCCGGGCGGGCACTCCTGGAGCAGCTCGGGCGGCACGAGGCTGCCCGCGTACAGGCAGACCGGCGACGAGGCGATCAGGCGCTGCCCGCGCACGGTGATGAGGTCGGCGGCGCCGGGCCCGGCGCCGATGAAGTGGACCGTCATCGCGTCACCGTCCCGGTCGTCGTGGGGCGGGCCGCCGGGGTGGGCCGGGCTGTCATCGCGTCACCGTCCCGGTCGTGCGGCGGGCCGCGGGGGTGTGCCGGACCGTCACCGCGTCACCGACCAGATCGTCACGGGCATCATCGGGCGCCAGCCGGTGAAGCCGCCGACCGGGGAGCCGCGGCTCACCGACAGGCGCGTCAGCTCGCCGCCCAGCTTGGCGTGGGCGGCGGCCAGCACGGCTTCCGACTCCACCGTCACGGCGTTGGCGACCAGCCGGCCGCCGGGACGCAGCGCTGTCAGGCACGCCTCGAGCACCCCGTCGCCGGTCAGGCCGCCGCCGATGAACACGGCGTCCGGCGTGGGCAGGCCCTCCAGCGCCGCGGGCGCGCGCCCCTCGATCACTTGCAGGCCGGGCACCCCGAGCGCCGAGGCGTTCGCGCGGATGGTCGCGAGCCGGTCGGGGGAGGACTCCACAGCGACGGCCCGGCACGCCGGGTGGCTGCGCATCCACTCGATGCCGACGCTGCCCGACCCCGCCCCGACGTCCCAGAGCAGCTCGCCGGGCACGGGCGCGAGCACGGCAAGCGTCACGGCGCGCACCTCCCGCTTGGTGAGCTGCCCGTCGGTCTCGTACGCCGCGTCGGGCAGCCCGGGAACGACGGACGTGCGCGGCCCGTCCGGCCCGCAGTCGACGGCGATCACGTTGAGCGGGTCGCCGGGCGGCTCGTCCCACGAACCGGCCCGGCCGCTGACGATCCGCTCGCCGGGCCCGCCCAGCTGCGACAGCACCGTGATCCCGGCGGCCTCGAAACCCGCGGCCGCCACCAGCGAGGCCACCAGCGCGGGCGTCGAGGCGTCCCGGGCCAGGACGAGCAGCCGCCGCCCGGGGTTGAGGGCGCGCCGCACGGTCGCGGGGTCGGCGGTGACCAGGCTGAGCACCTCCGTGGTCGCGAGCGGCCAGCCCAGCCGGGCGGCGGCGAGCGCGGCCGAGGACGGGTGCGGCAGGACCCGTACGCGGGAAGCCCCCACGAGCCGCACGAGTGTCGCCCCGATGCCGTGGAACATCGGATCGCCGCTGGCCAGCACCGCCAGCCCGGCCGGCGCGTGCTCGTCGATCAGCCGTTGCAACGCGGGCAGCAGCGGTGACGGCAGCGGCACCCGGCGGCCCGGCACGTCCGGCGCGGGCAGCAGGTCGAGCTGCCGCGGGCTGCCCAGCACCACCCCGGCGCGCGCGAGCGCGTCCTGCGCCGTCCGGCCGAGGTCGGGCCACCCGCCGGCGCCGATGCCGACCACCGTGACCAGGGCAGGGGTGTCGGCGCTCATGCACCGAACCTATCGCGGCGGGTGTCCGCGAGATTTTCCGCGTCCGGTTGAGCGAAGGCGGAGCCGGGTGCGTACAACAGCCCGACGGCTCCCCGAGACCGGGCCGTCACGTCGGCCGCAGGGGGTGGCAGACGCCGCAGTCGACCGCTGGACGGGTGAGGGATCATGGCGCAGGGACCGCCGACGTTCCAGACCTCTCAAGATCAGCGCTACGTGCCCGACGAGGACGAGCAGTACTTCGCAGGGCTGCGGGGCGCGCCCGGGGACGACGATCTGTGGCCCGCGCAGCAGCGTTACGAGGACGATCGCTACGAGGACCTGGCGGATCCCGAGCCGTGGCCCGACGACCCGCACCGCGACGACCCGTACCGGCGCAGCGACATCCTCGTCGAGTCGCACACGGACCCGACCGGTTGGAAGGCGTCCGGCCCGGCGCAGCCCCCGATCCCCGACGACCGCCCGCCCGCCGAGGCCGTCTCGGGCAACCGCCTGCTCACGGTCCTGTTGTTCTTCGCGGGGCTGGCCACCAGCGTCTCGCTCTGGCTGTTCGAGACCCAGGCCGGCGAGGTGGGCGACACCGCCTCGCTGATGCTCGCGGCAGGCCGCATCACCGGGCTGATCGGCGGCTACGTCCTGTTCATCCAGCTGCTGATGATGAGCCGGGTGAGCTGGCTCGAGGAGTGGGTGGGCGCCCGCGACCTGCTGCGCTGGCACCGCTGGCTGGGCACCTCGCTGTGCGTCTTCGTGCTCGCGCACATCGTGTTCATCGTCTACGGCTACGCGCTCACCGCCGAGACCGGCGTCGTCGAGCAGGGCTGGACGATCATCACGACGCTGCCCGAGATGCTCAGCGCCTCGGCCGCGACGATCATCCTGGTGGTCATCAGCCTGCTCTCGATCAGGGCCGCCAAGGCCAAGCTCCCGTACGAGTTGTGGCACCTCATCCACCTCACCGGCTATCTGGTCCTGCTGCTCGGCTACGGCCACCAGGTCGCGACCGGCGCCAACCTGAGCGGCCCGTTCGCGTCCGTCTTCTGGCCCGCCCTCACCGCGCTGGTGATCTCCGCGCTGGTCTGGGGCCGCCTGGTCGAGCCCGTCTGGCTCAACCTGCGCCACAAGTTCGAGGTCGCCGAGGTCGTCTCCGAGGGCGGCAACACGTTCTCGATCTACATCGACGGCAAGCACCTCGAGAAGCTGCCCGCCCAAGCAGGCCAGTTCATGCGGTGGCGGTTCCTGACCCGCAACGGCTGGTGGCAGTCGCACCCGTTCTCGCTGTCGGCCGCGCCCAACGCCCAGTGGCTGCGGCTGACCGTGACCGCGGTCGGCGGGCACACCCAGCGGCTGGCCCAGATGAAGCCCGGCACGCCGATCTGGGCCGAGGGGCCGTTCGGCGTCTTCACCGCCCAGCGCCGCACCCGCCGCCGGGCCCTGCTGATCGCCGGCGGCAGCGGCATCGCGCCGATCCGCGCCCTGCTCGAGGACATGCCGCCGGACACGATCGTGATCTACCGCGCCGGGCGCCCCGACGAGCTGGTGTTCCGCGGCGAGCTCGAGGAGCTGGCCGAGCAGCGCGACGCCTGGGTGCGCTACATCGTGGGCTCACGCACCGACCCCGGCCCGCAGCGGCTGTTCACCCCGGAGGGCCTGCTCGGCCTGGTGCCGGATGTGAGCCGCCGCGACGTCTACCTGTGCGGCCCGCCCGGGCTGGTCGAGGCCGCCGTGACGACGCTGCGCGAGCTCGACGTCCCCGACAGCCAGCTGCACCTCGACCCGTTCGAATTCTGAGAGGTTCCCCCCGATGCGACGTAGCACCGCAGCCGCCGTCGGCACCCTGACCGGAGCCGCCCTGATCGTCGGGGTGCGGCTGAGCGTGACGCCGCCCGAGGCGCCCGCCGTGGCCGCGCCGGTCGCCAACCTGGGCACCGGCACCCCGGCCCCGTCGCGCAAGGCGGCGGCGAAGCCCACGAAGGGGGCCGCGGAGAAGCCGAAGAGCGGCCTCAAGGACGGCGTCTTCAAGGGCGCCGCGGCGGCCAACCCGTACGGCAAGATCCAGGTCACCATCAAGGTGGAGGGCGGCGAGATCACCGGCGCCGACGCCACGTATCCGACCGCGAACGACAGCGCCACGATCAACCCGCCCGCGATCGCCGCGCTCAAGCAGTCGACGCTCGACGCGCAGAACGCCGACGTCGCGGCCGTCTCCGGGGCCACCTACACCAGCGAGTCGTACGTCAAGTCGCTTCAGGCGGCACTGGACGCGGCAAAGGCGTAAGGTCCCGCTCCGTGCGCCATGTCGAGCAGGTGATGGGGACCACCGTCAGCATCGAGCTGGGCGAGGACCGGCCCGACGGCGACCTCCGCCGGCTCGTCGCCGAGGTCTGCGACTGGCTGCACGAGGTGGACGCCCGGTTCAGCACGTACAAGGCCGACAGCGAGGTGTCCCGGCTCGCGCGCGGCGAGCTGCGCATCGACGACTGCTCGGCCGACCTGCGGCACGTTCTGGAAGCGTGTGCGGATCTCTGGCGCGACACGGACGGTTACTTCGACGCGTACGCCTCGGGGTCGCTCGACCCGTCCGGCTACGTCAAGGGCTGGTCGGTCGAGGTGGCCTCGGCCCGGCTGCTCGCGGCGGGCTCGCAGAACCACTACATCAACGCGGGCGGCGACATCCGCATGCGCGGCCACCACCCCGAGGGCGGGCCGTGGCGGGTCGGCATCCGGCACCCGTGGGAGGCCGACAAGGTCAGCTGGGTGCTGGCGCTGACCGACGGCGCGGTGGCGACCTCGGGCACGTACGAGCGCGGCGACCACATCGTCGACCCGCGGACGGGCAGGCCGGCCCGGGGGCTGCGCTCGGTCACCGTCGTCGGGCCCGACCTGTCCATCGCCGACGCGTACGCCACGGCGGCGCTCGCGATGGGGGAGGCCGGCATCGCCTGGCTGGCCAAGCGCGCGGCCGACGGCTACGACTCGGCGGTCGTGACCGACGACGGCCGGGCGTTCAGCTCAGCGAACCTGCCCGCCGCCGTCTGACCCAGCCGTTCCCCGCAGCCGTCCGCGCTTGTGGACAGTCGCTACGTCCGCCTTGCGGTTGTCCACAACCGGGCGAAACTGGGCAGCGGTCATCGACCCGCATGAGGCAGCATGACGGCGTGGACTTACGGGGACCGGCGCGCTTTCTCTGGTGGTTGGGGCGGACGAACAAGGGACGCGTGGGGCTGGGGGCCCTGTTCGGATCGCTGTGGTTCCTCAGCCTGGCGACCACGCCGTGGCTGCTCTCGCAGGCCATCGACCGTGGTCTCGCCCCGCAGCGGACCGGCGCGCTGCTCGGCTGGGCCGCGACGGTGCTGGTCGTCGGCGCGGCCAGCGCGGGGCTCGGCATCATGCGCCACCGCAGCATGACCAAGCTGCGCATGGCGGCCGCCCTGCAGACGGCCGAGCTGGTGATGGCCCACGCGACCAGGCTGGGCTCGGCGCTGCCCCGGCGCATCACTGCGGGCGAGGTCGTCACGATCGGCATCTCCGACGTGTGGACGATCGGCCGCTCGATGAACGTGGGCGGCGTCGGCGTCGCGTCGACGGTGGTCATCAGCGTGGTCGCGACGATCCTCTTCCGGACCTCGCCCATGCTCGCCGCCGTGGTGCTGATCGGCGTCCCGGCGCTCGCGCTGGTGGTCGGCCCGCTGCTGCAGCGCGGCCAGCGGGCCGGGCTGGCCTACCGCGAGCAGCAGGGCGAGCTCAACACCCGGCTGGTCGACGTGCTGGGCGGCCTGCGCATCCTCAACGGGCTCGGCGGCAAGGAAACCCACCTGCGGCGGTACGACGATCAGTCCGCCCGGCTGCGCGACCAGGGCTACCGCGTCGGCGGGCCGCTCAGCTGGATCGGTGCGCTCGGCGACGGGCTGCCGGTGGTGTTCCTGGCAGTGGTCGTCTGGCTGGCGGCCCGGCTGGCCGCGTCCGGCGAGCTGACCGTGGGCGAACTGGTCGGCGTGTACGGCTACACCGCCATGCTGGTCATCCCCGTCAACGTGATGATCTTCTGCTCGTTCGACGTCGTCCGCGGCCTGGTCGCCGCCCGCCGCGTGGTCGACTTCCTGCGGCTGCCCGCCGACGACCCGAGCGGCGGGCCGGGGCCGAGCGGGCCGGCGCCGCTGCACGACCCCGTGTCCGGTGTGGTCGCCGAGCCCGGCCGGCTGACCGCGCTGGCCGGCGCCCGCCCCGCCGACGCCGCCGAGATCATCGACCGGCTGGGCCGCTACGGCGAGACCGGCGCGACCTGGGGCGGGCTGCCGCTGGCCGCGGTCGCCCAGTCCGAGGTCCGCGCCCGCATCCTGGTCGCCGAGCCCGACGCCGCCCTGTTCGCCGGTGAGCTGCGCGAGGTGGTGGCCGGCCGCGACGAGCCCGACGACGAGCGCGTGCGCTCCGCGATCGTCACGGCCGTGGCCCACGACGTCGCCACCTCGCTCGACCGCCCGATCGAGTGGGCGGGCCGCAACGTCTCCGGCGGGCAGCGGCAGCGCGTGCGGCTGGCCCGCGCCGTGCACGCCGACCCCGAGATGCTGCTCGCCGCCGAGCCCACCTCCGCGGTCGACGCGCACACCGAGGCCGCCATCGCCGAACGCCTCACCGAGGCCCGGCGCGGCCGCGGCACGGTCGTGGCCTCTACGTCGCCGGTGCTGCTCGACCGGGCCGACGTCGTGCACCACCTGGTCGACGGCCGGGTCGCCGCCTCCGGCACCCACCGCGAGCTGCTCGCCTCGCATCCGGGCTACCGCGCCCTGGTAACCCGCGTCTTCGGCGAGGAGGACCGATGAACACCACCCTGCCGATCGCCGGCCGGCGCGCGGTCTTCCGCTTCTTCGACAAGGAGGACCGATGAGCGCCACGCTGCCGATCGTCGGCCGGCGCGCAGTCGCCCGCGTCTTCGGCGAGGAGGACCGATGAGCGCCACGCTGCCGATCGCCGGGCAGCGCCTGGTCGCCAGGGCCGGCTGGCGCCTGATCGTGGCCGACCGGCGGGCGATCGCCGTCATGACCGCGGTCAACGTGCTGGCCGCGCTCGCCGGGCTGGGCGGCCCCTGGCTGCTGGGCCGCATCATCGACACGGTCGCCGGGGGAGGCGGCGTGGGCGCGGTCGACCGGCTGGCCGCGGGCGTGCTGGCCTGCGCGCTCGCGCAGACGCTGCTGGCCCGGCAGTCGCTCGCCATCGCGTACCGCTTCGGGGAACGCACCGCCGCCCGCATCCGCGAGGGCTTCCTGCGCCGCTCGCTGGGCCTGCCCGCCGCCGTGATCGAACGCGTGCCCGCCGGCGACCTCGCGGCGCGCGGCACCACCGACGTCGACGCGGTCGCCACCACGCTGCGCGACATCCTGCCGAACGTGCTCATCGGCGTGGTCCAGATCATCTTCATCGTCGTCGCCGTGCTGGTGCTCGACCCGCTGCTCGGCGTCGTCGGCGTCCTGGGTCTGTCCAGCATCTGGTTCTCCACGCGGTGGTACCTGCGCCGCGCCCGCGCCGCCTACCTCAAGGAGGGCGCGGCCAACTCCCGGCTCGCCGACGAGCTGGCCGCGACGACCGCCGGCGCCCGTACGATCGAGGCCTTCGACCTGGCCGGACGGCGCCTCGACGTGGGCCGGCGCGCGATTGCCGAGACCCGCCGCACCCGGCTGGCGACGCTGCGGCTGCGCAGCGTCTTCTTCCCGTCGGTCGAGATCTCGTACGCCGTCCCGAGCGTGCTGGTGCTGCTGCTCGGCGGCCTGCTCTACTTCGACGGCCGCGTCACGCTCGGCACGGTCAGCGCGGCCGTGCTCTATCTGCGCCAGCTCGTCGGCCCGCTCGACATGATCCTGATCTGGATCGAGTCGCTGCAGAGCAGCCTCGCGTCGTTCGCCCGCGTCGAGGGCCTCGCCGCCGTCCCCGCCGCGCCGCCGGTCGCGACCACGCTGCCCGCCGACGACCGCATCGAGATCCGCAAGGTCCGGTACGCGTACGACGAGGGCCGCGACGTGCTGCACGACGTCGACCTCACCGTGCGCCCCGGCGAGCGGCTCGCCGTCGTCGGCCTCTCCGGCGCCGGCAAGTCCACCCTGGGCAGGCTCATGGCCGGCGTCGACCGTCCCCGGTCCGGCTCGCTGACCGTCGGCGGCGTCCCCGTGGCCGACCTGCCGGCCGACGTGCTGCGCCGCCAGGTCGTCCTGGTCACCCAGGAGCACCACGTCTTCCGCGAGTCGCTGCGCGACAACCTCATGATTCCCGCCCCCGACGACGAGCTGCGCCGCGCCCTCAAGACCGTGGGCGCCGACTGGGCCGACGACCTCGACCGCGACCTGGGCGAGTCTCCGCCCGATGGCGCCCAGGCCCAGCAGCTCGCCCTGGCGCGGGTCGTGCTCGCCGACCCGCACACGGTCATCCTCGACGAGGCCACCGCCCTGCTCGACCCCACCGCCGCCCGCACCGCCGAGCGCGCCCTGGCCGCCGTCCTGCACGAACGTACGGTGATCGCCATCGCCCACCGCCTGCAGACCGCCCACGACGCCGACCGCGTGGTCGTCATGGAGGACGGCCGCATCATCGAGGTAGGCACCCACGACGCCCTGGTCGCCGCGAACGGCCCTTACGCCGCCCTCTGGCGTTCCTGGCACAGCAGCGACTGATCCCAGCCGCCGCTCCCGTGGGCTTGTCCTCCGGCCATGCGTGGCTGATTTCGGCCAGTGATCGTCCTCCGGCGGCGCTCACGCGGGCTCGTCCTCCGACGGCGGTCACGCGGGCTCGTGCGCGGCCGAGTTCGACGAGCGTTTGTCCTCCGTCGGCGCTTCCGCAGTTGCTTGTTTCCAGGCGGCGCTCCCGCAGTTGCTTGTCTTCCGGCGGGGCTCCCGCGGGTGTTGCCCTCTGGCTGTGGGCGGATGAACTCGGGCGCCGGTCACACGGGGTTGTCCGGCGTTGGGTCACACGGTGGTCGCGCTCCGGCGGCGGTCACGCCGTGCGGAAGACGCCGTCGAGCGCCAGCGCGATCGTCCGGTCCGCGGCGGCATCGGCGTCCTCCCGGGTGGCCAGGACGCCCTCGACCATGCTGAAGATCAGCAAGAGGTCGCCGGGCTCCAGGTCCCGGCGGACGTAGCCCTGCTCCTGCGCGCGGCTCAGCGGCTCGGCGAGCAGGGCAACGATGCGGCGCAGGTAGCGGTTCTGCACGGCCGGTTCGAGCCGCCGGGCCAGACCCACCAGTGGCCGCATCGCGATCTGCGCGCGCAGCACCGCGTCGAGCGTCGCCCGGAACGCGGCCGGCTGCTGCCGGGTGGCCGCGATGCACGCTTCGAGCCGCTCCACCTGGTAGCCGATGACCGCCGCCGTGAGGGCGCACCGGTCGGGGAAGTGCCGGTAGAGCGTCGCCAGCCCGACCCCCGCACGCCGCGCGATCTCCGGCATGCCCACCGCCGCGCGCTCACTGGTCATCAGATCGCTGGCCGCCCGCACGATCGCCATCCGGTTACGCTGCGCATCCCGCCGGCGCGGCGCCTGCACTCCGTACAACATCGGCCGCCCCTCCGCGTCCGCATACCTCGCCCTGCTCCGCGCCGACCGAGCCGCCCGGCCCGCGCCTTCCGCCCGGCCCTGCTCCCCACCGGCCAAGTCGTCCGGCCCGCGCCGTTCGACCCGCCGTACTCCGCACCGGCCGAGCCATCCGGCCTGCCTTTCAGCCCGCCTTACTCCGCACCAGCCGAGCCGTCCGGCCTCCTTCTCAGCCCGCCGTACTCCGCACCAGCCGAGTCATCTGGCCCGCGCCTTCGACCCGCCGTACTCCGCGCCGGCCAAGCCGCTCGGCCCGCGCCTTTCGACCGGCCCCGCTCCCCACCGGCGGATCCGACCGGCCCGCGCCTTCGCCCGGCTAACCGGAGCTTGTGCGTTGGCGGCCCTCGAAGATCGACGTTACTGGCTGGTAACGATAATGTCATGGAGTTCAATTTCTCGGAACCCACGTCCGCCTCACGGCAGGGGAGGCTTGAGCTCCTCCCGGTGCGCGCCCTCGACCCACCCAGCACTGGGATGGCTGGTCGCCCCTGTTCAGTCCAGAAAGCGCGCATGGAGACCCGCGGCGTGATCGCGCCGTTGCACCGGCGCCGGCGCGATCGGCGCCCCGCGACTGTCGCGGTCGCTTGCATCGCGACCGCGTTCACATTCTTCGATATCGGAGCTTGGAGTCACCCTCAGCATTGGAGCCCGGACTCGCCCTTAGGACCGATCGGAGCCCGGACTCGCCCTTAGGACCGATCGGAGCCCGGACTCACCCTCAGGACCGGTTGGAGCCCGGAGCCCTGCTCAGGATCGACGAGATCGCCCCGGCAGCCGCAAGCCACTCACCCGGCAGCCGGCGTGGGCTTCAGGCCGCCCGGTCCCTCCGTCGACCCGTCACTTCCCGTGCCGGCGAAGGAGGGCCTGCGCGCGTTCCACGTCCTTCGGCGGGGCGGCCATGATCTTGCCGCGCGACCGCCAGGCCATGACCGAGCCGATCGAGACGGCCGACATGATCGAGCCGATCGAGAGCCACGACCCGATCGAGAGGATCGACAGGTTCGAGCCGATGGACCCGATCGAGAGCGACGACCCGACCGACCCGATCGACAGCACCGACCCCTTCGAGTAGACGCTGAGCACGGAACCCTCGGACCGGTACGACAGGATCGATCTGTCTCTCATCCCGCGATTATGGCCCCCTTCCCGTTGGCGCGCGGCCCTCAGAAGTCCGCGCAGAGGTACGGCATGTGCCGCGGGAACAGACTGCTCAACGGCCCCTCGGCGGCGCCGTCGACCGTGCCGAGCCCGCGGAGGACGACCTCCGTGGGGTCGAGCACGCCGTACAGCAGCGCACTGAGACCGCCGATCGTGAGCGTCGCCTCGGGCGTGGCCGTGCCCTTGGTCACGGTGAGGCGGCCGCCCTCGCCGACCAGACGCCACAGGCCGCCGGTCAGCGTGTCGTCCGGGATCTCGATCGTGACGTCCCCGTCGCCGGCCTCGCTGCCGGTCAGCGCGGGCATGTCCAGCACCCGCACCATCGGGCCGCCGCGCCGCGGATGGTCGACCTTGGCCTCGGTGGTCACGGCGAAATCGGTGCCCCACAGCTCCGGCACGTCGTCGGCGTCGAGCTTCACGCGCACGCGCGCCACCTGGTCGACGTGCCGGGCGAAGAACTGCAACAGCAGCGCACGCCCCAGCGGGCCGGTGGACAGCAGATTTTCCGCCTCGAGTTCCCCGCCGTACGAGCCCACCCGGTACGGCACCGCGCCGACCACTTCGCCGCCGGCGCGCGCGACAGCCATCCACCACTTGTCACCACGGAACTCGGCCGCGCGCGTCTCGTCGTACACCGCGAAACCGTGCCTTTCGCCCAGCAGGCGCTGCTGCAGCTGCTGCCATTCGTCGAAGCCGTCCGTCATCGGCAGCCGCTCGACCTCGCCCGCGAGCTCCGCCCGCACCAGGTGATCGAGCCCCTCCGGTGCGAACGTCGCCGTGCGGTGGCGCGGGATCCCGACATAGCCGAACCGTGCGTAGAAGCTGGGGCGGAACGGATACAGCGCGCTTACGGTGTGCCCCTCGTCGCGCGCCTGGCGCAGCAGCCGCTCGAGCACCCCACGGACCAGCCCTCGTCGCCGGGCCGACGGATGCGACGCCACGGACGCCACGCCGGCCATGTCGTGGACCTTGCCGCGTACGTTCTGCCGCATGCGCAGCGCCGCCGCGCCCGCCAGCGCCGTCCCACCCTCCTCGGCAACAAAGTTGATCGCCGTCCGGAAGAACACCATGCGCCGCCGGTACGCAGCCTCGTCCTCCTCGGGCCACGGCGACGGCAGGAACGCGTACGACTGCAGGGGGAACATGGCCGCCGTGCGCTCCGCCGCGCTGATCTGTCGGAATTCCATGGGCTCATCCAACACTGGAGCGCCCCTCGGCCGCCGCCCGGATTTCCAAGCTGTGGATAACTCCCGGCGCCCTGGTGAACCCCGCCCCGCGACGCGCCGGGGGACCCCGGTTTGGCAAGGCCCCGGGTGACCCGCTAATGTTTCATCCGTCGCCGGGCAAGCCCGAACACGGGGTGAGCGAAGCGACATGCGGACGTAGCGCAGCTGGTAGCGCATCACCTTGCCAAGGTGAGGGTCGCGGGTTCGAATCCCGTCGTCCGCTCGGAGAGGCCTTCACAGACGTGCTGGGCCGGCTCGGTGGAGTGGCCGAGAGGCGAGGCAACGGCCTGCAAAGCCGTCTACACGGGTTCAAATCCCGTCTCCACCTCGGCGAAGTTGCCAGAGGGCGATTGGCGCAGCGGGAGCGCGCTTCCTTGACACGGAAGAGGTCACTGGTTCGATCCCAGTATCGCCCACGCAGGTCAGAGACCACATCCCATTGATGGATGTGGTCTTTTTCCGTTGCTCCCGGGGCGTCCACCGCGGCTGCCTGGATGCCGAGTCTCATGACGTGCGTGACAGATCTGTCTCGGGACATGGGTGGCACGTCCGCCTGAATTCCGTCGTCTCGCCCTGACGGTATCGGATGCCGACGGCTGCGCCGCAACCTGCGGCGGTCGATCCGAGTCGGCCGATGCGTTCACCCGCTCGACGGCATGCCGGTGACTCAGGAGGTGGGGTCCTGACCACCGCTCGGGATCTCTTCGGGACGGGGTGCACGCACGTGCTTCACCATCCGGCGATCGCAAGCGCCGTAGGCGGCGAAGTTGTCCCGCGCCTGCGTCAAGCTCAGAGGACCGTTCGGGCCGCCGAGTACCGCGTCGGCGTCCGGATCGTCCTGGCCGTCATCTTCCCAGAAGCACACGTCGCAGATTTCGAATCCGCCACGCTCGCCCAAGGTCAAGTATCGGCAGCAGGGGCACGCAAACGGCCCTCCTTCGGGACCCAGGACGACTGGATAGTTCTTCACCTTCACGACGCTCAGCTTGCCAGCCCGATCACCCCGGGACGTGCCGAGGTGACTGCATTCGCGCGCCGCCGCACCCGTCACCGACTCGGTGGTGCCATCCAACCCCGCGTCAAGGCTGGATCGACAGCGGGTGCGCATGTCTGTGGTCCAGGCTCGTCTTTCGCCTGGAAATGCCCGCGTCGCGATATTACGTTCGATGATGATCGAACGATGGGCAGATCGAAGGTACGGGCAAGAGCCTTGGTGGCTTTCCGGCTCGATCGGGCGATGCGCGAACGCCGGCTGGTACGTCTGCGTCGCGGGATCGATCGGGCGGACAAGCTCGAGGGGTATGTCGTGATGCACGCTGACTCGTGGCTGTTGATGGCCGTCGTGGATGACGGGATCCGGCTCAACGGCTTCGCGGCGCTGCGATCCTCCGACGTCGTTGCCGTCAAGCCGCTTCTGAGAGGCGACTTCGTCGGCAAAGCGCTCGCACTGCAAGGCACCTGGCCACCCACCGCGCCACCAAACGTGGACCTGACTGATGTTCGAAGGCTCATCGCGTCGGTAGCCGAGCACTTTGCGTTGGTGACCCTGCACCTGGAGAAGTCCATCCCGGATGCGTGTTTCATCGGCCGTCTCGTCGGCTTCCGCAAGCGCACCGTGGGAATCCGGGAGGTGAGCCCGCAGGCCACCTGGGATCGTGAACCCACGAAGTGGTCACTACGGAAGATCACTAGGGTCGACTTCGGGGGCGCGTACGAGAACGCTTTGTACGCCGTGGCCGGCGATCCGCCGAAAATTCTGACGGCGGGGTGACCAACTTGGTGACAGCGGCGCCTGTCCGCCCTCAGAGCATTTCGAACTTCGCGCCGGCCTCGACGGCGACGGGGATGCCGAGCTCCGAGGTCAGCGCCTCCGCGAGGGCGGAATCCGCTGCGGCGCGGCTCCCGGTGATGGGGTGAATGTGTTCGCCAACGACGATGACACCGTCGAAGTCGGAGGTCAGCACCGCGATGTAGTTGATGCTGAAGTTGGTGAGCAGCCCGCTTCCGGAGAGCCCCACCAGCGCATCGGCAGCGCGCTCGAGGTCGCTCCTGCCATATCGCCGCTGCTCGACAGCCACGGTGATCCCGAGCCGGCGGGCCTCGTCCTTGATCGCCTGCTGGATCGGATCGGCTGCGCCGTGCCACTGGAGGGTCGTCGCCATGCGGTCCGGGTCGTTCACCGACTGGATGTAGCCACTACCGTCGATGCCCGGCAGCCCGGCGATGAAGTCGTTCAGCTCACCGAGCAGGTTCTGCCGGCGCCAGAGCTCCTCGTTGCCCTTCCAGCCGATCAGGCGTGCGGCCTCGTCCGACGCTGATGTGGCGGCGCGACCGGCGCCGACCGGCTCCGCCGTCTCGTCGTACGTCATGCCTGGCCCCTGTCGGTCGATCGTGCGCGGGTCGATCATGCTGACGCGCGGCCGGACGCACGCCGGGAGCTCAGGAGCAGGTGGCCTTGCCGCCCAGTTTTTCGGAACTGTGGCGCTGGTAGCCGAGTTCGGCGCCGGCGCGGAGGGTGATGCTGTTGCAGCGGTGGCTGGCGGGCTCGGAATGGCTCACGAAGCTGGCCGTGGTCACCCGGTTGCTGTCGAAGGTGACGTTGCTCAGGTCGCCGTCGAGGATCGGCGGGTCCTCGGAGCCGGTGCTGGTGATGGTGTTGCCGCTGACGGCGATCTGCGCGGCGGCGATGGCGAAGTTGCCGTCGGTGTGCAGGACCAGACCGCCGTGGGAGTTGCGGAACGTGTTGTTGCGCAGCTTGATGCCGCGGGCCGACGAGTCGGCCTTGTCGGCGCCGATCTCGAGGATGCCCTGGGTGTTGGTGCCGGTGTTGTCGTGCACGTCGAGGTCGTCGGCGTAGTTCCACACCTCGACGAAGCCGCCGTCGTGGCCGTAGTCGTGGCTGGTGGCGCGGCAGTTGGTGCAGCTGCTGCGGCCGATGTCGACGCCGTCGGCCTCCACCGAGAAGCCGATCGCGCCGTAGTCGTCGTCGCCGCCGGGGGTGTCGCGGACCATGTGCAGGTCGCGGGCGGTCACCCGGTCGGCCCAGGCGCCGCGGGCCTTGAGCAGCACGCCCACGCCGACGTTGTCGATGGTGCTCGACCGTACGCCGCTGTTCGCGCCCTGGATCTCGACGCCGTTGGTCTCGGCGTCGGTGATGCGGACGTTCTGGACGGTCTGGCGTTCGCCCGTGAGCAGCACCACGCTCTCGGAGCCCGCCGATCCGCCGTCGATGACCGGCAGCGCGCCCGTCCCGTACGCGGTGAGAACGGTGCCGTCGCCGCGCAGCTGAACGGTCGTCTGCCAGGTGCACCCGCGAGCCAGCCCGATCACCGTGCCGGGGGCGAGGTCCCGCGAGGTGGCGGCCCCGATGCTGCGCAGCGGCTTGGCGAGCGTCCCTTTGTTGCCGTCGTCGCCCTTCTCGCAGTCGACGTGGAGGTCGACGTCGACGTCGTTGCGGGCGGCGCTGGCCGACGGCTTCGGCGGGGGTGAGGTCAGGTAGGCGGCGGACCCGAGCTTGGGGGCCACTGCGGCCGATGCGGACGGTGAGGGCGACGCGGTCGTCGGCGTGCTCACGGGCGTCGTGGCGGCGGCGTTGCTCACGGGCGCGGGCTTCGCGGAGGCGCAGCCGGCGACGAGCAGCGCGCCGGCCAGCGGAACGGCCGCGACGGCGACTGCCGACGGGCGGCGAAGGCGTCTGGTCGGCATGGCGCCCACCCTATCCGACCTGTGCGATCGTCATATTGATCATGATGGCGGGGTCGGCGGACCGAACGGAGGATGCGGGGTCGGGCGCCGGGACGACAGGATGCGCCGTCGGCTAATCCGGGGAACGGGGAAACGATCAGCATGCGGTGGACTCGGGCGAGGCGGTGGGCCGCCGTGGGCGGCGCATCTGTGCTGGTGGCGGGCGCGGTGGCCGTGGTGCAGCCGTGGGCGCAGGCGGCGACCACGATCCGGGTGGACAGCCTCACGCCGTACCAGCTGATCGAACCGGGCAAGATCACTGTGAGCGGGCACACCACGGGCTCCCCGGCGGACGAGACCGTACGGATCTCGCTGCAGAACGACGTGAAGCTGACCGTGCCGGTGGTGGACGGACGGTTCTCGGGCACGTTCGACACCGGGCCGCTGCCCGACGGGCCGTACACGATCTACGCCGACGTCCCCGACGGCAACGGCTACCGGTTCACCGCGGGCACGATCGTGTACGTCGACGAGGACCCCGGCGACATCGTCGTGACCTCGCCCGCGCCCGGCTCCACGGTCACCTCGTTCGGCGACGACGGGCTGGTCATCGCCGGCCGGGTGGCGCATCCGGACGTCGTGCACCGGGTCACGCCGATGATCGGCGCGCAGGGCATGCGCGGGGTCAGCGCGCCGGTGGCCGAGGACGGCACGTTCCGCATGACGGTGCCCGCGCAGGACGTGACGCAGGGTCCCGTACGCGTCGCCGTCCTGGCCGAGGACTGCCTCGACTGGGCCACGTGCGGCGCCCTCGGCACGTCCGCCGTCACCGTCAGGGCCACCCCGTCCGCCGTGATCACCGCGCCGAAGGCCGGGCAGGTCTTCGGGACGGGCACGACGCTGGTGTCGCTGGGGCTGCAGGTCACCAACCCGGGGCCCGGCGACGTGGTGAGCGCCACCCTCGACGGCAAGCTGCCGGTGAACATGCAGACGCCGATCCGGCGCACCGCCACCCAGAGCCTGTACTGGACCAACGTCGCCGTGCCCGCCGACCTCGGCGAGGGCCGGCACACCCTGCACCTGAGCGCGAAGATCCGCGGCGTGACCGTGCCCGTCGCCGACGCCTCGTTCGCCGTCGACTTCGGCCCGCCGACCGTGCCCGCCGTCTCGGCCCCGGCCACCGTGCTGGCGAGCTCGGCGGCGGTCGGCTGGGCGGCCACGGACGCGGCCGGCCCGGTCACCTACGACGTTCGATGGCGTACGACCTCCGCGGTCCAGCCGACCAGCGGCTACGGCTATCCGTCGTCGCTGCAGGGCATCGCGGCGGCCCGTGCGACGGTGACCCTGGCAGCCGGCAAGGCGTACTGCTTCTCGGCCCGCGCCCGCGACGTGGCCGCCACCACCAGCGACTGGTCCGCCGAGCGCTGCACGCTGAGCCCGTTCGACGACCGCTGGCTGACGGTGTCCAAGGGCGGCAAGCGGGTGGCCTGGTCCGGCTTCGTCGCGAACACGGCCACCACCGTGCCGGCCAAGGGCAGCGCCTCGCACGCCGGCGTGACCGCCACCCAGGTCGGCGTCGTCGCCCGCGCCTGCCCGAGCTGCGGAAGCGTGACGGTCACCCACGCCGGCGTGACCCTCGGGACGGTCTCGCTCAAGGCGCCGGCGGCCACCCGCGTGGTGGTCTGGCTGCCCGCCGGCAAGCAGCGCACCGGCACGTTGACGCTGACCGCCGCGTCCGGTGCGACCCTCGACGGGGTGTTCCTGCGCCGCTAGATCCTCAGACGTGGCGGCCCAGGTAGGCGGCGAGGCGCATGCCGTCGTCGGATTCCGGCGGTACGGGCCGGGGCGCGGCGAAGGTGCGGCCGTCGCGCCACTCGGCGGGGACGAGCCGGGTGGCGATCTCCAGCGCGGTGGTGGCCAGGCGGGGGTCGAGCGGCGTGCGGTCGCCGACGGCTGCGGAAAGGTCCCAGGCGTGTGCCGCGAGCTCGAGGACGAATCCGGATAGTGCGACGGCTGCGGGCAGGCGCCCCCACGGTCCCTCGACGTTGCCGGTCAGGGCGTCGGGGCGGGCCCACGCCGACCGGGCTCTGGCCGCGGCCGCATCGAACGTACGCCGCAGCTCGTCCACAGTGGCGCGGTCCGTGGGCGAGGCAGGGGTGAGCCCGGCTCTGCGCGCGACGTCGATCACGTGCCGGAGCAGCGCCCGTACGTCCCACTCCGCGCAGGGCGTGGCCAGCGTCAACTGGTCCGCTCGCACGGCCGCGATCAGCCGCCGGTGGGTGTCCAGGGCCGTCGCCAGCAGCCTTTGCAGATCCGAGGCCCGCAGCTGTACGCCGTACGCGGGTCGCGGAACGCCGAAGAGCGCGCGGGCATTGTCCTCCAGCAGCGCGCGCGTCACCGCCGGCGGCAGGCGCTTGGCCAGGCGCAGCAGCGAGCCGTTGTAGTTCTCGCGCATCTCGATGTTGGGCGGCTTGCGGACGAAGTGCTCGTGCCCGTCGGTGGCCGCGTCCGACCCGAACAGCACCCGGCCCGGCCCCACCTCGTCGATCAGCCGCTCGACCTCGTCCGACGCGCACCACGACGTCTCCAGGTGCACGTTGGGCAGCCGCCTCGCGTGCCGGCTCGCCCGCCGCCGGCCTTCCGGGAAGCCGAGAAAGGTGTGGTAGAAGACGAACGGCACGGCCGGGAACCGCTCGGCCAGCCGCGCGATGAGGTCGGGGTCGGCGTTGCCCGGACCGCTGTGGACGGTGACCGGCACCCCGGCCTCCTCGGCCGCCGTCAGGTACGGGTCGAGCGCCGCGGTGTCGGCCGGAAAATTGTCGTACGCCGGATGTAGCTTGAGTCCCGCGGCGCCGTCCGCCAGCCTCCGGCGCACGTCGGAGGGGTCGGGGCCGAAGGGACGCACCCACACGAGCCGGGTCAGCCACGGGGTTGCCGCGGCGGCGACGTCGACGAAGTCGTTGTCGCCCCACGACACCAGCGCATGGGTCATGCCGCCGGAGGCCGCGGCTGTCCGCAGGCTGTCGAAGCCCAGCGGGCCGCCGCCGGGTCCGCGGGCGTGCACGTGCGCGTCCACCGGGTCGAGCCCGACCCACAGCCGGTAATCGGCGTTGACGTTGTTGTCGCACTGCGCGGACGAGGAGGAGCGGACCACACAGTCGAGCACCAGCCGGCCCTCGGTCGGCACGTCGGCCACCCACGCGTGCGGGGAGGTGCGCTCCATCGCGATGTTCCGCGGCGCCGTCCAGCCGTCGTGGCCCACATGCAGCACGAGGTCGCGGCCGTCCCTCGCCAGCGGGCCGGTGTAGCGCACCCGGGCCTGGCGCGTCCGCTCCGCCGGCGGGGTCAGCCACTGGAGGGGGCGGTCGTAACGACCCGGCCGCTGGGCGGGGCCGCTGGGGCCGGGCGCGGCGCTTTCGTCGCCTGCCCACCGTGGCGCGGCGCCGGGGCGTGCCGATCCGCCGGGCGCGGCGGTGGCGTGCGGCGCGTTGTCGGGCGCGGCGGTGCCGGACGGCGCGTTGCCGGGCGCGGCGATGGCGTGCGGCGTGCTGTCGGGCGCGGCGGTGCGGTGCGGCGTGCTGCCGGGTCCTGCGGTGCTGCCGGCCGCTGCGGCGCCGGGCGGTGCGGTGCCGCGCGTGCCGCCGGGTGCGTCGTCGGGGGACGCGTGCCCGGTGGGGGAGGCGTGCCCTGTGGGCGAGGCGTGGCCGGGGGGTGGCGCGCGGTCGGGTGGGTGGTTGGGGGACGGGTCGGGGGTGGTCACAGGTCTACGGTCCAGCCGACGCCGTCGTTGTCGTTCCAGGACTCGGTGTTGTCGGACGGGTCGGGGTGGCCGTTGCTGATCAGGTGGTAGCCGTACCGGATGGTCGAACCGGGGACGCCCCAGACCGCGCCGCGGAAGACGTGGGGGAGGGGCTGGGCGCGGACGAACTCGTAGATGTTGCCGCCGGCGGGCGAGCTGCCGGCGGACTCGAAGGGCAGGCCGTCCATGACCGTGCTCGTGTAGTTCGGCACGCCCGCGCAGCTCCACATGATCCCGACGGAGGTGTAGACGCCCTCGTGGTCGGGATACGTGATGTCGTGGGAGACGATGTCCTCGGTGAAGACGGGCGAGGCCGTGCGGTCGTGCATGCCCACGACGAAGAAGAAGTGGTGCAGCGAGCGCCCGGCGTCGCGCGGCACCTCGATCACGGTGCTGCGTTCGGGGCTGTCGGTGACGGGCGACAGCACGGCCTGGTCGCCGAGCGTCCAGTCGGGCGGCTCGCCGCGCGGCGAGGTGGTGTAGTGGATCTGCACCATGGAGATGCCCGGCCCGGGATCGACCCATGTCTTGCGCAGCCCGAAGATGGTCACAGGTGGTGCACCCAACGGTTGTCACCTCCCGGCTTCGAGGGGCCGTGCGGGCCCAGCCACGTCTCGCTCTTCTCCTGTGGCGGGTACATGCGGCCGATGTGGTACTGCTGCACCAGCGTCGCCCCGCGCGGGCCCCACATGCGCGAGCGGAACGTGTGCGGGAGGCTCAGCCCGTACAGCAGCTGGTACTTCTCGTGGTGGAAGCGTTCCTTGTCCTCGTACGTGTAGTAGTTGGTCGCCACGAACTCGGAGTCCGCGGGGATGCGCGGGTCCTCCATGGGACTGTAGACCGGCGCCGTCCAGTCGCCCACGGACCAGTAGATGCAGATGTTCGTCACCCAGCCGGACTCGTCGGTGTAGGACAGGTCGCGATAGACGATGTCCTCGGTGAACAGGTCGGTCGTCCACCGGTGCCCGTGCTGGAAGACCTCGAAGTAGTAGTGGAAGCGGTACTCGGGGGTCGACCAGCCGTGTTCGAGGTCCCACACCGAGCGGGGCATGCGCAGCACCTTGAGCCGCCGGCGGGGGAAGCCGCCCAGGTCCTGCAGCACCCGCGCCTCGTGGCCCCAGCTCCAGTCCGGCCACTGCCCGGGCGGCGTCGCGGCGTAGTGGATCAGCACCTGGTCGACGCCGTCCTCCTGGTCGGTCCACCCCTTGGGGTAGTACCAGCTCACGACGCCCACCCGCCGGGACTGATCACTTCGTAGGTGCGCACGCTCGGCATGCCCATCAGCAGCTCGGGCAGCCGGCGGTAGAACTCGCCGGTCACGTCCTGGTCGAGGTAGCGCTGCATGTCCTCGACGCTGGCCCAGCTCGACACCGCGAGCACGCTGTCGCCGCTGCGCAGCGACTGCACGAACACGATGCCGGCGGCGTTCGCCACCACGTCGCGCTCCTGCTGCACGAGCAGTTCGGTGAGCCGGTCGATCGCGCCGGGCCGCGCGGTGGCCTCGAGTATCCGGAAGATCGCCATGGAACCTCCTAACGCTGCCGTCGGTCGACGAGCCGCTGGATCTTGCCGGCCGAGCGGGCGAGCGTCTCGGGCTCGACGACCTCGACCTCGACGCTGGTGCCCACGGTGTCCTTGACCGCCTTCGCCACCTCGGCGCCGGCCGGTCGGCGGCGCTCGCCGGGGCAGTCGGGGCGGGCCTCCACCTGCACGGTGAGGTGGTCCATGCGGCCCTGCGTCGTGAGCAGCAGCTGGAAGTGCGGCGCGAGCCCCGGCGTCCGGAGAATGATCTCCTCGATCTGGGTGGGGAACAGGTTCACGCCGCGCAGGATGATCATGTCGTCGGTGCGGCCGGTGATCTTCTCCATGCGCCGCATGCCGGGCCGCGCGGTGCCGGGCAGCAGCCGGGTCAGGTCGCGGGTGCGGTAGCGGATCACCGGCATGGCCTGCTTGGTCAGCGACGTGAACACCAGCTCGCCGGGCTCGCCCTCGGGCAGCACCGCGCCGGACACCGGGTCGATGACCTCGGGATAGAAGTGGTCCTCCCAGATGTGCAGGCCGTCCTTGGTCTCGACGCACTCCTGCGCGACGCCCGGCCCGATCACCTCGGACAGCCCGTAGACGTCGACCGCGTGGATGCCCGCGCGCTCCTCCATCTCGGCGCGCATCTGCTCGGTCCACGGCTCCGCGCCGAAGATGCCGATCTCCAGGCTGGACTTGCGCGGGTCGAGCCCCTGCTTCTCGAACTCGTCGATCACGGTGAGCATGTAGGACGGGGTCACCATGATGACCCGCGGGCGGAAGTCGTTGATGAGCTGCACCTGCCGGGGCGTCATGCCGCCGGAGACCGGGATGACCGTGCACCCGAGCCGCTCGGCGCCGTAGTGGGCGCCCAGGCCGCCGGTGAACAGGCCGTAGCCGTACGCGTTGTGCAGCCGGTCGCCCGGGCGCCCGCCGGCGGCCCGGATCGAGCGCGCCATCACCGTGGCCCACGTGTCGAGGTCGCGCTCGGTGTAGCCGACGACCGTGGGCCGGCCGGTCGTGCCGGACGAGGCGTGGATGCGCCGCACGTCGGCCTCGGGGACGGCGAACATGCCGAACGGGTAGTTCTCGCGCAGGTCGGCCTTGCTCGTGGTCGGGAACTTCGCGAGGTCGGCGAGGTCATGGCAGTCGTCGGGGTGCACGCCGGCGTCGTCGAACGCGCGCCGGTAGTGCGGGACGTTGTCGTACGCGTGGCGCAGTGTCCACTGCAGCCGCTGCAGCTGCACCGCCCGCAGTTCGTCCGCGCTCATCCGCTCGGCGTCGTCGAGCATGTCCCATGGCGGCGCCGAGCCGCTCCGTTGCGGTGCCGTCATGAAGCCTCCGTCGAGAGATAAACCGTCGGTAATCACCCGATCGACGTACAGCTCACCTAAGTCCTCGGCGGGACGCCCGTCAAGTCGACCTAGAGCGGTGTGGGGCTGGGGATCTCGGCCAGGTAGTACGCGGCCGCCGTACGGAAGTCCTCGTCGACCGGCAGCGTTGCGTCGTGCACCGCCCGCCGCCAGGCCGCGGCCTTGGGCACCCGCCCGACCCGGCACGCCAGCGTCACCGACCGGCGCAGGACCGCGGGCGGGGCCACATCGGACCACGCCTCCAGGTAGGCGTCCCGCAGCACGGCCAGCTCCTGCGGCGTGGTGGCGAAGAACGCCTGTGCCGAGCCCAGCGCCACGAGCAGGCACCCGAACGGGTGTCCCACGCTCGCGTCGCCCCAGTCGAAGAACCGGTTGCCCGGGAACACGTTGTCGTCGTGCAGGTCGTCGTGCTGCAACGACGCCGGCACCCCGTCCGCCGCCAGCTCGGCACACCAGCGGGCGTACGCGTCGACGTCCACACTCACCTCGGGGTTCTCCGCCAGCAGCGTGCCGAGCACCGCGGGCAGCCCGGCCGGGCGCATGTCCGGCACCCCCAGCGCGACCATCTCCGCGGCCCGGGGCGCGACGGCGCGCTGCAGCTCCGCGTACGCCCGGAGCATCTCCGCCCATGCGCGCAGCCGGGCCTCCCGGTCGTCCGGGAGCGCCTCGCGCAGCGTGGGCCCGCAGTCGGCCGTCAGCAGCCAGCCGCGCGCCTCGTCCACGGCCAGCGGCGGCACGACCGCGCCGGGCGCCCACGTCGCGAGCGCCGGCGCCAGCGAGGCCTCGTACGCGCAGCCGGGCGTGTTCGCCTTGAACCACCGCACGCCCGCCGCGGTGCGCGCCCACAGGGTGACCGACCACGGCCGTACGCGCGTCTCCTCGATCTCCCCGTCGACCGGCGCGTCCAGCCGCTCGCGCATCCACGCGTGCGCCTGCGCCTGCCACCGCGGGTCGTGCCAATCGTTCGCGCGCATGGTCGACGACTTTAGGCCGTACGCCATCATGATGCGATGCCGCGCAGTCTGTCCTATGCCGACGCCGTCCGGATCCTCGGCGGAACGGGCCCGCTCGCCAAGACCGTCGACAGTGTGCTGCCCGCGCTGGGGCTGCCCGACGTGGTGAAGCTCGGCTCGCAGATCGAGAGCACGATCAACGAGAGCCTGCGCGGGCTGGGCCGGCACGAGCGCAGCGAGCGCCTGCAGGCCGCCCACGCCGTCCTGGTCGTGACCGCGTTCTTCGAGACCTTCGAGGAGTGCCTGGCCGCGGCCGCCGTGGAGAGCCCCGGATTCGATCACCTGCGGTTCGTGCGGGCGGGCGAGGACGGCTCGATCGTCCGCCGGATCCTGTCGGCCTCCGTGCCGCTGCCCGCGCCCGACCTGCCCTACCAGGAGCTGCTCGAGCGGCTGGCGACCTGGTTCTCCGAGGCCACCGCCGACCTGATGACCAAGCTCGCCGACTCGCGGGCGTGGGACCGGGCCGACGACAACGCGCGCTACGTCACCGAGCGCCTGCTCGGCCGGCTGCCCGAGGCGGCCGTCGCCCGCTACGACCAGGCGCACCGGCGGCTGGCGGAGGAGATCCCCGAGTTCGCGATCTGGGCCGACCGCCTCGAGGCCCGAGCGACCACCCACGGCCTCGAACGTCTCGAGGCCGTGCTGCTGCGGGCCACCGCCGGGCGCGACCCGGGCCGCCACCGCGACGCGCTCGCCCGTGCCTACCGGGCCGAGCTGGCCCGTCCCGTGCTGGGCGGCGACGCCGGCGAGCTGATGCTGCCCGCGCTGCGTGCCGCGTACCTCGACCCGATCTTCCGGGTGCGCTCGGCCGGGCCCGGCGCCCACCCCGCCGACGACCAGTGGTGGGCCGGCGCCGAGACCCGCCAC
Organism: Actinoplanes sp. URMC 104; assembly: GCF_051386375.1. NCBI lineage: Bacteria > Bacillati > Actinomycetota > Actinomycetes > Micromonosporales > Micromonosporaceae > Actinoplanes > Actinoplanes sp. URMC 104. The sequence continues at coordinate 792,360 of NZ_JBPQTO010000002.1, read as the reverse complement.
GACATCTCCGGGTTCCTCGCCGCCTACCTGACCAGCCCCGAGGCCACCGAGGCGCCGTTGCTGCTGCTCGGCCAGCCCGGCGCCGGCAAGTCCTCGCTGACCCGCATCCTCGCCGCCCGGCTGCCCGCCAGCGACTTCTTCGTCTGCCGCGTGGCGCTGCGCGAGGTGCCCGCCGAGGCCGAGATCCAGGACCAGATCGAGCTGGCGCTGCGCACCGCGATCGGCGAGACCGTGTCGTGGGCCGAGCTGTCGCGCGACGCGGGCGGGGCGCTGCCGGTGGTGCTGCTCGACGGCTTCGACGAGCTGCTGCAGGCCACCGGGCTGCACCAGTCCGACTACCTGCAGCGGGTGGCCGCGTTCCAGCAGCGCGAGGCGTCGCTGGGCCGCCCGGTCGCGGTGATGGTCACCAGCCGGATCGCCGTGGCCGACCGCGCCCGGCTGCCCGCGGGCGCCCTGGCCGTGCGGCTGGAGCCGTTCGACGACGCGCAGATCGAGCGCTGGCTGACCGTGTGGAACGACACCAACCCGCTGGTCAAGCCGCTGCCCGCCGCGGTGGTGCGCCGCTTCCACCAGCTCGCCGAGCAGCCGTTGCTGCTGCTCATGCTCGCCCTCTACGACGGCACCAGCCAGCAGCTGCAGGACACCGGCGCCGACCTCGACGGCGGCCGGCTCTACGAGCGCCTGCTCGCCTCGTTCGCCGCCCGCGAGGTGCGCCGGCTGCACGCCGGGCAGCCGGACTCGGCCGTGCCCGCGCTGGTCGAGCAGGAGCTGCTGCGGCTGTCGGTGGTGGCGTTCGCGATGTTCCATCGGCTGCGCCTGTGGGTGACCGAGCGTGAGCTCGACGACGACCTCGCGGGCCTCGGCCTGGCCCCGTCGCGCCCGGGCCGCGCGGACAACTTCCGCACGCCGCTGACCGCCGGCCAGGAGATGGTCGGCCGGTTCTTCTTCATCCAGCGCGCCCAGGCGATCCGCGACGACCGCACCCTGCAGACGTACGAGTTCTTGCACGCCACGTTCGGCGAGTACCTCGTCGCGCGGCTGGTCGTGCAGGCCGTCCGCGACACCGAGGCGCGCGAGTCGGCGAGCACGCTGGCGCTGCGCCTGGGCCCGTCGCACGACGACGACCTGCTGCGCTCGCTGCTCGGGTTCACCCCGCTGACCGCCCGCGGCACCATCGTGCCGTTCGTCGCCGACCTGCTCGACGGCCCGGACCGCGACCGCCTGCGCGCGTGGCTGGTGCGCCGCACCAGCCAGGCGCTGACCCACCCGTCGTATGGGGAGAGCTCGTACCGTCCCGTCGACAAGCGCGCCGACCACTGGATGGCCACGTACTCGTTCAACCTGCTGCTGCTGACCCTGGCCTGCGGGGGCGAACTGCGCGCCTCGGACCTGTTCACCCGGGCCGAGGACCCGGCGTACTGGCTGCGTGGCGCCGCCCTGCAGTGGCGCGCGGCGGTGCCGGGCGGCATGTTCATGGACGCGATGGAGATCGTCACGGTCGCCCGGGAATGGCACGAGGGTCGCCGTGACATCGTGCTGCGGCTCGCCGTCCCGTGGACCGGCGCCCGCCCCGGCCCCATGGACGTGAGCTGGTTCAACGACCTGCGGCCGGGCGTGGAGCCCGCGCCGGTGTGGCGGCCCAAGTTCGAGTGGCGCGCGGCGCTCACCTCGATGCACCTGAGCAACCACCTCAGCGACAACACCCTGCTGCACACGCTGGAGCCCCTGCTCGACCGGATGCCGGAGGCGCTGCTCACCTTCGTGCACCACGCGGGCGCCGACGAGTCGCTGGCCCGCAGCCTGATCGAGCTGTGGCTGGCGTCCGCCTTCGAGGAGTCGCCCGAGGCGCTGCTCGCCCGCTACGAGCGCGTCGCCGCCGCGCTGGCCGCGATCGGCTCCGGCGACGATCAGCGCACGTCCGAGAGCCGCGCGACCGCGACGCTGCTGATGCAGGCGTTGCGCGCGGACGCCGACCGCCTCCCGCCCGACCGCGTCGTCGCCCTCATCGGCCCGCTCGCCGCGTCCCGCCGGCTGACCTCTCCGCGCGGCGCCGAACTGGCCCTGCGCTGCCTGCTCACGCCGCGCGTCGCCGCCCTCCCCTCCGCGGTCGCCCCGATGGGGATGTTGCTGAGCGACCACCTCGAGACGCTCGACGACGCGCTGCTGGCGCAGGCTTTGCACACGCTCGCCCGCGCCGCCGAGCCCGGAGACACCAAGATCCGTGACCTCGTGCAGCGGCTGGACGGGCGCCGCGCCACCGCGCTCGAGACCCTGGACCCCGATCTGGGCGTACGCCTGGCCGCCTTCCGCTGATCAGCGGGCGGCGGCGTAGGAGCGCGCCACGATGTCGCGCAGCGCCTGCTGGTCCGCCCGGTCGACGCGCTTGAGATACAGGCAGCCCTTGCCGTGGGTGTGCGGCCCGAGCCGTTCGAGCAGGTCCGCGTACGTCTGCAGGTAGCCGGTCAGATAGAGCACGGTCTGCGCCTTGCGCGGCGCGAACCCGATCGCCGCCACGTCACCCTCGCGGCCCGACTCGTACCGGTAGTGCCGCGAGCCGAACCCGACGATGCCGCCGCCCCACATCGCCGGCGGCTCGCCCGTGACCTCGCCCATGAGCCGCACGAGCAGCCGCGCGTCGCGCTGCCGTTGCTCGTCACCGATCGTGCTCAGAAAGACCTCGACGTCGTCCGCCACGGGTCCAGCGTGTCACGTCGTACGCGGTGGGAGCAGGTCGGGAGCACCTCGGTAGCACCTCTCGCCCGAACGAGCATTCCGGCCGATTGATCACCTACCGTGATCGACAGGTGACGCCGCGGCCCTCCCCGCCGCCGGCTCGGAAAGGACCCCCGCATGAAGCTGCGCCTCGTTGCTGTGACCACCGCCGTCTCGCTGACCGCGCTGTCGTTCCCCGGCGCCGCGCTCGCGGCCAGGAAGCCCGCCGGCAAGCCGGCCGCCCCGGCGGTGAAGGACGGCGACCGCGACGGCATGCCCGACGCGTACGAGAAGGCGAACGGCCTCAACGCGCGCAAGAACGACGCCAGGGCCGACAAGGACCGCGACAAGCTGACCAACCTGGCCGAGTACAAGGCCGGCACCGACCCGTCGAAGGCCGACACCGACGGCGACGGCGTGCGCGACGGCGACGACAAGCGGCCCAGGGTCAAGGACCCCAAGCCGGTGCCGCAGGACCAGAAGGGCACGGTGACCTCGTACGACGCCGCCACCGGCACGCTGAAGGTGGCGTACACCAAGGGCCCCACCCTGACTGTCACGGTCACCGCCGCCACCAGGTTCGCGTGGCACCGCAAGGGCTGCGCCGCCCCCGCCACGGCCGCGAGCCTCGTTCCCGGCGTCGGCTTCCACAAGATCGACGTACGGGCCGCGAAGCCCGCCGACGACGAGCCCGCCGACGAGCCCACCACCGACCAGCCCGGCGACGAGCCCACCGACGACCCGGCCGCCGACCGGCCCGGCAACGACCAGCCGGACGCCGACGAGCCGGACGACGACCAGCCGGCCACCCTGGCGAGTGAAGTCAAGCCCGCGCTCACGCCGGTCGCCACCCAGATCAGCCTCATGTGCGCCGCCTGACGCGCAGGCTCGTGACGCCGGGGATCTAGGCTCGGCGGCATGACGCGCATCCTGTTGATCTCGGGCAGCACCCGCGAGGACTCGTTGCAGACCGCCGCGCTGCGGACGGCGGCCCGGTTCGCGCCGGAGGAGATCAATGCGGGGCTCTTCGAGGGGCTGCGCAGCCTGCCGGCGTTCGTGCCCGGCGACCCGAGCCCGCACGACACCGTGGTGCTGCTGCGCCACCAGGTGCGCATCGCCGACGCCGTGCTGATCAGCACCCCGGAGTACGCGGGCTCGGTGCCCGGCAGCCTCAAGAACCTGCTCGACTGGCTCGTCGAGGACAACCTGCTCGACGGCAAGCCCGTGGCCTGGCTGTCGGTCGCGGGCGAGGGGGAGGACTTCCTCGCCCGCTCGACGCTCGAGGCCGTCCTGGGCCACGCCAACGCCAAGATCCTCAAGGCGGCCTGCGTACGGGTCCCGATCGACCCGGCCGCCGTGGACGGCTCCGGGCTCGTGACCGACGAGCGGCTGCACCAGGCCCTGCAGGACGTGCTGCAGGCCATGGTGCGGGTGCTGTCCATGTCCGACGCCCCGCCGCGGCCGGCGTGGCAGCACTACTCCACGGTGCTCCCGGTCATCCAGCGCCGCGACAACTCCACCCTCCCCGACTGGCGGGCGGGCTGACCGAGCCGCCCGAGCCCGGCCCGGCATTGGGCATCCTGCTCCGCCCGCGGCTTGCCAGCCGTGCGTTTGCACACGACAATGTGCCGCGACGGGGGAGGATGGCAACGATGCGATCTCTGGACGCCACCGACGCGCGCATTCTGCTGGCCCTGGACGCCGACCCGGACGCCACCGTCGTCGCCCTCGCCGAGCGGCTGTCGATGTCGCGCAACACCGTGCAGGCACGGCTGCGCCGCATGCGTGAGTCGGGGGCGCTCGGCGCGTACTCCCGCCGTCTCGAGCCGGCCTCGCTGGGCTATCCGCTGATGGCGTTCATGACCCTTTCGCTGAGCCAGCGCGAGGGCGATCTGGCCGCCCAGCAGATCGTCCGCATTCCCGAGGTCGTCGAAATCCTCGCCACGACGGGCGACGGCGATCTTCTCGTACGGATTGTCGCGAAGGACACCGCGGACCTGTATCGCATCACCAATCTCGTGGTGGCCGCCCCGGGCGTCGTCCGCACGTCGACCTCGATCGTTCTGCACGAGGTGGCGCCGAACAGCGTGGACGGTCTTTTGCGCCGTCATACCTCTGCGTAACTGACCGAAAGGCCGATACATCACTCTCGGTCGAGGAGAACTATAGAGGTGCAACCCGATTCCCGGCCCCTTTCCTTGATCGTTGATCTCGTGAGCCGATGCTCCGATTTGGCCGGTGCTCAAGGCGTGGACCAGCGGTAATGCACTCCGTGCTTAGTACTTCTTGCGCTGAACCATTTGCCGAATCGAGGGACGAATCCACGCCTGCCATTGCAACTTGCAGGCGATAGATGAATTGGCACATTCATTTGGGTGCCACGCATTGTCGTACCGCTGTCACTCTTCGTACGCTGATGGTCAACAATCATCGATCAAGATGAGTGCGACAAGCGGGCCGACCTGGCGGCGGCCTGCGGGGGAGCCGACATGCTTATCAAAGTCATCGACCGGATCACCGACCCGGCGCTCCACGAGACCATGTGGACGATGTACCGGGACGCATTCGAGGAGCTGAATCACCTGGCTGTCCAGCGGCACCTGATGTTCCGGGACGAGTTCGACGCGGTCATGGCAGATCCACGGGTCGACAAATACCTCGCCCTCGATGACGACGGCACGATCTGCGGCGTGGCGACGTACACCAACGACCTGGACGCCGTACCGCTGATCGCCCCTCAGTACTTCGAGCGGCACTGGCCCGAGCAGTACTCGGCCCGCAAGATCTGGTACATCGGGTTCGTGGCGGTCAGCCCGCACGCGCAGGGCCGCGAGGCGTTCGCGCAGCTCGTGGAGCAGATGTACATGGTGGCGTCCGCTCAGAACGGGCTCGTTTGTCTGGACATCTGCAACCACAACGACGAGGTGCGGCGGATGTCCCGGGTGTTCCGGATGATGGTGAGCCGGCTGAGCGACACCATGAAGTTCACCCGCATCGACCAGCAGTCGTACTGGCTCTACGAGTTCCCTCCGGCAGCCTGAGAAGTCCGGCACGCGAACGCGGCAGGCCGCCTTTCGACGGCCTGCCGCGGAGCTGGGGGGAAACCTCAGGTCATAGGCGTACCTCCGGGTCGCGGGAACGGGTGTGCCGGAAAGAAGGTCAGGGGGGCCACCTCCTTCACGGCCGGGCGTACGAGCAAGGTCAGTAGGGGTATCCGCTGCGGGCGCCCACCGGATCGGCGTGCAGGGCCCGCAGCGTTGAGCTATCCGGGACGACGTTCACCCGCCCGTCCGCCCCGCGGCCGATCGCGGCGTACACCTCGGGCCGCGCCGCCCGCATGACGGTCGCCCAGACGAAGCCGATCGCGGCGACGGCCAGGTAGAGGGCGGGGATCAGCCACTGGAACGGCGAGTCCCCGTCGACCTGGAGCAGCTCGCCGAAGCCGATGCACGTCGCGACCAGGACGATCGTCAGCAGCAGGAACGCCGCCCCGGGCGCCACGTGCGCCCGCCAGACGCTCTCGCGCCGCCGGTTGCGGATGAAGAAGGCCAGCACCGCGGCCGACGCCGCCCACATGAGGATCAGCACGCCGAGCCCGCCGATCGTGGTGAGCCACGCGAACACGTAGACCAGCGGGTCCGAGCCGACCAGCGCATAGAGGCTGAGCACGACGATGGCCAGCACGCTCTGCGTGATCGAGCCGAGCAGCGGGGCGCCCGTCCGCGGATGGGTCCGTCCCCAGGCGGCCGGCAGCACGCCCTCGCGGCCCAGCGCGAACTGGTAACGCGACACCGCGGCGTGGAAGGCGAGCAGCGCCGCCAAGACGCTCGTCAGCAGCAGGACGTAGCCGATGTCGACCAGGATGCGCGGCAGGTGCGGTCCGACCAGGACGAACACGAGGTCGGTCTGGTGCTCGGCGGCCTTGGCGGCGATCTGGTCGGGGCCGGTGTTCACCGACATGGCCCACGCCGAGAGGGCGCAGAGCACTCCGGCGAGCACCACCGCGATGTGGGTGGCCCGGGCGATCGTGCGCTTCGGGTCCCGCGCCTCCTCGGAGAGCACCACGGTGGCCTCGAAGCCGACGAAGCCGGCGATCGCGAGCACCAGCAGGATGCCGATGACCGGGGTGGCCAGCGGCGCGGGCGAGAACTGCGAGAAGGTCACGTGCCCGCCGGCCGGGTTACTGATCATCACGAGGTCATAGATGATCACGATGGCGATCTCGAGGACCAGCAGCACGGCCAGCACCTTGCCGCTCAGGTCCACCCAGAGCAGGCCGAGCACCGCCACCGCGAACCAGGCCGCTATCGCGCAGGCGTACCAGGGCACCGACAGCCCGAAGGCGCCGAGAATGCCGCTGGCCACCGAGCCGAACAGGCCGAACAGGCCGATCTGCATCAGCGAGTACGCCGGCAGGGCGACGAACGCCGCTCCCACACCCACCACGCGGCCCAGGCCGTGACTGATGTAGGAGTAGAACGCGCCGGTGTTGACGATGTGCCGGCTCATCGCGACGAAGCCGACCGTGAACAGCGACAGCAGGCCCGCCGTCACGAGATAGGCGATCGGCACCGCCGTGCTTCCGATGATCGCGTAGATCGTCGTGATCGATCCGAGGATCACGGTCAGCGGCGCCGCGCCCGCGACTCCGAAGAACACCACCGAAGGGGTGCCCAGCCTGTTCTTGGCCAGCGCCTTCGAGACGATGTCCGGCTCTTCGGGTTCCATACGTGCCACGAGCATCCTTCCGGCCCAATGATCAGAGTTGTCGCGCCCGAGGTGATGGCGCCCGGTGCCGCTCACCGGCGGCCGACTGTGACCACCGAGCCCACGGAGGCCTCGGTGTATTCGACGAGCTCCCGCAGGTCCGCGGGCAGTGATCCGACGGCGCTGGGCAGCGACTGGAACGCGTGCCGGTGCGCCTCGAAGTCGTAGAGCACGTGCCGGGTGAGGCCGGTGGCCGCCACCAAGCCGATCAGCACCTTGTCGCTGATGCTCATGCCGATGCCGCGGACCAGCATGTTGGCCAGCCGGGCCGGGGCCCAGGCGGCCGCGTTGCGCTGCGCGGCGCTGTTCGGCATGTAGAGGGTCTCGGTCGAGAGCATCCGTCGCCGGGTGACCGGCTCCACCGCGCCGAGGCGTGAGAGCCTCTCGCCGACCCGGATCGCCGCGTCCTGGGAGAGGAAGGCCAGCCAGATCCGGACGTCCCGGTGTTGCGGCTGGGCCACCAGCAGGTCCAAGATGTCGTGCGCGAGCGCGTCCGACGGTGGATGCCGGTCGAGGATGATCAGATCTCCGTCGGAGATGCCGATCCGTCCTTCCAGGATGAGCTCGCCGAGCAGTGCAGCGGCCAGGCCCAGGCCGGTTGCACGTGGATGGAGACGGGACCGGCCGGTGCGGTCCTCGTGTGCGATCAGGAAGTACTGGTCAGCCAACACGCCGCCACGCCCCTTAGACAACGTCTTGATGGTTCGGGATCCAGCAGTGAAAACCGTGGCCGCGATGATCACTGTGGGTAGAAAACGCTGTGACTCGATGTCCGCGCATCATGTACCCGGCGGAAGGGCCAATACAAGAAGGCTAGTACTTTTTGTTTGGTGCTCCGTGTTTGGATCATGAAGGCCTTGCCCGTACTATCGGCACATCAGGACCGAGGGAGTCCAGGTGTCCGTAGATGAGGGGCCAACCCTGCGCCGGCGCCGGCTGGGCGCGGAGCTCAAGCGGTGTCGCGAGGCAGCGGGGTTGACACAGGAGTCCGTCTCCAAGCATTTCGAATGGCACGCCGCCAAGGTCACGCGCATCGAGACGGCGCGGGTGGCGGTGACCCCCCGCGACGTGAAGGATCTGCTGACCCTCTACGGCGTCGGCGACCAGGACTACCGGGACGCGCTGGTCGAGCTGGCCAGGCTGTCCCGCGAGCGGACGTGGTGGACGGACTACCGGGACATCATGCGCCCGGGCAACTTCGTCGGCCTGGAGGCCGCGGCCGCTGCCATGCGCGCCTGGGAGCCGATCATCGTGCCCGGGCTGCTGCAGACCGAGGCCTACATGCGCGCGCTGATGCGCACGGGCCGCACCACCGACTCGCCCCAGCAGCTCGACCGGCGGGTGTCGCTGCGCATGACCCGCCAGGCCCGGCTGCGCGGCAGCCGCCCGCTCGAGCTCACCGCGATCATCGACGAGTCGGTGGTGCGCCGGGTGGTGGGCGGCGATGCCGTCATGAACGATCAGCTCCGGCATCTCATCGAGGTCGCCCAATTACCCAACGTGATGCTTCAGATTCTGCCGTTCAGTGCCGGCGAGCATACGTTCCTCGGCGGTTCAGCAGCGCTTTTGGAGTTCCGCGAGACCACCCATTTGGATGTTGTCTATCTTGAAGGTCTTGCGGGAGACTACTACGAAGAGCAACCCTCTGAGGTTGTTCGTTACCGGCAGGAGTTCGACCGTTTGAGCGCCCTGGCGCTGGATCGGCGAATGACCATCAAGATGATCGAGAGCCTGCTCGTCGCGTAGTGCTCTCACCGAGACAACCGCATAGCGAAGGGGGGTGCTTGAGTTGCTCACGCACCAGCGTAATGCTGCCGTTCTGTCCGGTGCGGTCTGGCGCAAGGCCAGCCGCAGCAACGGTAACGGTGGCAACAACTGTGTCGAGGTCGCGTTCCTCGACCAGGGGGTCGCCGTCCGGGACAGCAAGGACCGCTCCGGTCCGGCGCTGATGTTCACGACGGCGGAGTGGTCCGCCTTTGTGGACTCCACCAAGGACGGCGAATTCGACATCAATTCCTGAAGACTATCGACAGGCACGCACCGATAGGAAGTGCCTACGCGAAGTAAGTTTTTCGGAAGTGGCGTCTCCCGGGTGCCGTGGCTCTGCTCACCAAGCGTTGCGGCACCCTCACCCAGAATTATTTCCCCGGCGGTCGTTCACCCATTCCGGTGAAATGGCGAAGGGGTTTTCGAAAAAGCCTCGGCATCGGCGTTTAGCGATGCGAAATGCGGGTAGGGCGGCGCCCGACGTTACGCTCCGCGATCGGATGGGCGGGCTCGCCGGTGTCGGCCGGCGGGTGCGCTGCCGAGGGTTTGCCGCTCCGCAGGGGAAAGCCGAATTGCCGCACAACTGGAGTTGTGCGGCAATTCGCTGTGGATGCGGGTGGCCCCTCCCCGGTGCCGTCGTACCTTTGGCCCTCCGTCCCTGGGTGGGCGGGGGAGGCGGAGGCACGCCGGTGATCCAGAGCGGCGGGAAGGCCTCAGATGCGGCCGAAGTCCTGGGTCCAGTACGGGGCTCCGCCCGAGGTGTAGGCGACGCCCACGCCGACGGCGGTGCTGGCGCAGTTCAGGATGTTCTTGCGGTGGCCCGCGCTGTTCATCCAGCCGGTCACGACCTGCTGCGGCGTGCGGTATCCCCAGGCGATGTTCTCGGCGGAGGCGCCGTTGCGCGGGTATCCGGCGCGCACCTCGCGGGTGACGAAGTTGCTGCCGTCCGAGCCGGTGTGGTCGAAGAAGCCGTGCTCGACCATGTCGGTGCTGTGCGCGCGGGCGGCGGCGACCAGGCGGCTGTCGATCCGCAGGGCCTTGCAGCCCCGGGCGGTGCGCTCGGCGTTGGTCAGCTTGACGACCTCGGTCTCGTACGCGGCCTGGTCGACGGCCGTCGTCTTCCTCGGGGTCTCGGCGGTGGCGGCCGCGTAGGCGGGCGCGCCGGCAAGCGTCGGGACGGCGATGAGGGCGGCGGTGACGACGGCGCGGCGGACGAAACGCTTCAGCAAGATGGGCCCTTTCTTCGGTCGGCTGTCGCTGGTCTGTTCGGGACGCGCGAGGGCCGATGAAGCGAGGGACCCGAGAGGCAACGCCGGGCAACGCAACCGCTACCCGCGGCCGCCGGAAGGGGCCGGCGACGGTGCGCCGGCCCCTCCACGGGCAGGTCAGACGGTCAGGGTCCAGCTGTTGATGTAGCCGGTGTCGTTGCGGTACGTGTCCTGCACCCGCAGCTGCCAGGAACCGTTCGCGGTCTCGCTCGAGAGGTTCCTGGTGTACGTGGTGCTGACGTTGTCGGCGCTGTCGGAGGTCGACGTCGGCTTGAGGTTGTAGACCGTGCCGTCCGGTGCCACCAGGTCGACCCGCAGGTCACCGCGGTACGTGTGCACGATGTTCACCGCGATCGTCGAGGTCGCCGAGGCGGCCCGGCCGCAGCCGCTGATCGTGATGCTGCTGCTGACCGCCGAGCCGAGGTCGGGGATCGTCACGTCGGTGGCGTTGGTGCCCGAGCAGCCGCCCGGAGGCGAGGTCGGGGGCGTGGTCGGCGGGGTGGTGCCGCCGCCTGTGCAGGTCGGGTCGCCCGACTGGGCCGGCACGCTCACCGCGTCCCACGCGGCCTTGACCGTGTTGAACTCCGCGCAGCTGTTCGGGAAGAGGTTCTTCGCCGCGGTCAGCGTCCAGGTGCGGTACTTGACGTACGACGAGCTGGACGTCTTCATCAGCATCGCGTTGTACATGATCTTCATGGCGGTCTGGATGCCCAGGCCGGTGATCGCGCCCGAGCCGCTGCAGCGGGTGCTGGCCGGCTGGCCGTTCGACGGGTTGGTGCCCTCGGCCATCAGGTAGAACCAGTGGTTGCCGGGGCCCGCGGCGGCGTGCACCTCGTCGCTCGGCGTGCTGCTCGAGTAGCAATTGTCGTCGCCGGCGAGCGACGGGTTGTACATGTACCGGATCGGGCCGCCGCCGACCAGGTTGACCTCCTCGCCGACCTGGTAGTCGGGGGCGTCGTTGGGGTTGTTGATGTACCACTCGGTCGCCGCGCCGATGGTGTCCGCGACGAACTCCTGGGTGCCGCCGCGGGAGATGCCGCCCGGGGTGGTGTCGTCGATGCCGTGGCCCAGCTCGTGGCCGACCACGTCCGCCGAGGAGATCCACTGGCCGGCGGTGTTCTTGCCGATCTGCACCTGGGTGCCGTCGTAGTACGCGTTCTGCTGGTTGAGCCCGACGCGGATCGGCCAGGCGCCGCCGCTGCCGTTCTGGCCGTTGCGGCCCAGCCAGGACGAGAGCATCGCGTACTGCTTCTGGGCGACGTAGAAGGCGTCGACGCAGCCGGTCTCCTTGCTGGTGCCGGTGCCGTTGCCCCAGGTGTTGTCCGGTCCGCTGAACGTCGTGTTGGTCGCCGCGTCCTGGCAGCGGATCGAGGTGTGGCTCGGATCCTGCAGCAGGTAGGTCGACCCCGACTGGGTGGTGTCGATCGACACCGTCTTGTTGATCCAGCCGTTGCCCGTGCCCGCGGCGCCGATGACGTGCTCGGTGGTGCGCAGCACCTTGCCGGTGGTCGCGTCCACGTCGACGGTCAGCCGGCTGACGCCCTCGGCGCCGGTGCCGTTGACCGTGGTCTCGTAGACGAGCGCGGCCGCACCCTGGTCGGCGAGCACGGCGAGCTGCGTACCCTCGACGCTCTTGACGGTCTTGAGCTGCGCCTTCGCGATCGCGGCCGCGGCCGCCTCGGACAGCTTGGCCACGGTGGACAGCTCACCGATCGGGCTGCTCTGGGCCACCGAGGTGTACCGCGTCTGCCCGGCGGCGTCGGTGACCACGACGAAGTCGCCGCCGCGCACCGGGAGGCCCTTGTGGGTGCGCTCGTACGACACGTAGTTCAGCCCGCCGGAGCTGAACACCTTCTGCCGCCGGAAGGTGTCGTCCGGGGCGGCTTGCAGGATCGAGGGGCGGGTGGCGACCAGGGCGTCCGCCCGGTCGGCGGCGAGCGCGGCCGAGGCCGCCGGGTCCTGCGGCGCGGCGGTGGCCGGGCCGGTCACCGCGACCATGGCGGAAGCGGCCGCTGTTCCGGCCGCCAGCGCGACGATCAGAGGGGTTCGACGATTCACGCGGGTTCTCCTTCCCTGCCCGGGGGTTGTGGGCAGGCTCAAGGTCCGATGGCGTCGACCGTAGACATCGATGACCGTCACCGAATCAGGGAAAACCCTTGCGCGTACGCTCGCGTAAACTTTGCGCTACGTAATCTTATGAATCCGTAAAGTGAGCCCGTGACCCTGGCAGGGCGGGATGCGGTGGGGCATCATGGCCGGACAGCGTCCCTTCAGGAGTGTGTGATGACCTCACAACTCGAGCTCGCGGCCCGTACGGCTTTCGCTCAGGTGCTCACCGCCTGGCGCACCCGGCGCGGCCTGTCGAAGAAGCAGCTCGCGGCATCGATGGGTTACCACCCGTCGTACATCAGCCACGTGGAGAGCCTGCGCCACCACCCGACCCTCGAGTTCGCCTGCCGCGCCGAGGCGGTCCTGGCGAGCGGGGGTGAGATCATCGCGCGGTACGAGCAGTGCCGCCAGGCCGCGGGCGAGCCCGCACCCGCCACGGCCGTCCGCAACGACTACGAGCCCAGCCCCATGCTGCCCGCCACGCTCGTGATCGAGGAGGAGAACGCCACCCTGACGTACGCCGACGGGTGGTACGCCTGCCGGGTCGAGCGCGTCGTCCGCAACGTCGGCGACCGGCCCGTGACCTGCTATCCCGTACGCGTCGACGTCGATCGCTTCCCCGACGAGCCGGGCGTCTCCCGCAGGCTGTACGCCGAGAGCCCGCTGCAGCTGTCCGACCTCGACTTCGGGGCGGAGGCGGGCTGGGACCGGCCCGAGCCCATGGAGGTGCGCGTGACGCGCTCCTCCGACGCGTACGTCAAGATGATCCTGGTCTTCGGCAACGCGCGGGCGCGGTTCCCGCTCTATCCGGGCGAGCGCACCCGGGTGACGTACGCCTACCGCGTGCCCGCCAGCCTGTGGGGCCAGTGGTTCCAGCGCGACATCCGGTTCCCGACCCGGGCGCTGACGATGTCCGTGCGACTGCCGGCTTCGCTGGGCGCCGAGGTCAGCGCGGAGAGCCTCTCGTACGCGGGCATCAAGGGTTTCTCGCCCACCGAGTCGCCCGGCGAGAACGGGACCGTGGTCTACACCCTGCGCCTGCGTGAGCTGCTGCTGACCAGCCAGATCCGGCTGCGCTGGCGGTTCGCCGAGCGGGCCCCGACAGGCTGGACCGACCTGGCCGCTTAGCGCCTCCCGCGTACGGCCCAGGCGGCCGCGGTCAGCGCGATCGTGCCGTCCGCCGAGGCCGGCGCGCGGGCCCGCAGCAGCTCGCGGATGGCATGCTGCTCGTGCTGGCCCAGCGTGGCCAGGTAGGAGGGGGCCGCGCCCTGCCCGCCGAGGAAGGGCTGCCAGAAGTCGTCGAACCCGGCGAACACCGTCGGCACCTCGATCGAGCGCGTGGCGACCTCGGTCAGCCCGGCGGCGGCCCACGCGGCGCGCAGGGCCGGCTCGTGACAGATCGGAAAGCGCCGGCCCTCGTCACGGCCGGCCGCCGCCGGGTCCACCTCGGCGGCGGCGTCCCAGAAGAGCCGCATCATCTGCATGCCGGTGGCGTAGTCCCAGACGTACGCCGCGACGGTCGCTCCCGGCGCGGCAACCCGCGCGAACTCCGCGACCGCCGCCCCGGGCCGCGGCACGAAGTTGAGCGCCAGCCCGCTGACCACCACGTCGAACGACGCGTCGCCCAACGGCAGCGCCGCTGCGTCGCCGGCCACCCGATGCGCCTCGACCGGCGCCGTCCTGAGAAAGCCGCGCGACGGATCCACGCCGACCACGCGGGCCGGACCGGTGCGCAGGGCCGCCGACGTGAGCGCGCCCGTGCCGCACCCGGCATCGAGCCACCGCCGCCCGGCGGGCACGTCGAGCCACCCGACGAACTCGGCGGCCACCTTGCGGCTCCACCTGCCGACATACGCCTCGTAGGCGTCGCCGGCCTCCCAGACGTCCTCGCTCATGGCCTCACTCTGCCGCACCGGAGGATTGATCGACGTGCCTGTGGATAAGTGCGGGGCGACGTGGCGGGGCTGTGGACAACGCCGCCGCCGGCCCCGCTTCTGGGGTAGATTCACGCCGAGGAGGGGGCCCCCGGGAGGGTGGGCTCTCGGAGTGATCGGCCGGGCGGGCGGGGCGGGCGCCTCAGACCTGGCGGTCGCGGCCGGCGAACCAGCCGGCGATCATCTGCGGGACGATCAGGCAGAGGACCAGCGCGAGCGGGGCCCGCCAGCTGCCGGTGGCGTCGTGCAGGGCGCCGACCAGGAACGGGCCGGGGATCGCGAGGATGTAGCCGACGCTCTGGGCGAAGGCGGACAGCCGTACGACGGTGGCGGGATTGCGGCCGCGGAGGGCGATCAGCGTCAGCACCAGCGGGAACGCCGTGTTGACGATGCCCAGGAACACGGCCCACAGCCACGGGGCGGCGGCGGGGTCCCACCACAGGCCGCCGTAGCCGGCCAGGCCGAAGACGCCCAGGCCGACGGCGATCCAGCTCTGGCTGCGCACACGACCGGCGAACGCGGAGAGGGCGAAGCCCAGCGGCACGCCCAGGAACGACGTGAGCGCGAACAGCACGCCGGCCTGCTCGGCGGAGACGCCGGAGTCGCGGTAGATCTGGGGGAGCCAGCCGATGATGACGTACGCCGAGGTGGACTGCATGCCGAAGTAGACGGCCAGCGCCCAGGCGACCGGGTGCCTGCTGACCCGTACGAGATCCTCGGTCTTCACCTCGGCGGGACGGGTGAACGGCTCGCGGGCCAGCGGGAGCCAGGACGGCACGGCCAACACCGCGACGGCGGCCCAGCAGGCGAGGCCCAGCCGCCAGTCGTTGCCGAAGGCGTGCTCGGTGAGCGGGACGGTGGCCGCGGCGGCGACGGTCGCGCCGACGTTGAGCGCGACGGTGTAGAGGCCGGTGGTGGGGCCGACGCGGTCGGGGAAGCGGTCCTTGACGACCGAGGGCAGCAGCACGTTGACGACCGCGATGCCGGCCAGCGCCACCAGGCTGAGCAGCAGGAACAGGGCCGTGCCGGGAGCGAACGGACGGACTGCCAGCCCGGCGGCGAGCACGGTGAGACCGACAAGGATCACCCGGGACGCGCCGAAGCGACGGGCCAGGCGGGGCGCCGTGAGGCCGACCGCGGCGAAGCACATCACGGGTACGGACGCCAGCAGACCGGCCACGGTCGCGCTCATACCGAGACCGTCGCGGATCTCGTCGAGCACCGGGCCGACGCTGGTCACCGCCAGCCGCAGGTTCACGGCGGCCAGCAGCAGCGCGACGAGCGCGCCGAGGCGTGTTCTGGTGGGGTTCTGTTGAGCAGCTACCACTTACCGGTCCTGCTCCTGTTCCACCTGCTGGTTCCACTCGCGCTTGGAGGACTGCCAGCCGTCCTCGTTGAGGCCGCGCCGCCAGTATCCCGAGATCGAGAGCTGGTCCATCGGGATGCCGAGCTCGACCTTGAGGTAGCGGCGCAGGTCCTTGACGAAACTCGCCTCGCCGTGCACGAACGCGTGCACCGGCCCGGCCGGGAACTCGTAGCCGCGTACGGCCTCGATCAGGGCCTCACCCACGGGCCTGGTGCCCCGGTGCAGCCAGGTGACCTCGGCGTCGGCGGGGTATTCGAGCTTCTGCTCCTCGTCCGCGCTCTCCACCTCGAGGAACGCGCGCACGGGCCGGCCTGCGGGCATGCCCTCGAGCGCGGCCGCGATGGCGGGCAGCGCGCTCTCGTCACCGGCGAGCAGGTGCCAGGCCGCGTCGGGACTGGGGGCGTACGCCCCGCCCGGGCCCATGAAACGGAAGACGTCACCCGGCTTGGCGGCGGCCGCCCACGGCCCCGCGATGCCCTCGTCGCCGTGCACGACGAAGTCGACCCACATCTCGGGGATCTCGGGCAGCCACTTGCGGACCGTGTACGTGCGGACGGCGGGCCACTGCTCGCGCGGCAGGGTCTCGCGGATCGCGCCCATGTCGAACGGCTCCGGGTAGTCGACGCCGGGCTGCGGGAACAGCGCCTTCACGTAGTGGTCGGTGAACGCGCCCGCCTCGATCCGGCCGAGGGCCTCGCCGCCGAGCACCACCCGGATCATGTGCGGGGTGAGCTGCTCCACCCGGGTGACGACCGCCTCCGTCGCCGCCCGTGCCGGCCTGTTCGCCATCCTGGACCCTCTTCCCTCGGCTCTCCCGGCGCTCCGGCTGGTAAGGCTACCCTCAGTCCGCCGGGCACGGTAAAGGGCGGCCCGCATCCGCGGACCGCCCTCTCGCCGGCTTGTTGCTGCCTACTCCCAGGGGGTGCCCGGCAGGCTCCGGCGCCGGGTCAGCGCCATGATGATCAGGCCGATCATCAGCAGGACCGCCGCGCCGCCGATCACCGCGATGGTGTTGGTGCCGGTCTTGGCGAGCAGGCCGCCGTCGTCCTTCTTCGCGCTCTCCGCTCGCACCTGGGCGACCTGGTCGGCGACCGGGGCCTTGTTGCCGGAGTTGAACTGGCCGTCGTCGTACGTGTAGTTGGTGCCGGCGGCCGCGCTGGTCGTCGCGCGGGGCTTCGGGGCCTTGGTCGCGGGCGCCTTGGTTGCCGGTGCCTTGGTCGTCGGGGCCTCGGCCGCGGGGGCCTCGGTGTCGTTGTCGACCGTGCCGGACTCGGTGTCGTCGTCCTCGGTCACCGGGGGCTGCGTGGTCGCGGGCTTGGTGGTGCCGGGCTTCGGGCGGGTGGTGGTGGCCGGCCGGGTCGGGTCGGGGGTGAAGTCGTCCTTCACCGTCGGGCCGGTGGTGGGGGTCTTGATGGGAGGCTTGGTCGGGGCGACGGTGGTGTTGGGGTTGCCCGGCGTCACGCCGCCGTTGTTCCCGCCGCCGGTGTTGCCACCGTTGTTGTTGCCGCCGGTGTTGCCACCGTTGTTCCCGCCGGTGTTCCCGCCGCCAGTGTTCCCGCCGTTGTTCCCGCCGCCAGTGTTCCCGCCGTTGTTCCCGCCGCCAGTGTTCCCGCCGTTGTTCCCGCCGCCGTTGTTCCCGCCGCCCGTGTTGCCGCCTCCGGCGTTGCCGACGGAGATGCGTACGGCGTCGATCGCCGGTGTCTGGTTGGCGCGCACCATCATCGGCGTGCGGTGGGAGCCGTCACCGGCCCACGAGGAGCACTGCGCGATGCCCGCGGTCGGCAGGCCGGGCACCTGGATGACGACCTCGTCGGGGGTCGCGCCGCCCTTGCTGTCCTCGGTGGCGACGAAGAACGCCGGCACCGGGTCGGGCGCGGGGGCCTCGTTCGTGTTCGGCAGCATCCGGCACGCGGTGTGGAAGTGGCCGCGGACCAGGCCGTCGCGCAGGACCGAGCTCTCCACGTAGTAGCCGCCCTTGCCGGCCGCGAGGAAGCGGTCGCGGATGAGGTTGCGGGTGCTGACGGTCAGCGTGAACGGCGTGTTGACCGCGACACGCCGCGGCGCGTTCGTGATCAGCAGGCTGGGGTTGTCCTTGGCCTCGCCCACCTCGCCGAACTCGGTCGAGATGCAGCGGCTGCCCTCCTGGAAGCCGTTGTGCGGCGTCAGCGTGCTGTCGGCGCACGTGTCGGTGAGGATCACCTGCCCGTTGACGACCTTGCCCGCGCCGCTGCCCTCGGGCGGGTCGTTCTCGGCGGCGCCCGAGATCTGGGCGATGCCCAGGGCCGCACCCAGGGCGGCGATCACGGTCCCGGCCGCGAACAGCCGTCGGTTGCGTCCCGACGGCGTGGCGGCCGCGCGGCGGTAAGCAGGCCTACGCATGCGTGATACCTCATCTTCGCAAAGGACCGGTCCCCCACTTTCCGACCGGCCCCCAGACGGTAAGAGGCGCCCCGCCCGAATGCAATTCCGCAATCGAAATTATCTGATTCTTAGCCCGAACTTAAGAAAAAAATATGGGCGTACGCTCGAACGCCCCACATCCTCCGAACGGCTGATGTCCGGGGTTCAACCAAGATCGCAAAAACTTCGTTGAGCTGGGGCTTAGCCTCTGGGCCGCCGCAAGCCCCTCCGGTGGCGCTTCCGGCAGCCGGCTCTCCCGGAAATGTAGTCGATGCTCGTCCGGATGTACCTATGAACAAGCTGGGAAAACGATTTCGGTACGCCATTCGCCGCGCAATTTCTGCGGCAGTGCGTCACCGCCTCCCCCGCCCACCCAGGGAAAGCGGGGGTGACGCTACGCCATGATCGGCGCACGTTGCGGGTTGTCCACAGGCGAGATTTCGCACAGAGGGCGGCTCGCCGTCGACACGGGCGGGGCGGTCCAGCGCGACGCGAAGGTCCAGGGGTCGGGCCGGACGCCGGGCGCTTCGTGGACCTCGGCAGGAAGTGCCGGGCTCAGGGGTCGGGCCGGACGCCGGGCGCTTCGTGGACCTCGGCGGGAAGTGCGGGGCTCGGGGGTCGGGCCGGACGCCGGGCGCTTCGTGAACCTCGGCGCGCAGTCCCGGGCTCAGGCGTCGTGCCAGAGGCCGCGCGCCTCGTAGACCTCGCGCAGCACGGGGAGGCGGTCGGTCATGATGCCGTCGACGCCCAGGTCCAGCAGGCGTTCCATCTCGGCGGGGTCGTCGATCGTCCACACGTGCACCTGCAGGCCCAGCCGGTGGGCGCAGGCGACGAAACGCCGGTCGACCACGGGAAAGCGGCCCTGCCGCGGGGGCACCTGGGCGGCGGCGGCCGAGGGTGGCAGGCGCAGCGGGAGACCGATCAGCGAGGCCACCCGCAGGCGGGCCACCGACCGTACGCCCAGGGAAGTGGCGACCGTGGGACCGGCCAGGGAGCGGGCGCGGGCGAGGCGGCGGTCGCTGAACGAGGCGAGCAGCACGCGGTCGGCGGCGCCGGTGTGGCGGATCGTGCGGACGGTGGGGGAGACGGCGGCGTCGGACTTCATGTCGACGTTGAAGCGGATCTCGGGCCACGAGGTGAGCACGTCGTCGAGGCGGGGCACCAGGGCGGCGCCGGAGACGCGGACGGACTGCAGGTCGGCCCAGGTGAGCGACGAGATGCGGCCGGCGTGGGCGGTCACGCGGTCGAGCGTGGCGTCGTGGAAGACGACGGGGACGCCGTCGGTGGTGGCGTGCACATCCGTCTCGACATAGCGGTAGCCGAGCTTGACGGCCCGCTCGAAGGCCTCGGCCGTGTTCTCGTCGCCGTCGGCCGCGCCGCCGCGGTGGGCGAACGCGAGCGGCGCGGGCGCGTCGAGGAAGGCGAAGGGCACGGGACGATCCTAGTGGAGATCAACAGCGGGGGCTTTGTTGCACTGAGGTAAAAGTCCGCCGTTGACATTGACCGACGCCATCGTGACTGATGATTCTTTCCTGACGGCTCGGCGGAGGGTGGCGCCCTGGAAACGATCGAGTACGACGTCGTCATCGTCGGCGGCGGGACCGCGGGGTCGGTCGTCGCCTCGCGTCTGTCCGCCGATCCCGCCGTGCGCGTCTGCCTGATCGAGGGCGGCCCGTCCGACGTCGGTGACCAGCGCGTTCTGCGCCTGCGCAACTGGCTGAGCCTGCTCGAGTCGGAGTACGACTACGACTATCCGATCGTGCCGCAGCCGCGCGGGAACTCGTATCTGCGCCATTCCCGGGCGCGCGTGCTGGGCGGCTGTTCCTCGCACAACACCATGATCAGCCTGTTGCCGCCGCCGGGCGATTTCGCGGACTGGGTGAACGCGGGTGCGACCGGGTGGTCGTACGACGAAATGGTGCCATTGTTCAAACGGCTCGCGATCACCATCGTCCCGGTGGCGAGCCAGGACCGGAATCCGCTGGCCGAGGACTTCGTCGAGGCCTGCCGCACCGCGCTGGGCGTGCCGATCGTCGAGGACTTCAACGCGGCGCCGTTCGCGGACGGCGCGGGCTTCTTCCCCGTCGGCTACTTCCCCGAGACGGGCGTACGGTCCTCCGCCTCCGTCGCCTACCTGCACCCCCACCTCGACCGGCCCAACCTGACGATCCTGACCGGCCACTGGGCGTTCGACCTCGACCCCGGCAACGGCGTCTCGGTCCGCCACGGCGACCAGGTCAAGGTCATCAAGGCCAGGCACGAGTACGTGGTGAGCGCCGGCGCGATCGACACCCCTCGGCTGCTGCTGTTGTCGGGGATCGGCCCGGCCGCCGATCTGGAACGGCTCGGCATCCGCGTGCGCCACGACCTGCCGGGCGTCGGCGAGAACCTGCTCGACCACCCCGAGTCGCTGATCCTCTGGGAGTCGAGCCGCCCGATCCCGCCGATGTCCGCGATGGACTCCGACGCGGGTCTGTTCGTGCGGCGCGACCCCGCGGCCGAGCGCCCCGACCTGATGTTCCACCTCTACCAGATCCCGTTCACGGTCAACACCGAGCGGCTCGGCTACGACGTGCCCGAGCACGGCTTCGGGATGACGCCCAACGTGCCCCGCCCGCGCAGCGCGGGCCGCCTGACGCTGGCCGGCGCCGACCCGGCGGCCAAGCCGCTGCTCGACTTCCGCTACTTCACCGACCCCGGCGGCCACGACGAGCGGACCATCGTGGACGGCCTGCGCCTGGCCCGTGAGGTCGCGGCCACGGAGCCGTTCGCGTCGTGGATCGCGCGGGAGATCGCGCCGGGGCCCGCGCTGCGATCCGACGAGGAGCTTTCCGCGTACGGGCGGGCCGCGCACCACACCGTCTACCACCCCGCGGGCACGTGCCGCATGGGCGCGCCCGGCGACCCGGCGGCGGTCGTGGACCCGGAGCTGCGGCTGCGCGGCGTGCCGAACGTCCGGATCGCGGACGCGTCGGTCTTCCCGCTGATGCCGTCGGTGAACCCGATGGTGACCGTGCTGCTGATCGGCGAACGGGCGGCCGACCTGATCAGCGCCGGACTGGCCGGACGCCGGGACGGAGGGGGCCGGGGATGACACCGATGATCGCGGTGGCGGGTCTGTGGAAGGTGTTCGGTCCCCGGGCCGAACGGGTTCCCGGCTCGCCGCTGGCGGACTTGTCCCGGGCGGAGCTGCGCGCCCGCACGGGGTGTCTGGTCGCCGTGCGCGACGTCAGCTTCGACGTGCGGCCGGGCGAGATCTTCGTGGTGATGGGCCTGTCCGGCAGCGGCAAGTCCACGCTCGTGCGCTGCCTGACCCGGCTGATCGAACCCACCAGCGGGGAGGTCGGCATCGGCGGCGAGCCGGTGCGCGCGATGAGCCCGAAGCGGCTGCGCGAGCTGCGGCGCCGGCAGGTGGCGATGGTGTTCCAGCACTTCGGGCTGCTTCCGCACCGTACGGTGCTGGACAACGTCGCGTACGGCCTGGAGATCCAGGGCGTGCCCCGGCCGGCGCGGCACCGCAAGGCGGCCGACACGCTTGCGCTGGTCGGCCTCGAGGGGCACGAGCAGCAGTACCCCGACCAGCTCTCCGGCGGCATGCAGCAGCGGGTCGGGCTGGCGCGCGCGCTGGCGGCCGACCCCGAGGTGCTGCTGTTCGACGAGCCGTTCAGCGCGCTCGACCCGCTGATCCGCCGCGACATGCAGGCCGAGGTGCGCCGCCTGCACGCCGAGGTGGGCAAGACGCTGGTGTTCATCACCCACGACCTGTCCGAGGCGCTGACGCTCGGCGACCGCATAGCCGTGCTGCGCGACGGCGAGCTGGTGCAGGTCGGCACCCCCGAGGAGCTGGTCGGCGCGCCCGCCGACTCCTACGTGGCCGACTTCGTGCGCGACGTGCCCCGCTCCGACGTGCTGACGCTGCGCTGGATCGTGCGCGACCCGGCGCCCGGCGAACTCTGCGAGGACGAGCCCCTGAGCCACCGCACGGTCATCCGCGACGCCATCCACCGGGTGCTGCGGGCCGACCGCCCGATCCCGGTCGTCGACGGCCCCCGCCGTCTGGGCGTCGTCGACGCCGACCAGCTCCTGCCCGTGCTGGTCAGCCACCACCGCCAGGTCCCCGCATGATCCCCCACCCCCGTCGCCCACTCCCCGGCGCGACACTCCCGGCGTTCGCCCCCATCCCGCCCGCGCCGCCGCGAGTGTCGCCCGTTCCGGGCGGCGAGCTCCTGGCGTTTCTCCGACTCGCCTCGCGATCGGTGAGCAATGGGCAGCGGGGGAGGGGAGGGGCGTGACGGCCACGTTGCCGCCGGTGGGGGCGGTGCGGGTGGGGGGACGAGGGCTGGACGTCGAGAAGGAGTGGGCGCCGCGGCGGCGGGGGGTGGGGTGGCGGCGGGCGGCTGCGGCGGTGCTGGTGGTGGCGACGGTGGTGGCCTATGTGCTGTTCCGCACGGAAGGGGCGGCGGACGGGCAGGATGCGGCGGCGTTCCGGGTGTTCGACGGGCTGCGGGACTGGGTGGACGCCAACCGGGACACCAGCCCGGTCTTTCTCTACGGCTTCAACTACGTGCGGCTGGGGGTGCGGCTGCTCGTCGACGGGGTGCAGGCGGCGCTCACGGGGCTGGGGTTCGCGGGGCTGGTCGCGGCGGTGGCGGGCGTCGCGGCGGTGCTGGCGGGGTGGCGGACGGGCGTGCTGGCGCTGGGCGGCCTGCTCACCTGCGCGGTGCTGGGGTTGTGGGACGAGAGCGTCGACACGCTGGTGCTGACGGTCTCGGCGGTGCTTCTGTCGGTGCTGGTCGGGGTGCCGCTGGGCGTGCTCGCGGCGCGGGTGCGGTGGGTCGGGGCGACGCTGCGGCCGGTGCTCGACGTCATGCAGATCATGCCGACGTTCGCGTACCTCGCGCCGATGACGCTGCTGTTCCTGATCGGGGAGCCGGCCGCGGTGATCGCCACGATGATCTACGCGGTGCCGGCCACGATCCGGATCACGGCGCTGGGCATCAGCGAGGTGCCGCCCACCGTGGTGGAGGCGGCGTCCGCGCTCGGCTCGACCCGGTGGCAGCTGCTCGGCAAGGTGCGGCTGCCGATGGCCCGGACGACGATCGCGCTCGCGGTCAACCAGACGATCATGCTGGCGCTGTCGATGGTGGTGATCACCGCGCTGATCGACGCGCCCGGCCTGGGCGGCACCATCGTGAACGCCCTCGAGCGGGTCAACGTCGGCGCCGCCTTCGACGCGGGGCTGGCCATCGTGATCCTCGCCGTCGTGCTCGACCGGATCACCACGAACGCCGCCCGCCGCACCCGGGACCACCGCAGCCGGCGGTCCCGGCTCGTCGGGTGGGCCGTCGCCGCGGTGGTCGCGGCCGTCGCCGCCTCGATCAGCGTGGGCCCGGGCGAGGTGCCCGGCCATTCGTTCGCGCCCGGCGTCAACGACCTGATCGGCTGGATCGAGCTGCACTGGTACGACGTCACCGAGGGCCTCAAGAACGGGATCAGCGCCGGGGTGCTCGACCCGCTCGAGACCGTGCTCGTGACCACGCCGTGGTGGCTGTTCGTCGCCGCGGTGGCCGCCTTCGGCACGCTCGTCAGCGGCTGGCGCGCGGCGCTGATCGCCGCGCTCGCCGCCGCCGGGCTGCCCGCGCTGGGCCTGTGGCAGCACTCGATGCAGACGCTCGCCACCGTGCTGGTCGCGATCGCGCTCACGATGGCGATCGGGGTGGCCACCGGTGTTCTCTGTGCCCGCCACGACCGGCTCGCCACCGCCGTGCGCCCGCTGCTGGACGCGGCTCAGACGATGCCCTCGTTCGTCTATCTGCTGCCGGCCGTGGCCCTGTTCGGCGCGAGCCGCTTCACCGCGATCGTCGCCGCGGTCATCTTCGCCGTCCCGCCGGTCGTGCGGCTGGTCGAGCGCGGCCTGCGCGACGTGCCGCCGGCCGTGGTCGAGGCCGCCACCTCGGCCGGTTCCACGCCGCGGCAGCTGCTCTGGAAGGTGCAGCTGCCGCTGGCCCGCGGCGGGCTGCTGCTCGCCGTCAACCAGGGGATCGTCATGGTCCTCGCGATGGTGGTCGTCGGCGGCCTGGTCGGCGCCGGCGCCCTCGGTTACGACGTGGTCGCCGGGTTCTCCCAGCGCGAGGACTTCGGCAAGGGCCTGGCGGCCGGTCTCGCCATCGTGCTGCTCGGCGTCCTGCTCGACCGGCTCACCCAGGGTTTCCACGACAGAGAAGGGCCTCGTTGAATGAGAACGCTCAGGACAGCCGCCGCGGCGGCCCTCATAGTGACCCTGGCCGCGTGCGGCGGCGCCACCTCGGGGGAGGGGGAGAACGAGCCGTCGGCGGGCGCCAAGGGCACGGTCAACCTCGCGATCAACCCGTGGGTCGGTTACGAGGCCAACGCCGCGGTGATCGCGTATCTGCTAGAGAAGAAGATGGGCTATCAGGTCGAGAAGAAGGAGCTCAAGGAGGAGATCTCCTGGCAGGGCTTCGAGACCGGCGAGGTCGACGCGATCGTCGAGAACTGGGGGCACCCCGACCTCAAGAAGACCTACATCGAGCAGAAGAAGGTCGCCGTCGACGCCGGCCCGACCGGCAACAAGGGCGTGATCGGCTGGTACGTCCCGCAGTGGATGACCGAGCAGTACCCGGACATCACCGACTGGAAGAACCTCAACAAGTACGCGAGCCTGTTCAAGACCTCGGAGTCGAAGGGCAAGGGGCAGTTCCTCGCCGGCGACCCGTCGTTCGTCACCAACGACGAGGCGCTGGTCAGCAACCTCAAGCTCAACTACACCGTCGTCTACTCCGGCAGCGAGGCGGCGATCATCAAGGCCGCCCAGCAGGCCACGGCCCAGCGCAAGCCGCTGCTGTTCTACTTTTACGAACCGCAGTGGCTGTTCGCCAAGCAGAAGTACGCGCGGGTCAAGCTGCCCCCGTATGCCGAGGGGTGCGACGCCGACCCCAAGAAGGTGGCGTGCGACTACCCCGATTACGTGCTCGACAAGATCGTCAGCAAGAAGTTCGCCGACGGGAACAGCACGGCGTATCAGATGATCAAGAACTTCACGTGGACCAACGACGACCAGAACATCGTCTCGGACTACCTCACCAACCAGGGCATGTCGGCCGACCAGGCCGCGGAGAAGTGGGTGAACGAGCACGAGGCCACCTGGAAGCCGTGGATCCCGGCCGGCAGCTAGGCCATGCGCACGCCGAAGGCTGTCCTGGTGCCGAGCGAGCACCACATCGGCGCGTTCCACAGGTGGGTAATCGACCGGTTGAATCCAATTCGGGGTAGTTAGTCCGGAATGCATCACGCGGATCTGCGCGCTGTCCTACCTTAGGCCACGTCCTAGTGGGGCAAATTATCCGAAATGGAGCGCAGAACTGTGTCTTCCTCACGTTCTTCGAGGGTGGTCAGGGGTGGCCTGGTGGCCGCCCTCGCTCTCTCGATAGCCGCCGCCGTGTCGCCCGTCGGCGCCTCCGCGGCCACCGAGGATCCGCTGATCGACTATCCGACGTTCAAGGGCGCGTCCAAGAACCTGGACCGTAACGGCGCGGCCGACCTGATCACGTCGGCGGGCAGCAAGGTCAAGCAGCGCATCCTGCGGCTCACGCCGGGCGGCTACCGGCAGTCCGGTTCGGCCTGGGCGACGACCAAGCTGGACGTCACCAAGTCGTTCGAGTCGGAGTTCAAGGTCTGGCTGCACCACTTCCGGCCGGGCGCCGACGGCATCGCGTTCGTCGTGCAGAACGAGGGCCCGCGGGCGCTCGGCGGCTGGGGCGGCGGCCTCGGCTACCGCGGCATCGAGCCGAGCCTCGCCGTCGAGTTCGACATCTTCAAGAACTCGAACGACTCCAGCGACAACCACCTCGCGGTGGTGCTGGGCGGCAACCCCGACTTCCAGGCGGGCACCGCCGAGGCGCCGATCGAGCTGTACGGCCGGCCGTTCGACGCCCGGGTCGTCTACAACGCCGAGGACCAGATCCTGCGGGTCTACGTCAAGTCGCTGAGCGCCGGCTCGGAGGAGCAGCTGGCGCTGGAGCACAAGATCGACCTCGCCCGGCACGTCGGCGCGGGCAGCGCCTGGGTGGGCTTCACCGCCTCCACCGGCACCGGCCTGTCGAAGCAGGACATCTACTCCTGGACCGTCCAGGGTTCCGGCGTCTGACCAGGTAGTCGCCGGTGCCGGCCGGTCCGCCGCCGGCACCGGCGGCACCTCACTGTGCAACACCCGAGTCTTGGAGAGAAGTATGTCTACGGTCCCCTACGCCCGCCCTCAGGCCGGAGCGGGAACTGAGGCCGCAACGGGAACCGAGCTGCCCCCGCCGGTGGTCGTCGGCGCGAGCGAGCCCCTGGTCAGCGTCATCATCCCGGCGCTCAACGAGGCGCGGAACCTGCCCCACGTGATGGCCGCGCTGCCCGAGGTCGACGAGGTCATCCTGGTCGACGGCGGCTCGACCGACGACACCGTCGACGTCGCCCGCCGGCTGATGCCCGGCATCCGCGTGATCCGGCAGAACCGCCGCGGCAAGGGCAACGCCCTGGCTTGCGGGTTCGCGGCCGCCACCGGCGACATCCTGGTGATGATCGACGCGGACGGGTCGACCGACCCCCGCGAGATCCCGAGCTTCATCGCGGCGCTGCGCGGCGGCGCCGACTTCGCCAAGGGCTCGCGCTTCGGCGGCGCGGGCGGCAGCGCCGACATCACGCGGCTGCGGCGCGCGGGCAACCACTGCCTGAACCTGATGGTCAACCTTCTCTTCGGCACGAAGTACAGCGACCTGTGCTACGGCTACAACGCGTTCTGGGCGCGGCACCTGGACGTCTTCGGCCTGGACAGCACCACCCCCGCCGACGGGCGGCTGTGGGGCGACGGCTTCGAGATCGAGACGCTGCTCAACCTGCGCGCCGCCCGCGCCCGCCTGCGCATCGTCGAGGTGGACAGCTTCGAGCAGCAGCGCATCCACGGCGAGAGCAACCTCAACGCGTTCACCGACGGCCTGCGGGTGCTGCGCACGATCGCGCGCGAGTGGCCGCGCCGGCACGGGGTCGCGGCTCACCGGAGCCCGGAGCGGGCGCGGTGAGAATCGGCGTCGTCACGAGCGCCTACCACCCCGACATCGGCGGCGTGGAGACGCACGTCCGCCGGTTGTGCGCGGCGCTGGCCGCCGCCGGCGACGAGGTGGAGGTGCTCACCCAGCACGCCCACGGCTCGATCGAGTCGATCGACGGCGTGCTGGTGCGGCGCTTCCCGCTCACCGTCACGGCGGCCAACTACCGCTTCTCGATCGGGCTGTGGCGGTGGCTGCGGCGCAACGCGGGCCGGTACGACGTGCTGCACGCGCACAGCTACCACGCGCTGGCCGCGCTGCCGGCCGCGCTGACCAACCGCACCCCGCTGGTGTTCACCCCGCACTACCACGGCACCGGGCACAGCCGGCTGCGCGCGGCGCTGCACCCGGTCTACCGGCCGCTGGGCCGCCGGATCGTGGCCCGCGCGGCCCGCGTCATCTGCGTCACGCGCGCCGAGCGGGAGCTGCTGACCAGCCACTTCCCCGAGGCGCGCGAGCGCATGGTGGTGGTGCCCAACGGCACCGACCCGGCGCCCGAGCTGATGGCGAGCCCCGAGCCGGGGCGCGGCATCCTCTGCGTCGGGCGCCTCGAGCGCTACAAGCGGGTCGACCGGGTGATCCGGGCGATGACCCACCTGAGCGCCGAGCACCGGCTCGACGTGGTCGGCGCCGGCCCGGCCCGCGAGGAGTGGGAGCAGCTCGCCGCCCGCCTCGGGCTGCTGCCCGACCGGGTCGTGTTCCACGGCAGGCTCTCCGACGACGCCTTCGGCGCCCGCATGGCGTCGGCCGCCGCGGTGGTGTCGGCCTCGGGCCACGAGGCGTTCGGCATGGCCGTGGCGGACGCGCTGACCGCCGGCATCCCGACCGTGGCGTCGTTCATCCCGGCGCACCGGGAACTGGCCGCGATGGCTGCGCCCGGGGCGCCGCTCTGGCTGGTCAACCCGGACGACGAAATCGCGCTGGCCGACGCCCTGCGCCACGCCGCCGCCACCGCCCGGGCCGAGCACGGCCGCAACGCGCTGCCCACCTGGAGCGACGTGGTGCTGGCCACCCGGGAGGTCTACGCGGCCGTCGCGCCGCGCGTCCGCGTGATCCAGCAGGCCGCGGGCGCGGGAGCCCGCGACTGATGACGGTGACCCGCACGGTCGCCGACGACCGGCCCGACCTCGCCGTCGCGGACCTGCCCGAGGTGTCGGCGACGGCGGACCGGCGGCCGGCGGTGGCCTGCGCCGCCACCCTGACCGTGGCGGGCGCGGCCGGCGTTGCCCTGCTCGTGGCGGCCAACCGCGCCGCCGAGTGGGACACCGGCCGCCAGTTCGGCCTGTTCTGGCTGGGCCTGCTCGTGTTCACGCTGCCCGCGGTGGCCTGGCTGGTCCGCCGTGGCACCGGAGCCCACCTGCGCGTCGCCGTGCTCACCGCGTACGCCGGGTTCACCTTCCTGCCCAAGCTGCTGCGCACGCCCGACGGGCCGCTGTTCCACGACGAGTTCGCCCACTGGCGGCAGGCGCGCGAGATCCTGCTCAACGGCCGGCTGTTCGAGCAGAACCCGATCGTCAAGGTGGTCGGCGACTTCCCGGGCCTGCACTCGACGGTCGCGTCGGTGAGCGCGCTGACCGGCGTCTCGATCTGGCACGCCGCGCTGTTCGTGCTGATCACCGCCCACCTGCTCGTGGTGCTCGGCGTGGCCGTGCTGGCCGGGGAGATCTGGCAGGACGCCCGCATCGCCGCGGTCGCCGCCGTGGGCTACAGCCTCAACAGCTCGTTCCTGTTCTTCGACACCCAGTTCGGCTACGAGTCGCTGGCGATCGCGCTGCTCGTATGGACGCTGGTCGCGCTGCACCGGGCGATG
The DNA here is from genome assembly GCF_051386375.1 of Actinoplanes sp. URMC 104. Classification (NCBI taxonomy): domain Bacteria; kingdom Bacillati; phylum Actinomycetota; class Actinomycetes; order Micromonosporales; family Micromonosporaceae; genus Actinoplanes; species Actinoplanes sp. URMC 104. The sequence continues at coordinate 763,120 of NZ_JBPQTO010000002.1, read as the reverse complement.
CGCGGACCGGCCGGACGCGCCCGGCTGGGCTGGTCGGCCGTGACGCTGATGCTCTCCGCCGCGACCATCGCCACCCACCACCTGACCGCGCTGGGCCTGCTCGGCGTCATGCTGATCCTCTGCGCGGTGGCGACCGCGCGGGCGCTGCGCCGCATCAATCCGCGCGCGGCCACCTGGACCGCGTGGACGCTGACCGCCGCGGCCGCGGTGCTGGTGGTGGCCTGGCTGTGGGTGGTCGCGCCGCGCACCGCCGGATACCTCGACCCCTACCTGGCCAAGGCGCTCGACCAGATCGCCGGGATGGCCGGCGGTGGCGGCTCGGGCAAGCGCACCCTGTTCCGCGAGTCGGTCGCGCCCTGGTGGGAGCGGTACGCCGCGTTCGCCGCCCAGGGCGTCGCCGGGCTGGCCATGGCGGCCGCCGCGTGGCGGCTGCGCTACCGGCGCGAGGGCGACGCGGTGTCGCGCACCGGAGCGCTCGCCATGTTCGTGCTCGGCTCGTTCTACTTCCCGGCCGCGCTGCTGATCCTCACCCCGTCCGGCGCCGAGGGCGCGCGCCGGTCGTGGGCGTTCAGCTACCTCGGCATCGCGCTGGTCGTGGCGCCGGTGGTGGTCGCGCTGCTCGACCACGCCGCCCGCCACGCCGCCCGCCGCGCCGCCCGGCTCGCGACCGCGGGCGCGCTGCTCGGCGTCTGCGCGGTCGTGATGGTCGGCAACACCGCGGCCGGCATGAACCCGTCCTACCGCTTCCCGGGCCCGCCGGTCTTCGGCTCGGACACCCGCTCGTCGACCCCCGAGGTGTTCGCCGCCTCCGCCTGGCTGCGCGCCACCCAGGGCCGCGACCTGCGGATCGTCGCCGACCGCTACTCGGGGCTGATCTTCGGCTCGTACGGCGGGCAGCGGCCGGTCACCGGCTCGCACACGTTCCCCACCTACGACCTCTACCTCGCGCAGCCCGGCGGCCCGCCGCCGCACCGGCTGATCGAGCAGCTCAGCGCGTGGCGGTTCGGCTACCTGATCGTCGACGAGCGGATGGCCCGCGAGGTGCCGGAGATCCAGATCTACTTCGAGACCAACGAGCCGATCCGGCACGACGGGCGGCCCGCGTTCACGCTCGGCCAGCTCACGAAGTTCGACAGCACGCCGTGGACCATCAAGATCTACGACAGCGGGAACATCGCGATCTACCGCTTCGACTTCGCGTCGCTGACCGGGCCGGTGCGCCGATGACGCCGCTGCGCCTGGTCACCGCCACCTGTGCCGCGCTGCTGGTGCTCGCGTTCGCCGGCGGGCCGCGCTGGGGGCTCGCGGCGGTCTGCCTGGCCGCGCTCGTCGCCGTCGGCGAGCTGTGGCTGCGCGCGCTCACCGGCGAGGCGATACCGCCGCTCACCCGGGTCGGGCTCGCGACCGTCGCGGGGCTGGTCAGCCTGCCGTTCCTCGCCATCGTGCTGCACGTCTCGGGCATCCCGATCGCTGCCCGCTGGGTCGCCATCGGGCTGGCGGTGCTGAGCGGCGTGCTCGGCGCGGTGGTGCTGTTCCGCGAGCGTTGCGGGCCGTCCCCGGCCGATCCGCGCCTGCCGGCCACGGTGGGCGCGGTGGCGATCCCGGCCCTTCTCGCGCTTGTCGCCGGGTTCGGTGCCCTGCAGGCGTACGAGCGGCTGCCGCACCCGCCGCAGCCGGGCTACACCAGCCTGGCCCTGAACGGCTGGGCCACCGGCATCGCCGGCCCGGTCGCCATCCCGGCCCGCGGCGTGCACGTGCCCGTGCGCGTGAGCAGCGCCGGGCGGCCGGCCGCCACCGTGCCGCTGCGGGTCCGCGTCGGCGCGCGCCTGGTCTCGGGCCGCCCGCTGACCGTCGAGCCGGGCGTCGTCCGCTCGGTCGACGTCTTCGTGCCCGCGCCGCCGGACGGCTGCCTGCACCGCATCGAGATCAGCCTGGGCGCCACCAGCACCGTCTTCTACGGCCGCGGACCGGCGGCGTGCTGAGGACCGTCGCGCGGGACTCCCTGGCCCGCAACAGCGTGCTGATCATGGGCAGCACGGCCGGCGCGGCCGGGCTCGGCTACCTCTACTGGCTGCTCGCCGCGCGCGAGCTCGCGCAGCCGGCGATCGGCACGGCCACCGCGCTGATCTCGGTCTCCACCGTGGTCAGCATGGTGTCCAACCTGGGCCTCGGGCACATGTTCATCCAGCGGCTGCCGGGCACGGGCGTACGGGAGTGGTCGCGGATCGTCAGCGCCGGCCTGCTGCTCGGCTGCGGCGCCACGGTGGTCGCGTCGTTCGCCGCGGCCGGGGTGCTGCCGTCGCTGGGCGGCAACTTCGCGTTCCTGCGCAGCTTCTCGGGCACGGCGGCGCTGGTCGTCACGTCGGTCGCGCTGACCGCGTCGACGCTGCTCGACAACGTCTTCGTCGCGCACCGGGCCAGCCACGGCATGCTCCTGCGCACGCTCGCGCTGGCCGTCGGCAAGCTCGCCACGCTGGCCGCGCTCACCCGGGCCGGGTACGGCGGCGCGGGCGTCGTGCTGCTGGCCTGGACCCTGCCGTCGGTGGCCGTCACCGCGTACACCCTGGCCTCGAGCCTGCCCCGGCTGCGGCCCGGCGCCCGGCCGGCAGGCGCCGGGCTGGGTGCGGAGCTGCGGCACGTCCAGGGCTCGCTGAGCGGCCACCACCTGATCAACCTGGCCCAGGCGGGGCCGACCGCGCTGCTGCCCGTGCTGGTCACCGCGCGGCTGGGGCCCGAGGCCAACGGGCACTTCTACGTGGCCTGGATGACCGCCTCGATGCTGTTCATGGTCTCGCCCGCGGTGGCCTCGGCCCTCTACGCCGAGCGCACCAACTCCGCCGCGGCCGGCCTGCCCCGCGCCTCCGCCGTCGTGCTCGCCGTGACCGCGCCGCCCGCCCTGCTGCTGTTCTTCGCCGGCGACCGCATCCTCGCTCTGTTCAGCGCGGGCTACGCCGCCGAGGGCGAGCTGCTGCTGCGGATCCTCGTGCTCGCCGCGCTGCCCGACGCGATCACCAACCTCGTCGTCGCGCACTGGCGCTCGCTCGGCGAGCTCCGCCGCTGCCTGCGGCTGAACCTGCTGATGGCCACCACCTGCCTGGCGCTGACCTGGCTCTGGCTGCCCGGCACCGGCATCGAGGCCGCCGGCATCGCCTGGCTGACCGGGCAGACCGCGGGCGCCGTGGCCGTCGGCCTCCGTTTTCTGTCGACGCGTCGAAAGGCCCCTGCCGGATGAGGATCCTGCACCTGTCCAACCTGTACGCGCCCGTGATCGGCGGGCTCGAGCGCAGCATCGCCACCAGCAGCGAGGAGCTGGTGCGCCGCGGTCACGAGGTCACCGTGCTCACGCTGGCCACGCCGCTCGCGGATCACGACGAGACGATCCGGGGCGTACGAGTCAAACGCGTGCGCAGCGTCGCCAACACCCTGCTGCCGGGCATGAACGCCGACGCCGCGAAGCCGTTCCACCCCACCACGGCCGACCCGCTGACGACCGCGGCGATCCGGCGGGTGCTGCGCTCCGGCGGCTACGACGTGGTGCACAGCCACGACTGGATGATGTACAGCTACCTGCCGCTGCGCTTCGGCCGCGACGGGCTGCCGCACGTGCACACCGCGCACGACTTCGGCTTCACGTGCGTCAAGAAGACGTACGCCCGCGGCGGCCGCACGTGTGGCGGGCCGCGGCTGGGCAAGTGCCTGCCGTGCGCCTCGCCGCAGTACGGCGGTCCGAAGTCGGCGCTGCTCACCACCGCGCTGCGCGCCCAGCGGCACCGGGGCATCGACGCGATCACCGCGATCTCGCCGGCCGTCGCGGAGGGCGTCGAGCAGGGGCGGCTGCCCGGCGACGTGCCGGTGCGGGTGATCTCGTCGCTGGTGCCGGACGGGCTGGACGAGCTCGCCCGCAGCACGCCCCGGCCGCAGTGGCTGCCGGCCGGGCCGTACCTGCTGTTCGTCGGGCAGCTCGGCGTGCACAAGGGCATCGACGTGCTGTTCACCGCGTACGAGCGGCTGGCCGCCTCGGGTGACGCGCCGGCCCTGGTGTGCCTGGGCACGCCGCGCGCGGACACGCCGCCGATCCCGCCCGGCGTGGTGGTGCGGCACAACGTCGCGCACCACGAGGTGATGGCCGCCTGGCACGGCGCCGCGGCCGGGATCGTGCCGTCGGTGTTCGAGCCGATGGGGCAGGTCGCGGTCGAGGCCCTGCTGGCCGGCACGCCGCTGATCGCCACCGCGGCCGGCGGGCTCGCCGACATGATCCGCGACGGCGAGACCGGGCTGCAGATCCCGGTCGGCGACCCGGACGCGCTCGTCGCCGCGATCCGGCGGCTGCTCGGCTCGCCGGAGCTCACCGCGCGGCTGCGCGCGGCCGGTCACCGGCGCGGGCTCGACTACACCGCCGCCCGCGTCGTCCCGCAGATCGAGGAGGTCTACCGTGCCTGCATCGCCTCCGCCGCCCGCTGACGGCCGCACCCGGGTGGTCGTCGTCGGCTCCGGCTGGCGGTTCCTGTCCGGCATCAGCTACTACACCTGCCGGCTCAGCAACGCGCTGGCGTCGCGCTACGAGGTCGGCACGATCCTCATGCGGCAGTTGCTGCCGACCCGGCTCTACCCCGGGCGCGGGCGGGTGGGGCAGCAGCTGAGCGAGCTCTCGTACGATCCGCGCGTCCGGGTCTTCGACGGCGTCGACTGGTGGGGCTTGCCGAGCCTGATCCGGGCGGTGCGGTTCCTGCGCTCGTCGCGGCCCGACGTGATCGTGTTCCAGTGGTGGACGGGCGCGGTGCTGCACTCGTACCTGGTGCTCTGCCTGGCGGCGCGGCTGCTGGGCGCCCGGGTGGTCGTCGAGTTCCACGAGGTGCAGGACACCGGCGAGGCGGCGCACCGGTGGGCCTCGCTGTACTGCCGTACGTTGATCAAGCCGTTGCTGCGCTGCACCGGGGGCGTGATCGTCCACTCCGGATACGACCGGGTGGCTGTGCGCCGGACGTACGACCTGGGCGGGGTGCCGGACGAGATCGCGCTGCACGGGCCGTTCGACCACCACGTGCCGGCCGCCCGTACGCCCTCCTCCGGCGGGCCGTGCCGCCTGCTGTTCTTCGGCACGATCCGGCCGTACAAGGGCCTGGAGGATCTGGTCGAGGCCTTCGAGCAGCTGCCGCCGGGCTACACGCTGACGGTGGTGGGGGAGACGTGGGAGGGCTGGGGTCTGCCCGCGTCGCTGATCGCGGCGTCGCCGCTCGCCTCGAAGATCACCTTCGTGAACCGGTACGTCACCGACGCCGAGGTGGACGGGTTCTTCGCGGACGCGGACCTGGTGGTGCTGCCCTACCGGCGCAGCTCGGCCAGCGGGCCGCTGCACATCGCGATGAGCCACGGGCTGCCCGTCGTGGTCACCGCGGTCGGCGGGCTGGTCGAGGCCGCCTCGCAGTACTCGGGGACGACGTTCGTCGAGCCGGGCTCGCCCTCGTCTCTCGTGGACGCGATCGTGGCGGCGACCGCCAAGACCGGAAGGCGGCACACCGACCCCTCCTCGTGGGAGCAGTCGGTGGCCGCCTTCACGCGCCTGTTCGCCGCGATGGGGATGCCGGTCGCTCAGGACGCGGTGATCACCGCGTCGTCGAACCAGATCGTGCCCTTGTTCTCGCCCGACTTGAGGTGAACCTGCATGCTGGTCGAGCCGGCCGGGGCGACCCCGTCGACGACCAGCTTGGTCCAGCCGGTGGTGCCCACCGGCAGCCACGTCGAGGACGCGCCGCCGAGCCACTTGTCGTTGACGTCGAACCAGCTGAGCGCGATCTGGGTGGTGCCCGTGGCGGCGTTGCCGCGGGCCCACACCTCGCCGTGCCACTTCTGACCCGACTTCACCGGGGTGACCGGCGAGACGCGGTACGACGGTGAGCCCGCGGCGGTCTTGCCGGTGTTGGTCATGCTGACCGACCACTTGCCGGTGCGCGCCATGCTCTGCGTCTTGACCGCGAGACCCAGCTCGGGCATGTACGCGCGCCACGGGCTCTGGCCGGCGGTGAGCTCGAAGCCCGGGTCCATCAGCGAGGCCGGCATCGCGGTGTTCGCCCAGCCCGCCTTCACGACCGCGGCGGCCGGCTTCGCGGTGCCGTCGGTGCGGTAGAGGCCGTAGCTGTACTGCGCCGGGATGCGGGACACCGCCGAGGACGGGATGGCGCCCTGGGTGAAGTCGTTGAGCGTCCACGGCGCCACCGACTGCACGCCGGCGGCCTCCGCGCCCTCGAAGACGCGGGCCAGGAACGCGGCCTGCTCGCCCTCGGTGTTCTGCAGCGTGTTGAGGCCGGCCTCGCCGATCACCATCGGGGCGGGCGCGACCGCGGCCTGCGCGTTCTTGATGACCGCGAGGGCCCGCTCGGAGTTGGTGTAGAAGTGGAAGTCGTAGTAGTCGACCGGGGTGGCGGCCAGCAGCGTCTTGATCTTCGCCATGGCGGGGGCGCCGGCCTGGCCGTCGACGGAGAAGGTCAGCGGCATGGTCGGGAACGCGGCCCGCAGCCCGGGGACGACCTTCTTGGCCCACGTGGCGGCGCGGGCGTTGTCCGGCTGGAACTCGTTCTGCACCTCGAACGAAAGCACGCGCGGGTCGTCCTTGTACCGGGTGAGCACGGTCTTCGCCCAGGCGACGCTCGCGTCGACGTCCTCGTAGGCGTCCCACCAGTCGAACAGCGTGAACTTGACGGTCATGCCGTGCGCGGCGGCCATGTCCACGAACGAGGCCAGGCGGTCCTGGTAGCCGTTCCACGGCTTGGGCCAGCCGAACGTCGTCGGGAAGATGATGACGCGGACGTTGTCGGCGCCCAGGGCCTGCGCCTTCGCCAGGTCGGCGTCGATGCGGGCGGGGTCCCAGTCGGTCCACATCTTCGACCAGCCGGCGGCCGACGGGTAGTAGTTGATCGTCTTGGCGGTCCTCACCGCGGCGAGGCGCGAGGCCCGGGTCGGGGCGGCCTCGGCGGCCCTCGCGGGGGCGGGCTTCGCGGTCGTGAGGGCCGTCGCCGCCATCGCCGCCTTCGCGGCCGACGTGGTGGCCGGCTTCGCCGCGGCGGTGGCCGGCGAGTGGGGGAGGGCAAGGCCCAGCAGGAGCGACGAGGCGAGGACGGCGGCGCAGCGGCGAGGGGTGAACACGTGGATGGTGTCCTTCGTTAGGTGTGCGGAATGTTCAGTGGGAGCGGCCCCTCTCATCGGTCGGACAGTTCGCGGGTAGCGGGATTGCTGATTGCATTGGCGTTGCCGCTGGTAGCGGGCACGGTGCATCGGCCGGGCGCCTGGAGCGGCGCCGGCTGCGAGGTGGTGGCGGCTAGTCCGCGGGGTAGTGGCGGGGGGTGTAGACGAAGGTCGAGCCGTCGCCGCGCGGAACGGCGCGGGTCTGCGACGAGCCGATGATCAGCAGGCAGCGCATGTCGACGGTCGCCGGGTCGAGCTCGGCGAGGGTGGTGACGCGGACCGACTCCGCCGGGCCGCCGACGTCGCGGCCGACGACGACCGGGGTGTCCCCGGCGCGGTGCTCGAGCAGCAGCTCGCGGGCGCTGACCAGCTGCTCGCGGCGCGACTTCGAGGCCGGGTTGTAGACCGCGATCACCAGGTCGGCGCTCGCCGCGGCCGCGAGCCGCGAGGCGATGACCGACCACGGCTTGAGCCGGTCGGACAGCGAGATCACGCAGAAGTCGTGGCCCAGCGGCGCCCCCGCACGGCTCGCGACGGCCTGCGCGGCGGTGAGCCCCGGAACGACCCGGACGGGCACGCCCTTCCACTGCGGGTCCTCGCTCACCTCCAGCACGGCCGCGGCCATCGCGAACACGCCGGGGTCGCCCGACGACACGACCGTCACCCGCCGCCCCCGCTTGGCCAGATCGAGCGCGAACGCCGCCCGCTCGGCCTCCACCCGGTTGTCGGACGGGTGCTTGCGCTGGTGCGGCTGGGTGGCGACCCGGTCCAGGTACGGCTGATAGCCGATCAGGTCGTCGGCCTCGGCCAGCGCCCCGCGGGCCTCCGCCGTGAGCCACATCGGGTCGCCGGGCCCGAGCCCGACGACGGTCACCCGGCCGCGTCCGGCGCCGTCCTCCTCCGGGCTCTCCCCGCCGCCGTCCGTCGTCCCGGCGAAGGCGGTCGCGGCGGGGCTGGGCAGCAGCGCCAGCGAGAAGTACGGCACCGACTCGGCATCGACGTCGGCGAGCCGCGCGTGACGTTCCCGGTCGGTGGTGGCGCGCTCGACGTACCAGGCGTCGTCGAGGCGGCCCGCGGTGGTCAGGGCCTCGCGGACGCCGTCGAAGGTGCGGCCGAGCTTCATCACGGCAGCGGAGTCGGTGGCGGCCAGGCGGGCGGCCAGCTCGGCGGGCGGCAGCGTGCCGGGCAGCACGGTGAGGATCTCGTCGCGTTCCATCAGCGGGCGGCCCAGCACGGCCGAGGCCGCGCTCACCGACGTCACGCCGGGCACGACCTCGGCGGGATAGCGGTGGGCGAGCCGCTTGTGCATGTGCATGTAGGAGCCGTAGAAGAACGGGTCGCCCTCGGCCAGCACCACCACGTCGCGGCCCGCGTCGAGGTGGGCGGCGAGCCGGGCGGCCGCCTCGGTGTAGAACTCGTCGATCGCGCCCTGGTAGCCGCCCGGGTGGTCGGTGTCCCCGGTGGTCACCGGGTAGATCAGCGGTTCCTCGATCTGCCCGGTGCGCAGCAGCCCGGCCGCGATCGCGCGGGCGTTGCTGCGCCCGTGCCGCGCCGCGTGATAGGCGACCACGTCGGCCGACCCGATCAGGCGGGCGGCCTTGAGCGTGATCAGTTCGGGGTCGCCGGGGCCCACCCCGACGCCGTAGAGCCGGCCGGTCACTCCGCCTCCGATGCCAGGGCGTTGACGGCGGCGGCCGTGATCGCGCTGCCGCCCCGGCGGCCCCGCACGACGAGGTGCTCGAGGTCGGAGGCGGCCAGCGCGTCCTTCGACTCGGCCGCGCCGATGAAGCCGACCGGGATGCCGAGCACGGCCGCCGGCCGGGGCGCGCCCGCCGCGATCATCTCGAGCAGGCGGAACAGGGCGGTGGGCGCGTTGCCGATCGCCACGACCGAGCCCTCGAGGCGGTCGAGCCAGAGGTCCATCGCGGCGGCGCTGCGGGTGGTGCCCAGCTTCTCGGCGAGCGCGGGCACGCGAGCGTCGCGCAGGGTGCAGACCACCTCGTTGGCGGCGGGGAGGCGCTTGCGGGTGATGCCGGCGGCGACCATCTCGGCGTCGCAGAGGATCGGGGCGCCCGCCAGCAGGGCCTTGCGGGCGACGACGGCCACCTGCGGGCTGTACGACAGGTCGCGCACCAGGTCGACCATGCCGCAGGCGTGGATCATCCGGACGGCGACCCGGGCCACCTCGGCGGGCAGCCCGCTGAGGTCGGCCTCGGCCCTGATCGTGGCGAACGAGCGCCGGTAGATCTCGGCGCCGTCCCTCTCGTACTCCATCAGATCCTCCTCGCGGCGGCGACCGCGTGGGCCGTGTCGCCGGTGTCAGTCTCCCCGCCCGGCAGCCGGGTCACGGCGTAACCGGCGGGGGTGGCCTCGACCCGCACGTGCGGGCCGGACGGGCTGCCGCACCCGCGGGCGCAGCCGATCCAGTGGACGGGCAGCCCGTCCGAGTACGCGGTGGTGGCATCGGCATCGGCCCGCACGTCCGCCAGGGATTTCGCGCAGCCGGGCCGCCCGGCGCACGCGGTCACCCCGGCCCACCGCGAGCCCGGGTCGACCGGAAGCCCGGCCTCGGTCAGCGCGCGCGCCCAGCGCCGGGCGGCCTCGGGCGTGAGGTCGCAGACGAGCACGCCCCGCCCGGGGGTGACGACGAGCCGGTCGGCGGTGGTGAGCAGGCGCAGCGCCTCGCCGCCGAGCCGGCCGAGCGGCACCAGCGCGCCGACCGCGAGAAGCCCGTCGGGCTGCGGCAGCGTGCCGATCATCGTGGCGTCCTCCGGGCGGCCCGGGACGTCCGGGTCACTCCGCAGAACCTGGCCGGCCGGCGACAGCGGGGCCCCGGACAGGGCGCCCGCCGTTTCACCGCGTCCGGTGAGCGATCGGTCGCCAGTGCCGAGGGCCTCGGCGGTGCGGGCGGCGATGCGTGCCGGGCCGTCGGGCAGCTCGTGCAGGCGCCAGGCCGGGGCGCCGGGCGTGGCCGCGGCTCGTTCGTCGAGGAAGGCGCCGGCCGCGGTGAGCAGGGCCGTCACGACGAGGCCTGCCGGGACGCGGACGCCCAGATCGTGGCCGGCGAAGAGGATTGCGAAGGCGCCGCCGGGCGCGGCGGGTGGGTCGCTCGCGGGGACGGCGGAGGTCGGGTTGCTCGCGGGGACGGCGGAGGTCGGGTCGCTCGCGGGGACGGCCGACAGGTCGGCGGAGAGGGGGACCGGGCCGACGGCGAACAGGAAACGGCCCGGGAGGGCGGCCAGGGCCGGGTCGGCGCAGAGGCCGCGGTCGAGGTCCTCGACGAGGGCGCGGATCGTGGCGCCGGCCAGCGGCGGCGCGGCGATGTTGCGTACGGTCTCGTGGGTCTCCGACGGCAGCAGGCCGGCGGCCGACAGCCGCGCCGCGAGCACCGCCGGGTCCGCCCCCCGCAGCGCCCTGAGCTGCACGTTCGCCCGCGAGGTCAGCTCCAGGTGGCCGTCGCCGAACTCGGTCGCCAGGCCGGCCAGGACCGCCAGGCGCCGCCCGGTCAGCAGGCCGCCGGGCAGCCGGACGCGCGCGAGCGGACCGTCGGCCGCGGTGTGCAACCGCAGCGCGCCGGGGCACGCGTCGACGTCGGAGGCACGAGCAGGCACGAGCCGGATACTACGTTCGACCCCCGACAGGACCGCATGCTCGGGTCGGGATCGTCACACACCGGCGCCCTCCTTGACGCGGCCACCGGGGGCCGGAGAGGCTGGGAGGCCACGAGCGTGCGACGCTGCGGAGGAAGCCGGTGCGAATCCGGCGCGGTCCCGCCACTGTCACCGGGGTGACCCCGGGAGCCAGGAACTCCGGTCGCCGTGATCTCTACTACCCGGGGCGCGGACCCCGAGGGGAGCTTTTGCGTGTTCCTGCTGCTGTCGACCTCCGACACCGACCTGCTCAGCGCCCGTGCCAGCGGCTCGCCGTGGCGGCTGGCCAACCCGGCCCGCACCGGCGCCGACGACCTTCCGGCCCTGCTCGACGGGGTGGAGCTCGTCGTGGTGCGCATCCTGGGCGGCAGGCGGGCCTGGGAGGAGGGGCTCGACGCGCTGCTGGCCGGCGACGTGCCGGTGGTGGTGCTCGGCGGCGAGCAGGCGCCCGACGCCGAGCTGATGAAGCTCTCCACCGTGCCCGCCGGCGTGGCCGCCGAGACGCACACCTACCTGGCGCAGGGCGGCCCCGGCAACCTGTCGGCCGCCCACGACTTCCTCTCCGACACCGTGCTGCTGACCGGGCACGGCTTCGCGCCGCCGCAGGCCGCGCCGGACTGGGGTCCGCTGCCGCGCGAGACGACCGCGACCGGGCCGACCGTCGCGGTGCTCTACTACCGGGCGCACCACATGGCCGGCAACACCGCGTTCGTCGAGGCGCTCTGCCGGGCGATCGAGGCCAAGGGCGGGCGCCCGCTGCCGCTGTTCACCTCCTCGCTGCGGACGGCCCCCGACGACCTGCTGGCCGAGCTGCGCAAGGCGGACGCGCTGGTCGTGACCGTGCTCGCGGCAGGCGGCACGCGCCCGGCGACGGCGAGCGCGGGCGGCGACGACGAGGCGTGGGACGTCGGCGTGCTGGCGGACCTCGATGTGCCGATCCTGCAGGGGCTCTGCCTCACCAGCAGCCGTACGGCCTGGGAGGCGAGCGACGACGGGCTGTCCCCGCTGGACGCGGCCACGCAGGTGGCGATCCCCGAGTTCGACGGCCGCATCATCACGGTGCCGTTCTCGTTCAAGGAGATCGACCCGGACGGGCTGTCGGTCTACGTCGCCGACGAGGAGCGGGCCGCGCGGGTCGCGGGCATCGCGGTGGCGCACGCGCAGCTGCGGCACGTGCCGCCGGCCGAGCGGCGCATCGTGCTCATGCTCTCGGCGTACCCGACCAAGCACTCCCGGATCGGCAACGCGGTCGGGCTCGACACCCCGGCGTCGACGGTGGCGCTGCTCGCGGCGATGCGGTCGCGCGGCTACCGGGTCGGTTCCTTCTCCGAGTACGACGGTGACGGGCTCATCCACGCGCTGATCGCGGCCGGCGGGCAGGACCCGGACTGGCTCACCGAGGAGCAGCTGAGCGGCAACACCGTCCGCATCTCCGGCGCCTCGTACGCCGCCTGGTTCGCCACCCTCCCCGAGGACCTGCGGCAGTCGATGGAGCAGCACTGGGGGCCGCCGCCGGGCGAGCTGTACGTCGACAACGGCGACATCGTGCTGGCCGCGCTGCGCGACGAGAACGTCGTGGTGATGGTGCAGCCGCCGCGCGGGTTCGGCGCCAACCCGGTCGCGATCTACCATGACCCCGACCTGCCGCCCTCGCACCACTACCTGGCGGCGTACCGGTGGCTCGCCGACGACTTCGGCGCGCACGCGGTCGTGCACGTCGGCAAGCACGGCAACCTGGAGTGGCTGCCCGGCAAGAACGTGGGCATGTCCGCCTCGGACGGCACCGACGCCGCGCTGGGCGACCTGCCGCTGATCTACCCGTTCCTGGTCAACGACCCGGGCGAGGGCACCCAGGCCAAGCGGCGGGCGCACGCCACCCTGGTCGACCACCTGATCCCGCCGATGGCGCGGGCCGAGTCGTACGGGGACATCGCCCGGCTCGAGCAGCTGCTCGACGAGCACGCCAACATCGCGGCGCTCGACCCGGCGAAGCTGCCCGCCATCCGCTCGCAGATCTGGACGCTGATCCAGGCCGCGCGGATGGACCACGACCTCGGGCTGGACAACCGGCCCGGCGACGAGGAGTTCGACGAGTTCATCCTGCACGTGGACGGCTGGCTGTGCGAGGTCAAGGACGTGCAGATCCGCGACGGGCTGCACGTGCTGGGCGCGGCGCCGGCCGGGGAGGCGCGGGTCAACCTGGTGCTGGCGATGCTGCGCGCCCGCCAGATGTGGGCGGGCCAGGTGGCGGCGCTGCCGGGCCTGCGGGAGGCGCTCGGTCTGCCCGAGGACGCGTCGACCGCCGAGACCGACCGGGTGGAGGCGCTCGCGCGGGGGCTGGTCGCCGCGATGGAAGAGGCCGGCTGGCCGACCGACGCCGCTGAGATCGACGCGCTCGTGCGCGCGCTGACCGAGATGCAAACCGCGCGTAACACCGACATCAGCGACCCCCTTTCTCGTGATATTTCGGGAATGTCCAAAAAAGACGGCGGGGGCGGTGTGGTCGCGGGTAGCGCGGCGGTTGCGGGCGGCACGGCGGTTGCGGGCGGCGCGGCGGTTGCGGGCGGCGCGGCGGTTGGGGGCGGCGCGGCGGTTGCGGGCGGCGCGGCGGTTGCGGGCGGCGCGGCGGTTGCGGGCGGCGCGGCGGTTGGGGGCGGCGCGGCGGTTGCGGGCGGCGCGGCGGGGATCGGCGGCGTCGGCTCGGGGATTGACCAGCGCCGGGTGGGGGATGTGCTGGCGTTCGCGGCGGCGGAGATCGTGCCTCGGCTGGAGCGCACCAGCGACGAGCTGGACAACCTGCTGCACGCGCTGGACGGCGGGTATGTGCCGGCCGGGCCGAGCGGGTCGCCGCTGCGTGGGCTGATCAACGTGTTGCCGACCGGGCGCAACTTCTACTCGGTGGACCCCAAGGCCATTCCGAGCGCGCTCGCCTGGGAGACCGGGCAGGCGATGGCGGAGTCGCTGCTCGCGCGCTACCGCAAGGACTACGGCGACTGGCCGCGGTCGGTCGGGCTCTCCGCGTGGGGCACGAGCGCGATGCGCACGGCGGGCGACGACATCGCGGAGATCCTGGCGCTGATCGGCGTACGCCCGGTCTGGGACCCGGCCTCGCGCCGCGTCACCGGGCTCGAGCCGATCGGGCGCGACGAGCTCGGCCGGCCGCGCGTCGACGTGACCGTGCGCATCTCGGGGTTCTTCCGGGACGCGTTCCCGCACGTCGTGGCCATGATGGACGACGCCTTCCGGATGGTCGCCGACCTCGACGAGCCGGACAACTTCGTGCGGCAGCACGCGCTGGCGGACCGGGACGAGCACGGCGACTGGCGGCGGGCCACCACGCGCATCTTCGGCTCCCGGCCGGGGGCGTACGGCGCGGGGATCCTCCCGCTGATCGACAGCCGCAACTGGCGCGACGACAAGGACCTCGCCGAGGTGTACGCGGTGTGGGGCGGTTTCGCGTACGGCCGGGACCTCGACGGCGTGCCCGCGCGGCCGGACATGGAGAACGCGTACCGCCGGATCGACGTCGCCGCGAAGAACATCGACACCCGCGAGCACGACATCGCCGACTCGGACGACTACTTCCAGTACCACGGCGGCATGATCGCCACGGTGCGCGCGCTGACCGGCAAGGCGCCCGCGGCGTACGTCGGGGACTCCACCAACCCGGACGCCGCCCGCACCCGCAGCCTCACCGAGGAGACCGCCCGGATCTTCCGCGCGCGCGTGGTGAACCCGCGCTGGATCGCCGCGATGCGCCGCCACGGCTACAAGGGCGCGTTCGAGCTGGCCGCCACCGTCGACTACCTGTTCGGCTTCGACGCCACCGCCGGCGTGGTCACCGACTGGATGTACGAGCAGCTGGCGACCACCTACGCGCTGGACCCGGAGAACCAGAAGTTCTTCCAGCAGTCCAACCCGTGGGCCCTGCACAGCGTCACCGAGCGCCTGCTCGAGGCCGCCGAGCGCAAGCTCTGGGAGTCCCCGTCGCCCGAGACGCTGAGCGCGCTGCAGGAGCTCTACCTTCAGACCGAGGGCGACCTCGAGGACAACTGACCCCACCGGCACGACGACGCCCCCGACGGTTCCGGAACCGTCGGGGGCGTTTCGCTGTTCACCTGCGAGAACGCTGAGAAAGCGCTTCCCGGGCGCGCTACCAGGCATTGACACACGCCGAGACGCCGGTTCACAGTGGCGTCACAAAGAGCGCTTTCACAGGCTGTTCCCCGAGCCGAAACCGCTCTGACACATCCCCGAACCCTGGAGTCCCTCCATGACATCCCCGGTCCTGGACGGGTTGGGGACGCCTCGCAGCAGGCTGTCCCCGGCCCGGATTCTCGCTCTCGGCGCGGCCCTCACCGGCCTGATCGCCGCCTTCTTCATCGCCTCCACCGGACAGGCGCAAGCCGCCGAGGTGGTCGTCTCGCAGGGCAAGCCCGCCACCGCCAGCTCGACCGAGGTCGCCGGCGCCTACCTGCCCGGCGAGGCGGTCGACGGCAACAACGGCACCCGCTGGGCCAGCGCGTTCGGCGCGACCCAGTGGTGGCAGGTCGACCTCGGCGCCCCGACCGCGGTCAGCCGGATCGCCATCAACTGGGAGGGCGCCTACGCGAAGGCGTTCACGATCCAGTTCTCGACCGACGGCTCCAGCTACACCCAGGCGTACGCCACCACGACCGGCACGGGCGGCCAGCAGAGCATCCCGGTGAGCGGCACCGCCCGGTACGTGCGGATCAACCTGACCCAGCGCGCGCTCGAGATCTACGGGTACTCGTTCTGGGAGTTCCAGGTGTTCTCGGGCGGCACCACCACGCCGCCCACCACCACGCCGCCCACGACGCCGCCGGCCGGCTCGACGCGCCTGTTGTCGTACAACAAGCCGGCGCAGGCCTCCACGTGGCAGAACGACGTCAACTGCAACCCGTGCAGCCCGGACAAGGCGTTCGACAACGACCCGGCCAGCCGCTGGGCGACCAGCTCGACCAACGGCTGGGTGGACCCGGGCTGGATCTCGGTCGACCTGGGCGCCACCGCGCAGATCAGCCAGGTCGTGCTGCAGTGGGACCCGGCGTACGCCCGCAGCTATCAGATCCAGGTCTCGAACGACAACGCGAACTGGACGAGCATCTACTCCACCACCACCGGTGACGGGCTCAAGGACGTCATCAACGCCACCGGCACCGGCCGCTACGTGCGGATGTACGGCACCGCCCGCAGCAGCGCGTACGGCTACTCGCTGTGGGAGTTCAGCATCTACGGCACCGGCGGCGCCCCGACCGCCCCGCCGGCCCAGCCCGCCGACCCGACCTTCCCGGCCACCCGGCTGGTCTTCGAGGACAACTTCAACGACCCGGCCGGCACCAAGCCGAGCACCGCGAAGTGGACGTACGATCCGGGCGTCCCGCAGAACGGCGAGGTCCAGTACTACACGCCGAACAGCGAGAACGCGCAGATGAACGGCCAGGGCTCGCTGGTCATCGAGGCCCGCCGGCAGGACTACCAGGGCCGGCAGTACACCTCGGCCCGGATGAACACCGGCGGCAAGTTCAGCGCCCAGTACGGCCGGTTCGAGGCGCGCATCAAGGTGCCGAAGGGCAACGGCCTGTGGCCCGCGTTCTGGATGATGGGCGAGGACTTCCTCAGCGGCCGCCCGTGGCCGTACAACGGCGAGATCGACATCATGGAGGTCCTGGGCCGCAACACCAACGAGATGTACACCACGCTGCACGCGCCGGCCTACAACGGCGGTGGCGGCTACGGCCAGAAGAACGCGGCCGGGGTGGACCTCTCGCAGGACTTCCACGTGTACGCCGCCGAGTGGGACAGCAAGGGCATCCGGTTCTTCCTGGACAACCGGCTCGTCTTCACGGCGGCCAAGGACACCGTGGAGAACACCCGCGGCCCGTGGATCTTCGACCACAAGTTCTACCTGATCCTCAACCTGGCCGTCGGCGGCGACTTCCCCGGCCCGATCG
The DNA here is from genome assembly GCF_051386375.1 of Actinoplanes sp. URMC 104. Classification (NCBI taxonomy): domain Bacteria; kingdom Bacillati; phylum Actinomycetota; class Actinomycetes; order Micromonosporales; family Micromonosporaceae; genus Actinoplanes; species Actinoplanes sp. URMC 104. The sequence goes on along the minus strand of NZ_JBPQTO010000002.1, from coordinate 746,316 downwards.
ACGCCAGCACCCCGTTCCCGTCCCAGATGCTCGTCGACTACGTGCGCGTCTACCAGTGAGCACCCGGCCGGGAGCGGCCCCCACCGCTCCCGGCCCTTCCCCCTCGAGGACGGCCATGAGAAAGAAAGCACTGTTCGCCGCCGCACTGCTCGTCACGTCCCTGCTCGGCGTCGCCACCCGGGCGAGCGCCGCCGACTCCCTGATCTCGCAAGGCAGGACCGCCACCGCCTCGTCCACCGAGTCGGCCGCGTTCCCCGCGTCCAACGCCGTGGACGGCAACCTCGGCACCCGCTGGTCGAGCGCCTTCAGCGATCCCCAGTGGCTGCAGGTCGATCTGGGTGCGAGCGCCACGATCTCGTCGGTCGTCCTGAACTGGGAGGCGGCGTACGCCCGCAGCTTCAGCGTCAAGGCCTCGGCGAACGGCTCGTCGTGGACCACCCTCTACAGCACCACCAGCGGCGCCGGCGGCAAGCAGACGCTCGCCGTCAGCGGCACCGGCCGTTACGTGCGGCTCGAGACGACCGCGCGGGCCACCCAGTGGGGCGTCTCGCTGACCGAGTTCCAGGTGTACGGCAGCGGCGGCGGCACCACGACGCCGACCATCCCGCCGGGCGCCGTGCGGGTGGCGGAGTTTCTCGCCGACTGCCCGTTCAGCCACCGGCTGCAGGACGACCCGATCATCTTCCCGAACCTGCCCGGCGCCTCGCACATGCACAGCTTCTTCGGCAGCACCGTGACGAACGCGGCGACCACCACGCAGGACCTGATCAACGCGAACTCCAACTGCAACCCGTCGATCGACAAGTCGTCGTACTGGATCCCGACCCTCTACAACGGCAACACGCCGGTCGAGCCGACCACCGGCATCTTCTACTACCTGGGCGAGGGCGTGCGCGACGACCTGATCGCGCAGACCCAGCCGTTCCCGCTGGGGTTGCGGATCGTGGCGGGCAACGCCAAGGCGACCGGGCCGAACGACAACACGATCTCGCGCTGGTCCTGCCTGCACGCCGGTGAGGTGGGCTCGTCGCACGACTTCGTGACCTGTCCGGCGGGCACGATGCTGGAGTCGTACCTGGACTTCCCTCACTGCTGGGACGGCGTGAACCTGGACTCGCCCGACCACAAGAGCCACATGGCGTACCCGGTGAACAACGCCTGCCCGGCCAGCCACCCGGTCGTGGTGCCGAAGCTGCGGCAGGTCATGCGGTACCCGGTCAACGGCAACCCGGCGAACTTCCGGCTCGCCTCGGGACCGGGCTACACGATGCACGGCGACTTCTTCAACGCCTGGCCGGTCGACGAGCTCGCACGACGCGTGAACGACTGCATTCGCGTGATCGTCAAGTGCGGCACCGACGGACGGCCCTGATGACCACGGGTGTCGCCGGCGGCGGAGTCGACGGCGGCGGCACCCGTCCCCAGGGCGCTGCTATAACGGACCGCATGAATCCGCGGCAGCACCCCACCATGGACCAGGTCGCCGAGGCGGCCGGGGTGTCGCGCGCGACCGTCTCGCGCGTCATCAACGGCGCGCCCAGCGTCGACTCCAAGATCCGGGAGATCGTGCAGCGCGCGATCGCCGAGACCGGCTACGTGCCGAACGTGGCCGCCCGCAGCCTGGTCACCCGCCGCTCCAACTCGGTGGCCCTGGTGATCAGCGAGCCGGACCGGCCCGACAACCACTCGTTCCTCAACCGGATCTTCACCGACCCCTACTTCGGGCGGATCACGGCGGGCGCCACGGGGGCGCTGCGCCCGCACGACATCCACCTGGTCGTCATCCCGACCGACTCCACCGACCACCACCAGGTCATGCGCTACCTGCGGCAGGGCCACGTCGACGGGGTGCTGCTGATCAGCAGCCACGAGCACGACACGCTGCCCCGGCAGGTGCACGAGCTGGGCATCCCCGCGGTGGTGTCGGCGCGCCCCACCTCGCCCATCGCGGTCAGCTACGTCGACGTCGACCAGCGGCTGGGCGCGCGGCTGGCCGCCGAGCGGCTGCTGACCCGGGGCTGCCGCCGGCTCGCCACGATCAGCGGCCCGCTCGACATCCCGTCCGGGCTCGACCGGCTCGAGGGCTTCCGCTCGTTCCTGGCGAACCGCGGGCTCGGCGACGTCCCGGCGGTGGAGGGCGACTTCACCCGGGCCGGGGGCGAGGCGGCCGCGCGCCGGCTGCTCGCCGAGCACCCCGACGTCGACGGGCTGTTCGTGGCCAGCGATCTGATGGCCGAGGGCGCGCTGCGCGCGGTGCAGGACCTGGGCCGTCGGGTGCCCGCCGACCTGGCGGTGGTCGGCTTCGACGACAGCAGCGCGGCGCTGGACTGCCGGCCGCTGCTCACCACCGTGCGCCAGCCGGTCGAGGAGATGGCCGCCGAGATGGCCGAGGTGCTGCTCGCCCACATCGCCACCCCGGGCCGGCTGCCGCGCTCGGTCACCTTTCAACCCACGCTGGTGGTGCGCGACTCGGCATAGGCTCGGGCACATGGACATTCTCGTCGCCGGCGGCCACGGCCAGATCGCCCTCCGCCTGTTGAAGCTGCTCGCCGACCGGGGGCACACCGCCCGCGGCCTGGTCCGCAACCCGTCGCACGCCGCCGACCTGCAGGCGGCGGGGGCCGTGCCGGTGATCGGCGACCTGGAGAACGACGCGTCGCTCTCGGCGTACGTCAAGGGCGCCGACGCGGTCGTCTTCGCGGCCGGGGCCGGGCCGGGCAGCGGGCCGGCGCGCAAGCGGACCGTCGACCTCGGCGGCGCGGTGAAGCTCGCCGACGCGGCCGCCGACCAGGGCGTGCGCCGCTATCTGATGGTCTCCTCGATCGGCGCGCAGGACCCGGCGTCCGGCGGCGAGGCGATGCGCGCCTACCTCGAGGCCAAGGCGGAGGCGGACGCGTACGTCACCGCGCGCGCCGACCTCGACTGGACGATCGTGCGTCCCGGCCACCTCACCGACGAGCCCGGCACCGGGCTGGTCACCGCGAGCCGCGAGCTGGGCGGCCGGGGCCCGGTCCCGCGCGACGACGTGGCCGCCGTGCTGGCCGCGTGCCTCACGACGCCGGCCACGATCGGGGTGACCTTCGAGCTGTTCGCGGGCTCGACGCCGATCGATGAGGCGCTGCGCTTCTGAGGCTCCTGCCGCAGTGTGATGGGGCGCTAACGTAGCGTCCATGGAGACCGCTGGATCGTTGCTCGCCGCGGGCACGGAGGCCATGCTCGAGGCGGCGTTCCGCACGGGCGACTTCCTGCCCGCCTGGCAAATGCTCGAGGGGGCGCGGCGGCACGCCTGCGACGAGGAGAGCCCGCGCGAGGAGGCCGCGGCGCTGACCCGGCTGGGCATGCTCGCGCACTTCGCGGCGATCGGCGGCGACCTGACCCGCGCCGACTGGACCACCGAGGAGCAGCTGTTCACCGCGGCGCTGCGCATCCAGCGCGAGCTGGGCGACGCAGCCGGCGCGGCCGAGTCGCTGTTCGGGCTCGGCCTGGTCCACCAGGTGCTGCGGGGCGACTGGGCGACGGCGATGCCGTTCTACACCGAGGCGCTCGCGCTGGCCGAGGGCTACGCCGACGAGATGGTGCGCTCCGAGGTGCACCGGCACATCGGCTTCTTCCACGTCTTCGTCTCCGGCGACACCGAGCGCGGGCTGCGCCACCTGCGCATGTCGCAGGTGCTGCGGGAGCGGTACGGCGACCCGCGCCGGGTGGCGACCGGCACGCTGGCGCTGGGCGAGGCCGAACTGGCCGCGGGCAACGTGCCCGAGGCGCTGCGCCTGCTGCGCGAGGCGGTGCGGCAGGCGCGCCACGCCGGGCTCTCGGCCCAGCGCATCGGCTGGGCCGAGCATGCCCTGGCCGACGCGGAGCGTGCCGCCGCCTGATTCGCCTCGTGTCGCAGCCGGGCACGGGTGCCGGGGGTGCGGCATGCTGACTGCCGTGATCCGCATGCGATTGGTCGTCGTGGCGCTCGCGCTCGTCGCGGTGGCCGGCTGCGCCTCGGTCGGGAACCGGGAGGACGCCGCGGCGGGCGTGGCCGCGCGCCTGCTGAGCGCCGTCGACGCGGGCGACGGCGACGCGGCGTGCGCCGTGCTGGCGCCCGGCACGGCGCAGGCCGTGGCCGAGGACGAGCCGTGCCCCGAGGCGATCCTCGACAAGGACCTGCCGGGCCCGGGCCGGGTGCTCGAGGCCTCGGTGTACGGCCAGTGGGCGCAGGTGCGGCTGGACGACGACACCGTCTTCCTGGGCGCCTTCCCCGGCGGCTGGCGCGTGGTCGCCGCCGGGTGCACGCCGCGGGGCAGCCGGCCGTACGACTGCACGGTGCAGGGGGACTGAGATGCGCGCGCTGTTCGTGCTGCTGCTCGTGGTGGTCGTCGCGGGCCTGGTCGCCATCACGGCGCTGGGGGTGCTGCACCGATGAGGAGGTTCCTGCGCGAGAACGCCATCGGGCTCGTCTTCGGCCTGCTGTTCCTGGCCGTGCTGGCCGGGGAGGCCTTCGCCGGGCTGGCCGTGTTCAACGAGGCCCAGCGCGCCTCGGGGCTGCCGGACGTCTCGTTCTGGCGCTACGTGACCTCGGCCAGCTTCGGCGCCGACGTGGCCGAGAACTGGCAGTCGGAGTACCTGCAGTTCTTCCTGTTCATCGTGCTGACCGTCTGGCTGCTGCAGAAGGGCTCACCCGAGTCCAAGTCGCTCGACAAGCCCGGCCTGGAGTCCGACGAGGACCAGAAGATCGGGCGGTACGCCGACGAGCGCTCGCCCGAGTGGGCGCGCGCGGGCGGCTGGCGCACCACCGTGTTCTCCAACTCGCTCGGCGCGGTGATGGGCCTGATCTTCCTGGGCTCGTGGCTCGCGCAGTCGGTCGCCGGGGTGGTGGCGTTCAACGAGCAGCAGCTCAGCGACCGGCAGGACCCGGTCTCGTGGGGCCGCTATCTGCTCGAGCCCGACTTCTGGAACCGCACCCTGCAGAACTGGCAGTCCGAGCTGCTCGCGGTGGCGTCGATGGCGATCCTGGCGATCTTCCTGCGGCAGCGGGGCTCGTCGCAGTCCAAACCGGTCGGCTCGTCGCACGAGGCCACCGGCGTCGAGGGCTAGAGGTCCTTGACCATGTGCTCGGAGGAGACCTCGAGGCCGAGCCGGTCGGTGAACTGCTCGGCGCCGGGGCTGCTCGCCGCGATCCACAGGCCCATCCTGGGCACGCCGCGGCGGGCGTACTCGGCCTCGGCGGCGGCGAGCAGCGCCCGGCCGTGACCGCGGCGGCGCCACGGCTCGTCGATCGTCAGGTAGTGGATCGTGCCGGTGTCCGGGCGCTGCGCGCCGGGCAGCGAGAGCCAGATCCAGCCGACCGGGCGGCCCCCGGCGACGGCGTGGCACAGCAGCACGTTGTCGCCGGCGACGCCCTGCGGGGCGAGCACCGTGGCCACGTCGCGGGCCCGTGAGGGCGGGGACAGGGGGTCGCGGGTCAGCGCGGCGGGGTCGGTGGCGATCAGGTGGTCCAGGCGGTGCTCGTACTCGGCCTGGGTCATCGGGACGAGCGTGACCGGGCTGCCGGCGGGGGCGACCGAACGGCCGCGCAGCTGGGCGAGCATGCGGTAGCCGAGGCGGCGGTAGAGCCGGCGGGCGCCGGTGTTGGCGCCGAAGACGTGCAGGCCTACCCGGCGTACGCCCCGGTCGGCCAGGTCGGCCTCGCCGGCCAGCAGCATCGCGCTGCCGTAGCCGCGCGAGCGGTGCTCCGGGCGGACCTCGATCTCGTAGACCCAGGCCATCGCGGGGTACGGCGCGCCGGACAGCGCGATCCAGAGCAGGCCCACCTCGACGTCGTCGACCATGCCCTTGCGCAGCAGCTGCCCGGGGGTGTCCACGCCGTCGGGCAGCAGGGCGGCGGTCTGCCGTTCGGCCTCCGCGTGCGCCTCGGCCGGCGGGATGCCGTAGTTCGCCGCCATGCTCTGCGCGTAGCCCGAGACCAGGTCGGGCCGGAGACCGGCGTACTCGTCCGCCGTGAGGTCGATCAGCGCCACGGTTGCCATGTCTGCACCCTGCCACCTCGCGGGGCGCCGCGGGGGGACGCTGTCCACCCCGGAGTCGGATGTCTGACGAATCGACATCCGTCAGTTCTGCCGGCTCGTCGGCGAATGGTACTTTGGCGGCCAGAAGCACCGAGAACTGCTGGTCACAGGGGGCGGCCTTGACCGAGCACCCCGACGCTCACCCTGCTTTTCATCGTGTGGTCGGGATCGACCTGGGCACCAGCTCGTGCGCGATCTCGGTGTGGGACGGCGCGCGGCCGGTGGTCGTGCGCGGCCCGGCCGGCTCGGCCACGATGCCCGCCACGGTGGGGCAGGACAGGTCCGGTCAGGTGGTGGCCGGGGTGCCGCCCGCCGACGACCCGGAGAGCGTCGTCGCCGGCATCAAGCGGCAGCTGGGCAGCGGCGAGCGGGTCCGGTTCCGCGGCCGCACCTATCTGCCCCGCGACATCTGCGCCTTTCTGCTCATCGAGCTCAAGCGGCAGGCCGAGGCGTTCGTCGGCGGGCCCGTGCACGACGCGGTCATCACCGTCTCGGCGGCGGCCGGCGAGGCGCAGCGCCGGGCCCTGCGCGAGGCGGCCGGACTGGCGCAGCTCAACGTGCGCCGGCTGGTCGAGGACCCGGTCGCCGCGGCGATGACGCTGGGCGTGGACGCCCCGCCCGGCACGTACGCGATCTACGACCTCGGCGGCGGCACGTTCGACGCCTCGGTGGTGCGCGTGGCCGACGGCACGGTCGAGGTGCTCGGCACGGCCGGCGACCAGCGGCTGGGCGGCGACGACTTCGACGAGCGGATCGTCGGCCACGCGCTGCGGCAGATCCGCGAGCGGCACCACGTCGACCTGAGCCGGGACGCGGCGATCCGGCGCCGCATCCGGATCGAGGCCGAGATCCGCAAGCGGGAGCTTTCCACGGCGCACAGCACCACGCTGAAGCTGCCCCTGCTCACGGCGACGGTGAGCGCCGGCGTCCCGCTCACCCGCCGCGCCTTCGAGACGATGATCGAGTCCGACGTGCAGCGCTCGCTCGACCTGCTCAGCGAGGCGATCGCGGCGGCCCGGGCCGCGCACGGCGTGAGCCGGCACGACGTCGACGGGGTGGTGCTGGCCGGCGGCTCGACCCGGATCCCCGCGATCCGCGAGCGGCTGGCGCGCTTCTTCGGCCGGGGGACGGATTGCGTCCACGCCGACGGCAACCCGGAGGAGATGGTGGCCCGCGGCGCCGGTCTGGTGGCTCGCGACTACCAGCCGGCGTCGCTGTTCGAGGGCTCGCCGGTCGGGCTGCTCAGCGCCGGCCTGCGGCTGCGGGCCGAGCTGGCCGGGCCCGAGACGCCACCGGCGCCCGACGAGCCGCCTGCCGGGCCTCCGGAGCCACCCGGCCCGGCGGGCCCGCCGGCCGAGACCCCCGCCGACTTCCGCCGCGTGGCGGAAGCCGCCTACATGCTGTTGCTGCAGCAACCGGGCCGGGTGGGGCTCGCCGCCGCGTACGGCGCCTTCATCGCGGCGGTGCAGGCCGGAGCCCCCGACGCGGAGCTGGCCGAGCTCGGCGAGTTGCTGCGCGCGGAGCACGGCCGGGTCGCCGACTAATCTGAGCACCATGCTGATCAGTTGTGGCGCTCCGGTGGCCGGGGCGTGGGCCGGGCCCGAGACGCTGGGCGCACTCGCGGCGCGCGCCGAGGAGCTCGGCTACCACGGCCTCTGGTCGTTCCAGCGCCTGCTGGCCGGCGCCGAGCAGCAGCTCCAGCCGGTCTATCGCAGCGTGCTCGACCCGATGCTCGCGCTGACCTGGGCGGCGGCCCGCACCAGCACGATCCGGCTCGGTGTCGCCGTCATCAACATCCCGTACGTCTCCCCGGCGTACCTGGCCAAGCAGGCGGGCACGCTCGACGTGCTCTCCGGCGGCCGGTTCACGCTGGGGCTGGGCACCGGCTGGTCGGAGCCCGAGTTCGTGGCGACCGGCTCGGACCCCAACCCGCGCGGCCGGCGCATGACCGAATACCTCGAGGCGCTGCGCACGCTGTGGACCGATCCGGTGGCGTCCTTCGACGGCGAGCTCTACCGGGTGCCGCCCAGCACGATGGCGCCCCCGCCGGTGCAGGCGGGCGGCCCGCCGGTGCTGCTCGGCGGCACGGCCGACGTGGCGCTGCGCCGGGCCGGGCGGCTGGCCGCGGGCTGGGTGAGCAGCAGCCGGTCGAGCTTCGCCGACATCGCGCGCGGCGCCGGGATCGTGCGGCAGGCGGCCGAGCAGGCCGGTCGCGACCCCGGAGCCGTCCAGGTCGTGGTGCGGGCCGTCGTGCGCCCCGGCGCGCGCGACGAGGCGCTGCCGCTGTCCGGGAGCTGGGCGCAGATCCGCGCCGGCGCGGAGCAGTACGCCGAGGCGGGCGTCACCGAGCTGTTCTACGACCTGAACTGGGACCCGCAGATCGGTTCGCCCGACGCCGACCCGCGGGCGGCCCGGGAACGCGCCGAGGAGATCCTCACCGCCCTGGCCCCGGGCGGCTGAGCCGCGACCTCAGCCGGTCAGGTGCAGCCAGTTGAGGTTGACGAACTCGCTGCCGTCCGGCCGCGCGAAGGTCAGGAACACCGTGTGCCGCCCGGTGACCGGCTTGAGATCGACGACGTCGGTGCGCCAGCTCTGCCACCCGTGGGTGCTGGTCACCGAGAAGGTCCCGATCGGCGGCGCGTCCACCGCGTCCACCCGGATCTCCACCTGGCCGCCGTTGCTCTGGTCGGACGCCACCCGGACCTCCAGCTGAGCCGGTGGCGCCGCCCCGAAGTCGACGCCGTCGAAGCGCAGCGAGTCGCCGGGCGCGATCCAGCCCACGTTCTGCCCGCCGCCCTCGTCCTCGGTGTCCTGCACCTGGACGCCGGTGAGCGCGGCGGCCGCCTCCGCCTCGATCCTCGGGTACACCACGGGAGCGGGCGGCGCGGTGGTCCGCACCGGCTCGTCCGACGGCGTCGCCTCGGCCGAGGGGGGAGCGGCCACCGCGGCCGCCGCCGCCGGCGCCGGGGACGGGGAGTCCTGCCAGCGGCCGATGCCATAGCCGGCCAGGAGCAGCCCGGCGCCGGCGAGCCCCAGAAGGGCGCGCCGGCGCGCGAGGTGTGCCCGGGTCCGATAGACGGAAGTCAGATCAACCCGCCCTGCTCCGGGAAGTGGCACGCCGCCGTCGAGCCGTTCGGCTTCGGCACCAGCGGCGGCACCTCGTTGGCGCACTTGTCCTGCGCCTTCCAGCACCGGGTGCGGAACACGCAGCCCGACGGCGGGTTGATCGGCGAGGGCACGTCGCCCTCCAGCTTGATCCGGCCGGCCGGACCGAGCTTGGTCACGTCGGGCACCGCGGACAGCAGCGCCCGGGTGTACGGGTGGGCCGGGTTCTCGTAGATCTGCTGCCGCGTGCCGATCTCGACGACCTTGCCCAGGTACATCACCGCGACCCGCTCGCAGAAGTGCCGCACCACGGCGAGGTCGTGCGCGATGAACACGAACGCCAGGTCGAGGTCGCGCTGCAGCCGGCGCAGGAGGTTGATGACCTGGGCCTGGATCGAGACGTCGAGCGCGGAGACCGGCTCGTCGGCCACGATGATCTTGGGCCGCAGCGCCAGCGCCCGGGCGATGCCGATGCGCTGCCGCTGACCGCCGGAGAACTCGTGCGGGTAGCGGTTGTAGTGCTCGGGGTTGAGACCGACCGTCTCCAGCAGCTCCTGGACGCGCTTCTTGACGCCGCCGGGCGGGTTGACGCCGTTGACCTGCAGCGGCATCGCGACGATCCGGCCCACCGTGTGCCGCGGGTTCAGCGAGGCGTACGGGTCCTGAAAGATGATCTGCATGTCCTGGCGCAGCCGGCGCAGTTGCTTGCCCTTGGCGCGCGTGATGTCCTGGCCCTCGAACACGATCTTGCCGTCGGTGGAGTCCAGGAGGCGTACGAGCATCCGGCCCGTGGTGGTCTTGCCGCAGCCGGACTCGCCCACCAGGCCGAGCGTCTCGCCGGGGCGCACGTCGAAGTCCACGCCGTTGACCGCGCGCACGACCGCCGCCGACCCGAACGCGCCGACGCGTACCGGGAAGTGCTTGGTCAGGCCCTCCACCCGCAGCAGCGGCTCGCGGTCGTCGGCGGGCGTCGACGAGCGGTCGGCCGCCGTGTCCACGAGATCAGTCATTGCGCCACTCCTGCATGGGCGATGTCCTCCTGGTAGAACCGCAGGCGGTCGGCCGCGGGCAGGTGGCAGGCGACCTGGTGGCCGTCCTGCCCGGCCGGGCGCAGCTGCGGCACGTCGGTGAACGACCGGTTGCCGTTGCGGCCGGCGTAGCGACAGCGCGGGTGGAACGCGCAACCGCTCGGAAGGTTGATGAGGCTGGGCGGGTTGCCCTTGATCGGCACCAGGTCGGCCTCGGCGTCGCCGTGCAGCGACGGCACGCTGGCCAGCAGCCCCCACGTGTACGGGTGCTGCGGCGCGCGCATCACCTGCTCGACCGAGCCGGTCTCGATGGCGCGGCCGGCGTACATGACCAGCACGTCGTCGGCGATCTGCGCGACCACCCCGAGGTCGTGCGTGATCATGATGATCGCCGAGTTGAACTCGCGCTGCAGGTCCTCGAGCAGGTCGAGGATCTGCGCCTGGACGGTCACGTCGAGGGCCGTGGTGGGCTCGTCGGCGATGAGCAGCGCCGGGTTGTTCACCAGTGCCATCGCGATCATCGCGCGCTGGCGCATGCCGCCGGAGAACTCGTGCGGGTACTGCTTGGCGCGCCGCTGCGGCTGCGGGATGCCGACCCGGTCGAGCATCTCGACGGCCCGCCGGGCGGCCTCGGCCTTGTTCGCCGACGGATGGTGCACCTTGTACGCCTCGGCGATCTGCACGCCGACCTTGTAGTACGGGTGCAGCGCCGACAGCGGGTCCTGGAAGATCATCGCCATCGACTGGCCGCGCATCTCGCGGATCTTCTCGTCGTCCAGGCCCACGATGTTGCGGCCGCCGATCGAGATCTCGCCGCTGAGGTTGGTGCGCGCCGCGTTGTGCAGGCCCAGGATGGCCATGCTCGTGACGCTCTTGCCGGAGCCGGACTCGCCGACGATGCCCAGCGTCTGCCCTCGGCGCACCGAGAAGCTGACGCCGTCGACCGCGCGGACCAGGCCGTCCTCCGTGGGGAACTGCACCTTCAGGTCGCGGACCTGGAGGAAGGCGTCGTCGTCGGAGGCGGCAACGGGGGGAACTGACATGAGGGACTCCGTTACCTCAGCTGAGCCGGACGCGTGGGTCGACGACGGCGTACAGCACGTCCACGACGATGTTGGCCACCACGATGAACGTGGCAGCGAGCAGCACCGTCGCGAGCACGATGGGCAGGTTCAGGTCGCTGACGGCTCGCACGGCGGTGCGCCCGAGCCCCTGCAGACCGAAGATCGACTCGGTGATCACCGTACCGCCGAGGCTGGCGCCGATGTCCAGGCCGGCGATCGTGATGATCGGTGTGATCGCGGCGCGCAGCGCGTGCCGCGTGTAGACCTGGCGCTTCGGCAGCCCCTTGGCCCGCGCTGTGCGCACGAAGTCCTCGGAGAGCGTCTCGAGCATCTGCGCCCGCGACAGCCGGGCGTAGAGCGCCGAGTTCAGGAAGCCCAGGGTGATCCAGGGCAGGATGAGGCCGAGCGCCCACTTGCCGGGGTTCTCGGTGAGCGGGGTGTAGGACGGCGCGGGTAACAGGCCGGTGCTGTAGACCAGCAACAACAGCAGCACCAGGCCGAAGAAGTAGACCTGCAGCGAGGCGCCGACCAGCGACAGGCCGATGGCGAACCGGTCGAAGCCGGTCCCTCGTTTCAGCGCCGAGACCATGCCCAGCGAGACGCCGATGACCAGCCACATGACCGCCGCGCCGACCACGATGCTCACCGTCACCGGCACCGTGCGCTTGAGCGTGTCGGTCACCAGCTCGTCGTTCCGGTAGGAGTACCCGAGGCAGGGCGCCGGGCAGCGCCGGACGAAGTCGCCCTCGCCGTAGGTGCGACCGACGAACACGCCCTTGACGAAGGCGCCGTACTGATCGACCAGGGGCTGGTCGATCCCGAGCCGCTTCTCCGTCTGGGCGATCTGCTCGGGGCTGCAGTTCTTGCCGCACATGACGGTCGCCGGGCTGCTGGGCACGGCGAAGAACAGCAGGAACGTGATCACGCTGATGGCGAACAGCGTGGTCACGGCGAGCAGCAGCCGCCGGAGGACGAACCTCACCATTTTTGTACCTGTTTCGCGCGATTCGACCCGGAGGGCGTGGGCGGCCGGTCGGCCGCCCACGCCCGCACGGAGGGGGACTTACTGCTTGACGAAGATGTTCGACAGAGCAGTCGTGCCGAACGCGTCACTGGTGTAAGCGTTGCCGACCTTGGAGCCGATCAGCACGTAGTTGTTGTCGTAGTAGGCGGGGACGACCGGGGCGAACTCCGTCATGATCCGCTTGTCCAGCGCCGCCCAGGCCTTCGCGGCCTCGTCGGCGTTGGTCAGGCCGTTGATCCGGTCGATCTCCTTGTTGACCGAGTCGTCGTTGAAGTACGCCAGGTTCTGGTTACCGGTCGGGACGATCTTGCGACCGTCGAACACCGGCGGGATCACGGTGTAGGCGCTCGGCCAGTCCGAACCCCAGCCACCCAGGTAGATGTCGTACGGGTTGCCCTTGCGGCCGACCTCGGTGTAGTAGTTCGTCGAGTCGATCGCCTTGGTGGTCACCTTGAAGCCGGAGGCCTCGAGGCTCTTGCGGGCGGCCTCGGCCTGCGCCGCGCGACGCGGCGTGTTCGCGTACGCCAGCACCAGCGGCGGCGGCGGGGTGCTGCCCAGCAGCTCCTTGACCTTGGCCGGGTCGCCGGTGACCGGGGCGTTGAACACGTCGTACTTCTCGTAACCGGCCACGGTCGGCGACATCAGCGTGGTCGCCGGGGTGCCGGCCGCCGAGCCGCCGAGCGCCTTGAGGACCGCGTCCTTGTCGATCGCGTAGTTCAGCGCCTTGCGGACGTTGAGGTCCTTGATCCGGTCGTTGTTGATGTAGAAGTACCAGACGTACTGCGTCGGGCCCTGGATCACCCGCTCCTTGACGGCCGGGGTGGTGGTCTTGGCCAGCTGCGCGGCCGGGACGTTCACCCAGGAGACGGCGGTCTGGTCGGGGCCGGCGTCGGCCACCAGGCGCTCGGCGATCTGGTCGGCCTGCAGCGTGAAGTTGAACGTGAAGGTGTCCGGGTACGCCGTGCGCAGCGGGTCGGTGTTCGGGTCCCAGTTGGTGTTGCGCTCCAGGACCATGGAGTTGCCGATCTGGTACGACTTGATCTTGTAGGGCCCGGACGAGAAGACCTTGCGGTCGTACTCGGTCTTGGTGTCCTTGGCCTTCGGGACCGGCGCCGTGGTGGGCAGCGTGGCCGCGTACGGCATGTCGCAGTGCGGCGTCTTGAACTCGAACCGCAGGGTCTGCGCGTCGACCACGGTCAGGCCCGGGGGCACCGCCGCGCCGCCGTTGTACGGGCCCTTGTAGGTGGCGTTGTACGACGCGCTGTCGGCCAGCCACTCCTGGATGTAGTGCGGGCCCTCGGACAGGTCGGTCGAGTAGGAGCGGGCGATGCCGTAGGCGACGTCGTTCGCGGTGATCTCGCTGCCGTCCTCGTACTTGAGACCGGGGCGCAGCTTGTACTCCCAGACCTTGCAGTCCTTGTTGACGTCGGTGCCCGGGTTCTCGGCGAGGTCGCCGACGACCTTCAGGTTGCCCTTGCCGTCCTCGCGGTAACCCGCCAGCGACCGGTAGAGGAGCTGAGCGGCGAGCTGCTGCACGTTGACGTAGTTGCGAGCGGGGTCGAGGTGCTCGAAGCCGTCCGGCAGGAAGACGCCGAGGTTGCCCCCCTTCGTGGCGCCCTCGACGGCCGGAGCCGGCGCCTTGTTGTCGGCGGCGTCGTACGAGATCGCGCCCGACTGGACCTGTGCCTTGCCTTCGTCGCTGCCGCCGCTGTCGTTGGTCGTCTCGCTGCAGCCCGATGCCACCAGCGCGACGGACAGGGCGCTGATCGCGACCGCTCCTATCTTGGACCGCACGGTTGTTCCTCTCCTATTTCTTCTTGGGATCTGATCCCTGGCCTCTTGTGGAGGAAGTTCGTGATGACGCCGGACGGCGCCCGGTCGGGCGGGTCCGGTCAGCGGTGGCATCCGCGCCTACCGCGACGACTTCGGGTCGAGCGCGTCGCGCAGGGAGTCGCCGAAGAGGTTGAAGGCGAGCACCAGCAGGAAGATCGTCACGCCGGGGATGAACGTGTACATCGGGTCGGCGGAGATGTACTGGATGCTGTTGAAGATCATGCGGCCGAGGTCGGGCGTCGGCTCGGTGACGCCGATGCCCACGAAGGCCAGGGCCGCCTCGGCCGTGATGAAGGCCGGCACGTTGAGCGAAACGGTGACCAGGATCGGCGCCCAGATGTTGGGCAGCAGCTGGCGCAGCAGGATGTGGGCGGTGCTCGCGCCCGAGGCCCGCGCCGCCTCGACGAACTCGCGCTCGCGCAGCGAGATGACCTGGCCGCGGACGAGGCGGGCGGTGTTGGTCCAGTTGAAGATCGCGAACGTCGCGATGATGATGCCGACCCGGAAGCCGGCCGGGATCTCGTCGCGGGCGCCGAAGAACCGGTTCTCCACGACCGGGATCGCCGCCAGCGCGAAGATCAGGAACGGGAACGCCAGCGTCAGGTCGATGATCCAGCTCATCACGCCGTCCAGCCAGCCGCGGGCGTACCCCGCCACGACGCCCATCAGGACGCCGATCGTGGTGGCGATGGCCGCGGAGGCGAACGCGATGAGCAGCGACGTGCGCAGGCCGTAGACGAGCTGCATGAGGATGTCGCGGCCGAGCCCCGGCTCGAGGCCCAGCAGGTGCGTGCCGCTGATGCCGCCCAGGTAGCCGACGGGCAGGGCGCCGAAGTCGGTCAGCTTGTCGGTGAACTGGTCGGTCGGGCTGATGCCGGTCATGCGCTCGATCAGCGGCGCGCTCAGACCCACGATCAACGCGACGAGCAGGGTGATCGCGCTGGCGAACGCGGTGCGGTCGCGCCGCAGACGCATCCAGGCGAGCTGGCCGGGCGACCGGCCGACGATGGCCTTGGGCTCCGAGGTGCCCGGGTCGGGCGCCATGGGATCCACCTGGAGCACCGCAGCGGCCGTCTCCTCGTTACCCGGATTGCGTGGACCCGGGCCGGCCGTGGTGTTGCTCATGTAGCGGTGTCTCCTTGCGCGCGACGGGCGATGACCGATGACGTGAGGGCCGGAACCGCTGCGCCTGGTGGGGCGGCGTTCCGCACGTCGGATCACCCTCTCTTCGAACGACGCCTCTCCCACCCGTGGGGCGAGAGAGGCTTTCATGTACTGCGGTCTGCAAAGTAGTCCGGAATTCGGTCCGTAGGAAATGACTTGACGCATCGAATGAATAACAGCCTGCGGGGAGCCTGCAGGGGAGTCCTCGTGCCATCCCTCCCCGAACACCACCAAACCGGACGTTATGGGCACATAGTTGATCTCCTGGCTGACCGATAACCCCCGATTGAGGGATCACGGGGCAATCGTACTGTTACGCAAAGTCGTTGGAATAGGGGTCCCGGGCTTGCTTCGAGATCGTTTCCGCGCCATGTCGATCAACGTTTGTCACCGTGCATGATCGTCTGCTCGCGTACCGCGAGGGGTCGCGCGCCGTTCCCCGGGCCATTCCCCTGATCGGCGACGGACGCGTTCGGCAAGCGCCCTGACACGCGGGGTGAAAGATGCCGGCTCGTATTCGCTGAAGCGAATGGCCGTGGTATTACCCCGGCGTTATGGATGTCGACCGCGGTCTTTGCCGCGGGCCGGCCGACCGCCGCCCGCCCGGTGTGCGGGCACGAAAAAGCCGCGCCCCCTCGGCGGGGGCGCGGCTCACTTGCGTCAGGCGGCGGCTGCCGCCAGCTCGCTGGCGCGGGGCTCGTGCACGATCGGGATGGTCAGCGTGACCACTCCGTTGTCGCACCGGGCCTCGAGGCGGTCGGTGTCCAGCGACTCGGCGTCGCTCAGGTCGACCTCCCGGGTCACCGGGCCGGCCGCCGTGGCCGCGGCGCCGTCGGCCGCGCGCCGCTCCGCGCGTACCGTCAGGACGCCCTCGTCCACCGAGATGTCGATACCGGCTCTGTCGACGCCCGGCAGGTCGATGTCGACGTAGAAGGTCCCGTCGATCCGGTACGCGGCCAGGCGCGCGCCGGAGCTGCGGGTGCTGTCGAACACGCGGCACGTGAGCTGATCGAGCTCGCGGACCGTCGCGCCGTGAGGCGACATGGTGTTTCCTCCAGGCGGAGTTCTTCTCTGCTGCGACCCGGGGCGGGGTGGTCCCGGATCCGGACTGGCCAACGGAGATTCTGACCTCGGAATTCCCGTACGCCCATGACCGGGGTCACGATCCGGACGAATCTTTCGTTACGATCCGTTGTCGTCAAACCAACGGGCGCCACCCCTCGGTGTGGCATCACCAGCGGCTTCCTCGTCGCTCGCGATCAATCCGCAGGCACGCAGCGTAATCATCCCTCGTCCACCGGGTGCGCGGCGTCACCCCTGCCGGCCCTCCGGCGCGTCCCCGTGCCGCAGCTCGTCGCGCCGGCGCTCGTCCTCGGCGGCTCCCTCCGCCTCGAGCTCTGCCCGGTGCTGATGGCGCTGCGAGGACCGGCGGTGGGCCTCCACGTCCCCCAGCCCGGCCTCCACCGACCGTTCGTGCATCTGCGCCGCCGCGTCGTGCATGTCGGCGTTGGCCCGGGCGGCGTGGGCCGCGTTGTCCGCCGCGCGCGACGCCAGCCGCCGCGACTGCTCCATCAGCTCGGCCGCGCGCACGCTCCGCCGGGTGGCGTGCTCGGCCGCGCGCCTGCTGCGCCGGGCGGCCTCGTCCTGCGTCTCGGAACCGGCCGGCTCCTCGTGGTCGCGGAGCTCCGTCAGGCGGTCCCTGGCCTCGTCGGCCCGCCGCCGCGCGCGCTCGGCCCGGTCCCGCGCCTCCATCTGGCGGCGGCGTCGCTCGCCCGCCGACCGGTCGTCCGCGTCGGTCATGTCCGACCTCCTCTCCGCGGGCGGTATTGCCAGGAAGGCGGCGAGGAAACCCCGGCTTCTTCGAACACTTGTTCTATAGTGGCGGCGTGGCGATCCTGCATGCCGACCTCGACGCGTTCTACGCGTCGGTCGAGCAGCGCGACGACCCCGCGCTGCGGGGCCGCCCGGTGCTGGTCGGCGGCGGGGTGGTGCTCGCCGCGAGCTACGAGGCCAAGGCCCGGGGCGTGCGCACCCCGATGGGCCTCGGGCGGGCGCGGGCGCTCTGCCCCGACGCGATCGTGGTGCCGCCGCGCATGCGGGCCTACTCGACCGCCAGCAAGGCCGTGTTCGAGATCTTCCGCGACACCACGCCGCTGGTCGAGGGCATCTCGATCGACGAGGCGTTCCTCGACGTCGGCGGCCTGCTGCGGGTCAGCGGCACCCCACGCGAGATCGCCGCCCGGCTGCGCGCCGAGGTGCGCGCCCGGGTCGGCCTGCCGATCACGGTCGGCATCGCGGGCACGAAGTTTCTGGCCAAGGTCGCCAGCGCGGTCGGCAAACCCGACGGCCTGCTCGAGGTGCCCCCCGGGCGCGAGCTCGCGTTCCTGCACCCGCTGCCGGTCGAGCGGCTCTGGGGCGTCGGCCCGGTCACCTCCGCCAAGCTGCGCGAGCACCGCATCACCACGGTCGGCGACGTGGCCCGCATCGGCGAGGCCGCGCTGGTGTCGATGCTGGGACCGGGCTACGGGCGGCACCTGCACGCGCTGTCGCAGAACCGGGACCCCCGGCGCGTACGGGTGGGGCACCGCCGCGGCTCCATCGGGGCCCAGTGCGCGCTGGGCCGCCGGCCGCGCCCGTTCGCCGAGATCGAGGCCACGCTCGACGCGCTGGTCGACCGCGTGAGCCGGCGCATGCGCGGCGCCCACCGGGCGGGCCGCACGGTGACCGTACGCCTGAGGTTCGACGACTTCGGCCGGGCCACCCGGTCGCGGTCGCTGCTCAAGGCCACCATGCAGACCCGCACCATCCAGCTGACCGCCCGCGCCCTGCTGCACGAGGCCCGCCCGCTGATCGACACCCGCGGGCTCACGCTGGTGGGCGTCGCGGTGAGCAACCTCGACGGCGACGGCCACTTCCAGCCGTCACTGTTCGACGAGGCCGGCGACGACCGGCTCGACGTGGCGATGGACGCCGTCCGCGACCGGTTCGGGTCGTCGTCGCTGACCCGGGCGGCCACGATCGGGCGCGAGCTGGGGCCGTCCGTCCCGATCCTGCCGGACTGACCGCTCAGCCGGCCGACACCCGCACCTGGCACTGCAGGCTCGACAGGTAGACCCGCGTCCGCCCCGCCGGGTCGAGCCGCCCCGGGGCGTTCCCCGTCAGCTCCTTGCCGGAGAGCCCGCGCCCGTCCGCGGCGTCGTGCAGCATCACGTCGCAGGTGTTGTTGCCGTGGTCGTCCAGGACCTCCACCACGACCGGGCCGCTCACCGCGAAGACGTCCGTGTCGCCGAGCCGCTCCGGCACGAACGGCAGCGTGGCCGCTCCGGCGCCCGCGCGCGGCAGCGTCAGGCAGCCTTCGTCGTTCGCCGTCGTCCGGAACTCACCCGAGCGGCGCATCTGGAAGCCCGTGGGCGAGAAGAGGTCGCTCGGGACGGGGATCGGGGTGCCGCTGTGGGTCACCGTGACGGTGCAGCCGTTGTCGTCGCCCTGGATGTGGTCCTCGATCGTCAGCCGCCAGGGGGACTGGGCGGTGAAGCTGTTCGCCGTCGGCGTGCCGGCCCGGTCGCCGCTGTTGCCGTCTCCGTCGTCGATCAGCAGGACGGCGAGGACCGCGCCGGCCGCCAGCACCGCGGCCGCTGCCGTTCCGAGCACC
The DNA here is from genome assembly GCF_051386375.1 of Actinoplanes sp. URMC 104. Lineage (NCBI taxonomy): Bacteria > Bacillati > Actinomycetota > Actinomycetes > Micromonosporales > Micromonosporaceae > Actinoplanes > Actinoplanes sp. URMC 104. Next base: position 727,393 of record NZ_JBPQTO010000002.1, on the reverse strand, counting down.
CACCGGGGCGGTCTCGCTCGCCCGGGCTCCGGCTCGGTTTGCTCGAGTTCCCGCTCCACTGGCGCCTCTCGCCCAGATCGCGACCCCGTCTGCCGGGATTGCGACCCCGTTCGCCCGGACTGCGACTCGGCGCCTCCCGACCGCGCTCCCGCCCGTTCGGACTGCGCCTCCGCGCTTGCGGGCAGCGGCTCTGCGGCCGGGATGGGGGTTGGTGCCGAAGTTGCCGGTGAGGCGGACACGGTTGGAACGGGGGGTGAAGTTCCCGTCGAGATCAGGGTGGGTTCCGGGTCGGGGGTCGAGGCGGGGGCCGGAGCTGGGCTGGGTGCAGAGGGCGAGGGTGAGGGGGAAGCGGGCCTCGGGGTGAGGGCTGGCGTAGGGGTCGGGGGAGCCGGGACGTCGGCGGAGAGGGCCTGGGTGGCGGCGGCGGCTACCGTGCGGCTGTCGTCGGTGGACAGGTGCTCGAGGGCCTGACGGGCGGCCAGCGCCAGGCCCTCGTGGCGGCCGTGGGCCAGGCGCGCCAACTCCTGGACGGCGCCGGCGCGGACGCTGCCGATGGGGTGGTCGAGGACGGACTGCAGTTCGGCGGGCAGCGGCGCGGGCCTGGTCACGGGGCGGCTGCGGCGGGCCACGTACAGCTCGCCCTGCATCTCGACGTCGCGGCTGGGGGTCTGGTGCGGGTTGCGCTCGCGGACCCGGTCGAAGACGTAGTCGTAGAGCTCGTTCAGCGACACCCAGCCGTCCTGGTCGCGGTCCGCCTCGCCGGTGGCGAGACCCTCGACGAGCGCGGCGGTGAAGACGGACGGCCGGGGGCTGCGGTCCTCGGTGAGATGGTCGCCCTCGAAGGCGTACTCCATGGCACTCGACGCCGTGATGACCGCGCGCCCGCGGCCGCCGCCGAGCCGGCCGCCCGGAAAGCTGTCCAGCACGTTGACGTCGCCCGCGGCGCGCACGGTCACGCCCGTGCTGAACGCGCCGCCGTAGCAGCAGTCCAGCAGCAGCACGACGCTGCGCGACCGGCTGGCCCGCATGCAGCGCTGCACGAAGTCGGCGGACACCGCGGTCGAGCCGAGCCGGTCGGGCCGGGTGTTGCGGGTCGCGAAGAACAGCTCACCGGACTCGCCCTTGAGCCCGTGACACGAGAAGTGCAGCAGCAGCACGTCGTCGGGGCGGCTCTCGGCGAACAGGTCCTCGATCCGCTCGCGGATGACGTGCGCGGGCTCGTTGCGGACGACGCGGACGTCGAACCCGCCGATCCGCGCGTCGCCCAGCACCCCGGCCAGCGCGTCGGCGTCGGCCTGCGGGGCCAGCAGGTGCCGCAGCCCGTCGTGGTCGTACGTGTCGTTGGCGACGATCAGGGCCTGGCGCGCGCCGGACATCAGGCGCCGTGCCGGCTCACGAAGAGGTCGACGAGGCGCTGCTGGTCGGCGGCGGTGGCCTCGGACAGCTCCAGGACGTCGCCGTCGAGCTCGAGCCGTACGGTCCGTTTGGCCCCGGGAGACCGGCCGAGCCACCCGCGTACGACGCCGACCACCGCGGCGAGGGTCTCCGACGACTGGCCCAGCAGCACCACCAGCGCGCCGACCGCCTCGACGTCGAACGCCCGCGAGCCCGGCGGCGGGGGACCGGCCGGGAGCGGCCGTACGTCGTCCACGTCCAGGCGGCCCAGCTCGGCCCGGAGCTGCCTGGTCAGCCCGTCCAGCCGTTCCGCGTCGGCGCCGTCCTCGCTCAGGAAGAGCCTCATCGCTTCACCATGCACCCGCACCCGCGGCCAGGGAACTGTCCGAACGGCGACCCTGGCACACTGGGGCGGGTGCGGAAGATCTGTCTGATCGGGATCGGCGCGGGCGACCCGGACCACCTCACCCTGCAAGCGGCCAAGGCCATCGGGCGTACGGACGTCTTCTTCCTGCTCGACAAGGGGTCGGTCAAGGCCGACATGATCGAGCTGCGGGAGCGGATCATCCGCGCGTACTCCAAGCCCAGCCGCCGCATGATCGCCGGGCGCGACCCCGACCGCGACCGCACCCCCGCCGACTACGAGGGCACGGTCTCCGACTGGCGGCACCGCCGCGCGCTGGTGATGGAGGAGATGCTGGTCGAGCATCTCCGGGACGGCGAGACCGGCTCGTTCCTCGTCTGGGGCGACCCGACGCTGTACGACTCGTCGATCGCCATCCTCGAGGAGGTGCTGGCGCGGGGGACGATCGACTTCGAGTACGAGGTGATCCCCGGCATCAGCAGCGTGTCGGCGCTCGCGGCGAAGCACCGGGTGCCGCTCAACCGGGTGGGCCGCCCGTTCCAGGTGACGACCGGCCGCCGGCTCGCCGAGGGCTGGCCCGAGGGCGTCGACGACGTGGTCGTCATGCTCGACGCCCAGCAGGCCTTCACCGCCCACCCCGACGCGGACATCTTCTGGGGCGCCTACGTGAGCACCCCCGACGAGATCCTGCGCTCGGGCCGCGTGTCGGAGGTCGCCGACGACATCCTCAAGACCCGCGCGGAGGCCCGCGAGCAGCACGGCTGGATCATGGATACGTACCTGCTGCGGCGCCCGCCTCGCTGACCTCGGCCGGCCGCGCGCGGCTCGCCAGCGCGAACAGCGCCACGGCGGGCAGCACGAACAGCCCCGCCACGGAGATGCCGGCGCCGATCGTGCGGCGGTGCGCGACGACGCCCGCGGGCGGGCCGCCCGCCATCTGACCGAGCGCGTCGGCCTGGGCGACGATCGAGTAGACCGTGGCCCGCGAGCTCGACGCGGTGGCCGAGACGAGCCACACGTCGAGCACCGGCCCGGCGGTGTCGCGCAGAAGGCGTACGCCCAGGTAGAGCGCAACCGCCCACTGCCAGCGACCGGCGAACCCCAGCCCGATCATCCCCACCGCCGTCGCCGCCTGGATCACGGCGAGCGTCCGGCCGACGCGCCGCGACCCGGCCGCGTCGATCCCCCGCTCGGCGCGTTGCGGGCCGGCCACGTCGATCTCCTGGCCGGCGCGTTGCTGGTCGACCGCGTTGATCTCCTGGCCGGTGCGTTGCGGGCCGACCGCGTTGATCTCTTGGCTGGCGCGTTGCTGGTTGAGCGCGTTGATCTCTTGGCCGGCGCGTTGCTGGTCGATCGCGTCGATCTCCTGGCCGGCGCGTTGCTGGTCGATCGCGTCGATCTCCGGGTCGGCGCTTCGGGGCCGGACCGCGTCGATCCATCGGCCCGCCAGGCCGGTCGCCAGGATCGAGCCGAGCGCGGCCGCGGCGGCCAGCCCGCCGAAGACCAGCTCGGCCGGATGGCCGCCCGTGTGCGGCAGCAGGAACGGCTGGCTCAGCCGGTCGAAGCCCTCGCTGCTCATGCCCGCGAACAGCGCCCCGGCGACGATGCCGGCGAGCACCGCGCTGTGCCGCACGGCCCGCGCGCCCGCAACCACCTGGCGGTGCATCGAGCGCCACGAGCCGACCTCCGCCGGGCGCCAGTTGTCCTCGGTCATCGCCACGATCAGCAGGACGCCCAGGGCCAGCGTGACGCCCGCACCGGCCAGGAACGGCAGCGCGGGCCCGACGGCCGTGAGTGCGACCGCGGCCACGATGCCGAGCAGCGACCCGGCCTGCGCGAGCTGGCCACCGCGCACGAACGCGCCGGCCACCCGCCCGGGTTCGATCTCGTCGGCGGCCCACGCCTCCTCGGCGCCGTCGACGCAGACCACCCCCACCGACCAGATCACGGTGGCCGTGAGGATTCCCGCGTACGTCGGGAGCAGCCCCCACACCGCCAGGCCGGCGCCCATGAGCAGGTAGCCCGCGATCACCGAGAGGCGGCGGCTGTACCGGTCGGCGATCACGCCGGTCGGCACCTGCGCGACGAAGCAGACCGTCTCCATGAGCGTGCCCACGAGCACGAGCTGAAGCGGCGACAGCCCGACGACGTCGCCTGATAGACGAGGTTGAGCGTGAAGGCGGTGGTGGACGCGAACGCGCCGGCGCCGCGCAGGATCAGGAACAGACGGTACGGGGACATGCGGAAGCGCTCCGGATCGGGAAGGTTCCGGTGCCGAAGCGGTGTGCGCTGCTGTCAGAGGGTCATCAGCCCGGCAGACGACACGAGGCACCGGACGTCTCGACGATGCCGCACGCAGTTGTCATGCCGAGAGGATCCCGACCCCCGCGACGACAGTCAAACCGTTTCCAGCGCCGACCGCACTCGGCCGGGCGCCGGTTGCTCTCCCGGGCGTTTCAGCCCGGTGCCGCTCTCGTCGCCGGGGTGCTCAAGCCGGCACCGCGAGCACAGCTGCGCCCAACAGGCCGGGCGGCTTCGCGCACAAAGCGGCGGCTCCGCGCAGGAACAGGCAACTCCGCGCTGCAACCGGCGGCTCCGCGCCGAACGGGCGGCTCCGCGCAGGAACGGACGGCTCCGCGCAGGAACTGGCGGTTCGGCGCGAAACTGACGTTGAGACTGGCGGCTGCGCGCTGGAACTGGCAGGTCTGCGCAGGAACTGGCGGTTCGCCGCGAAATTGAGGTTCCGCGCTGTGACTGGCGGCTGCCCGCCGAGACCGGCTGGTCCGCGCAGGAACGGGCGGCTCCGCGCCGAAACAGGAACAGGCCATCCCGCGCCGAAATCGGCGGCTACGCCGAAACTGGCTGATCCCCGCGCAGAAACGGACGGCTCCGCGCAGGAACAGGCAACTCCGCGCTGCAACCGGCGGCTCCGCGCCGAAACGCGCAACAGAATCCGCGATAAGCGCGCACCGGGATGCGCTCCTAAGTAGAGAAAAGTGCGCGTCAGTAGAGGAAAGTGCGCGTCCCAACAGGCGGCTTCCCGCTGGAACGGATAGTCAGCTGTGGGCGAAGCGTCGGAACAGATGCGGCGCTGTGGAAAGGCCGGCCCACAGGGTGAGCGTGATGACGCCGAGGATCAGCGCCGCGCCGCTTGCGGCTGTGCCGATGGCGGGGGTGGCGACGAGTAGGGGCAGCAGGCGTACGGAGATCGCGCCGCCCAGGGCTCGCACCGAGGCGCTGTAGGCGAGGTCGCGGGTGAGTGACTCGGGCTTGGCGTCGGCTGCCACGCGGGCGTCCATGTCGCCCTCGAACGCGGTCTGGCTCAGGCCGGCGGCGAACTGCGCGACGACCACCATGAAGGCGTAGGTGGGCGCTAGGATCCAGCCGGCGAGCATGCCGAGGCCCCAGATCGACCAGCGCAGCACCGCGGGCAGCTGCAGGCGGCCGATGAGGGCCACCGCGCGGGTGGCCAGCAGGGTGCCGAGACAGAACGCGACGGCGGACACGGCCACCCAGCCGCCGCCGTGGAGTTCCGCGGTCACGGGGACGGCCAGCAGCGTCGGGGCCGACGCCAGCAGCATGACCCCGGCCCCGGCGAGCAGCAGCCGCGGCTGAGGAAGCCGCCACCCGACCGATGTGGACGGCGTCGCAGCCGCATGCCGCCACCGAGCCGGAGCGACGACCGGAGCGCTGACGCTGCTCGCGTCCGCAGTTGGCGTAGGGCCAATGGTCGCGGTTGAGGCGAGTCGAGCGGTGGGGGTTGCCGCGGAGGCGGTGGCTGCTGTTGGCGCAGTGCCATTGGCCGCGGTTGGCGCGAGGCGAGCGGTGAGGGCTGCGGCGGGGGCGGCGGCCGCCATTGGCGCAGCGCCAGTGGCCGCGGTTGAGGCGAGGCGAGCGGCGGGGGCCGCCTGGGAAGCGGCGGCTGCAATTGGCACAGCGCCAGTGGCCGCGCTTGCCGCAGGGGTGGTGGCCGCCTTTGGCACGGGGCCGATTGCCGCGGTTGAGGCAGGGTGAGTGGTGGGGGTTGCCGTGGCGGTGGTGGCCGCAGTTGGCACGGGGCCGATGGCCGCGGTTGGAGCGGGGTGAGTGGTGGGGGTTGCCGCGGAGGCGGTGGCCGCAGTTGGCACGGGGCCAATGGCCGCGGCTGAGGTGGGGTGAGTGGTGGGGGTTGCCGCGGAGGCGGCGGCCGGGGTTGGCGCGGCGCCAGTGGCCGCGGTTGGCGCGAGACGAGCGGTCGGGGTGGGCACGAGGGCAGCGGCCGCGGTTGGCGCAGGGCCACTGGTCGCGGTTGGTTCAAGGCGGCCGGCCGGGGGTGGCGCGGGGGACGGGACGAGGGCGGCGGCCGGGGTTGGCGCGGCGGGGGTGATGCGGGCGCGGCGGGCGGTCAGGACGGTGGGGATCAGGGAACCGAGATAGACGGCGAAAACGGCGACCAGCAGCCAGCCGGTGGGATAGCCGAGCGTCCCGGTCGGGAGCAGGGCGGCGATGGCGGTGCCGGCGGCTTCGACGCCGGCTATGGCTACGGCGTAGCGGGTCATGGAGCGGGCGGAGGCGTCCACGGCGGACACCTCGGCGCGCATGCCGGCGAAACCGGCCCACGCGGCGACGTGTTGCAGCACGACGAGCGCGGCGATCAGCGACGAAGGCCAGCCGGCGATAAGGCCGTACAGGGTGCCGAAGCGCAGCAGCACCTCCAGGGCCGCGGCGCCGCGGAGCAGCGTACGGCCGTCGAGGTGGTGGGCCAGCCAGCCGGTGACGGGGGCGGACAGCACGACGCCGACGAGCATCGCGGCGTTGTAGAGGCCGGCCTCGGCCAAGCCGCCGCGTTCGGTGGCGATGAGCACGACGAACGTCCAGCCCAGAGCCATGCCGAACGAGTCGGCCACGCCCGAGAGCAGCAGTTCGCGCAGGCGGCCGGCGCGTCGCATGCCGCCGGGGCCGGCGCGGCGGCGGCCCCGGCCGCGGGGGCGGGTCTCACTCACGGGCGCCGACGAGGACGGGCGCGTGCGGGTCTCGCTCACGGGCGCCGACGAGGAGGGGCGGGGGCGGGTCTCACTCACGGGCGCCCACGAAGAGGGGAGTGGGCGGGGCGAAACCGTTGAAGTGCGAGGCGTACGCGAGGGTGTAGCCGCCGGTGCTGCCGAGGTACACGACGTCGCCCGTGCGTACTCCCTCGGGCAGCATCATGGCGTACCCGATGGTGTCGCTGCTGTCGCACGTGGGGCCGGTGACGACGTACGGCACGAGGTCGCCGGCGGGCGCGGACGAGCGGACGGGATAGTCCCAGCCGCCGGGCGTCTGGAGCACCTCCATGAGGCCGTTGAAGGCGCCGACCTCCAGGTAGAGCCAGTTCTGGTCGCCGCGGCGCTCGTGGCCGATGACGGTCGCGGCGAGCACGGCGGCCTCGGCCACCAGGTGCCGGCCGGGCTCGGCGACGAGCAGCGGGGGGCGGTACGGGAGCGCGTCGATCGCCTCCGTGGTGACCGCGCCGATCTGCTCGATCGCGGGCACGCCGGTGGTGTAGCGGGCCGGGAAGCCGCCGCCCAGGTCGAGCATCTCGAGCTCGATGCCGTCGTGGCGCAGCCGGTCCATGAGCTTGCCCGCGGTGTCGACCGCCTCGGCCCACGCGTCGGGGCGCAGGCACTGCGAGCCGACGTGGAACGTGATCCCGTACGGCCGCAGGCCCAGCCGCTCCGCGAGCAGGAGCAGGTCGTACGCGTCCTCGGTGTCCGTGCCGAACTTGCGCGACAGCGGGAAGGCGCTGCCCTGGTCGTCGACGCGCAGCCGCACGTAGACCGCCGCGCCGGGGGCATGCTCGGCGATCTTCGCGAGCTCGTTGGGGGAGTCGAAGCTGTAGCGCCACAGGCCCGCGGCGTGCGCGGCGGCGATGTGCGACGGCGGCTTGACCGGGTTGCTGTAGAGCACGTCGGCCGGGTCGACGCCGATCGCCTGCAGCGTGCGCAGCTCGCCCAGCGAGGCGATCTCGAAGCCGGCGCCCTCGGCGTGCAGGGCGCGCAGGATCTCGGGGGACGGGTTGCACTTCATCGCGTAGTGCACCCGCACGCCGGGCAGGGCGGCGCGGAAGGCGGCGTGCCGGTCGCGTATCGCGGACAGATCGGTGACCAGGTACGGCGTCGGCATGTCGATCGCCTGAAGCTGCGCCGGGCCGAGGGTGGCCGGCCACGGGGACGGGGCGGTGCCGATGGTCATGCGACGCTCCAAGCAGGAAGTGGATCAACAAGGGGAGGGGAAGCGGCGCGGGCCGCGAGGGCGCGCGGTGAGGGGGCGGCCAGGACGAGCGGTCAGCGGGCGACGGCCTCGGCGCCCTCGAGGAAGAGGCGGCCGGCCTCGGTGGCGGGCACCGGGCGGGAGAAGTAGTAGCCCTGGGCGAAGTGGCAGCCCATCTCGCGCAGCGCGGCGAGCTGGCCGAACTCCTCGATCCCCTCGGCCACGCAGGCCATGCCGAGGCTCTTGCCGAGCTGCACGATGGTGTCGGCGAGCGCCGTGTCGTCGGTCAGCGCGCCGAGCCGCTCGACGAACGAGCGGTCGATCTTGAGGGTGTCGACCGGGAAGCGGCGCAGGTAGGCCAGCGACGAGTAGCCGGTGCCGAAGTCGTCGATGGCCAGCGTCACGCCGAGCGCCTTGAGCCGCAGCAGCTGCTCGAGGTTGTCGTCGGTGTCGGTCATCAGCACGCTCTCGGTCATCTCGAGGCAGAGCTGGTCGGCCGGCATGCCGGTCTCGGCGAGGATGCCCGCGACGACCTCGACCAGGTCGGCGCGGTCGAACTGGCGCACCGAGACGTTGACGGCCATCTTGACCGGCCGCCCGCCCGCCGCCGACCACTCGACGGCCTGGCTGCACGCCTCGCGCAGCACCCACCGGCCCAGCGGCACGATGAGCCCGGTGGCCTCGGCGATCGGGATGAACTCGGCCGGCGGGATCAGCCCCCGGGTGGGGTGCTGCCAGCGGGCCAGCGCCTCGAAGCCGACGACCTCGCTGGTGGTCAGGTCGATGGTCGGCTGGTAGTGCAGGTGCAGCTGCCCCCGCTCGAGGGCCAGCCGCAGGTCGGCCTCCAGCTCGAGCCGGGCGACCAGGTCGGAGAGCATCTCGGGGTCGTAGCTGGCGTGCACGCTGCCGCCGGCCGACTTGGCCTTGTACATGGCCAGGTCAGCGTTGCGCATGAGCTGCTCGGCGCCGTCGGTCTCGCCGTCGGCGAGCATGCCCGCCGCGGCCAGGCCGATGCTGGCCTGCACGTGGATGTTGCGGGTGTCGCTGGCGAACGGCGTCTCGAGCACCTCGATGATGCGCCGCGCCACCTGCTCGGCGTCGCGGGCGCCCCGCTCCGACTCGATCAGGACGGCGAACTCGTCGCCGCCGAAGCGGGCCACCACGTCGCCGTCACGCACCGAGGAGCGCAGCCGGTCGGCGACCTGCACGAGCAGCTGGTCGCCGGCGAGGTGGCCGAGGCTGTCGTTGACCTCCTTGAACCCGTCGAGGTCGAGGAAGAGCACGGTGACCTCGCCGTCGGCGGGCTTGGTGCGCAGCGCCTCGCCGACCCGCTCGCGGAACAGCGCGCGGTTGGCGAGCTGGGTGAGCGCGTCGTGGTAGGCCTCGTGCACGAGCTGGTCCTGCAGCTCCTTGCGCTCGCTGATGTCGCGGGTGTTGAGCACCAGGCCGGCGACGCTGGGGTCGCTGAGCAGGTTCGTGATGGTCATCTCGGCCTGGCGCAGCCGCTTGTCGCGGTGCGGGACGGTGATCTCGAGGACCGTCGTCGCGTACGGCCGGCCGGCGACCTGCCGCAGCGCCTGGGCCAGCCGGATGCCCGACTCGGGGTCGAGCAGCTTGGTGAGGCGCTTGCCGTTCAGGGCCCGCGCCGGGTAGCCGAAGACCCGCTGCACCGACTCGCTCTGGTAGAGCACGTCGGCCTCGGGGCTGACCACCGTGACCACGTCGGAGCTGTGCTGCACCAGCGCGTGGAACCGCTGCTCGCTGGCGAACAGTTCGGCCGTGCGGGCGGCCACGCGGGCCTCGAGCGTACGGGTGAGGTTGCGGTTCTCCCGCAGCGTCAGCAGCTGGCGCCCGACGATCAGCAGGATCAGCGCGGAGCGGGTGTATGCGACGAACAGGTTGCTGTGCCCGGTGGTGGCGTACCAGACGACCGACGTGAACAGCGCCGCGAGCACGGCCACGTACGGCAGCAGGACGCCCACCGGCTGACCGCTGTCCTGCTCGTCCTGCTCGACCGGGCGGGCCGGCATGAGCGCGGCGAGCAGGATCAGGCAGAACCCGGTGAACCAGCCGATGTCGGTGGCGCTGCCCGAGCGGTACGCGCCGAGCAGCTGCAGGTAGGCGTACGCGATGTCGGAGGCCGCGAACGCGACGATGCCGATGCCCACGAGCGCGAGGTTGTTGAAGCCGCGGCCGGTGCGGCGCTGCTGCGCGAGCATGTAGAGCACCATGGTCACGATCACCACGTCGCCGAGCGGGTAGGCCAGGCTCAGGTAGAGCGCCAGGCCAGCCTTGCCGCCCTCGAGCAGCGGCGTGACCACGAAGATCCAGGCCATCAGCACCAGCGAGGCGGCGACCATGAGCCCGTCGAGCACGCTGCGCACCCGCCCGGCCAGCGTCTGCGCGCGGCTGGGCAGCACGAGCAGCCCGATCGGGGTGAGCACCACGATGCCGAGGTAGCCCAGGTCGGCCTCCGAGGGCAGCGGCACCTCGCGGCCGACGAGGCTGTACCAGCAGGCGACCGCCTGGCCCAGGCCCCAGCTCAGCACGCCCAGGCCGATCAGCGCCCAGCCCCACCGCATGCGGCCGGTGAGCCGCCGCGCCCGGTGCAGGCAGGCCACGGCGGCGGCGATCGCGGCCACGCACTGGCTCACGTTGGCGACGACCGCGCCGGCGGTGCCCGTGCCGAGCAGCAGCGCGAACGCGACGACGATCGTGCCCACCAGGACGCACAGGCGCGGCCACCGGGCGGAGTTCCCGGCCCGCGGTTCGGTGCTGGCTGCCATCAGACGTGTCTCCGGTCCGCCCAGGAACCGCCCCGAAATGGGCGGTCGACGCGTAGATCGGAACGGCGGCCGGGCATCTTGAGGGGTCTCGCGGTGCATTTCGGGTGCCAGGCATTGACGTACGTCTCTGAGTGGTGACAACGTTGTCACCGCCTGATCACGGCCGTCACGGGAGGTTCACCCATGCACGTGTTGCTCAGCGCCGTCCTCGTCGCCTCCCTGGCCGCCGCCCCGGCCGCGGCGCCGGACCAGCCCGTCGACCTCGTGCGGCCGTTCGTCGGCACCGAGAACTTCGGCAACACGTTCCCCGGCGCGAGCGCGCCGTTCGGCATGGTGCAGGTGAGCCCCGACACGGGCGGCCAGGGCGGGTACGACCACCGGCAGACCACGATCCACGGCTTCAGCCAGACGCACCTGTCCGGCGTGGGCTGCGGGGTCGCCGGCGAGCTGCCGATGATGCCGACCACCGGCGCGGTCGGCAGCGTCGACCCGGATGTCTACCGGTCGGCGTACAGCCACGACGACGAGCAGGCGTCGCCGGGCTACTACCGGGTGGGGCTGCAGAAGTACGACGTCACCGCCGAGCTCACCGCGACCGCGCGCACCGGCTGGCAGCGCTACACGTTCCCGTCCACCGCCGCGGCGAACGTCCTGTTCAACACCGGCAAGGCCAACCAGTCCGTGTTCGGCTCCGAGATCCACGTGGTGGGGGACCGGACGATCGAGGGCCGCGTCGAGGCGGGCAACTTCTGCGCCGGCAAGGACGACCACACCGTGTACTTCACCGCCTCGTTCGACCGGCCGTTCGCCGCGTTCGGCACCTGGCGCGGCTCGACCGCCACGGCCGGCAGCCGCGACGCCTCCGGTTCGGGCTCGAACGGGGCGTACGTCACCTTCGACGCCACCGCCGACCGGGACGTCGTGGTGAAGGTCGGGCTGTCGTACACGGGCCTGGCGGGAGCGCGGGCCAACCTTGCGGCCGAGACCGCCGCGTCCTACGACTTCGACGCCACGCGCGCCGCCCTGCGGGCCGAGTGGGTGGCCGCGCTGGACAAGGTCAAGATCGGCGGCGGTACGGAGGAGAGGCGCGCGGCGTTCTACACGGCGCTCTACCACTCGCTGCTGCACCCGAACCTGGCCGGCGACGTGGACGGGTCGTACGTCGGCTTCGACCGCGAGGTGCACCGGGCCGAGGGCTACACGCCGTACCAGAACTTCTCGCTCTGGGACACGTACCGCCCGCAGAACCAGCTGCTCGAGATGCTCACCCCCGGCGTGGCGCGCGACGTGGCGCTCAGCGTGCTCGCGATCGGCCGCGACGGCGGCTGGCTGCCCCGCTGGGCGCTCGCCAACAGCGAGACCAACATCATGACCGGCGACCCGGTCACCCCGTTCCTCGTCGAGGCGTGGTCGAAAGGGCTGCTCGCGGGCCACGAAAGCGAGGCGTACGAGCTGCTGCGGGCCAACGCGCTGAGCGAGCCGCCCGCGGGCTCGCCGTACAACGGACGCACCGGCATCAGGTACTACAGCGACCGCGGCTACATCCCCTCCGGGCTCGAGCTGGGCGCCGACTGCGTGCACAAGGGCGGCGACAACGACTGCGTGCACCCCGCCTCGGCGACCCTGGAGTACGCGGCGGCGGACGCCTCGCTCGCGCTGATGGCGTCCGGGCTCGGCAGGACGGCCGACGCGCGGCTGTTCGCCGGGCGGGGCCAGTGGTACCGCAACCTGTGGGACTCTTCGATCAAGCAGTTCCGGCCGCGGACGACTGACGGCACCTGGCTGACCCCGTACGACCCGGTCGGTGCGGCGCAGCAGTTCCACGAGGGCGGCGCCTACCAGTACCAGTGGCTCGTCCCGCAGGACCCGGCGGGGCTCGTGCGGCTGATGGGCGGGCGGCAGGCCACCGAGAAGCGGCTGGACGACTTCTTCGCGTACGGGAAGCTCCTGACCGACCCGGCCGGGACGGCCCGCACCGACTGGATCGCCTCGCCGTACGACTACTACGCCAAGCCCACCTACAACCCGAACAACGAGCCCGACCTGCTGGCGCCGTACATGTACCACTGGGCCGGCGCGCCCGCGAAGACCGCGACGGTCGTGCGCGCCGCGATGACCCTGTTCACCACCGGCCCCGACGGCATGACCGGCAACGACGACCTGGGCACGATGAGTGCCTGGTACGTCTTCTCCTCGCTGGGGTTGTATCCCACGATGAGCGGCGCCGACTTCCTCGCCGTCTCCAGCCCCCAGTTCCCGTCCGCGGTGGTCGATGTCGGCGGCCGCCCGCTGACGATCACCGCTCCCGGCGCCTCGGACGAGAACCGCTACATCCAGCGCGTACGGGTCGACGGCGGCTTGCTGACGAGGAACTGGATCCCGTGGTCGGCGATCGGCTCGGGCGGCACGATCGCGCACACGCTCGGCGCCACCCCGTCGTCGTGGGGCACGTCGACCGCCGCCCAGCCGCCGTCGGTCAACCAGGCCGCGCCGGACGGCCGCACCCGCCTCGACGCCTCGGTCCGCCCCGCGACCGCCGCCGTCCCGCCCGGCGGCAGCGCCACCCTCACCGTCGACCTCGTCGGCCAGGCGCCCACGGCTCTGCTGCCCCGGGTCGCCGCCACGGCCCCCGCGGGTTGGAAGGCCGTGGTGCGGCAGCCCGCGCCGATCGTCTCCCGCCACCTGCCCACCTCGGCGACCGCCACGATCACCGTCACCGCCCCCGCGGATGCCGCCGTCGGCACCTACCCCCTGTCCGTGACCGTCACGGGAGGCGGGTCGCCGCTCACCAAGACCGCCGGCCTCGTCGTCACCACGCCCTCGACGTGCTCGGCGTCGTCCGCCGCGGGCCAGTGCGCCGTCGCGCTCACGCCCACCCGCGACGGCACCGCCACCGTGGAGGCCACCACCGAGGGCGACTTCGACGGCGGCGGCTGGAGCTACGACGCCGCCCTGCTGCCCGCCGCCGGCCCGGTCACGTGGGGCGGCGTCACGTACGCGGCTCCCGACCCCACCGGCACGGCCCCCAACTTCGTCCCCGCCGACGGCCGGACGCTGGTGCTGCCCGCGGGCGCCCACACCTCCGCGAACCTCGTGCTCACCAGCCACAACGGCCCCGTCGGCACGTCGGTCACCCTCGGCTACACCGACGGCACGTACGCCTCCGCGCCGGTCACCGTGGCCGACTGGTGCGGCTCCGCGGCCGCCGGCACCACCGCGGTCCTCGCCATGCCGCACCGCATCAAGGCCGGCCAGGGCGTGGACGGCCCGCCGGTCGCCCTGTTCGGCGCCAAGCTGCCGCTCGCCGCGGGCAAGCAGCTCCGCTCGATCACGCTGCCCGCCGACGCGCGCGTGTACGTCTACGCGCTGACGCTAGCCTGACCTCCATGACCGTAGAGCTGTTCGCCGGCATCCCGGTCCGCGACTACGCCACCGCCGTCGCCTGGTACGAGCGCCTGCTCGGCGGCCCGCCGTCGTTCCTGCCCAACGACGTCGAGGCGGTGTGGGAGCTCGCCGAGAACCGGTACGTCTACATCGAGGTGCGCCCCGACCACGCCGGCCACGCCCTGCAAACGATCTTCGTCGACGACTTCGACGCCCGGATCGCCGGCATCGCCGGGCGGGGCCTGCAACCGGCACAGGTCGAGACGTACGACAACGGCGTCCGCAAGGCCACGTTCCACGACCCCGACGGCAACGAGATCGGCTTCGGCGGCGGGCCCGTCTGACCGCGCCGCCCGGTCGTCGCCGCCGAGCCACGGCGATGCGGCCCGCGGTGGAGTTCGATGGGGGGCGTCGCGTTCATCGTGGCGACCTCGTCGCCTACGTCGCCGGGCACGTCGCGCTGACCACGCTGCCCGAGCGGCAGATCGCCCAGGAGAGGCCGACCATGACGGCCTTCGTCCTCCTCGGACTGTTCGTCTGCTGCGGTGCGATCGGCTTCGTCGACGATCTGCTCAAGGTCCGCAGGCGCAACTCCGACGGCCTGTCCGCCCGGGGAAAGCTGCTCGGTCAGGCGCTCGTCGGCACCGGGTTCGGCATCGCCGCGCTCTCCATGGCCGGCACCGACGGCCGGACCGTGGCCGGCGAGACCATCTCGTTCGGCGGGCTCTTCTTTCTCATCACGGTCACCTGGGTGATCCAGATCGTGTCGTTCCGGACCACCGGCAGGCGTGTCTTCCGCATGGTGCCGCTGCACCACCACTTCGAGCTGGCCGGGTGGAGCGAGGTCAACATCGTGGTCCGGTTCTGGACCGTGGCCGGTGTCTGCGTGGCGGCCGGCCTGGGCCTGTTCTACTCGGACTTCCTCGCGGCCGTCGGATAGGGCCAGGGCACCCGCGGGGTCAGCTCTCCTGCCAGGCGCCGACCTTGTCCCAGCGTTCGATGTCGCGCAGCCACGCGTTGGCGTTGCCGTCCGACGGGGCCCGCCAGTCGCCGCGCGGGGACAGCGAGCCGCCGGCCGAGACCTTGGGGCCGTTGGGCATGGCGGAGCGCTTGAACTGGGCGAAGGCGAAGAACCGGCGGCAGAACACCTCGAGCCAGCGGCGGATCTCGGGCAGGTCGTAGGAGCCGCGCTTGTCCTCGGGGAAGTTGGGCGGCCACTCGCCGGCGGCGACGTCGCGCCAAGCGTGCCACGCCAGGAACGCGATCTTCGACGGGCGCATGCCGTAGCGGAGGATGTGGAACAGCGCGAAGTCGTGCAGGGCGTACGGGCCGATGGTGCTCTCGGTGGACTGCAGCTCCTCGCCGGGCACGAGCTCGGGGCTGATCTCGGTGTCGAGCACGTCGGTGAGGACCGCGCCGACCTCCTCGTCGAAGAACCTGCTGCTCACCACCCAGCGGATGAGGTGCTGCATCAGGGTCTTGGGCACGCCGCCGTTGACGTTGTAGTGGCTCATCTGGTCGCCGACGCCGTACGTGCACCAGCCCAGCGCCAGCTCGGACAGGTCGCCGGTGCCCAGCACGATGCCGTTGCGCTGGTTGGCCAGCCGGAACAGGTAGTCGGTGCGCAGCCCGGCCTGCACGTTCTCGAACGTGACGTCGTAGACCGGCTCGCCGGACGCGAACGGGTGGCCCATCTCGGTGAGCATCAGCTTGGCGGTCGAGGTGATGTCGAGCTCCGCGGCGGTGATGCCCAGCGCGTTCATCAGCCGGTGCGCGTTGTTCCTGGTGTTGGTGCCGGTGGCGAAGCCCGGCATGGTGAAGCCCAGGATGTCGGTGCGCGGCCGGCCGGCGCGGTCCATGGCCTGCGCGGCGACCAGCAGCGCGTGCGTGGAGTCGAGCCCGCCCGAGACGCCGATGACGACCTTCGGGTTGCCGATCGCCGCGAGGCGCTGCTGCAGGCCGGCGACCTGGATGTTGTACGCCTCGTAGCAGTCCAGGGCGAGCCGGGCCACGTCGGCGGGCACGAACGGGTAGCGCTCGATGCGGCGGCGCAGGCCCAGGTCGCCGGCGGGGGGATCGAGCCGGAACCGCACGCGCCGGAAGCCGCCGGTGCGGCCGGAGTGCGTACGGCGGTTGTCGTCGAAGCTGCCCATCCGCAGGCGTTCCTGGCGCAGCAGGTCGAGGTCGACGTCGGCCACGGCCATCCGGTCGTCGAGCGGGAACCGGTCGGTCTCGGCGAGGAGCACGCCGTTCTCGTAGATCATCGTCTGCCCGTCCCAGGACAGATCGGTGGACGACTCGCCGAGGCCCGCGGCGGCATAGACGTACGCGGCCAGGCAGCGCGACGAAGCCGACTTGCACAGCAGCCGCCGGTCCTCGGCGCGGCCGACCGTGATCGGGCTGCCGGACAGGTTCGCCAGCACGGTGGCGCCGGCCAGCGCGGCCTCGGCGTGCGGCGGGACCGGCACCCACATGTCCTCGCAGATCTCCGCGTGCAGCACCAGGCCGGGCACGTCCTCGGCCTCGAAGAGCAGATCCGGGCCGAACGGCACGGCCCGGCCCGCGAAGGTCAGCGAGCCGCCGCGCTCGTCGTCGCCCGCCGCGATCTGGCGCTTCTCGTAGAACTCGCGGTAGTTCGGCAGGTACGACTTCGGCGCGATGCCGAGGATCTCCCCGCGGTGGATGACGACCGCGCAGTTGTAGACCCGGTTGCGGTGCTGCAGCGGCGCTCCCACGATCAGCACGGGCAGCAGGTCGGCCGACCCCTCGACGACGCTGCGCAGCCCCGCCTCGACGTCGTCGAGCAGCGCGTCCTGCAGCAGCAGGTCCTCGATCGAGTAGCCGCAGAGCCCCAGCTCGGGGAAGAGCGCCACGGCCACCCCCTGCTCGGCGCACTGGCGCGCCTGGCGCAGGATCGCCTCGGCGTTGGCGGCAGGATCGGCGACGACGGCGTGCCCGGTGCACGCGGCGACCCGCGCGAACCCGTGCTGATAGACAGAGCGGAAGTTCACGGCCCCATCATCCCCCGAATCCGCCGCGAAAATCTTGCTGGTGGCCGCCGCCCGCCCGTTCACCGGCCCGGTCGGCCGAGCAGGGCGGTGACGACCCGGTCGATGCGGTCGGCGCGGGAGCCGGGGAGGACGCCGGGCCCGGCGAGGTAGTCGGTCCATGCCTGGACCTGGGCGGCGCCGCAGAACAGCAGGGCCAGGGCGCCGGGGTCCGCGGTGGGGGCCAGGGCCCCGTGCTGTTGCCAGGCGGCGAGGTAGTCGGTCATCTGCTGCACGGCGAGCTGCGGGCCCGTTCCGTTGGCGGTGTTGGTCGCGCGGTATGCCTCTAAGAGGGTGGCGTCGGACACGGCGCCGGCGATCAGGGGCAGCGAGGCCGCGTAGTAGTCGATGGCCGCGTCGGCGGCGCGGGTCAGCGCGGCCTCGAGGTCCTCGGGGCGCGACGTGGGCGGGGTCAGCGCGTCGCGCCAGGCGGTGAGCTCGGGCAGATCGCTGGAGAGCAGCGCGGTGAGCAGGCCGAGTTTGCCGCCGAAGTTCTTGGTGATCGAGCCCTCCGCGGCATCCGCCGCTTGCGCGATCTCGCGCGTGGTCAGCCGCGCGAGGCCCTTCTCGCGCAGCAGCCGGGCGGTGGCGTCCAGGATCCGCTGCCGGGCGGGTGCAGCCATCACAGTCTCCGCTTCGTGACGTTCGCCGGTGGAGGGGCGCTTGACAAATGAGGTGAGTGCGCACCACAGTATCACCAGCTCCGCAAAGTGAGGTGCGTGCGCACCTCAATCTCGGGCCATCCGGCTCGAGTCCGGAAGCCCCTCCGCCAGAAAAGGACATCCCTCATGAGCAACCCCGACCAGCGCATCACCGACGTCGTGCGCGCCTTCTACGAGCCGTTCCGCACCGGGGACACGTCGGTCTACGGCGAGATCCTGGCCGACGACTGGATCGACATCCCCCTCGCACCCGGTCAGGAGCAGGGGCCGGCGGGGATGGCCGCACAGATCGCGGTGTTCCGCCGGGCCATGCCGGACTACGACGTCAAGCACGAGGACCTGGTCGTCGGCGGTGACCGGGTGGCCGTCCGGAACACGGTCAGCGGCACCCACCAGGGCGCCTTCCTGGGACACGAGCCGACCGGCCGGCGCATCGAGATGCGCACCATGGACATCCACCAGGTGCGCGACGGCCGGATCGTCACCACCTGGCACCTCGAGGACTTCGCGGGCCTGATGGCGCAGCTCACCGCCCCGGCCGGCGCCCCCACCCCGGGCGCCTGGACGTAGGCGGTCCGCCGGGCTCAGCGGTGCGGGCTCGGCCGGTAGGTGAGCTCCTGGATGGCGCCGTCGAAGGTGCGGCTCTCGAGCAGCTCCAGGTCGAAGTCGGCGGCGCCGCGCAGGATCGGCTCCGTGCCGGTGCGGCCGCTGATCACGGGGAAGATGGTGACCTGGAGGCGGTCGACCAGGCCGGCGGCCAGCAGCGCCCGGTTGAGCGACATGCTGCCGTGCGAGCGCAGCGGCACGGCGGACTCGTTCTTGAGCCGGGTGACCACGTCGACGGCGTCGCCGTTCGCGACGGTCGCGTCCGGCCAGTCGAACGGGCCCTCGAGGGTGGTGGAGACGACCGTCGTGGGCAGGTTGCGCATCGCCGAGTTCACCGGGTCGAGGTCGTCCGGGTCGAGCAGCTGCAGGAAGTCCCGGAACGTGTTGGCCCCGAGCACCATGCGCTGCTCCGCGCTGCAGAGGGCGAGACGGCGTTCGAGGAACTCGGGGCCCTGCTTGCCCCAGTAGCCGCCCCAGTCGCCGTTCTCGTCGTAGGAGCCGTAGCCGTCGAGGGTGCAGAACACGTCGAACGTGTAGGTCGCTGTCATGCCCTTCCTACGAACGGCCGCGGTGGAATCCGACAGCGGGGGCGGCCGGCGACAGCCGGCCGCCCCCGCGCTCCTGTCACAGCTTGGCGCACTGCCCCAAGCGCGGGCCGCTGCCGGCGTTGCGCAGGCCGTTGTTCACCGGGGCGGGCTGGTTGCCCGTGCAGGTGAGCGGCCCGTTGAGGGTGTTGCCGGCCACCACGGTCGCGCCCTTGCCGGTGAGCAGGGTGACCGGTCCGCGCACCGTGGAGCCCTCGATCGCGACCGGGCCGGAGCCGCTCGCGGTGACCGCGCCGGTGACGGTGGAGCCGAGCATCGAGACGGTTCCGGCGCCGGTGGCGGTCAGCGCGGCCTTCAGCGTCGCGCCCGTGGCGAGAAGCGAGGCCCCCTTGCGTACGGTCACCAGCCCGGTCACGGTCGAGCCGGGCGCCAGGCACGTCACGCCCGAGCTGACCGTGAGCGCCCCGGTCACCCGGTCGGCGATGGTGGTCGTGCAGGCGGGTGCGGGCTTGCCCAGCAGCTCCACCTCGGCCAGCCCCACGGCCGCGCCGCCGAAGTCCAGGGCGTAGAACCTGTACCGCCCGGGCGACGCGATCCGGAACGGGCGCGTCTGCAGCCGCCAGTCGAACTTCTGATCCGTGCGCGAGTCGATCGTCGTCCACGTGGCGCCGTCGTACGAGCCCCGCAGGGTCCACGACGACGGGTCGGCGCCGGTGTCCGCGGCCGAGGTCAGCGTGTAGTACGTGGCCTGTTCGCCCGCGCTCGCGAACTCGTAGGAGAACGCGGCGCCGGCGGCCCGGGTCGCCGTGGTGTCGTCGACCAGCGCGGGCGCCGAGGCGGTGCCCCGGCCCGGGCCGGTCAGGTCGCGCAGCGGGGCGGGCGGCGCGTCGCCCGTGGTGATCGACGGCGGCGGCGAGTCCGCGCCCCACGACGACGGCTGCGGGCCCATGGCGAAGTCGAGCACGGCCCCGTCGGCGAGCGCCGAGTGCGGGATCGACGTGGACCCGTACGCCTTGCCGTCGATCTTCAGGCCCTGGACGTAGACGTTGGTGGCCGAGTTGCCGGGGGCGTTGACGACGATCTTCTTGCCGTTCTCGAGGTTCACGGTCGCCTTCGTGAACAGCGGGGAGCCCACGGCGTACGCGGGGGAGCCCATCTGCAGCGGGTAGAAGCCGAGCGCGGAGAACACCTGCCACGCCGACATCTCGCCGTTGTCCTCGTCGCCGGGGTAGCCCTGCCCGATCTCGCTGCCCAGGTAGAGCCGGGACAGCGCCTCCCGGGCGAGCTTCTGCGCCTTGGCGGGCTGCCCGGCGTAGTCGTACATGTAGATGATGTGGTGCGACGGCTGGTTGCTGTGGCCGTACTGGCCCATCCGCACGTCGCGGGCCTCGAGCATCTCGTGGATCGTTCCGCCGTACGAGCCGGGGAAGGTGGCCGTCTCGGGCGTGGCGAAGAACTTGTCCAGCTTCGACGCCAGCCCGGCCCGGCCGCCGTACAGGTTGGCCAGACCCTGCCCGTCCTGCGGCACGTGGAACGCCATGTTCCAGCCGTCGGTCTCGGTGTAGTCGTAGCCCCACACCCGCGGGTCGTACTGCTCGGGCGTCTGCCGCCACACGCCGGCCGAGTTCCTGCCCTGGAAGAAGCCCACCGAGGGGTCGAACATGGTGACGTAGTTCAGCGCGCGGTTGCGGAAGTACTCGGCCTCCTCGGCGTACCGCTTCTCACCGGTCTTGCCGGCCAGCGCCTCGGCCATGTTCGCGATGCCGAAGTCGTTGATGTAGCCGTCCATCGCCCAGCTCATCGCCTCGCCGGTCGCGTCGCTCGGCGTGTACCCCTTGAAGATCGACGTGGCCAGGCCCTTGCGCCCGACGTTCTGGTTGGGCGGCGTGACCGTCGCGTTCTTCACCGCGGCGGCGTACGCCTGCTCGGCGTCGAACCCCTTGACCCCCTTGCGGTACGCGTCGGCGAACGCCACATCGGAGCTGGTGCCCACCATGAGGTTCGCGTAGCCCGGCGACGACCAGCGCGAGATCCACCCGCCGTCGCGGTACTGCTGCACGAACCCGTCCACCATCTCGCCCGCCATCCTGGGCGTGAGCAACGAGTACGCCGGCCAGGTCGTGCGGTACGTGTCCCAGAAGCCGTTGTTGACGTACACCTTGCCGTCCTTCACCGGCGCGCCCGTCTCGGTGGGCGTACTGGCAGGGCTGGTCACCGCGGACTGGACGGTGTGCTTGTAGGCCGGGGCGTCGGCGGTGCCCGTGTTCTCGTACGCGGAATTGGGATAGAGGAACAGCCGGTACAGGTTGGAGTACAGCGTGACGAGCTGGTCCTCGGACGCGCCCTCCACCTCGACGGTGTGCATCTTGTCGTCCCACAGCTCGCGGGCGCGGTCGCGCACCTGCTCGAGGGTCGCGTCGGCGGCGATCTCGAGGTCGAGGTTGTGCCTGGCCTGCGCGACGCTGATCAGCGAGGTGGCGATCCGCATCGTCACCGTCCTGTTCGCGAAGCCCAGGTATCCGGTGGACGGGCGGTTGCCCTCGGGCAGCATGCCGCTCGCGGTGACCGGGGAGTCGACGGTCGCGTACAGGAACATCCGCGTCCAGCCGGCGGACAGGCCGCCGCTGTTGACGTCGGACCATCCCGAGACCGTACGGTTGGCGGCGTCGATCGTGAGCCCGGAGCGGCTGTCCACGTTGTCGAGGATGAGGTTGCCGCCCTCGCCGGGGAACGTGAACCGGAACAGGGCCGCGTGGTCGGTGGGCGCGAGCTCCGTCCTGAGCCCGTTGTCGAACGTGACGCCGTAGTAGTACGGCTTGGCGACCTCGTTGTCGTGCGAGAACGACAGGGCCCGAGCCGTGCGGGACGCGTTGGTGCCCAGCGACGGCATGACCTGGAACGTCTGGCGGTCACCCATCCACGGGCTGGGCTCGTGGCTCGCGGAGAACGCCTGCAGCGCAGGCCGGTTGGCGGCGTTGTTCTGCCGCGACCACTGGTAGAGCCAGCTCGTCGAGCCGGCGTCGGTCACCGGCGTCCAGAAGTTGAAGCCGTGCGGGACCGCGGTCGCCGGGAAGTTGTTGCCCCGCGAGAAGTCGCCGGACGACTGGGTGCCGCGGCGCGTGTCGGCGTACTCGGCAAGGTGTTGTCTGTCGACCGTGCGCGCCGCGCCGATCCGGATGTCGTCGAACCACGCGCGGAAGCTCGTGGGACCGCCGGGCTTGTCGTAGCCGATCAGGACGCGGTCGACCGTCTTGCCCTTCGCGACCGCGCCGATCCGGGCCTTCTTGAGGTTCCACTGTGCCGTGTAGAGCGTCTTCGACTCGCCCTGCTTTTCGGCGTCGAGCACGACCCCGTGCTGGTCCCTCGCCGCCAACTCCGACAGATAGCTGCCGTCGGTGAAGGCCAGATCCACGGCCGTGTACGTCGCGGGGTTGCTCAGGTCGGCGCGGTTGAACTCGGGGAACACCAGATAGCTGAGCTCGGTGTCGTCCTCGACCGCCACGTCGACGTCGAAGACCTTGCTGTACGCGTACGCGCGCCCCTCGCCCGTGTGGCGCCCGGCGATCTGGAACGCCCTGAGGCCCGTGTAGCCGGCGTTGGCCTTGGCGGTCGGCGAGCTCGCGGGGCCGTTGCCCGGGCGGCTCTGCATGGGCCCGGACGGCGGCGGGGCGGTGCCGGCGCCGGCGAGCTCGAGGTCGGCGAGCTGCGTGAGGGCGCCGCTGCCGTGCGCGGAGATGCTGAGCCGGTAGACCTTGAAGCTCGCGGGGGAGGCGACCTCGTACGTCTTGGTCTGGAACCGCTCGCCGAACGTCTCGCCGGTGCGGGTGTCGACGGTCGTCCACGCGGTGCCGTCGGCGGAGCCCTCGAGCGTCCAGTCCCTGGGGTCGCGCTCGGGGGCGTCGTTGGCGCTGGTCAGCGCGTACCTGACGACGCGTTCGGGCGCGTCGAGGGTGTACTGCGCCCAGCTCGCCGGCGTGTCGACCAGCCACTTGGTCGCCGGGTCGCCGTCGTTGAGGTTGGCGCCGTTCTCGTTCGCGTTGGGCTCCGCGTTCACCGCGATCGCCGTGACCCGGCTCCGCAGGCTGCCCGGCATGCCGGCGCTGACGTCGCCGTCCACGCCGTCGGCCCGCTCGGTCGTGTCGGTCCAGTCCGGCTGGGGCTGCCCCGCCTCGAACGAGGACGCGAACTCCGCTGCCGCCGCCGCGTGCGCGGGCGTCCCGATCAGCATCGCTGCCACCACCGTCAGGGGCACTGCCGCGACTGTCCACCGTGGTCGGCGCATCCGGTTCCTCCGCTCATCCGCGTAACGTGCGCGACACATCGTTACCTGTAGATCTATGGATGGGCAAGAGTCGATCGAACACATTCGCGCGCGGCCTGACATCGATGTCAGCCGAGCCCTTGTTCCGCGTCCGGCCTCCCGTTATGGTCACTGCGGGAACGTGGGCCGTGCGCGCCCCGGTGTGCGATCGTGTGCGAAACCTACGGCTCGAGGATCTGCCAGCCGCGGCGCAGCCAGGGCTCGGAACCGCGGCGCAGCAGCTCCGCGCAGGCGTCGGCGGTGAGCCGGGCCAGCTCGGCGTCGGCGGGCGTCATCCAGTTGTCGCGGCACGCCTGCTCGTATTCGTCCTCGTCCTCGATCTCGACCCGGCCGTCGCGTTCGTGCAGCACCGGGTCGAGCTCCAGGTCGACGTACTGCCAGCCGTCCGGCACCGGCACGGGTGGCAGGCACACGTCGATCTCCAGGCGCCGGTCGGCGGGGTCGCCGACCCACCAGGCGGCCCACGGACGGCCCGGCGTCAGCAGCACCACCACGGGAACGGGCAGGACCCCGCTGTCGTGCGGGGCCGACCACGGCGAGCCGACCGGACCCCGCAGCCACGTGCCGTCCGCGTCCTCGGCGACGTGCTGCAGATCGAACCAGAAGACGCCGCCGGGTCGCTTCACCTTGTGCAGCCGCACGCTCGTGCCCACCAGCGCACCCTAGGCCAGGGATACTCCAGGGGGAGTACCCCGTAGTCGGGAGGCGTCGATGGAAGTGACCGTCGCAGGACGACGTGCCCGGGTGGGGGACGGCCCTAGCGTCGCGGTCATGAACAGACTTCTCGCACCGGCAGTCACCCTGGCCGGCGTTCCGGCCGGGCTCGCCGTCACCGGCGGCAACGTCGACACCGTTCTGACCGTCGTGCTGGCCTTCTGGCTGGCCGTCCTCGCCTTCTTCGCCCAGGCCTGGTCCCGTACGGTCCTGGTGCTCTCGCTCCTGATCATCGCGGCCCTGCGCGGCGGCTTCTTCGTCGGCTCCGGCTGGGTGTGGCCGGCCGGCGCCGCGTTCGTGGCCGTGGTCCTCGCCGGGCACCTGCGCTTCGCGGCGGTCGCGGGCGGCATGGCTCTGCTCTACGGCGTCGCGTGGGACGGCTACATCGATCACACGCACGGCGGCGAGTGGACGCTCGCCCACGTCGGCGGGGAGGCGCTGCTGCTCGCCGCGGTCCTCGCGGCCTCGGCCGCGTTCGTCAGCACCCGCCGCTGGCAGCACGAGATGGCGCTGCGCCTGGAACAGGACCAGCACGAGCGGGAGCTGGACGCGCGGCGCCGGCGGGCCGAGGAGCGGGTCGGCATCGCCCGCGACCTGCACGACGTCGTCTCGCACACGCTCGCGGTGGTGGGCGTGCACCTCAACGTCGCGCTCGACTCGTTCGACGACGATCCCGACGAGGCCCGCTCGTCGCTGCGGCTGGCTCAGGACGTACGCGGAAAGGCCATGACGGACCTGAAGTCGTTGGTCGACGTGCTGCGCGACGGCGGCGCCCCGGCGCTCGCGGAGCCGTCCGAAGGGCTGGACGGCCTCGAACGGCTCGCCGAGCAGGTGCGCGGGGCGGGGCTGACCGTGTCGCTCAACGAGTTCGGCGAACGGGCCCACGTGCCCGCGCCGGTGGCGACCGCGATCTACCGGGTGGTCCAGGAGGCGCTGACGAACACCGTGCGGCACGCCGGCGCCACCCGCGTCGCGGTCACGTTGCGCTACGCCCCGGCCAGCGTGGTGGTCGACGTGCAGGACGACGGTCACGCGCCCGCGCAGGTGGTCGACGGCAACGGCATCGCGGGCATGCGCGAGCGGGTGGCCGCGCTGGGCGGCGCGCTCACCGCGGGCGCGGGCCGGGGCGGCGGCTTCGCCGTCCGGGCGACGATCCCGGTGGAGCGCGGATGATCTCGGTTCTGCTCGCCGACGACCAGCACCTCGTCCGCGCCGGCTTCCGCAGCCTGCTCCGGCGCGACAAGGGCATCCAGGTCGTCGGCGAGGCCTCGACCGGCGACGAGGCCGTCCGCACGGCCCGCGCGCTGCAGCCCGACGTGATCCTCATGGACATTCGCATGCCGGGCATGGACGGCATCACGGCGACCCGCGAGATCCTCGCGCACGGCCCGGCCACCCGCGTCATCATCCTGACGACCTTCGAGACCGACGAGTACGTCTTCGCGGCGCTCGCGGCCGGCGCGAGCGGCTTCCTGACCAAGGAGATCGGCCCCGACGGGCTGCGCCAGGCCGTACGGGTGGTGGCCGCCGGGGACGCGCTGCTGTCGCCCAGCGTCACCCGGCGGGTGGTGGGGCAGTTCGCGCACCGGCCCGTCGCTGCGGCCGCGTCGCCCGGCGCCGACCGGCTGGCGGTGCTCACCGACCGCGAGCGCGAAGTCGTCCGGCTGGTCGCGTCCGGTCTGTCCAACGAGGAGATCGCGCGCGAGCTGGTGATCAGCCCCCTGACGGCGAAGACCCACATCACCCGGGCGATCGCCAAGCTCGGCGTCCGCGACCGGGTGCAGCTGGTCATCGTCGCGTTCGAGGACGGCCTGGCCGGCCCGCTATCGTGACCTGATGCAACGGATCCTGGTCTACGGGGTGACCGGCTCCGGCAAGTCGACGCTGGCCGCGCGCATCGGCGAGCGGCTCGGCCTGCCCTACCACTCGATCGACGACCTCACCTGGCAGCCCGGCTGGGTGCCGCTGTCCGAGGCGGACCAGCGTACGGTCATCCGCGAGCTGCTCGCCGCCGACGCGTGGGTGATCGACGCGGCGTACGGGATGTGGCACGACCTGGCGCTGCAGCGGGCCGATCTGATCGTCGGGCTGGACCTGCCCCGGTGGCGCTCGTGGGGCCGCCTGCTGCGCCGCACCGTCACCCGCATCGTCCGGCGGACGCCCACCTGCAACGGCAACTACGAGAGTGTCCGCAACGCGTTCCTCAGCCGCGAGTCGCTGCTGCTGTTCCACATGAAGTCGTTCGGCCGCAAGCGCGAGCGGATGCGCAAGTGGCAGGCGAGCCCCGACTATCCCGAGACCGTGCTGCTGCGCTCGCCCGCCGAGGTCGAGCGCTGGTTCGCCACCCTGCCCCGGGTCAGACCGGGTTCCGCTGCGGCTGGAGCCTGATCTGCGTCGGGCAGCCGCGGGCCGGGAACGTGACGACGAACCGCACCGCCTCCGCGACGTCCTCGGCTGCGAGCAGCTCCTGCGGCCGCTGCTGCCCGGCCGGCGAGGTGAGACCGCCGCCCGCGGCGACCAGCCCGGGGGAGATCAGGCTGACCTTCACGTCGCGGTCTCGGACGTCCAGGAACACCGCCTCGGCGAGCCCGGCGAGGCCGTGCTTGCTCGCCACGTACGCGGCGTTGTAGGGGAAGGCCTGATGGGCCGCGCCCGAGCCGATGTAGATCAGGCTGCTGGGCGCCGCCGCGAGCAGCGGGCCGATCACGTGGGTGGTCAGGGTGGCGGCGGCCGTCAGGTTCACGTCGAACAGCCGCTTCCACACCGCCGGGTCGGCCTGGTCGGCGAGCGCCCAGTCGAACAGGCCCGCCACGTACACGACGACGCCCAGCGGGCCGCTCGCGGACAGCTCGGTCGCGGCTCGCTGCAGGTCGGCGGCGTCGGTCACGTCGACGACGTCGACCGTCGCGTCCGGGCAGAGCTCCGCCGTCTGCCGCAGCCGGTCCCGGTCGCGGCCCCACAGCGTCACCGGCATCCCCAGCGACGCCAGCATGACCGCGACAGCGCGGCCGATGTCGCTGGAGGCGCCGACCACGAGCGCTCGCGCATCAACCATGGGGGTCAGCCTGCCAGCCCGTCGTGGCCCCGTGGGGTTCCCACGCCCTCGACCGGACGGGGCAGAATGCGGCGCATGGTTGACGTTGCGCTGCGGCCCATCGACGACGCGGACCTCGACGCGCTGTTCGAGCAGATGCGCGACCCCGAGTCGGTGCGGATGGCCGCCTTCACCGCCGAGGACCCCGACGACCGCGCCGCGTTCGACGCCCACATGGCCCGGGTCCGAGCGCTGCCCGACGCCGCCCTGCACGCGGTCACCGCCGACGGGCGCCTGGTCGGCACCGCCGGCAACTACGTCATGGACGGCCGCACCGAGGTGACGTACTGGATCGACCGGTCGTTCCGGGGCCGGGGCATCGCGGGCCGGGCGCTGGCCCTGCTGCTGGAGACCATTCCCGTACGCCCGGTGCACGCCCGCGCCGCGAGCGACAACGCGGCGTCGCTGCGGGTGCTGCGCCGGGCCGGTTTCACGGTCATCGGCACCGAGGTCGCGTACGCCAACGGCCGCCGCGCCGAGATCGAGGAGACCCTCCTCAGGCTCGACCGCTGACCCACCGCTCGTGCGAGTCCGCGAGCCGCCGCCACAGCGCCGCCCGCTCGGCGGCCGTGACGTCGTCGAGCGTGAGCCCGAAGACGTCGGCCAGCGCGGCGAAGTAGTCCCGTTCGTGCTCCAGCACCGTACGGGTCTCCGCTTCGGCCGTCCGTGTCAGCACCAGCCCGCGGACGACGTCGGTGCCCTCGGCGTCGCGGCGCTGCACGGTCGCCGTCCGCACGAACCCGGACTCCGGCGAGGTCGACAGGTGCTCGTGCTGCGCGGCGAACGCGGACATCTCCGCGGCCTCCGACCGGAAGTCCATGCCGAGAAACCCGCCGCGCGGGTCGTGGTCGAAACGCCACCCGCCCGCCTCGGCGCGCGAGGGTCGCAGCCCGTACGTGAAGGGCCCCTGCCGGTAGGTGCCCTCGGCCAGCGGCAGCGGCTCGTGCAACCCGTCGCCCATGCCGAGGTCCACGAGCCAGCGCCCGTGCGGAGCCTCGGGCGCGGGCAGCCCCGAGGAGTGCCCGATCGCCGAATCCACGGGCCGAGCGTATCGGGCGCATCGACTATGGTGATCGCGTGGCGGGCGCAATGGGTGACAGTGGACGGTCGGCTGTGGATACGACGGTGCCGCATCCGGCGCGGCGGTATAACTACTGGCTGGGCGGCAAGGACAACTTCGCCGCGGACCGGGAGTCGGCCGACGCCATCGAGGCCGCGTTCCCGCACATCCGTACGGCCGCGGTCGAGAACAGGCGGTTCCTGCAGCGCGCGGTCCGGTTGCTCAGCCGCGAGCACGGCATCCGCCAGTTCCTCGACATCGGCACCGGGCTGCCCACGGCCGACAACACCCACGAGGTCGCGCAGGGCATCGCGCCCGAGTCGCGGGTCGTCTACGTCGACAACGATCCGCTGGTGCTGACCCACGCCCGGGCCCTGCTCACCAGCGACCCGCGCGGGCGTACCGCGTACATCCCGGCCGACCTGCGCGAACCCGAGCAGATCCTCGGGCATCCCGACCTGACCGCCACTCTCGACCTGCGCGAGCCGGTCGCGGTGATGCTGATCGCGGTGCTGCACTTCGTGCACGACGACGAGCAGGCGAACGCGGCGATCGCCACGCTGATGCGCGCGGTGCCGCCGGGCAGCTTCCTCGCGCTGACCCACGCCACCGCCGACTTCCTGCCGCCGGGCACCGCCGAGGCCCTGGCCGGCGGCAAGGTCAAGGGCGCGAGCAGCTTCGAGGGACGCTCCGGCGCGCGGATCGCCCGGTTCCTCGACGACAACGGCCTCGAGCAGCTCGAGCCGGGCCTCACCGTGGTCAGCGAGTGGCGGCCCGACCCGGGCACCACCCCGCCGCCGGCCGCGCACGTCTCGGTGTACGGCGCCGTCGCCCGTAAGCGCTAGCCGGCCTCGCGCCGGGCCTTGGCGCGGCGCTTGCCCTCGTGCATGGCCTGCACGCGGGCGACCGGGATCGTCCGGCCCTCGTCGATCAGGCCCTGGTCGAGCGCCTGCGGTTCCGGCATCGCGGCGGCCCACGGGTCGCGGTCGCCGAGCAGGGCCGGCGCTGTGCGGACCGTGAAGTCGCCGGGGGTCACGTCGTCGAGGTCGTCCCACGGAACCGGGAAGGAGACGGGCACGCCGGGGCGCACGCGCGGGCTGTACGCGGCCACGACCGTCGCGCCGCCGGAGCGGGTGGCGTCGAGGAACACCTTGCCGTGCCGGTCCTCGCGGATGAACGCCGTGGTCGCCAGCTCGGGGTCGAGGCGTTCGGCGCGCGCGGCGACCGCCCGGGTGGCGGCGGCGACCTCCTCGGGGTCGGACGTGCCGTCGAGCGGGACGAAGACGTGCACGCCCTTGGAGCCGCTGGTCTTGACCGCGCCCGCCATGCCCGCGTCGGCGAGGGCCCGGCGGACGAGCCGGGCGGCGGCCACGGCCAGCCGGAAGTGCTCACCCTCGGGCGGGTCCAGATCCATGATCAGATGGGTCGGCGCGGTGGAACCGGCGAGCATCAGCGCGGGGTGGTACTCGATGGCGCGCTGGTTGCCGAACCACAGCAGCGTCCGGCGGTCGTTGCAGAGCCCGTACGTCACCTCGCGGTGCGACGCCTCGGCCCACACCGACGTCCGCGGCACCCAGTCGGGCGTGTACTTGGGCAGATTTTTTTGCATGAACTGGTCCTGCCCGCGCAGCAGCCGCACCACCGACAGCGGCCGGTCGCGCAGCACCGGCAGCATCGCGTCGCGCACGGCGTCCAGATAGTCGACCAGGTCGCGCTTGGTCGCGCCCGCGCCCTCGAACAGCTCCTGGTCGAGGTTGGTCAGCTTGACCCCGGCTCGTTCCTCAGCCTCCGCCATGCGCCTCATCGTGCCGTATGCGCCCCCGGCACGCCGGTCGGCGTGCCGGGGACCTCGAGTCAGCTCTTGACCGACCCCGCCATGAGGCCGCCGATGAACCAGCGGCCGAGCAGCACGTACACCAGCAGCGTCGGCAGCGACGTGATCAGCGCGCCGGCCATGGACGCCGCGTAGTCGGGGGACTGGGCGCCGGCCAGCGCGTTGAGCGCGATGGTGATCGGGCCGTTGCGGGTGTTCGACAGGAAGATCGCGAACAGGTAGTCGTTCCACGCCGAGGTGAACTGCCAGATGACCGTGACCACGAAGCCGGGGATGGAGATCGGCAGGATGATCCGGCCGAACGTGCGCAGCAGCCCCGCGCCGTCGACCCGGGCCGCCTCGATGAGCTCCTCGGGGACCGTGGTGGCGTAGTAGTTGCGGAAGATCAGCGTGCAGATCGGGATGCCGTAGACGCAGTGCACGAACACCAGCGTCGTGATCCCCGGCGGGATGCCCAGCGTCGTGACGATCTCGCGCAACGGGATCATGACGGCCTGGTACGGGATGAACATGCCGAACAGGATCAGCGTGAACACCACGTCGGCGCCGGGGAAGCGCCAGCGGCTGAGCACGAACCCGTTGGCGGCGCCGATCAGCGACGAGATGACCGCGACCGGGATCGCCAGCTCGAAGGTGCGGATGAACGACGGCTGGAGCGCGGTCCAGGCCTTGTCCCAGGACGCGAACGTCCACTTCTCGGGCAGGTTCCACTGGCTGGTCACACCGATGTCGGAGCCCGCCTTGAAGCTGGTCACGATCAGCACGTACAGCGGCATCAGCACGATCAGCAGGAACAGCAGCGCCAGCGCGTACTTGAGGATCGATGCCGGCCCGCTGCGGTGGCGGGGCTTGCTCCTGGGCTTGAGCGTCTCGACGCTGGCGGGCGGCGGCGCCTCGATCGACGTGGTCGTCATGCGTTCTTCTCCGCCCGGTTCGTGTAGATCAAGTACGGCACGATGACGACGGCGACCAGCAGCAGCAGGATGATCGAGATCGCGGCGGCCTTGGCGTAGTCGCTGGTCAGCAACGTCTGCCAGACGTAGACCGCGGGCACCTCGGTGAGCCACTGCGGGCCCGAGACGCTCATGATCAGGTCGAACATCTTCATCGACATGTGGCCGAGGATGATCAGCGCGGACAGCGCCACGGGCGTGAGCTGCGGGAAGATGACGTTGCGATACAGCCGGTACGTCGATGCGCCGTCCATGGCCGCGGCCTCGCGCAGCTCCTGCGGGATGCCGCGGAACCCGGCCAGGAACAGCGCCATCACGTACCCGGACAGCTGCCAGATCGCCGGGATCGCCATCGACGCCATGCCCCAGGACGGGTTGGTCCACCAGGTGCTCTGCGCGAAATCCAGACCCAGGCCCCCGAGTACGGCGTTGAGGCCGCCCGCGTTCTCGCCCTTGTTCGGGTTCATCAGCCAGCGCCAGACGACGCCCGACGCGACGAACGACACGGCCATGGGGAACAGATAGACCGTACGGAAGAAGCCCTCCGCCCTGACCCCGCGCTCCAGGATGAAGGCCCAGAGCAGGCCGAAGAACATGGCGCCGACCAGGAACACCACCGTGAAGATGAGCAGGTTCTTCAGCGAGTGCGTGAACCGGTCGTTGATGTCGTCGGTGAACAGTTTGGTGTAGTTCTCGAGGCCGACGAAGCCCTTCGACCCCAGAGCGTTGTGCTCGTCGGAGACGGAGACCTTGGTCGTCCAGGCGATCAGGCCGTAGACGAAGACGGCGAGCAGGATCAACGAGGGGGAGAGCAGCAGCAGGCCCGGTCCCCAGTGCCGGAGTCGGCGCATCAGGGCTCCTTGATGGATCGGGCGGGACGGCTCGCGCCGCCCCGCCCGGCAATCACTTCTTGACGAACTGCTGCGCGGCGGTGGCAAGGGCCTTCTGCAGCGCGGCGACGTCCTGGTTGGTGCTGAACGCGCCGAGAGCCGAGTTGGCCGCGCCCTGCCAGCCCTGCGAGCACGCCGAGCCGTGCGCACACGACGGAACCTGCTTGGCGGACTTCCAGTCGGCCATCGCGGCCTGCTGGTACTTCGGGTAGTCGGCCGGGGCGGCGTCCGTACGGGCCGGGATCGAGCCCTTCTTGGTGTTGAACGCCTTCTGGCCGGCGGCCGAGCCGACCGTCTTCAGCCAGCACTTGGTGCCCTCGGGGTTGTTGGCGCCCTTGGGCAGCACGAACGAGTCGGCGAGCCACTGGAACGTCGCGCCGTTGCCCGGGAACGTGAACCAGCCGTAGTCCTTGAAGCCCTTGGCGTCGAGGTCGGCCGCCTCCCAGTCACCCATGAGCTGGTACGCCGCCTTGCCGTCCATGACCAGCTTCTCCGCGTCGGTCCAGTCGAGCGCGTCGCGGTCGGTGTTGGTGTAGGTGAGCAGCTGCTTGAAGTCGTTGATCGCCTTCGTGACCGCGGCGTCGTTCCAGTCGGTCGAGCCGTTCCACAGCCCGGTGAACTTGTCGGCGCCCAGGTCGGTGATCAGCACCGACTCGAACAGCATCAGCTGCGTCCAGTCCTTGCCGACCGCCAGCGGGGTCTTGATGCCCTTGGCCTTGACCTTGTCGAGGTCGGCGAGGAACGCGGTCATGTCGGCCGGGTCCTTGGTGATGCCCGCGGACGACAGGACCTTCTTGTTGGTCCACACCACGTTGGCGCGGTGGATGTTCGCCGGGACCGAGTAGATCTTGCCCTCGACGGTCAGGTTGTCGATCAGACCCTGCGGGAACGCCTGCTTGAGGCCCCACGAGTCGTAGTCGGCACTGATGTCCTCGACCTGACCGGCGTTGATGTAGTCCTGCAGCTCGGCGCCCGCGTGCGCCTGGAACGTGTCCGGCGGGGTGCCCTGCTGCAGGCGCGACGCCAGGACGGACTTCGCGTTGGCGCCGGCGCCACCGGCGACCGCGCCGTTCTCGAACGTCTGCCCGGCGCAGTCGGTGCCGAACTGGGTGACCAGCCCGTCGAGGCCGGCCTTCTCACCGCCGTCGGCCCACCAGGTGAACACCTCCACCTTGGTCGACCCGGACCCGCCGCCGCTGTCGTCGTTGGACCCGCAGGCCCCGGCGGTCAGGAGCGCGGCGACACCGACGGCTGCCACCGCAGCCCGCCGAGTGCGGCCCGTCCGACCAGCTCGCCCGACGCCCCTACCAGGACTGAAGGCCATCCTATTTTCTCCCATCGAAGTATTGACATCGTTGTCACGCGATGGGGAGTACCGTGCCGCCTGATCGCACACGTGTCAACGGCTGTTTCCGTGTCGTTACGTGCGCTCTCGGTCGTTACCTGAGCGCAAGCGAGCTGACCTGCTGCTTCATCGGCGTTCATCGCTGTTTCGGCGCCCTTCGAAGTCGCGCCGCCCGCCGAGGTTCGGCCCATTTCGGACGCTCCCTCCTCCCGCAGCGCCGCCGTCCGTGTTCATTTCTGTGCCGGTGGGCCACCGCCTCCCCCGCCCACCCAGGGACGTGGCGCCGACCCTACGTCCGGCGGGGCCGATGCCGGGGCCTGTCCACAGGCGGGCTCTGCTGCTTGCGGTGTCACTTCGGCGCCTGTGGACGACGCTGCGGCCGGCCTCTCGCTGGTGTAAGGGCGCGGCCCCGGCGAACGTCTAAGAAGGACGGCGTTCGCCCGAGCCGCGCGCAATGATAGACGTGGATATGACGATGGTCCGGGCGGGGCCGGAATGGCCGCTGATGCGCTCGTACGCGAGGCGCGCGGCCTCCCGCCCGAGCGCGGTCATGTCGTGCGCCACGACGGTCGTGCCCAGCACGTCGGCCAGGTCGAAGTCGTCGAACCCGACCAGCGCGGGCGCGTCGCCGCCGAGCCCGCGCATCCCGCGCAGGGCGCCGGTGGTGAGCCGGTTGTTGGTCGTGAAGATCGCGGTGGGGGCCTGGTCCAGCGCCAGCAACTCCCGCACCGTGCGCTCCGCGTGGCGTACGTCGTGCACGTCGGTCCGCAGGTACGGCTCCCAGGCGTCGTTGCCCGCGGCGCGCATCGCCCCCACGAAGCCGTCGATCCGCGCGCGCTGCGGCGCCATCCGGGCCAGGTCGGCCACCAGAGCGATCCGCGTGTGGCCCGCGGCCAGCAGGTGCTCGCCGGCCGAGCGCGCGCCGCCGGCGTTGTCGATCAGCACGGCGTCCGCGGCGAGCCCGTCCGGCGGCCGGTCCAGGAACACGAACGGCACGCCGCGGTTGCCCTCGACGGCCAGGTACTCGTGGTCGTCGGCGCTGGGGATGACGAGCAGGGCCCGTACGCGCCGCTCCAGGAACGCCTCGACGAGGCTGCGCTCGAGCACGGCGTCCTCGTCGTTGTTCGCGGTGATCAGCAGCAGCCCGTGCTGGCGCAGCTCCCGCTCGATTCCGCTGGCCACCGCCGAGTAGAACGGGTTGGCCAGATCTCCGCTCACGAGCCCGACGAGCGCCGAGGTGGCCCCGCGCCGCAGCTCGCGGGCGATCCCGTTGAGCCGGTAGCCGAGCAGGTCGGCCGCGTCGCGCACCCGGCGGCCCGTGGAGGGGGCGACGTTCGGCTCCCGGTTGAGCGCGCGGGACGCCGTCTTGAGGCTGACCCCGGCGAGCTCGGCCACCTGGGTCAACGTCGGTCGGCGAACGGTCACATCGTCGACGGACATAACGCTCCGAGCATCGCAGCGGCGGGACGACCCAGTATGACATTGACCTTCGTCCCTCTGCGCTGGTCCCGCGGCCGACGCCGTGGCCGGCGTCTACGCCGGCATCGCGGGCACGCCGCTCGCGCGGGCCGGCCCCGAGGACGACCGCGATCTGTAGCCCGAGGAGATGGTCGCCCGGCTGCGACGCTGACTGTCGCCGGCCGTCACCGCCCTTCGCTCGCCGTCGTGCCCTCGACCTGCTGCTGCCACGCGGTCCACACCTTCTTGGGCACGACCATGCGCCAGGCGTCGAGCACCAGCTCGGTCATCCGGTCGACGTCCAGCCGGGACATCTGCGCCTCGATCCAGTTGAACCGCAGCTCGGACTCGCGGGGGGCGTGGAAGGTGGCGGGGTCGAAAGCGATGAGGAAGGGGCGCTCCTCCTTGGGGAAAGCGAACCCCATGACCGTCTCGTCGCGGGAGAACGCGACATAGACGATGCTGCCGACGCGGAACTTGACCCGGTCGGCGATCAGATGCTCCGAGCTGCGCGGCAGGCCGCGGACGACCTGCCGGACATCATCGACGGTGACCATGCGAAGACCCTACGGCGGGGGTACGACACTTCTTTACCGCGAGCGGTCGACACTTCTGTACCGCGAGCGGTCGACGCAGAAGCGGACGGCCGGGAGGGTACGGGCCTCAGGAGCGGCGGGGCTTGGGGACGGACGACAGGTTGGTGGTCGGCTCCTCGGGCAGCGGCGTGCTGTTGGGGACCTTGGCGCGGAAGACGCGGTCGGGTGGGAGCCGGTAGGTCGCGGCCTGCACGAGCTCGTCGGGGACGGTGTGCTTGCCGCCCTCGCGCTTCTCGGCGGGCGCCTCGGGGGCGGGGGAGTCGGCGGCGCGGCGGCCCAGGACCGGGCCGCGGCCGTCGGACGGGCGGGGCTCCGGGAACGGCTGGTAGTTGACGCCGCCGACCGCGGAGGGCTCCGCCACGGTGTTCCGCGGCGGCGGCGGGGGAGCGGGGAAGCCGAGCGAGCCGCCGGGCACCGGGGCGGCGTCGGACTCGGCCGGGACGCCTACGCCCTGGTGGCGGACGGCGCGTCCGGGGTCGGCCGCGGGGGAGTCGGGCTTGACGCTCGCCACCTGCGTCCGGCGGTGCCCGGCCGCGGCGGCGGGTCGTCCGTCCACGCCGGAGGCGGCCGCGGGGGTGGGCCGGCCGTCCTCGGCGGGTGCGGGCCGGGAGGTCGGATCGCCGGCCGTCGGGCGCGCCGCGGCGTCGGCGGCAGAGCGCTGCGACGGCGCACTACCAGAAGGCCGCGACGGCGCAGCGGGGGAGGACGGCGCGGCGGACGATGGCGCAGCAGCGGAGGGCGACCCAGCGGAGGACGACCCAGCGGAGGACGACCCAGCGGAGGACGACCCGGCGGAGGAAGACTTGGCGGAAGGCGCCGCGCCGGCGGCCGCCTTGGCGGCGGCGGCGTTCAGCGCCCCGGTCGAGCCGCGCCCCGACCGCTTGGGCGCGGCCAGCCGGGCGGCGAGGCTGAAGACCCGGCTCGACGCGGTCTCGTAGCCGTCGCGGTACGCCTCCTCGCGGTCCTGCCTCAGCTGGTAGCGCTGGTGGAGGCGGCCGACGGCATAGCTGCAGCAGGCGACGAAGAGGGCCAGCAGGATGAAGATCAGTACGAGGTCGCCGGGCGCGGTCATGCGTCGATTTTCCCGGATTTGATAGACCGGCAGCTATGGCCCGTTCGACGTACCACGATCGTAGGAACGCCGGTCAGGCGCCGCCGACGACGCCTCCCGAGGCGACGGCCTCCTGCAGGCCGCGGGCGGCCAGGCGGTCGGCGCGCTCGTTCTCGGGGTGGCCGGCGTGGCCCTTCACCCAGTGCCACTGCACGTCGTGCCGGCGGACGGCCTCGTGCAGCCGCTGCCACAGGTCGACGTTCTTGACCGGCTGCTTCGCGGAGGTCTGCCAGCCGTTGGTGGACCAGCGCGGGATCCACTTCGTGATGCCGTCGCGCACGTAGATGCTGTCGGTGTAGAGCTTGACCGTCATGGGCGCCCGGTTGAGGGTCTCGAGCGCCCGGATCGGCGCCATCAGCTCCATGCGATTGTTCGTGGTCGATGCCGCGGTGCCGCCGAACAGGTCCTTCTCCTTGGTGCCGTAACGCAGCACGGCCCCCCAGCCGCCGGGGCCGGGATTGGGTACGCAGGCCCCGTCGGTGTAGATCTCCACCACGGTCATGTGAGCACCCTAACGGTGCCTGCCTGCCCACGGCCGGGTGGCAACGCGCGGCACGTAAAGTGGGTGACCGTGACGGACGCGGCGGTCGAGCTACGGGACGTGGTCGTGCGCTACGGCGACACGACCGCCGTCGACGGCGTGTCGCTGACGGTCCCGCGCGGCCGGGTGCTGGCGCTGCTGGGGCACAACGGCGCCGGCAAGACCAGCCTGCTCCAGGTGTGCGAGGGCTTCCGGCGGCCGGACTCTGGCTCGGCCCGGGTGCTCGGCCAGGATCCCGTCGACGACCACGACGCGCTGATGCCCCGCCTGGGGATCATGCTGCAGTCGGGCGGCGTCTATCCCTGGGCGACCGCCGGCGAGATCCTGCGCCTGTTCGCGAGCTTCGCCGCCACCCCGCTCGACACCGACATGCTGCTCGACCGCCTCGGCCTGCGCAAATTCGAGCGTACGAGGTGGCGTCGCCTCTCCGGCGGCGAGCAGCAGCGCCTGTCGCTGGCCGTGGCGCTGGTCGGCCGTCCGGAGCTGGTGTTCCTCGACGAGCCCACCGCGGGCATGGACACCGAGGCCCGGCACACCACGTGGCGGCTGATCGAGGAGCTGCGCGCCGACGGCGTGTCGGTGCTGCTCACCACCCACCTGCTGGACGAGGCCGAGCGCCTGGCCGACGAGGTCGTGATCATGCGTTCCGGTGTGGTCGCCGCGACCGGCTCGCCGGCCGAGCTGACCAGGGTGGCCGGCATCGACCTGCTGGAGGTGCGCGCCGATCCCGGTCTGCGCCTCCCCCCGAACGTCCAGGTGACCGAGGCGACCCCGGGCGAGTACGCGATCACCGGCACGCTGGACGCGGCGGTCATCGCGGACGTGCTCGGCTGGTTCGCCGCCGCGGGCGCGCAGGTCACCGCCGTGAACACGCGCCGGCGCACCCTCGAGGACGTGTACCTGGCCCTGACGAGCGGTGAGAAGGTCAACCGATGAGCGGCGTGTTCGCCCCCGCCCCCGGCCGTGCCCCGATGCGCAGCGTGGTGGCCAGCCAGATCCGCATGGAGCTGACCCTGACCGCGCGCCGCGGCGAGGCCGTGGTGCTGGCGATGGGCGTACCGCTGCTGGTCCTGCTCGGGGCGGGGCTGACGAAGGCCACCAACGTGCCCGGCGACGACCGGCTGGCCTTCGTGGTGCCGGGCGTGCTGGCGCTGACCGTGATGTCGACGGCGTTCACCGGGCAGGCGATCACCACCGGATACGAGCGCAGCTACGGCGTGCTCAAGCGGCTGGGCGCCTCACCGCTGAGCCGGCCGGGGCTGCTGTTCGCCAAGACCTCCGCCGTGCTGGGGCTGATCGTGCTGCAGCTGCTCGTGCTCGCGCTGGTCGGCGTGGCGGTCGGCTGGCGGCCGCACTTCGGCCAGATCCTGCCCGCGCTGGGCGTCACCGTGCTCGCCACCGCGGCGTACAGCGGCCTGGCCCTTCTCATGGCGAGCGTGCTGCGACCCGAGGCCACCACGGGCGCGGCCACGCTGATCTACGTGCTGATGCTGGCCGCGGGCGGCATCATGTTCGCCGCTCCCGACCTGGGCACGGTCGGCTGGTTCCTGCTGCCGCTGGCCGCGCACGCCGAGGCCCTGCGCGCGACGCTCTCGCACGACGCGAGCGTGCCGGGGGCGATCTGGCTCAGCCTCGGCGTCTGGGCGGTCGTCTTCGTGACGGCGGCCGCGCGCAAGTTCCGCTGGGAGTAGCTGTCCGTCGATCGGTGGACAGCCGATGACGACCGCGCGGTCGTCGCGCGGGCACCCCGCGGCAAAGCACGATCGAAGGCATGACAGCCATTGAGGTGCGGGGCCTGCGCAAGGCCTATCGCGGACACGAGGTGGTCCGCGGCATCGATCTCGACGTGGCCCGCGGCGAGGTGTTCGCCCTGCTCGGCCCGAACGGCGCCGGCAAGACCACGACCGTCGAGATCCTCGAGGGACACCGCCGCCGCGACGGCGGCGAGGTGCGGGTGCTCGGCGCCGACCCCGGCACCGCCGGCAAGGAATGGCGCGAGCGGATCGGCATCGTCCTGCAGGACGCGGACGACGCCGCCGATCTGACCGTGCGCGAGCTGGTGCGGCACGTGGCCGGGTTCTACGCCGGGCCGCGACCGGCCGACGAGGTGATCGAGCTGGTCGGCCTCACCGGGAAGAGGAACAGCAGGATCCGTACGCTCTCCGGGGGTCAGCGGCGCCGGGTGGATGTGGCACTCGGCATCGTCGGGCGGCCGGACCTGCTGTTCCTCGACGAGCCGACCACGGGCTTCGACCCGCAGGCGCGCCGCCAGTTCTGGGACCTGATCCGCGCGCTGGCCGCCGAGGGCACCACGATCCTGCTGACCACGCACTACCTGGAAGAGGCCGAGGCGCTGGCCGACCGGCTGGCCGTGCTGGCCGGCGGGGAGATCGTCGCCGAGGGCACGCCGGCCACGCTCGGCGGGCGCGCGTCGGCCGGGGCGTACGTCTCCTGGACCGACGACGGGGTGCAGCGCACCGAGCTGGTGCCCGACCCCACCGAGCTGATCCGCAAGCTGGTCGCCGAGGAGGCCGACCTGAGCACGCTGACCATCACCCGGCCCACCCTCGAGGACACCTACCTCAACCTGATCGGAGCGCACCGATGAGCACCCTCTCTCTCGGGGTCAGCCGCGGACACATCGAGCTGCTCCAGTTCCGGCGGGACCGTACCGCGCTGGTGTTCACGTTCGCTTTCCCGGCCATGCTGCTTCTGCTGTTCGGCACGATCTTCAACGACCAGTACAACCAGCCCGGGGTCACCGCGGCCCACGTCTTCTCGGCCAGCATGCTGGCGTACGGGATCCTGACCACCGCGTTCGTGACGATGGGCTCGGGGCTGGCCCTCGACCGTGAGGACGGGACGCTCAAACGCCTGCACGGCACGCCGCTCACCTCCACCTCGTACATCATCGGGAAGTTCCTGCTGGTCCTGGCTCTGGCCGTGGCCGAGGCGGTGCTGATGATCGGGGTCGGCGCGCTGGTGTTCGGCATGTCGCTGCCGGATGCGTCGCACTGGCTGGCGTTCGCAT
Organism: Actinoplanes sp. URMC 104; assembly: GCF_051386375.1. NCBI lineage: Bacteria > Bacillati > Actinomycetota > Actinomycetes > Micromonosporales > Micromonosporaceae > Actinoplanes > Actinoplanes sp. URMC 104. The sequence continues at coordinate 687,428 of NZ_JBPQTO010000002.1, read as the reverse complement.
GGATCTTCCTGCTGTCGGTGGTCTGCTGCTCGCTGCTCGGCATGGCGGTCAGCGTCATCGTCAAGCACGCCCGGACGGCCGGCGCGATCCTCAACGTGCCGGTGGTCGCGCTGCAGTTCATCTCCGGCGTCTTCGTCTACCCGGTGACCCAGTTCCCGCAGTGGCTGATCACGCTCGGGTCGATCTTCCCGGTCAAGTGGATGGCGCAGGGCTTCCGGTACGTGTTCCTGCCCGACGGCATGAAGGTCAACGAGCCGGCCGGGCAGTGGGAGCTGGGCCGCATCGCCTTGGTGCTGGGCGCCTGGTGTGTGATCGGATTGGTGCTGTGCCTGATGACGTTCCGATGGACCCGCGCGGACCGGTGAGCGGCTCGGCCGACGCGGCCGGCCACCGGTACACGGCCCTGTGGAACCTGTATCTGGCAGTGATCGCGGTCGCCGTGGCGGCCGCGGTCCTCGTCGCCGACGAGTTCTCGCTGAGCGCGCGCCTCGTGTCGGTGGCCGCGCTCGCCGGCCTGGTCGTGCTGCACGCCGCGGCCGGGCACCGGGCCATCGTGCGGGAGCAGGAACGGCCCGGCCTGCTCGCCGCCGAGCTCGCGCTGTTCGCGGTTGCCGTGGTGGCGGTGCCGGTGGCCAACTGGGCGCTGTTCGCCGTCATGCCGCTGATCTTCCAGTTGGTGAAGCTGCGGCACGCCGTGATCGCGGTGATCGTCACGACGCTCGTGATGCCGGTGTCGGACCTGGTCCTGCGGCCCGCGGCGTTCGGGCCCGACCTGGTGATCGCGCTGATCTCCGGCGCCGCCGGCCTCTTCTTCGGCTTCTGGATCGTCCGCGTCGTCGAGCAGAGCACCGAGCGGCGCCGTCTGATCGTGGAGCTGGAGAGCAGCCGCGCCGAGGTGGCCCGGCTGTCCCGCGAGGCCGAGCGGGCCCGGCTCGCCGCCGAGATCCACGACACGCTGGCGCAGGGCTTCACCAGCATCATCACGCTTCTGCAGGCGGCCGACCCGGGCCTGCAGGACGAGAAGATCGCCCTGGCCGTACGCACGGCCCGCGAGAACCTGGCCGAAGCCCGCGAGCTGGTCGCCGCGCTGTCTCCCTCGGCGCTCGCGTCGGGTTCTCTTCCCGCAGCCGTACGCCGTCAGGCGGACCGCTTCCAGGAGGAGTCCGGGGTCAAGGCCACCGTGCGCGTCACCGGCGACGAGCGGTCGCTGCCCACCGCGGTCGAGGTCGTGCTGCTGCGGGCGGCGCAAGAGGCCCTGACCAACGTACGGCGGCACGCGAACGCCAACGAGGCCGCGGTCCTGCTGGCGTACGCCCCGGCCTCCGTACGCCTCGTCGTGCGCGACGACGGCTGCGGGTTCGTCCCCGGCGCGGCCGACGGCTACGGTCTGGCGGGCATGCGCTCCCGTGCCGAGCAGGTGAAGGGCGTGGTGACCGTACGCAGCGACCCCGACCTCGGGACGACCGTGGAAGTGGAGGTTCCGGCGTGATCAGGATTCTGCTGGTGGACGACCACCCGGTCGTCCGGCACGGGTTGCGGGGCATGCTCGACGCCGAGCCCGACCTCACGGTCGTCGGCGAGGCGTCGTCCGGCGCCGAGGGCGTGGCGCAGGCGGTCGCGCTGCGCCCGGACGTGGTGCTGATGGACCTGCGGATGCCCGGCGGCGACGGCGTGTCGGCCACCGAGCAGATCGTCGCGTCGGCGCCCGGGGTGCGGGTGATGGTGCTGACCACGTACGAGTCCGATCGCGACATCCTGCGGGCCATCGAGGCCGGCGCCGGCGGCTACCTGCTCAAGGACGCCTCACCCGCCGAGCTGGCCGACGCCGTCCGCGCCGCCGCCCGCGGCGAGACCGTGCTGGCGCCCAGCGTGGCCTCCACCCTGGTGCGGCAGGTGCGCAGGCCCGCCCCGCCGGCCCTGTCGGCGCGCGAGATCGAGGTGCTGCGGCTGGTGGCCCGCGGCCTGACCAACGCCGACATCGGCAGGCAGCTGTTCATCTCGGAGGCCACCGTCAAGACGCACCTGCTGCGGGCCTTTAACAAGCTCGACGTCGCCGACCGCACCGCCGCGGTCACGACCGCCATGGAGCACGGGCTGCTCTAGCGGCCCCAGGTTCACAGACACTGCCAAGCGTCGTCACAGGCCCGGGCGAGGCGGAACGCGGACCGTGGTTGCGGTGTCAACCAGTGGGGACCGCGAACGGAGGCAGGCATGAATCTTCAGACGGGCCGGCGCAGGGCCGCGCTGCTCACCGGAGTGCTGGTGGCGGCCGGCGCGGCAGGGACCGTCGCGGTGGCCGCGGCGGCGTACGCGTCCGAGTCGGGCTCGTCGGCGACGGTGCCCGAGCAGCCGGACACCAGCAGCAGCACCACCACCACCGACGACTGGCCTGCCGTCTCCGGCGACGGCGGCGGCAGCAGCGACGATGGTCCGGCCGCGACCTCGGGAGGGTCGTGAGATGCCGCTGATCGAGACGCTGCCGGTCGGGGCGGGCACCGCGCAGTGGGCGGTGTGGGGGACGGTCGCCCGGGTCGTGGTCACGGACCCGGGCCGTACGGAGCAAGCGGCGGCGCTGGTCCGCGACGAGGTGGCCGCCGTCGACCGGGCGTGCAGCCGGTTCCGCGACGACTCCGAGCTGCGCCTCGCCTGCGCCGCCGGACGGACCGTCACGGTGAGCCCGCTGCTGGCCGAGCTGGTCGGCGCGGCGCTCACGGCGGCCCGGCGAACCGGCGGCGACGTCGACCCGACCGTGGGGGCGGCGCTGTGCGGCCTGGGCTACGACCGGGACTTCGCGGCGCTGACCGGGCGGGAGGTGGCCCCCGCCGTGCGCGTGTTCGCCTCCCCGGACTGGCGGTCGGTGCGGCTGCGCGGCCGCGAGCTCACCGTGCCCGGCGGGGTGCTGCTCGACCTGGGCGCGACGGCCAAGGCTGTCACGGCCGACCGGGCGGCGGCGTCGGTCGCGGCCCGGCTCGGCGTGGGCGTGCTGGTCGCGCTGGGCGGGGACATCGCGACGGCCGGTGCTGCGCCCGTCGGGGGCTGGCGGGTGCTGGTACGCGACCAGCCCGACGATCCTTCCTGCACCGTACGGCTCCCCGCGGGCGCGGCCCTGGCCACGTCCAGCACGGCGTCGCGCACGTGGGGGCACCTGCACCACATCCTCGACCCGCGCACCGGCCTTCCCGCGCCACGCGTCTGGCGTACGGTCTCGGTCGCCGCACCCACGTGCCTGCTCGCCAACACCCTCAGCACCGCGGCGATCGTCCGCGGGCACGGCGCTCCGGCCCTGCTCGGCGGCGCGCCCAGCCGGCTCGTCACGCCCGGTCTCGACGTCGTGCGCCTGGGCGGGTGGCCGTCGTGACCGACGCGCTGTGGTACTTCGCGCGCGGCAGCGGGGTGGTCTCGCTGGTGCTGCTCAGCGTCGTCGTTGCGCTCGGCATCGGCGCCCGCAGCGGGCGTACGGCGTTCGGCCTGCCCGCGTTCGTGGTCAGCCTGCTGCACCGCAACGCCGCCCTGCTCGCCGTGGTGTTCCTGGCCGGGCACGTGGTGAGCCTGCTGTTCGACCCGTACGCGCAGTTGCGGGTGTTCGACATCGTGCTGCCCTTCGCCGGCAACTACCGCCCGGTCTGGCAGGGGCTGGGCACGCTGGCGTTCGACCTCGTGCTCGCCGTCGTGGTGACCAGCCTGCTGCGGCACCGCCTCGGCGCCCGCGCCTGGCGGCTCGTGCACTGGCTGGCGTACGTCTGCTGGCCGATCGCCCTGCTGCACGGCCTGGGCACCGGCTCCGACAACGGCACGGTGTGGCTCTGGTCGATCACCGCCGTGTGTGCCGCAGCCGTCCTGGCCGCTGCCTTCTGGCGCGTCTCACCGACCTTGACCCGTTTCCCCCAGCGCGCCCGCCGCCGGATCCACCCGCGGCTGCAACCCCTCCCGTCATCCCCGGCCGGTCCCGCCGCCTCACCGCCCGCCCGGCCCGGTCCCTCGTCGTCCGCTCAGCCTGCCCGGCCGTCGTCGCCGGCGGGGCCCGGCACCCCGTCGTTCGCTCAGCCCGCTCGGTCGTCGTCGCCGGCGGGTCCAGCCACTTCGTCGTTCGCTCAACCCAGCCGGCCGTCGTCGCCGACGAATCCCGACCCCTCGTCGTTCGCTCAGCCCGGCCGGTCGTCGTCGCCGGCGGGTCCGGGCACTTCGTCGTTCGGTCAGCCCGGCCGGTCGTCGTCGCCGGCGGGTCCGGGCACTTCGTCGTTCGGTCAGCCCGGCCGGTCGTCGTCGCCGGCGGGTCCGGGCACTTCGTCGTTCGGTCAGCCCGGCCGGTCGTCGTCGCCGGCGGGTCCGGGCACTTCGTCGTTCGCTCAGCCCGGCCGGTCGTCGTTGCCGGCGGGTTCCGGCACTCTGGAGGACATGCGATGACCAGCGTCGCGGAAGCGCCGCCCGGAAGTTCGGTGCAGCTCCGGCTGCTCGCGGGCAACCCGGACGGCCGGCTCGACACCCACCTGGCCCGGCACGGCCGGATGCCGCACCTCGACACCAGCCAGGTGATCGGCCTGGCCCGCGACGCCGGGCTGACCGGGCGGGGCGGCGCCGGCTTCCCGGTGTGGCGCAAGCTCAGCGCGGTCGCGGCGACCCGCCGGCCGGCCATCGTGATCGCGAACGGCGCGGAGGGCGAGCCGGCCAGCGGCAAGGATCGGGCCCTGCTGGCGTACGCCCCGCATCTGGTCCTCGACGGCCTGCAGTTGGCCGCCCTCGGCGCCCGCAGCGCCACTCTCTATGTGCCGGCGGCGTCGCACGGGACGCTGCGGTCCATCATCGACGCCCGCCGCAGGGCCGGCCTGGACCGCGTGCCGGTGACCTTGGTGGCCGCGCCGGACGCGTTCGTGGCGGGCGAGGAGTCGGCAGCGGCGGCGGCCGTCGCGGGTCGTGGCGCGGTGCCGGCCGACAAGCTGGTGCGCATCACCGAGGCGGGTCCGGGCGGCGCGCCGACACTGGTGCAGAACGTCGAGACGCTCGCGCACCTGGCGATGATCGCCCGCTACGGCGCCGGCTGGTTCCGCACGGCCGGCACACCGGAGGAGCCCGGCACGTTTCTGGCCACGGTCAGTGGCGCGGTGCGGGCACCCGGCGTGATCGAGGCGGGCTACGGTGTTGCGCTCGGTGACCTGATCGCGGCCGCGGGCGGTGTCACCGCCGACTTGGCCGCGGTGCTCGTCGGCGGCTACCACGGCGGCTGGGTGCCGGCCGACCCCGCGCTGCGGATCAGTCGCGCGGCCCTCGCGCCGTACGGTGCCGGTCCCGGCGCAGGTGTGATCGTGGCGCTGCCGGTGGGCGCGTGCGGTCTGGCCGAGACGGCCCGGATCGTCGGCTACCTGGCCGGGCAGGTAGCCGGTCAGTGCGGGCCCTGCGTGAACGGGTTGCCGCGGCTCGCGAGCACGCTGGGCGACCTGGCCTGCTTTCGCGCTCGGCCGGGGCTGCCCGACGAGGTTTCCCGGCTCGCCCGGCTGGTTGCCGGCCGCGGCGCGTGCCGCCACCCCGACGGCACCGCCCGGCTGATCCACAGTGCTCTGCGTGCCTTCCACGCGGACGTCGCCGCGCACCTCACCGGCCGTTGCCTCGCGGGGGAGACGCCCCGATGAGCCGGCTGCACATCGACTGGACAGCGTGTGACGGGCGCGGGGTCTGCGCCGGGCTCTTGCCCGAGCTGCTCGCCGAGGACGACTGGGGCTTCCCGGCACCGCGCGGCGACCTGACCGTGCCGCGCGGCGACCTGACCGTGCCGCGCGGCGACCTGACCGTGCCTCGCGGCGACCTGGCCGTGCCGCCGGCTCTGGAACCGGCGGCACGGCAAGCGGTGGACCGGTGCCCGGCCCTGGCGTTGCGGCTGGTCAGCGCAGACCCAGCGCCCGCTTCATCGTGAAGAACAGGTCGGTCTGGTTGGTCACGCCGAGCACGTTGGCCGCCTGCGGGCCGCCCGCGGCGATCCGGACCTGCGTGCCGGTGTGCTGCTGCGAGCCGGTGATCTCCGAGGTGGCGTACGAGATCGTCATGTTGGCGTCGTCGTGCGTCACCAGGGTCGCGGTGTAGCCCAGGGTGGCCTCCTCGACGATCTGGCTGGTGTGGCCGTGGTCGGCGGTCACGACCACCAGGGTGTCGGGGTGCGACTTCTGGTACTCGAGCACCTTCTTGATCGCGGCGTCGAAGCCGACCGTCTCACCGATCTGACCGCACGGGTTGGCGGCGTGGTCCTGCTTGTCGATGGACGCGCCCTCGATCTGCAGGAAGAAGCCCCGCTTGCTGTGCCGGGTCTGCTTGTCGAGCACGTCGATCGCCTTCGACGCCATGTCCACCAGGTGCGGCTGGCTCGGGCTGCGCGCCGCGTTGACGGCGCACTTGGCCGGCGCCGTACCGGTGCGGGTCGGGGTGGGGCCCACCCACTCCAGGTCCATGTTGTTCTTGGCGAACGCCCCCAGGATCGGCTTGTCGCCCTTGGCCGCGGCCAGCCCGGCGGCGTCGGTGACGACCTGGTAGCCGTTGGCCTGCGCCTGCTCGGTCACGGTCCGGCCCTGGTAGGCGCCGGCCTTGACGGTCTGGTCGAAGTACTGCTTGCCGCCGCCCAGCAGCAGGTCGGGCTTGGTCTGCACGAGCTGCTCCGCGATCGAGCCCGCGCCGCCGTTGACCTTGTCGTTGACCGCGCAGGTGGCCATCGCGTCCGGGCCCTTGCAGTCGCGGCTGACCACGTGCGAGCCGAGCACGGCCGGCGTGGCGTCCTGCAGCTCGGCGGTGGTGACGTCGCCCGTACGGTATCCGGACGCCTTGGCCAGCTCGAGGATCGTCGGCTGGGGCTTGCCGTCCGGCGTCACCGAGATCGCGCCGTTGTAGGTCTTGCGGCCGGTCGCCCAGCCCGAGCCCGAGGCGGCCGAGTCGGTGACGTAGTCCGGCTTCGACGGGTCCGCCTTCTGCACCGCGTACGTGGTGTAGGCGCCGGTCAGCGGCAGCGTGTCCATCGCCAGGCGGCCGTTCGCGCCGACCTGGTAGTTGCGGGCGATGGTGATCTCGCTGTCACCCATGCCGTCGCCGATCAGCAGGATGACGTTGCGCGCCTGCCCGCCCTTGATCGCCCGCTGGGCGGCCCACGTGCGGTCCTGGTGCGCGTCGCCGGCCAGGGCGGCCGACGGTACCGCGACGATCGCGGCCGCCACCAGGGCCAGCGTTTTCTTCGAACGCAGGGCATTCATGAGTGCGCACTCCAATATGCGTTGATGCATGGTCGGCACCACGCCATCAGCCGGAGTCGACACTCCGGTGGCGAGGACATGGATTCGGGGATAACTCCCCGTTTGTTCGCGCTGTCTAAGCTCATCCGGTGGCTCGACCGGTGGGCAAGATCCTGCGGCTGCTCCTGGCGGTGGCGATCAGCGCCGCCGCGGCCCTCGCGACGGTCCGGCTCGTCACGCCCGCCGACGGCGACCCCGGCGTACGGCGTCAATTGGCCTTTCTCCGTGACCGGCTCGAGGCCGGGTCCGCCGAGGACGCGCAGGAGCTTTTCCCCGAGGGCTACTTCTTCTCGTACGCCCTCTACGGCCTCACCGCCGTCGACCAGCGCGACCTTGCCGCCGCCCGCTGGGCCCTCTCGCACCTCGTGTCGGACGCCGGCCGTGCCCCCTTCACCGGCGACATGCCCCTGCAGTACGGCGTCTTCTACCGCGGCTGGGTCAACTGGCTCCGCGGCGGCATCCTCTCGCTGCAGCCCACTGCTTCCCGCGATCCCGCCGAGGTCGCCGCCTTCTCCTCCGATGCCGCCGCCATCGCCGCCGCCTTCGACGCCTCGCCCACACCCTTCCTCGAGTCCTACCCCGGCCAGGCGTGGCCCGTCGACTCCACCGTCGCCATCGCGTCGCTGCGCCTGCACGACAAGCTGCTGACCCCCGCTTCTCCCCAGTTCGACATCACCGTGATCCGCTGGCTCGCCAACGTCGAGGCCCGTCTCGACCCCGCCACCCAGCTGATCCCGCACACCGCCGACCCCTCGACCGGCTCACCCACCTCCGGCGCGCAGGGCACTTCCCAGAGCTTGATCAACCGCTTCCTGCCCGAGATCGACCCTGCTTTCGCCCGCGTGCAGTACACCCGCTTCCGTACGTGGTTCCTCTCCGCGCCTCTAGGTCTGGGCCCCACCGTGCGCGAGCACCCCACCGGCGTCAACGGCCCCTCAAACGTCGACTCGGGCCCTCTGGTGCTGGGCACAAGCCTCTCCGCCACCGCCGTAACCATCGGCGCAGCCAAGCTGAACGGCGACGAGTCCCTGGCCGACGGGCTGGCTCAGTTCGGCGAGGTGGCGGGCTTGCCGGTCTCCACTCCCTGGAGCAAGCGGTACGCCTTCGGGGCCGCCCCCATCGGCGACGCTTTCCTGGCTTGGTCGAAGTCAGCGCGGCCCTGGGTCGCTGAGGGCTCGCCCCCGCCGCCCCGTGTTCTCTCCACCTGGTGGCGGTTGCCGTTGCTGACGCTGTTCCTCGCCGTCGGCGCCTTCCCGTGGGTCCTTGCCGCCGCTCTCCGCCGCCGTCGCACGGCTGCCTAGTCCCCGCTCCGCACGTTTGGGTTTCGGCTGGCCGGCCGCCCTGCGAGCGCGTTCGGGCGGGTTCGGTTGAGCCGTTAGGTCGATTTGATCCGAAATAAGCGTTCCGCCGGTAACGAGGCGATAGGCCGGTTAGATTACGGAAGGCGAGGAGCCGGATCTTTCTCGGCTTTCACGCTGCTCAGGCCGGTGTAGCCGGCACCCTGAGCCCGCCCGTCGGTGCGGTACCCGAACAGCAGAACCGTCGCGAGGCGGGACGCAAAGCCAGGGCCTCCCGCCGGAGGTAGCCCAGCCGCCGAAGGAGTTAGGAAGACAATGCGTTATCGACCGAACGAAGCGGCGCCGCGATCGCGGGTGCCGTTCGCGCTGTGGGGGCCTTCGCGGGCTCGCACGGCTTTGGCAGCCGTTGCAGCCTCGGCCGCCGCCCTTGTCCCTGCTGTGATGGTCGGTTCGCCCGCGCAGGCGACGTCGACCGTCCTGAGCATCGGCGCTGTGACCGTGGCCGAAGGCGGCACCGCTAGCTTCACGTTGACGTACACCGGAAGCTCGGCAGCGACCTACAACCTGTCCCTCGCTGGGGGTTCGGCTACCAACGGGACCGACTACACGAACACGATCAACCGCAACGGCTCCTCGACCACTTCCGTGGCCTTTACCGGCGCGGGCACCGCGACGGTCACCGTGGCCACCACGGCGGACACCACGGCCGAGTCGAACGAGACGTTCGACCTGACGGCAGTTAACGCCAGCGATGCGAACGACACCACGTCGGGCACGGCGACCATCACGGACGACTTCCCGAGTTTCGCGCTCTCGGCGTCGACCACCTCGGTCGCCGAGACCGTCAACCCGCCGACGACACAAGGTGGGTCGCCGACCGCGAAGACTGTGACGATCACGGCGACGCTGACCGCGCCCTCGACGCACAACGTCACCATCCCCGTGAGCACCGTAGACGGGACGGCGAACTCAACTGCTGCGGTCGCCGCGAACCGTGACTTCACGGCTTTGAACGCCACCAACATCACCATTAACGCCGGCGATGTCAGCGGTTCGACGACCGTCACCATCACCGACGACGCGCTCGACGAGGATCCGACGCAGTACTTCGACGTCACGGCCGGGAGCGCCACTGGCGCCACCGTGGTCCCGGGCACCGGAACCGTCCGAATCAACATCCAGGACGACGACGCCACGCCGGCTGTGAACATCGGCGGCGCCGGGGTGGCGGTAGAGGGTAACCCGTTGGTGTTCCCGCTGACTTTGACCGGCCGTTCCGAGAAGCCGGTGAGCGTGGACGTGTCGACGGCCAACGGGGTCGACACCGACACCACTTACGGCGCGACGGCGGGTTCCGACTACACGGCCCTCACCAACAGCACGGTGACGTTCGCGCCCACGGCGACCCTCGCCCTCGCGTCGGTCACCACCACCAACGACACGGCGGTGGAAAGCAGCCCTGAGTCGCTGTCGGCCACCATCAGCAACCCGGTCAACGCCACTCTCGGCACGACGGTCACCGCGACCGGCGGGATCAACGACAACGAGCCGGCGCCGACCGCGGCTCTGTCCCCGGCTAACTTCGCCGAGGGCAATAGCGGTGAGGCGGCGCGCGAGATCACGGTGACGCTCGGCTCCACCTCGTCGATCCCGGTGAAGATCAACTACACCTTCACCGGTGGCACCGCCACGGCGGGCACTGACTACCGGGGGACCGCGGGAAGCATCACTATCCCGGCCGGCTCCACCACCGGCAAGATTCCGGTCACCATCGTCGGCGACACCACGTACGAGTCGCCGGACGAGACGTTCACCGTCGTGCTGTCGAGCCCGAACAACTCGGTGGCGACCGGTAGCCTCGGAGCCCAGACGATCACCATCACCGACACGGACGATGTCAAGCCGACCTGGACTGTCGGCAATGTGGCGGTGATGGAGGGCAACGCGGGTGTCACCGTCGCGCGTGTGCCGTTCACGCTGAGCGGCCCGACCAACGTCGACGTCTCCTTCGCGACCGCTGCGCTCACCGACGTGACCACCAGCGAAGCCGGCACGGGCACCGGCACGAACGCGGGCGGCAACGACTATGACGCGGCCACCAACGCGACGGTCACCATCCCGGCCGGCAGCACCACCGGCTACCTCGAGATCCCGGTCAACGGCGACACGGTTTACGAGCACGACGAGACGGCCACGGTTTCCGTGTCCAGCATCTCGGCGGGCAGCGCGAACGTCAACGCGACCGTCCCGGTCGGCTCCCAGCACACGTCGACCTTGACGATCCAGGGTGACGACGTGGCGCCGACAATGGTCTTCAACCCGACCTCGGGTTCGGAGGGCACCACGCTGCGCATCTCGGGCACCGTCACCGGTGTCTCGCAGTACCCGTACACCGTCGCTTTCGCGGTTGCCGGATCAGGCGCCGATGCTGCGACGTCCGGCACGGATTTCGATGCCACGACGATCCCAAGCCTCAGTGTGGCTCGGGGTGAGACGGGACGGACCTTCGCCGACACCACGCCGCCGCTCGCCGACATGGCCGACATCTATCTGCTGCCGGACAACATCGACGAGCCCACCGAGTCGTTCACCGTCTCCGCGACGGAGAGCACCTCCACACTGACCGGGTTCACGACCGGCACCGGCACGTACCGGATCAACGACGACCCGGGTGATCTCCCGCCGTCGGCGGCCATCCGCGACGAAACGATCCAGGAGGACGAGGGATCGGTCGACGTGCACGTGGATCTCTCGGTCAACGGAGACGCCACCAGCACCACGCAGACGGTCACCATCCCGTACTGGACGGTGGACGGCAGCGCCAAGGCCGGTCAGGACTACACCGCCACGCGTGGCACGCTGACCTTGCCGCCGGGCGAGACGACGAAGTCCATCAACGTTCCGATCCTCAACGACAGCAGCGAAGAGGGTGCGGAGAGCTTCTTCGTCAAGCTGGGAACTCCGGGTCCGTCCGGCGCGGCCGTGACCAAGAGCACCGGCGAGGTGACCATCGCGGCCAGCGACGGCGGCTCCGGTGAGGAACCGGGCGGCGAGGAGCCCGGTGAGGCCCCCAAGCCCACCATCAAGGCCCCGGCCAAGGTGACCGGTCCATCGACCGTTGAGGTCGAGGGCATCGTCGCCCCGGGTGCGAAGGTTGAGCTCTGGGGTGGCGCGGTCGGTAGCGGCGCTCTCAAGCCGCTTGACACGGACACTGCGGATGAGGACGGCTACTACTGGTTCGAGCGCTCCATCTCCACGGGCTACCGCTTCGCGGTTCTCTCGCAGGAGATGAAGTCGGGCGAGGCCGTCGTCTGGATGACGCAGAAGCCGATCTTCGTGGTTTCCACCAGCACCAAGGGCCAGCTGAACCTCGGCGTCAAGGGCAACCCCGCGTGGGCCGGCCAGACCGCCGCTGTGCAGCAGTGGAAGAACGGCGGCTGGGTGACCATCCGCAGCGGCAAGACCGGTGCGGACGGGGTCTACCGGGTCGGCCAGAAGTTCGCCTCGGGCAGCTCGGTCGTCCTGCGGGCCTGGGTTGGCGGCGAGCCTGGCAAGGGCACCCTGCCGGCCTTCACCGCTCAGACGCGGACCACGGTCAAGTAAGTAAGCACCACCTGACGTAACGAAGGCGGGGGCGGCCATCTGGCCGCCCCCGTCGCCATGTCCGGAAGAAATCCCGGGAAAAAGTCCGGGAACGATGTCGAGAACGTCCGGCGGGCTCCGTCCCCGGTGCGAACGCGGCCACAATGGGCCGCGACACCGAGGGAGACACGCCATGGCCAAGTACCTGATCCTGAAGCACTACCGCGGCGCCCCGGCGGCGGTGAACAACGTGCCGATGGACAAGTGGACGCCCGAGGAGATCTCGGCGCACATGCAGTACATGCAGGACTGGTCGGCGCGGCTGGAGAAGACGGGGGAGTTCGTCGACGGGCAGGCGCTTGCGCCGGAGGGCACGTTCGTCCGGTACGACGGGGAGGGCCGCCCGCCGGTCACGGACGGGCCGTTCGCCGAGACCAAGGATCTGATCGCCGGGTGGATGGTGATCGACGTGGACAGCTACGAGCGCGCCCTCGAGGTGGCGGGGGAGCTGTCGGCGGCTCCGGGCGCGGGCGGCAAGCCGATCCACGAGTGGCTGGAGCTGCGGCCGTTCCTGACGTTGCCGCCGACCGTCACGGAATGAACTACCGCGAGCTCACCCCGAGCGTGATCGGGGTCCTCGTCCGCCGCGGAGCCGACTTCGCGGCGGCCGAGGACGCCGTGCAGGACGCGCTGCTCGAGGCGCTGCGGGTGTGGCCGGCCGACCCGCCGCGGGATCCGAAGGCCTGGCTCGTACGGGTGGCCTGGCGCAGGTTCCTCGACGCGGTCCGGGCGGACGCGGCCCGCCGCCGGCGCGAGGACCTCGTCGACGAGCAGCCGCAGCCGGGGCCCGCGTCGTCGGCGGACGACACGCTGATGCTGTATTTCCTGTGCGCGCACCCGTCGCTGACGCCGTCGTCCGCGGTCGCGCTCACGCTGCGCGCGGTCGGCGGGCTCACCACGCGGCAGATCGCCGACGCCTACCTGGTGCCGGAGGCGACCATGGCGCAGCGCATCAGCCGCGCCAAGCGGACGGTCTCGGGCGTACGGCTGGACCAGCCCGGGGACGTCGCCACCGTGCTGCGGGTGCTCTACCTGGTGTTCAACGAGGGCTACAGCGGCGACGTCGACCTCGCGGCCGAGGCGATCCGGCTGGCCCGGCAGCTCGCGACCATGACCGACCATCCGGAGGCGGCGGGGCTGCTGGCGCTGATGCTGCTGCACCACGCGCGCCGCGACAGCCGTACGGCGCCCGACGGCAGCCTGGTGCCGCTGGCCGAGCAGGACCGTGGCCGGTGGGACACCGCGCTGATCGCGGAGGGGGTGGAGATCCTGCAGGCGGCGCTGGCCCGTGACCGGCTGGGCGAGTACCAGGCGCAGGCGGCCATCGCGGCGCTGCACGCCGACGCGCCGGACGCGGCGCGGACCGACTGGGTGCAGATCGTGGAGTGGTACGACGAGCTGCTGCGCTTCACCGACAGCCCGGTCGTGCGGCTCAACCGCGCGGTCGCCGTGGGGGAGGCCGACGGGCCGCGCGCCGGGCTGGCCGCGCTCGCCGAGCTGGACGACTCGCTGCCGCGCCACACGGCGGTGGCGGCCCACCTGCACGAACGTGACGGCGACGTGGCGCGGGCGGCCCGGCTGTACGCCGAGGCCGCCCGCAAGGCGCCCAACCTGGCCGAACGCGACCACCTGACCCGCCAGGCAGCCCGGCTGAACGCCCGCCACAAGGCCGGCTAATCGACCTCCGCGACCGCCTGGGCGAACTGCGCCGAGTACAGCCGCGCGTAGGCGCCACCCGCGGCGATCAGCGAGTCGTGGGTGCCCTGCTCGACGATCGCGCCGTTCTCCATCACCAGGATCACGTCGGCGTCGCGGATCGTCGACAGCCGGTGCGCGATCACGAACGACGTCCGCCCCTCGCGCAGCGTGGCCATCGCCCGCTGGATCAGCACCTCCGTACGGGTGTCGACCGAGCTCGTCGCCTCGTCGAGGATCAGGATCGAGGGCTCGGCCAGGAACGCCCGCGCGATCGTGATCAGCTGCTTCTGCCCGGCGCTGACGTTGGAGCCCTCCTCGTCGATCACGGTGTCGTAGCCGTCCGGCAGCATCCGGCAGAAGGCGTCGACGTGGGCCGCCGAGGCGGCGCGCTCCACGGCGGCCATGTCGAAGGAGTCGGCCCCGTACGCGATGTTCTCCGCGATGGTCCCGCCGAAGAGCCACGTGTCCTGCAGCACCATGCCGATCGTCTCGCGCAGCTGCTCGCGCGGCATGGTGGCAATGTCGACGCCGTCCAGCGTGATCCGGCCGGAGTCCACGTCGTAGAACCGCATCAGCAGGTTCACCAGCGTGGTCTTACCGGCGCCCGTGGGGCCGACGATCGCCACGGTCTGCCCCGGCGCGACGCGCAGGCTCAGATCCGTGATCAGCGGCTTGTCCGGCACGTAGCGGAACGACACGTTCTCGAACGCGATCTCGCCGCGGACCCGCCCGAGGTCGACCGGCGGGGGAGAGGCGGACTGCTCGGGCGCGTCGAGCAGCGCGAACACCCGCTCGGCCGACGCGACGCCGGACTGGATCAGGTTGGCCATCGACGCGACCTGGGTCAGGGGCTGGCTGAACTGGCGCGAGTACTGGATGAACGCCTGCACCTCGCCCAGCGACAGCGAGCCGGAGGCGACCCGCAGACCGCCGACGACCGCGACGAGCACGTAGTTGAGGTTGCTGATGAACATCATGGCCGGCTGGATCAGCCCGCTGATGAACTGCGCACGGAACGACGAGGCGTACAGCTTGTCGTTGTGCTCGCGGAACACCTCGGCGGCCTCGTCCTGCCGGCCGAACACCTTGACCAGCGAGTGCCCGGTGAACATCTCCTCGATGTGGCCGTTGAGCTTGCCGGTGGTGGCCCACTGCGCCACGAAGTTGGGCTGCGAGCGCTTGCCGACCGCCGTGGTCACGAAGAACGACACCGGGACGGTGACCAGCGCGATCAGCGCGAGCAGCGGCGAGATCCAGAACATCGCGCCGAGCACCCCGACGATCGTCAGCAGCGCGGTGATGAGCTGCGCGAACGACTGCTGCAGGGTCTGCGCGATGTTGTCGGTGTCGTTGGTGGCCCGGCTCAGCACCTCGCCGCGCGGCTGCTGGTCGAAGTACGACAGCGGCAGGCGCGACAGCTTCGCCTCGACGTCCTGCCGCAGGCGGTAGACGGCGGTCTGCACGACGTGGGCGGTGAGCCGGCCCTGCAGCACGCCGAACACCCACGCCAGCACGTAGACCAGCGCGACCCAGGCCAGCACGTGTCCCAGCCGGTCGAAGTCGATGCCGCGGCCGGGCGTGAAGTCCACCGAGGCGATCAGGTCGGCCTGGGTGTCGTCGCCGCGGGCGCGCAGCCCGGCGACCACCTCGGGCTTGGTCAGGTCGGCGCCGAACATCCGGCCGATCACGCCGGCGAAGATCACGTCGGTGGCGTGGCCGAGCAGGTAGGGGCCGATCACCGAGAGCGTCACACTGACCGCGCCGGCGAGCACGACGAAGCCGACCAGCAGCCGCTGCGGCCGCAGCAGCCCGAGCAGGCGCTTGGTGGAGCCCTTGAAGTCCTGGAGCTTCTCGGTGGGGGCGGGTCCGGCCATCATGCGTACGGCGGGAGGGCCGCCCATCGGACGGGGACCCCGGGCGGGCGCGGTCATGACTGAGCCTCCTGGGCATGCTCTCCTGGCCCTACGGCCGCTTCGCTTACTCCGGTGCAGTCGCTCATGCCGCGGCCTCCTGAGCCGTGAGCTGCGACAAAACGATTTCCCGGTACGTCGGGTTGGTGTCCATGAGGTCGGCGTGCGTGCCCGTGCCGGCGACCCGGCCGTCGTCGAGCACGACGATCCGGTCGGCGTCGCGGATGGTGCTCACCCGCTGGGCGACGATCACCACGGTGGCGTCGGCGATGTGCTCGGTGAGCGCCGACCGCAGCGCCGCGTCGGTGGCGTAGTCGAGCGCCGAGAACGAGTCGTCGAACAGGTAGATCTCGGGCCGGTGCACGAGCACCCGGGCGATCGCCAGCCGCTGGCGCTGGCCGCCCGACACGTTGGTGCCGCCCTGCGCGATCGGCGCGTCGAGGCCGCCCTCCATCCGTTCGACGAAGTCGCGCGCCTGGGCGATCTCGAGCGCGCGCCACAGGTCGTCGTCGGTCGCGCCGGGGTTGCCGTACCGCAGGTTGGAGGCGACCGTGCCCGAGAACAGGTAGGGCCGCTGCGGAACCAGCCCGACCAGCCGCGACAGCAGCGCCCCGTCGAGGTCGCGCACGTCGACGCCGTCGACCAGCACCCGCCCCTCGGTCGCGTCGAACAGCCGCGGCACCAGGTTGAGCAGCGTGGTCTTGCCGCTGCCCGTGCTGCCGATGATCGCGGTGACCTCGCCGGGCCGGGCGACCAGGTCGATGCCGCCGAGCACGGGCACCTCGGCGCCGGGGTAGTGGAAGCCGACCCCCTGCAGGTCGAGCCGGCCGTGCTGGGTGACCGCGGTGACCGGGTCCGCAGCCGGGACGACGCTCGACTCGGTGCCGAGCACCTCCTCGATCCGCTCGGCGCACACCTCCGCCCGCGGGATCATCACGAACATGAACGTCGCCATCATGATCGACATGAGGATCTGCATGAGGTAGCTGAGGAACGCCGTCAGCGCGCCGACCTGCATCGCGCCGGAGTCGATGCGGTGCCCGCCGAACCACAGCACCGCGACGCTGGACAGGTTCACGATCAGCATGACCGTCGGGAACATCAGCGCCATCAGCTTGCCGGCCCGCAGCGACACGTCGGTGAGGTCGGCGTTGGACTCCTCGTAGCGGGCCTGCTCGCGCTCGTCGCGGACGAACGCGCGGATCACCCGGATGCCGGTGATCTGCTCGCGCATGACCCGGTTGACCCGGTCGATGCGCTTCTGCATCGAGCGGAACAGCGGCCGCATCCGCACGATGATCAGGCCGACCGTGGTGACCAGGACCGGCACGATGACCAGCAGCAGCGCGGAGAGCGGCACGTCCTGCCGCAGCGCCAGCACGATGCCGCCGACGCACATGATCGGCGCCGACACCATCAGCGTGAACGTCATCAGCACCAGCATCTGGATCTGCTGCACGTCGTTGGTGGTGCGGGTGATCAGCGAGGGCGCGCCGAACTGGCCCACCTCGCGGGCGGAGAACTCCTGCACCCGCCCGAAGATCGACGCGCGCACGTCGCGGCCGACCGCCATGGCCGTACGGGCGCCGAAGTACACCGCGACCACCTGCGCGGCGATCTGGGCCAGCGTGACGGCCAGCATCCAGCCGCCGACCCGCATGACGTAGCCGGTGTCGCCCACCACCACGCCCTTGTCGATGATGTCGGCGTTGAGCGTCGGCAGGTAGAGCGTGGCCATGGTCTGCACGAGCTGGAACAGCACGACGAGGCCGATGTCGCGCCGGTAGGGCCGCAACGCGCCCCGGAGCAGCTGGATGAGCACTAGTTCCCCCGTCGGATGAGCAGTCCGTCGAGCAGCAGGGAGACGGTCTCCTCGCCACTGAAGTTGTCCGGGTCGCCGAACGGCCCGTACGTGTTGGCGCCGCAGAACAGCAGCAGCAGCGACGCCACGGCCGCCGGCGTGCGCCTCAGCTGCGCGCCGTCCGCGGCGATCACGTCGGTCAGCGCGGCGTGCAGGGTCTCGCGGTTCGCGAGCATCTGCCCGGAGGCGTCGCCGGTCAGCACGAGCTTGCGGGCGGCCGTCATGATCTGGGCGTTCTCGGAGAACCGCGCGTGCAGCAGCTCGGCCGCCCGGACCAGCCGGTCGCGCAGCGGCAGCGAGCGGTCGATCGCGGCCAGCGCGTCGAGCGTCGGCTGCGGGTCGAGCGCCTTGATGACCGAGCACACCACCAGCGACGTCTTGGTCTCGAACACGCCGAAGATCGTGCCCTCGGCCACGCCCGCGGCCTCGGCGATCTGCCGCGTGCTGACGTCGACCCCGTGCTCGTGCAGCAGCGGGATGGTCGCGGCGATCAGTGCCGCCCGGCGTTCCTCGGGCGCCAGCGCCCGCACGCGTCTGCGCTTCTCCACGAGAGCAGACTCTACTGAGCGAGCGCTCACTCATCCACTGACATTTGTCATGGGGTTTCGCTCAGGTTGCCGTCCGGGAGGACGATCTCAGCGCTCGTGCGGCGACTCGAGATGGACGATCACACTGCGGAGTACTGGGCGCGCCAGCTGCGCATCGGTACCGGCATCGCGGCCGTGATGACCGCGATCGGCGGGATCCGGATCGCGCTGAGCTGGGCGCCGGACTCGCGCTGGTGGGTGATCCCGGTGATGCTGGCGGTGCTCGCGCAGGTCTGCGTGTTCCCGCTGCCCTGGGCCCGCCTGGTGCGCGACGGGCGCAAGCGGCGCCTGCTGCGGATCTGGTGGCTCGGCGAGGTGCCGGTGATGCTGCTGTTCGGCTGGGTGGATCCGGACGGCTGGATGCTGTACGTGCCCGCCGCCGTGCTGCTGGTGGTCACCGCGGCAGCGCTGTGGTCGCCCCGGTTCGTCATCCTGCTCGGCGTGACGGCGGTCGGCGGGTACGCCGTGCTGCTGCCCGTGCGCGCCGGCGCGGACCTGGGCACGACGTTCGTGCTGGTCGCGATGATGGGCTGCGCGGTCGGGCTCACCGCGGTCTACGCCCGCAGCCGCCGCTCGCTGGACGACCGCCGCCAGGCCGCCGAGCACCGGGCCGAGACGATGCTCGCCGCCTCGGCCGACGCGGTGATCGCGGTCGGCCGGGACCTGCGGATCACGTACGCCACCGACTCGGTGCAGCAGCTGCTCGGCATCCCGCGCCGGGCGCTGGCGGGCCGGCCCGTCGGCAGCCTGCTGCCCGAGGACCGGCAGGAGCAGGTGGAGCAGTTCTTCGCGAGGCTGTTCGCGGTGCCCGTCGGGCAGAGCCTGCGCGGCGAGTCGCGGCTGCGCGCCGCTGACGGCGAGTGGACCGCCGTCGACGTGCTCGCCACCAACTGGATCGACGACCCGGACATCCAGTCCGCGGTGGTGAGCCTGCGCGACATCGGCGCCCGCCGCGCGCTGGAGGAGAAGCTGCACCTGCAGGCGTACACGGACTCGCTCACCGGGATGCCCAACCGCGCGCTGTTCCGCCGGCGGCTCGAGGAGGACGTCTGCGCGAACGAGGGCCGGCCGGTCACCGTGCTGCTGCTCGACCTCGACGACTTCAAGCTGGTCAACGACAACCTCGGGCACAGCGCCGGCGACGAGCTGCTGACCACGATCGCCGACCGCCTGCGCCGGCACGTGCGCCCCTCCGACGTGCTCGCCCGGCTCGGCGGCGACGAGTTCGCCATCCTCATGCACGACCTCGAGCCCGGCGACGCGGCCGCGCTGGCCGAGCGGCTGCTGCGCGCGGTCCGCGAACCGGTGCGCCTGGCCAGCCGCGACGTCACCTGCTCGCTGAGCATCGGCATCGCCAGCTCGCTGCCGTGCGGGCGCACCGAGCACGGCAAGGTCTGCGCCGACCACCTGCTGGGCAACGCCGACCTGGCCATGTACGCCGCCAAGCGGGCCGGCCGCAACGGCTACGCCATCTTCGACCCCACCATGACGATGTCGGTGCTCGAGGAGGCGCAGCTGCGCAGCGACCTGGAGCACGCGCTGGAGCACGACGAGTTCGTGGTGCTCTACCAGCCGGTCGTCGACATGCAGACGCAGAGCGTCACCTCGGTCGAGGCGCTGGTGCGCTGGGAGCACCCGCGCGACGGGCTGCTCGGCCCGTACCACTTCATCGCCGCCGCCGAGGCCAACGGGCTGATCGTGCCGCTGGGCCGGTGGGTGCTGCGCGAGGCCTGCGAGCAGCTCGCCCGATGGCGCGCCGCCTCCCCGGCCGCCGCGCAACTCAAGGTCAACGTCAACCTGTCGGCCCGCCAGTTCCAGTACGCCGGCCTGGTGGACGACGTCGCCGCGGCCCTGCGCGACGCCGGCATCGACCCCGCCTCGCTCACCCTCGAGATCACCGAGTCGATGCTCATGGAGGACATCGACACCGCCAAGCGCACCCTGCAGGCGCTGCGCGAGCTGGGCGTACGGCTGGCGATCGACGACTTCGGCACCGGCTACTCCTCGCTGAGCTACCTCAAGCAGCTCCCGGTCGACGTCATCAAGATCGACAAGACGTTCGTCGACGAGGTGGACACCGACGCCGACGACGTGGCGCTGGTCGACGCGGTGGCGGGGCTCGGCCAGGCGCTCAAGATGCAGACCGTGGCCGAGGGCATCGAGACCGACGCCCAGTGGACGACGCTGCGCCGCATCGGCATCGACCACGGCCAGGGCTACCTGTTCGGCCGGCCCGCGAGCCCCGCCGACATCGGCGCGCTGCTCGACGGCGTGAGTGCCGTCTCCACCGCGGGCTGAACCCGGGACCCCGCACCGGCGTGTACCTGGTGGCAGGTATGTAATCCAGCGGTGAGGAAACGCCCAGTGTCGGTCAACAAGAACGTACGCCGGATCGGCGCGGCGGTGGTCACCGTCCTCGCCGCCCTCCTCGTCATCCTCGCGCTGGTGCTGCCCGACCAGATCACCCGCCTGCCACCGGGCAACTTCTGGGGCAAGGCGCTGGTCCGGGTGCCGATCGAGGGCCTCGCCGCCGTCGCGCTGCTGCTGGCGCTGCCCGACCGGGCGCGCCGCGTGACGGCCACCGTGCTCGGCGCGGTGCTGGGCGTCCTCACCGTGCTGAAGATCATCGACATCGGCTTCTTCGCCGTGCTGGCCCGCCAGTTCGACCCGGTGCTCGACTGGACGCTGCTCAAGGACGGCTACAACTTCCTCACCAGCGCGATCGGCAGGGCCGGCGCGATCGGGGCCGCCGCCGGCGCGGTGCTGCTCGCGGTGGTGACAGTGGTGACGATGACGTACGCCGTACGGCGGCTCAGCCGGCTGCTGCCCGCGCACCCGCGCCTGGTCCGCGGCGGCGTGGTCACGCTCTCCGCCGCCTGGGTCACGCTCGCGGTGATGAGCTTCCAGCTGGTCGGCGGCATCCCGGTCGCCAGCCAGAGCGCCGCCGACCTGGCCCGCGACACGGTGCTCGCGGTGCCCAGGGACATCCAGGACCGCAAGGACTTCGCGCGCGAGGTGCGCGACGACGCGTACCGCACCGTGCCCGGCGACCGGATGCTCGGCGCGCTGCGCGGCAAGGACGTGATCATCGGTTTCGTCGAGAGCTACGGCCGCGACGCCCTCGAGAACCCCGCGTTCAACACCCCCGTCGTCGAGCAGCTGCGCTCCCAGCAGCAGAAGCTCGCAGCGAAGGGCTTCGCGGCGCGCAGCGGCTTCCTGACCTCGCCCACCTTCGGCGGCGGCAGCTGGCTGGCGCACTCCACGTTCCTGTCCGGGCTGTGGATCGACAACCAGAACCGCTACCGCAGCCTCGTCGCCACCGACCGGCTGACGCTGACCTCCGCGTTCAAGCGCGCCGGCTACCGCACCACCGGCTTCGAGCCCGGCGTGACGTACGCGTGGCCGGAGGCCGACTTCTACGGCTACGACCAGGTCTACGACTCGCATACGCTCGGCTACCACGGCCCGGCCATGAGCTGGTCACCGATGCCCGACCAGTTCGTCATGAAGCAGGTGCACGACTTCGAGTTCGGCCGCAAGCACGGCCCGCTGCTCGCCGAGGTGACGCTCACCTCCAGCCACACCCCGTGGACGCCGACGCCGACGATGCTGCCGTGGGACCGGATCGGCGACGGCTCGGTCTACCACGGGCAGACCAACGGCACCCAGAGCCCGCAGGTGCTGCTCGCCGACGGCGCGAAGGTCAAGCAGGCGTACGCCGGGTCCATCGCCTACTCGCTCGACAGCCTGCTCTCGTACGTCGGGAAGTACGCCGACGACAACCTCGTGGTCGTCCTGCTGGGCGACCACCAGCCCGCCCCCGTCGTCGTCGGCGCCACCGCCGGCCACGACGTGCCCGTCACCATCGTCGCCAAGGATCCGAAGGTGCTCGACCGCGTCGCGTCGTGGAACTGGACCGCCGGGCTCACCCCCGACCCGGGCGCGCCGGTCTGGCCGATGAACGAGTTCCGCGACCGGTTCCTCGCGGCCTACAGCCCCCAGGCGCAGCCGCACTGAACGCTCAGGCGCGCAGGAACTTCAGGACGGCGAGGACCCGGCGGTGGTCGGTGTCGGTGTGGGGCAGGTCGAGTTTGGCGAGGATGCTGCTGACGTACTTCTCGACCGCGCTGTGGCTGACCTTCAGGGCGTCGACGATGCCACTGTTGGAGCGGCCCTCGGCCATCAGCCGCAGCACCTGCGCCTCGCGGGGGGTGAGGCGGTCGAGGGGGTCGGTGCGGCGGCGCACGAGCAGCTGGGCGACGACGTCGGGGTCGAGGACGGTTCCTCCGGCGGCGACCCGCCGCAGGGCGTCGAGGAAGTCGGACACGTGGGCGACGCGGTCCTTGAGCAGGTATCCGACGCCGCTGGTCCGGACGGACAGCAGGTCGGTGGCGTACCGCTCCTCGACGTACTGGGACAGCACCAGGACGGCGACAGCCGGGTACTGGTGGCGGATGACGAGGGCGGCGCGGATGCCTTCGTCGGTGTGGGTGGGCGGCATCCGCACGTCGACGAGGGCCAGATCGGGGCGGTGCTCGGCGACCGCGTGCAGCAGGTGCTCGGCGTCGGGCACGGCGTCGACGACGTCGAACCCACCGTCGGCGAGCAGTTTGGTCAGCCCCGCCCGGAGCAGGACCGAGTCCTCGGCGATCACGACACGCACGGCAGCTCCACGGTGATGGTCGTCGGCCCGCCGGCGGGGCTGTGCAGGGTGAAGGTCCCATCGACGGAGGCGGCGCGCTGGGCGAGCCCGCGCAGCCCGGTGCCGTCGCCGTCCCCCGGGCGGCCGCGGGTGGCGCCGAGGGTCGCGCCGCCCCGGCCGTCGTCGGCGACGACGACGCGGAGCCGGTCGGCGACGCGCTCGACGGTGACCTCGGCGCGGCTGGCGTGGGCGTGTTTGGCGATGTTGGTGAGGGCCTCGGAGACGACGAAGTAGGCGATCGCCTCGATGACCGGTGAGCAGCGCGACGGCACGGCGACGGTCAGCCTTACCGGTAGCGGCGCGCGGGCGGTGATGCCGGACAGGGCCGCGTCGAGGCCCCGGTCGTCGAGCACGGCCGGGTGCAGGCCGCGGACGAACTCGCGGAGCTCGGCGAGGGCCTGGGTGGCTTCGTCGTGGGCGGCCTCGATGGCCCGCCGGGCGGGTTCCGGCGTGTCGGTGAGGGTGGCGCGGGCCATGCCCAGGTTCATCGCGAGCGAGACCAGCCGCTGCTGGGCGCCGTCGTGCAGGTCACGTTCGATGCGGCGGCGTTCGGCGTCGGTGGCGGCGATGATGTCGGCCCGGCTGCGAGCCAGCGTCGCCACCCGCACGGACAGCTCCTCGCTGCGGCTCGGGCCGAGCAGCGCCCGGGCCACCGCCGTGTCGGCGCGGGCCGCGCCCCGCGCCACCCACGGGGCGGCGAGCAGCGCGGCCGGCGCGAGAACCGTCAGCGCCACGGTGCGGTCCCACACGCCGGCGAGCACCAGCGGTAGAACCAGCCACAAGGCCGCCACCGAGGCGGCCCCGAGCACACCGGTGACCAGCGCTGACACGTGGTAGGCGACCTGCCGCCACGTGTCGGCCGTGCCCAGCTCGCGGAGCATCCGGTGTGGCCGCGGGTCGCCGTGGCGCGGCGGCGGCGGGATCTCGACGCCCAGCAACACCCGGAAGCGCCGGCGTTGCAGCGCGGTCAGGCCCCGTACGGTCATCAGCGCCGGCACCGGCACGACCACGGCGAGCAGCACGAGCGCGGCGGTCACCATCCGGTCGTCGCCGGGCGCGTAGATCAGGCTCCATCCCGCGCTGTAGGCGACACCGACCGGCAGGGCGCAGGTGAGCGCGAAGCTCGCCACGCCGAGCGGCAGCCCCACCAGGACGTGGCCGGTGGCGCGCCAGCTACGCGCCGACCACAGGGCACTCAGCGCCGCGGCGGCTCCTGTCGAGATCACGTCGATCAAGGTAGACACCCCGCCGCCGCGCGGACATGAGGGCCGCCTCCTCCCGGAGGTGCGGAAAACCTCACCCCCCACCGGCTGCCGGCCCCACGGACAACCCGTCCCGGTCCCGGCAGATTGATCGCCAACCACACCCCGGTCGGCTCGACCGACCCGAAAGGAAGCCGCCATGCCGGAGAACGCCGCACGCCTGCTGCTCACGGCAGCCGCGCTGACCACTTGTCTCGGGCTTGTCGCCGCGCCGACGTCCGTGGCCGCAGCGACGAGCCGTCCGCATCGCCCGCCGGTCGCCGCCGGCTTCATCCTTCCGGAGCCCACCGGTTCCGCCCGGCTCGGTACCGTCTCGCTGCACCTGGTCGACACCGCCCGCACCGACCCGTGGGTGTCCACCCACCCGGCCCGCGAGATCATGGTGCAGATCTGGTACCCGGCGAAGAACACCCGCGGCTACCCGGCAGCGCCGTGGCTGTCGCCCGGTGCGGTGCCGTACCTCGCCGAGGCGCAGAACCTGCCCGCCGCCGCCGTGCGGGCAACCACCACACACGGCCGGCAGGGCGCGCCGGTCGACCGGGCGGGAGGCAGGCCGGTCGTGCTCTACTCACCCGGCCTCGGCGGCGACCGGGGCACCAGCACAGCCCTCGTCGAGGACCTGGCCAGCCACGGCTACGTCGTGGTCACCATCGACCACACCCACGAGGCGAGCGAGGTCGAGTTCCCCGGCGGCCGGGTCGAGGTCGCCGCCCTCCCGGAGGAGATCGATGATCAGTTCATCGCGAAGGCTTCCGCGGTCCGCGAAGCCGACACCCGGTTCGTCCTCGACCAGCTGGCCGCCATCAACGCCGGCCGCAACCCCGACGCCGCGAACCGGCCGCTCCCGCGGGGGCTGAACGGCGCCCTCGACCTGAACCGCGTCGGCATGGTCGGCCACTCGCTCGGCGGCAGCACCACCGCGGCCACGATGCACGACGACCCCCGCGTCAAGGCCGGCGCCGACCTGGACGGAACCCTCGTCGGCGACAGCGCCACCGCGGGCACCGACCGGCCGTTCCTGCTGCTGAGCAGCGACCACGGCCCAGGCGCCGAAGACCCCACCTGGAACACCTTCTGGGCGAACCAGACGGGTTGGAAGCGGCAGCTGACGCTGAACGGCTCGGGCCACGGATCGTTCAACGACGGTCAGGTCTTCTTCCCGCAGGCCGCCCCGCCGTACGGCCTGCCCCCGGAGGACCTGGCCGGGCTGCTCGGCACCATCGAACCGCGACGGTCGGTCACCATCCAGCGCGCGTACCTGCGGGCCTTCTTCGACCAGCACCTGCAGAACCGGGACAGCCGGCTGCTGCGTGCCCCGCATCCGCGATACCCGGAGATCCAGTTCGTCCGGTGACGCCGAGCCGGATCGGCGGCTGGTCAGGGCTTGCGCACCGCCACGGCCAGGAAGCGGTCCTCGGCGTCGTCGTATGTGGACAGGGTCCAGCCGGCGGCGGTCAGGGCGGGGCGCAGGTTGGGCTCGTGGAGGGGCTCGTCGGGGGAGAGCTCGCGGCCGTGGCGGGCGGCCAGGGCGGCGCGGCCGGTGGGGTGGAACAGGACCAGCCGGCCGCCGGGGCGGGTGACGCGGGCCAGCTCGGCCAGGCCGGCGGCGTGGTCGGGCAGGTGGTGCAGCAGGCCGGCGGCGAAGACGGCGTGGGCCGCGGCGGCGGGCAGCGGGAGGCGGCGGGCGTCGGCCTGCACCAGGCCGGCGGACTTGTCGCGGCCCTTGGCGCGGGCCTCGTGCAGCATGTCGGCGGTGCAGTCGAGGCCGATCACGTGGCCGGCGGGGCCGACCGCGGAGGCCAGGGCCTCCAGCGCGCGGCCGGTGCCGCAGCCGACGTCGAGCGCCACGTCGCCGGGCTCGAGCCGGGCGGCGGCGACGGCCTCGGCGTACGCGGGAAGGTCGTCGCCGAACCGCTCGTCCCAGCCGGCCGCCTTGGGCGCGAAGAACGCCTGGCTCTCGGGCAGATGCCAGCGCTCGGGGTCGGCCAGCCGCGGGTGCATGCGGCGGATCACCGGCCACTGCGGGTTCTGGTGGTCGATCACGACCTGGGCCCGGCGCTCGCCCTCGCCGGCCGGGCCGCGGCCGTTCGCGCGCAGATAGACGATCACGCGGTCGGCGGCCGGCTCGAGCACGTTGAGCGCCGAGTCGGACACCCCGCCCGAGGAGCCGCTGAGGCCGAGTACCGCGTCGACGTTCCAGGCGCGGGCCGAGGGCGGGAACGCGGCGGCGAGCCGGGCGGCGAACTGCGCGGCGGCGCCGTGGTCGCCGCCGTCGACGATGACGGTCAGCGGGGCTCGCGGCGCGAGCACCTCGGCGAGGAACGCGGTGACCTGGCTGATGCGTTCGGGCACGCTCCCAGCATGCCGTCGCGGGTGTGAGCTGTGCAACGGTTCCGCATCTGCGAGTTGCTTCGGCCTGTCGTCCTCGCAGATGCGGCCCTAGGGTGGCGGTGTGACGACGTACCGCATCGGCGAGGCCGCCGACCTGCTCGGCGTCAGCGTGGACACGGTCCGCCGCTGGGTCGACGCGGGGCGGCTGCCGGCGGGCCGCGACGACCACGGGCACCGGCACGTGGCGGGCGCCGACCTGGCCGCGTTCGCGCGCTCGCTGGCCGACCAGCCCGACCCGGGCGCCGGGCGCTCGTCGGCGCGCAACCGGCTGCGCGGCATCGTCACGGCGATCACCCGCGACGCGGTGATGGCGCAGGTCGACATCCAGGCCGGGCCGTTCCGGGTGGTGTCGCTGATGAGCCGCGAGGCGGTCGACGAGCTGGGGCTCGAGGTGGGCTCCACGGCGGTTGCCGTCATCAAGTCGACCACCGTGGTCGTGGAGCGAGGGGACGACAGATGAGACGAGTCCTGGCCGGGCTGGCGGCGGTCGCGGTCCTCGCCGCGGCGGCTTGCGGCGACGGCGGCACGGACGAGCCCGAGGCGGGCACGACGACCGCGCCGAAGGGGGACCTCGTGGTGCTGGCGGCCGCCTCGCTCACCGAGGCGTTCACCCGGATCCAGCAGGACTTCCGGGCCGCGCATCCGGACCTGCAGGTCACCATCTCGTACGGGGGCAGCTCCGCGCTCGCCCAGCAGATCACCGCGGGCGCACCCGCCGACGTGTTCGCCGCCGCCAGCCCGGCCACCATGCAGACCGTGGTCGACGCGGGCGACGCCGCGGGCGATCCGGCCGTCTTCGTCCGCAACCAGCTCGTCATCGCCACCGCCAAGGGCAACCCCCGGGGCATCCGTACCCTGGGCGACCTGCGCAAGCCCGGCCTCAAGGTGGCACTGTGCGCCGAGCAGGTGCCGTGCGGCGCAGCCGCGAAGAAGGCCGGCGTCGACGTCGAGCCCGTGACCCTCGAGCAGGACGTCAAGGCGGCGCTCGCCAAGGTGAAGCTCGGCGAGGTGGACGCCGCGCTGGTCTACCGCACGGACGTGAAGGCGGCGGCCGCGGACGTCGACGGCGTCGAGTTCCCCGAGTCGGCTCGCGCGATCAACGACTATCCGATCGTGGCGCTGAGGAACGCGCCCAACCCGTCGGCCGCGGCGGCCTTCGTCGCGTTCGTCCGGTCGGAGAAGGAGCTGCGGGTGCTCACCGACGCAGGGTTCCAGAAGCCCTGAACCGCCCGAGGATCCCGCTCGCGCTGGCGGTCCCGGCGGCGCTCGGCCTGGCGTTCCTGATCCTGCCGCTGGCCGGGCTGCTGGTCCGCGCGCCCTGGACGACGCTGCCGCAGCGCCTCACCGAGCCCGGCATCCTGACCGCGCTGCGCCTGTCGCTGCTGACCGCGACCCTCGCCACGGCCGTGTGCCTGGTGCTCGGGGTGCCGCTGGCCTGGGTGCTGGCCCGCACCGAGTTCCCGGGCCGCCGCCTCGTGCGCGCGCTGGTCACCGTGCCGCTCGTGCTGCCGCCGGTCGTGGGCGGGGTGGCGCTGCTGCTCGTGCTCGGCCGGCGCGGGCTGGTCGGCGGGTGGCTGGACCGGACGTTCGGGGTCAGCCTGCCGTTCACCACCGCCGGGGTGGTGGTGGCCGAGGCGTTCGTGGCGATGCCGTTCCTGGTGATCGCCGTCGAGGGGGCGCTGCGCGGCGCCGACGCCCGCTTCGAGGAGGCCGCGGCCACGCTCGGCGCCTCGCGGTGGACGGCGTTCCGGCGGGTCACGCTGCCGCTGATCGCGCCGGGGGTGGCGGCCGGCGGGGTGCTGTGCTGGGCCCGCGCGCTGGGCGAGTTCGGGGCGACGATCACCTTTGCGGGCAACTTCCCGGGGCGTACGCAGACCATGCCGCTCGCCGTCTATCTGGCGCTCGAGCAGGACGTGGACGCGGCGATCGTGCTGAGCCTGCTCCTGCTCGTCGTCTCGGTCGTGATCCTGGCGGCGCTGCGCGACAAGTGGGTCACGGCATGACCGACTGCACCGGAGCGCGCGGAGCAGGCGCAGGGCCAGGAGGGCATGCCTTGGGAGGCTCGGCGTGAGCCTTGTTGCGGAGCTGCGGGTCGTACGGGACGGGTTCACGCTCGACGTGGAGCTGACCGCGCACCCGGGCGAGGTCGTGGCGCTGCTCGGGCCGAACGGCGCGGGCAAGACCACCACGCTGCGCGCGCTCGCGGGCCTGCTGCGGCTCGACGGCGGCCACATCACGCTCGACGGCGTACGCCTGGACACCCTGCCGCCCGAGCAGCGCCGCATCGGCGTGGTGTTCCAGGACTACCTGCTCTTCCCGCATCTCAGCGCGCTCGACAACGTCGCGTTCGGCCCCCGCTGCCGCCGGGTGCCGCGGGCCGAGGCACGGCGTACGGCCGAGGACTGGCTCACGCGGGTGGGCCTGGCCGAGCACGTCCGCAAGAAGCCGCGGCAGCTCTCCGGCGGGCAGGCCCAGCGGGTGGCGCTGGCCCGCGCGCTGGCGAGCGAGCCGCGGATGCTGCTGCTCGACGAGCCGCTCGCCGCGCTGGACGCCCGTACCCGCCTCGACACCCGGGCCGCGCTGCGCGGGCACCTCGCCGCGTTCGCGGGCGCCACGGTCCTGGTCACCCACGACCCGCTCGACGCGCTCATGCTCGCCGACCGCCTGGTCATCGTCGAGGACGGCCGGGTCGTGCAGACCGGTGACGCCGCCACGATCACCGCCCAGCCGCGCACCGACTACGTGGCCCGCCTGGTCGGCCTCAACCTCTACCGGGGCCGCGCCGAGGGCACCACGGTCCGGCTGCCCGACGGGTTCGCCCTGGTCACCGCGTCCGAGGAGCACGGCGACGCGTTCGTGGCGTTCCCGCCCTCGGCCGTGGCGCTCTATGCGAGCCGTCCCGACGGCAGCCCGCGCAACACCTGGCGGGCCACGGTCACCAGCGTCTCGCGGCACGGCGACGCGCTGCGGATCGAGCTGGCCGGCCCGCCCGCGGTCGCGGCGGACGTCACGCCCGCGGCGGCGGTGCAGCTCGGTCTGGAGCCCGGCCGCGAGGTGTGGGCCACGGTCAAGGCAACCGAGGTGCGTGCGTACCGCGCCGGAGGGGAATAGTGGTCGGATGCGCGAATGGGTCGACCACGTCATCTGGTGGCATGTCTATCCGCTGGGGTTCGGCGGCGGGCTCGGCAAGCTGGCGGGCTGGCTCGACTACCCCCTCGAGCTGGGCGCCAACGGGCTGCAGCTCGGGCCGGTCTTCGCGTCCGAGACGCACGGCTACGACACCGTCGACCACTTCCGCATCGACCCGCGCCTCGGCGACGACGCGCAGTTCGACGCGTTGGTCGCCGCCTGCCGCGAGCGCGGGCTGCACGTCCTGCTCGACGGCGTCTTCAACCACGTCGGCCGCGGCTTCCAGGCGCCGCAGTCGTGGTTCAAGGGCACGGTGTTCGAGGGGCACGGCTCGCTGGTCGAGCTCGACCACGACAATCCCGAGGTGCTGGCGTACGTCGTCCGCGTGATGCGGCACTGGCTGGACCGCGGCGTCTCCGGCTGGCGGCTCGACGTGGCGTACGGGGTGCCGCCCGCGTTCTGGCGAGCCGCCGTCGGCCAGGTGCGCGAGACCCACCCCGAGGCCTGGTTCACCGGCGAGGTCATCCACGGCGACTACGCGACCTGGCTGCGCGAGAGCGGACTCGACTCGATCACGCAGTACGAGCTCTGGAAGGCCGTGTGGAGCAGCCTCAACGACGGCAACCTGTGGGAGCTGGCGTGGGCGCACAAGCGCAACAACGAGGTGCTCGCCGCGGGGCTGCCGCTGACGTTCGTGGGCAACCACGACGTCACCCGGATCGCCAGCAAGCTCACCGACGAACGGCACCTGGGCCACGCGCTGGTCGTGCTGTTCACCACCGGCGGCGTGCCGAGCGTCTACTACGGCGACGAGCAGGGCTATCGCGGCGTGAAGGAGGACCGGCCCGGCGGGGACGACGAGGTCCGCCCGCCGTTCCCCGAGCGGCCGGCGGACTTCTCGGCGTACGGGAAACCGGTCTTCGCCCTGCATCAGCGGCTGATCGGGATGCGGCGGCGGCACGCCTGGCTCGTGCGGGCGCACACGAGCGAGGAGCACCTGACCAACACGGCCGCCGCGTTCGTCGCGACCGACGGCGAGCACCGGCTGGTCACGCTGCTCAACATCGGCGACCAGCCGTACGGCTTCCCGATCCCGCCCGACGGCCTACGGTTGATCGAGACCCACGACGAGGACCTCTCCCGTGAGGTGCTCACCGTGCCCGCGCACGGCTGGTCGATCCTGGAGGGCTAGATGCAGGCACTGGAACTGGCCGACTACCGCGCCGCGGTGGCCCGGATGTACCTGGCCGGCACGAGCCTCGAGCAGTTCCGCGCCGAACGCGACAAGCTGTTCGCGACGCATCCGCAGTCGGCCGTCGAGGATCGCGCCTCGTTCACCGGTCTGCGCTACTTCCCGCCCAGCGACGCGGCGATCGTGGAGGCCACGCTGCGCCCCGCACCCGGCGAGATCGACATCGACACGGGCGGCGTGGACGGCGTCGTGCACTACGACCGCGTCGGCATCCTGTCGACCCCGTTCGGCGAGTTGTCGCTGTGGTGGATCGCCGCGTACGGCGGTGGTCTGTTCCTGCCGGTGCGCGACGGCACCTGCGGCCACGGCTCCTACGGCGGCGGGCGCTACCTCACCGACACCGTCAAGGGCACCCACGGGCGGGGGCTGGAAGTCCTGGACGATACGCGGGTGCGGCTCGACTTCAACTACCTCTACAACCCGTCGTGCGCCTACAACGACGCCTATTCGTGCCCGCTCGCCCCGCCGGAGAACACTGTGAGCGCCCCCATCGAGGCGGGCGAGCTCACGTACCACTGACCTCGGCCGCGTGCGCCCCGGCCCGGTTCAAGCGAACAACGAATTCCCGGGTGCGGGTCCGGCCGGCTGGCCCAGCAGGTGGCGCAGCCGGGCCAGCGCGCGGGCGCTCTGCGAGGTCACGGTGCCGGTCGGCAGGTCGAGGATCTCGGCGACCGCCTCGACGCTGAGGTCCTCCCAGTAGCGCAGCACCACGATGGCCCGGTCCCGCGGCGGTATCCGGCCGAGTGCGTCGAGGAGCGTGAGCCGCAGGTCGGAGTCGCCGCTCGCCGCCGGCACGTCGCTGAACTCGGCCGTCACCACCTCCTGGGAGCGCTTCGACCGGTGGTGGTCCAGGAAGGCGCGGGAGAGGACCTGCCGGGCATAGGCGTGCGGGTTGTCGCGCCGGCTGATCCGCTGCCAGTGCACGAACATCCGGGCCAGCGTCGTCTGGGTCAGATCGGCCGCCAGGTCCCAGTCACGGCACAGCAGATAGGCGGTGCGCCGCAACTGACCGGCCGAGGCGCGGGCGTATTCGACGAATTCGTCGTCGGCCCTGCTCACTTGTCGAACTCGGTCGACAGGTGCGGGAAGGCGGCAGCGCCCTGCCGGTTGAGGGCCGGGTCGATCTTCACACCCCACCGGGGGTCCGCGCCCAGCTCGGCTGTCTCGCGGGCGGTCAGGACCTGCCGCATCTTCCGGCCGTTCAGGTCGGGGCACCCGTACAGGTCGAACTGCAGCAGCGTGTCGTCGGCGCGGTGGACGAACACGATCGTCTGCTGGATACAGTTGCCGGTGGCCTTGACCTGATACTCGGCGCCGTTGCCGAGCGGCGTCCAGGTGCCGCGGAACGCCGACGCCGGGCGCGTCATCACGTGCAACCGGATCATCCCCGGCCCGTTGCCGCGGTCCAGGAAGGTCTGGACCGACACGTCGCCGCCCTCGACGACGCCGGCGTAATGACTGGTCGCGCCTTCCGGCAGGTTCTCCAGCAGCAGCTTCAGCAGGCCGGCCGGGGTGCCCTTGACCCGCGGGGTCGCGGTCGCCGGAGCGACCCGGCTCGCGCTCGGGGCCGGGGCCGCCGCGACGACGGCTCCGGGCGCTGCGGGCGCCGGCGCCGCGGCGCTGCGAACGACGGGGACCGCCGCCAGGCCGGTCACGACGAGCGCGGCCAGACCGGCCCCGCCGATCCGGAGCCGCTTCGCGGTCCGCATCCGGCGGCCCTTCGCCACGGCGTCGCCGACGAGGTCGCCCATCGGTGGCTCGGCCCACTGGATCTTCTGAAACTCTTCGCGCATGGTGGTCATCCTCAAGTCGCCAACGGTTTCCGTGTCTGCACGGGTCGGCTCGACCGCCGTGTTTCAGATGTGACGTAGACCACAGCAGGGGCCCGGCAGGGTCCGTGACGAGAGGGAAGCCGTTACCCGCCGGTGCGCCAGGCGGGGGCCAGGACGGCCCAGATCTCGGTGTCGTGCCGCTTGCCCTGCCAGAGGAAGTTCTCGCGCAGCGTTGCCTCGTGGGTGAGGCCGAGCCGGCGGGCCACGTTGGCGCTGGCCACGTTGTCGGGGCGGCAGTGCCACTCGACGCGGTGCACGGCGCGCTCGGTGAACAGCCAGTCGATCAGCACGGTGGTGGCCCGGGTGATCAGGCCGCGGCCGGTGCCGGCGGGCTCGAGCCAGCAGCCGACCTCGATGACGCCGGAGTGCGCGTCGAAGCCGAACGCCATCACGCCGCCGACGAGCTCGCCGGACAGCCAGACGCCGAGGATCAGGCCCTCGCCGCGCGCCTGCCAGTCGGCGTACCGCTGCAGGGTGCGGGTCGCCGACTCGAGGTCGGTGCTGCGGCTGGCCCACGGGATCCACGGGTCGACGGACTCGCGGGCCCGGTCGATGTGCGCGAGGAACTCCTCGGCCCGCCAGGGCTCGAGCGGGCGCAGCTCGGCGTCGCCGCCCAGATTGACCTTGAACACCCGCACAGCTTAGGGCCACATGAGCGTCGCTTGCCGGACATCCACCCTCCTTAGATTCATGCACATCGATCTCTAAGGAGGAACGGTGGGTATCGTTCGCACGATCGCGGCCGGGGCGGCCGGAGTGCTCGCGGCGGCCGGGATGGCGGCGCCGGCGCAGGCCGCGCCGAGCCGCGCCGAACTGGCGCTGCGCTGGGCCCCGATCCACTACCAGGACGTGGACGCCACCGGCGCCCACGCGCTCGCCGGCAAGAGCGACTTCATTACCAGGTACGACTTCGACGGCAACCTGAACGGACGGGACAACTGGGACAACGCCGGAACGAACACCTCGGCGGCGGTCTACTACTCCGTCCTCGAGACGGGAACGCACTACTACCTCACGTACTTCTTCTTCCACCCGCGCGACTGGATCGACCACCCGCTGTTCGAGACCGAGCACGAGAACGACGGCGAGGGTGTGCTCGAGATCGTGCAGAAGGACGGCTCCGCGTACGGCGT
Source organism: Actinoplanes sp. URMC 104 (assembly GCF_051386375.1). Taxonomy (NCBI): domain Bacteria; kingdom Bacillati; phylum Actinomycetota; class Actinomycetes; order Micromonosporales; family Micromonosporaceae; genus Actinoplanes; species Actinoplanes sp. URMC 104. The sequence continues at coordinate 653,469 of NZ_JBPQTO010000002.1, read as the reverse complement.
TCTCAAGGCCGCCGTCACCGTGGCGCACAGCGACTTCTACTCGTACGTCCCCAGCGGCAGCGACTGGACCAACGGCAGCGAGACGATCGACGGCACGCTGCAGCTCAAGTCGTCGCCGCACGACTCGTTCCAGCACCCGGTCACCGCGCAGGAGCGGGGCGGGCACGGGCTCAAGGCGTGGCCGCAGTACGACATCGTCGGCGACGGCGTCGTGTACTACCCGTCGGCGAGCGTGTCCGAGGCGCCGGCCGGCACCAACGACCGCGACGTCCGCTACCGGCTGATCGACGTCTTCGCGGACGGCGGCCTGTGGGCCCAGCGCAGCAACACCAGCCTGTTCGCGTCGCTGGGCACCTTCGCGGGCGACACCACGAGCGGGTGCGGCAGCGGCACGTACGGCTGCGGGACGAACTCGGCCAACGCGCCGTGGGGCTGGGACGACGGCAACGACGTACCCGCACGAGGTGAGATCGCAACTGATCCGGCACGGCTCGCCGCCTCGTACTACAAGGTGCCGGGGTCGCTGGACCGCGGCTACACCTACAACCCGTACTCCGGCGCCGCCGCGGCGCTGAAGGCGGCCCGAAGCCTTCCCCCGACGATCGACTAGGTCCCGGTCGGTCGTCAGGCGCTCCCCGCGGGCTCCCCGCGGGCTCCCCGCGGGGAGCGCCTCACTTCCGGTCCGTCCGCACCCCGAGCCGCCCGCGGCCTTGCGGGGTTCGACACTTCTCGATCTGATGGACCGATGAGAAGAACTGCTGCCGCCGCCGTCGCCATCGCGACCGGCCTGGCGTCGTTCCTGACCGTGTCCTCGGGGCCTGCGACCGCTGCGACCTCGATCGAATACGTCGTCGTCGCCGAGGACGGTGTCGCCCCCGACGCCGCGATCGCCGCCATCCAGGCCGCCGGCGGGTCGGTCGTCGCCCGCAACGACGCCGCCGGGATGTACACCGTGAAGTCCGCCGGCGCCGACTTCCGGGCGAAAGCCACGGCGGACGCCAAGCTCATCGGCGTCACCCAGAAGGCCATGGGGTACGCGCCGGGCGCGCCCAAGCTGGAGCAGCCCCATCAGGGCCCGACCGGCAGCAACGGCAAGCACGGCGGCGTCAAGGCCGACCCCCTGGACGACAAGCTCTGGGGCCTCGACATGATCCGCGCCGACCGGGCGCACCGCATCGAGTCCGGCGACCGCGGGATCACCGTCGGCGTGCTCGACTCGGGCCTCGACGCGAGCAACCCCGACCTCGCCCCGCACTTCAGCCGGCGCCTGAGCCGAAACTTCGCCGCCGACATGACCGACATCGACGGCCCCTGCGAGGTCGCGAGCTGCGTCGACCCGATCGGCACCGACGACAACGGCCACGGCACCCACGTCGCCGGCACGATCGGCGCCGCGGCAAACGGGGTCGGCGTCTCCGGTGTCGCGCCGGACGTCACGCTGGTCGAGCTCAAGGGCGGCCAGGACTCCGGCTACTTCTTCCTCGAGCCGGTGGTCAACGCCCTGGTGTACGCGGGCAGGGCCGGCATCGACGTGGTCAACATGTCGTTCTACGTGGACCCGTGGCTCTACAACTGCCGCGCCAACCCGGCCGACTCGCCGGAGCAGCAGGCCGAGCAGCAGGCCATCATCGCCGGCATGCGGCGCGCCCTGAACTACGCGCACGACAACGGCGTCACGCTCGTCGGCTCGCTGGGCAACGAGAACACCGACCTGGGCAAGCCGCCGGTCGACACCTCAAGCCCCGACTACCCGGACGGCGCCGCCTACCCGCGCCCGATCGACAACGCCAGCTGCTTCGACCTGCCCGTCGAGGGCCCGCACGTCATCGGCGTCTCGGCGGTCGGCCCGTCCGGCAACCGCTCCTACTACTCGAACTACGGCCTCGAGCAGATCTCGGTGGCCGCACCCGGTGGCGCCTTCACCGACGGCACGTCGCAGAGCATCACCAACGAGATCCTCTCCACCTACCCGAAGAGCGTCCTGCAGGCCCGCGGCTGGGTGGACGCCGAGGGCAACGTGGTCCCGGCGCGCGCCGCGTCGGTGTTCAAGTCGTGCACCGAGGCCGGCGTGTGCGGCTACTACACGTACCTGCAGGGCACCTCGATGGCCGCCCCGCACGCCTCCGGTGTGGCCGCGCTGATCGCCAGCCGGTTCGGCAGGTCCGACCACCGGCACGGCGGCAAGACGATGAACCCGGACGCCGTCGAGCGCAGGCTCCTCGCCAGCGCCACCGAACGCCCCTGCCCCGCCGACACCCCGGCGTGCGAGGGAACGACGCAGTTCAACGGCTTCTACGGCCACGGCATCGTGGACGCGTACCGAGCGGTCCGCTGACCGCCAGCCGGCCGGATGCACAGTCACGCATCCGGCCGGCGCCACCGCGGCGGCTCACTGCGGTATCGGCTGCCAGCTGCTCCAGCCGTCGCCCTTTGCCCGGTACGAGCGGCGCCACAGCGCGCCGCTCTGGCCCACGCCGATGATCTCGTAGCGACCTCGGCTGGTGGCGGACGCCGCGATGTCCTCGAGTTGCTCGCCTGCGGCCGGTATCGGATACCACTGCTCCCAGGGCCGCCGCTGGAAGTGCCATCGGTGCGCCACGTCGCCGGCCGAGCCGACCACGTAGATCTCCTGATGCCCCTCCTTGCTGTTCAGCGCGGATATCGCCACGCTGGGGGAGCGCGTCTCGGGGCGGTCCAGCGTGTGCCAGCTGTGCCAGGCCTCCTTGACGAACCAGCGGTGCCACGTCTCCCCGTCCCGGTTCACGACGAAGCACTCGAGGACACCGGGCGAGGGAACCGACAGCGCCACATCACGGCAGCCGGCGCGGTCGGCCGGGTACCACTGACTCCAGGGTTCCCCGTCCCACTGCCAGCGGTGGAAGAGCCGGCCCTGCTCGCTGACCACGAACACCTCCCGATGCCCGGGCCACCCCGACATGGCGTCCAGCGCGGCGACCGCCCGTACGTCCTGCGAGATCTCCACCGGCGCCCAGGCCGTCCAGCCGTCCCGGTCGCGCCGCCGGGTCCACAGCGTGCCCTTGCTGTCCGCGACGAAGGTCTCGAGCCGGCCGTGACCCGGCACTGCCGCGGCGACGTCCGCGGCCCGGCCGAACGTGAACCCGTGGTCCTCCCAGTCGGACCACGCGCCCTCCTCGCGCAGTTGGCGGCGCAGAACCTCACCGGCCGTCGTGACCACGAACAGATACAGGGTGCCCGCCCGGTCGGAGACTGCGGCGACCCGGCGTACGGCGATGGTCCGCTGACCGCGCCTGAGGTAGAGGGACGGCAACGCGGCGGCCACGAGGATCGCGACCAGCACCCACCACCACTTCCGGTACCAGTCGATGTTGACCAGAGCCGTCAGGAGGTTGATGACCACCGGCACGACGATGAGCAGGAGAGCCCCGGACCAGTGGAAGTGTCGGACTGCGCGCAAGGGGGGTCCTCCGCCCGTGTGACCAGAGTGGAGAACGCTAGCGGATGGCCGACACGGATAGACCTGCCGGTAGGCGCCCTATCCGGGGAGCAGGCCTTCGAAGTACTCCTTCATCGACGGGTAGTAGTCGGAGAAGCTGGGCAGCGACGTGCCGTCGCGGGCGGCCACCAGGTTGTCCAAGTAGTACTCCCAGCCGGGGCCCACCTCGCCGATGCCCTCGGTCGTGGTCAGGTGGTGCACCAGGCGGAGTTCGGTGCGGTCGCCGGCGGCGGTCAGCTGCAGCTCGAGGTGCCAGGCGCCGGCTTCGTCGACGGTGGACACGGCCAGGCGGTGGGGCGGCTCGCAGGCGTCGATGCGCGCCTCCATCCAGGGCGCGCCCTCCTCGTACGCCATCTGCACCTTGATCGTCCGGCCGGGCCCGGCCTCGCCGGTCCACCGGCCGAACCAGCGGGCGGTGCGGCCGGGCTCGGTGACGCTCGCCCACACGTCGTCGATGCCGGCGCGGAAGCTGCGGGTGATCACGAGGTCGTCGCCGTCGAGGCGGCCGGTGGGTGGGTTGGTCATGCCGTCTTCTCCTGTCGGTCGCCCGCCGTACGTCCTTGCCGGCGGTCGCGTCGGGTGCGGTGGACCTCGGTCTCGAGCGCGTCCAGGCGCCGGCTCCACACGTCGGCGTCGCCCGCGATCGGCGCGGAGGCGAGCTCGGCGAGCCAGTCGCGGAGCTCGCCCAGCGGCGCCGGGTCGAGCCGGTAGAGGCGCTCGCGGCCGACGAGCGTGTCCCGGACCAGCCCGCACTCGCGCAGGACACGCAGGTGCCGGCTGATGGCCGGCCGGCTGATCGGGAATCGCTCGGCGATCCGCCGGGCCGCCAGCGGCCGCTCCCGCAGGAGCTCCAGGATCTGCCGGCGCACCGGATCAGCGATCGCCGCCGCGACGTCGTCCACCACAGAAGCGTAACTCATGGGTTACGGGTTTGGTCAGGGCTTCGGCAGAGGTTGGCGACGGCGCGGAACGTCACCTCGAGCGGGAGCGGCGGAGCTGAAGAGCAAGCATCAGGGTGGAGGCGGCCCCGGCGACGAATGCGATCGCCGAGTGATCCACGAGGTGGCCGAGGAACGTCTCGGCGCCCAAGTCGTTTGGGATTCCCGCCGGACAGGCGGTTGAGAAGCCAATAGACGGCGTCGCCGTAGGTTGCCGGCCGATCCGAGCAGGAGTCTCCGCACGCTTTCTTCTCCGCGGTGGTCACTCCCCAAGCGCCGACTGCGATCAGCATGGTGACGCTAAAGGTAATCATGATCGCGACGACCGCGTCCGCGACGTCGTTCCTCGCCGTCCCTGAATCCGTCGGCTCGCATCGCGGACGATCACCACCATCGAATCTGACTCGTCGAGCGATCTCGTCTGCGGCGCCGCCCGCCACCGCGACAACGTGTGCTCGGGGGTGACTGCCTCGGTGGGAATGAGAACCGGGTCCGCGTCCACCGTGAGCCTCGCGATGACGCTCACCACGTCGGCGGTGTCGTCGAGGTGATGCAGGATGATCGACCAGTTGGCATCGAAGGCGCGGTCGACGTCGACCAGTTGCCGTCACCGGACGGTCGGCGGATGAACCAGCTCGCGAAGTGGATGACGTCCGCCACCACTCCCGCCATGACGAACAGCGCGGGCCAGAAGGCCGTCGCCAGTGCCAGCGAGATCTGGACGGGCACCGGACCTCGGACGGCGACGCTGAGGGTCGCGGCGATGAAGAACATCAGCGATGGCGCGAACAGCGCCACGTTGTCCCACCACTTGTCCAGCCGCGATTGTCGCCGGTCGGCCGACGGCGGAGCCGGGCACGACGAGGTTCTCGGGTGACTGTGAATGTCGGGTCGATCCGCCGAGCCTGGGACAACGGCCACCACAGCCGCTGTCCCAGGTGGGGGGCCGGCGTGATCAGCCGCGGCGCCACTTCTGGTTGGCGCCGCCGGTGCAGTCCCAGAGGATGAGGACCGCGCCGTCGTTGGGGTTCCAGGCGTCGATGTCGACGCACTTGTTGGCCTGGGGGTTGACCAGGTCGCCGGCCGCCGAGAGGACGAACTGCTGGGCGGGGTTGCCGCTGCAGTTGACGATCTGGATGACGGCGCCGTTGGCGGTGGAGCCCCACGCGACGTCGAGGCACTTGTTGTTGGAGGTCTGCAGGGTGCCGTTGACGAAGGTCCACCGCTGTGCGGCGGTGCCGTTGCAGGTCCACATCTGCACCCGTACGCCGTCGGAGAAGTTGCCGTTGGGCACGTCGAGGCACTTGCCGTTCAGGTTGCTGATCAGCGCGGAGCCGGACGAGCCGCCGGTGGTGGTCAGCGACAGGCCGTACACGGACAGGATCTCGTTGACCGGCTGGAACCACATCGTGCCGCCGCTGGAGCAGTTGCCGGTGCCGCCGGAGGTGACGCCCTGGGCCTGGTTGCCCGAGATCCAGGAGCCGCCGGAGTCGCCCGGCTCGGCGCACGCGTTACTGCGCGATAGGCCCGAGACGGAGCCCTGCGCGTACACGATCGTCTCGTCGCGGCCGAGCAGGGTGCCGCAGCGCCAGCCGGTGGTGCGCCCGGAGCGGCAGATCGAGCTGCCGATCGCGGCGTCCTGCGAGCCCGCGACGGTGACGTTGCCGCCGGCGTAGTTGTTGACCCACGGCTGCGGGGTCCAGTCGGCGTTCGTGCGGACCCAGGCGTAGTCGTTGCCGGGGAACGAGCTCCCGGCGAACGTGCCCTGGGCGACGTTGTTGTAGCCGAGCGTCGGGCTGCCCGTGCCGCCGCAGTGGCCGGCGCTGACGAAGCCGCCGGCGACCGCGAAGCCGACCGAGCACAGCGTGTTGCCGTTGATGACGTACTGGTCGCCGCCGCGGATGTCGTACATCGGGCGCGGTTGCTCGGAGGTGACGACGGTCACGGCGCCCGCGCCGGCGTCGGCGGCAAAGTCGCGGGCGGCGGCCGTGGAGCCGGGCGCCGCCATCACGACGACCCGGTTGTTCGGGGTGTCGACGTACCAGCCGCGGACGGCCGAGGCGCGGGCCTTGGCGGCGTGCTTGTCGAGCGCCGCCCGCGACTTCGTGAGGTCCGAGGCGCTGCGGGCCACCACGGAGGGCTCGGCGCCCTCGGCCCGTACGGTGCCGGCCGCGGCGGGGGAGGTGACCGCGACCGTCAGCCGGGAGCCGCCGGAGGGGATCCACGCCCCGGCGAACGCGGCGCCGAGCTCGGCCCGCAGCCGCTTCTCGACCGCGGGGGCGGCGGCCTCGGTGCGCAGCCGGGCGGCGATCTGGTTGTCGTCGAGCCGCAGGTCGCGCCGCAGGGCGCTGAGCATGCCGGGGTCCATGTCGAAGGAGGGCGGGGCGGCCTGAGCCGCGGGGGCGGGGCTCAGGGTGCCGAGCGTGATCGCCGCAGCGGCGATCGCCAGCCAACGTGGGCGCATGTCGGGGGTCCTTTCGGTGCGCCGGGGAAACGCGGGGATGAATCGGAGGCTGTCTATCTCTGACAACGCTGTCAAGAAACATGAAGGAAACCTGCCCGAACGAACACCGTGTGCTCGATCGCCCGTGCTCGCCGATCGGGGCGCGGACGTGCAAGGCTGTGTGGCGAAACCGAGCTGTGCTCCGGAAACAGAAGGGCGGTGACCCGGCATGGGCATGGTCAAGGTCGTCGGCCTGGTGCTGCACCCGCGGCGCGACTGCGGCTCCGCCATCGACGCGATCGTGAACTGGGCGGAGCGGCGCAACGTCACCGTGCTCGGCCTGCACGACGAGATCGACCGCATCGACTGCGAGGCCGTGTCGGTCACCGCGGAGGAGATGGTCGAGCGGGCCGGCCTGCTGGTCAGCCTCGGCGGCGACGGCACGATGCTGCGCACCATGCGGCTGGTCGAGGGCCGCAAGACCCCGGTGCTGGGGGTGAACGTGGGCCGGCTCGGCTTCCTCGCCGAGGTCGACCTGCCCGACCTGCCCGACGCGCTCTCGGCGATCGACGAGCACAAGTTCACCATCGAGTCCCGTACGGCGGTGCGGACCACGCTGCCCGACGGCAAGCAGGTCTCGGCGTTCAACGACATCGCGATGGTGCGAGTGCCCGGCGACGGCCTCGCCGCGATCGGCATCTGCGTCGAGGGCAAGAACTTCGTCAACTACGCCGCCGACGCGGTGATCGTCGCCACGCCGACCGGCTCGACGGCGTACAGCTTCTCGGCCGGCGGCCCGATCGTCTCGCCCAACGTCGAGGGCCTCATCGTCACCGCCTCGGCCGCGCACTCCTCGTTCAACCGCCCGCTGATGCTGGCCCTGCAGGAGCAGCTCGACATCGACGTGCTGCCCACCAGCGGCCGGCTCGCGATCGAGGTCGACGGGATCATCGAGGGGTACGCCGGTCCCGGCGACAAGCTGTCGATCGAGCCCATCCCGTCCGCCGCCCAGGTGATCCGCCTCGGCAGCACCAGCTTCTACGAGCGGGCCCGCCGCAAGCTGCGCGTCGAGGGCAGCGCCCAGGTGAGCGTGGCCGACGCGTCCGACGCCTCGGTGGTCGACAACTTCGAGCGGCGGCGCTACGAGCTGCTGCTCGGCGGCGAGGTCGCCGGGGTGCTGCACTACCGCCGGCACGGCGACCGGATCGAGCTGCTGCACACCGAGGTGGAGCAGTCGTTCTCCGGCCGCGGCCTGGCCGGCCGGCTCGCGTCGGCCGCGCTCGAGGACGCGCGCGCCCGGGCCACGCCGGTCGTCCCCTCCTGCCCCTTCGTCCTCGGATACCTCGACCGGCACCCCGAGTTCGCCGACCTCCTGGCCACCACCACTGCGGATAGCTGAGGTAACTGCCCATGGGCCACCCCGCGATCCTGACCGTCGACGACGACCCCGCGGTCTCCCGGGCCATCGCCCGCGACCTGCGCCGCCGCTACGGCGACCAGTACCGCATCCTGCGCGCCTCCTCGGCCGCCGAGGCCCTCGACGCGCTCAAGGAGCTCAAGCTGCGCGGCGGCCGGGTCGCCGTGATGCTCGCCGACTACCGGATGCCGCAGGTCAACGGCATCGAGTTCCTCGAGCAGGCGATGGACCTGTTCCCCAACGCCCGGCGCGCGCTGCTGACCGCGTACGCCGACACCGACGCCGCGATCCAGGCGATCAACGTGGTCGACGTCGACCACTACCTGCTCAAGCCGTGGGACCCGCCGGAGGAGAAGCTCTACCCGGTCATCGACGCGCTGATCGACGCCTGGCAGGCCACCGGCGATCGCGAGATGGAGGACATCCGCGTCGTCGGGCACCGGTGGAGCGAGCCGTCGTACGAGATCCGCGACTTCCTCGCCCGCAACCTGGTGCCCTACAAGTGGCTGGGCGCCGACGAGCCCGAGGGGCGCCGGCTGCTCGAGGCCGCGAGCGTGGGTCCCGAGGCGGTGCCGCTGGTGGTGACCGCCGACGGGCGTACGCTCGCCCAGCCGACCACGACCGAGCTGGCCGAGGCCGCGGGGCTGTCCACCGCGCCGGGCCGCGACTTCTACGACCTGATCATCGTGGGCGGCGGGCCGGCCGGGCTCGGCGCCGCGGTCTACGGCGCCTCCGAGGGCCTCCGGACGCTGCTGGTCGAGCGTCGCGCGGTCGGCGGCCAGGCGGGGCAGAGCTCGCGGATCGAGAACTACCTGGGCTTCCCCGACGGCATCTCGGGCGCTCAGCTCACCGACCGCGCGCGGCGGCAGGCGGGCAAGTTCTCGGCCGAGGTGCTCACCACCCGCGACGTCACCGGGCTGCGCCAGGACGGCTCGGCGCGCACGCTGACGTTCGCGGACGGCGGCGAGGTCTCCGCGCACTCGATCGTGCTGGCCACCGGCGTCGCGTACCGCCCGCTGGTCGCCGACGGCGTCGCCGAGCTCACCGGTTCGGGCGTCTACTACGGCTCGGCGTCCACCGAGGGGCCGTCCTGCGCGGGCACCGACGTCTACATCGTCGGCGGCGCGAACTCGGCCGGGCAGGCGGCGCTGTTCTTCTCCAAGTACGCCCGGACGGTCACGCTGCTGGTGCGCGGCGACTCGCTCGAGGCGTCGATGTCGTACTACCTGATCCAGCAGCTCGCCAAGATCGACAACATCAAGGTACGGACCCGCTGCGAGGTCATCGGCGCGCAGGGCGACGGGCACCTGCAGGCGATCACGATCTGCGACAGCAAGGAGGGGATGAGCACCACCGTCGAGTGCGGCTACCTCTTCGTGTTCATCGGCGCCGAGCCGCGCACCGACTGGCTGGGCAGCACCGTCGCGCGCGACGAGAAGGGTTTCGTCTACACGGGCCCCGACCTGATCGCGAACGGCACCCGCCCGAAGGGATGGGATCGGGACCGGGATCCGTTCTACCTGGAGTGCAGTGTTCCCGGCATCTTCGCCGCCGGCGACGTCCGGGCCAACTCCGTCAAGCGGGTGGCCTCGGCGGTCGGCGAGGGCGCGATGGCCGTCACGCTGGTCCATCGTTACCTGGAGGCGCAGTAAGCCATGAGCGACGAGGTCAAGCTCGTTCCCTGTGAACCCGGGCAGCTCAGCCCGGACGAGCTCCGTACCCTGTTCCTGTTCGAGAAACTGACCGACGACCAGCTCGCCTGGATCTCGGAGCACGGCTGCACCATGCACATGCCGGCCGGCGGCACGATCATCCGCGAGGGTGACCCCGCCGAGCTGTTCCTCATCCTGCTCAGCGGCACCATCGAGCTCTCCCGCCGGGTCGGGCAGGACGACGTCCGGGTGAGCCGCACCGAGCAGCGCGGTGTCTACATGGGCGCGACCAACGCCTACCTGCGCGACGACGGCGTCCCGCGCAGCTACATGGCGAGCATGCGGGCGCTCGACGACTCCGACTTCTTCGTGCTCTCGGCGACCGACTTCGGCTCGATGATGCGCGACTGGTTCCCGATGGCGATCCACCTGCTCGAGGGCCTGACGCTGGGCATGCGCAACAGCCAGGCCGCGGTCAGCGAGCGCCAGCGGCTCACCGCGCTCGGCGCGCTCTCGGCCGGGCTCATGCACGAGCTCAACAACCCGGCCGCGGCCGCCTCGCGGGCCACCGCGGCGCTGCGCCAGCGGGTCGCGGGCATGCGGCACAAGCTGGCCATGCTCGCCGCCGGCAAGGTCGACCCGGAGCGGCTGGTCGCGCTGGTCGAGCTCCAGGAGGACGTGATCGAGCGGGCCGCCAAGGCCAAGCCGCTGACCGCGATGGAGACCGCCGACCGCGAGGACGAGCTCGGCGACTGGATGGACGAGCGCGGCGTCACCGGCGGCTGGGACCTGGCGCCCGTCTTCGCCCAGGGCGGGCTCGACATCGAGTGCCTCACGCTGATCGAGGAGCGGGTCGGCTCGCGCGAGCTGCTCGACCAGGCCATCCACTGGATCGGGTACGCGCTCGAGACCGAGCAGCTGATGAGCGACGTCGAGGACTCCACCGGCCGGGTGTCGTCGCTGGTGTCGGCCGCCAAGCAGTACTCGCAGATGGACCGGGCCGCGCACCAGTGGATCGACGTGCACACCGGGCTCGACAGCACGCTGGTCATGCTCAACCACAAGATCGGTGACGGGGTCAAGGTCGTGAAGGACTACGACCGTACGCTCCCGCAGGTGCCGGCCCACCCCGCCGAGCTCAACCAGGTGTGGACCAACCTGATCGACAACGCGGTGCAGGCCATGAACGGCGCCGGCACGCTGACGATCCGCACGTACCGGGAGGACGACCACGTGGTCGTGTCGGTGGGCGACACCGGGCCCGGCGTGCCGGACGAGCTGAAGAAGCGCGTGTTCGAGCCGTTCTTCACCACCAAGCCGGTCGGCGAGGGCACCGGGCTGGGCCTGGACATCTCGTACCGGATCGTGGTCAACGGGCACGGCGGGGACATCAAGCTCGACTCGAAGCCGGGCGACACGAGGTTCCTGGTGCGGCTGCCGCTCACCGAGCCGGCCAGCGCATAGGAAAAGGGCGGGGGCCTCTAGCCCCCGCCCTTTCTCACAGCCTCACAGCAAACCGCGGACGTACGCAGCCTGTCCGGCGTGCTGCGCGTCATCGTCGTACACGCTGACCAGCCGCACCCCCAGCGTCACCGGCGGATCCCAGTTGTCGTCGACCACGCGATCGAGGTCGGCGTCGCTGAGGCCGGCGAGCCAGGCGACCGTACGGTCGTGGACCGCCTGGTAGTAGTCGAGCAGCACCTGCGCGCTCTCCGGAGCGACCGCCGCGACCTGCGCCGCGGTGTGGCCGTACCCCGTCTCGTCCGGGTCCTTGAGCCCGAACCGCGGCGCCCAGCCACCGCTCGCGTAGACCTGCTCGGCGCCCATCACCTCGGCGACGTGGTCGTCCTGCACCCGGGTGAGGTGCCAGACCAGCCAGCCGATCGGGTTGGCCCCCTCGGCCGGCTGCCAACGCAGCTGTTCGGGGGTGAGGTCGTGCACGGCCGTGTGCACCAGCTCGGGGAGGCGGCCGAAGGCCTCGATCAGTACGTCCTTGGAGTCCATCCGCCTACTCTCCCCCGGGCGTGATCTGCTGCTGCTCGACACCGTCCTGCTGCGTGCCGTCCTGCTGCGTGCCGTCCTGCTGGGTGTCGCCGTCCTGCTGGTCGGTGCCGTCGGTGCCGTCCTGCTGGGCCGGGTCCCCGGTGGGCGCCTGGGTGGGCGTCGTGCCGGAATCCGTGCCGCCGGTCTGCTGCGGCTCGGGGGACTCCTCGGTGGCCGTCTCACTGGGCTCGGCACTCGGGCTCGGCGTGCCGGTCGGGTCGTCGCTGGGCTCCGCCGACGGTTCGGTGGACGCCGACTCCGACGGGGTGGCCTTCTCGTCCGTGCCGTTGTCGCCGCGGATCGCCGAGCCGAGCGTGGTGCTCGAGCTCGTCCGGTGACCCACCGCGTCGGCCATGCTGCGGCCGCTGACCAGCTCGAAGGCCGTCAGCGTGCCCATCGCCAGCACGAACAGCGCGCCGGCGACCGCGGCGATCCGGCCCCACCGCACCTCACGCCGGGGGGAGGCCACGGGTGGCTCCTCGGAGGGAACCTCGTGCTCGGCCGCCACCACCGGGGGCGTGCCCACCGCGGCGGGCGCGGTCACGAACGTGCTCTTGATCTTTTCGCTGCCCCGGTTGATCCAGCGCTGGTAGAGCTCGGTGCCGACTGAGCCGACGATGCTGGCCACAGCCGCGCCGACAAGCGTGCCGGCGACGCCTAGGAAGGAACCCACCACCGCGGCGGAGACCGCCGCCAGGGTTCCTGCGATGGTCTTGGGGATGTCGATACCGGACAACATCTTGGCCGGTGCTTGCTCGGTCATGTCCTCCTCTGCCCTGTTGATCCTGTGTCGTGCACGGTTGTTCCTGTCTCGTCAGGTCTTGGCCTTCTCCGTACGGTCGATCGCTAAACCCTTCCGCTGCGCCCACACCTCTCGCAGGGGACGCACCACGATGCCCTCCTCCGCCATGCGCCGCCGGGCCAGCCTGCGGGTTCGCAGGATCCCGGCCACGCCGACGAGCATGAAAAGGTATTGCACGGACATGGCGACCTTGAAGTCGGTGATGTCGTACGTCGCCCGCCCACCGGTACGTGCGTCGAGGATCAAACCGATCAACTCGATCGACAACAGCGACGCGACGAAGCCGCCGACGTTCACGACGCCGGTGGCGGTGCCCAGCCGGTTCGGCGGGTTGAACGTGCGGGCGTAGTCGAAGCCGATCATCGAGCCCGGGCCGCCGAGGCCCAGCGCGACGATCAGCACCACCAGCACCGGCAGCGGTGCGTGCCCCGGCCAGGCGAGCACCAGCCCCCAGCCGCCCGCGTTCGCGGCCACCACGCCCAGCACCAGCCACGAGCGGCGCAGCGGGTGCCGCTGCACCAGCATCCCGATCATCGGCCCGGCCGCCATGCCGACCAGCACGAACAGCGTGAGCAGCGAGCTGGCCGTCTCCTGCGGCAGGCCCTGCCCGGCGATGAGGAACGGGAAGCCCCACATCAGTGCGAACACCGTGCCGGTGAACTGGGTGGTGAAGTGCGTCCACAGGCCGAGCCGGGTGCCCGGGTGCCGCCACGCGTTGCTCAGGTCCTCGCCGACCTGCCGCAGCGTGACCGGCGGGCCGTTGCTGACCCGCTGCTGCGGGCTGTCGTGCAGCGCGGCGAGCGCCGCGAGCGACACGAACACCCCGGCGGCCGCCGCGGCCAGGAACGAGGTGGTCCAGCCGCGGCCGGCGAGCAGGGCCGCCAGCGGCACGGCGGAGAGCACCTGCCCCGCCTGCCCGGCGAGCCCGGTGATCTGGGTGAGGATCGGCACGCGCCGGGCGGGGAACCACTGGGGCACCAGCCGTAGCACGCTGATGAACGTCATCGCGTCGCCGGCGCCGACCAGCACGCGGGCGAGGACCGCGCCGCCGACGTGGTCGGAGGTCGCCATCAGAGCCTGGCCGGCCGCCATGAGGACGCCGCCGGTGACGATCAGCCGCAGCGAGCCGAACCGGTCGAGCAGCAGCCCGACCGGCACCTGCAGGCCGGCGTAGACCAGAAGCTGCAGCACGGCGAACGAGGCGAGCGCTCCGGCGCCGATGCCGAACCGGTGCTGGGCGTCGAGCCCGGCGACGCCGAGCGACGTACGGTGCAGCACTGCGACGATGTACGCGGCCAGAGCGACGGACCAGACCACCCAGGCCCGTGCTGAGGAACGCAGGGGCATGGAGCACCTTTCGATAGCTTTCGGACACGTACTGCGCTCAAGCCTTCTCCGCCCGGCCGATCGTCACAACCGATCGGGGCCCAGACCACACGTGCGTCGGGTCACTGATCGTTTGCGCAGGTCGTCAAGCCGATTTCCGCGATACGGCCGGTTTGTGATCACCATTACCCGGCGGAAGATTCCGGCCCCGCGGGGACTTGTCGCTGAATATGCGCGAAGTAGAACTCTCACCCGGTGAACTCCTGCCCGCGGGCCGACGACTCCGGATAGTCCTCGTGCTCGGGTTCCTCGCCGCGCTGGGTCCCCTCACGATCGACATGTACCTCCCGTCGCTGCCGACGATCACCACCGACCTGCACACCACCGAGGCCGCCGTGCAGCTCACGCTGACCGGCACGCTGCTCGGGCTGGCGCTGGGGCAGCTACTGGTGGGGCCGCTCTCCGACGCGATCGGGCGGCGCGTGCCGCTGCTCGCGGGCGTCGGCGTCCACGTGCTGGCGTCCGTGCTGTGCGTCGTCGCGCCCAACCTGGCCGTGCTCGGCACCCTGCGGGTGCTGCAGGGCCTGGGGGCCGCGGCCGCCTCGGTGGTCGCCATGGCGATCGTGCGCGACCTGTTCAGCGGGCTCGCCGCCGCGAAGCTGTTCTCCCGGCTGATGCTGGTCATCGGCGTGGCGCCGATCCTCGCCCCGACCATCGGCGGCACGGTGCTCAACTGGACCTCGTGGCGCGGCGTGTTCGTGGTGCTGACGCTGGCCTCGATCGCGATCCTCACGGCGACCGCGCTGGTCCTGCCCGAGACGCTGGAGGCCGGACGCCGCCGCAACGGCGGGGTGGGCGGCACGCTGCGCGACTACGGGCGGCTGTTCACCGACCGCACATACGTGGGCCTGATCCTGGTGGCCGGGCTCGCGTTCTCCGCGCTGTTCGCGTACGTCTCGGGTTCCTCCTTCGTGTTCCAGGAGGAGTACGGGATGGACGAGCAGCAGTTCGCGTACGTCTTCGCCGCGGGCGCGATCGGGCTGATCGGCGCCACCCAGTTCAACGTGCGGCTGCTGCGCCGCTGGCAGCCGGTGCAGATCCTGGCCACCGCGCTGGCCGCCGGCTCCGTTTTCGGCGTGGTGCTGCTGGTGTTCGCGCTGACCGGGTTCGGCGGCCTGCCCGGCGTGCTGATCCCGCTCTGGCTGGTGCTCGCCGCCGTCGGCCTGGCGATGCCCAACGCTCCCGCGCTGGCGCTCTCCCGCCACGGCGAGGCGGCCGGAACCGCCGCGGCGCTGCTCGGCGCGGTGCAGTTCGGCGTCGGCGCGCTGGCGGCCCCGGTGGTCGGCGTGCTCGGCAACGGCTCCACCAGCATGGCGATCGTGGTCGCCGGGGGCATGCTCGCCGCGGTCCTGGTGCTGTGGACGGTCGTCCGGCCCCGCACGTTGCCGGTCGAAACGAGCGAGCCGGTGATGGTGGTCGCGCACTAGTCTGCCGGGATGCGCAGTCCCACTCAGCCGGTGCTCGATGCCGGCGACGTCGCCGGCATCGTCCTGGACGGTCTCGGCGTCGCCGTGTCCGGGGGCGAGGAGCTGGGCGGGGGCGGGTTCGCGTCCGTGTGGCGGGTCACCCTGGCCGACGGTCGCGACGTGGTGGTCAAGGTGGGGCCGCCGCGGTGGGCACGGCTGCTCACGTACGAGGCGGGGCTGATCGCCGCCGAGGCCGAGTACTTCACGCTCGTACGGGAAAAGGCGCCCGTGCCCGAGGTGCTGGCGCTCGGCGACAACTGGATCATCACGTCGTTCCTGCCCGGGCGCCCGCTGACGGCCGGCGACGCACCCGCGGCCCGGCGGCAGCTGGGCGCCGCGGTCGCGCGCATCCACACCCTGACCGGTCCGCGCTTCGGCTACACCGGCGACCGCCCGTCCGGGCCCGACTGGCCGTCGGCCTTCCACGCGATGATCGAGGCGCTGCGGGCCGACGCGGCCGTGTGGCAGGTGCCTCTGCCGCCGCTCGACGGGCTGGTCGCGCGGCATCACGCCGTCCTGGCCTCGGTCACCCGGCCCGCGCTGCTGCACTTCGACCTGTGGGACGGCAACGTGCTCGTCGCCGCCGACGGGTCGCTCGGCGGGGTGGTCGACGGCGAGCGCTACCTGTACGGCGATCCGCTGCTCGACCTGGTGTCGCCGGCGCTGTTCCGCCGCATCGAGGACGAGCCCGGCCACCCGTTCCTGGCCGGCTACCGCGCCGGCCCGTTCGACGGGTCCGCCCTGACCCGGCTGGCGCTGTACCGGGTGCACCTCTACGTGCTGATGCTCGCGGAGGGTCCCAGCCGCGGCATCGCGCTGACCGACGGCCGCCAGCAGCATGTGACCGCGCTGCTCGAGGCCGAGCTGGCCACGCTGACCTGACCCGGGTCGCCCCGGCTTCGTCACGTCCGATCAGCACCGTGTCGTTGTCGCGCGAAGATAGGCTGACGTCGAAGCGTGGTCGGCCCTCGGGAGGCGTTCGGTGCGGGAGACTGCTGTCAGCGCGGCGGAGTTCGTCGTCGCGCTGGCCCGGGATGTCAGTGCGCGGCTCGCCCCCGACGAGTCCGGCGTCTTCGACCAGGTGGCGCAGGCGTGGCTGACCGGGCCGCACGGGTGGGTGCCGGGCGGGGTCGGGCTGGGGTTCGACGACGCGATGCTCAGCTCGGTCATCCTCGAGGTGATCTCCGCGGCGGTCGGCGGCGCACTGGGCATCGGCGCCGAAGTGGTCCGCGCCCGGATGAAGAAGCGCCGCAGGGCCGGGGAGAACGCGCGGGAGCTGGTCGAGGCGACGCTGCCCGCGGTCGACGGGCGGATCGTCGTCACGGAGGCGCAGGCCGAGCGGCTGCGCGAGGCGGCCCGCGAGCACGGCGCCGCGCTCGGGCTCGACGAGCAGTCCGCCGACCTGCTGGCCGACGCTCTGGTCGGCGCGGTCCACGTGCCCGAGGACGAGGACGAGGACGAGGACCCGCGGCCGGGCGGTGGTGACGCACGGTGAACCTCGGAGCGCGCGGCCGCACGGTTGGGGCAGCCGGGGCAGACGGGCGAGGGCTCGGGGGCAAAACGAGCTTAAAGCGACCTTAAAGATCAACCCGGGGTGGGCGGATCGCCGGTGGGCCTGCCGAGGATGGGCTGGCTCGCTCACTACGGAGGCTTCACCTGATGCGTCGCAAGAGAACGTTCGTCCTGTCCGCCGTGGCCGCGGTGGTCGTGGGGGCCACCACCTGGATCGCCCTGCCGGCGTCGGCGGCCGCGCCCACCGCCACGGTGCGGACGGTCTCCGACTGGGGCTCGGGCCGGCAGAGCGAGGTGACGATCAAGAACACCGGCGCTAATGCGATGAGCTCCTGGAAGGTGGAGTTCGACCTGCCCGCGGGTGGCACGGTCGGCAGCTTCTGGGACGCGGACATGGTCGCCGCGGGCAGTCACCGTACGTTCTCGAACCGGCCCTGGAACGGCAGCGTTCCGGTCGGCGGGACCGTCACGTTCGGTTTCGTCGGCGGAGGGGGCAAGCCGGGCAACTGCAAGCTCAACGGCGTCCCCTGCAGCGGGGGAGAGGCGACGGTCGCGCCGGCCGTGACGGCCACGACCAAGGTGCCGACGGCCGTGCCCACAAAGGTGCCCACGGCCGTGCCCACGAGCAAGCCGACGACGAACCCGCCCGCTCCGGCCCCCACGACGACCCGCCCGGCGGCCCCCGTCGAGGTGCCGCCCGCGAGCAACGTGCTGCCGGTGACGGTCACCAACAACACCGGCCGTAACGACAACGTCTTCCTGTACGTGCTGGGCGTGAACCTGACGACGGGCAAGCTCGGCTACGTCGACGCGGGCGGCGCGTTCACCGCGTGGACCGGCGGCGCGGCGGTGCCCGTACCGGCCCCGGACGTGTCGATCCCCGGACCGGCCAACGGCGGCAGCACCACCCTGAGGCTGCCGAAGAACCTGTCCGGCCGGCTCTACATGTCGTTCGGCAAGAAGCTCGACTTCCGGCTGAGCACCGACGGCCTGGTGCAGCCGGCGCCGTGGGCGGGCGGCGACCCCAACCACGACATCCTGTTCGACTGGAGCGAGTTCACGCTCAACGACTCGGGGCTGTGGCTCAACAGCTCCCAGGTGGACATGTTCGCGGTGCCGCACGTCGTGAGCGTCACTGGCGGCAACGGCGCCACCAGCCGGACCGGTGAGGTCAAGGCGGGCGGACGGCAGCGGGTCATCGACGCGGTCAAGGCGTCGCCGGACTTCGCGAAGAGCGTGGTCACCCGGGCCGACGGCACGGTGCTGCGGGTGCTGGCCCCGGGCAAGGCGGCCGACGCGGGGCTGATGAGCCCGACGTACCTGGACCCGTACATCAGCAGCGCCTGGAACGCGTACGCCACCAAGACGCTGACCGTCGTGCCGTTCACCGACCAGCCGAACACGAAGTACCTGGGCCGTACGTCGGGCAACGTCATGAACTTCACCGACGGCAGCGGCAAGACGGTCGCGTCGTTCACCAAGCCGACGACCGCGAACGTGTGGGGCTGCGACGGCGCGCTCGGTGCGCCCAACGACCTGGTGGTCGGCCCGATCGCCCGCACCCTCTGCGCGGCCCTGACCCGTACGACCCTGGGCCGGCTCGACACCCAGCCCAGCGGCACGGCGGCCGACTTCTACCAGGGCAACCCGGCCAACCTGTACGCCAAGGTGATCCACGAGAACATGGTGGACGGCAAGGCGTACGCGTTCGCCTTCGACGACGTGCAGAACCAGGAGTCGCTGGTGCACAGCGGGGACCCGCGGACCGCCGGCATCACGATGACGCCGTTCTAGCCGCCCGGGCTGTTCTGCGCGAACTCACCGGTAACAGAAGGCTCCGGCGATTCGATACAGTCGCCGGGTGCCTCAGACGGGAGCGCCGGCCGAGCCGCAGGGGGAGGGGACCCCGCGGCGGCCGGCGCTTCCGGCCTTACCCCGATGGGCGTTGACCGGGGGGCTCGCCGTCGTGCTGGTGGCCTGCCTCGGGGCGGCGCTCGCGCAGATCCTCGGCGGCGACGATTCCGGCACGACCGCCGGCTGGGCCGAAGGACAGCCGTCCTCGCGTCCCAGCGCAGCCGTGCAGGCCGGACCGCGAGCCAGCCGGACGCCGGTGCGCGTCAGCGACGATCTGAGCCGCGTCTGCGAGGGCTGGTACTACCCGGCCTCGCCCCGCTACTCCGGCCGGGGGCCGCACCCGATCAGCATCGGCGTCAGCGACCAGCCCGAGCCCGTCACCCACCGCATCAAGGCGGCGCTCGACGTGCCGCACAACCTGGGCGCCGACACCCGCGAGGCCTGGATGCCCAGCGATCCCGCCAAGTCCGAACTGGTCGCCTGCCTGACGCTGACCAGGACCACCGACGTCGTGAAGACCTGCGGCAAGGTCACGTTGAAGCGGGGTGTCCACGCGCTCGCGGTCTACGAGGTGGCGACCGGCCGCAAGCTGGCGCAGCGGCAGATCAACGGCGACGTGGTGCGGTGCCCGAACGTCATCCCGCTCGGGTCCGGCGACACGATCGCCACGACCGTCTCCGATCGCTATCTATATCTGCTGCTCAACGAGTACGTCACCAAGTAGGGGCCGGTTCGGCTTTGCAGATGGTGCACATGGATCTTCTGGTGCGCCATCGGGCGTTCGAAGTTGTCGTACGGGTGTTCGATACTCGCTCCCGTGTTGGCAGAGGTGCAGCAACTCAGCGAGGACGCGGCGAAGCTCGCCGCGGCCGCGCTGTGGACGCTCGCCGACGGGGAGATCGTCGACTGCCTGCAGACGGCGTACCGGGTGGAGCAGGCGGCCGCCGCCCTGCAGATGCGGCTGGTGCAGCAGGCCGACAGCCGAGGGCTGCCCGCCGCGCAGGGTCACCGCACCACTGCAGGCTGGCTGCGGTCGCGGCTGCTGCTCGATCCGCTGCCCGCGCGGGAGCTAGCCGAACGCGCCGAGGCGCTACGCAGGCGGCCGGTGGTGGAACAGGCGCTGCTCGACGGCCACGTCGACGGGCGCCAGGCCTCGGTGATCGCGAACGTCGTCGAGGAGCTGCCGGACGACCTGCCCGACGTGGGCCCGGCCGAGACGGCCCGGATCGTGGAGCAGGCGGAGAACACGCTGATCGAGATGGCCGCCCGGCTGTCCGCCAACCAGCTGCGCCGGGTCGGCGACCGCATCCTCGCCCACGTCGCCCCCGAGATCGCGGAGCGCGCCGACGAGGCTGCGCTGGCGCGTCAGGAGGCCCGTGCCCACCAGGCGCGCGGCTTCACGCTGTCCTACCCGGTCAACGGGCAGGTGCGCCTGTCGGGGACGCTGGGCCTCGAGGACGCCGCCGTCGTGCATGCCGCCCTGCAGCCACTGTGCGCCCCTACCCCCGACGACCAACGCCGCCCCGCTCAGCGCCGGGCCGACGCCCTGGTCGACGTCTGCCGGCTCGCGCTGCGCACCGGTGAGCTGCCCGAGTCCGGTGGCGAAGCGCCGCAGCTGGCGGTGACCGTCGCGTACGACCCGCTCACGCAGACATTGGGCGGCGCCACCACCGACACCGGCCAGCGGCTGTCGGGCGACACCGCCCGCCGGCTCGCGTGCGACGCCCGCCTGCTGCCCGCGGTCCTCGGCGGCGCGGGGCAGATCCTCGACGTCGGCCGCACCAACCGGCTCGTCACCGGCCCCCTGCGCCGGGCGCTGACCCTGCGCGACCGCGGGTGCGCGTTCCCCGACTGCGACCGCCCGCCGCGCTGGACGGACGCGCACCACATCACCGCCTGGACCGCCGGCGGGCGGACGTGCCTGGACAACCTCGTGCTGCTCTGCCGCCACCACCACCGGCTGATCCACCAGCCCGCCGCGGGCTGGCAGATCCGCCTCGGCGCCGACCGGCAACCCGACTTCATCCCGCCGCCGAGCGTCGACCCGGGCCGGCGACCCCGCCGCAACCTCTACCACCCGCGGCGGTAGGCCGGCCCGGACAGGTTGCCGCCGGCCGCGTCACAGGTACGTGGTCAGCCAGTCCACCGTCTCGCGCAGATAGTCGGCGCGCGACGACCGGTTCAGCAGTTCGTGCCCCTCGCCGGGGAAGAGCAGATACCGGTGCGGCACGCCCCGCTCGGCCAGCGCGGCGACGACCTGCTCGGCCTCGATCACGGGCACGTTGCTGTCGTTCTCGCCGTGCACGACCATCAGCGGCGTCCGCAGCCGGTCGATCCGGGTGATCGGGGACAGGTCGGCGAGCAGCTCCCGGTCGGCGACCGGGTCGCCGTACTTGGAGACGGCCGCCGCGGCGATCCACGGCTCGGTGTGCTCGTAGAAGGTGGCGAAGTTGGACATGCCGCACACGTCGATGCCGACCGCGAACAGGTCGGGGAAGGTGGTGAGCGCCGCGAGCGTCAGATACCCGCCGTACGAGCGGCCCATGATGCCCAGCCGGGAGGAGATGCCCGACTCGACGAGGTAGGACGCGCAGCTGCGGACGTCCTCGATCGCGGCGTAGCGCAGCGCCAGGTTGTCGGCGTTGACGAAGCTGCGGCCGAAGCCGGACGACCCGCGCACGTTGGGCGCGAACACGGCGATGCCGCGGTCGGTCAGTGACTGGAACAGCGGGCCGTGCCCCGGCCGTTCCTGCGCCTCGGGTCCACCGTGGAACCACAACACGGTCGGGTGCGGGCCGGGGGTCGGCGGCCGGAACAGCCACCCGGTCAGCGTGAGCCCGTCGTGCGCGGCGAACGTCTCGAGCGTGGGGCGCACCGCGCCCGGCGCGGCGGGGTCGGCCGCGACCGCCTCGATGCCGGCGGCCGTGGACACCCAGACGCCGTGCGGCTGGCCGGGACCCTCGGCGGTGAAGGCCAGCGCCGAACCGTCGTGACACCACGCGAGGCCGCTGACGACCGAGCCGGGGAGCGGGCTCAGCTTGCGCCGGGCGCCCGAGTCGAGGTCGAGCAGCGTGACGTCCGACTCGCCGCCGCGCACGTTCCACAGCACCGCGGCCGTACGCCCGTCCGCGGTGACGGTGAACGACTCGACCTCATCGGTCTCGGAGGAGGCGAGGACGTCCACGGCGCCCTTGACCACGCGGATGAGCACCGGCAGCTCGCCGGACTCGCTGCGGGCGTACACCGTCGTGCCGTCCGCCCCGAAGACCGCCTGTTCGCCCGCGGTGACGAACTCGTCGACGCCGGTGAGCAGGTCGCGCACGACGATGTGCCGGTCGCCGCGCGGGCCGATGCGCAGCAGCGCGCGGTCGCGGCCGGGCGACACGTCGAGCAGCGAGATCAGTTCGCCGCGGGCCACGATCGAGCGGTCGCCGGTGACCGGGTCGATCAGTAGCGCGGTGCTCAGGTTCTCGGTGAGCGCGAGCAGCGACCGGCCCGGCAGCCAGCGCATGTTGTCGGCGGTGTCTGCGCCGAAGCCCGCGACCTGGTGCAGCTCGGAGCCGTCCGGGCGCACCAGCCACACCTCGTGGCGGGGCGCGCCGCCCGGCGCCACCAGGCAGGCCAGCCAGCCGCCGCCGCTCGACCACTGCACGGCGGCGACCGGCGCCTCGCCGGTGTCGACCAGGAACGTCAGGTCGCTGCCGACCGGCTGCACCCACACCTGGGGCCGGCCGCTGCGGTCGGAGACGTACGCGGCGTGGCGGCCGTCCGGCGACAACGCCGGCGACCAGCTTCCGGAGACCTCGGAGGGGAAGGTGCCCGTATCCCGATTCGTCCAGCCGATCGGCAAGACGGTGACATCGACACGGTTGAACTGACCGGTCATACGGGTCCTCCCTCGATAGCTAGATCCCCTTGTCCTGCAACCACATCTCCAGCAGCGCGAGCTGCCAGAGCTGGTTCGCGCCGAGCGTGGTGCGCGGCGTGTTCGGGTCGGCCAGCAGGAAGTCGACGTACTCCTGCCGGAACAGCCCTCGTTGGCGCGCGGCGGGCGCCGTGAGCGCGTCGCGAACCTTGTCGAGCATCGTTCCCTCGAGGTGCCGGATGCCGGGAACCGGGAAGTATCCCTTGGTCCGGTCGATCACCTCGTCGGGCACGACGCCGCGGGCGGCCTCCTTGAGCACCCCCTTGCCGCCGTGCGCCAGTTTCAGAGCGGGCGGGCAGGCCGCGGCCAGCTCCACCAACTCGTGGTCGAGGAACGGTACGCGAGCTTCGAGGCCCCACGCCATAGTCATGTTGTCGACCCGCTTGACCGGATCGTCGACCAGCATCACCTGGGAGTCCAGCCGCAACGCCGCGTCCACCGCTGTCTCGGCGCCGGGCCGGCCGAAGCTCGCGGCGACGAAGTCCCGGCTGACGTCCGCGTCGACCAGCCACTCGGGGTTGAGCTGCTGGGCGAGGCGGCTGTGCGGGCGGTCGAAGAACTCCTTCGCGTACGCGTCCACGGCCCCGTCGAGGGGCACGTCCGCGAGCGGCGGGTACCAGCTGTAGCCCGCCAGGATCTCGTCCGCGCCCTGGCCCGATTGTACGACCTTGACGTGCTTTGACACGTCTTCACTCAGAAGGTTGAACGCGATGCAGTCGTGCGAAACCATCGGCTCGCTCATCGCGGCGACCGTACGGTCGACGGCCGGCAGGAACCTGTCCCGGCCGATCCGGATCTGGTGGTGCACGGTGTCGAACTGCTTGGCCACGATGTCCGAGTACGCGAACTCGTCGCCGGTCTCGCCGCCGGCCGCCTCGAACCCGATGCTGAACGTGGTGAGGCCGCGCTGCCCCTGCTCGGCGAGCAGCGCCACGATGTAGCTGGAGTCGATGCCGCCCGAGAGCAGCACGCCGACCGGCACGTCCGCGACCATCCGGCGCTCCACCGCGAGCTTGAGCTTCTCGTGCACCAGCTCGGGCCACTCCGCGTCCGCGATGTCCGGCCGGCGGGTGAACGAGGCCTCCCAGTACACGTGCTCGGACGAGGTGCCGTCGGTGCGGATGACCCGCACGGTGGCCGGTGGCAGCTTCCGGACGCCGTTGATGATCGTGCGCGGGGCCGGCACGACCGAGTGGAACGTCATGTAGTGCTGCAGCGCCACCCGGTCGATCGACTTGTCCACGTCGCCCGCGGCGAGCAGCGCGGGCAGCGTCGACGCGAAGCGCACCCGCCCGGGCGTCTCGGCCAGGTAGAGCGGCTTGATGCCGAGCCGGTCGCGGGCCATCGTCACCGTGCCGGTGTCGTGCTCGACGATCACGAACGCGAACATGCCGAGGAAGTGCTGCACGCAGTCGGCGCCCCAGCGGTGGTACGCCTTGATGATGACCTCGGTGTCCGACGTGGAGAAGAACCGGTAGCCGTACCCCTGGAGCTCCTCGCGCAGCTGCTTGTAGTTGTAGACGCAGCCGTTGAACACCATGGACAGGCCCAGCTCGTCGTCGGTCATCGGCTGGCCGCCGGCCTCGGACAGGTCGATGATCTTCAGGCGGCGGTGGCCCAGGGCGACCGGGCCGCGGGACCACAGCCCCTCGCCGTCCGGGCCGCGCGACTCCAGGCAGGGCAGCATGCGGCGGACGGCCTCGGTGTCCGCCGGCCGTCCGTCGTACCGCAGTTCGCCCGCGATTCCGCACATGATTGTTCGAACCTCCCTGTCGTCGGTTTCGATCGGGTAACCGCGCCGTAACGCTCTTGTCCTGGCTGGAATCAGCTCAGCAGCCAGGTGTCCTTGGAACCGCCGCCGCGCGACGAGTTGACGATCATCGAGCCGGCCGGCGCGACCCGGGTGAGCGCGGCCGGGGCGACCACCGACTCCGTACCGGTGAAGACGAACGCGCGCAGGTCGACGTGGCGCGGCGTGAGCTGGTGGCCGTCGAAGACCGGCGCGGTCGACAGCTGGACGACCTCCTGCGCCACCCACCGGTGCGGGGCGGTGCGGATCTGCCGCCGTACGGCCGCCAGGTCCTCCGGCGTCGCGTGCGGGCCGATCACGATGCGGTCGCCGCCGTAGCCGTCCACCGGCTTGCAGACCAGCTGGTCGAGCCGGTCGAGCACCTCGGCGCGCTGCTCGGGGATCCCGCACAGATAGGTGGGCACGTCGGCGAGCAGCGGCTTCTCGCCCAGGTAGTACTCGATCAGCTTGGGCACGTACGCGTACACGGCCTTGTCGTCGCCGATGCCGTTGCCGAGCGCGTTGGCCAGCACCACCGTGTCGGCGTGCAGCGCGGTGACCAGGTTGGGCCCCAGCGGCATCCCGTCGGCGCCGGGGGAGTGCACCAGGCTGTCCTCGCCCATCCGCAGGTAGATCACGTCGACCGGGTGGCGCTTGCCGTCGCGCAGCCGGTACACCCGGTCGCCGTCGACGAACAGCTCGGTGCTGCGCACCACCGGCACGCCCATCTCCTCGGCGAGCATCCGGTGCTCGAACCACGCCGAGTCGTCAGGGCCCTGGCTGAGCACCACGATCCGCGGGTCGTCGCCGGCGGCCGGGCGCGCCGCGTCGAGCAGCGCGCGCTTGAGCAGCTCGGGCGTGCGCTCGACCGGGATGAGCCCGGCCGGTTCGGGCAGCTCCGGCAGCACGGCCTCGGTGAGGCGCCGGTTCTGCATGGCGTACGCGATGCCGGACGGGACGCGCAGGTTGTCCTCGAGCACGCACCACCTGCCGTCGGCGTCGCGCACCAGGTCGACGCCGGCCACCTGCGCCCGTACGCCCTCGTGGGCGACCAGGGCGCCGCTGGGCCGCAGCTCCGGCGACCCGTCGATCACCCACTCGGGCACGATGCCGTCGCGGACCACCTCGCGCTCGCCGTACACGTCCCGGATGAACAGGTCGAGCGCGCGCACCCGCTGCACCAGCCCGCCTGCCAGCGACGACCAGTCCCGGGCGGGCACGACGCGCGGCACCAGGTCGAACGGGAACAGCCGGGTCGCGGCCTCGCCGGCCACGCTGAACGTGATGCCGCGCTGGCGCTGCTCGTCGTCGCGAGCGTCCTCGCGGCGGCGCAGACCGGCCGAGCCGAGCGCCGTCAGGACGTTGACGATCCCCGCGTACGCCGGTGTGGTCTCGCCGTCCGGGAAGGCCTCGTCGCCGGCCCGGGCGTACGGGAACAGGCCGCCCGGAACCGTCTGCCCCTCGGGGCCGATGCCCGTCGCGCCGCCGCGCGTGTCGGCCACGACCAGGTCGACCACGTCGCTGATGCGGCCGCGCCGCGCCATGGCCCGGCGCTGGCGGGCGGCCGAGCTGCCCCGGCTGAGCGCCCGCACCGACAGGTCGAACACCTGCTCCCAGTCGCCCAGCTCCTCCAACTGCGGGCGCAGGTCGCCGACGAGCCGCTCCACGGCGACCGCGGCGGGCACGGGCTCCGGCGAGCGGGGAAGGTCGAGGAGGTCGCCCTCGAGGCCCGAGCGGGCGGCGCGCCACATCGCGGCCCGGTGCAGCGGCGGCCGGGTGGGCACGTGCGGGCGGCCGGCGCGGTGGTCCTGCTGGGCGCGCAGCACCAGACCGCGGAACAGGCCCGCGAGCAGCACGACCGTGTCGACGTCCGGGCTGGAGTCGGTGACGCGCAGCTCCACGGTCGGCAGGTGGGCCGAGGGCCGTACGTCGAAGTAGACCATCTTGGGATCGGTGATGGTGCCCGACGAGATGAGGTCGCCGACCAGCGCGTCGAACTCCGCGGCGCTGCTCAGCGCGCCCGGGTCGCCGGCGGTGGGCCAGCGCATCCAGACCAGCGAGCGCACGCTGGCGTAGCCGGAGTCCTCACCCATCCAGTACGGCGAGGAGGTGCTCAGCGCGAGCAGCGTGGGCAGCGCCGACGCGACCCGCTGGGCGACCGCGACGGCCTCGTCGCGGTCGGGGACGCCGACGTGCACCTGGGCGCCGCAGATGAGCTGCTCGCGCGCCAGCAGCTGGTAGTCGTCCAGCATGCGCCGGTAGCGCGAGGTGGGGGTCACGGGCAGCGATTCGAGGTCGACCAGCGGCACCGTGCCGGCGGCCACCAGGCCGAGCCCGAGCGACTCCGCGACGGTGATCGCGGTGCGCCGCCGCTCGACGATGGCGTCGCGCAGGCCGTCCAGCGTGCCCGCCACCGGTGTGTTGGTCTCGACCACCGAGCGATGCAGCTCGGCCGAGAAGTGCTGCGGATCCAGCTGGTCGAGGATCTCCTGCGCCCTGGGCACCAACTCCCTGGTCGTCAGATCGACGACGTGCAACTCCTCCTCGACGCCGAGGTCGAGACCGTTGCTCGCCGTAGCACCGTCCGACGTGACGCTCAGAGACTCCGTCATGGGACCGCCCTCCTCATGGCCCGAACTGCCTTGTCGGAGCCTTGCCATCGCATGTGCCGAACCTGTCACGTGCCCGTTTCACGTCTGCGCCATGCATGACTGTGACGACATGTCGGCCGGTGGACGGGCGGCATGCGCACACCCTGTAGCCTCGGGCCGGACTCTCACCGGGAGGTTGTTTGATGAGCAATGTCGTCGTGGTGACCGGATCGGCCGGGCTGATCGGCTCCGAATCGGTGAGGCACTTCGCCGGCCTGGGCATGGACGTCGTCGGCATCGACAACGACATGCGCAGCTACTTCTTCGGCAAGGACGGCTCCACCCGGTGGAACCTGGACCGCCTGACCAAGGAGGTCGGCGACCGCTACACCCACCACGAGCTCGACATCCGCGACCGGGACGGCCTCGCGGCGCTGTTCGCCCAGTACGGCAGGAACATCGGCCTGGTCATCCACGCCGCGGCGCAGCCCTCGCACGACTGGGCCGCCAAGGAGCCGTTCACCGACTTCGACGTGAACGCGGTCGGCACGCTCAACATGCTCGAGGCCGCGCGCCGGTCCGCCCCGGACGCGCCGTTCATCTTCACCTCGACCAATAAGGTGTACGGCGACACGCCCAACCGGCTTCCGCTGGTCGAGCACGAGACGCGGTACGAGCTGCCCGAGGACCACCAGTGGTACGGCGGCATCGACGAGCAGATGTCGATCGACCAGACGCTGCACTCGGTGTTCGGCGCGTCCAAGGTCGCCGCCGACGTGCTGGTGCAGGAGTACGGCCGCTACTTCGACATGCCCACGGCGGTGTTCCGCGGTGGCACGCTCACCGGTCCGGGCCACTCGGCGGCCGAGCTGCACGGCTTCCTGGCGTACGTGATGCGCTGCGTGATGGAGCAGCGGCTATACCACATCTACGGCTACAAGGGGAAAATGGTCCGCGACGCCATCCACTCGCACGACCTGGTGTCCGCGTTCGAGGCGTTCCACCGCGCGCCGCGGGTCGCCGAGGTCTACAACATGGGCGGCGGCCGCTACTCCAACTGCAGCCACATCGAGGCGTTCGCGATCGCGTCGGAGATCACCGGGCTGGAGGCCCGCACCGACTACGTCGACCAGGCCCGCACCGGCGACCACCAGTGGTGGATCAGCAGCACGGCCCGGTTCGAGCAGCACTACCCCGACTGGAAGCTGACCTACGACGTGCCCGCCATCCTGCGCGAGATGTACGAGGCCAACCAGGACGTCTGGAAGCCCTGATCCGTCCCGCCACCGGCCGAGGCGTCAGCCGGACGCGCCTCACGGCGGCGGCAGCCGGGCGGCGAGCTGCGCCACGCCCGGCCCGTCGAGGTCGGCGAGGGCGGCCCGGCGCCCGGTGACGGCCATGCCGACAGCCTCCGCCGGCCCGCTCACCAGGGCTCCGGCATCGCCCTGCCGGCTCAGCTCGACGTCCGTGGCGACCAGCCGCAGCCCGTCGAGCCGGCCGGGTGGCACCAGTGCCGGGGCGACCGCGGGCGAGGTGAGGTAGTCGAGCAGGATCCGCCAGTGCTCGACCGGCACGTCGGCGGCCAGGCCGAGCGGCCGCGCGATGTCCCGCAGGTGGATGCACGTCTCGGCGAACGGCCCCATCGGCCCGACGCGCCGGGGGTTCACCTCGTCGGCGGCGTGCGCGCGCAGCAACCCGATCAGCTCCGCCCGTGGGCGCCGGGCGAGGCGCCGGGTGAAGTGGTCGACGGTCCGGTCGGTGTCGCCCCGGAACCGCAGCGCGGCCAGAAAGAACTGCCCGAACCCGATCAGCATGGGCTGCACGAAGTGCGCGGCCAGATGGCGTACGGTCCACCCTCGGCACA
This sequence comes from Actinoplanes sp. URMC 104, assembly GCF_051386375.1. Taxonomy (NCBI): domain Bacteria; kingdom Bacillati; phylum Actinomycetota; class Actinomycetes; order Micromonosporales; family Micromonosporaceae; genus Actinoplanes; species Actinoplanes sp. URMC 104. Next base: position 624,312 of record NZ_JBPQTO010000002.1, on the reverse strand, counting down.
GCGTCGCGTGCTCCCACTCGGCGTCGCCCAGCCCGTCGAGCACGTCCGCGATCATGAGCCGGTTCGCGGTGGTCAGCCGGTAGATCTCCGGATCGGTCGTCATGCGCCCACCACCCTTCGGCGTACGTCGCGGTTGAGCGCCCGCAGCACCCGGATCGCCGCGTCGATCTCGCCGTCGGTGCACTCCGCCGCCATCCGGTCGAGCGAAGCGAGCTCGTACCCGCGGATGCGGTCGAACCGGTCGCGCCCCGCCGGCGTCAGGTCGATCAGCACGGACCGCCGGTGCGCCGGGTTGGCGCGCGAATCGACGAACCCGAGCGCCGCCAGGTCGTTGACGTGGCGCTGAATGCCCTGCCGCGCGAGGTCGAGCCGCTCCGCTATGGCCGGTACGGTCGCCGGCCCCGCCTCGGCGAGGACCTCGAGCACGGCGCGCATGCCCACGCTCACCCCGTCGGCCGCGAGCGACGCCTCCACCACCCGTGCGGAGTTGAGCACGAGCGGCCGGACGTTCCGCAACACCTCGTACAGCTGCTGTCCTCGCCTCGATAACATGACAACAATGATGTCATATCGAGGCTCGTGGTGTCAGGACAGAACCTCGGCCAGCGTGGTGGCGGGACGGCCCGTCAGCTCCGGAACGGCCGTGCTGACCGCCGCGAGCTCGCCCGCCGCGATCGCGGTGTAGGTGCTCACCCACGCCTCGACCTGCCACTGCGGGGCCCCGTACGAGGACCTCGACGCGTACGCCTCCGGCAGGGTCTCGTCGTGATAGCGCACCTCCCGCCCGATCGCCGCGCCGATGATCGCGGCCGCCTCGGCCATGCTGATCGCCGCCGGACCCGTCAGGTCGTACGTCCTCCCCGCGTGCGCCGCCGGCTCCCGCAGCACCGCCACCGCCGCGTCCGCGATGTCGTCCTGCGCCACCACGGCCGCCCGCCCGTCACCCGCCGGCCCGCGGATCACGCCGTCCGCGCCCACCATGCCCGGCAGGAAGTCGGCGTACAGGTTGTCCCGCAGAAACGTGAACGCCAGACCGCTGCGCCGGATGTGCTCCTCGGTGGCCCCGTGATCGCGGGCCAGCGTGAACGTCGCATCCGCCCCCGCCCCCACGAACGACGTGTAGACCAGATGCCGCACCCCCGCGGCCGCCGCCGCGTCCACGAAGCTGCGGTGCCGTTCCACCCGGTCCGGCGATTCCGAGGCCGACACCATGAGTACGGTCTCCGCCCCGTCCAGCGCCCACCGCATCGCCTCGCCGTCGCCGTACTCCGCCACCGCCACTTCCGCCCCGGCGATCTCCGGCGCCCGCTTCGCATCCCGCACCAGCAGCCGCGGTTCCCCACCGATTCGCCGAGCCACCCGGCCACCGAGGCGCCCGCCGGCCCCCGAGATCACGATCAAACCCATACCCCAGTTGTACGCCCCCTCGGCCGCGCGTTTTCCCCACAGGCCCGTCGCGCCGTCCGCCCGCGCCGCCTGTGGATAACCCGCTCGCCCCATCGTCAGCGGCGTAGGCTCACCACCGCCCCGGGTGGGCGGGGGTATGGGCGGGCCCACCCCCGAATCACTCTTTGTCGGGATTGACCGGTAAGGCCCGAGTGGCGGCATACTCAGGGCACTTGCGGTGTCGGGGACGCAGCCTCGGCGCGATCGCGAGCGCCGGGCCGCCGCGGCGGGCTTCTCCGGGCGTCGGGTTGTTCGTCGAGAGCTGGCTGGGCGGGAGTCCCGGCGGGTGCGGAGATCGGGCGTCTGGGTGGTTCGAGGGTTGGACGTGGTGGGTGCCCGGCGCCGGGTGCTCGAGGTGCGTTGGGCGCCGGCCGCGGGGCGTGCTGAGGTGCTCGGCGCGCTTGGGCGCCGGGACGCACTCGTACCTGCGGACGTCGGGTGCTCGGAGGCGGGCTCGACAGCCGCGTCGTGGTCCGGGCGCCCGTGCTGGCGGGTTGTTTCGCGGCTCCCGCAGGCGGCCCGTTGTTCCGGGCGCTCGGGAGTGTCGACCAACGACCCGCAGGCGCCGCGGGCGTAGGTCGGTCGGCCGCCGTTCCGCGGGGTTCGCGGATGGTGGGCCGCTGTGTTGGAGCACTTGGGCGTCGGGCCCTGCTGGAGGAAGGAGTCACATGACGGGTTCTCTGCCGCGGCGACGGCCGGGTGCGATCTTGGTGCTCACCGTCGCGGGCGTGGTGGCCGCGCAGTCGATGGCCGGGCCGGCCGCCGCCGGGCCGATGCTCAGCGCGCCGTCGCTGCCTGACCGCTCGGTAGCAGCCCAGCCGATGCTCAGCGCGCCGTCGCCGGCGGCCCGCTCGGTAACGGCTCAGCCGATGCTCACCGCGGCAGTAGCGGCGAGCCAGGTGGCCGCCGAGCCGTCAGCTTCAGTGAGGCCGGCAGTCGCCGAGCCGTCGGGTGCCGCGCCGGTGGGGGTCAGGGCGGTGGGGGTCAGGGCGGTGGCCGCTGAGCCGATGGCCGCCGGGGCGGTGGTGGCGGCGCTGAAGGGCGCGGCTCCGAGGAACACGATCCCGGGGGCGGGGACCTATCTGGTCGGCAAGGACTTCAACGCGGGCGTGTATCGGTCGGTGGGCAACAGCTCCTGCTACTGGGCGCGCGCCAGTGACGCCGGCGGGTCGATCGGCAGCGTCATCGCCAACGACATCGGCAGCGGGCAGCGGCTGGTCTACGTCAAGCCGACGGACAAGGTGTTCCGCACGAGCGGCTGCAAGACGTGGACGCGGGTGACGAGCGCGGTCATCAACTCCAAGTCGAAGAGGACGGCGATCCCGGGCAACGGCGTGTACTTCGTCGGCTCGGACTTCGTGCCGGGGACCTACCGTTCCACCGGCAACGCCGACTTCTGTTACTGGGAGCGGTCCCGTTCCGCGGACGGCGCGTCGAGCAGCATCATCGCCAACGACATCTCGAAGGGCCAGCTCGTCGTCACCATCGGGCCGGGCGGCGTGTTCCAGACGAGCCGCTGCGCCACCTGGACGCGCATCGGCTGAACGTCGCTCAACTGCCCAGGTAGCGCAGCACGGCCGGCACGCGGCGGCTGCATCCGGCGGCGACGCCCAGCGCGAGCCGGCGGACGACCTCGGGGTCGAGCGCGGTGGAGGTCGCTACGGAAAACCCCACCCTCGAAGGGGTGGGGTTCCGCGGGCGACGGCTCAGGAGTGCGGGCAGGTGTTGCGGTAGTCGGAAATCGTCGTGGAGACGCGCGGGGCCGGGCAGAGGAACTGCTCGTACCGCAGGTCGTCGTCGACGAAGCGCTTGAGCCACGTGATGGTGTACTGCGCGATCGTGGTGTTGCTGCTGTTCGGCGCGAAGTGCGACGCGTTGTTGAGCTCGAGGTACGCCTTGTCGAGCGAGCTCGGCAGGCTGTTGTAGAACGGGATCGAGTGCGAGGACACCGGCGCCACCGTGTCGCTCTCGGCGCCGACCACGAGCGTGGGGGTCCGGATCTCGGGCCAGGTCTTGTCGGTGTTCCACGCGGTCAGCGGCACCGCGGCCTGCAGGCTCGGGCGGCTCTTCGCGGCCTCGAGCGTGCCGCCGCCGCCCATGGAGTGGCCCACGACGGCGAGCCGGTCGGGGTCGATGCGGGTGCGCACGCTGCTGCGCTGGGTCAGGTAGTCCAGCGCGGCGAGCAGCTGGCGGCCCCGGCTGGCGGGCTGGTCCGAGCGGGTCAGCGTGTCGATGTTGAAGACGACGAAGCCCTGCGACGCGATGCGCGGCGCCAGCCAGGCCATGCTCGACTTGCTGGCCGTGTAGCCGGGGGCGATCGCGACCGCGCCGAAGGTGCCCGCGCTGGTGCTGGTCGGGTAGTAGATGTCGCCGCCGCCGAAGCCGCTGACGCTCAGCGACGACACGCTCGTCTGGGAGACCGCGAACGAGCCGCGGGTGGCCTGGATGCTGGAGACGGTGGGCGCGGGGCCCCGCTCGAACGGGTTGGTCGCGGCCTCGGCGGACGGCACGAGGGTGACCCCGCCGACCGCGGTCGCCACCGCGGCGGTGGCGCCGACGATGAGGCGGGCGCGGAGGGGACGCCGCCGGCGCCGGACGGCCGGGGAGGTCTGCGTCTGGGACATGGAAGGCCTTTCGTGAAGCACGAGGGGAATTGCTTGGCGCGTGCCGGAATCGATCCTGAGCGACGGCTGATCCGTGTTCAAGACGGACGGGAATCGTGAGACGGCGGTCGCAGAGAAGCGTTTCGATACGTACGGGCGATCCGGGCATCACGCTTCGAGGAGATGGGAAACAGGCTAAAGAGGGGTCTGCACATTGCGTCAGGAGATTGCTACAGTGAGCGCCGGTTCTAGATCACGTAGTGGCGGCGGTACATGAGTGACGGAAAAGCGTCCGCGGACGGCGGCGCGGCCAGTCGGCGTGTCGTCAATCATGATCAGGTGGTACGCGCCGGGGTCGATCATTTCGTGAAGAACTCCACGCTGGACATGGAGGCGCTGGCCGGCGAGATGGCGATCAGCCGGGCGACCCTCTACCGGGTCGCGGGCAGCCGGGACGCCCTGCTCGAGGACGTCATGGTGGTGATCGCGAACGTCATCTTCGACCGCGCCCGGGCGGCGCGCACGCGGCCCGGTTTCGAGGGCGTGATCGAGATCTCGCGCTACTTCGGCGAGCAATTGCGCACCCCGATCCTGGAGCGTTTCCTGCGGGACGACGCGGAGGCGGCGGCGCGCATTCTGTTCACTCCATCGGGTGCGGTTCACGACAACGCGGTCGCGAGGCAGGTCGAGATCTTCCGGGAGACCGGCTTGGCCGCGCAGCTGCCGCCCGACGCTGATCTGGGTCGTCTCGCGTATCTCTACGTCCGGATGGTGGGGCCGTTTCTCTACTCGGAGTTCTTCACCGGCCGAAAAGCCGATTTCGACGAACTCCTGCCCTCCCTGCGGGCGTTGCTGAAGCCGGCGGCATAACGCTGCGCGACAAAAGGCGGCGCGATATCACGCAGCGCGACAGCCTCAGCCGTGCGGCCGCGGCCGTACGGCGTCGTCGAGCACCCGGGCGGTCGCGAGCACGTCGGCGAACCGGCCCGGGTCGAGGTCGAGCCCGCCGGGGATCCACGAGACGGCGCCCGGCTCGGTCATGGCGGCCAGCACGTCGTGCGGGGAGAGGCCGGCCGCCTGCAACGCCCGTACCTCCCGGGGGTTGATCGCCGGTGGCAGGGGACCGTTGCCCAGGTCGGTGCCGTAGCGCACCCGGCCGCCCGCGCCCAGGAACAGCCGGAGGTTGTGCAGGGCGGTCTGCTGGGCGGGCGTCGGCGTGCCCCAGCCGTGGATGTCGAGCGTGCTGATCCAGCCCATCCGCGCGGCGCAGTCGCGGACCAGCCCCGCGTCGAGCTCCTCGGTCCACGGCGTGTGCGCCAGCCAGTCGGCGCCGGCGGCCAACGCGGCGGCGACGGTCCCGGGCCCTTCGGCGTGGACGACCACCGGCAGCCCCGCCGAGTGCGCGGCGTCCACCACCGCGGACAGCGTCGACTGCGCCAGCAAGGGCCCACCGGCGTGCGCGGTGACCTTGACCAGCGACGCCCCGCACGCCTGCACCTCGCCGACCGCCTCCGCGGCGTCCGCCTCCGACTGCACCTCGCGCCAGCTGCCGCGCGGCGCCCAGGCGCGGTCGCTCGGATAGCCGCCCGGCGGGATCAGGAACGGCCCCGCATACCGCATCCGGGGGAGTCCGGGTTGTCCGGCGAGGGCTCGGAGCTGCGCCGGTACGCCGCCCAGGTCCCACACGCCGGCCAACCCGCCCGCGCGCAGCGTGCCCAGATCGACCAGCGCCGAGTGCACATGGGCGTCGACCAGCCCCGGCAGCAGCGTCCCGGGAAGGCGCCGGACACCAGAAGGTTCCGAAACCTCCGAAATGGGCACGAGGGAGGGGTGGCCGGCGTCGTCGACGCGGATGGCGACGCGGGTGAAGGGGTCCGGTGCAGGAGCATCGACGGCGGGCCCGGGCGGGGAAGTGAGCGGGGCGGAGGAGACGGCAGAGCCGGGGGAGGGCGCACCCGGGCGGAGGTGGCCCTCCCACCACACCATGTCGGCCAGGAGGTACTCGGTCACAGCAGGTCGCGCAGGACGGAGAGGCCCCGGTGGACCTCGGCGAAACTCGTGCTCAGCGGCGCGGGCCCGATCCGCAGGCCGTCGGGGCGGCGGTAGTCGGGGATCACGCCGCGGTCCCAGAGGGGCTCGAGCAGCGACTCGAAGCCGGGCCGGCGCAGCGTCACGTGGCCGCCGCGGCGGGCGGGGTCGCGGGGGCTCACGACGGCGACGCCGCGGGGCACCAGCCACTCGTCGGCCAGCGAGAGGGCGTACGTCGTCAGCGCCAGCGACTTCTCGCGGACCGCCTCGATGCCCGCGGCGGCCAGCATGTCGAGGTTGGCGTGCAGCGGCACCATCGCCAGGATCGGCGGCGTGCCGCTCAGCAGGGCCCGCGCGCCCTTGGCCGGCTCGTATCCGGGGCCCATCTCGAACGACGCCCGGTGGCCCATCCACCCCTGGATCGGCTGGCGCAGCTCGCCCTGCAGGTCCGCACGCAGATAGGCGAAGGCCGGCGCGCCGGGCCCGCCGTTGAGGTACTTGTAGGTGCAGCCGACGGCCAGGTCCACACCCCACTCGTCGAGCCGGATCGGCACCGAGCCGGCCGAATGGCTCAGGTCCCACATCGTCAGCGCCCCGGCCGCGTGCGCGATCCGGTTGATCCCGGCGACGTCCGCGAGCCACCCCGACCGGTACGCCACGTGGCTGAACAGCACCAGCGCGGTGTCCTCGTCAACCGCGTCGGCGACCTGGGCGGGCTCGATGCCGGCGGCGGGGTCCGTCGTGATCCACGAGAGCTCGAGCCCGCGCTCGGCCGCGATGCCCTCCAGGACGTACCGGTCGGTCGGGAAGTTGTCGGTGTCGAGCAGCACCTTGCGCCGCCCGGGCCGCGCGTCGACCGCCGCCCGCGCCAGCTTGTAGAGCAGCACGGTGGTGGAGTCGGCCACGACCACCTGGTCGGCCGCGGCGCCCAGCGCGACCGACCCGAGCCGGTCGCCGAGCGTGAGCGGCCACTCCATCCACTCGTCGGTCCAGCCGCGGATCAGCCGCCCGGCCCACTGCTTCTCGATGAACGACGCCATCAGCGCGGCGGTGGCGACGAGCGGACGACCCAGGGAGTTGCCGTCCAGGTAGGACACGACGTCGAAGTCGGGTGGGGTGAGGAACCGGTCCCGATACGCGGCGAGCGGATCGGCTGCGTCGAGGGCGGCGGGGTCGGTCACTGCGGCATTCCCATCTCGGTGCGGACGGCGTACAGCTCGGGGAAGAACGTCAGGTCGAGCGCCGCCTTGAGGAACGACACCCCGCTGGAGCCGCCGGTGCCGCGCTTGAAGCCGATCGTGCGCTCCACGGTCTTGAGGTGCCGGAAGCGCCAGAGCTGGAAGTTCTCCTCGATGTCGACGAGCTCCTCGCAGGCCTCGTACGCCTCCCAGAACTTCTCCGGGTCGCTGTAGATGCGCACGAACACGGGCACGAGGTCCTCGTGGAAGCGCCACGGCAGCGTCACGTCGCGCTGCAGCAGCTCGACCGGCACGTCGTGGCCGTGGCGGTGCAGGTAGCGCAGGAACTCGTCGTAGACGCTGGGCGCCTCGAGCGCCTCCGTCAGCATCTCCTGCGCGCTCACGTCGTCGTTGAACAGCGACAGCATGCGCCGGTCCTTGTTGCCGAGGATGAACTCGACCGCCCGGTACTGGTACGACTGGAAGCCCGACGACGTGCCCAGGAAGCTGCGGAACTCGGCGTACTCGCTGGGGGTGAGCGTGGCGAGCACCGACCACTGCTCGGTGAGCGTGCGCTGGATGTGCTTGACGCGGGCCAGGCCCTTGAGCGCCGGCCGCAGGTCGTCCTTGCCGAGCCGGCGGGTCACCTCGCGCAGCTCGTGCAGCACCAGCTTGAGCCACAGCTCGGAGGTCTGGTGCTGCAGGATGAACAGCAGCTCGTCGTGGTGCTCGGGGACGCTGACCGGGTGCTGCGCGTTCAGCAGCTCGTCGAGGTGCAGATAGCGGCCGTACGAGAGGTTGACCTTGAAATCGCGGACGACGGAGTCCTCGATCGGCCGGGGGTCGGAGCTCACGGGAATCCCTCCTCGGTTGTCACCTGAAGGGAATCACACCTGCTCAGATGTTGGCGAGTGAGCCGTTGGTAAGGATCGGTCCCCAGTACGTCCACTGACCGTCGTGCCGGACGAACCGGCTGCGCTCGACCATGTCGCCGGGCTTGCCGTGGTCCTTGTAGTGGGCGCGGAACTCGACGACGCCCTCGGTGTCGAACAGCCCGCCGCCGGTCGACTCGAGGATCTCCAGGCCCACCCAGCGCAGCCGCGAGTCGGGGTCGATGTGGTCGGGCCGGGTCTTCGGGTGCCAGCTGGCGAGGACGTACGCGTCGTCGTCCATCGCGAAGGCCGAGTAGCGCGAGCGCATCAGCGCCTCGGCGGTGGCGGGCGGCTGCCCGAGGTGCGCGGGCTCGCAGCATTCGGAGTACGCGAGGCCGCGCCCGCAGGGGCAGTGCTTGGTTCGGTGCGCCATGAGAGCCATTGTCCCCACAGCATCGCATCGGCTCAGCGGGGGCGCGGCCGCTTTCACCGTCGGTGCAAGAACGAGCGCAAGAGACCGGCCGTTCTGAAATTTCCCGTTCGAAATTTGCAGCGGTCTGACGTAGGCTCGGCCGGTGACCAAACGTCTGGCCGAGGTGGCGAAGAAGGCGGGCGTCAGCGAGGCGACCGTCAGCCGGGTGCTCAACGGGCGCAACGGCGTGAGCGAGGCGACCCGCGCGTCGGTGCTGACCGCGCTCGACGTGCTGGGCTACGAGCGGCCCACCAAGCTGCGCGGCGAGCGCGGCCGGCTGGTCGGCCTGGTGCTGCCCGAGCTGCAGAACCCGATCTTCCCCGCGCTCGCCGAGGTGGTGACCGCCTCGCTGGCCCAGCGTGGCTTCACCCCGCTGCTGGCGGCCCGCACGATCGGCGGCGTGCCCGAGCGCGACTACATCGAGATGCTGCTCGACCACCAGGTCTCCGGCGTGGTGTTCGCCGGCGGGTCCTACGCGCTGGCCGACGCGGAGCACGGGCACTACCGCGCGCTGACCGACCGCCGCATGCCGGTCGTCATGGTCAACGCGGGCGTCGCCGACCTGGGCTTCCCGCACATCTCCACCGACGACGCGGTGGCCGTCGAGCAGGCGTACGGGCACCTGCGGTCGCTGGGCCACGAGCGCATCGGCATGGTGATGGGCCCGGAGGACCACGTGCCGTCGCGGCGCAAGCTGGCCGCGCTCGAGGGCAAGGACTACCTGGTCGAGCGCACCAGCTTCTCGATGGAGAGCGCGCGGCTGGCGGCCGGCAAGCTGATCGAGCGCGGCGTGACCGGCATGATCTGCGCGTCCGACGTGCTCGCGCTCGGCTCGATCCGGGCCGCGCGGCGCCTCGGCCTCGACGTGCCGGCCGACGTCTCGGTGGTGGGCTTCGACGACTCGGCGCTGATGACCTGCACCGACCCGCCGCTGACGACCGTGCGGCAGCCGATCGAGATGATGGGCCAGGCGGCCGTCGACCTGCTCGTCAACCAGATCGAGGGCAGCGGCGTCGAGCCGGACGAGCTGCTGTTCGAGCCGGAGCTCGTGGTGCGCGGCTCGACCGCGCCCGCCCCGCAGCGGGGCTGACCAGGCATTTACTGACTTCGAAGGGCGGGCCGCCGGCCCGCCCTTCGTCGTGTCCGCCCACCGTGGAGCGGTGTCGCGTTTTTTCTCATGTCAGTCGACTTATTGCGTGAACCGGTGTGACTTTGTATCGTCACCTTCACGAAACATGACGAGAGACCTGCGTCACTCATAGCCCCTCCCCGAAGGGATGGACAGATGTCCGTACCGCAGTACCGGAAGGCTGCGGCGCTCGCGCTCGCGGCCGGCCTCGGGTTGAGCCTGGCGGCGTGCTCGACCAAGAGCGACGACTCCGGGACCGACGCCGACGGCAAGGTCACCATCACCGTCGACTGCCAGCCGGTCGGCGCGCAGAAGGAGCTGCTGGCGAACTGGAACGCCGATGTCGCGGAGTTCCAGAAGCAGAACCCCGACATCACGATCAAGAGCGTCAGCGTCGGCGAGCAGTGCAACAACCCGCCGGACTTCACGGCCCGCCTCGCCGGCGGCACGATGACCGACGTCTTCTACGGCTACATGACCGACCTGCAGCAGGTGCTCGACTCCGGCCAGGCGATGGACATCACGCCGTACGTCGGCAAGGACACCATCGGCACCTGGGACAGCATCGACCCCGCGCTCAAGGAGGTCTTCACCGACGAGGGCAAGCTCTACGCCGTCCCGGTGAAGAACTACTCGATGGGCCTGGTCTACAACAAGGTTCTCTTCAAGAAGGCCGGCCTCGACCCGGCCAGCCCGCCCAAGACGTGGGCCGAGGTCCGCGCGGCGGCCAAGAAGATCTCGGCGCTCGGCGGCGGCGTCGCCGGCTACTCCGAGTACAGCGCCGGCAACACCGGTGGCTGGCACTTCACCGCCGAGATCTACGCGCAGGGCGGCCAGGTGCTCGACGAGTCCGGCAAGAAGGCGGCCTTCAACACCGCGCAGGGCAAGCAGGTGCTGCAGAACCTCAAGGACATGCGGTACGGCGACAACAGCATGGGCTCCCGGCAGCTGCTGCAGTGGGCCGACCTGCTCACCAACGCCGGCGCGGGCAAGGTCGGCATGTTCATCGGCGCGCCCGACGCCACCCAGGCGATCGTCAGCCAGTTCCAGGGCAAGTACGAGGACTGGGCGATGGGCCCGATGCCCGGCCAGGACGGCCCGGCGAAGGCGACGCTCGGCGGCGGCGAGGGCTACTTCTTCAAGAAGGGCCTGTCCGAGGCGCAGGTGAAGGCCGGGCTCAAGTGGCTCGCCTACGAGAAGCTCACCCCGGGCAAGGGCCAGTTCGACTACGTGCGGGCCAAGCCGCAGAACTACCCGGTCGGCCTTCCCCAGCCGCTGCTGTTCACCAACGGCAGCGAGGCGCAGAAGCAGGAGCTCGACCTGCGCAAGGCGAACGCGAACCTCGACACCGCGAACTTCAAGCCGTTCGAGGACAACCCGGTGCCGATCAAGGGTGAGCCGCGCAACGCGCAGGCGATCTACGCGGTGCTCGACGCGGCGATGTCCGGGGTGCTGACCAACCCGAACGCGAACATCGACGCGCTGCTCAAGACCGCGGAGCAGAAGGTCAACCAGCTCCAGGCCGCCGGTAGCTGATCAACGGAGCGGGGGCCGCCGCGTGCGGCCCCCGCGAACCTCCCCCAGGAGTTCGCCTTGGCGATCATCACCGCCCCGGCCCGGTCGTCGGCGCCGGTCACCGCGGCCCCGAAGCAGAACGGCAGCCTCACCCGCAAGATCAAGGACAACCTCACCGGGCACGCGTTCCTCATCGGGGCGGTCCTCTGCTTCGCCCTGTTCATGTGGTTCCCGATGATCCGCGGCGTCGTGATGAGCTTCCAGCGCACCCGTCGCGGCGAGACCACCTGGGTGGGCTGGGACAACTACGTCCGCATCGTCGCCGACCCCAGCTTCTGGACCGCCTGGAAGAACACGATCGTCTTCACGGTGCTCGCGCTGATCCTCGGTTACGCGCTGCCGTTCTTCGTGGCGATCCTGCTCAACGAGCTGCGGCACGCCAAGGGCTACCTGCGCATTCTGGTCTACCTGCCGGTGATGCTGCCGCCGGCGTCCGCGCTGTTCCTGTTCAAGTTCTATGCGTACGACCCCAGCGACGCCGGGCTGTTCAACGCGATCCTCAAGGCGCTGCACCTGCCGACCTCGGAGTGGATGCAGTCGCCGAGCATGACGATCCCCGCCATGGTGATCGCCTCCACCTGGATGAACATGGGCAGCGCCGTGCTGATCTATCTGGCTGCGCTGCAGAACATCCCGGGCGAGCTGTACGAGGCGGCCGAGCTCGACGGCGCGGGCATCTGGCGGCGGATCTGGAACGTGACGATCCCGCAGACGCGGCTGATCCTCGCGCTGCTGGCGATGCTGCAGATCGTCGCCACCATGCAGCTGTTCATCGAGCCGCTGATCCTGGCCAACGGCGCCGGCACCCAGGACTCGGCAACCTCGGTGGCGTACCTGATCTATCAGCACGGCTTCTTCCAGAACGACCTCAACGGCGCCGCCGCGCTCGGCGTGATCATGCTGCTGGTGCTGGCCGCCTTCTCGGCCGTCTACGTGCGACTGACGACGAAACAGGACTAGGACGATGACCCGTACGCTCATTTCGCAGTCGCAGCTCAAGCGGGGGCGCGGCCGGTTCGTCTACTGGGCCGTGCTCGGCGTCGTGGTCGCGGGCTTCACGCTGGTGTTCCTCGGACCGCTGTACTGGATGGTCACCGGCGCGCTCAAGTCCGGCCAGGAGATCGCGCAGACCCCGCCCACGCTGTGGCCGCGCGATCCGCAGCTGCAGAACTACCGCGACGCGTGGAACAACCTGGACCTCGCCAAGCTGATGTTCAACACGTTCTACTACGCGGCCGGCGCGGTGTTCTTCCAGCTCGTGTTCGACACCGCGGCGGCGTACGCGCTGTCGAAGCTGCGGCCCGCGTTCGGCAACGTCATCCTCGCCCTGATGCTGGCCACGCTGATGATCCCGGCGATGGTGCTCATCGTCCCGCAGTACGTGACGGCGATCGACCTGCCGTTCGTGCACGTCAACCTGCTGGACTCGCCGTGGGCGATCTGGCTGCCGCTGGTCGCCAACGCGTTCAACATCTTTCTGCTCAAGCGGTTCTTCGACTCGATCCCCGAGGACCTGATCGCGGCGGCGCAGGTGGACGGCGCGTCGCCGCTGCGCACGCTCTGGTCGATCATCCTGCCGATGTCGCGCCCGATCCTCGGCGTGGTGTCGATCTTCGCGGTGACCGCGGTGTGGAAGGACTTCCTCTGGCCCAAGCTGGTCATGCCGTCACCGGAGACGCGCACGCTCAGCGTCGGCATCTATGCGTTCGCGGGCGGCACGCCGCAGAACGTCGTGATCGCCGCCTCGGTCATCGCCGCGATCCCCACCGTGATCATCTTCCTGCTCTTCCAGCGGAACATCATGTCGGGCCTGACCACGGGCAGCCTCAAGGGCTGATCTCCTAACACTGACAAATCGGGCGGTCCGTCCAGGACCGCCGGACCCAGCGTGCACAGAAAGCGGGTAGCAGTGTCTCCGAACGACTCCCAGTGGTGGCGCGACGCGGTGATCTACCAGGTCTATCCGCGCAGCTTCGCCGACGCGGACGGCGACGGCGTCGGCGACATCGCCGGCATCCGGGCCCGGCTGGGCCACCTGCGCGATCTGGGCGTCGACGCGATCTGGATGAGCCCGTGGTACCCGTCGCCGATGGCCGACGCCGGCTACGACGTGGCCGACTTCCGCGACATCGACCCGGTGTTCGGCACGCTCGCCGAGGCGGAGGCGCTGATCGCCGAGGCGCACTCCGCCGGCATCCGGATGATCGTCGACATCGTGCCGAACCACATCTCCAGCGAGCACCCGTGGTTCAAGGCGGCGCTGGCTTCCGCTGATGCGCCGGAGCGCGACTACTTCTGGTTCCGGCCGGGCCGGGGCGAGCGCGGCGACGAGATGCCGACGGACTGGCGAGGGGAGTTCGGCGGCACGACCTGGACCCGTACGGAAGACGGGTCCTGGTATCTGCATTTGTTCACGCCGCAGCAGCCCGACCTCAATTGGGACCACCCGGACGTGCGGGCGGAGTTCGAGAGCATCCTGCGGTTCTGGTTCGACCGCGGGGTCGACGGCATCCGGATCGACTCGGCCGCGCTGCTGCTCAAGGACCCGGCCCTGCCCGAGGTGCTCGACGGAACCCCGCACCCGTTCCACGACCTCGACGGCGTGCACGACGTCTACCGCTCGTGGCGGCGCGTCGCCGACTCGTACGGCGGTGACCGCGCGCTGATCGGCGAGGTCTGGATGCCCGAGGTCGAGCGGTTCGCCAACTACCTGCGTCCCGACGAGCTGCACGCGGCGTTCAACTTCGACTTCCTCGGCTGTGCCTGGGACCCGCGGCTCATGCGCGAGTGCATCGACCGCACGCTCGACGCCCATGCCGCGGTCGGCGCCCCGGCCACCTGGGTGCTGTCCAACCACGACGTCACCCGGCACGTCACCCGGTACGGCCGCGCCGACACCACGTTCAGCTTCGACAACAACCTCGACGGCACCCCGGTCGACCTCGAGCTGGGCACCCGCCGCGCCCGGGCCGCCGCGCTGCTCTCGCTGTCGCTGCCCGGCGCCACGTACATCTACCAGGGCGAGGAGCTCGGGCTCTGGGAGAACGAGACCATCCCGCCCGAGCAGTTCCAGGACCCGATGTGGGGCCGCCGCGGGCACAGCCGCGACGGCTGCCGGGTGCCGCTGCCGTGGAGCGGCGACGAGCCCCCGTTCGGCTTCACCACCGGAACTCCCTGGCTTCCCCAGCCGGCGGAGTGGAAGGACCGCACGGCGCAGGCGCAGACCGGCGACCCCAGCTCGATGCTGGAGCTGTACCGCTCCGCGATCGCCCTGCGCCGCAGCTCGCTCGCGCCCGGGTTCTCCTGGCTCGACCTCGGCCCGGCCGTGCTCGCCTTCTGCCGCGGCGCCGGGTTCGCGTGCGTCGTCAACATGTCCGGCGCCCCCATCGCCCTGCCCGCCCACGACCACCCTCTGCTCGCCAGCGGCCCCCTCGACGGTGCGCTCCTTCCCCCGGACACCGCCGTATGGCTGCGCGTGAAGCCCCTCGCGGAAAGGGAGGGGCAGACCAAGTAGGACACCGGGGGGCTGGCCACCTATGAAAGGGATCCCCATGGCCAACCGCACCTCTCACCGCCCGCTCCGACGAGTGCTCGCCGCCCTGGCGGCGGGCGCCACCATCGCCACCACGGCCGTCGCCATCACCTGGGCCGCCACCCCGGCGCAGGCGGCCGGCATCTCGCCGTTCGAGATCGCCGGCCGCGGCGCTACCGTCCCCTTCACCGAGATCGAGGCCGAACGGGCCGCGCACAACGGCACCTCCACCGGCACCAGCCGCACGTACGGCACGCTGTCGTCGGAGGCCTCCGGCCGCGAGGCGGTCACGCTCGACGCGGCCGGCGAGTACGTCGAGTTCACGCTGACCAAACCCGCCAACGCGGTGACGTTCCGCTACAGCATCCCCGACAGCGCGAACGGCGCGGGCCGCGACGCCACGATCGACGTGCGCACCGGCTCAACGCTGATCAGGACGGTTCCGGTCACGTCGAAGTACAGCTGGTACTACGGCTACTACCCGTTCACGAACAACCCCGGCGACCCGCTGCCGCACCACTTCTACGACGAGGCGCGGACGCTGTTCGGCACCACCTATCCGGCCGGCACCAGGATCCGGCTGCAGGTGTCGTCGACCGCGCAGTCGCCGTCGTTCACCGTCGACCTGGCCGACTTCGAGCTCGTGCCGGACCCTCTTCCCAAGCCTTCCGGCGCCATCGACGTGGTCGCCGACTACGGCGCCGACCCGACCGGCGCGTCCGACTCGACGGCGAAGTTCCAGGCGGCCGTGAACGCGGGCGCGGCCTCCGGGCGGACGGTCTACGTGCCGCGCGGGAACTTCACGCTCTACAGCCACGTCATCGTCGACCGGGTGACGCTGGCCGGCGCCGGACCCTGGTACAGCGTGCTCGGCGGCCGGCACCCCACCCAGCGCAACCTGGCCGCGGGCATCTACGGCAAGTACACGAGCGAGGGCGGCCCCAGCCAGAACGTCGTGGTCCGCGACCTCGCGGTGATCGGCGACATCCGCGAGCGGGTCGACAACGACCAGGTCAACGCGTTCGGCGGCGCCATGAGCAACTCGACCGTCGACAACGTGTGGATGCAGCACACCAAGGTCGGCGCGTGGATGGACGGGCCGATGGACCGCTTCACGATCCGCAACAGCCGGATCCTCGACCAGACCGCGGACGGCGTGAACTTCCACATCGGCGTCACCAACTCCACGGTCACCAACACGTTCGTGCGCAACACCGGCGACGACGGGCTGGCGATGTGGGCCGAGAACGTGCCGAACGTCGGCAACTCGTTCACCCGCAACACGGTCGTCGCCCCGATCCTGGCCAACAACATCGTCAGCTACGGCGGCCGGGACATCGTGATGACCGACAACGTGGTCAGCGAGTCGGTGACCAACGGCGGCGGCCTGCACGTCGGCAACCGCTATCCGGGCGTCACCGGGCCGACCGCGGTCGCGGGCACCTGGACGCTGGCGCGCAACACGCTGCTCCGGGCCGGCAACTCGGACTACAACTGGAACTTCGGCATCGGCGCGCTGTGGTTCTGGGGCGACCAGGGGCCGATCACCGGCGCGACCATCAACGTCACCGACACCGACATCCTGGACAGCTCGTACGCGGCGATCCAGTGGATCGGCAACCAGACGACCGGGCTCAACCTGACCAACGTGACCATCGCCGGGGCCGGGACGTTCGCGCTGCAGGCCCAGGCGCCCGCGTCGGCCCGGTTCACCAACGTACGGGCGTCCGGCATCGCGCAGAGCCAGACGGTCTACAACTGCTCGGGCGCCGGGCTGCAGATCGCCGACGGCGGCGGCAACTCCGGCTGGTCGACCGCCAACCCGTACTGCGGGCCCTGGCCGGCGCCGCGCTACGGCAACACCCCCACCACCCCGCCGACCACTCCGCCCACGACGCCGCCGACCACGCCGCCCACGACGCCGCCGACCACCCCGCCGGCCGGCAACCTGGCCGCCGGGCGCCCGGCCACGGCGACCAGCCAGACCGACGTCTACGCGCCGGCCAACGTGACCGACGGCAACGCCGGCACGTACTGGGAGAGCCGCAACAACGCCTTCCCCCAGTCCCTGACCGTCGATCTCGGACAGAACCGGACGGTCGGCCGGCTCGTTCTCAAGCTCCCACCGCCCGCGGCGTGGGGGACCCGCACGCAGACGCTGTCCGTCCTCGGCAGCACCGACGGCTCCGCCTTCTCGACGCTGAAGGCGAGCGCCGGCTACACGTTCAACCCGTCCTCGGGCAACACCGTCACCGTCACCTTCCCGTCGGCCACCGCCCGCTACGTGCGGCTGACCTTCACCGGCAACACCGGCTGGCCCGCCGGTCAGCTCTCCGAGTTCGAGGTCCATTCCTCCTGAGCCCGTCCCGCTCTGCCTCCTCGAAGGAAAGGTGCGCTCCCGCATGTCCAGATGGAGAAGAAAGTTCCTCGCGGCGGCGGTCGCCGCGGGTGTGGTCGCCGCGCTCGTGCACGCCCCGGCCGCCAACGCGGCCGGCCCGAACCTGGCCGCCGGCAAGACGTTCAGTGCGAGCAGCTTCACCGACGTCTACCCGGCGGGCAACGCCGGCGACGGCAACGCCAACACGTACTGGGAGAGCAACAACAACGCGTTCCCGCAGTGGATCCAGGTCGACCTGGGCGCCGCCACCCAGGTCAACCAGGTCGTCCTCAAGCTGCCGCCCGCCGCCGCGTGGTCCACCCGCACACAGACGCTGGCGATCCAGGGCAGCGCCGACGGCTCCTCGTTCGCCACCCTCAAGGCGAGCGCCGGGTACGCCTTCAACCCGGCGTCGGGCAACGCGGTGACCGTCGACTTCACCGCCGCGAGCGCGCGGTTCGTCCGGGTCACCGTCACCGGGAACACCGGCTGGCCCGCCGGTCAGCTGTCCGAGGTCGAGGTGTACGGCCCGGTCTCCGGCGGCGGCGACACCCAGGCGCCGAGCGTGCCGGGCAACCTGGCCTTCACCCAGCCCGGCGGCGACCAGATCCGCCTGACCTGGTCGGCGTCGACCGACAACGTCGGCGTCGCCGGCTACGACGTGTTCGCCAACGGCGTGCTGCGCACGTCGCTGACCGGGCTGACGTACACCGACACCCAGCCCGCGAGCGCGACCGTCACCTACCAGGTGCGGGCGAAGGACGCGGCGGGCAACGTGTCGGCGCTGAGCAACGCCGTGACCCGCAACGGCACGGCCGGGCCGGGCAGCAACCTGGCGCAGGGCAAGCCGATCGAGGCGTCGTCGACGGTGCACACGTTCGTGGCCACCAACGCGAACGACAACGACACCAGCACGTACTGGGAGGGCAGCGGCTATCCCGCGACGCTGACCGTGAAGCTGGGCGCGAACGCGGCCGTGTCGTCGGTGGTGGTCAAGCTCAACCCGGACAGCTCGTGGGGCGCGCGGCAGCAGACGTTCTCGATCCTCGGGCGCGAGCAGAGCTCGAGCACCTTCACGACGGTCGTGGGGTCGGCCTCGTACGGCTTCAACCCGGCCTCGGGCAACACGGTGACCATCCCGGTCAGCGCGACCGTCGCCGACCTGCGCCTGTCGTTCACCGCCAACAGCGGCGCGCCGAGCGGGCAGGTGGCCGAGCTGCAGGTGATCGGCACCGCAGCCCCCAACCCGGACCTGACGATCACGGGCACGTCGGCATCGCCGGCCTCTCCGGTCGAGACCGACGCCGTCACGCTGTCGGCAACCGTGCGCAACGCGGGCGGCCTGGCGAGCGCGGCCACCAACGTCACCTTCTACCTGGGTACGACCAAGGTCGGCACCGCCACCGTGGGTGCGCTGGCGGCCGGCGCCTCGGCGACCGTGTCGGCGAACGTCGGCGCTCGCGACGCCGGGACGTACGCCGTCTCGGCCAAGGTCGACGAGGCCAACACGGTCATCGAGACCAACGAGGCCAACAACGCGTTCTCGTCCACGCTGACGGTGACGCCGGTCAGCAGCTCCGACCTGGTCGCGTCGGCGGTCACGTGGTCGCCCGGCACGCCGGCCGCGGGCAACACCGTCACGTTCTCGGTGGTGCTCCAGAACCAGGGCTCGGCCGCGTCGGCGGGCGGCGCGCACGGCATCACGCTGACCGTGCTGAACGGCTCCTCCGTGGTGCGCACGCTCACCGGCTCGTGGACCGGCACGCTCGCGGCGGGCGCCTCGTCGCCGGCGATCACCCTGGGCACCTGGACGGCGGTGAACGGGCGGTACACCGTACGCACCGTGGTTGCCAACGACGCCAACGAGCTGCCCGTGAAGCAGGCCAACAACACCAGCGAGAAGCCGTTCTTCGTGGGGCGCGGCGCGAACATGCCCTACGACATGTACGAGGCCGAGGACGGTCAGCTCGGCGGGGGCGCGGCGACCGTCGGGCCCAACCGGACCGTCGGCGACCTCGCGGGCGAGGCGTCCGGCCGGCGCGCGGTCACGCTCAACCAGACCGGGGCGTACGTGCAGTGGACCACCCGGGCGGCGACCAACACCGTCGTGGCGCGGTTCTCCATCCCGGACGGCACGACCAGCTCGATCAACGTGTACGTCAACGGCTCGCTCAACAAGACGCTGCCGCTCACCTCGAAGTACGCCTGGCTCTACGGCAACGAGACCGCGCCGCAGAACTCGGGCACCGGGCCGCGGCACATCTACGACGAGGCGAACATCCTGCTGACCGGCTCGTTCCCGGCCGGCAGCACCCTGCGCCTGCAGAAGGACTCTGCCAACAGCGGCTCGATCGCGATCGACTTCATCAACCTGGAGCAGGTCGCGCCGAAGGCCAACCCGGACGCGGCGCGGTACGTCGTACCCACCGGATTCGATCAGCAGGCCGTGCAGAACGCCCTGGACACCGCGCGCCAGGACTCGTCCAAGCTCGGCGTCTACCTGCCCGCCGGTGACTACCAGACGTCGTCGAAGTTCCAGGTGTACGGCAAGTCGATCCGCGTCGTCGGAGCCGGGCCCTGGTACACGCGGTTCTTCACGCCGTCGAACCAGACCGAGACCGACGCCGGCTTCCGGGCCGACAGCACCGCCAACGGGTCGACGTTCGCGGACTTCGCGTTCTTCGGCAACTACACGATCCGCATCGACGGCCCGGGCAAGGTGTTCGACTTCGCCAACGTCAGCGGCATCACGATCGACAACATCTGGGCCGAGCACGTGGTCTGCCTCTACTGGGGCGCCAACACCGACAACATGGTCATCAGGAACAGCCGGATCCGGAACACCTTCGCCGACGGCGTCAACATGACCAACGGCAGCACCGGCAACCTGGTCGACAACAACGAGGCCCGGGCGACCGGCGACGACAGCTTCGCGCTGTTCTCCGCCATCGACGCCGGTGGGTCCGACGAGATCAACAACGTGTACAGCAACCTGACGTCGATCCTCACCTGGCGGGCCGCGGGCATCGCGGTGTACGGCGGCTACGCCAACACGTTCAAGAACATCTACATCGCCGACACGCTCGTCTACTCGGGCATCACGATCAGCTCGCTCGACTTCGGCTACCCGATGAACGGCTTCGGCGCCAACCCGCCGACGGTCTTCGACAACATCTCGATCGTGCGGGCCGGCGGCCACTTCTGGGGCTCGCAGGTCTTCCCCGCGATCTGGCTGTTCAGCGCGTCGAAGGTGTTCCAGGGCATCCGCGTCTCGAACGTCGACATCGTCGACCCCACCTACGCCGGGATCATGTTCCAGACCAACTACGTCGGCGGGCAACCGCAGAACGTCATCAAGGACACGACGTTCACCAACGTCACCATCAGCGGCGCCCAGCGCAGCGGCGACGCGTACGACGCCAAGTCCGGCTACGGCGTCTGGGCCAACCCGATGCCCGAGGCCGGCCAGGGCCCCGCGGTGGGCTCGGCGACCTTCACCAACCTGCAGTTCAGCAACAACTACCGCGACATCGAGAACCCGACCTCCACGTTCACCATCGTCCGCAACTGACCTCGCTCTCACCTGTGGGGCCCGCACCGTCCCCTGCGGGCCCCACCCCTATCTGTGGACAACTCGGCCGTCTCCCCTTGACAGGTCGTAGGCTGCTCGCACCTCTTTGTTTCCCTGGGTGGGCGGGGGAGGCGGTGGCTGCACCGGAGGATTTTCGCGACGTCTTCGCGTAGGTTCCTTCTGTGGAACGCATGACCCTGCCCGGCGGCCGCACGCTGGAGTACCTGGTCGAGGGGCCGCCCGGCGGCCTGCCGCTGGTGCTGCACCACGGCACCCCGTCCGGCGCCGTACGCCTCGCGCCGGTCTTCGAGTCCGCCGCGCGGCACGGCCTGCGCCTGGTGCTGGCGAGCCGGCCGGGCTACGGCGGCTCCTCCCCGCACCCGGGCCGCCGCGTCGCGGACGTGGCCGCCGACACCGCCGCGCTGCTCGACAGCCTGGGCGCCGCCCACTTCGTGACGATCGGCTGGTCCGGCGGCGGCCCGCACGCGCTGGCCTGCGCGGCCCTGCTGCCCGGCCGCTGCGTCGGCGCCTCCACCATCGCGGGCGTCGCCCCGTACGAGGCGCCCGGGCTCGACTGGCCGGCCGGCATGGGCGAGGAGAACATCGCCGAGTTCGAGGCCGCCGCCAAGGGCGTGCAGGCGCTCGACGCGTTCCTGACCGGCATGGCCGACGGCCTGGCCCGGGTGACCGCGGCCGACGTGGTCGAGGCCTTCGGCGACCTGCTGTCCGAGGTGGACAAGCGGGCCCTGACCGGCGGCCTCGCCGGCTACCTGGCCGAGTCGACCCGCTACTCGGTCTCCGCGGGCATCGCCGGCTGGCGCGAGGACGACCTGGCTTTCCTGGCCCACTGGGGCTTTCCGCTCGCCGACATCCGCGTGCCCGTCGCGGTGTGGCAGGGCGAGCAGGACCGGATGGTCCCGCCCGCCCACGGGCACTGGCTGTCCGCCCACGTGCCGGGCGCCGAGGTCCACCTGCTGCCCGCCGAGGGCCACCTGTCGCTGCTGGCGGGCATCGACGAGGTCGTGGAGAACCTGCTCGCCCACACGACCGTCTAGGCCTCGACGGGGGTGAGCTCGGGCAGGGTCTCGACGGGCCGCTGCGGGGCGGTCCTGCGGGCGACCGGCACCAGCAGGGCGACGGCGAAGGCGGCCGCGGCGACGACGGTCAGCACCAGGAACGAGTCGGTGTAGCCGGCCTCGGCGGGCAGCCCGGCGGCGCCGGGGTGGCTGGTCACGATCGAGCTGACCAGCGCGGTGCCCAGCGAGGCGCCGATCGTGCGGATGTTGGTGTTCATGCCGCTGGCGACGCCGGTCTGGTGGCGCGGGACGCTCAGCACGATGAGGTTGACCAGCGACGAGTAGACCAGGCCCAGCCCGATGCCGAAGACGCCGCCGGCCACGGCCACCTGCCAGCGCTCGCCGTGGCGCAGGGCCAGCGACAGGGTGGCGAGGGTGCTCAGCCCGGCGCCCCAGAGCAGCTGCGCCTTGGGGCCGGCCCAGCGGGTGAGCGGGCCGCTCAGCGAGCCGAACAAGGCCATCGTGACGAGCATCGGCAGCATCAGCAGGCCGGCGCCGGTGACGGTGGCGCCGAAGCCGTAGCCCGACGAGGCCGGGATCTGCATGAGCTGCGGCAGGAACGCGAACACGCCGAACATCGCGGCGCCGAACAGCAGCGCGACCAGGTTGGCGGTCCAGACGGCGGGCAGGCGCATCATGCGCATGTCGATCAGCGGTTCGGCGGAACGCAGCTCGGCGACCAGCCACGCGGCGAACAGCACCGCGGCGGCGGCGAGCAGGACGAGCGTACGGCCGGAGGCCCAGCCCCACGCCGCGGCCTTGCTCAGCGGCAGCAGCAGCGCCACGAGCCAGCCGGACAGCAGCGCGGCGGAGAGCCAGTTGACCCGGCCGGGCGTACGGACCGGGGAGCTCGGCACCAGGCGCCAGGCGAGCACGCCGACCGCCACCACGACGATCATCGGCAGCCAGAACAGCCACCGCCAGCTGAGCGCGCCGACGATCGGGCCGGCCAGCACGATGCCGAGGCCGCCGCCGGTGGCGATGACCGCGGCCAGCACGCCGATCGCGGAGCTGACCCGCGCGGGCGGGAACTCGTCGCGGACGATGCCGAACGAGACGGGGAAGATCGCGCCGCCGAGGCCCTGCACGATGCGGGCGACGATGAGCACGGTGACGTTGGGCGCGACCGCGGCGAGCAGGCAGCCGGCGGCGATCGCGGCGAGCGCGACCAGCAGCGCGCGGTCCTTGCCGGTCATGTCGGCGATGCGGCCCATCAGCGGGGTGGCGACCGAGGCGGCCAGCAGCCAGGCGGTGAGCACCCAGGTGACCGTGCCGGCGGAGGTGTGCAGATCCCGCTGGATCGTCGGGAGCACCGGCGTGACCAGCGACTGCATGAGCGAGAAGGCTGCCGCGGCGGCGGCCAGCACCGCGAAGGTCACACGCGGTCCGCTCCTGGCTCGCGGGGAGCCCTGATAAAGTCGAGGCATGCCTCCACATTAGCGGAGGGGTGCCTCCGGTACGCAACCGGATTTGTCTGTGAGGAGGGTCTCCATGCCCGTCGCCGTACGCCGCCCGCAGCGTGCCGACGCGCGGCGCAACTTCGACGCGCTGCTCGCCGCGGCCCGCGAGGCGTTCGCCGAGAACGGCACCGAGGCCTCGCTCGAGGACATCGCCCGCCGCGCCGGGGTCGGCATCGGCACGCTCTATCGCAACTTCCCGACCCGGCAGGACCTGTTCGAGGCCGTCTACGTCGAGGAGATCGACCAGCTCAGCCAGGTCGCCGCGGCGGTCGCCGAGCTGCCACCGTGGGAGGCGCTGACCGCCTGGCTCGACCAGTTTGTCTCGTACGTGGGCACGAAGCGAGCGGTTATCGAGGCGCTCAACCGCGACTCCGAGATGTTCCGCGCGTGCCGGGCCACCATGTACGAGGCGGGCGAGCCGCTGTTCCGGCGCGCCCAGGACGCCGGCGAGGTGCGCACCGACGCGAGCTTCGACGACCTGTTGCGCCTGGTCTCGGGCCTGACGTCGGCCACGTTCGTGGACGCCGCCCAGCGCGACCGGGTGCTGGGCATCGCGCTGAGCGGGCTGCGCCCGAGATGAGCGGCGTCAGAGCCTGACGGCCTGCCCGCTGCGGGCGCTCTCGCGGGCCGCGTCGAGGACTGTCATGTTCCGGACCACGTCGGCGGGGTCGACCGGCACGGCGGTGTCGCCGCGCACGGCCGCCGCGAAGGTGGGGTAGAAGAGGTCCCACCGGCCGCGCTCGCTGCGCACCCGGGTGCCCTCGTCGCCGCGGAAGATGCGGCCCCACGTGTCCTCGGGCTCGACGCCCCACTGGTCGCCCAGGTCGGCGGGGGAGCGGCCGGCCTTGAGCACGGCCTCCTGGCCGTCGATGCCGTCGATCACGAACGTGCCGGTGGTGCCCGCGACCCGGTAGCGCGGGCCGGGCGCGCCCTGCCGCCAGCTGCCCCACAGGTGCGACTCGACGCCGTTGACGTGGTGCAGCGCGAGGAAGAAGTCGTCGTCGAGCTCGCCGCTGCCGCGCACCTCGGCGTAGGCCCGCACGGCCGGGCCGTTGAGCAGCAGCGCCTGGTCGACCAGGTGCGACCCGAAGTCGAGCAGCGTGCCGCCGCCCGCCGCGCCCGGCTTGCGCTCGGGGGCCCACCGCTCGAAGCGGGACTCGAACCGGCGTACGGTGCCGAACTGCCCGTCGTCGATGAGGCGGCGCAGCGTGCGGAAGTCGGAGTCCCACCGCCGGTTCTGATAGACGCTGAGCAGCACGCCCCGCTCCTTGGCGGCGGCGACCACCTCGCGGGCCCGCTCGGCGGTCGGCGTGAACGGCTTGTCGACCACCACGTGCAGGCCGTGCCGGATGGCCTCGAGCGCGAGGTCGGCGTGCGTGGTGACGGGCGTGGAGATCGCGACCGCCTCGGCGCCGGCCTCGGCCAGCGCGGCGATCGAGTCGTACGCGGTCAGCGTGGGGCGCTGCCCGGCGAGCTCGCGGCGGCGCTCGTCATTGGTGGTGACCACGCCGAGGAACTCGACGCCGGGCGCGGAAGCTATCAGCGGGGCGTGGAAGATCCGCCCGCCCGCGCCATAGCCCACCAGCCCGAATCGCACCGCGTCGCTCATTCCGGAAAGCCTGCCACATCGGTGGGCGAGCGGCGCCGGGGGATCACCCGGGCTGTGGACGGCGGCGAACTGTGGACAACGGCCGGGGCGGGGTACGGCGGGCCTACGATGGGGGCCGTGGACTGGTGGTGGCAGACGCTGATCGGTCTGGGCGCCGCGCTGCTGCTGATCTGGCTGCTGCTGGTGGTCGCCCTGCTGGTCGTCAAGCCGGAGCGGGCGCGGCTCAAGGAGGCTTTGCGGCTGCTGCCCGACCTGGTGCGGCTGCTGCGCCGCCTCGCCGGTGACCGGTCGCTGCCGCGCGGCGTGCGGGTCCGCCTGGGGCTGCTGCTGGGCTATCTGGCGATGCCGTTCGACCTGATCCCCGACTTCGTTCCGGTGCTCGGCTACGCCGACGACGCGATCATCGTGACCGCGGTGCTGCGGTCCACCGTCCGCCGCGCGGGCCTCGACGCGGTCCGCCGGCACTGGCCCGGCAGCGACGACGGCTTCGCCGCCCTGACCCGGCTCACCGGCCTGGACCGCTGAGCCCGCCGGCACGCGGCGAGGTGGGCGGCGCGGAAGGCAGGCGGGCACGCAGAGGCGGTCGGCGCCGGGGAAGTAGGCGGTGCGAGGAGGCGGGCGGCGCCGGGGAGGCAGGCGGGACTCAGGCGGGGACGGCGGTGCGGGCGCAGAGCTCGACCCGGTTCTTGCCCTGCGCCTTGGCGGAGTACATGGCGATGTCGGCCAGCCGCGACAGTTCGGCCAGCGTGATGCCGGGCTCGGTGACGGCCACGCCGATGCTCGCGCCGACGGTGACCGTGGCGCCCGAGGCGAGGGCGACCGGCGCGGCCAGGCGGGCGGAGAGCAGCGCCGCCACGCCGGCCGCCTCGGCGGGCCCGCTGATGCCGGTGAGCAGCAGCGCGAACTCGTCGCCGCCGAAGCGGGCCGCCACGGCGTCGCCGACGCGCAGGCGGGCGGCCACCTCGATCAGCAGCTCGTCGCCGGCCGCGTGGCCGTAGCCGTCGTTGACCTGCTTGAAGTCGTCCAGGTCGACGTTGAGCAGCGCGACCGTGCCGGGCGGGCACGTGGCGACGGCTTCGGCGGCGGCGCGCAGGAACTTGGCGCGGTTGGGCAGCTGGGTGAGGTGGTCGTGGTGGGCGCTGTGCTCGAGCTCGGCGTGGGCCAGGCAGCCCTTCTCGGCGAGCATCACCTGGTGCGACAGGGTGCGGAAGGCGTCGAGCACGTCGGCGGGCACCGTGCGGCGGCCGGCGACGACCAGGTGGACGTCGCCGGTGGCGGGGTCGCCGCCGAGCGGGTCGACGTGCCAGCTGCGGAAGCCCGGCAGCAGCGGCGTGAGCAGGTGCCGGTCGGTGAGCACCGCGCCGCTGAGCCGGCGGCCGCGCAGCTGCTCGGGGGCGCCGGCCAGGTTCGCCACCCGCAGGGCGTCGCCGTCGCGGCGCAGGATCAGCATGGCGACATCCGGGTTGAGCTCGACGATCTCGGCGGCGGTGCGGCGGCCGACCTCGCGGATGGTGGCCACGTCGGTCACCCCGAGCATGGCGTGCCCGGCCCGGGCGAGCAGGGACTCGCGGGCGGCGTCGCGCTCCTGGCGGCGCAGCGCCGCGTGGATGCCGCGGGACAGGGCCGCCATCAGGAGCACCTGCGGCAGCAGCCCCAGCACGGTGCCGGAGTGCCACGAGATCACCCGGCCCGCCGACAGCGGCGAGATCGCGACGGCGGTCGGGACGGCCACGACCGCGCCGAGCACCCGGGCCGCCCACTCGGCGGTGGAGCCGTAGAGCGAGAGCACGACCACGGAGGAGAGCGCCAGGGCGAGCCCGGCGAGCGGGTCCTGCAGGCCGGCGGCGGCGACCACGACCAGGGCGGGCACCAGCGGCACGCTCCACCAGCCCGACCGGCCGCGCACCGCGGTCACGACCAGCACGACCAGCAGCCCGGCGAGGGCCGCGGCGGACAGCCGGTGGAACTCCGCCGAGCGGCCGGCGTTGCCCACCTGGCCGAACTGGCTGGCGGCGGCGGCGAGGCCCACGGCGACGCCGGCCAGACGGGTCCGGCTCAGCCCCCTACGCGGCATTCGCGTCTCCAGTCGCCACACCGAGTGCTCTTCGACGGGCGGCGCGCGGACTTGAGCGCGTACGGTGATCTTCTCCTGTCGGATGGGTGACCGGTCCCGTCATCCGGGGCGTCTGATGGGTCAACATTCGACGCATGAAGCAGATGGACCGCACGCCCTTCGCCGACATCGACGGGCTGCCCCGCGAGATGACCGCGATGCTGCTCGCCGCCCTCGAGGCGATGGGCCGGCATCCCGAGATCCGCCGGGTGCGCCGCACGGCGATGGACGCGCTGCGCCCCGAGCCGGGCTGGCGGGTGCTCGACGCGGGCTCCGGCGCTGGCGACGTGGCCCGGTGGCTGGCCGCCGAGGTGGGGCCGTCCGGCGAGGTAATCGCGCTGGACTACTCGGCCGCGACCATCGCCGCCGCGATCGAGCGGCACGACGGCAGCAACGTGCGGTACACCACGGGCGACGTCTCGGCGATCGACCTGCCGGCCGGCAGCGTCGACGGCGTCTGGTGCGAGCGGGTGCTGCAGCACGTCGACGACGCCGACGCGGCCGTGGCCGAGCTGGTGCGGGTGACCCGCCCCGGCGGGCGGATCTGCCTGATCGACACCGACTGGAGCTCGCTGGCCTTCGACGGGGTGCCGTCGCAGCTGTCCGGCGCCGTGGTGGCCGCCATGCACGGCCGGCTCACCCCGCGGCAGATCGACATGGGCCGCACGCTGCGGCGCCGGCTGATCGGCAGGGGCGTCTACGACATCAGCGCGACGCCGGTGACCTGCCTGTTCGGCGACCCCGCGTCGGCCGCCGTGGTGCTGCCCATGGTCAACCCCCGGGTTCCCGAGGACTCGTGGATGACGCCCCCGGGCCTGCGCGACACCTGGTTCTCGCACGTCGACGCCGCCGGCGCGCGCGGCGACTTCCTGGCCGTCCTGACCATCTGGGCGGTCACCGGCACCGTCGGCTAGCGGGACTCTCAGGAGACCTGCCGCCAGTACTGGCGCTTCTTCTCGTCGCGCAGCACGTAGCCGAGCCGTCCCAGCTCCTCGCGCAGCTCGCGCACGTCCTCGTCGTCGCCCGAGCGCAGCGCCTTCTGCCGGGCCGTGAGCAGCGCCTCGGCGTCCGGCGGCAGCAGGCCCGGCACCCAGCGGCGGTACGCCTGCAGGTACGGGTCCTGCTCGGCCCAGGCGATGCCGTGCGCCCGGAACGCCTCGCTCAGCCGGGACCGGGACAGGTGGCACGGCTCGCGGCCCAGCTCGCGGCCGGTGCGGCCGAGCAGCACGAGCTGGTCGCGGTCGGGGAAGGCCACGGCGACGTCGCCGCGCGGCACGACGCGGCGCCGGCCGGGCCGGGTGAGGACGACCTCGAGCGGGGTGATCCGTACGGTCAGCGACTCCGCGTCGGCCAGCGCGGCGAGGATCAGGCCGATGACCGCGCCGATCGCGAGCGCCGCCACCAGGTCCCAGGGCGAGGGCAGCCGGCGCAGGAGGGTGAACGGGCCGCCGATCGGCAGCCACTCGATCAGCCGGAGCACGCCCCACAGCAGCGCCGCCCCGGCCAGCGGCAGGCAGAGCCACACCAGCACCCGGCCCCACCACGGGGCCGGCACGATCGTCTCCTGTCGCAGCACGCCGCCGATCATTCCCGCGCCCGCGGCGGGCGCGATACCGACTCCGGTCGACCGGGCGTAGACCAAAGTCGACTGCCCGCCGTGGCGCGCCGCCGGTAGCGTCTCAGCCATGCGGAGATGGCTGCTCGAGCTGTCGCTCGCCGCCGTGGCGACGCTGCTCGGCCTGTTCTTCCTCATGACCTCGATCAGCGAGGGCGACGGCGCGCCGCTGCCGGTCGAGGCGGTGTCCGCGGTGGTCGCCGCCGTCGGGCTGGTGCTGTTCCGGCGCACCCGCCCGGTCGCGCTGACGCTGGTGCTCATCCCGCTGGGCATCCTGTTCGCGATGCCGATGGGGGCCACGCCGGTGGCGCTGTTCGCGGTCGGGCTGCACCGCCGCGGCCGGGTGGCCGTCGCGCTCACCGGGCTGCACGCCGTGCTGGTGGCCGTCACCTACTACGTGGCGCTGGGCAGCACCCGGCTCTACTACGAGAGCGTCGTGTTCGTCGTGCTGGTGCACGTCAGCCTGGTCGCGATCGCGATGCTGCTGCGGTCGCACCGGCAGCTGGTCGCCTCGTGGGCCGAGCGGGCGCGGCAGGCCGAGGAGGGGCAGCGGCTGCGGGTCGAGCAGGCGCGGCTGGCCGAGCGCGAGCGCATCGCCCGCGAGATGCACGACGTGCTGGCCCACCGCATCTCGCTGCTCGCGGTGCACGCGGGCGCCCTGGAGGTACGCCGGGACGCGCCCGCCGGCGAGCAGCAGGCGGCGGGCGTGATCCGCGAGTGCGCGTACGAGGCCCTGGAGGACCTGCGGACCGTGATCGGCATGCTGCGCGCACCCGTCGAGGACCAGCCCCAGCCCACGCTCGGCGACGTGCCGGCGCTGGTCGAGCAGTCCCGCGTGGCGGGCGCCGAGGTGGGTCTGGAGCTGGAGGGCGGCGACGGCGTGCCCGACGCGGTGGGCAGGCACGCGTACCGGATCGTCCAGGAGGCGCTCACCAACGCGCGCAAGCACGCGCCGGGCGCGCCCGTGCGGGTGACGATCAGCGGCTGCGCCGAGAAGGGCCTCGACGTGGCGGTCGCGAACACGCTCACCCCGGGCGGGCAGAGGCTGCCCGGTGCGGGCGCGGGGCTGGCCGGGCTGCGCGAGCGGGTGCAGCTCGTGGGCGGGCGCCTGGAGCACGGGCCGACGCCGGCGGGGGAGTTCCGGCTGCGGGCCTGGCTGCCGTGGCCGACATGATCAAGGTGCTGCTGGTCGACGACGACGCGCTCGTGCGGGCGGGTCTGACCATGATGCTGGCCGCGTTCGACGACCTCGAGGTGGTGGGCGCGGTCGCCGACGGCACCGAGGTGGCCTCCGCGGTCGGCACCCACCGGCCGGACGTCGTGCTGATGGACATCCGCATGCCGGGGCTCGACGGGCTCAGCGCCACCGAGTCGCTGCGGGCGCGCCGGGACCCGCCCCAGGTCATCGTGCTGACGACGTTCGACACCGACGAGCACGTGCTGCGGGCGCTGCGCGCCGGGGCGGGCGGGTTCCTGCTCAAGCACACCCCGCCGCGGCAGATCGCCGAGGCCGTGCGGCGGGTCGCGGCGGGCGAGCCGATGATGTCGCCCGAGGTGCTGCGCACGATGATCGGCCTGGTGTCGGGCGCGGGCGCCGACCCCGGCCGGGAACGGGCGCGTGCGGCCCTCGCCCGGCTCAGCCCCGGCGAGCGCGATGTCGCCGGGCTGATCGCCGAGGGCCGCACGAACTCCGAGATCGCCGCGGAGCTGCTGATGAGCACCGCGACCGTCAAGGCGTACGTGTCGAGGATCTTCACGAAGCTGTCGCTGACCAACCGGGTGCAGATCGCCCTGCTGGTGCACGACGCCCGCTGAGGCTCAGCGGCCGGTGGGCACCATGCGCGAGAGCAGGTGGTCCAGCGCCACGCTGGCGAAGCCGATCCGGACGTCGCTCGCGCCGTACGGCATCCAGAACCGCCCGTCGTGCACGAGCCCGCCGCACGAGTAGAGCACGTTGGGCACGTACCCCTCCCGCTCCACCTCGTCGGGGTCGAGCAGGCCCTCCGGCAGGTCGGCGATCACCCGCGACGGGTCGTCGAGGTCGAGCAGCATCGCGCCGATCGCGTAGCGCCGCATCGGGCCGACGCCGTGGGTGAGCACCAGCCAGCCGGCCTCGGTCTCGATCGGCGAGCCGCAGTTGCCCACCTGGATCAGGTCCCAGCCGCGGTGCGGCAGCAGCAGCGGCACGGACGGCTGCCAGCGGTGCTGGTCGTCGCGGACGGCCAGGCCCAGCGTCTCGCCGTCGGAGCGGCAGAGCGCCATCTTGCGGCCGTTGATGTAGCGCGGGAACAGCGCCATGCCCTTGTTGGCCGCGGCCGGCCCGCTCAGCCGGGTCACCTCGAAGTGCCGCAGGTCGCGCGAGAAGATCACGCGTCCGGAGATCTGCCGGCCGTCGTACGCGGTGTAGGTGGCCTGGTAGACGTGGCGCCCGTCCGGGTCGAGCACGCGCACGAACCGCGCGTCCTCCATGCCGTTGCTCTCGGCCGGGGTGGCCGGCCACATCACCCGCTGGTGCAGGGGCACCGCGCACGGGAATGACAGCGCGTAGTCCTCGCTGACGATGTGCCGGATCTGGTCGATCGTCTCCTGCGCCTTGGGCCGGGCCAGCAGCTCGCCCGGCACGTGCGCGATGACGTCCTCGAACTCGACGTCGGTGAACCGCTCGGGCAGGGCCGAGACGACGTACGCCGACGCCTCGTTGTCGATGGCCGCGTCGATCAGCGCCGCGGACAGCTGGTTCTTCCAGTGCGTGGCGCCGACCCGCTGCCCGATCGCCAGCGGGCCGCCGCGGTCCTCCATGCGCAGCTGGTCGCCGGGGCCGAGCACCGCCGAGCAGAACCCGATCGACGAGATGTGCCCCTCGCCGATCTGGCGCAGGCTGATCGCCACCCGCAGCTCGCCCGGCTCGAGGCCGCCCTGGTCGGGGTGCACGACCATCGACGGGTTGCACAGCGCCGCCGCCTCGACGGCGAACTCGTGGCTGAAGTACGCGCCGATCAGCGTGCGCGCGGTCGGCGACAGCTCGATCTCGGGGGGCACCCGGTGCTGCACCAGGTCGTAGTGGTGCCCGAACGTGCCGAGCAGGTCGTGGTGGCGCCCGCCGAAGCGGGCCAGCACGTCGTCGAGCAGCCGGGCGATCTCGGCCTCGTCGAGCTGCAGGATGCGCTCGATCAGGCGGCCCGCCCGGTTCTTGACGGTGTACTGGTCCTCGCCGGGCACGAACAGCTTGATCACGACGCGCCGGCCGTCCGGCTGCAGCACGACGTCGTGCCGGGTGATCGTCGATGAGGTGTTCACGGTTGCGGTCACGCTAGGCCGCCTGACGGTCGGGTCGCGCTCCGGCTCGCCAGCGTGCGGGCATGCTGCAGCGTGGAGACGAGCGCGAGGGTTGATTCGGCTCCTTGATTCACATTAGGGCCAGTTGCGGTCAGTCCGTCATAACATCCACCGGTTAGGGGGTCGTACATCGTCTGCCGGCCGTCGTTGTCGCCCAGGAACCACGCGATCGCCCGGAACAGCTGCTCGTCCCAGCGCTCGTCGCCGGTGACCGCCGCGGCGGTGGCGCACGCGTCCGCGGTCGCCGCGGCCTCGATCGGCTGCTGGTCGAAGCGGTGCTTGGGCACGCCGGGCCGCCAGCCGCCGACCGGCACGACCGACAGGTGCCCGTCGTGGTCCTGCTCGCGGCACAGCCAGGCCAGCATGCGGAGCCCGGCCCGCAGCAGCGACTCGTCGCCGAGCAGGTCGCCGGCCGAGATCAGCACCTCGGCGAGCGCCGGGTTCGCGTACGTCAGCTCCGGTTCCGGCCAGACCCAGTCCGGCGTCGCCGTGCCCGGCAGGCCGATCACGGTGGCGGCGTCGGCGAGCAGCTCGGCCGCCTGCCTGTCGCGCGGGTCGCCGCGCAGCACCTCGGCCGCGCCCAGCCCGGCGAAGGCCATCGCCCGCGACCACGGGCTTCTCTGCTGCGCGCCGATCCGGAAGGCGTTGGCGGCTTCGCGGCGGATCCACGGCACGGTCGAGCGGGCGGCGGCGGTGCCCAGGCCCCACAGGGCGCGGCCCCACCAGTCGCCCACCGACGGCTCGTCCTCCCAGCGCCGCTCGTACGAGAAGCGGTTGCGGAACCCGCCGTCCGGGCCCTGCGCGTGGGTGAGGAAGGCCAGGTAGCGCTCGGCCAGCCCGACCAGCTGGGCGGTCGGCCGCGGTTCCCGGCTGATCAGCAGCAGGCCGCGGGAGACGTCGTCGACGCAGTAGCCGTGCTCGCGCCGCACGATCGCGTTGCGGGCGTGCTCGAGCAGCCCGGTGTCGTCGGAGAGGCGGGCGACGTGGCTCCAGTCCGGCTGCGGGGCGTCGGCGAGCTGGATCGGCGGCGGCACCAGCCGCAGCCCGCCGGCGGCCGTGATCACGCGGGGACCGGGGCGGCGAGCGGCGAGCGCGCCTCGATCAGCCGCGCGGCCAGGGACTGGTAGCGCGCGGCCACCGCGGGCCAGCGCAGCGTGGGGCCGCCGGCCAGGCCGGTGAGCCGTGCGGGCAGGCCCGGCTCGGCCAGCACGTGCCGGATCGCGGACGCCATCGACTCGGGGTCCTGGTGCGGCACGAGCAGCCCGGGACCGTCGGCGAGCAGCTCGACGGCATGCGGGAACTCGGTGGCCACGACCGGGATGCCCGCGCCGACCGCCTCGATGAGCACGCCCGAGGTGACCTGCTCGGTGGAGTCGTACGGCAGCACGACCACGTCGGCCGAGCGGATCAGCCGGGTCAGGTCGTCCTCCTCCAGGTACGCGTCGTTCCAGCGCACCGCGTCGGCCACGCCCAGCTCCTCCGCGAGCGCCCGCAGCGAGTCCCGGTACGCGTCGCCGAACTGCTCCAGCACCTTGGGATGCGTGCGCCCGGCCACCGTGTAGACCGGCGCCGGCCGCACGTCGCCGAGCAGCGCCAGCGCGCGCAGCGCCCACTCGATGCCCTTGCCCGGGCCGATCAGCCCCCAGGTGAGCAGGTGCGGGCGGTCGTGCTCCTCGCGCGGGCCGGTGCCGCGGCTGCCCGCGCCGTGCGGGATCACCGAGATCTTGCGGGGGTCGACGTCGTAGCCGCCGGTGAGCCGCTGCCGGGCGGTGTCGGTCATGGTGACCACCGCGTCGGCCGTGGCGGCGACGCGCTCGAGCACCTCACGCTGCAGCGGATCGGGCGCGCTGAGCACGGTGTGCAGCACGACGATCGAGGGAACCCGCAGGGCGCCCAGCAGCGGCAGCACCTCCCGGCCGGCGTCGCCGGGATAGATGCCGTACTCGTGCTGCACGATCGCCACGTCGAAGCGGTTGAGCGCCTCGGCCGCCGCGGACCAGCCGCCCGGGGCGTCGGTGTGCCAGGTGTGCACGGTCCGCGGCGCGGCGCGGTCGAGCTCGATGCCCCCGCTGACGCTGTCGCTCGACAGCAGCCGGACCACCCCCGAGCCGCCGCCGGCGTTCAGGTGGGTGGCCAGCGCCGCATTGAAGGTGGCCAACCCGCACTGGGTCGGGGGATATGTGCTCAGGAAACCGTACGCGGGCATGACATCGCCTTTCTCGCTCTGCGGCTGCCTCCCCGCAGCACGGCTCAGCGCACCCGGACAGGGCTGTGCCGGGCGCGTGCATATGCCATTGCGGAACACCGGGAAATAGCCCGGATTGACGCGCAATTCACATTACGACGTTAACAAGGAACACCATTCAGCCGACGATTTTCCGGTAAATCGCCAGGTAGTCGTCGACCATGCGGTCGCGCGAGAACCGTTCCCGCGCCCGCCGTGCGCAGGCCGCCCGGTCGAGGTCGCGGGCCTTCTCGACGGCGTCCACCGCCCCGTCGGCGTCCTCCACGAGGTATCCGGTGACGCCCTCGTCGACGACCTCCGGCATCGACCCTCTGCGGTACGCGATGACGGGCGTCCCGCAGGCCATCGACTCCACGACCGAGAGCCCGAACGGCTCGGCGAACCGGATCGGATGCAGCAGCGCCAGCCCCGAGCCGAGGATCGCGCCGCGCTCGCCGGGGCCGACCGAGCCCCGATAGACCACCCGGTCGCCGTCGATGCGCGGCTCGATCAGCTCCTCGAAGTACGCGCGGTCCTGCACGATCCCGCACATCACCAGCCGACGGCCGGCCCGCCGCGCGATCTCGATCGCCAGGTCGGTGCCCTTGTCGGGGTGGATGCGCCCGAACAGGATCAGGTCCTCGCCGCCCCGCTCGCGGGCGGGCAGCCCGTCGAAGTCGATCCCGTGGTGCACGGTGCCGACGTAGTCGAGGTCGGGCGAGCGGTCGCTGTCGGAGATCGAGACGTACGCCGACCGGCCGCGGCGGTAGGCGGGCAGGATGTTCGCGCCCGAGAAGCCGTGGATCGTGGTGACCATCGGCGCCGCGCAGTGCTGCGAGAAGGCCAGCGGCAGCCAGTCGAGGTGGTTGTGCACCAGGTCGAACTCGCCCGAGCGGGCCAGCGCGTGCGAGACGTGCAGCGCCTCCCAGATGCGCCCGTCGAGCTCGCTCTCCTCGTACCCGGCCGGGGCGACGCCGTCGAGGGTGGCCTTGGTGATCGAGTCGAGCGTGGCGAACAGCGTCACGTCGACGCCGCGCTCCACCAGCCCCTCGGTGATCATGCTCGTGACCAGTTCCCACGGCCCGTAGTGCACCGGCGGCGTCCGCCACGCGATCGGGCCCAGCATGGCGACCTTCATGACAAATCGCCCTTTCCGGCAGTTAACACGTGCTTAGTATGCCCAGCCGATGGCGTCCCCGTTCTCGTGTTAGAGAAGACCCATGACGGATCTGTGGTGGAAGAGCGCGGTCGTGTACCAGATCTACCCGCGGAGCTTCGCGGACGCCGACGGCGACGGCATGGGCGACCTGCGCGGGATCATCGACCACCTCGACCACCTGGCCGGCCTCGGCGTCGACGTGATCTGGCTGTCGCCGATCTACCCCTCGCCGCAGGACGACAACGGCTACGACATCAGCGACTACCAGGACATCGAGCCGGTCTTCGGCGACCTCGCGACGTTCGACGAGCTGCTCGCCGGGGTCCACGAGCGCGGCATGAAGCTCATCATGGACCTGGTCGTGAACCACTCCTCCGACGAGCACCCGTGGTTCGTCGAGAGCCGGTCGGGCAAGGACAGCCCCAAGCGCGACTGGTACTGGTGGCGGCCCGCCCGCGAGGGCATGCAGCCGGGCGCGCCGGGCGCCGAGCCGACCAACTGGGGGTCGGTGTTCGGCGGCTCGGCCTGGGAGTTCGACGAGAGCAGCGGCGAGTACTACCTGCACCTGTTCTCCACGAAGCAGCCCGACCTCAACTGGGAGAACCCCGCGGTCCGCCAGGCGGTCTACGCGATGATGAACTGGTGGCTCGACCGGGGCATCGACGGCTTCCGCATGGACGTCATCAACATGATCTCCAAGGTGCTGCCGCTGGCCGACGGACGGGTGACCGCCGGATCCGCGTACGGGGACGGCTCGCCCGGTTTCGTCGGCGGCCCGCGGCTGCACGAGTTCCTGCAGGAGATGCACGCCGAGGTGTTCGCCGGCCGCGACGCGCTGCTGACCGTGGGCGAGATGCCCGGCGTCACCGTCGACGAGGCCAAGCTGTTCACCGACCCGGAGCGGGGCGAGGTCGACATGGTGTTCCAGTTCGACCACGTGTGGGCCGACCGCGGCGACGACCCGTGGCGGCTCGAGCCGCTGCGGCTGACCAAGCTCAAGGGCATCTTCCACCGGTGGCAGGCCGGGCTCGCCGAGGTGGGCTGGAACAGCCTCTACTGGAACAACCACGACCAGCCGCGGGTCGTCTCGCGCTACGGCGACGACAGCGCCGCCCACCGGGTCGCGTCCGCCAAGATGCTCGGCACCGTGCTGCACCTGCACCGCGGGACGCCGTACATCTATCAGGGCGAAGAGCTCGGCATGACCAACTACCCGTTCCGCACGATCGAGGACTTCCGCGACATCGAGGCGCTCGGGCAGTACGCGCAGGCGCTCGACCAGGAGGGCCGTACGCCCGAGGAGGTGCTGACCGTGCTGCGCGCCCGGGGCCGCGACAACGCCCGCACCCCGATGCAGTGGGACGCGTCGCCGCACGCCGGCTTCACCACCGGCACGCCGTGGCTTGCGGTCAACCCCAACCACGTCGAGATCAACGCCGAGGCCGCCCACGCCGACCCCGACTCGGTCTACCACTACTACCGCCGGCTGATCGAGCTGCGCCACACCGAGCCCGCGGTCGTCGACGGCGACTTCACCATGCTGCTGCCCGACCACGAGCAGCTGTACGCGTTCACCCGCCGCCTCGGTGCCACCGAGCTCCTGGTGGTCGGCAACTTCTCGGGCGAGCCGGTGCGAGCCGACCTGGGCGACGACTGGTCGGGCGCCGAGCTGCTGCTGAACAACCTGCCCAAGCCGCCGGACGACTGGACCCTGCAGCCGTGGCAGGCCGTCGTCTACCGGCGATGAGCGAGCCGACCGCCGGCGAGCTGAGGCACGCGGCCGCGGTGCTGACGCCGTTCGTCCGGCGCTTCGACCTGCCGCTCAACCCGGAGGACATGGACCTGCTGGCGTACGCCGTGCTGCTGCACGCCCGGTCGGACCGCACCCCCGACGAGATCGCCGCCGACGTCGAACGGCTGATCGACGAGCACGTGGAGGCGGCACGGCAGCTCTACAAGGCCATGCCCGACCCGCCGCCGCGCGACTGAACGCCGGCGGCGCGGGCCGGGCCGTGTCTGCCTAACTCTTGAGGCACAGGTCGAACGGGTGGCCGTCCGGGTCGAGCAGCACCCGCCAGCGGTCGGGATTCGGCTGCTCGCCGGGCTTGGTGGCGCCCAGCGCGAGCGCCTGCTGCTCGGCCTTGTCCAGGTCGTCGACGTAGAAGTCGAGGTGGTAGCGCTTGGGCGCGCTCTCCTGCGGCCACCCCGGCGCCGAGTAGCCGGGCACCTGCCCGAAGCCGATGCTCGTCGAGCCGTCGCCGATCATCGCGTACTCGTCCTGGCTGTGCAGGACCTCCCAGCCCAGCACGCCGGCGTAGAAGCGTGCCTGCCCCGCGGGGTCGGACGCGTCCAGGTTGATCATCGCCAGTGTTGCGAATCCAGTCATGGACGCGATCCTCCCCGCAGAGGCTGACACCTTCTGCCAGTTACTTGAGATAGACCAGCCCGTCGAGCGCCACCCCCGGGCGGCCGCTGGTGCCCTCGACCACGACCCGCACGGTGTGCTCGCCGGCCTGCGGCCACCAGCGCGACCACACCACCCGGCGCGGCTGCGGCGCGGACGAGCGCAGGTCGACCATCCCCTGCGGGCGGCCGTCGAGGAACACGCCGATCCGCCCCGCCCGCGGTCCCCGGCTCAGCACGAGCCCGGCCGAGGTGCCGCTGAACCGCCACGTCGCGCTCGCCCCAGCGGTGCTGCCGCCGACGGCCGTGCCACCGAGATACGACGGGTTGCGCAGGGTGTGCCACGTTCCGGAGCGCTGGGCGGAGACCTCCGAGACGACCCAGGGCGTACGGGTGACCGACGCGCTCACCGCGTTGCCGGCCCGGTCGGTGGCGCGCACCGTGAAGGTCGTTGCCCGGTTCGCCGGCGCGCCGACGTCGCGCGTACGGATCGCGGTGCCCAGGTTTCCGGCGACCGGCCGCACCAGGCCCACCGAGCCCAGCGCCACGTTGTCGCCCACGTTCCAGTCGAGGTGCATCGGCACCGCGGCGCCGCTCACCGTGCCCGGCCGCAGCCCCAGGTCGGGCCTGCGCCGGAAGATCGGCGCGCTCGCGTCCGAGACGACCCGGCTGCTGACGGTCGTCGACCGGCCCGACAGGTGCAGCGCCCGGACGGTGACGGAGTGGCTGCCCGGCGCGAGCCGGATCGCCGCGGTGCGGTTGCTGCCGGGCGTGGCGACCCGCAGCACGCCGTCGACCCACACCTCGAAACGGTTGATCAGCGCGCTCGGCGTGCTGGTGGTCCAGACCGGCCGGATCAGGCCCTTGGTGAAGTACAGCTTGCCCGCGAGCGCCGCGCCCGGCATGCGCAGCACGTGCACCCCGGTGGGCGCGCCGCCCGCGATCGCGCGGATCGACGGGAGCTGCGCGTAGAGGGCGTTGCCCGGGCAGGCGGTGAGCCCGGCGTCGCGGTGGCCCGCGATGCGCCACAGCGTCACCCTGCGCCCCTGCGGGAACCGGTTGCCCCCGCCGGAGGTGAGCACCACGCGGCCGGCCGGCGCGTTGCCGTACGCCCCCAGCTTGTAGGCGGCCACGGCGGCGATCATCGTCCGGACCCGGGGCGTGACCCGCACGCCGCCGTAGTTGCCGATCACCGCGATGCTGCTCGCGTCGGCGTTGAAGCCCAGCGTGTGCGCGCCCAGCACGGTGCGGCCCACGCCGCCCTTGCGGCCCTCGAAGACCGTGCCGCACTTGTCGATCAGGAAGTTGTAGCCGACGTCGTCCCAGCCGCGGCTGCGCACCTGATAGGCCTGGATGCCCCGCACGATGCTCGCCGACTGCGCACAGCTGTAGTCGTTGCCGCTCGCGGTGTGGTGCACGAAGAAGACCTGGGTGGGCCCGGTGTATTCGGGCGCGCCCTGGACGATCGCCTCGTTGGCTCCCCACGCCGCCCTGGTCAGCATGCGGGGGACCGGCCGGGCCGGCAGCGGGACGGCCCTCCGTGCCGATGCATGTTCTTGCGCGGTGGCGCGCCTTCCCCCGGTCGCGCGCTCTTCCACGGTTGCGCGGTTGTTCGCGGTTCGGCGGTTCGCGGGCTGGGGCGTATCGGGGTTGATCAGGTCCACGCGCAGGCCGGCGGGGAGCGGGCGGCGGGCGCCGCGCACGCGGGTCTCGATGCCGTCGGAAGGGCCGACCCACAGCGGGTCGGACGAACCGCGTACGTCCGCGGGAGCGCGACCGTCGGTCTCGAGCGTCCGCCACGGCGTCCACCGGCCGGTGCCGATCGCGCGGGTGCGCACCTGCACCACGCCGTCGACGGTCGCGCGCGGGTCGGCCCAGGTGACGCCGAGCAGGCTGAACGGCCTGAGCGTCGTCGCGGCCCGCCCGGCGACCCCGGTCAGCGTGATCGTCTGCAACGCCGGGTCCGTCGCCGCGGCGGCGCCCGTGGTCGCCTCCGCCGCAGGGACGCTCCCTCCGCCCGCGATCATCGTCAGCAGCGCGACGGCAGCAGAAATTCTCGTCCGATTCCGGTGCACGTGTCCCCCCATGGTGCTGGTCGGTCGGCCGTGTGCCACCTTGCCGCTCCCGCGTACGCCCGTCCCGGGAATCCGAAAACAAGCGGGGCATATCGGCCGAAAAGCGCCGCGATCTGGCCGAACGTCCGGCGTGTCGTCGATCGGTCCGCTTGTTTAAAGACGCGGCTGACCCTGCCGATGGGATGACGTGACCCGAATGGACGCCGGCGCCCCGGCGCGCCCCCGCAAGGGCGTGCTCGGCTTGGGCCTCTACCTGGCCCTCGCGGTGCCGTTGCTGGCGGTGCAGACCCTCGCGCCTCCGGCGGTCCAGGGTGTCGCGTTCATCCTGATCATGGCGCTGGGCCTTGCCGCGCTGCACGTCGGCCCGCGCCGGCACCTGCCGCCCGCCGAGCGGGGCCCGTGGCGCTACCTGCGGACCGCCGCGTACCTCTTCGTGGCCGCGACCGTGGTGCGGGTGGCCGTGCCGTCGACCGACACGTCCCCGCCCACGAAGATGATGCTGATCCCGGACGCGCTCGTCCTGCCCGCGTACGTCTGCATCGGGACCTCCTTCGCGCTGATGCTGCGCCGTCGCCGCGCCGCCGACGACGATCCCGCGCAGGTCGACGCGCTGCTCGTCGGGCTGGCCGGCGCGTTCCTCACGTGGACGTTCGTGATGGCGCCGGCCGTGGCGGGCTCGGGGATGGACCTGCTGCGGATCGTCGACGCGTGCTTCCCGGTCATCGACGTCGTGCTGCTCGTGCTGATCGCCCAGCTGATGCTGGCCGGCGGCGTACGCCAGCCCTCGCTCTGGCTGCTGGTGGTCTCGGCGACCGCGATGTTCGTCGGCGACCTGCTCTACACGCTGCACAACGCTCAGCTGATCGACGTCGCCGAGCAGACCTTCGACTCGATGTTCGCGCTCATGCTCGTGACGGTTCCGGCCGCGGCGCTGCACCCGTCGATGCGGACGCTGACCGAACCACAACAAATCGTCGTACGGGACCTCAGCCGTCGCCGTCTCATCGTGATCGGGCTGGTGGTCGCCGTGCCGACCGCGGTGACCTCGATGATGCCGCGAAGCGGGTTCGCCAGCGACCTGGTCCGGGCGACGCTCAGCGTGCTGCTGATCCTCGCCGTGCTGGCCCGCGTCGTCCGCTCCAACAACTCCCGGGCGCGCGCCGAGCAGGCCAGCCGCCGCCGCGCCACCCACGACGCCCTCACCGACCTGCCCAACCGCGAGCTGCTGTCGGAGACCGTGAGCCGCTGGGCCGAGCAGGCCGACGGGCTCGACATCAGCCTGCTGTTCATCGACCTCGACCGGTTCAAGATGGTCAACGACCACTGGGGCCACAAGGTCGGCGACGAGCTGCTCTGCGCCGTGGCCGACCGGCTGTCCGCCCAGGTGCGCGCCGGCGACCTGGTCTCCCGCATCGGCGGCGACGAGTTCGTGATCGCGCTGGCCAGCCCGTCGCACTCGCGGCTGGCCGAGTCGCTGGCCGACCGCCTGATCGAGGACTTCGCCCGCCCGTTCCCGCTGTCGGTGGGCGACGTCGTCATCTCCGCGTCGATCGGCGTCGCGAGGTCGCACGGCGGCGCGCACGCCCTCGAGCTGATCCGCGACGCCGACACCGCCATGTACAAGGCCAAGGGGTCCGGCCGCAACGCCGTCGCCCTGTTCGACTCGTCGCTGCGGGAACGGGTGCGCGAGCGGGTCCACCTGGAGCAGGCCCTGCGCGGCGCCGCCGAGCGCGGCGAGCTGGCCGTGCACTTCCAGCCCATCGTCGACGTCGCCACCGAGGAGCTGGACGGGTTCGAGGCCCTCATGCGCTGGCAGTCGCCGCAGCTCGGGTTCGTGAGCCCCGCCGAGTTCATCCCGGTAGCCGAGGAGACCGGCATGATCGTCGAGATGGGCGAATGGCTGCTGCGGGAATCGGCACGACAGTTGGTGGAATGGTCCGCCGTACGGGGACCGACCGCCCGTCCGCTGCACATGTCGGTCAACGTGGCCGTGCGCCAGCTGCGCGACGGCTCGCTCGTACGCATCGTGGACGAGGTCCTCCGCGACACCGGGCTGCCGCCGTCGTCGCTGTGGCTCGAGATCACCGAGTCCGGCGTCATGGAGGACATCGAGGCGACGCTGCTCACCCTGAACGCCCTGCACGCCCTGGGCGTCACCCTCTGCATCGACGACTTCGGCACCGGCTACTCGTCGCTCAGCTACCTGCAGCGGCTCCCCATCGGCATCGTGAAGATCGACCGCTCCTTCGTCTCGCGCATCGCCGACGGCGCCGACGAGCCGATCGTCCGCGCGGTGCTCGCCATGACCCACGCCATGGGCCACCGGGTCGTGGCCGAGGGCGTCGAGACCCCCGAGCAGCGCGACTGGCTGCGCAACCAGGCCTGCGACCTGA
Source organism: Actinoplanes sp. URMC 104 (assembly GCF_051386375.1). Taxonomy (NCBI): domain Bacteria; kingdom Bacillati; phylum Actinomycetota; class Actinomycetes; order Micromonosporales; family Micromonosporaceae; genus Actinoplanes; species Actinoplanes sp. URMC 104. The sequence continues at coordinate 582,066 of NZ_JBPQTO010000002.1, read as the reverse complement.
TCCAGGGCTGGTTCTACGGCAAGGCCGACCGCCCGGAGAACCTGACCCACTGGCTCACGCCGAAGGTCTCCGCCTGACGGCGGCCGGCACGGGCCACTCCGACCGACGCCCCGACCCGCATGCCCGGCCGGTGCCGCATGTCGGCGATGGTCAGCGGAACCGGTCCGCGTTGCCCGCGAGCCAGTCCGCGAAGGTGCGCGGCGGGCGGCCCATCACCTGCTCGAACGTGTGCTGCACGGTGGTCTCGTCGATCAGGCCCTCGCGGTAGAACTGGAAGAACGCGTCCACGTACGGCTGGGGGGTGTCCTTGAGCATCTCCGCCCGAGCCACGTCGTCGGGCAGCGCCTCGAAGGTGAGGTCGCGGCCGATCGCGTCGCCGAGCATCCGGACCCGTTCCCCGGTGGACAACGTCTCGGGACCGCTGAGCCGGTACGCCTGGCCGTCGTGCCGGTCCTCGGTCAGAGCGGCGACGGCAACCGCGGCCAGGTCGGCGGGATGGACCACGGACAGCGGCACGTCGCCGAACGCCTCGCGGATCACGTCGCCCTCGCGGAGCTGCGGCAGCCAGCGCAGCGCATTGGACATGAAGGCGTTGGGCCGCAGGAAGGTCCACTGGACGCTGCTGCCGCGGACCGTCTCCTCCGACTCGATCATGTACTTGGCGACGGCGTTGTCCTTGCGGCCGCTCGGGGCGGCGGACGACGACAACAGCACCACTTTGGACACGGACGCCAGCGTGTCCGCGAGCCCGGCGTACCCGGGCAGGGTGAACAGGGCATCCGCGCCGGTCAAGGCGTCCGCGTACGACGTGGCGTCGTTCAGGTCGCCGGGCACGAAGGTGACCCCGGCCGACAGGTCGGCGGGACGGTGTCGGGCCACCGCGCGGACGTCATGCCCGAGCGCGGCCGCCTGGGCCGTCACCTCGCCGCCGACGTTGCCCGTCGCCCCCAGCACGATGATGCGCATCGCCCCACGATAGGCCGCACGGCGGCCCGCGCCAGGGCACGATCGGACCCGCTGGACGAATCGAGTCCTCGTGCGGTACGGCAACGCCCTCCCTGTTGAGGATCAACGCGTTGGGACCAGCATTCAGGTGCCCAAGCCGGGGGCTGTCGCGGTGGTGATCGTCGTACCGTCCTTGGCGCGTGCGGTCAGCCGGGCGCCGTCGACCGCGACGCCCGGCGCCCAGATCAGGAACAGGTCACGGTCGGTCGAGCCGGTGAGCGTGGCGCCGGACGGCAGTGACGCCGTGATCGAGGTCGCCTTGGCGGGCAGGCGCCCGATCAGCAGATGAGCCTTCAACACCGCGTCGGCCCCGCCGTAGAAGATGATCCGGTCGTGCGGCCCGTCGTCCGTCCTCGAGGCGAACGTCTCCTCCACCCCGGAAGCGCCGAGCCGACAGGTGCTGATCCGCTCGTCGGGTTCGGAGACGTAGACGCGGATCTGCCCGTCACGGTCGCGGGCCACGAACCGCTGCTCGAGCCGGTCGGCGATCTCGCCGTTGAGTTCGGTAAGTTCGCGCCGGCATGCCGCGCCTGCCTGCTCGTCGGTCAGCGGCTGCGGCATCTCGTCGGCGGTGGACGCGGCGCTGCACCCGGGCGCGGTGGCCAGGACCGCCAGGGCAGCGGTCACCGTGGGTGCCCATCGACGGGACGAACTCGGCATCGTGGCTCCTCGAGGTTTCCGGCCACCCGGCATTCGATCACGAGCGGCTCCGCACTGTACGCCTCTGATCTCCGCAGGCTCGATGGCCTGGCTCGGCGCCGGTTGACCGACGGCCCACGTCGGTGGAGACCGGATGATCAGCCTTTGCGGGCGGGGGCCAGCGACGGGTACGGCTTCAGCGTGATCGCGTCGGCCTTGCCGAACTGCCTGGCCAGCAACTGCCGCATCGGCCAGTGCCCCATCGAGCGCATCGACAGCGCCCGCATGCGGATCATCAGCCGGGAGCGCGGAGCGGCGGCGGCCATGCCGCCGGGTGGCAGCCGGGTGCCGTCGGCGACGTACGCGGCCATCGCGGACTGGTAGGCGGCGAAGGCCTCCGGGGGCGACTCGGCCAGCTCGCCGGCCAGGACGTACGCGCCGACCAGGGCCAGGCTGGTGCCCAGGCCGGCCAGCGGCGAACCGCAGTAGCCGGCGTCGCCGAGCAGCACCACCCGGCCGCGGTGCCAGCGGTCGACGTACACCTGGTCGAGCGAGTCGAAGTAGAGGTCGTCCGCGCCGGGCAGGGCGGCCAGCAGCGAGGGGACGCGCCAGCCGGCGCCCGCGAAACGGTCGGTCAGCAGGCGGATCTGCGCGGCGCGGTCGAGGCGGCCGAGGCGGTCGGAGCAGCGGAAGCTCAGGTACGCCTTGGCGGTGCCGGCCCGCTCGGGTCGCAGCCCGGCCACCCGGCCGCCGGGCGCGTTGAACATCAGGAACCAGTTCTCGAGATCGCCGGGGTCGGGCACGCTGAACAGGGCGTGGTAGCCGCCGAGCGGACGGACGAAGTCGCCGTGCGGCCCGAAGGCGAGCGCGCGGACGCCGGAGCGGACCCCGTCGGCGCCGACCACGAAGTCGAAGCGCTCGGTGCTGCCGCTCGCGAACGTGACGTCGACGCCGCCCGGATCCTGGGCCAGGGCGGTGACGTGCTCGCCGAAGCGGTAGTCCACGAAGGACGTGGTGGCGTCGAGCAGCAGGCGGCTCAGGTCACCGCGGGCGATCTCGATCTCGGCGACGACGCCCTCGCCGCCGAACAGGTCGGCGGGCATCGCCGCCAGGCGGCGGCCGCGGTCGTCGACCAGGGCCCAGCCGCGCTCGTCGACGCGGTTCGCGTGCACGGCGGGCATCAGGCCCATCCGCTCGACGACGGTGCGGGCCACCCCGCGGATGTCGACGGCGTGGCCGCCGGGACGGGGCGCGGGGGCCCGCTCGACGATGGTCACGGAGGCGCCGGCGCGGTGCAGCCACCAGGCGAGGGCGGGGCCGGCGATCCCGCCGCCGGAGATGAGGATGCGCATCTGCGTACGGTGTCCCGCGATGTACTAGGACTGCAATTCGCGCTAGTACAGTGCCGGGATGGCGAGTGAGCGTACTAGTACGGCGCCGTACCGCAGGATCGTGGCGGAGATCCGCCGCCGCATCGAGTCGGGGGAGCTGCAGCCCGGCGACCGGGTCCCGTCCGCGCGGGCGATCACCCGCGAGTGGGGCGTCGCGATCGCCACCGCGACCAAGGCGCACGCCACCCTGCGCGAGCAGGGGCTGACCCTGCCGCGGCCCGGGGTCGGCACGGTCGTCGCCGGGTCGCTGCCGCGCCGCGAGCACGAGCTGAGCCGGGACCGCATCGTCCGGACCGCGGTGGCGTTCGCCGACGAGCACGGGATGGCCGAGCTCACGATGCGCCGGCTCGCCGCCGAGCTGGGCGTGGCCACGATGGCGCTCTACCGGCACGTGGCCGGCCGCGACGAGCTGGTCATCGGCATGATCGACGTGGCGATCGGCGCGATCCGGCTGCCCCGGCGCCCGCCGCCGGACTGGCGGGTGGCCCTCGAGCTGTGCGCCCGTGAGCAGTGGGCGGCCTTCCAGCGCCACCCGTGGCTCGGCCCGTCGATGTCGCTGACCCGGCCGCAGCTCGCACCGAACGGGGTGCTGCTCAGCGAGTGGGTGCTCAAGGCGTTCGACACCACCTCGCTGACCGTCAGCGACCGGATGTACGCCCAGATCATGCTGTTCACGTTCGTGCGCGGGCTCGCGGGCGCCCTGGAGATCGAGAACGAGGCGATCCGCGAGACCGGGATGACCAACGAGCAGTGGCTGCAGACGCAGGCAGGCTCGCTCGCCGGTCTGATCGACTCCGGTGCGCTGGAGCACTTCCGCGAGCTCACCGAGCACGGGTTCGACTTCGGGCTGGACAAGCTGTTCGAGTTCGGCCTGGCCCGCCTGCTCGACGGGCTCAGCCTGCTGGTGGACGTCAGGGCTCCAGGATGAGCACGACCTTGCCGTGGCTGTGCCGCGACTCGACCGCCCGGTGCGCCTCGGCGATCTCGGCGAGCGGGAACGCCTGCACGGGCAGCACCACCTTGCCCCGCGCGGCCAGGGCGACCACTTCGGCGAGACGCCGGGGATCGCGGCCGGCCCGCACGACCCGTACGCCGTGCTTCTCCGCGGCCTCGTCGTCGACGATCGTGCCGATCCGGTCCGCGGCGATGCCCAGCTCCACCGACTGGGCGATCGCCTCCGCGCCGGCCGCGTCGAGCGCCACGGTCGGCTGCAGGCCGAGCTCGCGGACGTCCCGCACCAGCCCGGCGCCGTAGGTCACCGGGATCGCGCCCTGCCGCCGTACGCGGTCGTGGTTGCCGGGGCTCGCCGAGCCGATCACCGTCGCGCCCGCGAGCCGCGCGAGCTGGGTGGCCACGGTTCCGACGCTGCCCGCGGCCGCGTGCACCAGCAGCACGTCGCCCGCGTCGACACCCAGCTCCAGCAGCGCGCCGCTCGCCGTCTGCGACGCGGCGACCAGGGCCGCGGCGGCGGGAAAGCCGAGGCCGGCGGGCTTGCGGACGACGGTCCCGGCGCGTACGCACACTCGCTCGGCGGCGCCGTTGAGCATGGTCGAGCCGAGCACCGCGTCGCCGACGGCCAGGTCCCGTACGCCCTCTCCCAGCGCCTCGACCACACCGGCGTACTCCTGCCCGATCGTCTGCGGGAAGTGCACCTCGGCCCACGGCATGAGCCCCTGGCGCACCGCGACGTCGAACGGCTGGACACCGGCCGCCAGCACCCGTACGCGTACCTCGCCCGGCGCCGGCTCCGGATCGGGGACGTGCACGACGTGCAGCACCTCCGGCGGACCGAACCTGTCGAACACCGCAGCTCTCATGAGACGAGCCTGCAAGCTCAACCCCGGTTGAGGTCAAGGGCGCTGCACGCGCGCTGCACGCGGGGCGGTCCACGGTGGTCGGCATGACAACTGACGCACAGAACTTGAGCGAGCGGCTGCTGGCCGCGCTGATCGGGGCAGCCGAGCTGTTCACCGTCGAGCTCGGCCGTGAGCTGGGCCTCTACGCGGCGCTGCGGGACCGGCCCGCGGACGCCGGCGAGCTTGCGAAGACGGCCGGGATCGACGAGCGGTACGCCCGGGAGTGGCTCGAACAGCAGGCCGCCGCCGGTTTCCTGACGGTCGAGGACGGTCGTTTCGCGCTCGCCGCCGGCGCGAGCGACGTGCTGCTCGACGAGGGCGGACCTCACTTCCTCGGTACGGCGGGGGAGTTCGCGGTCGGGCTGGGTCTGCTCACGCCGCGTGTGGCCGAGGCGTTCCGCACCGGCGCTGGTGTTCCGTACGCCGATTACGGCAAGCACATCCGGCACGGCATCGCGGCGTTCAACCGTCCGATGTTCGACCACCTGCTCACCGCGGAATGGCTGCCCGCCGTGCCCGAGATCGAGTCGCGGCTGCGGGCCGTGCCGGGCGCGCGGGTGCTCGACCTGGGGTGCGGCACCGGCCGGTCCTCGGTGGCGCTGGCCCTGGCGTACCCGGCCATCACCGTGCGCGGGATCGACCTCGACCCGGCCTCGATCAAGGAGGCGCGCGCGGCGGCCGCCACAGCCGGTGTCGCCGACCGCGTTAGCTTCACCCTCGGCGACGCGGCCGATGTGGACGGAGAGTACGACCTCGTCACGATCTTCGAGGCGCTGCACGACATGGGCGACCCCGTCGGCGTGCTGCGCGCCGCCCGCGGGCGGCTGGCCCCCGGCGGCACCGTGTTCATCGGCGACGAACGCGTCGAGGACACGTTCACGGCGCCCGCCTCGGAGATCGAGAGGCTCCAGTACGCGTTCAGCGTGCTGCACTGCCTGCCGGCGACCCGCGCCGAACAGCCGGTGATCGCCAACGGCACGATCCTGCGCGCGCCGACGCTGCTCGAGTGGGCGCGGTCGGCCGGCTACGAAAAGCCCGAAGTGCTGGACATCCCCAACGACTTCTGGCGGTTCTACCGGCTGCGGTGACGGCCCGGCGCCCGTGCTGTCGGTGGGCGTCGCCTGTGGACAACGCGATCCGTGGTGGGGCGGGCTGTGGAAAACTCGGTCGGCGCAGCCCCGGCCCTGCGTAGGGTGGTGGCCCCCAGGGCGGGTGGGCTGGCTGGTGGGGCGGGCTGTGGAGAACGCGGTTGCGGCGGCCCGCTCTGCGTAGGGTGGTGGCCCCCAGGGCGGGTGGGCTGGCTGGTGGGGCGGGCTGTGGAGAACGCGGTTGCGGCGGCCTGCCCGGCGTAGGGTGGTGGCCCCCAGGGCGGGTGGGCTGGCTGATGGGGCGGGCTGTAGAACCGCGGTCGCGGCGGCCCGCCCGGCGTAGGTGGTGGCCCCCCCAGGGCGGGTGAGCTGGCTGATGGGGCGGGCTGTGGAAAACGCGGTTGCGGCGGCCCGCCCGGCGTAGGGTGGTGGCCCCCAGGGCGGGTGGGCTGGCTGGTGGGCCGGTTGTGTGCCGACAGGCGAGCCGCTGGCTGAGGCGTGCCGGCGGGGCAGCCGGCTGTTGGCCGCAGGGTGGGCCGGCTCGTGGGCCTACGGGCAGGGCTGCGGGTGGGCGCGACGGGCTGCGGGCGGACGTGACGGTCGCCGGGCCGGGCTGCGGGCGGACGTGAAGGCCGGCGGGCTGTCGGATTTCGGCTGCTCGGGGCGCTCGGCAGGCCGGTGGCCGTAGGGTCGGCGCGTGCTCGTCCGGATGCTCGGGCCGTTCGAAGTGAGCGGCGACCACGGGCCGGTGGAGGTGCACGGCGGGAGCCAGCGCACCGTGCTGGCCCTGCTCGCGCTGCACGCTGGGCGGCCGGTGAGCGTTGCGACGCTGATGGACGCGCTCTGGCCGGACGGGCCGCCGGCCTCGGCGCGCAACAGCCTGCAGTCGCATGTGGCCCGTCTGCGGGCGGCGCTCGGCGGGGCTTCGGGGCTGGTGGCGCTCGGGCCGGCGAGCTACTGCCTGTCCGTGGCGCGGGCGGACGTCGACGTGCTGCGGTTCGAGGATCTGCTGCGCGACGGCCAGGTCGAGGCTGCGCTACGCCTGTGGCGTGGGGCGCCGTTGCCGGAGTTCGAGGGAGAGCCGTTCCGGGGTATGGCGGAACGGCTCGCCGGCCTGCACCGCGACGCCCTGGCGCGCTGGGTGCGCGCGCTCCTGGAGAGCCCGCCCGGGGCCGGTGTGCGTCTGGAGAACCCGCCCGGGGGTGACGGCGTGCTGCTCGAGAGCCCGCCCGGGGGTGACGGCGTGCGGATGGAGAGCCCGCACGGGACCGGCGTGCGTATGCAGAGCCCTGGGGAGGCGGAACCAGCGGCACGCGGGGGAGGGAACGAGTTCGAGCGGGCGGTGGATGAGCTGCGCGAGGCGGCGGTGGCGGACCCGTGCTGGGAGCGCGGCGCCGAGGTGCTGGCGAAGGCGCTGGCCAGGAGCGGGCAGCGAGGAGAGGCGCTCGAGGCGCTGAGGCGGCACGCGGACGCGGTGGTGGAACGGCTGGGGATCGACCCGTCGGAGAGCGTACGGCTGCTGCAGGTCGAGCTGCTCCGCGGCGAGCCGGCAAGGGCCGGGCAGGCGGCGGCCGGTGGGCGGCGGGTGCCGCTTCGCTTCTCGTCGTTCCTGGGCCGGGACGCCGAGCAGCGCAGGCTGGCGGAGATGGTGGCGCAGCGGGGGCTGGTGACGGTCACGGGGCCGGGCGGGGTGGGCAAGACCCGGCTCGTCGCGGAGACGGTGCGGGCGGGGGCGCGGGTGGCGTGGGTGGACGCGGCCGACGTGGCGGCGGAGGACTTCGTGGCGGCGGTGGCGGTGGGCGTGGGGGCGCGGGTGGGGCCGCTCGACGACGCGCTCGCGATGATCGCGCGGCAGGCCCGGGCGTACTCGGTCGTCGTCCTGGACAACTGCGAGCACGTTCTGGAGCCGGCCGCGGCGGTGGTCGAGGCGATGCGCGGCGTGCGCGTCGTCGTGACGAGCCAGGAGAGGCTGCGGACGGACGGCGAGCGCGTCCTCGACCTCGGTCCGCTGCCGCCGGCGGACGCGGCCCGGCTGTTCCGGGAGAGGGCGCAGGTGCCGGCGGACCCGGCGGACGTGGCGGAGATCGTACGGCGGCTGGATCGTCTGCCGTTGGCGATCGAGCTGGCGGCCACGCAGGCGTCCGCGCTGGGCGTCGCGGAGCTGCGCGAACGGCTGGACGACCGGCTCGACCTGCTCGACCGGGGGCGGCGTACGGGCTCGGCGCGGCACCGGACGCTGCGCGCGGTGGTGGCGTGGTCGTTCAGCTTGCTCGAGCCACGGGCGCGCACCGTGCTGTGCCGGCTGTCCGCGTTCGCGGGAGCATTCACGGTGGCCCAGGCGGAGGCGGTGGTCGCGGACGAAGCGGTGGCCCAGGCGGAGGCGGTGGTCGCGGACGGAGCGGCGGCCCAGGCGGAGGCGGTGGTCGCGGACGGAGCGGCGGCCCAGGCGGAGGCAGTGGTCGCGGACGGAGCTGCAGGCCAGGCCGAGGCGGTGGTCGCGGGCCAAGCGGTGGTCGGGGACGGCGACGGGGTGGTGCCGCGGCGGGCGGTGGCGGCCGAGCTGGCGGGGCTGGTCGACCGGTCGTTGGTGGCGCGCCACGGCCCGGGGCGGTTCCGCCTTCTCGAGACGGTCCGGGCGTACGCGGCCCGGCAGCCCGCCGACGACCGGGCGGCGCTGTTCCGCAGGCACGGCGAGACGATGCTCGCGGCCGCCCGCCGGCTCGACCGGGAACTGCGCGGGCCGGCGCAGGCCGCCGCCGTGCGGGAGCTCGACGAGCTGCTGCCCGACCTGCGGCTGGCCGCGGCCCGCGTCGGCCCCGGCCTGCGCGAGCAGCTGGCGGCCGCGCTCTACCGGTACGGCTACCGCTGCCAGCAGTACGAGGTGCTGGCATGGGGCCGGCACGCCACCAGGAACCCCGACGCGCTGGCCGCGGCAGCCACGCACGCCTGGGGCCGCGGCGACCTGGCCGAGGCGCGGTCGCTCGCGGCGGCGGCGGACCCGCCCAGCGACCCCGTCCACGAGGTGCTCGGCGACGTGGCGCTCGTCTCCTGCGACCCGGACACGGCCCTGGCGCACTACCGCGCGATGGGCGACGAGCCGGTGCACCGCGTCTCCGGCCTGACGGGGGAGGCGCTCGTCTGCGCGTACGCGGGCCGGACCGCGCAGGCCGTGGCGGCCGCGGAGTCCGCTGTGGAGCTTGCCGGGGCGATCGGCAACCCGAGCGCGCGGGCCGAGGCGCTCTACGGGCTGGGGGAGGCCCTCGGCGACACCGACCCGGACCGGGCGCTCGACTTGCTGACCGAGGCCGCGAAGCTGGCCGCGAGCGTCGACGACCGCCTGTTCCTGGGCGCGGCCGAGACGGCGGCGGTCGCGATCCGCAGCCGGCACGGCGATCCGGCGGCGGCGCTGGCCGCGTTCCGCGACGTGCTGACGCTGTGGCGGCGGGTGGGCAACGACACCCTCCGTACGGCGGCGTTGCGCAACCTCGTCGTCCTGCTCGTGCGGGTCGGCGCGGACGAGACGGCCGTACTGGTGGACGCCGCGCTGCCGGTCGCGGACGTCTACCCGGCCGAGCGCGCCCGCCTCGACCGGGCCCGCTCGGCGGCCGCCGAACGGCTCGGCGCGGGCCCGGTGGCGGCGCTGCGGCGGCGGGGCGCGCTGCTGTCGCCGGCCCAGGTGCACGACGAAGCGTCACGGGCGATCGACGCTGCGCTGTCCCGGTTGGCCGGATAGGTGGCTTTGGTCGCCGCCCGGTCACGAAAGCAGGACGCGCCGGGCCCGTCGCCCGCGGCGTCGCTACCGTTAGCGCGTGTCTGAGATCCCGTGGTGGGGGCTGCCCCTCGTCGCCGCCGTGTTCGCCCTGGCCGGAGCCGCTGCGGTGCAGTTCGCGTCGGCCCGCAACGACTACCTGAGCAGCCGCCGCAAGCGCACCCGGCGGTGGTACGAGGAGCGCAAGGCCGCGTACGTGGCTCTGCTCGCCGTCTTCGAGCGCGACACCTACCGGCTGCGGGCCGCGTACGACGCCGGGGAGAAGCCGGTGCCCGCGCTGGTCTACCTCGACGACGTGGCGCCCGCGCTGATGCGGGTGCGGCTGCTCGCCTCCGGCCCGGTGCGCAGCGCCGCGCTCGCCGTGCACGTCCTTTTGCAGAAGCTGCACGGCGAGATGAACCCGGCGGCCGTGATCGGGGTCGAGCCGCAGACGCACTTCCGCGAGCTGCTGACCCAGGTTCCGCTGGTCATGCAGGAGTTCGAGGCGGCGGTCCGGGACGAGTTGCGGATCGAGGCTACCCCGCCGGCGCAGCCCGTGGCGGCCGACGCCGACCTGCGCGGCCGGGCGCGGGCCCTGCTGAGACGACCCGCACGCACCGAGCCTCTGGATGGACTGGCCGAAGTCGGGCAGGATCTAGGTCGTGACCGATGAGAGCCCCCTCGACTCCGTGTCCGCCGCCGTGGTCCGCAGCGGGATCGTCGCGATCCTGCGCGCCCCCACGGCCGACTACTTCGCCACCGTCGCCAACGTGCTGGTCGACAACGGCATCACCGCGCTCGAGGTGACGCTGACCTCGGCGGGCGCGCTCGAGGCGCTGGCCGGTCTGCGCCGCCAGCTGCCCGCCTCCGTGGCGGTCGGCGCCGGCACCGTGCTGACCTCCGCCGACGTGAAGGCCGCGGTCGACGCCGGCGCCGAGTTCCTGGTGTCGCCCGTCTTCGACGCCGAGCTCGTCCGCAACTCCCCGGTGCCGTTCATCCCCGGCACGTCCACCCCCACCGAGATGTACGCGGCCCACCAGGCCGGCGCCGCGCTGGTCAAGCTGTTCCCCGCGGCCGGTCTCGGCCCGCGCTTCCTGCGCGACGTGCGCGCCCCGCTGCCGCAGATCCGGGTCATGCCCACCGGCGGCGTCAAGATCGAGGACATCGCCGACTGGCTGTTCGCGGGCGCCAAGGCGGTCGGCGTCGGCAGCCCGCTCGTCGGCGACGCGGTCGCCGGCGGCAGCCTCACGGCCCTGGCCGCCCGCGCGCGGCACGCGGTCAGCGCGGTCTCCTTCGCCCGCTCATGACGGGCCTGCTCACCTTCGGTGAGACGATGGGCCTGGTCGCCGCCGACGGGATCGGCCCGCTGGCGCACGCCAGGAGCTTCTCGTTCGGCATCGGCGGCGCCGAGAGCAACGTCGCGATCGGCGTGGCCCGCCTCGGCGGCGAGGCGACGTGGCTGGGCCGGGTGGGGCCCGACGCGACGGGAGCCCTGATCGCCGGCCGGATAGCCGCTTCGGGCGTACGGACCCTCGCGATCACCGACGAGTCGTTCACCGGCCTCATGGTGCGCCACCGGCGGTCCGGCGAGTTCACCCAGGTCGACTATCACCGGGCGGGCAGCGCGGGCTCACGGCTCTCGCCCGCCGACGTGCCCGCCGCCGAGCTCACGGCCGCCTCGATCGTGCACGTCACCGGCATCACGCCGGCGCTCAGCGAGACCGCGCGGGCCGCGGTGTTCCAGTCGGTCGAGACCGCGCGGGCTGCCGGGGTGCCCGTCTCGGTCGACGTCAACTACCGCGCCAAGCTGTGGAGCCGCTTCGACGCCGCGCCCGTGCTGCGCGACCTGGTGTCGCGCGCCGACGTGGTCTTCGCCTCGCCCGAGGAGGCGGCGCTGTTCGTCGACGACGGCGACGTGCCCGCCGCGCTGGCCGAGCTGGGCCCGGCCGAGGTGGTGGTCAAGGACGGCGGCCGCGGCTGCGTCGCGCTGATCGAGGGCAAGCGCTACGAGGTGCCGGCGCTGCCCGTCACCGTGGTCGACCCGGTGGGCGCGGGGGATGCGTTCGTCGCGGGCTACCTCGCCGACCGGCTGGCCGGCGCGGCCGCCGCCGACCGGCTGACCACCGCGATCGCCGCCGGCGCCTTCGCCGTGACCGTGCCCGGCGACTGCGAGGGCGCCCCCACCCGCGCCGAGCTGGCGTCCCTGTCCGGCGCCGACGTCCGCCGCTGACCAGCCCGCACGCCGCTGACACCGGCCCGATCGGCTCGCCGGTGACCAGCCCGCTCGTGCGCCGCTGACCGGCCGCCGGTGATCAGCCCAACCCGGGCGCCGCTCACCGGTCCTATCCGGCCGTCTTTCCGGTGATCTTGCTCAGCGGGAAGCGGACGCCGGTGAGCTGCTCCGACACCGTCCACAGGCGGCGGGCCACGGCGTCGTCGCGGGCGGCCCTGGACCGGCCGACCAGCTTCGGAGCGCCGCGCCCCTCGAGGAAACCGCTCGGCCCGGCAAAGCTGTTGCCCGGCACGTCGGCCAGCGCCGCGTAGAGGGTTGGCCGCGCGCCGCCCTCGTCGCTCTGGGCGATCAGGTTCACGAAGCCGTGCTGGATGGCCATGATCCAGGCGGGGCGGTCCGGCCGGCGCAGCAGGTTCGTGGCCGCGAGGCCGGGATGGGCGGCGGTCGCCAGCACGGGCGAGCCCGCCTCGGTGAGCCGGCGCTGCAGCTCGGCCGTGAACAGCAGGTTGGCGAGCTTCGACTGCCCGTACGCGGCCATCGGGCGGTAGCGGCGGCGCTCCCAGTTCAGGTCGTCGAAGTCGATCGTGCCGGCCCGGTGCCCGGTCGACGAGACGGTGACCACGCGCTGCCGGATGCGCGGCAGCAGCAGGTTCGTCAGCGCGAAGTGCCCCAGGTGGTTGGTGCCGAACTGCAGCTCGAACCCGTCGGCGGTCCGGCTCAGCGGCGGCACCATCACGCCCGCATTGTTGACGAGCAGGTCGAGCGGCCCGTCGTGCTCGTCCGCGAACGCGCGCACCGAGGCGAGGTCGGCCAGGTCGAGGTGGCGTACGTGCACGTCGCCGCTCATGGTGGCGGCCGCCTCGCGACCCTTGGCGAGGTCGCGGACGGCCAGCACAACCCGTGCTCCCCGGGCCGCGAGCGCCCGGGCGGCGGCCCGCCCGATCCCGCTGTTGGCACCGGTGACGATGGCCGTGTGGCCCTTGCCGAACGTTGATGTTGTCATGAGCAACAATGTAGGCGGCGACAACAATGTCGTCAATGGCAACAAAGAGCGGCTAGGATCGGCCCGTGCCGCCCTACCACCATGGTCAATTGCGATCCGCGCTGCTCGACGCGGCGGAGAAGAGCCTGCGCGAGCAGGGGGTCGAGCAGCTCTCGCTGCGGGAGCTGGCCCGCGAGCTGGGCGTCAGCCATGCCGCGCCGCGGCGCCACTTCCCGGATCGGCAGGCGCTGCTCGACGCGCTCGCCGAGGCGGGGTTCGAGCGGCTGCACGCCGAGCTGCGCGCCGCGGCCGCGACACCCGACTACGTGCCGCGCGTCGAGGCGGTCGTGGGGGCGTACATCCGCTTCGCCACCGAGGACGCGGCGCTGCTCGAGCTGATGTTCACGGGCAAGCACCGCCCGGGCGCCGAGCGGGTCGCGGCGGCGGCCGAGCCCGCGTTCGCGCTGATGAACGACCTGATCGTGCAGGGGCAGGCGGAGGGCAGGCTGGCCGCGGGCGATCCCGGGCGGATCGGCGTCGTCATGTTCGCCACGATGCAGGGCATCGCCGCGCTGCTCAACGGCGGCCTGGTCGAGCCGGAGCTGCTGGACGGCCTCGTCGAGACCGCGGTCGACCAGTTCCTGCGCGGGGCCGGCCCGCGCTAGCGCTGCTGGCCGGCCTCGCGGGCCAGGCGCTTGCGTTCGCGCTGCTCACGGGTGTAGCGCTTGCGGTTCTCGAGGTCGCGCTTCCACTGCTCGCGCGCCTGCTCGTCGCAGCCTTGCACGGCGTTCTGAGTCTGGGCCGGGCCGATCAGCGACCGGAACCACCAGTCGTCGAACGTCTCGTGGAACCACTGCCGCACCCGTCCACGCCCCGCGGCGTCCTTCGCCATGCCCCTGCTCCCGTCCGTTGCCACGCCAACAATTTGTACCCCAACCATCGGCGGGCAACCAGCGGATGTGAGAAGCGTCCGACTACGCCGGCCGCGTCATCACCGCGGTGAGGGTGGTGACCCGTTCGGGCTCGTCCAGCGGCCCGGCACCGTGGCGGTCCAGGTGGATCGCGCGCAGACCGGCCGCGCGCGCGGGCACGACGTCGAGGTCGTGGCGGTCGAGGGCGTCGGCGACCGCGCCCCGGTGGTCGAGCAGGGTGTCGTCGAGGTCGAGGAGCACGCAGCGCAGCGCGGGTCGATCAGACACGGGCGCGCAGGCGGCGCAGCATGCGGGCGTCGCTGAAGCCGACCGCGCGGGCCGCCGCCTCCACCGTCGTGCCGTGGCCGATCAGGTATTCGGCGCGCTCGACCCGCAGCCGCTGCTGGTAGCGCAGCGGGGTCTGGCCGGTCGCCGCCTCGAAGAGCCGGGTCAGGGTCCGCTCGCTGACCCCCGCTGCCGAGGCGAGGTCGCCCAGCGGCAGCGGGGTGGTGAACTCGGAATCGATGCGGTCCTGCACCCGGTGCACCACGTCGCTGAGGTGCCCGCGGTAGCGCAGCATCGCCGAGGCCTGCTGCTCGTGGCCGTTGCGGCGGGCGTAGACGACCATCTCGCGCGCCACCCGGGCGGCGACCGCGGGCCCGTGCCGCTGCGCGACCAGGTGCAGCGCGAGGTCGATGCCGCTCGCGATCCCGGCGGAGGTCACCACCCGCTCGTCGCTGACGTAGAGCACGTCCCGGACGACGATGGCGCGCGGATGGTCGCGCGTGAGCCGGTCCTGCAGGTCGTGGTGGGTGGTGCAGCGGCGCCCGTCGAGCAGGCCGGCGCGGCCCAGCGCCTCGGCGCCCGAGCAGACGCTGGCGACCGTGCCGCCCGCGGCGTGGTGCGCGGCGATCCGCCGCAGCAGCGCGGGGCCGACGGGGCCGAACCCGTCGCGCCAGCCGGGCACCACGACCAGGTCGTCCGGGCGCAGCGCCGGCCACTCGACCGACGCCTGCAGCCGCACGCCCTGCCAGGACGGCACGGACGGGGTCTCGGCCACGTAGTCGAGGCGGTAGCCCGGCGCGGTGGAGAACACCTGCGCCGGGCCGGCCAGGTCGAGCAGGTGCACCTGCGGGGCCAGCACGAACACCACCCGGTGCACGATCCGGTCACTCCCCCAGATAGTCGTCCACGGTCCGCACGGCGGCGAACCGGCCGGCCAGCGCGTACTCGGTGCGGGCCACCACGTCCGCCGCCGCCAGCGTACGCGGGTCGGCGAGCAGCTCCTGGACGCTCTGGCCGGCCGGCGCCGTCCAGTGCGGGATCGGGAACGTCCCGGTGGCGTCGGTGACGAAGGTGACCTCGTAGCCGAAGTCGGAGGCCACCCGGGCGGTGGTCTCCACGCACTGCTCGGTGCGCAGCCCGCAGACGGTCACGGCGGTGACCCCGGCCGCGGTGAGGTACTGCTGCAGGTTGGTCGTGCTGAACGCGTTGTGCGAGGTCTTGACGACGACGTGGTCGTCCTTGGCGGGCTCGAGCTCGTCGATGACGTGCACGTGCCCGGTCTCGGGGTCGAACAGGTTGCCGGTGCCCGGCTCGGCGTGCAGCACCCAGACGACCCGGTCGCCGGCGGCCCGGGCGGCCTCCACGAGGCGGTTCACGTTCGGGATGAGGCCGGGGTTGTTCAGGGTCCGCCAGAGCGGTCGCTGCCGGAACGATTCCTGGACGTCGATGACGAGGAGCGCGGTGGTCATGCGGACGATTTTTCGCCGTACGCCCCCGGATGCGGAAGGCACCATCGCGCCCGGAGCCGGAACGATCCGGTCGCTCGCCCGAGGCGCGGCGGCGCAACCGACGAGATAATGCGCTTGTGCAGAGCGCATACGAGTATGTCGATGTCGTCCGGCCGCCGCGGTTGCGCGCCGGCGACCACGTGCGACTGGTGTCGCCGACGGGCCCGCCCGCGCGGGCGGACGTCGACGCCACGGCCCGCCGGCTGGAGAGCCTGGGCCTGCGGGTGTCGGTCGGTCCGAGCGCGCTCGACCCGGCGGCCGAGGCGGACCGGATCCGCGACATCGACCAGGCCCTGCGCGACCTGTCGGTCAAGGCGATCGTCGACGTCGGCGGTGGCACGGGCGCCCACCGGATCGCCGACGACCTGGACTTCTCCACCGCCGCGCACCTGCCGACGCTGCTGGTCGGCCGCGACTGCACGATCCTGCACCTGGCGTTCTGGGAGCGCTCCGGGCTGGCCGGCATCTACGGCCGCCCGGACGAGTCGTTCGCGGCCGCGGCCTTCGGCACCGAGCCCGTGGTGCTGCGCAGCGAGCCCGACTCGCACACCGCGGAGCTGACCACGAGCGGGCAGGCGGCCGGCGTGCTGCTCGGCGGCGACCAGGAGCAGATCGCGACCGCCGCGGGCTGGGTGCTGCCGAGCCTGCACGGGGCGATCCTGCTGCTCGAGGCGTACGGGCTGCGGGCCGAGCAGATCGACCGGCAGCTGACCATGCTGGAGCGCACCGGGCGGCTCAAGGGCGTTCGCGGAGTGGCGATCGGCCGGTACACCGAGTGCGGCCCCGGCCCGGTGCTGGACGTGCTGCGGGAGCGGCTTGCGCCGCTGGGCGTGCCGATCCTCGGCGGCTTGCCCGTCGGCCGCGAGGCCATCCCGGTCGGCACCCCCGCGTTCCTCGACGCGCAGGCAGGCACCCTGACGATCGAATCCGCGGTTTCCTGACGGCGTTGTCGATTCCGCGCCTGCGGTGTTCGTCGGTGCAATGACACGATCCGCAGAACGGAAGGAATCGAGATGGCGAAGTACACCCTGCTGATCTACGGCGACCCGGCCCGCTGGGACGCGATGACCGACCAGGAGTGGGAGGCCAACCACGCCGGGCACGAGCAGTTCCGCGCCGCGGCGGGCGCCCGCGTCGTCGGCGGCCAGCAGCTCGAGGGCCCGGCGACGGCCACCACGCTGCGCGGCGCGGTCACCTCGGACGGGCCGTTCCTCGAGACCAAGGAGGTGCTCGGCGGCTTCTACCTGCTCGAGGCGGCCGACCTCGACGAGGTGCTGGCGCTGGCGAAGCTGCTGCCCGAGGTGCACGCCGGGCACACCGGGGTCGAGATCCGGCCGGTCGTCGACCACGGATGAGCACGGACGTCGTCGCGGCGGTGGAGCTGGCCCACCGCCGCGACTGGGCACAGGTGCTGGCGACCACGGCCCAGCTCACCCGCGACCTGGACCTCGCCGAGGAGTGCACCCAGGACGCGTACGCCCGGGCCCTGGCGGTCTGGCCGCGCGACGGCGTGCCGGAGCGGCCGGGGGCGTGGCTCACCTCGGTGGCGCGCAACCGGGCGCTCGACGTGCTGCGGCGCGAGGCGGCGCTGCACCGCCGCCTGCCCCAGCTCGTGGTGTCGCCGCCGGAGGCGGACGACCGCCTGCGGCTGATCTTCACCTGCTGCCACCCGGCGTTGTCGCGCGAGAACCAGGTGGCGCTCACCGCCCGGCTGGTCTGCGGCCTGTCGACGGCCGAGGTGGCGCGCGCCTTCCTGGTCTCCGAGGCCACGATGGCGGCCCGGATCACGCGCGCCAAGAAGAAGATCGCCACCGCCCGCATCCCGTACCGGGTCCCGGCGCCCGACGAGCTAGCCGACCGGCTCGAGCCGGTGCTGGAGGTCGTCCACCTGCTCTTCACCACCGGCCACACCGCGCCGGTCGGCCCCGCCCTGATGCGCGGCGACCTCACGGCGGGCGCCCTGAGCCTGGCCCGGACCCTGCACCTGCTCATGCCCCGCTCGGCGCCGGTCGCCGCGCTGCTGGCGCTGCTGCTGCTCAACGACGCCCGCGCGGCCGCCCGCGTCGCCCCCGACGGCCGCCTGGTGCTGCTCGCCGACCAGGACCGCACCCTGTGGAACCACGCCCAGATCGCCGAGGGCGTGGCGCTGCTGACCGGCTCGCTGCGCCGGCACGCCCCCACGCGGTTCGCGGTCGAGGCCGCCATCGCCGCCGTGCACGCCGAGGCGCCGTCATGGGAGGCGACCGACTGGTCGGAGATCGCCGGGCTGTACGACGTGCTGCTGCGCCTCACCGGCGGCTCCCCGGTGGTGGCGCTCAACCGGGCCGTGGCGATCGGCTTCCGCGACGGCCCCCGGGCCGGGCTCGACGCGCTGGAGCCGCTGCTGTCCGAGCCGGCCCTGGCGACGTACGGCTATCTCGCCGCCGTCCGCGCCGACTTCCTGCGCCGGCTGGGCCGCAGTGCCGAGGCCGCGGCCGCCTACGAGGAGGCGCTGGCGCTGACCGACAACGAGACCGAGCGCGCCTTTCTGCGCGGCCGCCTCGGCTGAGGACGCGCCGCTGCCGGGGCACGGTCCGGCGTACGGGACCGGCTTGCCGCTAGGGTGCATCGGCATGAAGGTGCACGAGGAAGACGTCCGGATCGCCGGCGCGGGCCACGAGATCCGCGCCAAGGTGCTCACGCCCGACGGCGGCGGCGACCGGCCCGGCGTGCTGCTCTACACCGACATCTTCCAGCTCACCGAGTCGACGCTGCGCACCTGCCGCCGCCTCGCCGCGACCGGGCTGCTGGTGTGCGCGCCCGAGATCTATCCGCGCGGCGAGCTCGCCGGGGTGGCGCTCGAGTTCGACGACGCCGGCAAGCAGGCCGGGCTCGGCGCCGCGGCCGCCACGACGACCGCGCAGTTCGACGAGGACCGGGTCGCCGTGCTCGACTACCTCGCCGGGCGCCCCGACGTCACGACGCTGCACGCGGCGGGCTTCTGCCTCGGCGGGCACCTGGCCTTCCGCGCGGCCTTCGACGAGCGGGTCGCCTCGACGGTCTGCTTCTATCCGACCGGGCTGCACAACGGCGCGCTGGGCGCCGACGACGCCGGCTCGCTGGCCCGCGCCGCCGACATCCGCGGCAAACTGATGATCATATTCGGCTCCCGCGACCCGCACGTGCCCGCCGACGCGCGCCTGCGGATCGTGTCCGAGCTCTACGCCGCCGGCCTCGAGGACCTCGAACTGCACGTGTACGCCGGAGGCGAGCACGCCTTCATGCGCGACGTCGGCGCCCGGTACGACCCGGAGCTCACCGACCTCGGGCTGGCCGAGGCGGTCTCGTTCCTCGGCGGTCGCTCGCTGTAGCCACCGGCCGCTCGACGCGGACCGGGTCCCCCCGGACGAGCCCGTCGTGCACCCGCCACCGGGCCGTGACCGCGGCCCGCTCGGCGGCGGCGTCGCCCGAGGCGAGACGGTCGCGCAGCAGCCGCAGCGCGATCCGCCGGTTGAGCCCGAACTGCCGCTCGGTGTCGACCACCACGACGAGCCCCGACGGCCGGTGGGTGGCGCGCACGGCGGTGCTCGCCTTGTTGCGGTGCTGGCCGCCCGGGCCACCGGTGCGGGTGGCGACCACGTCGACGTCGTCCTCGCGGAACACGGTGTGCGGCACGTCCAGGCTGCAGGGCTGCGAGGTGACGTACCAGTTCTTGCGCCCGTGGCCCGGCCGGTAAGGGCTCGGCGCCTGCCAGCACAGCGTGCCCGTCCAGGCGTTCGCGAAATCGCCCGCCTGCCCGTCGATCCGGACGACGACCGACCGGTTGCCGGGGCCGGTCGCCACGCGCTCGGTTCGCAGCCCGGCCGCGGCCGCCTCGGTCTCGAGCCGGCGCACCAGCTCCGCGAGGGCCCACGTGCACTCGCGCGGCCCCCGACCGGCCGACAGCAGCAGGTGCACGCTCACCGGTGGCCCCGCGTCTTGTAGGTGACCAGCGGCACCGTCACCGCGACCGGCGTGGCCAGGTCGTGCGCGACCAGGTCGGCGATCACGTGCTCGATGCGCTTGTAGGCCGTCGGCGCCTCCTCGAACAGCAGCTGCCGGTCGCCGCAGACCACCAGGGAACCCACCGGCGTACGCCGCAGCTCGGCCACGGTGTGCTTGGCCTTGCCCCGCTTCAGCGCGTCCGCGCGGGACATCTTGCGCCCGGCGCCGTGCGCGACGGAGAAGTTCGCCTCCGCTCCGGCGTGCGCCGCGACCAGGTACGACGGCGTGCCGCGCGTGCCCGCGACCAGCACGTCGCGCCCGTCGCCGCGGGCCGCGCCCTTGCGGTGCAGATAGAGCCCGCCGCGGACCTCGACCAGGTTGTGGCACTCGTCGACGATCGGCTCGGCGGCCTCGGCCCCGAGCGCGTGCGCGACCCGACGCGCCATCAGCCGCCGGTTGAGCGACCCCCACCGTACGGCGTCGTCGTGGCTCTTCAGGTACGCGGCGGGGTCGGCGGCCGGCCCGGCGCCGTGCACCTCGGTGTGCGCCCGCAGGATGCTCTCGCCGAGCCCCCGGGATCCGCTGTGGACGATCAGCACGAGGTCGCCCTTCGCGAGCGGCGACTCGCGCAGCACGCTGTCGACCCGGGCGAGCTCGACGAAGTGGTTGCCCCGCCCGACGGTGGCGAGGCTGTCGGTGTGCCCCGCCGGGATCTCGTCGGGCCATTCGTCGTCGTCCGGGGTGAGTGCCCGGTCGAGGTCGGGGAAGCGGGCCGCGATCCGCTCGGCGTCGGGCCGCTTGAGCCGGATCGGGAACACGGCGATGCCGCACCCGATGTCGGACCCCACGAGAAACGGGTAGAGCACCGAGGACAGCATGGCCGCGCCGATCGGCGCGCCCTTGCCCGGGTGCAGATCGGGCATGCCGGCGACGTGGACCATCCCGTCGAGCGCGGCGACCCGGTCACACTGCGCGAGGGCGTCGGACTCGATCCAGCTGCCGGGAGAAGCAAAGACACGAACGGTGGACAAACGAGACTCCGCGAAGAGAGAGAGAAAGGAAAGGGGCGGCGGCGTCTCAGTACGTCATGCCGTGGACTTTCCCGGATCGGACCTTCGCGGACAACCGAATTACGGGTCGGCCGAGAGCCGGAGCAGCTGCTCGGCGGTGAGGTCGCCACGTCCGGCGAGCCGTCGCCGGACCTCCGGGTCCGGGTGCGCGACCAGGCCGGCCACCACCTCGGCCGGCAGGTGCGGGTTGCCGGCCAGCTGTGCCACCGTGTGCGGGTCGTCCTCGGCGAGCAGCTCGTTCACCAGCCGCCGGGACAACCGCATCCGGGACAGGACGAAACGGATCTCGTAGCCGTTGCCCAGCAGGTCCTCGCGTTCCAGCTCGCGATCGTGGCGGTCGGTCAGATCGTCCACCATCCGCGTCGCCGCCGCCCGCACCTCGGCCGACTCGTCCCGCGTCAGCGCCTGAAGGACCTCGTGACCGGGTCCGGCGGCGGGGAACCGGAAGACACCGACGAGGGCTTCCCGGACGACCGGATCCGGATGACGCGACGCTGTGCGGATCCCGTCGGGATGCCGGCGCGCCACCCACTCGGCGATCTCGGCTGCCAGTTCCTCGCGCGTCATCATTCCCCGGGCGTGCAAGCTCACCAGCCGGTCGAGCTCCCGGACCCCGGACATGTCGGCCCCCACACCCGTCGACCCTAGCGGGCTCGGCCGATGTCGCCGCACCATGCCTCCGGCGCCGAGGTCGATTGACAAGTCGCTATGCGCCGGGTGAGGTGGACAGCGACATCCTTCAATGAAGCAGGGGGTTCGATGTCGCTTCGTCCTCGATGGGTGGCGGCCGCTGCCGTCCTCACTCTGATCACCGCGTCGGTGTCCGTGCCGGCGCAGGCGGCGCCCGGGGCGGCGCCCTCCGTCAGCGTCGAGCTGGGGGCCGGGGAGTCGGCGCTCGTCCGGTTCCGGCTGCCCGACGAGGCGGCGCTGCGCCGGCTCGTGGCGGGCGGCGCTGACCTCGCGGCGCGGCCGCGCACGCAGGACGGCGTGGTGCTGGTCGACATCGTGGTCGACGACCGGCAGCTGGCGGCGCTCACCGGGCAGGGCGCGGTGCCGGTGCAGGTCGTCCAGCGACAGACCGACGTCCGCCGGCTCGCCACCACAAGAGCGGTGCAGGCCGACACGTTGCACTTCCAGCAGGCGTACTGGTGGACGACCGCCGGGCGGACGTTCCTGCAGGCGCAGGTGTTCACGACGGCAAGCGACGACCCGGACGTCGAGATCACCGTCACCTGGCGGACCGCGGACGGCGCCACCGGGTCGTTCCCGCTGGTGCGGTTCGAGGACGCGGGCGAGTACCAGTACCACTACACGCTGCCGCAGCCGGTGCCGGGCAAGCCGGTGCAGGTGACGGCCACCTCCAGCCTCGGCGGCACGGCCCGCGCGGTCACCCCGGCGGCGTGGCCGGGCGCGACCCCGCCGCCCGCGCCCAGCGGCTACCAGAAGGACTTCGTCGACGCGTACATGACGCCCACCGACGTGCGGGCGCGGATCAGGCGGCTCGCGCGGCAGTACCCGGCGCTGGTCGACGTCATCAACCTGCCCAACAAGACCCAGGGCTACCGGCGTACGGCGGTGGCGTACCTCGGCGACCCGAACGCCGTCGCGGTCGTGGTCGAGTCGGTGCAGTTCGGCGACCAGGGCATGAACGGCGTGCAGGTGCGCACGGTCGACCCGGGCGCGGCGAACCGGCCGCTGTCGGCGACCTACCGGGACCGCGTGCTCACGATCCGCCTCGCCACCGACGCGGGCGGCAAGGTGATCAGCACGACCGACGACGTGGCCGCGTTCGTCACGGCCCGCTACCCGCAACGGTTCCGGGCGTTCGTGGAGGAGGGCTCGGCCGGGGCGCCGATGCCGGTGACCGGGCCCGTACGCCTCGACGACGGGCTCGAGGGCACCGAGGTGCCGCGCGGCCCGTGGACGGTGCAGGCGCTGCGGATCGGCAAGGTGCGCGACGGCTCGAAGCCGGGCGTGCTCGCGTACTCGCAGGAGCACGCGCGCGAGTGGGCGACCCCGCTGGTGACGCTGGAGTTCGCGGAGCGGCTGCTGGCCAACTACGCGACCGACGCGGCCACCCGTGAGCTGGTCGACGCGGTCGACGTGTTCGTGATCCCGACGGTCAACCCGGACGGCGCGAACTACTCGTTCAACGACTTCAACTTCCAGCGCAAGAACCTGGTCAACCACTGCACCGGCGCGTCGCGCGACCCGCGCAACCGCGACTCGTGGGGCGTCGACGTCAACCGCAACTACACCGTCGGGTCCTACTTCGACGGTTACGTCGGGGCGAGCGCCAACTGCCTGTCCGGCACGTACGCGGGCACGGCCGAGCTGTCCGAGGCCGAGAGCCGCAACGTCGTCGCGCTGGCCGCGGCGCACCCCAACATCGGGCTGGCGATGAATGTGCACAGCTACGGCGGCTACTTCATGTGGCCGCCCGGCGCCTACAAGGCCGACGGCCGGGTCACGCTGCCGCGGCCGTCGATCGACGAGCAGAAGTTCTTCCTCGACAGCGCGCGGCGCATCGTCGGCGCCATCGCGACCGAGCGCGGCACGGTGACGTGGCCGTCGTACACCGGCCCGGTGGCCGACGTGCTCTACTCGGCGGCCGGCAACTCGGCCGACCAGCTCTACTACGAGCTGGGCATCGACGCGTGGGACTTCGAGGTCGGCAACGACCGCTGGAACGAGGCCACCCAGCAGTGGGAGGGCGTCGGCTTCCAGCCGCCGTTCGACGAGGCGCACGCCGAGGCGCAGGAGTACGCGGGCGGGCTGGTCGAGCTGCTCCGCGTCGCCCGCGACAAGGCGGCGAGCGAGCAGTAGGAGTTTTCGAGGCGGGGCCGGGCGACCGGCCCCGCTACGCTCGACCCGTGGAGACGGCGGGGCTGGTGCTCGCGGCGGGGGAGGGGCGGCGCTACGGCATGCCCAAGGCGCTGATCCCGTACCCGGAACGCCTTCTGGTGCAGCGGGCGGCGGACACGCTGGCCGAGGCGGGCGTCGCGCGCAGCGTCGTGGTGCTCGGCGCGCAGGCCGAGCGGGTGCGGGCGGCCGCGCCCGGCCTGCCGGCGACCGTGGTCAACCCGCAGTGGCGTACGGGGCTCGGGTCGTCGCTGCGGGCGGGGCTGGCGGCGCTCGAGGCGACGCCGGCCGGGGCGGTGGTGGTGCTGCTGGTCGACATGCCCGGGGTCACCGCCGAGGCGGTCCGGCGCGTGGTCTCGTACGCGCAGGAGAGCGCTCTGGTCATGGGCGGCTACGGGGACCGCCGCGGCCATCCGGTGGTGCTGGGGCGGGCGCACTGGGCCGGCGTGCGTGCGGTTGCGACCGGTGATTCCGGGGCACGTGCCTATCTCAGGACCCATGCCGTACGCGTGGTGCCCGTCGGCGACGTGGCCGACGACCTCGACCTCGACGTTCCGGAGCTGAACCCCCATGCGTGACGTGCTGGACAGCCTGCTGCGGTGGTGGGAGGCGGGCGAGCCGGTCGGCCTGGCCACCGTGACGGCGACGTGGTCGAGCGCGCCGCGGCAGCCCGGCGCGGCCATGGTGGTCGGGCCCGGCGGCGAGGTCGTGGGCAGCGTGTCGGGCGGGTGCGTCGAGGGTGCGGTCTACGAGTTGTGCCGCGAGGTCGTCGAGACGGGCGCGGCCCGGACGGCCCGGTTCGGCGTCAGCGACGACGACGCGTTCGAGGTGGGGCTCACCTGCGGCGGCACGATCGAGCTGCTGATCGAGCGCGTCGACCGGGAGTCGTTCCCGCAGTTGCCCGAGCTCGCCGACGCGGTCGCGCGGGGCCGCCCGGTCGCGTTGCTCACCCGCCTCGAGGACGCGCGGCACCTGCTCCTGACGCCCGAGCGGCGCACCGGCACGCTCGGCAGCGACCGCATCGACGACGCGGCCACCGACGACGGGCGCGGTCTGCTCGCGGCCGGCCGCACCGGCGTCCTGCACTACGGACCGGCGGGCGAGCGTCGCGGCGAGGGCCTGTCCGTGCTCGCCGGCTCGTTCGCGCCGCCCGCGCGCCTGCTCGTGTTCGGCGCCACCGACCACGCCGCCGCCACCGCGCGCATCGGCTCGTTCCTCGGCTATCACGTGACCGTGTGCGACGCGCGGCCGGTGTTCGCCACCGCGCGCCGCTTCCCCTCCGCCGACGAGGTCGTGGTCGACTGGCCGCACCGCTATCTGCGCGCCGAGGCCGACGCGGGCCGCATCGACGAGCGCACCGTCCTGTGTGTCCTCACCCACGACCCGAAGTTCGACGTGCCCGTCCTCGAGGTGGCCCTGCGGCTGCCGGTCGCCTACGTCGGCGCGATGGGGTCGCGCCGCACCCACGACGACCGCACCAAGCGCCTGCAGGAGGCGGGCCTCACCGGCGACGAGCTCGCCCGCCTGGCCTCCCCGGTGGGCCTCGACCTCGGGGCCCGTACGCCCGAGGAGACCGCGGTCAGCATCGCCGCCGAGATCGTGGCCCTGCGCTGGGGCGGCAGCGGCGCCCGGCTCACCGCCACCGAGGGCCGGATCCACCCCGGCGGCTGAGCCGGGGCCTCACGAGCCGGCCGGCTCCGAGGCGACCGGGGCGGTGAAGAACTCGGCGAGCGCGTCGACCAGATGCTGCGGCGCGCGGTTGAGCCCGTCGTGACTCGCCCGCGGGACCACCAGGGTGCGGGCGTGCGGGATGACGCGGGCCAGGGCCTCGATGGTCGGCCGGTAGTAGGGCGGCCCGTCGGCGCCGCAGGCCAGCAGCACCTGGGCGTCGACGCCGGCCCACTGCTCGGGCGGGCCGTCGTGGCGGTGGATGAGCGCGGACTCGTCGAGGGTGGACGCGAGCAGCTCGCCCATCTCGCGGCCGATGGGCGTGCGTAGGAACAGCCGGACGATGGCGACCTGGACGCGCAGCGGCAGGCGTGACGTCGCCAGGTGGGTGTTGATGCCGGCGCCGGTGATGGCCAGGGCGCGGGCGATGTCGCCGGCGCGTGCGGCCTCCTGCGCGGCGGGCAGCCACGCGGACGGGCCCAGGCCGTTGACCTGGACCGCCGGGTCGTAGAGGGCGAGCCGGTCGATCGGCAGCCGCCGCGTGGCGGCGCGCAGCGCGATGAAGCCGCCGCTGCTGTGGCCGATCACGTTGCGGGCCCCGGTGGCGGCCAGCAGCGTCGCCAGGTCGTCGATGTCCTGCTCGCCGTCGTAGGGCTCGGCGCGCGCAGCCGCGTCGGCCCGCCCGCGGCGGTTGTAGAGGTGCACGGCGAACCGGTCGGCCAGCCGGCGGGCCAGGCGCCGGTACGTCTCGATGGTGATGCCGCCGCCGTGCACGAGGATGATGCCGGGCCCGGCGCCCGTGGAGTGGAGCACGATCTCGGCGCCGTCGGCGGTCGGCACCCGTTGCACGGTCCAGCTCTGTTGCATCCCGTTCTGTTGCATGTCGCCCTGGTGCATGTCGCCCTCCCCGTCGTTGTGCTCTCCTAAAACTGCGAACGTCGTTTGCGGTTTAGAGTGTAGCGGTGACGACACCCGCGGAGCCAGTGCGGCAGACGGTTTGGTCCCGCCCGGCCCGGGGCCTGCGCGGCCCGGCGCCCGCGCACTCGCGGGACGAGATCGTGGCCGCGGCGATCGTGATCGCGGACGCGGACGGCCTCGGCGCGGTGTCGATGCGGGCGGTCGCCACCGCGCTCGGCACCGGCGCCGGGTCGCTCTACCGCTATCTCTCCTCGCGCGACGACCTGCTCGACCTGATGGCCGACCGGGTGGTGGGGCAGTCGGGCCCGTACCCGCAGGCCCGCGACGACTGGCTGGAGGCGATGCTGGAGGTCGCCCGGGGGCAGCTCGACCTGCACCGCAGGCATCCGTGGCTGGTGGACATCCTGCCCCGGCCGACCGCTCCCGGCCCGCAGACCCTGGCCTGGTTCGACCACTGCCTGGGGATCCTGCGGCCGGTGCCCGCCGCGCCCGCAGCCAAGTTCGAGGCGATCGCCCTGATGATCGGTGTGGTGTCGCTGTTCGCGCGCAGCGAGGCCGCCGGACCCGCGCTGAGCTTCGACGGGCTCGACATGGCGGCGTACCCCCACCTGGTCGCCACGCTCTCCGGGCCGCCGGGCCCGCCGCCGCGGCGCGACCTGTTCGGGGTGACCGTGCGCAGCGTCCTGCGGGGACTGCTCACCGACGCCGGATGAGGCCGGTCAGGTCGTGTACTCCAGCAGGACCACGCCCGAGGTGAAGACCTGCGTCCGGGCCGGCGTCAGCCGCAGGGCGGCGTCGGGGAACAGCCGGACGCCGTGGCCCTGCACGACCGGGTGGACGAACAGGCGGTAGACGTCCACCAGGCCGGTCGGGACCAGCGAGCGGACCAGCGTCGCGCTGCCGGTGACGGTGATGTCCTTGCCGTCGGCAGCCTTGAGCGCCGCTACCTCGTCGGCCAACCGGCCACGCAGGACGGTGGTGTTCTGCCAGCCGGGCTCGCCGAGGCCGGCCGACACCACGTACTTGGAGACCTGGTTGAGGTAGTCGGAGATCGGGCCGCCCTGCTGGGGCCAGAAGCCGGCGAACTCCTCGTACGTCACCCGGCCGAGCAGCAACGCGTCGGAGTCGGCGCCGTTGCGGGCGTTGACGGCGGCCAGCTCGTCGTCGGCGGCCATCGGGTCGAACCAGTCGCCCAGCGGCGAGATGATGCCGTCGACGGTGATGTTCTCGGTCACCACGAGTCTGCGCATATCTCGTTGTACCCCCTCACGGCAGGAAACCGCGCACCGCGGCGAGCCCCAGAGCCGTCCGGGGCCGATAGGCGGTGCGCCACAGCCCGCCGTGCGCCGCCAGCACCGCCTCGTCCTGCCAGGCGGCCGGCGCGGCGGGGCGCGGGTTGCGCAGCTGGTGCACGAGCAGCAGCGCCATCAGCCGGTTGGCGGTCGCGGGCTCGAAGATCTCGACGTCGAACAGGTGGGCGCCCGCGTACGCCGCCGCCAGCGCCCGGTTGCTGGTGACCGAGCGGGTGCGGGTGGGCGGCGCCACGGCGAAGCTCACCACGCCGTCGCGCCGGGCCAGCGACGCACGCCAGCGCTGGAGGCGCTTGGCCAGCGCGTAGTTCGGGCCCTGCTGCGGCACCAGGCTGTCGTTGACGGCGTCCCCGTCGTAGTTGGGCTGCAACAGCCGTCCGCCGGACAGCGCCCCTGCGACGCGCGCCCGTCGTGACCGCGCCCGGAAGCGGGCCGTCGCCTGGTCGACCGCCTCCCGCGGCACGGCGAACACGTCCGTCGGCGTGGCCAGGAAGGCGAGCGCGACGCCTCCGCGGCGCTCGAGCAGGCGGGCGGCGAGCGCGTCGACGGCCACCGAGAGCCGGGTGTACGCCGCCCCGGGCGCATACACGTAGTTGCCGAGCACGAGCCGCCCGCCGAGCCCGTCCAGCCAGTGCGCCACCGCGCCCAGCTCGGTCAGCAGGTCGGCCCCCGCCGGCCGCCCGGGAAGCACGGGCGCGACCAGCCGTCCGGCTCCGGCGGCGCCCGCGAGGCGCTCCCACGTCGCGGGCAGGTCGACCGCCACCACCGTGCCGCCCCAGCCGAGCACGGCGGGCAGCGGGCCCATCTCGGCCGCCGCGCCGAGCACCACGAGCCGCTGGTCGGACAGGTCGAGCCAGTCGGGGTTCGCGGCGACCTCCCGCACCGCCTCCGCGCACGACGGCTCGATCACCCCGGCGGTCACCCAAGCGTCCAGCCTGCGGTGCAGCGCTGTCCCCCGGAGAAGCTCTCCGCGATACGGCACCACGGCCTCGGCCTCGGGCCGGTCGCGGCCCTCGACGGTCAGCGTCTCGAACGGCCGGTCGGGCACGGGCATCTCGACCGGCATGCGCGCGTGCGCCGACGCGAGGCCGGCGGCCGCGATGTCGTACCCGTCGGAGAGCCCGGCCGAGACCAGCGCGCGGAAGTGCCGCAGGTAGCCGCGCCGCCAGTCCTTCTCGGCGGCGGCCGCGTCGGCGGCGGCGGGGTCGGCGGCTCGCAGGGCGTCGGCGACCACGGCACGTCCGAAGGCAGCGCTGCTGCGGCGGCCGGTCTCGTCGGCGGGAAACTCGATCACGCGCGCCAGTATCGCGTCTCGCGCGGGAAGCCGCCGCACGGCGGGCGCAGGGCAGGAAAAAGCCGGAGCCCCGTGGCGGCGGGACTCCGGCCGTTGCAGATCAAGGTTATCGCGGTTCGCCGCTCGCGTCCCGCAATCCGTGCTGTCTCAACCCTGACGGCCGTTCCAGCGCGGGTTCTTGCGGTTGATGACGACCAGCCGGCCGCGACGGCGAGTGACCACGCTGCCGGGCTTGCTCTTCAGCGACCGCAGCGAGTTCCGGACCTTCATGGGGGTGCCCCTCTCGTGCGCCGGCGATGGCTTTCGCCGGTCGCGTGGGAGGTAACGCCCGGAGCAAAGCCGGTATTTCCGCGTTTCGTCGCGGCGCTTTCCTCATGCTGACCAGCGCGGATCCGATGAGGCGGCCATGCGTATGCGCCACCTGGCCACCGCGGCCGCCACCGCCGCCGTCGTCCTCACCGGCACCGCCGTCCCGGCTCAGGCCGCCCTCGAGGAGGGCACCGTCCTCGGCGCGGGCGCCCCGGGTGCGATCCCGGGCCGCTATGTCGTGACGCTCAGCAAGCCGCTCACCGGCGACGCCGCGGCGATGTCGGTCGACGGCGGCAGCACCTATGTCGCTGACATGACAGCCGTGCAGGCGCGCCGGCTGGCCGCGGACCCGGACGTCCGCTTCGTCGAGCAGGACCGGGTGCTGACGATCCAGGGCACGCAGAAGAACCCGCCGTGGGGTCTGGACCGCATCGACCAGCGCCCGGTGAAGGCCTCCAAGAGCTACACGCCCACCGACGACGGCAGCGCGGTGCACGCGTACGTGCTGGACACCGGCATCCGCATCTCGCACGCCGACTTCGGCGGGCGCGCCTCCTACGGCTACGACGCCCTCACCGGCACCACCGCCGCCGACGACTGCAACGGGCACGGCACCCACGTGGCCGGCACGATCGGCGGCACGGTGTTCGGCGTCGCCAAGAAGGTGCAGCTGGTCGCCGTGCGCGTGCTCGACTGCGAGGGCGAGGGCACGCTCTCGGCGGTCATCAGCGGCGTGAACTGGGTGACCGCGCACGCCGTGAAGCCCGCCGTCGCGAACATGAGCATGGGCGGCACGTACAGCGCCTCGCTCAACGCCGCCGTGCAGCGCTCCATCAACTCCGGGGTCACGTACGTGGTGGCCGCCGGCAACGAGAACGTCAGCGCGGGCCGGATGAGCCCGGCCGGCCTCGTCGCCGCGATCACCGTGGGCGCCAGTGGCAGCACCGACCGCCGCGCCTCGTTCTCCAACTACGGGCCCGTGGTCGACCTGTTCGCGCCCGGCGTCAACATCCGCTCCGACTACTACGGCGGCGACTACGCCACCGCCGTCGCCAGCGGCACGTCCATGGCCTCCCCGCACGTGGCCGGCGCGGCCGCGCTCGCGCTGGACGCCGCGCCCGCCATGACCCCCGCGCAGGTGCGCAACTACCTGGTCAAGAACGCCACCACCGGCAAGGTCAAGGACCTCAGGGGCTCCCCCAACCGCCTGCTGTTCGTCCCGAAGCCGCCGGCCGCGCCGGTCATCACGAGCTCCGCGCTGACCGTGACCGCCGGTCAGGCGTACACCGGGAAATTGACCCTCAAGGCAAGCCGCACCGGCACCTGGACCGTGGCCGCGGGCAAGCTCCCCACGGGTCTCACGCTCTGGCCCAGCGGCACCATCACCGGCAAGCCGACCGGCCCCGGCTCCGCCACCGTCACCGTGCGCTTCACCGACTACGTGCCCCGCACGACCACCCGCACGCTGACCGTGACCGTCCGCAGGACCACGCCCGTGATCAGCACCACCGCTGTCGCGCCGGCCACCTCCGGCGCCTACTACGAGCAGCAGCTCGCCGTCGCCGACGGCCGGGCGGGAACCTGGTCGCTGGAGTCGGGCAGCCTGCCGGACGGGTTGACGCTGAGCCCGGGCGGGCACCTCGAGGGCTGGCCGGCCACCGCGGGGAGCGCCACCTTCGCGGTCGCGTTCACCGACGGGTGGGGCACCCGTGCCGTACGGACCCTGACCCTCGACGTGGCTTGACGGTAGGCACTTGCGTCCCGCTCGGCAGATGCCGGGCGGGACGTTCGCCGTCCGGGTCCCGCTGTCAGGGTGTGTGGAACGCCGACGCGTACTTCTCGGCGATCGCGGCCGACTCCGGCAGGTCGGCCTCCACCACCGGCAGGCCCGGCGCCACGTCGGCGCCCAGCTCGGTGAGCAGCTGGCGCAGCAGCGCCTCCGCCGCCGCGGCCTGCGGCGCCACCCCCGCCGTCACCACCGGCACGGCCCGCTTGCCGGCCAGCGCCCGCGCGGGCAGCTGGTCGAACAGCACCTTGAGCACCCCGGTGTAGCTGCCCTTGTAGGTCGGCGTCGCCACCACCAGCACGTCGGCCTGCTGCAGCGCCGCCACGGCCGCCGCGGTCGCCTCGTCGCCCGGCGTGAGCAGCCCCGCGCCGAGCTCGCCGACTTCGATCTTCGTCCAAGATCGCGGTGTGGCCGTCCCTACCCCCCACCCACCCGGGGGCGCCGACGCTACCTCATCGGCGGCTCCGGGGGCGGCGTCGTCCACAGGAGCTTCCTCCTGTGGACGGCCCTCCGCCCTCACCAGCGCCTCGCCGACCGCGACGGCCAGCGTCGACGTCCGTGAGCCGGGACGGGGGTTGCCGGACACGACGACGTACTGCGTCATCAGTTCTCCCTCGGGATTCGCGCGGATTTCCTACTGCGCCTACAGGTTATGGGGCAACTTAAGCTCGGGCAATGGCCGACGCATGGAGCAGCAGCTCGCACTGGGGCGCCTTCCGGGTCTCCCGCGCCACCGGCGAGGTCACCCCGCGGCCGGGCGACCCCGATCCGGCCCCGCTTCTGGGCAACATAGCCGGGGCGCAGCGGCACCGCTCGCGGGTGGCGCGGCCGTCGATCCGGCGGCGGTCGGCGGGGCGCGGCTACGACGCGTACGAGGAGGTCTCCTGGGACGACGCGCTCGACCTGGCGGCCGCGGCGCTGCGCGACACGCGGGAGCGGCACGGCGACAGCGCGATCTTCGGCGGGTCGTACGGGTGGGCCAGCGCGGGCCGGTTCCACCACGCGCAGTCGCAGCTGCACCGGTTCCTGAGCCTCGGCGGCGGGTTCACGCGCTCGCGCAACACCTACAGCGTGGGCGCCTCCGAGGTGGTGCTGCCGCACATCGTGGGCCGGCGCGCGGCCAACGGGCTGCTGTGGCAGGGCACCGACTGGCCGGTGATCGCCGAGCACACCGACCTGATCATCGCGTTCGGCGGGCTGCGGCCCGAGACCATGCGGGTCACGCCGGGCGGGCGCGCCACCCACACCACGCTGTCGCACCTGTCACGCAGCCACGCCCGGGTCGTGTCGATCTCCCCGCTGCGCGACGACGTCCCGGCGGACAAGGGGGAGTGGCTGCCGATCCGGCCCGGCACCGACGTCGCGCTGATGTTCGCGCTGGCCCACCAGCTGGTGGCGGACGGCAACGCCGACCTGGACTTCCTCGAGCGCTGCACGGTGGGCGGCGACCGGTTCCTGGCCGAGATCTCCGACATGCCGCCCGGCCGGGCCGCGGAGATCTGCGGCATCGCCCCCGGCGCGATTGTCGACCTCGCCCGGCGGATGGCGGCCGGCCGCACCCTCGTCACGGTCAGCTGGTCACTGCAGCGGGCCCGGTACGGCGAGCAGCCCCTGTGGGCGGGCATCGCGCTCGCCGCGGTGCTCGGGCAGATCGGCCTGCCGGGCGGCGGCTTCGGGCACGGCCACGGCTCCACCGGCGGGGTCGGCGGCGGCTACCTGCCGTACGGGCTGCCGACCTTTCCGCAGGTGATGAACCCGGTCACCGACTTCATCCCGGTGGCCCGGATCGCCGACCTGCTGCTGCACCCGGGGGAGCAGTTCGACTACGACGGCGCCCGGCACACCTATCCCGACGTCAAGCTCGTCTACTGGGCCGGGGGCAACCCGTTCCACCACCACCAGGACCTGACCCGTCTGCGCCGGGCGTTCCAGCGTCCCGAGACGGTGATCGTGCACGAGCCGTTCTGGACCGCGACCGCCCGCCACGCCGACATCGTGCTGCCGGTGACCACCACGCTCGAGCGCGACGACCTGGGCATCGGCCACGGCGACACGCACCTGATCGCGATGCAGCGGGCCGCCGAGCCGTACGCCGAGGCGCGCGACGAGTACGACATCTTCGCCGCGCTGGCCGCCCGGCTGGGCTACGCCGACGCGTTCACCCAGGGGCGCAGCAGCGAGCAGTGGCTGCGCCACCTCTACGACCGCTGGCGGGCCGAGCCCAAGAAGCCGTTCGACCAGTTCTGGGCCGACGGCGAGATGGAGACGCCGGGGCGGCGCGACGACACGGTGCTGTTCGCCGACTTCCGGGACGGGCGGCCGCTGGACACGCCGAGCGGCCGGATCGAGCTGTTCTCGTCGACCGTGGCGGGCTTCGGGTACGAGGAGTGCCCCGGCCACCCGGTCTTCCTGGCGCCGCGCGAGGACGCGTACGCCCTGGTCCTGATCTGCAACCAGCCGGGCACGCGGCTGCACTCGCAGCTCGACATGGGCGGGTTCTCGCAGGCGGCGAAGCGGTCGGGCCGCGAGCCGGTGCGCCTGCACCCGGCGGACGCGGCGGCCCGCGGGATCGCGGACGGCGACGTGGTGCGGCTGCACAACGACCACGGCAGCGTGCTGGCCGGCGCGGTGCTCAGCGAGGACTGCATGCCGGGTGTGGCGCAACTCTCCACGGGCGCATGGTGGGACGCGTCGGCGCCCTCGGTGGCGACCTGCGTGCACGGCAACCCCAACGCGCTGACCGCGGACATCGGCACGTCGCGGCTGGCGCAGGGCTGCACGGGCCAGGTGACCAGGGTCGAGATCACCCGCTTCGAGGGGTCGCCCCCGCCGGTGAAAGCGTACGACCCGCCGGTCGGGTCTTAACCTATCTAGCAGATAGGAGATATATTGTTCCCGCCGTTACCGGAGGGAGCACCCCATGTCCGCGCTCGCCATCGCCCACCCGCCCGTACCCCGACGCCGGCTGCACCCCGTGCCGGACGTGCCCGAGTCGCCGGTCACCGTGACCATCAGCATCGCGGGGAGCGGCGCCGGCCGTGACCGGGTCTTCGCCGCGCTGCGCGAGCTCGTCGACGCGGCCGGGCCCACGGTCTCGCTCGAGCCGGAGCCGGCCGGCGGGGGGCTGCACCTCGACCCCGGAGCCCGTACGGCCGTCCGCGACGGCCGGCCGCTCGAGCTCAGCCGCCTCGAGTTCGACCTGCTGCTGTTCCTCGCCCGGCACCCGCGCCAGGTGTTCAGCCGCAGCCAGCTGCTGAGCCGGGTCTGGGGGCACACCCACACCACCAACCGCACGGTCGACGTGCACGTCAGCCGGCTGCGCACCAAGCTGGCCGACCCGGAGGTCGTGACCACCGTCTACGGCCTGGGCTACCGGCTGGCCGACGAGGCGTGCGTGACGGTGGTCGAGCGGTGACGACCGTCGCCGTCGTGGGGGGTGGCTGTGCCGGCGTGCTGGCCGCCCGGGAGCTGCTGCGGGGCACCGACGACCGGGTGGTGCTGATCGAGCCGGACGAGCCCGGCGGCGGCCTGGCGTACGGGTCGGCGCAGCCCTGGCACCTGCTGAACTCGCGGGCCGGGGCGATGAGCGCCGACCCGGACGACCCGGGGCACTTCGCGCGCTGGGCCGGCTGCTCGCCCGACGAGTTCCGGCCCCGCCTGGAGTACGGGCGTTACCTGCGCTCGGTCTTCGAGGAGGCGGCGGCCGCGCACGCCGACCGGCTCACGGTGCGGCCGGCGCGCGCGGCCGGGCTGACCGCCGAGGGCGTGCGCCTCGCCGACGGGCAGGAGGTGCGCGCCGACCGCGTCGTGGTCGCGACCGGCAACCCGGCGCCCGCGCAGCCCGCCGCGCGGCCCGACCACCCCGACTACGTCGCCGACCCGTGGGCCAAGGGCGTGCTCGAGGCGATCCCGTCGGACGTGCCGGTGCTGCTGGTCGGCGCGGGGCTGACCGCGATCGACGTGGCGCTCACGCTCACCGAGCGCGACCGGGACGCGCCGATCACCGCGGTCAGCCGGCGGGGTCAGTTGCCGCTGACCCACACCGCGGTGGCCGCGCCGCCGGTGGGGCCGGCGCTCAACGACTGCACCACGCTGCGCGACGTGGTCCGGGCCGTACGCGCGGAGGCGGCCCGGGCGGGGGACTGGCGCGCGGTGGTCGACGGCCTGCGCCCGTACCTGGACGAGCTGTGGACCGCCTTCACGCCCGACGAGCAGGACGCGTTCCTGCGCCACCTGGCCCGCCCGTGGGAGTGCCACCGGCACCGCATGGCGCCCTCGGTCGGCGCGCGCGTGGCGCGGCTGCGCGAGGAGGGCCGGCTCGAGGTGCGCGCCGGGGGCATCCGCTCGATGACCGCGCCGCCCGCGGGCGGCCTGCTGGTCGAGCTGGAGGCGGGCGTGCAGTGGTTCGGCGCGGTCGTCAACTGCGCCGGCCCCGGACGGCTGCCCGCCGCGGCGGGGTCGTTCGTGCGCAGCCTGCTCGACGAGGGGCAGGCCCGGGTGGGGCCGCACGCGCTGGGGCTCGACATCGACGCGGCGGGCCGGCTGATCGGCGCCGACGGGCGGGTCCGGCCGGACCGCTGGCTGATCGGGCCGCTGCGCCGGGGAGCGCGGTGGGAGACGACGGCCGTACCCGAGATCCGCGCGCAGGCACGCCGGCTCGCCATCCCGGTTGGATAATACGATTCGCGCTATGTGAGCCGTTCGCGCAGCTCAGACCCATTGTGAACGGCTTGTGGCAAGAATGGCCGAGCCTTGAACGAGCATCGAGAACTCTCAATACTTCGTGGGCAAGCGGTACGCCGGTTCCGGCGTACCCCCACCCCCTGGGAGGACCCCCGTGCTCAACCGGAAGCTGCGCCGGCCGATCGTCGGCCTTGCTGCCTGCATGCTCGTCGGGACCGGACTCGCTGCCGCCTCACCCGCCTCGGCGGCCCCCGGAGACGCCTCGTTCGCCCCGTCGGCGCTCGCCACCAAGCTGGACGCCCAGTTCGGCGTCAACGACGCCGGCTCCTTCATCGACGACGCCGGCAAGGTCGTCGTCAACGTCACCGACGCGGCCACCGCCAAGTCGGTCCAGGCGGCCGGCGCCAAGGCCCGCTTCGTCGCCCGCAGCGGCGCGACGCTCGCCGCCGCGGACAACACCCTCAAGACCTCCCTGAAGACGCCCGGCACGGCGTTCGCGATCGACCCGGTCAGCAACCAGGTCGTGGTGCAGGTCGACGACTCGGTCACCGGCGCGAAGCTCGCCGCGGTCGAGGCCACGGTCGCCCGGCTCGGCGACAGCGCCCGCATCGAGCGGACCCCCGGCACGCTCAGCGTGAAGATCAGCGGCGGTGACGCCATCTACGCCGGCGGCAGCCGCTGCTCGCTCGGCTTCAACGTCCGCTCCGGCAGCACCTACTACTTCCTGACCGCGGGCCACTGCACCAACATCGCGAGCACGTGGACCAACGGCTCGACGACGCTGGGAACCCGCGCCGGCACCAGCTTCCCCGGCAACGACTACGGCATCGTCCGCTACACCAATACCACGATCACCAAGAGCGGCACGGTCGGCTCCCAGGAGATCACCTCCGCCGGCACCCCGGCCGTCGGCGCCACGGTCACCCGCCGCGGCTCCACCACCGGCATCCGCTCCGGCCGGGTCACCGCGCTCAACAGCACCGTGAACTACGCCGAGGGCTCCGTCTCCGGCCTGATCCGCACCACGGTCTGCGCCCAGCCCGGCGACAGCGGCGGCTCGCTCTACTCCGGCACGACGGCCCTGGGCCTGACCTCCGGCGGCAGCGGCAACTGCACCTCCGGCGGCACCACGTACTTCCAGCCGGTCGTCGAGCCGCTGAGCGTCTACGGCGTCAGCGTCTACTGATCGGCCCCTGCGCGAGGCCCCGCCGGCGACGGCGGGGCCTTCGCTAGTACTGCAGGTGCTTGCGGGTGAGGGCGGCGACCCGCTGGACGACGGTGATGCCGCCGGACATCGAGGCGTTGCCGTGCGAGAGCACGGCGATCGAGACGTCGGTGGACGGGCCGGTGACGCGGCCGACCGAGTTGACGATCCAGCGATGGTTCTCGGTCGAGCGCGCCAGCCAGCCGTTCTTGACGGTGAACCGCTCGCCGGTGCGCGCGACGGCGGGCACGCCCCAGTCCTGGCTGGTGTCGACGGTGCTCATCAGGGTGTACGCCAGCTTGCGCGACGCGGCGGTGAGCGGGCCGGACGTGTCGACCAGCTCGGCGAGCAGCTTCACCTGGTCGTCGACGGTCGTGCGGGTCAGGCCCCAGGCGCTGTTGACAGTGGTCCGGGTCAGGCCCAGCCGCCGGTTGCAGGCGCCGACGGCGGGCGCGCGGCCGAGGCGGGCGAACAGGGAGGTGGTGGCGTCGTTGTCGCTGAGCCGGATCATGCGCTTGGCCAGCGACAGCTCGGTGGCGGTGAGCGCGCGGCGGTCGTCCTGCGCGGTGAGCAGCAGGCACGCGAGCACCTGCACCTTGACGACGCTCGCGGTCTCGTACCGCTCGGCGCCCCGGAACGAGTAGCGCCGGCCGGTGCGGCGGTCGAGCACGGCGACCGAGAACTCGGGGGCGGTCGCGGCGTACTTCTTCAGCGCGGCGTCGAGCGCCCTGACCCGCTTGGCGCGCTCCTGCGCGGCCAGCTGCGCGGGGCTCGGCCCGGTCGGGGAGGGCAGGGCGGCCCGGGTCGGCACGGGAGCCGCCTGAGCCGCGGTGTCGCTGAGCGCCCCGGCCAGCGGCAGCGCGCGGCCGCCCGGGTCGTCGCGCATCACGCCCACGCCGGCCAGTCCCGCGCCACCGAGGATTCCCGCCGTCGCGACGGCCACGA
Organism: Actinoplanes sp. URMC 104; assembly: GCF_051386375.1. Classification (NCBI taxonomy): domain Bacteria; kingdom Bacillati; phylum Actinomycetota; class Actinomycetes; order Micromonosporales; family Micromonosporaceae; genus Actinoplanes; species Actinoplanes sp. URMC 104. The sequence continues at coordinate 544,408 of NZ_JBPQTO010000002.1, read as the reverse complement.
TCCAGTTTCGCCTACCTCGCACGCCTGCCATAGTGCCGTGTTGCGACCGATCATGGGTGTCCTCGGGTGGTTCCCCGGCGCGATGGGCCAAGACTATCGACGTACGGGTGAATCGCGCGCGCCGCGGTGAGCCGGGCCGGACGGGCGTTCCTGGCGCATGATGGTGGGATGCGCTTCCCGTTGGTGTCCCCGTCCGCGGTCGCCGAGCTCACCCGGTACGCCGTCGGTCAGGTCGTGGAGACGGCGGCGGCCGTGGCGACTGTCCCCGTCCGCGTGATCGGCCTGCTGGGCCAGACCGAGCTGCTGGTGAGCCGCGTCACCATGATCGCCGACGAGGCCGAGGGGCTGATCCGGCGGGTGACCGCGGTGGTCGAGGCCGCGGAGTCGACGGTGGCCGAGGCGCGCTCGATCGCGTCGGCGGCCTCGGGCGTGGTGGGCCAGGCCGTGGAGATCAGCAGCCGGGCCGGCACGGTCGTCGGCGGCGCCGAGGAGATCACCGGCCGGGCGTCGGCGGTGGTGGCCGGCGCCGAGGAGATCACCGGCCGCGCGGGCGCCGTCGTGGGCGACGCGCAGGAGGTCAGCCGCCGGGCGGGCGCCGTGGTCGCGGACGCCGAGGAAGTCAGCAGCCGGGCCGGCGCCGTGGTCGCGGACGCCGAGGAGGTCAGCACCCGGGCCGGCGCCGTGGTGGGGAACGCCGAGGAGGTCAGCCGGCGGGCCGGCGTGGTGGTCGGCAGCGCCGAGCAGGTCAGCGGCCGGGCGGACGCGGTCGTGCTGCGGGCGGTGGGGGTCTCGGACGCGGCCGCGGGGGTCGTGGAGCAGGCCACGAAGGTCAGCACGCGGGCGGAGACGGTCGTCCGGCAGGCCGAGGCCGCGGCATCGGAGGCCAACCGGCTGCTGGAGGCGTACTCGGAAACGCTCCTGCAGGGCGCCCCGCTCGCGCGCAAGTTCGTCGAGGAGCTGTCGCCCGAGGAGGTCATGGCCGCCATCCGGATGATCGACCAGCTGCCGCAGCTGCGGGCGCACCTGGTCGACGACGTGATGCCGCTGCTCGGCAAGCTGGACCGGGTCGGCCCCGACCTGCACAAGCTGCTCGAGGTCACCGAGGACCTGCACCTGGCGATCGCGGGCCTGCCCGGCCTCAAGATGCTCAAGCGCCGCGGCGAGGAGCGGGTCGACGACGCCCGCTAGGCCCCGCGGCGCACCACGTCGAGCATCAGGTCGAGGTGGCCGCGGTGCTGGGCGGTCTCGCGGATCATCTGCACGATCATCCAGCGCAGGCTGACCGGCGCCTTGCCGAACGACGGCAGCGCCGCCCGGTGGCCGAGGTCGTCGAAGCGCGCGACCGCGGCCCGGCTGCGGGCGCACGCCGCCTCGTACAGCTCGCGCAGCGACGCCACCGTGTCCGCGCCGGCCGACTCCCACGCCCACGTCTCGTCGCCCCGCACCGCCTCCCACGGCGGCGGAAAGGCCTCGCCCAGCAGCTTGTGGGTGAACCAGAGGTCCTCCATGTGCGCGAGGTGCTTCACGATGCCGCCGATCGTCATGTCGGTGGCCGGCAGCAGCCGCGCGGCCGCCACGTCGTCGCTCAGCCCGTCGAGCGCCGCCCGCACCAGCGCGCGATGCTCCTCGAGGAACTGCTCCAGCGTCTCCCGCTCGGGCGGGTGCAGATGGGGATGGTCCATCCGACGATGATGGGCCCGTGAAATTTCCGCTCTCCATCCCGCCCGCTGTTCCCGCCGGCACGCTCGCCGCGAACCCCCAACCGGTCCTGACCGCGCCGGGCGGGCTGGTTCTGCGCGCCTGGGAGGATGCCGACGCGCCGGTCTTCTTCGCCGCGTACCGGGATCCGGCCATCCGGCGCTGGCACACCCGGCATCCCGCGTCGGAGCAGCAGGTGCGCGAGGCGTTCGCGCACTACCGCCTGTCCTGGCAGCGCGAGGACGGCGCGAGCTGGGCGGTGACCCGCGGCGGCGAGGTGCTCGGGCGGATGGCGCTCACCGGGATCGACCTGGCCGACGGCCTCGCGGAGTGCGCCTACTGGATGCTGCCCGCGGCGCGGGGCGCGGGTGTGGCTCCCCGCGCGCTGGTGGCCGTCAGCGACTGGGCGCTGGGCGAGGCCGGGCTGCACCGCCTCGACCTGAACCACTCGACCCGCAACGACGCGTCCTGCCGGGTCGCGGTCAAGGCCGGGTTCCGGCTCGAGGGCACCAAGCGCAGCGAGGCCGTGCACGCCGACGGCCGCCACGACATGCACCTGCACGCCCGCATCCGCGGCGACTCCGCGTAGCGCTCGAGGGCTCAGCCCAGCAGGGCCTGCGCCACGGCGCGGCCGGAGAGCCAGGCGGTCTGCACGCGCGGGCGGCCGAAGGCGTCGCCGCAGAGCCAGACGCGGCCGTCGACGGCGTACGGGGCGTCGACCGGTTCGGGCTGGGCGAAGGTCCAGCGGTGCAGGTGCACCCCCGGCCGGGCGGAGAGGCCGAGCAGCTCCCCGACGGCCCCGGCGAGGATCGGCCCGGCGGCCTCCGGGTCGTCCAGATACCGCGCGGCCAGCGCGGCGGTGGAGTGCGCGACCAGCACCGGGGCGCCGTCCCCGCGGCGGTCGCCGTCGTCGCAGACGGTGGCGAGCACGGGGTGGTCGTTGACGAAGATGCCGGGCAGCTCGCCCCACTCCCGCCGCGGATAGGTCAGGACGGCGGCGATCACCGGGTTCCAGGTCTGCCCGGCGGCCGCCGCGGCGATCCCCGGCGGCGGTGCCAGCCGCAGCGCCTGCGGGCCCGGCATGGCCAGCACGACGGCGTCCGCGTCGGCGGGCACCGCGTCGAGCGGGGCCGACAGCCGCACGTCGAGCCCGTCGGCGAGGTCGGCCGCCAGCGACCGCAGCCCGCCGGGCGCCGCCCACCGTACGGGCCCGGTCGTCTTCTTCCCGCCGGGGTGCACCAGCAGGGTGTCGGTCCACGGCCGGGCCAGCCCGCGGGACTCCCACGACGTGAGCTGCGCGGCGAAGCCCGGATCGTCGGCGACGACGTACGCGGCGCCGATGTCGGCGTACCGGCCGTCGTAGCGCTTGCTGGCCAGCCGGCCGCCGACCACCCGGCCGCGCTCCACCACGCGCACGCGGGCGCCACCGTCGGTCAGGGCCCGGGCACACGAGAGCCCGGCGATCCCGGCGCCCACCACGACAACGTCCATGATCGGACCCTATCCGAGCCGCGGGTGGCGGGGGCCGCCCAGCTTGACCGAGAGCGCGTCCACCAGCGCCCGGTAGGCCGGCGCGTCCGACGACGACGAGTCGGTGTCGGCCGCCACCTCGTCGGCGACGTACGCCGATTCGGTCAGTTGGACGAGCAGGTCGGTCCACCGGGGACCGGTCAGCGTCATCCGGGCGCCGGTCCGGGCGATGTTCGTGCCGGCGCGCAGCAGGCGCTGCTGGCGGGCGGACAGGCGGATCGTGTACGTCCGGTCCGGGCGCAGCCCGAGCTCGGTGAGCGCCTCCAGGCTGACGTCGCCCAGCCCGGTGTAGTCGACCGCGTCGGCGGACACGGTGAACTCGCACCAGCGCGACCAGACCTCGTCGTCGCTGACGACGGACGGGTCCGCGGTGTCGTCGACCCGGGCCCGCCACCGGTAGCTGCCGCCCGGCGCGAGGTCGCCCGGACCGAACTCGAGGACCGGCGAACCGTCCGAGCCTAGGGTCTCGCTGCCGTCGAGCGGCTGGAGCTCGTAGACGATCCGCTCACCCGGCCGCGCCTTGGCGGACACCTTCGTCAGCGTCGTGCCGACCACCGGCCGCCCGGGCCCGGTGACACAGACGGCGCGACCCCCGGTGAGCGCCGGGGTCGGCGCCGGCCGGCTCGGCGCGGACCCGCTCGGCTCGGGTGGCCACCCCTGGTCGGGGTCCACCACCATGCCCTCCAACCCTTCGCAGGCCACCGCGAACCCCACGTCCGGCGTCTCGCGGTACTGCTTCGCTATCTCCAGCGCTGCCGTGAGGCACTGCTGGTAGAGGGCGAGCTCGTCGTCCGGCTCGGCCCGCATGGGCGCCGAGCCGGCCGAGGCGAGCACGATCGCGAGCGCTCCCACCCCGGCCGACCGGCGCAACACCGTACGTCCGAATGCCACCGTCGCCTCCCCGTCCGCCCGTGCCCCGTGGAGCTTAAGGCGGCGCTACGACGTGACCACCACCCCGCCCACGGCGGAGCGGCCCGGCAGGGTCGCCACGAGCTCGACCGTCACGCCGGCGCGGACGCGCTCGCCGAAGACACCGGCGACGGCGTCGGTGACCCCGGCCACCAGGCGCGCGATGATCTCCTCGGAGTCGGGGCGGTGGAACGCGCCCTCCTTGATGCCGAACGTGACGGCCGGCGCGGGCGCCGTCGCCGGCGCGCCGCCGATCCCCCAGCGGTGGGGCGGCAGACCGATCAGGTGCACGACCGTCAGGCTCCGGGCCCACTCGCCGTAGACGGCGACGACGGCGTCGGTCAGGCTTTCGATCAGGGCCGTCTCACGGCCGGCGAGGTCGCTCTCCAGCACGTGGACGCTGAGGTGTGGCATGGCATCCCCCGAATAAATGTCTGGGAGAGCCAAGGTACGCCGACCGTCAGCGCATTGTGGACATCACCACCGGCAGCGGTCCCGCCATCGCCGAGTGGCTGTCCCCGGAGAGGACCGACCCGCGGGGTGGTCAGGCCTCGGACGGGGACTGGGTGGCGGCGGCGCGGGCCTCGCGGCGCTTGGTGATCCACGAGACGGTCTGGTTGACGATCAGGATCAGGATCACGGCGGCCACCACGCCCTGCCACGGCTCGGGGAAGATGGAGCCGCCGGCTACGCCGATCGCGGCGTACACACAGGACCACAGGGCGCACGCGGGGGCGTTGGCGACCACGAACGTGCGCCACGGCATGCCCAGGAAGGCGGCCGCCAGCAGCACCGGCACGCGTCCGCCGGGGATGAGCCGGGAGACGAGCAGCACGGGGATCTGGCTGCGGGTCAGGCGTTCTTTCACGGCGGCCAGGTGTTCCTCGTCGCGCAGCCAGCGCAGCCGCCGGGCGAGCTGCTCTCCGCCGAACCGGCACATCGCGTACATGACCAGGTCGCCCACGTAGGCCCCGGCGGCGCCCGCGGCGACGGTGAACAGGATGGTCAGCGGGTGGTGCTCGTGGAACGCCAGGGCCGCCGCGCCGCTGACGGCGGCGCCGGTGGGCACCACCGGGATGATGGCGCCGAACGCCACCACAGCGAACAGCCAGGCCAGCGCGCCGAGGGTGGCGATCACGCGGTGGGCCCGATCGTCAGCGTCTCGCCGTGGCCCAGCACCCGGACGACCGAGTCGGGGGCCGAGCGCTGGGCGAAGCGCGCGAACTCCGTGCCGGGGTCGTGGAACATGTGCGGGCGCACGCGGGCCATGCCGATCGGCCACAGCGTGCCGTAGTGGACCGGGACAGCCCAGGCGGCCTTGGCGCGGCGCAGCGCCTCGGCGCCGGCCTCCGCGTCGAGGTGGTGCTCGGCGCCGAGCGTGGGACCCCACCCGCCGACCGGGATCAGGGCCAGGTCGAGCGGGGCCAGGTCGCTCATCCGGTCGAACAGGCCGGTGTCGCCGGCGAACCAGGTGCGAGCCGCGCCCTCCACCACGAAGCCGATCGCGACGGCCCGCTCGCGCGACCACGGGCCGCGGGAGCCGTCGTGCGCGGCGGGCACCGCGCGGACGCGGACGGCGCCGACGCTCGTCTCGTCGCCGGGCGCCAGTTCGACCGTACGGGAAAGGGCCTCTTCCCCCAGGCACCGGCCGACGAACCCCGCCGCGCCGCGCGGGACGATCAGCCGGGGCGCGCCGCCGAGCCTGCGCAGCGAGGCCACGTGGAAGTGGTCGGCGTGCAGGTGGGACAGCAGCACGGCGTCGGGCACGCCGGGCAGCTCGGGCGCGGAGCCGGCCTGGCGCCGCAGGTGCGCGACCCGGTCGGTGAGCACCGGGTCGGTGAGCAGCGTCGTGCCGGAGTCCGACAGCCACACGGTGCTGTGGCCCCACCAGGTGACCGAGGTCGTGCTCACGACTTCACGGTACAGAGCCGTTTCAGCGCGCGGCCGCACAGCCGGGCGTACGCGTGCTGGAAGATCACCGAGAGCGGGCCGAGCGCCTTCATGGGGAAGCGGGCGGGACGGCTGTACGCGGACACCACGAACCACACCCGGTCGCGGTCGTCGCGTTCCACCATGAACGCCTCCTCGCCGGTCGCCTGGTGGCCCGGCAGCGTCCCGTACCCGAAACCGATCAGGGACGGCGTGTCCGAGGTCCACACAATTTGGCACGGCACGTGCAGCGGCCCGAGCGCGACGACGATCCGCTCGCCCTCCGCCGCGCGCGGGGCGCCGGTCAGCGTGGTGAACGACCGGTGCATCCGGAAGCTCACGACGTGCTCTCCGGCCTGCCGGAACAGCGCCTCGCCCCGGCCCAGCGGCGTGCGGTGGTAGAGGTGGCGGAAGCCGGGCGGCTTGACTCCCGTACGGGTCCCGCCCACGGGGGAGTACGTCAGTTCACTCACGTGAGCCATGGTGCCCGAGTTTCGGCCGTAACCAACGTTGGGCACACTGTCGGCGTGACTGGTCCTCGCAGTGCCGTGGTGTTCAATCCGGCCAAGGTCCCCGACGTCGACCTCCTGCGCCGCATCGTCGGCGAAGGCGTGGCCAAGGTCGGCTGGCCCGAGCCGGCCTGGTACGAGACGTCCCCGGAGGACCCCGGCGAGGGCCAGGCCAGGCAGGCGATCAAGGACGGCGCCGAGCTGGTCTTCGCGTGCGGCGGCGACGGCACCGTGATGGCGGTGGTGTCCGCGCTGGCCGGCACCGACGTGACGATGGCCGTGCTGCCCGCCGGCACCGGCAACCTGCTGGCCGCCAACCTCGGGCTGGGCGCCGACCCGGCCACCGGCATGGAGGTGGCGATCGAGGGCGGGCGCAAGCGCATCGACGTGGGCGTGGTCGACGGCAAGTGCTTCGTCGTGATGGCCGGCATGGGCTTCGACGCGCAGATGCTGGCCGGCACCTCGGAGCAGGCCAAGAAGCGGATCGGCTGGATCGCGTACGTCGGCGGGGCGCTCAAGCACCTGCGGGACCGGCCGATGCGGGCCCGGATCGTGCTGGACGGCGGCAGCCCCATGCCGCGCCGCCCCCGTACGGTGATCGTCGGCAACGTCGGCCGCCTGCAGGGCGGGGTGCGGCTGCTCACCGAGGCCGACCCGGCCGACGGCAAGCTCGACGTCGCCATCCTGAGCCCGAACAACTTGCGGCACTGGGCGGAGCTGGCCTGGGGCGTGATCCGCCGGCACAAGCGGGTGCCGCTGATGGAGACGTACACCGCCTCCCGGGTCGTGATCCAGTCGCGGTCGATCCAGCCGCGCCAGCTCGACGGCGACCTCATCGAGCCGGGCCGCAAGCTGGACATCCACGTCAAGCCGGCGGCGCTGCTGCTGATGGTGCCGCGCCCGGCGGGCGACCCCGACCTGGCGTACGACGTCGGCCCCGCGGCCGAGGCGGCCGAGGAGATCCGCGAGGCCGCCCGTGAGTAGTACCGAACCCGTTCCCGAGACCAGGGACATGAAGGGGGAGGAGCTTTCGGCCGACGACGCGTTTCACGCCCTGTGGCACTACGGGCGGTGGCCGCTGCTGCGCGACGCGTTCATCCGGTTCCGCTACGGCGACGGGTTCAGCCACGCGCGGGCGTTCGCGTTCCAGCTCTGCCTGGCGATCGTGCCGTTCCTGATCGCGCTCTCCGGTCTCGCCGCCGATCTGGGCGCCGAGGACGGCGGGCGGGTGGTGGCCGAGACCATCCTCGAGCTGACTCCGGGCGCCAGCGACCCGCTCGTCAGCGAGCTGCTCGAGGACACCGAGGAGAGCACGGACGCCGGCGAGGTCGCGCTGACCCTCGGCCTGATCACCGGCCTGGCCGCGCTGACCACGGCCGTCTCGCAGATCGAGCGGGGCGCCAACCGGATCTACGGCGTCGAGCGCGACCGCCCGGCGCCGCTGAAGTACCTGCGCGCCACGGTGCTGGCCGCGATCGCCGGCGTGCCCGCGCTGGTCGGGTTCCTGCTGCTGGTGGCGGGCCGGCCGTTCGGCGACGCCGCGGTGCGGCACTGGCCGTGGGCGGAGGACCTGCGCGTGGCGTGGGACTTCGTCCGCTGGCCGCTGAGCCTGCTGCTGATCGTCTTCGCGGTCGGCCTGCTGTTCAAGTACTCGCCGCGCCGCCACCAGCCCGGGCTGTCCTGGCTGCTGTTCGGCGCGGTGGTGGCGACCGGGCTGTGGTGGCTGGTCAGCCTCATGCTGGCCGGCTACGTGCGGTTCAGCGGGGGCTTCGGCGCCACGTACGGTCCGCTCACCGCGATCATGGCGCTGCTGCTCTGGGCCAACCTGACCGGCATCGCGCTGTTCCTGGGCATCGCGTTCGCCGCCCAGCTCGAGGCGGCCCGGGTCGGCCTGCCCCGCCCGGCGCTGACCGACCGGTGGGAGCCCCCGCCGCAGCCGCGGGCTGGTGTACGGAAAGAGCCCACCGGGTAAGGGCCGGGACATTCCCGACACCCCCGAGGAGCCTGACGTGACCGACGACAACCGCGTGGTGGAACGCGCCGGTTGGGCCCCCCTGCGGCACTTCGCCGGGCGCAGCATCGCCGGGCTGGTCGCGGTCGTGCTCGCCGGGCTGGCCTTCGGCACGCTTCTGCTGCTGGTCCGCGGCAACTGGAGCCCGCTGCGCCGCCTGGACGAGTCGATCGCCGCCGGCCTCAACGACCTCGTCGCCCCGCACCCGGCGGCCGTCAAGGTGCTCACCACGATCACCTCGCTCGGCGGCCGCGGCGTGCTGATCCCGCTGGTCGTCATGGCCGTCGTGGTGCTGCTGATCCGCCGCCTCCCGCGGCTGGCGATCTATCTGGCGGTCACCGGGCTGGGCGCGATGGTCCTCGACCCGGCGCTCAAGGCGCTGGTCGGGCGGGTGCGGCCGGTGGTCGCCGACCCGATCGCGCACGGCGGCGGCAACAGCTTCCCGAGCGGCCACACGCTGGGCGCCACGATCGTGTACGGAATGCTGGCGCTCGTGCTGCTCACCGGCACCCGGGGCCGGCACCGCGGCTGGGTCCTCTCGGCGGCGGGCGCCGTGATCGTCGCGGTCGGGCTCACCCGCATCGCGCTGGGCGTGCACTTCCTCTCCGACGTGCTGGCGGGCTGGCTGCTCGGCCTCGCGTGGATCTGCGTCACCGCGTACGCCTTCCGGGTGTGGCGCCGCGAGGCCGGCCACCCGGACGCCCCCTCGGACGTGCTCGACCCGGAGGCCGCCGACGACCTCGTGCCCGCGCCCGCCGAGGAGCGGGTGCTGCCCCACCCCTGGGCCAAGGGCGCGGAGATCCTGGTCGGCTGGGTGTTCACGTTCGGGATCCTCTACTTCGTCGGGTACGCCCTCACGCAGTGGACGGAGGGCACCCGGTTCGGCTCGCTGGACGACGGCGTGTGCCGCTGGCTGCAGACGTTCCGCACCGAGCGGCTCGACCACCTCAGCTGGCTGGCCTCCAAGGCCGGCGACACCCACGCGATCCTGATGATCAGCCTGGTCTTCTGCCCGATCGCGCTGGCGCTGTGGCGGCAGTGGCGGCCGGTGCTGTTCCTGGTGCTGACCATGATGGGCGAGCTCACGCTGTTCCTCTGCGCCGCCGCCGCGGTGGGCCGCCCCCGCCCGGCGGTCGAGCAGATGGACGGACAGATGCCGACCTCGTCGTTCCCGTCGGGGCACATCGCGGCGACCATGTGCCTCTGGGCGGCGATCGCGATCATCTGCGTGCCGCGCGTGCGCCAGTGGTGGCGCTGGGTGTTCGTCGCGCTCGCCGTGCTGATGCCGGCCCTGGTGGCGCTCTCGCGCATGTATCGCGGCATGCACCACCCGACCGACGTGCTGGGGGCCACGCTGCTGACGCTCTGCTGGGTGGGCGCCCTCTATCTGATCATCCGCCCCAACGAGCGCGCCGAGACCGCCGAGGAGGCGGCCGTCGTCGTTCACGAGCAGGACCGGAGGGCTGTCGCGGCATGAGGTTCATGACCTGGAACATCAAGACCGGCGGTGGCGGGCGGCTCGACGCGATCGCGACGGTGATCCGGCGCGAGCGGCCCGACCTGCTCGCGCTGCAGGAGCTGCGCGGCTTCGAGCGCGACGACGACCGGATCCTGCGCGAGCTCGCCGAGGCGGTCGGCATGGTGCCGCACCTGTCGCGCTCGCTGCTGGGCCAGCCGGTCGCGGTGCTCGTCCGCCCGCCTCTCGAGATCGCCGACCGGGCCACCGTGCGCTGGCGGCTGCACCACGCGGCCGCCGTCGTCACGGTGGCCACCGGCGCCGGGCCGCTGCGCGTCGTGAGCGCCCACCTCAACCCGTTCTCGCCCTACCGCCGGATGCGCGAGGCGGTGTGGCTGGCCGAGCGCTACCGCCCCGACCGGGTGCCCACGGTGGTCGCCGGCGACCTCAACGGGCTCGACCCCGGCACCGACCACACCGGGACGCTCGCCCCGCAGCCCGGCTTCCTGCGCGCCCGGCACCTGGCCGCCGATGGGACGGCCGACACCCGGGCGGTCGCGGCGTTCCTCGACCGCGGCTACACCGACCTGTGGAAGCTGGCCGGTTCGGGGTCGCCGCTGACGGTGCCGACCACCCGGGGCGGCGGGCGCGAGTTCAGCCGCATGCGGCTCGACTACGTGCTGGCGAGCCCGGCGATCGCCGCGGGCGCCACCGGCATGGTGGTCGTGCGCGGCGACGAGACCGAGTTCGCGTCCGACCACTATCCGGTACGGGTGGAATTGTCCCTCGCCTGATCCGGGCATACCCGGCGGCACCACGGTGATCGATTTGTTTGGCGCGGCCTGATCGCTATCATCAGCGGACGCCGCACAGCCGAAGCACTCCGCTGCGGGGGTGCTCGAAACCGGAGGCGTTCGATGGCAGGTCAGCGCTTCGCGGTGCTCGTGGGCGTCAACGACGCCGGCGTCCGCACGCGCGCGACCGGCAACCGCTTCGCCGAGCGCGACGCCGAGGCCGTCGACGAGCAGCTGACGCTCGAGGGCTTCCAGACGCGGCTGCTCACCGGCGCCCGGGCGACCGCGGGCGCCGTCAAGTCGGCGCTGCGCCGCTTCGCCGTGCGCGCCCGCAACACGGACCTGCTGGTCGTCTATTTCGCGGGCAGCACGCTGACGCCCGCCTGGAGCCACGGCGCCGACACCTACCTGGTCACGTCGGGCCTCGACGAGGCGGCCCTGCCCGGCGATCCCGACGGCGGGCTGCGGATGTCGTTCCTCGAGCGCGACGTGCTCGACTTCTTCCCCGGCTCGGCGGTGCTCGTCCTCGACGCCGTGGGAACCGTCGCGTACGGCGGCCGCCGCTCCAGCGCCCTGCTGTCCGGCGCGCCCGACGCGGCCGCGCGGGAGAACCCGGTCATCCAGCACGGCGTGCTCACCGCGCACGTGCTCGCGACGCTGCGCCGCCACCCGCACGTCACGTTCGGCGCGCTCACCGCGGCCGTCCGCGAGCAGGGCCTCTCGCCGCAGGTGGTGAGCCCGCCGTGGGGCGCGGGCGTGGCGCTGACCGGCGCCGCCGGCGAGCCCGCGCCCGCGCTGGTGCCGCTGGCGAACCCGCTCGATCCCGAGGCGGGCGACATCCTGGCCCTGATCGGGCGGCTGTCCCGCAATGCCCGCATGCCCCGGCACGCCGCCCCGCGCTCGTCCGGCAACCGCGCCGACGCGGGGGTGGCCGCGCCCTCCCGGGTCGGCTACGTGCGGGCGGCCACCGAGGCGTACTCCGTCGCGCTGCTCGAATACACCGCGGGCAGCTTCCAGCCGATCGACTCGACCAAGCGCTTCGACCTCGACGAGATCCGGCCGCTGCTGCGCTTCCCGCCGGGCGCCGACTGGTTCGGGCACACCGCCCACGACGACCGCCGTACGGTGCTGTCGGTCCCGCTGCGGCACGCCGAGGGCCGGTCGCTGCTGCTCGCCGTGGTCGATCCCGCGCCCGCGCTGCTGACCCTCGGCCAGCCGCTCGCCAAGATCCTGGAGACCGTCTGGCGTACGGACTTCGCGGCGTCACCCGACGAGGCCGAGATCGAGGTCGTGACCGCGCTGCGCGGCGCGTTCGGCCGGCTGCCCCGCCCGCTCTACGAGCACTGCTTCGAGCTCTACCGGCGCGTGCTCTCGTCGTACTCCGTGGTGTTCCAGCCGGTCATCACGCTGGGCAAGACCGCCCGGCGGGTCGAGGTGCACAGCTACGAGGCGCTGGCCCGCCGCTCGCCCACCGACCAGCGCGCGCCCGTGGTCATGCTGCGGCTGGCCGAGGTGTGGGGCGACCGTTTCGTGGTCGAGCGCGACAAGGTGATCCTGCGGATGGCGCTCACCGCCTATGCCCAGGCGCACGCCGAGGGCCCGTGGCGCGAGCCCAAGCCGCTGTCGGTCAACGTCGCCGTCCGCTCGCTGCTGAGCGACGCGTACGTGGAGGTGCTGCGCACCACCGTCGCCGAGCTGGGCCTCGACCCCGCAGCCGTCACGCTGGAGATCTCCGAGCAGGACCCGATCGAGCCCCGCCGCGGCGAGCAATGGGCCGAGGCGCCGCACGCGTACTTCCACAACCGCCTGGCCGCGATCGCCCGCGACGTCGGGGTGGCGTTCGCCGTGGACGACTTCGGCGAGGGGTACGCGTCATTGTCGCGCATGGCCGAGCTGCCGCTCACCCAGATCAAGGTGGACCGCGCCATCCTGCACCACCCGCTGGCGGCCAAGGAGCTGTCGCTGGTCATGGACACCGCCCGCTACGCCGGCCACCCTCCGCGGGTGGTCATCGTCGAGGGCGTGGACAACGAGTCGCCGCTCACGCTGCGCGAGATCTACGAGCAGCGGATCCGCCACGTGCAGGGCTACATCACCCAGCAGCCGGCCGCGCCCACGCTGAGCACGCTGCCGCCCGAGGTCTGCGAACGGATCGCCGCCCTGGTCCGCGGCGACGACGAGCACCGCGGCACGCTGATGACCCGCGCCGACGACCTCCCCCTGCAGCGCGGCGCCTGACCGCGCGACCCGCCGGCGCCCGGGCGCCGGCGGTAAACACTCGATACGGTCCCGTCACGTTCGTTGACCCAGTGACGCGGATCGATGCAGGCTGGCGGATAACGCACATCTCCTATCTGTGAGAGAGGTTATTCGATGCCTTTCCCCGCCACCGTGCGCTCCCGGGCCGGTGCGGCGCTGCTCGGCGCCGCGACCGCCGCCGCACTGGGCGTCTCCGCGCCGGCCACAGCCGCGCCGGCCGCCACGGACTCCGTGCTCGCCTGGTACGACACGACCGCCGCCGCGATCGCCGCCGGCGGCGCGCCGACCCAGATCACGAACAGCCGCACCTGGGCGGTCGCCTGGCTGGCCGCCGCCCGCGCCCAGACCCGTACGCCCTCGGCCCCCGGCCGGCGGGCCGCGCTCGCCGGTGCGGTGCACCAGGCGCTCGTCACGCTCGTCCCCGGTCAGCGGGCCGCGGCCGACGCCACCCTCGCCGCCGAGCTCGGGTCCTTGCCCGACGGCAAGCCGGTGCGCGACGGCGTGGCCGCGGGTCGTGCGGCGGCGGACCGGCTGCTCACCGAGCGCGCCGGCGACGGCCTCGACCCCGCCTCGGTGAACGCGCCGTTCCCCGTCCCGGCGCCCGCGCCCGGCGTCTGGCAGCCCACGCCGCCGCAGAACGCCGCCGCCACGCAGTACGGCAACCGGCTCGCCCGTCCGTTCGTGCTCCGCTCCGTCGCGCAGTTCCGTCCCCCCGCGCCCCCGGCGGTCGGCTCGCCGCGCTACGCGGCCGACCTGGCGGAGGTCAGGGCGTACGGCTCGGCGACCAGCACGGTCCGCAGCCAGGCGCAGACCGACACCGCCACCTTCTGGCTCGGCTCGTCGCTGACGCTCTACACGCCGATCCTGCGCGCCGGGGTCGCCCAGTCCCGCGGCTCGGTCGCCGAGCGCACCCGGCTCGTCGCCCTGTTCCACGTCGCGGCGGTGGACACCCAGATCGCCACGTCCGACGCCAAGTACGCCTACCAGCGCTGGCGCCCGGTCACCGCGATCCGCGCCGCCGGCGACACCACCTGGCTGCCGCTGCACGACACCCCGGCACACCCCGACTACCCGAGCGGGCACAACACGTACTCCGGCTTCGCCGAGGGCGTGCTCACCGCCCTGACCGGCCCGGTCGCCCGGCCGTACACCATCGGCAGCCCCACCGCGCCCGGCGTGACCCGCACCTACACCGACTGGCACCGCCCCAGCGTGGAGAACGTGGACGCCCGCGTGTGGTCGGGCATCCACACCCGCAGCGCCGACCTGGCCGGCATTCGTCTCGGCCTGGACGTCGCCCGTCACGTGGTCGCCCACCAGCGGGACGTGCTGCGCTGAGCCGACGTTCCGCGCCGGGCCCGCGGTGAACCGCGGGCCCGGCCGGGTGCTCAGCCGGACGAGGCGAGCGGCCGGAACGAGTGCGGGTCCGCCGGGAAGTCCTCGTCCATGAGGATCTCCGAGTCGACCCGGCGGCGCAGGACGGCCAGCAGGAACGCGGCGCAGCCCAGCTCGAAGTGCTCCCACTCGGGGCCGCGGCCCGCGTTGACCACCACCGGCCAGCGGTCCGGCTCGACGCCGGGGGTGACCAGCCAGTAGCAGAACTCGCCGTTCTCGCCGGACGCCCAGGGCAGCAGACGCTGCCCCGGCGTGTCCAGGAAGGGCGGTCGCGGCTCGCTGCCCGACCACAGCAGCTCGAACGCCTCGGCGCGCACCCAGGCCTCGCGCACCATGTCGTACGAGTCGTTGGCGGCGAACGGCGTCAGCAGGTACAGGTAGTCGTCGAACTGGCCGCCGCCGTACGTCTCGACCAGCTCGACGTAGTCGGCGGGCACCTCGGTGCCCAGCCGGGCCGACACCTCGGCCCAGTCGGGCGACGGCCGGTCGCCGCGGGGCGGGGGAGGTACGAGACGCTGCAGCTCGTCGACGTCCGCGCTCATGGGCCCTTCCTGTTCACGATCGTCTGGAAGATCTCGAATCCCTTGTTGCCGTTCGCCCGGATGGTCACGCCCAGCGGGATCGGGTCGGACCCACGATAGATGGGCGTGACCTCGTACTGGACCAGCTCGCCCTTCTCGACGGCTTCGCGGACGCGGCCCTCGATGTCGCGCATGACCGGGGTGTTGGCGTACTGGTACATCGTCACGAAGTTGCGCCGGTCGGTGTTGGAGCCGCCGAGCTGGGCGCCGAGCAGGTGGGACCGGTTGTAGCCCTTGTCCTTCTCCCAGCCGGCCGGGTTGAACGAGGGCTTCTTGGTCTTGCCGCCGAGCATGCTCGGGTCGATCGTGGTGGACATGGCCGTGGCGCGGCCGTGCTCGTCCAGCTCCCCGTAGGGGCAGTTGTGGACGAGGACCGGCGTGCCACCGGCCACCACGTAGAAGGTGTGGATCTCGGCGACGGTCAGGTTGTGGACCGTGGCGGTCGCGGTGTGCGGCCGGACGGCCGAGATCTGCACCCGCGTGCCGGCCGAGGTGCGCAGCCACTGATGCACCGAGAGGTTGCCCGCCTCGACCCACTGGGACAGCGCCGGCACCCAGAACGGGTGGTTGCCGGTGGCCGTGACCGTCGCGGTCCGGTGGCCGCGGCTGCCGTCGACGTCGATGGTGACGTCGACGAGCTTCTTCTCGCCGTAGCCGCGGATGGTGTCGGTGACCGGCTCGCCTGCGGTGCGCCCGGCCACCGGGTCGGTGGCCAGCACCCGGTCGCCGATCCGGACCTGCTCGATGGGTTTCGTGCCGCCGCCGGCCAGCAGCACCCGGGTGCCGGGCAGGAAGCTGTTGCCCTTGCAGCCGCGGCGGGCCAGCAGCTTGAGGTCGGCCAGCTTGTTCTTGGCCGCCTTGATGCCCTCGATGAACTTCTTGGCCTTGGGCAGCAGCTCGGCGAGCTGCTTGACCAGCTTGGCGCCCGAGCCGAGCAGCTTGCCGACCGGGATGAAGTTGACCAGCGTCCACAGGCAGGCGCTGATGTTGCCGTCGACGAAGCAGCCCTTGATGTCGTCGAGCCCCAGCAGGCTCAGCACCAGGTCGCCGGCGTTGGCCTTGATGAAGTCGAGGATGTTCTGGTCGCCCTCGGCCTTCATCTGCTTGTAGAGCTCCTGATCCTCGGGGCTCAGCCCGGCCAGGATCTCCTGCTCCTCCTCGGGCGTGGTCGGGTCGCCGTCGAGGCTCTCGGCCATCTCCTTCTCGGCGCGGGCCCGCTCGGCCGCCTCGGTGCGCTCGTACGCCTGCTGGGCCTCGGCCGCCTCCTGGAACGCGGTGGCGGCGGCCACCTTGGCGTCGTCGGCGTACTTCTGGGCCTGGTCGGCGCTGGTCCGGGCGGCCGCGGCGTCGGCCTCGGCGCTGTCGGCCGACTTGCGGGCGGCCGCGGCGTCGGCCTCGGCCGCGCTGGCCGCGCTGTTGGCCGCGTCGGCGTCCTTCTGCGCCGCCTCGGCGCTGCGGCCCGCGATGGCCGCGTCGTTGGCTGCCTCGTTCGCGGCCTGCCGCGCGGCGGCGGCGTCCGCCCTGGCCTGCTCGTCGGCCTTGGCCGCGTTGGCCGCCGCGGTGCGGGCCGCGGCGCCGTCCGCCGCCGCCTGCGCGGCGGCCTTCTTGGCCTCGGCGGCCGACTTGGCCGCGGCCGACGCGGACGAGGCGGCCTGGGCGGCCGCGTCGTAGGCCGGCTTGACCTGGTCGTTGGCCCGGTCGGCGGCGTCCTGGGCCTTCTGCGCGGCGAGCAGCGCCTCGGCGGCGCGCTGCTCGGCCGCCGCGGCCTGCTCCTCGCCGATGGTCTTGGCCTGCTCGGCCACCTGCGCCACGAAGTCCGCGTCGATGTCGGACCCGGTGAACGGGGAGACCATGCCCAGCGCGTCGTTGGCCGGCTCGGCCAGGCCGGAGGCCGACTGCCGGGCCGCCGCCGCGGCGGTCACCGCGATCTCGGCCTGGGCCGCCGCGGCCACCGCCTCGGTGGTGGCCGCCAGCGCCTCGTCGCGGGTGCGGTTGGCCGCCCACAGCGACTCCACGGCCTCGTCGGCGGCCTGCTCGGCGAGCCGCACCGCGGCCCTGGCCGCCTCCGCCGCCTTGATCTCCTGACGGGTCGCCTCGGCCGCCCGGGCCTCGGCCCGCATCCGGGCGGAGTGGGCCGCCCGGGCGTCGGCCTCGGCCGCGTCGGCGGCCGCGTCCGCGCGGGCGGCGGCGGCCTGGGCCTGCTCGGCCGCGGCCCACGCCCGCTCGGCGGCCTGGTCGGCCTGGTTGGCGGCGGCGCGGGCGTTGGCCGCCGCGCCGGTGGCCTGGTTGGCCGAGGCCCGCGCCGACCGGGCGGCGGTGCCGGCCACACCGGCGTCGCGGTCGGCCTCGTCGGCCTGCCGCTGGGCCTCGTCGCGTTCCGCCCCGCTGGCCTGCGCGGCGGCGTTGGCGCGCAGCGCGGCCGCCTTCGCCTTGGCGGTCTGCTCGTCGCGTTCGGCCTGCAGCGCCGAGTCGCGCGCCTCGCCGGCCAGGTTCTCCTGGTCCCACGCCCGGTCGCGGGCGGCGTTGGCGGCGCCGGCGGCCGCGTCGGACCGCTGGCGGGCGCCGGCCGCGATCGCGGCCTGGGCGTCGGCGTTGCCGCGGGCCGAGCGGGCCACCGCGGCCTGCTCCTCGGCCCGCTGCCGGGCCGCGGCGGCGTTCGCCCGCTCCCGCTCGGCCACGATCCGGGCCTGGCGGGCGTTCTCGGCCTCGGCCTCGGCGGTCTGCCGGTGCTGGCGCGCCCGCGCGGCGGCGGCCTCCGCCTTGGCCTCGGCGGCCTCGGCCTGCTGACGAGCCACCTTGGTGCGCGCGGCGGCGGTCTTGGCGGCGGCGGCCTGGCGCTCGGCCGCGGCGGCGAGCTTCTTGGCGGTCGCGGCGTGCTCCTGCGCCAGCTTGCGCCACTGCTCGGCCTGCTTGGCGTGCGCCTCGGCCTGGGCCTGGGCGCCCTGCGCGTTGTTCGTGGCGATCGTGGCATCCACGGCACTGGCCGCCGTCGTCGAGGCGCCCACCGCGGCCGCGGCGGCCTCGCTCATCCCGTCGACGATCAGCGACCACTCGGCCCCGTAGGTGAGGCCGGTGTCGATCAGGTCGTTGGAGGCCGTGTCGGCGATCGCCGCCGAGGTCCGGGCCTGCTCGGCGGCCTGCCGGGCGGCGAGCACCTGGTTGGCGGTCTGCGCCTTCGCGGCGTTCAGCTCGGCGGTCTTGCTCGCCGCCGTGCCGGCCCCGGCGAGCACCCGCTCGGCGTGCCGGGCGGCGTTGGCCGCGCCGCCCATCGCGTTGGCCGACCGCTGCAGCGCCCGGACCGCCTCGCCGTGCGCGGCAAGCATCCGGGTCCGCGCCTCCGAGGCCCGCTTGGCCCGCTGCGCCAGCTCGGAGAGGTCCTCGGCGGCCTTGTTGCGGGCCTCGAGATCCTTGAGGTACTGCTCGCGCGCCGCGGCGTCGGCCTTGGCGGCGGCCAGGTAGCCGGTGCTCCAGAAGGCGGCCACCGCGGCGTCGTCGCCGGCCAGTGCCTGCTCGGCGGCGGCCTTGAGCTGGGATCCGGCGGCCGCGCCGGCGACCAGCACCCGCAGCCGGTCGCGCAGCTGGGTGGCCCGTTCCTGGGCGTTCGCGGCGATCTTCTGGTCGCGGGCCCGGGCGACGTCGGCGCCGTAGGCCAGGAACGCCTCGCGGTCGCCGTCGGTGCCCTTGAGCACCCGCTGCACCTCGTCGTTGAAGTACTGGCCGCCGGTGCCGGCCATCGCCTTGATCTTGGCGAGGTTGTCCGCGGCCTCCTGCTTCTTGCGCGCGTCGACCTGCTTCTCGAGCTGCGGCTTGGTGACCGTCGCGAACTGCAGGACCGCCTTGGGGTCGCCGGTCGCCAGCGCGGCCAGCGCCGCGTCGCGGACCTCCTGATAGGGCGACAGCTCGGCGACGTCGGAGACGGCCTTGCGCCACCGCTCGTTCGACGTGTCGATGCCGGTCTTGCCGTCCCAGGTCCCGGTGACCAGCGGCGGGACCGGAACCGGGTCGTCCTCGGCGAGCAGCACGCGGCCCGGCGCCCGCGGCGGCGCCGCCGAGGCGGGCGGCGCGTGCAGTCCCGTGCCGACCAGCAGCGCGGCCAGCGAAGCCAGCAGAAGTCTCCGCAGCAGGGCAGCAGGCACCCGTCTACGCATATGCATTTGTCCATCCCCCGTGTGCGTCTCCGCGCCCCCGCGGCCGAAAGGCCGTGACGCGGCAGGCGACATTCAAACATGCACACCAGGCGATGTTCTAGGCGATCACCCTTCGAAATCCGTCGATCCAGACGGACGGGTCAGCGCTTCGTGCAGACCGGGACCGACTTGGCGATGTTGGCGCTCGAGTACGCCACCGACACCGTGAAGCAGTAGTCCAGGCTCTCGTTGAGGCCGTACACCACGTAGTCGCTGCTGCCCGCCGGGAGCTGCTGGAACACCCGCTGCGGCTGACCGACACGACCGCCGGAGATGAGGATCGGGCCCTCGGAGTTGCGGGGGTAGGTCCACTGCAGGGTGACGCTCTCGCGGCTGTCGCGCAGCCGCAGAGCGGTCGGCGCGCCGGGAGCGGCGGTCGGCGGGCGGGTGGTGGGCGTGGCCGAGGCGGCGGGCGCGGAGGTCGCGGAGGCGGGGGCGGACGCGGCCGGGGCGGTGGTCGCGGGAGCAGCGGCGGGGCCCTCCGCGCCGTCGGCGTCGGGCAGGGTCAGCGCGACCACCGCCACGGCGGCGGCCACGCCCGCGACGAGCACGCCGGCGATCAGGAACGGCTGGCGGCGGCGGGGAGCGGCAACGGGCTCCCGCCGTACGGGAAGGGTGTTGGGCGGCGGCGTGTAGGTGCTGACCGGGGCGGAGCCCACGGGCTGCGGACGGCCGTCCGGGCCGTAGTCGGGGGCGCGCATGCCGGGCATCGGCGGCGGGGTGTCGGCGCGGGCGTGCCGGCCCGCCAGGTCGCCGGGGGACTGGTGCACGTCGGCCAGATAGAGCGGCTGCTGGTAGACCGTGCCGTTGGGGTCGGTCGGGCGGTTGTCGGCGGGGATCTCCCCGGTGTCGGTGTCCGCCTCGGGGTCGGGCACCGTAGGGCGCCGGGGAAAGGGCACCGGGCGTACGCCGGGAGCGCCCACCGCGGTGACGCCCGGCGCGTCGGCGGGGCCGCGGGACTGCTCGACGCGGCCGCACACGTGCTTGCCGGAGGCGGGGGCCGAGGCGAGCGTGGTCACCTGGCGGACGAGCGGGTGGTCGAAGGGCAGGTAGCGGGCGCACAGCTCCTGGGCCTTGCCCAGGTGCTCGCGGGACTCGGCGTCCCGGCCGCACTCGCGCTCCATGGCGCCCAGCCGGGCCAGCATCTTGATGCCGGCGGGGGCGGCGTCGCCGTGCACGCGGCTGTGGCGCTGCCACGCGGCCGTGAGGCGGGAGCGGGCGGCGGTGCAGTAGCCGGCCGAGTGCTCGGCGGTGGCGAGGTCGGCCTCCGCGGCCAGCACGCGCGGGGAGTCGGCGCCCTCGAGGCCGGTGAGGTCGCGGACGAGCCGGCGGTAGACCTCGGCGGCGCGCGAGAAGTGGCCGACGCGCTGCAGCACGGCAGCGTGGGTGGCCGCGGCGGCGATCGTGCGGTCGTGGTGCGGGCCGTGCAGGTGCTCCTCGGCGGCCTGCGCGTACTCGGCCCAGCGGCGGGCGCCGGGGGCGTCGCCCAGCGCGATCAGGATGCGGGCGTGCAGGGCGGCGGCGAGCGCGAGGTCGGGGGTGGCCTGACTGGGGTCGGCCGCGTCGGCGGGATCGAGCACGGTGGCCAGCACGCGCCGGGCGCCCGCGAGGTCGCCCGCAGACGTCAGGGTCTGCGCGCGGGCGGTCAGCTCGGCGAGCGGGGGAGGGGCCACGTTTCCCATAGTGCTCATGTGACCACTGTAGGTACAAGGGCAATGTTGCGAACGACTCGCGAGGCGGACACTGTAGAACTCGTACATGACCTCCTCCGCGATCGCTTCCGTCAAGCGGGAACTGCTGGTCCGTCACCTCGAGGCGTGGGCGCCCGCGGCGCTGCACCGTGCCCGCCGGGTGATCTACGCGCACGGCTACGCGGACGCGGACGGCGGGGCGTCGGCCGAGGCCGCGATGCGGGTGCTGGCGGAGCAGAGCGATCTCGTCCGCGGCCGGGAGCTCACGATGGTGGCCACCGGCGACGACGTGGCGGAGATCGGTGGACGGCTCGAGGGCATCGCCGCGGGGGCGGGGCTCTTCGTCCACACGATCTCGGGCGGGACGGACGCGCGGCTGCCGGTCGGGCTCAAGGCGATCGGCGCGACCCGCGTACCGCTGCTGGGTTTTCTCGATGCGGCCGGCGCGGCTCAGCCGCCCGCTCCGGCCACAGTGGCCGCCCTGACCGCGGGAAAGCCGGCCGAGATGCTGCTGGTGCTGCCGCCCGGCTCGGCGGCCGACCCGTACCGGCCGGGGTGGCCGCTGTTCACCCGGGTCGAGCTGGCCGACTCGGACGAGCCGGGCGAGCTGCTGGTGTTCGGCGCGACGGCCGGCAAGAGCCTCGAGGGCTTCAAGGAGGCGCTGTGGGCGGTCGACGAGTTCGCGGGCGTCCGCTACCGCGACCCCGGCGACCCGGACCGGCACCTGATCGACATCTCGCTCACCCCGCACCCGGGCCCGCTGCGGCGTGAGCTGCTCGCGCATCTCGGGCGCGTAGGCGAGGCGACGGTGACCGAGCTACGGACGTTCGCCCTCACCGAGACGGTCTACCGGGCGGCGGACGCCACGCGGGTGCTGCACGCGCTCGTCGACGCGGGAACGGTCACCCGCCGGCCCGCGCACGGCCGGCTCGGCGGGGACGTCGTCATCTCCGCTTAGCGGGCGCGGCTCTTGTCCTGCTTCCACGACAGCGGGCCGGGCAGGTCCACGCGGTGCGCCCGGGTCTTCGAATTCCACGACCAGCGGCCGATCTTGATGCTCCACGACGAGAAGCCGTTCTCGGTGAAGTTGAGGATCAGCGGGCCGAACTTCTTGCGGCTGCGGAACACCAGGCCCATCGGTACGTCCCTCCAGGGTTCGTCGGATGGGCGAACGATTCCCGATCAAGGAAATCGGCAAACGTCAGCGCGGCTGCCACGCGTCGGGGCGTGTCGTCAGCTTGCGGACGTGCGCCGGCATCCGCCCGCTGAGCAGGTCGGCGAGGTTGACCTCGTCGACCACCTCGCGCACGGCGGCACGCACCGCGACCCAGAGGTTGGGCAGGTTCTCGGCGGCGCCGCTGTACTGCGTCTCCTCGGGGCGCAGGCCACGCACGCCGGCGAGCGGCCCGTCGACCGCGCGCAGGATCTGCCCGATCGTCACGTCGCGAGGGGACTGTGACAGCGTGTA
The DNA here is from genome assembly GCF_051386375.1 of Actinoplanes sp. URMC 104. Taxonomy (NCBI): domain Bacteria; kingdom Bacillati; phylum Actinomycetota; class Actinomycetes; order Micromonosporales; family Micromonosporaceae; genus Actinoplanes; species Actinoplanes sp. URMC 104. The sequence goes on along the minus strand of NZ_JBPQTO010000002.1, from coordinate 521,991 downwards.
ACCGCCCTCGGCGCCCCGCTGCGCCCGGACGACGCCCGCACGGCGCAGGTCGGCGAGCACCGCCTCGAGGAACTTGCGGGGCATGTCCTGATCCTGGGCGATGGCCTGGGCCGACATCAAAGCCGGGTAGGCCCTTGCCAAGCTGAGGGCCGCCCGGACCGCGTAGTCGCCGCGCGCGGAGATCTGCACCCATTCATCATGCCCCCTCGGCGCCACTGTGCCGCACATACCCCAGGGGTTTATGGGAATTACGCTCAGTCAGATGATCGTCGCTGTGCGGGAATGACGCCGCGGGGCTCGTCGACGGCCTCGGCGCGGAACTGGCCGGGGCTCATCCCGACCTCGCGGTGGAAGAACCGGCCGAAGTTCGTCGGCTCGGGAAAGCCCAGGTGGCGGCCCACCTCGGCGACCGACAGCGGGGTGCAGGCGAGCAGTCGCCGCGCCTCGAGCGCGACCCGGTCGTCGACCACCTGTTTGGCGGTGCGCCCGGTGACCGTCAGGCAGGCCCGGGTCAGCGTGCGCACCGAGCAGCCCAGTTCCTCGGCGTAGTCCTCGACGCGCCGGCTGTGCGGATGACCGGCCTCGAGCAGCCCGCGGAACCGGGTGTACGTGCGGCTCTCGGGCCCCGGCGGCTCGCCCGCGATCAGCAGGGCCAGCCGCAGCTGGAGCACGCGCAGCTCGTTGCGCAGCAGCTCGGCGACGACCGGGCCGGGCGGATGCCGGTCGCAGTCGACCGCGAGCTGGGTGAACTCGTTGATGACCGCGTCCTCGTCCTCGCCGCGCAGCTGCCAGCGGTTGTGCGGGACGCCCTCGTCGGCGCCGGCGTCGGCGAGCCGCGGGTCGAAGGTGACCACCGACGCGATCAGCCCGTTGCGGCCCACCCGCAGCGCCTGGCCCGGGCGGATCCACAGCAGGGTGCCCGGCCGGCAGGTGTGCCCGAAGAAGTCGACCTCGACCGTGCCGTGCCCGGCGGTGGCCAGAACCAGCACGTGGTAGGGCAGCCGGATCGGTGGCTGGGCGGTGCTCGCGTCCAGCACGCAGGTGCCCACGCCCGCCCAGCCGGGCGGTCGGAACGTGGTCGCGGCCTCGCGCCGCGTCGCTGCAGTGGACATCGCGCCACGACGGTATCCGTCCATGACCAGCGATGCACGGGGTAAAACACAGCTCGGGGGAATGGGCATCCTGGACCGGCATTTCTGAGCTGATTGTCCGGTTACCATTGTTCTGTGCGTTATATACAAAGACGACCCGTGCGGACCGGCAGTGTCCGCGCGGGTCGTCCCCGACGCATTTCGCGGGTTATCGGCCGGCCAGCAGCCGATTCACCGCCGCATCGACGTCCAGGTGCTCGGATTCCCGGCCGCGGGGCACCACCACGTAGGTGCGCCGCAGGAATCGGACGAGGACGCTGCGAGGCACCTCGAACAGGGCGTTGCCGTCGGGTGACGACAGCGCCAGGGCCACGAAGTCGCCCCGCGGCGTGGCCCACGGCCACACCCGGACGTCCCCGATGCCCGCGGGCTCATCGAGCCCGGTCACGAGCAGTTCCCGCGCGAAGGACCAGCTCACGGCTTCCCCACCGGCTGATTCTGCGTGGAACAACACGTGGACCGCGTAAGGGTCGGCTGGGTCGTAGCGCAGGCTGGCGCGCACGGGCAGGGCCGTGGCGTCAGGTGCTACGAGCCGCAGCGAGGTCTCGACCTCGACGGTCGTTGGACGAATGGTACTCATGGACGAACTCCCCCCGGCACCGCTGCGAGGCTGGTGAACCCCGCGTTTCCCATACTCAGGTGATCCCTGTCGTTACGCTCCGCCATACGCTGATCTCACCCAGTAGTGGGAAGACGGTTCCGAAAACCCTTTCGCACAAGACGTAAAGCGATATCTTGTCCTGTTCTGCCCAAGTACTCGGTTCCGCCCGGCGTCGGGTGGTCCAGCAGTTGACTTACTCCGGTAACGTCCATTTCTCCCGGGTGGTGACGGGGACCCGGGACACTGGGGGATGAAATGACAGCGAAACAGGACCACGACCGGTCGCCGGTGGGTGTGCTGGACAGGATCCGGGGCAACCCCACAGGGCGTCTTGCCCTGAAAATCTCCGTGGCCACCCTCGGCGCCGTCGTCGTCGCCGTGGGCATCGTGCTCATCCCGTTCCCCGGGCCCGGATGGGCCATCGTCATCGCCGGCCTGGCGATCTGGGCCATCGAGTTCGCGTGGGCCAGGCACCTGCTCGAGTTCACCAAGAAGCACGTGCTCGCCTGGACCCACTGGATCGCCCGCCAGTCGTGGCCCGTCAAGGCCGTGGTCGGGCTCGTCTGCTTCGTGTTCGTGAGCGCGATCGTCTACTTCTCCGTGCGCCTCAGCTTCGGCATCGACCTGATCGAGAAGGCGCGCGACATCCTGGCGTGACCCCCTGTTGGCTCCACGGGGTCGCGGTCTAGTACAGTCAGTCTCCGTTGAGGGCGATTAGCTCAGCGGGAGAGCGCTCCGTTCACACCGGAGAGGTCACTGGTTCGATCCCAGTATCGCCCACGAGTCTGGGGCTGGATCCTGCTCGCGGAAAGCGCGAGCCGGCCAGCCTCGTTCCTTTTGCGCGACTTCGTCGCGCGAGCGGGGGCTACGCCACCCGCACCCCCTCTGCCGGTCGGTTGCGGGCCGGGGCGTTCCATCGGTTGCGCATACTGCACAAGGAGCGCACAGGGTGGGGACAGGTGGGGCAACGGAAGCGTTTCTAGCTTCGACTGCATGAAACCCTTCGAATCGATCCTCAACCGGCCGGTGACGCGCCGGAACCTTCTGGCGGCGATACCGGCGGCGGCCGCACTGGTCGGCGTGGGAGCGTGTGCCTCGTCGAGCTCGGGCGGCTCGTCGGGCTCCAGCGCAAGCGCGTCGGCGTCGGGCGCGACGGCGACGGCGACGGGCACGGCGAAGGCGGGCGGCGTTGCGGCGCTCGCGCAGGCGTTTCACAAGACGCTCGACAGTGACCAGCAGAGCGCGGTCCTGCTCGACTACAGCCTCGACAAGGCGAAGCTGTGGTCGAACCTGCCGCAGGCCCTCCTCGGGCGCGGCGGGCCGGGCGGGAGCACCGGCGCGCGGGTCGGGCTCAGCGTCGGTGACCTGGACGACGACCAGCTCGCGGCGCTCAACGCGCTGCTCAAGGCGGCGAGTGGATCCGGGTCGGGCACCGGCTACGACGGGCTCGAGCAGCAGCTGAACGCCGACGACTACCTCGCGGCCAACGGCGGCGGCGACGCCTACGGCCGGGCCAACTACTACGTCGCCATCCTCGGCAGCCCGCAGGACTCCGGCACGTGGGAGCTGCAGTTCGGCGGCCACCACCTCGCCGTCGCCAACACGTACACCGACGGGGTGCTGGCCGGCGCCACGCCGTCGTTCCGCGGCGTCGAGCCGAACGGGGAGTTCCAGCAGAACGGCCGCACCAACCAGCCGATGAAGGCCAAACAGGACGCCCTGGCCGCGCTGCTGGCCGGCCTCTCCGCCGCTCAGCTCGCCTCCGCGAAGCTCGGCGACACCTACTCCGACCTCGTCCTCGGGCCGGGCAAGGACTGGGCGTTCCCCACCGACCGCCAGGGTGTGCGGCTCTCCGGTGCGACCGCGGCGCAGAAGAAGCTGGCGCTCGCGGCCATCGCCTCGTACGTCGACGACATCTCCGACGCCGAGGCCGCCAAGATCCTTTCCCGGTACGAGTCCGAGCTGGACGACACGTACGTCGCGTACTCCGGCACGACGGCTCTCACCGAGCGCAACGACTACGTCCGCATCGACGGCCCGTCGGTGTGGGTCGAGTTCTCCATGCAGAACGGCATCGTGCTCTCCGGCAACCACCCGCACTCGGTGTGGCGCGACCGGACGACCGACTACGGCGGGACCAAGAGCTGATGCGGCGGCGCGTGACCCGCCGGATCCTGCTGACGTTCCTGTTCGTGGTCGCCGCGCTGGCCTTCTCGGCGTCGGCGGCGTCGGCTCACGTCGTCCCCGGCTCGACCCTCCGGCTCGACCGTGGTGACGCCGGCGTCGAGGCGGTCGTCTCGATCCCCGTGTCCGACGTCGAGTCGGCCACCGGCCTCGACCTGGGCGACGGGTCGCAGGCCGCCGTCACCGCGCAGCGGTCGGCCGTCACCTCGTACCTGCTCGCCCATTTCGTCCCGACCAGTGACGACGGTACGGCGTGGACGGTCACGCCGGCCGGCTTCACCGTCACCACGGCGGGTGACTCCTCGACCGGTACGTATCAAGCCCTCACCGCGACCTTCGAGCTCACCCCGGCCGCCGGCGAGAGCCTGACCGAGTTCAACCTCGGCTACGACGCCATCGTGGACAAGGTCGCCACCCATACGGTGATCGTCACCGCCGTCTCGGGGGAGCAGGGCGACGCCCGGCGGGAGGTCACCTCGGTCGGCGTCGTCAAGCGCGACACGGTCACCGGCGACATCGGCACCGTCCACGTCGACCTGGCTTCCGGCGGCGGCTACCGCGGGTTCGCCGGCATGGTCGCCCTCGGCATGGAACACATCGCGGAGGGCACGGACCACCAGCTGTTCCTGCTGACCATCCTGCTTCCCACGCCGCTGCTCGCCCTGCGGCGCCGATGGTCCGCGGCCGTGCCCGCGCGGACGGCGATCCGCCGGATCGGCTCGGTCACGCTGGCCTTCACCGCCGGGCACTCGATCACGCTGGCGTTGGGGGCGCTCGGTGTTCCGGTTCCGGCGGCGCCGATCGAGGCGCTGATCGCGGTCAGCATCCTGGTGGCCGCGGCCCACGCCGTACGCCCTCTGTTCGCCGGCCGCGAGGCCCTGGTCGCCGGCGGCTTCGGGCTCATCCACGGTCTCGCCTTCTCCGAGACGCTGCGCGACCTGAACCTGAGCGGATACCGGCTCGTGACGTCGCTGCTCGGGTTCAACGTCGGCATCGAGCTCATGCAGCTCGTCGTCGTCGCGCTCGTGCTGCCCCCGCTGGTGCTGCTCGCCCGGTCCGGCCGCTACCGGGGCATCCGGCTGATGGCGGCCGCGCTGACCGGCGTTGCCGCCGTCGGCTGGCTCGCCGACCGCGTCGGCCTACCCAACGTCATCGCCACCGCGGCCGACCAGCTCGGCGCGGTGGCCCTTCCGCTCGTGGCCGTGCTGTGGCTCGCCGGCTTCGGCCCGGCATGCGTCAGCCCCCGCTCGATCGCGAGGGCTGAGCGCGGGAAGCCGGCTACGGAGTGACCCAGGCGGTGCAGTAGATGTCCGAGGTCTCGGCAGGCCGGAGTACCCCGTCTGCAGGCTCTTCTCGTCGGCGACGGTCTGCCGGGTGTAGATGCCGCACGTGCGTACGGCGTCGAATCCCGACGTGCTGTAGGCGGACGTGTAGGTGCTCCCCTGGGAGACCGGCACCGAACGGACGGCGCTCTTCACCCAGGTCACCCCGCCGTCCGACGACCGGTCGACCCACACGTCACCGCTCATCACGTACGGCAGGAGCCCCGAGATGATCCCCCAGGCGCATCCCGTCGACGGCGAGACCCGGATGCTGAGGGCGATCAGCTCGGGCTCCTCGCGGCGCTCCCAGAAGTCGCCGGCCGCGGCCAGCTCGCGCGCCGTGGCCCGGCTCTCGTCGCAGCCGGCCGCCTGCGCCGGCGTGCTGGTCACGGCCAGCCCTGCCCCCACGATCACGGTTGCGAGCGCGGAGGCGGCAACCCTTCCCCATCGACTGCCTCGTGCTGTCATGGCGTCTCCCTTTCGGCGGGTGGCGACTGCTCTCACCACACCTCCGCCACTACGCCCGGAGCGTTTCGGTTCAGACCACCGCGAAACGTCATCCGAACGGGTGCCCGGGTGGGCATCCGGGCCGATGGATGATCGGCGGCATACTGACACGCGGCGATGATCGAGGAAGGGAGCGAGGCTGGTGTATGGCGGAGTGGACCCGGCATCGTTCGACTTCACGCTCGATGTGCAGGTGAACGTGGAAGCGTCGGCGGAAGAGCTTCCCCGGGTGGTCCACGACTGGCTGGACCGCGGCTTCACCGTCCTCGCAGGGGAGATCAAGGCCGGCACGGCGCGGCTTCCCGAGCTGGCTGCCGCGGCGGGGCGTGTCGTCGGCGCCGGGGACAGCTTCGGGCAGATCAGAGTCGACCGTGGGGAGGGCCGGGCGCGGCGCGCTGCCGCCCGGGCGGTGTCGGAGGCAGGCTGGCGTTGGCTGCGGGACGAGCTCTCCGAGATGCCTCGAAAGGTGACCGTGGACGCCGGGCGTCTCGACGCGACGGGTCTGATCGGCGGGGAGAACTTCACCGCCCGGGCGAGCGTCCATCCGGAGTCGCCGGGGTGGGTGCAGTTGCACGCGTCGGTGCGCCGGTCGCGATTCCTCGACGCCGAGCACGGCTTGGCCGCCCAGCAGCGCTGCCGTGAGTTCCTGGAGGACTTCGCCGATCGGAGAAATCCCGGGTACGGGCAGATCACGTATTACTACTACGGCGGGCGCACCCCGGTGGAGGAGCTGGTCGACCCGCGTGTGGCGGGCCATCGGCCGAGCGATCCGGCCTTGACCATCGGCACCTGCCGGGAGGTGCTGCGGGGCTACGGGTGGCTGACCATCGTGCCGCAGGAGCTCGTGGATCGGCTCGGCGGCGTGGCCGCGCTGACGGCGTCCGGGGCGTTCGCGCAGGTACGGCCGCTGGCGCGCGGCGGGGTGTCGCTGCTGGTGACCGACGACTTCCGGGACTACACCGTGCAGTCCGTGGAGGCGGCGTTCAAGGTGCTCGCACCGGTGCTGCCGCCGGGGAGACCGCTGCCGCTGCAGCACCGGTCGCCGGTGGAGGCGCCGGTGATCATCGTTGCCGCCGATCCGGCCGGAGCGCTCTGACCGGACGGGCGAGTCCGGCGGCGCTGGGTGCGGTCTACTGGAGGCGTGGCCGGATCGCTGCGTACGACGGTCCTGATCGGACGGGAGCCGGAGCTGGCGACCGTGCGGCAGGCGCTGCTGGACGCACGCGGCGGCGCCGGCCGCGTGCTGGTCGTCAGCGGCCAGGCGGGCGTCGGCAAGTCCCGCCTGCTCGACGAGGCGGTCCGCGTCGCCGGCGGCCTGCACATGACCGTTCTGCGCGGGAGGGCCGTGCCCGAGGGCGGCCCGCTGCGGCCGGTCGCCGAGGCGTTCTACGGCCACCTGCGACGGTCGGCCGTCACCGGGTCGGCGGAGCTGCGGCCGTTCCGCGCGGCGCTGGAACGATTGCTGCCGGGCCGGGCCGACGCGGCGACGTCGCCCGGAGTCGACCCGCTCGTCGTGCTGGGCGAGGGCCTGCTGCTCCTGCTGCGGCGCGCGGGCGGCGAGCACGGGTGCCTGCTGGTGCTCGACGACCTGCACTGGGCGGACCGGGACACGCTCGGCCTCCTCGACTATCTGGCGACCGCCGTGGCCGACGTGCCGGTCGCGGTCGTCCTGTCGGCGCGCGACGACGAGGGCGGGCCGGAGCTGCTGCCGCGGCTGCGGCACTTGCCGGAGCTCATCCGGGTCGTCCTGCGGCGGCTCACCCCCGACGAGGTGGGCCGGCTCGCCGCCGCGTGCGCCGGTGGGCAGCCGCTGCCGGCGCGGGTGCTGGACTTCCTGGCCAGCACCGCGGACGGCCTTCCCTTCCTGGTCGGGGAGCTGCTGGACGGCCTGGTCGAGTCGGGTTCGCTGGTCGACGACGGCGGCTGGCAGGTCCGCGGTGAGCTGACGGCGCAGGTGCCGCAGACCCTGGCCGAGCTGGTCCGGCACCGCACCGCGGGTTTTGCGCCCGAGCACCTGCGCGTGTTGCAGGCAGCCGCCGTCCTCGGCCGGTCCGTGGACTGGAGCCTGCTGGCGCCGATCGCCGGGGTCGGGGAGGAGGCGGTCGCGCTTGCGCTGCGGGCTGCCGTCGAGGCTCACCTGCTGCAGCCGGAGGCCGCGAGGCCCGGCCAGTTCGGGTGGCGGCACGAGCTGATCCGGGAGGCGGTCCTCGCCGGTCTGCTGGTGCCCGGGCACGCGCTGCTGGCCCGGCGCGCGGCTCAGGTGATGGAGCAGCGCGACCCCGATCCGGCGGGCCCGGACGGCGCGCTCATCGCCGAGCTGCACGCCCGGGCCGGCCGGCCGCACCGGGCCGCGAAGCTGCTCGTCCGGGTGGCCCGGCAGGCACTCGCGCGCGGCGCCGTCCGTACCGCGGAAGCCGTCCTCGCCCGTGCTGCCGACCTCGGCGGCGGCACCGCGGTCGACGTCGAGCTGGTCCGGGTGCTCACCACGGCCGGGCGCGGCGCTCGAGCCCTCGCCGTGGGGGAGGCCGCGCTGCCCGCGACCGGCGGCGAGGCCCGGGTGGAGCTGTGCCTGCACCTCGCCCGGGCGGCGATCATGATGGCGCGGTGGCAGGCGGCGCGGGACTACCTGGACCGGGCCGGCCGCCCCGACGATCCGCGGGTCGCCGCGCTGGCCGCCGACGCGGCGTTCGGGGCGGGCCGGGTGGCCGAGGCGGCGGAGCTGGCCGGCCGGGCGTTCGACGCCGCCGAGCGGGCCGGTTCGGCCGCCGTGGCGTGCGAGGCCCTGGAGGTCGTCGGGCGCTGCGCCCGGATGAGCGATCCGGCGGCCGCCTCGGCGGCGTTCCGGCGCGCCGCCGACCTGGCCGAGGCGCACGGGCTAGTGCCCTGGCGGATCCGGGCGCTGCTGGGGCTGGGGTTCGTGGAGCTGCTCGCCACCGAGACGTCCGCGCACGCCCACCAGGCGCGCCGGCTGGCCGACGAGGCCGGGATGATCGCCGAGGTGGCCGGCATCGACATGGTGCTCGCCAACTGCCGGGGACTGGTCGAGGGCCCGGCGGCCGCGTTGCCGCTCGCGGAACGCGCCGAGCGGATGGCGGCCACCCTGCGCCTGCCGCAGGTGCAGGCCAAGGCGAGGCTGTTCGTCGCGCTGGCCCACGCCGCGGCCGGCCGGACCGACGCGATGAACGCGGCGCTGGCCGAGGCGCAGCGGCTGGATCCCGGTGCACCCGACGTCGTCGGCGCCGCGGCCGGTGTGGCCGCGGTGGCCGCCCTGTACGAACGCGACCGCGGCGCCGCCCGGGACCTGCTCGACCGTTCGGTCGCCGCGATGCGCGGGCACCCGGCCGCGGCGCCGGTCCACGACTGGGGGCTGTGGGCGCTGGTCCGGGCCGCGCTCGCCGACCGCGACCGGGCCGCCCGCGACGAGCTGCGCGGCTCCGGCCTGACCGCCCGCGCCGTCAACCTCGGCGCGCTGCACTACGCCGACGCGATCGCCGCCGGGCGCGCCGGCCGGCGCCACGAAGCAGCCGCATTGCTCGCCGCGGGGGACGAGGCGCTCGCCACCCAGCACTGGTGGCGACGGTTCACCCGGCTGATCGTGCTGGAGTGCGCCCTCGACGACGGCTGGGGCGAACCGGTGAAGGAGCTGCGGGCGGCCCTCGACGCGTTCGAGTCGGCCGGCGAGCGGCGGCCGGCCCGGATGTGCCGGGACCTGCTGCGCCGCGCCGGCGCTCCGGTGCCGCGCCGCGGGCGGGGCGCCGGCCGGGTGCCGCCACGCCTGCGGGCGGCCGGGGTGACCAGCCGGGAGGTGGACGTGCTCGACCTGGTCGTGCGCGGCCTCACCAACGCGCAGATCGCCGAGCGGTTGTTCCTGTCCCCCCGTACGGTCGAGACCCATGTGTCGCACCTGCTCGCCAAGACCGGCGCCGCCGACCGGGCCGCCCTCGCCGCGCACTGGAGCGCGCAAACTCCGTAGCCGCCACGGATCTGCCGCCGCCCGGCCCGGCCGACGCTGGCACCATGACAGAGACGAAACCCGTTCTGATAGTCGGAGCCGGACCGGCGGGCCTGGTCGCCGCGATCACCCTCGCCCGGTACGGCGTCGCCTCGCTCCTGATCGAGAAGCGGTCCCGCACCTCGCCGCTGCCGCGCGCCACGGGGATCAGCACCCGCTCCATGGAGATCTTCCGGTCCTGGGGGCTGGAGCCCGCCGTCCGCGCCGGCGAGATGGACGTCGCCACCACCGGCTGGGTCTGCGCCAGCCTGGCCGATCCGGCCGGCCTCGCCGTGTCGATCGGCTTCCCCAGCCCCGCGGAGGCCCTCGCGGTCAGTCCCACCGCGCCGGCGGCCACGCCGCAGGACCATCTGGAGCCGGTGCTGCTGCAACACCTGCGGGGGTACGGGCTCGCCGACGTCCGGTTCGGCGCCGAGCTGACCGCCCTGGACACCGACGACCACGGCGCGACGGCGGTTATCCGTACGGCCGGAAGGACCACGACCGTACGGTGCTCCTATGTGGTCGGCGCCGACGGGGCACACAGCCTCGTACGGGAAAGCCTCGGCATCGCCATGCACGGACCGGGCGAACTCGGTGACTTCCTCGCGGTGCTGTTCCGGGCGCCGCTGGCCGGCGTCGTCGCGGACCGGCGGCACGGCCTCTACATGATCCAGGAGTCGGCGGTCTTCGTGCCGGTCGGGGACGGGGACCGCTGGCTGTACTCGCGGAACTGGGACCCCGCGACCGAACGGTGGGAGGACTTTCCGGCGGCACGGGTGACGGATCTGATCCGCGCCGGAGCCGGCGTCGCGGACCTGCCGGTGCGGATCCTGCGGATCGGCTCGTTCACGTTCGCGGCCCAGATCGCCGAGCGCTACCGCCGGGGGCGCGCGTTCCTCGTGGGCGACGCCGCTCACCGCATCACCCCGCGCGGCGGCACCGGCATGAACACCGCCGTCCACGACGCGTACGACCTGGCCTGGAAGCTCGGCTGGGTGCTGCGCGGCTGGGCGCCCGAGGGCCTGCTCGACAGCTACCAGGAGGAGCGGCTGCCGGTGGGCGCTCGCAACGCGATGAACTCGGCGACGCCCGGCCCGCCCGACCCGGCGGCGTTCGCCGACGACCTCGGCGGCCGCCTCCCGCACTCCTGGCTGCGGGGAACCGGCCTCTCGACGCTCGACCTGCTGGGCCCGGGCTTCACGGTGCTGACCGGACCCGGCGGTACGGTCTGGCGCCGGGCCGCGGAGCAGTGCAGGAACGCGACCGCCGCGCCCCTCGACGTCCACCCTCTCGACGACACGGCCGCCTTCGAGATCGGCCACGACGGCGCGGTGCTCGTCCGTCCCGACGGGCGCATCACCGAGCGCTGGCACACCGCCCTGCCCGACCCGGCGGCCGTCCTCCGCGACGCCGTCCTGGCGGCAACCCGCGGCCGGACCCTGACAACCGACCGCGCCTGACGCCGACGCCGGTCGCCTCACGATTCCGGGTCACCGCCGCCGAGCCGGCGGTGCGCCCGGTCGCCGAGGTCGCCGGAGACCTTGCCGATCACCGACGCGGCCCGGCCGAAGGCCTTCACCCCGAACCGGCCGGCGGCGCCCACGCCGTCCGCGCCGGTCTCGAGAACCTTGTCCTTCACCTCGGCCCCGGTGTCGACGACCTTGTCGCGCACCCCTACGGCCGCGTCCAGCCACCGCGTGGCCTCCAGGGCCGTGCTCGGTCAGAACGGCCCGACTGCGTGCCGCACGGTCAGAGGGTGAGTGCGCTTCGAATTCTCAGCAAGTACGATCCTCGGTGTGGGGGAGCCGACACCTGGCCTGAACGCCGAGCAGCTCGGGGCGTACTTCGCTCTGATGGAGGTCAGCAGCCTCCTTCAGTACGCGGTGGACGAGCATCTGCGGGCCGACGGGGACCTCAGCTACGTGCAGTTCCAGATCCTCGCCCGGCTGGTGGACGCCCCGGAGGGCCGGCTGCGGATGACCGATCTGGCGGACGGCGTCGTCTACAGCCGCAGCGGGCTCACCTATCAGGCCGGGCTGCTGGAGAAGCGCGGGCTGATCACGCGGGCGCCGTCGCCGGAGGACGAGCGCAGCGTGATGGTGACCGTCACCGGCGCCGGGCGGGAACTGGTCGCCCACGTGCTGCCGGGGCACGTCGACATTGTCCGGAAGCTGCTGTTCGAGCCGATGACGGGCAAGAACCTCGCCACCCTCAGCACGGTCCTGGGCCGCGTCCGCGACCACATGCGCGCCAACCCGCCGCGGTCGGCCAAGCCCCGCGCGGGACGGAACAGGAACGCCTGACCCCGCGCGGGCGATCCAGGGACAACTTGTCCGTGGATAGGTTCGACCTTCACCCGGGGTCCGGGCCGCGCCAGGCTTGATCCGTCGAACGGGCCGCCCGGTTGGATGCAGGCAGGCTCGCACTCGACGCTATTGCTTCGACTCGAAGCACACGGCGATGGAGGAGCTCCGATGAAGGCAGTGCGTTTCCACGAGTACGGCGACCCGTCCGTCCTGCGCTACGAGGACGTGGAGCAGCCGGTCCCCGGCGCGGGGCAGGTGCGGGTGCGGGTTGCGGCGACGTCGTTCAACGGCGTGGACGGCAACATCCGCGGCGGTTTCATGCAGGGTCCGATCCCGGTGACGCTGCCGCACACGCCGGGCATCGACGTCGCGGGCACGGTCGACGCGCTGGGTGAGGGCGTGGACGGTTTCGCGGTCGGTGACCGGGTGATCGGGTTCCTGCCGATGGCGGGGACGGGGGCGGCCGCCGAGTACGTGCTGGCGCCGGCCGAGGTGCTGGCGGCGGCGCCCACGAGCATTCCGTTGACCGACGCGGCGGCGCTGCCGCTGGTGGGCCTGACGGCGTGGCAGGCGCTGTTCGACCACGCGAAGCTGACCGTGGGGCAGCGGGTGCTGGTCAACGGCGCGGGTGGCGCGGTCGGCGGCTATGCGGTGCAGCTGGCCAAGCAGGCCGGGGCGTACGTGATCGCCGTGGCGAGCCCGCGCAGCGCCGATCGGGTCAAGGTCGACGGCGCCGACGAGGTTGTCGACCACACCAGCGCCGACGTGCTCGCCGAGGCGGACACGGTCGACGTGGTGCTCAACCTCGCGCCGGTCGAGCCGAAGCAGCTGGCCGGGCTGCTCACGCTGGTCCGTGCGGGCGGGGCGCTGGTCAACACGACGGTGTGGATGCCCGCGCCCTCCGACGAGCAGCGGGGCGTACGGGGCATCGACCTCTTCGTCCGCAGCGACGCGGGCCAGCTCGCACACCTGGCGTCGCTAGTGGACCGGGGTGAGCTGCGCGTCGAGGTGGCCCAGCGGGTGCCGCTGGCGGAGCTGTCCACGGTGCACGCCCGGGCCGCTGCCGGCGAGCTGTCCGGCAAGGTCGTCATCGTCGCGCCCGGCGCCTGATCCCACCGCGGCTATTTCGCCGGCGACGTCGCCCCGGACCGGGCAGAGGCCGCCCGATGACGACGCCCCGGTGCACCGCCCGGCGGGGCCGGACGATGCACCGGGGTCGTGTGATCAGCGCAGCGGCGGGTTCGCCAGCTGGACGAGCTCCACGGCCTGCTGGGGGAACCAGGCGCCGGCCGCGGGGTCGGTGATGTTGCCGCGGGCCGGGTCGGTGCCGGTGCCGGTGCCGCGGTCGCACTGGCCGTCGGACTGGCCGGGGGTCTTGATCCACAGGAACGCGTCGGCCAGCGGCTCGCCGGTCCTCGTGGTCGGGCGCAGGCCCAGGCCGCGGTCCGGCGGGTTGCACCAGGTCTGCGGGTCCGGCCAGGTGACGCCGGCGGGCGCCGTCCACGGGCCCTGGCCGTTGCGGCTGGTGTCCACGACGAAGTGCGCCAGCTTGCGCGGCGAGACGTCGCCCACGTTGGTGTCGTACCAGGCGTCGCTGAGCGGCCAGGTGCTGAAGTCGCCCGGGCTCGCCGGGTAGTACTGGCTGGCGCACTGCTCGAAGTGGCCGCGGGCCTCGACCGGGCCCTGGGTGCCGTAGTAGACGCACTTCGAGATCCAGTTGCCGAACTTGAGCTGGCGCTCGGTCGTCTCGTAGTTCGACACGTTGAGGAAGAAGCCGTCGGCCTTGCGGACGCCGGCCTTGACCAGCCGGTCGGCGATGTCGCCCACGCCGAGCCACGCGCTGTGCGTGCCGTCGAGGTAGACGCTCGTACGCGGAAGGGCGGTCAGGCGGTCGACCGCGTAGTTGAGCATCGCGAACCGGTCGGCGGCGGCGGTGGCCGCGTCCGCCTCGGCCGGCTGGCACCACTCCTGGTTGCCGTTGATCGTGGTGTACCAGGGGATGATGCCCAGGCCGTCCGGCTCCAGCATGACGGCCGCCGGCTGCCCGCCGATGCCGGCGGCGAAGGCGTCGATCCAGGCCCGGTACTCGGCCACCGACGTGGCGCCGCCCGCGGAGTACTGCGAGCAGTCGCGGAACGGGATGTTGTAGGCGACGAAGACCGGCAGCGCCCGCTTGGCGGCCGCGCGCTTCGCCTCCGCCTTGACCGACTGCGTCAGCGTGCGGCCGGAGCCGCCGGTGACCCACACGGCCTGCGGGGTCTCGATCATCGTACGGATCTTGTGCGCGAGGTCGCGCTGCCCGGCCGCCTTGAGCTGGGCGATCTGCTGAACGGCGCCCGGGTCGGGCTTCGGGGTGTAGAAGCGGGTGCCGTCCGGGATGACGGCGCCCGCGGGTGCGGGACTGGCGGCCAAGGCGACCGCACACGCGGCGGCCGCGGCGGCGAGGCCGGTGGCGGCCCGCCGCACGGGGAGAGACAAGGACACGGTGGACTCCTGCTCGTACACAAAGGTGGGAGCGTTCCCATCTGTCAACGAGCCTCGATGTCCCGTGCGCGCAAGTCAATGGGGCGTCGGGGCCGACTTGCGGGAAAGGATCAGATCGCCCGCGCGCGCCAGCACCTGGGCACGGGTGCGCCCGTCGTGCTCGGCGGCCAGGAACTGCTCGCCGATCAGCAGGCAGAAGGCGAGCAGGCTGCGCGCCTCCACCTCGTCGGGGTCGGCGCAGAAGGTGCCGATCAGCTCGCGCAGCAGCGCCATCCGCCGGTTGTCCACCCGCCGCAGGCGCTCGGCCACGGCCTCGTCCCGGCGGGCCCAGTCGCGGATCGCGAGGTCGAGCGGGCGCAGCCGGTCCCCGGAGAAGGTGAGCAGCCCCGCCCGTTCGATCTGCCGTTTCGGGTCGCCGCCCTCGCGGGTGATGCGGTCGAGCACGTCGTCCGTGCTCTCCCGCTCCCAGGTGTCGAGCATCGCGGTCAGCAGCGCGTCGCGGTCGGCGAACGAGCCGTAGAAGCCGCCCTTGGTCACGCCGAGTTGTTTCGCCAGCGCCTCCACGCGTACGGCGTCGGGGCCGCCCGCGGCCAGCGCCGCGAGGCCCTGCTCGATCCAGCTCTCCCGGGTCGTACGGGTCGGCGGCATGTCGTTCCTTTCTCTGTACGTAGCCGTATATACGGAGCCGTACATTGATGCTAGCCTGCGTTTATACGCTACCGTACAGCGCAAAGGGGACCCGACGATGACCGTGCTCAGCTCGCTGTCCACGCATGACTACACCGATCGCTTCACCGTCCGCTCCGACGCCCACGGAACGCCCGAGCAGTTCGCCCGGGCCATCTTCGGCGACGTCCCGAACGCCGGGGAGCTGTTCATCTGGCGCCTGCTGCTGCGCCTGCGGCTCAGCCCCGGCCGCTCGCCCGGCACCATCGCGGGCTGGCGCATCGGCGGCCGCGGCCCCGACTGGATCCGCATGGAGGCCGCCTCCGATGCCCTGTCGGCCAACCTTGTGGTGCGGGCCGGTGGAGGGACGGTCTCGCTGTCGACCTTCATCCGCTACGACCGCACGCCGGCCCGGCTGCTGTGGCCGCCGCTGTCCGCCGTGCACCGGGTGCTGGCGCCCCGGGCCCTGCGCGGCGGGGTGGCCCGTGTGGAGCGAGCGGCGGCCTCCGCTACGGCGTCCCGTCGATGAGCGCCGAGACCGTCACGGCGCGCAGGCCGCGGGCGGCGAGGGCGGTGAGCAGCTCGTCGGTGCTCGCGACCACGCCGAGGCGGCAGTCGGTGCCCTCGTGCAGCACGACGATCGAGCCGGGGCGGATCGAGGGGAGCAGGCTGCCGGCGATGGCCTGGTCGCGCGGGCCGCCGGTGTGGCCCGCGACCAGCGTGCCCAGCACGGCCCGCAGGCCCTGCTCCGCGGCCGACCGCAGCATCCGGCTCGTGTAGAGGCCCGACCCCGGGCGGAACCACCGGACCGGGGCGTACGCCGAGAGCATGCGGGTGACCTCGGCCAGGTCCGCGCGGAACCGGTCGTCGGGCAGCGACGCCGACCGCTCGTCGCGCATCAGGTGGTTGGCGATCTCGTGACCCTCGGCGACGATCCGCGCGACCACCTCGGGGTTCGCGGCCACGCGCTCGCCGACCAGGAAGAACGTCGCGTGCGCCCGATGCCGGCGCAGCACGTCGAGCAGCTGCGGGGTCGTCACGGGGTGCGGCCCGTCGTCGAAGGTCAGGGCGAAGACCGGGGCGCGGGTCTCGACGTACCAGAGGACGTCGCCGGGAACGAGCCGGGACAGGGCGCGTACGGCGGGGTCACGCCAGCGCCGCAGGATGTCGACCACCATGAGCCATCGTAGGCCGCCGATGTCCTGTCCGATCGGCTACACATCGCGCCGCCGCGGCGCCCCGGCGGAGCACGGTGAGCGATGTGAACAAGCATCTGTTGGTCGTTGCTGTGCTCGTGGCCGGCGTGGGAGCCGGCTCACCGGCGGCCGCCCACCGGGAGCGGCCGGACATCGACAGCGTACGGGTCTGGAACGAGCTCGCCGTCTCCGCCGTGCGCGCCACCCGGGCGACGGACGCCGACGCCGCCCGCCTCTACGCCCTGGTCGACGTCGCGGTCTACGACGCGGTCAACGGGCTGCGCTCCGGCCCTGCCCGCCGCACCCCGGCGCTGATCGGCGGCATCGGCCCGCACGGAGCCGACCCGCAGGCCGCGGCGGCCTCGGCGGCGCACGCGGTGCTCGCCCGTGCCGACGCCCCGCGCGCCGCCACGTACGACGCCCGGCTCGTCGCCGACCTCGAGCGGCTCGGCCCCGGCGCCTCCGTCGCCAGCGGCGCCGCCTGGGGTGAGCGGGTCGGCGCCGCCGTCGTGGCCGCCCGCGCCGACGACGGCTCCCGGCCGGTCGAGACCCAGCCCGCGGGCGCCGGGCCCGGCGTGTTCCGGGCCGAGTGGCCGGGCGTGCAGTACCGCGCCGTCCGCCCGTTCGCCGTGGCCGACCCCGCCCGGTACGTGCCCGGCCCGCCGCCCGCGCTGACCAGCGGCGCGTACGCGCGGTCGTTCGCCGAGGTCAAGCGGCTCGGCGACGCCGCCGTCCCGGCGCCCGGGCTGCTCGCCACGTACCAGTTCTGGTCGCTGCCCGCCGGATCGCCGCAGCCGCCGGGGGAGTGGCTGCGGATCGCGCTGACCGTCGCCGGCGACCGGCGGCTGCCGCTGGCGGAGCAGGCCCGGCTCACCGCGCTGCTGACCATGACGCTCGCCGACACCACTGTGCCGACGGTGGCCACCAAGTACCGGTACCGGCACTGGCGGCCGACCACCGCGATCCGCGAGGCGGACACCGACGGCAACCCGGCCACCGAGCCCGATCCGGCGTGGACGGCGCGGGCCGGCAGCGTGGGCTCCTCGCCCGAGTACGTGTCGGGGCACAGCTCCTACAGCAGGGCGGCGGCGACCGCGCTGGCCGGCTTCTTCTGCACCGACCGCATCGCGTTCAGCCACGCCACCGACTCGGCGCCGGGCGGCACGGCACGCGACTATCCGGGCTTCTCGGCCGCGGCGACCGAGGCGGGCAGGTCCCGGGTGTACGGCGGGCAGCACTTCCCGTTCAGCGACCGGGCCGGGCAGCGGATCGGCGCGGGCGTCGCCCGCGAGGTGCTGGCCACGAAGCTGCTGCACCGCAGCGGGCCGACGCACGACGGGGCCTGTCCCCGCTGAGAAGTGATGATGCGTTTTGGCCGGTCCCGTTGCGGGCAGCACGGGCCGCATGCCTGGATGGTTGGAAGCGGGAAGCTGGGGACTGCTCGCCGGTGCGGCGCTGGTGATCGGCGCAGCGGCGGGCTACCTCGCGCCGGTGCCGCAGCGGATCATCGCCTCGGTGATGGCGTTCGGGGCCGGGGTGCTGCTGTCGGCCGTCGCGTTCGAGCTGATCGGTGAGGCGCACGAGCAGGCCGGGCTGCTGCCCACGGTGCTCGGCGCGGTCGCCGGCGCGGTCGTCTACACCGGATGCAACGTGCTGCTCGCCCGCCGCGGCGCCCGGCACCGCAAACGCTCCGGCTCGCAGCAGCTGTCGGAGGAGCAGCAGGGCGGGTCCGGGACCGCGCTGGCCCTGGGCGCCCTGCTCGACGGCGTCCCGGAGTCCATCGTGATCGGCACCAGCCTGCTCGCGGGCGGCGGAGTCAGCGTCGTGACCGTCGCGGCCGTCTTCATCAGCAACGTGCCGGAGGGCCTGTCGAGCGCGGCCGGCATGCGGCACGCCGGGCGCTCCAAGGCGTACGTCTTCGGCCTGTGGAGCGGCATCGCCGTGATCAGCGGCCTCGCGGCGGTCGCGGGCTACACGCTGCTCGGTGGCGTCGCGCCCGCGGCGCTGGCCACGATCACCGCGCTGGCGGGCGGCGCGATCCTCGCGATGGTCGCCGACACGATGATCCCCGAAGCGTTCGACGATGCGCACCTGCTGACCGGGCTGATCACGGTGGCGGGCTTCCTGGTCGCCTTCGGCCTGTCCCAGGCGGGCTGAGCGTCCGGACCCGGCCGGCTCGTCCGGCGGCGGCCGGGCGTATGAACCGGCCTGTGCGGGGTAGGCGGGCGGCACCCGAGAAGAGGAGGACGACATGAGCGTCGACCCCGACGCCGTGGGCGACCCGCCCCCGGCCGCCGACGAATACCTGCGCGACGCCAACGCCGAGGACCCGAGGGACGACCCCGGAGCCCCGGCGAAGGAGCCGGCCGGACCGGCCGACCCGGACCCCGACCTGCCGGCGTCCGGCGCGTCGACGGACTGACCGTCGCCGCGATCACGTCGCGCCGCCGTCGATCACGTGGTGCGCGCCGCGGTGAGCAGCCCGCGGCCGGTGGTCACGGTCGCCGGCCGCACGGCCGCGAGGCCGTACGCGAGGCCCGCGACACAGGCGGGCGGGCCCCACACCGGCCCCCACGCCACGGAACTGGGCAGCACCACGGCCACGACACCGAGATAGAGCAGCGCGGCCCCCACGAGGGCGGCGACGATCCTCCAGCCGGGACGACCGGTGAGCGTGAGCAGCACCGCGGCGGCGATCAGCACCGTGTGCGCGGCGTCGTCGACCCACTCGTCCGGCCGGCGCGCCATGACGACCACGCGCGCGAGCAGCAGCCCGCCGGTCACCAGTCCGAACAGGACGAACCAGGGGCGCGGGCGCCGGCCCGGGCGGATCTCCAGCAGGCTGCGCGGGCGGGGATAGGCGAGCACGGCGACGACGGCGGGCAGGGCCAGCGCGAGGTAGGCGGGTCCGCGTACGGGAACCTCCAGGCACACGTCGAGCACGATGCCCGCCGCGACGACCTGCGGCAGCAGCGGAAGCTCCACGGGCCGCCAGGCGGACGCCAGCAGCAGCCCGGCCAGCACCACGCCGGTGGAGGCGCCCATCAGCGCGAGCTCCCAGCGGATGTCGGCGGGGGCGTATCCGGCGCGGTCGACCGGGATGGCGGTCCACGGCACCGGCAGCAGCGTCGTGGCGTAGCCGTAGATCAGCCCGGCGGCGACGGTGACGACGCGGAAGACGATCAGTCGCATGGTTCGGCTCCTCAGTGGTCGGCGACGATTGCCGTCAGCATCGCGGCGCGGTCCGGGCGGCCGCATCGGCGCGCGAGCGAGCCCGCCTCCGCCCACGGGCGGAGACACATCAGGCCGTCGGCTGAGGCCCGCGGGCGCCGGCCGGGCCTACCCTGAGCCCATGCGCCGCGATCGGCTGGAGCCAGGCGACTGGTCGGTGCCCGCGGGCCTGTTCGCCTACGGGACGTTCGAGGCGGCCCTCGACCGGCTCCCGCACCCCGCGCTCATGCTGCCGCTGTACGCGGTGGCGTGCGCGGCCCTGGTGTTCCGGCGCCGCCGTGCGGTCGCGGCGCTGGCCGTGGTGGCGGGTTGCTGGGCGGTGCCGATCGGCCTCGGGCTGTTCTCGCTCTCCTCCTCCGGCACGGTCCTGCTCACGGTCACGGTCTTCGCCTGCGGCCGGTACGGGCGGCGGCCGTGGGCGTACGCGGCTCTGCCGGCCGGTTCGGTGGTCGCGCTGGCCTCGGTCGTGGTGGACCCGGACGACTCGCTCACCCGCTCCTGGCCGTGGGGCCTGTGGGTGGTGCCCGTGTTCGCGCTCGGGACGTGGTTCCGGCAGCTGCGCGAGCAGTCCGAGCGCGAGGCGACCCAGCGGGTCCGCACGGCCGCCGCCGAGGAACGGATCCAGATCGCCCGGGAGCTGCACGACGTGCTCGCGCACAGCGTCACGCTGATGGTCGTGCAGGCCGAGGCGGCCGAGGAGCTGATGGACACCAGCCCCGACACGGCCAAGGGCGCGGTCCGGGCCGTCCAGCGCGCCGGGCGCGACGCCCTGCAGGACACGCGGCGGCTGCTGTCGGTGCTGCGCGCCCCCGACGCGCCGGGCCCGCACGCGCCGCTGCCCGGCCTGCCCGAGCTGCCCGGCCTGGTGGAGGCCCTGCGCGCCTCGGGCCTGCCGGTCGACTGCCGCCTGCGGCTGGACGGCGCCGAGGTGCCCGCGGTGGCGGGGCGAGCCGCCTACCGCGTGGTGCAGGAGGCGCTCACCAACACCCTGCGGCACGCCGGTCCGGTGCCCACGCTGCTCGAGGTGGGCGCCGACGACGGTCGCCTGGTCGTCGCGGTGAGCGACAGCGGCGCCGTGCGCCACCGTCGCAAGCCGGGCGGGCACGGGCTGGCCGGCATGCGGGAGCGGGTCGAGTCGTGCGGCGGCACGCTGGTCGCGGAGCAGACGGCGGACGGTTTCCGCGTACGGGCGGAGATCCCGCTGGGCGCAGGGCGCACGCCATGATCAGGGTTGTGGTCGCCGACGACCAGGAGCTCGTCCGCGACGCCTTCGCGCTGATCCTGCAGGCGCAGGACGACATCGAGGTCGTCGGCACCGCGGGCGACGGGCGCGCGGCCGTCCAGCTGGTCGAGCGGACCCGCCCGGACGTGGTGCTGCTGGACATCCGCATGCCGGTCCTCGACGGCATCCAGGCCACCCGGGCGATCGTGGCCGCGCGTTCCCGGTCGCGGGTGCTCATCCTCACGACGTACGACATCGACGCCTATGTGCTCGACGCCCTGCGGGCCGGCGCCGCCGGTTTCCTGCTCAAGGACAGCCCGCGGGCGTCGATGCTGGCCGCCGTCCGGGCCGTCGCCCAGGGCGAGGTCCTCATCGACGCCGACGTCGCCGCCCGGCTGATCGACGAGCACCTTCCCGGCGTACGCGACCCCGCGACCGCGGCCGCCCTGAGCCGGCTGACACCGCGCGAACGCGACGTGCTGCACGAGATCTCGGTGGGCCGCACCAACGCCGAGATAGCCGCCACCCTGTACGTCTCCGAGGCGACCGTGAAGACCCACGTGGCCCACCTGCTCGACAAGCTCCGTGCCCGCGACCGGGTCCACCTGGTCCTGATAGCCCACGGCCGCGGCGACACCGTCAAAGGCGCAGACTGACCCCGCGGCGTCTCAGCCGACCGATCCCACCCTCCGGCGCAGTTGTTCGTCGACGACGTTGACCAGGTCCCGCGGCCGGTCCACAACGGCCGTCGCACCCTGAGCCACCAGAGCGGCCCGCCTCGACGCCGCGTCGACCGTGTAGACCACGATCGGCAGACTCTGTCCCGAGGCCTGCAGGCGGCGGATCAGATCCGCACCACCCTCCGCCTCGGAGGCGCGGCCGAGGTCGGTGATGACGAGATCGAAGTCCAGTTCGCCGAGATAGTGCATCGCCGCCTCGTTCGACGTCGCCTTGGTGACGAACCGGCCGATCCGCTCAAGAGCCACGGTCTCGTACAGGTTGCCGTCCGGGTTGTCATCGACCCAGAGCACCCGCGCGAGCCGGGTCGGCGCAGTCGTCGCAAGACCGGCCGCCGGAGCGTCGGAGTCACCCTTCAGGTGCGCGGCCTCCTGCACGGCCTGCTCGGCCGAAGCGGTGTTCCTGGGTTCCAGCGCCACCGAGGCCGAGAACAGGTCGCCGAAGGTGAACGAGGCCTCGGCCCGCCCGTCCCGGTTCTGCGATCGCAGGAGGAGAACGGCGATCAGCGCGACGACCGCGCATCCGAGGATGAAGAGGGCGACTGTGGCGTCCATCGTCTCGTTCCCGTTCTGTGTCCGGTGGCGCCCGAGCGGCCGGGCGCGAGCACGTATCGTTCCACACCGGACGGTGTGCCGTCAGAGCTCGGCCGGTGGGGTGTTGAACGGGGTGATGATCTGGACGGCGGAGGGGTTGGTGCGGATCGGGCCGGGCAGCGCCCCCTGCGCCTGGAGGATGGCGTGGCAGGCGCGGCGCAGGTCGGTGCGCAGGTCGTGGTGCAGCACGGCGGAAAGCCTGCGGTCGCGGAGCAGGAGCGTGTTCTCCCGGTCGAGGTCGTGGGCCACGAAGACGGCGTACGGGTGGCCGTCGAACGCCTCGACGACGGCCGTGTTGCCGCCCGCGCCGGCGTAGAGGGAGTAGATCGCGCGGATCGGCGGGTTCGTGGCCAGCGTCGTGCGGAGGTCGTCGCGTACGGCGTCCGGCCGGTCGGAGGCGTCGACCACCTCGACGATGCGCCGCGGCATCTCGGCGCGGAAGCCGGCCTCGCGCTCGTCCTCGCCGCGGAAAGAGCCCCGGCCGCGCACCACCAGCACGTCGCCGGGGCGGTCGCCGAGCCACTGGCGGATCAGGTACGCGGCGGTGGCCCCGGCGGCCCGGTTGTCGAGCCCGGCGTACGTGACGCGCGGCGCCGCGGGCAGGTCGGTGACCAGGGTGACCAGCGGCACGGTCAGCGCCCGCGCGGCGGCGACGACCGCGGGCACGTCGGGGGCCTTGAGGATCACGCCGTGCGACCGGCTCCGGGCGACCCGCTCGAGCACGGGGACGCACGACTCCTCGACCAGGTGGAACCGCGCCCGGACGACGGCCGGGCGCAGCGCGGGCAGCACGGACTCCATCGCCGCGCGGATCGTGGCGGAGAAGCGCGGCGGCGCCTGCACGACCACGTCGATCAGGAACGTACGCCCGCCCAGCCGCACCTGGTCGCGCTGCCGGTCGAGGTCCGCGACGGCCCGGCGCACCTCGCGGACCGTGCTCTCGCGGACCCCCGCCCGGCCGTGCAGCGCCCGGTCGACCGTGGCCTCGCTGAGGCCCGCCTGCGCGGCGATCTCCCGGATCCGGTACGGGTGCTTCACCCGTCCACGATGAGGGGTTTTTGAGGTCTTCTCAAGGGCCCGCAGCGGCCCGCGCGGACCTAGCGTGAGGCCCATGACAACCACCTGGTTCAGCGCCGCGGACTGCCGCCTGGAGGACTTCCGGGCCGTCTGCGAGCAGAAGACGGAACTGGCCGACTACCCGCACGCCACCGACGTCGCCGGCAACGTGCTGATCTATCCGGGGTCGCTGCCGGACACCCTCGAGGTGCGCGGCGAGCTGATCCGGGCGCTGCGCGACGGGCCGGGCGTCGTCGTCTTCACCCAAGCATTCGCGCCCGGCGTGGTCGACCGCGCCACGGCCGTGTTCACCGACCTGATCGCCGAGCAGAAGGCGGCCGGCGTCCGGGGCGGCGACCACTTCGCCAAGCCGGGCGCGAACGACCGGGTGTGGGGCGCGCTCGACAAGTTCGCGCTGCGCGACCCGGCGGCCTTCGCGCAGTACTACGACAACGACACGCTCGCGCTGGTCTGCGAGGCCTGGCTCGGCGTCGGCTACCAGGTCACCTCGCAGGTCAACGTCGTCAACCCGGGCGGGCAGGCGCAGGTCGCGCACCGCGACTACCACCTCGGGTTCATGTCGCAGGAGCAGGCGCTGCGCTATCCCGCGCACGTCCACGCGTTGTCGCCGGTGCTGACCCTGCAGGGCGCGGTGGCGCACGTCGACATGCCGGTCGAGACGGGCCCGACGCTCTATCTGCCGCACTCGCAGAAGTACCCGGCCGGCTACGTCGCCTTCCACCGGCCCGAGTTCACCGCGTACTTCGACGAGCACCACGTGCAGCTGCCGCTGGCCAAGGGCGACGCCGCGTTCTTCAACCCGGCGCTGTTCCACGGCGCGGGCACCAACCGGTCCGCCGGCGTGCGCCGGATGGCGAACCTGCTGCAGATCTCCTCGGGCTTCGGCCGCGCGATGGAGTCGGTCGACCGGATCGCCATGGCCCGCGCCCTGTATCCGGTGCTGCGGGACTTCTCCGGCTCGGCCGCCAACGTGATCGCCGCCTCGGCCGAGGGGTACGCGTTCCCGACCAACCTCGACCGCGACCAGCCCCTCGGCGGCCTCGCCCCGCGGACCCAGGCGGAGCTGATGCGGCAGGCCCTGGCGGAGGAGTGGGACGCCGAGCGGTTCGAGCGTGAGCTGGCCGCCTCGGCAGCCCGGCGGGTCCCGGGCGCGTGAAATGCCGGAATAGGGGTAGTCGGCCCCGGTGGCTGCGAATGTTCATGACTACCTGACCCGGCACTGCGACGACCTCGTGAAGGAGCTGATCGGCTGGATCCGGCACCGATCGGTGGCCGGGCTGCCGGAGAGCGAACCGGAGCTGATCCGCTCGGCGAACTGGCTGGCCGGCGCCCTGCGCGCGACCGGGTTCCCGCACGTTGACGTGTGGCGGATCGAGGGCGCCCCGGCCGTGTACGCCGAGTGGTGCGAGGCGCCGGGTGCGCCGACCGTGCTGATCTACAGTCACCACGACGTACGGGTGACCGATGACGATCAGTGGGAGGAGACTCACCCGTTCGAGGCGGTGGTGCGCGACGGATACGTCTACGGCCGCGGCGCGTCGGACGCCAAGGGGCAGGTGCTCGCCCACGTGTGGGGCCTGCGGGCCCACCTGGCCACCACCGGCCGGGACGCGCCCGCGGTCAACATCAAGATTCTCGTCGAGGGCGAGGAGGAGGCCGGGTCCGGCCACCTCGCCGAGGCCCTCGAGCAGCACCGCGAGCGGCTGGACGCCGACCTGATCGTCTTCAGCGACACGCTGACCTGGCGGGCCGATCACCCGGCGGTGTGCACCAGCCTGCGGGGCATGATCAGCGCTGAGCTGCGGGTCTTCGGCCCGCTGCGCGACGTGCACAGCGGCGCGGTGTCCGGCCCGGCGATCAACCCGGCGATCGAGCTGTCCGCGCTGATCGCGGCGCTGCACGACGACCGGGGACGGATCACGCTGCCCGGCTTCTACGACGACGTCGAGGAGCTCACCGAGACGCGGCGGGCCGAGCTGGCGGCGCTGCCGTACAGCGACGAGGACTGGCTGGAGCGCTCGGAGACCCGCGCCATCGGCGGCGAGCACGGCTACACCGTGCTGGAACGGCTGTGGGAGCGGCCCGCCGTGGAGGTCATCGGCCTGCTCTCGGGCGACCCGGCCGGGCTGCCCCGGGCGGCGGTGCCCGCGGTCGCCACTGCCAGGTTCAGTTTCCGTACGGCCTCGGGTCAGAAGGCCGCGACGGTGGAGAAGCAGCTGCGGCAGTGGGTGGAGTCGCGGCTCGACGACCGGGTCGAGTACGACCTGAGCATCTCGGAGGAGATCTCCCAGGAGCCGTACCGGACGCCGGACGACCTGCCGGCGCTGGCCGAGCTCGCCGCGGCGATGGAGGAGGGCTTCGGCAAGCGGCCGGGCCGGATGGGCAACGCGGGCGGCGGCCCCGCCGAGCTGCTGACCCGGGTGATCGGGGCGCCGGTCGTCTTCTTCGGCACCGGGCTGCCGGAGGACCGCTGGCACGACGACGACGAGCGGGTCGCGATCCAGATGCTGATCAACGGGGCCGCGACCCTCGCGTCGTTCTGGCAGCGGCTCGGCTCAGCCGGCGACGGTGGCCGCGGCCAGGTCGCCCAGTAGCGCCGCCACGCTGCCCGACCCGCCGAGCAGCCGCCGCTGACGGGTCGCGCCGGTTCCCTCCCGGCGCACCCGGTCGAGCCCGGCCGTCACGACGTCCAGGTCGCCGTGCTCCCGCAGCGACGGGGTGACCCAGTCGACCGTCTCGCCGATCAGCTCCCAGGCGGGGCGCGCCCGGCCGGCGACCGGGTCGAGCAGCGTGCCGTCGACGCCGTCGTGCGCGGCGTTCCAGTGGGCCGAGTGCAGCAGCACGTCAGGGATCCCGGGAACCGGCAGGCCCTCCTGCGCCTCGCGCGCGGCGGTGTCGACCATGCCGCGGGCCAGCGCGGCGATCAGCACGGTGTCGTCGGCGGTCAGGCAGACGTCGGCGACCCTGATCTCCACGGTCGGGAAGTTCGCGGACGGGCGCGAGTACCAGAACATCATGCTCTCGTCCATCATCTCGCCCGAGGCGATCATGGTGCGGACGGTCGCGTCGTACTCCGCGGCCGACCGGAAGTGCGGCCACGCGCCCATCGTCGGCCACCGCAGCAGCTGGATCGAGCGCCAGCTCGCGTACCCGGTCTCGGCGCCGTCGAAGAACGGCGAGTTCGCGGCCAGCGCCTGCAGCACCGGCAGCCGCCCGCGCAACCGGGTGCACACCTCGACGGCCAGCTCGGGCGACGGCACCCCGACGTGCACGTGACAGCCGCACACCGCCGGGTCCTGCGCGATGGGGCCGTAGTGGCCGACGATGCGCCGGAACCGGGCGTCGTCGGCGGGCTCGCGGAACGGCTCGGCGAGGGGCGTCGCGCCGATCGCCACCAGGTCGGCGCCGGTGGCCCGGGCCGCGGCCGCCGTCTCGCGCCGCGCGGTGAGCAGCTGGTCGCGGAGCTCGTCCAGCGTCGTGCACACGTCGGTGACCATCTCGACCATGCTGTGCCGGAACTCGCGGCGGTGCCGCGCGTGCAGCTCGCCGGGCAGGCCGGCGAACACCTTCTCGGCCAGCGGCGCGTTCTCGCCGGTGTCCGGGTCGAGCAAGAGGAACTCCTCCTCGACGCCGAGCGTGCGGGTCATCGCGGCCGGGTGGCGGTCAGCAGCACGACCGCGATCCGCTCGGCCCGGGCGTACGCCTCGCCGTCGAGCTCCTCGTCGTACACGTCCGGGTCCACCTCCCGATAGTCCCAGGCGAGGCCGGTTCCCTCCAGCCTTTCCGCCGCGGCGGCCCGCAGCGGGTCGTGCCCCTCGACGATGCCGCAGCCGCTGAACAGCACCAGCGAGCCGCCCGGCGCCAGCCGCTCGGCCGCCACGTCGATGATCGTCAGCGACAGGTCGTTGCCGTCCGGGCCGCCGCCGTCGCGGTACGTGCGCCCGGCCGGGTCGATCATGAACGGCGGGTTCGAGATGATCAGGTCGAACGCGCCGTCGACGCCGTCGAGCAGGTTGCTGGCCGTGGGCCGGACCCGGTCGCCGACGCCTGCGAGGGCCGCGTTGATCCGGGCGTAGCGCAGGGCGTTGTCGTTGATGTCGACCGCGAACACCTCGGCCTGCGGGGCACGCTTGGCGACCGCGATCGCCCCGGCGCCCGTGCCGCAGCCGATGTCGACCGCGCGGCGGGTGGAGCCGGCGCGGCCCGCCGCGTGCGCGGAGGCGGCGTCGGCCATCCGGTACGTGTCGGGGCCGAAGAACACCGAGTCGGGCGCGTCGGTGGGGAAGGCCGAGTGCACGAACAGCTCGTCGTCGTACGAGGAGAACCGCACCCGGCTGCGCCACAGGCCGTCGCCGTGCGGCTCGACGGCGTCGGCCGCGCGCAGCAGGTCGACGATCGTGGCGGGCAGCACGCCCTCGGCGAACGGGCGGCTCCAGCCGAGCACGTCGCGCAGGGTGCGGGCGGTGGCGTTGCCGGGGCGCCGGTTGACGCGCGCATGGGTCTCGGGGGTGACAGTGGTGAACCGGTAGCCGGTGCTCTTGAGTTCCCGCCCGAGCTGCAGCAGCGCCTCGTCGGCGGCCAACGTGTGCTCCCCGGTGCCCGCGGGAGCCGTTTCGGTCGTCGTCATGCGCGCCGGGTTCCCCTAGATCGGGCGATTAGTCCCCGCGTTCGCCACCGGGTCGAGCAGGCGCGGCAGCAGGTCGGGGAACTGCTTGCGGATCGTCTCGGCGGCCCGCGTCGCCTCGTCGGCCGCGTCGCTCTGGTGGCGGCGGGTCAGGGTCGCTTCGGGTCCCGTCGCCCGCTCGGCCAGCAACCGGTGGATCGCGGCCTGCTCCTCGAGCATGCTGACCGCGGTCCAGAGCGACTGCTCGACCTTCTCCGCCTGGGCGGCGGCGAGGGCCAGCGGCGACCAGGAGTGGCCCACGTGGCAGAGGAAGTGCACCGCTCCACCGGTCCGGATCTCGCGCATCCCGCCGTTGCAGTCGGGGCAGCCCACCGCGGCCGGCTCGCCGATCCGCCCCGACGTACTCGTCTCCAACATGTCCGTCTCCCGAACCAGCTCGTCATCCGGAACGTGACCGGGCTGCGGCGCGGGTTGCCCCACCAGCCGCGCTATCTCGGCGCCGATCTTCGCCACAGGCCTCACCACCGCGTCCGGCACGACGGACAGCGCGGCCCGGGGCATGGCGCCCGCGATCGCGTCGTCCGGGTCCTGCACCACCGCGGCGCCGCCGAGCGAGACGATCGCGGCGAGGCCGGCCGTGCCGTCGTCGAGGTATCCGGACAGCACCACCCCCACGACCCGCGACGTGAGCCAGCGGGCGGCGCTGCGGAACAGGGTGTCCACCGAGGGCCGCACGCGGTTCTGCTTCGGCGCCCGGCTCAGCACGAGGTGGTCGTGCTTGATGAGCAGGTGGCGGCCGTTCCCGGCGACGTAGATGTGCCCCGGCCGCAGCCGGTCGCCGTCCTGAGCGGTGGTCGCCGGAAGCGGGCCGTGCCGGTTCAGGATGTCGGCGAGCCCGCTGTGTCCCGTCGGAGGCACGTGCATCACCACGACCACGGCGGCCGGCAGGTCCGCCGGCAGCCCGGCCACGAACGCGGTCAGGGCTTCGACCCCACCCGCGGACGCCCCGACCACCACCACGTCCCTTGTCGGCATCTGGCGCGGGTACCCACCGGCCCGGGTCGCAAACCCGGAGCGAGCGCGACCCCGCCCGGCTACCATGGCCGCTGCCCGGCACCGAGGTAAAGTAAGGGAATAGCTGGGTTTAACGGAAGGTTAACAGCTCTTTCGGCGCCGATGGTGTCCGACGACACGAGAATGAAATG
The DNA here is from genome assembly GCF_051386375.1 of Actinoplanes sp. URMC 104. Lineage (NCBI taxonomy): Bacteria > Bacillati > Actinomycetota > Actinomycetes > Micromonosporales > Micromonosporaceae > Actinoplanes > Actinoplanes sp. URMC 104. Next base: position 492,890 of record NZ_JBPQTO010000002.1, on the reverse strand, counting down.
AAGCTTTGCGTTTCATAGGGTCGATCCGGGTAACACCGGTCGCCGTGCCGGACCACCACAGACATGGGCGTGCAGTGACGAAAACAGTGATGACCAGGGGTTTCTGGCAGCCTCCGCTGATCGGCGAGGCGCCGAAGGTGGAACTCAAGGTTGCCGTTTCGCCCGATGACCTGCACGCGCTCGGCGCCGATCTGAGCTGTGGCCAGGCCCGTACCGTCTATTTCCTCGACACCGCCGACCTCGCGCTGCAACGGCACGGGCTCATCGTGCGGCTCCGCAGCACGCAGGGGCGGGCCGGCGACGCGGTGGTGAAGCTGCGACCCGTGCTGCCCAAGGCGCTGCCGGGGTGGCTGCGCCGCGACGACGGGTTCGCCGTCGAGATCGACGCGCTGCCCGACAACTACGCCTGCTCGGGCGCGCTCAAGCGGACGCTGGGGCGCCACGAGCTCGAGCGCGCCGTGAAGGCCGGCAAGCCGCTCGCCCGGCTGCTCTCCGGGCGGCAGAGGCGCCTGCTCACGGCGTACGCCAACGTGCCCCTCGACGCCCTGCGCGAGTTCGGCCCGGTCGAGGTGCGGCGCTGCCGGCTCACCCTGGCCGCGTGCGACCACCCGCTGACCGCCGAGCTGTGGCGCTACCCCGACGGATCGGCGATCGCGGAACTGTCGACGCGGTGCGCGTCACGCAAGGCGGCCGAGGTGGCCGCCGAGACGTCGAGCGCGCTGCGGGCGCACGGCATCGTGCCCGACGACGAGCCGCAGGTCACCAAGACCGAGGCGACCCTGCGGCACTTCAGACCTCGATACGCGACCCCATGATCACCGTGCGGTCGCGGGGGAGGCTGAAGAACTCCGCCGCGTCCGCCGTGATGTAGGAGGTGGCGATGAACAGCCGCTTGCGCCACGGGGCCATCGTGGCGCTGTCCCCGCGGGCCAGCTCGATCTTCGACAGGAAGTAGGACGCCTCGTCGGCCGAGATCGTCCCCTCGGTGTACGCGGCGTCGAGCGAGCGCAGCAGGGCCGGCACGTCCGGCGTCTCCATGTAGCCGTAGCGCGCGTTGACGTGCAGGATGCCGTCGTCCGCGGAACCCAGGTCGTCGACCTCGGTGCGCTGGTCGTCGGCCAGCCGCGGCACCGGCAGCGTCTCGATCGACAGAATGATCACCTGGTCGTGGCGCACGTGGTTGTGCTCGACGTTGGCGCGCAGCGCGAGCGGGGCGGTCTGCTTGCCGCGGTTGAGGAACACCGCGGTGCCGGGCACGCGGGCCAGCGCCGGGCGCTTCTGCAGGTCGGCCACGAACTCGCGCAGGGAGCCCTCGGCCCGGTCGCGCTCCGCGGTGACGATCTGGCGGCCGCGCTGCCACGTGGCCATCACGGTGAACGCGGTGAGGCCGATCAGCAGCGGCAGCCACGCGCCGTGCACGATCTTGGTGAGGTTGGCGCTCAGGAACAGCAGGTCGATCGCGAGCAGGATCGTGCCGCCGGTCAGCACCAGCCACAGCGGGGCGTTCCAGCGGACCCGGGCGAAGTAGAAGAACAGCAGCGTGGTGATGGTGATGGTGCCGATCACGGCCATGCCGTACGCGTAGGCCAGCGCGGCCGAGCTGCGGAACGCGAAGACCAGCACCAGCACGGCGACCATCAGCAGCCAGTTGATCCACGGGACGTAGATCTGGCCCACAGTCGACTCCGAGGTGTGCGCGATGCGCAGCCGCGGCAGGTAGCCCAGCTGACCCGCCTGGGAGGCCACCGAGTACGCCCCGGTGATCACGGCCTGCGCGGCGATCACGGTGGCCGCGGTCGCGAGGATCACCAGCGGCAGCCGGCCCCACTCGGGCACCAGCAGGAAGAACGGCCCGCCGACCGCGCCGTGGTCGCCGAGCAGCAGGGCGCCCTGGCCGAAGTAGCTCAGCGTCAGCGCCGGCAGCACCAGCCCGAGCCAGCCGTAGACGATCGCCTTGCGGCCGAAGTGCCCCATGTCGGCGTAGAGCGCCTCGGCTCCGGTGACCGAGAGGACGACCGCGGCGAGCGCGAAGAACGCGATGTGGAAGTTCCCGGCGAGGAACTCGATGGCGTACGTGGGGGAGAGCGCCTCGAGGATGCGCGGGTGCTGCGCGATGCCGCCGATGCCCGCCGCGCCGATCGTCACGAACCAGAGGATCATGACCGGCCCGAACAGCCGGCCGACGGCGGCCGTGCCCCGCCGCTGCAGCGAGAACAGCACCACGATGATCACCGCGGTGATCGGGACGACGGCGCTGTCGAAGCCGGGACGCACCAGCTCGAGCCCCTCGATCGCCGACAGCACCGAGATGGCCGGCGTGATCATGCTGTCGCCGAAGAACAGCGCGGCGCCGAAGATGCCCAGCAGGGCCAGCGCCACCGCGCTGCGCCGGCCGGTCGACGTGCCCCAGCGGCGCAGCAGCGTGATGAGGGCCATGATGCCGCCCTCGCCGTCGTTGTTCACCCGCATCACCAGCGTGATGTAGGTGAGCGTCACGATGATCATCACGGACCAGAAGATGGTCGAGATGGCGCCCAGGATGTTGTCGCCCGTGATCGGCACCGGGTGCGGGTCGTCCGGGTTGAACAGGGTCTGGATCGTGTAGATCGGGCTGGTTCCGATGTCGCCGAACACCACCCCGAGCGCGCCGACGACGACCGCCGCCCGCAGCTTGCCGTGCCCGTGGTGTTCCTGGGGGACCGCCGCCTTCTCGGGCGCCTGTGAGCTCACCGGATCATTCTGCGCGCCCCGGGCCGATTCGGCTGCCTTGTCGGGAGGTGTCCCACGCCACGACCGGGCAGGCCCGTTGCGTCGGGTTCCGCAGAGGTCGAGGCGCCCGGGCGGCTGACGAAACCACCGGCGGTCCCCGCCGAGGCGACTAGCGTCGTACCAGCCGCATCGCGACACCGGCAGTCGCGCAGACGAAGCCGACGAGGAACAACCAGATCGCTGCGCCACCGGTGATCGGAAGCGTGCCGCTGCCGCCGTCGTCGCTGCTCTTGGCCGCCACGGTGACATCGAGCCGCAACGCCCGCGGGTTGCCGCTCGGGTCGACCCCGGCCGCCACGAACGAGTGCGACCCGGTCAGCCCCGGCGGGACCGTGACCGCCTGCCGGAAGGACCCGTCACCGTCGGTGGTCACCGTGCCGAGAACCGTCGGCTTCGAGTAGACCGTGAGCGTCACGGAGGAGTACGGCGCATAGCCCGAGCCGATCATGACCAGCTCCTCGCCCGGCACTGCGGTGGAGATGTCGCCCTCGCTGGTGTCCAGTGGCAGGTCGGTCTCCGGCGGCGTGCTGCTCACCACCGGTTCCTCCGGCGACACACTGCCGGACGGCGCCGAGGGCGCGGACTCTCCCGAAGCAGACAAGGCGACAACGGTGACCGTGTACGTCTCACCGGCCGCGCCACCGAGGACACAACTCGTCGCGCCGGTGGTCGAGCAGGTGGCCGGGCCCGGGCTGGCGGTCGCCCGGTAGCCGGTGATGGTCGCGTCGTTGGCGGCCGGCGCGCTCCAGGAAACCCGGATCGACGAGGTCGCAGCCGACACGGTCACCCCGGACGGGGCGTTCGGCACGACGGCCGGCGCGGTCGGGCTCGACGAGGTGGCCGGGGCAGAGGTCGGCGCGGTGGACGAGACCGTCGGCCCGGCCGACGCCGACGTCGTGGCCGACGCACTCGGCGAGATCGTTGTGGCCGAGGGGCTCGGCGAGGTCGTCGTGGCGGTGGGGCTTGGTGAGGTGGTTGTAGCGGTGGGGCTTGGTGAGGTGGTTGTGGCGGTGGGACTGGGCGAGGTGGTTGTGGCGGAGGGGCCTGGCCAGGTCGTCGTGGCGGAGGCGCTCGGGGAGGTAATCGTGGCCGAAGCGCTCGGCGAGGCGGATGTGGTCGTCGGCGCGGTGGCCGGGACGGTGGGCGCCGTCGTCGTGGGGGTGGGGACGGGGGTCGTAGTCGTGGTCGTCGTTGGGGCGACGGTCTGCGCCGAACTGGCCGCGACAGTCGTAGGGAGGCTGGTCGCTGCGGACGTCGGCGCGGTGGTGGCGTCAACGGCAGCCGAGCTGGTGGGGCAGGCCGATGCCTCAGCCGCTTCCGCCACTTGAGCGGTTATGGCGTCCGGGGACTCTGACGTGGTGGTGGGCTCGGGGGACGGTGATGTGGTGGTGAGCTCAGGGGACGGTGATGTGGTCGTGAGCTCAGGGGACGGTGATGTGGTCGTGAGCTCAGGGGACGGTGATGTTGTGGTGAGTTCGGGCGACGGTGACGTGGTGGTGAGTTCGGGCGACGGTGACGTGGTCGTGAAGTCCGGGGAGGGTGACGTGGTTGTGAGGTCCGGGGAGGGTGACGTGGTTACGGGGTCGGCCGAAGCCGAGGTCGCATCGGTGGTGACCGGGGTGGTTGTTCCGGTGGTGACCGGTGTGGTCGCCGGTGTGGTGGGTAGCGTCGGGGAGTCCGCATTCGACGGCGAGGTAGTGGCAATGGCTGCTGTCGTCGAGAAGCTAGGGTCCGGCGTCGCGGACCCGGCCGATTCCGACGGGCACACCTCGTCCGCGCGCAACTCGTAGGCCGGCCCGGTCTCGTCCAGCAGCGGCACCAGCCCGCCCAGCGCCAGCAGACCACCAACAGCAATCCATGCGCCGCGCAGGCGCGCAGGCTTCCTGTGCTTCACGAGAAACTTCCCACCGTGGGTCGGATCGGACGGTTACCCGACCCACGGTATTGCCGGCAAAACGTCGCACCCCGAAATTGCCGGAATGCGCAGCAGCCGCTGTCTCAAATGGTTCGGTGTCCCAGAAAGGCTCATCGGCCGACCGGCGCCTCAGCAACGCCCCATTTCCCCAGCATTCTCAGAACCTTTCGACCGGGCCGTCGCGCCACACAGAACAGGGGCCGGGCAGTCCGCGACTTGCTGCTCACGTCGGCGGCGGGGAGGGCAGGCTCAGGCTCCGCGGGCCTCGGCCACCACGCGACCCCGCTCGGAACCGGGGAACCGGTCGAGCATGGCCCTCAGTTCGTCGGCGGGCACGTTCGCGCCGAAGGCTTCGGTGCCGGGCTCCAGGCGTACGCCCTCGGCCAGCGGGCCGGCGAGCACCGGATCGAAGCCCAGGTCGTCCACGAGCGCGGCGACGGTGGCGACGTCGCGCGGGTCGTCGCCGGCGACGGCGATCGCCTTGCGGTCCGGAGCGCCCGGCGGACGCGCGCCCTCCTCGAGGTCGTGGTAGCCCATGTGGTTGAACGCCTTGACCACCCGCGAGCCGGGCAGGAACTCCCGCACGATCTCGCTGGACGACGTACGCGGGTCGGTCAGGTCGTCGCGGATGCCGTCGACCTCCCACCAGTAGTTCATGGCGTCGACCACGAGCTTGCCGCGCAGGGCCTCCACCGGCACCGTCCGGTGCTTGCCCAGCGGCAGGGCCAGCACCACGACGTCGGCGCGGGCGGCCGCGTCTGCGGCGGTGACCGGCTCGGCGCCGGGCGCCAGCACGCCGACGATCAGGCTGATCCTCGAGACGTCCCCGGACCCGGCGATGAGCACCCGGTGCCCGGCCGCCACGGCGAGCCGGGCCAGGACGGTGCCGACCTTGCCGGCGCCCAGGATGCCGATCGTGCTCACAGCATGTCCTTCACCATCGGCAGCACCTTGGTGCCGAACAGCTCGACGTTGCGCAGCCGCGCGCTCGCCGGCATCGATCCGGCGGTGTAGATCATGTCGAACCGGCCGACGCCGAGCGCCTTGATCGCGCGGGCCATCTTGCGGGCCACGGTCTCGGGCGAGCCGATGTAGAGCGAGCCGTGCTCGACCTCGTGGTCGAACTCCTGCTCGCGCAGCGGCGGCCAGCCCCGCAGCGCGCCGATGCGGTCGCGCATGACCTTGTAGCGCGGGTAGAACAGCTCGCGGGCCTGCTCGTCGGTGTCGGCGACGAAGCCGGGGGAGTGCATGCCGACCGGGTGCGCGGCGGTGCCGAGCTGCTCGGCGGCACGGCGATAGAGGTCCACGTACGGGGTGAAGCGCTCGGGCGCCCCGCCGATGATCGCCAGCATCAGCGGCAGGCCGTACCGCGCCGTACGGACGACCGACTGCGGGGAGCCGCCGACGCCCACCCACGTCGTGAGCCGCCCGGAGTCGGTCTTGGGGTACACGTCGGCGTCGACCAGCGGCGCGCGCGTGGTGCCGCTCCAGGTCACCGGCTTCTCGTCGAGCAGCCGGACGAACAGCTCGATCTTCTCCTCGAACAGCTTGTCGTAGTCCGCGAGGTCGTAGCCGAACAGTGGGAACGACTCGGTGAACGAGCCGCGGCCCAGGATCACCTCGGCGCGGCCGTTGGACAGCGCGTCGACGGTGGCGAAGCGCTGGAACACCCGGACCGGGTCGTCCGAGCTCAGCACCGTGACGCCGGACGCGAGGCGGATGGTCGACGTCCTCCCGGCGATGCCGGCCAGCACGGTCTCGGGCGTCGAGATCGCGTACTCGGGGCGGTGGTGCTCGCCCAGCGCGATGACGTCGACGCCGAGCTCGTCGGCGAGCACGGCCTCGTCGACGACCTGGCGGATGGCGGCGCCGTGCGAGAGCAGGGTGCCTCGGTCGTCCTCCGGCACGTCGCCGAAGGTGTCGAGGCCGAAGATGTGGTCGGTCATGCCGCCTCCAACGTGATTGACGTGTCAATTATGCCGGGTACGCTGTGTCCATGACCACCCGCTTCCCGACGCGCTCGGAGCTGGGCATCTGGCGGGACTACCTGGAGACCGGTGAAGCCGTGCGCGCCGAGATGGCGGCCCGGCTGCAGCGCTCGGCCGGGCTCTCGCCGGGCGACTACGCGGTGCTGCTCGCGCTCAGCGAGGCCACCGGCAACCGGCTGCGCAGCTCGGAGCTGGCCGCGGCCATCCACTGGGAGCGCAGCCGGGTGTCGCACCACCTCGCGCGCATGGAGAAGCGCGGCCTGATCCGCCGCGAGGACTGCCCCACCGACAACCGGGGCGCCGAGGTCGTGCTCACCCCCACGGGCTCGTCCGCCTTCGCGGCCGCCACCCGCCCCCACCTGCGCGACATCCGCGAGATCTTCGTCGACGCGCTGACCCCTGCACAGCTCGAGGCCGCGGGCGAGATCGCCGCTGCCCTGCGTGCCCACCTCGCGCGGGGGTAGAACTAGGGCCATGGCTCGCATCGCGGTAACCGGAGGCAGCGGCAAGCTCGGCCGCGCCGTCGTCCAGGACCTTCTCGACCACGGCCAGCAGGTCGTCAACCTCGACCAGGCGCCGTCGTCCTCGCCCGCCCCGTGGCTCAACGTCGACCTCACCGACTTCGGCCAGGTCGTCGGCGCGCTCACCACGGTCGACGAGCGCTACGACCGCATCGACGCCGTCGTGCACCTCGCGGCCGTCCCCGCGCCGGGCCTGCTGCCCAACGCGGCGACGTTCCACAACAACATCCGCGCCACCTACAACGTCTTCGAGGCCGCGCGGGTGGCCGGCATCAAGACCGTGGTGTGGGCGTCCAGCGAGACCCTGCTCGGGCTGCCCTTCGACACCACGCCGCCGCCCTACCTGCCCGTCGACGAGGAGTACCCGGTCCGGCCCAACTCCTCGTACTCGCTGGCCAAGCACCTCGAGGAGCAGATGGCCGCCCAGTTCTGCCGGTGGGACCCCGAGCTCACCATGGTCGGCCTGCGGTTCTCCAACGTGATGGAGCCGGGCGACTACGAGGCCTTCCCCTCCTACGACGCCGACCCCCGGCTGCGCAGCTGGAACGCGTGGGCCTACATCGACGCCCGCGACGGCGCCCAGGCCGTACGGCGTGCCCTGGCCTATCCCGAGGCGGGCGTCGAGGTCTTCGTGATCGCCAACGCCGACACCGTCATGAGCCGCTCCAGCGCCGCGCTGGCCGCCGAGGTCTTCCCGGACGTCCCCGTCCGCAAGGAGCTGGGCGAGCACGAGACCCTGCTCTCCATCGACAAGGCCCGCCGCCTGCTCGGCTACGAGCCCGAGTTCACCTGGCGCTCCACCGGGACGCCGTAGCTGCCGATCGTCACCTCGCCGACCGACGTCTCGGCGAAGCTGCTCTCCCGCGCCGGACAGACCAGCGCGGCGCGGGTGATGCCGAGGCGCCGGGCGTACGTGTAGAGCTGGTACAGCTCGTCGGTGGCGGGGTCGGGCCGCCACGGCCGGTACTTGGCGTCGTACACGGCAACCGGCTCACCCGCGCGGGAGACGACGAAGTCCGCCCAGGCGGAGCGCGTCTCCGTGAGCGGGATGCGATGCCGGCCGGTCACGGCACAGCCCGGTTGCCGGGCGCGCAACCACCTGCCGACGTACGTCTCCCAGATCTTCGTCATCAGGAACAGCACGCTGGCTCCGGCGCTCCCCGACCCCGTCGGCAGCGTGGTCCGGCCGTCCAGGATCAGCCGCGCCAGCGGCACGATCTCCCGGTACCGGGCCGGCACGCCGGCCATCTCGGGCGGCGCACCGGCCACGTCCGCGATGTGGCGCTTCCGGTCTCGGGCCGCAGGCCTTCGACGAAGTCCTCGTAGGAGTACGCGGGGTGGAACTGCGCGACCTCGATGTGCTCCGCCGAGGTCGCCAGGTGCCGGGTGAGCAGCCCGGCGACGTGCGTCTTGCCCGTGCCGGGCGGCCCGTGGAACACCGCCTGCCGCATCCCGGTGCTCAGCGCCTCCGCCCACTGGTCCACCTGCTCGACCGGCAGGTGACACCGTGCGGCGACCTCGTTGGCGCCGAGCCGTTCCGCGGCCGGCAGCGGCGCTTGCGCAACGACGGTCCTGGCAGCCCGCATGAAGCGGGTGAGAACGGCGTCCGCCTCCTGCGGCGCGATGCCGTGCTGCTGTCGCCAGTCGCGGAGGTCGGCGCAGAACTGCTGGTAGCCGGCGAGGCCAGTGCCGCGTCGACGGGTTCGCGCCACAGCCGGGTGACCATCCGGTTGAACGTCTCCGGGTCGCTGCCGAGCTTGCCCATCACCGCGCCGGCGAAGCCAGGCGTGAACCTGTCGTAGCGTTCGCGTCCCAGCTGAGGTTCTAGCAGACGCGGGCCGTGCAGCGTTACGGGAGTCGCTCGTACGGGATCTTCTCGCCGGCCTCGACCGGGACCGGCAGGCGGTTCTCGGACGGGGGCAGCGGGCAGGTCGCGAAGTCGGTGTACGCGCAGACGAGGTTGGTCGCCTTGTTGAAGTCGAGCGTCACCGTCCCGTCCGCGGCCGGGGCGTCGATGGCCAGGCTGCGGTTGGCCGCGTACGTGGTCACGCCCGAGGTCTCGTCGGTGAACAGGGCGAAGAACGACCCCGGCGTACGGCCGTTGAAGACCGTCAGCGCCAGCGGAGTGCCCTGCGCCTCGAACTCCACGCGGCCGGGGGACTCGTACACGTGCTCGAGGCCCTCGACCGCGGCGCCGACCGTGACGTCGCGGGGCTCGTCGAAGGGCACGTAGCGGCCGGTCAGCTGCCACTTCTCGGTCGGCTCGTAGGCCGGCACCCCGTGAAACTGCTGCCGCAGCGGGTTCTCCGGATGCCGCGGCCGGATGATGTCGAAGCCGCCGCGCTTCGCGACCTCGACCACGGCGTCGCCGAACGCGGGGAAGACGCTGCTGCGCTCGGCGAGCACGCCGAAGCTGTGCCGGCCGGTGACCTCGGCGCCGTCGACGGTGAGCGACTCGCCGTCCGCGAGGTCGACGACGGGCCCGTCCGGGCCGGTGCTCCACTCGCCCGGCGCGTCGGGGAAGCGCCGCGGGGTCGCGTCGAGGAAGTTCAGGCTGGTGATGGCCAGGAAGCCGTGCGGGTCGGCGAGGTCGCGCTCGTGCTCGGCGTGCCACTCGGCCCAGGTCTGATCGGTCATGCCCGCCAGCCTATGCCTACTTAGCCTATGGGAGATAGAGCTTGTTTCGGCCGTCACGGAGGATGGTCCCCGGAGGCGTACGGCGATAGATTGCCCGCACGGCGACCCCTGCGGTGTTCCGCAGCCGCATCGGCCGTCCCGGTCAGCTCGTGCCCACACCGCTCCGGGAGGCTTCCGTGTCCACCACCCACGCCCCGATGTCCGCGTCGTTCACCCGCTCGGCCGAGCGGTCCCTCTGGTGGCTGGCCGTCGCCGGCGCCGCCTCCTCGATCGTCCTGGGGGTGCTGGCCCTCGCCTGGCCCGACGAGACCCTGTACGTGGGCGCCGCACTGTTCGGCGTCTGGCTGCTCGTGCACGGCGTCATCAACATCGTCCAGGCCATCACCGCCGCCCGCGCGGACGGCGCCGCCCGGGCGCTGAGCGCCGTCATCGGCGTGCTGTTCGTCGTGGCCGGAGTCATCTGCCTGCGCAACGTGCTGGTGTCCGTCGTCGTGATCGCCACGCTGATCGGCATCTCGTGGCTGATCGGCGGGATCGTGGGCCTGATCAACGCGTTCACGGCGGGCCACGACGCCGCCGGCCGGCTGGTCCTCGCCGCGCTCGGCGCCGTCAGCGTGCTCGGCGGGCTCGTCGTGCTCCTGTGGCCGGGCCCGTCCCTCGCGACGATCGTCTGGCTCACCGGCATCTGGCTGCTGCTCATGGGCCTGATCCAGCTGCTGATGGTGCTGCGCAACCGCCCCGGCCACGCGGCCGTCTGACCCTCCCCGTCCCGGCCCCAGCGCGCCGGAACCGCCCCACTGTGCCGTGCCCACGGTCCCGTGCCTGTCTCGCGGCGCCGTGCGGGTTGATGCCGGCCGCGCGGGTGGGCGCTAGGAGGGCAGGACGGCGGCGAGGCCGTCGGCGCGGGGGTCGCTGCCGGCGTCGAGGCGGCCGCCGCGCAGGCGGGACAGCTGCACGTGGCCGGCGTCGTCGTGCGGGCCGGCGGTGGTCGTGACGGTCAGGCCGGCCGCGGCCGGTGGGGTGGGCACGCCGGGCTCGAGGATCAGGTCGGCGCCCCGGAGGATCCACCGCGGGCGCGCGACCAGCTCGGCCGGGTCGGGGGCGGTGAAGGCGTCGGGGGCGATCTGGGCGAGGATCCACGGCTGGGCGCGGCCGCCCTGGCACCCCAGCGCGACGACGTCGCCGGCGGCGATGCCCAGGGTGGGGCAGAGCGTGTGCGGCGGCCGCCTGCCGGGGGCGAGGCGGCCGGGGTGCGCCGGGTCGAGGCTGAACGCGGAGCCGCGGTTGTGCAGCACGACGCCGGTGGACGGCTCGAGGATGCCGGCGCCGAAGCTTTCGAAGACGCTCTGGATCAGCGTGACGGCGTTCCCGTCGTCGTCGACCGCGGTGACGGCGACGGTGTCCCCGGTGGGCTCGTGCAGCCGGTCCGCGGCTGCCACAACCGGGGACGTACGCCCGAGAAGCCCGGCGACGTCGATCGGCCCGCCGCGCGGGTCGCCCAGCAGCGCGTCGCGGGCGGACTGGGCGCGGTGGCTCCCGGCGAGCAGATCCGGCGATCCGTTCACGGCCAGGAAGGTGGCGCCCTGCACCGGCGGAGGCGCGGCGTGCCAGGTCACCCCGCCGGCGACGGCGCTCAGCGGCTCGGTCACCTCGGCGGCGTGCGCGGCGAAGTCGCCGGCCGTGAGCGGCCCGACGGCCAGGCGCTGCGCGAGCGGACCACGGTAGAGGGAACGCCAGTCGCGCGCGATCTGCGCCAGCGTCGCCGCCAGCGCGGGCTGCACGAGAGCCGGCCGCAGCATCACCGCGGACAGCCCCGGGTCGGCGCGGACGACCTCCCGCTGCTGCTCGATCGCCCGGCGCAGGCCGGCGCTGAACGGCGCCCCGTCCGAGGCCAGCCGCACCGCGGGGGCGAGCAGCTCGGCGAGCGGCAGCCGCGCGCCCAGCCCGTGCACGGCGGCCCACCCGGCCACCACCCCGGGCACGGTGACGGTCAGAGGCCCGCGCAACGGCATGCGCGGCGCCGTGGGCGGCACCGCAGCGGACGCGGCCGCGCCGATGGACAGCACGGCCCGTACGGGAGAACCGGCCGTCCGCACCATCGCGACCAGGTCTCCGCCGACCGAGCACTGATGCGGATAGACCACCGCCAGCGCGCCCGCAGCGGCCAGCGCCGCGTCGAACGCGTTGCCGCCGGCAGCCACGATCGGGCGCGCGGCCTCGACGGCGGCCGGATGCGGCGCAGCCACGGCGACGGACATACCGCGACCCTACGTTCCCGGCGCACGCTCGTCGTCGGGGGCCGCGCCGTGCTCGCGGGTGTCGATCGCGGGCAGCACCGGGGCCGGTCTGAACCGCCGGGAGTGCCCGCGCCGTGTACTTTGCGCCAGTCGTTGCTTCTACGGGGTTGGTGGTTGATCGATGGATGACATGACGAGCATCGATGCGCCCGCGGTGCGGGCCATGGGCGCGGCGGTGACGGCGATCGGGGAGCGGGTGGCTGCCGTGGCCGCGCAGATCCCGGGCTGGGAGTACGCGGGACAGGGCGCGGTCGAGGGCTCGACCCTCTGCGACCACCAGCTGGCCGGCTCGGCGCGGTTCTGGCAGATCACCGCGGACGGGCTGGCCGCGATGGTGCGCGACTACGGCGGCGAGCTGCGCGCGGCGGCCGGGGACTTCGTCGCCACCGACGCCGACGCGGCCGGCCGCATCCAGGTCGCCGGCAAGCCGGGGGCGTGACGCCGTGACGATCACGTTGCAGGGGCTGCTGGCCGCCGACACCGGGCGGCTCGAGAGCGTCGCGAGGCGCTGGGACCGGCTGGCGCAGACGCTGGACGACGCCGTCGAGGACCTCGGCCGCGACACCCGCGAGCTGGCGAACCACTGGCCGGCCGGGCCGAGCTCGCAGGCCGCCCAGGACAAGTCGGCGGATCTGCGGCTGCAGCTGGGCAACGGGCAGGTGCACTGCGCCGCCATCGCCTGGACCATCCGCGAGTTCGCCCTCGACGTCGCGCACTACCAGGGTCAGGTGCGCGAGGTCGTCGCCGAGGCGCAGAGCCGCGGGCTGCGCATCGACCTGGCCTCCGGCACGATCACCGCGCCGATCGCGGTGGCGGCGACCCAGTCGCTGGTCGACGGGTACGCCCAGCACCTCGGCGAGCTGGTGGCCGGCATCAACGACAGGGACCGCAGGGCCGCCGAGCTGCTCGCCGACCACACCTTCCGCGAGGAGTTCGTGCCCGGCACCGAGGAGCCGCAGTACTCGGAGGTGCACATCCTGGCGCTGGCCAACTGGACGGACGGCAGCCAGACCGACTACTGGAAGAACCAGCATTCGCTGCTGCAGGACCGGGCGATCGCCGAGCACCCCGAGATCATCGGCGCGGCCGCCGGCATCCCGCCCGAGGACCGCGACACCGCCAACCGCATCCTGCTGCGCCGGGCCAAGGACGAGCTGCTCGCCGCCCGGGAACGTCAGCAGGACCTGCACGACGGCGCGATGAACCGGGCCCAGCTCGACCTCGACCGCAGGCTGGCCGCGATCACGGCGCTGGAGGAGCGCTCGGCGGGCCGGTACCTGCTCTCGTACGCCCCGGGCGCCGAGGACCAGGCCGAGCTCACCAAACGGTGACGCGCGGGCGCGGGACGCTGCGGCAAAATCCGGGCGGATAGCATCGTCAGGGTTCCGACAGCGCTTTCCTAAGGAGATCACCGTGTCCGCATCCCGTACCCCTGCTGTGGCCGACCCTCTCGTCGTCCCGGCCGGGACTACGGCCGCCGACGCGGTGGCCGCGGCCGGCCTGCCGGCGACCGGGCCCAAGGCGGTCGTGGTCGTCCGTGACGCCGCCGGCCGCCTGCGGGACCTCGACTGGCAGCCCGAGGCCGACACCGAGGTGACCCCGGTCGCGATCGACGAGCCCGACGGGCTGAACGTGCTGCGCCACTCGGCCGCGCACGTGCTGGCCCAGGCCGTCCAGGACATCTTCCCCGAGGCGAAGCTGGGCATCGGCCCGCCGATCGAGAACGGCTTCTACTACGACTTCGACGTGCCCAAGCCGTTCCAGCCCGAGGACCTGACGAAGCTCGAGAAGCGGATGCAGGAGATCGTCAAGGCCGGGCAGACGTTCCGCCGCCGCGAGTACTCCTCGCTCGACGAGGCCAAGGCCGAGCTGGCCGACGAGCCGTACAAGCTCGAGCTGGTCGACATCAAGGGCGACGTGGACGACGCCGAGCTGTCCACGGTGGGCGCCGGCGAGCTGACCCACTACGACAACCTCGACAAGGACGGCAAGCGCGTCTGGGGCGACCTGTGCCGCGGCCCGCACCTGCCGACCACGCGGCTGATCCCCGCGTTCAAGCTGATGCGCTCGGCCGCGGCGTACTGGCGCGGCTCGGAGAAGAACCCGCAGCTGCAGCGCGTCTACGGCACCGCGTGGCCGTCGCGTGACGAGCTCAAGGCGTACCTGAACCGGCTCGCCGAGGCGGAGCGCCGCGACCACCGCAAGCTCGGCACCGAGCTCGACCTGTTCTCGTTCCCCGACGAGATCGGCTCCGGCCTGGTCGTGTTCCACCCCAAGGGCGGTGTGATCAAGCGCGAGATGGAGGACTACGTCCGCGCGCGTCACATCGAGGAGGGCTTCCAGTACGTCGGCACGCCGCACATCAGCAAGGAAGGCCTGTTCCACACGTCGGGCCACCTGCCGTACTACAAGGACACGATGTTCCCGCCGATGCAGCTCGAGGGCGCGGACTACTACCTCAAGGCCATGAACTGCCCCATGCACAACCTGATCTTCAGGTCCCGCGGGCGGTCCTACCGGGAGCTGCCGCTGCGGCTGTTCGAGTTCGGCTCGGTCTACCGCTACGAGAAGTCCGGCGTGGTGCACGGCCTCACCCGCGTGCGCGGCCTGACGCAGGACGACTCCCACTCGTACGTGACCGCCGAGCAGGCGCCGGACGAGATCAAGCACCTGCTGAAGTTCGTCCGGTCGCTGCTCGACGACTTCGGCCTGGACGACTACTACCTGGAGCTGTCGACCCGCGACCCGAACAGCGACAAGTTCATCGGCTCGGACGAGCAGTGGGCGATCGCGACCAAGGTGCTCGAGGACGCGGCCACCGAGAGCGGCCTCGAGCTGGTGCTCGACCCGGGCGGCGCGGCCTTCTACGGTCCGAAGATCAGCGTGCAGGCGCGGGACGCGATCGGCCGCACCTGGCAGATGTCGACCATCCAGTACGACTTCAACCAGCCGGCGCGCTTCGGGCTGGAGTACCAGGCGGCGGACGGCACCCGCCAGGAACCGGTCATGATCCACTCGGCGAAGTTCGGATCGATCGAGCGGTTCTTCGGCGTGCTGGTGGAGCACTACGCGGGCGCCTTCCCGGCGTGGCTCGCGCCCGTGCAGGTGGTGGGCATCCCGATCCGCGACGACCACGCCGACTACCTGACCGGCTTCGTCGACGCGCTGCGCAAGGCGGGCATCCGCGCCGAGGTCGACTACTCCGACGACCGCATGCAGAAGAAGATCCGCACCGCCCAGCAGCAGAAGATCCCGTTCATGGCCATCGCCGGCGACGACGACGTGGCCGCCGGCACGGTCTCCTTCCGCTACCGCGACGGCTCGCAGCGCAACGGCGTCCCGCTCGAGGAGGCCGTCGCCCACGTCGCCGAGATCGTGCGGTCCCGGACGAACGTCGGGCCGTCCGCGGCCTGATCCCGGGGCCCGGGTGCCGCCTCGTGGCGCCCGGGCCGGCTCCTGCGGGCGGCTCGCCGGCGTGGGCCCTACGGCTTGGCGAGCTGGACGGCCTCGTGGACGGCGGCGGCGTAGCGGGCCGGCTGCTCCCAGGCCGCGAAGTGGCCGCCCTCGGGCTCCTCACGCCACGTGTGCACGGTGAAGAACCGCTCGGCGAACTCGCGGGGGGCGTTGACCAGGTCGTACGGGTAGATCGTGAAGACCGCGGGAGGCGTCAGGCGGGTGGACCGCGGTTCCGCGGTGGCGTACGGGGTGAAGGACGTGCCGATCGCGCCCGTGACCCAGTAGGCCGTGATCCAGGTCAGCAGCTCGTCGCGGGTGAAGACGGACTCCACGTCGCCGTCGCAGTCGGTCCAGCCGCGCAGCTTCTCCAGGATCCACGCGGCCAGCCCGGCCGGGGAGTCGCCCAGGGCGGCGGCCAGCGTGTGCGGCTTGGTGGACTGCTCGTGCATGTACCCGCCCTCGCGGGCCTGCCAGTCGCGGCCGCGCCCGACGTAGGCGCGCTCGGCCGCCGACAGGTCGGTGGGCGGGTCGATCAGGAAGTGGTGCTGCGACACGTCGGTGAGGTGCAGCGCCGCGACGCGCTCGGGGTGGCGGGCGGCCAGCGCCTCGGCGACGTCGCAGCCGACGTCGCCGGCCGAGACCACGTACCGGTCGTAGCCGAGGGCCGCCATGGTGGCGGCGACCGCGCCGGCCATCTCGTCGGCCGACATGCCGCGCTCGGGGACCGGGGCGGCGAACGGGTAGCCGGGCAGGGCCGGCGCGACCACGTGGTGGTCGGCGAGCAGCGGCAGGACGCGCTCGAAGCGCAGCACCGAGTCGGGCCAGCCGTGCAGCAGCAGCACGGCCGTGGCGTCGGCACGCCCGGACCGCTGGTGGATCGCCCGCGTGGTGGTCAGCGTCCAGGGCAGTCGCCGGATCCGCTCCTCGTGGACGCGCCAGTCGTACGAGTCCGCCCAGAACGCCACGAGCTCGGCCAGGTGATCCGGGTCGACGCCGCGCTGCCAGCCGTGCCCGCCGGGAAGGGCCACCGGACGGAACGCCCGCAGCCGGGCCCGCAGATCGTCGAGGACGTCCTGGGTGGTGGCCTCGGGCGCCGCGTTGTCGTGGTTCATCGCTTCCTCCTCCTCTGCTCGACACCATCGAACGCTAATAGTGGAGTCGCGTGACGTCAACACCGGTCAACGCTTATACTGGTGTTGTGACGACGTTGCAGCTGGTCGAGGAGTTTCTCAACACGGTCGATCAGAGGACCTTCAGCCGGTACGGGGAGGACCACGTCGCCGCCGAGCATCTCGCCTCGCCGCGGGAGCTCGCGGACTGGCTGGCGGCGCACGACCTGCCCGGCGGGGCCGAGCTTCAGCCGGCCGACCTGGCCGCCACCGTCGCCCTGCGCACCGCCCTGCGCCGGGTCCTGCTCGGGGAGACCGACGGCGTCACGGCGCTGACGGAGCATCCGCTGCAGCTGGCCCCGGACGCCTCGGACGGCCTGCGGATCGTCGCCCGGTCCGGCCGGCCGTGGCTGGACGTCATCGTCGAGACGGTGGCGCGCAGCGCGGCCCGCGGTGAGTGGCAGCGGCTCAAGCTCTGCGCGGCGCCGGACTGCCGGTGGGCGTTCCACGACACCTCGCGCAACGGCCGGGGCCGGTGGTGCTCCATGGAGATCTGCGGCAACCGCCACAAGACCCGCACCTACCGGGAGCGCCGCCGGCCGGCCGGGTGACGCGGCGTTCGCGCCGCCGGCGGCCCGGATCAGGGGGTGGGGGTGCTGGTGCTCGTGACGAACCAGGCCGCTATCTGGGCCCGGCGGGAGACGCCCAGCTTGGTGCGGATGTGCTCCACGTGGGCGGCGGCCGTCTTGGGGGCGATGGTCAGGGCGGTGGCTATCTCCCGGTTGGTCAGGCCGGCGGCCACCAGGCGGGCCACCTCCACCTCGCGGGCGGAGAGCAGCGAACGGGCGGGCGGCAGGGGAGCGTGGCGGGTCTGCGCCGGGGAGGAGTCGGCCGCGGCGGGCGGGACAGTGGCGCCTGCGGAGGCGTACGCCTGCAGCGCCGCCTCGCGCAACGCCACGGCCTCGGCGGGGCGGCGGGAGCGGTGGGCGCAGCGGGACTGGTCCAGCAGGGCGGCGGTGCCCTCCCAGAAGCGGCGGCGCGACGCCCAGAACGTGCGCGCCGCGGCCAGGCAGTCGCGGGCCTTTCCGGTACGGCCCTCGTGCAGGTGGATCAGGCCGTGCCCGTGGTCGAGCGCGCCCAGCGTGCCGGGGATCGCGCGGTCGTGCAGCAGCGTGGAGGCGCGGTCGAGCCAGTCGCGGGCGGCGGTGGGGCCGGGGCCGGCCAGGTAGGCGCGGACGCCGGTCACGACGTACGGGAAGAGGTAGGCGGCGTCCCGGACGGCGGCCGACGCGGCGTACCCCTGCTCGCACCGGGCGACGGCGGTGGCGGCGTCGCCGCGGGCCAGGGCCAGCTCCGCGAGGCCCCACCAGGCGGGGGAGACGCGTTGCAGCTCGCGCATGCCCGCACCCAGCGACTCCGCGCGTGCGAGATGGCCGGCGGCCTCGTCGTACGCGCCGCGGCCCAGTGCCAGGTAGCCGAGCACGTGCCGGGCGGTGATCTCGGTCGTGATGCCGCCGCCGTCGGCCAGGGCCTGCCGCGCGGTCCGTGCCGCCGCGGGCCAGTCGCCGGTGGCCCACTGCACGTGGGCGAGGTGCGCGGCCATGTAGTGCCGGTCGTTGACCTGCTCGACGCGTTCGGCGTACGCGATCCCCTCGGTCAGCGTCGCGGTCGCCGCGTCGTACTCGACCAGCACCGACATCGACGTGCCCAGCATCCGGTAGCAGCGCGCGGCCTGCGCCTCGAGCCGCAGCCCCGACGCCCGCGCGATCGCGTCGCGCAGCAGGCCCGCGCCCTCGGCCATCCGGCCCGCGAACAGCAGCACCGAGCCGACCGTGGCGTCCACGTGGCAGCGCATCCGGTCGCCGGCGCCCAGCTCACGGGCCAGTTCCCCGTCCGCGAGCGCCTCGTCGAGGCGGCGGTCGAGCATGTACGCCGCGGCCAGCTCGGCGTGGATCTCGGCGCGCGTGGCCGGCCGGTCGGCCGCGAGCGGGAGCGCCGCGCGCAGCGCCCGGGTGCGCGCCTCCAGGTCGGCGCCGAGCAGGTGCCGTACGGCGACCCAGTCGGGCACCAGCGCAGCGGCGCCCGCGTCGTCACCGAGACCGAGGCGGACGTCGTACGCCTGCGCGTAGCACGCGGCGGCCTCGTCGTTCTCGTCGATCGAGGCCAGCTCGCAGGCCAGCGCGGCCAGCAGGTCGGCCCGCTCGGCCGGGGGCAGCCCGGGCGGGCAGGTGCGCCGCGCCCGGCGGTAGAGCCCGGCGGCCTCGCGGTGCGCGGAGAGCGCGGATGCCTCGCGAGCCGCGGCCAGCGCGTGCCGGAACGCCTCGCCGGGCAGCCCGGCCCGTTCGTAGTGGTCGCTGGCGAGCGCGTCGGGCAGCCCGGCGGCGGCCGCCGCGGCGTGCAGGGCCCGGCGCCGATGCGGGGGGATGTCGGCGTAGAGCGCGTCGCGGATCAGCGCGTGCCGGAAGCCGTAGCCGGCGCCGTCGCCGGACAGCACGAAGAAGCGGACGGTGAGCTCGCGCAGCGCCTCGTCGACGGCGGCGGGCGGCTCGCCGGTGAGCGTGGTGAGCAGGTCGAGATCGAACGAGCGGCCGAGCACCGCGGCGGCCTCGGCCAGGCGGCGGGTGGCGGGGCCGAGGTGGGCGGCACGGGCCAGCACGGCGTCGGCGAGCGTGTCGGGCACCTGTCCGGCGTCCGCGTCGGCGGCCAGGAACTCCTCGACGTGCAGCGGGATGCCGTCGCTGCGGGTGTGCAGGGCCTCGGCGGACGGAGTGGGCAGACCGGTGCCGGTGATGGCGGCGGCCATCGCGGCCGTCTCGGCGGGGCCGAACCGGGGGAGCCGCACCTCCTCGGCGAGCCGCTGGGTGAGCAGGCGGGTCCGCCACCGGCGCATCGGGACGCGGGGGTAGAGCTCGTCGCTGCGGTACGTGCCGACGACCAGCAGCCGCGTCGCTCGGGCGTGCCGGGCCAGCCGGGCCAGCACGTCGAGCGTGAGGTCGTCGGCCCAGTGCAGATCCTCCAGCGCCAGCAGCGCCGGGCCGTCGGACGGCACGAGCAGCGCGGCCAGGTCCGCCACGAGCAGGCGCCGGCGGCGGGCGGCGTCGCCGTCGGCCAGCTCGCGCAGGCGTTCGGCCAGCCGCACCCCGGCCGCGGCGGTCGCCGGGTCGCGGCGCAGCTCGGCGCCGAGGTCGGCGAGCGGCCCGCCGGCCAGCTCGGTGTCGCCGGGGGAGGCGCCGGCGGCCACCACCGCGTACCCGGCCGAGCGGGCGCGGGCGACGATCTCGCCGAGCAGCCTGGTCTTGCCGATGCCGGCCTCGCCGGCCAGGAACAGCAGCTCGCCGGTGGACGCGGCGAGCCGCCGGTCGGCGAGGGCGAGCAGGTCCTCCCGGCCCACGAAGACGGGGCTGGCCACCACGCCCGCGACTTTAGGTCAGCGGGTCGTGCCTTCGTAGGTGCTCTGACCGATGTCCGACGCTCGCCGGGCGGGCAGCCTTCAGGACATGGCGAAGTTCATGGACGTACACAACGGATTCGTCGGCGTCACGCCGGAGCAGCTGTCCGAGGCGCACGAGGCCGACCTGAAGATCGAGGGCGAGGAGGGGGTGCACTTCGAACGGGCGTGGCTGGACCCGGAGTCGGGCAAGGTGTTCTGCCTGAGCACCGGGCCGAGCAAGGAGGCCGTGATGCGCATCCACGAGCGCGCCGGTCACCCGACGACGGAGGTCTACGAGCTGACGGCCGAGGTCTGAGCGCCGATCAGGCCGGCGCCACGGCCGCCTCGCCGGCGGCCGGGCGCCGTTCCTCGGTGCGCGAGATGCGCAGCCACACGACGAAGCCCCAGATCACGAACGCGGCGTAGACCGCGTACAGGATCGCGGACGGGTAGTAGCCGAAGTGCAGCAGCTCGGGCACGCCGACCAGGTCGACGGCGATCCAGCAGAGCCAGAACTCGACCCAGCCGCGGGCCATCGCGAAGGTGGCCAGCATCGAGCCCACGAAGATCCACGAGTCGGCCAGGTAGTACCACCAGGGGACCGGGAAGCCCGCCCCCACCGCGCGGAACACGAAGAAGCACAGCACCAGCGCGGCCAGGGCCAGCGTGCCGTAGACCAGGCGCTGGCGGGCCGAGGCCCAGTGCGGCGTCACCGCAGTGCCGTGGGTGCGCCGGCGGTTGCTGTTCCACCGCCACCAGCCGTACACGCTGGCCACCAGGAAGAACACCTGCCGGGCGGCCTGGCCGTAGAGCGGGGTGCCCTGGTCGTTGCCGACCGCCTGGCCCATGAACACGGTGAACAGCAGCACGTTGCCGACGATGCCGACCGGCCACGCCCACGCGCTGCGGCGCAGCCCGAACAGCGCGGAGCCCAGCCCGAAGGCGTTCCCGACGATCTCGCGGTAGTAGATCGCCTGGTCGGCGGTCACCTGCCACTTGGCGGTGTAGAACGTGGTCAGCAGTTGGTCGAGCCAGGTCACGGCTCATCCTAGGCCGCCGGCGGTGGCCGCTGGGTAGCGCGAAGGTCACCGGGGCATAGTGGTGTCCGTGACAGCACCCTCCTGCCCCATCACCACCCGCCTCTACGAGAACGGGAAGGTCGTGGCGCAGGACTTCGACTACGGCGAGGTGACCGGCCTGCTCGAGCAGCACCCGAAGTCGGTGCTGTGGCTCGACCTGTTCGACCCCGACTCCGGCGACCTCACGCTGGTCGCCGAGGAGTTCGGCCTGCACCCGCTCGCCGTCGAGGACGCCGTGGTCGACCACGAGCGGCCCAAGCTCGACCGCTATCCGCACCACGTGTTCCTCAACGTCTACGCGGTCGACATCGCCACCCGGGACTCGCAGACCCGGTTCGGCAAGACCGAGATCAGCGCGTTCGTCACCTCGCGGGCGCTGATCACGGTTCGCAAGTCGCAGAGCGACACCTCGCGGTTCGTCGACCGCTGGGACGCCGACGCCGAGCTGGGCGCGGCCGGCGGGGTGGGCTTCCTGCTCTACGGCCTGCTCGACGTGGTGGTCGACGGGCACTACGCGGCCGCGCAACGCCTCGACGCGGCGATGGACGGGGTCGAGGACGCGCTGCTCGAGGAGGGCGGCGCGCCGCGGGACGTGCGCATGCAGGGCATCGACCAGCGCAAGATGCTGGCCGCCCTGCGCCGCGCGGTGGCGCCCATGCCCGAGCTGGTCGGCCAGGCGATGCGCGCGGACCTGGGGCTGGTCGACGCCGACCTGCGCCCCTACTACCGCGACGTCGAGGACCACGCCCAGCACACCGTCGACGAGGTGGAGCACCTGCGCGACCGGATCGAGTCGCTGCTGCAGGCCGACCTCGCCGAGCAGGGCAACGCGCTCAACGACACCACCCGCAAGCTCGCCGCGTGGGCCGCGATCATCGCCGTGCCCACGGCGCTGACCGGATGGTTCGGCCAGAACCTGCCGTACCCGGGTTACGAACACGTCTCGGGTCTGATCGCCAGCACGGTGCTCATCCTGGCCACGTCCGTGCTGCTCTACGTGTATCTGAAGCGCCGCGGCTGGCTGTAGAGCGGGGCATCGCGGGCCGCCGGAAAGGCGTAGCCTCCCGGCATGGTGGCGCTCGTCTGGGGTGCTGTGCGGACCCGTACCGCCCAGGTGCTGACCGTGCTGCTGCTCACCGTGCTGGCCACTTCGGTGGCCGCCGCGGCGCCGTGGTTCGCGTACGCGAGCATCAACCGGGCCGCCGCGTCCGATGTGGCCTCCGCCCCCGCCGAGCAGCGCACCGTGTCGGTGCGCGAGATCGCCGAGACCGAGGGCGACCCGCGCTCCGCGATCGCCCGGATGGAGTCGACCATGGGCGGCCGGCTGCCGCTGCCCGCGTCCGACCCGGTGATCGGGCTGGTGCTGCCGCTCACCGTGGCCACCGGCGGCGGCGCCCCGGCGATGAGCATCGCGTACCGCGACGACTTCTGCGCCCACGTGGTGCTCGACGGCCCGTGCCCCGCGGCGCCGGGCGAGGTGGCGCTGAGCACCGCGTCGGCGCAGCAGCTGGGCGTGCGCCCGGGCGACCCGCTCACCCTGCGGGCGAGCCAGAGCAGCGACCCGCTCGCGCTGCGGGTGGTCGCCCGGTTCGCGTACGCCGACCCGAACGGGCCCTACTGGAGCAACCCGCAGTTCGAGGCGGACGGCGGGTTCGACCCCGCCTTCACCGCGCTCGAGACGTTCGAGGCCCGCCAGCTGTGGGAGCCGACGGTCACGTTCGACGTCACCATCCCCGACTCGCTGCTGCGCGGCGACGGCGGCTACCGGCTCGGCCCGGTGCTGCGCCAGGCCTCCGCCGCGCTGGGCGCCTCGGGGCTGCGCATGGTCAACTCGAGCAGCCCGCTGATCACCGCGATCGCCCGGGACCGCGCGGAGATCCGGCTCGGCGTCGTGGTCGCGCTCGTGCAGACCGTGGTCCTGACCTGGTTCGCGATCGGCCTCGCCGGCCGCTACACCGGGCGCGACCGCCGCGGCGACGTCGCGCTGCTCAAGCTGCGCGGCAGCACCAGGGCGGCGATGCTGCGGCTGGTCTGGGGGCAGCACCTGCTGCCGCTGACCGCCGGCGCGGTGCTCGGGCTGCCGCTGGGCTACCTGCTCGCGCGGTGGCTGGCCGGCCCGGTCACCTCGCCGGTGCAGCGGGTCGAGGCGTTGCTGTTCTCGCTGGCCGCGGCCGGGGCGGTGCTGCTCGGCGGCCTGCTCGTGCTGGCCGCGGTCGAGGGCGTCGTGCTGCGCAGGCCGGTCGCCGACCTGCTGCGCCAGGTGAGCCCCGGCCGCGGCGGCTGGCGGTCCGGGCTGGCCGACCTGCTGCTGCTCGCGGTCGCGGTGGCCGCCGTCTATCAGGCCCGGTCGAGCGCGCCGGACAGCGGCCTCGCGCTGGCCGCGCCGGGGCTGGTCGCGCTCGCGGTGGCGCTGCTGCTGGCCCGGCTGCTCGGGCAGCTGGCCGACCGGGGCGGCAGCGCGGCGGTGCGCGCGGGCCGCCTGCGGCTGGGCCTGACCGCCGTGCAGGTCAGCCGGCAGCCCGGCACCGACCGCGTGTTCGCGCTGGTGGTCGTGGCCGTCGCGCTGTTCACCACCATGCTCGGGCTGACGCTGGCCGACGGCGCGCACCGCACCGAGCGCAGCCGGGCCGAGCTGGGCGCCGACCGCGTGCTCCAGGTGCAGGCGCCGAACCGCACCACGCTCCTCAACGCCGTCCGGCAGGCCGATCCGCGCGGCGACCGGGCGATGGCCGTGGTCGTGGACCGCGGCAGCACCCCGCCGATCGTCGCCGTGGACAGCTCCCGGCTCGCCGCGGTGGCCCACTGGCGGCCCGAGTACGGCCCGCTCGCGCTGCTCGGCGCGGCCACCGCGGAGAACGCGGGCCCGCCGCCGCTGCCGGCGATCACGGGCGACCGGCTGACCGTCCGGGTCCGGTACGACGGCAGGTCGCCGGCCGCGCTGGCCCTGCTGCTGCAGCACGAGGGCAGCGGCGCCCCCGTGCAGGCCCGCTTCGGCACGCTGACCCGCGGCGAGCAGACCCGCACGGCCGCCGTCACCGGCTGCGCCCGGGCGCCCGGCTGCCGCCTGCTGCGCTGGCAGTTCAGCAACCCGCCGGCGCGCACCGGCGCGATCCTGCCCGGCCCGCCCGGCAGCGCGGTGACCGTGCGGGAGCTGACCCAGCAGGGCCCGCCCGCCACGGTCCTCGGCCCGGAGCAGCTCGGCGACATCGCCCGCTGGCGCACCGGCACGGGCGCCGCCCTCGACGTCGCCGCGCGCGACGGCGCGCTGCGGATCTCGGTGGACCTCAACACCACCCAGTCCCCGGACCTCGGCACCGAGGTGTACGCCGTGGACAGCGCGCTGCCGCTGCCGGTGGTGCTGGCCGGGCCGCCCGAGGAGTCCTGGCGCTTCGGCGAGCCCGCGCTCGCCTCGTTCGGCACACAGCCGGCGCCCGTGCGGGTGGACGGCACGGCCGGGGTGCTGCCGGTCGTGGGGCGCTCCGGCGTGCTGGTCGACCTCGAGACCACCCGCCGGGTCGCCGGGGACGTCAACCCGCCCGGGCAGTTCCAGGTCTGGCTCGCGCCGGACGCCGGGCCCGGCACCGTGGACGCGCTGCGGGCGGCCGGGCTCACGATCGCCGCCGACGACACGGTCGCCCGCCGGGCCGAGCGGCTCGCCGACCAGGCGCCCTCCGCGATCACGCGGTTCGGGCTGGTCGCGGGCGTGGCCGGGTTGCTGCTGGCGGCCGCGACCATCGGGGTGGCCGGGGCCGTCGACCGGCGCAGCCGCCTCGAGCAGCTGCGGGCGCTGCGGCTGCAGGGTCTGCCGCTGCGCGCCGCGGTCGGCACGGCGTACGCCGGCATCTGGGTCCTCGTCGGCGCGGGGCTGCTGACCGGCCTGCTCGCCGCCGCGGTCGCCGACCCCCTCGCTCGCGTCGCCGTGCCCGGCTTCACCGACGGCTGGGACGTGCTTCCGCCGCCGGGCGCGCTCGGCTGGGCGCCGGTGCTGCTGTCCGGCCTCGTCGCGCTCGTCGTGCTGGGCCTGGTCGCGTGGCTCGCGGTGGCGCCGCTGGTCAAGGGGCTGCGCCGATGATCCGGCTGGTGCTCGCCATGGTCTGGGCCCGCCGCGGCCAGGCCGTCACGCTCGCCCTGCTGGCCCTGTTCGCGGTGGCGTCCGCGGTCGCCGCGCCCGCGTACCTGACGGCCGTCGACCGGGCGATCGCCGCGGGCCAGATCGCCACCGCCGCGCCCGCCGAGCGCACGCTGGTCATCGCGGGCACCCGGGACTTCCGTGACCAGGGCGCCGCCGACTTCACCGACGTGGGCGCCGCGCTGATCGAGCTGCCCGGCTTCAGTTACGTCTACGCCGCCGCGATCCCCGTCATCGGCCTGGAACGGGACGCGATCGACCCCACCGCGATGGTGTTCCGCCAGGACGTCTGCGGCCACGTGCGCATCGTGGACGGCCGCTGCCTGATCGGCGAGGGCGACGTGATCGTCGGCAGGCGGACCGCCGAGCGCACCGGGGTGGCCCCCGGCGACCCGGTCACGCTGAGCTTCGCCGCGTTCGTCGACGAGCCGGGCAACCCGCACTGGGAAGCCGCCGGCCGGCCCAAACGGCTCACCGTCGCCGGCCTGTACGAGATCACCGACCCGGGCGACGTCTACTGGGGCACGCACGGCTACTTCGCCGCCCTGCCCGGCCGCGGCCCCGCCGAACCGGCGTTCGTGGGCGACGCCACGATGAGCACGACCGACCACGGCGTGACCGAGCTGTCGATCGACGGCGCCGCGGGCCCCCAGGCGCTCGACGTCGACCGGCTCGACGCGCTGCGCGCCGGGCTGCAGTCGCTGACCGGCCGGGCCACGGGCACGTCGCTGCAGGTCGACACGTCGATCCCGGCGCTGCTCGACCGGATCGACTCCGGCCGCTCCGCCGCCCACCTGCTGGTGCCGGTGATGGCCGTGCCGCTGGTGCTGCTGGCCTGCTTCAGCATCTTCCTCGCGGTCGGCTACGGCACCCAGGGCCGCCGGCCGGAGCTGGCGGTCGTCGCGCTGCGCGGCTCGCGGTGGTGGACCCGCTGGTGGCTGGCGACCGGCGAGAGCCTGGCCGCGATCCTGGCCGGCGCCGTCGCGGGGTGCGTCGCCGGGCAGCTGCTGGTCAACCTGGTGGCCGCCGCCCGGTTCCCCGGGGTGGGCGTGGACCCCGGGTGGGCCTCCCTGCGGTTCGCGCCGTTCGCCGCGCTGGCCGCCCTCGGCGCCGCGCTGCTGGCCCAGCGGCGGCAGCTGCTCAGCCCGGTAGCCACGCTGCTGCGCCGCCCGGTCACCACCAACGGCAACCGCACGTACGCCCCGGAGGCCGTCGTCGTGCTGCTGGCCGCGCTCAGCGCCGGGCAGCTCGCGGTCTCCGGCGGCGAGCTCACCGGCGTCGGCCTGCTCGCCCCCGCGTTCGTCATGCTCGCCCTCGCGCTGCTGTCCGCCCGCGCCCTGCTGCCGCTGGTGACGCGCTACGCCACCCGTGCGCTGGCGGCCGGCCGGCTCGGCCCCGCGCTGGCCGGCTTCCAGGTCTCCCGCCGCCCCGGCGCCGGGCGGCTGTTCGCGCTGCTGGTCGCCACCGTCGCGGTGGCCGGCTACGCGGCCTGCGCGGTCGACGTCGCCGCCCGCGGCCGGGTCGTGCAGGCCGAGCTGGGCGTGGGCGCCGACCGGGTCCTGACCGTGGCGCCGGTGTACCGCAGCCAGCTGCTGCACGCGGTGCGCCAGGTCGACCCGGAGGGCCGGTTCGCGATGGCCACCGCGCGGCTGCGCAACACCGACGGCCGCGAACCGCTCGGCCTGGCCGCCGACACGACGCGGCTCGCCGCTGTCGCGAGCTGGCCCGGCGGGGCACCGGCGGTGGACGACGTGGCCCGCGACCTGCGCCCGCCGGCGCCCGAACCGCCGGTGATCGGCGGCCCGGACCTGACCGTCGAGGCGACCGCCACCGGCGTGCCGCCGGGCAAGGACCTGCGGCTCAACGTGGCGGTGTCCTCGCTGACCGGCGAGGGCGACGCCCTGGTGCAGCTCGGCGACCTGCACGAGGGCCGGCACAGCTACGCGCAGCGGGTCAGCGCGTGCGCCGAGGGCTGCCGGGTCAACGGCTTCCAGCTGGCGGTCAACAGCACCGTGGTCGGGGTGACCGGCAGCGTGACGATCGCGAGCGTGGGCAGCGGCAGCCCCCGCGACACGCTGACCGCGGCCGCGCTGGCCGAGGCGCCGCGCTGGCGGATGCCCGAGTACGGCACGGTCAGCGCCGACGCCGGCGGGCTGCGCATCGACGTGGACGCGCCGGGCGGGCTGCCCAGCGGCGCCTGGATCCAGCCGGTCGGCACGCCGTACCCGCTGCCCGTCGCGTACGCCGGGGAACCGCCGGGCGACGTCCTGACCGGTCTCGACGGCCGGCCGATCGCGGTGACCGGGACGGCCGGGCTGCCCGCCGTGCCCCGGCTGGGCCGGCACGCCGGCCTGGTCGACCTCGAGTACGCCGACCGGCTCGCCACCGACGCCGCCCCCGCGCTGCTGCCCGAGGTCTGGGTCGGCGCCGGCGCGCCCGCCGACGTCGCCGAGCGGCTCGAGGCGCAGGGGCTGTTCGTGCTCTCCGACACCCGCGCCGGGCAGGTGCACCGGCGGCTCGACGAGCAGGGCCCGGCGCTGGCGCTCTGGTTCCACCTGCTGGCCGGCGGGCTCGCCGTGCTGCTCGGCGTCTTCGCCCTGGTCCTGGCCGCCGCGGTCGACCGGGCCCGCCGCGTCGAGGACCTGTCCGCGCTGCGCGCGCAGGGGCTGGGTCGGGCGACGACCGGCCGGGCGACCCTGTGGACGTACCCGGCGCTGGTCGGCATCGCCGCGCTCGTCGGCGTGGCCGCCGCGGTGGCCGCGTGGGCCGTCACCGGGTGGGCGCTGCCGCTGGCCGGCGTGCAACCGGAAACCCTGCCGCTGCCGTCCTGGCCGCGCATCCTGGTGCTCGCCGGCACGACGGCCCTGGTGCTGCTGGTGCCGGCCGTGGTGGCGGTCGGCGCCGGCCGTGACCTGCGCCGCCGGATCAGACCATGACGCGCCCCGGATCGACCGTGAACTGCTTGGAGGACACATGCGGACGCTGACAGTCGCCGACGCGGACCTGGCCTGGGACAGCGACCTCACCGTGCTGAGGGGCGTGACGGTCGAGGCCCGGCCCGGGCAGATCCTGGCCGTCACCGGTACGTCCGGCGCGGGCAAGACGACGCTGCTGAGCGCGATGGCCGGGCTGCTGCCGCCGGCGCGCGGACAGGTGCTGGTCGACGGCGAGCCGCTGGCCGACCGCGACCAGGCGGTGAAGCTGGGCGTGGTGCTGATCCCGCAGGACAACGGGCTGGCCGCGATCCTCACCGCCGCCGAGAACATCTCGGTCGCGGTCATCGCCACCGGCGGCACGGCGGCCGAGGCCCGGCGCCGCACGGCGGAGGCGCTCGAGCCGCTGGGCCTGTCGGGCCAGGCCAACCAGCTCATCGAGGAGCTCTCCGGCGGCCAGCAGCAGCGCACGGCGATCGCCCGCGGGCTGGCCCTGCGCGGCGACGTGCTGCTGGCCGACGAGATCACCAGCGAGCTGGACGCCGCGAACCGCCAGCGCGTGCTGGAGCTGCTGCGGGCCGAGGCGGACCGCGGCGCGGCGGTCGTCTTCGCCACCCACGACCCCGAGGCCGCCGCGGCCTGCGACCGCGAGCTGCACCTGGGCGACGGCGAGGCGGTGTGGGTGCGGCCCTAGACCGGCTCGGTGCCGCCGGGAACCAGCGTGACCTCGCCGTCGACGTGCTGGACGGTGAACAGCGTGCCGGGCGGGTAGCTGCCGAGCACCTCGGGCGGCAGCTGCACCGTGCCGTCGCCCGCGACCACGGCGAAGTCCTGACCGTCGCGGCCCTCGGCGCCGACCCGGCCGTCGCGGATCGTCACGGCGCGGCCCAGCCGGGCGCCCACCTCGTTGTCGTGGGTGACGACCACGATCGTCGTCTGCCGTTCGGCGTTGACCGTCTCCATCGCGGCGAGCACCTCGTCGCGTCCCGCCGTGTCGAGGCGGCTGGTCGGCTCGTCGACGAGCAGCAGACCGGGCCCGGTGGCGATGCCGACGGCGAGCGCGGCGCGCTGCCGGCCGCCCGGGGTCAGCTCGGCGAGGCGCCGGCGGCCCTGACCGGGCAGCCCCACCAGGTCGAGGATGCGGTCGGGGTCGTCGAGCGTGATGCCGCGGGTGTGCGCCGCGCGGCGCTGCGCCAGCCAGATGTTGCGGTGCAGGGACGCGTACGGCAGGAGGTTGCGCGCCGCCCCCTGCAGCACCACGCCGATCTCGGTGCCCCGCAGCCGCGAGATCTCGCCGTCGGAGAGCTTGCCCATGTCGTACGTGCCGATGTTGATCCGCCCGGCCGACGGGCGCATGAGGCCGGCCAGCAGCGCGATCAACGTCGACTTGCCGGAGCCGGACGGGCCCACGAGCGCGAGCGTCTCACCCGGCGCGATCGAGAGGTCGACGCCGGCGAGCGCGACCACGTCACCGGCCTCGGCCCGGTAGATGTGCACCACCCGGCGGCACGCTACGGCCAATCCGTTCATGGATTCACGCTAGCGGTTTCGCGCGCCCGGGGCGGCCCCGCGCCGGGCGGCATTTTAGGGTGTGCACGTGCGTGACATCGCCGTTTTCTCCGGATCCGCCCATCCCGAGCTCGCCGCCGAGATCTGCGACCACCTCGGGGTGCCGCTGCTGCCGACCCGTACGTCCCGTTTCGCCAACGACTGCATCGAGGTGCAGCTGCAGGCCAACTGCCGCGAGCGCGACGTCTTCCTGATCCAGCCGCTCGTCCCGCCCGTCCAGGAGAACCTGGTCGAGCTGCTGTTCATGCTCGACGCGGCGCGCGGCGCCTCGGCGGGACGCATCACGGTCGTGCTGCCGCATTACGCGTACGCCCGCAGCGACAAGAAGGACGCCCCGCGCATCTCGATCGGCGGGCGCCTCGTCGCCGACCTGCTCACCACCGCCGGCGCCGACCGGGTGCTCGCCATGACCCTGCACTCGCCGCAGGTGCACGGCTTCTTCAACATCCCCGTCGACCACCTGCACGCGCTGCAGGAGCTGGCCCGCCACTTCCGGCAGTACGACCTGAGCAACGCCGTGGTGGTGTCGCCCGACCTGGGCAACGCCAAGGAGGCCGCCGCGTTCGCCCGGCTGCTCGGCATCGACGTCGCGGCCGGCGCCAAGCAGCGCTACGCCGACGACAAGGTCGTGATCAGCACGGTGATCGGCGAGGTCGCCGACCGTGACGTGATCGTGCTCGACGACGAGATCGCCAAGGGCAGCACGGTGTTCGAGCTGCTCCACCGCCTGCGCGAGCGCAACGTCCGCAGCGTGCGGGTGGCCTGCACGCACGGGCTCTTCGCCGCCGACGCGGTGCAGCGGCTGTCCGACGAGAAGGAGATCGAGGAGATCGTCTGCACGAACACGGTGCCGATCCCGGCCGCCGGCCGCACCGACAAGCTGACCATCCTGTCGGTGGCGCCCGCCCTCGCCGAGGCGATGCGGCGCATCCACAACGGCGAGTCCGTGAGCGCGTTGTTCGCATGACCCGGGTCCTCGACGCGCTGCTGTCGATGCAGCGGCTCAGCTGGGAACAGGGCGTCGCCTCGCAGGCGGCGCTCGACCTCGGCCGTACGGACCTGGCCCGCCTGATGGCCGAGTCGGCGGTCACGACGCAGGCCCCGGACGGCCGGCTCGGCGGCGCCGACGACAACGCCGTCAACGGCGCCGCGTGCGGCGAAGCGGTCGTCCGGGCGGGTTTCACCGACGCGGCCGCGCGGCAGCTCGCGTTCCTGATGTCCGCTCCGCGGGCCGCCGACGGGACGCTCTTCCACGTGCTGGGCCGGGCGGAGGTGTGGGCCGACACCGTCTACATGGTCGTGCCTTTCCTGGCGCTGAGCGGCGAGCTCGACGAGGCCGTACGCCAGGTCGAGGGCCACCGCCGCCACCTGTGCCACGACGGCGTGTACTCCGCGATCGACCCCGGCCGCCCGGCGCGCTGGGGCGGCGGGAACGGCTGGGTGGTCGCCGGGATAGCCCGGGCCGTACGGCTGGCGCCCCCGCTGCGCTCCACCTGGCTGCCGGCGCACGCGCGCGAGGTGCTCGACGCGTGCCTGGCTTTCCGCCGCGCCGACGGCTTGTTTCCCGACGTGCTGGACGATCCGGGGTCGTTCCGCGAGACGAACGCCGCGCAGATGTTCGCGTACGCGGCCCTCACCGGTGTCGCGGACGGGTGGCTGCCCTCGTCGTACGCCTCCGTCGGGCGCGACCTGCTCGCCGCCGCCACCCGCGAGGTCGACGCCGTGGGGTTCGTCCGGGGGGCTTGCGGGGCGCCGCACTTCGACCGGGCGGGGATCTCGGTGGAGGCGCAGGCTTTTCATCTGCTCGCCTCCGCTGCCGCTGATGCGCTTGGTTAGGCCTTCTCCGCTCCGGCCGTCGACCCTGCCGCGTGGGCTGATTGCCAGCCTTCGGTGTGCCGGCTCGCCTTGGTCCACCGTCGTCCACAACGGCGGCGCTCCGGTCACGCGGCGGCCGTTTCGTTTCCTCGGGTTCGCCGTTGGCCTGTCGTCCACAACGGCGGCGCACCGGTCACGCGGCGGCCGTTCCGGTTCCTCGGGTTCGCCGTTGGCTGTCGTCCACGACGGTGGCGCTCCGGTCACACGCGGCGGCCGTTCCGTTTCCTCGGGTTCGCCGTTGGCTGTCGTCCACGACGGCGGCGCACCCGTCATGCGGCCGCCGTCCCGGCTTTCAGGTTCGCCGTCCGCCCGTCGTCCATAGCGGCGGCGCTGCGGTCGCGCGACGGTACCGCGACACGTCAGCCGTTTCGGTTTCTCGGCTTCGCCGTTGGCCTGTCCACAACGGCGGCGGTGCCATCGTTCACCGGCAATCGGGCGCTCGCTTCGTCGTGATCCCAGCGAGCATCGTCGGCATCTCGGTAAGCCTCGTCGGCAGTCTTGGGCAAGCGGCTGTCGGCATGTCGGCGAGCTTCACCAGCCTCTTGGCGACCCACATCTTGGCGACCCTGTGCCGGCATCCGTCGTGGCAACCCTTTGCCGGCCCTCTTGGCGAGTACCTGACCGCATCCCGTCAGCCTTCGCCAGCATCTCGCGGCTGCTGTCCGCGTCCTGGCTCGCCTTCGCCTGCATGTGAGCGGATCGTTGTCGAGCTCGCCTTCGCCTGCATGTGAGCGATCGTTGTCGAGCTCGGCGAGCCTCTACCGACACGCGGCGAAAGTCTGTCCGCATCGATTGCGCACCCGATCGCCGGCCAGCAGCGCCGCGGAGTGCCGTCTCTCTCGTGCTGATCTTCGGAAGCCCGCAACACCCGAAGTCTGTCTGGAACATCACCCGCAGTGGCCTGTGGACATTCCGATTTGTCGGTTTGCCGCGGCGTACTTTCGGGCCAGCCCCCTGGGTGGGCGGGGAGGGCTGGTGGGGGAGAAAAGCAGGGCCCGAGGTTGATACGAGGGACGGGGAGGGCAATTCACCGTCCCCCGCAGCCCTGTTGTCTTGCCGCCGGTCGAATCGTGCTCCTCTCGCCGCATGAACGTTATGGGAGCGCTCCCATAACGACTCTAACGGTTGGGCCCCGCGGACGCCAGAGCTGGCGCACCGCGGAGCCCGTCGGCCTAACAATCAGCTGGTAGCCGTACAGGTGACCGTCGGCGTCCCCGCGGTGCCGGAGCCGATGAAGCCGAAACTCGTCGAGCCGCCCGCCCCCAGCGAGCCGTTGTAGGCCGCGTTCTTGGCGACGAGCGCGTTGCCGCTCGCGGTCACCGTGGAGTTCCACGATTGCTGCACGGACTGGGCGCTGCCGTACGCCAGGTTGACGGTCCAGCCCTTGATCGCTGCCGAGCCGGCGGTGACCTTCACCTCGGCCTGGTAGCCGCCGGACCACTGGCTGCTCAGCGCGAAGGTCGCCGAGCAGGCGCCGGCCGCCGGGGGGGTGGTGGGCGGGGTGGTCGGGGGAGTGGTGGGCGGGGTCGTCGGAGGAGTCGTGGGCGGGGTGGTCGGCGGCGGGGTCGTCGGGGTGGTGGTGCCGCCGAAGTTCACGTCGCTGCAGAAGTAGTAGGACTGGTCGAGGTGGCTGGCCTGCCAGATCGTGTAGACGATGGCGCGGCCGCTGCGGCCGGACAGGGAGACCGGAACGTCGATCTCCACGCCGTCGGCGCGCTGCGTCCACTGGGCCGCGGGGGTGTTGCCGATCTGGGAGACCCGTTCGAGGTCCGACCACTTGAGGGCCTGGGTCGTGGGGTTGAAGCCGGGCTTGGTCACGTACACCCAGATGTAGTCGGCGCCGTGCCGGGCGCCGTCGAACAGGTGCACGTTGAAGCTGTTGCCGACGTTGGTGGCCCGCCAGTCGCCGATGGCGTCCATGGCGTTGTAGCGGCCGTTCTCGGTGTGCCCGGCGCTGCACAGCTGGCCGTCGGGGATGGCGCCCTGGTGGTTGCCGGCGACGTTCTCGCGGAACAGGCCGTTCCAGTTCCACATCGCGTTGGGGTTGGCCTGCCAGGCCTGCCAGCACATCGGGTCCTCGGTCGCCATGACCGGGTCCTGGAAGCGGCTGCCCCAGCGTTCGTAGCAGCCGTAGTTGCGCGACGCGGGCCCGGTGACGTTGCCGTGCGCGCTCGCGGGGGAGGTCGGCGCGACGAGGACGAAGAGGCCGGCGAGCACGAGGCCGGCCAGCGCGCTGAACAGAATTCTGATTTTCATGAGGGCAGTTGCTCCGCATGGGTCGGTGGCCCGGTGGACAGGCCAGGGGGATCCGTCGGGAGCTGCCCTCTGCTCCCGATCAAGGCACCGGCGGGGTGTCGTAACACGGTCGCACACAATTGACGAATGTCAATAGCCTACAAAGGGGTCATGAAGGATCTGCGAGCCGCTGCCGACCTGATCGCCGGAGCCCGGCGGCTCGTCGTGCTCACCGGGGCGGGCATGTCCGCGGAGAGCGGCGTGCCGACGTTCCGCGACGCGCTGACCGGGTTGTGGGCGCGCTTCGACGCCCACGAGCTGGCCACGCCGGAGGCGTTCGAGCGCGACCCGGCCCTGGTGTGGGGCTGGTACGAGTGGCGGCGTCAGCTGGTCGAGCGGGTGGAGCCCAACGCGGGGCACGAGGCGGTCGCCCGGCTCGACTGCACGCTGATCACCCAGAACGTGGACGACCTGCACGAGCGGGCCGGCTCCCGCGACGTCGTGCACCTGCACGGCAGCCTGTTCGAGCCGCGGTGCTCGGTGTGTGCGGCGCCCGCGGAGCGGCCCGCCGGTGAGCCGCCGGCCTGCGTGCGCTGCGGGGGACCCGTACGCCCGGGGGTCGTCTGGTTCGGGGAGGCGCTGCCGGCCGCGGCGCTGGAGCAGGCGGTGGAGGCTGCTGCCGCCTGCGACGTGCTGATCACCGTGGGAACCTCGGGGCTGGTCCACCCGGCGGCCGAGATTCCGCAGGTCGCGGCGCGCCTGGGCGGTACGGTCATCCAGGTCAACCCGGAGCCGACGCCGCTGGATGCGGTCTGTGCGCTCAACCTGCGGGGACCGGCCGCGGTGGTGCTTCCGCAGATCATCAGTTGAATGGTTGCAAACCTGGCGAACCGGCACCATGCACCCCTTGCGACGCGGATCATGTCGTCATGGGTGTCATGGCTTACCCCCTCCGGTACGCGCTCGCCGATCTTGCCCTGGCACTGAGCCGGGTCTCCCACGATCCCGCCGCCGTGCAGTCCACGGCCGCCCGCGCCGCCGCCGACATGATCGGTGACGGCGCCGGCGTGCAGCTGCTGCGCGACGACGGCCGCTACGACTCGATCACCTACCACCACATCGACGACGACCGCTCGGCCGCGATGGCCCGGGTGCTCGACCACGTCGACCAGCTGCCCGACGACGACTTCTCGACCGCGCTCGCCGCCAGCCGCCGCCCGATCGTGCTGGCCGGCGACGGCGTGGAGCCGCTGGCCGGCGAGGAGCACCAGATCCACTCGGCGGTCCTGTGCCCGGTGATCGTCGACAACACGTACGCGGGCTATCTGGTCCTCACCCGCGAGACGCCGGGGTCGTTCTACGCCGCCGCGGAGGTGGAGCTGGCCCGCGACATCGCCGGTGAGCTGGCCCTCGCCTGTTCGAGCGCCCGCGCGCTGGAGCGGCTGCGGGCCAGCGAGGAGCGGTACCGCCGGGTGCTCGAGACGATCCCCGAGGGTGTGCTGCAGCTCGACCCGGACGCGGTGGTCACGTACGCCAACGAGCCGATCGGCGTCGTGCTGGGCATGCCGCGCTCGCAGCTGGTCGGGGTGTCGCTGCGCGGCTTCCTCAACGATCAGGGGCAGAAGGAGCTCAACCGGCGCATCAGCGAGTGCCGCGAGGGCCGGTCCACGGTCGGCGGCACCCGGCTCATGCGCGCGGACGGCTCGCAGCGCAGCGTGCGGATCAGCATGATGCCGCTGATGGACGACCACGGCATGTTCAGCGGCGTGGTCTGCATGGTCACCGACACCACCGACCACATCGACGCGCGCGGGCTCAAGCGCCAGCTCGACCATCTGCGCCGGCTCGACAGCCTCGGCCAGCTCATCGGCGGCATCTCGCACGACTTCAACAACCTGCTCACCGTGGTGGGCGGCTCGGCGGAGATGATCTCGGCGTCGACCGAGGAGGGCAGCCGGCCGCACAAGCTGGCCGGCGACATCCTCGAAGCGGTCAGCACCGGCCGGTCGCTGACCCACCAGCTGCTCGCGTTCGGCCGCAGCGACGGCAACCGCCCCGAGATCATCCCGATTCCGGACCTGCTCACCGACGTGCAGTCGCTTTTCAGTCGTACGCTCGGCGAGCACATCGGCCTCGACCTGGCGTTCGGCCCCGACGTGTGGTCGGTGCGCGCCGAGCGCGGCCCGCTCGAGCAGGCACTGGTCAACCTCGCCGCGAACGCCCGCGACGCGATGCTGCACGGCGGCATGCTGCGGGTCGCCGCCACCAACGAGGTGATCGAGCCGGGCAACGGCCCCGAGGGCGCGCCGCCCGGCAAGGTCGTCCACATGGTCATCACGGACACCGGCGTGGGCATGAGCGACGAGGTGCGCCAGCGTGCGCTCGAGCCGTTCTTCACCACCCGGCCCACGGCCGCGGGGCTCGGCCTGGCCACGACCGCCGGCATCGTGCAGGGCATCGGCGGCCACATCGAGCTCGAGTCGCAGCCGCGGATGGGCACCACGGTGCACCTCTACCTGCCGGCCGCCGAGGAGAAGCCGGCGCCCGCCGCGGGCCGCCAGGGCGCGTCCGCGGTGATCGGGCGGGTGCTGATCGTCGAGGACCAGCCCGAGGTGGCGCAGCTGGTGCAGCGGCTGATCGAGCCCGCCGGGTACGAGATCACGGTCGCGACCGACGCGCTGACGGCGGTGACCCAGGTGGCCGCGGGCCGGCACCCCGACCTGCTGATCACGGACGTGGTCATGCCCACGATGACCGGCCCCGAGCTGGCGAACGCGCTGCGCACGCACCGGCCGAACCTGCCGGTGCTCTACATGTCCGGCTACACCGCGGCGTCGCTGGGCCCGCAGCTCAACCTCGACGAGAACAGCATGCTGATCGAGAAGCCGTTCACGCGCTCGACGCTGCTGGGGGCGATCCGGGCGCTGTGCGGCCCGCAGCCGTCTCCCTCTGCCCAGTCGAACGACCCCGCGGGAGCCAGGTAACGGCGTTCCCGCGACTCCGACCGAAGGTGCGAAACCGGGCGTAAGGGCTTGCCAATCGATCCGGACAAACAGCAATATTCCGGGGCATTGCCCGCTCCGGAAGGATCATTCGGTGACCCAGGATCGCACGAGCAACCGGTCGAGCGCGGCAGCACGCGCCGACACGCCCGGCACGTCGACCATGGACCTCAGCGGACGGTGCGTCGGCAGCTCGTACGTGCTCCAGCGGCCCATCGGGCAGGGCGCCACCGGCACCGTCTGGCTGGCGCTCGACCGCACCTCCGGGGAGTCGGTCGCGGTCAAGCTGCTGCACGAGAGCCTGCTGCGCCAGCCCCGCCTGGTCACCCGGTTCGTTCAGGAGCGCACGATCCTGCGGATGCTGCGGCACCGCAACGTCGTGCGCGTGCGCGACCTGTTCAGCGTCGGCGAGACGCTGGGCCTGGTGATGGACCTGGTGAACGGCGGCAGCCTGCGCGACCTGCTGCGCGAGCGGCACACCCTGCCGGCCGGGGAGGCGGCGCGGCTCACCGCCCAGGTCGCCGCGGCGCTGGCCGAGGCCCACGAGCTGGGCATCGTGCACCGCGACCTCAAGCCCGACAACATCCTTCTCGCGTTCACCGACGGGCGCCCCGACACCAGGCTCACCGACTTCGGCGTCGCGCGGATCCTCAACACGCCGAGCATGACCACGCCCAACGCGGTCGTCGGCACCCCGCACTACATGTCGCCCGAGGCCTTCCACGGCGCGCGGGCCAGCCCCGCCACCGACGTGTACGCGCTGGGCGTGCTGCTCTACGAGCTGGTCAGCGGCCGCCCGCCGTACCTCAGCGACTCGATTCCCGACCTCATGCGCCGGCACTGCGAGGGCAACCTCACCCGCCGGCCCGGCCTCCCCGACCCGCTCTGGGATCTCGTCACGGCGTGCATGGCGCTCAAGCCGCGGCTGCGCCCGACCGCCGCCGAGCTGGTCGCCGACCTCTCCGACATCTCGCGCCGCTTCGCCGACGTGCCCGCGCTGCCCCGGCCCGCCGAGGAACCGCCGGCCC
Source organism: Actinoplanes sp. URMC 104 (assembly GCF_051386375.1). Lineage (NCBI taxonomy): Bacteria > Bacillati > Actinomycetota > Actinomycetes > Micromonosporales > Micromonosporaceae > Actinoplanes > Actinoplanes sp. URMC 104. The sequence goes on along the minus strand of NZ_JBPQTO010000002.1, from coordinate 454,918 downwards.
ACCCGTCGTTCGCGTCGCTCGGCCCCTCGCTGAGCGCGTCGCTGCCCCGGGCGCAGGAGCCCGCCGCCGAGGTGCCCGCTCCCGCGCTGCCCTCGGTCATTCCGGCCCCGCGTCACCCCGGCAAGCGCAACGCCGTGCCCCGGTGGCGCTGGGCGCGGCCCGGCGCCACCTTCGCCGCGGTGGCCGGCGCCATGGTCGCCTCCGCGGCCGCCACCACCGCCTGGCACATGGGCCGCTCCGGCGACCAGCCGCACGACCTCGCCGTCCGGGAGGTGGTCACCGTTCCCGCCACGCCGTCCGCCTCCGGGCCGTCGCCCGTGGGGCTGCGCCGCTCGTCCGCCCCCGCCTCCCGGGGCTCCGGCCACGGGCGTCCGATCCGGCCGGTGGTCACGGCGGCTGCTCCGGCGCCGGCTTCCTCCGCCGTACGCTCGAAGCCCGCGCAACCCTCCGCCAGGCGCAAGCCGGCCCGCTCCCCGCAACCCGAGGCCCGGCCGTACGGACCGTGGCAGTGCGCGGGCACCGTCGGGTTCGACTTCCCCAGCCGCCTCGGCTTCGCCCCCAAGGTCTGCCACATGGTCGGCCGCGACATCCGTTATCAGGGCTCGCTGACGGGGTTCGGCGGCGGTTCCGGCAGCATGCAGGTGCAGCTGCGCGACGCCGCCACCGGCCGCGTCGTCGGCGAGCCCCGCACCTGCACCGACCTGGTCTTCGAGGGCCGCGCCGCCACCCGCGACTGCGGCCCCGGCGCCACCACCCCGCGCCGCGGCCGCAGCTACACGGTCGTCATGACGTTCCGCTTCGAACGGGAGGGCCGCATGCTGGCGAGCACCTTCCAGGGCCGCACGTTCAGCTGGTGAGCCCGGCGGGCGCGCGGGAATTCGGTTGAGGGCTCCCGCGTTGCGGCCTACCGTGATCCACATGTTCGCGCCCGGTCTGCAGCTGCCCCGCTCGGTGGCTCCCGTGTGCGTGTCCGCGTTCAGCGGCGCCGATACCCGAATCTGACCCTTCCCCACCAGCAGCAGAACCGTAGGGGGAGGGTGGCTGAGCCCTGCGCGGTTCTGGCGCGCCCCGCCCGGCAAGCGGGCGCGCAACCCAGCAATGCCTTACATCCAGTGAGGACTGAGACGACGATGGCCAAGAGCCAGTTCATCCGCACCAAGCCGCACGTCAACATCGGCACGATGGGGCACGTCGACCACGGGAAGACGACCCTGACCGCCGCGATCACGAAGGTTCTCGCCGACCGCGACCCGGCCTCCAACCGGTACGTGGCGTTCGAGGGCATCGACAAGGCCCCGGAGGAGGCCGCCCGCGGCATCACCATCACCATCGCGCACGTCGAGTACGAGACGCCGTCGCGGCACTACGCGCACGTCGATATGCCCGGCCACGCCGACTACGTGAAGAACATGATCACGGGCGCGGCCCAGGTCGACGGGGCGATCCTGGTCGTCTCGGCGCAGGACGGCTCGATGCCGCAGACCCGCGAGCACGTGCTGCTCGCCCAGCGGGTCGGCGTGCCGTACCTGGTGGTGGCGCTCAACAAGAGCGACGCCGTGGACGACGAGGAGCTGCTCGACCTGGTCGAGCTCGAGGTCCGGGACCTGCTCAGCGAGTACGGGTTCCCGGGCGACGAGGTTCCGGTCGTACGGGTCAGCGCGCTCAAGGCGCTCGAGGGCGACCCGCGGTGGACGCAGTCCATCGTGGACCTGCTCGACGCGGTCGACGACTACGTGCCGGTCCCGCCGCGCGAGCTCGGCGAGCCGTTCCTGATGCCGATCGAGAACGTGCTCACCATCAGCGGCCGCGGCACCGTGGTCACCGGCAAGGTGGAGCGCGGCACGCTGCGCGTCGGCGAGCCGGTCGAGGTGGTCGGCCTCGGCCCGACCGTCGCCACGGTCGCGACCGGGCTCGAGACGTTCGGCAAGTCGCTCGAGTCCGCCGAGGCCGGCGACAACGCGGCGATCCTGCTGCGCGGCATCAAGCGCGACCAGGTGCAGCGCGGCCAGGTCGTGGCGGTGCCGGGCTCGGTGACGCCGCACGAGAGGTTCGAGGCGCGGATGTACGCGCTGACGAAGGAGGAGGGTGGCCGGCACACGCCGTTCGCGGCGGACTACCGGCCGCAGTTCTTCTTCCACACCACGGACGTGTCCGGCGGCATGGACCTGGGCGACCGTGACCTGGTCATGCCCGGCGACACGCTCGACAGGGTCGTGGTGACGCTGGGCAAGCCGGTCGCGCTCGAGGTGGGCGCCGGCTTCGCGGTGCGCGAGGGCAACCGTACGGTCGCCGCCGGCACCGTGACCGCCCTGCTCGACTGACACGGCGGACGGCCCGGCTCACGCAGCCGGGCCGTCCCTCTATCGTTGAGCTCGTGATGCTGCCGCTGCCCGAGGGCGAGTTCGACGCGTACCTGTTCGACTGCGACGGCACGATCGCCGACTCCATGCCGATCCACTACCGGGCCTGGCAGCTCGCCCTGCAGGAGTGGGGCGCCGACTTCGGCGAGGAGCTGTTCTACGCGTGGGGCGGCCGCACGCCCGCCTCGGTGATCGCCGACCTCAACGCCCAGCAGGGCCTCGCGATGCCGGTCGGCGTCGTCGACGCGCGCCGCGAGCAGATCTTCCGGGAGCTGCTGCCCACGGTCGGCGCGGTGCCCGAGGTTCTCGAACACATCGACGACGCGTACGGGAAGGTGCCGTTCGCCGTCGTCTCCGGGAGCAGCCGCGAGTCGGTCACCGCGTCGCTGACGGCGCTCGGCCTGCTCGACCGGTTCGAGGTGATGGTCTGCGCCGGCGACTACCTCAACGGCAAGCCCGACCCGGAGTGCTTCCTGACCGCCGCGAAGCTGCTGAACGTCGCGCCGCGGAGGTGCCTGGTGTTCGAGGACACCGACTTCGGCATGCAGTCGGCCGCCGCGGCGGGCATGGCGGCCGTCCGGGTGCCGCCGCCGTGGCAGCGGCACCCGGCCGCGACTAGCTGAGCGTCAGATAGTCCAGGTTGAAGCCGCCGGTCTCGCAGAACACCGTGACCAGCTGGTCGCCCGCGGCCAGTGTCACCGGCACGTGCACCGACCGGTAGGCCGCCCAGCCGCCGGTGTCGGGCACCGACACGGTCGCCAGCTTCGCGCCGGCCGCGTCGCGGACCGAGATGGCGTCCGCCGCCACCGCGCCCGTGCCGTTGGCGACGCGCAGTTCCAGGTCGTACGTGCCCGCCCGCGCCACGTCGACGCGGTAGCTCAGCCAGTTGCCGGCGGCGGTCCAGCCGACGTTCCGGCCGCCGCTGGCGCCCGCGTTGCTCTCGACGAAGTTCGCGCCGCCCTCGGTCCAGCCGTTCTGCGCCGCGTACGACTCCGCCTCGACCCGGACGCCGATCGGCGCGCCCCGCGGCGTGACGTTCACCGCCACGGTCACCGAGTCGCGTGACGCGCCGTCGGTCACGAAGAACGTGAGCTGCTGCAGGCCCGGCGTCGCCGGGTTGAGCGTGACCACGCCGGTCGACGCGTCGAGGGACACGCCGGCGGGCAGGTCGGTGGCGTAGTAGGCGAGCCGGTCGCGGTCCCGGTCGGTGGCCGACAGGCGGAACGTGGTCGTCGCGTACTGGTCGACGGTCAGCGGGGGCACGGCGCGCAACACCGGTGCGTGGTCGCGGCGCGGCGGATCCGCCTTCCAGCGGTACGTCGCGTAGGCGCCCGCGGGCACGCTGACGACGAACGACTCGGCGCCCAGCCGGATGCGGACGCTCTTGGCCGCTGTGGTGCCGTTGGCCAGGATCGCGGTGAACCGGTCGCCGTCGCGGTACACGACGTTGCTCACGCCGGCGTCCGCGGCGCTCGACTCGACCCGTACGTCCGAAGGGGACAGGTAGCGGGCGAACTGGCCCAGCGGGTAGAGCTCATCGCGTACGGAGAAGGTCCGGGTCTCGGTGTCGACCTTCACCAGGCGGTCGGGCCACTTGGTGGTGCGGCCGACCTCCTCCCAGTCCACGTCGTTGTCGCGCTTGTCCGTCCAGTGCAGCGTGCCGCCGGTCTGGTCGGTGGTCTGCGCCCACAGCGTGTAGCTGCTCGCGTCCAGCCGGAAGTAGCCGAGCACCGTCGCGGGGTTGAGGTCGCTGGTCTCGGTCAGGTGCACCGGCTTGCCGTACTGTTCGTAGGCGTCGCGCATGACCGACGGGTCACCCCAGTACGGGTGGAACGCGATCGCGTCGGCTGCTCGGCGCGCCGCGGGATCATTCATGATCCGGTAGTAGTTCTTGGTCGTGGTGCTGTTCGGGTCGCGCCAGTCCCAGAAGTTGAAGTCGTGCACGTAGAGCTGCGTGCCGATACGTGCCTTCCGCAGTTCCCGCTTGATGGCGACGGCCAGTTTCTGCTGCTGCTCGACGCTGATGTCCATGGCCGGATAGACGACGTCCATGCCCGGCTCGTTGAGCAGAGTCAGCGCGTCCACGTTGATGCCGTGTCGACGCATCGACTGGACGTACTTGACGTAGTAGCGCGCGAACACGTCGATACAGTCGTCACGCAGCTTGCCCACCTGGTAGTGCTCCGTGGTGCTGCCCGGCTTGAGCGCGACCTCACCCGTGAAGCGGTTGTTGGTCTTCATCCAGGCCGGCGCGCTCCACGCCGAGGCGAAGAACGTGGCCCTCGGGTTGTGCTTCTGGATCAGCTTGACGGCGTCGATCAGGTGCAGGTCGAGGTCGCGCCGGATCGAGAAGTACTTCAGGTCGAAGTCCTCCGTGACACCCGGCGGAAGCTCGTCGTACGACCAGAACGGCAGGTGCTCGATGAGGTCCGGGCTGCCGATCGTGAGCCGGAACCGGTCGAACCCCGCCCCGCTCACCGGGTCGACCAGCAGCTTGACCGCCCTGTCCCGTTCCGCAGGCGTGAGCTTCCACAGGTTGGAGACGCTGGTCTCGTCGATCGAGAACCCGATGCCGCCGTAGCGCTGCCTGGTCGCCGCCGGATCCACGACGACCGTCGCATCGACCGCCTTGCCCTTGCCTTCCCCGACGCGCGTCGACGGCAGGGGAGCCCAGGCGGTCGCCGCGCCGGTCGAGTATGTGGCCGTGACGAGCGCTTTCGAGCCACCGGCCGTCGCCGGCTGACCCGCCAGCATTGTGACGGCCGTCGATGCTACCGCTAGGGCGGCGGTTATCGATCGCTTCACCGAACCTCCAGGAGAGATAGACGTCCGGCAGTTTATTAACGTCTTTAACTAACCCGCAACACCGCCGTAACCGCGTCTCCATCGGGCTCGATGCTGCCCGTTGCGCCTCGCCCGTCGCTCCGCGCCCGTCGCTCCGCGCCCGTTACCCGTCGTCCGGTGCCCCACCTGTCGCCCGCCGTCCCCGGCCGCCCAGGGTTGCCCGGTCGCTGATGTCGGCCGCTCGGTTTCCGGCCTTCGCTGCTGTTGGCTGCCGTCCACAGGCCACCTGCCGGGCGCCTGCCGTCCGTAGCCCGTCTGCCGGTCGGCTGCTGTCCGCCGGCCTGCTGCCGTCCGTCCCTTTGCCGGCCGCTGCCGTCCGTCCCTCTGCCGGCCGCGCGTCAACCGCCTGCCCTCGACCGCCCGCCGTCCGTCCGTTGCCCCTGCCGCCCGTCGTGTGTTGCCGTCCGCTGTCGGCTGCCCGTCATCCGTTGCTCGACGCCGCCGTCCGTCCGTTGCCCCTGCCGCCCGTCGTGTGTTGCCGTCCGCTGTCGGCTGCCCGTCATCCGTTGCTCGACGCCGCCGTCCGTCCGTTGCCCCTGCCGCCCGTCGTGTGCTGCCGTCCGCTGTCTGCTGCCCGTCATCCGTTGCTCGACGCCGCCATCGTCCGTTGCCCCTGCCCGTCGCGTGCTGCCGTCCGCTGTCGGCTGCCCGTCATCCGTTGCCGGACGCCGCCAATCGCCATGCGCCGCCTAGCCACCGCCTCCCCCGCCCACCCAAGGGACGTGGGCGGACCTTACGCGTTTCGAGAGCGGTCCGGACGGATTGTCCACAGGATGCATGTATGCCAACCGTCAGCGTGCGGGGCGGAATCGGTTGTCCACAGGGCACGGCGACGCGACTGGGTGACAGAGGCGCCCACGCGGCTGTGCGTCGAGCGCGATCATGCGTGTTCGTGCGCAGGGTTGGCTGCCCAGTGGTGCGCCGCCACGGTGAGGCTCGCCTGGGCGCGAAGACCGGTTACGCGATTGTGCACGGTCGACCGGCACCAGCACGCCGCCGCCCACGCCCGACGCCGCCACCGGGCCGGTGCTCGCCGGGCTGTTCGCGGTTGTGCGCCGAGCGGATGATCGGCCGTCCGCTCTCGGTACACGGTCGTGCGTGGTAGCTGTACGCGGTTGTCCGCGGCGGCATTTTTGGTCAGTCGTCGTCGTGCTCGCGGCGGATCGTGGCGGCCAAGCTCTCGAGGAACTCGGGATTGTCGTCGGGGGCCACGAAGACCGGCCGCGGGCGCAGCGGGACCTCGGTGACCGGGCGGCCCCGGACGAACCACGCGATCGCGCCGAACGGGGAGACCAGCAGGATGGCGAACATCCACGCGACCCAGGGCGCGGTGCGGATCGCGTTCTCGTCGGCGCGGAGGCAGTCGACCAGGGCGAGGATCACCAGCGCGAGGTCGATCAGCAGCAGGAGGGCGAAGACGCGGGCCATGCCGTAGGACGATCCCGGTTCGGGCCTCGATCGGGCGGTCCCGGACGGGTGCGATCGGGTGGCGCTCGACCGAGGGGTTCGAGCGCCACCCGGCCGGGCTACAGGGCGCTGACCAGGGCGGGCAGGTAGCCGTTGGTGTAGCCGTTGAGGTTGGGGTGGAAGGAGTTCTGCGGCGGCGTGACGGTCAGGCCGTTCAGGTACGGGCTGGACGAGCAGATGCCGTGGCCGGCGAACTCGTCCCGTACGTCGGAGAAGACGAAACCGGCGGCGGAGGCCCGGGCGGCGATCACGTCGTTGAGCACGTCGGCGCCCTCGTTGAGGGTGCGGCGCTTGGCCAGGCTCATGCCGGTGAGGCCGCAGGAGGCCGACGAGGTGTCGAACAACCGCGGATAGCCGAGCACGACGACCTTCGCGTTGGGCGCCTTTCGTTTGATGGCCGCGTACGTGGCGTCGAGCGCGGCGGGCAGCGTGGTCGTGATGTCGGCGCGGGCGTCGGCGACCGTCTGGGCGCAGGCCGCGTCGGTGCCGACCTGGCAGCCCAGCACCGTGGAGGCGAAGCCGGCGTCGTTGCCGCCGATCGTGATGCTGATCAGGTCGGCGCCCCGGGACAGGAACGGGACCTGCAGGTTGCGCACGTCGCCGGTCTCGGCGCCGCCGCAACTGAGGTCGGTGAACGACTTGGGCTTGTTGCGTGCCGCCCACTGGCCCGGATAGCCCTGAGGGCTGCGCAGGCAGAACAGGCTCTGGCCGGGCGCGCCGACTCCCGAGGAATAGGAGTCGCCGAGCGCGACGTAGTCGGTGGTGGCGGGGTCGGGCGCCGCGATGGCGGGCGCGGCCGTGCCGAGCGAGATCAGGGTCGAGGTGACAAGACAGCCGAGGAGGGTGAGACGCCTGCCCATGCCGGTGGCCTCCGGTCCGTGAAGGGAGAGGAAGCCGGAGCGCTCCGGTGAACGCACGCTAAGCCGGGGTCGCGAGAAAAGAAACACGGTGACATTCCCATTACTGGGGAGTAACGTTCATCGATGTGCCGACGGGTCGGCATTCACACGAGCACCACAGGCGATCCTCAGGATGCCCTCAGGGCGCGGTACTAAATTCTGCGCATGGAAGAGGAACGGGCACGTCGGATCGTCGAAACCCTGCGGGCGCGCAATGTCTTCGCCCATGTGAAACTGCCGCAGGCCGGCATCACGCAGTACGGCATCCGCGTCGTGCTGCCCGACGGCCGGGAAGCCATCTGGGACAACGACGGCACGGCGGGCCTCGAGGCGCAGATCATGCGCAACGGCATCCTGGTCGGGTTCGTGCCCTCGATCGCCGAGTCGGAGAACTTCGGCGACGGCCAGATCGTCGAGGCGATCGCGACCGCCGACTACGACCGCCCGGTGGGCCGGTCGGTGCCGTCGCGCGCTCGACCCGCCGGAAGCCGACCACCCGCGCCGGTCTCGCTGGCGCAGCGGTTGAGGAGCGGCTTCCGCGGCTGAGACTTGACTTCGCGCGCCGAGGATCCGGCTCGGGGTGCTGGGCCGAGGACGTCCGAGCCGGCTCGATGTCGGGTTGGAGGTGTCCGCGTTGAGGGGGTCGACGCTGAGGAGGGCAGGTTGGTGGTGTGCCCGGCTGACGATGTCCGGGTTGAGCCGGTGTCGGGGCTGAGGGGCCCGGGCTGGGCCGATATGTCGGTCTGGGAGTTGTCGGGCTGAGTACCTGGACTGTCAGCTGTCCGGGCTGATCAGCTCTATCAGCCGGTCCAGCGCGGCGGGCCAGAGGTCGGGGGTCAGTACGAGCATGGTCTCGGCCAGGGCGTGGGCGACCGCGTCGATCTGCTCCCGTACGGCCGGGTCGAGGGGCACCTCGGGCGACGGCGACGGCGACTCGGGTTCGGCGGGCGCCGCGGCAGGGGAGGCTGCGGCGACGGCGGCTGGAGCCGGGGACGTCTGTGAGGCCGCGGCGGGAGAGACGGCGGCCGGGATCGGCGACGTCTGTGAGGCCGGGGCGGGGGAGGTGGCCGCCGGGATCGGGGATGTCTGTGAGGCCGGGGCGGGGGAGACGGCGGCGAAGGCTGGGGACGTCTGGGAAGTCGGGGCGGGGGACGGCTGTGCCGGAGCCGCGTCGGGGGAGGTTGCGGCCGGGGACGGCTGTGCCGGAGCCGCGGGGGAGGCTGCGGCGGGCAGGTCCTCGAGGGCGCCGACGAGGTGCAGGTGAGCGGTGGCGCGGGTCAGGGCGATGTAAAGCAGCCGGTGGCCGCGGGGGTCTTCGTCGACGATGAGGCCGGGCTCGACCACGACGGCGGCGTCGAACTCCAGGCCCTTGGCCTCGTGGGGGGTCAGCAAGGTGATCGCGTGGCCGGGCTGGTCGTCGAGGGACGTACGCCAGGGAAGGTCCTCGGCTCGCAGCAGCGCGGCGATCTCGTCGTGGCAGGCGGCGGGGCTGACGATGGCCACCGAACGACCCTCGGCGGCATGGCCGGCGGCCGCGGCGACCACGACGGCGGCGCGGTCGGCGGGACCGACGGGCGCGATCACGGGGTCGGACGGGCCGTCCCGTACGGTCGTCGGCGGCTGCACGCTGGGCGCGGCGGTCGGCAGCAGCTCGGCGGCCAGCTCGAAGATCTGCCGCGGCACGCGGTAGCCGAAGCGCAGCTCGCGGTGCTCGTGCGGCAGCCGCGACGGCAGGTGCGCGAGCACGTCGTGCCAGTCGTCGCGCGCCCACGGGCCGGTGGACTGCGCCATGTCGCCGACCACGGTCAGCGAGCCGTTCGCCGAGCGGCGCGAGATCGCGCGCAGCTGCATGGGGGAGTAGTCCTGCGCCTCGTCGACGACCACATGGCCGTACGTCTGCGGCTCCTCGCCCGCCAGGTGCGCGGCCTCGTCGAGCAGCGGCAGGTCGGCGTCGCTGAACGGCGGGTCGGCGTCGGCGGCCCGATAGAGCGCGCCGATCTCGCGGTCGGTGAACTCGCCGCCCGCCGCCTCGGCCAGCAGCGCCCGCGAGCCGAACAGCTCGGTCAGGAACGTGGCCGCGTCGAACTCGGGCCACAGCCGGTCGGCGAGCAGGTCGGCGGCGTCCAGGATCAGCCGCGGGTCCTGCGTGCCGGCCACCAGCGCCGCGCGCAGCAGCCGCCGACGGTCGCCGGGGGTGGCCTCGCTCGCCTCGGCCGTGGTGATCACCCGCCGGACCGTGGCGGGATCGAGGCGCACCGGCCGCCCGCGTACGGTGACCACCGCCGGCAGCACGCTCTGCCGCTCGCGGCGCTTGCCGATCGCCCGCTCGAGCAGCCCCGCCATCCGGGCCTCGCCCTTGAGCCGGGTGACGTGCGGCGCCTCGGGCCGGCCGGTGGCGGCCTTGGGCAGCAGGTCGTCGACGCCGGTGTGCGTGACGCCCTCGTGGCCCCACGCGTCGAGCAGCGCACGGGTGTGCCGGGCGAACGCGGCGGACGGGCCGACCACGAGCACCTCGCCCGGGGTCAGCTCGCAGCCGGGCCCGGCCAGCAGCCGCGCGACCCGGCGCAGCGCGGTGTCGGTCTTGCCGGTGCCCGGGCCGCCCTGGATGACCAGCACACTTCCGGGAGGCGTACGGATGAGGTCGTCCTGCCCGGCCCGGATGGTCGCGACGAAATCCGGGCCGGCCTCGGTGGTGGCGCGGGCGAGCTCGGCCAGCAGCGGATCGTCCGGTGGCCCGGGGGCCTCCCGGTCCTCGTCGAGCGCGCCGGCGGCGGACAAGGTCAGCCGTCCTCGAGCGGCACTTCGAGGCGTACGCTGCCCCGCAGGTCGAGGTAGACCCGGTCCGGCGCCCGCACCACCCGGATCACCACGTCCTCGCAGTTGGGGCAGCGCGCCACCAGCCCCGGCGACTGCGTCCACACCAGCAGCGTGGCCACCGCGTCCGCGTGGCTGCAGCCCGCGCACAGGAACCGGGCCGCGGTCACGTCGACCGCGAAGATCTCGCGCAGGTCGCCCGCGATGGCGTTGCCGTCGAGCTTCTCGGTCACGACGTACCCCCGAAGCGTTCGGTGCGGATCCGGCGCGGGTCGTGGCCGAGCGCGACGAGGATGTCCGCGGCGGTCTCGACGAACGTCGTGGGACCGCAGACGTAGCAGTCCGGCGCGAAGTCCGGCGGCCAACCGTACGTGTTGAGCGTCGCCACGTCGATCCTCTGCGGCGGTGCCGGCCAGCCGTCGGGCGTCTTGCGGGTGTAGACGTAGTGCACGTCGAGGCCCGCGTCGTCGCGTACGCGCCTGCGCAGCTCCCCGGCGTACAGAACGTCTTCCGGCGTACGCACCGAGTAGATCAGCCGGAACGGCTGCCGGGCGCCCGCCACCGCCCGGGCGCGGACCATCGCCATCAGCGGCACCAGCCCGGAGCCGCCGGCGATCAGCAGCACCGGCGCGGGCTGCTTCTCACGCCACACGAACCAGCCACCGACCGGCCCGCGCAGCTCGATCTGCTCGCCCACCTGGACCACGTCGGTCAGATAGGGCGACACCTCGCCGTCGTCGAGCCGCTGGACGGTCAGCTCCACCCGGCGCGGGTCGTCCTCGTGCCAGGCCGAGGCGATCGAATAGCTGCGCTGCGCCCGGTAGCCGTCCTCCGCGGTCAGCCGCACGTCGACGTGCTGGCCGGGCAGGTGCCCCGGCCAGTCCGGAACGTCGAGCACGAGCGTCCGCGCCGACGGCGTCTCCTGCCGCGCCTCGGCGAGCGTCGCCGCCCGCCAGGTCAGTCTCCCTGGTACCGCTGCTCGAGCCATGGGTCTCCGTACATGTGGTAGCCGGCGGCCTCCCAGAAGCCGGGCTCGTCCTCGGGCAACAGCTGCAGGCCGTTGACCCACTTCGCCGATTTCCAGAAATACAGGTGCGGGATCAGCAGACGGGCCGGTCCGCCGTGCTCCGGCTCGAGATCCTCCCCGTCGAACTTGTACGCCACCCACGCCTTGCCGTCGAGCAGGTCCTCCATCGGCACGTTGGTGGTGTAGCCGCCGAAGCTGTGCACCATCGTGTAGTCGGCGGCCGACTCCACGTTCTCCATCAGGGTGTCCAGCGAGACGCCGCGCCACGTCGTGCCCAGCTTGGACCACTTCGTGACGCAGTGGATGTCGACCGTGACGTCCTCGGCCGGCAGCGCCTGGAACTCGGTCCAGTTCCAGCTCGTCTTCTCGCCGGTCTCCGTGGTGATGGTGAAGCGCCAGCGATCGAGCGGGATGCGCGGGGTCGGCCCGGCGGAGAGCACCGGGAAGTCGTGTGTCAGATACTGGCCGGGCGGCAGGCCGGGCACCGACTCACGCCGCCGGCCGCCGAACCCTCGGGAAATGATGCCCATGGCTGTTGAGTAAACCGCATGATCATTTCATCCGACAGCACTCAGAGCCGGATCGCGTCGCTTGTGGTGCCGGCCACCACCACCCGGTGCTCCAGCCCGGGGGTCAGATCGGTGAAGCGGGCGATCCTGGTGGCGGGGTAGGTGCGGACGGTCTGCCACTCCAGGCCGTTCCACTGCTGCACCTCGACCGGTACGCCCTCCACGCCCAGAACGACGACGGTGAGCTTGCCGGCGCCGGGGCGGACCAGGCGGACGATCAGCTCGGCGGGAGCCGGCGCGGGCGTGGGCCGGGTCGGGGATGCGGAGACGGTCGGCGTCGGGGTGACGGGCGTGGCCGGCGCCGGGGCGGCCGGGCTGTCCGAGGGGACCGGGCCGTTGGACGGGGTCGGGCTGTCCGAGGGGACCGGGCCGTTGGACGGGGTCGGGCTGTCGGACGGGACGGGGCTGTCGGACGGGGACGGCGTGGTGGCGGACGGGGCAGGCGTGGTGGCGGACGGCGTGATGGGCGCCGGGGTGGTGGGTGCCGGGGTGGTCGGAGCGGGAGCGGGCGGGGCGGGCTGCGGGACGGTGGCCAGCGCGGCGGCGGCGTCGAGACGGCCCGCGCCGAAGTCGTCGTCGCGGCCCGGGGCGCCCAGGTCGACGGCCGACGAGGTGAGCGCCTGCTCGACCTGGTCGGGCGTGAGCGCGCGGTCGGCGCCCTTGAGCAGCGCGGCCACGGCGGCGACGTGCGGGGCGGCCATCGAGGTGCCGTTCATCCGGACGTAGCGCTCGCCCGGGTAGGTGCTGAGGATGTCGGTGCCCGGCGCGGACAGGTCGACGTACCCGCCGCGGGTCGAGAAGCCGGCCACGGTGTCGGCCGAGGTGGTGGCGGCGACCGCGACGACCCCGGGGTCGGCGGCCGGGTAGCTGACCGGGCTGCCCTGGGCGCGCGCGTTCCCGGCGGCGGCGACCACCACGACACCCTTGCTGCGGGCGTACGCGACGGCGTTGCTCACCGCCGCGACCTGCGTGGTCGAGCTGATCGACATGTTGATCACGTCGGCGCCGTGGTCGGCGGCGTACGCGATGCCGTTGGCCACGTCCGACATGTAGCCGGAGCCGTCGGCGCCCAGCACCCGCACCGGCAGGATGCGGGCGTTCGGCGCCACCCCGGCGACGCCCGTGCCGTTGGCGGTGAGCGCGGCGATGGTGCCGGCCACGTGGGTGCCGTGCCCGTGCGGGTCGACGGCGGTGCCCTCGGTGCCGGTGATGAAGTCGGCGCCCGGCAGTACCTGCCCGGCGAGGTCGGAGTGGGCCGCGTCCACGCCGCTGTCGACGACCGCGACCGTGACGCCGGCGCCGGTCGAGCGCGTCCACGCCCCGTCCACGCGGATGCGGGCCAGGTCCCACTGCGCGGGCAGCAGCGGGTCGGCCGCGGCCACGGTCACGCGCGCGTCGACCTCCACGCTGACGGCGCCGGGCGCGCGCTGCCCCCGGGCGACCAGCGCGGTGGCGGCGTCCCGGCCGGTGGCGGTGCCGACGGACACGACGGGGCGGCCGGTGGCGTCGATCGCGGTGCTGACGACGCGTACGGGACGGGTCTTGGAGATCACGGCGGGGAGCACGCGTTCCGGTGCCGCGGTCAGACCGCGCGTGACCGGCTGCCACGCCGGCTGGGCGTCGGGTACGACGACGGCGATCACACCGGCCGCCACGACCGTGAGCCCTGCGTAGACCTTCTTCATGCTGACCTGCCTCCCCGTTGGCTTACGGTCTGGCAGTTCGGAACCGTCGGGTGCCCGGACGAGGAGCGATCGGGTGCGGATGAGTTGAAGCCGTTTTCATGATGTTTGTCCGCCTTGAGTGGCAGCATGGTGGCGTGTCCGAGGAGAACGGGGTCTACCGCTCGGTGATGCGGGAGCGCCGCAACCAGCGCCGCAAGCAGCTCGGGGTGGGCCTGGCCGGCTTGGCCGCGATCGCCGGCGCGGGGGCGTTCGTGGCGCAGTCCCAGCTCGTCGACCTCGCGCGGACCACCTCGACCCGGGAGCCGTACGCCCTGGGGCCGCCCGCCCTGCTGTCGCCGTCGCCCTCCGTGTCCGGCGCGCGGTCACGGGCCGTCACGCCCGTGCCCGGACGGTTGCTGCGATCGGCCGCCCGGCAGGAGACCAGCCCGACACCGACGCCCTCGCCGTCCCCCTCCACGTCGGCATCCGCCTCACCGGGCGTCGTGGCCGCGGCGCTGGTCAAGCGGCACAGCGAGACCACCCGGCAGGCGACGATCCGGGTGACGTCGGCGCGGTTCGACCTCACCGGCCAGCCCGAGCTCGCGGTCGTCGGCGACGACGGATGGGTGATGGGCCGGGCCCGCTGCACCAAGACGCTCCGTAGCGCCCCCGGCCAGCCCCCGAAGGCGGTGCCCTCGATGCTCGTCTGCTGGCGCACGTCGCCGTCGCGCAGCGTGGTGACCGTCGCCGTCGCGGCCAAGGGGCGGCCGTCGGCGGGGGAGAGCGTGGCGGCGCTCGAACGGGAGTGGGAGCGGCTGAGCCGAAGCCCGTAGCCGCTCCCTCCGCCCGTACGGATCAGCGGATCTTCTTGACCTTGAGGCTGCTCGGCTTGGCCGTCGTCTTGCGGGCGGTGGCCGCCGGCCGGACCGTGACCGAGGTGACCGTCGACGTCACGGCGTCGGAGGTCGTCGTCGCCGGCACGACCAGGCGGATCTGGAAGTTGCCGGTCGCCGTCACCGAGAAGGCGACCCTTCCGTACGCGTCGGTGGTGGCGCCGGTGTAGGAGATCTTCGACGAGCCGGTGGCGTTCAGACCGACCTGCACGGGCTTGTTCGCCCACGGAGCGTTACCCGCGGTGACCGTGTAGCTGATCAGCGCCGCGCTGCCGCTGACGATCGAGGTCGACGACGCGGTGACCGTGACCGTCGGGGTGACCTTGGGTGCCGCCGTGGTCCTCGTAGGGATCGGGGTGGGCGTGGGGCTGATCGTGGTCTTGCTGGGCGTCGGGGTCGGGCTCGTGGTGGTCTTGCTGGGCGTCGGGGTCGGGCTCGTGGTGGTCCTGCTGGGCGCCGGGCTCGCAGTGGGGCTGGTCGTCGTGCTCGCGCTCGGTGACGGCACGGCGCTCGTGGTCTTGCTCGCCGCCGGGGACGGGCTGCCCGTCTGCACGGCGCCCAGCGCGGCGACGGCGTCGATGCGGCCGTACCCGAAGTCGTTGTCGCGGCCGGCCGTGCCCAGGTCGACGGCCGAGCTTTCCAGGGCCGACTCCACCTGGTCCGGGGTGAGGTTCCGGTTGTACGCCTTGAGCAGCGCGGCGACCGCAGCCACGTGCGGCGACGCCATCGAGGTGCCGCTCATCGTGGCGTAGCCGGTCTTGCCGCCCAGGGCCGTCGGGTAGGTGCTGAGGATGCCCGACCCCGGGGCGGCCACGTCGACGTAGCTGCCCGCGTTCGAGTAGCCGGCAACCTTGTCCGACGAGTCGGTGGCGGCCACCCCGATCACGCCGGCGTCCGCGGCCGGGTAGCTGGTCGGGCTGCCCTGGGCGCGCTCGTTGCCGGCCGCCGCAACCACCACGACACCCTTGCTGCGCGCGTACGAGATGGCGTTGGAGACCGCCGTGACCTTGGAACCGGACCCCAGCGACATGTTGATGACGTTCGCGCCGTGGTCGGCCGCCCAGATGATCCCCTCGGCGGTGTCGGACATGTAGCCCGACCCGTCGGCCCCCAGCACCCGCACCGGCATGATCTTCGTGTCCGGCGCGATGCCGCTGACCCCCACGCCGTTCCCCGTGGCCGCCGCGATGGTGCCGGCCACGTGCGTACCGTGCCCGTTCCCGTCGGTGGCGACCCCCGCGGTGTCGGCGACGGCGTCGTACCCGCTGACCAGGTTGGCGGCCAGGTCCGGGTGCTTGGCGTCAACCCCGGTGTCCAGAACAGCCACGACGACGCCCGCGCCGGTCGACTTCGGCCATGCCGCGCTGACGCTGATCTTGCTGAAGTCCCACTGCTGACTGCGGTAGGCGTCGGTTCCGGCCGGCACCTCTGTCGCCGTGGCGATCGCGTCGATCTCCACACCGACCGCGTTGTCCGCCGTCTGCCCCGCCTTGACGGCGGAGGCGGCCTTCGCCTTGGTCGTAGCCGTGGTGACCTTGATGACCGGCTTGCCGTCGGCGTCGAGGCTGGTGGTGACCACCCGTACGGGAGCTTTTGCCGAAACCGTGGCCGGCAGCAGCTGGTCGGCACTCTCGGCGAGGTTGTAGGTGGCCGGCTGCCACTCCGTCGCGGCCGTGACGTTGGCGGGCAGGGCGATCGCAGCCCCTCCGGCAACCGCACCGATCGCAAGCGCGCCCACCGCATAGCGGCGCAGGTGCTTCTTCATGGTCGTCCTCCCCTTGGTGGTCAGGGAGAGGAATCGGCCGTGGTCCGGCTTCCGCCAGACTTCTCAGCGGTGCAGCTGCGTTGCGGGTCCCGGCCGGCAGAACAGCTTGGCCGCGGGTACGGGGTTTGCCGCTGCCGCATCGCACCAACAGGGACGCAGGGCAGCCAAAGCAAGACCCCCGCTACGGCGACGTTGAATCAGAAGGGGCCGACCGTGAAGGTAGCGCCGCTACTGAGAACCGTCGGAGCGGCGAGATCGCCGGCGTCGGTGGCGCCGTTGGCCACCACGGTCACCGTGTACGTGCCCTCCGCTACCGGCCCGTCGGCCGGTGTGCCGTCCGGGTTGAGCCGCGCACCCAGGAGGTCGAAGGTGCAGATCAGCTCCGTGTTGCTGACGACCATGACCCTCTTGCACTCCTGGACGCCCCGGTTGGTGAGCTGGTTGTACGCGTCCTTGACGAGGAAGACGTGGGCCGTGGCATCGGTCGAGGCGGCTGTTTCCTTGAACGTCAGCGACTGGAAACCGACGCCCTTGATCGACACATCGACCTTCGAACCCGCGGTGGCGGTGTTCGGGGAGACCGTGACGCCGTTGCGATAGGTGAAGTAGATCGGCTCGTCGGGCGTCGCGTCGACGTCGTCCTGCTCGCGACCATTGTTGTCCGGATCGGAACTCAGGACCGGACCGCCCGGGGTGTTGACGGTCATGGTCAGGTTGGAGGCCGCCGTACGGGACGGTGTGATCCCGGTGAAACTGGCGCCATTCGGCGCGACTTTGACGCCAGTGAGAGCGGCGCCGCCGATCGACGCTGTGGTGCCGGCTCCGAAACCCGTGCCGGTAACCGTGATCAGCTGGCCACCCGAGGCCGGACTGCTGGCCGGAATAATCGCGGTGATTTTGGGTCGGACGGCGAGCGTATAGGCAGCAGTAGCCAGCAGAGTGCTGCTCGTCGTGGACGGGTTGTCGTAGACACAGACATTCCACCGAGCGGTGGTTTGTGTTCCGGCGAGCACCAGTCCGTTCGGGTTGACCTCGCTCGGCTTGCTCGCGACTTCCGCCGGATAGGGCGAGTTCGGCACCCGGAAAGCAATCTTGTTTGCCGCGATCCACTTGACATCATCGGGATTGACGGTCAGCACACCGGCTGTGGTTGTCGTGCCCGTCGCGGCGATCGGGGCATTGGCCTTGGCCATCGGGCCGCAGCTTGTCGCACCCGTGCCGACGTACTGGAACTGGACGGTTGGGGTGCTGCCTGCTGGAAATGGACTGGCGTTGGCTCCACTGACCGTCGCCGAGATCGAGTTTCCGCCTCCGCTGGGCCCGCCGGCGCTGCTGAGTGTCATGACCAGGGGCGCGGCGCCGGCCGGCATGGCCGTCCCCGCGAGCAGGAGAGACGAGAGGGCGGTAGTGATCGAGCCGGCTCGGCCGAGCCTCCGGCGAGACGTACGCATCGCAGGTCCTCCGCTGGTCATGTTCCGGCCGTGCACGGAACAGATGTCGTCAGAAGGCTAGCGTCGCGGTACGCCCGGAGTGTGCGTAATGCGGATTCCGATGCTTTCTCCTGGCGGGTCACTCGGGCGCAGGCGACATCGTCACGGAACGAGGGACCAATGACGTCAGAACCGTCGGTGCGGCGGCATGAACGAACGCGTCGACCCGGACCGGCAGTCTCGAGAAGGGGGTACTCGGGAGCTGAGAGTTTCCTGGTTCACGGCCTGCCGGACAACTGCTTTGCCACGATGGGGAACCGAAACCCGCAGATTTCGCGAAGGAGTCAGCATGTCCGACGGTGTATCCGATTCAGGCCCAACGGGGCAGGCCGGCGCCACCCGTCCGGCTCGGCAGGAGGACACCTCCGGCGGGCGGCGCCGCGCCCGAACCGCAGTCGGTGTGGTCGCCGTCACCGCGGTGCTGGGCGTTGGGGCGTACGCCGTGAGCAACGCGCTCGGCGGGCACGGCGGCTCCGCCGACGTCTCCAGCGCCGGCTCGAACATCGCCCCGTCACCAGCCGGGCCCGCCACGAGCGGCCCCACGGCCACCCGCAAGCCCTCGGCTGAGGGCACCCGCGAACCAGCCCCGGCCGGCTCGGTCGTCCCGAAGGTCAGCGATCCGCCGCTGCCGAAGAGCGCAAAAGAGCGCGTCGCAGCCGCCCGCAGTCTGGCTGCAAAGCACGGGGCGAAATTGATGCACCCGGTCGAGCCGAAAAATGTTCCGTCGGCTATGTCAGAAGCCGCCGCCAACGCCAAGGTCACCGTTGTCGGGTCGGCGAAGTCGGGTACCACCATGCGGATCGTCACCGCCCGCGGGGACCTCACCGGTCAGCGGGAACTGGCTTCGGTCGCCGGCGACGTCATCCCGGTCGGGCCGGTGAGCTGTTCCCAGCGGTTCAAGTTCGCCAACGAGGAGAAGCCGGCGGTGCGGAAGAACCTGCTGGTGTGCTGGCGCACCGCCGCCCAGCGCAGTGTCGTAGTGCTTACCGCCGACGTGCACGGCAAGCCGTCGCGGCACGACACTGTCGAGACCGTCAACAAGCAGTGGAGCAAGCTCGGCTGAGCCTGGGAGTCCGCTGGTCGGCGCCTCGGCCCGGACCGGCAGAACGGCGCCGGACAGGCCGCGGCCCGGAGCAGGGATGCTCCGGGCCGCGGTAACTTCTCGGTACTCCGGAACGACAGGGTTCCGGGTGGTCCGGTGATCAGAACGCCGACACGGTGAACGTCGAGCCGGACGAGACCTGCGACTGCACGTAGTTCGGGTCGCTGCTGACCGCGTTCAGCGCACCGTTGGACACGAACGTCATGTTGTACGCGCCCTCGGGGACCGGCACCTTCGCCGAAGCCGGGATGATGAACGCGGTACCGGTGCCCGCACCGTTACCGGTGGTCGCGTTACCCGACAGGGTCACCGCGGTCGGGCTGGTGTAGGAGTCGATCGTGGCGCCGGGTGCGATACCCGGACCGACGATGAAGGCGTCGTCGTCGGTGGAGGCGAACGTGCCGGCCGGGCCGGTGATGTTCGCACTGCCGTTCGTGCTGGTGATCGTGACCTGCTTGGCCGCCGGCGGGAGCAGCGCGGCCGTGAGGTTGCCGCTGCCGACCGCGTTCGCGGAGATGACCGCGAGCGTCGGGCTGAGCACGCCGGTGATCGTCGTGCCGACCGGCAGCTTGTCCGGCACCTGCTCGAACAGCACCAGACCGATCATGTCGTTGGTGAACGCGGTGGCGGCGGCCCGCAGGATCCGGCTGCCCTGCACGGCAGCGACGGTGGTGCTGGTCGCGGTGGCCAGGCCGTTGGCGGCGGCGATGCCGGTGCCCGGCGCGGCCGGGGCCAGCGCCGTGGTGCCGGCGGCGTTGAGCCGCTGGCGCAGGTCCAGGGTGCACAGGGCCTCGGTGTCGGTCATGACGAGCACGTTGCTGCAGTCAGCGACGGGGGCGTTGGCCCGGGTGCCGCTGGACGCTGTTCCCTCGTTGCCGGAGTACACGCCGTCGACGAGGTAGAAGTGCGAACCGGTGACCGCGCCACCCTGGTTGAAGCTGGCGCTCTGGAACCCGATGCCGTTGACGATCACGTCGATCGTACGGGTGTTCGGCGCGGTGTTCGGGGTGACGTTGAGCGCGGCGGTGAACGAGTACGCGCTGGGCAGCGTGGTGGAGCCCGCGGCAGTGGTCACGACCAGGGCGACGTTGTTCGCCGGGGTGTGCGCCGGGGTGGTCGCCTCGAACGCGGTCGAGGTCAGCGGCTTGATGTCGAGCAGCGGGGTGCCGCCCAGCGTCGCCGAGATGGCACCCTGAGTGGTCGGGAACGCGGTACCGGCGACCACGATGCGGGCGCCGCCGAGGGCAGAACCGGCCCTCGGGGAGATCGCGGTGGCGGTCTGCACGGTGGTGACACCGTAGGCGGAGGAACCGATCAGGTCCGACGAGGCGTTGGCCGTGCCGTTGTAGACGCACACGTACCAGGTGGCGGCGCTGGCCGGCGCGCTCGCCAGCAGCTGCGGGACGGTCACCGCGAGCCGGGTGTTGGTCGTGCCCACCTTGCGCACGTTGTTGGAGTTGACGAACACGAGGTTGTCGGGCGACGCATCCGGTGCGTTGTACTTCGCCGGGCACGCGACGTTGGAGAACGAGACGCCCGGCGTGTCGATGCCGGCCAGGAAGGCGGTCGACGAGTTGATGTTCAGGGCGTTACCGCCGGCGTACGACCCGGCACCCTGGCTCAGGGTGAGCGGGCTGGCCAGGTAGGAAGCGGCGGTGACCAGAGTCCCGGCAGAGGTGTTGTTGTTGTACAGGCACAGGCTGTACGAGGTGGTACGCACCGCCGTGGAGGAGGCGGTGACTCCGGATGGCACGGTCAGCGAGACCGAGTTGTCGGACAGCTTGGTCGCCGTCGCTCCGGTTCCCGCGGCCGGGGAACCGTAGGTCTGCGGGCACTGGTCGGTGGTGAACAGCGCACCGACGTTGGTGGCTCCGGTGAACACGGCGCTGGCCGAGTTGACGGTGATGCTGCCCCCGCCACCCGATACGCCACCGGGCGGGGTGACGACCGGGACGCTGCCGACGACGTAGTACGGGTAACCGGTGGCCGGGCCGATCCGGGTGTCGGTGCCGGTGGGCCCGTACACACAGGCGATGTACCGCTTCGCCTTGCCGTTGGTGTCGGCGGTCGCGGTGCCCGGCGACGTGAAAGTCACCGACGAGTTCGAGGCGCTCGAGTTGACGGTCGTGGCCGCCACATTCGTCGTGCCGGCGACCGGCATCGTCGCGGCACACGTGGTCACCGTGCCGGTGGCGGTGCCGCCGAGCAGCACCTGCACCCGCGCCGGAGTACCGCCGGGCGTACCACCACTGACGATGCCGCTCGGGAAGACCGAGGCGTCGTCGACGATGGTGACCGCCCCGCCGACCGCGACGACGGGCGGGGTGACGGTGGTGGCGGCAAACGCCGCCATGGGCGCGACGAGCAGAGCGGCACCTACCGCTCCGGTTGTCAGCCCGGCGGCCGTCGCCAGCCGAACCTTCGAACCTGTTCTGGACATGCGCATGCGAGTGTCCTCCTGCGGGTCGCCATGACCCGCGGTCTCTGGATTGGGTGAGGCTGTGCAGCCGGTGTGATCTTCGGTGCCAGCCATCTCGCCGAAGCGTAACCAAAAGCGACTGCCGGATTACGCAGAGTTGAGGAATCGCAGAGTCGAACGGAGTAGCTGCATCCTGCAGGAGGTGCAGGAGGCACGCATACGAGCCGGCATGGCCGGTCCGCGCCTGGCCCGTTCGTTACAGGAGGGGCCGCTCAGCCCGCGCACGGAGCCTCTCGACCCCCAATCCGAAGGAAGCCTGGCTGCATCCTGCATTGCGGTGCGCGGTCGAGGTCGCCGGCGGGGTGGACGGGCCGGCCGTCACGCACCGTCGACTTCCCGGACCGGTGCCCGGCGCTGCGCGTCTGCGACTCGTACGTGGTCGACGGCAGCCGATGGAGCGCATCGTCCCCGGGATTGGCCCGCGAGCTCGACCATCAGCGGCGTTCGCGGCCCGGCTGAGCAGGGCGCGCTGTGGCGCCCGCGTAACTGCGCAGCTGCCGTAGAGGGGCTGCTCGGCGCGCCGGTCGTGGGTCGAATCGTACGGGCTCAGTTCGGCGGAAAAGGGGATATGTTAGGGACGCCTTACCTAATGAAGAGAAATCGTGGTGTGGTTTCGGCATTTTCGGGAAATGGTTTATGGTCGAGCTGACCGGGATGCGGAAAAATGGAGGCGACGCCATGACTCAGATGTTGGAAATGCCCCGCGTGCAGACCTGCACCGTCACCAGCTGTGGCTACAACCACGACGGCTGCACCGCCTTTGCGGTGACCATCGGCAGCGCGCTGTCGGCAGAGTGCGACACCTTCGTCCAGACCGGCGACAAGGGTGGCATGGGCAAGCCGTTGGCGCAGGTGGGAGCGTGTAAGCGCGCCGACTGCGTGCACAACACCGACCTCGAGTGTCACGCCCCGGCGATCGTGGTGGGCGAGTCCGGCGAGAAGGCCGACTGCCTCACGTACGAAAAGGGCTGAACTGTCTGCGTCCGCTGTCGCCCATGCGACGGCGGACGCATTTGTTGAGGTAAGGCGTACCTTTCTTTGGGTAGCCTTTCTTGGGTGCCGCGCTCATCCGTTCGGCTCGGATCCCGGCGAGCGTCGGAGATCCGATTGTCCGCCCCTTCGGCCAGGTGTCTGCTGACCCGACAGGCCGATCGAAGGGGGGCAGCCATGCGCGCTACCTATCGGGTCCTCGCGATGCTCATCGCGCTCTGCGTCGTCGTCCAGGCCGCGGTGATCGCCGCTGCCTGGTTCACCGTTCTGCACGACACCGAGTCGGGCGCCGTGTTCGACGAGAACTCCACCGGCAACTGGGGGCACGCCGCCCACAGCTGGTTCGGCTCGGTGGTGATTCGTTCGGGGTGGTGGTGCTGCAGTTCGCGTTCGCTGTCGTCGGCTTCTTCGCGCCGGCGCTCGGCGTGCTGCACGGCATGAACGCGTTCGCGCTGGCCGGTATCGCGTCGGTCGCGATGCGCAAGGCGCGGCAGACCGAGCCCGTCAAAGAGCCCGTGGCAGTCTGAGCGATGCGTAAGCCGGCTCGGATCGCCGTCGGCGTGGCGGCGGCCCTCGCGATCCTCGGGCCGCTCGGCTGGTTCTGGGTGGACAGCCTCGTGCCGTCCACCTATGACATGGCGGCGATGGGACACGAGGACTTCGGCGGCGGGCCTGTCGCCGCGCACGAGCACCGGCTGGCGGTCGCGTCGCTGGCCGGCCCGCGGACCGGCGCGGCGGACGTCAGTGTCACGCTGACCGCCCGCGCCGAGCAGGGGCGCTACACGCTGAACCATCGGACGCCGGGGCCGGAGATCCGGGCCGCGCGCGGGCAGCTGGTGCAGGTGACGCTGGTCAACGAGTCGGTGCCGGACGGCATCACGCTGCACTGGCACGGGGTGGACGTGCCCAACGCGGAGGACGGGGTCGCCGGAGTCACTCAGGACGCGGTGCGCAGGGGCGAGCAGCACGTCTACCGCTTCGTCGTGCCGGACGCGGGCACGTACTGGTACCACTCCCACCAGGTCGCGCACGAGCAGGTGCGGCGTGGTCTGTTCGGCGCGCTCGTGGTCACCGGCGGGCCGGCCGCTGACGGCGATCAGGTGGCCGCCGTGCACACCTACGACGGACGGCGGACGATCAACGGCGTACGCGGGGCGCAGTCACTGTCTCCCGCCCGGTCCCACCGGATCCGCGTGATCAACACGGACGCCGGCCCGATCCGGGTGTGGGTGTCCGGTGCGCCGTACCGTGTGGTCGCCGTCGACGGTCACGACGTGCACGAGCCCGCCGACGTCACGGACCGGGCGGTCGTCGTCACCGCGGGAGGCAGGGTCGATCTTGCGTTCGGTGGCGCCGGGCAGCTCAACGCCGGGGGAGGCGCCGCGCTCGGCGAGGTGACCGCCGAGCCGCGCGAGACCCTGGACCTTCTGGCGTACGGGACCCCGGCCGCGCTCGGGTTCGACCCGGCCCGCGCGCAGCGGCACTTCGACTACCGGATCGGGCGGCGGGTCGGCTTCCTCGACGGGCGTCCCGGGTACTGGTGGTCGATCAACGGCGGGCTCTACCCCGACGTGCCGATGTACATGGTGGCCACCGGGGACGTCGTACGGATGCGGATCTCCAACAGCAGCGGTGACGTGCACCCCATGCACCTGCACGGGCACCACGCCGTCGTGCTCAGCCGCGACGGCGTGGCGGCCATGGGCAGCCCCTGGTGGTTCGACTCGCTCGACGTGGGCGACGGGCAGACGTACGAGGTCGCGTTCGTCGCCGACAACCCGGGCATCTGGGCCGACCACTGCCACAACCTCGAACACGCCGCGGACGGGCTGCTCGCCCATCTCGCGTACGCGGGGATCGGCTCCTCCTACCGGGTCGGTGGGAGCGCCGGCAACCGGCCCGAGTAGCTACAGGTACATGCCGGTGCTGGGCGGAGCCTTCGGTACGGTCACCGGCTCCGCGCCCGTCTTCAGCGCGTACAGCTCGGCGAGCGTCGCCCCCGACGGCCCGACGCCGCGCGAGGTGCCCAGCCAGCCGACGGCTTCCGCGTACGGGAGCCGGCCCACCTCGATGCTGGCGAGGCACCGCCCCGGACGCACGACCGCCGGGTGCAGCGACGCGAGGTCCTCGTTCGTGGTGATCGCGATGAGCGCGTTGCGCCCCTGGCCGAGCAGGCCGTCGGTGAGGTTGAGCAGCCGCGACAGCGACTGCCCCGCGCTCGCCTTGGCCTCCCCGTTGATCAGCTCGTCGCAGTCCTCGAGCATGAGCATCCGCCAGCGCGGCTCGTCCTCGTCGTCGCTGCCCAGCGCCACGCTCATCAGGTACGCCGGGTCGTTGAACAGCCGCTCCGGATCCAGCACGCAGTCGACCTGGCACCACGAACGCCACTGCTGCGCCAGCGCCCGCAGCGCGGTCGTCTTGCCCGTGCCCGGCTCGCCGTGCAGCAGCAGGAGCCGCCCGCTGATCGTCGTGCCGTCCAGCGCCATCAGCCGCTCCAGCGTCGCCGCCACCGGACCGGCGTAGTTGCGCCGGATCGCGGCCCACGGCGCCGCGTCGATCTCCCGAGCGGCCCGGCGCGGCCCGTGCTGACCGAAGTGCCAGAACCCGATGGGTACGTTCTCCGGCGCCGGCTTCGGCTGCTCGACAGCGTCCCGCGTCGCCGCGTCCAGGATGGAGTCCGCCAGCTCCTGGCTGACCGCCGTTACCGTCACCCGGGCGCGCCGGCTCTGCTTCCACCGGTTGACGTGCAGCGTCCAGCCGTCGCCCACCGCGAGCCAGCCGTGCCCGTCCTCGTCGATCGCGTCGCGCACCAGACGCGCCCCGTCGACCGTCAGCGTCGCGTCGGCCCGCACGTTCTCCAGGTACTTGCTGCGACCGTACGGCTCCCGCCCCGTCACGAACCCGTCGAGCGCCAGCAGGTCCACCACGTCGACCAGCCGGTCCCCGTCGTCCACCGCGCCGGCCAGCGGCAGCGCCGGCCCGGGCGCGTGCTCGACGAGCCGGCTGCCGAGCCGGTCGACGGACTGGTGGGGAGCACGCATGCAACGATGATCGTCCGTCGATGCGTGAATGGCACCTCATTTTCCGCAGGTGCGCCCGATCGAGAGCAGCTCCGGGCGCCTCAGTGCCCGGTCTCCCCGGCGGGCGCCTCAGCGCGGGTCCTGCAGACGGGCGTCTTGGCGCGCTGTCATGCAGGCCGGCCACTTGGGTGGGCCGTGAGTTGGGGTCGAATGGCTGGCCGGTGCGGGCTGGCGCGCGGTCTGCAGGGCGCTCGGCGTGCGGGTCCTCCGGCGGGCGCGCCTCAGCGCACGCCGACGACCGCCGCGTCGGTGCCGCCCCGCCACAGGACGCCGGCCTCGGCGAACCCGGCCACCCGCAGCGCGTCGACGTGCCACAGCGCCGGCGGCGTCCACTCCTGGCTGTGGCGGGTCCGTGGGTAGATCCGCTCCCGCTCGACCGCCCGCGGCCCAAGGAACTCGTCGGCGGCCGCCCGCGCCCACCACTGGTCCCACGACGTCGCGGCGCCCGCTGCGTACCGGGCCTCCCTCTCCTGGCGCGCATGCCCCCGCAGCCGCTCGGACAGCGTCGGCAGGGACTCCTCCGGCATGTGGTCGGCGTTCACGAAGATGCCGCCCGGCCGCAGCACCTCCCGCACCTCGCCGTAGAGCGCCGCCACCCGCTCGGCCGGCAGCCAGTGCAGGGCCGTTGCGGTCAGCACCGCGTCGAAGCCCTCCTCCGGCAGCTTCGTCCGCCACCCCGGATCGCTCAGGTCGGCGTCGACCACCGTGGCCCGCTCCCGCAGCGACGCCTCCGCGATCGCCATCAGCACCGGGTCCTGGTCGAGCACCGTGACCCGCGCGCCCGGGAACCGCGCCAGCACCCGCAGCGAGATCGTCCCGGTGCCGCCCGCCAGGTCGAGCACCCGCGGCGCGGGGCCCTCGGCGGTCGCGGCGACCGCCTCGAGCATCGCGGCGAACCGGGCCTCCCGGTCGGGCAGGAACGCCTCCTGCTGCCGATCCCAGCTCTCCTGCCACACGTGCGGGTTGCCCAGGTAAGCAGTCATGCCCGCAACGCTAGTTACCTCCTCAGGCCGTCACAACCCTCCTCCCGCGCGCTCGTCGGCGAACCTCGCCACGAACGCCTTCAGGTCGCGCCGCTCGATCGCCGCCGCCATCAGGTCCGGGAACGCGTCCGGTGTGCACGCGAAGGCCGGGACTCCGAGTGCCGCCAGCGCCGCCGCGTTGTCGTGGTCGTACGCCGGCGCGCCCTCGTCCGACAGCGCCAGCAGGACCACCACTTGCACCCCGGCAGCCGTCATCTCCGCGACCCGCCGCAGCATCTGCTCGCGGACGCCGCCCTCGTACAGGTCGCTGATCAGCACGAAGATGCTGTCGCGCGGCCTGGTGATCAACTGCTGGCTGTACGCGATGGCGCGGTTGATGTCGGTGCCGCCGCCCAGCTGCGTGCCGAACAGGACCTCGACCGGGTCCTCCAGCTGCTCGGTCAGGTCGACCACCGCGGTGTCGAACACGACCAGCGACGTCCGCAGCGACTGCATCGACGCCAGCACCGCGGCGAACACGCCCGAGAACACGACCGAGGCCGCCATCGACCCCGACTGGTCGACGCAGAGCACCACGTCGCGCTGCACCGCGGTGGTCCGCCGCCCGTACCCGATCAGCCGCTCGGGAATCACCGTGCGGTGCTCGGCCTGGTAGTGCTTGAGGTTCGCCCGGATCGTGCGGTTCCAGTCGATGTCGGCGTGCCGCGGCCGGTTGATCCGCGCCGCCCGGTTGAGCGCCCCGGTCACCGCCGCCCGCGTCTTCTGGGCGATGCGTTTCTCGAGCTGCTCGACCACCGTGCGCACCACCTGGCGCGCCGCGTCCTTGGTCTGGTCGGGCATGACCCGGTTGAGCGAGAGCAGCGTGCCGACCAGGTGCACGTCGGGCTCGACCGCGCCGAGCATCTCGGGCTCGAGCAGCAGCCGGGTCAGGTCGAGCCGCTCGATCGCGTCCTGCTGCATGATCTGCACGACCGTGCTCGGGAAGTACTCGCGGATGTCGCCGAGCCAGCGCGCCACCTTCGGCGCCGAGCCGCCCAGTCCCGCGGACCGCCGGCCGCTGCTCTCGCCGTCACCCGCGCCGCCCGCGTCGTAGAGCGCCGCCAGCGCCGAGTCCATCGCGCCGTCGCGGCCCTCGGCCTTGCCCAGCGACTGCTCGGCCGGCGCGCCGAGCACCATCCGCCACCGCCGCAGCCTCTCCCGCGCTGCCTCGTCCACGTCGTCCCGGCTCATCGCGCCTCCCCGGCGGTGATCTCGCGGCCCAGCAGGGCGCTCAGCGTGGGCAGCACCAGATCCGCCCGGGACGGGTCGAAGCCGAGCCCGCCCGCGGCAGCCTCCGGGTCGCCGGCGCGCGGACCGGCCACCCGCTCGCCGATCGCCCGCCGCTCGCCGGCCTCGAACGCGCCGAACGTGCGGCGCAGCAGCGGCAGCACGTCGTCGAAGGCGTCCGCCGGGATGTCGGCGAGCCAGTCGTCGAGCAGCGCCAGCAGCGCGTCGTCGTGGACCAGCAGCAGCCCGCCGCCGGAGAGGAAGCCCTCGACCCAGGCCGCCGCGTGCGCCGGTGGCGTGCCGACGGTCAGCGGCAGCCGCAGCCGGCGGCGCACCTCGGCGCCGTCGAGCCGGCCCGCGTCGAGCAGCAGCCGGGTCAGCCGCCCCGCGATCAGCCCGTGCAGATCGGCTCGCCCGGCCAGCGACTCCAGCGTGGACACCCAGCGCTCACGCAGGCCGGCGTCGTCGAGCAGGCCGACCGCCGAGTGCACGCCGTCGATCCGGTCGCGCAGCATCGCCGCCGCCTCGTCCGACAGCGAACCGACCGCCGAGGGCAGCCCGGCGCAGACCCGGCCCAGCAGGCTCGCTGTCACGGTGGCGAGCCCGGCCACGTCCGTGCGTCGCACGTCGCCGTAGCGCAGGGTGCGGGCCAGCGCCGGGATCGCCGCCATCAGGTGGTTGACGTCCGCGTCGAGCGCGGCCCGCGTGTCGAGAGCGGCAAGCACCCGCGGGTACGCGTCGGCGAGGTCGGCGAGCAGGCAGGTCTCGACGAGCGCGGTCACGTCGGCGAGCGTCTCGGCCTTGTCCGCCGCCCGGGTCACCTTGGCGGTGGCCGCGGACGCGACCGTCGTGCCGTACATGCTGCCCTCGACGAGGCGGACGGCGAACTCGGGTTGCCACCGCAGCCGCCACTCCTCGCGGAAGGTGCCGGTGCCGCGGCGCGCCGCGGTGGGCTCGCCCCACGGCACGCCGATCGTGCGCAGGCGGTGCAGCAGGCGGCTGCGCCGCAGATCGGTGTCCTTGCGCAGGTCGAGATCGAGGGCGCGTTCGAGCGCCTCCGGCTTGAGGCGGGTGGCGCGCTGCTGGGCCGCGAGGTCCTTGGCCAGGGGCACGGACGGCATGTCGTCGGGCACCCCGCCGAGCCGCTCGCCCACCACGAGCTTGCGGGTGATGAGCTCGACCCGCAGCGGCTCGCCGTCGCACATCACGGCCTCGGCCGCCTCGGTCACCTCGGCCAGCCCCGCGAGCGGCCGCCCGCGCAGGGTCGCGAGCGCCTCGGCCAGCCGGGTCGCCTCGATGACGTGCGCCGACGACGTGGGCACCCCCTCGGCGCGCAGCACGCCTGCGGCGTCGACGAGCCAGCGCGGCACCACCTCGTCGGCCGAGGCGAACAGGTGGTGGTACCAGCCGGGGGAGCTGACGCCCGCGCCGTAGCCCGACCACGAGGCCAGCCGGCCGTAGGTCCACGGCACCCAGGTGAAGTCGACCTTCGCCTTGCGGCGGCCCTTGAGCAGCGCGTTGTCGTCCTTGGCGGCGACCTTGCGGGTCAGCGCCGGCACGTGCCAGGCCCCGCACACGACGGCGATGTCGTCGTGGGTCTTGCGCACCTCCCGCAGGACGTTGCGCATGTACGCCTCGCGCACCAGGTCGTCCGGGTCCTCGGGGGACCGGTCGCGGATGGCGGTCATCGCCTCGGCGATCGCCTCGAACGCCGGCATCCCGCGATGCTCGACGACGTCCTCCCACCAGCGTTCGGGATCGTCGTAGCCGGCCGCGGCGGCCAGCTCGCCGATGGGGTCCACCGGCCGCAGCGGCTCCGGCCGCTCCTCGGCGGGGCCGCCCTCCGGCTCGCCGGCGGCGTCGGGCAGCGGCTGGGCGGCCGGACCGGCGGGCTCGGGCTCGGACTGGGGCTCAGGGTCTGCGGCGGGGCCGGCCGGTGCGGGCCGCGCCGGGCGGGCGTCGCCGGTGAGGCGGTAGGCGAACGGCAGGTCGAAGAAGCGAACCGGCACTCCCCGCTCGACCGCCCAGCGGATCGCCTGCCACTCCGGCGAGAAGACGGCGAACGGCCAGAACGCCGCCCGCCGCGGGTCGTCGGAGGCGTAGCCCAGCAACGCCACCGGCGGCTCCAAGCCCGCGTCGGCCACCCAGCGCACCAGCGCGTCGGCCTCGGGCGGTCCCTCGACCAGCAGCACGCCGGGCGGCTGCCGCTCGAGCTCCGCCACCACCGCGCGGGCCGAGCCCGGGCCGTGGTGGCGGATGCCGTAGAGCCGCTCAGGCATCGCGGGCGGCCCGGTAGAAGTCGCGCCAGTCGGCGCGCTCGCGCACGACCGTCTCGAGGTATTCCCGCCAGACCACGCCGTCGGACACCGGGTCCTTGACGACCGCGCCGACGATGCCCGCGGCCACGTCGCCCGGGTGCAGCCGGCCGTCGCCGAAGTGCGCGGCCAGCGCCATGCCGTTGGTGATCACCGAGATCGCCTCGGCCGTGGACAGCGTGCCGGTCGGGGACTTGAGCTTGGTGCGTCCGTCCTCGGTGAGGCCGCTGCGCAGCTCGCGGAAGACCGTCACCACGCGGCGGATCTCGTCGAGCGCGGCGGGCACCTCGGGCAGGTCGAGCGAGCGGCCCAACTGGGACACGCGCCGGGCGACGATCTCGACCTCGTCGTCGGCCGACGCGGGCACCGGCAGCACGACCGTGTTGAACCGGCGGCGCAGCGCGCTGGACAGCTCGTTGACCCCGCGGTCGCGGTCGTTGGCGGTGGCGATCAGGTTGAAGCCGCGCTGCGCCTGCACCTCGGTGTTGAGCTCAGGAACGGGCAGCGTCTTCTCGGACAGGATCGTGATCAGCGCGTCCTGCACGTCGGACGGCACGCGGGTGAGCTCCTCGAGCCGGGCGATCGTACCGGTCTGCATGGCCCGCATGATCGGGCTGGGCACCAGCGCCGCCTCGGTCGGCCCCTCGGCGAGCAGGCGCGCGTAGTTCCACCCGTAGCGGATCGCCTCCTCCGCGGTGCCGGCGGTGCCCTGCACCAGCAGGGTGGAGTCGCCCGAGATGGCCGCGGCCAGGTGCTCGGACACCCACGTCTTGGCGGTGCCGGGGACGCCGAGCAGCAGCAGGGCGCGATCGGTCACGAGTGTGGACACCGCCACCTCCATGAGGCGGCGCGGTCCCACGTACTTCGGGGTGATCTTGGCACCGTCGCCGAGCAGATAGGTCACCACGGCCTGCGGGGACAGCCGCCAGCCGGGCGGGCGGGGCCGGTCGTCGGCGGCGGCGAGCTGGGCCAGCTCCTCGGCGTACTGGTCCTCGGCGTGCGGGCGCAGTGCGGTCACGGGCAACTCCTCAATCGATGCCGGCGCAGGCTATCGCCCACCCCTGACAGAAAGCGGCGGCGGAACATGGCGGTCAGGAAACTCTCAGCTCGTCGAGCATCTGCTGGCGGAAGGTCAGCGTGCGGGCCAGGTCGGCGACCGGCCGCACCCGCGAGGCCTCGGCCGGCTCCTGGTCGAGCTGCAGCGCGAGGCGGCCCACCAGATCGGCGTAGTCGGGGGGCATGGCGAGGGCCGCCGCGCGGCACAACTCGCCGAGCTGCCAGCTGTGCCGGTCGGTGCGGGCGCGGTGCGCGATCGTCTCGAGGACCGCGACCGACAGCTCCTCGGGCCAGTGACCGGGATGCAGGGCCAGCAGCCGGTTGGCCAGCCCGTCGTCGCGGCGCAGCGCGTCGGCGGCGAGCCGGCCCAGCTCGCCGGGCGGAAGAACCAGATGCAGATCCCACCGTACGGATTCCCGCAGCGAGCCGGACGATCGGTGCAGGAACGTGGTCGCCCATGCGGCGTCCTGCTGCACGACCGCGGCCTTGGCCCAGCCGTGCAGCAGCGGCGCCTCCCAGTCGTTGCCGCGGGCCAGGGCGAGCATGGTCGCCGGATCGGACCACGTGTCGAGCGGCGTGGCAGCGACGATCTCCTCGAGCAGCCACGCGCTCACCCCGATGCCCCGGGCGGGGGTGGCGGCCACACCGTCGCGGCGCAGCGCCGCGTCGAGCTCCTCGGGCGGGGTGACGACGAGCCGGTCCGCGCCGACCAGCCGGCGCTCGCGCCGGACGGCGGCCCGCGCGCGCTCGGCCATCCGCGTGCGCAGCTGCGAGCCCGGAAGCCGGCGCACCAGGTCGAGCGCGGCCTCGCGCACCTCCTTGCGGCGGTCGTCGAGCGCCTGCTCGAGGAAGGGATCGTCATCGGTGGACAGACCCGTGGTCAGGGCGCCGACGAACCGGGCGCGGTCGTCGGAGGACTCCTGCGCCCACGTGCTCTCGACCAGCTCGCGGGCGCGGGCGGGATCGGTCTGCCGGAGCTGGGCCAGGTGAGCGAGACGCTCGCCCGAGCTGCCCGTGTGCCAGTCGGGAAGGAGGATCGCCATCGGCGCCTCGTCGCGCAACCAGCGCCAGTCGGCCCGCAGGCCGGCCAGCCAGGCGCCCCGACGGCCGGAGACCCGGGCCAGAGCGGGCCGCACGACCGAGTTGCGGCGGCCCGCGTCGAGCAGCGGCGGCAGCGCGGCGGGCGGCACGTGACCGCCGTGCTCGGCGGCGGCCGCGAGCCACTGGGCGAGCAACTCCTGCGCGAGCTGCCCGCCGCCGGGCACACCCCCGGCGAGGATCCGCAGCAGGCGGGAGCCGGCCGGGCCGGGCAGAGCCGGCGCCGTCTCGTCGGGCGCGGGCGGCACCGCCTCGTGACCGCTGCCGGGCAGCACCCCGGCGCGACGCCGGGTCAGAGCCACGGCGGCCGCCTCGAACAGCGAGGAATCGCCCGTCCACGGTCGTCGGTTGGTGCCGACCAGGGCCGCGGCGAGCAACTCGGGCGGCAGCTCGGGGTGGCGTGGGGCGTCCGGGTCGGGCACCGGGGGAGCGGCGGCCACGAACTCGCCCTCGGCCCAGGCGGCGAGCGGCCGCAGTCCGCTCGGCGACCACTCGGCGGCCACGGTCGCGGGACGCCCGCCCGCGGCGGCGAGCAGCCACCACGGCTCGCGGTGGCCCGGGGCCAGCGGCAGGGCCGCGCCGGTCGCGTCGACCAGCCAGCCGTCCAGGCTGGGAACGACGCCGGCGAGCAGGACGGGCGCGTCGAACCGCCAGGGCTCGGCCGCCACCGTGGCGCTGTAACCGGCGAGGGCGTCGGCGAGCGGCATCGCGCCGTCGGGCTCGTCGAACGGCTCCGCCGCGCTGACCTGCTCGGCGACCAGGGCACGCAGCGGCGCGGAACCGGGATAGAAGGTCAGGTCGCCACGGAACTCCGTGCCCGGCACCAGATCGGCGGTCATCGGCTGGCCTGGCGCGGCGAACGTCAGCACCAGCGCGAACCGGCCGTGCGCCGAGCCGCGCAGCCAGGTGCGGCGGGTGGTCAGCGCGCCGTCGTCGACCTCGACCTGGCCGAGCACCTGCCACCGGTCGGAGACCCGGGGACCGGCCAGCACCTCGTCGGTGCCGACCGGGAAGCCGATGCGGCTGCGCACCGTGGCGGCGAGCCCGGGCGGCAGCTCGGCGAGCCGGTCGTAGCCCGAGACGAGCAGCCGCAGCAGCGCCAGCGCGCCGAGCAGCCGGTCGGCCCAGTGCGGCCCGATGCCGGCGAACGACCCGAGGCGCCGCACCGCGCTCGCGGCGGCCGGCGCCTGCGCGTCGACCAGCCGGGCCGCCATCGCCTCAAACGGCTGATGGCCGCCGCGCTGCGCGCCGGCCAGGCCCTGGCGGATCTGGTCGTCGAGCCAGCGGCGCAGCTCGGCCATGCCGCCGGCGACGCGCTCGGCGCGCTGCTCGACGCGTTTGGCCGCGGCCGCGGGATCGGGGGCCGCTGCCGCCTTGGGCTTGGCCGCGGCGCGGGCCGCCCGGGCCGACTGCCACTCGCGGGCGAAGTCGGCCGGGGGGCCGCCGGCCACATCGGACTCGGCCCAGAGCAACAGCAGTGCGAGCGCGTGCTTGCAGGGGATCTTGCGGCTGGGGCAGGAGCACTTGAACGCGGGGCCGGCGAGGTCGACGCAGACCTGATAGCCGCGGCACTGCCCCCACAGGATGTCGTCGAGCCGCCCGGTCGCCGACCAGGAGGCGGAGGCGGACAGGCCGCGGGCGGCCTTCACCGACGGGGGATCGGGGGCGAGCGTCTCGACCTGCGCGGCCGACCAGCGTTCAACGGGCACGGGAAAACCCTAGGAGGCGGGTACGACACTTTGGGCGCGGTGACATGATCGGGCGGCGGGCTCACCGAGGGAGGAACGATGAAGGTCGTGGTCTTCGGCGCGACGGGCATGGTCGGGCAGGGCGTGTTGCGGGAGAGCCTGCTCGCGCCGGACGTCGAACAGGTGCTGGCCGTCGTCCGCACGCCGACCGGCGTCTCGCACCCCCGGCTGCGCGAGGTCCGTCTCGACGACTTCGCCGACCTCACCCCGATCAGGGAGCAGCTGCGCGGGTACGACGCCTGCTTCTACTGCCTGGGCGTGTCCTCGGTCGGCATGGACGAGGCGGCGTACACCCGGATCACCTACGACTACCCGATGACCGCCGCGCGCACCTTCGCGGAGCTCAACCCCGAAATCACCTTTGTGTACGTCTCGGGCGCCGGCACCAACCTCGAGGGCCGTCAGATGTGGGCCCGGGTGAAGGGGCGCGCCGAGCGGGACATCATCGCGCTGCTGCCCAACGGCTATGCCTTCCGCCCCGGCGTGATCCAGCCGACCCGCGGCGTGCGGTCCAAGACCCGTCTCTACAACGCCATCTACACGGCCGTCGGCCCGCTGATCCCGTTGCTGGTGCGGGTCGCGCCGAAATACGTCACCACCAGCGACCGCGTCAGCCAGGCCATGCTCCGGGCCGCTCGCGTCGGCTTTCCCGGCCACATCGTCGAGAACGCCGACCTGCGCTGACGCCATCCGGACGCGGAGCCGCTCGCGCGGCCGGGTCGCCGTCTGGCCCCAGGCGACCGCCGCGAAGGCGATGACCATGCCGGTCAGCTGCAGCGGAGTGAGCTGCTGGCCGAGCGCGGCCCAGCCGACCGCCGCGGCCACCAGCGGGGACAGCAGCCCCAGCAGGGCGACGCGCGCGGCGGGCAGGCGATCGAGGCCCCGGAACCACAGCGAGTAGGCCAGCGCCGTGCCGATCAGCGCGAGATACGCGTAGCCGGCCAGATTGGTCGCGCTCAGCCGGGGCGGCAGCCCCTCGGCCAGCAGCGCGACCGGCGCCAGCAGCAGGCCGCCGGCGGTCAGCTGCCAGCCGGTCGCGGCCAGCAGGGAGACGCCCGGCCGGCCCCAGCGCTTGGTGAGCACGAGCCCGAAGGCCATCGACGCCGTGCCCGTGAGCCCGGCGAGCACGCCGATGGTGTCGAGGCGGGCCGACGCCGTGAGCACGGCCAGCGCGACGCCGCCGGCCCCGGCGACGGCGGCCACGACCGTGCGCACCGGGACCCGCTCGGTCAGCAGCAGGACGGTCAGGCCCGCGACGACCAGCGGCTGAGCGGCGCCCAGAACCGCGGCCATGCCGCCGGGCAGCCGGTAGGCCGTGACGAACAGCAGCGCGAAGAACAGCCCTATGTTCAGGGCGCCCAGCACCGCCGAGCGCCACCACCACACCCCGCTCGGCAGGCGGCGGGTGACTGCGAGAAGCAGCAGGCCCGCGGGCAGGGCGCGCAGCACGCCGGCGAGCAGGGGACGACCCGGCGGCAGGAACTCCGTGGTGACCGCGTAGGTCGTGCCCCAGACGGCGGGCGTCACAGCGGTGAGAAGAAGCGACGACCTCATGACCCGACTCCCTCGACGGAAAGTATCTCGACATCGAGATAACACCGCGATAATCTCTCGTTGTCAAGAAGCTCGGCATCGAGATAATGAGTGGGTGACGCGAGATGCAGCTCAGCAGTCCGCCGACGACCGTGACGGGGTCGACCGCATCGTCGAGCAGTGGGCGCGCGAGCGGCCCGACCTCGAGACCACCGCGATGTCGGTCTTCGGCCGGATCTTCCGCCTGTCCCGCCTCGCCGGCGACCGGATGGAGAAGGCCTATGCCGCCTTCGGGATAGGCCGGCCCGAGTTCGACGTGCTGGCCACGCTGCGCCGGGCCGGCGATCCCTACCAGCTCTCCCCGGGTGAGCTGGCCGCCTCGATGATGCTGAGCACCGGCGGCACCACGGCGCGGCTCGACCGCCTGGAGAGAGCGGGGATGATCGAGCGGCTGCCGTCGCCGACCGACCGCCGCGGGGTGCTGGTGCGTCTGACGCCCCAGGGGTTCGACGTCATCGAGCAGGCGGTCGGCGCCGGGCTCGCCGAGCAGCGGCGCATGCTGGCGCATCTGCCGCAGAGCAAGCAGCGTCAGCTCGACGCCCTGCTGCGCGAGGCGCTGGCCGGCGTGCGCACCGACGCGGACGTCCGCTGGCTCGGGGCGAACCTGTCCGTCCGGCTGGAGGAGCCGGCCGGGTCGCCGCCGAAGCCGGACGCCGGGCAGCGGCCCGGCTCGGGCCGCGGCGCCTCGTAGCGGCCGGCTCGAGCCGGCCGCCGGGTCGGGGCTCGCCTCAGGCGGGGGCGCCGTGGCCGGCGGGGACGACCTCGTCCGGCCTCGGGGGCGGCGGCGGTGTGCCGTCGCCGAACGGGCGGCCGCCCAGCTTCTCGCGGCCGTGCTCGGTCAGCCAGCCGGAGAGGTCGGGGCCGGCCGGCACGATGCCGGTCGGATTGATGTCCTTGTGAACGATGTAGTAGTGCTCCTTGATGTGGACGAAGTCGGTGGTGTCGCCGAAGCCGGGCGTCTGGAACAGGTCCCGCGCATAGGCCCACAGCACCGGCATCTCGGTCAGCTTGCTGCGGTTGCACTTGAAGTGGCCGTGGTAGGCGGCATCGAAGCGGGCCAGCGTCGTGAAGAGCCGCACGTCCGCCTCGGTGATCGTGTCGCCGACCAGGTAACGGTGGTCGGCCAGGTGCTCCGAGAGCTGGTCGAGGCGGGAGAACAGCCGGTCGTACGCCTTCTGGTAGGCCTCCTGCGTGCCGGCGAACCCGGCCCGGTAGACGCCGTTGTTGACGTCGGCGAAGACGAACCGGTTGACCTTGTCGATCTGGTCGCGCAGCTCCTCGGGGTAGAGCTTCGGGGCGCCCTCGCGGTGGTGCTCCGTCCACTCCAGCGAGAGGTCGATGGTCATCTGCGCGAAGTCGTTGGTGACCACTTGGCCGGTCGGGATGTCGACGATGGCCGGCACGGTGATGCCCTTGTCGTAGCCGGGCATCCGCTTGAAGAACGCCTCCTGCAGCCGCTCGATGCCGAGGACGGGGTCCCGGCCGCCGGGGTCGAGGTCGAAGGTCCAGCTGCGCTCGTCGTGCGTCGGGCCCGCGATCCCCATCGACAGCGCGTCCTCGAGGCCGAGGAGCCGCCGCACGATGATCGCCCGGTTGGCCCAGGGGCAGGCGCGGGAGACCACGAGGCGGTACCGGCCGGGCTCGACCGGGTAGCCGTCCCGGCCGTCCGCGGTGATCCGGGTGGAGATGTACCGCTGGTCCCGGGTGAATTCGCCGGTCGGGTTCACGTACGCCATCCACCCATCCTGCAAGCAGCGGAGCGGATGTGCGCGGCGAACGGCGATGGCCGCCCTCGAGGAGGACGGCCATCGCCTTCGGCGGGCGGTCAGTCGCGGGCGCCGGTGAGCTCGGGGCGCAGCACCATCAGCACGCCCAGGGTGATGTACCCGACGACCAGGTGACCCGAGGCGGTGTAGCGCAGCACCTCGTCGCCGAAGGCGCCGGCCAGCGGGACGTTGACGATCGCCCAGCTCTCGGCGACCAGCGGCCAGCCGCGCAGCAGACCCTTCCAGCGGCCCGCCGTGGCGATCTTGATGGAGATGATGAACATGCCCAGCATGGACAGCGGCCAGAAGAAGTCCAGGACCATCATGGGGACGCTCTCGCGGGCGCCGGGCAGGGCGCTCCACAGGATCGTCCAGAGCGTGCCGAGGGCGAGCAGCACGTACTCGACCTTGAGCATGGCGCGGGCGGCGCGGGAGGTGCCCGTGGCCCGGGTCCGCAGCTGCGCGGTGATCAGGCCGAACAGGCTCAGCTGGAACGCCAGCGAGCTGATGTTGACGACCTGCCCGGCCACCTCGCCGTCCGGGTTGATGCCGTAGGCCAGCATTCCGGCGGCCCACAGCGCGGAGCCGGCGGCGACGCCCAGCCCCGCCCGGCGGACGAACGTACGGTTCGCACCGCCCTGCTCGGCGGACGCGGTCTCGTCGGTGCGGGCGGTGGCGGGCTTCACGGTGATCGACATTTTGTTCTCCGGTGCTCGGTTCGGTGCGACGACCAAACTTTCGTCGGGTCAAGTCCCGGGCCGAAAGGGCCGCGCGCCACCGGTGGCGTCCCCACGAAAGTCCCGGATCACCCGGGACTTTTGCCCGCTGCCCGAGGGACGCCCGAGCTGCGACGATGTCCCGCGTGACGCTCGCCGACAGCCTTCCGCCCGCCGGCCCGTACGCTCGCGGCAGCCGCGACGTGGCCCGCGCTCTCGCCTGGGGAGCGCTGACGGTCGGGCTCGTGGCCTTCGTGGCCTCGACCGTGCTCGACCTGCGGGTGCCGGCCGCCCATCGGGACGCCACGCTCACCGAGATGTCGTGGGAGGCCGGTCTCCCCGGGCTCGGTCTGCTCGTCCCCGGCGTGATCATGCTGCGCCGGCTGCCCCGGCATCCGGTCGCCTGGCTGCTCGTCGGCTCCGGGCTGCACTGGATCTTCGACGGCGCGGCCGCGACCTGGCTCGGATATGCGACGCTGCATGAGCTGCCCGGCGCCTCGGCGGCGTTCTGGGTCTACAACCGGCTCGGCGCCGCGCTGCTGATCTGGCTGCCGTTGCTGCTGCTCATCTATCCGAGCGGGCGCCTGCCTCAGGGGCGGTGGCGCGTCGCCGCGTACGCCGGTCTGGTCCTCTCCTCGCTGGCTCCGCTCGCGACCCTGGTGGTGCCGTCCCGGGTCGCCGACGCCCGCGAGGGTGGGCCGACGCCGGCCGCGCTCGCCGGCCTGGACCTCGATCCCGCCTCGCTTCCCCTGCCCGACAGCCTGTGGGTGCCGCTGCTGTCCGCGATGTGGATCGCGCTGCCGCTGGGCATGGTGGTCGCGTTCGCCGTGGTCGTCCGCCGGTTCCGGAAGGCGACCGGCGACGACCGGCTGGCCCTGCGCTGGCTGCTCTGGGCCGCGCTCGCCGACCTGCTCGTGTTCCTGTCCACCCTGCTGCTGCCCGGGTTCTCCGACGTCGCGATCGGGCCCGTGGTCACGCTCACCGGCGCGGCGATCACCATCGGCCTGGTCCGGCCGCGCCTGTTCGACGTCGACCGGCTGCTCGGCGGCACCGTCCTCTACGGCGCGATGGCGATAACGGTGCTGCTCGTGGACGCCTGCGTGCTCGGCGCGACCGGCGCCTTCCTCGGCGAGCGCCTGCCCGAACGCGACGCCGCCGTGGTCGCGATGCTCGTCGTCACCGCCGGCTACGGGCCGCTGCGGCACCGGCTCTGGATGGCGATCCGCCGGCTCGTGCTGGGGCGCCGCGACGATCCGTACCGGGTCGTGGCCGGCCTGGCCGAGCAGCTCGAGCGCTCGGAGTCGCCCTCCGGCGAGCTGCTCGCCGTGGCCCGGAAGATCGCCGAGGCGTTCCGCCTGCCGTACGTCGTGGTCGAGGTCGACCGGCCCGGCGGCGAACGGGTGGTGGCCACCTTCGGCGAGCCGGGCGGCGAGACGCGGACGCTGCCGATCGCCTATCGCGGCGAGACCGTGGGCCGGGTCGTGCTCCCCGCACGCGGTCCGCGGGTCGGCCTGTCGGCGCGCGACGAGCGGCTGCTCGCCGACGTCGTCCGTCAGGCCGCGATCGCCGCCCGGTCCGCCCACCTGGCCCAGGAGCTGCAGCGCAGCCGCGAGCAGATCGTGGCGGCCCGCGAGGAGGAGCGCCGCCGCCTGCGCCGCGACCTGCACGACGGGCTGGGGCCGACGCTCGGCGGGGTGGGGCTGCGCATCGACACCGCGCGCAACCTCGCCGGTCGCCGGCCCGAGGAGGCCGACCGGCTGCTGCGGCAGGCCCGTGAGGACGTCACCGCCGCGGTCACGGACGTGCGGCGTCTCGTGCACGACCTGCGGCCGCCGGCGCTCGACGACGTGGGACTGCTGGGGGCCGTACGCCAGCAGGCCGCCCGGCTGCGTGCCCCGGGGCTGACCGTCACCGTCGAAGGCGGCGACGACCTCGACGGGTTGCCCGCCGCGGTCGAGGTCGCGGCCTACCGCATCGCGTCCGAGGCGCTGACCAACGTGGCGAAGCACGCGTCGGCGACCGCCGCCCGCATCACGCTCGCGAGACAGGATGGCGCGCTGGTGGTCGAGGTGACGGACGACGGCGTCGGCATCCCGGCCGGCACCCCCAGCGGGGTGGGTCTGGTGTCGTTGCGTGAGCGCGCCGCCGAGCTGGGCGGCGACTGCCGCATAGAGTGCCCCGACGGCCGCGGAACGGTAGTGCGGGCCCGACTGCCGATGGGGGTGCTGGTGTGATCCGGGTACTCGTC
This sequence comes from Actinoplanes sp. URMC 104, assembly GCF_051386375.1. Taxonomy (NCBI): domain Bacteria; kingdom Bacillati; phylum Actinomycetota; class Actinomycetes; order Micromonosporales; family Micromonosporaceae; genus Actinoplanes; species Actinoplanes sp. URMC 104. The sequence continues at coordinate 414,686 of NZ_JBPQTO010000002.1, read as the reverse complement.
GCCGACGACCATCCGATCTATCGGGACGGGCTGGCCGTGCTGCTCGCCTCGGTCGACGGCCTCGAAGTGGTCGGCACCGCGGCCGACGGGGTCGAGGCGGTGGCAGCGGCGACCCGGCTGCTGCCCGACGTCGTGGTGATGGACGTGCAGATGCCGCGGCTCAACGGCGTGGAGGCCACCCGCACGCTCACCACCGAGGCTCCCGGCGTGGGCATCGTGGTGCTGACCATGTCCGAGGACGACGGCACGGTGTTCGCGGCGATCCGCGCGGGCGCCCGCGGCTATCTGGTCAAGGGCGCCGAGCAGGAGGAGATCGTCCGCGCGATCACCACCGTGGCGGCCGGGGGAGCGGTCTTCGGCGCCACCCTCGCGCAGCGCATCGCCGAGTTCTTCGCTGCCGGCCCGCCCGCGCCCACCGACGCGTTCCCGCAGCTCACCGCCCGTGAGAGGGAGATCCTCGAGCTGCTCGCCGCCGGTCGTTCCAACCAGCAGATCGCCGCCGCCCTCTTCCTGTCGCCCAAGACCGTCCGCAACAACGTGTCCAATGTGTTCGCCAAGCTGCAGGTGGCCGATCGGGCCGAGGCGATCGTCCGGGCCCGGGAGGCCGGTCTGGGGCGCTGACCGCCGCCGTCTGGCAGAGTTGCCGGATGGCAGCCAAGATTCGTCGATACCTCGCCCAGTGGACGGTCTTCGTCCCGATCATCGCCGTGGCCGTGCTGGTCCTGACGTGGGGCCGCGACCTGCCGCCGCCCGTGGTGGTGCTGGCCGCCTGCCTGCTCGGCGGCGCCGTGCTCGCGGCCGTGCACCACGCCGAGGTGGTCGCCCACCGGGTCGGTGAGCCGTTCGGCTCGCTCGTGCTCGCGGTCGCGGTCACCATCATCGAGGTCGCCCTCATCGTCACGCTGATGATCAGCGGCGGCGAGAAGGCGCAGTCGCTCGCCCGCGACACCGTGTTCGCCGCCGTGATGATCACCTGCAACGGCCTGCTCGGCCTGTCGCTGCTGATCGGCGCGCTCCGCCGGCACGTCGCGGTCTTCAACGCCGAGGGCACCGGCGGCGCCTTCGCCACGGTCGCCACCATCGCGACGCTCGGCCTCGTGCTGCCCAGCTTCACGACGAGCCGCCCCGGCCCGCAGTTCTCACCCGCGCAGCTGGCCTTCGCCGCCGTCGCCTCGCTCGCCCTGTACGCGCTGTTCGTGACCGTGCAGACCCGCCGGCACCGCGACTACTTCCTGCCGATCACCACCAGCGGCAAGGTGATCGACGCCGAGGAGCACCTCGACCCGCCGTCGAGCCGTACGGCGCTGGCCAGCGTCGGCGTCCTCATGGTCGCGCTGATCGCGGTCGTCGGCCTCGCCAAGGGCGTCTCCCCGGCGATCGAGTCCGGCGTCGCCTCGATCGGCCTGCCCCAGGCGGTCGTCGGCGTCGTGATCGCGCTGCTGGTGCTGCTGCCCGAGACCATCGCCGCCGTCCGCGCCGCCGCCCGCGACCGCGTGCAGACCAGCCTCAACCTGGCGCTCGGCTCGGCGATGGCCAGCATCGGGCTGACCATCCCGGCGATCGCGATCGCGATGATCTGGCTGGAGGGGCCGCTGGTGCTCGGTCTGGGCGGCACCCAGATGGTGCTGCTGGGCCTGACCGTCGTCGTCGGCACGCTGACCGTCGTCCCGGGCCGCGCCAACGTGCTGCAGGGTGGCGTCCACCTGGCGCTGCTGGCCGCGTTCCTGTTCCTGGCCGCGAGTCCCTGACGTCCCGGCGTTGTCCACAGCGGCGAGTTGTCCACATCGCGCGACGCGAAGATCGGCCCAACCCGGCACAATGGCTGGCGGGGGTTCCCCCGGAGGAGGGTGGGGTCCGTCCGGCGTCGCTGCGCGCCGATCACCATCCGTTCAGCCTGTGATGAACCGGGCTGAGATCGGCGCCCGGTCGATCGGGGCCGCGGCGGAACTTCAGCCGCCTCCCGCCGGGCGATGCGAGTCATCAGCACACGCGAATGCCGCCGTTGACGGCGAGTCCAGCGGTCAGTATCGGGCCGCCGGCAAGCCTCGCGGCGGGGATGTGGAGCTGGCGAGCGTCGCGGTGGAGAGGTGGAGCTGGCGAGTGCCGTGGCGGGGAGGTCGAGCTGGGGAACGTCGCGGTGGAGAGGTGTAGCCGGCGGGTGTCGTGGCGGGGAGGTCGGGCCGGTGAGCGTCGCGGCGGGGAGTAGAGCCGGCGGGTGTCGTGGCGGGAGGTGGAGCTGGCGAGCGTCGCGGTGGAGAGGTGTAGCTGGCGAGCGCCGTGGCGGGAGGTGGAGCTGGCGAGCGCCGAGGCGGAGAGGTCGAGCTGGCGGGTGTCGCGGCGGAGAGGTCGAGCCGATGAGCGTCGCGGCGGAGAGGTAGAGCCGACGGGTGTCGTGGGGGAGGTCGAACCGGCGGGGCGGCGGAGTGGCAGCCCTCAGGCCGAGTCTCGCTGCACCAACGAGGGCTCGTAGATCACGGAGGAGACGCGCATGGTGGGGTCCTCGATGCGGGCCAGAAGGAGCCTTGCGGCCTCGGCGGCCATGTCCTCCAGCGGATGCCGGATGGTGGTCAGCGCCGGGGAGGCGGCGACGGCGGCGCTGCTGTCGTCGAAACCGACGACGGCCACGTCGTCGGGCACGCGGCGGGCCGCCGCGCGCAGGGCGGCGAGGGCGCCGAGCGCCATCAGGTCGTTGGCGACGAAGACGCCGTCCAGGTCGGGGTCGGTGGCCAGCAGGGTCCGCATGGCCTCCTCGCCGCTGTCGCGGGTGAAGTTGCCGGTGGCGGTCGGCACCCAGCCGTGGCCGCGGCGGGCCAGGGCGCGCCGGAAGCCGGCTATGCGGTCGCTGCTGGCGGGCACGTCGGCGGGGCCGGAGATCATGCCGATCTGCCGGCAGCCGCGGGCGAGCAGGTGGTCGGCGGCGAGCGCGGCGCCGGTGTCGTTCGCGAGGTCGACGTAGTCGATGGGCACGGGCTCGGCGGGGCGGCCGATCAGCACCGCGGGCACGCCGCCCTCGGTGAGCATCCGCGGCAGCGGGTCGACGGGGGGCAGCGACAGCACGATGGCGCCGTCGGCCTGGCCGTTGCGGAGGTCGCCGACGAGCCGGCGGCCGTCGTCGGGGCCCACGATCTGCAGCGCCAGCTGGACGCCCCGCTCGCGGAGCACGCTCATCAGCCCGCCGACGACCCGCCCGAAGTACGGGTCGGCGAAGAACCGGCCCATGAACGGGTCGTCGTCGTGCGGCTCGGAGTCGGAGACGACCAGCGCCACCGTGCCCGTGCGGCGGGTGACCAGCGAGCGGGCCAGCCGGTTCGGCACGTAGCCGGTGCGGCCCACGGCGTCCCACACGACCTCGTGCAGCTGGGGGTCGACGTTGCGGATCCCGTTGATCACGCGGGAGACGGTCGCCCGGGACACTCCGGCGATCCGGGCCACGTCCTCCAGGGTGGGGAGCCGCTCCGTTCTCATGACCGTCTTTATAGCACGGCAGGAGAGCGCTCTCCTTCGATGCGTCGGCCGGAGGCGGGCCGAGTTCCGGAACCAGGGGAAACACCCGTACGTATTGACGCCCTTGACATCGCGGCGTAACACTCGGAAAGCGCTCTCCAACCCCGAAGGAGACCTCGTGAATCCCCGAACCCCAAGGCGCTTGCTTACTTCGGCGGCGGTCGCGGCCCTCACCGCCACCGCCGTCCTCACCGGTGTCCACACGGCCCAGGCCGCGGACACCCTGCTCTCCCAGGGCAGACCCGCCCTCGCCTCGTCGACCGAGAACGGTGGCGCCCCGGCCGCCGCGGCCGTCGACGGCAACCTCACCACCCGGTGGGGCAGCGCGTGGAGCGACCCGCAGTGGCTGCGCGTCGACCTCGGCGGCACGGCCACCATCAGCCAGGTGAAGCTCACCTGGGAGGCCGCGTACGCCAAGGCCTTCCAGATCCAGACCTCGGCGGACGGCGCCGCGTGGTCGACCGTCTACAGCACAACCACGGCCACGGGCGGCGCGCAGACCCTCCCGGTCGCCGGCTCGGGTCGCTACGTCCGCGTGTACGGAACGCAGCGGGCCACCGGCTACGGCTACTCCCTGTACGAGTTCCAGGTGTACGGAACGCTCTCCACCCCGCCGCCGACGGGCGGACCGGGGTACGTGCTGGCGAACCCGCCCGTGACCGGCGTGACCCCGTCGACCGCGGTGCCGCCGGACACCAACCCGCCCACCACGCACCACGAGTTCCAGGCGAACTGCTCGGTGAGCCGCGGCAACCTCAACGACGACCCGATCGTGTTCCCCGGGCTGCCCGGCGCCTCGCACTCGCACACGTTCATGGGCAACACCACCACGTACGCCGGAAGCACGCTGGCAAGCCTGCAGGCGGGCGGCACCTCGTGCATCACGCCCGGTGACAAGACCGGCTACTGGATGCCCACGCTGCTCAACGGCGACACCGCGGTGCAGCCGGTGGGGCGGCAGGTCATCTACTACAAGTCCGGGGTCATCGACTACCGCAGCGTGCGGCCGTTCCCGGCCGGGTTGCGCTACGTGGTCGGGAGCCCCACCGCCTCGATCGACGACTTCCGCAACAGCCCCGGCGCGGTCGAGGGCTTCGAGTGCGGCGACCTGTCGTTCAACTGGGACATTCCGGCCACCTGCGCGGCGGGCACCCAGCTCAACGTCCGTTACCAGGCGCCGAGCTGCTGGAACGGGCTGCACCTGGACACGCCGGACCACAAGAGCCACATGGCGTACCCGGTGCTCGGCGTCTGCCCGGCCTCGCACCCGGTCGCGGTTCCGATGATCGAGTTCAAGATGGCGTGGCCGGTCAGCGGGAGCATGAGCAACGTCCGGTTCTCCAGCGGCCGCGGCTTCTCGTTCCACTACGACGTCTTCAACGCCTGGGACGGCCCGACGCTGGCCGCGCTCGTCCGCCACTGCATCAACGGCGGGCTCCAGTGCGACCCGCGCGGGTTCGATCTCTACAAGCCCGACCGCGGAGCGGCCCTGAACGCGAACTACGAACTGCCGTAAACCCCGGCGAAAAGAAGCGGGCGCCGCTGCGGAAAGGCGGCGCCCGCTTTTACGGCGCGGTGCTCGGCATTGTGGACAGAACTGCCTGGCGAGAACGCAGAATCTGCAGCGCCAATGCGCGGGTCTGCGGCTCGACCCCCGAACTGTCCTCACTGCGCGCGAGGTTCCGGCTCTGCTCGAGGTGGGCCTTGATGAGCTTCGTCGTGGTCCGGTCGAAGGCAGGCCCGGTCAGCCGGGTGAGCTCGGTGACCTGTTCGGGGGTGACCATCCCGGGCATCGGCATGCCCTCGTGCGGGTTCTCCGCCGGCAGCCCGGCGCGCGCGTGCAGCTGCCGCAGGACGCTCAGCTCGGCATCGGTGAACGTCTTGACCTGCGCCGTCAGGGCCAGCGTGCTCGCGTCGGTGGTGTGTTTCGGCGCCAGCTCGAGCAGCGGCAGCAGCTGCTCGTCCATAGCGATGTTGATCTCGATCCAGGCCAGGTCGGTGCCGCCGAACGCGGCCGACGAGGCCTGCCCCGACGGCTGGCCTGACGACTGAGCCGCCGGCGCCGCGGTCGTGCCGCTCCCCGGCGTCGAGCAGCCCGCCACCCCGAGGACGGCAACGAGCAACAGACGAGAAAGCGCTTTCACGTCCGCGAGTCTGGCAATTCCGAGATCCGGTGTCAATGATTCGACAGCGATGAATGGCGACCGGCTCGAACAATGATTTTTCTGTTATTCGCGCCGCCGCTCGCCGTCAGGCGTTCTCCCACAGGCCGATGAGATTGCCCTCGGTGTCGTGGAAGTACGCGCTGAAGCCCATGGTGCCGACCGGCTGACGGCCGATCGCCACCTTGCCGCCCAGTTTCTCGATCGTCACCAGCGCGTCGTCGATGCTGTCGACGCCCACGGTGATCACCGGCGCCGTGATCGGACCCTGGCGGGCCAGCATGCCGCCGTTGACGCCGCCCGGCTCGGCGGGCCGGCCCTGCTCGTCGGTGGGCGTGGTCGTGACCAGCGTGTATCGGAAGTTCGGCATCGAGTTGAGCTCCCAGCCGAAGGCCTCGCGGTAGAACGTCGTGGCGCGCTCGCCGTCGTCGAACGGAACCTCGAAATGGATCACCCTGTCCATCTCGTCACCTCCTCGACCTCCGACCTTAGGACGCCGGCCGCAGGTGCAGAAGGGTCGAAAGTACGGGAAGCGCGGAGGGCGCCGTGGCGCAAAGCCACGACGCCACGACGCCCTCCGGAGACGTCAGCGCCGATAGACGCCGAACTCCCACAGCGAGTACCCGTAGGTGGTGGCGCGCCCCGTGCCGTTCATCCGGACATAGCGCCCCGACCCTGAGACGTCGAGCTCGTCGAAGCCGCCGTCCCCGCTGGTCGTCGCGTAGACGGTGGTCCAGGTGGAGCCGTCGTTCGACGTCTGGATCTGGTAACCGGTCGCGTACGCCGCCTCCCACGCCAACCGCACGTTCGTGAACGACTGCACCGAGCCCAGGTCGACCTGCAGCCACGCCGAGCCCGTCCATTCGCTGGCCCATCGGGTGCCGTAGTCGCCGTCGGTCGCGTACGCGGGAAGCTGCGGCCCGTTGGCGCCGGTCGGCTGGTGGCTGGACGCGGTCGTGGTCTTTCCGCGTGAGAGGTTGGTGCCCGTCTCGGGCGGCGCCACCACGCGGATCGACTTCTGCTCGATCCCCACGTTGCCGTGCCCGTCGTAGGCGTACACATAGACCTTCCACACCCCGAGCCGCTCGGGCGCCCTGGCGGTGAACGTGCCGTTGCCGTTGTCGGTGAAGGTCACGTTCGTCAGCCCGGTGCCGCCGCCCGCGTACTTGTCGGAGTACATGAGGTTGTAGCGGATCAGGTCGCCCTGCGGGTCCGACGCCGTCACCCCGACCGTGAGCGAACCCCCGGCGGGTACGGCGGTCTGGCTCGACACGGTCATGCCGGTGATCTCCGGCGGCGTGTTGGCCGGCGCCTGCCCGGTCCACGCCCGGCTCAGCGAGTAGTAGCCGTGCCGCCGCCATCCGCCGGTGAAGGTGTTGAGCCAGACCCCGCCGAAGTCGTTCTCGAGCCCGTAGTGGAACTCGGTCGCGCCCAGCGCCACCTTGGGGTGCGCGGCGATCTCGGCCCAGCTGCTCGCGTACTGATCACGCTTCTGCAGGTCGGTGGGCTCGGCCGGGACGCCGTTGACGTCGTTGGGCACCTCCCACTCTCCCGCGGGGCCGGCCTCGGTGACGATGTAGGGCTTGGTGTACCCGCCGGCCACCCAGTCCGGATAGATGTTGCCGATGGCGCCGTACGAGTTGACCGCGAGCAGGTCGAGGTCGGGCGCGTACTGCTTGTAGTAGGGCCAGGCGCCGGTGTACGCGTCGGTCGACGTCACCGGGTGGTTCGGGTCGGCGGCGTGGATGGCCTGCGCGACCTCGTTCACGAACTTCGCGTAGCCGACGCGCCGCGCCTCGACCTCGGCCGCGGACAGCCCGTGGTCCTGCATCGTGAGGATGACCTCGTTGCCGACGTCCCACAGCAGGACGCCTGGGTGGTTCTTCAAGGTATTGACCCGCGCCACGATCTCGGCCTTGACGGAGTTCTTGTACGCGGTGTCGTTGACGTAGTCGGCGCCCTGGTTGAGCCATTGGCCGACGATCACCTTGATCCCCTGCCGCGAGGCGCGGTCGAGCAGCGTCGGGGTGTTCGCGTCGTCCACGCCCCAGGTGCGGATCGTGTTCGCGCCCATGTTCCGCAGGTCGCGCATGTACCCGTCAGCGGCTGCCTGCGGAGGACCGTACGTCAGGCCCTTGACCTGGTAGGGCGAGCCGTTGACCTGCAGTTGCCAGTTGCCCTGGCCGCCGGTGACCTTGACGACGCTGGGCCCGGCCGGCGCGGCCGGGTCGGTCATCGCGGGCGGAACCGTGCCGGTCGCGGTGCGGGCCACGCTGACCGAGTCGACGCTGAGCACGCCGCCCGGGGTGGTGTCCGCGGTCGGTGTCGTACGGCCCGCGATCGCATTCGGCAGCGAGCCGCCGATCGCGAGGTCGAGCCGCAGGAAGAAGCCGTGGTGCACGGCCGCGCTCCACGCCGCGACGCCGACCTGCGACTCGCGGACCACCCACGTCTGCCGCCCGTCGAGGTAGAAGCGGATCTCCTCGTCGGTCCTCGTCCGGTCGATGATCTGCGTGTACTCGTGGTAGCCGGTCCGGCAGCCGGCGCAGGTGGCGAAGCCGGAGGAGCGCCCGTTGTACTCCGCGCACGGTCCGTCCGGCGCCGTCCCGCAGTGCAGCGTCTGGGCGAGCCGGCTGCGGCCGTTGACGTCGGTCATGATGTCGGTCTCGCCGATGCCCGGCCAGTTGGTGTAGTTGCCGCGGTACGCCGCTCCGGTCGCCCGGAACCCCGGCCAGTAACCGAGCGCGTTGGCGACGTCCGGCTGCTTGAGCACCGCGGTGAACCTGGTCTGCTGCCCGGGCAGCGGCTCGAAGTCGGCGCGCTGGGTCTCGAGGCGGCCGGAGGTCCAGGCGCCGTTGCCGTCGCGGATCGCCTTGATCGAGAGGCGGCCGTTGCCGTCGAGCGACACGTTCGCCGTGCTCGCGCTGGCGGTCTCGACCTCGCCGGTGCCCCAGTTGGCGGCGCCGCCGGGGTACGACGTGCCGGTGCGCAGCAGCCAGTTGGCGCTCGAGGGCGAGGTGCCCGCCGGGCCGTCGAAGGTGTCCTGCCAGATCGTCGTGAAGTTCCCGGGCGGCGGGTCGGCCGGCGGGGTGCCCCCGGTGGTGCCGTAGACCTTGAACTCCCACAGCGAGTAGCCGTAGCCGCCGTTGCGCTGCGTGCCGTAGAGGCGCACGTACCGGCCGGTGCCGCTCACGGCGATCGTCTCGGTGCCGCCGGCGCCGTTGGTCTTGGAATGGACAGTGGTCCAAGCGTTGCCGTCGGCGGAGGTCTGGATCTGGTACGCCGTGCCGTAGGCGGCCTCCCACTGCAGGACGACGGAGGTGATGGTCGCGGTGGCGCCCAGGTCCACCCGCAGCCACTGCGGATCGGCGAACTGGCTCGACCAGCGGGTGCCGGTGTTGCCGTCGGTCGCGTTGGCGGCGACCGTGTCGGCGGTCTCGCTGGACGAGGCGGTTGTGGGTTTGCCCTGCGACAGCAGGGTGTCGGCGGCGTACGCGCCGTGCGGGGACACGGCCAGGGACGCGCCCGCGAGCGCGACCGCGAGGGGGATGACGAGCCGGCGCCACAGCCGTGGCGGGGAGGTTGCCGTGTTCACGGGGACTCCTGGGGATGTCGGGAGACTGGGAAAGCGCTCTCCATGAATGGCCGAAGTGTTACGCCGGGCTTTCATGTGTGTCAATAGGCGCGAGAGCGAGCCCCGGGGTGTTCCCGAACAAACCGGAATCAAATGCCGCGGTCGAGCCGGAAGCTCGACCGCGATGGGAGAGCGATTTCCGTCGCTACTGCAGGAAGGTCCCGAGCGGGGACAGCAACAGCCTGTTGAGGCCGGCGGCGGTACGGTCCAGGCTGGAGCGCTCGCGGTCGGTGGCCACCATGTCGTGGCGGATGCCCCACAGCTTCTGCGCGTTGCGCCACGCCACGTTGCGCGTGTACTCGACGGCCTCGCCCTGCCACCAGTCGTCCAGGCAGCCGTTCATCGTGTCGAACAGCAGCTGCCACTTCTCGAGGTAGCCGCGGCGCAGGCCGGGGATCGCCTCCGCGAAGATCTCGTTGATCTCGAGGTAGTCGTGGTGCTGGTCGCTGTCGTCGATCGGGTCGCTGCCCAGGTGGTCGAACGTGGTGACCAGCGCGAACGGCAGGTCGAAGTTGATGTGCGCGTTGACGCCGGCGCACGCGGAGGGGAGCGGCCGGCGGTCCGGCCCGGGCACCCGCTGGAACAGGCACGCCCACACCTCGGGGCAGCGCGCGCTCATCCCGGCGCCCGCCCAGGCGCGCAGCGCGTCGAAGTAGCGCGCGGCGAACTCGACGTCGAGCCGCGACAGGAAGGCCGGGTCCTTGAACACGCCGGCGTACAGCCGCTCGAGCACGCCCTCGGTGATCGTCAGGTACAGCCTGTTGAACTCGCAGAGCGGGTTCCCGACCAGCAGCGGGGGCACCCGCGCCAGGATCCTCTGCAGCTCCGCGAGCTGGTCGACCACGCCGGGGACGTCGTCGGGGTGGTGGCTCAGGAGATCGGTCATCTCCCGCTGGGCCGGCCCCCAGACCGACTGGTTCATCTCGGGTCCTCCACGTGATGTCGGCGGAGGGCCCCTAGCACCGGCCCGGCGGCGGTGACCGCCGGGCCGGTGCTCCCCCGTGGACACAGACTTCCGCAGACGACCTACGTACGGATCGGTAGAACGACGTACGTACGCGGGCCCGAAGATAACGAAAAGGTCACGCCGCGGTGAGGAAGACCCGGCTGGCCTGCACCCGGGTGCGGACCTGGAGCTTGTCGAAGATGTGCCCGACGTGGACGCCGACCGTGCGCTCGCTGATGAACAGGCGCTCGCCGATCTCGCGGTTGGTCATCCCCTCGGCGATCAGCGCGAGCACCTCCCGCTCACGGGTGGTCAGCGAGCCCAGCTCGTCGGCGTCCTGCAGGATCATCGGGACGGTCGGCACGTCGTCGGCGAGCGGCACCCGGTAGCGCTGCGCCACCGACACGATCTCGTTGGCGAACGGCCGGGCGCCCATCGCGGTCGCCGTGGCGTACGCCTCCCGGAGGGCCTCGATCGCCGCGGGCCGTCGCGCCTTGCGCTGCAGGGCGGCCTCCGCCTGCCGCAACCGCGAATAGGCGGCGGGGTACGGCTGGCGCCGCCTGTCCCATGCCACGGCCGCCTTGGCCCACAGGTCGGGGTCGCGCCTGTCCTCGACCCGGCTCAGCTCGGCCGCGCACAGGTCGAGGTAGCCGTCGATCGTCGCGCGGACCGGAGCCGCCGCGCTTCCCACCCCGGCCGCCATCCGCTCGACCGCGACCTTGAGCCGGCGCAGCGCTCCGGGGTCGACCGGCTGGCCCGCCGCGTGCGCCTCCGCCTCGGCGCGCAGCCCGTGCCAGGCCAGCACGCCGATCAGCACCAGGTCGTCGGAGCGGGTCTCGGTGAGCCCGCGCTGCACCGCGGCGCGCGCCTCGGCGTGCCGGCCCTGCCACATCGCCAGGCCGGCGCGCAGCGTGAGCATCGGCAGCACGTGCCGGGCGCCGCCGCCGGCCAGCAGCGTGGCGACCGCGTCGAGGTCGCGGTGCGCGGCGTCGACGTCGCCGAAGCCGACCCACAGCTGGCAGCGCGAGAGCAGCAGCTCGACCGCGTCGGCGCCGGACGGCCGGTGCCGCATCGCGGCGTCGATCACGCCCTCGGCCTCGGACCACTGCCCGACCCGGAACAGGCCCTTCGCGGCGATGGCGAGCAGCCGGGTCTGATAGGTGCGGCCGGCGCCGAGCTTGGCGAGCCGGTCGGCGCCGCGACGGGCGACCAGCACGCCTTCCTCGATGTTGTTGAGCGGGCCGGTCAGCAGCTCGGCCAGGTGCAGGTAGGCCACGCCGAGCTCGTCGGGATGCCCACTGCGCTCGGCGATCTCGACCGCGTGCCGGATCACCGCGAGGCCGGCCTCCGGGTCCTCGCGGAACGCCGCGCTGAAGCCGAGCGCGGCGCTGGCGCGGACGAGGTCAGCCGTCGCGCCGTTGCCCTCGGCCATCTCGAGCGCCTCCTGGGCGCGGGCGTTGGCGTCGGCGTAGCGGCCCAGATGCAGCAGCAGCTCGGCGAGGGAAGCGGCGGCCGAGGCGCGCTGCCGCGACGAGCAGTCGGGCGCCTGCAGGACCAGCTCGTACTCCTGCTCGGCGGTGGCCGTACGCCCGGCGGCGGCCAGGTAGCGCGCCCGGCGCAGGTGCAGGTCGCAACGGCCGGGCGCGTCGGCGCGCTCGGACAGCTCGTCGAGCCTGGTCAGCGCGCTGACGTGCTCGCCGCTGTGGTGGGCCGTCTCGGCGGCGTGCGCGAGCAGCTCGGTGCGCTCGGGCGCGTCGTCGGTGGTCAGCTCGAGCGCGGAGGACCAGTAGCGGTGCGCCTCGGTGAAGCCGTACAGCTCCTCGGCGGAACGGGCGGCGGCGACCACCGAGGGCAGGGCGCGGGCCGGCTCGCCCGCCCGCTGCCAGTGGTGCGCGAGCCGGGCGTGGTCGGCGGCGCCGGTCGCCTCGAGGGCCTCGGCGTAGCGCCGGTGCAGCGCGGCGGCCTCGGCGGGCAGCACCTCGGCGGCGAGGATCTCGGAGACCAGGCGGTGGCGCAGCCGGTAGCCGCGCTCGTCGCTGGTGACGAAGCGCTGCGCCACCGAGACCCGTACGGCCTCGATCAGCTCGGCCTCGGGCAGCGGCACGACCCTGGCCAGCACGTCGTGGCCGACCGGCTCGACGCCCGCGGCGATCGCGTGCACCACCGAGTGCGCCGCCGGAGGCAGCTCGTCCACCCTGGACAGGAAGATCTCGCGCAGCGTGTCGGACAGCTCCGCCCGGCCGTCGCGCAGGTCACGGGCCAGTTCCTCGGCGACGAACGGGTTGCCGCCGCTGCGCTTGTGTATGCGGTCGGCGTCCTCGGGCTCGACGTCGTCGCCCGCGATCGCGGTGACCAGCTCGGCGGTCTGGTCGCGGTCGAGCGGCGCCAGGTCGACGACCCGCACCGAGCGCAGCCGGCGCAGCTCGGCCAGCACCTTGCGCAGCGGGTGGGCGCCCTGCAGGGCCTCGGCGCGGATCGCGGCCAGCACGGCGACCCGCATGTCGCCCAGCCCGGCCAGCAGATAGAGCAGCAGCTGACGGGTGCTGCGGTCGGCCCACTGCAGGTCGTCGAGCACCAGCAGCAGGCGGCGGTCGCCGGCCACCGCCCGCAGGCTCTGCGAGACCCGGTCGAGCAGCGCGCCGGGGTCGCCGGCCGCCGGGACCTCGTGGTCGAACTGCCGCAGGGCCTGCAGCACGGGGTGCAGCGGGATCGCGTCGCCGATGTCGAGGCAGGTTCCGGACAGCACGGAGAAACCCGCGTCGCGCATCGCCGTGACGGTCTCGCGCAGCAGCCGGCTCTTGCCGACGCCGCTCTCCCCGGTGACGAACACCGCGGAGGAGCCTCCAGGGCCCGCGCTGCGCAGGTCGGACAGGATCTGGGTCAACGTGCCGGTGCGCCCGACAAGTGGCCCGTCCTCCTCCGCGCTGGCCATGACGGTCACCCTAGTGCCCCCGGATCCCGGACGTTGTCGTCGGTTCGGTCTGATCTGGGTCACACATGTCTGAGGCCGTTCCCGCTGTCGGAGATACGTCGTTCTGCAGATCCGTATCTGGACAGAGCCTGGCACCGTCTGTCCTCGGGGCAAGCAAGACCAAGGGGGAGCGTGAAGACATGACCGCAATCGCTATGGCGGAGCAGGCGCGGCGTCAGACCGTCACCGTCCTCTTCATCGACATCGTGGGGTTCACCTCGCTCGTCGACGACCTGGACTGTGCGGAGGTCCACGCCCTGCAGCACGACTACTTCGGCATCGTGTCCGACGTGGTCCGCGCGGGCGGTGGAGTGGTGGAGAAATACGTCGGGGACGCGGTCATGGCGGTGTTCGGCACCGGCCCGACCGGCTTCGGCGCGGAGGCGGCCGCCGCGGCGGTACGGGTGGGCCTGTCGGTCCAGGAGGCGTTGAGGGGGCAGCTCCTGGCCGGCAGGTTCGCTGTGCGCACCCGGGTGGGGCTCGCGACCGGCGACGTGATGGTCGATCCGGTGGCGACGCACGACTTCGGGCACGCGATGATCAGCGGCAGCGTGGTGAGCACGGCGGCGCGCCTGCAGGCGTACGCCCCGCACGACACCGTCGTGGTGTGCTCGCGCACCCGGGCGGTGACCGGCGAGCTGGTCTCCTACCAGGAACTGCCGCCCGTACGGGTCTCGGGCAAGCCCTACCCGCTGGACCTGTTCCGCGCGCTCGAGCCGCGCGGGCCCCGGACGGCGGCGCGGCACCTCTACGCGGTCCCCGCGGCCGCGTGAGACCGGTCACCACCGTGTCTTTTGCCCGTATCGTCGGGTTAGTTGGGAGGGTGTCCCGGCTCGGTTGAGCAGAAGTGTCGGTGGGTGCCGGTAGGCTCGCCGCGTTCTTGAATCACCACCTGTCCCGATCGGGAGTGCCACCCAAGTGACCGCGGAGATGCTGTACGGGGCCGATGACCTCACGCACCTGGAGGGGCTGGACGCCGTCCGCAAGCGCCCGGGCATGTACATCGGCTCCACCGACAGCCGGGGCGTCAACCACCTGGCCAACGAGATCATCGACAACGCGACCGACGAGGGTGTGGGCGGCCACGCCACCAAGGTCGCCGTCATCCTGCACGCCGACGGGTCGGTGCAGGTCGACGACGACGGCCGGGGCATCCCGACCGCCGTCAACACCAAGTCGGGGCTGAACGGCGTCGAGCTGGTGCTCACCCGCCTGCACGCCGGCGGCAAGTTCGGCGGCTCGGGCTACAAGACCTCCGGCGGCCTGCACGGCGTCGGCGCGTCCGCGGTCAACGCGCTGGCGCTGCGCTTCGATGTCACGGTCAAGCGGGACGGCAAGGTCCACGAGATCTCGTTCCAGCGCGGCGTCCCCGGGTCGTTCGACGGCCCCGGCCCGCAGGCCCGGTTCACGCCCGCGTCGGGGCTTCGCGTGGCGCGCAGGATGAAGCGGGGCGAGCCCACCGGCACCTCGATCCGTTACTGGTACGACGCCCGCTACTTCGAAACCGGCGCCCGGCTCGACGTCGAGGCCGTCCGCACCAAGCTGCGCAACACGGCGTTCCTGGTCCCCGGCGTGATCTATTCGCTGCGCGACGAGACCGCCGAGGAGACGACCAACGAGACCTTCCACTACCCGCACGGGCTCGTCGACATGGTCGACTTCCTGACCCACTCGGGCGACAAGCCGGTCTCGGGCGTCCTCGTGGTCGCCGGCGAGGGCACCTACAAGGAGAACGCCGCCGACGCCAACGGCGTCATGCAGTCGAACGTCGAGCGGCGGGCCGAGGTCGAGATCGCGTTCCGCTGGGGCACCGGCTACGAGCGCACCGTCGAGTGCTTCACCAACACGATCCGCAACATGCACGGCGGCACCCACCGCAAGGGCTTCGAGCGGGCCCTCGTCCGCGCGCTCACCGAGGCGATCCGCAACACGCGCGGCCTGCTCAAGCCCAAGGAGGACCCGCCCGTCCTCGACGACCTGCTCGAGGGCATGACCGCGGTCATCCACGTGCGCATCCCCGAGCCGCAGTTCACCTCGCAGACCAAGGACGAGCTGTCCACGGCCGGCATCACCCGCGTGCTGCAGGGTCTGGTCGAGGCGCACCTCAAGGAGTGGATCGACGGCCGCAGGACCAAGGCCGAGGCCCGCACCGTGCTGCAGAAGGTCGTCGACGCCGCCCGCGTCCGGCTGACCCAGAAACAGCAGAAGGACGCCGCCCGCCGCAAGACGGCGCTCGAGGGCGCGTCGATGCCGCCCAAGCTGGTCGACTGCCGCGCCACCGGCATCGCCCGCTCCGAGCTCTACATCGTCGAGGGCGACAGCGCGCTCGGCACCGCCCGCATGGCCCGCAGCTCGGAATACCAGGCGCTGCTGCCGATCCGCGGCAAGATCCTCAACGTGCAGAAGGCGTCGCTGCAGCAGGTGCTCGACAACGCCGAGTGCTCCGCGATCGTCCAGGTGCTCGGCGCCGGCTCCGGCCGCACGTTCGAGCTCGGCGCCATGCGCTACGGCCGCGTCATGATCATGGCGGACGCCGACGTCGACGGCTCGCACATCCGCACGCTGCTGATCACCCTGTTCGCGAAATACATGCGTCCGGTGATCGAGCAGGGCCGGCTGTTCGCCGCGATGCCGCCGCTGCACAAGGTGGTCACCAAGGGCCGCAACTCCGAAACGATCTTCACGTACACCCAGCAGGAGATGGAGGCGACCGTCTCCCGCCTCGAGCGCTCCGGCAAGACGGTGCAGAAACCGGTGCCCCGGTTCAAGGGCCTCGGCGAGATGGACGCCGACGAGCTGTGGGACACCACCATGAACCCGGCGACCCGCACCGTCCGCCGCATCACGATCGACGACGCCGAGCGCGCCGAGGCCACCCTCGAGCTGCTCATGGGCGAGCGCGTCGAGCCCCGCAAGAACTGGTTGATCGAGGCCGCCGGCCGCATCGACCAAGAGACGATCGACGCCTGAGAGGTCGCTGTTTCATGGCACGCCGCAAGAACACCGAGAACCGCGTCGACCTGTCCGCGTTCGACCAGGCCGGCGCCCGCG
The DNA here is from genome assembly GCF_051386375.1 of Actinoplanes sp. URMC 104. Lineage (NCBI taxonomy): Bacteria > Bacillati > Actinomycetota > Actinomycetes > Micromonosporales > Micromonosporaceae > Actinoplanes > Actinoplanes sp. URMC 104. Next base: position 398,418 of record NZ_JBPQTO010000002.1, on the reverse strand, counting down.
TCATCGACAACCCGCTGACCACCGAGGTCGAGGACTCCTACCTGGAGTACGCGTACTCGGTCATCCACTCGCGAGCCCTGCCCGACGCCCGCGACGGCCTCAAGCCCGTCCACCGGCGCATCCTCTGGTCGATGTCCGAGCAGGGCCACCGCCCCGACCGGGCGTACGTGAAGTCGGCGCGCGTCGTCGGCGACGTGATGGGCAAGTACCACCCGCACGGCGACGTCGCGATCTACGACGCGCTCGTGCGGCTCGCGCAGGACTTCTCGCTCAACGCCCCGCTGATCGACGGCCACGGCAACTTCGGATCACCGGACGACGGTCCCGCGGCCGCGCGCTACACCGAGGCCCGCATGTCGCGCGAGGCGATGCTGCTGGTGGGGGAGCTGGGCGAGGGCACGGTCGACTTCAAGCCGACCTACGACGGCGACGACGTCGAGCCCAAGGTGCTGCCCGCGGCGTTCCCCAACCTGCTGGTCAACGGCACGTCCGGCATCGCGGTCGGCATGGCGACCAACATGATCCCGCACAACCTGGGCGAGGTCGTGGCCGCCGCGCGGCACCTGATCACCAACCCGGACGCGAGCCTCGACAAGCTCATGCGCTTCGTGCCCGGGCCCGACCTGCCCACCGGCGGGCAGCTGCTCGGCCTCGACGAGGTGCGGCGGGCGTACGAGACGGGCCGCGGCGTGGTGCGCATGCGGGCCCGCGCGCAGACCGGCCCGCTCGAGGGCGGCCGCGGGCGGCAGGCCATCACGGTGACCGAGCTGCCGTACGGCGTCGGCACCGAGAAGATCATCGAGGCGATCACCGACGAGGTGAAGGGCAAGCTCATCGTCTCCGGGCCCAAGCGCGGTCAGCGGCAGGCGGCCCGGCTGCAGGGCATCGCCGACGTCAAGGACCTCACCGACCGCGAGCACGGCACCCGCCTGGTGATCGAGTGCAAGGTCGGCGTCAACCCGCAGGCGCTGCTGGCCGACCTCTACCGGCTGACCCCGCTGGAGACCTCGTTCGGCATCAACAACCTGGTGCTGGTCGACGGCCAGCCGCAGACGCTCGGGCTCAAGGCGCTGCTCGAGGTCTTCGTCCAGCACCGCTACGAGGTCGTCACCCGGCGCACCGAGTTCCGCCGCAGCAAGCGCCAGGACCGCCTGCACCTGGTCGACGGCCTGCTGATCGCGCTGATCGACATCGACCGCGTGGTCGCGATCATCCGGGCCAGCGACGACGCGGCCGCGGCCAAGGCGTCGCTCATGCAGGAGTTCGGCCTGTCGGAGATCCAGGCGACGTACATCCTGGACACCCCGCTGCGGCGGCTCACCCGGTTCGACCGCATCGAGCTCGAGACCGAGCAGGAACGGTTGCGCAACGAGATCGCCGAGCTGAGCCGGATCCTCGACAACGAGGACGTGCTCAAGCAGGTCGTCTCCGACGAGCTGGCCGAGGTCGCGTCGGAGTTCGGCGCGCCGCGGCGCACCACGCTGATCGACGGCGACCTCAAGGAGGTGCTCGCCGCGTCCGCGCCGGCCGGGCCGCTCGAGGTGGCCGACGACCCGTGCCAGGTCATCCTGTCGGCGACCGGGCTGATCGCCCGCACGGCCGCCGAGAGCGAGGAGGCCACCGAGGCGCGGCGCCGCTCGGGCCGGGTGAAACACGACGCCGTCCGCGCCGTCGTCCACTCGACCGCGCGCGGCCGCATCCTGCTGATCACCAACCGGGGCCGGGCGTTCAAGACCGACGTGCTGCCGCTGCCGGTGCTGCCCGAGCAGTCCGGCACGGTGTCGATCCGGGGCGGCATGTCGGCGTCCGAGCTGATCCCGCTCGAGAAGGGCGAGAAGGTCGTGGGCCTGGCGCCGCTGACCGCGGGCTCTTCGCCGGGCATCGCGATGGGCACCCGGCACGGCGTGGTCAAGATCTGCTCGCCCGAGTGGCCGGTGCGCTCCGACGAGTTCGAGGTGATCACGCTCAAGGACGGCGACGAGGTGCTGCAGGCCACCTGGCTGACCGACGGCTCCGAGTCGCTGGTGTTCGTCACGTCTGACGCGTCGCTGCTGCGGTTCCCCGCCAAGACCGTGCGGCCGCAGGGCCTCAAGGGCGGCGGCATGGCGGGCATCAACCTGTCCGCCGACGCCGAGGTGATCTCGTTCAACGCGGTGGTCACCGCCGACAACGACCACGGCCAGCCGATGGTCGTCACCTCCACGGGCACCCAGGTCAAGGTCTCGCCGTTCGCCTCCTACCCTGCCAAGGGCCGCGCGACCGGAGGCGTCCGCGTGCAACGCTTCCTCAAGGGCGAGACGCGCCTGACCGTCGCCTGGGTAGGCCCGCGACCGGTCGGTTCGAGCAACACCGGCGACCCGATCGACCTCCCCGACCCCGACGCCCGCCGCGACGGCTCCGGCGAGGCCGTGCTGATGGGCCCCCAGATCATCGGCCACCTGATCGAACGCGGCTGACCCCCGGGCCGAGGCGCGGCGCGGGGCCGGCTCGGGGCCGCTCGTTCGTGTGCGGTTTCCGTCGGAGCGGCTTGGGCCGCATGCCGGGGGCGTCGCCGTGTGGTCCGGGCCAGGCGGGGGCGGTTGGGTGTGGTCGGGCCAGGCGGCGGCGGTTGGGTGTGGTCGGGCCAGGCGGCGGCGGTTGGGGTTTGGTCCGGAGCTGGCGCAGCTCGTTCGGGAGCTGCCCCGGCCCGGCGCGGTCGGATGCGGGCGGGCCGGGACGAATGCAGCGGAGGCTGCCCGCAATGCCCCGGCGTGGCTGGGCCGGGGCCGGAGCCGGGGCCCGGCGCGGGGCGGGTGGGAGGCGGTCTACGCCTGGGGCGGCCGGTTGGTATGCGGTCACGCCGGGGGCGGCCGGTTGGTGTGCGGTCTGGGCTTGGCGTCTGGGGTGGTTGGGGATGCGGGTGGGCCGGGACGAATGCAATTGAGGCTTGCCCGCAATGCCCCGGCGGAGCTGGGCCGGGGCCCGGCTGGGGGCGGGCGGGAGGCGGTCCACGCCCGGGGTGGCCGGTTGGTGTGCGGTCTGGGCTTGGCGTCTGGGGTGGTTGGGGATGCGGGTGGGCCGGGACGAACGCAGCTGAGACTTGCCCAATGCCCCGGCGGCGCTGGGCCGGGGCGTTGCTCGGAGTGGGGGAAGCGGTCCACGCCTGGGGCGGCCGGTTGGTGTGCGGTCTGGCCTAGTGCCAGGGGCGGTTGGGATGCGGCCGCGCTTGGGCAGCCCGTTCGTGTGTGGTTCGAGCATGGGCGGCGGCCCGTTCGCGTGCGGCATAGGCCTGGCGGGTCGTTCGTGTGCGGCATAGGGCTGGCGGGGCGTTCGGCGTGGGCTGGTCTGGCGCGGGGCGCTGGGTTCGGGCTCAGCTGGGGGTGGGAGGGCGGTGTCGGGGCCCAGGTCCAGCAGGCGGACGATCAGCAGCGCGCGGTGGACGGCGCGGTCGGCTTCGGACGGGTCGAGGTCGGCCTCGCGGGGCTCGAGGGTGAACAGCTCGTCGCCTCGTACGGTGAAGGGTGGGATCTTGCCGGTGAGGAACGCCTCGCGCAGGGTCGGCTGGTCCAGGCGGTGGGACGTGCCGACCACCACGTACGGTAGCCGCATCGCCATCGGGGGAGCGTCCTGAGGCAGGCGCACCACCACGAAGGTGCCGCGGCCGTCGGCGTTGACCGTGGCGCCGGCGAACGCGCCGCCCGACCACCGGACCTCACCGAGCGTGATGAGCATTCCGTCGACGTGGCGGTCGAACGCGTACTCGACCCGGCTTGTGCCCTTGAGATGCAGCGGTTGCCACGGCCACACCCGGTCGCGCGGGTCGGTCGCGGCCCACTCGCCGGCGGTGGCCCACCGGGCGATCGCCCGTAGCGACAACGCGCGGCGGGCAGCGTGGATCGAGTAGCCGGCGAGCACGACCGCGAACGGGTACGCGCACTCCGTCAGCGAGAGGCCGCACCAGAACAGCAGACCTGCCGACAACGCCGACCATCCGACCGTCCACCAGGCCTTGCGATCGACGCGCATCACTGGTCAGCGTAGGAGTCCCCGTCAAGATCCAGCAGGCCGGCGATCCGCCGTGCGCGGCCGATCGCGCGTTCCGCGGCGGCCGCCTCCACCGGGACGGCCTCTACGGTGAACAGCTCACCGTCCCGCACCGTCCACGGTGGGATGTCGCCGTTGAGGAACGCCTCGCGCAGCTTGGGTCGTTGCAGCCGCGGCGAGTCGCCGACGACCACGTACGGTAGCCGCATCGCCATCCCGGGCTGGGGCTCCGGCAGCCGGATCACCACGAACACGCCGTGGCCCTCCCGCTGGGTCACTGCCCCGGCGAAGGCCCCGCCCGACCAGCGGACCTCACCGAACGTGACATCCTCGCGAGCCCAGGCCCGTCCGGCCTCCGCCTTGCCGTTCAGCGCCAGCCCCTCCCAGGGCCAGCCGCGGCTGCCCGCGCCCACCGGCGTCCAGCCGTTCGCCGTCGCCCACCGGCCCAGGCCGACGCGTCGTCGTGCCATCAGGACGCCGTAGCCGACCGGGGCGACCACGAGCACGGCGATGGCGCCGACCAGGCCCGGGACCGGATACCACGTGCCCAGGACGCCGAAGCCGATCAGCAGGACCAGAGGCACCAGTGCGATCGCCGCCATCACGCCCCAGCGTAGTGACGGACGCCGATTTCGTCACGGCAGGCGGCGGCGCCCGGCGAAGCCGAGGTCGGAACGGTGGTACCAGTCGAGGCCGGTCTCGCCCTCCAGCCAGCACAGGTCCACGTCGACGCCGTCGAGCTCCGAGGGGAAGTCCACCAGCAGCGGGGCGAGGCTCTTGAGCACCGCACCCGTCTGCTGCACCTGGGTCATGAGGTCGTCGAGCCGCGCGGTCGCCGCCTTCCACTCCGGCATCCCGCCGAGCGGCGTGGGCGGGCCGCCTGCCCGGATCACCGCCCCGAGCTCCGCCGCATCGGCACGCAGCGTCACGATCTCTTCCAACACAGGCCGCAACCGCTCGAGCTCGTCCCGCGCCTCGCTCACCGTGAATAGCCCCATGGGGCGAGCCTGCCAGCAGAAGATCGAACTGCCTACGGGCGCGAGGTGGTTTTCTTCCCCGGCAAAGGGCGGGAAGGGCGGGCGGTGGTCAGGCGTCGATCAGGCCGTGGCGGGAGAGGATGGCGGCGCGGCGGGCGTGGTTGACGGCCTGGACGCGGCGGGTGAGGAAGAAGACGTCGGTCAGGGTCCAGAGGCCCAGGCCGCCCAGGGTGAACAGCATGGCGATCGACCGGGCGGTGTCCCCGAGGTAGAAGCGGTGGCCGCCGATGAGGCCGACAACAGCCCAGAGGGCGTACGCGACCCGGACGTCCTTCTTGACGGAGTCGAACTCGGCTTCGGCGCGCAGCAGTCGCAGGCGCTCCCACTCGGGGAGCGGGCCGGCCTCGGCGTAGGTCACGCGGGCAACGATAGGGGAAACGAGGCCGGGCGAGAGACGATGGGAGCGTGGACCTTCAGGTTGTGGAGCAGGTGGCCGAGCTCGGCTCGTGGGTGGCCGAGGGCGGCGTGGTGGTGCTGAGCGGCGCGGGGTTGTCGACGGAGTCGGGGATCCCGGACTACCGGGGGCCCTCCGGGTCGGCCCGGCGCAGCACGCCCATGACCTACCAGACGTTCACCCGGGACCCGATCGCCCGGCGGCGCTACTGGGCCCGCTCCCACCTGGGGTGGCGGACGATCGGCGACGCGCGGCCCAACGAGGGGCACCGGGCGGTGGCGGAGCTGCAGCGGCGCGGGCTGGTCGGCGGCATCATCACGCAGAACGTCGACGGGCTGCACCAGGCGGCGGGCGCCGAGCACGTGGTGGAGCTGCACGGCAACCTGGCCCGCATCACGTGCCTGGACTGCGGCGAGCTGACCCCGCGCGAGCTGATGGCCGCGCGGCTCGACGGGGCGAACCCGGGCTTCGCGGCGGCCGCCACGGCGATCAACGCGGACGGCGACGCGGAGCTCGACGACGCCGAGCTGGACGGGTTCCGGACGGTCGACTGCGAGGGCTGCGGTGGCATGCTCAAGCCGGACGTCGTCTACTTCGGCGAGACCGTGCCGGCGCAGCGGGTCGAGCGCAGCTTCGAGCTGGTGACGAGCGCCCGTACGCTCCTGGTCCTCGGCTCCTCGCTCACGGTCATGTCGGGCCGGCGCTTCGTGCTGCGCGCGGCGAAGGAGGGCATCCGGGTCGCGATCGTCAACCGGGGCGTGACGCGCGGGGAACCGTACGCGGGACTCGTCATCGATGCCCCATTGGGCATTGTTCTGCCGAACCTCGTCGCTGCGGTTGCGACCGTTTCGCCCGCAAACCTGGGCGTTTAACCGGCCCTACCAGACGTGGTTACGGTTCTGAAACCTAAATAATCCACACGTCCCGTTGACGTGACTGTCCTCACTGGCGTTAACTGCCGAAACCGCTTCCGAAACCGGTTCCGAAATCCGGTGGCAACGCGGCGGGAACACGTCAGGAGGACCAGTGCCAATCACCATCGCCGATGTGGCGGCCCGGGCGAAGGTCAGCAAGACGACCGTGTCCCGGGTGCTCAACGGCAAGGGTGAGCTGGACGAGTCGACCGCCGCGCGGGTGCGCGCGGTGATCGACGAGCTGGGCTACGTGCCGAGCTCGCGCGCCGTCGGACTGGCCCGGGGGCGGACCCGCGTGGTCGGCATGCTGGTGCCCTCGCTCGCCTGGCCGTGGATCGGCGAGGTGCTGCAGGGCGCGGTCGACGTGCTCGAGACCGAGCGGTACGGCCTGCTGCTGTTCACCTGCAACCGCGGCGAGGAGTCGATGCGCCAGTTCGGCGCGCAGGTCTCCGCGAAGTCGTTCGACGGCCTGCTGGTCATCGAGCCCGAGGGCACGCTCGACTACATCGCCACGCTGCACCGCCGGGGCCTGCCCGTCGTGCTCATCGACGACCGCGACCAGACCTCCGGCGAGATCCCGAGCGTCGGCACCACCAACCACCTCGGCGCCGGCTCGGCCGCCCGGCACCTGCTCGAGATCGGCCGCACCCGGCCCCTGGTGATCTCGGGGCCGGAGCGGTTCGGCTGCACCCAGCAGCGCCACGCCGGCTTCGCGTCGGTCTTCGCCGAGGCCGGCCACCCGATCGGCGCCGACCGGCAGTTCCTGGGCGACTTCACGGTCGCCCGCGGCGCGGACGCGGTGCACACCGCACTCGCGTCCGGAGTCGCCTTCGACTCCGTCTTCGCCCACAACGACCTCGCCGCGATCGGCGCGATGCAGGCGCTGCTCGACGCCGGCCACCGCATCCCGCAGGACGTGGCGGTGGTGGGCTTCGACGACATACCGACCGCGGCGCACACCCAGCCGCCGCTGACGACCGTGCACCAACCTCTGCGCGAGATGGGTGAGGCCGCGGCCCGTACGCTGCTCGCCCACTTCGAGGGCACACCCCTGCCCAACCGTCCGACCGTCATCCCCACCACGTTCACCATCCGCCCATCCACTGTGGCCTAGTCGCAAACAGGCCGAAATAACGCATGAAATCGGGGCCGGCGCATCGAGCCGGCGCCGCGATGAAGCACGCCCGATCACGTCACATTCGAGGAGATTCAGCGATGCAGAGAAGGCAACTTTTCGCGGTTGCCCTGGCGGGCGCGCTCGCCACGGGCGGCCTGGCCGCGTGCGGCGACTCGCCCAACGCCAACAACGCCGACAACGCGAACAAGTCGTCGGTGGACTACCTGCGCATCGGCATGCCGAACGGCACGCAGACCGAGAACAACAACCCGTTCGCCGGCACCTCCTCGGCGAACGCGCTCGGCTACAAGTGGGTCATCTTCGAGCCGCTGACCCAGTGGAACCCGGTCAAGCCGGCCGACCCGCCGACGCCGTGGCTGGCCGAGTCGGTCAAGTGGGCCGACGACTACAAGTCCGCCGAGGTCACCGTCCGGGACGGCGCGAAGTGGTCGGACGGCCAGCCGCTGACCGCCGAGGACGTGGCGTACACCTTCAACCTGCTCAAGGCCAAGGAAGCGCTGAACCAGAACGCGATCCCGTACGACCAGGTCACGGTCAACGGCAAGGTCGTGAAGGTGACCTTCAAGTCGTCGCAGTACGTGAACCAGGTCAAGATCATGTCGCAGACGCCGATCGTGCCCAAGCACGTCTGGGAGAAGATCGCGGACCCGACCACGGACACGCTGAAGAACCCGGTCGGCAGCGGCCCGTACACGCTCAAGTCGTTCACCCAGGCCGGCGTCACGCTGGCGCTGCGCACGGACGGCGGCTACTGGCAGGACCTGCCCCAGGTCAAGGAGCTGCGGTACACCTCGTACTCCGGCAACGACACCCAGGCCACCGCGCTGACCAACGGCGACTCGGAGTGGAGCTTCGTGTTCATCCCGAACGCGCAGCAGACCTTCGTCGCCAAGAGCGAGACCAACAAGATGTGGGCGCCCGGCGTGCTCGGCATCCACGGCCTCTACATCAACACCACCGTGAAGCCGTTCGACGACCCGAAGCTGCGCCAGGCGATGAACATGGTCGTCAACCGCTCGGACATCTTCACCCAGGCCGAGTCGGCGTACTTCCACCCCGAGATCAAGAGCGTGACCGGCCTGCCGCCGGGCGCCGGTGACGCGTTCATCGCGCCGGAGTACAAGGACAAGACCCTCACGCCGGACGTCGAGGGCGCCAAGGCCCTGCTGACGCAGGCGGGCTACAAGCTCAACGGCAAGACGCTGAGCGACCCGTCGGGCAAGCCGGTCAAGATCAAGCTCAGCGACCCGGCGCCGTGGTCGGACTACCAGACCACGCTCGAGATCATCAAGAGCAACTTCGCCGAGATCGGCATCGAGGCGACCATCGAGAAGCCCAACCAGGACGTCTGGGACGCCAACATCCAGAAGGGCGACTTCGAGGGCAGCATGCGGTGGACGAACGGCGGCGCCACGCCGTACGACATCTACCAGACCGTGATGGACGGCGACCTGCTCAAGCCGATCGGCACCGCGTCGCCGCAGGGCAACTTCGGCCGGTTCAAGAGCCCGGAGGCCACCGCCGCGCTGAAGGCGTACGCCAACGCCACCAGCGACGCCGCCCGCACCACCGCGATGAACCAGATCCAGAAGGTCTTCGTGGAGCAGGTTCCGATGCTGCCGGTCGGCTCGGACAACGTGGGCATGTTCTACAGCACCAAGAACTGGACCGGCTGGCCCAGCGACGCCGACCCGTACTCGGGCGGTCAGCCGACCCAGCCGTACTCGCTGCAGATCATCCTGAAGCTCCGCCCCGCCAACTCCTGATCGTCCCGCCGCTCCCGCACGGATGCCGTCCGTGCGGGAGCGGCACTCCACCATCCCCGCGAAGGAAGCCCCATGACGTCGACCCAGGACGCCAAGGCGCCGGCCGGCGAGGTGGTGCTTGAGGCGATCGGCCTGACCAAGCACTTCCCCGTCCGCCGGCAACTGCGGCACCTCTTGAAGAAACAGCACGACGCGGTCCACGCCGTCGACGACGTGAGCCTCACGCTGCGCCGTGGTCAGGTGGTCGCCCTGGTCGGCGAGTCCGGCTCCGGCAAGTCCACGGTGGCCCGGCTGCTCGCCCAGCTCTACCCCCGCACCGGCGGCGACATCCAGCTGCACGGCGAGCCGACGGCCGTCAAGGGCGGCGCGGCCTTCCGCCGGTACGCGGCCCGGGTCCAGATGATCTTCCAGGATCCGTTCGCCTCGCTGAACCCGGTGCACACGATCCGCTACCACCTCACCCGGGCGCTGAAGATCCACGGCAACGCCGGGTCGAACGCCCAGGAGCTCGAGGAGGCGCTGACCGACCTGCTCAACCGGGTCAGCCTCACCCCGCCCGCGCGCTACCTCGACAAGTTCCCGCACGAGCTGTCCGGCGGCCAGCGCCAGCGGGTCGCCATCGCCCGCGCGCTCGGCGCCCGGCCCGAGGCGCTGCTCGCCGACGAGCCGGTGTCCATGCTGGACGTCTCGATCCGGCTCGGCGTGCTGAACCTGCTGCGCGACCTCAAGGAGCGCCTCAACCTGGCGATCCTCTACATCACCCACGACATCGCCTCGGCGCGCTACTTCGCCGACGAGACGCTGGTGATGTACGCGGGCCGGATGGTCGAGGGCGGCGACTCCGAGACCGTCACGCAGACGCCCGCCCACCCGTACACCCGGCTGCTGATCGACTCGGCGCCGGACCCGGACCGGCTCACCGCCGACATCGACCCGGCGGAGGAGGACCGGGGCAACGGCGAGCCGCCCAGCCTGATCCACCCGCCGGCCGGCTGCCGCTTCCACCCGCGCTGCCCGATGGCGATGCCGCGGTGCACCACCGATCTGCCGGTACGGCTCGAGATCGGCGACCGGCCCGGCCACTGGGCCGCGTGCTGGCTCTACGACGAGGCGACCGTGCAAGCCCAGCAACCAGGGACGGCCGCCCGATGAAGTACTTCCTCCAGCGCATCGCGTTCTACCTGTTCACCGCGTGGGCCGCGATCACCCTGAACTTCTTCATCCCGCGCATGGTGCCGGGCGACCCGGTGCAGTCGCTGATCGCCAAGTACCAGGGCCAGATCAGCACCCAGGCCATCCAGTCGCTGTACGTGCTGTTCGGGCTCGACAAGAAGCAGAGCCTGTGGGCGGCGTACCTGGACTACTGGAAGCAGATCTTCAACGGCGACCTGGGGCTGTCGTTCACGTTCTTCCCGGCGCCCGTCTCGCAGGTCATCGGCCAGGCGCTGCCGTGGACGCTGCTGCTGGTCGGCATCACCACGATCATCAGCTTCTTCCTGGGCACCGGCCTGGGCGTGCTGGCCGGCTGGCGGCGCGGCTCGTGGGCGGACGGCCTGCTGCCGGTCACCACGTTCTTCTCGAGCGTGCCGTACTTCTGGCTCGGCATCATCGCGATCTACCTGCTGGCCGGCCCGGACAGCTTCTTCCCGTCGGGTGGCGGCTTCGACTCCGGCCTGGTGCCGGCGTGGGACCAGTACTTCATCCCCAGCGCCATCCAGCACAGCCTGCTGCCCGCGCTCACCATCCTGATCTCCTCGGTGAGCGGCTGGATCCTCAGCATGCGCAACATGATGGTGACGGTGTCCTCGGAGGACTACATCACCGTCGCGCACGCCAAGGGCCTGTCCGAGCGGCGGGTGGCGGTCAGCTACGCGGCCCGCAACGCGTTGCTGCCCAACGTCTCCGGCTTCGCTCTGTCGCTGGGCTTCATCGTCGGCGGCACGCTGCTGGTCGAGATCGTCTTCTCGTACCCGGGTCTGGGCTTCACGCTGCTGCAGGCGCTGGGCGCCAAGGACTACCCGCTGATGCAGGGCATCTTCCTGGTCATCACGATCTCGGTGCTGGTGGCGAACCTGCTCGCCGACATCGCGTACCTGCTCCTCGACCCGCGCACCCGCAAGGAGGGCTGAGCGATGACGACGATTCCCACCTCGAGCACTGCGCAGGTCATCCCCGGCCAGGGCGCCATGGCCCAGCCGGAGGGCGCCAAGCCGACGAAGGCCAAGCGGCAGCGCCTGGTGTTCCTGCGCAACGCCAAGGCGCTCACCGGCATCACCGTGCTCGGCATCTACGTGCTGTTCGCGATCATCGGGCCGTGGGTGGCGCCGTTCGACCCGGACGCGCGTAGCAACGACCTGCTGCAGGGACCGTCCGCCAAGCACTGGTTCGGCACCACCCACCTCGGGCAGGACATCTTCAGCCAGCTGCTGTCCGGCACCCGCAGCGTCGTCTACGTCGGCTTCCTGGCCGGCATCATCGCCACCACGCTGTCGGTGCTGATCGGCGTCACCGCCGGCTACCTCGGCGGCAAGGCCGACGACACGCTCTCGGTGCTCACCAACGTCGTGCTGGTGATCCCCGCGATCCCGCTGATGATCATCATCACCTCGGCGCTGAGCAGCGCGAACGACACGCTCATCGCGGTGATCATCGGGCTCACGTCGTGGTCGTGGAACGCCCGCGTGCTGCGGGCGCAGACGCTCTCGCTGCGCCGGCGTGACTTCGTCGAGGCGTCCCGGGCCACCGGTGAGAAGACCTGGCGCATCATCATCTTCGAGCTGCTGCCGAACCTGACCGCGGTCATCGCGTCCGGCTTCATCGGCACGGTCGTCTTCGCGGTGCTCTCCGAGATCACGCTCGCGTTCATCGGCATCGCGTCGACCAGCGGCTGGAACTGGGGCACCATCCTGTTCTGGGCGCAGATCCAGCAGGCGCTCGGCCAGGGCGCGTGGTGGTGGTTCGTGCCGGCGGGCCTCGCGATCGCGTTCCTCGGCACGGCGCTCTCGCTGATCAACTTCGGCATCGACGAGTTCGTCAGCCCGCGGCTGCGCAGCGCCGGCAAGACGAAGATCAAGACGAACGCGGGTCACACCGTGCGGATGCGGATCGGCTTCACCCCGGTGCTGTCGAACACGCCCGAGCCGCGTACCCACGCCACGATCCACCCCGACGTGCTGACGCCTGTGGCGCGAGAGGCGAAGTGATGGAACCCGTACTGGAAATCCGCAACCTCAACGTCGACTACGGCCTCGGCGACCGCGCCGTGCGCGCCGTCCGCGACGTCAACCTGACCCTGCACAAGGGGGAGGTGCTGGGCCTGGCGGGGGAGAGCGGCTCGGGCAAGTCGACCCTGGCGTACGGCCTGACCCGGCTGCTGGCCCCGCCGGGCGTCATCACCGGCGGCGAGGTCATCTACCACCCCGAGGGCGGGCAGCCGTACGACGTCCTGGGCCTCGACGACAACGCGCTGCGCGCGTTCCGCTGGGCCGAGACGGCCATCGTGTTCCAGGGCGCGATGAACTCGCTCAACCCCGTACACAAGATCTCGACGCAGCTCACCGACGTGCTCAAGGCCCACGAGCCGTCGATGAGCGAGCACAGCCGCAACGCGCGGGCCCGCGAGATGCTCAAGCTCGTGGGCATCTCGCCCGACCGGATGGACGCCTACCCGCACCAGCTCTCCGGCGGCATGCGGCAGCGCGTGATGATCGGCATGGCGCTGATCCTGCAGCCGCAGGTGGTCATCATGGACGAGCCCACCACCGCGCTCGACGTGGTGATGCAGCGGCAGATCCTGGGCCAGCTCATCGAGCTGCGCGAGCGGCTCGGCTTCTCGGTCATCTTCATCACGCACGACCTGTCGCTGCTGGTCGAGTTCTCCAACCGGATCGCGATCATGTACGGCGGCCGGATCGTCGAGGAGGCGCCCGCGGCCACGCTCTACCGCGACGCCCTGCACCCGTACTCGAAGGGCCTGCTCGGTTCCTTCCCCGCCCTGCGCGGGCCGCGCCGCGAGCTGGCCGGCATCCCCGGCTCGCCGCCCGACCTGGCCGGCATGCCGAGCGGTTGCTCGTTCCACCCCCGGTGCCCCCAGGCGTTCGAGCCGTGCCCCGGCAACATCCCGGTGCTGGGCCGACCCGGCACCCCGGACGGAGCCGCACGGTCGGTCGCGTGCTGGCTGCATCCCACGGAGCAGCCCGTCGGGCCCTCCGAAGTCCTCACTGGAGAGCGATGAACCCCACCACCACCAGGATCCCCCTCGCCACCGGCCTGCCGCCGAAGTTCGTGTGGGGGGTCGCGACCGCCTCGTACCAGATCGAGGGCGCGGCCGCCGAGGACGGGCGCACGCCGTCCATCTGGGACACGTTCTCGCGCGTGCCCGGCGCCGTGCACAACGGCGACACCGGCGACGTGGCGTGCGACCACTACCACCGGATGCCGCAGGACGTCGCGCTGATGAAGAGCCTCGGCGTGGACAGCTACCGGTTCTCGGTGGCGTGGCCGCGGGTGCAGCCGCACGGCCGCGGCCCGGTCAACGAGGCGGGGCTGGGCTTCTACGAGCGGCTCGTCGACGAGCTGCTCGGCAACGGGATCACCCCGTGGGTCACGCTCTATCACTGGGACCTGCCGCAGGAACTCGAGGACGCCGGCGGCTGGCCGCACCGCGACACCGCGTACCGGTTCGCCGACTACGCGATGCTCGTCTTCGACCGGCTGCAGGACCGCGTCGACACGTTCACGACCCTGAACGAGCCGTGGTGCTCGGCGTGGCTCGGCTACCACGTCGGCGTGCACGCGCCCGGCCGCCGCGACTTCGACGCGTCGCTGGCGGCCACCCATCACCTGCTGCTCGGCCACGGGCTCGCGGTCCAGGCCATGCGGGCGGCGGAGACCCGGCCCCACACGTACGGGATCACGCTGAACATGGGCACGGCGGACCCGCACGGCGACACGGAGGCCGACCGGGACGCGGCGCGGCGTGCCGACGGCATGGGGCTGCGGCTCTACCTCGACCCGCTGCGCCGTGGCGAGTACCCCGCCGACGTGGTCGCCGACCTGGCCGCGCGCGGCTCGGCGATGCCCGTGCACGACGGCGACCTCGAGGTCATCTCGACGCCGTTCGACGTGCTGGGCGTCAACTTCTACTTCGGGCAGGACTTCGCGGGCACCGACGCCGACGGCAACACCCACGACGAGCAGGGCGAGCCGGTCGTGCGCGCGGTGCTGCCCGACACCCCGCGCACGGCGATGGACTGGCCGATCACCCCGGAGCGCTTCACCCGGCTGCTGCTGCGCCTGCACCGCGACTACCCCGGCCTGCCGCTGGTGGTCACGGAGAACGGCGCCGCCTTCGACGACCAGCCCGACGAGACCGGGTACGTGGCCGACGACGACCGCACCGCGTACCTGGCCTCGCACATCGCCGCGGTCGCCGCGGCCCGTGAGCAGGGCGCCGACGTGCGCGGCTACTTCGCGTGGTCGCTGCTCGACAACTTCGAGTGGGCGTACGGCTACGCGAAGCGGTTCGGCATCGTGCACGTCGACTACGCGACCCAGGAGCGCACGCCCAAGCAGAGCGCCCTCTGGTACCGCGACTCCATCGCGGCGCTGCGCGCGTAGAGCCCGCCGCGACGCCGGTCTGCCTCCGCGCCACCGTCGACGGTCACCGATCGAGCGGCTACCGTCCAGCCGCCACGAAGGTGTCGACGGTGGCGCCGGAGGTCCCCGAGCGGAGCTCTCGGACCTCGGGCCGGGTCAGCGGGCGCGGGCGCCCGGACGGCGGGGGCGCGGGGTGAAGGCGACGACCTGCTCGGCGGGCTCGGGCAGGCCGCCCTCGGCGAGCAGCTGCGCGATCGGCAGAGTGGCGGCGCCCATCGCGACCGCGTCGGTGCCGAGCTCGCAGACGGTGATCGTGGTCTGGGCGTACGGGCGGCGCAGCGCGTGCCGGGCCGCGGCGGCGCGGATCTGGGGCAGGAACCGCTCGCCGAACGCCGCGCCGGTGTCGCCGCCCAGCACGATCCGCTCCGGGCTGAACAGGTTGATCAGGTCGGCGAGCCCCGCGCCGAGGTAGCCCGCGGTCTGCTCGAAGACCCCCGCCACCGGCTCCTGCAGGTCGGGCTGCCGCAGCCGGGAGGCCAGCAGTTCCTCGCTGTACGCCTCCCCGGTCGCGGCCGCCAGCCGCCGCCCGATGGCCTCCGCCCCGATGTACGCCTCGAGGCAGCCCCGGGCCCCGCACCGGCACCGGTCGCCGTCGTAGATCAGCGTGGTGTGGCCCCACTCGCCGGCGTTGCTGTTCGCACCCCGGTAGTAGCTGCGCCCGTCCATCACCACGGCGGCGCCCACGCCCGTACCGATCATGACGATGACCGCGTGCCGGGCGCCGCGCCCCGCGCCGAACCACATCTCCGCCTGGCCCTGGGTCTTCGCGCCGTTCTCCACGAAGATCGGCACGTCGGTGCCGGCCCGCAGCATCGCGCCGAGCGGAACCGAGTCCCACCCGGTGGACTGCGAGTCGACCACGCCGTCGAGGCCGACCACGCCGGGCACGCCGACGCCGAAGCCCAGCACGTCGGCCGGCGCCACCCCAGCGTCCTCGATCACCCGGCCCAGCCCGGCGAGCACCCGGCCGGCGACCTGCTCGGGCCGGTCGTCGTGCTCGAGGGTCACCGCCGCGAGCCGCGACATCGCGAGGTCGTACAGCTCGACGAGCACCCGGGTCTCGGCCACGTCGGCGCCGACCACATAGCGGAAGCCCGGCCGCACCCGCAGCAGCACCCGCGGCCGCCCGCCGTCCGAGCCGACCAGACCGGCCTCCTCGACCAGCCCCTCCTCGATCATCTCGCCGATCAGGTTGCTCACGCTGGCCTGGCTCAGCTCGGTGCTCGCCGCCAGCTGCTGCCGGCTCTGCAGGCCGCCGTGGAACAGGTCGGTGAGCAGGCCGGACCGGTTCGCCCGGCGCACGTCACGCACCGTCGTACGCCTGGTGTCCAAGCCCGCCCCCTCGCCTCGCCGGACTGAAATCCTAAGCCGCATCGATCTCGTACGGCATATCGTGCCCGGGTGACCGACTACCTCGACATCAACCGCGCCAACTGGGACGACCGCGCGGCCGCGCACGCCGCGTCCGCCGGCTACGGCGTGCACCGTTTCGCCGACCCCGCCTTCCTGAGCCACACGGTCAGCTTCGACCGGGCCCTCCTCGGCGACGTCTCCGGCCTGCGCGGCATCCACCTGCAGTGCCACATCGGCACCGACACCGTCTCGCTGTCGCGGCTGGGCGCCACGATGACCGGCCTGGACTTCTCGTCGAAGTCGCTGGACGAGGCGCGGCGCATCGCCGGGCTCGCGGGGGCGGACGTCCGCTTCGTGCAGTCCGATGTGTACGACGCGGTGGCCGCCGCGGGCGACGGCTACGACCTGGTCTACACCGGTGTAGGGGCGCTGTGCTGGCTGCCCGACGTGCGGCGCTGGGCCGCGACCGTGGCGGCGCTGCTCAAGCCGGGCGGGCGGCTGTTCATCCGCGAGGGCCACCCGGTGCTGTGGTCGCTCGACTACGACCGGCGCGACGGGGTGCTCGCGCTGGAGGAGCCGTACTTCGAGATGGCGGAGCCGCAGGTGTACGACGAGGGCGGCACGTACGTCGACACCGAGGTGGCCTTCTCCCACAACCGGACGCACGAGTGGAACCACGGCCTCGGCGAGATCGTCACGGCCGTGCTCGAGGCCGGCCTGACGCTGACCGGCCTGGTCGAGCACACCAGCGTGCCGTGGCGGGCGCTGGAGGGCGAGCTGATGACCGACCTCGGCGACGGCGAATGGCAGCTCGCCGACCGGCCCGAGCGGCTGCCGCACACGTACACCCTGCAGGCGGTGAAGCGTCCCGTTTAGAGATCGAACGGTACGGGGTATCGGTGGGCATCCCCACGGCATAGGAGGCCCCGATGCGCATCGGCACGATCGGCGGGCTGATCGTTCTTCTCTGGCTCGTGCTCGGCGGCGTGGCCGCCTACGAGCGTGGCTACTTCTCCGACACCAGCGACACCAGCTGCGCCGAGTTCGGCACGATCGCCGTCACGACGCTCGCCGGCCCGCTCAACTGGATGGGCGTCAACCCCAAGATCAAGTGTGACCTCGACGTTCCGGAACCCAGCAAGTGACGGACGGCGGCTCCCGGGCCGCCGTCTCTCCTCCCGCGCTCGCGGTCAGTCCCCGGACGCGCCCCCGACAGCGATGTGACGGGGCGCGCCGTCCTCGCCGTGCAGCACCACCGCGCGCAGGTGCCAGGAGGTGGCACCTTCCTCGGGCAGACTGGGACGATGCCGAAGACCTCCGCGCGCCTGCTGGCGCTGCTCTCGCTGCTGCAGAGCCGCCGCGACTGGTCCGGCACGCTGCTGGCCGACCGGCTCGGGATCAGCCTGCGCACCGTGCGCCGTGACGTCGACCGGCTGCGCGAGCTCGGCTATCCGATCGCCGCGACCAAGGGCCCCGAGGGCGGCTACCGGCTCGCCGCCGGCGCCGAGCTGCCCCCGCTGCTGTTCGACGACGAACAGGCCGTCGCCCTCACCGTCGCCCTGCAGGTCTTCGCCACCACGCCCGGCAACGGCCTGGCCGACGACGCCGCGCGGGCGCTGGGCACCGTCCGGCAGGTCCTGCCGAGCCGCCTGCGCCACCGCGTCGAGGCCCTGCGGGTCACCGCCGTCGAACGCCCCACCACCCGGCCGCCGGCGCCGGTGGACGGCGACGTGCTGCTCGCCGTCAGCGCCGCCGTCCACGCCCGTGAGGTGGTCCGCTTCGACTACGGCGACGGGATCCGCCGCGCCGAGCCGCACCACGTCGTCACGTGGGACGGGCGCTGGTACCTGGTCGCCTGGGACCTCGACCGCGAGGACTGGCGCACCTTCCGCGTCGACCGGATCGGCCTGCGGACGCCCAACGGGCCCCGCTTCCGGCCCCGCGAGCTGCCCGGCGGGGACGTCGCCGCGTACGTCGTCGGCACGTTCCGCGGCTCGGCCGACGGCTCCTGGCCCTGCCGTGGCACGGTCCTGCTCGACCTTCCGGCCGCCACCGTCGCGCTCTACACCCGCGACGGCGTGGTCGAGGAGGCCGGCCCCGGCCGGTGCCGGCTCACCCTCGGCTCGTGGTCGTGGCCGAGCCTCGCCGCGTCCGTCGCGCGGTTCGACGCCGACTTCGAGGTCGTCGGGCCGCCCGCGCTGTCGCGGGCCTGCGCGCGCCTGGCCGAGCGGTTCGCCCGTCCGGGGGTTTCCGCACCGATCGGTGACGCGCCGGGCGTAACCCGGATGAGCCCTGCGCGTTCCGGACGGAAACGGTAAGTTGATCGCTGTGACGGCTGCGGCGCGTGTGCTTCCCCGGAAGTGGGACGGGCACCGCTTGCTGCGCTTTCTCACCGGGCTCGCGATGCTGGCGGTGGCGTTCGCCGCCCACCTCGCGCCCTCGTCGCTCGAGACCGCTGCGCCCGCGCCGGTCACTGTGGCCGGTGTCACGCGGGCCGAGGCGGTGACGCCGGCCGGGTTCGGGGCAGAACAACCCGCGGTCGAGCCGCGCGTCCTGAGCGTGCCGGCCCTGCCGATGCCGGCTCCGGTGACGGCCGTGGCGGTCGTCCTGCTCGCCGGGGCCGCGCCGCGGATCGGTGCCGTCCGCGGGCCTCCGTCGCGCTGACGCCGTGACCGCATCGGCGGGCTGAGATCGCCCGCCCGTGGCCCCGTGCCGCTGCACCCAGCGTCGTGTCGTCGCCGTAGATCGCGTCCGCCTGTGAGGTTGCGATGGAACCCGTCCTGCACAACTTCTTCGTCTCCGTGCCGCAGGCCGCCCTGCTGTGGCTGCTGATCCTGCTCGCGATCGCCGTGTCGGCCACGCTCATGGCCCTGCCGCCCAAGGCCCCGGTGCAACCGCTGACCCCCGCGCAGGCCGACGCGTTGCGCTTCGCCGAGGAGGTCGCCGTGGCGGCCGAGCGCGCCGCGACGACGGCCACCCGCCGCCGGGCCGAGTGGGCCGCGGCGCAGGAGGAGGTGGACGCCGCCTGGGAGGCGTACGCCGAGGCCGACCGGCTGGCGCGGGCCGGCGCGCGGGCGTCGGCCTATCCGCTGATGAGCCGGCGCCGCAAGCCGGGGGAGAACGTCGACCGGCAGCGTTATCTGCACCGCGCCGCGACGGCCGCCTGCCGCCGCCGCGAGATCTCGATCGCCCAGCTCAACGACGTGCTCGCGCACCGGGGCTGGAACCCGCGGCTGCACCCGGTGGTGCAGGAGGGGTTGCTGCTCAACGCGATCCGCGCGCACCGCATGTCGCAGTACGAGGACGCGCAGAAGCGCGAGCAGGCCGCGTGGCACGAGTCCGAGCTGGCCGCCGAGGCGCTGCGCAGCCTGCGGGCCGAGGCGGCCGCGGCGCTGGTGCGGGCGGGCGCGACCGGCGAGCCGGTGGCCGACGAGCACTGGTGGGCCGAGCAGTGGGGCACCGCCGAGAAGCCGCCCCTGCCGAGCGCGGCCTGACCCCTCCTGACGGAGGACGTTCCCCGGCGACTGCAAGGTTGTCCGGGTACCGTAACCGGGCAGGATGACCGCCGACACCTAAAGGGGCAGGGGGCCAGAGCGTGGCGACAACTCCGGCGGCCGGGCAGCCGCCCGCGATCCGGATGCACCGGGCGGCGCGTGTGGAGGACGCTCTCCACGAGATCGTCGAGCGCCGGTTGCGCAACCGGGGATGGCGGCCGGTGATCACCGCGTACACGGGCTACGGCGCCCCCGGGTGGGCGCGGGTGATGGCCCGGGTGGTGCTGACCCGCGGTCGGCCGTCGTCCAAGAAGCTCGACAAGGTGCGCGGCTGGCGCAGCTTCACCAGCTCACCGGTCAACAACGCGATCGTGAAGATCCAGATCGGCGACGACGTCACCGAGACCCGCACCGACCGCAGCGGCTATGTGGACGCCCGGGTCAAGGGCGACCTCGACCCCGGGTGGGGCCGGGTGCGGCTGTTCACCGAGGGCGCCGAGCCGGTCGAGGCGCCCATCCGCGTCGTCGACCCGCAGTGCCGGTTCGGCCTGATCTCCGACATCGACGACACGGTCATGGTCACCGCGCTGCCGCGCCCGCTGCTCGCCGCGTGGAACACGTTCGTGCTCGACGAGCACGCGCGCATGGCGGTGCCCGGCATGGCGGTCCTCTACGAGCGGCTGATCACGGCGAACGCGGGCGCCCCGGTCTTCTATCTGTCGACCGGCGCGTGGAACGTGGCGCCCACGCTGAGCCGCTTCCTGTCGCGCCACCTCTACCCGGCGGGGCCGCTGCTGCTCACCGACTGGGGTCCCACCGCGGACCGCTGGTTCCGCAGCGGCCAGGAGCACAAGCGCAACACGCTGCAGCGGCTGTCGCGGGAGTTCCCCGACATCCGCTGGCTGCTGATCGGCGACGACGGGCAGCACGACCAGGAGATCTACTCCGAGTTCGCGCACGCCCACCCGGACAACGTGGCCGCGGTCGCGATCCGGCGGCTGTCGCCCACCCAGTCGGTGCTCGCCGGCGCCGTCCCCGGCCCGTCGGGCACCCCCGAGGCGGTCGGCTCGGGTGGCAAGACCTGGTTCTCGGCGCCCGACGGCGCGGGGCTGTGGTCGCTACTCCGCGACACTGATGTCGTCTGACTCCTCGGCGGCTGCCTCGGCGACCCGCTGGTGCAGCCGCTCCCGGATCTCGTCGGGGGTGTATTGCCGGCGCTTGCGCTCCGCTCGCGCCACGACGGCGCCCGTCGCCGCGACCCCCGCCAGACCGGCCAATCCCACGATTTTCCACCAACGCATCACTCGAGGATAGACACGTGGACGCCGCCATCAGCCTCGATGAGGCCATCGACCTGACCCGGACCGGGGACATCTGGATCTTCCGGGGCCGTACGGGCGCCGACCGGGCCATCCAGACGCTGACCAACAGCCCCGTCAACCACGTCGGCATGTCGATCGTCGTCGAGGACATGCCGCCGCTGATGTGGCACGCCGAGCTCGGCCGGTCGCTGCCCGACCTGTGGTCCGGCACGTTCCAGCGCGGGGTGCAGCTGCACGACCTGCGCGACGCCGTGACCGTGTGGGCGCAGCGCTACGGCCAGCGCGGCTGGCTGCGCCAGCTGGAGCCGGGGGTGCCCAAGGACATGGAGGACAAGGCGCTCAAGACGGTGGCGCGGCTCGACGGCACGCCGTTCCCGTCCTCGGCGCAGCTCGCGTGGCGCTGGGTGCGCGGCCGGGTGCCGCAGGTGCGCCCCCGCTGGCGGCTGCGCGGCGGCAAGGGCCCGGCCACCGACTCCGCGCTCGAGACGGCGTACTGCGCCGAGGTGGTCGCCGTGACCTACGAGGACATGGGCCTGCTGCCGCCCGGCCGCCAGCCCAACTGGTACGACCCGGGTCGCTTCTGGAGCGGCGACGAGCTCGTGCTGGCCGACGGCTACGCGCTCTCCGACGAAATCCTGGTGGACATCCCGCGCGTCTAGGGCCACCTTGTCCGCATGGGAGTGCGGTTGGTCGGGCGGGTGGCCGAGGTGGCCGCCCTCGACCGCCTGCGAGCGGCCGCCGAGCAGGGCACGGGCGCGGTCGCCCTGATCGTCGGCGAGGCGGGCATCGGCAAGACGGCGGTGGTCGAGGAGGCCGTGGCGCGGGCGGCCGGCGTCAGCGTGCTGACCGGCCGCGCCGACCCGGACGAGGGCGCCCCCAGCTTCTGGCCGTGGACCACGATGCTCCGCGCGGCACCTGCCGGCCTGTCCCCGGCCCTGCTGAACCTCGCCGACGAGGGCGAATCGGCTGCTGCCGCCCGTTTCCGTGCCGTGCAGGCAACCGTCGCGGCGCTGTGCGCGGCCGCTGTGAAGCGCCCGTTGCTGCTGGTGCTCGAGGACCTGCACTGGGCCGACGACGCCTCCCTCGCGCTGCTGTCCGCTCTGGCCCGCGAGATCGACAAGGCTCGCATCCTGGTGATCGCCACCACCCGCACCGAAATATCGGATCTGCTCAACTGCGAGACGCTGCTTCTGGGTCCCTGGGACGTTGCAGCGGTCGGAGACTATCTGGCCGGACAAGCGGCCGGCGGATTGCATCCCAGCTGGGTCCCCGTCGTGCATCGGCTCGCGGGGGGCAACCCGCTCTACACCCGTGAGCTCGCCCGCCTGCTCGTCCGCGAGAACCGGCTGACCCGGCCCGCCGGCGACCTGGACCTGCCGGAGGGCCTGCGCCGCCTGGTCACCCGCCGGGTCGCCCGGCTCAGCGCGGCCTGCCGGCGGATGCTCGCGGCGGCGTCCGCGTGGGGGACCGACGTCGACGTGACCGTGCTGAGCTCGGTCGTGCCGGTCGGCACGGTGGCGGAGGCTGTCGCGGCCGGGGTTCTCGTCGACGACCCGTGGACGCCCTCGCGGGTCCGCTTCGCGCACGAGCTGGTCCGCCAGGCCCTGTACGCGGATCTCGGCCGCGACGAGCGGATCCGCGTGCATGCCGCGCTCGCCGCCGCCCTGGAGCAGCACGGCAGCCCGGCCGAGATCGCGAGGCACCGCGTACGGGCCGCGGCCGATCCTTCGTCCCGCCGGCTCGCCGTGGAGGCCTGCGTCGCGGCGGCCCGCGCGGCGACCCGGTCGCTCGACCACAGCGAGGCCGTGCACTGGTTCGGCCGCGCGCTCGAGAACGCGCCCGGCGACCGCCTGCTGCGCCTCGACCGTGCCCGGGCGGCGTACCACGACGGGCAGCTGGACGTGGCGCTGGCCGACTGCGAGGCGGTGGTCGACGACGTCGGCGCCCCGGCGGCGCTGGTGATCCGCGGGTTCGGCGGCCCGCTTGGCCCCGCGCTGGTGCGGCTCTGCGAACGGGCGCTGGCCCGCGACCTCGACGACGGCGACCGCGCGATGGTCCTCGCGCAGTACGCGTTCCTGCTGGCGGAGGATCGCGACCCCGAACGCGCCGAGCGGATCAGCCGGGAGGCGATGGCCCTGGCGTCCGCCTCGGGACGGGCCGACGCGCTGGTCGCGGCGATCCACGCGCGGCACGAGACGATGGACCCCGTCGACGGGCTCGACGAGGTGCTCGAGCTGGGCCGGCGCAGCTGCGAGCTGGCCGCGCCCAGCGGGCAGCCCGACGCCGAGCTGTGGGGCCGCACCTGGCTGCTCGACACCTTCCTGGCGCTGGGCGACCTCGCTGGGTACGACGCCGAGCTCGCGCGGCTGGCCGGGCTCGCCGAGCGGCTGGGCTGGCCGGTCGCCCGCTGGCACCTGCTGCGCGCCCGCGCCGCCCGCGCCCTGCTGGCGGGTCGGCTCGGGCCCGCGCTGGAGCTCGCGACCGAGGCCCGCGACCTGGCCGCCCGCTCGCAGGACGCCTCCGCGCCGTACCTCTATCTGGCGTTCCTCTCGGGGCTGGCCGCGCAGACCGGCGACTACTCGTGGACCGACCCGATGCCGTTCGAGGGGGAGCAGGCGCCGATCGCGGTCGCCCAGCTCGCCCAGCTCGCGATGGGCCGCGGCGACCGCGAGACGGCGCTGGCCGCGACCCGCCGGCTGCGCGCGGTGCTGCCGAGGCTGCCCGCGGACGGGCGGCGGACGTTCGTGACCGTCGCCCTGGGCGAGGTCGCGGCCTGGGTGGGGGAGCACGACATCGCCGCGGACTGCTACGCCCGCATGCGCCCGCGGGCCGGCGTCTACCTGAACTCGATGTCCAGCTGCTACGGCGCGGTCGCCCGGACGGCCGGGACGATCGGCGTCGCGCTGGGCGAGCCGGACGCCGGGCGGCTGCTGCACCAGGCCGTGGTGATGGAGGAACGGCTCGGCGCGCCGTCGTTCCTGGCGCTGGCCCGGGTCGCGTACGCCCGGAGCCTGCGCGCCACCGACCCGCGCCGGTGCCGGGAGCTCGCGTCGGCGGCGCTGGTCACCGCCCGCCGGCTCGGCATGCGCGCGGTGGCGTCCGAGGCGGCCGGCCTGGCGCGCGACGAGCTCACCGCGCGGGAGCGGGAGATCGCCGCGCTGGTCGCCGTGGGACTGTCCAACCGGGCCGTCGCGCAGCGGCTCGTCCTCTCCGAGCGCACGGTCGAGACCCACGTGCGCAACATCCTGGGCAAGCTCGGGTTCGCCAACCGCGGCGAGCTACGTGCCGCATCTCAGTACCGGCACTGAGGTTTCCGCCTTCCTGCCCGGCGAGCCTGGGAAGCATGACGACAAACGTGCAGACCACCCTTCGCCCGGGCACCTACACCCTCGACCCGCAGCGCTCCTCGTGCCGGCTCACCGCGACCCACGTCTTCGGCCTCAAGCCGGTGCACGCCACCGTCGCGCTGCGCGGCGGCACCGTGACCGTCGCCGCCGACCCGGCCGCGTCCAGCGCGTCCGCCGTGCTCGACGCCGGCAGCTTCCACAGCGACGACGCGCGCCGCAACAAGGACATCACCGGCCCGAAGTTCCTCGACGCGGCCAACCACCCGGTCATCGGGTTCCGCAGCACGGGCTGCCGCCGCGGCGTCGCGGGCTGGCTGCTCACCGGCGTGCTGCGGGTGCGCGGCCGCGACAGCGAGGTGACCCTCGCGCTCGACGTGGCCGAGCCCACCGCCGACGGCTGCCACTTCGTCGCGTCCGCGACGGTCGACCGCGTGGCCGCCGGCGTGGCGACGGGCCGGGCGATCATCGCCCGGCCCGTGCGGATCACGCTGGACCTGTACGCCGGTTAGTCCTTCGCGCCGGGCGGGCCGGCGCGCGCACGGCGCTTCAGACCGTGCCGGCCCGCCACCGCGCCACCAGGCGCAGCCCGATCAGGGCGAGCGGCGAGAAACCCACCAGCACCGCCCCGGCGGTGACCAGCGGCAGGTCGGCCGGGATCGCCACCAGGCCGGCGACACCCGCGATCAGCAGCGGCACCGTCCACCACCGGACCACGCCGGCCAGGACGAGACCGACCAGCACCAGCAGCGGGCCGACCAGGTTCAACGGGGTGGTGCCGGTCCACCAGCCCAGCAGCGACGCCTGCTTGAAGCCCTGGAAGACGACGACCGCCTGCTCGGCGGGCAGGTGCGTGCCGGCCGACAGGTTCCACCAGTCGCTGAGCAGCGAGCCGGAGAGGTTGCCGAACGCCACGGCGGCCAGCACCGAGCCGACGAGCGTGGGCCAGTGACCCCGTCGGCCGCGGACCAGCGCGGGGGCGGCCAGGATGCCCAGCGCGAGGAGAAGGTTGGCGTAGTGCAGGAACAGCGCCGAGACCTGGGTCATGGTGGCGTCGTGCGCCAGGGAGGCGATGTAGGCGGGGTCGGAGTCGCCGGCGGCCTGGGGCGTGGTGGCCATGCCCAGGGCGAACAGCACCGGGCCGGCCATGAGCGCGCCGCCGGCGAGCAGGCGCAGGGCCGGGCGGCGGCTCGCGACGCCGGCGGGTGCGGTGGTGCCGGTCCCCGGAGCTGCCTGGTGCGTGGTGGTCATCGTCTGCGATCCCTTCGGCGGTGCCGGCCCTCGTGGCCGGCGACGTGACGAATGCTTCCGCCCGCGGCTCTCATCCCGCCTCCGCAGCCACGCAGCCAGTCCGGCTCCCCCGCGCGACGGAGCAGTCCGGGCCGCGGCTCCGCCGTGCGACGGATCTTGCCGGGACCCCGCCGCCTCTAAGGTCGAGGCGTGCGAGCACTCCACAGGCGCGGCCTGCGCCTGCTGACCTGGCTTCTGCCGCCGGCGCTGGGCGCGCTCGCGGTCCTCGAGGCGCTGTCCGACCCGGGCTTCCGGCCGACGCCGGCCCATCTGGTGGTGGTCGCCGCCTGGATCCCGGCGGGCCTGGCCCTCGCGCGGTGGCGGCCCGCTGCCGGGGCGGCGGTGGTGGCCGGGTTCTATCCCGTCGGCATCGTGCTCGACATTCCCGGGCCGGGCGGCACCGGACTGATCGCCACCCTGCTGGCCGTCGGATGGGCGGGCTTCGCCGAGCCGGTCCGTCGGTCCCGGCTCGGGCTCGTCGTCGCGATGGTCGTCTACGCCGCCTCGGACACCGTCCGCGAGGGCTTCTCGTGGATGAACGTCTTCTTCTCGCTGATCTTCGTGGTCGCCTGGTGGAGCGGGGTGCTCGTGCAACGGGAGCGGCAGCGCAGCCGTACGCTCGTCGAGCTCGCGGCCGCGCTGGACGCTCAGCGCGAGGCGGTGGCCCGGGCCGCGGTCGCCGGGGAGCGCACGCGCATCGCCCGCGAGATCCACGACGCCGTCGCGCACTCGGTCAGCGTCATGACGTTGCAGATCGGAGGCCTGCGCCGGCAGCTCCACGACGTCCTGGAGACGCGGGAGACCGAGCGGGAGGTCATGCTGGGCCTGGAGCGGCTGGGCCGCCAGTCGGTCGACGAGCTGCGGGCGCTCGTCGGCATCATGCGCGACGCGGGCACGACCGAACCGGCGGCGCCCGCGCCCTCGCTGTCGCGTGCCGAGGAGCTGGTCGCCGACGTGCGCGCGGCCGGTCTGTCGGTCGGCCTGGAGGTGGAGGGCTCGCCCGGCGAGCTGCACCGCGCGCTGGACGTCTCGGCGTACCGGGTCCTGCAGGAGGCCCTCACCAACGTGCTGCGGCACGCGCCCGGGAGCCACGCGGACGTCACCATCCGGTACGCCCCCGACGCGGTGACCATCGAGGTGATCGACGAGGGAGGCGGCGCGGTGCAGCCCTCCGGCACGGACCGGGTCGGCGGCAACGGCCTCATCGGCATGCGGGAACGCACCGCGATGTTCGGCGGCACGCTGCGGGCGGGACCGCGCGACGAGGGCGGCTTCGCGGTCACCGCACGCTTTCCCATCGCCCGGAGGTGGCAGTGAGCATCGGAGTGGCTCTCGTCGACGACGAGGCGATGATCCGGGTGGGCCTGCGCATGGTGCTGAGCGCCGAACCGGACATCACCGTCGTCGGTGAGGCGTCCGACGGAGCCTCCGCGGTCGACGTCGTGGCCGCGACGCAGCCGGACGTCGTCCTCATGGACATCCGCATGCCGCACGTCGACGGCATCGAGGGCGCCCGGCGGGTGCTGGCCGCCCATCCCGGCGTCAAGGTGATCATCCTGACCACGTTCGACGAGAACCACTACCTGGAGGCGGCACTGCGCGCCGGCGTGAGCGGCTTCCTGCTGAAGGTGTCACCGCCGGAGCAGCTGGTCGATGCCGTGCGTACCGTCGCCTCCGGCGGTGGTCTGCTGGACCGCAACGTCACGCTGCGGGTGATCGAGTCCTTCGCGAGCGCCTCGCCCGTGCGGACCCGCCGCTCGGCCGTGCTCGACACGTTGACCGAGCGGGAGCGCGACGTGCTCCGGCTGATCGCCCGCGGCCTGTCGAACGCGGAGATCGCCGGTGAGCTGTACCTGGGCGAGGCGACCGTGAAGACGCACGTGTCCAATGTGCTGGCCAAGCTGGGCGTACGGGACAGGGTGCAGGCAGTGGTGGCCGCCTACGAGACCGGCCACGTGCGCCCGGGGGAGGCCCAGGTGTGAGGTGCGTGCTCCAGCAGCCGCAGGCGGCTGCTGGAGCAGGAGACCTAGCGGCCCGAGCGCCGGCCGCCGACCCGGGTGCCGGCCGAGAAAGCGGCGGCGCCGCCGCTGCGCGACTGGCTGGTGTGGACGGGCGTGGAACCCGACCGCGGCTGGCCGGCGCCGGAGCGGCCGGACCCGGTGCGCGGCTGGGCTGCGGCGGAGCGGCCCGACCCGGTGCGCGGCTGAGCGGCGCCGGAGCGACCCGACGTGGCGCGCGGCTGGGCGGCGCCGGGACGGCGGCGTGCCGACGTCTGCTCCGGCGCGGCGCCCTCGGCGGGACGTCCGGCGCCGCGACCACGCCCGCGCCGCGAGGGGGCCGACGTCGCCGTCCCCGCCGGGGCGGCGGGAGCGGCCGCCGGGGCGACGAACGTGCGCTCGCCCGGCGCCAGCTCCGCGAGCAGCGGGTCGCCCGGGCGGGTGCGGCTCGTGGTGGGCCGCACGCCGGCCTTGCGGGTCAGGTCGCGGACCTCGGCCTGCTGGTCGTCGGTCATCAGGGTGACCACCGTGCCCTGCGCGCCGGCCCGGGCCGTACGCCCCGAGCGGTGCAGGTAGGCCTTGTGCTCGACGGGCGGGTCGGCGTGGATCACCAGCGCGACGTCGTCGACGTGGATGCCGCGGGCCGCGATGTCGGTGGCGACCAGCGTCTCGGCGGTGCCGTCCGAGAACGCCGCCATGTTGCGGTTGCGGGCGTTCTGCGCCAGGTTGCCGTGCAGCTCCACGGCGGGCACGCCGGCCGCGATCAGCTGGCGGGTCAGCACCTTGGCGCGCCGCTTGGTGCGGGTGAACACGACCGAGCGGCCCGGCGCCGAGAGCAGGTCGACCAGCACCGGGAAGCGGTCGTCGCCGCGCACGTGCAGCACGTGGTGCGACATCTCGACCGGCGCCTCGGCGGCCGAGTCCACGGAGTGTGTGACCGGCTTGTGCATGAACCGCTTGACCAGCACGTCGACACCGTTGTCCAGCGTCGCCGAGAAGAGCATGCGCTGGCCGTCGCGCGGGGTCTGCTCCATGAGCCGGCGCACCACCGGCAGGAACCCGAGGTCGGCCATGTGGTCGGCCTCGTCGAGCACGGTGATCTCGACGGCGTCCAGCGACGCGTGGCCGCTGCGCAGGTGGTCGTCGAGCCGGCCGGGGCAGGCGACGACCACGTCGACGCCGGCCTTGAGGCCCCTGATCTGCGGGGTGGGGCCGACGCCGCCGAAGACGGTCAGGCTGCGCAGGCCGAGCTTGGCGGCCAGCGGCGCGATCGTCGCGTCGATCTGGGTGGCCAGCTCGCGGGTCGGCGCCAGGATCAGCGCGCGCGGGCGGCCGGGGCGGCGCGGGGACTTCGAGGCGGCCAGCCGGGCGAGCACGGGCAGCACGAAGGCGTACGTCTTGCCGGAGCCGGTGCGGCCGCGGCCGAGCACGTCCCGGCCGGCCAGCGAGTCGGGCAGCGTGGCGGCCTGGATGGGGAACGGGGTGGTGATCCCGAGTTCGGCGAGGGCCGTGGTGAGCACGGCGGGCACGCCGAAGTCGGTGAAGGTGGACATGTAGCGGGAACTCCAGAGTGTCAGAGGGGTCGTCCTGCCCGGCGCAGACTTTGTTCTCAGTCGCGGCGCGTGGTGGTCGATCCGAGGGACCGGGCCGGTGGCTGCAACGCCTGCCGGGGACCGGTCGCAAGGCGGCCCGAGGCAAGACTGGGCGGGCCGCGTGATCAAGCATACCCGCACCTCGCCGGGACGGCCGCGGGGCTGTGAAGCAACTCTCCTGCACCCGTCCGGGACCCGTTCCGCACTCGAACGAGATCACCGTTCTCCTCAGCGCCGGGCTCTCCCCCCGCCCCGGCCAGGTACGCGAGGAGACCCCCCATGACCTCTGCCGACCGCCGCCGCGAGGACATCGTGCAGGACCACATGCCGCTGGTCGGCCATCTGGTGCGCGAGATGCTGGCGCGGATCCCCGCGCACGTCAACCGGGACGACCTGCTCTCCGCCGGGTACGCCGCGCTGGTGCACGCGGCCCGCGGCTTCGACCCCGCCCGCGGGGTGCCGTTCGCCCGGTTCGCGGCGGCCCGGGTGCGCGGCGCGCTGCTCGACGAGCTGCGCGGCCTCGACTGGGCCAGCCGCTCGGTGCGGCAGCGGGCCCGGCGCACCGACTCGGCCCGGCAGGAGCTGACCGCGGAGCTGGGCCGCACGCCCACCGTGCGCGAGGTCGCCGAGCGGCTCGGCTGCTCGGTCGAGGACATCGAGCACGCGGACGACGACGTGCAGCGGGCCGTGGTGTTCAGCCTGCAGGGCTTCGCCACCGCCGCCGCCGACGACATGGTGACCGAGCCCAGCGCCGGCCCCGAGGAGATGCTGCTGGTGCGCGAGCGGCTGGGCTATCTGCGGCACGCGATCGAGGCGCTGCCCGACCGGCTGCGCACGGTGGTGCAGGGCTACTTCTTCGAGGAGCGGCCGATGGCCCGCATCGCCGAGGATCTGGGCGTCAGCGAGTCGCGGGTGTCGCAGCTGCGCGCCGAGGCGCTGAGGCTGCTGCGCGACGGCCTCAACACGCACCTCGACCCGGCGCTCGCCGCGGAGAACCCGGCCAAGGAGGGATGCGTGGCCCGCCGCCGGGCCGCCTACTACGAGCAGATCGCGAGCCGCGGGACGCTGCGGACCCGGCTGGCCCTGACCGGCCCGGACGGTCTGCCCACAGCTGCCTGAGAGGAACGGAGGCCCGCCGCGGTTCGCGGCGGGCCTCCACTGTGTCGCCGGTTACTGGTTGGCGCAGGTGCCGGCCTTCTTCTGGGCCGCGATCGCCTTGGCCGCGCCCTGCTTGTAGAGGGCCAGGCCCTCCTTGGCGGGCTCGAGCTTCCAGGCGTCGCCCTCGTAGACCATCGTGTACGACTGCGCGGCCACCAGCTGCTTGGCGATGACCACGGCCCGGTCGGCGCCCTCCATCCGGGCGCTGGTCAGCTGGATCGCCAGGCCCTTGCGCGAGCAGGCCTGGTTGAGCTTGACGTAGTCGGCCTTGCTGATCGCCTGCTTGCCGGCGGCGGTGTACATCTCCCAGGCGCCGGCGAAGTCACCACCGGCGAAGCGGTCGAAGACGGTCTGCGCGGCCGACTTGGCGCCCTCGACGGTCTTGGGCTCCGGGCCGCCGACGGCCGCCTGGGCCGCGTTGCCGGCCGGGGCCTCGTCGTCGCCGGTGCAGGCGGAGGTGAAGGCGAGGGTGGCGGCGCCCGCGAGGGCCAGCGCGCCGAGGCGTCGGATCGGGTGGTTGTGGGTCATGACCGGGTTAAAGCGTCACCGCCGCCGCGCGTAACGGCTCGCCGGAAAAGTAGACCGATGGACGACACTTCATCGGCAGGCCGTAACCTGGCCGACGGGTGGGGGCATGGCGGTCGATGCGCTATTCTGGCCGTTTGCCAGCAATAAAAAAACGCTCACAAATGAGCGCTGCCCGCGAATGATAGCACAAAGGGGAGTGGCTTTGTCAAGCTCCGCCGCGGTGACGCGAGACGACGACCTCCGTGCCGAACAGGCGTACCTCACCACCCTCTACAAGCGGCTGGACGGCCTGCGGGCGCAGGCTGACGAGCGGCTGCGCGCGATATTGCTCGAGGCCGGCGGCACCCCGCAGGGCCGGGCCCAGCGCGAGGCCACCCGCGGTCATTACACCGAGCAACTCGCCCAGATGAACGCGGTGGAGAACGGCCTCTGTTTCGGACGGCTCGATTTCGCCGCCGATCAACCGCGCTACATCGGCCGCATCGGATTGTCGGCCGAGGAACACGACCGTGATCCGCTTCTGGTCGACTGGCGGGCCCCGGCGGCCCGCGCCTTCTATCTCGCGACCGCGGTGTCGCCCGACGGGGTGACCCGCCGCCGGCACCTGCGCACCCGTGGGCGGGTGCTGACCGGCATCGACGACGAGGTGCTCGACCTCGAGGCCGGCGACGGCCGCGGCCGCGAGGACGTGACCGGCGAGGCGGCGCTGCTGGCCGCGCTGACCGCCAACCGCACGGGCCGGATGCGCGACATCGTCGAGACCATCCAGGCCGAGCAGGACGAGGTGATCCGCGCCGGGCTGAACGGGATCATGGTCGTGCAGGGCGGCCCCGGCACGGGCAAGACCGCCGTCGCGCTGCACCGGGCGGCGTACCTGCTCTACACGTACCGCGGTCAGCTCACCAAGCAGGGCGTGCTCATCCTCGGGCCGAACCCGACGTTCCTGCGCTACATCTCCCAGGTGCTCCCGTCGCTGGCGGAGACCGGGGTGCTGCTCGCGACGCTGGGTGACATGTTCCCGGGCGTACGGGCCAGGGGTGTCGAACCGCCCGCGGCCGCCGCGCTCAAGGGCCGCACCGCGATGCTCGACGTGCTGGCCCGCGCCGTGGCCGACCGGCAGACCGTCCCCGAGACGTACGTCGAGGTCGACCACGACGGCTATCCGCTGCGCATCGAGCGGGCCGTCCTCGAGGACGCGCGCGCCGCGGCCCGCCGCCCCGGCCGCCCGCACAACGTGGCCCGTTCGATCTTCGTGACCGAGGCGATCCACGCGCTGTCGCTGCAGATCGCCGAGCGCATCGGCGCCGACCCGCTGGGCGGGGAGAACCTGCTCTCCGAGGCCGACCTCGCCGAGACCCGCCGCGAGCTGCGCGAGGACATCGACGTGCAGCGCGCGCTGTTCGAGTTCTGGCCGGTGCTGACCCCGCGCCAGGTGCTGCGCGACCTGCTCAGCGACGCCGACCGGCTCGAGTCGGCCACGCCGGGGCTGACCCCGGACGAGCGGGCGCTGCTGCTGCGCGACCGGTCCGCCCGCTGGACGCCGGCCGACGTGCCGCTGCTCGACGAGCTGGCCGAGCTGCTGGGCGTCGACGACACGCTGCGGGCCCGTGAGGTGGCCCGCGAGCGGCGCGAGGCGATCGAGTACGCCGAGGGTGTGCTCGAGATCGTCGAGGGCTCCCGCTCGCTCGACTTCGAGGACGAGGAGGAGGAGATCCTCTCCGCGATCGACGTGGTGGACGCGAGCGCCTTCGTCGAGCGGCACGAGGTGCTCGACACGCGGACGGCCGCCGAGCGCGCCGCCGCCGACCGCACGTGGGTGTTCGGCCACGTGATCGTGGACGAGGCGCAGGAGCTCTCGCCGATGGCGTGGCGGCTGCTCATGCGGCGCTGCCCGAGCCGCTCGATGACCGTGGTCGGTGACGTCGCGCAGACCTCGGAGCTGGCCGGCACCACCACGTGGGAGCAGGTCTTCGAGCCGTACGTCGCGCAGCGCTGGAACCTGGTCGAGCTGACGGTGAACTACCGTACGCCCGCCGAGGTGATGGCCGTGGCGGCCGACGTGCTCTCCGCGCTCGACCCCGCGCTGGAGCCGCCGCGGTCGGTGCGCACGGCCGGCGTCGACCCGTGGGCCCTGCGGGTGCCGCCGGTCGCGCTGCCGGCCGAGGTGATCGCGGCGGTACGCGTGGAGGCCGCCGAGGCCGGCGAGGGCCGCGTGGGGGTGATCGTGCCGGAGGCGCGCGAAGCCGACCTGGGCCGCGCGCTGGTCGAGGCGGTGCCCGGCGCGGCGGTCGGGGAGCAGCCCGACCTGCTCAACCAGGTGGTGCTGATGACCGTGCGGCAGGCCAAGGGCCTCGAGTTCGACTCGGTGATCGTGGTGGAGCCCGACGAGATCATCGCCGAGAGCCCGCGCGGGCTCTCCGACCTCTACGTGGCGGTCACCCGGGCGACCCGGCGGCTCGGCGTGCTGCACACCGCCGACCTGCCCAAGGTGCTGAACGCGCTGGCGTGAACGAGACGAGGGGCCCGGCATCGGCCGGGCCCCTCTCGCTCAGGCGGCCGCGAACGGCTTGGCGCCGCGGCTGTACGCGGTGTGGCCGTGCGCGTTGGTCAGCGCCAGCCGGCTGCGCACCGACGTGTTGTCGCCGATCGCGGCGTAGTAGCTGGCGCGGCGGCGGGCGGTGATGCCCTCCGGGTTGTCCGGCACGGGGGCCAGCTCCGGGTTGAGGTGGGTGTTGAGGCCGTCCTTGAGCAGCGACAGCGCCTCGGCGCGCAGCTGCGACACCCGCGACTCGGTGACGCCCAGGTCGGCGGCGATGTCGGCCATCGGGCGCTCGTTGAGGAAGTACTCGGTGACGACGACCTGCAGCCGCTCGGGCAGCGAGCCGATCGCGTGGTGCAGGTAGCCGATCTGCTCGCGGCGCAGCAGCATGTCCTCCGGCCCCGGGGTCTTCTCGGTGACCAGGTCGTCGGCGCTGCTGGTGGTGAAGCCCTGCAGCGACAGCACGGTGGCGCGCGCCACGTCGGTGTCGGTCTGCTTGAGCTCGCTGGTCGTGGTGCCGAGCGCCTGGGCCAGCTCGTCCGCGGTGGGCGTGCGGCCCAGCGTGGTGGTGAGCTGCTGGCGGGTGGTGTCCGTGGCGCGGGCCTTGGTGCGCACCGAGCGGGTCGCCCAGTCGAGCGCGCGCAGCTCGTCGAGGATGGCGCCGCGGATGCGGGTGCTCGCGAAGCGGTGGAACGGGATGCCGCGGTCCGGGTCCCAGCTGCGGGCCGCGGTGACCAGCGCGTGCAGGCCGGCGCTGGTCAGGTCGTCGCGGTGGATGTGGTTCGGGATGCGGCTGAGCATGTCGCGCACCAGGTGGCCGACCAGCGGCATGTGGGTGCGGATGATCTCCTCCTGCTCACGGGCGGACAGCACCGTCGTGGCGGCGGTGTCGGCAGCGATGTCGGCAGCGGTCGTCGCGGTGCTGGTCATGTGTGTCTCCCCCGTTGTCGGCAGCCCGTGGTGGGCTTTCCGGCGTACACAGGGAAGTTCGTCCGCGACCGGGTGCCGGCTAAGTTCGTCGCGGGTGCGTAAGGGTTGCTGTTCTCGGCGGGAGCGACCGCCTGACCCATCGGTCGCGGCTGTGGGTTGGTTGAGAACTCGGGTCCGTGTCTTTTCGCGCGTGCGCGGGGCTGGCACCTTTGGCGCATGGACCTGACCGACAGCGGATGGGTGATCACCCTGATCGCCGGAGTGGCGATCGCGGTCGGTGTGGTCGGGGTGGTGATCCCGATCCTGCCCGGCCTGCTGCTCAGCTGGGCCGGCGTGCTGTTCTGGGCGATCCTCGGCGAGGGCAGCGACGCGGTCCGCTGGCTGGTGTTCGGCGTGGCCACCGCGGTGGCGCTGCTCGGCGCGCTGGTGAAATACCTGCTGCCCGGCCGCCGCCTCAAGGGCGCCGGCGTGCCCAACTCGGCCCTGATCGCGGGCGGGCTGCTCGGCGTGATCGGCTTCTTCGTGATCCCGGTGATCGGCCTGCCGCTGGGGTTCGTGCTCGGGATCTACCTGGTCGAGCGCACGCGCCTGGGCGCCGCGGGCGCGTGGCCGTCGACCCGGCAGGCCGTGGCCGCCGCCGGGATGGCGATGCTGATCGAGTTCACGGCCGCGCTGGCTGTCGCCGTCGTCTGGGTCTTCGGGCTGCTCTGGTCGGACTGGCAGCTGCCCTGAGCGCCCTCGTGAAAAACGGTCAGTGGGTGCGCTTGGGGCGGCGCCGGCGGCGCTGGGTGAGCAGGAGCAGCAGGGGGGTTCCGGCCAGCAGCAGGGCCACCGACGCCGCGGCAGCAACGGAGAGCACCTGGGGCGGCTCGGGCTTCGACTGGGTCCGGGTCGCGGCCGCCTTCGGGGGTGCGGGCGGCGGGGGTGTGGGGGAGGGCGCGGGAGCCAGGTCCTGCGGGGAGACCAGCTTGCCGACGGACGCGTCGGCGGGCAGCGCGAAACCCCAGTCGAGCAGCGCCGCGCCCTGCTGCCAGCCGCGCAGCGGGCGGGCCTCGGCGCCCAGCAGCGTGACCACCAGGCGGCGGCCGTTGCGCTGCGCGGCGCCGACGTAGCTGTGCCGGGCCAGCTTGGTGAACCCCGTCTTGCCGCCCAGCGCCCCGGGATAGTTGAAGATCAGCTTGTTCTCGTTCTGGAACTGGAAGCCCGGCTTCTTGAGCTTGGGCTGGGCGGGCATCCGGGCGCGCGGGGTGCGCACGAAGCGGCGGAAGTCGGCGTTGGCGAAGCAGACGCGGGCGATCAGCGCCAGGTCGTACGCGCTGGTGAACTGGCCCTTGCCGTCGAGGCCCGACGGGGTCACGGCGTGGGTCTGATAGGCGCCGATGCGCCGGGCGGTGGCGTTCATCGCGGCGACCGTCCTGGCCACGCCGTCGGGGCCGCCGCCACCGGCCAGCCGGGCCAGCGCGTTGGCGGCGTCGTTGCCCGAGTTGAGCATGAGGCCCAGCCACAGCGTGGAGATCGAGTACGTGCCGCCGGGGATCAGGCCGACCGCCGAACTGCCGGGCTCGATGTTCAGGTCGCTCGGGGTGACGGTGATGCGCTGGGCGGGGTTCAGCTTGTCGATCACGGTGGCGGCCAGCAGGGTCTTCTGCACGCTCGCCGGCGTGCGGGGAACGTGCGGGCCGCAGCCGCCGAGCACCTCGCCGGTGTCGAGGTCGGCGACCATCCAGGTGCTCGCGGTGACCGCGGGCGGGGCCTTGGCGCCCGGCGGGATCACCAGGCCGTGGGTGGCGAGCGCGTCGCCGCCGATGGCGCTGCCGACCGGGTCGTCGGGCGGCGGCACGGGCGCGGGTGGCCGGTCGGCCGGCGGCGCGACCTTCGGCTTGGGGCACGGTATGTCGGCGGCCCGCGCCGAGACGAGGCCGGGAGGACGGGCAGCGGCCCGCGCCGCGACGAGGCCGGGAGGACGGGCGGCGCCCCGCGCCGGAGCCAGGCCGGCGGCGCCGGCCGGGGCGGGAGCGGGGAGGGGAGCCGCGGCGACGAGGGCGGCGGCCGCGAGGGCCGCCAGGGGACGACGGATCAAGGCCAGGAGACTCCCGCCTCGAGCCGCTGGTCGAGCAGCTGCTTCAACGGCACGGTCTCGCCGTCGCCGCCGCCCGCGCCGACGATCAGGCGGGGGCGGCTCGGGGTCAGGTCGGCGCCGGCGAAGCGGGCCCGCAGCGAGGCCGGCACGGTCAGCACGTAGTACTCCCCGTCCTCGCCCACGGCGACCGAACGGTTGGACTTGAGATACCACCCACGCACATGGGTCCGGTACGTGGCCCGGCCGTCGAAGGTTCGAGCCTGCAGCGTGCCGGGGGTCAGCCCGCGCTCGCCCGCGCGGCGCACGAACTCGTCGATGAGGGCGGCCGCCTCGCGGGCCTCGGCGGCGCGTCCCGCCTCGAGCGCGGCGGCGTGGCCGGCGATGGCCTGCCGTCGCTGCCGGGTCCAGTCGGCGTCGGAGTCCATGCCAGCGACCCTAGGTGATGGCTCGCCGTCCGGCCAAGCCGAGGCTTTCCCGCCCGATTACCGTGAATGGACGTGCCGCCATTTGAGATCGGTCGAGAAAGAATTGCGAATTCGCCCCGGACAGTTGCGCGAGAAGGCCGCGGCGAGCAACACTTGGGCGCGGTTGGTCGGATGGACTCGGGAGTCGTCATGGCGCGGCAGGTAATCACCACTCTGATCGACGATCTGGACGGAAAGAAGGCCGATCGAACGGTCGAGTTCAGTCTCGACGGCACCAGCTACACGATCGACCTTTCCGAGGCCAACGCGGGCAAGCTGCGGAAGGCGCTGGATCCCTACATCAACGCGGGCACTCGCATCGGCCGCTCCGCGGCCCGCATCCCGTCCCGGCGCCCGGGTTCGGGCCGCACGGCGGGCTCCCGCGACGAAAACCGCCAGATCCGCGAGTGGGCGACGGCCAACGGGCATCAGATTTCCGAGCGCGGCCGCATTCCGCAGAGCGTGACCGAGGCATACCGGGCGGCGAACGGGGGCTGACCGCCCGCCGCCGGCATGCAAATTGCGGGCGAGCCGCGACTACAAACTGCGCAGCCGCGGCAGCCGCGCCGCGACCGATTCCAGCACCTTTTCGTCGCCGGCATACCAGCTCGACTCGCGCGGCCAATGCGTGATCGCGTCGGTGAAGCCGAGCTCGCGCGCCCGGCCCACCGCGTCCTCGAACGCCTCGGCGCTGCTCAGCGAATACACCGGCGACGAGTCCAGGTTCAGATAGCGCGCAATCGCGTCGCGCGGGCGGCCGGCATCGTCGAGCGCGGCGTCGAAGCCCGCGACGATCCGAGCCACGTCGGCCCACCACTGCGCGGCCGTCTCGGGCGCCGCGCCGGTGATGCCCGTGGTCACCCAGCCGTCGCCGTGCCGGGCGGCGAGCCGCAGCGCACGCGGGCCGTTCGCGGCCACCACGAACGGCGGGCGCGGCTGCTGACGGGGGCCGGGCGTGCTGCGCGCGTCGACGGCGGCGTAGTAGTCGCCCTTCCACGTCGTCGCCGGGTTGCCGAGGATCGTGCCGAGCAGCTCGAGGAACTCGGTGAACCGGTCGACCCGGGCGCGCGGGCTCAGCTCCGGTCGGCCGAGCACCGCCGAGTCGAACCCGATGCCGCCGGCGCCCAGCCCGAGCAGCAGGCGGCCCTGCGAGATGTCGTCGAGCGCGGTGATCTCCCGGGCGAAGTGCACCGGGTGCCGGAAGTTGGGTGAGGCCACGTACGTGCCGAGGCGGATCCGCCGGGTGACCATCGCGGCCGCCGTGAGCGTGGGGACCGCGTCGAACCACGGGCCGTCCACGAGGTCGCGCCAGCCGAGGTGGTCGTACGTCCACGCGTGGTCGAAGCCGTACTCCTCGGCGCGTTGCCAGCGCCGCCCGGCGACGGACCAACGCTGGTCGGGAAGGATGACGATGCCGATGCGCATCGGCAGACGCTACCTCACGCCGTACGCAGGCCTCCGGTCTCTCCGCCGGGCTCACCGACCGCTACCCGGGCGAACGCGCGCAGCGACTGCACCAGCTGCTGGCGGTCGGCCGGAGCCATCCGCTCGAGCACCTCCTCGAGCGCGCGGCGGCGGCGCTCGCGCAGCTGGTCGAGCAGCCGGCGCGCGGCCGGGGTGAGCAGCAGCCGCACCTCGCGCCGGTCGCGCGGGTCGGGCAGCCGCCGCAGCAGGCCGGTGGCCTCGAGCCGGTCGCACAGCCGACTCGCCGACGACGGCACGACCTCCAGCGCCTCGGCGAGGCGGCTCATGTTCGTGTGCTTGTTCTGCGCGATGATCGCGAGCACCCGCAGCTGGGCCGGCGGCACCCGGGGGTGCTGCGCCAGGCCGGCGGCGTCGAGCACCGACACCAGCGCGTCGACCGTCGACTCGACGGCGGCGGCGACGTCGGTGACCCCGTCCATGGCGGCGCTTTCCTGTTCGGCAGACGTTCGGCAGGCGTACGGCAGGCGTGAGAAACCGGGGCAGAGGTGAGCCCGCTGTGCCTCTACCCGCCCGCCGGGAAGATCATGCCGACGCGCGCAGCCAATCGAGGCAGACGATGACGGCGTCGTCCTCCTGGTCGTCGCCGGCGTGGTACTCGCGCAGCGCCCGGATCACCGTGCCCACCGCCTCGGTCGGCGGCTGCAGCCGGGTGCGGCGC
Source organism: Actinoplanes sp. URMC 104 (assembly GCF_051386375.1). NCBI lineage: Bacteria > Bacillati > Actinomycetota > Actinomycetes > Micromonosporales > Micromonosporaceae > Actinoplanes > Actinoplanes sp. URMC 104. The sequence goes on along the minus strand of NZ_JBPQTO010000002.1, from coordinate 359,254 downwards.
AGCGCGGTGAGCAGACCGGCTTCCCCGTACGGCGGCCGGCCGCCCGGCGTCGCCGCGTGCACGCCGTCGCTGACCACCAGCAGCCGGTCGCCCTGCTCGAGCTGGAACTTCTGGGTCTCGTACCGGCTGTCGCCGAACATGCCCAGCGGCAGCTGCTGCTCGAAGGTGACCGTGCTGATGTCCCCGTTGCGGGCGATCAGGGCCCGCGGCGAGCCGGCGTCCACCGCCTCCATCGAGCCCCCGGCCAGGTCGAGCTCGAGCAGCAGCGTGGCCACGTGCGCCGCGCCGCCGTAGCGCGCGTAGACGGCGTCGGAAGCCAGCTCGGCCTGCTCGACGATGTTGGCGCCCGAGCGGCGGGCGTTGCGCATCGCGTTGACCGCGACGGTGGTGAGCAGCGCCGCCTCCATGCCGTCGCCGTAGCCGTTGAGCACGGTCAGCGTGAGCCGGTCGTCGGTGAGCGACCAGTCGTAGTGGTCGCCGTACATCGCGTACGCCGGGTCGAGCTGCCCGGCCAGGACGAACCGCTCGCCGCGCAGCGAGCGGCCGGGCAGCAGGTCCCACTGCAGCTCGGCGGCCATGGTCAGGCGCTGCCGCCGGGCGACCTGGCGATAGCGGTCGGTGTCCTTGTCGGCGGCGCGCAGCGCGAGGGCCAGCTCGTCCGCGACGACGGTCAGCTCGGTCACCAGGGCGGGGTCGGGCGCGGCGCTCAGCCGGATCCGCAGCACGCCGAGGCGGTCGCCCCACGTGGTCAGCGGCAGCAGCACGCGGCCGGAGCCGGTGTCGGTCACCGGCTCCTGGCTGCCGAAGCAGCGCTGCTCGAGCGGCCCGCCCACGGGCGAGCCCGGGTCGAGCACGGGCCACAGCGCGGTCAGCGTGAGGTCGCTGAGCAGCACCTCGACGTCGTCGACGGGGAACCAGTCGCGCAGATGCCCGGCCACGATCTCGGGAAGCCGATCGGGCGGCGCCGAGCGCAGCAGGGAGCCGACGGAAACCGGACGGCCGGACACTCGGGCTCCCTTCCCACGACGTTCCCGGACATTAGTTGCTGGACAGCAAGCATGATAGGCGCTTGCCGCCGGTGGACCGGAACCAGGCTCAGGCGAACGACTTCTCGAAGTGGATGAGGCTGCCGCGCTTGGGCACCGAGGTCATCCGCACGTTCTCGCCGAGGGCCTTGATCAGATTCAGCCCCCGTCCGCTCTCGCTGACCGCACCCGCCTCGGCGCCGGCCGTCTCCGGGTCGAACCCGGGGCCGTTGTCGCGCACGTCGATGGAGCAGTGCTTCTCGGCGACGTCGAGGCAGACCTCGAAGGTCTCGGTCCCGGTGGCGTGCCGCACGACGTTGGAGCACGCTTCGGTGATCGCGATCTCCAGATCGTCCTGGGACCCGTGGTCGACGTGCAGGACGGCGAGGGCGGAGCGCAGCAGCCGCCGGACGGTGGGCACGCTGCCCGCCTCACGGGGCAGGTCCAGTCGGACTGTCATACGCATGGGACTACGGTTCCCGCTCGGCCCGTGCGTTAATCGCGGGCGGCGGCCCGCTCATCCGAAGGGCGCGGGAAAACGTGTTATCCATGGACGGCTCGGTCGTCTCCCTTCCCGTGGCCGATCGAGGGGCCACGGCACGGCACGCCCGACGGAAGGCAGGACCATGGCGCAACAACCCGACATCGCGGTCGTGATCGCCGCACGCGACGGCGACCCGGTGGCGGTCGACCGGCTGGTGGCCGGTTACCTGCCGCTGGTCTACACGATCGTCGGGCGGGCGCTGGAGGGCCACGCGGACGTCGACGACGTGGTGCAGGACGTCATGCTGCGCGTGCTGCGCAACCTGGGCGACCTGCGCGAGCCCGAGGCGTTCCGGTCGTGGCTGGTGGCGATCACCGTACGGCAGGTGCGCGAGCGGTTCCGGGCCCGGCGCGGCGCCCCCGAGGCGCTGGTGCACGAGGACGTGCGCGACCCCGGCGCCGACTTCACCGACCTGGCGATCACCCGGCTCGAGCTCAGCGGCCAGCGCCGCGAGACCGCCGAGGCGACCCGCTGGCTCGACGAGGACAACCGCGAGCTGCTGTCGCTGTGGTGGCTGGAGGCCTCCGGCGAGCTGACCCGCGACGAGATCGTCGAGGCCACCGAGGTCACCCGCCAGCACGCCGCGGTGCGCATCCAGCGGATGAAGGGCCAGCTCGAGACCGCCCGGGTCGTCGTGCGCGCGCTCGCCGCCGCGCCGCCATGCCCCGACCTGCAGCTGCTGACCGCCGACTGGAACGGCCGGCCCAGCCCGCTGTGGCGCAAGCGCATCGCCCGCCACACCCGCGAGTGCCGCCACTGCGCGCCGGCGTGGAACGGGCTCGTCGCGGCCGAGCGGCTGCTGGCCGGCATGGCGCTGGTCCCGCTGCCGGCCGGCCTGCTGGGCAAGGGCGTGCTGCCGCTGGGCGCCGCGAAGCTGGCCGGCGTCAAGGCGGGCGGCGGCCTCGTGAGCGCGAAGGCCGGCGGCGGCGTCGCGGCGGCCAAGGGAAGCGGCGCCCACCTCGCCGCCAAGGTGGGCTTCAGCCTGTCCCGCAAGGTGCTGACCGCCGCCCTGTCGACCACCGCGGTCGCCGGCGGCACGGCCGCCGTCGTCGTGACGCAGAAATCCGACCCGCCGCCGGTCACCACCGCGGCCGTGGTCGCGCGCACGACCCCGCCCCGCCCCGCGCCCACCAGCGCCCGGCCCAGCCCGTCGGCCACGCCGAAGCCGAAGCCGACCAGCGCGAAGCCGAAGCCCACGACCAAGGCCCCCGTGGTGATCACCGCGAAGGCGAGCAAGAAGAAGGGCGTCGGCGTCTGGGAGTTCGCCGACGCGAAGCCGGCCCTCGACGACGTCGGCGCGGGCTGGTACTACAACTGGTCGTCGACCAACCGGACCATGCCCGGCCCCGCCGACGTCGAGTTCGTGCCGATGATCTGGGGCAAGGCCAACGTCACCGCCGCCACCCTCGCCGAGGCGAAGAAGGAGGGCGACGAGCTGCTCGGCTTCAACGAGCCCGACATGGACGGCCAGGCCAAGATGAGCGTCGACGAGGCGCTCGCGGCCTGGCCCCGGCTCGAGGCCAACGGGCAGCGGCTGGGCAGTCCCGCCGTCGCGTACGGCGGCGACACCCCGGGCGGGTGGCTCGACCGGTTCATGACCGGCGCGAAGCAGAAGGGCTACCGCGTCGACTTCATCACGCTGCACTGGTACGGCTCGGACTTCTCCGCCGCCGCCGTCGACCAGTTCCTCGGCTACGTCGACGCCGTGCACAAGCGCTACAACAAGCCGATCTGGGTCACCGAGTACGGCCTGATGAACTTCGGCGGCACCCCCAAGTACCCGACCCAGGCCCAGCTCGTGACGTTCATCAACGGCTCGACCAAGGGCATGCAGAAGCGGTCGTACGTCGAGCGGTACGCCTGGTTCGGGCTGCCCGCCGTCGGCGACAGCGTCGATTTCGGCCTCTACAAGGACGGAGACAGCCCCACGGAGGCCGGCAAGGCGTACAAGGCGGCGGGGTAACGTCGGGCCCATGATTCGGTTCGGGTACAAGGCTTCGGCGGAACAGTTCCCGCCGGTGGAACTGCTCAGGTACGGCGTGCTGGCCGAGGAGCTCGGCTTCGACTCGGTGTTCGTCAGCGACCACCTCCAGCCGTGGCGGCACGACGGCGGGCACGCCCCCGCCGCGCTGCCGTGGCTGGGCGCGCTCGCCGCCCGCACCGAGCGGGTGCTGATCGGCACCAGCGTGCTCACCCCGACGTTCCGCTACCACCCCGCCGTCGTCGCGCAGGCGTTCGCCACGCTCGGCTGCCTCGCGCCGGGCCGCACGATCCTGGGCGTCGGCTCCGGCGAGTCGCTCAACGAGGTGCCGCTGGGCCTGCAGTGGCCGGACGGCAAGGAGCGCTTCGCCCGGCTCAAGGAGGCGGTCCAGCTCATCCAGAAGCTCTGGACCGAGGACCGGGTGACGTACGAGGGGCAGTTCTACCGCACCGAGAACGCGACCATCTACGACAAGCCCGAGACCCCGGTGCCGATCTACATCGGCGCCTCCGGCCCGGCCGCCACCCGGCTGGCCGGCCGCATCGCCGACGGGTTCATCACCACCAGCGGCAAGGGCCACGACCTCTACACCGAGACGCTGCTGCCGGCGGTGCGCGAGGGCGCCGAGAAGGCCGGGCGCACGATCGACGACCTGGACCTGCTGATCGAGGTGAAGGTCAGCTTCGACGACGACATCGACAAGGCCCGCAACGACACGCAGTACTGGGGTGCGCTCGCGCTCTCGCCCGAGGAGAAGACCGGCGTCGAGGACCCGATCGAGATGCAGCGCCGGGCCGACGCGCTGCCGGTCGAGCGCACGGTGACCCGGTGGATCTGCTCCTCCGACCCCGAGGAGCACGCGGGCACGGTCGCCGAGTACCTGGACATGGGCTTCAAGCACCTGGTGTTCCACGCCCCCGGCCCCGACCAGGAGCGGTTCCTGCGGCTCTACGGCGAGCGGATCCTGCCGCAGCTGCGCGAGCGGGCCTAGTCCTTCACCGGGCGCAGGCGGGCACGGCGGCCGGAGGTCGTGCCCGTGCCCTCGCCGTTGATCACCCGCAGGTCCGGCTGCGACTGGCGGGTGGCCTGGATGCGCCGCCGCCGCGTGCCGACCTCCCGGGCCCGGGGCGGCTGCGCCGCGCCGGGGGCCGCTGTCCACGGGGTCGCAGCCCACGGGGCCGCGGCCGGGCGGGGCTGCACGTCCGGGCCGCCGAGCCGTTCCGGGTGCCCGTCGCGCCGGGCCGGCGGCGGGGTGTTGCGGCCGCGCCCGTCGGCGGCACGCCTCGCCTGTGCCGGGTGGGCCCACACCTGTTGTCCCTGCCGGCTGTCGGCCCGCGACCAGCCCGCCGAACCGGCGAGCCCGCGCCCGGCCGTCCGCTCGCGGGTCAGCCGCTCGCCCGCCGAGCGTTCCGCGGCCAGAGCCTCGACGGCCCGGCGGTCCAGCGCCCGGCGGCCTGCTCCGGTCTCACCGGCGTACGCGCGGCGCTCGGGGCCGGTGTAGGCGAGGTTGCCGGCCGCGGCGGCGGGGGAGGGAACCGCGCGGCCGGGGACGGCAGCCGGCGAGGGCTCGTTCCGCTCGCCCCGCAGGGCGAGCAGCCACGCGCGCAGCCAGAGACGCAGGCGCGTGACCATAACCCTTACAGAGCGTGACAGCGTTCTGCGGTGGCTCGTCGCGGCGGGAAGCGGCGAAGGAGGCATGGCGGTGCTCCTCAGGGTGGATCCTGATCGAGAAAACTACCGGTCGGCAACCGGACGGCAACTCGCCGGAACGGTGGAGGGAGATCGTCTTCGCGGACCGTCCGACCCCGCCGGTCGGTCCTCACGCTGCGTACAAGGATGGGGGTTTAGGGGTAGGGTCGGAGCCGTTGCGGGGTATGTCCCGGTGACAAGCGACCCGGGGAGGAACGACTCGTGAGACTCGGCCTGCACATCTCCAACTTCACCTGGCCCGAGGGCGCGCCCCGGCTCGGCGCCGTGCTCGCCGACATCGCGTCCTCGGCCGACGAGGCCGGCTTCGAGCGCATCAGCGTGATGGACCACCTCTGGCAGATCGGGGTCATCGGCCCGCCGGAGCAGGACATGCTCGAGGCCTACACGACCCTCGGCTTCCTGGCCGCACACACGAAGAACGCGAAGCTGCTCACGCTGGTTACGGGTGTCGTCTACCGCGAGCCCGGCCTGCTGGCCAAGGCGGTCACCACGCTCGACGTGCTCAGCGGCGGCCGCGCGATGCTGGGCATCGGCGCGGCGTGGAACGAGGAGGAGTCGCGGGGCCTCGGCCTGCCGTTCCCGCCCACCAAGGAGCGGTTCGAGCGGCTCGAGGAGGCGCTGCGCGTCTGCAAGCAGATGTTCGCGGGCGACGAGACCGCGTTCGAGGGCCGGCACTACACGCTGACCCGCACGCTCAACAGCCCGCAGCCGCTGAGCCGGCCGCACCTGCCGATCCTGATCGGCGGTGGCGGCGAGAAGAAGACGCTGCGGCTGGTCGCGCAGTACGCCGACGCGTGCAACCTGTTCCCGGGTCCCGACGTGCAGCACAAGCTCGACGTGCTCAAGCAGCACTGCGACGACGTCGGCCGCGACTACGACGAGATCGAGAAGACGGTGCTCTACAACTTCGACCTGGGCGAGAAGGGCGAGCGGGTCGGCGAGACCGTCGAGGGGCTGCGCCGGCTGCACGAACTGGGCTTCACGGTCGGGCACGGCGGGCTGCGCAACGCGTGGGACACCCGGCAGTTCGAGATCTTCGCCAAGGAGATCGTCCCGGCGGCGGAGGCGTTCTGAGCATGGGCATCGAGGCGGTGGTCTTCGACCTGGACGGCGTCATCATCGACACCGAGGAGGTCTGGGAGCAGGTGCGGCGGGCGTACGTCGCCGAGCACGGCCGGGCGTTCCTGCCCGACAGCCAGGACCGGATGATGGGGATGAGCACCCCGGAGTGGTCCGGGCACCTGGCCACCGAGGTGGGCGTACCGCGCACGCCCGAGCAGGTCGCCGCCGACGTGCTGGGCCGGATGGCCGAGCGCTACCGCACGACGCTCCCGCTGATCCCGGGGGCGGTCGAGACCGTACGCCGTCTCGGCGCCCGCTTCCCGCTGGGGCTGGCCAGCTCCTCGGCCCGCATCCTGATCGACCAGGTGCTCGAGACCGCCGGGCTGACCGACGCGTTCCGGGTCACGCTGTCCACCGAGGAGATGCCGCGCGGCAAGCCCGCCCCCGACGTCTACCTGGCCGCCGTCGAGAAGCTCGGCCTCAGCCCGGCCGTGTGCGCCGCGGTCGAGGACTCGAGCAACGGGCTGCGCGCGGCGGCCGCGGCCGGGCTCGCGGTGATCGCGGTGCCGCACGGCGTCTATCCGCCCGCCGCGGACGCGCTGGCGCAGGCGTCCCTGGTGGTGACGAGCGTGTCCGAGCTGACTCCGGAGCGCATCGAAGGTCTCCGCTGAGCGTGACTGTGTAACGTCGCGGACACATTCAGGTGTGAAAGATCTTCGAGTCGGGTAGATCGCCGGGCGACTTTCCCCTTGGAGGTGGCCTGTGGTGCTTGCCGCGGAGAGCGGGCTACGGCTCGATCTCGACCTGTTCGACTACCTGATCCTCGTTCTCTATTTCGCCACCGTCCTGGGGGTGGGCTTCGCCGCCCGAAGAGCGATCGCCACCAGCGCGGACTTCTTCCTCTCCGGACGTTCGCTGCCGGCCTGGGTCACCGGCCTGGCCTTCGTGTCGGCCAACCTCGGCGCGCTCGAGATCCTCGGCATGGCCGCGAACGGCGCCCAGTACGGGCTGCTGACGCTGCACTACTACTGGGTCGGCGCGGTGCCGGCCATGGTCTTCCTCGGCATCGTGATGATGCCGTTCTACTACGGCTCCAAGGTGCGCAGCGTCCCCGAGTTCCTGCGCCGGCGCTTCAACCGGCCGACCCACATCTTCAACGCGATCAGCTTCGCGGTGGCGCAGGTGCTGATCGCCGGCGTCAACCTCTTCGCGCTCGCGCTGATCCTCGACGCGCTCCTCGGCTGGGAGCTGTGGGTCTCGATCCTCGTCGGCGCCGCGATCGTGCTGACCTACATCACGATCGGCGGCCTCTCCTCGGCCATCTACAACGAGGTGCTGCAGTTCTTCGTGATCCTGGCCGGCCTCATCCCGGTCACGATCGTCGGCCTGGTCAAGGTCGGCGGCATCGACGGGCTGTTCGACGCGGTGCGCAGCGGCCCGCTCGGCGACGCCGCGCTGCACACGTGGTCGAACACCGGCAGCAGCGACAACCCGCTCGGCGCCAACTGGATCGGCATCCTGTTCGGCCTGGGCTTCGTGCTGTCGTTCGGCTACTGGACCACCAACTTCGCCGAGGTGCAGCGTGCGCTCTCGGCCAAGGACATGAGCGCGGCCCGCCGTACGCCGATCATCGCGGCGTTCCCGAAGCTGCTGATCCCGGCCGTGACCGTCATCCCCGGCCTGATCGCCATCGTGACGGTCAAGGGGCTGGGCGCCGACGAGGGCGACCTGACCTACAACAACGCGATCCCGCTGCTGATGCGCGACCTGCTGCCCAACGGCGTGCTCGGCGTCGCGGTCACCGGCCTGCTCGCCTCGTTCATGGCCGGCATGGCCGCCAACGTCAGCGGCTTCAACACCGTCTTCACGTACGACATCTGGCAGGCCTACATCCGCAAGGACCGCGACGACGCGTACTACCTGCGGATCGGCCGGTACGCCACGATCGGCGGCGTCGTCATCGGCATCGGCACCGCGTTCATCGCCTCCGGCTACGGCAACATCATGGAGTACATCCAGCAGCTGTTCTCGCTGTTCAACGCGCCGCTGTTCGCCACGTTCATCGTCGGCATGTTCTGGAAGCGGATGACCCCGTGGGCCGGCTTCTGGTCGCTGGTGCTGGGCTTCCTCGCCTCGCTGACGCTCTACGTGCTCTACCTGACCGACGCGGTCACGTTCAACTCCGCGCTCGAGCAGAGCTTCTGGGGCGCCGGCGTCGCCTTCGTGACGGCGGTGCTGGTGGCGGTCGTGGTCACCTTCTTCACCCCGTCGAAGCCCGACGACGAGCTGCGCGGGCTCGTCTACGGCCTCGGCGGCAGCTCCACCAGCGGCGAGGTCATCATCTCGGGCGAGAAGGTCTGGTGGCGCAACCCCGTCCTGCTCGGCTCGGTCGCGGTCGTGCTGGCCGTCCTGCTCTACATCCCGGTCTGGTAAGGAGGCGCGATCATGGCAGACAACGACCAGATCGACGAGAAGAAACTGTCGGCGGCGGCACGGCTGTTCGACGTACGGCGGGTCATCGGTGGCCTGTTCGTGGTCTACGGCGTGATCGTCACGCTGCTGGGCCTGTTCGACAGCCAGGCCGAGATCGACAAGGCCCAAGGGGTGCGCATCAACCTCTGGATGGGCCTCGCCATGCTGGCGCTGGGCCTGCTGATGCTGCTCTGGCTGCGGCTCAACCCGCCCAAGCCGCCGGACCCGGCCGAGCTCGACGACGACCGTCCCCCGGCGCACTGATGTCCGAGGCGGTGCGACCCGGTTGTCATCGGGTTGCACCGCCTCCGCACTCTTTGACCCGCGGGCCCCGGCGACCGATGGACCCGGCATGGAAGCCATCGCCCCCATCAGCAACGCCAGGTCGGGCGGTTACCGTACCGCCGGTTGGCAACAGCAGATCCGAGTCGACTACGTCGTGAACAAGGTCATGCAGACCCATCGGGGCCGCGACGAGGACCAGGTCGTGCAGGCCCTGCACGACCAGCTCCGCGCCGTCGGCGTCGTGCCCAACGGCCGCCAGCTCGTCAGGTACGCCGCGGCGATCTCGGCCCTCCCCGAGCTGCCGCCCAACAACAACAAGTGAGTGATCCGGCCCGGTCCCGCGAAGGGGCCGGGCCGCTGTCGTCGCCGAGGTGATCGTGAGAGTCCCCCATCCGGACGCGCCGCCGTGGACCGTGCTCGCGCGGGAGCTCGCGCGCGGCGGTGGCACCCCGGCCGAGATCCTCGGCGCGGTGCGCGACCGGCAGCCCGCCGGACTGCCCGAGAGTTTGCTGGTGGTCGGCCTCGTGACGGGTTACGGGGTGCCGATCCGCATCGCGATGGACACCATCCGGTGGCAGGGGCTGGGCGTGGCCGGCGGCCTCACCGACGACGAGCTCAACGGGCTGCTCGCGCCCTACTTCTGAGCGGGGAAGCGCAGGATGCGGTCGTCGCCGTCGCGCCTCTCGCCGCGGCCGTCGGTGTTGGACGTGGTCAGCCACAGGGCGCCGTCCGGGGCGACGGCGACGGTTCGCAGCCGCCCGTACTCGCCGCTCAGCACCGCCCGGGGCGCGCCGCCGCCGAGCGGAACGGTCCACAGCCGCTCGCCGCGCAGGCCGGCCACGTAGAGCGTGTCGCCGGCGACCGCCGCGCCCGAGGGGGAGGCCTCGTCGGTGCTCCACTGCACGAGCGGATCGACGTACCGGTCGTCGCCGCCCTTGCCCTCCACCTCGGGCCAGCCGTAGTTCCTGCCGGGCTGGATGACGTTCACCTCGTCCCACGTGTTCTGGCCGAACTCGATGCCGTACATCTTCTTGTCGGGCCCCCAGGCGAGGCCCTGCACGTTGCGGTGGCCCATGGACCAGACCGGCGAGCCGTCGAACGGGTTGCCGGGGGCCGGCTCGCCGTCGCGGGTGATCCGCAGGATCTTGCCGTTGACGTCGTCGCGGTCCTGTGACTCGCTGCCGTTGCCCGCGTCGCCCGTGCCGGCGTAGAGGTACCCGTCCGGGCCGAACGCGAGCCGGCCGCCGTTGTGGATGCGGGCCTTGCCGATCCCGTCGAGGATCACCCGGGGGCTGCCGCCGGACAGCGTGAACCGGATGATCCGGTTGTCGCCGGACGCGGTGTAGTAGGCGTACACGTATTTGTCCTGCTCGTAGTCGGGGTCGACCGCGATGCCCAGCAGGCCGCCCTCGCCACCGGCGTCGACCCCGTCGACCTGGTAGACCCGCTCGGGGTCGCCGCCGCCCGCCGGGACCCGCAGGATGTCGCCGCTGTCGCGCTCGCTGACCAGCGCGGAGGAGTCGGGCAGGAACGCCAGCCCCCACGGCGCCTCGAGCCCCCGGACGATCGTCTGCGGATCGCCGAGGTCCGGCTCGCGCAGCCGGACGGGCGCGGCGGAGGAGGGCGCCGCCGAGGACGGCGCCGCCGAAGACGGCCCGGCCGCCGGGAACGTCTCGCCGCTGGGGGTGGAGGCCTCGCCGTCGGAGCAGGCGACGAGCAGAAAGGCGCCGGCCGAGGCCAGGGCGAGACGGGTCCGTGCGGCGGGGGTCATCGGTCCACGGTGCCACGACCCGGCGAACTTGACCCGATTCCCGCCCCTGTGAACTTCCTGCATCGCCAGGATGGGCCGGGTGCGAGCTTCGACGCGACGCTTGCGGGCCGCGGTGCTCACGGTCGTCACCCTGCTGACGTCCGGGGTGGCGCCCGCGCGGGCGAGCACGCCCGCGTCCATCACGTGGAAGGTGTGCCCGGAGGACGCCGAGGTGCAGTGCGGCGCCATGCGGGTGCCCGCGGACTGGGCGCAGCCGGCCGGCCCCACGATCCTGCTGACGATCGCGCGCCGCAGGGCCACCGACCCGGCCCGGCGCCTCGGCGTGCTGATGGTCAACCCCGGCGGGCCGGGCGGCTCGGCGGTCGACTTCACGTTCAACGCGCCCTCGTTCTTCGGCGCGCAGGTGCGTGAGCGGTTCGACATCGTCGGCGTCGACCCGCGCGGGGTGGGCCGCAGCACGCCGGTGCTGTGCTCGGTCGATCTGGTCGACGCCAAGCCCGACCCGCTGATCGCCTCGGAGCAGCAGTACGCGGCGACGATCGCGCACAACCGCCGGCTCGCCGCCGACTGCGCGGCCCGCACCGGCCCGGTGTTCGGCCACGTCGACACCGGGAGCGTCGTGCGCGACTTCGACGCCGTGCGCGCCGCCCTGGGCGAGACGAAGGTCAACTTCTACGGAGCCTCGTACGGGACCCTGATCGGCCGCCAGTACGCCCAGAGCTACCCGCAGCGGCTGCGCGCGCTCGTGCTCGACAGCGTGATGGACCACGGCGCCGGCCTGGACGACTTCGTGGCCCGGGAGACCGACGCCGCTCAGGACGCGTTCGGCGAGTTCGTGAAGTGGTGCGCCCGCGACCCCCGCTGCGTGCTGCGCGGGCGGGACCTGCCCGGGCTGTGGGCGGGCGCGATCGCCCGGGCCCGCGCCGGGCAGCTGGTCAACCCGTACGACCCGCCGCGCAGGCTGACGGTCGCCAACCTGCTCATGGCGGCGTTCACCGCGTTCTACGACCCGCAGTGGTACTCGTTCGCCTACTACCTGCGCGACGCGACCGCGACCGCGGCGACGCCCGCCGCCGCCCGGCGCGCCACCGCGCCGCCGTCCGTGGATCTCGTGGACCACAGCTTCCCCGCGGTCTTCTGCGAGGACTGGCACCTGCCGCTGACCGGCTTCGCCGACCTGCAGCGGCGGCTGCGGGCCTCGGCCGCGCGTGCCCCGCAGATGCTGATCTCGCCGCTGGCGCTCAACGCGCTGACCGGCTGCCTGGGCTGGCCGTCCCCGCCGGACAACCCGCAGCGGGACCCGGACCCGCCGCCCGGGCTCGGACCGGTGCTGCTGGTCAACGCCGTGCACGACCCGGCCACCGCCTATCCGTGGGCGCGCCGGGTCGCCGCCCGGCTGGGCCACTCGGCGAGCCTGCTCACGTATGACGGGTGGGGCCACGTCGTCTACGGCAAGAGCCCGTGCGTCGCCGGGGCGGTCGACAGATACCTGCTCACGCTGCGCCCGGTCGCCCCCGGCACCCGCTGCCCGGCCGTGGACCCCGAGCCGTTCGGTGTCGGCTGACGCCGGATGGGTAACTGTCCGACCGATGTCGTCGTCGTTCGTTCTCGCCCGGTACGTGGGCGTAGCCGTCTGCGCCCGCCTGGCCGACGAGGGCGCGCGGGTCGCGATCCTGCTGCTCGTGCTCGAGCGCACGGGCAGCGCCGCGCTCGGCGGCGCCTTGATCGCCGCCCTGATGGTGCCGCACGTGCTCGCCGCTCCGCTGGTCGGCGCGGTGGCCGACGCCGTACGCCGGCGCCGTCTGCTCTACGCGGCGGCCTACCTGGCGTACGCCTGCTGCCTGGGCGCCGCCGCGCTGCTGATCGGCCGGTCCACCCTGGGCGCCGTGCTGGTGCTGGTGGTCGCCGGCTGCTTCGCGCCGCTGCTCATCGGCGGGCTCAGCAGCCTGCTCGGCGACCTCGTGCCCGACCGGCTCGAGCGCGCGTTCGGGCTCGACGTGACCACCTACAGCGTGGCCGGGATCGCCGGCCCCGCGCTCGCCGCCGTGCTCGCCGGGCTGGCCGGGGCCGCCTGGTCGACCGTCGGGCTCGCCGCGCTCGTGGTGGTGGCGGCCGTGCTGGTGACCACGTTGCCGCTGCCGGTCGGCGCGCACGAGCGGCGGCTGGCCTCGCCGCTCGCCGCGCTGACCCTGATGTGGCGCCGTCCGCGGCTGGGCGCGGTCACCCTCGGCACCGTGTTCAGCCTGGCCGGCGTCGGCGCGCTGCCGCTGGTCGGCGCGCTGCTCGCGGCCCAGCTGCACCGGCCCGCGCTGACCGGCGGGGTGCTGTCGGCCGGTGCGGTCGGCGGGCTGATCGGCTCGCTGGCCTGCACCCGCTGGCCGATCCGCCGGTGGCGCCCCGAGGCCGTGGTGGCGTTCTGCATCGGCGCCACGGCGGTGCCGTTCGCGGTGCTGGTCCTGTTCGCGGGCGGCGGCCGGGACGGGCTGCCCCTGTCCGCGCTCGCGGGCGCGCTCGTGCTGTTCGCGCTCGCCGGCGGCCTCGGCTCTCCGGTGTCGGTGGCCGTCTTCGCGGTACGCGACCAGGAGTCGCCGCCCGAGGTCCGTACGCAGGTGTTCTCGCTCGGCGCCGGCCTCAAGGTCACCGCCGCGGCGGCCGGCGCGGCCGCGGCCGGGCTCGCCGCCGGGGCCGGCGCGGCGGTCGTGCTCGGCGCGATCGCGCTCTGCCAGCTGCTCGGCGCGCTCGCCGTCGTGCTGGTGGGCCGCGTCACCCCCGCCCCCGTTCCGGCGGGGAGTATCGTTAGCCAAGCTAAATAGATCTCGTCAGGAGGCGCCGTTGACCCGCCGCGCACCCCGGGCAGCCGTCGATCCGGATGCCCGCAAGGGCTGGTTGCGCCGGGCGCTGCCGCTGGTCAAGGCCCACCGCGCCCTGCTCGTCACCTCGCTGGTGCTGTCGTTCGCCGGGCTCGTCGTGCAGGTCCAGATCCCCAACCTCGTCCGGATCGGGATCGACCGCGCGATCGTGGACCGGACCGCGCAGCTCGGCACGTACGTCTGGTGGATCGTCGGCCTCGCGCTGGTCCAGGGCCTGATCAACTTCCTGGCCCGGCTGTACCTGCTGCGCACCGCGTACGAGCTCGAGTACGACCTGCGCAACATCGTCTACACCCACCTGGTCCGCATGCCGTTCGGCTTCTACGACCGGGCGCAGACCGGCGAGCTGATGTCGCGCTCCGGCTCCGACATCCGGGCCGTGCAGATGTACCTGTCGTTCGGCCCGTCGATCCTCGTGCAGTGCCTGATCGCGGTCGTCGCGTTCGGGCTGATGCTGTCGATCAACGTGCCGCTCGCGATCGTCGCGATGGTCACCATGCCGGTGATCGGGGTGCTCGGCGTCAGCATGCGCAAGGCGATCTTCCCGGTGTCGTGGATGATCCAGGCCCGGCTCGCGCACCTCGCCACCGTGGTCGACGAGAACATCCAGGGCGTACGGATCGTCAAGGCGTTCGCGGCCGAGGGGCGCCAGCTGCGCGCGCTGGCCGAGAGCGCCGACCGCATCCGGTGGGCGTACCGCCAGGACGCGCGGATCCGCAGCCGCTGGAACCCGCTGCTGGACAACCTGCCCCGGCTCGGGCTCGCGCTGGTGCTGCTGGTCGGCGGCATCATGGTGATCGACGGGCACACCACCGTCGGCACCATCGTGGCCTTCAACTCGTACGTGCTGATGCTCCAGCCGCCGTTCCGCATGCTCGGCATGATGATCATGATGGGCCAGCGCGCCTCGGCCTCGGCGCGGCGCATCTACGAGATCCTCGACACGCCGTCGGACGTCGTGGACGGGCCCGACCCGCTGGTCGTGCCGCTGCGCGGCGACCTCGCGTTCGAGGACGTGACGTTCGCGTACCCCAACGGCACCGTGGCCCTCGACGGGCTGAACCTGCGCGTACGGCCGGGGGAGACGGTGGCCGTGGTCGGCGGCACCGGCTCGGGCAAGTCCACGCTGGGCCGGCTCGCGGCACGGTTCTACGACGTCACGGCCGGGCGGGTGACCATCGACGGGCACGACGTGCGCTCGCTGTCGCTGGCCTCGCTGCGCGAGCAGGTGGGCATCGTGCCCGACGAGCCGTTCCTGTTCTCGCTCTCCATCCACGACAACATCGCGTACGGCAAACCCGCCGCCGGCCGCGAGGAGGTCGTCGCCGCGGCGGTCGCGGCCGGGGCCGACGAGTTCATCCGCGAGCTGCCCGACGGCTACGACACGGTGGTGGGGGAGCGCGGCTACACGCTCAGCGGCGGCCAGCGGCAGCGCGTCGCGATCGCCCGGGCCCTGCTGGTCAACCCGCCGATCCTCGTGCTCGACGACGCCACCAGCGCCATCGACGTCACCGTCGAGCAGCGCATCCACGCCTCGCTGCGCGAGCAGATGCGCGGCCGCACCACGCTGATCGTCGCCCACCGCCTCTCCACGATCGGCCTGGCCGACCGGGTGGTGCTGATGCAGGCCGGCCGCGTGATCGCCGACGGCACGCACGCCTCGCTGCTGGCGAGCGAGCCCCGCTACGCCCAGGTGCTGGCCGCTTCCGTCACCTCCGACCCGGCGGGAGTCGCGCAGTGAGCATGTTCGGCGGCGGCTTCGGCGGCTTCAACGTCGGCGGCCGCCCCACCATGGGCGCCGCCGGCCGCAAGGGCAACGGCCTGCCGTTCGCGGGCATCCCCGACGACCTGCGCGAGGGCGTCGCCAAGCTCGAATCGCACGAGCCCGACCACGGCGACCCCGGCGTCTCGTTCGACCCGGCCGGCGACGCGGGGCGCAAGATCTCGCTGAGCCGGCTGCTGCTGGGCCGCCCCGCGCTGCTCGCGGCCGCGTCGATCGCGATCCTCGTCGAGACGCTGCTGCTGCAGGCCGGCCCGTACCTCGTCCAGGTCGGGATCGACCACGGCATCGCCGCCGGCAACCTGCGCGTGGTGATCGTGGCGACGATCTGCTTCGTCGCCGCCGTGCTGCTCACCGGGCTCGCCACCGCGATCCGCATGCGCAAGAGCGGCCTGCTCGCCGCGGCCGCCACCCGCGACCTGCGCATCCGCATCTTCGCCCACCTCCAGCGGATGTCGCTCGACTACTACACCCGCGAGAAGGCCGGCGTCACGCTCACCCGGATGACCTCCGACGTGGAGTCGCTGCAAAGCCTGCTGCAGGACGGCTTCGCCCAGTTCCTCATCCAGGGCCTGACCATGGTGGTCGTCACCGGCGTGCTGTTCCACTACAACGCGACGCTCGCGCTGATCACGCTGGCGCTGGTCGTGCCGCCGCTGACGATCGCGTCGCTGTGGTTCCGGCACGCCGCCGACCGCGGCTACAACCGCCAGCGCGACGCCATCGCGGCGATGTTCGCCGACCTGGCCGAGAGCCTCAACGGCGTCCGCGTGGTCACCGCGCACAACCGGCAGGAGCGCAACGTCGTCGCCCACCGCGAGGTCGTCGGCGGCTACCGCGACGCCAACGACTTCACCGGCCGGATCAACGCCGTCTACGGTCCCGGCACGTCCGTGATCGGGCTGGTCGCGATGGCCGTGCTGCTGCTGATCGGCGGCCGGATGGTGCTGCGCGGCTCGCTGACCATCGGCGAGCTCACCGCGTTCGTGCTCTACATCAACTCGTTCTTCCAGCCGGTGCAGCAGCTCGTGCAGCTCTACACCCAGTACCAGCAGGGCAAGGCCGCCATCAGCAAGATCCGCGGGCTGCTGGA
Organism: Actinoplanes sp. URMC 104; assembly: GCF_051386375.1. Taxonomy (NCBI): domain Bacteria; kingdom Bacillati; phylum Actinomycetota; class Actinomycetes; order Micromonosporales; family Micromonosporaceae; genus Actinoplanes; species Actinoplanes sp. URMC 104. Next base: position 342,661 of record NZ_JBPQTO010000002.1, on the reverse strand, counting down.
CTCGCCGCCCACGGTCTCCCAGTCGCCCGCGGCGGTCACCCTCCCGCCCGTACGCGGGGAGATCGTCTTCGACGACGTGTCGTTCGGTTACCTCCCCGACCGGCCCGTGCTCTCTTCTCTGAACCTGCGCATCGCCCCCGGCGAGACCGTCGCCTGCGTCGGCCCCACCGGCGCCGGCAAGTCGACGCTGGCCAAGCTCGTGACCCGCTTCTACGACCCGACGTCGGGCCGCATCCTCATCGACGGGCACGACCTGCGCGACGTCACGCTCGGCTCCCTGCGCACCCAGATCGGGGTCGTGCCGCAGGAGCCGTTCCTGTTCGCCGGCACCCTGCGCGACAACATCGCGTTCGCCCGCCCGTCCGCCACCGACGCACAGGTCTGGGCCGCCGTCGACGCCGTCGGCCTGCGCGACCTGGTCGAGCGCTCACCCGAGGGCCTGGACACGCCGCTGCACGAGCGCGGCCAGTCGGTGTCCTCCGGCGAGCGGCAGCTGCTCGCCCTGGCGCGCGCGTTCCTCGCCGAGCCGCGGGTCGTCGTGCTCGACGAGGCCACCTCCAGCCTCGACCTGCGCTCCGAGCTGCGCGTCGAGGCCGCGCTGGACGCCCTGCTCGACGGGCGCACCGCGATTCTGGTCGCCCACCGGCTCTCCACCGCGATGCGCGCCGACCGCATCATCGTGGTCGACGACCGCCGCATCGTGGAGACCGGCACGCACGACGAGCTCGTGGCCGCCGGGGGCCACTACGCGAGGATGTTCGCGACTTGGGCGGCGCATTCCTGACGGATCTGGTAGGCAGAAATAGACAGACGGCTCTGTGGATAACCCTGCTCGCCGCCTCCCTCGGGCGTAGCGTCATCCTCACTCCCCGGGTGGGTGGGGGTTAGGGATGGCCCACCACCGCCTACTCAAGATCTATTTCGGAGGATCAATGCGGATTCTGCCGGCAACAGCAGTCGCAACCCTCTCGGCTGCCCTGCTCGTTGCACCCTCGCCGGCCTCGGCCGGCGGCAGCCACGCCCCCGCTCTCGGCCCCACGGCCACCGGCTACGGCGGCGCGGTCTCCACGGTGGACCCCACGGCCACCGCGGTCGGCCTCGACGTGCTGCGCCACGGCGGCAACGCGGTCGACGCGGCCGTCGCTGCGGCGGCCACCCTCGGCGTGACCGAGCCGTTCTCGGCCGGCATCGGCGGCGGCGGCTTCTTCGTCTACTACGACGCGCGCAAGCGCAGCGTCTCCACGATCGACGGGCGCGAGACCGGCCCCGCCACGATGCGCGAGACCCACTTCATCGACCCCGCCGACGGCCAGCCGTACGAGTTCGCCGAGGCCCGCGTCTCCGGCCTGTCCGTCGGCGCGCCCGGCACGCTCGCCACCTGGCAGGCCGCCACCCGCAAGTGGGGCACCAAGTCGCTGGCGAGCCTGCTCCAGCCGGCCGCGCGGGTCGCCGACCGGGGCTTCACCGTCGACGCCACGTTCCGCCAGCAGATCGCCGACAACGCCGCCGCGTTCGGCCAGTTCGGCTCCACCGCCGAGCTCTACCTGCCCAACGGCGCCCCGCCGGCCGTCGGCTCGACCCAGCGCAACCCCGATCTCGCCGACACCTACCGGCTGATCGCGCGCCAGGGCATCGACGTGCTCTACGAGGGCGCCGTCGCGCGCGACATCGTCCGTACGGTGCAGCACCCGCCGGTGGCCGACGACCCGATCGGCGCGTGGCAGTACCCGATCCGTCCCGGCACCCTGACGCTGGACGACCTCAAGCGGTACGAGCTGAGGTTCCCCGCGCCGACCAGGTCGAAGTTCCGCGACCTCACCGTGTACGGCATGTCGACCCCGTCGAGCGGCGGCGTGGCGGTCAGCGAGGCGCTCAACATCCTCGAGACGGCCGGCCTGTCCCGGCAGGACGTGACCCGGGCGCTGCACTACTACCTCGAGGCGTCCGCGCTGAGCTTCGCCGACCGCAACCGCTACGTGGGGGCGTACACCCCGCAGCGGATCCTCGACAAGCTGGTCTCCGACGCCTGGGCCCGGCAACGCGCCTGCCAGATCAACCCGCGCGCCGCGCTGACCAAGCCGGTGCCGCCCGGCGACATCAACGCCACCGGCTGCACGCCCGCAACCGTCGGCAAGCCCGTCGAGCAGGGCAAGAGCACCACGAACCTCACGGTCGCCGACCGCTGGGGCAACATCGTCGAATACACGTTCACGATCGAGCAGACCGGCGGCAACGCGATGGTCGTGCCCGGGCGCGGTTTCCTGCTCAACAACGAGCTGACCGACTTCAACTTCACCGGTACGCAGGGCACCGCCCCCGATCCCAACCTGCCCGGCCCCGGCAAGCGGCCGCGCAGCTCCATGTCGCCCACGATCGTGCTGCAGGACGGCAAGCCGTTCCTCGCGCTCGGCTCGCCCGGCGGCGCCACGATCATCACGACCGTGCTGCAGATCCTGGTCAACCGCGTCATCCTCGGCATGTCGCTGCCCGAGGCCATGGCCGCGCCCCGCGCCTCGCAGCGCAACACGGCAGGCATCCAGGCGGAACCGGCCTTCCGTACGACGTACGGCCCGGCCCTGACCGCGCTGGGCCACACGTTCGGCGCGGACACACCCGAGCTCGGCGCCGCCACGGCGATCGAGTTCACCCGCCACGGCGGCCTCATCGCGTCCGCCGAACCCACCCGCCGCGGAGGCGGCGCCGCCGGCGTCGTCCATCCACGACGCTGACGATCACTCATCAGGCGGGCCGGGAGTCACTCTCCCGGCCCGCCTGCGTCATCCCGGGAAGCCGCAGCACGGGCCACCCGGGCTCCGGCCGGAACCCCGTGTGGGTGCCGTCGAACGGGAACACCCCCGCCTCGATCAGGCCGATGACCCGGCAACCCTCGGCCCTGATCTTCTCGGCCGCGGCGTCGTCGAAGTAGTGGGGTTCGCCGATGCGCCCGTCGAACTCGCCGACGTCCTTCCACTCCCACCGGCGCTCCGGCGTGACGACGATGTCGAGCACGTGATCGTCGGTGTCCACACCGTCCGCACGCCGGACGCAGGGCGCCTCGAGGTTGACGTACCAGCCGGTGAACCGGCCCTGCTCGAACCACCACCACACGGAGTGCGCGGCCCCCGGCGGCATGAGCACCAGGATGTCGCAGTCCTCCCAGACGCGTACGGTCAGCCGCGGCTCGCGCATCCGGTCGACGGCGATCTCGTGCTGGGTCCGCGGCAGACTAGCCAATCCACGACCACCGGAAGGGCCGAGACGGTGAAGAAGTACGTACTGTTCGATCATGACGGGGTCCTGGTGGACACCGAGCTCTGGTACTTCAAGGCCGGCGAACGCGCCCTGGCGGACATCGGCATCACTGTGGACAGGGAGCAGTACCTGCGGGACATGAGCCGGGGAGCGGGCACGTGGGTCCAAGCCCGGGCGGCGGGTGCCGACGAACGGAGCATCAGCAGGCAGCGCGCGGCCCGGGACGCCTACTACCAGGAGTATCTGCGAACCCGGCCGATCGAGATCGAGGGCGTCGTCGAGGCCCTCGCCGAGCTTTCCCACCACGTACGCATGGCGATCGTGACGACGGCGAAGCGGGCGGACTTCGAGCTCATCCACGAGAAGCGCCGGATCACGCAGTTCATGGATTTCGTGCTCGTCCGTGAGGACTACGAGCTCGCGAAGCCGCACCCGGAGCCGTACCTGACCGGGTTGAAGCGCTTCGGGGCCACCCGGGAGGAGACTTTGGTCGTCGAGGACTCGGCCCGAGGGCTCACCTCAGCCGTGGCGGCCGGCATCGATTGCGTGATCGTCCACAACGAGTTCACCAAAACACAGGACTTCTCGCAGGCGAGCCATCGCATCAACGCCCTGAGCGAGCTGAAGGACATCGTCCTCGGCTGACCCGGAACGGTCCTTCGGTGCGCGGCTGCGAGGGTGGGCAATGTCGTACCCGTCGATTAGAATGTATGTACGAAAAGGGCCCGTGACCTGCTGATCTTCCGGCGTGTCAGGGACCCTTGTGGGCCAGTCCTGGGCCAGTTCCGGGCCAGTAAGGAGACTGACGTGACCGCACCCGTCCTGAGTGTTCCGTCGACCAACCCCGTGCCCGTCATCCCGCCCTACGCGACCATGCTCGGCTTCACCCGCTACGTGACGCGCACGGGCCCGGCGAAGGCCACGTTCGTCGGCGGGCTGCGCCGGGCGCGCGAGCGGCGGTCCGGCTTCAACCCTCACGGCCAGCTCGTCAAGGCGCTCAAGGCCGACGTCGCGTTCCGCACCGGCGGCAGCTACCTCGACGGCGTCGTCAACCTGGTCAAAGACCGGTGGAAGCCGCTCTACGAGTCGGTCAGCCCCGGCGCCAAGACCTACCTGGCCTCGCTCGGCGACCCCGAGCAGGTCAGCCTCGCCCAGACCCGCGACGCGCTGGCGTCCGTGGGCCCACTGGTCGTAAAGATCAACCCCCACTTCGGTCTGCGGTACGAGGACGGCCGCCGCGAGGCCGTGCGCCTGCACTTCGACGAGGCGCCGCCCACCCCCGAGGCCGCGACCGCCATGCTGCACCTGATGGCCCGCCACATCGACCAGATCCTGCCCAACGCCGAGCCCGTCCTGGTCGACCTCCGCCGCGGCGAGGTCCACCGCCTCGACCCCGCAGCCAAGCCCGCCGACATCGAGACCTGGCTCGCCGGCGAGGCCGCCGCCTTCACCGCCATGTGGAGCACCTCAGCCGCCTGACCGTCCTCGCTGCGCGTCGCGGCGGCCTGGCCACCGGCGCCTGCCTCGGCCGCCTGCCCGGGCGGTCGGGCCACGGGCGCCGGTCCTGGCCGCTTCGGTCGGCGGCCTTGCCACTATTGAGCGTGCTCCTGGCCGTCGGCGCCGACCGCGTGCCTTGCCTGCTGAACTGACCGGCTGGCCTCCGCTGCCCTCCCGGCCGGCCACCCCCGGCCGTGTGGCTCCCGCTGCCCTCCCCGGCCGCCCGCCCCCGGCCGTGTGGCTCCGCTGCCCGCCTGGCGGCCGGGCTCGTGCCGTCTGTCCAGCCGCCAAGCCCGCGCCGCCTAGCTGGCCGTCTGCTGAGCTACCTAGCCACTGCCGCGTGCCCGGCCGCCTGCCCCGGCCGACCTCAGCGTCCGCCGGGGCGGTAACCCGGCGCCTGCCAGACACCAGCCCCACGGCCAGAGCCACCCCATCTGCAACCTTGAGGTTGCGGGATTCCGATCGATGCGCAACTCTGGGGTTGCACATTGACGAGAGGGGTCGGGCATGAGCAAGGACCGGATCGAGCGGGAGACCTTCATCGCGGCGTCCGTCGAGCGGGTCTGGGCGGTGATCACGGAGCCGGGGCACGTGGGGGCGTGGTTCGGGTCGGGCGAGCCTGCCGAGATCGATCTGCGGCCGGGCGGCATCATGCGGCTCGACCACGGGCAATACGGGATCTTTCCGACGCTGATCGTCGCGGTGGAGGCGCCGCGGTACTTCGCGTACCGGTGGGCCAGCGCGTTCCCGGGCGAGGTCGCGAACGAAGGTAACTCCACGTTGGTCGAGTTCTTCCTCGAGCCGGACGGCGCGGGCACCCGGCTGCGGCTGGTCGAGTCGGGCTTCGCGGGGCTGCGGATCCCGCCCGAGCGCGAGGACACGGCCGGCTTCGACAGCCACGACGAGGGCTGGCGAGGCATCGTGGAGGAGCTTCGGCAGTACGCCGAGAAGTGAGCACGCAGCTGGAAGTGCTCGCGGCCCTCGCCGACCCGACCCGCTGGCACCTGCTCGACGAGCTGGCGGCGCGCCGCGAGGCGACTGCGACCGTGCTCGCCACCACGACGCCGGTCACGCGGCAGGCGGTGGTGAAGCACCTGGCCGTCCTGGAACGCGCCGGCCTGGTGACCGCGCAGCGGGCGGGCCGCGAGGTGCACTACGCCGTACGGGCGGAGCGCCTCGACGAGACGGCCCAGTGGATAGCCGCCGCGGCCCGCCGCTGGGACGAACGCCTGTCCGCGATCAAGCACTTGGCCGAGTCCGACCCCGCGAGCTGACGCCGGTCCGCCCTCGTCCGGTCGGGCGAGGGGGCTCACCGGGAAGGAGGGATTTCGGGGTTTCGGGGCGGGAATGCCTTAGGAGCAGAACGGTTGCGACGATCCTCTCCGGTGTACGAAGCGGGTCACGCGCGTCGGGGGGCGTTCGTCATGAAGGCATTGCGTCAGGTGGTCAGGGGCCTGGCAGCGGCGGGGGTCACGACGGGCGCGCTGCTGCACCCGGCGAGCGCAGAAGCGGCCGCCGCGGCGAGCGCGCAGGCGGAGGCCACAGGGAGCGTTGCGGCGAAGGCGCAGGTGGAGGCCACGGGGAGCGCTGCGGCGAGCTCGCAGGAGAAAGGCGTTGGGAGCGCGCAGGTCAAGGCGGGCGGGAGTGCCGGCGTGCAGGGCGGGCAGGTGATGAGCCTGCCGAGCCTGGTGGCCTATGTGCGCAACGGCGACATCTACGTCAGCAAGGGTGCGAGCGAGAAGCGCCTCACCACCGGCGGCACGCATGCGCGGCCGCGGTGGGCTCCGGACGGGAAGTCGCTGGCCTACCTCAAGGGTGGCTACCTCTGGGTGATGCGGGCGGATGGCACGGGGCAGCGCCGGCTCACGACGCGGGCGGCGGGTGGGCCCTCGTGGTCGCCGGACGGGAAGTGGATCGCGTTTGCCTCGCTGTCTTGCTCGGGCGGGCCGGGCGTCTACCGGATCTCGGCCACGGCGGGTGCGGCCACGGCCGGAGGGACCACGGCAGGAGCGGCCACGGCAGGAGCGGCCACGGCAGGAGCGGCCACGGCAGGAGCGGCCACGGCAGGAGGGACCACGGCAGGAGCGGCCACGGCGGGAGCGGCGGCGGCAGGAGCGGCGGTGGCGGGTGCGGCCACGGCAGGAGCGGCGGCGGCGGGAACAGCCACGGCGCCGGAGATTCTCTTTCCGCGGGACTGCCGGGGGGAGGAGCTGCCGCCGGAGCCGGCGCCGGTCACGGCGCGAGCGGGGTCGCTGAGTGAGCGGCTGCGCACCGACGACGCGGTGGCCTGGTCGCCGGACGGGACGAGGGTGGCGTTCCGGGGCGGGGACTGCGAGTCGGTCTACGACGCCTGCCTCAGCGTGGGGACGGTCGCGACCGGGGGCGAGCAGACCGTGGCCGCGTACGGCGGGGGCAGCCTGCAGACGAGCGGCTTCGCGGTGGTGCCGAGCTGGCGGGCGGACGGCGCGAAGCTGGCCTGGACCGCCTACCAGAAGGGCGAGACCAAGGCCGACGACCAGCCGGTGCACCTGGTCGAGTACGACACGAAGACCCGCGTGAAGCGGAACGTGGGCGGCGCCCTCGACCGGGAGATCGCCTACCTGGGCACGAGCCGGGCGGTCGTCACGGGTCAGGTCAAGGCGGGCTCCTGGATCGTGATCGTCGACCTGGCCCGCGGCACGCGGGCGCCGTTCCACGAGGGCTCGCAGCCCAGCGTGCAACCGGTGCGCTAAGCACGCCTGGCGGGGTTGCCGATAAGGGTGGTGACCGGGAGCAACGGAGTTGCTGCCGGCCGGCTCTCGATGGAGGAAGCATGACCGTCTCCGGTCTGGGCACCGCTCGCACCCCGCACCCGCCGATCACGCCGGTCAACCGGGGCGCCCGCGCCGGCAAGCCGTCCGAGCGCGCCGAGGACCAGCTCACCGGCCGCGACCGCGAGCTGATCTTCCGGGTGACCGGGCAGCGCGACCCCGCCAAGCAGAGCGTCACCGCGTTCGCCGCGATCCTGGCGTCCGAGCGCGCCGCGGGCCGGCTGGCGCCGGGGCAGGAGGCCACGGCGCTCTACCTCAAGGACCTCAGCCGCCGCTACGAGCGCACCGGCGGCCCGAACCCGGTGGCGGCCTATCTGCCCAAGGCCCTGGAGTATCTGGCGGAGGGCGGCGGAAGCCGGATCGACGTCTCGGCGTAGAAGTATGGGGTGACCCACCCGCCGATCCGCACCTTCCACCCGCGCCGGGGCCGCATGAGCGCCCGCCACGCCGACGCGCACACCGCCCTCTGGCCGACGCTGGGTCTGACCGTCGAGGACGGCGACCGTACGCCCCTGGACCTGAACGAGCTGTTCGGCCGGGACAACCCCAAGGTGCTCGAGATCGGCTTCGGCATGGGGGACGCGCTGGCCGCGATGGCCGCCGCCGACCCCGGCCGGGACTACCTCGGCATCGAGGTGCACACCCCGGGCATCGGCAACCTGCTCGCGCTCCTCGACGAGCGGGAACGGGAGGCGGGAGCAACGGGCAACGTACGGGTGGCCCGCGGCGACGCCATGCAGCTGGTGCACCGCCTCGCGCCCGCGAGCCTCGACGCCGTGCACATCTTCTTCCCCGACCCTTGGCCCAAGGCGCGCCACCACAAGCGGCGCCTCGTGCAGCCGGCCAACGTGGCGCTGCTGCGCGACCGGCTGCGCCCGGGCGGGGTGCTGCACTGCGCGACCGACTGGCCCGACTACGCGGAGTCGATGGCCGCGACGCTCGACGCCGACCCGGAGCTGGAGCGCGCCGGCGACGACCGCGCGGGGCGGCCCGAGACGAAGTTCGAACAGCGCGGCGCGCGGGCCGGCCGGCCGATCACGGATCTGCGCTACCGACGCCGTACCTGATGATTTGCCGCTTTTCCGCAATTAGCGCCTTATAGGCTGGACGGGTGGCTAAGCGGCGAGACGACCCCGGCCGCGACATTCTGGCCGGCGGCCTCGACGAGGGCCTGCTGCACGAGGTCACCGAGCTGCATCCGGCCTCGCTCGACGGCGGCGGCGGCGACGCGCTCGCGGGCCTGCTCGCCCGGGCCGCGCACGCGCCGATCGGCATGATCCACCTCGTGCAGGGGGAGAGGCTGCGGCGGTACGGCGCACACGGGCTCGACCCGGCGCGCAGCACACCCGAGACGCCGATCGAGGGCACGCTGGCCGCGATCGTCGCCGCAACGGGCGCCCCGCTCGTGATCGACGACCTGGCCCGGGACGACCGGGCGCGCACGGATCGCGGCGCCTACCTCGGCCATCCCATGCGCGACCGCAACGGCGGCGTGCTGGCCGTCTGCTGCGCCGCCGACACCGAGCCGCGGCACTGGACCGCCGAGGAGACCGCCTCGGTCGCCCAGGCGGCGCTGGTCGGCACGCTGCTGATCACCGAGCAGCTGGCCCGGTACGAGATCGACCGCCAGCGCGGCTTCCTCGACGCGGTGCTCGACAGCCTGCACGACGGCGTGATCGCCTGCGACGAGCAGGGCCGCATCGCGTTCGTCAACGAGCGGATGCGCCGGCTCTGGGGCGAGTCGGGCCTGCCAGAGCACGTGTGGCTGGAGGGGCTGACCGACGCCGACGGCAACCCGCTGCACCGCGACGAACTCGGGCTGTTCCGGGCGCTGCGCGGCGAGGACCTGGTCGACAACGAGGTGGTGCTGCACGGGCCGGACCGCCGCGCCCGCCACTACCTGGTCGACGCGCACCCGATCGAAGGACCCGGCGGCCGTACGGTCGGGGCGGTGCAGGCGGTGCAGGACGTGACCCGCCGCAAGCGCGTCGAGCGGTTCCGCACCTGCGAGCTGGCGGTCACCACGGCGCTGGCCGACGCGCCGAGCATCGAGGCGGCCGGCCCGCGCGTGCTGGAGGCCGTGGTCAGCACGCTGGGCTGGGTGCACGCCGAGCTGTGGCTGGTCGACGAGGCCGCGGGCGTGGTCCGCTCGGCCGCCCGGTGGAGCGCGCCGGGGTGGCAGTCCGGCATCGAGGTGCCCGTCGACCTCCCGTACGGCGTGGGCCTGGCCGGCCGGGCGTGGCAGGTCGGCAAGCCGCTGTGGATCCGCGACGTGGGCCGGCCGCAGAGCCTGATCTCCCCGGAGACCGCCGCGTCGGGCGCGCTGCACGCCGCGCTCGCGGTGCCCGTACGGGAAGGGTTCGAGACGCTCGGCGTGCTGACCGTCTTCGCCGACACGGTCGAGGACCCGGAGGACGAGCTGCTCGCGCTGATGTCCGGGATCGCCGCGCACATCGGGCAGTTCGTCGAGAAGCGCCTCGTCGAGGACCTGCAACGCCAGCTCGACCGCAGCAAGAACGAGTACCTGGCGCTGGTGGGGCACGAGCTGCGCACGCCGCTGACCTCGATCAGCGCGTACACCGAGCTGCTGCTCGAGGCCGACGAGAAGAGCCTGGTCGCCGACGGCCCGCGGCTGATCAAGGTGATCGAGCGCAACACCAACCAGCTGCGCGACATCATCAACGAGCTGATGGAGCTGTCCGCGCTGGACGCCGGGCACGCCGACGTGAACCTCACGCCGATGGACCTGGCCGAGGTGGTCCGCGAGTCGGTCGCCAAGGTGCGCGCGGCCGTGGCCGGCGCGCCGCTGGTCATCGACGACGAGCTGCCCGAGCGGCTGGTGCTGCCGGGCGACCGCAAGCGGCTGCGCCAGGTGGTGGACAACCTGCTCGGCAACGCGATCCGGTACAGCCCGGACGGCGGCCGCATCGGGGTCACGCTGCGGGCGGCGGGACGGGCCGCGGAGCTGGCTGTGTCGGACTCCGGCCTGGGCGTCTCGGACGACGAGCGCGAGAAGCTGTTCACCGGCGCGTACCGCACCAGCCGGGCCCGCGACTCGGCGATCCCCGGCACCGGGCTGGGCATGACGCTGAGCCGGGTCGTGGTCAGCCGCCACCACGGCAGCATCGAGCTGGTCGACCACGACGGGCCGGGCACCACCGTGCTCGTCCGGCTGCCGATGGAGCAGCGTTGACCACCCGTTTACAGTTGTGACTCTGGTCACGGGCGATCTCCTCGGGTGAGGATGGCGGCATGACCCGGTGGACTCCTGACCCGACGTTCTATCCCTCCCCGCGCGACGCGGCGGGCGCCCCTGCCGAGCAGCTGGCGTACGTGGCCGCCTTCGACCGCTCCGCCTCTGTCCCGGATGCCATCGCCGTCGTCGACACCGACCCCGGCTCGGACTCGTACGGCCGGGTCGTCGGCTGGACCGACCTGCCGCACACCGGCGACGAGCTGCACCACTTCGGCTGGAACGCGTGCAGCAGCGCGCTGTGCCCGACCGCGCCGCACCCGCACGTCGAGCGCCGCTACCTGATCGTGCCGGGCCTGCGCTCGTCGCGCGTCTACGTGATCGACACCAAGGACGACCCGCGGGCGCCCCGCATCGTCAAGGAGATCAGCGCCGAGGAGCTGGCCGCGAAGGCGAACTACTCCCGGCCGCACACGGTGCACTGCGGACCCGACGGCATCTACCTCTCCGCGCTGGGCAACGGCACCGACGGCGGCGGGCCGGGCGGCATCGCCGTGCTCGACCACACCACGTTCGAGGTCCGCGGGCAGTGGGAGGCCGACCGCGGCGACCAGAGCCTGGCGTACGACTTCTGGTGGCACCTGACCCGCGACGTGCTCGTCACCTCGGAGTGGGGCACGCCCGACATGATCGAGGACGGCATCGTGCCGGAGCTGCTGCTGGGCCGCCAGTACGGCCACCGGCTGCACTTCTGGGACCTGGCCAAGCGCACCCTCGTGCAGACCGTCGACCTCGGCGACCAGTACCAGATGACGCTCGAGCTGCGCCCCGCCCACGACCCGACCCGCGAGTACGGCTTCGTCGGCGTGGTCGTCAGCGTCGAGGACCTCTCCGCGTCGATCTGGGCCTGGCACCGCGAGGGCGGCGAGTTCAAGGTCACCAAGGTGATCGACATCCCGGCGGAGCCCGCCGACGTCGACGCGCTGCCGCCCGCGCTGCAACCGTTCGGGGCCGTGCCGCCGCTGGTCACCGACATCGACCTCTCGGTGGACGACCGCTACCTGTACGTCTCCTGCTGGGGCACCGGCGAGCTCAAGCAGTACGACGTGAGCGACCCGTTCCACCCCGTCGAGGTGGGCTCGGTGCGGCTCGGCGGCGTCGTCGGCCGGGTGCCGCACCCGTCGTTCCCCGACGAGCGCCTCGCGGGCGGCCCGCAGATGGTCGAGGTTTCCCGCGACGGCAAGCGCGTGTACGTGACCAACTCGCTGTACGGCTCGTGGGACGACCAGTTCTACCCCGACGGGGTCGGCGCCTGGCTCGCGAAGATCGACGTGGCCGACGGCGGCGGGCTCACCCTGGACCCGCGGTTCTTCCCGCACGGCGACGAGTTCCGCGGCCGGCGGGTGCACCAGACCCGGCTGCAGGGCGGCGACGCCAGCTCCGACTCGTACTGCTTCCCGTCCTCGTGACCTGGGGACACCTCGCGGCCCTCGCCGGGCTCGGCGCCTTCCACGGGCTGAACCCGGCGATGGGCTGGCTGTTCGCGGTGGCCCGCGGCATGCAGGAACGGTCGCGCGGCGTCCTGCTGCGCTCGCTGCCCCCGATCGCGCTGGGCCACCTCGGCTCGGTCGCGATCGTGGCCGCCGTGGTGTCGGCGACCGAGTCGGTCGTGGCCGCCAACGTCGTGGGCATCGCGGGCGGGATCGTGCTGGTCGTGTTCGGGCTGTGGCGGCTGCTGTCCGAACGGCACTTCCGCTGGGCCGGGATGCGCCTGTCCACCGCGCAGCTGGCCGGCTGGTCGTTCCTGATGTCCTCGGCCCACGGCGCCGGCCTGATGCTGCTGCCCGTCCTTGCCACCACCGCCGTCGCGTCCGGCGCCGGGCATGCCGGCCACGCCATGCCCGGCACGGCTCTGGACGGCACCCCCGGCGCCGCGCTCGAGGGGCTGGCCGCGGCCGGCGTGCACACGCTGGCGATGTTCGCCGTCATGGCCGCCTGCGCCGTGGCCGTCTACGAGTTCGTGGGCGTCAACATCCTGCGCCGGGCGTGGTTCAACGTCGACCGCCTGTGGGCCGGCGTCATGGTCGGCGCCGGCGCCCTCACCATCGCGCTGACCGCCTGACGGGCGGACGTCAGCCGAAGAGGGCGCCGGGGATGTCGGCGTAGAACAGGGCCGGGTCGCGCGACAGCGAGGCCTTGACGTTGGCGGTGGGCTTGTCGGCGATCACTTCGATCGCGCCCGCCTCCAGGCCGTCCAGGGCCTGGGCGACCACCTCGGAGGGCGGGAGCTTGGGGATGTCGATGCCGGCCAGCATGTCGGTGTCGGCGGTGGCCAGCGCCAACGCGGTGACCTGGGTCTTCTGGTCGGCCAGCTCGAGCCTGACGCCGTTGGTGAGCGACCACTCCGCGGCCTTGGAGGCGGCGTAGCCGTTGCTGGAGGGGGCGAAGGCGTACCAGCTCAGCGCCGAGATGACGGTGAGGATGGCGCCGCCGGCGAGCCGGGGGGCGAAGGCGCGGGTCACGTTGAGGGTGCCCCAGAAGTTGGTCTCGAACTCACGGCGCACGTTGTCGAGGGACGGGCCGAGCAGCGGGGCGTCCGTGGAGATGCCGGCGTTGTTGATCAGGATGTCGAGGTCGCCCACCTCGGCCGCCGCGGCCTCGATGGACGCCGGATCCGTGATGTCCAGCCGGAGGGGGACGACGCCGGGGATGTCGATGCTGTCGGGCCGGCGGGCGGTCGCGTAGACGGTGGCGGCGCCGCGGGCGAGGAGAGCCTCGGCGAACGCCTTGCCGAGACCGCGGTTGGCGCCGGTCACGAGAACTTTTGTGCCGTTGATCTGCATGCCGCCACGGTAAAACCTCACGCTGACGTCAGGGGCAAGGACTGCGAGGCGGGTCACGTTCGGGTACGCCACGACAGTGGTGCGTCAAAGCCGGCCGGGCGGGTATACCGGGAACCCCTCCGGCTGAGAGAGTCCCGCATGCACCCGCAGCCACCGCGCCGCTCCACGCACGTCACGAACAGCCCGCTGAGCCGGCTCGTCTACGACCGCTGGGGCGAGTACGGCCGTCCCGTCCTGCTGCTGCACGGGCTCCTGTTCGACCGGACGATGTGGTGGCCGGTCGCCGCCGAGCTGGCCGGCGACTGCACGGTGATCGCCCCGGACCTGCCCGGCCACGGCCAGTGCCCGCTGCGCGCCGACTACAGCCTCGAGCGGATCGCCGCGGACCTGGCGGGGCTGGTCAACGGCCTGCAGCTGCACCGGGCGCCGATCGTGGTCGGGCACGGCACGGGGGCGTGGCTGGCGATCGCCTTCGCCGACGCGTACGCCACCCACTGCCTGCTGACCCTCGACGAGCCCACCGGCGACCTGCCCGGCACCGTGGACGACGTGGTGGCCGCGGCCGGTCTCGCGGCCGTGCCCGAGCATTACCGCCCCTTCGCCGAGCCCCGCCGGGACCCCGCGCTCCTGGCGGCGTACGCGGGCTGGAAGGCGCAACCGCCCACCCGCCGCCTCGTCGTCGCCGGCCCGGCGTCGGGGCCCTCGGGCCCGGCGCGGGACAGTGCGTTCGCCCACCTGAGCGACCCGGAAGGCTTCGCCGCCCGGCTGCGCGCCCTACTCTGACCCGATGGCTCTGCTGCAAGTTGACTTCTTCGCCGAGACGCTCGATCTCGGCACGTCCATGACCGTCGTGCTGCCGCAGGAGGGGCCCACGCCGCCGCCGGTGCTGTACCTGCTGCACGGGCTCACCGACGACCACACGGCGTGGACGCGATACACCTCGATCGAGCGGTACGCGTACGACCATCAGCTGGCCGTGGTCATGCCGCAGGTGCACCGCAGCTTCTACACCGACGAGGCGCACGGGATGCGGTTCTGGACGTTCCTGTCCGAGGAGCTGCCGCGAGTGGTCGAGCGCTTCTTCAATGTGTCGCAGCGGCGCGAGGACACGTACGTCGCCGGGTTGTCGATGGGTGGCTACGGCGCCTTCAAGTGGGCGCTGCGGCAGCCGGAGCGCTTCGCCGCGGCGGCCTCGCTGTCCGGCGCGCTGGACACCTCGTGGCTGCAGCAGCACGACGACCGGCCGCACATCCGCGAGGTGATGGACCGGGTGTGGGCCGGGCGCGACGTGACCGGCACCGGCGACGACCTGTTCCACCTGCTGTCCACGGCCGACGGGGCGAGCCTGCCCCGCCTGATGCTGCGCTGCGGCACCGGCGACCACCTGTTCGCGATGAACGAGCGCTTCGCGCACGAGTGTGCCCGCGCCGGCATCCCGCTGGACAGCGAGTTCGAGCCGGGCGGGCACGAGTGGTCGTACTGGGACAGGCACATCCCGCGGGTGCTCGACTTCTTCGTCAAGCGTTAGTCGTTGTCGCGGCCCTGCTGCTCGGCGAGGAAGCGCTCCAGCTCGGCCCCGAGCTCCTCCGCGGTGGGCAGCGGCTGGTCGTTGCCGGCCAGCAGGTTGCCCTCGCGGCCGCGCAGGAACGCGTCGTACTGCGCCTCGAGCGAGGACACCAGGCGGCCGGCCTGCTCGTCCTCGGCGACCTGCTTGTCGATGTCCTCGCGGACGACCTTGGCCGCCTCGCGCAGCTGGCCGGTGGGCAGCGCCAGGCCGGTGGTGGCCGAGACCGAGTCGAGCAGCAGCTCGGCGGCGGCCGGATAGGTGGTCTGGGCCAGGTAGTGCGGCACGTGGGCCGCGTACCCCATGGCGTCGTGACCGTTCTCGCCCAGCCGGAACTCGAGCAGGTTGCCGACGCTGGCCGGCACCTGCACCTTCTGCAGCCACGGCTCGCGGTCGCCGAGCAGCGCCTTGTCGGTGGCGTGCGCGGTGACGCTGACCGGGCGGGTGTGCGGCACGGCCATCGGGATCGCGTTGAGGCCGACGGTCAGCTTGACGCCGAACCGCTCGACCAGGCCGGTGACCGCGGCGATGAAGCGCTCCCACTGCAGGTCGGGTTCCGGGCCCGCGAGCAGCAGAAACGGCGTTCCCAGCTGGTCGTTGACGAGGTGCAGCGCGAGGCTGGGCTGCTCGTAGCTGACCCAGTGGTCCTCGTCGAAGATCATCGGAGGGCGGCGGGAGCGGTAGTCGAGCAGCTGGTCGAGGTCGAAGGTGGCGACGACCCGGCTGTCGAGCCGCTCCAGCAGGTTCTCGCGGGCGAGCTGGATCGCGCTGCCCGCGTCGACGAAACCGGTGAGGGCCTGGACCAGAACCGGCTCGTCCAGCTCCGGCAGATCGCCGGCCAGCTCGTAGAGCTCGTCAGGGTCGAGCACGTCGAGGACCTCCTGTGTTCCGTTGAGGGATAACCGGTGCGAACAAACGGTCCCGGAGATTAATTCCGGGCACCCGACGATCTTGCCAACTCGCCGTCGGTGAGCCGCGATCGCACCTCCGCCGGCGGCAGCGGGCGGGAGAAGTGGTACCCCTGAGCGAAACGGTAGCCCAGCTCGTAAAGCGTGTCCGCCTGCGCTGCCGTCTCGACGCCCTCGGCCACCGCCTTGAGGTGCAGGCCCTCGGTGATCTGGATCATGGCGGTGGCGATGACCGCCTCCTCGGAGCGGCTGCCGATGCCGGCCACGAACGACTTGTCGACCTTGAGGGTGTCGGCGGGCACGGTCCGCAGCAGGCCGAGCGACGAGTGCCCGGTGCCGAAGTCGTCCAGCGCCACCTTCACCCCGAGCTTCGCGATCTCGAGCAGGGTGTCCAGCGCGACGCCGCCGTCGAAGACCGCGGTCTCGGTGACCTCGACGACGAGCCGCTGCGGGGACACGCCCGAGGCGGCCAGCGCCTGGCGGACCTCCTCGGCGAAGCCCGGCTCGCGCAGCTGCCGGGCCGACACGTTGACGCCCAGCTCGTCCGGGGCGGCAGCGCCGAACTCGGCGTCCCAGGCGGCCAGCCGGCTCAGCGCCGTCCGGAGGATCCAGGTGCCCAGCGGCACGATCAGCCCGGTGCGCTCGGCGATCGGGATGAACTCGTCCGGGCCAACGAACCCGCGCTCCGGGTGCGGCCAGCGCACCAGCGTCTCCAGGCCGGTCCAGGCGCCGTCGGGCAGCCGCACGATCGGCTGGTAGACCAGGGTGAACTCGCCGGCGTCCAGGGCGCGGCGCAGGTCGGCGCCGAGCTGCTGGTCGGCCTCGTGGGTGCGCTCGAGCGCGTCGTCGTAGACGGCGAAGCGTCCCTTGCCGTTGTCCTTGGCGGAGTACATCGCCAGGTCGGCGCGGCGCAGCAGTTCCGCGGCGGTGGCGCCGTGCCACGCCTCGGCCAGGCCCACGCTGCCCCGGGCGATCAGCTCGTGCCCGTCGGCGTGCAGGGGCACGTTCATCGCCTGTTCGATGCGGCGCAGCAGGGCCAGCGCGTCGGCGCCGGGCAGGCCGGGCAGCAGGATCCCGAACTCGTCGCCGCCGAGCCGAGCGGGGACGTCCTCGGCGCGCAGGCACTCGCGCAGGCGCGCGGCGATGGCGCTGAGGAACGCGTCGCCGACCGCGTGCCCGAGCCGGTCGTTGATCGTCTTGAAGTCGTCGAGGTCGACCATGGCCAGGCACAGCGGCTCGCCGGTGGCGAGCATCTCCTGCGCGCGCTGCTCGAACAGCGCGCGGTTGGCCAGCCCGGTGAGCCCGTCGTGCGTAGCCCGGTGGGTGAGCTCCACCTGGTAGTCGTTGAGCTGGGTGAGCTGCTGGTCGACGCGGCTCAGCAGCCGGCCGTTGTCGCGCAGCGCGCCGATCTGCCGGGCCGCCACCAGCGCGGTGAGCAGGCACGCGGCCAGCGCCACGACCAGCACGATGCCGCCGGAGTCGCCGCTGACCCACAGCAGCAGCCCGTCCGTGGCGGCCACCGCGGCGTACGGGACCAGGCTGAACAGGCGGCGCCGGGAGGGCTTGCGGGGCAGGCCCGCGACGCGCCGCTGCCGGTCGGCGGCGAACGCGACGCAGAGCATGGTCGCGGGGGAGAAGATCTGGGCGCCGCTGAGCCCGTCGGGAACCTCGACCAGCAGCGGGAACAGCCCGCCGCCCAGCGCGCCGACCGCGGCCGCGGCGGCGAACCAGCGCAGGATCCCCGGCTCGAGCCCGCCCATGCCGGTCATCGCGACCTTGACGATGGCCAGCGCGACGATCAGGCCGAGCACGGCGAGCATCAGCGTCGGGACCGTGGTGCGCTGACCGGAGCCGGCCTCGATCGCGCGCACCGTGAAGTACCAGCCGAACACGCTCACCGTGATGCCGACGGTGAGCGCGTCGAGCAGGAACCGGGTGGTGGTGCCCTGCCGGTCCAGCGGCAGCCGCAGCAGCGCCCAGAGCACCAGCGCCATGGCGGCCGCGTAGCAGATCGAGGTGGGCAGGTCGTGCTGCTGCTGGGTGACGCGGGCCGGGTCGATCGCCGACTGGCGGGCGTCGCCGATCGTGCCCAGCACGAGCAGCAGCGAGGTGGCGGCGATCGAGCGCCACAGCCGCGCGGCGACGCGGTCCAGGCCGGGGGTGCGCGAGGTCTGCCAGCACGCGATCGTGGTCACCGTCGTCAGCACGATGCCCGGCATCCAGTTCCAGACCGGGCTGAACGATGGATGCAGGACGTTGACCGCGTAGAGCACGATGGCTGTCACCTGCATGACCGCACCGGCCGCGAGCAGGGGCGCCGGGCGCAGCCGGGGCAGCCGGAGTTCGGTCGTCACGCTCCGCGTAATCGGTCGGACAGGTCTCAGCCTGAGCACATCCCTCACCTTAGGCTCGCCTGCACGTGCATGTGCACGGCACAATGGCACAGGAACGTTCCCTACCCCCTCGGAGCGATCTGGTGACCGACCCCGCGAACTCTTCCGACCCGATCACCGACCCCGGCACCGCCGCGCCGCCCGCCACGCTGTGGCAGCGGATGAAGGCGGACCCGCAGTACGCGCCGGAACACCTCGCCCTGGAGGCCGTCCGCCGGCTGGGCCCCGAGGCCGCGGCCTGGGCCGAGCGGATGCGCGCCGAGCACCCCGACCACACCCCCGACCGGCTCGCCGACCTGGCCGTACGGCACTTCACCACGCTCGCGCGCATCTCCGGCGCGGTGTCCGGCGCGGCCGGCCTGCCCGGCGCGGTGCTCGACGTGGGCGTCCTCGCCTGGAACCAGGCCCGCATGGTGCTGCACATCGCCGCCGCGTACGGCCACGACCCGTGCGGGCCCGACCGCGCCACCGACCTGCTCGTGCTGCAGCGGGTGCACAAGGTGGCCCAGACGGCGCGGCTCGCGCTCGGCGTCGCCGCCGGCCGGGAACGCGCCACGCTGCTGTTCGCCGGGGCGGCCTCGCGTCCGCTGAGCGGCGTGATGGTGCGGCTGGGCATGAGGCTCGCGCAGATGGCGGGCGTGCACGCGGCCAAGCGCATGTTCGCCAAGATGATCCCCGGCGCCTCGGTCGTGCTGGGCACGTGGGTGAACTCGGCCGCCACCAAGGACCTCGCCGCCCGGGCCCGCGAGGTGTTCCGGCTCACCGACCACAAGGCCGTTCCGGCCCGGCGCTAAGCCGCACGCGACTCCGGACGATCGGAACCCCTGAACGGAACCGATCGTGGGAGGGCTGCGCATGCGTCGTCGTTGGCTGGGGATCCTCGTGCTCGCGCCGCTCGCGCTGGGCGGGTGCGGCGGCGGGAGCGCCTCGTCCGAGGCCGCCACCGCGGAGGCCGGCAAGTCGTGGGTCGTCGTCGCCGACGGCAGCGCCACCCCGTCGCCCGCGCCGAGCCGCGCCGCCGGCACGCGCAGCCCGTTCCCCTCGGGCTTCCTGCCGCTGCCGTCGACGAAGCCCACGCCCGCGCCGACCGGCAGCGCGTCGTGCCCGCCCGTCAAGAACCAGGTCATCAACGGCGCCGACGCGGCCGCCGGCACCACCAGCGGCACGGTCACCTGGTACAACCCCGGCACCGCCGACATCGTCGGGTACCGGATCACCGCGATCAGCCAGGACCCCCTGCTCGGCGAGCAGCGCGACGTCGGCTGGACGGTCGTCACGCCCGCCGCCGGCTGCGGCTACATGACCGCCACGATCAGCGGCCTCGACCGCGGCACCCGCTACGTCTTCTCGGTCGACATGGTCACCAGCCGCCGCGACACCGACGCCACGTTCGCCAAGACCGTCGCGCGCTCGCAGGTCGTCAGGACGTCCTGAGCCCCTCGGCCGGCACCCAGCCCCGCGCGCGTGCCCGGCCGATGTCGAGCACCAGCCCGTCCGTGACCTGATCTATGGCGTACGGGGTGAGGGTGCGCGACGCCACGGCCGCGGCCCGCGCCAGCGCGACCGGCACATGCCGCACGGGCACGCCCAGCACCGCACGCACCGCCGCGTCCCTTCCGTACGGCGTCGCGTCCGCGATGTTGTAGGCGCCCGGCGGCCACTGCCATGCCGCGACGCAGGCGGACGCCAGGTTGCCCACCGCGGTCAGGCTCAGCGGCACGTCCGGGCCCGGCAGCCACGCGCGTCCCGCCCGTACGACCCGGCGCAGCCTCGGCAGCAGGTGCGGATCCCCTTCGCCGTAGACCGCACGCGGCCGCAGCACCACGGCCCCCGCCGCGAGCGCCAGCCTCTCCCCGGCCGCCTTCGTCCGCCCGTACGCCGTCCGCTGCCGGTCCGTCGGGTGGTCCTCACGCACCGGCGCCGCGTACGGCCCCGGCCGGTAGACGCTGGCGCTGCTCACCCACACCACCGGCCGCCCCGCCGCCGCCTCCAGCAACCGGCGCGTCCCGTCGACGTTCACCGCCCGGAACGCTTCCTCGTCACCGCCGTCCCCGACCGCCGCCGCCAGGTGCAGCACCACGTCCACGCCCGCCAGGTCGGGCGCCTCCCGGGTGGCCTCCCACCGGCGGTGCTCGCCCACCGGCCCGGGCCGGCGTCCCAGGCACACCACGTCGGCCCCGCCCGCCGCCGCCCGCCTCGCCACCGCCCCACCGCAGAAGCCGCCCGCTCCCGTCACCGCGATCCGCATGCCCCGCCCCCACCGGCTCCTGTCACCGCGATCCGCATGCCCTGCCCCCGCCGGCTCCCGTCACCGCGTCCGCATGTCCTGCCCCCACCGGCTCCTGTCACCGCGATGAGCATGTCGTGCCCCCACCGGCTCCCGTCACCGCGATGGGCATGTCCGGGCCCCACCGGCTCGCACCGTCAGCGACCGCCAGCCCGGCAGCGCCGCCCGCCGATCGGCCCGCGCCCGCACCACCACCGGCCGGTAGGGCGCCAGCGCCGCCAGCAGGTCGCCCAGCTGCGCCCACGCCAGCCCCGCCCCCGGGCAGGCGTGCGGCCCCGCGCCGAAGACCAGCTGCGCCGTACGCGCCGGCGCCGGCTCGGTCGGACACGGCCCCCGGCGGTGCGCCTGCGCCGCGTGCCTCGCGATCAGCAGCAGCCGGTCACCCGGCCGCACCGGGCAGCCGCCCACCTGCCCCGATGCTGCTGCCACACGCGGCAGCAGCGGCGTCGGGGCCGTCACCCGCAGCAGCTCGTCGACCAGCGCCGGGTCGCCCGCGTGATCCCACAGGTCGTCGTCGCACGCCCAGGCCGCGGCCCTCGGCAGCGCCGCCACCGTCGTGTTGATCGCCGCCACCGCCAGCATCACGTCCAGGCCCACACTCGAGTGCCTTCCCGGCACGCTGGCGGGTCGTCCTGGCGCCGTCCTTGCGCCGGCGGATCGTCCGGGCGCGGGTTTCGTGCCAGCAGGCTGTCCCGATGGCTCTCCCGTGCCGGCGGGTTGTCGTGGTGTTGCTCCTTCGCTCGCGGGGCATCCCGGCGCCTGCCCGTTGCCCGCGGGCCGTCCCTGCGTCATCAGCTCGACCAGCCGGGCCGCTCCCGCCGCCGCGGACCGCTTCGCCCGCCACCGCCCCGGCCCCGGAAGGTGCGCCCTCGCAGCCGCTGCCGCCGCCCCTCGGGTCGCCTCCGCGAACTCGACCGGATCAACCTCCAGGCCCAGCAGCGCCGCCGCCGTCGCCCCCGCCATCTCCGCGGCGAGCGGCACCAGATCCACCGTCCCGCCCGATCCCAGCACAGGCAGCCGTTCTTCGAGCAGCCTCGTCCAGATCGGGCGCAGCTCCGCCACCCCCGCCGCCCCGAGCGGCTCGGCCGCGTCCCGGCGCGTCGCCCGGTGCTGCTCGCCCTGCTGGTCGAACAGCGCTCCCGCGCTCGCCAGCCGGCTCGCCTCGCCCCCTGTCGTGCCGGCCGCCGTCCGGTCGAGCGGCACCCGCGTCAGCGCATGCCGGTACGCCTCACCGTCGT
Organism: Actinoplanes sp. URMC 104; assembly: GCF_051386375.1. NCBI lineage: Bacteria > Bacillati > Actinomycetota > Actinomycetes > Micromonosporales > Micromonosporaceae > Actinoplanes > Actinoplanes sp. URMC 104. The sequence continues at coordinate 320,676 of NZ_JBPQTO010000002.1, read as the reverse complement.
GCACCAGCACCGTGCCCCCGAGCCGCAGCGCCGCCCGGCCCCGGGTCGCCGCCAGCAGCGCGAACAGCACCGGGTGGCTGCCCAGATAGACCCGCCGATCCCGCCGGCGGCCGCGGCCCGCCGCGCTCACCGCCCGCCGCCGCCGATGCTCCCCGCGGCGGCCACCGCTCGCCCGGCGCCGATGCTCCCGGCGGCCGCGACCGCTCGCTCGGCGCCGATGATCACTGGTGCGGCCACCGCCTCCCCCGCCCACCCGGGGTCGCTGACCCTACGCCTCGGCGCGGCGGCGTGGGGAGCGCCTGTGGACAACCGCCGGGCTCCCGTTTCACCGCCGGTCGCCGCCCGTCCCGGCTGATCGCGGATGATCACCGGTGCGCCACCGCCTCCCCCGCCCACCCGGGGTCGCCGACCCTACGCCTCGGCGCGGCGGCGCGGGGAACCCCTGTGGACAACGGCCGCGCTCGCCCTCCACAACCGCTCACCGCTCGCACACCCCGACCGCTCACCGCTCGCACACCCCGACCGCTCACCGCTCGCGCTTCCGACCGGCCGACCCGACCGCCCGCCCATAGAGCCGCCCAGCCACCCCCACCGCAGCCCTCCGATCCGGCTTGCGCGACCGCCCCGCCACCGGCACCCGCCCGAACACCACGGCATCCGGCCGCGCCGCCCCCATCCGCTCCAACGGCCCCCGCAGCGCCGCCCGCACGTCGCGCTCGGAGACTCCGTCGGCAACCTGCACCAGCGCCACCACCCGCTCGTCCCCGTCCTCGCCGGGCACGCCGACCAGCAGCGCCAGCTCGACGCCCGCCACGTGCAGGGCCGGCTCGTACAGGCCGGGATAGATGTTCTCCGCGTCGCGCAGGATCATGTCCTTGGCCCGGCCGCCCAGCACGACCGTGCGGCCCGACAGCCGGCCGAGGTCGCCGGTGGCGACCCACTCCCACGGGTCCTCGCCCAGGTAGCGGTCGGCCGCGGTGGGCCCGGCGAGCAGCAGCTGCCCGTCGGCGTCGACCCGGGCCGCGACGCCGGGCAGCAGCTCGCCGACCAGGTCGCCGTCGCCGGTGTACGAGCTCTTCGCGGACGACTCGACGGCCGCGGCGGGGAAGACCTCGGTGAGCGCGTACACGCCCCATGCCTCGCGGGCGCCGGCGCGGCGGACGGCGGCGAGCAGCGCGGCGCTGACGGGGGCGGATCCGCTGTAGACGCGGCCGGAGAAGCGGCAGCCGGCGGCGAGCGCGGCCCGCAGCTGGGGCGGGGTCAGATAGACGGCCTGCGGGTCGAGACGCCGCAGCGCGCGCCGGGTGAGCGGGGCGACCGGAGCGCCGCAGGCCAAGGAGGGGAGCAGCACGAAGAAGGTTCCGCCCAGCACGGGCGCGCCGGGGACGGGCCGGACCAGGTCCCGTACGGCGGCCATCCCCGCGCAGAGCGAGGCGCGCGTGTGCACGACGGCGCGGGGCCGGCTGGTGGTGCCGGAGGTGAACACGACCACGGCGTCACCACCACCGTCGTACGCCCGGGGGAGCGCACCCGGAAGCGGGCGCAGCGTGGGTGGCGAGCCGGGGAGGCGACGTCCGACGGTGCGCACGGGTGCCAGGGAGCCGAGGTCGGGCAGGGCCAGGTGCGCGCGCCGCGCGAGCGGAGCCGCCCAGCCGGACACGGCCTGCGCCGCGGCGTCGGCGAGCACCAGCCGCGGGGAGGCCAGGGCCAGGCGGGCGCGCACCACGTCGGGGCCGGCGGTGGGGTCGACGACGGCGATGCGCAGGCCCAGGTGGTACGCGGCCAGCAGGACGGCCAGCGAGCGCGGGCCGGGGCGCACCGCCAGGGCGACCGTGTCACCGGCCACGAGGTCCTCGGCGGTGAGCGCCACGGCGTAGCCGCGCACCAGGCGGGCCAGGTCGCCGCGGGTCGTTGCGGGCAGCGCGGGGCGGGTGTCGTCCTCGCGCAGGCCGTCGATCAGCTCGGTGAGCATCAGCGCGGGTCCGCCGTCCGGGCGCCGCTGCCCCGGTCGAGGTACCACCTCGCGGTGCCGGCCACGCCGTACGCCCGGATCCGCCGGGTCGAGTTCGCCACGACCATGTCGCGGCTGTGCACGATCGCGGAGGTGGTGCGGCGTACGCGGTTGAGGAACGCGCGGTCGGTGGGGGAGGGGCGCCGGGGCATGCCGCCGCACGCCTCGTACAGGGCGGCGGTGATGGCCATGTTGTTGCCGGCGTGCATCCGGTACGGCGCGAGGTATTCGCGGCCGCGGTGCGCGGGGCGGATCCGGCCGAAGCTCGCGGCGAGCACGACGAGCAGCCGGAAGAACGCGCGGCCGAACGGGCCGTGCTCGTCGTGCCGGGCGGTGATGCGCCCGCACGCCAGACCGCCGGACGACTGCAGGGCGGCGCGGGCCGCCGCGACCCAGCCGGGTGCGGGCAGGCAGTCGGCGTCGGTGCGGGCCAGGTGGACGGCGCCGGCGGCGATCGCGTGCCGGAAGCCGGTGTCGACGGCGCAGCCCACGCCCTTCTGCGGCTCGGTGATCACGAGGGTGGGGAAGGGGCCGCGGAACGCGCGGGCGATCTCGGCGGTGGCGTCGGTCGAGCCGTTGTCGACGACCAGCAGCGTGAAGGCGGTGTCGGTCTGGGCGGCGAGCGCGTCGAGCGTCGCGCCGAGGCGGGCGGCCTCGTTGTAGGCGGGGACGATCACCCACAGCGGCGCGCTCACGAGACCTGCCAGACCATCGTCATGAGGCTCACGCCGCCCCCGAGCCCGATCATGAGGACCCGGTCCCCGGCGTTCAGAGCCGGCCGTACGCGTCCCAGCTGCACGCCGATCGACGCGGAGGCCATGTTGCCGAGCTCGTCGACGGTCACCTCGAGCTTGTCGCGCGGCACGCCGGTGACCGCGACGAAGCGTTCCAGGTAGGGCAGGGTCACCTGGTGCACGAGCACCTTGGCGTAGTCGTCCCAGCGCAGGCCCGTCCGGGCGGCGACCCGTTCGATCAGGCCGGCGCCGATCTGCTCGAAGACCGCGCGCAGCCGGCTGCCGTCGCCGGTGAAGTACGTGTGCTCCGCCTCGCGCGGGTGCCGGGAGCCGCCGCCGAAGATGCCGCCCACCGGCCAGTGCTCGGAGTGCGTCTCGGCGTCGACGTCGAGGATCCCGCCCGCGGCGACCGGCTCGACCAGCACGGCCGCGCCGGCGTCGCCGAACGTGTAGCCCGCGAAGGCCGTACGGGCCTCGGCCGCGGAGGTGAGCCGAGGACGCATCGCCCGGGTCGGCGTCTCGCCCGTCACGACCAGGGCGCGCCGGGCCCGCCCGGCCAGGATCATCGAGCGGGCCAGGTCGATGCCGTTGAGGAAGCTGTTGCAGGCGTTGGTGACGTCCAGCGCGTGCGCCCGGCTGCCCAGCGCGGCCTGCACGACGTGCGCGGTCGCGGGCTCGGTCATGTCGCGGGTGGCGCTGGCGAACAGCAGCAGGTCGACGTCGAGCGGGTCGGCGCCGGTGTCGGCCAGCACCTTGGTGGCGGCGTCGATCGCCAGGTCGGAGGCGTACTCGCCGTCGGCCGCGACCTGACGCCGCCGGATGCCGGTGACCCGGCGGAACAGCCCGGGCGGCACCGGCAGGCCCCCGCTGACCCGCCGCTGCAGGTCGTCGGTGAGCACCGTCCGGGCCGGGAGGGCGTACGCGATCCCGGTGATGCCTACGTTCATGAGCGACAGGGGATTCCGATCTACCTCGAGCCGGCGGGCTCGCGCACCAGCGTCTGGTCCTCGTAGCAGTACTGCCAGCCGTCGCCGTGCTCCAGCGAGCGGATCAGCGGATGCCGGCTGTCCTCGAAGTGCGCCGTCGAGTGCTTGTTCCTGGAGTCGTCGCAGCACGCCACCAGCCCGCAGGTGAGGCACATGCGCAGCTGCACCCAGGTGTCGCCGAGCTCGACGCACTCGCGGCACTCGTCCTCGTCGGTCTCGGTGATCTGGATGCGGTCGAGGTGGGTGCAGGCCGTGCTGATCGTCTCCTCGCGCACGTAGCGCCAGCGGTCGTGCAGCAGCCGGTCGGGGATGACCCGCGCGAGGTACTTGGAGTTCGCCGCGCAGATCGGCGCGAGGACGGCCAGGATCAGCACGTACAGCGCGATGAACGGGCCGACCCGCTCGTCCAGGTCGGCGGCCAGCGCCAGCGTCGCGAGGATCAGCGAGAACTCGCCGCGGCCCAGCACGGTCAGCCCCACGTTGGCCGCGCCGCGCTGGTTGAGCCCGAACAACCGGGCCGTGATCAGGCCGGCGGTGACGTTGGTGACGACCGTGATCGCGATGGCGATCAGCACGGGGACGATCACCGACCCGATCGCGCCGACGTCGATGCTCAGCCCGAACGCGACGAAGAAGATCGCGGCGAACACGTCGCGCAGCGGCACCACGATGCGCTCGGCGCGTTCGCGGATCGACGTGCGCGCGACCACCAGGCCGATCATCAGCGCGCCGATCGCGTCGGACACGCCGATCTCGGCGGACAGCCCGGCGACCAGCACCACGAGGCCGACCATGAGGATCGCGACCAGCTCGTCCTCGCGGGTCTCGAGCAGCCGGCCGATCCAGCGGGCGCCCCAGCGCGCCACGGCGAACAGCGCGGCCAGGTAGCCGAAGCTGACGGCGATCCTGAGCACCAGCTCGCCGGCCGAGCCCGCGCCCTGCAGGATCGGGCTGAGCAGCGCCAGGTAGAGCGCGAGGAACAGGTCCTCGATGACGATGATGCCGAGGATGACCGGGGTCTCGGCGTTGGCCAGGCGGCGCATCTCGATGAGCAGCTTGGTGGCGATCGCCGACGACGAGATGCCCACCGCGCCGGCGATCACGAACGCCTCGGAGGTGCCCCAGCCCAGCGCGAAGCCTAGGCCGAGCCCGGCGCCGATGTTGAGACCGATGTACGCCCCGGCGGCCCAGAACAGCCGCTTGCCGCTGCCCAGCACCTGCTCGACCGGGAACTCCAGACCCAGGTGGAACAGCAGCAGCACCAGCCCGAACAGGGCCAGCATGTCGAGGTCCTCGGGGTGCTCGAAGGCGACCGGCCCGCCGGTGCCCGGGCCCAGCAGGATGCCCGCGAGCATGAAGAACGGGACGGTGGGCAGGCTCATGCGCCGGCCCACGCGGGCGAGCAGGCCGGCCACCAGGATCAGGGCGCCCAGCCCGATGAGGTTCGCGTGCACGCTCAGTCCACGAAGAAGGTGCCGGCGAGCACGGCGCCCACCTTGCGTGCCTGGTCCTCGGTCAGCTCGAGCACCGCGGCCGGCTCGTCGCCCCGCGAGGTGAACACGTAGAGGTGCCGCTTGCCGTCGCGGGACACCACGATCGACACCCGCTCGCCGCCGGAGTGCAGGTCGACGTCGTAGCGGGTGCCGAGGCCGGGGAGCTCCTGGATGTGCACGCCTTTGCCCATAGGCGAAGATCCTATGGTCAGCCGACGGCGCCTGACCAGGCGCTCGCGGCCAACACGCTCTCCGCCTCGCGGGCGACGCGGCGGGCGTCCTCCGCGCGGGCCTGCTCGTAGGTGGCGACCGTGGCGGCGGCGATGCCCGGCCAGGCGAAGTCGTCGCGCACCCGGCGCCGGGCGCGGCGGGCCAGCCCGCGCGCGTGCTCCCGGTCGGCCAGCACCGAGCCCACCGCGGCGGCGAGGGCGGCGGGGTCGCCGGAGGGGAACTTCACGCCGGTGACGCCGTGGTCGACGATCTCGGCGAGGCCGCCCGTGTCGGCGACCGCGACCGGCGTGCCGGCGGCGGCGGCCTCCAGCGCGACCATCCCGAACGGCTCGTAGATGCTCGGCACCACGTAGCAGTCGGAGGCGCCCATCAGCGCGGTGAGGTGGTGCCCGGTCAGGAAACCGGCGAACGTGACGCCCTCGGTGGACAGCGCCTCCAGCTCGGCCCGGTAGGGGCCGTCCCCGGCGATCACCACGCGCAGGCCCGGGTGCTGTCTGCGCAGCTCGGGCACGGCGGCGAGCAGGTGCTGCACGCCCTTCTCGTAGACCAGCCGCCCGGCGAAGCTCACCAGCGGGCCGTCCGGGCCGGCGTACAGGCGGCGGGCGGCGGTCACCGCGCGGGGACGCGGCGACCAGGCCAGCGAGTCGACCCCGTTCCACACCACGTCGACGCGCTCGGCCGGCACGTCGAACAGCCGCTGCACCTCGGCACGCATGTAATCGGAGCAGACGATCGTGCGGGACGCCTCGTTCGCCAGCCAGCGCTCGATGTCGTCGATCGAGCGGTTGTGCGGGTGCGGCAGCCAGCCCTGGTGACGGCCCGACTCGCATGCGTGCACGGTGGCCACCAGCGGCACGTCGAGATGGTCACGAACGGTCACGGCGGCGTGCGCCACCAGCCAGTCGTGGGCGTGCACCACGTCGTACTCGCCGGTGCGGGCGGCGCGCAGGGCGGCCCGGGTCAGCGTGTGGTTGAACCCCATCGCCCAGGACAGCATGTCGCCGTCGCGCACGTCGAAGCGCACCGGGTCGTCGGGCGCGCGGAGCACGCGGACGCCCTCGGTGTACTCCTCCAGCAGCGCGCCCGGCGCGTGCCGGGTGACCACGGTGACCTCGTGCCCGGCCGCGGCCAGCGTGGTGGCGAGCGCGTGCACGTGCCGGCCGAGGCCGCCCACCAGCAGCGGCGGGTACTCCCAGGACAACATCAGGATGCGGCTCACGACGGGTACCTCTGGCTCGTGCGCAGGAGCTCGGCGACGGATCGCGCCGAGAACGGGCTGCCGGTGGCGCGGTGCGGCGGGTCGCCGTCGGCGGTCTCGCTGACCGATCCGACGCCCCACTCGCTCAGGTGCGCCTCGAGCCCGGTGACCAGGTAGTCGGTGGGCAGGCCCACGGCCGCGCACGCGTCGGCGTACGCGCCGATCAGCCACGGCCAGACGGTGCCCTGGTGGTACGCGATGTCGCGCTCGTCGCGGCCGCCGCGGTGCTCGCGCTGGTAGCCGTACTCGGTGGGGGCGAGCGTGCGCAGGCCGAGCGGGGTCAGCAGCGCCGCGCCGAGGCGGTGCAGGGCGTCCCGATCCGGCTCGCCGCGCAGCGGAGCGTGCGGCAGCGACCAGGCGAACAGCTGGTTGGGGCGCAGCGACGGGTCGTCGCGGGAGTTGCCGGCGCCGAGCGGGTAGGTCGTCGCCGGGCCGTCGACCACGTCGTACAGCCAACCCTCGGGCGCCCGGAACCGGGCCCGGAACGAGTCGCGGGCGCGGGCGTGCCGGGCGCGCAGCTCCGTGTCGTCCCGGCCGGCCTCGTTCTGCAGGTCGGCGAGCGCGGCCAGGGCGTTCACCCACAGCGCGTTGATCTCCACCGGCTTGCCGATGCGCGGGGTCACCGGTCCGTCCTCGGTCCAGCCGTTCATCCAGCTCGACGCGGAGCTCAGCCGCACGAGCCCGTCGCCGGGGTCCACGTCGAGGCGGTCGTTCAGCAGCCGGGCCAGCGGCTCCGCCAGCTCGGCGGCCAGGTCGGCGTCGCCGGCGCGGTGCACGTGCCGGTCGACCGCGTGCACGAGCCACAGCGGCGCGTCCGGCGAGTCGCGCGGCGTCCACGCCCCGGCCGGACCGCTGACCGCCCCGGCGGCCCGGCGCACGCTCGCCAGCAGCAGCTCGCGGCCCTCGTCGGCGCGGCCGGTGTCGAGGAAGAGGCCCTCGTACGCGGTCATCGTGTCGCCCAGGTAGCTGCCGAACCACGGGTAGCCGGCGACCACGTCGGGCCCGTCGGCGCCGCGGACCACGAAGGCGTCGGCGGCCAGCACCAGCGTCTCGGTGTCCCCCTCGGCCTTCGCCGCGGCGATCAGCTCGCGGGAGCGCGCCCGGGCCGCGGTGATCACCGACGCGGCGGCGGGCGGCCGCTCGGCCAGGTCGCCGCCCCACGCGGAGATCTCCATCACCTCGCCGGGTGCCACCCGCGCGGAGTAGGTGCCGGCGTGCCACAGGTCCTCGGTGGCGGGCAGCCCGCGGGCCGCCTCCTCCCGGGCGTACGCCTGCAGGTGCCACTCGCCGCCGGGCTGCCAGCCGGGCCCGAGAAGCCGGTACGCGTCCTCGACGATCACCCCGCCGGCCGTCTGCTCGACGCGCAGCGGCCCGTCGCCGGAGTGCCGGTCGCCGTGCGCGTCGCGCCACGTGCACATCGCCGCCACGGCCAGCCCTACCGGGCCGGACCCGGCGAGCACCCGGTGCGTCACCGCGACCGACGGGTGACCCGCGCGCATCGCGATCTCCCGTTCGACCAGCACGTCGCCGATCCGCCAGCGCCACCGCGGCACGCCGTCGACCAGCGCGAAGCTCTCCAGGTGGCGGTGGCCCTGCGGGGCGGTCACGCCGGAGGCCCACTCGTGGGTGTAGAGCGGGACCTTCGCGCCCGAGGGCAGCGTCACGGTGAGGTCGAGGGCGGCGAGCGCGAGGTGCCGGGTCGCGCTCGTCCGGTCGGCGATGGTCAGCAACGCGTGGTAGCGGCGGGTGCGCAGACCGGGGACGGTGCCGGTGGCGTAGCCGCCCAGACCGTCCGTGATCAGCCATTCGCGGTCCGGGGAACCGCAGCCGTGCGGTCCGAGAGTGATCGGCACGCCCGCCATATGCTCAATTTCGGTCTCGTCAAACCCCGATGTGCCCCAGTTCTCCTTCGCGGGGCATCCCCGGCGGTCGTGCGAAAGTTGTCCGCCCTATCGGTGAGAATGGCCGCGGGCAAGGCGTACGAGGTTAGGTGGGCGGCGGGCTGGGCAATCACGCCTGGCCCGGTGCCGACGGTCGAGGGGTGGGAGCACGACATGCAGGTTTGGCCTGGTCACCGGTACCCGTTGGGTGCCACGTACGACGGGACGGGCACGAACTTCGCGATCTTCTCCGAGGGGGCCGAGGCGGTCGAGCTGTGCCTGTTCGACCCGTCCGGCAACGAGCGCAAGGTGCAGCTGCACGAGCAGGACGCGTTCGTCTGGCACGCGTACCTTCCGGGGGTCGAGCCGGGCCAGCGTTACGGCTATCGGGTGTACGGCCCGTACGAGCCCTCCCGCGGGCTGCGCTACAACCCGCACAAGCTGCTGCTCGACCCGTACGCCCGGGCCGTCGACGCCGACATCAAGTGGCACCCGTCGCTCTACGCGTACGACTTCGAGGCGCCCGACCAGATGTCGGACCTCGACTCCGCGCCGTACATGGCCAAGGGCGTGGTCGTGAACCCGTACTTCGACTGGGGCAACGACCGCCGGCCCGACATCCCCTACCACCACTCGGTGATCTACGAGACCCACGTGAAGGGGCTGACCGAGCGGCACCCCGAGGTCCCCAAGGACATGCGCGGCAGCTACTCGGCGATCGGCCACCCGGCGATCATCGAGCACCTCAAGAGCCTGGGCGTGACCGCGGTGGAGCTCATGCCGGTGCACCAGTTCGTGCACGACAACCGGCTGCACGACCTGGGCCTGCGCAACTACTGGGGCTACAACACGCTGGGCTTCTTCGCGCCGTACCACGGCTACTCGTCGACCGGCACGCTGGGCCAGCAGACCCAGGAGTTCCGCGGCATGGTCAAGGCCCTGCACAAGGCGGGCATGGAGGTGATCCTCGACGTCGTCTACAACCACACCGCCGAGGGCAACCACCTGGGCCCGACGCTCTCGCTCAAGGGCATCGACAACCGGACGTACTACCGTCTGGTGGACGATCAACCGCAGTTCTACATGGATTACACCGGCACGGGTAACAGCCTCAACGTGCGCAGCCCCCAGAGCCTTCAGCTCATCATGGACTCGCTGCGGTACTGGGTCACCGAGATGCACGTCGACGGCTTCCGCTTCGACCTGGCCTCGACGCTGGCCCGCGAGTTCTACGACGTCGACCGGCTGTCCACGTTCTTCGAGGTCGTCCAGCAGGACCCGGTGGTCGGCCAGGTCAAGCTGATCGCCGAGCCGTGGGACGTCGGTCCGGGCGGCTACCAGGTCGGCAACTTCCCGCCCAACTGGACCGAGTGGAACGGCAAGTACCGCGACACCGTGCGCGACTTCTGGCGCGGCGAGCCGGCCACGCTGGCCGAGTTCGCGTCGCGCATCACCGGCTCGGCCGACCTCTACCAGGACGACGGCCGCAAGCCGTTCCACTCGATCAACTTCGTGACCGCGCACGACGGGTTCACGCTCAACGACCTGGTCTCGTACAACGACAAGCACAACGAGGCCAACGGCGAGGACAACCGCGACGGCGAGAGCCACAACCGGTCGTGGAACTGCGGCATCGAGGGCCCCACCGACGACCGCAAGGTGCTCGAGCTGCGCGCCAAGCAGCGGCGCAACTTCCTGGCCACGCTGATGCTCTCGCAGGGCGTGCCGATGATCTCGCACGGCGACGAGCTCGGCCGCACCCAGCAGGGCAACAACAACGCGTACTGCCAGGACAGCGAGATCTCCTGGATCGACTGGGCCAACGCCGACGAGCAGCTGCTCGAGTTCACCCGCAAGCTCACCGCGTTCCGCCACCGCCACCAGGTGTTCCAGCGCCGCCGGTTCTTCACCGGGCTGCCGGTCACCGCGCGCGGCGGCGGCGACCCGCTGCCCGACCTGGAGTGGTTCACCCCCGACGGGCGCCAGATGGCCGGCGACGACTGGGGCAACGACTTCGGCCGCGCGGTGGCGCTGTTCGTCAACGGCGAGGGCATCCGCGAGCGCGGCCAGTACGGCCAGCGGCACGTGGACAGCTCGTTCCTGCTGTTCTTCAACGCGCACGACGCGCCCATCGAGTTCGCCACGCCTCCCGCCGAGTACGGGGAGAAGTGGGAAAAGGTCATCGAGACGGCCGAGCCGTCCCCGGATCGCCCGTCGGTCGTCGAGGCCGGCAACAAGATCTGGGTGCCGGACCGGTCGCTCATCGTGCTGGACAGGACGGTTTAAATTGGCCCCGACTGGAACCTATCGAGTCCAGGTACGCCCCGAGTTCCCGCTCAAGACGACCGCCGAGCTGGCCGACTACCTGGCCGACCTCGGGGTCAGCCACCTCTACACGGCGCCGATACTCACCGCGACTCCCGGTTCCGAACACGGCTACGACGTCGTCGACCACTCCCAGGTCAGCCCGGCGCTGGGCGGGGCTTCCGCCCTGGCCGAGCTGTCGGCCGCCCTCAAGAGCGCCGACCTGGGGCTGGTCGTCGACATCGTGCCCAACCACGCGGGCGTGGCCGACCCGGCCGCGAACCCGAGCTGGTGGGACGTCCTGAAGCGCGGTCGCGAGTCCGAGTACGCGGAGTTCTACGACATCGACTGGTCGCGCGGCAAGCTGCTGATCCCGACCCTGGCCGACTCGCCCGACGCGCTCGACGACCTGCGCGTCGAGGACGGCGAGCTGCGCTACTTCGACAAGCGGTTCCCGATCGCCGACGGCACCGGCGAGGGCACGCCGCGCGAGGTGCACGACCGGCAGCACTACGAGCTGGCCAACTGGACCCGCGGCGACAGCGAGCTCAACTACCGGCGGTTCTTCGCGATCGTCGACCTGGCCGGGCTGCGCGTGGAGGATCCGAAGGTCTTCGACGCCACCCACGCCGAGATCCTGCGCTGGGTGAACGAGGGCCTGGTGCAGGGGCTGCGCATCGACCACCCGGACGGGCTGCGCGACCCGGGGGCGTACTTCGAACGGCTGCGCGCCGCCGCGCCGGAGGCCTGGCTGGTAGTGGAGAAGATCCTGGAGCCGGGCGAGGAGCTGCCCGACTGGCCCGTCGCCGGCACCACCGGCTACGACGCGCTCGCCGAGGTCGGCGGCGTCTTCGTCGACCCGAGCACCGAGGCGTTCTTCGACACCCTCCAGCACCACCTGACCGGCGGCGTCACCTCCTGGCAGGACCTGGTGCACGAGACCAAGTACACGGCCGCGACCACGCTGCTGGCCGCCGAGCTGGCCCGCATGGCGCGGCTGGCGCCCGAGGTCGAGTCGGCCCCGCGCGCGCTGGCCGAGCTGGCCGCCTGTTTCCCGGTGTACCGCTCGTACCTGCCGGACGGCTCGCGCCAGCTCGCCCGCGCCCGCGCCGAGGCGGGCCGTCGCCGTCCCCAGCTCATCCCGGTGCTCGACCAGCTCACCAACCGGCTGCGCAACCCGGACGACGAGCTCGCCGCGCGGTTCCAGCAGTTCACCGGTGCGGTGATGGCCAAGGGCGTCGAGGACACGGCGTTCTACCGCTGGACCAGGTTCACCGCCCGCAACGAGGTGGGCAACGACCCCACCGACTTCGGCGTGACCCCCGACGACTTCCACGACGCCAACGAGCAGCGCCGGCGCCACTGGCCCGAGGCGATGACCTCGCTGTCCACCCATGACACCAAGCGCAGCGAGGACGTGCGGGCGCGGCTCGCGGTGCTCTCCGAGGTGCCGGGCGACTGGACCGAGGTCGTGCGCCGCTGGGTGCGGATCGCCCCGCTGCCCGACCCGGCGCTCGCCCACCTGGTGTGGCAGGCCGCGGTGGGAGCCTGGCCCATCTCGCGCGAGAGGCTCCAGGCGTACGCCCTGAAGTCCGCGAAGGAAGCGGCCAACGTGACCACCTGGACCAAGCCCGACGAGGCGTTCGAGACCGCGCTGCGGGAGATGGTCGACCGCATCTACGACGACCCGGCGCTGCACCGCGAGGTGTCCGACTTCGCCGCGTCGATCACGCCGCCCGGCTGGGTCAACTCGCTCGGCCAGAAGGTCGTGCAGCTGACCATGCCCGGCGTGCCCGACGTCTACCAGGGCACCGAGCTGTGGGACTACTCGCTGGTCGACCCCGACAACCGCCGGCCCGTCGACTTCGCCGCCCGCCGCGAGCTGCTCGCCCGCATCGACGACGGCTGGCTGCCGCCGGTCGACGAGACGGGCGCCGCCAAGCTTCTGGTCACCAGCCGCGCGCTGCGGCTGCGGCGGCAGCGGCCCGAGCTGTTCGGCGGGTACCGGCCGGTGTACGCCGAGGGCCGCGTCGGCGAGCACGTGCTGGCCTTCGACCGCGGCGGCGCGGTGACGATCGCCACCCGGCTGCCCGTGGGTTTGTCACGTCACGGTGGCTGGGGCGACACTGCGGTGTCACTCGATGGTCACAGCTGGACGGAAGTCTTCACGAACACCAGCTACGGCGGGAACCGCCTCTCGGTGGCCGAGCTGCTGCGTACCTATCCCGTCGCACTCCTGGTGAAAGAGAAATGACGCAATTCGAGGTGTGGGCACCGGAGAAGACCGTACGGCTTCGCGTCGACGGCCAGGACCGGGAGATGGAACGCGGCGAGGACGGCTGGTGGCGGCTCGACGTGCCCTCCGCCGGCCCCGGCGCCGACTACGCGTACCTGCTCCCGGACACGGAGAACCCGCTGCCGGACCCCCGCTCGCCCTGGCAGCCCGACGGCGTGCACGGCCCCAGCCGGGTCTACGACCACAGCGCGTTCGCCTGGACCGACCAGGCGTGGACCGGGCGGCAGCTGCCCGGCTCGGTGCTCTACGAGCTGCACATCGGCACGTTCACGCCCGAGGGCACGTTCGACTCGGCGATCGAGAAGCTGGACCACCTCGTCGACCTCGGCGTCGACCTGGTCGAGCTGCTGCCGGTGAACTCGTTCAACGGCGAGTACAACTGGGGCTACGACGGCGTGTGCTGGTACGCGCCGCACGAGGCGTACGGCGGGCCCGACGGGCTCAAGCGGTTCGTCGACGCGGCGCACGCCAAGGGCCTGGGCGTGGTGCTCGACGTGGTCTACAACCACTTCGGGCCCAGCGGCGCGTACGCCCCGATGTTCGCCCCCTACCTGAGCGAGGCCGGCTCCAACCCGTGGGGCTCCTCGGTGAACCTCGACGGCCCGCTCGCCGGCGAGGTGCGCCGCTACATCATCGACAACGTGCTCATGTGGCTGCGCGACTACCACGTCGACGGCCTGCGGCTCGACGCCGTGCACGCGCTGGCCGACCACTCCGCGATCCACCTGCTCGAGCAGATGGCCGTCGAGGTCGAGTCGCTGTCCGCGCACCTGCGCCGCCCGCTGTCGCTGATCGCCGAGTCCGACCTCAACGACCCGCGGCTGATCACGCCACGCGAGGCGGGCGGCTACGGCATCGACGCGCAGTGGACCGACGACATTCACCACGTGTTGCACGCGCTGCTCACCGGCGAACGGCAGGGCTACTACGGCGACTTCGGCTCGCTCGAGTCGCTCGAAACGGTGCTGACCAGCGCGTTCTACCACGCCAACACGTGGTCGAGCTTCCGCGGCAGGCGGCACGGCCGGCCGATCGACCGCACCCGGACGCCCGGGCACCGGTTCGTGGCGTTCCTGCAGGACCACGACCAGATCGGCAACCGCGCGATCGGCGACCGCATCTCCGCGACGCTCTCGCCGGGCCTGCTCAAGGTCGGCGCCACGCTGCTGCTCACGTCCCCGTTCACGCCGATGCTGTTCATGGGCGAGGAGTGGGCGGCCGGCAGCCCCTGGCAGTTCTTCACCAGCCACCCCGAGCCCGAGCTGGCCGAGGCCGTGCAGAAGGGCCGCCGGCGCGAGTTCGCCTCGCACGGCTGGGCCGAGGCCGAGGTGCCCGACCCCCAGGATCCCGAGACGTTCCTGCGCTCCAAGCTCAACTGGGACGAGCCCGGCAAGCCCGGCCACGCCGAGATCCTCGACCTCTACAAGCGGCTCATCGCCCTGCGCCGCAGCCGCCCCGAGCTGACCGACCCGTGGCTCGACCAGGTCGAGGTCTGGCACGGCGACCAGCACCTCGTGATGCGCCGCGGCCACACCGCCGTCGCCGTCAACCTGGCGCCCGCCGCCCAGACGGTCTCCCTGCGCGACGTGCCCTCCAAGGTGCTGCTGGCCACCTCCGAGGGCGTGATGCTGCAGCGCGACCGGGTGGAGCTGCCGGCCGAGAGCGCTGTCGTGGTCGCTTACCGCTGACCCGTCCCGGCTGGGGCCGGCTACGGGCCGACGGAGTGCTCGCAGCCGACGGTGACGTAGCTGCGGGTGAGGTGGCAGGTGTCGGTGCCGGCGCCGGCCTCGAGGCGGTCGGGGTCGTCCGCGTCGGTGTCCGAGCCGCTGACGAGGTCGTCGCCGTCGCCGCCGTACAGCTTGTCGGCGCCCTCGTTGCCGTCGAGGGGACCTGGGCGCCGGACGGCTGGGAGGGGCGGAAACCGTCGCCGCCCGCGCCACCGTTGTACGTGTCGTTGCCCGGGCCGCCGGTGAAGGTGTCCTTGCCGTTGCCGCCGAGCACGACGTCCGTGCCGGGACCGTCCTTGATCTCGTCGTTGCCGTTCCCGCCGGACACCCGGTCGTCGCCGGAGCCCGCGTCGATCTGGTCGTTGTGGTCGTGGCCCCAGATGGCGTCGGCGCCGTCGCCGCCCTTGAGGATGTCGGCCCACGGCCCACCGGTGAGCTTGTCGGCGCCCGTGCCGCCGTCGGCCGAGAGGGGCATGCCGGTGTGCCGCATCGGATCCCCCGTGGCCGTGTGGAGCAGGCATCATAACCGCTCGGGCGCATCGTGACGATCAATGCGTGGCGGCCCGGAACGGGGATCCGAGCGGAAAGGTCAGCGGTGCAGAACGGTGCGCTCGACGGCTTCGGGGGCGGGATCGGCGGGACGGGCGCCGCGCCAGCGCTGGCTGAGGCGGTAGGCGAAAGCGCGGGTGCCGTGGATCGTGCCGGTCGGGTGGAGGTCGGGTGCGGTGTTGCGGATCGGGTCGAAGGCGAGTTCGGCGTCCGTACGCTCGGAAAGGGGCTCTCCCAGGCTGACGCGGCCGAAGGCGCGGTCGCCGGCGTAGAGCGTGATCCGGCCGCCGGTGACGGAGTCGAGGTCGCGGCCCAGCGGGGCGTCGCGGTCGGCGCGGGCGGCCATGTAGACCTTGTGGCCCGTGCCGGTGCGGAACGGGGTGATCGAACCGTAGTACGTGTCGAAGGTGCGCCGCGGGGACGGCAGGTGACGGGTGAACCGGCCCTCGCCGCAGGTCGACAGCAGCAGGTCGAACGGCCGCTCGCCGTCCACGCGTACGGCCAGGCCCCGGACGTCGGCACGGCCGCCGGGGGTGCCGGCGCCCTTCGAGAGGCGCACGGTCGCCCGGTACTTGCGGGGGGTGGACAGAAGCTCGGCATCCTCACCGATGCCCCACACCTCCAGCTCACCGGTGAACGAGCGGCCGAGCGGGTGCAGCGATCGCTTACGGCGGGAACGCAGGGCAAAGGCACCGAGGGCCACGGCGGCGACGGCGATCAGGGGACGCTTCATGCCGGTGACCTACCCGTTCGGCGGGTGAAATCTCGTCGCGAGCCGGACGGGACGCCACACCGTGACATTCATGCGGCACGATAGGCGCCCATGGGTTCGGAACGCAGCACGGGGACCGGCCGTTTCACCTGGCCGGTGCGACGCCGTACGCCCCCGGGGCCGGAAGGCACCGCCGAGGACATCGCGGTGCAGGACGTCGCGGAGCGCGAGGCGGCGGACCGGCGGCTGCCCCCACCCGAGCCGGAGCCGCTCATCCAGCCGCCGCGCTTCAACCTGGCCGCGTTCCGGCTGGCCGCGCTGGGTCTGGCGCTGGTTCTCGCGCTCGCTCTGGCGCTGGTGCGGCTGTTCGTGGGCGGGCCGCCGTCGGTCGCCGACCTGCGCGAGCAGGCCGGCGTGGAGGAGTGGACCGAGCTGCCGATCGGGGTCAAGGACGACCAGCCCGGTACGGCCCTGCGTGATCGGAACGGGCGGTGGAGCGGCTTCGACATCGACATCGCATACATGATCGCCGAGGACCTGGGATTTCGGCGGTCGGAGGTCAAGTTCTACGCGATCGAGAGCGAGGACCGCCCGCGCATGCAGGCCACCGCGCCGGACGGCAAGCGGGTGCCCGTGAAGCTGGTGATCGCGAGCTTCAGCATCAACGCCGAACGGAAGGCGACGGCGGGCGTACGTTTCTCGTCGCCGTACCTCTACACCGAGCAGTCGGTGCTGACCCTGCGCCGCGACAAACACCCGCGCGTCTCGACCATGGCCGACCTTCACGACGAGGGAGTCTGCTCCATCTCCTCCTCGACCAGCGAGAAAGCGGCCAAGGAGTTCGGGGCTGATCTCATCTCCCGGAACCGGATCAGCCAGTGCATCGAGGATCTTCGCGCCGGCCGGGTCAAGGCGGTGACGACCGATGCCGCGATTCTGGCCGGTTACAAGGCTCGCTCCCGGGAGGAATTCGATCACTGGGACGTCGGATTCCCGGCGAACGAGACGTGGGGCGTCAACGTGGGGGACAACCCGGCGCTGGAGAAGCTCGTCGACCTGACGCTCTACCGCTCGTACGCCGATCCGAAGGACTCGCGCTGGGAGGAGGCGTACGACCGGAATTTCCAGTCGGAGGTGGCCAACAACGACGGCGCGCCGATCGCCGTGGCCGAGCAGCCCCGGGTCGTACGGCCGGACATCCGGGAGCAGCCGTGGGAGGACATCCTCGGATGAGCGACAGCATCTACGTCAAGGGCGGCCCGATCCCCGCCCGGCGCCGCCGCGCGCAGCTCAACTACCTGCTCACCGTGC
The DNA here is from genome assembly GCF_051386375.1 of Actinoplanes sp. URMC 104. Classification (NCBI taxonomy): domain Bacteria; kingdom Bacillati; phylum Actinomycetota; class Actinomycetes; order Micromonosporales; family Micromonosporaceae; genus Actinoplanes; species Actinoplanes sp. URMC 104. Next base: position 303,184 of record NZ_JBPQTO010000002.1, on the reverse strand, counting down.
TGCCCGCGTTCCCGCTGGTGCTGCTCGTGCTGCGGCTGTGGTACCTGAGCCGGCAGGACCTGCCCACGATGCTGCTGCTGGTGCAGTACATCTCGCCGCTCGGCATGATCAGCGCGCTGTTCATCACGCTGATCTGGAGCGTGCCGGCGGTCGTGCTGGTGCTGCGGCTGCTCGGCAGCGTGCTGCTGGTCAGCGCGCCCGAGGACGCGGGCCGGTCGCTGCTGGCCGTGACCGCGCTGCGGATGCCCGACTGGGTGGTGCTGCTGGCCGCGATGCTCGCCGCGTTCACCTGGCAGCTGCGGCTGTTGCCCCTGCTCGGCATGCTGATCGTCGCCATCCTGGGGCTCACCGGCGTCCAGCGGTTCCACACCGAACGGTGGCTGATGCTGTGGATCACCGTCGGCGTGCCGGTGCTGGTCGGCGTCCTGGTGCTGATCTTCGTGTGGCCGGGCATCGTGCAGGCCTTCCGGCTCGGCGAGACGTCCACGGCGCTGCTGCTCGGGGTGCCGCCGCTGCTCGGACCGCTGCTCACCGGCCCGGTGCCGGCCCGCGCGGCGCGGCTGGTCACGCACTGGCCGGCGACCGCCGCGGCGCTGGTCGCCCCGCTGGCGATCGGGGCGGTGTTCCTGCGCGCGCCGGTGCTGCCCAGCAGCGCCGTCGAGGTCGGTGCGGACGGGCAGCCGGCGTCCGTCCTGCGCGGTCAGCTGATAGCCGTCGACGACACCTCGACGACGGTGCTGGAAGATGGTGGACTGGTGAGGTTCATCCCCAACGACGAGGTGCGTTCCAAGACGCTCTGCCCCGAGCCGGTGCGGCCGCCCGACAGCGCCGTCGCGGTCCGCGGGTGGGCGGTGACCGACTCCGCCCTGTCCTGGATAGCGCCCACACGCCCCCTGACGGAGGTCGATCCGCGGTGCCTCGGCAGACCGCTCAGTCCCAGGTGACGGACTTTTCCGGCGACGCGCCGCCGACCGCGTGCAGACACGGTTGCGGTGATCTGGGAAGCTGCACGCCATGACCTTGCACATGCGGTGGGCGGCCGGCACCGATCAAGGACATGTCCGGAGCAACAACGAGGACTGTTACTACGCCGGTGACTGCCTTCTCGTCGTCGCCGACGGCATGGGCGGGATGGCCGCCGGCGACCTCGCCAGCCGCATCGCCATCGAGGCGATGACGCCGCTCGACACGCCCATCGAGAACGACGAGCAGATGGACGCGCTGCACCGCGCGCTCGAGGTCGCGAACGGGCGCATCGCCGAGCAGGTCGAGGCCGACAACAGCCTGCAGGGCATGGGCACCACGCTCACCGCGGTCATCTTCTCGGGCACCCGGGCGGCGATGGCGCACGTCGGCGACTCCCGCGCCTACCTGCTGCGCGAGGGCCGGCTCAACCAGCTGACCAAGGACGACACGTACGTCCAGATGCTCGTCGACCAGGGGCTCATCCGCCCCGACGAGGCCGCCGACCACCCGCGCCGCTCGGTCGTCACCCGCGTGCTGCAGGGCGAGCCGGTCAGCCCGGCGTACGTGATCGTCGAGCCCGAGGCGGGCGACCGGTGGCTGCTGTGCAGTGACGGCCTGACCGCCGTGGTGAGCAACGAGACCATCGAGCAGGAGATGCTCGCCGCCGCCGACCCGAAGACGTGCTGCGAGCGGCTGATCGACCTGGCGCTGCGCGGCGGCGGACCGGACAACGTCACGGTGATTGTCGCCGATCTGACTCCGGCGGACTGAGCACTCTTCGTACCGCCCGGGCCTGCGGTAGGTTACAGCGGCCGCGACGAGGGGTCCCGCGGCTGCATGGGTGGTGATGATGACGGCGCGACTCTTCGTCACGCTGGCGATCGTCCTGGGGGTGACCGCGCTCGGTGAGCTGATCGAGCCGCGGGGCGGCCGTCTGTACGCGGACACCGCTCAGCTGGTCGTGGGGGCGGCCGCGGCGTCGATCTGCTTCGCGGGCGCGCGCAGCCGGGCCGGGGTGCAGCGCCGCTGGCGCCTGCTGATCGGCGCCGGCCTCACCGGCTGGACGCTGAACCGGCTGTGGTGGCTGGTCCAGGACGTGGCAGATCCGGATCGGGCGATCACCGCGGTGACCGACATCGGGTTCTTCGTGCTGCCCGCCTGCCTGCTCGTGGCGCTGCTCCAGGCCCCGTACACCCGTCCCCGCCCGGCGCCCACCTCGGTGCGCCGCGACCAGGTCGCCCTCGTCATCGACAGCGTGCTGATCGCGGGCTCGCTGCTCGCGCTGGCCTGGTCGCTGGTGCCGCGCGACTGGCTGCATTGGGACGGGCGGCCCACCTCGCTGATCGTGGCGGCCGCCGCGTACGCGATCGCCGACCTCGTGCTGGCGACGATGGTGCTCCTGCTGCTGCTCACCCGGCCCGACTCGCGCGCCGGGCGCAAGCCGATCGCGCTGGGCGGGCTGGCCGTGCTCGCGCTGGGGGTCAGCGACACCCTGCGGCTGGTCAACCTCGCGGACGGGGCGCTCTCGCCGTGGCAGTCGGCCGGGCACCTGCTCGGGGCGGCGCTGCTGGCGGTGGCGGCGCTGTCCTCGCCGTCGGCCCGCGGGCGTACGGTGGCCGACTCCGGCGAAGGGGAGTGGCTGCACCTCGTGCTCCCGTACATCCCGGTGACCGCGACCGGCGTCATGATCGCGATCAACAGCGGGGCCGGCAAGCCGCTGTCGCCCTTCGAGGCGTACCTGGGCTGGCTCGGCCTCGGGCTGGTCGTGGCCCGGCAGATGTTCACGATCGTCGACAACACCGTGCTGCTCGACCGCGTGTCGGAGGGGCAGCGGCGGCTGCACCACCAGGCGTACCACGACCCGCTGACCGGCCTGGCGAACCGTGCGCTGTTCCGCGAGCGGCTCACCGGCGCGCTCGGCGGTCCGGTGGCGGTGCTCTTCGCCGACCTCGACGACTTCAAGCTGATCAACGACAGCTTCGGGCACGCGATGGGCGACCGGGTGCTGCGCGCGATCGCCGAGCGGCTGCAGAGGTGCGTGTCGCCCGCCGACCTCGTGGCCCGCCTCGGCGGCGACGAGTTCGCGGTGCTGCTCGACCACACGCCGGCCGACGCCGAACCGGCCGGGCACCGCATCCTCGCGGCGCTGCGCGAGCCGTTCGTGATCGACGGCCACACGTTCGGCGTCGGCGCCAGCATCGGCCTGGTGGTGCCCGAGCCCGGCGAACCCCTGACCGCGGACGCGTTGCTGCGCCGGGCGGACGCCGCGATGTACGTGAGCAAGCGCCGCGGCAAGGGCGCGCTGGCCCGCTACTCCGGCACGGGCGACGGCGGGCCGAACGCCGACCTGCCGCATCTGCTGGCCGAGGCGCTTGCCTCCGGCGAACCGTCGCGGGCCGGGTTCGAGGTGTTCTACCAGCCGATCGTGCGGTTCGCCGACGCCGCGACGGTGGCGGTCGAGGCGCTGGCGCGGTGGACGTCGCCGGTGGCCGGCCCGGTGCACCCCGACGTGTTCGTGCCGGTCGCCGAGCGCACGGGTCTGGTGGGCGCCATCGACGACTTCGTGCTCGGCCGGGCCTGCGCGGACGCGGCGGCGCTGTCGGTCGTGTACGGGCGTCCGATCGACATGCACGTCAACGTGTCCGCGGCCCGGCTGGGCCGGCCCGGCCTCGAGGAGTCGGTGGCGGCCGCCCTGGCCCGCAGCGGCCTGCCCGCGGCGCGCCTGGTCCTCGAGATCACCGAGACGCACCGCATCCAGGACCTGGCCTCGGCCGCCGCGGTCGTCGCGCGCCTGCGGGCGTACGGCGTCCGCATCGCCCTCGACGACTTCGGCAGCGGCTTCAACGCGCTCGCGCAGCTCCACTCGCTGCCCGTCGACATCGTCAAGCTCGACGCCACCCTGACCGACGTCGACATCGCCCCCGACCGGGCGGGCGCGCTGTGCCGGTCGGTGCTCGCCATCTGCACCGACCTGGACATCGTCGTGGTGGCCGAGGGCATCGAGACCGCCGCGCGGGCCCGCGCCCTGGCCGAGCTGGGCTGCCTCGTCGGTCAGGGCTACCTGTTCGGCCAGCCGGCGCCCCTGCACCGCCTGCGGCCCCCGTCGATCCCCTCGCCGTCGCTGCCGCCCTCGTCGGCCGCCCACCTCGCCAACTGACCCACCCGCGCGCCCGGCCCGGCCGGGTGGCTCATCGGCCGCGCAGGTTCGTCGGGCGGGTGGCTCATCGGCCGCGCGGGTTCGTCGGGCGGGTGGGCTCGGCGGGGTGGTTCATCGGCCGCGCGGGTTTGTCTGGCCGGGTGGCTCATCGGCCGCGCGGGTTCATCCGGCGGATGGGCTCGGCGGGGTGGTTCATCGGCCGCGCGGGTTCGTCCGGTGGGTGGGCTCGGTCGGGTGGTTCATCGGCTGCGCGGGTTCATCGGCTGCGCGGGTTCATCGGCCGCTCGGGTTCGTCGGGTGGGTGGGCTCGGTCGGGTAGTTCATCGGCTGCGCGGGTTCGTCCGGCGGGTGGGCTCGGCCGTGGTCGGGTCCTCGGGCCAGGGGTGCCGCGGATAGCGGCCGCGCAGTTCGGCCCGCACCTGCGGGTAGCCCTGCGCCCAGAACGACGCCAGGTCGCGGGTCACGGCGACCGGGCGGCCGGCGGGCGAGAGCAGGTGCAGCAGCACCGGGACGCGGCCGTCGGCCAGGCGGGGCGCGTCGCGCCAACCGAACGCCTCCTGCACCTTGACGGCGAGCACCGGGGCCGCGGCATCGGCGTAGTCGATCCGCACGCGCGAGCCGCTGGGCACGGGGAGCCGCTCGGGAGCCACGTCGTCGAGGCGGCCCGCCACCGACCAGGGCAGCAGCCGCCGGAGGCTCGACGCCACGTCGATCTTGGCGAGGTCGGCCCGGCGGCGGGCGGCGCCCAGGTCGAGCCAGTCGCCGGCGCTCGCGAGCAGCGCCTCGTCGGACACGTCGGGCCACGGATCACCGAGGGCCGCGTGCGCGAAGGCCAGCCGTTCGCGCAGCTCCACCGCGCCGCGCGACCAGGTCAGCAGCCCGAGCCCGGCACGCCGGAGCCCGTCGAGCAGCGCCGCCCGGACCCGCGCCGGGTCGGGGTCGGCGAGACGCCGCTCCACCAGGGTGATCGCGCCGAGCCGCCGCACCGTGCGGGCGACCACGTCGCCGTCCACCCAGCCGATCTCGGTGTCCTCGGTGAGCAGGGTGGCCGCCGCCTCCACCGCGGTGGCCTCGTCGAGCGGCACGGCGGTCCGGATGCGCGCCGTCCGTGCTCCCGCCGCCCGGTCCGCCGACGCGATCGCCAGCCAGCCGACACCCGCCAGCGCGCTGCCCGCCGGCAGGTCGGCCGCGGTGCCGCCCGCCATCAGGTACGTCCGGCCGCCCGGCTCGCGCACCCGGGCCACCCGCTCCGGATAGGCCAGCGCCACCACGAGGCCCGCGGCCAGGTCGTCCGGCAGCCGCCTGGGGCCGACGGACTGCAACCCGGTCGTCGCCTCCCGGCTCGCTCGGGCCGCCCCGGCCGGCGAGCCGGTTCCGCTTGTTCGAGCCGCCTCGGCTGGAAGGTCGGCTCTGCTCGTTCGGGCTGCCTCGGCCGGCGAGCCGGTTCCGCTTGTTCGAGCCGCCTCGGCTGGAAGGTCGGCTCTGCTCGTTCGGGCTGCCTCGGCCGGCGAGCCGGTTCCGCTTGTTCGAGCCGCCTCGGCTGGAAGGTCGGCTCTGCTCGTTCGGGCTGCCTCGGCTGGAAGGTCGGCTTCGCTCGTTCGGGCCGCCTTGGGCGGCAGGTCGGCTCCGCTCGCTCGGGCGCTCGCGGAACCGGCAGCGGCGTCCGTGACGTCGGGAACCGACTCGTCGGAGGCATTACGGTCGAGGGTGGCCGTCAGCCGGGTGACCTCGGTGCGCCAGGCGGGGTCCCGGTCGGTGCGGGCGCGGCGCCACCCGGCGGTCAGGTCGTCGGAGGGCGAGGAGCGGTCGTCGTCGAGCAGGGCGACGATCTCGGCGGCCCGGCGGGCGCCCACCAGCGGCGCGCCGTCGAGCAGCGCCCGGGCCAGGCGGGGGTGCAGGCCCGCGTCGGCCAGCGACCGGCCGCGGGCGGTCACCCGGCCGGCGGCGTCGACCGCGCCCAGGTCGCGCAGCGTGGCGACGGCCGACTTCAGAGCGCCGGGCGGCGGCTGGTCGGGCAGGGCGAGCCCGGCGCCGTCGGGGTGGCCCCACAGCGCCAGGTCGAGCGCGAACCCGGTCAGGTCGGCGGCGGCGATCTCCGGCTCGGGCTGAGCCGGCAGGCGGTCGTGCTGGGCCGCCGACCAGCAGCGGTAGACCCGGCCCGGGGCCTCGCGACCGGCCCGGCCCGCCCGCTGCACGGCCGCCGCCCGCGACACCGGCACCGTCGCGAGGGCGCCCAGGCCGCGGGCGTGGTCCATGCGGGGCACCCGGCTCAGCCCAGCGTCGACCACCGCCCGTACGCCCGGAACTGTCAGGCTGCTCTCGGCGACTGCGGTCGCCAGCACCACGCGCCTGCGCGCCCCCGGTCGCAGCGCCGCGTCCTGCACCGCGGCGGGCTGACGGCCCTGCAGCGGGATCACGTCGGCCGCCACCCCGCCGAGCCGGCCCGCCACGGCGTCGATCTCGCCCGCGCCGGGCAGGAAGACGAGCACGTCGCCGTCGCCCTCGGCCAGCGCGCGCCGGCTGGTCGCGGCCACGTGGTCGAGCAGGCGCGGGTCGACGCGCAGGCCCAGCGGCGGGGTGATCGGGCCGGCCGGGGGCGCCCAGTGCTCCTCGACCGGATGCAGCCGCGCCGACGCCGTCACCACCGGCGCCGCGCCGAGCACCTCGGACAGCCGGCCCGCGTCGGCCGTCGCGGACGTGGCGAGCAGGCCGAGGTCGTCGCGCAGGGCGGCCCGCACCTCGACCAGGAAGGCCAGCGCGAGGTCGGTGTCGAGGTGGCGCTCGTGGCACTCGTCGAGGATCACGACGTCGACGCCCGCCAGCTCGGGGTCGCGCTGCAGGCGGCGCACGAGAACACCGGTCGTCACGACCTCGACCCGCGTCTGCCGCGACACCTGGCGGTCGCCGCGCACCGTGTAGCCCACCCGGCCACCCGGCCGCTCGCCCAGCAGAGCGGCCATGCGGCGCGCCGCGGCCCGGGCGGCCAGCCGGCGCGGCTCGGCCACCAGCACCCGGCCGGGCAGCGCGAGCGGCACCAGCGTCGTCTTGCCCGTGCCGGGCGGCGCCACCAGCACCGCCGCGCCGCCGCCGGCCAGCACCTCGCGGACCCGCGGCAGCACCGGGCGGATCGGAAGGTCGGGCAGAGCGTCGTCGGTGATGAGCACGCGACCATCCTGGCCCACGGGTCCGACAGTTTCGCGCACCGGGCGGGATGTCCACAGGCCGGAGGCGCCGCGCAGAAATTGTCGGGCAGGCGTGGCAAGGTGTCGGGCATCGGAAAACCGGACATCCGGGCCGCGAGGCCTGCTTGACTGATCGACACAGGAAGGGGGTGCCGATGGACCCGGTCGAGGTGTTCAACGCGCTGCCCGCCGCTCGTCTCGAGCGCGACCTTCTCGCCTGCTGCGCCGCCCCCGCGTGGGGCGCCGCGGTCATCGCCGGGCGGCCCTACGACAGCCGGGCCGGCATCCTCGCCGCCGCCGACGCCGCCTCGCGCGCCCTGCGGTGGGACGAGGTCCGCCAAGGGCTCGAGGCCCACCCGCGCATCGGCGAGCGGGCCGCCGGCGACTCACCGGAGGCCGCCTGGTCGCGCCGCGAGCAGTCGGCCGCCGCGCGCAGCGCCGACGAGACCACGAGGGCGGCGCTGATCGAGGCCAACCGGGCGTACGAGGAGAGGTTCGGCCACGTCTTCCTGATCTTCGCGAGCGGGCGCACGCAGGAGGAGATCCTCGCCGCGGCCCGCGAGCGCCTGGGCAACGACGAGGCCACCGAGCGGGCCGTCGTCGCCGACCAGCTCCGCCGGATCGCGCTGCTGCGGCTCGAGCAGGTGCTCGATGCCCTCTGACGCCGGCACCGCCACCGACCACGCCCGCATCTCGACGCACATCCTCGACACGGTCAGCGGCGAGCCGGCCGCGATGTTTATGTGCGGTTGGAGCGCCGCGACTCGCACGGGTGGGGGACGATCGCCGAGGGGCGGACGGACGACGACGGCCGGCTGCGCTTCCAGGTTCCGCTGCACGACTGGCAGGCGGGCGGCTACCGCCTGTTCTTCTACGTCGAGCCCTACCTGGGCGGCGACTGCTTCTTCCCGGAGATCACGGTCGCGTTCCACGTCCACGACCCGGAGCGGCAATATCACGTGCCGCTGCTGCTCAGCCGCTACGGATACACGACCTATCGAGGGAGCTGAACGCGCGTGGCGATCGTGCTCGGAGAGAACCGGTACGGCAAGGCCGGGACGCGGCTGGTCCGCGTCACCCGCGACGGCGAGACGCACACGCTGGCGGACCTCACCGTCGGCATCGCCCTCTCCGGCGACCTCGCCGCGACCCATCTGACCGGCGACAACTCGGGCGTGCTGCCTACCGACACCATGAAGAACACGGTGTACGCGTTCGCGAAGGAGCACGGCGTCGGCGAGCCCGAGGAGTTCGCGCTGCGGCTGGCCCGCCACTTCGTCGAGACCCAGACGCAGATCCGCGCCGCCCGCGTCGGGATCGAGGCGTTCGGGTGGGAGCGGCTGGGCCCGCACTCGTTCCGGCGTCAGGGCGACCACACCCGCACGGTCGAGGTCACCGTGACCGTCGAGCAGACCCAGGTGGTCAGCGGCATCCGGGGGATGGTCCTGCTCAACTCGACCGGCGCGGAGTTCCACGGCTTCCCGCGCGACCGCTACACGACGCTGCCCGAGACCACCGACCGCATCCTGGCCACCGAGGTCGACGCCCGCTGGCGGCACCTGAGCGACGACGCCGACTGGGGCAAGTCCCACGCCGGCGCGGTCGAGGCGCTGACCAGGGCGTTCGTGACCACGCACAGCTACTCGCTGCAGCAGACGCTGTTCGCGATGGGCAGCCGGGTGCTCACCGACCGTCCCGAGATCGCCGAGGTCCGGCTCGCGCTGCCCAACAAGCACCACTATCCGGCCGACCTGTCGCCGTTCGGGCTGGGCAACGACAACGAGGTGTTCATCGCGGGCGACCGGCCCTACGGGCTGATCGAGGGCACCGTCACCCGCGACGACGCGCCGCCGGCCATCACGGAGTGGTACCCGTGATCGTCGTCGAGAACGTCGCGGTCGCCACGGTCGACGCCGCCGACACGTATCACGCCGACGGCCACGTCGTGGTCGGCGACGACGGCCGCATCGCCGCCGTGGGCGCCGGGCCGGCTCCCGCGAGCGACGGGGAGGCTCGCCGGGTCGACGGCGCGGGCTGCCTGGTCACCCCCGGCCTGATCAACACCCACCACCACCTCTACCAGTGGGCGACCCGCGGCCTCGCCGTGGATGAGACGCTGTTCGGCTGGCTCACCACCCTCTACCCGATCTGGGGGCGGCTCGACGCCGAGGTGGTCGGCGCGGCGGCCGGCGCGGGTCTCGGCTGGCTGGCGCTGTCCGGCTGCACCACCTCGATGGACCATCACTACGTCTTCCCGCGCGACGGTGGCGACGTGCTCGAGGCCGAGATACAGGCCGCCCGCCGCATCGGGCTGCGCTTCCATCCGGCGCGTGGCTCGATGGACCTCGGCCGCTCCGACGGCGGCCTGCCGCCCGACAACATCGTCGAGGGCACCGACGAGGCCCTGGCGGCCACGGAGCAGGCGATCGACCGCTGGCACGACCCCTCGCCGGGGTCGATGCTGCGGATCGCGGTCGCGCCGTGCTCGCCGTTCTCGGTCACCGAGCGGCTCATGAGCGAGGCCGCGACCCTGGCGCGGCGCCGGGGCGTCCGCCTGCACACGCACCTCGCCGAGACCGACGACGAGGAGGACTTCTGCCGCGAGCGGCTCGGCTGCACCCCGGTCGAGTACGCGGAACGCCTCGGCTGGCTCGGTGACGACGTGTGGCTGGCCCACGGCGTGCACCTCGACGACGCGGCGATCGCCAGGCTGGGCGCCACCGGCACCGGCGTGGCGCACTGCCCGAGCTCGAACGCGCGGCTGGGCGCGGGCGCGGCCCGGGTGCGCGACCTGCTCGACCACCGCGTGCCGGTCGGGCTGGGCGTCGACGGCTCCGCGTCGCAGGAGGCCAGCCACCTGGGGGAGGAGCTGCGGCAGGCCCTCTACACGGCCCGCACCCACGGCGGGCCGGCGGCGCTGAACGCCCGCGAGGCGCTGCGGCTGGGGACGATGGGCGGCGCCCGGTGCCTGGGCCGCGAGGACGAGCTGGGCTCGCTCGAGGCGGGCAAGCTCGCCGACCTGGTGGTGTGGCGGCTCGACGGCCTCGGCCACGCGGGCATCGACGACCGGCTGGCGGCGCTGGTGTTCGGCCCGGCCGCCCCGGTCGAGCTGGCCCTGGTCGGCGGCCGCCCGGTCGTGGAACGCGGCGAGCTCGTGCACGCCGATGCCGCTACGCTGGCCCGCGAGGCGGCCCGCGCACACCGGCGCCTGCTCGACGCGGCCCGCTGATCGCCCGGCGACTTAAGGCAGACTTAAGGAAAAAGCCCGGGAAAAACGTTATCGGGAATCGACATCGCGGCGACCTGCGGCGCTGCGCAAAGCCATTCCTAATTCTTTCTCCACACGTTGAAACAACTATCTGACCTCGGCATACTCGCTCTCGAAACGGCCCTGGAAAACGGCAGAGACGAGAGATCAGAAGAATGCGACCCGATCCCCTCCACGTCGCCCCGTCCCACCCCCGCACCCGCCGCCGCGTCACCCGCGTAGCCCTCGGCGCGGCCGTCGCCGCGACGCTGGGCGCCAGCGGCATCTACATCGCCAACGCCAACGCCGCCGAGACCGACGTCCCCGGCCGCCTGCAGGCCGAGGCCTACTCCGCGCAGTCCGGCGCGCAGACCGAGAACACCGGCGACGCCGACGGCGGCAAGAACGTCGGCTGGCTCGGCAACGGCGACTGGCTGCGCTACGACGACGTGACCGTCGGCAGCACGGTCACCGCGCGGATCGCCTCCGACAACGCCGCGGGCGGCTCGATCGAGCTGCGGCTGGGCTCGCAGACGGGCACGCTGCTCACCACCATCCCGGTCGCCAGGACGGGCGGCTGGCAGAGCTGGACCACGAAGAGTGCGACCGTGCAGGCGCCGGCGGGCAAGCAGACCCTCTTCGCCGTCCTGAAGAGCGCGCAGGCGGCCGACTTCGTCAACATCAACTGGTTCACGCTGGACTCGGCGCCGGCGGGCACGCCGACGTCCGCGCCCACGGCAGCCCCCACGACCGGCCCCACCGCCGCGCCGACCACGAGCGCGCCGGCCGGCGAGGGTGCCGGCTGGGTCGTGATGGACCAGGCCAAGTGGCAGGCCCAGCTGGCCGAGTTCAACGCGATGAAGCCGAAGGCGATCACCAACAACCCCGTCCGGGTCGCGGAGTTCAACGCGTCCTGCACGGTCAGCCACGCGGCGAGCGACGACCCCATCGTGCTGCCCGGCCTGCCCGGCGGCTCGCACCGGCACTCGTTCCTGGGCAACGACTCGACGGACGCCTTCACGACCACCGACACGCTGCTGAAGAACGCCGGCTCGAGCTGCAAGCCCGGTGAGGACCGCTCGGCGTACTGGATCCCCAGCCTGCTCGAGAACGACAAGGTCGTCGAGCCGCACGGCGTGACCGTCTACTACGGCTCGCGGCTGCCCGACACCACCAAGACCGTGCCGTTCCCGCAGGGCTTCCGCATGATCGTCGGAGACGCCAAGAAGCAGGTCGCCACCCCGAAGGGCGCCCCCGGCCAGTTCTGGTGCGCCGGCGCCGGCGGTGAGATCGGCCGCAGCGCCGACGGCAACTGGCCGGTCTGCGCCAAGACCGCGGAGATCACCTTCCAGCTGACCTTCCCCGACTGCTGGGACGGGGTGCACCTGGACAGCCCCGACCACAAGTCGCACGTCGGACCGGCCGACTCGTCCGGCAAGTGCAGCGGCAAGTTCCCGGTCGCGATCCCGTCGCTGTCGTTCGTGATCGGCTACCCGACCTCGGGCTCCGCCGCCGGCCTGAAGCTGAGCTCCGGCAACGCCAGCTCGATGCACGGCGACGCGTTCTTCGCCTGGGACAACGCCGCCCTCGGCCACCGGGTCAAGGACTGCATCGTCCAGAAGGCGAAGTGCGACACCTTCGGCAACTTCTAGGAGGGGCAGCCGGGGCGGGCGCGCCCACCGTTCCCAGCGCGCCCGTCCCGGCGTTTATCCACAGCCGCTTGCGGGGGTCCCCGGCTCCACTACGGTTTGAGGGAGCAACCACCCTCGAGGGGAGCCGTCGCCGATGACCGAGATCCTGTCCGACGAGGCCGTGGCGTTCGTCGCCGATCTGAACAGGCGCTTCCGTCCTCGCCGCGACGAGCTCCTCGCCGCCCGGGCCGAGCGCCGCGCCGCGATCGCTGCCGGGGGCACGCTCGGGTTCCTGCCCGAGACGGCCGACATCCGCGCCGCCGAGTGGAGCGCCCCGCCCGCCCCGGCCGACCTGCGGGACAGGCGCGTCGAGATCACCGGTCCCACCGAGCGCAAGATGACCATCAACGCGCTCAACTCCGGCGCCAAGGTGTGGCTCGCCGACCTCGAGGACGCGAACACCCCGCACTGGGCCAACGTCGTCGACGGCCAGCAGAACCTGTACGACGCGATCCGGCGCACCGTCACGCTCGAGACCCCGCAGAAGAAGTACGAGCTGGCCGGCGGCCCCTATCCGACGATCGTCGTGCGCCCCCGCGGCTGGCACCTCGACGAGCGTCACCTGCCCGTCGACGGCGAGCCGGCCGTGGGCGCGCTGGTCGACTTCGGCCTCTACTTCTTCCACAACGCCGAGGAGCTGCTCGAGCGCGGCAGCGGGCCGTACTTCTACCTGCCCAAGATGGAGTCGCACCACGAGGCCGCCCTCTGGAACGACGTCTTCACCCACGCGCAGGAGGCCCTCGGCATCCCGGTCGGCACGATCCGCGCCACCGTGCTCATCGAGACGATCCCCGCGGCCTTCGAGATGGACGAGATCCTGTACGCGTTGCGCCCGCACATCTCCGGGCTCAACGCCGGCCGGTGGGACTACCTGTTCAGCATCATCAAGTACTTCCGCGACAACCCGTCGATGGTGCTACCCGACCGCGCCTCCGTCACGATGACCGCGCCGTTCATGCGGGCCTACACCGAGCTGCTCGTCGCCACCTGCCACCGGCGCGGCGCGTTCGCGATGGGCGGCATGGCGGCGTTCATCCCCAGCCGCCGCGACGCCGACGTCAACGAGGTCGCGCTCGGCAAGGTCCGCGAGGACAAGGAGCGCGAGGCCGGCGACGGCTTCGACGGCTCCTGGGTGGCCCACCCCGACCTGGTGCCGGTCTGTCTCGAGATCTTCGACCGGGTGCTCGGCGACCGGCCCAACCAGCTCGACCGGCAGCGCCCCGACGTGTCGGTCACGGCCGAGCAGCTGCTCGACGTGGCCGCCACGCCGGGCGAGGTCACCGAGGCCGGGCTGCGCTCCAACGTTTCGGTCGCGCTGCAATACCTGGAGGCGTGGCTGCGCGGCAACGGCGCCGTCGCGATCAACAACCTGATGGAGGACGCCGCCACCGCCGAGATCTCCCGCTCGCAGGTGTGGCAGTGGATCCACAACGGCGTACGCCTGCCCGACGGCACCGCGATCACCGCCGACCTCGTGGGCCGCCTCGAGGACGAGGAGCTCGCCCGGATCCGCGAGGCGATCGGCGACGAGGCGTGGACCTCCGGCCGCTTCGACGACGCGCGCAAGCTCTTCGAACGGGTGGCGCTCGCCGACGACTTCGCCGACTTCCTCACCACCGCCGCCTACGAGTCGATCGACTGATGCGGCTCACCGGCGCGGACTACGACGACGCCGACGCGCGGCTGGCCGCGCACGACGCGTTCCTGGCCGCGCGCTATCCGGGCGAGAGCGCCGACCGGCAGCCCGTGCACACGGTCTACATCCCGGCCGACCGGCTCGACGGGTTCCGCGAGTGGGGCGCCGAGGCGCTGCGGGTCATGGACGCGCACGACTTCCCGTGGTCGGTCCCGGGCGTCCGGGAGAAACTCGCCCGCGAACCGATCGAGGACCTGCGCGTCGACTTCGAGGACGGCTACGGCGTGCGCGACGACGACGAGGAGGACGCGGCGGTCCGCAAGGCGGCGGCGACCCTGCGCGCCGGCGAGCGCCCGCCCTTCCTCGGGCTGCGCGTCAAGTCGCTCGAGGCCCCGACGCGGCGGCGGTCGCTGCGCACGCTCGACCTGTTCCTGGAGTCCTATCAGGACGCCGGTTTCGTCGTCACGCTGCCCAAGGTGAGCGGCCCCGACCAGGTGACCGCCATGGTCGCGCTGCTGGAGCGGCTGGAGAGCGCGTACGGCCTGGCTGCAGGCGCGCTGCGGTTCGAGATCCAGATCGAGCTGCCCGCCGCCGTGCTCGCCGCGGACGGCACCGCCACCGTGGCGCGGCTGATCACCGCCGCGGGCGGCCGCTGCGCCGGGCTGCACTACGGCACGTACGACTACAGCGCCGCCGCCGGGGTGGCCGCCGCCCACCAGGCGATGGACCATCCCGTGGCCGACCACGCCAAGGCCGTCATGCAGGCCGCCGCCGCGCAGACCGGTGTCCGGCTCTCCGACGGCTCCACCAACATCCTGCCGGTGGGCACCCGCGAGGAGGTCCAGGCCGCCTGGGAGGTGCACCACCGGCTCGTGGCCCGCTCCCTGGAGCGCGGCTTCTATCAGGGGTGGGACCTGCATCCCGCCCAGCTGCCGACCCGCTACGCCGCCACCTACACGTTCTTCCGCGAGGGCCGCGACGCCGCCGTGGTCCGCCTCCAGCGGTACGTGTCGCGCGCCGACAGCGGCATAGCCGACGAGCCCGCCACCGCCCGCGCGCTGGCGGCCTACCTGTTGCGGGGACTCAACTGCGGCGCCCTCACCGACGCCGCCTTCACAAGAGAGGAGCTGCTCACCTTCCTGTGACCGCGGAACGCACACGCGCCAGCACGGCGTCCGCGAGGGCCTCCGGGGCCTCCTCGGGGATCCAGTGGCTCACGCCCTCGAGCGTCACCATGCGGTAGTCGCCGGTCACCCAGCGGGCGCAGCCGAGGGCGGCGGTCCGGCCGATCGCCACGTCCTGGTCGCTCCACACAAACGTGGTCGGCACGCTCACCGCGCCGATCCGGCCGTCCGCGGAGCGCGCGCGTGAGTCGGCCGTGGGGTGCGCGGGGTGCGCGGGGTGCGCGGGGTGCGCGGGGTGCGCGGGGTGCGCGGGGTGCGCGGGGTGCGCGGGAGAGTCTGCCGCGCCGTGCGTGGAGCGTGCGCCGGACGCGGCCGCGTCGTCCGCGGAGTGCGCGCGGGGCCCGGCCGCGTCCGCGGAGTGGGTGTGGGGCCTGGCCGCGTCTGCGGAGTGGGCGCGGGGCCCGGCCGCGTCCGCGGAGTGGGCGTGTGAGTCGGCCGCGCTGTCTGCGGCGTGCGCGCGGGAGCGGGCCGCGCTGTCCGGGGCGCCGGCGCGGTACCAGTTGAGCGCGCCGGTGAGGCGGGCCCGGTCGCGCAGGGCGTCCACGTACAGGGGCGCCCGCGCGGCGATCGGCGCCATCACGGTGCGGACCCACGCGCCGTCGTCGGCCAGGACGCTGTTCTCACCCTCCGGGGAGGCGAGCATCTGCTGGTAGCCGAACCTGCGCACCTGGTCGGGGTCGGTGCGCAGCGCCTCGGCGAGGGCCGCCGGGTGGGGCACCGAGACCGCGGTCAGCGTGCGGACCCGCGCGCTGTGCCGCCCGGCGACGTGCCAGCCGACCAGGGCGCCCCAGTCGTGACCGACCACGTGCGCCGACGCGATGCCGAGGGCGTCCAGGACGGCGACGGCGTCCGCGGCGATCGCGGGCATGCGGTAGTCCTCGACCGCCGTGGGCCGGGCGCCGGGCGCGTACCCCCGCTGGTCGAAGACGATCGTGCGCAGGCCCGCGGCCGTCAGCCGGGGGACGACGAACTCGAACTCCCGGTGGTCCTGCGGGAAGCCGTGCAGCAGGAGCACGGGTTCGCCCTGCTCCGGGCCGTCCGTCAGCACGTCGAAGGAGAGCCCGCCAACGTCGATCAGCATGCGCTCCATGAAACACCAGGACAGCGGGCGGCGTGCTACTTGGGCGGCAGCGTGCTCACGTACTCGTACGCCTCGTCCAGCCAGCCGTCGAGGGCGGGGTCGTCGAGGTGGTCGCCGGCCACGAGGACCCAGCCGCGCATCGAACGGCCGCCGACCTCGAACGGCCGCACGCCGGCGCGGGTCAGGGCCCGTTCGATCCCGGCGGCGCCGAGCCGGACGATGAGCTCGTCGGCGTGCACCCCCACCGTCATGTTGCCGTTGGTGAAGAACGCCAGCCCACCGAACATCTTGCGCTCGGTGACGGCGGGATCCGTGAGGCGGTCGCGCAGACGCTGGGCCAGCACCTCGTCGTAGGCCATGCCGGGAACCTACCGCAGGGCGGTCAGGCGGCCGGCGCAACGCGGCGGGCCCACTCCGCGGCCTCACCGGGCGGGAGGACGCGGTTGAGCACGACCTCCGGCGTCATCAGCGGATAGGTGCGGCCGACGGTCCAGGTGCGGTCGTACGGCGGCGGGTCGAGCACGATCACGCGGTGGTCGCCGAGCAGTGGGATGTCGGCGGGACGGCCCTCGTTGTAGATGGTCTCGCCGGCGGCGTCGGCCAGGTAGAACTGCCCGCGGATGCCGTCGGCCGGCATCAGCTCGCCGTCGGTGGCGGCCGCGACCCACGCCGCCTCGGGGGGCTCGCCCGGCAGCAGGCCGCGCGACTCGTCGCCGATCAGCGTCGCCGCGAGCAGCGTGTGCAGCTGGAAGGTGCTGCTGACCCCGCTGATCGTCAGGTCGTAGGCCCGGCCGGTCGGGCGGTGCAGCACGAGCAGCGGCTCGTCGTCGAGCACCTCGAGCAGCCCGAGCAGCCACGCCGCGTCCTCGGCGTACGGCGTCATCGTCGCGGCCGCGGCCGTCAACCGGTCGCGGCCGGGCAGCGCCTGCCGGGCCCGCTTCTGCTGCAAGGGCAGCAGCAGGCTCGGGATCCAGTCGTCGACGGTGAACCAGGCCTGGGTGATCTCGCCGGCCTCCTCGAGGCTGAGCCCGGCCGCCGGCGCCGCCCGGACGACCCGTTCGCGCAGCCGCTGGTAGTCCTCCGGCGACGTCGGCGCGGCCACCTCGCCGCCCAGCTTGTCGGTGAGCACGCCGAACTGGGCGGCCAGCTCGAGACCCGTGGCGAGCCGTTCGGAGAGCACCGCGAGCGCGGGCAGCGGGTCGGCGCCCTGCTCGATCAGCCCGGCGACCAGCGTGGCCAGCAGCTTGCCGTTGCCGAACGCCACCTGTTCCAGCGCGGGGACCAGCGGCAACAGGCCCGCGCTGAGCTCCGCCTCGTCCGCGTGCGGCAACCGGTCCACAATGGCCCGGTAGCTGCGGGTGGAGGCGCGCGAGTCCAGCCGGATCACCGCCTGGGCCAGGCCGGTGCTGAGCTCGGGCAGCGGGGTGGCGGGGCGTCCTGGCATTCGCGCATCGTAAGTGCGTGGTGACTGCCGCACCACCCCGCTAGGGTGCGATCGTGACGAGAACCGTGACGCTCGTGCTCGCCGGTCCCGGCGGCGAGCTGCTGGGGGAGCGTGGGCCCTTCGAGGCCGAGGTGCCGTGGTGGCAGGAGGTCGGCGGGTTCGGCGCCGACGTGCAGGTGCTGCGGCTGCTGCAGGCCGACCGCGCGCATCCGCCCGGCGGCCACGTCACCTATCTGGCCGAGCTCACCGGCGAGCTCCGCGAGAGGGTCGACCCCGTTTCCGCGTACGCGGAGAGCCTGTTCGCGGCTCACCCCAAGCGCGCGGCCTACGCCGAGGTCGGCGGCCCCGCGGCGTCGCTCGCCTGGGCGGCCGCGATCGTGCCCGGCACCACCGCCCACCAGCAGCGCACCTGGAACCTGTCGGCGATCTGGCGGCTCGACGGCGCCGACGGGCAGCCCGTCGCGTGGCTCAAGCAGGTGCCGCGCTTCTTCGGGCACGAGCCGTACGCGCTGCGGTTGGTCGGCGGCGTGGCGCCGGGGCTGGTGCCGGAGCTGATCGCGGACGGCGAGCACGGCCGCATGCTGCTCGCGCACGCGCCCGGCGAGGACCGCTACGAGGCCGGCGCCGACGTGTGCGCGGCGATCGCCGCCGCCTTCCACCCCGTGCAGGAGCACTTCGCCGCCGACCCCGGCCCGCTGGCGGGCATCCCCGACGCCCGCCTCGACCGCACGCTCGGCGACTACGTGCGCGTCGCCGAACCGCACCTCGGCGCGATCCCCGGCCTGCGCGAGCTGATCGCCGACCTGCCGCGCCGCTTCGCCGCCATCGCCGCCTGCGGTCTGCCCGACACCCTCGTGCACGGCGACCTGCACCCCGGCAACGCCCGCACCGACGCGGGCGGCCGGCTGACCATCATGGACTGGGGCGACTGCACGTTCGGCAACCCGGTCCTCGACATCCTGCGGCTGACCGGCGGCCTCGACAGCGGAGCCGGCCGCCTGATCGACGAGTGGGTGGCCCGCTGGCGGCACACCGCGCCCGGCTCCGACCCGGCCCGGGCCGTCACGCTGATGCGCCCGGTCGCGGCGCTGCGGTCGGCGCTCATCTACGCGGCGTTCCTCGACGCCATCGAGCCCACCGAGTGGCCCTATCACGCCGACGACGTCCCCGCCGCCCTGGCCGCGGCGGTGGCGCTCGCCGGTTAGACCGGCTCGCCGCGGCCAGGGGAGGCGTCGGCCAGGGGAGGCGTCGGCCAGGGGAGGCGTCGGCCAGGGGAGGCGTCGGCCAGGGGAGGCGTCGGCCAGGGAAGGCGTCGGCCAGGGAAGGCGTCGGCCAGGGAAGGCGTCGGCCAGGGAGGCGTCGGGCAGGGGAGGCGTCAGCGGATGGGCTCGCCGGCCCGGGGGCCGCTGGCGTGCAGCAGCAGCGCGACCACGGCGCCCGGCTCGTCGAACATGGCGACGTGGCCCGCGCCCTTGATCTTGATCCAGCGGGTCTGCGGCGGCAGCTGCGACCGGCGCCGGGTGATCAGCGGCGGGAGCACGCGGTCGCGGGTGCCGAAGGCCACCGTGACGGGCACGTGGATGTCGGCGCCGTGGCGGAAGCCGGTGCGCTCGGCCCCGTGCAGGGTCTCGCGGAAGCCGGGCGCCGTCGCCATGTCCTCGATGGCGGCGTTCGCCAGGGCGTACGGCACCTTGGAGGGCTGACCGGAGAGCTGAGCCATGAACGCGGTGCGGGCCCAGCGGCTGCGCGGCGCGTCGGGCGCCAGCCGGTGGACGATCCGGGAGTTCAGCCGCGACTGCCGCATCGTGGTGCTGATGAACAGCGGGGCGCGCCGGCCCCACAGACCGCCGGGCGACAGCGCGGTGACGGTGCGGGCGCGGCCGAGCCGGGCCAGCTCCAGCGCGACCCAGCCGCCGACGCTGTTGCCGGCCACGTGCACCGTCGCCAGGCCGAGCTCGTCCAGCAGCTCGGCCACGGCGCGGGCCTGGTCGAGCGGGGTGTTGCCGGCGCCCTTGGGCTGGCGCGGCGAGTCGCCGTGGCCGGGCAGGTCCACGGCGATGACGTCGCGCTCGCGGGCCAGCTCCTCCACGACGGGCGCCCACGACCGGCGCGAGAGGCCCTGCCCGTGCAGCAGGACCAGCGGTTCTCCCGCACCGAGCCGGGTGTGGGCGAGGCGCGGACGGGTTCGTACATCGGAAACAGCCATGCGGACCGTCTACCCGGCACACCGATGATCCTCACGACCGACTCCGTCACAGATCGTCAACTCCCGATCACGGCGTGACGCGTCGACGCGCCTCTATGGTGGGGGGATGCGCGGGCCCCGGGCGGACTTCGTGGAGCGGATCCGGCAGGGAGGCGTCGACCTCTCGCCGGCGCTGGCGGCCGCCTTCGCCGAGGTGCCGCGGGAGGCGTTCGTGCCGCGGGGGTTCCAGCGCCACGACGGCACGTGGGCCGGGCCGGCCGACCGCGACTTCCTCGAGCTGGTCTACGCCGACGACGTGCTGGTCACCAAGGTGGACGGCCGGACGCCGGTCAGCTCGTCGAGCCAGCCCTCGCTGATGGCGATGATGATCGAGGCGCTGGACGTCCGGCCGGGGCACACGGTGCTCGAGATCGGCGCGGGCACCGGCTACAACGCGGCGCTGATCGCGCGGCTCGGGGCGTCGGTGGTCAGCGTGGACGCGCAGCGCGACGTCGCGGACCGGGCGCGGGCGGCGCTGGCCAGGGCCGGGATCGACGGCGTACGGGTCGAGCACGGCGACGGCTATCTCGGGTGCGACCGTACGACGTTCGACCGGGTCATCGTCACGGTCGGGATCGCCGGGGTGTCCCCGCGGTGGTTCGAGCAGCTCGCGCCGGACGGGCTGGTCGTGGCGCCGGTCGAGCACGCCGGCAACCACCCGGTCCTGCGCATCACCGCCGACCTGCGGGCGCGGGCGCTGATCCCCGCCGGCTTCATGACCGCGTCGGGGCCGCTCACGGCGGCGTCCCCGTTTCCCGCGCCGGCCCCGCCCAGGACGCTCGGCAAGCTCACCGCGTACGCGGAAGGCCGTTTCGACCCTCCGCTGGAGCTCGCCTATCACGACCTGTGGTACGCGGCCGGCGTGTGGCACCGGCGGGCCACCTACGCCGCCGTGCCGCGCCAGCGGCGCAACTGCCTCATGCTGCTCGACGAGGAGCGCACCGGTGGAGCGATCATCCTGCCCGACGGCAGCGTCCTGGCCGGCGGAGCGCAGCGCGACCGGTACGCCGCGGACGCCGTCGTGATCCTCGACCGCTGGCTCGCCGAGCAGCGCCCTTCCCTGCGTTCCTGGCACATCCGCCTCGCCCCCGGCGGCGACCCGGACGCCCCGATCCTGCTGCCGCACACCTGGGAGCTCACCCGATGAGAGCCGGAGACGTCCACGCCTGGCTGCGCGAGCGCGGCGCCGAGTCGATCCCGCACGCCGGCGGCTCGCTGTACGAGCACCTCGTCCGCGTGCACGAGCGGCTCGCGGCGCACGGCAAGGGCGAGGACGAGGTGCTCGCCGGGCTGACCCACGCGGCGTACGGGACAGACGGTTTCGCGGTCGTGCTGCTCGACGTGACGCAGCGGGCGCGGCTGCGCGAGCTGGTCGGCCCGGCGGCGGAGGCGATGGTCTACCGGTACGGCGGCTGCGACCGGGAGCGCACGTGGCGGGCGCTGCCGGCGACGCAGACGATCTGGAGCCGCTTCACCGGGCACGCCGAGTCGCCCACGCCCGCGCAGGTCCGCGCGTTCGCCGACCTGAGCATCGTCAACGAGCTCGACGTGTTCGAACGCTCGGCGGAGATCGCGGCGCGCGCGGGCGACTACTTCCGCTCGGTCTTCGGAACGTGGGCGCCGCTGGCCTCGCCGAGCGTGATGGCGGACTGCCGCCGCACGCTCGGCCTCACCACTGGTTAGCGCGGCGGTCGCGCCACGAGCGGCCGTCCGGGTCGTAGACCAGGCGGTAGGCCGGGCTCGCCCACCAGCGCTGGTACCAGGGCAGCTTCTCGGGCGAGTGCGGCATGAGCCGCCCCGGCGGCCGCGGGCCCGTCCGGCCGGCGTCGTGCCACGCCTTCAGCCGGTCCGCGGCGGCGTTCATCTCGCGGACGATCTCGGCGGGGTCGGTCAGCTCAAGGTCCGGCCGGCACAGGTGCTCGCGCATGAGCGCCAGCCGCAGCTCGCGCGGGAAGCGGCGGGCGCCGTCGCCGAGCCCGGCCGGGTCGCGCGGGTCGCGCTCGTCCAGCGTCTCGTCGAAGACGGCGTTGGACAGCTCGCTGTCGTGCGTCCACGAACGACGGTTGAAGTTGTCGCTGCCGATGCTGCACCACACGTCGTCGATCACGCACACCTTCGCGTGGACGTAGATCGGCGTACCGGCCTCGTTCTCCAGGTCGAAGACGTGCACCCGGTCGGGCGCGGCCCGCTCGCACAGCGAGAGCGCCTGCTCGCGGCCGATCTCGTTGGGCGGCAGCGCGAACCGGCCGTCGACGTCGGGGTGCCGCGGAACGACCGCGATCAGGTTCAGCCCGGGGTTGGCGCGCAGCGCGTCGGCGAACAGCTGCGCGACCTCGGCCGACCACAGGTACTGGTCCTCGAGGTAGATGAAGCTGCGCGCCCGTTTGATGGCCTTGGTGTAGCCGCGCGCCACGGTCTGCTCGCCGTTGCGAGCGAACGTGTACTTGGGCCGCATCGAGGGATAGGTGCGCAGCGTCTGCACGGCGTGCGGCCCGCACTCGGGCGGGTCCGGCGGCTGGGGCGGCAGCGGGTCGGGGCTCATGTCGGCGTGGCGCAGCTTGTCGGCCACCGTCGAGATCGGGCCGTGCTGGTCGAGGTCGTTGGGGTCGCGCCAGCGCTCGCGGAACGTCAGGTCGAGCACGCCCACGACCGGCCCGCGCAGGGCGAGCTGCACGTCGTGCCACGGCGGGTTGTCCCCGTACGCCTTGCTCATCGCGACCGCCTGCGGATCGCCGAGGTGCCGCTCGTCGTCGCGGCGGCTGTGGCACAGGTCGATGCCGCCCGCGAACGCCACGTCGAGCTCCGGGCGGCCGGGGTGGCGCAGCACGACGAGCTTCTGGTGGTGCGAGCCGCCCCGCCGGACGCGCTGGTCGAGCAGCACCTCGCCGCCGGCCGCGCGGATGTCCTCGCCGAGGTTGCGGTTCTCCTCCTCGCTGTAGGCGAACTTGTCGAGGTGGGATCGCCACAGCAGGCCCTTGACCACGACGCCGCGCTTGGCCGCCGCCGCGAACAGCTCGGCGATCGTGGGGCCGCCGTCGCGCATCAGCTCGTCGGGGTCGCCGCGCCAGTCGGTGAAAAAGAGGTGGTCGCCTTCACGCAGGCTTTCCACTTCCGTCACGAGCCGGTCGAAATATGTTCTGCCGTGAATAAGCGGTTCGACCGCGTTTCCCGTGCACCAGGTGGGTATGGAGGAGTCGGGGTTGTCACGCTCCTCAGCGCTGAGGAACCAATCCGGCATTGGCACGCCCCCGAACTTAAGCCGCCAGCCGGGCGCGCGCACGTCGAAGTGTGCTGCGCCACCGCTCCCGGAGGATCCACGCCATGAGCGCAGAGCCGCTGACCACGACCCCCGACACCGTCGCCCCCGTCGACTCCGCCCTCGCGGCCGAGAAGGGCCTGCTCATCGCCGTGCTCCTGCTCGTGCTGCTCGGCACCTCGGCGATGCTGTTCATGGCCTGACCACCGGCGGCTGCGCCGGCCGTCACAACACCCACTCGTCGTCGCGGATGATGGCGACCGTGCCGCGGGGCCCGCGCCCGGTGACCGAGACGCCCTCGCCGCCGATCACCACGTCGGTGTGCACGCTCGACATGTTCAGCCCCAGCCCGGCGCGCTGCGGCTCGGTCATCCCGGTGCCGCCGGCCACGGCGAACGGGAAGCTCTGACCCCACGCTACGTGGCAGGCCGCGTTCTCGTCGAACAGCATGTTGTGGAACACCACGCCGGTGCGGGCGATCCGGCTGTCCCGGTCGACGAGCGCGACCTCGCCCAGGCGCCGGGCCCCCTCGTCGGTGTCGAGGTGGGCCCGCACGACGGAGGCGCCGTCGTCGGCGGTGACCTCGGTGATGCGCCCGCCGGCGAGCGTCACCCGCAACCCGGTGATCACCCGGCCGCCGACCACCACGGGCCGGGTCACCCGGATCACGCCCTCGGCGTGGCGCCGGTCGGGGCTGGTGAAGACCTCCTCGGTGGGGATGTTCGGCAGGTACGCGATGCCGTCGGAGTCGACCAGCCCGCCGCCCTTCCAGCGGGTGTCCGGCACCAGCCCGACGGTCAGGTCGGTGCCCTCCCCGTGGTAGCGCAGCTCGGTCAGCTCCAGCGCGTCGAGCCGGCGGGCCCGCTCGGCGAGCATCTCGGCCCGTTCCTGCCAGGCGGCCACCGGGTCGTCGAGGTCGAGCCGCATCGCCGTGCCGACCGCCTTCCACAGCCGCTCGACGTCCGGTTCGCCGAAGACCTCGCGGGCCCAGCCCGGGTTGGGCGCTCCCACGACCGTCCAGCGCAGGCCGCCGTCGACGACCGCGCGGCGCATGGCCTGCAGCTCCCCGGCCGGCGAGGCGGCGACCCTGGCGGGGTCGAGCCCGTCGAGCAGGTGCGGGTCCGCGTCGCCCAGCAGCCGGACCCACGCGACACCGGCCTGCCGCCACTCCTCGATCCGGGAGAGGGCCCAGGGGCGTACGGCGGACAACTGCTCCACAGTGGCGTGCTCGACGGCCGACCGGCGCATGGGCCCGTCCGTCCACACCGGCTCGACCCAGGCGGCGCCCGCCTCGTAAGCCGCCTGCGTCACCGCGCGGGCGATCTCGAGGTGGGCCGTGTCGGTGTAGAGGACGACGCCCTGCCCGGGCTGCACGTTGACGCCGGCCCGGACCACGAGGGCGGCGAATCGCTCGATCAGCGCCATGCCGAGCAGGGTATGTCAATCCCCGCCGGCCGGTCGCCCCGCGCGCGGTCAGTCGGTGTGGGGCAGGCGCTCCGCGGGGACGACGCCGAGCCGGCCCTTCTGGAAGTCCTCGAACGCCTGCCGGAGCTCGGCCTGGGTGTTCATGACGAACGGGCCGTAGTGGGCCACCGGCTCGCGGATCGGGCGGCCGCCCATGATGAACAGCTCCAGGGCGTCGACGTTCGAGTCCTGCGTGGCGTCGGCGGTGACCCGGATCGCGTCGCCCTTGCCGTGGGCGGCCAGCTGGCCGAGGTGGATCGGGCGCTGCTCGGCGCCGACCGTGCCGCGACCGGCCAGCACGTAGACCAGCGCGTTGTAGTCGGGCTGCCAGGGCAGGTCGAGCCGGGCGCCGGGCTGCAGGGTGACGTGCGCCAGGTTGATCGGGGTGAACGTGGAGCCGGGGCCGGCGTGCCCGGCGATCTCGCCGGCGATCACCCGGATCAGGCCGCCGCCGTCGGGGGTGGTCAGCAGCGCCGACTCGCGGCCGCGGATGTCCTGGTACTTCGGGGTGATCATCTTGGCGGCGCGGGGGAGGTTGACCCAGAGCTGCAGGCCGTGGAAGAGCCCGCCGCTGGTCACCAGGTGCTCGGGCGGGGCCTCGATGTGCAGGATGCCCTGGCCGGCGGTCATCCACTGGGTGTCGCCGTTCGCGATCGTGCCGCCGCTGCCCAGCGAGTCCTGGTGGTCCATGATCCCGTCGATCATGTAGGTCACCGTCTCGAAGCCGCGGTGCGGGTGCCACGGGGTGCCCTTGGGCTCGCCCGGCGCGTAGTCCACCTCGCCCATCTGGTCGAGATGGATGAACGGGTCGAGCTCGTTGAGCGGGACGCCGGCGAACGCACGGCGTACGGGGAAGCCCTCGCCCTCGTAACCGCTCGGCGCGGTGGTGAGGCGGCGGACCGGCCGGAAGCCGGTGTCGGGGCCGAGCTCGGGCAGCCGCGGCAGGACCAGGACGTCGTCGACGGTGATGGCGGGCATGTCTCGCCCCTCCTAAGCTTTGCGGATCCGGGCGAACACGCGGTGGACGACCGCGAGCTCGTCGGGATCGAGGTGGTCGATGAAGCTGTCGCGGACCGTGATCAGATGCAGCGGGGCGGCGGCCTCGAGGGCGGCCATGCCCTCGTCGGTGAGCACCGCCTCCTGCCCGCGGCCGTCCTCCGGGCAGGGCTGCTTGCTCACCAGGCCGCGCTTGACCATCGAGCTGATCTGATAGGTGATGCGGCTCGGCGAGAACACCAGGCTCTTCGCGAGCTCGCCCATCCGCAGCCGGCGGTCCGGCGCCTCGGACAGCACGACCATGACGTGGTAGTCGTTCATGCTGAGGCCGGTCTGCGCGCGGAGCTCGTCCTCGAGGTGGGTGTGCAGCGCCCACGAGCTCTCGATGAACGTGCGCCACGCGAGTTGTTCGCTGTCGGTCAGCGGATCGGCCATACGGAAACTGTAACTCTTTCAAATCTGAAATATCAAGGGCCCGGCTCAGCCCGTTTCCGCGACCGCGGCCTCGTACGCCGCCTGCAGCTCGGCGAAGACCGACGGCGTCCGCGGCGGGCGGGGGATGCCGAGGTGCTGCTCGCGCAGCTCGTCCATGAACCGCTCCCACAGCTCGGGGCCGCCGCGCTCGAGCAGCTCGGCGCGGACCGAGAGCTCGTGGCTCGCGGGCTGGTGGCGCCGTCCCCACGAGCCCAGCGCCGCCATCACCGGCACGAGCTGCACGCCGGCCTCGGTGAGGCTGTAGCGGACCTTCTGCCGGTGCGACGCGTCCGGGGTGCGCGACAGGAGCCCGTGGGCGACCAGCCGCCGCAGCCGGTCGGCGAGCAGGTTGGAGGCGATCCCCTCCTGCGACCCGGTCAGCAGCTCGCGGAAGTAGTGCCGGTCGCCGAACATGACGTCGCGCAGCACGACCAGCGACCAGCGGTCGCCCAGCACCTCGACCGCCAGGTTGATCGGGCATCCCGACCGGTGCGCCGGGTCTTTCTCGACAGTCATCGACACTGATGGTACTTCGCAACCGGTGGTGCTACCGTCGGGCGACCACTTGTACTCTGCAACCAGTTTCGGAGGCGCGAGGCGCCATGAAGCTTCTCCTCACGTCCGGCGGCGTCCGGAACGCGAGCATCCGGGCCGCCCTGACCGACCTGCTGGGCAAGCCGATCGCCGAGTCGAGCGCCCTGTGCATCCCCACCGCCAACTACGGGCACCCGATGGTCACCCCGGAGACCACCTGGCGCTTCATCAGCGGCACGTCCTCCGCGCCGCTGGCGGGGCTGGGGTGGAAGTCGCTCGGGGTGCTCGAGCTGACCGCGCTGCCCACCATCGACCGCGACCGCTGGGTGCAGTGGGTCCGGGAGGCGGACGCGCTGCTCGTGGACGGCGGCGACGCCACGTACCTGTGCCACTGGATGCGCGAGTCGGGGCTGGCGGACCTGCTGCCGTCGCTGCCCGGCGTCTGGGTGGGGATCTCCGCGGGCAGCATGGTGATGACCCCGCGGATCGGGCCGGAGTTCGTCGAGTGGGACCCGCCTTCGGGCGACGACAGCACGCTGGGGGTCGTCCCGTTCTCGATCTTCCCGCACCTGGACCACCCGGAGATGCCGGAGAACACCCTGGCCGAGGCGCAGCGGTGGGCCGCGGGGCTGCCGAACCCGGCGTACGCGATCGACGAGCAGACCGCCATCAAGGTGGTCGACGGCGTCGTCGAGGTCGTCTCCGAGGGCACCTGGAAGCTGTTCGGCTGACGCGTCAGGGCGCCTCCACCGAGCCGTCCGGCCGGCGGACGGTGGCGGCCCACTGCTCGTGAGCGCCGAGCACGGGCGGGAAGGCCGCCGCGGCCTTCTCGTCCAGCTCGATGCCCCAGCCGGGGGCGGTGGACGGGCGGGCGTATCCGGCCTCCACCACCGGCGTGCCGGGGAAGATCTCGTGGACGACGTCGGCGTACACGTGCCCCTCCTGGATGCCGAAGGCCGGGCTGGTCAGGTCGAGCGCCAGGTTGGCGGCGGCGCCGACGGGGGAGACGTCGGCGGGCGCGTGCCAGGCGGTCTGCACGCCGTGCAGCTCGCAGAGGACGGCGAGTTTGTGCCCCGGGGTGAGCCCGCCGATCGCGGAGACGTGACAGCGCAGCAGGTCGATCCCGCCGGAGGTGACCAGGCGGGCGGCGTCGGTCACCGAGGCGGTCAGCTCGCCCACGGCCAGCGGCACCGGGGAGGCCGCGCGCACCGCGGGCAGGTGGTCGTAGTGCTCGGGCGCCACCACGTCCTCGAGGAAGAACAGGCGGTACGGCTCGAGCGCCCGCGCCAGCGTGACCGCCTGCTTGGGGGTGAGCCGGCTGTGCACGTCGTGCAGCAGCTCCACGTCGTCGCCGAGCCGCTCGCGGGCGGCGGCGAACAACCGGGGCGTCTGCGCGAGGTAGAAGCCCACGTCCCAGCCGTCCGGATAGGGCGCGCCGGGATAGCCGCCCGCGATGCCGGGCGCCCCGTACGTGCCGAGCCCGGGCTGGCCGGTCTGCAGCCGGACGTGCCGGTAGCCGGCCTCGATCAGGGCCTGCGCGTGGTCGAGCGTCTGTTCGACGTCCGCGCCGGAGGCATGCAGGTAGACCGGCACGGCGCCGCGCAGCCGCCCGCCGAGCAGGTCGCAGACGGGCAGGCCGGCGCGCTTGCCCGCGATGTCCCACAGCGCCATGTCGATCCCGGACAGGGCGCTGTTGAGCACCGGGCCGCCCCGCCAGTAGGACGAGAAGTGCAGCGTGCGCCCGATGTCGGAGATCTGCGAGACGTCCCGGCCGATCAGCTGCGGGACGAGGTGCGTCTCGAGCGCGGCGACCACGGCGGCGAACCGCTGGTGGAAGGTCGCGCAGCCCAGCCCGTACAGGCCGGGCTCGGAGGTGTCGAGCCGCACGACGACGAGGTTCACGCCCTCGGGCGCGGTCACGACGACCCGGACGGCGGTGATCGTGGGCGCGCTCATCCGACCGGGAACTCGTGCTCGGCGGCGAACCCCAGCAGGTCACGGGCCGGGGCGAGGTCGATCGGGACGGTACGGCCCTCGAAGCGCGGCCGCGGGACCCCGGGGTGGAACCGGTCGAGCAGCCACTCGGTGGGCTGCGGGGCGAGCGTGCGGGGAGCGGCCACGTAGAGCACGTGGTTGCCGGGCACGGCGGGGGTCAGCGCGGCCACCAGCGCGCGGGCGGCGTCGCGGACGTCGAGGTAGCTCCAGACGTCGGCGGCGCCGTGGCCGGGGTCGCGCGCGAACAGCTCGGCCATCGGGCCGAGGCGGTCGCCGGCCGCCCCCACGAACGGCAGGCGCAGCGCGACCACGGTCGTCCCGTACTGCCGGTGGATCATGTCGGCGGTGGCCTCGTCGGCGCGCTTCGACAGGGCGTACGGGTCGGTGATCTGCAACGGCAGGTGGGCGTCGATCGGCAGGTACGGCATGCTCAGCGGCCGGCGGGCGAACGGCAGCCCGCAGATCGCGTAGCTGCTGGCGATCACCGCGTTCGGCACGCCGCGGCGGGCGGCCTGGTCGAGCACCGTGAACGTGGCCTGCGAGTTGCGCGCGAAGACCTCGGCGTCGGGGTCGCCGCCCGGGTGCGGGATGGCGGCCAGGTGGATGACCGCGTCGGCGCCGTCGAGCGCGTCGGCGACCAGGGCAGGGTCGCGGGCGTCGCCGGCGAGCGTGCGGCCGGCCCGCGTGCCGGCGGGTTCGAGCACGAGCGCCGTGGTGCTGACGCCCTCGGCGGCGAGCAGGTCGAGCACGGCGGTGCCGATGCGGCCGGCCGCCCCGGTCACGAGCACGTGAGCAGGCATGATCTGAAACTTACTCGGACCATCGCCTATCATCGTGCCCTGGGTTCGGCCGGGCCGGTGGGGGCAGCGCATGGCGTACCGCGTGGAGTACGGCGGCGAGGAGATCGATTTCGCCTCGCTCGACGCCGCGCTGGACTGTGCGCGCACCGCGATCCTCGACCACATCGGCCGCATCGACGGCTGGGCGGTCGAGCACGACGAGGCCGTCAACGAGTGGTTCGTGCAGGGCGTGCGCGACGGCCGGCGGGTCGGCCGCACGGCCGTCGTGTCGGGGCCCCGCCCGCGGCACCGCGGGCTGCCGAGCGTCTTCGAGGAGTGGGAGCGCCGGGCCGTCTTCGTCGGCGACACGCCCGCCGAGGCGTTCGCGATGGCGGCCGCCTGGCTCGAGAAGCGGCCCGACATCACGGCGCTCGGCGACGTCGGCTGGCACCACACCGCCGACGGCCACCAGCTGCGCGTCTACTACCGCGGCGACTAGAGCCTAGGCCGCGGCCTGCACCGAGCGCTCCAGGTCGGCGCGCAGCCGGTCGAAGTCGACGCCGTGGTCGGCGAGGATCAGCGCGGCCAGGCCCCGGCCCTCGCGCAGCAGCCCCAGCATGATGTGCTCGGGCGCGATGAACTTCTGCTTGAGCCGGATCGCCTCGCGCAGCGACAGCTCGAGCACCTTCTTGTTGCGGTCGGTGAACGGGATGTGCCCGCGGGTCCGGTAGAGCTTGCGGAACACGCCCTGCTTCTTCTGCACCGGGCGGGGCAGGTGCAGGGCGCCCGCGCCGAAGTTCGCCTCGATCGCCTCGCGGACCGCGGCCAGGTCGATGCCGATCGCCTTGAGCGCGGCGGCGTCCTCGGCGTCGGCGTCGCTGAGGACGGGACCGCCCTCGGTGTGGCCGCCGATCCGGCGCAGGACCTCGGCGCGTACGGCGTCGGCCTCCAGGCCGGTGGACCGGGCGACCGGCCCGGCCGGATCCGCGAGCAGGGCGAGGAGCACGTGCTCGGTGCCGATGTGGTCGTGGTGCAGGCGGCGCGCCTCGGCCTGTGCGCCGGTGACGACGGCGCGCGCTCCGGCCGTGAATCGCTCGAACATCGGCTCAGTCCTCCCGTGGGTCCGGCGCCGGCATGAGGCGCGCGTGCTTCTTGTGAACGCCCTGACGGGTCACCTCGAGGGCGTCGGCGATCTCCTGCCAGGACCAGCCCTTGCGGCGCGCGTTGGCCACCTGCAGATGCTCGAGGCCCTCGAGCAGGCGGCGCAGCGCCACGACCGCGCGCAGCCCGACCCGGGGATCGGCGCTGCTCGCCGCCGCGGCGAGGTCGGTTGCTTCGGTCATGCTGTCAACTTACGTTGACGATGCGCTGTCGTCAACCCCGGTTGACACCTCGGGCACAAAAAAGCCGGCCCGCGGGCCGGCTTTTTTGTTACTGGCCGCGGCCGGTCTTCGACTGCAGCTCCTCGATCATCTGGGACGCCTCGGCCTTCGTGAGCCCGTCCGGCACGTCCTCCTTCGCCTCCCCGGCGAGGGTGTGCAGGTAGGACTCCTGGGCGCCGGTCGCCGGCTCGTCACCGGTGACCCAGTCCGACGGGTCCTTCTCGGCGTTCGACTGGTCGCTCATCGCGCCATCCTTCCGGCGGTAGATTCGTTCGAACGCGTGTTCTTCTACCCGCCGTACGTCAACTCCATGCCGATGATGTCGTTGTAGGCCACGTTCAACTCGACCGGGCGATGCACCGGCGCGGTCACGGCGAACGGCGCACCCGAGGGGTCCACCATCTCGACGTAGCTGCCCAGGCCCATCTCCACCGGCCCGGACACCACCCGGCCGCCCAGGGCGGCGCACCGGTCGATCGCGTCGGTGGTGTCGGCCACCTGGAACGAGGGCTGCCAGCGCACGTCGTAGCGCCCGGTGATCAGCCCGGCCACCGAGTCGTGCGCCTGGCTGAGCCACTCGCCGCTGCCGAACTCGTGGGTGAGCGTCCAGCCGAAGACCGAGCCGTAGAAGGCGGTCGCGGCGGCCACGTCGCCGGTCAGCAGGTCGGCCCACTCCATCGTGCCCGGCTCGCCGCGCAGCTGCGCGCCGGCGAATCCGGCGGTCTGCCAGAGCCCGAAGACCGCGCCGTCCGCGTCGGCCACGATCGCGCTGCAGGCGCCCTGCCGCTGCTCGGGCCAGGTCAGGGCCCGGCCGCGGGCCCGGGTGACGCGCTCGGTGGTCGCCTGCAGATCGGGCGTGGCCAGATAGGTCAGCCAGCCGGCGGGCCGGTTCGGGCGCGTACGGCTCAGGCCCGCCACCGCGCAGCCGTCGAGCACGAATCGATCACCCTCGACCTGCCAGCCGAACAGTCCGGCGTAGAACCCCGCCGCGTCGTCAGGGTCCGGAACCGACAGCTCCACCCAGCAGGGGGTCGACGGCGCAAAGCCTCTGATCCGCATATACCACTCCAACGTGGACGTCCCCGAATGGGGAAGACTCTACGGCAATCTATACGCGCCGTCACTACCCCGGGGTTCAATGTCCGCTTTAGAGCGGCTTGCCGCTACCTAAAGTGACTGCCTGTAGGCGGATGGAACACGAGCGTCAACGGGCCGGGCGTGGGAGCGCGACCAGCGGTGCTCATCGATCCGCGCGGCCGCCCGGCATCAGCATCTCGAACCACACCGTGGTGCCGCGCACCGTCGGGTCCGTGCCCCACGAATCGCTCAGCTCCTCGATCAGGCCGAGCCCGCGGCCGCGGCTGCTCATCGTGTCGGCGTGCGCGCGGATCAGGTTGCCCCGCGTGCCCTCGTCGGCCACCGAGACCAGCAGGCGCTCGGCGTTGAGGTCGATGTGGACCTGCGCGGGCGTGCCGGCGTGCAGCAGCGCGTTGGTGGTCAGCTCGCTGGTGCACAGGATGGCCGCGCCGATCACCGCCTCGGGCACCGACCAGTCCCGCAGGCGGGTGGTCATCCACTGGCGGACGCGGCTCGGGCCGGTCGGCTCCGCGGGCACCAGCATCGTGGCCGAGCGGCTCATCGCGACCGCGTGCTCCACCGCGAGCACCGCCACGTCGTCGTCGGTCGAGCCCTGCACCGCCGAGGTCGCCAGCGCGCAGAGGTTGCGCGGATCGCCGCTCGGCGCCGAGGTGGCCGCGGCGACCAGCGCGTCGAACCCGTCGCTCAGCGGACGGCCGCGCCGCTCCACCACGCCGTCGCTGAACAGCAGGATCGTGTCGCCGGGCTCCAGCCGTACCTGGCCGGTCTGCCAGCGGCCGCCCAGCCCCAGCGGCGCGCCCGGCGGCACCTTGACCAGCTCGGCCGTCGGCGCGGCCCCACCCTGCCCGGCGCGGCGCAGCACCGGCGGCGGGTGCCCCGCGCTCGCCATCGTGATCGTGCCGTCGGCCGGGTCGAGCACCCCGTACACGACGGTCACGAAGATCTCCTCGTTGCGGGACTCGGCGCCCAGCGAGCCGACCAGCCGGTCGAGGCCCGCCAGCACGCTCGGCGGCGCCGGATCGGTCAGCGCCATCGCCCGCAGCGCGGCCCGGACCTGCCCCATCACCGCGGCCGCCCGCACGTCGTGGCCCGCCACGTCGCCCAGCACCATCGCCAGCCGGCCGTCGAGCAGGTGGAACGCGTCGTAGAAGTCGCCGCCCGCCGCGTTGCCGTCGACGCCCACGTCGTAGCGGGCGGCGATGCGGAACGTCTCGAGCTCGGGCAGGTGCTCGGGCAGCATGCTGCGCTGCAGCAGCTGCGCCGTGCCGTGCTGCGCCTCGAAGCGGCGGGCCCGTTCGGCCGCCTGCGCGACCAGCTGGGCGGCCGCGTTGAGCAGCGCCCGCTCGGCCGGCAGCCACCGGTGCGCCTCGCGATAGCCGATCGTCAGCGCGCCGCTCAGCAGCGGCGTGCGCAGCGGCAGCGAGGCCAGCGCACGCACGCGCCGCTCGTGCCGGTCGGAGGCGACCTGCCGCAGCGGCTCGCCGTCGGCCACGAAGGTGGGCTGCCCGGTCTGCGCGGCGGCCACGATCGGCGCGCGCGGATCGGCCGGCAGCCTCTTCCACACCGGGGGCAGCCGCTCGTCGGCCTCGTCGAGCATCTCGCCCCGGATGCGGCGCACGTAGCGGTACGCCCTGCCGTCGTCGACCGCGAACGCGCAGTGGTCGACGTCGAACGAGGTCATCGCGTAGCCCAGCACGACCCTTGCCACGTCGTCGACGGTGAGTGCGCCGGCCAGCTTGGAGGTCAGATCGCCCAGGTTCTGCAGCCGGCGGGTCACCTGGGTGGTCTCGGCCGCCACGGTCAGCACGCCGGCGACCCTGCCCCGCAGGTCGTGCACCACCGAGTGGCCGCGGGTGAAGAACGCTTGCTCGGGGCGGCCGTGCTGGCCGCGCACGACGGTCAGCGGCGTCTCGGCCTCGAGGAAGGGCTGGCCGCTGCGGTAGACCTCCTCGACCACGCCGCCGAAGCCGCGCGACTGCCAGAGGTCGCCGAACACCTCGGCGGCGGGCTGACCCAGCGCGGCCGGGTGCAGGGCGCCGATGAGGTCCGCGTACGCGTCGTTGTAGATCAGCAGGAAGCCGTCGCCGTGGCTGTACGCCATCGGCATGGGGGAGGCGAGCACGAGCTCGACGGTTGCCGAGACGGCCGGGTCCCAGTGGTCGCGCGGGCCGAGCTCGGTGTCGCTCCAGTCGCGGCCGTGCACGAGCTCGGCGCAACTCGGACGGCCCTGCGGCGCCCCCGCTGCCTGCGCGGGCAATGCGGGCATCACTGAGGGGCTCACCCCACCCGTCCCGGCCATGTCCAAAAGAGTAGCCCGACTCCGCCATTCGGACGATGCCGCACCGGCCAACCGTCCGATTCTTGACGGTACGACCCCTCGATCCCACTCGGGTGTTCTGTCGGTTCCCTTACGCTGGGTAGCCAGCAGGCGGGTCGCTGACCTGTCATTCGCCGTCGGACGTCACCTACAGTTGCCGTCGTGACCGACGACCGCGGCCTGCCGCTCCTGTCCGCGGCCGTCCCCTCGCAGCGGGACCCGTCGGATCCCCTGATCGACCTCGCCGCGGCCCGGCCGCCCCTTCAGCGCAGTCGCCGGGGCCTGCGGCGGCAGCGCGCTGCCGGTCTCGCCGTCGCGGCGGCCGCCGCGGTCCTGGCCGGTGCGGGCGGCTACGCCTCGCTGCGTCCCGCCGTCACGGGATCCGTCCCCGACGCCGCACCCTCGCCGTCCGCGACCGCCCCGTCCGCGACGGTCACCCCGTCCGGCACCTCTTTCTCGCCGGGTCGCACCCGGTGGCCCGCGGCCGCCGCCGACCCGGTCCGGCCCAGCCCCCGCCGCTGATCGACCGCGTCCCGGGTGGCCCTGACGTGTGACCCGGCGTTCGCCCGGCCGGTCCGCCTCGTTGCTCCTACGGCCGCCACGGGCCGGCAGCACGCCGCCCGGCCGGAAAGCAGGGGAGCGCACGATGACCGGGGACGGGCTGAGCAGAGGACTCGGCGACATGTGGCATGCGGTCGTGATGGTCGTACCGGTGGCCGTCGCCTTCGCCGCCATCCTGCTGATCGGCTACCTGGTCGCGCGGGCGGCCCGCGCGGCCGCCACCCGCGGTCTGCACAAGGCGGGCCTCGACCGGGCCGTGGAACGCGGCGCCGTCGCCGGGCTGTTCCGCGCCGAGCCGCCGAGCATGCTCGCCGGGCGTCTGGCGTTCTTCGCCGTCCTGCTGCTCGCGCTGCACCTGGCGTTCGGCGTCTGGGGCCCCAACCCGGTCAGCGCGCTGCTCACCGCCCTGATCGCGTGGCTGCCCCGCCTGCTGGTCGCCATCGTGCTCGTGCTGGTCGCCGCCACCGTGGCCCGTGCGGTGCGGGACCTGGTCGCCGGCGCGCTCGGCGCCCTGCCGTACGGCCCCCTGCTGGCGCGTGCCGCCTCCGTCGTGATCGTCACGCTCGGCGTGGTCGCCGCGCTCGACCAGGTGCGGATCGCCACCGCGGTCACCCAGCCCCTGTTGATCGCGGTGCTGGCCACCGTCGGCGGCGTCGTCGTCGTCGGCGCCGGCGGCGGCCTGATCAAGCCCATGCAGCAGCGCTGGGACACCTGGCTCGACCGCGCGACCACCGGGTCCACGGCGATCCGCGACCACGTGCGCGCCGGCCGGCCGGCGGAGGAGCACCGGCGGTACGCGGACCCCGGCGAGGCGGACGAGACGCAGGTCATCCCGCGGCAGGCCGACCCCGGGCCCGCCGCGTCGCCAGGCGACGCGGACGACTCCGAACGCACCCAGGTCATCGCCGACGGCGACCCGGCCGTCACGCGCCCGCTCCCGACCGGCGAGGACCCCGGCCCGCAGCCGTAGGGCGCCCTGCGAAATGAAAAAGGCCGGTGCCGGGGAATCCCGGCACCGGCCCTCGAAATGAAAGGTCGGATCAGCGGCTCACTGCAGGTCGGTCAGCTGGGCTGCGGCAGGGTGCGGGCGAGCGCGCACACCGCCAGCAGGCGGCGCAGCACCCAGTCGCGGGCGGTCCAGTCCAGCTCGCCGGCCGGGGGCTGCCAGCCGTGGGTGTAGGCGGCGTCGCGAACGCCCTCGGCGTACGCGGCCAGCAGCACCGCGGTGAGCGGGCGGACGTCCGCGGACAGGCTGTCGCGGATGCCGGCGGCGTGCTGGTCGACGACGGCCATCAGGCCGGGGTTGGCGTCGGCCGCGGCGAGGCCGCTGACACCGACGGTGTCGTGCAGCTCGGCGAGGCTGGCGTGGGCGGAACGGAGGGCAGCACGGGCGGCGGCGCCGCTGAACAGGCCATTCATGAGAAGAAACGTTAGGGAGCCCCGGGTAGCCAACGGTTCCCCTGATCGGTGCAGCTCGGTTGAAGCTCGCGGATGAGGGAACAGAGGTCCGCATGACGCACGATCACGAGCGCCCCGAGGGGCTGGACGACCTCACCGTGGAGGCGCTCGGCAAGCTGAGCTCGGCGCTGGAGACGACCGACCGGGCGCGCGGGCACCTGTACACGTTCCACCAGCTCACCGGCAAGGCGGACTTCGAGCTGGACGAGGCGGTCGCGCTGTTCCGCAAGGCCGGGCACGACAAGATGGCCGACCGGATCCAGCAGGATCTGATCGGCCGCAACGTGACACCCGGGCACTGGACGTTCCAGCTGGTCGAGGAGTACGACGACACGTACTGGAGCGAGTTCCGCACGGTGGAGCGCGCGGCTCGCGACGAGCTGGCCGGCGGCCGCCGTCACCTGTTCGAGTCGGAGCTCAAGGAACGGCGGCGCACCCACGGCAAGCCGGGACACGAGTCCCGCTGAGGATTACTCCGCCTCGGCCCGCACGGGGCGGCGGCGCTGCGCGTCGTCGGCGAGGATGACGGTGGCGACCACCATGGCCACGACCACGGCGAAGAGCCAGGACGCGTCGTCGATCAGGTTCGCGGCCAGCGGAGCCTGAAAGGCGGCGAGCAGGAAGCCCACCCAGGCGAGACGACGCTGACCATCGGAGAGAAAACCGGCAGAACGCATTCGGACATTCTGGCGCGCACCGAGCGGATCGCCGTCACCCGTTCGGCCGATTCTGCGTTGTCCGATCGTGCCCCCAGCGTTGCGTCGCCGTCGCTCAACAATCGCGTTTCTGCTGGTCGGAGCGTTCATGATCGGGGGCTGCGACGAACCGGCGCGGCCCGTTATCGAACCGGTACCCGCTGATCACATCGTGACGGGACCGCTCCTCGGACGGACCGGGGCGTCGCTCACCGTCGCCGACGCGGCCTCCCGCGTCCACGTCGTGCTCGCCACGATGCCGGGGCTGCTCTACCGCATCAGCACGCCCGCGCACTCGGGTCTGGCGCCCCGCGTCACCCGCCGCGACGGGCGGGTGCTGGCGGCGCTCGTGCCGACCGGCGACGACGGGCCGCACGAGGTCCGCATCGTGCTCAACCGGGGCGTGCGCTGGAGCCTGCGGCTGCCGGCCGGCGCGGGGGAGCAGCGCCTGGACCTGGCCCGGGGCCGCCTGGCCCGCGTCGACCTGGGCGCGTCCGGGCTGATCGAGATGCGGCTGCCGCCGCCGTCGGGGACCGTGCCGCTGGTCGTGACCGGAGGCGTGGGCACCCTGGCCGTCACCGTTCCGCGGGGCGCGCCGGTGCGGTTGCGGCTGGCCGGGGGCGCGGGCTCGGCGCTGACGCCGTGGACCGCGGACGAGGAGTTGCCGCCCCGCACCACGCTGGGCCCGGCGATCTGGCCGACCGCCCGCAACCGTTACGCGCTGCGGGCGCGCGCGCCGATAGGGATCCTGTCGCTGCGGGCGAACACGGAGGTGGCCGCCCGGGGAAACCGGACGGCCACCTCGTGAGGAACCCTTACGCGCCGGGGCGGTCCACCTGGCCCCGCCACGCGCCGGTCTCGACGCCGCCGCGGCCCTCGATGTACTCCTTGAACCGCTTGAGGTCGCCCTTCACGCGGCGGTCGAGGATGCCCAGCTTGTCGCCGGCCGTCTCGACGACGCCCTGCGGCTCGAAGTCCATCTGCACGGTCACCCGCGTCTTGGTGTCGTCGAGCCGGTGGAACGTCACCACGCCGGCCTGCTTCTCGCCCTCGGTCGACGTCCAGGCCACCCGCTCGTCGGGGAGCTGCTCGGTGATCTCGGCGTCGAACTCACGCTTCACGCCGGCGATCTCGGTCTTCCAGTGGGTGTGCGTCGCGTCGAGCTGACGGATCTCCTGCACGCCCTCCATGAACCGGGGGAACTCCTCGAACTGGGTCCACTGGTTGTACGCAGTGCGGATCGGAACGTCGACATCAACGAACTCGGTCACGGTGCTCACGGTGTGGCTCTCCTTCGTTGTGTTACCCCGCCTTACGCGTCAACTGGTGCCCGGCTCGGACGGGGCTAAACGGGGTGCGAGCGGAGTCTTCGGATCTTCGTCGCCGGCCTGCCGCAGCCGGGCCCGCTGCACCTGCGCGTTGACCTGCACACCGAGCAGAATCGAGGTGTTCGAAAGATAGATCCAGACCAGGAAAGCCATGATCGCGCCGAGGCTGCCGTACGTGCGGTTGTAGGAGCCGAAGTTCGCCACGTACAGCCCGAACCCGAACGACGCCACGCTCCACAGCAGCAGCGCCACCGCCCCGCCCACGGTGAGCCAGCGGAACCGGGGCTGCTTGACGTTGGGCGCGATCCAGAACAGCAGCGACAGCACGAGCGTGGCCGCCGCCACCAGCACCGGCCAGCGCCCGACCGACCACAGCCGGCGGACGGTGTCGCCGGCGCCCAGCGCGTCGCCGACCGCGTCGACCAGCGGGCCGCTGATCACCAGGCCCGCGCCGATCGCGGCGAGCAGCACCAGCGCCACCGCGGCGAGCGCGATCTCCAGCATCTGGAGCTTCCACCACGCCCGGCCCTCCCGCACGCCGTAGATGCGGTTGGACGCCCGGGTGAACGTGGACACGTAGCCCGAGGCCGACCAGAGCGCGAGCAGCAGGCCGAAGCCGAACAGCACCTTGGCCGAGTTCTGGTGCACGAGCAGGGCCTGGATGACCGACAGCAGGTCCTGGTTGCCGACCACCGAGCCGATGCCCAGGTCGCGCAGGATGCCGACGGTGGCCGTCAGCACCGTGGAGCCGTCGGTGACCAGGTTGATCAGCGCTACGATCACGACCAGCGACGGGATCAGCGCGGTGAACGTCTGGTAGGTCATCGCGGCGGCGAAGTCGGAGCAGTCGTCCTCGATGTAGCCCACGACACTGCGCCACAGCACCGAGCGCCAGCTGCGCCAGCGAAGCTGGCGAATCTTGCGAGGCAGCGGCCGAGGCGTAACGTCGTCGGCGTGGGCCTCGGACTCGCGGTCGGCGGTCGGCTCGGTGCTCATGCCGCCTCCTGAAGATGTTTTGACGGCAGCTACCCGGGCACCGATGGCGGCAAACGCAGGGGGTGGGCATGGACAGCGCGGACGCGATCGTGGTGGGCGCCGGGCACAACGGCCTGGTGGCGGCAAATATGCTGGCCGACGCCGGCTGGTCGGTCGTGGTGCTGGAGGCGACGCCGCATCCGGGCGGCGCGGTCCGGTCGGGCTACGTGACCGCGCCCGGCTATCTCAGCGACCTGTTCAGCTCGTTCTATCCGCTCGGGTACGCCTCACCGATCCTCAAGGACCTCGCGCTCGACGAGCACGGCCTGCGCTGGACCCACGCGCCGGAGGTGCTGACCCACCTGCTGCCCGACGGCCGGGCGGCCACGCTCAGCCGCGACCTGGCCCGCACGATGGAGTCGGTGGAGCGCTTCGCCGACGGTGACGGCGACCGCTGGAAGTCGATGTACGCGGAGTGGCGCACCGTCTCGGGCAGCATGCTCGACACGATCCTGCGGCCGTTCCCGCCGGTGCGCTCCGGGCTCGACGTGGCCCGCCGGCTGCGCGGCCCCGGCTCGATCCGGCTGGCCCGGCGGCTGCTGCTGTCGGTGCGCGAGCTGGGCACCGAGATGTTCCGCGGCGAGGGCGCGCCCATGCTGCTGGCCGGCTGCGCGCTGCACACCGACCTGTCGCCCGAGGAGGCCGGCGGCGGGGTGTACGGGTGGCTGCTGGCGATGCTGGGCCAGCAGTACGGCTGGCCGGTGCCCGTCGGGGGCGCCCAGCGCATCACCGACGCGCTCGTCTCCCGGCTCGAGCAGCGCGGCGGCCGGATCGTCTACAACGCCCCGGCCACCCAGGTGCTGATCGCCCGCGGCCGGGCCATGGGCGTGCGGACCCCCGACGAGACGTACCGGGCGTACCGCGCCGTGGTCGCCGACGTGCCCGCCCCGGCGCTCTACCTCGACCTGGTGGGCCCGCGCTGGCTGCCGTCGCGGCTGGTCGAGGACCTCGACCACTTCCGCTGGGACGGCGCCACGGTCAAGGTCGACTGGGCCGTGCGCACGAAGCTGCCGTGGAAGAACCCGGCCGCCGCCGGCGCGGGCACGGTGCACCTGGGTGCCGACCTCAACGGGCTCACCAAGTACTCCGCGCACCTGGCCACCGACGAGGTGCCGCCGCACCCGTTCCTGCTGCTGGGCCAGATGACCACCGCCGACCCCGCGCACTCGCCCGAGGGCACCGAGTCGCTGTGGGCGTACACCCACCTGCCGCACCGCGAGCACTGGGAGGACGACGAGATCGCCGCGCACGTCGAGCGGATGGAGTCGGTGATCGAGGAGCACGCCCCCGGCTTCAAGCAGGAGGTCGTGGGCCGCAACGTGTTCTCCCCGGCCGACATGCAGCACGAGAACCCGTCGCTGGTCGGCGGCGCGCTGGGCGGCGGCACGGCGGCCGCCTACCAGCAGCTGTTCCTGCGCCCGGTGCCGAGCCTGGGCCGCCCGGACACCCCGGTCGACCGGCTGTTCCTGGCCAGCTCGTCGGCCCACCCGGGCGGCGGCGTGCACGGAGCACCCGGCAGCAACGCCGCCCGCGCCGCGCTGGCCCGCGACCGGGCGCTGGTGGGGGGCGCCTACCGGGCGCTCATCAA
Organism: Actinoplanes sp. URMC 104; assembly: GCF_051386375.1. Classification (NCBI taxonomy): domain Bacteria; kingdom Bacillati; phylum Actinomycetota; class Actinomycetes; order Micromonosporales; family Micromonosporaceae; genus Actinoplanes; species Actinoplanes sp. URMC 104. The sequence goes on along the minus strand of NZ_JBPQTO010000002.1, from coordinate 262,391 downwards.
CGCGGGCCACCGGGTCGTCTACGGCTGAGCCCGGCGGGCGCCGCCCGCTACTGCGACGAGTACGCGTACTTGTGCTCGGCGATGTCGGCCAGCCGGCGCAGCGCCTCGACGTTGCGCTGGTGCAGCACGAGATCGTTGATCTTGTTGCGGGCGGCCAGGAGCGGGCCGCGCTCGAACTGCTCGTGCATGGTGACCCGGGTGGCGGAGGCGCCGGCCGGCTCGAGCTTGACGTCGACGATCGCCTCGCCGAGCGGCCACAGCCCGGCGCGCAGGCGCAGGCGGCGGCTCGGCTCCATGATCAGCACGGTCGACGAGTCGTGGAGTGAGAACGGCCACGGACCGGCCTTGTGGTGGAGCTCCGAGCCGACCTCCGGCCAGTTCGCGTCGACGTCGCGGATGTGGGCGGTGCCCACCACCCAGTCGCTGTACGTCCAGCCGTCGGCGAGCACGGCGAACACCTGGTCGGGCGGAGCCTGAACGGTACGCTGCACGGTAGCCACGACCTGGACATACCCTGTCGAGAGCCGGGCGTAACAGACAGGTGCAGGTTTACGGATCCGGCAGTCGGGCATCAGCCACCGCGTAGCGGAGCCAGACGGAGGACCACGTGCGCATTGCCATGATTTCCGAGCACGCCAGCCCTCTGGGTGACGGCGGCCAGCACACCCACGTCGCCGACCTCTCCGCGGCCCTGGCCGAGCTCGGGCACGAGGTCTGCGTCTACACCCGCCGCGACGACCCGGCCGTGGCCGAGGTCGTCACCACGCCGGGCGGCATCCGCGTCGTCCACGTGCCCGCCGGGCCCCAGCACTTCCTGCCGCCCGACCTGCTGCTGCCGCACATGGGCGAGTTCGCCCGCGGGCTCGAGCAGAGCTGGCGCCAGGGCGACTGGGTGCCCGACGTCGTGCACGCGCACTTCTGGACCAGCGGCCTGGCCGCGGTCACCGCCGCCCGCCAGGTCGGCATCCCCGTCGTGCAGTCGTTCCACGAGCTCGGCGAGTTCCAGGCGAGCAACGGCGGCCCCTCGCGCACCGGCTACGAGCGCGCGCTGGGCCGGGCCGTCGACCGGGTGGTCGCCCAGTCGCAGGACGAGATGCAGGGCCTGGTCCGCATCGGCGTGCCCCGGGCCCGGCTGACCGTCGTGCCCTCGGGTGTCGACAGCGTCCGGTTCAGCCCCGAGGGCCCGGCCGTCGAGCGCGACCCCGAGCGGCCGCGGATCCTGTCGGTGGGCCGGCTCGTCGAGCACAAGGGCTTCGGCGACGTCATCCAGGCCATGCGCTACGTGCCGTCCGCCGAGGTGGTCGTCATCGGCGGCCCGTCGGCCGACCAGCTGCCCGCCGACCCGGGCGCCCGCAAGCTGCGCGCGCTCGCCGAGCGGCTCCAGGTCGCCGACCGGCTGCGGCTGGTCGGATCGGTGCCCGCCCGCGACATGCCCAGCTGGTACCGCTCCGCCGACCTGCTGGTGGCGGCGCCCTGGCAGGAGCAGTTCGACTCGCCCGAGCTCGAGGCGATGGCCTGCGGCGTCCCGGTGATCGGCACGGCAGTGGGCGGCCTCACCGAGACTGTGGTCGACGGCCTCACCGGCGACCTGGTGCCGGCGCGGGACCCGCGGGCCCTGGGCGGCGCGCTGCGGCGGCTGGTCAACGACAAGGTCCGGCGCTTCGCGTACGCCACGGCGGCGCTCGACCGGGCGCGGCAGGCGTACTCCTGGAAGCGGGTTGCCGCCCAGGTCGGCTCGGTCTACTCGGCGGTCACCGGGCTGCGCAAGACCACCAGCACCGAGGCGGCGGCGTAGGCCCGCATCCACCAACCGGTTGACCCACCGACGAGCGAGCTGATCGATTCGGGCACCCGGGCGTCGATGTGACGCTGGGTGCATGACAGTCATCGAGGTCCAGAACCTGCGAAAGGCGTACGGCGACACCCTCGCCGTACGGGACGTCTCGTTCTCGGTGGAGCCCGGCGAGATCTTCGGGATCCTCGGGCCGAACGGCGCCGGCAAGACCACCACGGTCGAGAGCATCTGCGGCCTGCGCGAGCCCGACGGCGGCACGATCCGCGTGCTCGGCCGGCCGCCGCACGACCGCTCGCTGCGCCGCGACGTCGGCGTGCAGCTTCAGGAGAGCCAGCTCCCCGACAAGCTCACCGTCCGTGAGGCGCTCGAGCTCTACGCCGCCTTCTATCCCGAGCCGGCCGACTGGCGCGCGCTGACCCGCGAGCTCGGCCTCGGCGAGAAGCTGACCACCGCGTACGGGAAGCTCTCCGGGGGTCAGAAACAGCGGCTCTCGATCGCGCTGGCGCTCGTGGGCGGCCCGCAGATCGCCATCCTCGACGAGCTCACCACCGGGCTCGACCCGCAGGCCCGCCGCGACACCTGGGACCTGATCGAGTCGGTGCGCGACAGCGGCGTGACGATCGTGCTGGTCACCCACTTCATGGAGGAGGCCGAGCGGCTCTGCGACCGGATCGCCGTGATCGACCACGGCACCGTCGTCGCGCTCGACACCCCGGCCGGGCTGGTCGCCGGGCTCGCCACCGAGCAGCGGCTGCGCTTCCGGCCGTCCGTGCCGGTCGACGACGCGCTGCTGACCGCGCTGCCGGAGGTGCTCCAGGTACGCCGGCACGGCGCGCAGCTCGAGGTCACCGGCACCGGCAACCTGCTGCACGCGGTCACCTCGGTGCTCGCCGTCAACCAGATCGTCGCCGCCGACCTGCGGATCGAGCAGGCCAGCCTGGACGACGCGTTCGTGCAACTGACCGGCCGGTCGGAGAAGGAGTAACCCGATGCGCGTGTTCACCAAGCTCACCCTGACCGAGATCAAGCTGTTCCTGCGCGAGCCCGTAGGCGCCTTCTTCGTGCTGCTGTTCCCGACCGTGCTCGTGGTCATCCTCGGCAGCATCCCGTCGTTCCGCGAGCCCTCCGACGACCTCGGCGGCGCCCGGGTGATCGACCTGTACGTCGGCATCGCCGTCGTGCTGACGCTGGCCATGGTCGCCATCCAGGTCGCCCCCGCGGTGCTCGCCACCTACCGCGAGCGCGGCGTGCTGCGCCGGCTCGCCACCACCCCGGTGTCGCCGCTGAAGATGCTCGGCGCGCAGCTGGCGATGAACGGGATCGCCGCGATCGTCTCGACCGCGCTGGTGCTCGCGGTCGGCCGCCTGGCCTTCGACGTGCGCCTGGCCGAGAACTTCGCCGGCTTCGTGCTCGCCTTCCTGCTGACGGCGGCCGGAGCGCTCGCCATCGGCATCCTCGTCGCGGCCGTGGTGCCCACCGGCAAGGCCGGCAACTCGGTCGGCACGATCCTGTTCTTCCCGCTGATGTTCTTCGCCGGGCTGTGGACGCCTCGCGAAGTCATGCCGGGGATCCTGCAGCGGATCGCCGACTTCACGCCGCTGGGCGCGGGAGAGCGGGCGCTCAGCGACGCCATGACGGGCGGCTGGCCCAACCTGCTCTCCGCTACGGTTCTGGTGGGATACCTGGTTGTTTTCGGGGCCGCTGCGGTCCGGCTGTTCCGCTGGTCCTGATCGGGGGAGTGAGATGACCGAGACGGCGCGCCGAGTGGATCGGATCATGGCGCGGTTGCCCTACATCGCACTGGGCAGCTCGCTCGTGCTGCTGCTGGCCGGCGCCACGGTGGGCGTTCCGCATCAGCCGTGGCCGGTCGTCGGCGTCCTCGTGGCCGTCACCGCGGGATGGCTGCTCTGGTGGATCACCCTGCACCCGCAGTGGGAGTCCGACGAGCGCAAGATGATCGTCTTCTTCACCGGGCTGGCGGCGCTGATCTATCTGCTCGTGTGGGCGAGCCCGCTGTTCGGCTTCTTCGCCTGGAGCGGCTACCTGCTGACCGGTGGGCTGCGGAGCTGGCGGCTGATCGCCGGCGGCACGCTGATCGCCGGCGCCTCGGCCGTCTCACAGCTCGGCGGCTTCGGAAACCTGGCCGACCCGGGGGTGATCCCGGCCTTCCTCGTGGTGCTGGCGATCAACATCGGCGTCGCCAACGTGATGATCTGGGTGACCGGCTGGACCCACGAGCAGTCGGAGAAGCGAGCCCGCATGATCCACGACCTGGCCGAGGCGAACACCAGGCTGGCCGCGGCCCTCAAGGAGAACGCCGGCCTGCACGCCCAGCTGCTCGCCCAGGCCCGCGAGGCCGGCGTGCTCGACGAGCGGCAGCGCATGGCCGGCGAGATCCACGACGTGCTCGCGCAGGGGCTCACCGGCATCGTGACGCAGCTCGAGGCCGCCGACGCCGCAGCCGCGCGGCCCGCCGACCGGCAGCGGCACCTGGGCAACGCCAAGCGGCTGGCCCGCGACAGCCTCACCGAGGCGCGCCGCTCGGTGCAGGCGCTGCGGCCGCAGACGCTGGACGGCGCCGGGCTGCCCGAGGCGATCGGCGACCTCGTGCGCGACTGGTCGCAGGTGCACGAGGTGACCGCCGAGCTCGTCACGACCGGAACCCGCCGGGCGCTGCTGCCCGAGATCGAGGCGGCCCTGCTGCGTACGGCCCAGGAAGCCCTCGCCAACGTGGCGCGGCACGCCGCCGCGGGCCGGGTCACGCTGACGCTGTCCTACATGGAGGACGTGGTGACGCTCGACGTGCGCGACGACGGCGCCGGCTTCGACCCCTCGCTGACGCCGGTCGTCGGCGACGAGGGCGGCTACGGGCTGGCCGCGATGCGCGACCGGCTGGCCCGCATCGCCGGCAGCCTCGAGGTCGAGTCCGAGCCCGGCGCCGGCACCGCGCTGTCCGCCTGCGTGCCCGCGATCGCGGTCGGGGCCGCCGCATGATCCGCCTGCTCCTGGTCGACGACCACCCGGTGGTGCGCGACGGGCTGCGCGGCATGTTCGCCGGCGACGAGCGCTTCGAGGTGCTGGGCGAGGCGGGCGACGGCGCCGAGGCGCTCGCGGTGGCGCGGGCGACGGACCCCGACGTCGTGCTGATGGACCTGCGCATGCCGGGCATGGACGGCGTGACGGCGATCAAGGAGCTGCGGTCGCAGGGCGTCCGGGCGCGCGTGCTGGTGCTCACCACGTACGACACCGACGCCGACGTGCTGCCCGCCATCAAGGCCGGCGCCACCGGTTACCTGCTCAAGGACGCCTCGCGCGACGAGCTGTTCCGGGCGGTCGAGGCGGCGCACCGGGGCGAGTCGGTGCTCTCCCCGGCGGTCGCCGGACGGCTGATGGGCAACCTGCGCTCGCCCGCCAGGGAGCCGCTGAGCCAGCGCGAGCTCGAGGTGCTCGCCCTGATCGCGCGGGGTCACTCGAACAAGGAGGCCGCGGGCCGCCTGTTCATCAGCGAGGCCACGGTCAAGACGCACCTGCTGCACGCGTACGCCAAGCTCGGCGTCCGCGACCGCGCGGCGGCCGTCGCCGTGGCCTTCGAGCGCGGACTGCTGCAGAGCTGATCAGGCGTCTCCCGCATACGGGACCTTCCGGGCGAATTGCCGGTTAGCCTGGCATCGGTACGGGGTGGCTCCGTGGTCGGAGGGTCGACGTGATCGTGCTTCGGCGGGTGCGGGTGACGACCCGGTTGGTGGTCGGCTTCCTGCTGTTGTCCGCGTGCGTGGTCGCCGTCGGGGCGGCCGCGCTCTGGTCGGCGAACGGCACCCGGGTCACCGCCGAGGAGCTGGTGCGCACGCAGGCCCAGCTCGACGCCGCGCAGCAGCTCAAGTTCCGGGTCACCGACGTGAGCGGGTGGCAGGCCGGGTACGCCTTCGACATCGTCCGCGGGGCGCGCGACGCCACCGCGGACACCGCCGACTCGCGCGCCGCGTTCCTGGCCGCGATGAAGAGCTTCCGGCACGAGCTGGAGGCGCTGGCGGTGCTGCCGCTGACCACCGCGGAGACCACCGACGTGGCGACCATCCGGCGGGGCCTCACCGCCTTCGAGCAGATGGACGACCGGGTCATCGCGGCGTACCGGGCGAACGAGCCCGCGCAGACCGAGCTCGCCAACGCCCTCGTGGTCGGCGAGGGGCTCGACGTGTACGCGGAGATCCGCGGCGGGGTCGACAGCCTGCTGGACAGCGCCCGGACCAAGGAGGCGGCAGCCCATCACCGGGCGCAGTCGACGGCGGCCACCACGAGCCGCGTCGCCACCGGCGTGGGCGTCTCGGTGCTGGTCCTCTCGGTCGTGCTGGCGGTCACGCTCGCCTACTCGATCATCCGGCCGCTGACCGCGCTCGGCGACCGGCTCGCCGACATCGCCGAGGGCGACGGCGACCTGACCCGCCGGCTGGAGACCACCGGGGACGACGAGCTCACCAAGGTCAGCCGCTCGTTCAACACCTTCGTCGGGAAGATCGCCGCCACCGTGCGGGAGATCGGCGCCTCGGCCGCGACCGTCGCGCACGCCAGCGAGACCCTGACCAAGTCGGCGATCCAGATCCTGGTCGACGCGAAGAAGACGTCGCTGCAGTCCCGCGACGTGGTGCTCGCCGCCGACGAGGTGCTCGGCGCCGTGCGTACCGTCGAGGCCGGGACCAGGACCATGAGCGACTCGATCCAGCGGATCGCCGCCACCTCCGCCGACGCGGCCGGCGTCTGCCGGGAGAGCGTCGAGGCGGCCCGCCGCACCCAGGAGGTCATCGGCCGGCTCGGCGAGGCGGGCCGGCAGATCGGCGACGTGGTCAAGGCCATCACCGCGATCGCCCAGCAGACCAACCTGCTCGCGCTCAACGCCACGATCGAGGCGGCCCGGGCCGGCGAGACCGGCAAGGGGTTCGCGGTCGTCGCCGGCGAGGTCAAGAACCTGGCCCAGGAGGCGGAGAGCGCCACCGAGAACGTCACGACGATGGTGCACAGCATCCAGCAGGACACCGCCCTGGCCGCCGCGGCCGTCGACCAGATCGTGCAGATCACCGGCCGGCTGGGCGACTTCCAGCACACGATCGCCGCGGCCGCCGAGCAGCAGACCGCCACGACCGACGAGATGAGCCGTACGGTCGCCGGCTCCGCCGTCCGCTCCGCCGACATCGCGGAGACCATCGCCGTCATCTCCGCCGAGGCCACCAGCACGAGCGACGGCGTGCTCGACATCAAGGCGGCCACGCAGAAGCTGTCCGACCTGAGCAACGACCTCAGCGCGCTGGTCGGCCAGTTCCGCGTCTGACCCGCCGTCAGGGCAGCGGCTCGCCCCGGTAGGTGCCGAACGACCAGAGGTTGCCCTCCGGGTCGCGGGCCCGGAAGTCGCGGGAGCCGTAGTCGGTGTCGTACGGCGCCTGCAGGATCTCGGCGCCCGCCTTTGCCGCGCGCTCGTGCAGAGCGTCGATGTCGTCGGCCACCACGTACGCCCCGAACGTGCCCGGCTTCAGCGGCCACGGGTCGTCCGGCCGGTTGCGCGCCGAGCCCAGCATGATGCCGCCGCCGGGCGGCCAGGCCAGCTCCGCGTGGTCGACCCGGTCGCCGTCGCCGTGCACGACGACCTCCTCGAAGCCGAACGCGTCGACCAGGAACCGGATCAGGGCGCGGGCGTCGGTGGCCACCAGCGTGGGCCACACCTGCGGTGGCGGAGTCCTCGCGTCAGTCATGCCTGTAGATTCTCGGCGCCCACGGACTGCAGCGCTTGAACGAAACCGAACTCCGCGGCCAGCCACTGCGACGGCGTGCACCCCGCCAGCGCCCGGAACTCGCGAACGAAGTGCGACTGGTCGGCGAACCCGTGCGCCGCCGCCACGTCGCCGATCGGCTGCCCCGGCCGCAGCGCCCGCCGCGCCCGGTCGAAGCGGGCCACACGCGCCGCCTGCTTGGGCCGCAACCCCGTCTCGGCCCGGAACCGGTCGGTCAGGTGGCGGTCGCTCCACCCCACCTCGGCCGCCACGCTCGCGATCGGCGCACCCCGCAGGACCCGTTCCCACGCGTACGCCACCTCGGGTCTGCCCCTCGCCGGCGTGAGCCTGCTCCGGAACTCCTCGTCGAGCACGGCGAAGCGGCTCGGCCAGTCCGGCGCGCCCACCAGCCGTTCCCGGATCGCCGCGACGGCCCGCACGCCCAGCACCTCGGCCGCGTCCACGTCGAGGCCCGCGAGCTCACCCGCCGGCATCCCCAGCAGCGCCCGGCACCCCAGCGGCCACAACGCCACCTGAACCCCCGACTGCCGCCCGTCGTGCGTGATCACGGCCGGGCGCGTGTGCAGCCCACCCACCAGCGCGTCGAAGCTGCCCGGCGGTTGCCGCGGATCGGGGTGCGCGGCCATGACCAGCGGGTCGTCCAGCGTGAGGATCAGCGTCAGGTGGGGGGAGGGCAGCCCGAGGTGCCGCATCGGCGCCACCCCACGCTGACGGTAGCCCGTGTAGGATGCCACCATCCCCGCCAGCGCCGGCGCCGGGGCGGCTCGCACGTATTCGTCGACGATCATCTGGTCGGTTCACCGCCTCCGCCGGTCCGCCGCTTGAGCCGGCCCGCTGTGTCGCCGGCCCGCCGTTTCGCCGGCCTGCCGTGTCCGCCCGCCCTTCGCAGGCCCACCCCTCGCACAGCCCACCCTCCCGGGGGCCCCCACCCTACGGTGCGCCGCGCCGTCGACCGGCGTTTTCCACAGGCGCACTGTGTCGTCCACAGGCGACTTTACGACGCAGTCGGCGAACTCACGTAGCGGTCGGCGGCTCGGGCCCAGCGAAATGTGCGCGGGGTGAGGTCCGCGACAGCGGCCGCGCCGAAGCTCGGTGACCAGGCGCCCCGCACCAGTGAACGTTCCGTTGTCCACAGGGCCGTTCGGGCGGCCTTCCGCGTGCGACGATCGGGCCATGGCAGAGGCGGTGGTGATCGGAGCGGGCATCGGCGGGCTGGCCGCGGCCCTCGCGCTGCAACGGCGCGGCTGGGCGGTGACGGTGGTCGAGCGGGCGCAGGCCCTCGAGGACGTGGGCGCGGGGCTGGCAGTGGCGCCCAATGCAGTGCGGGCGCTCGACTCGCTCGGCGTGGGTGAGCCGGTGCGGGCGCTGGCGGCGCTGCAGGGCACGGCGGGCATTCAGCGGCCGGACGGGCGGTGGATCTCGCGGACGGACGCGGCTGCCGCGGAGGCGCGGTTCGGTGAGCCGACCGTGGTGGTGCATCGAGCGGCGCTGGTGCGGGTGCTGGCCGAGGCGCTGCAGCCGGGGACGTTGCGCCTCGGCGTGCCGGCGTCGGAGGTCTCGGCCGACGGTGTGGTGGTCACCTCCGAGGGGACGACCACGGCCGACCTGGTGGTTGCGGCCGATGGGCTGCGTTCGGGCGTACGCGCGAAGCTCTTCCCCGAGACGGCCGGGCCCATCTACGCCGGGGTGACGAGCTGGCGTTTCATCGTCGCGCGGCCGCCGGGGGAACTGGTGCTCTCCGAGACGTGGGGCGAGGGCAAGGTGTTCGGCGTCGTGGGGCTGGGTGACGGCCGCGTGTACTGCTACGCCACCGCGCCCGCTCCGCCGCAGGGGTCCGCCGCCGATGAGCGGGCCGAGCTGGCGCGGCTCTTCGGCGGGTGGCACGCGCCGATCCCGGGTCTGATCGCCGCCGCCGACTCGGTGATCCGCACCGACATCCGCTGCCTCGACCCGGCGCCGCCGACGTTCCACAAGGGACGCGTGGCCCTGCTGGGCGACGCGGCCCACGCGATGACTCCCAACCTGGGGCAGGGCGCGTGCCAGGCGATCGAGGACGCGGTCGTGCTGGCCGCCCACGTCCGAACGCCGGACGGCACTTCCTCGCTGTCGCGGGCGCTGGCGGCCTATTCGGCGGAGCGGGTGCCGCGGACGGCCGCCGTGGCGGCCGCCTCGCGACGCATCGGCAGGATGGCGGGGCTGTCGGGCGCGGCCGCCCGGCTGCGCAACACCGGCATGCTGCTGGCCGGCAAGCTCGGGCCCAACCTCGTGCTGCGCCAGATGGACCCGGTGCTCGCCTGGCGCCCGCCCGGCTGACCCGCCCGCCCGCCTGACTTGCTCGCGCCCAGCCGTCGCTCGGCCGCGCCCAGCCGTCGCTTGGCCGCGCCCAGCCGTCGCTTGGCCGCGCCCAGCCGTCGCTTGGCCGCGCCCAGCCGGCGCTTGGCCGCGCCCAGCCGGCGCTGCGGCCGCGCCCGACCGGGGCGGCCCCCGGGCTGCCGCCGGGCCGACCCTGGCACGCCCGCGCGTCAGTCGTTGAGGGCCTTGGAGAGGTCGTCGCGGAAGGCGCGCTCGCTGTCGGTGACGGCCTCGCCGCCGATGCCGAGCACGCCGCCGGTGGAGGCCGCGCCGACGACGCTCTCGGCGATCTCGACGAGCCAGTGCTTGTAGGTCTCGGCGTCGGCCTGGTCGGCCTTCGCGGCCAGCAGCGCGTTGGCCTCGGCGGCGCGGCCGAGCACGTCCTGGGCGTACGCGATGGGGTCGCTCGGCTCGATGACCGGCGGCTCCTCGCCGAGGTCGGGGTCGCCCACCCGCGACACGATGGCGCCGGCCACCGCGGTGACCAGGCGGCTGGCCGAGGCCCGCGCGTCGGAGATGACGTCGAGGCCGGCCGCGGTCTCAGCCCGGGTCTTGCGGGCGCTGTCGGGCGTGGCCGCGCTGGCGGCGGTGAGCACCGACTGCGGCAGGCCGACCAGCAGCCCCCACTCCGAGTCGGTGAAGCCCAGCATCGAGTACAGCGGATCGTCGCTCACGGTAAGTCCCTCACGGTCGGGTTCGTCGTCGCGATTCTTATACCCCACCGCCCCGCTGCTCACCGGCTGTCACCCGGCCAGGCTCAAAAGTCACAGTGCGTAACCGGACTGCTACAGCGATGCGAGCAGGGCGGCGAGCTCTTCCCGGTGGGCCTCGAGGTCCGGGTCGGGGGTGGCCGTCCACAAGCCGTCCAGGTCGGGGCGGCGGCGGATCAGCACGGTGAACGCGGCGAGCTGGTCGCGGGCGTTCTGGTCCTCGGTGACCCGCTCGCCGACCGCCTGCCGGGCGGCCAGGCTCAACGCGATGCGCTCCCGCAGCCACAGCGGAGCCAGCGAGGCCCGGTGGGCGGCCGTCCGGGTGCCGGCGCCGGCCAGCCGGGCGACGTGTGCGGCCGTCTCGCGGTGGCCGTGCCGGTCGGCCATGCGCTCGAACCGTGTCCACTCGCGCCCCAGCGAGCCGAGCCGTTCGCCCCACGTCTCGAGCAGCACCATGCGCAGCGCGCGGGCGGACTCGCGCAGGTGCCGCGTGGCGGTCGCCGGGTCCGGATGCGCCGCGAGCTCGGCGGCCGCCCGGGCCTGGCGGCGCCACTCCGCGATCCGCGCCTGCACGACGGCGGGGTGGAACCGTACGTCGGTGATCCAGGAGGCGAACCCGGCCACGAGCTCGTCGGCGGGGTCGGACGGACGGCCGCCGTACGCCTTGTCGATGCCGTGGAACCAGCGGCGGTCGACGGTGATGGTCGTGGCGAGCGCCGACGGTCCCGCGGCAGTCACCGCGCGGATCTCGTCGGTGGTGAACGCGAGCCAGCCGAGGTCGAGGGTCTGCGCCCGTCCGGAGGCGGCCCACCAGTCGACCAGCTCCGCTTGGCCGCGCTCGACCTCGTCCGCCGCGGCCGGATCGTCGTACACTGGCAGCAAATCTATGTCGGACATCGGCCACGGCTCGTTCCGGCCCAGGCTGCCGGCGACCAGAAAGCCCCGTACGCCGGAAACGCCGCTCAGCACCGTGATCGCCTCGTGCAGCCGGTCGTGGATCAGACGCCGCCATTGCTCGCTGTGCACCTTCCGCAGCCTAGTCATCCGCAGCGGGTGAGGCGGCGTGGTCACGCGCCGACCCTCCACAGGGGAAGGAGCGCGCCGTGGTCACGACGTCCCGGGTCGCAGTCCCGCGCCTGCACTACACCTTCGTGGGGCTCAGCGGCGCGCTGCTGTTCCTCTGCGTCTCGCTCACGCCGTCGCTGCTGCCCCGCGGCTGGCTCTTCCAAGGGCTGATCAGCGGGGCGCTCGCCGCGATCGGGTACGGCGTCGCGGAGTTCGGGGGCTGGGTGGCGCGCTGGGTCCTCGGCCGTCCGCCGTGGCCCGGCGCGAGCCGCCTCGCGTGGCGGGTGCTGGGTGGCGTCGCAGCCGTGCTGATCCTGCTGTTCTGGTGGCTGGGCGCGGGCTGGCAGCGGCAGATCCACAGGCTCATGAGCCTGGACCCGCCGCCGCGCGTGCAGTACCTGCCGGCCCTGCTGCTCGCGGCGGTGCTGTTCGTCGCGCTGATCGCCGTGGCGCGGCTGGTGCGCCGCGGCTACCGCGCACTGCGCGGCCTGCTCAGCCGGGTGGTCTCGCCCTCCGCGGCCCGCGCGCTGAGCGTCGCGCTCGTGGCCGCGGTGCTCTACCTGTTCACCAACGGCGTGTTGGTGGGCGGGATGTTCCGCCTCGCCGACGGCGCCTTCGCGACGGTCAACTCCGAGACGCAGCCGGGCGTGGCCGAGCCGCAGTCGAAGTACCGTTCGGGTGGTCCGGGCTCGCTGATGAGCTGGGCGTCGCTGGGCAACCAGGGCCGGAAGTTCATCGGCAGCGGCCCCGACGAGGCGGAGCTGCGGGCGTTCTCCGGCCGCGCGCCGATGGAGCCGATCCGGGTGTACGCCGGTCTGGACGCCGCGCCGACCCCGCGGGAGCGCGCGGAGCTGGCCGTCCGCGAGCTGGTGCGCACCGGAGCGTTCTCCCGCGAGGTGCTGTGCCTGGTGACCACGACGGGCACCGGCTGGGTGAACGCGGACGCCGTCGACCCGCTGGAGTACATGTACAACGGCGACACCGCGCTGGTGTCCATGCAGTACTCCTACCTGCCCAGCGTGATCTCGTTCCTGGTCGACCAGGAACGGGCGCGGGCGGCGGGGCGGGCGCTCGTCGACGAGGTGTACGGCATGTGGTCGCGGCTGCCGGTCGAGAACCGCCCCAAGCTGCTGGTGTTCGGCGAGAGCCTCGGCTCGTTCGGCTCGGAGGCGGCGTTCAGCGGCAGCGGCGACATCCGCTCGCGCGTCGACGGGATGCTCCTGGCCGGCCCGCCGAACAGCAACGAGCTGTGGCGGCAGTTCGTCAGGGACCGCGACGCCGGCACGCTCGAGGTGCTGCCGCAGTTCGAACGGGGTGAGACCGTCCGCTTCGCCGCCGACCCGGTCGCCGACCTCGCCCAGCCGCCCGCGCCGTGGGGCCAGCCCAAGGTCATCTACCTGCAGCACCCCTCGGACCCGATCACGTGGTGGTCGCCGCGGCTCGCGGTCAGCCGGCCCGACTGGCTCGAGGAGAGGCGCGGCGACGACGTGCTGCCCGCCGTGCAGTGGTATCCGCTGATCACGTGGGCCCAGGTGAGCGCCGACATGGCGATCTCCAACAACGTGCCGGCCGGTCACGGTCACCGGTTCGGCGCCGCTCCCGTCACGGCCTGGTCCCGGATCGCGCCGCCGGACGGCTGGACTCCGGAGCGTACGGCCGCCCTCACCGCGCTGATCGCGGACCGCCCGCACGCCTGATCGGCCGAGGGGTTCAGGCGGCCGGCAGCAGGTCGGCGAGCAGCGCCTCGATGCGGGCCCGGATCTCGTCGCGGATCGGGCGGACCGCCTCGACGCCCTGGCCGGCCGGGTCCTCGAGCTTCCAGTCCTCGTAGCGCTTGCCCGGGAAGTACGGGCACGCGTCGCCGCAGCCCATGGTGACGATGACGTCGGAGGATTGCACGGTGTCGTACTCGAGGATCTTCGGGCTCTGGTCGGTGATGTCGATGCCCACCTCGCGCATGGCCTCGACGGCGGCCGGGTTGATCGTGTCGGCGGGGGCGGAGCCGGCGGAGCGGACCTCCACGGCGTCGCCCGCGAGGTGGCGCAGCCAGCCGGCGGCCATCTGCGAGCGGCCGGCGTTGTGGACGCAGACGAACAGGACGCTGGGCTTTTCGGACATACGAGGTGCCTCCGGTAGCGGGGTCAGACGGCGGGGTGGGTGAAGAACCGGCGGCGTACGGCCAGGCTCACATAGACCAGGGCCACGAGCACCGGCACCTCGATCAGCGGGCCGACGACGCCGGCCAGGGCCTGCCCGCTGGTGACGCCGAAGGTGCCGATCGCCACCGCGATGGCGAGCTCGAAGTTGTTGCCGGCGGCGGTGAACGCGAGCGTGGTGGTGCGCTCGTAGGTCAGGCCGATCGCCCGGCCGAGGGCGTACGAGCCGCCCCACATGATCGCGAAATAGGCGAGCAGCGGCACCGCGATCAGCGCCACGTCCCACGGCCGGGAGGTGATCGCGTCACCCTGCAACGCGAACAGGACGACGATCGTGAACAGCAGCCCGTACAGCGCGGTCGGCCCGATCCGCGGCAGGAACCTTCCCTCGTACCAGGTGCGGCCGTTGGCCTTCTCGCCGAGGCGGCGGGTGAGGAAGCCGGCGAGCAGCGGGACGCCCAGGAAGACCAGCACGTTGCGGGCGATGTCCCAGCCGGAGACCTCCAGCCGGGCGCGCGAACATGAGTGCCGGCCCGGCGATCCAGTTCAGCAGCAGTGACGACAGCAGCAGCCGCCGGTCCCCGGTGACGGCGCCGAGCCGGTCGTAGCGGACCTTGGCCAGCACCGGATACATCATGATCAGCAGGCCGAGGGCGATCGGCAGCGAGATGCCGCCGATCTCGATGGCCTCGAGGGCGCTGCCGAGACCGGGCACGGCGCGGCCGAGCAGCAGTCCGGCGGCCATGGCGAGCAGGATCCAGAGCGGCAGGAACCGGTCGAGGCGCGACAGGCGCCCGGCCACCGCCGGCGCGGTGCCGGCGGACGTGGTGTGGGTCATGGAACGGAGATCCTTGAACTGTCGGGCGGGCGGGCGGGCCGGGTCGGGTCGGGCGCGCGCGTCAGTCGTCGACGTCGAGCAGCGCGGACAGTTGGCGCAGGAGCGCCGGGCGGGCGCGGTAGTAGACCCAGCTGGCCCGGCGCTCGGCGGTGACCAGGCCGGACTCCTTGAGCACCTTGAGGTGGTGCGAGATGGTCGGCCCGGAGATCTCGAACGCTGGCGTCAGGTCGCAGACGCAGATCTCGCCGCCGGGCGCCGACGCGATCATCGACATCAGCTGCAGGCGGATGGGGTCGCCCAGCGCCTTGAACGCCTGCGCCAGCGTGCCGGCCGCCTCGGACGGGATCCGGCTCTCCGCCAGGGGCGCGCAGCATCCCGCGGCGTTCACGTCGATGACGGCGAGCGGCTGACCTGATTTCGACATGCTTCGAGGTTGACAGATGTCGAAACCGCGTGCAAGTCTCGGATTCGACAAACGTCAAGTTCGACAGAGATCGAAGCCGTAACGAGGGAATGGGAGCCACCCATGACATCCGAGCTCGACACCCTGCCCGTGGCCGTCATCGGCGCCGGTCCGGTCGGCCTGGCCGCCGCCGCCCACCTCGCCGAGCGCGGCCTGCCGTTCACCGTGCTCGAGGCCGGCGACGAGCCCGCCGCGGCCGTCCGGCGGTGGGGTCACGTGCGGTTGTTCTCGCCGTGGCGCTACGACGTCGACGCCGCGGCCGCGCGCCTGCTCGCCGACGCCGGCTGGGTGCGCCCCGACGACGACAAGCTGCCCACCGGCGCCCAGCTCGCCGCCGACTACCTGCAGCCGCTCGCCGACCTGCCCGCCCTGAAGCCGCACGTGCGCTACGGCGCGCGCGTCGCCGCGATCACCCGGCTCGGCCTCGACCGCCTCCGCAGCGCAGGCCGCGCCGGGACGCCGTACCTGATCCGCCTCGGCAACGGCGAGGAGGTGCTCGCGCGGGCGGTCATCGACGCCTCCGGCACGTGGGACACGCCGAACGTGCTCGGCGCCTCCGGCATCCCCGCGCACGGTGAGGTCGAGGCTTCGGCGTACGTCGAGAGCGCCCTCCCGGACGTCCTGGGCCGCGACCGCGAGCGCTTCGCCGGCCGCCGTGTCCTGGTCGTCGGCGCCGGCCACTCCGCGGCCAACACGCTGCTGTCGCTCACCGAGCTGCCCGGCACCACCGTCACGTGGGCCATCCGCGCCGCCTCGCCCGCGCGCACCTACGGCGGCGGGACCGCCGACGCGTTGCCCGCCCGCGGCGCGCTCGGCACCCGGCTGCGCGAGCACGTCGAGTCCGGCGCCATCACGCTGCTCCCCGGATTCGGCGTCCGGACGGTGAGGGCGGGCGCGGACGGCGTCGAGGTCTCCGACGGCACCCGCACCGTCACGGTCGACCGGATCGTGTCGGCCACCGGCTTCCGCCCCGACCACACCATCACGGCGGAACTGCGCCTCGACCTCGACCCGATCCTGGGCTCCACCCGGGAGCTCGCGCCGCTGATCGACCCCAACGAGCACTCCTGCGGCACCGTCCCGCCGCACGGCGCCGACCAGCTCGCGCATCCCGAGCCCGGCTACTTCGCGATCGGCTCCAAGTCGTACGGCCGTGCTCCCACGTTCCTCATGGCCACCGGCTACGAGCAGGCCCGCTCGGTCGTCGCGGCCCTCGCCGGCGACTGGGAGGCCGCCCGCGACGTCCGGCTGGACCTGCCCGAGACCGGCGTCTGCTCGAGCAACGTCCCGCTCGACGCCGACAGCATCGACGGCGCCTCCGGTGGCTGCTGCGGCACCCCGGCAGCGGCCGAGCCTGTCCAGCGTGGACTGGCGACCGGCGTCGAGGGCGGCCTTCTCCGTACGCCGCTCACCCTGATCACGGTGCCGTCCGAGTCCGGCGGCTGCTGCAGCTGACCGGTGGTCCCTGCCGTCGACTCCCCGCGCGCCAGGGCGATCGTCGCCGCGCTCGCGGTCACCCAGACCGTCGGCTACGGCACGCTCTACTACGCGTTCGCGGTCTTCCTCGTCCCGCTGGCCGCCGACCTCGGCGCCTCCACGACCGCGGTCACCGGCAGCTTCACCGTCTCGGTGCTCGCCTCCGCCGTGCTGGCCGTGCCCGTCGGCCGATGGCTCGACCGGCACGGCGGCCGGGCGCTGATGACGGCCGGTTCCGTGGCCGGCGCCCTGCTGCTGGCCGCGTGGTCGCAGGTCCAGAGCCTCGGGCAGCTGTACGCCGTGCAGGCCGGCATCGGCGTCGCGTCGGCCACCTGCCTGTACGAGGCCGCCTTCGCCGTGATCATCGCGTGGCACTCCCCGCGCCGGCGGTCGTCGGCCCTGCTGGCGCTGACCGTCGTGGCCGGGTTCGCCGGCACGATCTTCCTGCCGCTGACCGGCTGGCTGGTCGACCGCCACGGCTGGCGCACCGCGCTGCTCGTGCTGGCCGCCGTCCACGCCGTGGTCGCGGTCCCGCTGCACGCGGCGGTCCTGCGGCGCGCTCCCCGCGCTGCTGCGCCGCCGGCCGCGGCGGGGGACGGCGTACGGGCCGTCCTTGCCGACCGCGGCTTCTGGCTTCTCGCGGTCGGCTTCACAGCCCACACCGCCGCCATCGCCGCCGTCGGCGTGCACCTCGTCGCGGCGCTCATCGCGTGGGGTCACCCGCCGGCGTACGCCGCCTCCGTGGCGGGGCTGTTCGGCGTCCTGTCCGTCACCGGCCGTCTGCTCACCACCGGCCTGCAACGCCGCTACCGGACCACCACGGTCGTCGCCGCGCTCTTCCTCCTGCAGGCCCTCGCCGTCGCCGCGCTCGTCGTGGCCGGCCGCGACGCGATCGCCGCCGTCGTCGCGGTGGTCGCCTTCGGGCTCGGCTTCGGCGTCGGCAGCATCGCCAAGCCGCTGCTGCTCGCCGAGCGCTACGACACCCGCCGCTACGCCACGATTGCCGGCGTCCTCGTCGTGCCCATGACCGTCGCCAAGGCCACCGCGCCGCTGGCGGCCGCGGGCCTGCACTCGCTGAGCGGCGGCTACGGCAGCGCCTTCCTGGCGACCGCGGCGGTCTGCGTGCTCGCATCGGTCACGCTTGCGGCCCTGCCCCGCGTACGCCCCCGGTCGTCGTCCCCGCGTTCCTGACACGAATGGCCGGCCGCCTCGCGGCGGCCGGCCATCGGCGAGGTCGTTCGTCAGCGCCGGGCGCGGAGGCCGGCGACCAGGCTCACGCCGACCGCGGCCAGCACCACCTGGATGATCAGCTCGATCCAGTCGACACCGCGGGTCTCGGCGACGCCGATGCCGGCGGCGATGAACGTGCCGATGATGGCGGCGACGATGCCGATCAGAATCGTCAGCCAGATGGGGATGTTCTGCTTGCCGGGCACGACCAGGCGGCCGAGCGCGCCGATGATCAGGCCGACGATGATCGCGGTGATGATGCCGGAGACTTCCACGTCAGCTCCTCGGAAGATGAGTGTTCGAGGATCCGGTACCCCGGCGGGGCGATCGACGAAACGTGTGCCGCCCGACTCGCAGCGCGGGCCGCCGTCACTTGAGGACGATGGGCTGCTCGATGAGGTGGGCGCGCAGCCGGCCGGCCGGGTCGAGCCACGGCTGGTGCGGGTCGGCGTCCGGGGCGGGCTGCCAGTGGCGGGCCGAGCGGCGTACGCCCAAGGGATGGACGGTCAGCGTGCCGTCGGCCGCGAAGTGCAGGCGCAGGAACGACTTCGAGTCGATGATCCCCTGCGCCGAGAACAGCTCGTTGAGGTTCACGCCGAAGCGGGCGGCCACGAGCAGATAGACGGCGACCAGCTCGGTGGCGGCGAGGCCGGACACGACGCCGTAGAGGACCACGGTGGCCACCAGCGACCACGGCCACGGCCAGCCGTGCGGCGGCAGCTCCCACCAGGCCCAGGTGCCCAGCGCGGCCAGCGCGAGGTGGGCGGCGCCGTGCGTCACCCCCATCACCCGCCGCCGGTTGTGGCCGACGACGGACTCGCTGAGGTGCGCGAACGCGTACGTGCCCGCCAGCACCGCGGCCGCGAGCAGCACCAGGGGGACCAGCGCGAACTTCTGCAGCGGACTGCCGAACTCGCTGCCGATCACGCCGCTCGCCGCGAACAGCAGCGAAGTGTGCACGGCGCCGACCATCGCGATGAAGCTCGGGTTGTGCTTGGGCAGCCGCGCGAAGATGCTCGCGGCGTACGCCTGGGAGAGCCGCTTGCCCGGAAAGCGCGACCGCAGGTCGTACGTGCGCCGCGGTGAGGTCGAGGGCAGCGCGGGCGGCGGCACCTCGATCGTCTCGGGCAGCTGGTGGGTGGGGTAGAGGTAGGCGCCACCGCCGCCACACGTGATCAGCTCGCGGTCGGCGTTGCCGTAGCGCGCGTAGTGGTGCCAGTCGCCGGAGACCATCAGCCGGATGCGGGCGCCGGTCGGCTCGAGGACGGCCCGGACGAAGTAGTCGAGCGAGCCGTACGCCGCCGGCTTGTCCGCCGCCTGCACCCAGGTCGGGCTGGCCGAGGCGATCATGACCTTGGTCTGCGGGCCGAACCGGGCGGCCACCCGGGTGAAGTAGGCCAGCTGCGGGTCGTCGAGATAGGTGGACGCCTCGTCGTCGAGCGCCAGCAGCCACCAGTCACCCGGCAGTTCGACCGCGAAGTACGACCGGACCTGGGGCAGGCTGCGGCCGCCGATCTCCGTACGCCGGCTGCCGGTGAAGATGCGCAGGAACGCGGTGAGCCCGTCGTACCAGTCGTGGTTGCCCGGCAGCGCGTACAGGGTCGCGGTCGTGCCGTCGGCGGGCGGGAGCGGCATCGCCGCCCGGTAGGGGCCGATCAGCCGGTCCTCGTACCGTTCGGTGCTCGGCGTCGGATAGACCTCGTCGCCGCCGAGCACGAGCACCCGGCCGCGCGGCAGCTCTTTCCCGCCCACGGTGAGCGTGGGCTGGGCGAGCAGATAGGCGACCGAGTACGTGGCGTCGAACCCGTCGCCGAGGTCGGCCACGAAGTCGAGCCAGCAGTCGCCGTCCGGCCCCACCTCGCGGTGCACCTGGTCGGGGAAGGCCCCTTGCAGCTCCCGCTTGTCGAGGTAGCCGCCCTGGATCGAGGCGAGCGCGACCCGCAGCCCGGTGCCGGCCAGCTGCACGGGCGACAGCCACGCGACCGGCCGCGCAGGCGTGAAGCCCAGCTCGGCCGGCGCGAAGGCGCGCGGCCGGTGCGGAGGTCCGGGCGGTGCCATCTCGTCGGCCATGGCTGCCCATCCTCCCACGACCCCGCGCGGTCGGCGCTTCTCTTCGTTCGAGCGTCAGGCCGGTTCGCTTTCGATCCATCACGCCCCACGGCCGGAGGGGGTTGCTGTCAGTACCCCTTTCGGCAGTGTCTCCCTCATTGCCGGCATCGCGGGTTGCATAGGTGGCGAGTCATGCCCTGTCGCGACAACGAGAAGGTGCTCAATGTCAGACAACAGCCGCCGCCGGTTCCTGACGGGTGCCGCCGGCGTCGCAGCAGCTCCCGCTGTGGCCGGCCTGATCGGTCCCACAACGCCTGCGCAGGCGACGCGCGGTCCCGCCGGCAACGGCGCCCCGGCAGCCCGGGCCACCACGCTCACCGGCCGCCGCCGGCTGGGGCGGCTCACCGTCTCCAGCATCGGTCTCGGCTGCCAGACGATGCCCGGCAACCTTTACGGGCCGGTCAGCAGCCGCCGGGACATGATTCGGATCATCCGCACCGCGGTCGACCAGGGCGTCACCCTGTTCGACACCGCCGAGGCGTACGGGCCGTTCGAGTCCGAACGCATCGTCGGCGAGGCCCTGCGACCGGTACGGGACAAGGTGGTGATCGCGTCGAAGTTCGGCTGGAACATCGATCCGGACACCGACCCGCAGACGGTACGCCGTGCCCCACGCGGTGCACCCGCTGACCGCGGTGCAGAACGAGCACAACCTGCCGTGGCGCGGATCCGAGCAGCAGATCCTGCCGATCTGCGAAGAACTGGGGATCAGGTTCGTGTGCTGGGCGCCGCTGGCGTACGGCTTCACCACCGGCGCGATCAATCCGTACACGCGGTTCGCTCAGGGGGACTTCCGGCAGTACGTGCCACGAAACTCACCGGAGAACATGACCGCGAACATGGCTGTCGTGAACTTGCTGTGGGACTGGGCCGTCCGCAAGGGCGCCACGCCCGGCCAAGTGTCGCTGGCGTGGCTGCTGGCGCAGAAGCCGTGGATCGTGCCGATCCCCAGCGCCACCCGGACCTCGCATCTGCTGGAGAACATCGGTACTGAAGAGTTCGCCTTCACCGCCGACGAACTGCGGGAGTTCACCACCGCGCTGAACGCGATCCCGGTCCGGGGCGAGCGGCTGCCGGCACCGGTGCTCGCCCTGTCCGGCGTTGAAGCGCCGCTGCCCTGACCCGTGTCATTCGCGAGATCGGAGGAACTGATGGATGCGATGAACCGCTACCCACGGCGGACGATGCTGCGAATGGCCGCCGGTGCGGCATCCGCTGCGGTGCTGGGCGCCTGCTCCGATTCCCCGGCGTCCAGCCCCGTCACCGCCTCCGAAGCGGCCTCCGCTCGAGCTTCCGCCACGGCCGAGGGGAGCAAGGTGCTGCTTGCCTACTTCTCCCGCGCCGGGGAGAACTACTTCAACGGCGGTCGCCGGCGCCTGGCCGTGGGCAACACCGAGGTCGTGGCGGGCATGATCAGCCGGCTCATCGGCTGCGACGTGCACCGCATCGAGGCCGCCGACCCGTACCCCGACGACTACGAGCCGACGGTCGCGCGCAACGTGCGGGAGCAGAACGAGAACGCCCGACCGGCCATCGCCAACCCACTGACCTCGATCGAACGGTACGACACCATCCTGCTCGGCAGTCCGATCTGGAACGTCCGGGCGCCCATGATCATGACTACGCTCGTCGAGGGCCTCGACTTCGCCGGCAAGACGATCCACCCGCTCACCACGTACGCGATGAGCGGTCTGGGCACCACCGAGCGGGACTACGCCGCATCCTGTCCGGGCGCGAAGCTCGGGGAGGGCCTCGCCGTCCGCGGCGAGGAGGTCGCCGACGCCCAGCCCGACGTCGAGGCCTGGCTGCGCCGCATCGGCCTGCTCACCCGCTGACCACCGATTCCTGAACCGCCGCGGCCGTCAGTCTCTCGCCGCGGCGGTGCCGGCCTGTTGCGTCGCCGCCCAGGTGGCGAGCAGCTCGAGGCCGTCGCCGGCAGGGGTGCCCGGCTCGGCGGCGTAGGTCAGGACCGTCAGAGTCTCGTCGCCGCCGGGCAGTTCGAGCGCTTCGAAGGCCAGGTCCATCTCGCCGATGGCCGGGTGGCGCAGGCGCTTGGTGCCGTGGCGGTGCACGTAGACGTCCTGCGCGGCCCACATCGTCCGGAACGGCTCGCTGCGCATGGACAACTCGCCGATGAGGTTCATCAGCTGCTGGTCGTGCGGGTTCCGGGCGGCCGCGACGCGCAGCGCGGCGACGGCGGAGCGGGCGACCTGCGCCCACTCCGGGTAGAAGGCTTGGGCGTGCGGGTCGAGGAAGGTGAACCGCATCGAGTTCACCGGTAGAGCCGGGCCCGCGGTGAACATGGGGGCGTAGAGCGCCATGCCCAGCGGGTTCGCGGCGAGGATGTCGAAGCGGTGGTTGCGCAGGAACGCCGGCACCCCGGTCATGGAGTCCAGCACGCGGCGGATGGCGGGCCGGATCTCGGGCGCCTTGTCGCGGCGGACGCGGGCACGGGCCGGTGCTGGGCCGGCGGCGCGGGCCAGGCGGTGGAGGTGCTCGGTCTCGGTCTCGTCGAGCCGCAGCGCGCGGGCCAGGGCATCCAGGACGCCGTCGGAGGCGCCGGCGAGGTTGCCGCGTTCGAGGCGGGTGTAGTACTCGACGCTGACCCCGGCGAGGGCGGCGACCTCACCGCGGCGCAGCCCGGCGACCCGGCGGCTGCCGTACGCGGGGATACCGGCCTGCTCCGGGCTGACCTTCGCCCGGCGGGAGGTCAGGAACGCCCGCACCTCGCTGCTGTTGTCCATGGCTCCAGGCTAGGCACCGTTGCCGGCCGGAAGGGGTCCCTGTCGGTACCCCTTTACGTGGAGTCTCCCTGGCAGCTGCTGGGGGAAGTTCTCTGGACAGGTGCCACTCCTCCTCGCACCGCCGCAGCTCGGTCGGCCCCGCGCGTCGCTGGCGGTCGCCATGCTCGGCTTCGCCGTCGTCACCCTCGACACCCAGGTCGTCAACGTCGCCCTGCCCGACATCAGCCGCACTCTCGGTGGCACCCTCTCCGGCCTGCAGTGGGTGGTGACCGGCTACACGCTCATGTTCTCCGCGCTGCTGCTGTTCGCGGGCACCCTCGCCGACCGGATCGGGGCGCGCCGGGCGTACGGGATCGGCATGCTGATCTTCGTGGTGGCGTCTGCGGCATGTGGGTTGGCGCCGGGCCTGGGCTGGCTGGTTGCGGCGCGCGTTCTGCAGGGCATCGGCGCCGCGCTGGTCACGCCGACCTCGCTCGCGCTGATCCGCGCGGCCTATCACGACAGCGGCGCCCGGGCCCGGGCGATCGCATACTGGGCGATGGGCGGGTCGATCGCGGCGGCGGCCGGGCCGGTCCTCGGCGGCGCGCTGACCCAGCTCGACTGGCGGCTGATCTTCTTCCTCAACCTGCCGGTCGGCGTCGTCGCGGTGCTGGTGCTGCGCCGGACCGCAGACTCACCCCGCACCGTCGTGCCGTTCGACTGGACCGGTCAGGCCGCCGCGGTGCTGACGTTGGGCGCGCTCACCTACGGGATCATCGAGCGGGCCGGCCCCGTCCCGTTCGTCGTCGCCGTCCTGGCCGGCGCAGTGTTCGTCACTGCCCAGGCCCGGGGCCGGCACCCGATGGTGCCGCTCGACCTGTTCCGCTCCCGCGTCGTCAGCGTGGCGCTGACGGTGGGCTTTCTCAACATGGCCGCCTTCTACGGCGTCGTCTTCCTGCAGAGCCTGTACTTCCAGCAGCTGCGCGGCGCGTCCCCGTTCGTCACCGGCCTGCTGTTCCTGCCCATGACCGGCCTTGTCGCGGTGCTCAGCCCGGTGTCCGCCCGCGCCGCGAGGCGGTTCGGGCCGGCTGTTCCGGTCGTCGGCGGGCAGGTGGTGATGGCGGCGGGTCTGCTCGGGCTGGTGTTGCTGCCGGCCGACGTCCCGCTCCTGCTGGTTGCTGCGGTGATGGTGCTGGTCGGTGTCGGGGGCTCGTTCACCGTGCCGCCGACCACGGCGCTGATCCTCGACAGCGTCCCGCACGATCGCGCCGGCACCGCCAGCGGAGTGTTCAACACCTTCCGGCAGATGGGCGGCTCTCTCGGGGTGGCTGCTTTCGGGGCGGTGGTGGCCGGTCAGACCGAGTTCCTGAACGGCTTGCACATCAGCCTCACGGTCACCGCCGCTCTTGTTCTCCTCACCGCAGTCGCCAGCTCGGCACTGCGTACTCGAAAGGCCTGACATGCGTGCCACCCTCTACGGCGGCCCTGGCGACATCACCGTCGGTGAACGCCCCGACCCCCGCGTGCAACAACCCACGGACGTGGTCGTCCGGGTCACGCTCGGCTGCGTCTGCGGCTCCGACCTCTGGTACTACCGCGGCGTCAATCCGCACGCGCTGGGCCCGATCGGCCACGAGTTCATCGGCGTCGTCGAGCGGGTCGGCGATGACGTCACCACCTTGCAAGCCGGTGACCTGGTGGTGGCGCCGTTCACCTTCTGCGACGGCACCTGCGCCAACTGCGCCGCCGGCTGGACCGGTAACTGCCTGGGCGGCGGCTCGTTCGGCAACCACGGCGTCGACGGCGGCCAGGGCGAATACGTACGGGTCCCGTACGCCGACGCCACGCTGGTCAAGGTGCCCGGCCGCGGCCACTCCGACGCGGTGCTGAAGTCGCTGGTGGCCTTGTCGGACGTGATGTGCACCGGGCACCACGCCGCGTTCAGTGCCGGGGTGAAGGCCGGTGACACCGTGGCGGTGGTCGGCGACGGTGCGGTCGGTCTGTGCGCGGTCATAGCGGCCAAGCGTCTCGGCGCCGAGCGGATCATCTCGCTGAGCCGCAACCCCGTACGTCAGGCCCTCGCGCGCGAGTTCGGCGCGACCGACATCGTCACCGAGCGCGGCGACGACGCCACCAAGCTGATCATGGACATGACCGGCGGTATCGGCGTCGACGCGGCTCTGGAATGCGTGGGCACGGGTCAGTCGATGGCGACCGCCTTCGGGGTCGCCCGCGTCGGGTCGATCGTCGGCGCCGTCGGGGTGCCGCACGACTCCGCCGTCCCGCTGCAGACGGTCATCTTCCGCAACATCGGCCTGCGCGGTGGTATCGCCCCGGCCCGCCGCTACATCCCCGAGCTGATGCCCGACGTTCTTGACGGCAGCATCAACCCGGGCCTGGTCCTCGACCACGAGACCGACCTCGACGGCATCGCCGACGCGTACACCGCCATGCTCGACCGCCGCGCCACCAAGGCGCTCGTCCGCATCGGTGCCTGACCGGACGGAACGCCCATGAACACCGCCCCGCTCACTCAGCGCCCGCGACGCCGAACTCGTCGACTACGGCGCGGTCCGCAACACACTCACCGCACTCGGCACGCGGCCTGCTCGGATCGCCCTGATGACCACCGTGGGCGTCACCAAGCACACCCCCGGCCGCGACTGGAAGCGCCGCGGCGAACGCCTCGTGCGCGCCAGCGGTCTGCCGTACACGATCGTGCGGCCGGGCTGGTTCGACTACCACGCACCCGGCCGGCTGCGCCTGGTCATGAAGCAGGGCGACCGCAACTGGGCCGGTGATCCTTCCGACGGCGTGGTCTCGCGCCGGCAGATAGCCGAGGTCCTCGTCGCGAGCCTCACCTCGGCCGCGGCGGCCGGCAAGACGTTCGAGCTGGCGGCGCAACAGGGACCTCCGACCAGCGACCTCGACCCGTTGTTCGACGGACTGCAACCGGACCAGCCGGACAGCCTGGACGCCGTGCTCGACGTCGACAACATGCCGCTGGACGCCGAGCCGGCCACCGTACGGGAGCAACTGACCGATATCAGAAACCGGCGGCGGCGACGACCTCGTCCGTGGATGGTCAAACCTGTGCTGGGGGACCCTGCCGGTACCCCTTCCAGGAGGAACTCCCTCAAGCAGGAACACTGATGTTTGCTGGTATCAGGCCGGGTACGTCCTCCGTGGAAGGCCGGAAGGAGATTCAGTGATACCCGAATCGACGGCGTCCTGGACGGGCGACGAGCTGGCCACCATCGGCGGCGCCGAGGAGCTCGGGCTCGCGTCGCTGCGCAAGGACGGCACGCTCAGCCCGTACGTGACCATGTGGGTCGTCCGCGCCGGCGACGAGCTGTACGTCCGTTCGGCCCGCGGCCCGGCCGGCCGCTGGTACATGCGCGCGCTACGTGCCGGAGCGGGCCGGATCCGCGCGGGCGGCCTGGAGCCCGACGTGGTGTTCGCCGAACCCGCCGACTCCGACGTTCACGCCGGTATCGATGCCGCCTACCACGCCAAATACGACCGTTACGGGGCCGCCATCGTCGGCTCCGTCGTGGGGGACAGCGCGAGGGAAGTCACCATCCGCCTGCTCCCCCGGAACTGAAAGGAACTACTTATGCCTACCGTCCCGAACCTGACGCTGAACAACGGCGTCGAACTGCCCGCCATCGGCCTCGGCGTCTTCCAGACCCCGCCCGAGGAGACCCGCGACGCCGTGCTGGCCGCGCTGTCCACCGGCTACCGGCACATCGACACCGCCGCCGCCTACGGCAACGAGCGCGAGGTCGGCGAGGCGATCGCCAAGTCCGGCGTCGACCGCTCCGAGGTGTTCATCGAGACGAAAATCTGGATCAGCGACTACGGGTACGACGAGACCCTGCACGGCTTCGAAAAGAGCGCGGCCAAGCTGGGCGTCGAGCAGATCGACCTGCTGATCCTGCACCAGGCGCTGCCCTCGGAGTTCGTCAGGACGCGGGAGGCGTACCGGGCTCTGGAGAAGCTGCTGGCCGACGGCAAGGTCCGCGCGATCGGGGTCAGCAACTTCATGGTCGACCACCTGACCGCGCTGCTGGACAAGGCGACCGTGGTGCCCGCGGTGAACCAGATCGAGGTGCACCCGTACTTCGCGCAGCGTGAGGTGCAGGAGTTCGGCGCCAAGCAGGGCATCCTCGCCCAGGCGTGGTCGCCCATCGGCGGCATCACGTTCTACCGCGAGGGCGAGCACACCAGCACCCTGCAGGACCCGGTGATCGGCGAGATCGCGAAGGCGCACGGCAAGAGCCCGGCGCAGGTGATGCTGCGCTGGCACCTGCAGCAGGGCCGCTCGGTGATCCCGAAGTCGACCAAGCCGGCCCGGATCGCGGAGAACTTCGACGTGTTCGACTTCGAGCTCACCGCCGAGCAGCTCGCCGCGATCGACGCCCTCGACACCGGCAAGCGCGGCGGTCCCGAGCCGGAGGCCATCACCCTGGAGACCTTCGGCCGGGCGATCCCGGAAGCCTGACCCACCATCGACTTACGGAGGAACAGCATGCGTACCGCCAAGCTCGGAAACCTCGAGGTAGCCCGGATCGGGCTGGGCGCGATGGGGATGTCGCACGGCTACAGCGGCGCCGGCAGCGACGACGCCGAGTCGATCCGCACCATCCACCGGGCGATCGACCTGGGCGTCACCCTGATCGACACCGCGGAGATCTACGGCCCGTACGTCAACGAGGAGCTCGTCGGCCGGGCTCTGCAGGGCCGCCGCGACGAGGTGGTGCTGGCCACCAAGTTCGGGCTCGTCTCGCACGACGGCCGCGTTCCGGGCGGCTTGGACAGCAGCCCGGCCAACATTCGTACGGCGGTCGAGGGCTCGCTGAAGCGGCTCGGCACCGACCGCATCGACCTGTACTACCAGCACCGCGTCGACCCGAGCACCCCCATCGAGGACACCATGGGCGCCCTGGCCGACCTCGTGCAGGAAGGCAAGATCCGGTACGTCGGCCTGTCCGAGGCGTGGGTCGACACGATCCGCCGCGCCCACGCCGTGCACCCGGTGACCGCGTTGCAGTCGGAGTACTCGTTGTGGACCCGCGACCAGGAGGAGATCCTGCCGGTGCTGCGCGAGCTGGGGATCGGGCTGGTGGCGTACTCCCCGCTCGGCCGCGGCTTCCTCACCGGCGCGCTGCGGACGCCGGCCGACGTCGAGAAGCTGGACGACAGCGACTTCCGCAAGAACCACCCGCGCTTCACCGGCGAGAACTTCCAGCGCAACCTGCGCCTCGCCGATCAGGTGCAGGAGGTCGCCGACCAGGCCGGTGTGACTCCCGCTCAGGTGGCTCTGGCCTGGCTGCTGGCCCAGGGCGACGACATCGTGCCGATCCCGGGCACCAAACGGGTGAGCCG
Organism: Actinoplanes sp. URMC 104; assembly: GCF_051386375.1. Taxonomy (NCBI): domain Bacteria; kingdom Bacillati; phylum Actinomycetota; class Actinomycetes; order Micromonosporales; family Micromonosporaceae; genus Actinoplanes; species Actinoplanes sp. URMC 104. The sequence continues at coordinate 234,309 of NZ_JBPQTO010000002.1, read as the reverse complement.
GGTCGAGGAGAACGTCGCCGCTGACAGCGTCACGCTCACCACTGAGCAGATCGCCACCCTCACCGCGCTGCCGGTGGCCGAGGGCGGCCACCACACCGAGGAGCAGATGCGGGTGATCGAGCGCTGAAGCAGGTGGGCCGGTCGCCGCCTGCTCATTCGGCGGCGAGCAGCTCGTTCTCGATGACGACCGGGACCGATAGCGTCTTGTAGCCGACCTCGTCGAAGAGCACCGTCATCCGGTCCTCCTCGTAGCCCATCACTGTGCCCGGGCCCCACTCGCCGTGGCGGACCTTGGCGTGTACGGGGAAGGGCTCGTCGGCGGTGGCGGCCTCGGTCTCGGCGGCGGTGCCCTCGACGCAGTTGTCGCAGTGGCCGCACGGCTTGGTGAGCTCCTCGCCGAAATAGGCGAGCAGGGTCTGCGTGCGGCAGGCCCGGGTCTCGGCGAAGCCGCGCATCATGTCGGTGCGCGAGCGCGACACGACCTGCTGGCGTTCGTGCTCCTTGACGGCGGCGGTCGCGGCGGCGGCCGGCAGCGGGGCGAAGACCGGCACGGTCAGCTTGCCGCCGCGGCCGGTGGTCACGGCGCCGACGTGTTCGAGCAGGGCGAGGTAAGAGCTGAGCTTGCGCGGGCCGAGCCCGGTCGCCTCCTTGAGCTGGGCCTTGGTCTGCGGGCCGGAGCGTACGGCGGCGGCCAGCTCGCGCAGCTCGACCTCGTCGGGGGAGCCGCCGGTGAAGAACCGCTGGATGGCCTCGTCCTCGGCGCGCCACAGCAGCAGCGCCTGGGCCTGCTCGCCGTCGCGGCCGGAGCGGCCGATCTCCTGGAAGTAGCTGTCGGGGGAGTCGGGCAGCGCCATGTGCGCCACCCACCGGATGTTCGGCTTGTCGATGCCCATGCCGAACGCCGACGTGGCGACCATGATGTCGACCTTGTCGTTGGTGAAGTCCTCGTGCAACTGCTCGCGGGCGCCCGCGGCCATGCCGCCGTGGTAGAACTCGGCGGGGTAGCCGGCCCCGGTGAGCCGCTCGGCCAGTTCCTCGGCGGCGCGCCGCGTGGCGACGTAGATGATGCCCGGGCGCCCGGTCGCGTCGAGCAGAGACGTGAGGTTGCGCCACCGGTAGTCCTCGTCGGGGCAGTACGCGACCTCGAGGAACAGGTTGCGCCGGTCGAGCCCGGAGACGTGGATCTCGGGGTCCTTGAGCTGCAGCCGCTCGATGATGTCGTCGCGCACCGGCGGCGACGCGGTCGCGGTCAGCGCCAGCACGGGCGGGCGGCCGATGCCCTTGATGAGGTCGCCGAGCGCGAGGAACTCGGGGCGGAAGTCGTGCCCCCACGCCGAGATGCAGTGCGCCTCGTCGACCGCGACGAGCCCGGGCTTGAGGTCGCGCACCTCGGCGATGCGCTCGGGGTCGCTGAGCTGCTCGGGCGTGATGAACAGGAACTCGGCGCGGCCCTCGCGGATCTCCCGGATCGCCTCGCGCTGCTGCGCCGGCGTCTCGGCGGAGCTCACCCGTACGGCGCGGATCGTGGGATCGTCGTGCTCGTTGAGCGCGGCGATCTGGTCCTGCTGGAGCGCGAGCAGCGGCGAGATCACCACGGTGGGCCCGGGCAGCAGCACGGCGGGAATCTGGTAGATCGCCGACTTGCCGGCGCCGGTGGGCAGCACGACGAGGGCGTCGTTGCGGCGCAGCACGGCGCGCATCGGCTTGAACTGGCCGGGGCGCAGCGAGGGCCACCCGAAGTGCTCGCGGGCGACCCTGCGCAGGCGCGGACCGTATACGGGAATGTTCATCGAGCGGCCAGGGTGCCCCGGCGGCCGGAACGGCAAACGCTCACGAGAGCTTCGGCAGGATCTCGCCGGCGTACAGGTCGAACAGGCCCTGGTAGTTCGGGCCGGTGTTGGCCACGTACAGCTCGTCGAAGCCGGCCTGGCGGTACTGGTCGATCTGCTCGAGGTGCTTGGCCGGGTCGTTGCCGCAGACGAAGGCCTCCTTGACCATGTCCTGCGTGACCAGCTGCGACGCCTGCTCGAAGTGCTTGGGCGTGGGCAGCACCTGGGAGAGCTCGCCGGGCACGCCCGCGTTCGGCCACTTCTCGTACGCGATCCGGGCGCCCTCCTCCTCGGTGGCCGCGAACGCCGCCTTGAAGCCCGCCTGGGCGACCCGCTTGCCGCCGCCGTTCTCGCGGAAGCGCGACACCAGCTCGCCGTCGGGCATCGTGCTGACGTACCCGTCGCCGATCCGCGCGGCCACGTCGACCGCCTTGGGGCCGAACCCGGACACGAGGATCTCCGGCGGCGCCTCGGGCAGCGTGTAGATGCGGGCGTTCTCCACTGTGTAGTGCTTGCCGCGGTACGAGTAGTTGCCGCCCTGCCACAGGCCACGCATGATCTCGACGGCCTCCTCGAGCATCTCCAGGCGTACGTCGGCCTCGGGCCACGCGTCGCCGAAGATGTGCTCGTTGAGGGCCTCGCCGGTGCCGACGCCAAGCCGGAACCGGCCCTTGGTGAGCACCGCGCTGGTGGCCGCGGCCTGGGCGATGACCGCGGGGTGGATCCGCACCGTCGGGCAGGTCACGGCGGTGGTGATCGGCAGGCTGGTCACCTGGCTGAGCGCGCCGATCATCGACCAGACGAACGCGCTCTGCCCCTGGGCGTCGACCCACGGGTGGTAGTGGTCGGAGATCCAGAGGCCGCTGAAGCCGGCGCGCTCGGCGCCGCGGGCCTGCTCGAGGAGTTCCTCGGGGGTGTATTCCTCGCAGGAGAGAAAGTATCCGATGCGCATATGCGCCGGGATACCCCTATTTCCTGCGGCCGAACATCCGGCGTATCGCCCAGAGCAGGAACAGGAAGGCCAGCGCGACGCCGAGCAGCCGGACGGCGTGCACCTGCGACCAGTCGACTCCGGAGGCGGCGAGCGTGGTGGGGGTCACCGGCGGATGGTATCGCTCCCGTAATTGGAAGGTTTGTTGACTAAATATCGTACGGGTGTGACCATGGGTCCGCAACGACAGGGCGCGCGGCGCCGGACGTCACCGGAGGTACGGGGCCACATGCCGACACAGGGCGCATTGCCGGAGCTCGCCGCGACGGTGCTACAGCCGGGGTTCGCCGGCACGACGGCGCCCGACTGGGTGCGGCGGTGGCTGGGCGACGGCCTCGGCGGCGTCGCGCTGTTCGCCCGCAACGTCGAGTCGCCCGCCCAGGTCGCGGCCCTGACCGCGCAGCTGCGCGCCGAGCGTCCCGACGTGCTGGTCGCGATCGACGAGGAGGCCGGCGACGTCACCCGCTTCGAGTCGCGGCTGGGCAGCTCGCGTCCGGGCAACCTCGCGCTGGGCGCGATCGACGACGTGCTGCTGACCGAGGAGGTGGCCCGCGACCTCGGCCGCGAGCTGGCCGACGCCGGCATCACGCTCGACTACGCGCCCGACGCCGACGTCAACAGCAACGCCGCGAACCCCGTGATCGGCGTACGGGCGTTCGGCGCCGAGCCGCAGCTGGTGGCGCGCCACTCCGCCGCGTTCGTCCGCGGCCTGCAGGAGGCCGGCGTCGCGGCCTGCGCCAAGCACTTCCCCGGGCACGGCGACACCAGCGTCGACTCCCACCACGACGTGCCGCTGATCGGCCGCGACCGCCGGCAGCTCGAGGAGTGCGAGCTCGTGCCGTTCCGGGCTGCCATCGCCGCCGGCGCGCGGGTCGTCATGACCGGTCACCTGCTCGTCCCGGCGTACGATCCCGACCTGCCCGCCACGCTCAGCCCCCGGATCATCACCGGTCTGCTGCGCGAGGAGCTCGGCTTCGACGGCCTGATCGTCACCGACGGCATCGAGATGCAGGCCGTGCGCCGCCGTTACGGCCTGGCCGGCGCCACCGTACGCGCGCTGGCCGCCGGCGTGGACGCGATCTGCGTGGGCGGCGACCACGCCGACGAGCAGACCGCCACGCTGCTGCGCGACGCGATCGTCGAGGCCGTACGCTCCGGCGATCTGCCCGAGGAGCGGCTGCGCGCCGCCGCCGCCCGCGTGCGCGACCTGGGCGCCTGGACCACCGCCACGCAGACCGCCTCCGGCGCCCGCGCCGTCCGCGACGTGACCGTTCTGGCGCACACCGACAGCGTCGGCTTCGACGCCGCCCGCCGCGCCGTGCGGGTGACCGCCGCCGGCAACGCGCCGGCGCTGCCGCTCACCGAGGCCCCGCACGTGGTCGAGTTCGCCCCGCCGCGCAACATCGCCATCGGCGAGGAGACCCCGTGGGGCCTGGGCGCCCCGCTGGCCGACCTGCTGCCCGGCACCACCGCCGTACGCCTGACCGAGGACGACCTCGGCCCCGACCCCACCGCCACCGTGCTGTCCGGCGTCGGGGGCCGCCCGCTCGTGCTGGTGGTCCGCGACGTGCACCGGCACGCCTGGCTGAGCACGGTGCTGAACGCCGTGCTGGCCGAACGCCCCGACGCCGTGGTCGTCGAGATGGGCGTCCCCGAGACCGTCCTGGGCGCCGTGCACCTCGCCACCTTCGGCGCCACCCGGGCGTGCGGCCTGGCCGCTGCCGAGCTGATCGCGGGCACCCGGGTGCCGGCTCCCGCACCCCAGCCGCTGGCCGCCTGAGGACCGCCGGGTCAGCTCTCGATGATGTCGTCGTACTCGGGGTGCTCGGCGACGTACTTGGCGAAGAACGGGCACGCCGGATAGACCCGGGCGCCCTGGGCGCGCAGCGCGTCGAGGGTCTGCTGGGCGAGCGCACTGCCGAGGCCCTGCCCGCGGAAGCGGCGGTCGACCTCGCTGTGGGTCACGACGGTCACGCCGTCGCGGACGCGGTAGGCGGCCAGGCCGGCGCGTTCGCCGTCGACGGTCAGCTCGAAACGGCTCTCGGAGGGGTTGTCACGCACGTCGACCTCGCTCATCGCCACAGCTTAGGGCTCGCGCGGGCCCCGTACGCTTGACGGGTGACGAACTCCAGGATCGCCGCCCTCGTCAGCTCGGCCGCCCTCGGTCTCGCCCTCCTCGCGGGGTGCAGCAACGACGACGTCAGCTGCGGGCTCGACCAGTGCACGGTGACGATCGACCGCCAGACGAACGCGAGCGCCAGCTTCCTCGGCGTGGAGGCGAAATTCGTGAGCGCCGACGCGAACACGGTGACGCTCGAGGTGGCCGGGGAGCAGGTCAGCCTCACCAAGGGGCAGCAGGCGGTCGAGGTGGGCGGGCTGATGGTCTCGCTCGACAGCGTGACCGGCGACCAGATCGGCTTGCAGGTGTCACGCAACTAGCACGGGGCACCCGTTCCCGTCCCGGGTTTGAGAAAACCCGGGACGGGTCATTTTCCCCCGTATGACATCCGCCGCCTCGAACGTCAAGAGCACCGCCTCCAAGGCCGCGAACAGCAAACCGCTGGAGTACCTGGCCCGGGGCGGCTTCATCGGCTACGGCATCATCCACCTCATCTTCGCCTGGATCGCGCTGCAGGTCGCCTTCCAGGGGTCCAAGCAGGACAGCGACCAGTCGGGCGCACTGCAGTCGCTGGCCGGCAACGGTGTCGGCAAGACGCTGCTGGTGCTGATCGTCATCGGCATGGTCGCGATGGCGATCTGGCAGGGGTTCGAGGCCGCCATCGGCGAGAGCGGCGAGCAGACCCGCGGCGCCAAGGCGGAGCGGGCGCTGTCGGTCGCGCGGGCGCTGCTTTATCTGTATCTGGCGTTCTACGCCGTCAAAGTGCTGCGGGGCTCGAACGCCTCGATGGGCGACACCTCCCAGAGCAAGACCTCAGGCCTGATGGACAGCACGGGCGGCCGGTGGCTGGTCGGGCTGATCGGGCTCGTGGTGCTGGGCGTCGGGGTCGGGATGTTCGTCTACGGGCTGCGCCGCAAGTTCGTGAAGCACCTGAACACCGGCCAGATGCAGCACGGCACCCGGCAGCCGATCATCCGGCTGGGCATGGCGGGCTACATGGCCAAGGGCGCGGCGTACGCGATCGCCGGCGCGCTGGTCGTGGTGGCGGCGGTGAACTACGACGCCGAGAAGGCGCGCGGGCTGGACGCCGCGCTCAAGACGCTCGCGGGGTACTCGTGGGGCGTGTGGCTGCTCGCGTTGATCGCGCTGGGCATCGCCGCCTTCGGCGTCTACTGCATCGCGCAGGCCAAGTACCGCAAAGTGTGAGCAAGCTCCGATCCCGCTGCGGAAAAGTTGCGAGTATCGGTGACCTGGGCAAGCCGGGTTGCCGGTACTCGTTGTTTTCGCGCGCGAAGGAGAACGGAAGTGGCCAGCACCCTGGAGGCCCTGCTCGCTGTCCTCGCCGGCGTGGGACCGGCGATCCTGGCGGCCGAGATCCTGCACTGGCTGCTGAGCCGGCTGGGGCGCAGATCGCCGCTCGCCGCGGACCTTTCCCGTACGGCGCACCGGCCGTTCCTGGCCACGGTGATGGTCTTCAGCGTGCAGCAGGCACTGCGGACGGTCGCCGGTGACTTCCCGGGCCGGGCCGGGGTCCTGCACGCCCTGGTCGTGCTCTCCATCGCCGGGCTCGGCTGGCTGATCGCGATGCTCGTGCTGGTGCTCGAGGACGCCGCGCTGTCGCGGTGGCGCACCGACGTGCCGGACAACCTCAAGCGCCGCCGCCTCAAGACCCAGGTCGTGATGATCCGGCGGCTGACGGTGGCGACGGTCGTGGTGCTCACGCTCGGCGTGGTGCTGATGACGTTCCCGGGCATCCGCGCGCTCGGCGCCAGCGTGCTGGCCTCGGCCGGCATCGTGAGCGTCGTCGCCGCGCTGGCCGCGCAGAGCACGCTGGGCAACGTGTTCGCGGGCCTGCAGCTGGCCTTCAGCGACGCCGTACGGGTGGACGACGTGGTGGTGGTCGAGGGGGAGTGGGGCCGCATCGAGGAGCTCACGCTTACCTACGTGGCCGTGCAGATCTGGGACGACCGGCGGCTGCTGCTGCCCACCTCGTACTTCACCACCAAGCCGTTCCAGAACTGGACCCGGTCGAGTTCCGCGGTGCTGGGCACCGCCGAGGTGGACGTCGACTGGGGTTTCGAGATCGAGCCGCTGCGCGCGGAGCTGCGGGCCGCGTGCGAGGGCTCGGAACTGTGGGACGGCCGGGTCTGCGTGCTGCAGGTGACCGACGCCGTCGGCGGATCGGTCCGGCTCCGGGCGCTGGTCAGCGCGGCCGACGCGCCGTCGCTGTGGGACCTGCGGTGCCTGGTGCGCGAGCGGCTGGTGACCTACATCTGGCAGCACCAGCGCGACGCGCTGCCGCGTCACCGGGCCGACGTGGCCGACGCGACGGCCGCCCGTTCCGAGCCGCGCGTCGCGCCCCGGACCGACTCCGGCGAGGGCCGTTCTCCCGCCGGTGCGGGCGGCGACGAGCGCGCCGCGGTGTTCGCCGGGCCGGACGAGCAACTCCCCGTGCCGGCCAACCGCTGACCCGGAAGTCCGGTTTCGCACGACAGGATTGACGGCCCGCTCATCAGGGCATACACGGGACACCGAAAGGAGGACACCATGGCCGATGTTCTGAACGGCCGCCAGACCAGCGCAGGCGCCGATCAGTCCACCGCCGAGCTGGTGCAACGCGCCAGCGAGCAGATCAGTCGTCTCGTCCGTGACGAGATCGCGTTGGCCAAGGCCGAACTGGCGGAGAAGGGCAAGCATGCCGGTATCGGCATCGGCCTGTTCGGTGGTGGCGGCGTTCTCGCCATGTACGGCGTCGGTGCCCTCGTGGCAACCCTGATCATCGTTTTCGATCTGTTCCTGCCGCTGTGGCTGGCCGCGCTCATCGTCACGGTCGTGCTCTTCGCGGTCGCCGGCGTTCTCGCCCTGATCGGCAAGAAGCAGGTGACCAAGGCGGTCCCGCCGGAGCCCACGGCCGCGATCAAGAGCGTCAAGGCCGACGTCGACGAGGTCAAGCAGGCGGTCAGGAGCCGTTGATGAGCGAGAAGAACGGGCAGTCGGCGCCGAAGCCGTCGATCGACGAGCTGCGCGCCGACATCAAGCAGACCCGCGAGGAGCTGGGCGAGACGGTGCAGGCGCTCGCCGCCAAGGCCGACGTCAAGGCGCGCGCCAAGGAGCAGGTCGAGCAGACCAAGCAGAAGGTCAAGGCGCAGGCCGTGGAGGCGACCGAGAAGGTGCGCGACGCCGCCGCGGCAGCCGCGGGCAAGGTCAAGGCCTCCGCCGCGGACACCGCCGACAAGGTACGCACGTCGGCCGCGCTGACCGCCGACAAGGTGAACAACAGCAGCACGCACGACTTCGCCCTCGAGGCCCGCGAGCAGGTGCGCAACAGCCCCGTGCCGCTCCCGCTGGTCCTCGCCGGGGTGGCGGCGATCGTGGGCGTCATTCTGATCATTCGAGGGAGTCGCCGATGAGCGGCAAGGTGGGCAAGCTGGCGTACAAGCCGGTCGGGTTGCTGCTCGGCGTGGGCGCCGGCATGGTCGCCGGCGTCGTCTTCAAGGAGGTCTGGAAGCTGGCCGCCGGTGACGACGACGCGCCGGACGCGACCGACGAGGACCGCGGCTGGGGCGAGATCCTCGCGGCGGCCGCGTTGCAGGGCGCCATCTTCGCGCTCGTGCGCGCTGCCGTGCACCGGGGCGGCGCCGTGGGTGTTCGGAAACTGACTGGGCAATGGCCTGACTGACACCCGGTCGGCGGTTCAAGGTCTCCCACCTCGCGAGAGCGAAGTGGGGGGCCTTTTCCATATCCGTCGTCATGTATTTCGTTGGCCCGCAGGGGCAGCTTTGTGACCCCCTTTTCGGGTATGGTGTGCCCAGTTTTTGCGTACGTGGTTCGCTGCTTCCGCCCGATCACGGGATGCCGGTCGCTCACACGACGACGGCCGGTGTCGCGAGATCACGGTGGATGGGACGTCCTCTGAAAGGCCGCCTCAACGGCGCCGCTGCTCGAAAACGGTCATCGGCCCGGGCATTACGGGGTCGGCATTTTCGCAAAGGGGAGTTCAGCATGGCGCAAGGAACCGTGAAGTGGTTCAACGCAGACAAGGGGTTCGGCTTCATCACCGTCGACGGCGGGGGTGCTGATGTGTTTGTTCACTTCTCGGCCATCCAGATGAGCGGCTACCGCGCTCTGGAGGAGAACCAGCGGGTCGAGTTCGAGATCGCCCAGGGCCAGAAGGGCCCGCAGGCGGAGCAGGTTCGACCCCTCTGACACCACACGCCGGTCCCGGACCGGCTGCCGATCGCCTGGCGGAGGTCGGCTGGAGCCCCGGAACCCCCGCATCCTCACCGCGAGGATGCGGGGGTTTCTCATTGCCCGGCTTCGGGGCGCCGGTTGTCGTCGAGGATGGGCGAGGACTGGATGAGCGCGGCCACCTCGGCCCGCTTGGCCCGCGCCCGGGCGCGCTCCCCGGTGATGATCAGGATCAGCCCGCCGACGGCGACGACCGGACCGATGATCGACCAGACGCGGGCGCCGCTCATCCGGCTGCCGGTGAGCACGTCGAGGCCCTGCAGTGTCCACAGAGCACCGACGACGACGGCGAGCACGCCCAGCGCCATCGGCAGCCAGCCCGTGAGCTTCCGCGGTGCGGAGGCCGCCGGGCCCGGTGCCGGTTCGTTCACCATTTGTCGTGGACCTGCGGGCGGATCAGCTCGTCGTAGACCGCCCGCACCGTCTCGCGTGCCTCGTCGCTCAGCGGCGGGAGGTCCGCCACGGCGGCGTTGCCGCGCGCCTGCTCCGGGTTGCGGGCGCCCGGGATGACGACGGTGACGCCGGACTGGTCGAGCACCCAGCGGAGCGCGAACTGGGCCATCGTGAAGCCCTCGGGCACCAGCGGGCGCAGCCGGGAGACCGCCTCGAGGCCGGTCGCGAAGTCCACACCGGAGAAGGTCTCGCCGACGTCGAACGCCTCGCCGTGCCGGTTGTAGTTGCGGTGGTCGTTCTCGGCGAACGTCGTCTTCTCGTCGTAGCGGCCGGAGAGCAGCCCGCTGGCGAGCGGCACGCGGGCGATGATTCCCACGCCGGCCTCGGCCGCGGCCGGCAGCACCCGCTCGAGCGGCTTGAGCCGGAACGCGTTGAGGATGATCTGCACGCTCGCGGTGCCCGGGCGGGCGATCGCGGCGAGCGCCTCGTCGACCTTCTCCACGCTGACGCCGTACGCCCTGATCCGCTTCTCCTGCACGAGCGTGTCCAGGGCGTCGTAGACCGCGTCGGTCGAGAAGACCGGCGTCGGCGGGCAGTGCAGCTGTACGAGGTCCAGCGTGTCGACGCCGAGGTTGGCACGGGACCGGTCGGTCCACGCGCGGAAGTTGTCGAGGGTGTAGTTGCCGGGCTCCTGCGCCACCCGGCGTCCCATCTTGGTGGCGACGGTGAGCTGCGGCTTGTCCTTGATGAACGAGCCGATGATCTGCTCGCTGCGGCCGTCGCCGTAGACGTCGGCGGTGTCAATGAACGTCACGCCCGCGTCGACCGCGGCCTGCAGGGTCGCGTGCGCGTCGGCCTCGCTGACCTCGCCCCAGTCGGCGCCCAGCTGCCACGCGCCCAGGCCGACCACGCCGACCGTCCGTCCCATCCTGCCAAAAGTGCGATTCTCCACGGCCTCGACCCTACCGGCCCTCTGGTATTCTGCCCGCAAAACGTACGTACGGTTTGGAGGTCGCCGCATGTGGGACCCGGCTGTCTACCGTCGCTACGGCGCCGAGCGCGCGCGCCCGTTCTTCGATCTGGTCGCCCGCGTGGGCACCGGGAGCCCGCGGGCGGTCGTCGACCTGGGCTGCGGGCCCGGCGAGCTGACGCTGAGCCTGGCCGAGCGGTGGCCCGGCGCGCGCCTGACCGGCATCGACTCCTCGCCCGACATGATCGCCAAGGCGGTGGCGCACGGCGGCCCAGTCGAGTTCCGCGCGGGCGACGTGCGCGACTGGCGGCCCGGGCGCGACGTCGACGTCGTGGTCACCAATGCGACCCTGCAATGGGTGCCGGAGCACCGCGAGCTGCTCGTGCGTTGGGTGCGGGAGCTGGCGCCGGGATCGTGGCTGGCGATGCAGGTGCCGGGGAACTTCGGGGCGCCCTCGCACGTGCTGCTGCGGGCGGTCGGCGAGCGCTACGGCGTCGGCGGGCTGCTGCGCGAGGCGCCGGTCGACGACCCGGCGGGCTATGCGGCGCTGCTCACCGCGGCCGGCGCGACCGTCGACGCCTGGGAGACCACGTACCTGCACCTGCTGCCCGCCGGCCCGGAGGGGGAAGGCGAAGGGGAGCATCCGGTGCTGCGGTGGATGGAAGGCACGGCGTTGCGTCCCGTCAAGGCGGCGCTCGACGAGAATGCTTGGCAGTCGTTCCGCGCCGAGCTGGCGCGGGAACTGTCGGGCGCCTATCCGGCGACCGGCGCGCACGTCGCGTTCCCGTTCCGCCGCGTCTTCGTGGTGGCGCGGACCGCTGAGGAGGAGGAAGGAACCGGATGACCACCCCGTTCATCGCCGGCCTGCCCAAGGCCGAGCTGCACGTCCACCACGTGGGCTCGGCCTCGCCGCGGATCGTGGCCGAGCTGGCCGCCCGGCACGAGGGCGCCTCGCCGGTGCCCGCCGACCCGGAGGCGCTCGCGGAGTACTTCGCGTTCCGCGACTTCGCGCACTTCATCGACGTCTACCTCAGCGTGGTCGACCTGATCCGCGACGACGAAGACGTGCGCGTGCTGACCTTCGAGGTGGCCCGCGAGCTGGCCCGCCAGCAGGTCCGGTACGCCGAGCTGACCGTCACGCCGTACTCCAGCGTCCGCCGGGGCATCGCCGCCGAGGCGTTCTGCGCCGCGATCGAGGATGCGCGCCGGGCGGCCGCCGCCGAGTTCGGCATCGAGCTGCGCTGGTGCTTCGACATCCCCGGGGAGGCGGGCCTGGCCTCGGCCGAGGAGACGCTGCGGATCGCGCTCGAGCAGCAGCCCGCCGGTCTGATCAGCTTCGGCCTGGGCGGCCCGGAGATCGGTGTGCCCCGCCCGCAGTTCAAGCCGTACTTCGACAAGGCGCGCGCGGCCGGGCTGCACAGCGTGCCGCACGCCGGCGAGACCACCGGCCCGCAGACCGTCTGGGACGCCGTACGGGAACTGGGCGCCGAGCGGATCGGGCACGGCATCGCGGCCGCGCAGGACCCGGAACTGCTGGCCCACCTGGCCGAGCAGCAGATCGCGCTCGAGGTGTGCCCGACCTCCAACGTGCGCACCCGGGCGGTCGCCACGCTCGACGACCACCCGCTGGCGAGGATCGTCGCCGCCGGCGTGCCGGTGAGCATCAACTCCGACGACCCGCCGATGTTCGGCACCACCCTCGAGCACGAGTACGAGGTGGCCGCCCGGCTGCTCGGCCTCGACGACCGGGGCGTCGCGGACCTCGCGCGCGCGGCCGTGCGGCAGAGCTTCCTCGACCAGGCGGGCAAGGCGCGGCTGCTCGCCGAGATCGACGCCTACGCGGGGCGCAACGCGTAGAGCGGCTCCTGCCACATCGCGATCACCACGATGATGCCGATCGTGAGCACCGCGATCGCGCGCACGAGACGACGCTTGTTGAACCTGGCCGGGCCCTCCTCGGGCTCGGTCAGGGGCCTTTCCAGGGTGTCGCGCACAGCCTTGCCTCCGCTCTAGTCGGGTACCGCTGTCCAACTCTGGTAGCGCTGGTCGTTGCCCGTCTGCAGGACGAGCACCCGGTGCGCGCCGAACCGCTGATCGCCCACGCCGGCCACCAGGCCGCCGTCGGTGCGCAGCGTGAAACCGTAGGGCGAGGCCTGCAGCGTCCACCGGGCCGCCTTGCCGCCGCTGCACTCCGCCTGCACCAGCGGCGCGCCCGCGACCGCGCCGCCCAGCGGGCCCACGCACTTGCCGGTGGCCCGTGAGATCAGCGAGTAGCTGTTGCCGCCGGCCGGCACGAGCTGCCACTGCTGCTGGGCGTCGTCGTCGGTGCCGCTGAGCGTCACCGGGGTGCCGGGCGCCGTACGCGCCGCGTAGAGGTCGGCGGCGCCGCCGGTGAGCGCGTTGGTCAGCGTGAACCAGGAGTTCTGCGCCGGGCGGGCGGCGGGCGTCGTCTCGGCGGTGGACCGCGCGGTGTACCTGCTGCCCGACTTGATGGTCACCCGGTACCTGGCGTCGGGCCTGAGGCCGATCAGCCGCGCCCGGGTGGCCTTGGTGGTGGCCACCGGCTCGCCGTCGACCGAGACCTCGTACGTGGCCCGCTCCGAGGCCGCGCTCCAGGACAGCCGCACCGAGCTGCTGGTCGCGTCGCGCACCTCGAGCACGGCCTGCACCGGCTCGGCGGGCAGCCCGCCGGTCGGCGAGGCCGGGGGAGCCGGGGGAGCGGTCGTCGCCGCGACCGGCAGCGCCTGCACGTCGCCGGCCGGCTCCTGCGGCTCGTCGGCCGGCGGCTCGGCGGGCGCGCTGGGCTCGGCGCCGGGCTCCTGCTCGGGCGGCGTGGTGCCGCTCGGGGTGGGCTCGGGCGAGGGCGGGGCGTCGCCGCCGCCGTCCGCCGGGCCGGGGTCGGTCACGGTGGGGGTGGGCTCGGCGCTCGGGCTCGGCGAGGCCTCGGGCTCGGCCGGGGCGGCGGAACTGGGCGCCGGGCCGGGCCGGGGCGCGCCGACCGCGTCGGGGATGTCGTCGCCGCCGTCGCTGCGCAGCAGGAACTCGCTCTGCGCGATGTTCCAGTGCTTGTCGAGGTAGCTGCCCGGCTTCGGGTCGGTGCTGAAGTAGTCGTCGTGGCCGCAGTCGAGCCGCGTCTCGTGCTTGCGGGGGCAGACGTTGCGCACCGGCTTGCCCGAGCGGTCGGCGCCGCAGAGCAGGTCGAACTCGTCGAGGCAGCCGCCGGCCCCGCTGGAGTTCGGCGAGTCGGTCAGCGTCGCGCCGAGGGTGTGGGTCAGCTCGTGCGCGGCCATCGCCGAGCTCCAGCAGCCGGCGTCGACCCGGCCGTAGGAGGGGCCGCCGTTGTTGCGGTTGCCCAGCCCGGGCCGCCGGTCGGCGACATAGGTCGCGATGCCGCAGTACACGTTGGTGTCGGCGAACATCAGGTACTTGCGGTCGGTGCGGTTGTAGCCCAGCTTGCGCAGCGCGTCGATGCTGCCGTTGAACGACCGCAGCGCGCCTGCCGGCAGCTGCACCTCGGAGACCTCCACCCGGCACTCCGGCGTGGTCACGAACCGCACGTGGCGTGAGCTGCCGGTCTCGGCCGCGCTCTCGTCGAAGATCTGGTCGACGCCGGCCGACCAGGTGCGGAACGAACCGAGGAAGCCGGTGTAGCGGCTCGGGGTGCCGTTCTCGTGCAGGTACAGCACCTGGACGCGCTTGCCGCTGCGCCCGTCGCCCTCGCAGGCCACGTCGTGCGCGCCCATGATGAAGTCGGCCTCGCCGGGAGCGGCGTCGGGCACCAGCGCCGGCGCGTCCGCGGTGAGCGCGCTGCCGCCCTGGTCGCGGGCGATCTCGGCGTCGGTGGGCGTCGACGCGGCGCTCTCGCGCACCGGCTGCCGCGGCTCGGGCGCCTTCGCGGTCACCGGGGTGACGTCGCGGCGCACCAGCAGGCCGGCCGGCGCCTGGTCGGGGCCGTGCGTGCAGGTCTGGCCGTCCAGCTCGTAGGACCCGGCGCACAGCGAGCCCGCCCCGGCCGGCTGCAGGCCGTCGTAGACCAGCCCCTGGTCGGGCTTGTCGGCGGGCAGGGAGGCGAGCGAGAGGCTGTGCGAGCCGGAGTCGCCGGTCACGGTCTCCACCACGCTGGGGCCCACCACCCCGCCGACACCGAGCAGCGCCAGCCCGAGCGCGACCGGCAGCAGCCGATGGGGCCGGGTGGACACCGCCCGGCGGTGACCACGCGGGGCCGGCGATCGGCGGTGCGTGGACAAGGCCTCTCCTTGACTGGCGGGTGCGCGGTGGGAGGTGGCGATGGGGCGACCACCTCTCACCGCGCGGGAGCTTCGCCGCGAGGCGGGAAGCCGGATGGGATCGGGGGGAACACTGCCAGCCCGGCTCGCGGAGCGGAACGCCTTTAATACAGATCTAAGCAAGAACTCGGTCCGCTTCACTCGTCAGCGCACAGGGCGGCCGGCGCGCTCGCGCGCCAGACGCCCGACCAGGCCGAAACGGCTCGCCTGTTTCGGCGTCGCCTCGGCGTCGGCGAACAACATGACCACGCTCGCGCCGCCCATGGCCGCGCGGTCGAGGCTGACCGAGCCGCCCGCGGACTGCGCCGCCCGGCGGGCGATGTCGAGCCCGAGGCCGGTGGAACCCTGGTTGCTCTGGCCACGCTGCAGTGCTCTCTCGGGGTCGGGGATGCCGGGACCGGCGTCGTCGACACGCACCGCGACCCAGCCGTCGCGCCGGGAGATGCCCACCTCGAACGCCGTGCCCTGCGGGGTGTAGCGGAAGACATTACCCAGGATCGCGTCCAGCGCGGCAGCGAGCTCCTCGCGCGCGACGGGCACCGGGATGCGCATCTGCGCGCCCACCACCCGGTAGTTGCGGTTCTGGTCGCCCGCCAGCGCAGCCCAGAACGTCATCCGCTCGCGCACCACTTCGCTGACGTCGCAGACGCCGGTCTCGGGCGCGGCCGCGACCTGGGCCGCCACCGCCTGCCGGGTCGTGTTGATGAGCTGGTTGACCTCGCCCTCCAGGGTCACGATCGCCTGCCGGATGCGCCGGATGCCGCGCCGCCGGTCGATCTCGTCGGGGCTCAGGTTGATGATCTGGGTGTCGTCGGGGTCGAGCGCCTCGGCGTCCAGGCGCAGCGCGGTCAGCGGGGTGCGCAGCCGGTGCGACAGGTCGGCGACCAGCTCGCGCTCGTTGGTGCGCGAGGTGACCAGGCGGTCGGCCATGCGGTTGAACGCGTACCCCGCCTCGGCCAGCTCGCGCGGCCCGGAGGGCTGGATGCGCACGCCGAGGTCGCCGCCGCCGACGGCCATCGCCGCCTGCACGAGGCCGCGCGCCGAGTTCACCGCGCCGCGGGCGAGCCGGTCCACCACGACGACGCTGCCGGCCACCAGCACGAATGCGATCCCGAACAGCAGCCACCAGTCGCGGCCGGTGCCCTGGGTCAGCTCGCTGTCGGGCACGAAGACCTCGACCACGGACGTGCGGGCGCCGGCCGTGACCGGCTCGAGCCGGACGATGCCGCCGTCGACCTCCTCGGTGACGGTCGAGCCGCTGGACGCCGCGTGGCTCACCTCGCTGCCGTCGGCGCGGCCGCCGGCCGTCGTGCCCGGCGCGTGCACCACCACGCGCCCTCCGGTGCCGGCCGTGGCGGCGGCCAAGCCCTTGGCGCCCGCGCCGGCCGCGATGGCGCCGGCCACCTTGGCGCTCTGCCGCTCGGCGGCCGACAGCGCCTGCTCCCGGTGGTCGCTGCGCAACTCCCAGCCCAGCGGGACGAGGAAGGCGAGCGCGGCGACGGCGGTGGTCGCGGCGGTGGTGTAGGCCAGGCGGGCCCTCAGTCCGGCGCCACCAACCGGAATCCGACCCCCCGCACGGTGCGCAGGTAGCGAGGCTTCGCCGCGGACTCGCCCAGTTTCCGACGCAGCCAGTACAGATGGACGTCGATCGTCTGGTCCTCGCCGACCGATGGCTGTCGCCATACCTCCTCCAGCAGCTCACGACGCGACACCACCCGGCCCGGACGGGCGGCTAGGTACGCCAGCAGGTCGAATTCCTTGCGGGTCAGCGCGAGGGCCTGGTCGGCCAGGGTGGCGCTGCGCTCGCCGACGTCCACCCGCAGCTCGCCGACCTCGTGCACGGCGGGCTGCGCCGTGCGGCTGGCGCGGCCGACCCGCCGCAGCACGGTGGCGATCCGGGCGTCCAGGTGGGCGCCCGTGAACGGCTTGACCATGTAGTCGTCGGCGCCGGCGCGCAGCAACCGGACGACCGTCTGCTCGTCGTCCCGCGCGGTGGCGATGATGATCGGCACGTCGGTGATGCCCCGGAGCATGCGCAGCGCGTCGGAGCCGTCCAGGTCGGGCAGGCCGAGGTCGAGCACGACCAGGTCGGGCGTCTCGGCGGCGACCCGCCGGAGCGCGTCCAGCGCCGTGCCGACGGCGTGCACGGCATGCCCCCGGTCGGCGAGCGATCGGAGCATGGCGCCGCGCACGACGTGATCGTCTTCGACGAGCAACACCGTGGCCATGCGAAGAAGGTACTGCCCCTGGCAAGCGACTCCCAATCGGTGATCCAGGGACACCTTTCGATCACTCAGCGTGACGGAATACCATCCCTTGTGCCGATGACGTTCACTCTTTTTCCCGGTACGCGCCTCGCGCTGGCGCTCGAGAGCCTGGCCGGCCTGAGCGTCGGTGACGCGCTGGGCGCGCGGTGGCCCGTCGACCCGCAGAGCCCGCCGCCGGGCCCGTGGGAGTGGACCGACGACACCGAGCAGGCGTGCTGCCTCGTCGCCGTGCTCGCGGAGGGTGACCTCGACCGCGACGCCTTCGCCGAGCTGCTGGGCCGCCGGCACGACCCGCGGCGGTCCTACGGCCGGGGCGCGCTGGCGGTGCTCGGCGAGATCCGCGACGGGCTGCCCTGGCCGATCGCGGCGGCGGCCGCCTTCGACGGGCAGGGCTCGGCCGGCAACGGCGCCGCCATGCGGGCCGCGCCGCTGGGCGCCTGGCACGCCGACTCGCTCGCGCGCGCGGCGGTGCAGGGGGCGCGGGCCGCCGAGGTGACCCATGCGCACGCGGAAGGCATCGCCGGCGGGGTGGCCGTCACCGTGGCCGCGGCCGCTGCGGCGGCGGGCCGGCTCGACGGGCAGCGGCCGGCGCTGCTGGGGGCGGTCGCCGCGCACACCCCCGAGGGGCTCGTGCGCGACGGCCTGGTCGCGGCGCAGCGCATCAAGGACGCGGCCGAGGCGGCGGACGAACTGGGCACCGGCGCCCGCGCGCTGGCCCGCGACACCGTGCCGTTCGCGCTCTGGGTGGCCGACCGCTTCCTCGACGACTATCCGGCGGCGATCGCGGCCTGCGCGCGCGCCGGCGGCGACGTCGACACCACCTGCGCCATCGCCGGGGGCGTCGTGGCGGCGTACACCGGTCCCGGCGGCATCCCGCGGGAGTGGCTCGCGGCCCGCGAGCCGCTGCCCGGGTGGCTCGTCGCGGCCACGGCGACCGAGTGATCCCAACCGCTACCGAAGCGGGCTCATCTGCACCCGGCGGCGGGCCGAATTCCCCGGCATGCCGCAATCGGAGAGTCTGCTCGCCGCCGTCGCTCTCGCGCTCGTCCTGGCGGCCGTGCTGGCGGCGGTCGTGCGCACCGCGACCGCCCGCAACGCCGACCTGCGCGCGCTGCGCCGCTCGGTCGCCCGCGAGCACGTGCTCGGCGAGGCCGGCACCGCCCTGCTCAGCGCCGCCGACCGGGCCGAGGTGCACCGGATCGCGACGCGGGCGGCCGGCACCCTGCTCGCCGAGTGCCCCGGCGCCCGGGCCTCCGTGGTCGACCTGGAGTCCGGCGAGTTCACGCTGTGCGAGGCGTCCGGCGAGCGCACCGGCCGCAGCGCGGTCGTCACCGACGCGCCGGCGAGCGTGACCACGCGGCTGCGCGCGGGCGAGGTAGTGGTCGTCGACGACCTGGCCGCGCTCGGCTTCACCGACCTGCCCCCGGCGACCCGCCGCCCGTACACGCTGCTGCCGCTGACCAACGGCGACCGGTTCCTCGGCGTGCTCTCGGTCAGCGCCGAGGCCGAGCTGCCCGCCGAGGTCAGCCAGGCGCTGCAGGCCCTGCGCACCCAGGTCGCGCTCGCGCTGGCCGGCGTGGCGCTCACCGCCGAGCTGACCGACCGGGCCCTGCGGGACCCGCTGACCGGCCTGGGCAACCGGGCGATGCTGCACGACCGGCTCGCCGGCGCGCTGGCCCGCTCGCGCCGCACCGGGCGCCCGGTCGGCGCTCTGCTGCTCGACCTCAACGGGTTCAAGCAGGTCAACGACGCGCACGGGCACACCGCAGGCGACCGGGTCCTGCGGGTGGTCGCCGACCGGCTGCGCGAGTGCGTGCGGATCGAGGACACGGTGAGCCGGCTCGGCGGGGACGAGTTCGTGGTGGTCGTCGAGGACCTGAGCTCCGCGCGCGACGCCCTGGTGGTCGCGGAGCGGATCGTGGCGGCGCTGGACCGGCCGGTCGAGGCGGGGGGCCGCCGGCTGCGCACCCCGGCGAGCGTCGGCATCGCGCTCTCGCACGCCGGCATCGACGGCCCCGACGAGCTGCTGCGGCTGGCGGACACGGCGATGTACGAGGCGAAGCGCCGCGGCGGGGGCGGCTTCCACCTGCACGGCGCTCGGCTCACGCAGCCTAAGCTCTGACGTGTGAGCGACGAAGCCGAGCACGTCGAGACCGGTGAGCCCGACGGCCTGGAACGGCTGTGGACGCCGCACCGGCTCGGCTACGTCACCGGCGAGGAGCAGCCCGAGGGCGGGTACGAGAAGCCGGCCGGCTGCCCGTTCTGCCTGGCGCCCGAGCGGGACAGCCTGGTCGTCGCGCGCGGGGAGCTCGTGTTCGCGGTGCTCAACCTCTATCCGTACAACCCCGGGCACGTGATGGTGTGCCCCTACCGGCACGTCGCCGACTACACCGACCTGACCGACGACGAGACCGCCGAGGTCGCCGCGTTCACCCGCACGGCGATGCGCGTGATCCGCTCGGTGAGCAGCCCGCACGGGTTCAACCTCGGGATGAACCAGGGCGCGGTCGCGGGCGCGGGGATCGCCGCCCACCTGCACCAGCACGTGGTGCCCCGGTGGGGCGGCGACGCGAACTTCATGTCGGTGGTGAGCCGCACCAAGGTGCTGCCCCAGCTGCTCGACGACACCCGCCGGCTACTGATCAAGGCGTGGCCCGCCCAGTAGGCGTACGCCCTCGGCGATCTCCTCGGGGCTCGGCGCGGTCGCCGGATCGGTGAGCCACTGCGTCACCACCCCCGACATCAGCGCCATCTGCGCCGAGCCGACCGTGCGCACGGTGGCCTCGTCGAGCTGCTCCTCGGGCACGCCGGTGGCCAGCGCCGCCATGCCGCGGCGGCCCGCCTGCAGACCCGCGGCGAGCTGGGCGCGCAGGTGCGGGTTGTGCTCGCTCTGGATCATCACCTCGACGCTGGCCAGCCACAGCTCCCGGTGCGTCGTGATCGAGTGCACGACCCGCCGCCAGAAGCTCTCGACCGTGTCGTCGCCGTCGCCGGGCTCGGCCGCGAGCGCCTTGGCCAGCTCGTCGCCCCAGTCCTCCATCGCGCCGAGCATCGCGGCGGTCATCAGCGCCTCGGTCGAGCCGTAGTGGTAGCCGATCGAGCCGAGGTTGGTCCCGGACAGCGCGACGATGTCGCGCGCCGTCGTGCGGGCGTACCCCTTCTCGTAGAGGGCGCGCTTGGCGCCCGCCAGCAGATCTTCGCGATGGCCCATGGTGGTCGATCCTAAGTTCTATACAAACGTATAATACGTTTGTATAGTAGCGGCATGACGATCGATGTTCTGATTTCCGGCGCCGGCGTGGCCGGTCCCGCCCTCGCCCACTTCCTGGTCCGGCAGGGCCACCGGGTCACCGTCGTCGAGCGCGCGCCCGCGCCGCGCCCGGGCGGCTACAAGGTCGACGTCCGCGGGGCAGCAGCCACCGTGCTGCACCGCCTGGGCGTCTACGAGCAGGCGCGCGCGGCCGACACCGGCATGCGGCAGATCACGTACGTCAACCGGCACGGCAAGCCGTTCGCCGCCCTCCCGGCCGACCTGATCATGGGACGGCGCGGCGACGACCTCGAGCTCATGCGCGGCGACCTCGGCCGGATCCTGCTCGACGCGTCCGGCGCCGAGCACGTCTTCGGCGACGCGATCGCCGGCCTGCGCGAGGACCCGGGCGGCGTCGACGTCACCTTCGCCGGCGGGCGCACCGGCCGCTACGACCTGGTCGTCGCGGCCGACGGGCTGCACTCGGCGACCCGGCGCCAGGCGTTCGGCGAGGTGCCGCTGAGCCACCTGGGCGGCTACATCTCGATCTTCTCGACGGCGAACACGCTCGGCATCGACCGCGAGGAGGTCATGTACGCCGAGCCCGGCCGGCTGACCTTCGCGTACGCCATGGACCCGGCCGGGCCGGCGCGGATCGGCATGATCTTCGCCGACCCGCGGGCGGGGCTCGACCGGCGCGACGGCAAGCGGCTGGTCGCCGAGGCGTTCGCGGGCGGCGGATGGCGTACGGGGGAGTTCCTGTCGGCGATGGACGCCGCGGACGACTTCTACTTCGACTCGCTCAGCCAGGTCGACCCGCCGAGCTGGTCGTCCGGGCGGGTGGTGCTGCTCGGCGACGCGGCGCACTGCCCGGCGCCCTCGTCGGGGCAGGGCACGAGCCTCGCGCTGGTGGGGGCGTACGTGCTCGCGGACGAGCTGGCCACCAAGCCGCACGCCGAGGCCTTCGCGGCGTACGAGGCCCGCATGCGCCCCTACGTGGCCAGGAACATGGCGTTCGGCCGCCGGATGGTCAAGGACATGGTGCCCGGCGGCCGGCTCGCGATCGCGTTCCGCAACTACGGGATGCGCACGCTGAAGTACCACCCGCGCAAGGAGCAGGTGATCGAGCGCGTGCTGGCGCCCCTGCGCGAGGCAGCGAACGCGGTCACCTTGTAGCGGCCTCCTTCTTCACGGCCTCGGCCAGGTGGGCGGGCATCGGCTCGTGGCGGGCGTAGGTGCGGACGAAGGTGCCCGCGCCGGAGGAGAGGGCGCGCAGCTCCACCGCGTACCGGACCAGCTCGGTCGCCGGCACCTCGGCGCGGACCAGGCTGTAGCCGCCGGCGTCGCTCTCGGTGCCCAGCGGGCGGCCGCGCCGGCCGGAGAGGTCGCTCATCACGGCGCCCACGTACGTGTCGGGCACCTTGACCACGACCTCGTCGATCGGCTCGAGCAGCGTGACCTGCCCGGCCGCGGCCGCCTCGCGCAGCGCCAGCGCGCCGGCGGTCTGGAAGGCGGCGTCGGAGGAGTCGACGCTGTGCGCCTTGCCGTCGAACAGCGTCACCCGCAGGTCGACGACCGGGTAGCCGGCCGCCAGGCCGCGCTCGAGCTGGGCCCGTACGCCCTTCTCCACCGAGGGGATGTAGTTGTGCGGGACGGCGCCGCCCACCACCTTGTCGACGAACTCGAAGCCGGAGCCGCGCGGCAGCGGCTCGACGTGGATGTCGCAGACCGCGTACTGCCCGTGGCCGCCGGACTGCTTCACGTGCCGCCCGTGGCCCTTGGCCGCCGCGCCGAACGTCTCGCGCAGCGCCACCTTGACCGGCTCGGTGTCGAGCTCGACGCCGCCGGCGCGCAGCCGGTCGAGCACCACGTCGGCGTGCGACTCGCCCATGGTCCAGAGCACCAGCTGGTGGGTGTCGGCGTTGCGCTCGAGCCGCAGCGTCGGGTCGCCCGCGACCAGCCGGGCCAGGTTCTTGGCCAGCGCGTCCTCGTCGGAGCGCGACTTGGCCACCACGGCGATCGGCAGCAGCGGCTCGGGCATCGACCACGGCTCGACCAGCAGCGGGTTGTCCTTGCTGCTGAGCGTGTCGCCGGTCTCGGCGCTGCCCGACTTGGTGATCGCGCAGATGTCGCCCGCGATCGCGTACGGCACCTCGCGCAGCTGGGCGCCCAGCGGGGAGTAGACGTGCGCGACGCGCTCGTCGGCGTCGTGGTCGGGGTGGCCGCGCTCGGCCAGGCCGTGCCCCGAGACGTGCAGCGTCTGCTCCGGGCGCAGCGTGCCCGAGAAGACCCGTACCAGCGAGACCCGGCCCACGTGCCGGTCGATCGTGGTCTTGACCACCTCGGCCACCAGCGGGCCGTCGGGGTCGCAGGTCAGCGGCGGGCGCGGCGAGCCGTCCACGCCGGTGACCACGGGCAGGTCGTGCTCCAGCGGCGACGGAGCGCCGCTGACCAGGCCGTCGAGCAGCGCGTCGAGGCCGACGCCGGTGCCCGCGCAGACCGGGATCACCGGATAGAAGTTGCCCCGGGCCACCGCCTTCTCGAGGTCGGGCAGCAGCGTGTCGGTGCTGATCAGCTCGCCGCCGAGGTAGCGGTCCATCAGCGACTCGTCCTCGCTCTCGGCGATGATGCCCTCGATGAGCGCGTTGCGGTCGTCCGCGATCGGGTTGAGGTGCTCCGGCTCCGCCTCGCCGACCCGCGGCGGATAGCCCTGCGAGTAGTCGAGCACCCGCAGCGTGACCAGCCCGATCAGCCCGGCCACCGACTGGCCGTCGTCGCCGAGCATCGGCTGGTAGATCGGCATGACGTTCTCGCCGAACGCCTCCTGGCAGGTGGCGAGCGTCTCCTCGTAGTCGGCCCGCGGGTGGTCGAGCCGGGTGATCACCACGGCGCGGGGCATGCCGATGGCGGCGCACTCCTCCCAGAGCGCGACGGTGGCGTCGTCCACCCCGTCGACGGCCGAGACGACGAAGACCGCGGCGTCCGCGGCCCGCAGGCCGGCGCGCAGCTCCCCGACGAAGTCGGCGTACCCCGGGCTGTCCAGCAGGTTGATCTTGACGTCCTGGTGCACCAGCGGCGCGCAGGCCAGCGAGACCGAGCGCTGCTGGCGGATGGCGGCCGGGTCGTGGTCCGACACCGTGGTGCCCTCGGTCACCGAACCGGCCCGGGAGATCGTCCCGGTCGCGGCCAGCAAGGCCTCGACCAGAGTCGTCTTGCCCGAGCCGGAGTGGCCCACCAGCACCACGTTGCGTACTCTGCCGGGCTCGGTCACCACCGGCGCCGCGGCGCCGTTGAGCCCCTTCTCCTGGGTCTTCTGCGCCATGGCAACCGCTCCCTGTCTTGTCCGGTGGCTCAGGGTCTCGGATCTGTTACGCCGCTGTTGGTAAATCCCACACCCGGCGTCGTCGAAAGGGCAACCCTTTGTAGTCGATACGGTCCGGTGGGCTTGCCGGGGAGCGCCCGGCAACCCGCCGCCGATAGGGTAGGACGGCCATGGCAAAGATCGTCCAAGTACCCGCGCGCGCCGTCGTCTCGTACGGCGTGAATCCGACCGCCCGTTTCCTGCTGCGGATCGGCGTCTCGCCCAACGCGGTCACCGTCGCCGGGACCGTCGGCGTGCTGATCGGGTCGTACTTCGGCGCGATGGGCCACCTCGTCTTCGCGACGCTGTTCGTCACCGCCTGCGCGCTGACCGACGCGCTCGACGGCACGATGGCCCGGATGCGCCCGAACAACAGCAAGTTCGGCGCGCTGCTCGACTCGTCGATGGACCGGCTGGCCGACGCCGCGGTCTTCGGCGCCGTCGTCTACTACCTGGCGGGCGAGGGCAACCCGTACGGCGGCATGGTCGCCGCGCTGATCAGCCTTTCCGCGGGCCAGGTCGTCTCGTACGTCAAGGCCCGCGCGCAGAGCCTCGGCCTGAACGCCGACGTCGGCATCGCCGAGCGCCTCGAGCGCCTGCTGATCGTCGGCGTCGGCGGCCTGCTGGGCGGCGCCGGGCTCGAGTGGGGGCTGCCCGCCGCGCTCTGGGTGCTCGCGGCGCTCTCGATCATCACCGTGTTCCAGCGGCTGATCCACGCGGCCCGCACGGAACCCCGGCCGCAGCCGACCGGCACCGAGGACACCGCCGCGTGAAGGACCGGCTGATCGAGCTCGGCTACGCGGCCGGGTGGCGGGTGGTGCGGACGCTGCCCCTGCCGGTCGCGCGCCGCATCTTCCAGGCGGGGGCCGACCGGGCGTACGCCAGGAACGGTCCCGGCACCCAGCGGCTGCGGCGCAACCTGCAGCAGATCGTCCCCGACATGCCCGACACGCTGGTGCGCGACGGGTTGCGCTCCTACGCGCGCTACTGGCTCGAGGCGTTCCGGCTGCCCTCGCAGAGCCGTGAGGACTTCCTGGCCGGCTTCGGGATGAGCGACGAGAACTTCGCCGAGCTCAAATCGGTGATCGCCGACGGCAAGGGCGTCGTGCTGGCGCTGCCGCACCTGGCCAACTGGGACGCGGCGGCGGCCTGGGCGGTCTCGCACGGCTGGCGGATGGTCACGGTCGCCGAACGGCTCAAGCCCGAGGGAGTGTTCCAGCAGTTCGTGGCGTACCGCGAGAAGCTGGGCCTGGAGGTGCTCCCGCTCACCGGTGGGCAGCGCCCGCCGCTCGACGTGCTCGCCGAGCGCCTCCAGCAGGGGTACGCGGTGGCGCTGCTCAGCGACCGCGACCTGTCGCGCAGCGGGGTCGAGGTGAGCTTCTTCGGCGGCCGCACCCGGATGCCGGCCGGCCCGGCGATCCTGGCCATCCGCACGGGCGCACCGCTGTTCGCCGTCGACCTGTCGTTCACGCCCACCGGGACGCACGCGGTGCTGCGCCGGATCACCCCGGTCACCGAGGGAGCGCTCGACGTCCGGGTCAAGGCGACCACCCAGCTGCTCGCCGACGCCTACGCCGCCGGTATCGCCCAGCATCCGCAGGACTGGCACATGCTGCAGAAACTGTGGCTGTAGGGGGCCTCATGCGGATCGGGATCGTCTCGCCCTACTCGTTCGACGTGCCCGGCGGCGTGCAGAACCACATCATGGACCTCTCCGAGGCGCTGCTCGGCCTCGGCCACGAGGTCAGCGTGCTGGCCCCGGCCGACGAGGACGCCGAGCTCCCGCCGTACGTGGTCCCGGCCGGGCGCGCGGTGCCACTGCCGTACAACGGCTCGGTCGCCCGGATCGCGTTCGGGCCGGTGTCGACCGCCCGGGTGCGGCGGTGGCTCAAGGCCGGGCAGTTCGACGTGCTGCACGTGCACGAGCCGATGACGCTCAGCCTGTCGTTGCTGGCGGTGCTGTCCGCGCGCGGGCCGGTGGTGGCGACCTTCCACACCGCCATGACCCGCTCGCGGGCGCTCTCCGCCGCGCAGGGCATGCTGCAGCTGGTCGTCGAGAAGATCACCGCCCGGATCGCGGTCAGCGAGCTCGCGCGCAAGGTGCAGGTCGAGCATCTGGGCGGGGGAGCGGTCGAGATCCCCAACGGGGTGGCCGTGGCGAAGTTCGCCACCGCCGAGCCGCTCGACGGGTGGCCCGGCGACGGCGGGACGCTCGGGTTCCTCGGCCGGTTCACCGAGCCCCGCAAGGGCTTCGACATCCTGCGGACGGCCTTCGTCGAGCTGGCGGAGCGCCGGCCCGGGCTGCGGCTGCTGGTGGCCGGGCCCGGCGACCGCGACGAGCTCTACGACGAGATCCCGGCCGCGCTGCGGCCCCGGGTCACCTTCCTGGGGCTGGTGACCGAGGCGGACAAGGCGCGCATGCTGCGCAGCGTCGACGTCTACGTGGCGCCCAACACGGGCGGCGAGAGCTTCGGCATGATCCTCACCGAGGCGATGGCGGCCGGCACGGCGATCGCGGCCAGCGACCTCGACGCGTTCCGGCGGGTGCTCGACGGCGGCCGGGCGGGGGCGCTGTTCCCCACCGGGGACGCCTCGGCGCTGTGTGTGTTGCTCGACACGCTGCTCTCCTCGCCGGAGCGGCGGGCGTCGCTGTCCGCGGCGGCCGCGGAGGCGGTGGCGGCCTTCGACTGGCCCAGCGTGGCGCAGCGTGTCCTCGAGGTCTACGCCACGGCGATCGAGGCCACGGACGGGCGGGTCATGGACGAGGAGTGGGCGGAACCACGCTCCGCCCGATGACCATCCCGGGCGCCGGGGCACTACGATTCCGCGCATGTGGTGGGTCCTGGGTGTCGTCGCGGCGGTCGTGCTGCTCGCGGCGTACCTCGGCTGGACGGCCCACCGGGTCGAGCGCGTGCACGTGCGCGCCCAGTCCGCCGAGCGTGCCCTCGACGCCCACCTGATGCGCCGCGCCGCCGCGGCCGCCGTGGTCGCCGAGCAGCGCGACATCACCGAGCTCTACGCCGCCGCGCGGCTCGCCCTCGACGCCGGCGCCGACGAGCGGGAGTCCGCCGAGAACGACCTGACCCGCCAGCTGCAGGCCGTGCACCTCTCCGGAGCCGACCCGGCCACCCGGACGCTGGTCGCCTCCAGCCGCCGGGTGGTGCTCGCCCGCCAGGTGCACACCGACCTGGTGCGCGACGCCCTCACCGCCCGGCGGCGGCCGCTTGTCCGGGCGTTGCGCATGGCCCGGCGCTACCCGCGGCCCCAGTACTTCGACATCGAGGAGCCGATGATGCCGCCGGCCATCCCCGCGCCCTCCCCGGCCGTGCCCGCGGTGCCCCTCGAGCCCGTCTGACCCGCACCCGCCGGTCGCTTGTCCGCCCGGGTCGGCCTCCTACCAGCCGCGCTCGGCGAGGCGGTGCGGGACCGGCTCGTCCTCGACGTTGATGCCCACCATGGCCTCGCCCAGCCCGCGCGACACCTTGGCGATCACGTCGGGGTCGTCGTGGAACGTGGTCGCCTTCACGATCGCGGCGGCGCGCTGCGCCGGGTTGCCCGACTTGAAGATGCCCGAGCCGACGAACACGCCCTCGGCGCCCAGCTGCATCATCATCGCGGCGTCGGCCGGAGTCGCGATGCCGCCCGCGGTGAACAGCACGACGGGCAGCTTGCCCAGCCCGGCCACCTCGCGGACCAGCTCGTACGGCGCCTGGAGCTCCTTGGCCGCCACATAGAGCTCGTCCTCCGGCAGCGTCTGCAGCCGGCGGATCTCCTGCCTGATCTTGCGCATGTGGGTGGTCGCGTTGGAGACGTCGCCCGTGCCGGCCTCGCCCTTGGAACGGATCATCGCCGCGCCCTCGGTGATGCGGCGCAGCGCCTCACCCAGGTTGGTGGCGCCGCACACGAACGGGACCGTGAAGTTCCACTTGTCGATGTGGTTGGCGTAGTCGGCGGGCGTGAGCACCTCGGACTCGTCGATGTAGTCGACGCCGAGCGCCTGCAGCACCTGCGCCTCCACGAAGTGCCCGATGCGCGCCTTGGCCATCACCGGGATCGACACGGCGTTGATGATGCCGTCGATCATGTCGGGGTCGGACATGCGGGAGACGCCGCCCTGGGCCCGGATGTCGGCGGGCACCCGCTCGAGCGCCATGACCGCCACGGCCCCCGCGTCCTCCGCGATCTTGGCCTGCTCCGGCGTCACGACGTCCATGATCACGCCGCCCTTGAGCATCTCCGCCATACCGCGCTTCACCCGGGCGGTGCCGATGGCGGACTGATTGTCGGACATGGGAAATCGGCTCCTCACGCAGCGGTTTCGGTGATCGGATCGTATCCACGCCGGGGGGCCCGGCCGATGGCCAATCGACCCCTCGGTGGCCTGATCCAACCTCGTTCGCCGCAGGGGCCACAACTGCCCGTCCTGCCGCCTGTGGATGGGCGCCCGCCCTGTGGATATCGGGTCGCGCCGGGGAGCCCGCCTGTGGACGGCCGGGCCGGATTGTCAGCCCGCGCCCGTAGGGTGGATGGCCCCCAGGGCGGGTGGGCTGGCTGGTGGCCGGCCGCCCTGTGGACGGCCGGGCCGATCGTCAGCCCGCGCGGGTAGGGTGGCGGCCCCCAGGGCGGGTGGGCTGGCTGGTGGGCTGGCTGGTGGGCTGGCTGGTGGGCTGGCTGGTGGGCCGGCTGGTGGGCCGGCTGGCGAGCGCCGGCCCGGGCGCGGTCAGGAGCGCGTCTCCACGAGGACGAGCCAGTTGCCGGTGTTGTCGCGCATCACGGCCTCGACGCCGTACGGGCGGTCGGAGGGCTCCTGGAGGAACTCGATCCCGGCGGCGGACAGCTCGGCGTACGTCTTGCGGCAGTCGTCGACGCGCAGGCCGAAGCCGCCCATCTGGCCCGACTCGAGCTGGCCGCGCACGAAGGCGGCCGCCTCGGGGGACAGCGGCGGGCCGGGGGTCATCAGCGTCAGCTCGAGCTCGGGCTGGTTGGGGTGTGCGAGCGTCACCCACCGCAGCGGGCCCATCTGGGCGTCGACGCGGGGCTCGAAGCCGAGGTGGCGTACGTAGAAGTCGCGGGTCTTGTCCTGGTCGAGGCAGTACACGGTCATCAGTGAGACGTTGAGGATCATGCCTCGACGCTAGGCGCGCCGGGCTGGGCGGGCTTCTCCGAAATTGATACGACCCCGTGCATGAACAGCCAGCAGCCGGGGATGTGCGGCGCCGAGCCGGCCCAGCGGCGCTGGTAGGCGGTGGGGCTCTCGCCGACCAGGGCGGTGAAGCGCGACGAGAACGAGCCGAGCGACGTGAAGCCGACCGCCATGCAGATCTCGGTGACGGTCAGGTTCGCGTACCGCAGCAGCTCCTGCGCCCGGGCGATGCGGCGGCGGGTCAGATACCGCATGGGCGTCTCGCCGTACGCGGCCCGGAACGCCCGGACGAGGTGGGGCCGGGACATGCCGCCCAGCGCGGCGAGGTCGCCCAGCGTCAGGGGCGCCGCGCTGTTGCGGTCGATGTGGTCGCGCACCCTACGCAGAGCGAACACCTGATCAGCCTAAGCTGAGGATCGTGAACATCGGAGTGCTGGCCCTGCAGGGCGACGTCCGCGAGCACCTGGCCGCGCTGGCCGAGAGTGACGTGCTGGCCCGTCCGGTCCGCCGGCCCGAGGAGCTCGCGGACGTCGACGCGCTGGTGATCCCGGGCGGCGAGTCGACCGCGATCAGCAACCTGGCCGTGTCGTTCGGCCTGCTCGACCCGGTCCGCGAGCGGATCGCCGGGGGCATGCCGGTCTACGGGTCGTGCGCGGGCATGATCATGCTGGCGGCCGAGGTGCTCGACGGGCGGCCGGACCAGCAGTCGTTCAAGGGCATCGACATGACCGTGCGGCGCAACGCGTTCGGCCGGCAGGTGGACTCGTTCGAGGGCGAGGTGCCGATCGACGACATCGAGGGCGGGGATTTTCACGCCGTGTTCATCCGAGCGCCGTGGGTCGAGGAGGTCGGCGACGGCGTGCGGGTGTTGGGCCGCGTCAAGGACGGTCAGGCCGCCGGTAGGATTGTCGCCGTTCGGCAGGGCAACCTGCTCGCCACGGCTTTCCACCCGGAGCTCACCGGCGACCTCCGCGTCCACCGGTACTTCGTCGAGATGGTCCGCCAGGCCGCCTGACACCACGGAGGTTTTGCATGTCCGGCCACTCCAAGTGGGCGACGACCAAGCACAAGAAGGCCGTCATCGACGCCAAGCGCGGCAAGATGTTCGCGAAGCTCATCAAGAACATCGAGGTCGCGGCCCGCACCGGCGGCGGGGACCCGGCGGGCAACCCGACGCTCTACGACGCCATCCAGAAGGCGAAGAAGAGCTCGGTCCCCAACAACAACATCGACAACGCGGTCAAGCGGGGCTCCGGCCTCGAGGCCGGCGGCGCCGACTGGCAGACGATCATGTACGAGGGGTACGGCCCCAACGGCGTCGCGCTGCTCATCGAGTGCCTGACCGACAACCGCAACCGCGCGGCCACCGAGGTGCGCACGGCGCTGACCCGCAACGGCGGCACGTTCGCCG
This sequence comes from Actinoplanes sp. URMC 104, assembly GCF_051386375.1. NCBI lineage: Bacteria > Bacillati > Actinomycetota > Actinomycetes > Micromonosporales > Micromonosporaceae > Actinoplanes > Actinoplanes sp. URMC 104. Next base: position 204,041 of record NZ_JBPQTO010000002.1, on the reverse strand, counting down.
ACGCCGGCAGCGTGTCGTACCTGTTCAACCGCAAGGGCGTCGTGATCGTGCCCAAGGGCGGCCTGAGCGAGGACGACCTCATGCTCGCCGTGCTCGACGCGGGCGCCGAGGAGATCAACGACCTGGGCGAGGCGTTCGAGGTCGTCAGCGAGCCGACCGACCTGGTCGCGGTCCGCACGGCCCTGCAGGACGCCGGCATCGAGTACGACTCGGCCGAGTCCTCGCTGCTGCCGACGATGACGGTCCCCCTCGACGAGGAGGCCGCGCGCAAGGTGTTCAAGCTGGTCGACGCGCTGGACGACTGCGACGACGTCCAGGAGGTCTACCAGAACGCCGACATCAGCGACGAGATCATGGCGGCCATCGACGCGTGACGTCTCCTGCCCGGCCGGCCACCGGAGCTTCCGGTGACCGGCCGCGCGAGGCCACGCCGGCTCCGAAACGCGATATTGCAATGTCGGCGATCGATGGGATCGCGCATTCTCACTGGTCCGGCGCGATCGCCGACATGTATTGGATCAGCACGGCGATCAGCAGCAAGCCGAAGGCGATCCGGCGGCCCACCGCGTGCCACTGATAGCGGCGGTAGGCCTGCACCCAGGCGATGCCCGCATCGGCCACGGCGACCACCCCGCTGCGCACCGTGCCGGGAAGCACTGACGCCTTGCGCAGGGCCACGCTGCCGTCGCGCCGGTAATAGGCCGGGGCGTACGCGGTCCCGCGCATCACGCGCACGTCGACCTCGTAGAACTGGTCGTCGCGCCACTGCTTCGTCCGCACGGCCAGGCGGTGGCGCATGTAGTCGCGCGCGGCCTCCGGCCGGCCCAGCAGGCGGCAGCTCAGCGACAGCCCGCGCCAGTGCCGGGCGACGTCGGCGAGCACGTCCATGTAGAGGTGTGCGGCCTCGGTGTCGCCGCCGACCAGCCGGTTCGTCTCGCGGCGCAGCTCGTCCAGGTGCGCAGCGACGAACGCGACGTACTCGGTCGGCGGCTCGTCGTCCATGGGTGGAACGAGATACATGGCTCACACTCCCCGTCCATCGTGGGAGCGTGTCGCTGCCGGGCGCAAGTGGAACCCGTACTAGGGTGTCGAACACACGTACGTCAGGCAGGGGAGGTCCGCGGTGCGCGTGCTCGGGATCGACCCGGGGCTCACCCGTTGCGGGGTCGGGGTCGTCGAGGGCGTGCCGGGCCGGCCGTGCAAGCTGGTCGGCTACTACGTCGTCTACACCGAGCCCGACGACGACATCGCGCTGCGCCTGCTGCACCTCGACCGTTCGCTCGCCGAGCTCGTGGCCGAGCACCGGCCCGACAGCGTCGCCGTCGAGCGGGTCTTCGCGCAGCACAACACTCGCACGGTGATGGGCACGGCGCAGGCCAGCGCCGTCGCGGTGCTGGCCGGCGCGCGGCTCCACCTGCCCGTGCAGACCTACACGCCGAGCGAGGTGAAGGCGGCCGTCACCGGCTCCGGCACGGCCGGCAAGGCGCAGGTGACCTCGATGGTCACGCGGCTGCTGCAGCTCGACGCGCCGCCCCGCCCGGCCGATGCCGCCGACGCGCTCGCACTCGCCATCTGTCACATCTGGCGCGGCGGCACCCGCGCCAGGATCCAGGCGGCGGCCGTTGCCGCCGCGCGAAAGGGGAGCCGCCGATGATCGCCAGCGTGCGCGGGGTGGTGGCGGCGATCGCGCCGGACAGCGCCGTGATCGAGGTCGGCGGCGTGGGCCTGCAGGTGCAGTGCGCGCCCGGCACCCTCGCCAACCTCAAGGCGGGCGCCGAGACGCGGCTGGCCACCAGCATGGTGGTGCGGGAGGACTCGCTGACCCTGTACGGCTTCGCGGACGACGACGAGAAGCATTTGTTCGAGCTGCTCCAGACCGCGAGCGGCGTCGGCCCCCGGCTCGCCCAGGCCGTGCTCGCCGTGCACCAGCCCGAGACCGTACGGCGGGCCATCGCCGGCGGCGACCTGGCCACGCTGACCCGGGTGCCGGGCATCGGCAAGAAGGGCGCCGAACGCCTCGTGCTCGAGCTGCGCGACCGCATCGGCCCCCTGCCGCTGGGCGACGGCGCCCCCGCCGGGGTGCTCAACGGCGCCTGGCAGGACCAGGTGCGCCAGGGCGTGCTCGCGCTCGGCTGGTCCGCGGCCCAGGCCGACCAGGCCGTCGCCGCGGTCGCCGAGACCATCGACGGCGAGGTGCCGCCCGTGCCGGTGCTGCTGCGCCAGGCCATCCGCCTGCTGGGCAAGGCCCGATGAGCGACCTGGTCTCCGCCGACGCCGGCGACGACGAGCTCGACGCCGAGGCCAGCGTCCGCCCGCGCCGCCTGGCCGACTTCATCGCCCAGCACCGCGTGCGCGACCAGCTCGAGCTGCTGCTCAAGGGCGCCATGGGCCGCGGCACCCCACCCGACCACATCCTGCTCTCGGGGCCTCCCGGCCTGGGCAAGCCGGTGTCGGTGGATGCGCTGGTGCTGATGGCCGACGGTTCCCGTCGCCGGCTCGGCGACATCGTGGTGGGCGACCAGGTGGTCACCCGCACCGGCGAGCCGGCCGCGGTGCTCGCGGTCCACGAGCAGGGCGAACTGGATTCCGTACGCATCCGCACCACCAGCGGGCGGGAGGTCGTGGCCGCCCCCGACCACCCGTTCTGGACGACCGAGGGCTGGGTCAAGGCCGGCGACCTGACCCCGGACGACGTGCTCGCCAACGTCCTGTCCCCGCGGACGGTCGCCACCAGCACCGAGGAGACGGACGAGTTCCGCCTGGCCGCCTACATGATCGGCGACGGCTGCACGAGCAACCAGGTCACGTTCACGGGCGGCGACGCCGTCGTTCCGGACGACTTCCGCGCCGTCTGCGACCGGCTCGGCTACTCCCGTCGCAGCCGGCCCAACTCCGCGCGCAGCGAGCTGGTGCGTGTCTCCGGGCTGAAGCCGTGGCTCACCGAAACCGGCCTGATCGACAAGACGGCATGGTCGAAACGAGTTCCCGAGTTTGTCTTCCGCGGAGACGAGTGGCAGGTCAGCGCATTCCTGGCGGCGTACTTCGCTTGTGACGGCACGGTCAGCCGCCGCGGCCGGGAGCGCTACGACGTGGTGATCGAGTTCTCCAGCGTCTCGCGTGAGCTGCTGCAGGACACCCAGCACTTGCTGCTGCGGCTCGGCATTCAGTCGCGGCTCAAGCTCAAGCGGGGACGCTACCAGGGCCGGCCCCACGAGTCGTGGCGGTTGTCGATCACCAGCCAGGACGACGCGGCACGCTTCGCCGAGCGCGTCACACCGCTCGGCGAACGCGGCGTGCGGCTCCGCGAGTGGGCGCCGCGCCGGGACCGGTTCGACGAGCGTCTGGCGCCCGACCGCGTGGCGTCGGTCGAGCCGGCCGGGCTGACCGAGTGCCGGTGCCTGACGGTTGCCGACGACCACACGTTCACGGTCAACGACCTGGTGGTGCACAACACGACGCTGGCGAACATCGTGGCGGCGGAGCTCGGGACGGGGATCCGGACGACCAGCGGGCCGGTCATCGAGCGCTCGGGCGACCTCGCGGCGATCCTCACCGGCCTGGCGCCGGGGGACGTGCTGTTCATCGACGAGATCCACCGCATCGCGAAGCCGGCCGAGGAGCTGCTCTACAGCGCGATGGAGGACTTCCGGGTCGACGTGGTGGTGGGCAAGGGGCCGGGCGCCACCGCGATCCCGCTCGACGTGGAGCCGTTCACGCTGGTGGGGGCGACGACCCGGGCGGGGTTGCTGTCGGGGCCGATGCGCGACCGGTTCGGGTTCGTGGCGCACCTCGACTTCTACTCGCCGGCCGACCTGGACGCGCTGCTGCACCGGTCGGCGCGGATCCTGGGCGTGCCGATCACGGCGGAGGGGGCCGCGGAGATCGCCGGCCGCTCGCGCGGGACGCCGCGTATCGCGAACCGGCTCCTGCGGCGGGTGCGCGACTACGCCGAGGTGCGCGCCGACGGGGTGGTGACCGAGGCGACGGCCCGCGAGGCGCTCAAGGTGTACGACGTGGACGACCTCGGGCTCGACCGGCTGGACCGGGCCGTGCTGCGGGCGTTGATCGAGTCGTTCCGGGGCGGGCCGGTGGGGCTGTCCACGCTGGCGGTGGCGGTCGGCGAGCAGTCGGACACCGTGGAGGAGGTCTGTGAGCCGTTCCTGGTGCGCGCGGGGCTGCTCGCGCGTACGCCGCGGGGCCGGGTCGCCACCGAGGCGGGCTGGGCGCATCTCGGCAAGGTGCCGCCGTCCGGCACCGTCCAGGGAGATTTGTTCGCACGGGATGCGTGAAATCCCCTCGTGATGTGAACGTGATGTGTGCCGCATTCGGACTTCCCAGGTTGACCGATTAGACTCGCCGCCGTTCAACCCGGGATGTGCATATCGCCCCGGTGCGCGCCCGCGCCGCCGGTGGCCAACGGAAGGCTTTATTCGTGTACCTGGCAGCCGAGGCATCCGGCGGTGGCAGCTTCACGCCGCTGCTCCTGATCGTTCTGCTCTTCGCCGTGATGTATTTCCTGATGATCCGGCCGCAGCAGAAGCGCCGCCGCGAGGCGATGCAGATGCAGAACGCGCTGGGTCCCGGCGACCACGTCGTCACCATCGGCGGCCTGCACGGCACGGTCGCCGGCGTGGCCGACGACGTGGTGACCCTCGAGATCGCCGACGGTGTCCACGTGCAGTTCGCCCGTCCGGCGATCGCCCGGGTCGTGCCCGACGCGGCTCCGGCCGTGGCGACCCCGGTCGAGGAGGCGCCGGAGCCCGCCGTGGAGGAGCCGGTCGTCGACCCGATCATCGATACGCGTAAAAAGGACTGACGCAGTTCTTCCGGCCGGCCCGCGGCGCTCCACGCCGCCGGGCCGGTTCGTGCGGCCGAAGCCGGCCCGCAGCACAGCGTCGAAGCGGCCGCAGCCGCGTTAACCAGTCAAATGCCGTAACACACAGGGAGACCGAAAGCCGTGGCACGACCACCACAGGGACAGATGCATCCCGGACGGCAGCTAGCCGTGCTCGGCGCGATCTTCGTCGTCCTGTACCTGCTGGTTTTCTTCGCGGGCGGGGCGAGCGGCAGCTTCACCGACCGTCTGCACCCCAAGCTCGGCCTCGACCTGGTGGGCGGCACGCAGGCCACCTACATCGCGTCCGTGCAGGGCGGCCAGGTGCCGTCCAAGGAGAGCATGGAGCAGGCCCGCGGCATCATCGAGCAGCGGGTCAACGCGCTCGGCGTGTCCGAGGCCGAGGTCGTCATCCAGGGCGACCGCAACATCGTGGTCTCGCTCGCGGGCAAGGCCGACGACCAGCTCAAGGACCTGTCGCAGGCCGCGCAGATGCGGTTCCGGCTGCTGGTCGGCACGACCGGTGACGTCTCGTCGGTCGCGCTGAACCCGCCGTCGGCCGCGCCCAGCGCCGCGCCGTCGGGTGCCGCGCCCTCGGGCAGCGCCGCTCCGTCCGCGGGCGCCAGTGCCCCCGCGGCCACGAGCGTTCCCTCGTCCGGTGGCCAGGGCGGTGGCGAGGTCGTCAAGGCCCCGACCCCCAGCGCCACGCCGAGTGCCTCGCCCAGCGCTCCCGCTCCGTCCGCGAGCGCGCAGGCGCCGGCGAGCCCCGACCAGGAGGCCGCGCGCGCCGCCGTGCAGAAGAAGGTCGGCGCCGCCGCGTGGGCCGCGGCCGAGAAGCTGACCGCGCCGGTCGACCTGAGCAGCAACCCGAAGGCCGGCCTGCCGTTCGCGCCCTTCGCCAAGCTGAGCGGCGAAGAGGTGAACGCGCTGAGCCCGCAGATGCAGTACAACGTGCCGACGATCGGCTGCAAGCAGCTCGACGACCGGCCCAACGGCGCGATCGACGACGTGAAGACCCAGGTCGTCGCGTGCTACCAGAGCGCGAAGATCCTGCTCGACAAGGCGCCGGTCGTCGGCGACGACATCAACAAGGCGAGCCCGCAGCTCGACCAGCAGTCCGGCCAGTGGGTCGTCTCGCTCGACTTCAAGAGCGAGGGCTCGACCAAGTGGGCCGCGCTGACCCGGCAGGCGTTCGAGGCGACCGCCACCGACCCCTGCTACGTCGCGGCGCAGTCGCTGTACGGCAGCATCGAGCACTGCGCCGTCGCGGTGGTGCTCGACAAGAACGTCATCTCCGCGCCGCAGATCCAGGGCGTGCTGACCGGCACCTCGCAGATCACCGGTCAGTTCAACGCCGGCTCCGCCAAGCAGCTGGCCGACCAGCTCAACTTCGGCGCGCTGCCGGTGACCTTCTCGTCCGGCCCCGCGCAGACCGTCTCCGCCACGCTGGGCATCCAGCAGTTGCAGGCCGGTCTGCTGGCGGCCGCGATCGGCATGGGCCTGGTCGCGATCTACGCGTTCTTCTACTACCGTCTGCTCGGCTCCGTGATCTTCATGAGCCTGATCCTGTCGGGTCTGCTCACCTTCGGCGCGCTGGTCTTCCTCGGCCGCACCGTCGGGTTCACGCTGACGCTGGCCGGCATCGCGGGCTTCATCGTGTCGCTGGGTGTCGCCGCGGACTCGTTCGTCATCTACTTCGAACGTCTCAAGGACGAGATCCACGACGGCCGAAGTCCGCGCAGCGCGGTCCCGCGCGCCTGGGCCCGGGCCCGGCGGACGATCATCTCGGCGAACGCCATCACCATCCTCGCCGCGGTCGTGCTCTACATCGTCTCGGTCGGCGCGGTCCAGGGCTTCGCGTTCGCGCTGGGCCTGTCGACGGTGCTCGACCTGATCGTGGTGTTCCTGTTCCGTCACCCGATCATGACGATGTTCGCCAGCACCAAGGCGTTCCTGTCGCCGCGGGTCAGCGGTCTCGGCCGCGTCCTGCGCCGCGCTTCGACCGACCCCAAGGAGGCCTGACGTGGCCCGCGAAGGTCTCGCCGCCCGCCTGTACGCGGGTGAGGCGAACGTCAACATCATCGGCCGGCGCAAGCTGTGGTTCACGATCGCGGCGGTGCTCGTGCTGCTGTCGATCGGCAGCTTCGCGTTCAACAAGTTCCACCTCGGCATCGAGTTCGCCGGCGGCACCTCGTTCAGCGTCCCGGCCAAGACCACCGACGGCCGCACGCTGACCCAGGCCGAGGCGTCCGACGCGGTCGAGCGCGCGATCCAGTCGGTCGACCCGGGCGCCGAGGTCGGCGCCGCGCAGCAGGTCGGCCTGACCGGCGGCAAGCAGAGCTTCACGGTGCGCGCCTCGGCGCTCAGCGCGCAGCAGGCGGAGCAGGCCAAGACCGCGCTGGTCGAGGACCTCAACGTGCCGGCGAGCGAGGTGAGCGACGACCAGGTGTCGGCCGCCTGGGGCGGGCAGGTGACCCGGCAGGCCCTGCTGGGTCTGATCATCTTCCTGATCGTGGTGATGATCTATCTGGTCGTCCGGTTCGAGTGGCGGATGGCGGTCGCCGCGCTGTCGTCGCTGCTGCTCGACCTCGTGCTCACGGCCGGCATCTACTCGCTGGTCGGCTTCGAGGTCACCCCGTCGACCGTGATCGGCTTCCTGACGATCCTCGGTTATTCGCTGTACGACGTGGTGGTGGTGTTCGACAAGGTGCAGGAGAACACCCGCGGCATCACGGCGGGCAGCACGCGCACCTACAGCGAGGCGGCCAACCTGGCGGTCAACCAGACGCTGATGCGGTCGATCAACACCGGCCTGGTGGCGCTGCTGCCGGTCGGCGGCCTGCTGTTCATCGGCGCCGGCCTGCTGGGCGCGGGCACGCTCAAGGACCTCGGCCTGGTGCTGTTCGTCGGCATGGGCCTCGGCGTCATCTCGTCGATCGTGTTCGCCGCCCCGGTGCTGACCGTGCTCAAGGACCGCGAGCCGAAGATCAAGGCGCACACCGCCCGGGTGCTGGCCCGGCGGGCCGCCGCCCGCTCCGGCGACGTGGCGCCGCGCGCCGAGCGCGCCGGCCGCAGCGCCAACGCCACCGAGTCGGACGAGGCCCCGGCCCTGGCGTCGGCCGCCCCGCGGCCCGGTTCGCGTCCGACGGCCAAGCGCAACACCAACCGCGGCGGGCGTCCCGGCGGGGCCGGCAACCGGCCGGCCGGGGGCAACAAGCGTCGCTGACACGGCGAAGCAGCGCGGGGGCGGCCGGATCATCGGCCGCCCCCGCTGTCGTTAGGCTGACCGGGTGAGTGATGAGAGCCTCCGCCCCAGCGGCGACAGCGGCCGCGACCTCGCCGCGGTCGTCGCCGGCGGCACGGTGGACGTGCCCGACTTCCCCAAGCCGGGCATCGTCTTCAAGGACCTGATGCCGCTGTTCGCCGACGGGCGCGCGTTCCGCGAGGTGGTCGACGGGATCGTCGCGCACCACGGCCCGGAGTCGTTCGACGTGGTGGCCGGCGTCGAGGCGCGCGGCTTCGTCGTGGCGGCCGCCATCGCGTACGCCGCCGGGGTCGGGGTCGTGCCGGTGCGCAAGGCCGGCAAGCTGCCGCGCCGGGCCCTGTCCGCCTCGTACGAGCTCGAGTACGGCGAGGCCACCCTCGAGGTGCACGAGGACGCGTTCATCGCCGGGCAGCGCGTCCTGGTGGTCGACGACGTGCTGGCCACCGGGGGCACGGCCGGCGCGGCGCTCGAGCTCGTGGAGCGGGCCGGCGGCACGGTCGCGGGCTTCACCGTGCTCATGGAGCTGGCCTTCCTCAAGGGCCGCGAGCGGCTCAGCCCCCGCAAGGTCCATGCGGTGCTGACCGTTTGATGGGCCTTTGCCCGGACCGCGATGCTCTTTCGGAGGTTCGGCCCGGCCATCCGGGAAGACTGTGCGGGTAGGATGGCGTTCCTAATCAGGTGACACGGACGGCACTCGCCGGACGGTTCCCAGCGAATGTGTGAGGAGACCGGTGTCCAGCGACGTCGTCCCTCCGGCGGAGGGCACGGTGCAGCCGACCGAGAACTCACGGACCGGTGCGGACGCCGCGGCGCCCGCAGAGCAGGCAACGCCGGCCGTTCCCGCGGCTGCCGACGGTGAGGCCACCCAGCCGCTGACGCCCGCGGACGGCGCGGGCGCCTTCGGGCTGGCCGGCGCGCCCACCGGCCGCCGCGTGCGCGCCCGGCTGGCGCGGTTCAACGCCCCGTGGCAGAGCACCCAGGTCAGCGAGGTGCTCGAGCCGCTGATCGCCACCCACCGGGCGAGCCACCCCAAGGCCGACGGCCGCATGCTGCAGCGCGCCTTCGACGTGGCGGCGCGGTGGCACTCGGGTCAGTACCGCAAGTCCGGCGACCCCTACATCACGCACCCGCTCGCGGTGGCGACGATCCTCGCGAACCTGGGCATGGACACCACCACGCTGGTGGCGGCCCTGCTGCACGACACGATCGAGGACACCGACTACTCGCTCGAGCAGATGCGCAGCGACTTCGGCGGCGAGGTCGCGCTGCTGGTCGACGGCGTGACCAAGCTCGACCGGGTCAAGCTGGGCGACGCGGCCAAGGCCGAGACCATCCGCAAGATGGTCGTCGCGATGGCCAAGGACCCGCGCGTGCTGGTCATCAAGCTGGCCGACCGGCTGCACAACATGCGCACCCTGACCTTCCTCCCGCGCGCCAAGCAGGAGCAGAAGGCCAAGGAGACGCTCGAGATCCTCGCCCCGCTGGCCCACCGCCTGGGCATGAACACGATCAAGTGGGAGCTCGAGGACCTCGCGTTCGGCACGCTGTTCCCCAAGCGGTTCGAGGAGATCAACCGCCTGATCGGCGAGCACCAGCCGCAGCGGGAGGCGCTGCTGCGCCAGGTGACCAACCGGGTCAGCCTCGACCTCAAGTCGGCGAAGATCAAGGCCGAGACCACCGGCCGCCCCAAGCACCTCTACTCGATCTACCAGAAGATGATCGTGCGGGGCCGCGACTTCAACGACATCTACGACCTGGTCGGCGTGCGCATCCTGGTCGACACGGTCCGCGACTGCTACGCCGCGCTGGGCGTCATCCACGCGAACTGGCAGCCCGTGCCGGGCCGGTTCAAGGACTACATCGCGATGCCGAAGTTCAACATGTACCAGTCGCTGCACACGACGGTCATCGGCCCGACCGGCAAGCCGGTCGAGATGCAGATCCGCACGTTCGCGATGCACCGCACCGCCGAGTTCGGCATCGCCGCGCACTGGAAGTACAAGGAGCAGAAGGGCGCGACGATCGTCGGCCCGCCGGCGCACATCGACGAGATGACCTGGCTGCGGCAGCTGCTCGACTGGCAGCGCGAGGCGAGCGACCCGAGCGAGTTCCTCGACGCGCTGCGCTTCGACCTGTCGAGCCAGGAGGTGTACGTCTTCACGCCGAAGGGCGACGTCATCCCGCTCCCGACGGGTTCGACGCCTGTCGACTTCGCGTACGCGGTGCACACCGAGGTCGGGCACAAGTGCATCGGCGCGCGGGTCAACGGCAAGCTGGTCCCGCTCGAGTCGACGCTGTCCAACGGCGACGTCATCGAGATCTTCACGTCGAAGTCGTCGAACGCCGGCCCCACGCAGGACTGGCTGGGCTTCGTCAAGAGCCCCCGCGCGCGCACCAAGATCCGGCAGTACTTCAACAAGGAGCGCCGCGAGGAAGCGATCGAGGTCGGCAAGGAGGCGATCGTCAAGGCGATGCGCAAGCAGGGCCTGCCCCTGCAGCGCATGCTGACCAACGAGAACCTCACGACGATCGCCCGCGACCTGCACCTGGCGGACGTGGCCTCGCTCTACGCGGCCATCGGCGAGAACACGGTGAGCGCCCAGTCCGTCGTGCAGAAGCTGGTCGCCGGCTTCGGCGGCGAGGAGGGCGCGGTCGAGGACATCGCCGAGACCGCCGTCGCGACCCGCCCGCCGCGCAACCGCAGCCAGGCGCAGGACCCGGGCGTCGTGGTCAAGGGCGTCAGCGACGTGTGGGTGAAGCTGGCCCGCTGCTGCACCCCGGTGCCGGGCGACGCGGTGTTCGGCTTCGTCACCCGCTCGGGCGGCGTGAGCGTGCACCGCGAGGACTGCGCCAACGCCGAGGACCTGCGCGACCAGCAGGAGCGCGTGGTCGAGGTGACCTGGAAGCCGACGAGCGCGTCGACGTTCCTGGTCGCCATCCAGGTCGAGGCGCTCGACCGGCACAAGCTGCTGGCCGACGTCACCCGGGTGCTGTCGGAGGAGCGGGTCAACATCCTGTCCGCGACGGTCACCACGACCCGCGACCGCGTCGCCGTCAGCCGGTTCACGTTCGAGATGGCCGACCCGAAGCACCTGGGCCACCTGGTGGCCGCGGTCCGCAAGGTCGACGGCGTCTTCGACGCGTACCGCGTCACCTCGGGCGCATAGCAAAGGGCCCCCGGTTTCCCGGGGGCCCCAGCTCAATCCCTAGGTCAGGCGGCGGCGAAGGTCATCTTCTGGATGTCCATCTCCTTCTTGGGGTGCCCGCCGCCGGCCGACTGCGCGAAGGCGCCGTCGTCGCCGGCCTTCACCACGCCCTTGACGATGTCGAGGCCGTCGGTGATCGTGCCGAGCAGCGTGTAGTTCGCCGGGAGCTGCGTGTTCTCCGAGCAGATGAAGAACTGGCTGCCGGTGCTGCCGGGCTGACCCGTGTTGGCCATCGCGATCGACCCGGCCGGGTACGGGTTCTTGGTGTCGGTCGGCAGGTTCTCCTCGCCCATGGTGTAGCTCGGGCCGCCCTGGCCGTCGGTCTCGCGGTAGCCCTTGCCGGTGGCGAACGGGTCGCCGCACTGCAGCACCTTGAAGGTCGCCTCGTTGACCAGGCGGTGGCACTTGGTGTTGTCCCAGAACTTCTTGCCCGCGAGGAACTCGAAGCTGGCCGCGGTGCACGGCACCTTGGAGCGGTCGATGCTGGCTTTGATGGTGCCGAGGTTGGTCTGCATGGTCAGCACGCCCTTGCCCGTGTTGGGCGCGGTGGCCGGCGGGGTGCCGACGTCCTTGACCTTGCCGCCGCCGCCCTGGTCGGGGGTCCACGTGCAGGCGACCTGGCCGGCGGGGACGCTGCTCGCGGCCGGGGTGTCGGACGACTTGGGGTCGTCGTTCAGCGCGGACACGATCCACACCGCGGCGCCCGCGATCAGCACGACGGCGATCGCCGAGCCGATGACGGCCTGCCGCCGCCGGCGCTGACGAGCGGCCGCGGAGCGCTCGGCCATCTCCTTCTCGAGCCGGGCCCGCGCCGCCGCGCGCTGCCGGTCCTTGATCGACGACACGGTGTTCCTCCTGCTGATATGTCGGCCTGGGGCTTTACGACTGGGTGCTGGCCGAGGGGGCTGCGGACGCCGGGGCGTCGCCGACGGTCAGGGTCTTGATGGTGATCTTGGAGGTCGGCTTGACCTTGTCGCCCGAGGCGTTCGCCGAGACCGGGATCTTGCCGATCTTGTCGATCGTGGCCTGGCCGCCGGTCACCTTGCCGACGATCGAGAACTCGGGGGTGGCCGGGCTGTAGTCCTTGAAGAAGATCAGGAACTGGCTGCCGTTGGTGCCGGGCGGGTTGCCGATCAGCGCGACGGTGCCCTTGGGGTAGAGCGGCGTCTTCACGGCGCCGGGTGCGGCCGAGGCGCTGGGCTCGGGCGCGGTCGGCACGTTCTCGTTGTAGATGCTGTAGGTCGGGCCGCCGAGACCGGTGCCGCTCGGGTCGCCGCAGCGCAGCGCGCCGTACGAGGTGATCTCGTGGCAGTCGGTGTTGTCGTAGAACTTCTTGCTCGCCAGGTACGTGATGTCGGCCGTGCCGCACGGCGAGAGCTCGCTGTCGAGGCCCACGACGATCGGGTCACCCTGGTTGGTGGTGACCGTCATGGTCTGCGTGCCCAGCGTCGGGATGTCCTTGGTCGGCGGGGTGCCCACGTCCTTGAGGTTCGAGTTCGTCGACGCGTTCTGCGGGGTCCACAGGCACAGATCCTGGTCGGCGGCGTCGGTCTTGTCGTCGTCGTCGGAGCCGAACGCTCCGCCGATCCACGCGATGCCGGCGACGATGAGCAGGACGGCGACCCCGGAGCCGACGCCCGCGAGCACGCGTCGACGGCGGCGTTGTCTCGCGGCTCGTCGCGCCATCTGCCGATCGAGCTTCGCCCGGGCCAGCTTGCGCTGCCGGTCCCTGCTGGATGCCACCGAACGCTGTCCTCTCGTACGACCGTGTCACACGCCCGCAAGAGTGTACGGGTACCTCCTGAGAAAGTGGTGTGCGCCCGCCCGGCTAGCATCGTTACGATTCGCACCTGTCTGCACGAGGGGGGCCTGTAGTGCTCGTCGCCGGCTTCGAGGCCCAGGCCTTCGGCACCAACTGCTACGTGGTCGCCGCCGGCCCGGGTGAGCAATGCCTGATCGTCGATCCCGGCATCGGCGTGCTCGACCGGCTCGACGAGGTGCTCGCCGAGCACCGGCTCTTCCCGGCCGCGGTGCTGCTCACCCACGGCCACCTCGACCACACGTTCTCGGTCGCACCGGTCTGCGGCGCGCGCGGCATCACCGCCTACGTGCACCCCGCCGACCGCGAGATGCTGGCCGACCCGGCCAAGGGCCTGAGCATGGACCTCACGCAGCTGTTCGGCGGCCGCCTGCCGTACTCGGAACCCGAGGACGTGGCCGAGCTGACCGACGGCGCCACGCTCGCGCTGGCCGGGCTCGAGGTGACCGTCGACCATGCCCCGGGCCATACCGGCGGGTCGGTGCTGTTCCGCCTGCCCGGCGCGGGCTCGGCCTTCGACGCGGACCAGGTCTGCCTCTCGGGCGACGTGCTGTTCGCCGGCTCGATCGGGCGCACCGACCTGCCGGGCGGCAGCACGGAGACGATGATGACCAGCCTGCGGAGCAAGATCCTGCCGCTGGCCGACGACACCGTCGTGCTGCCCGGCCACGGACCGGCCACCACCGTCGGCCGCGAGCGCGCGCAGAACCCGTACCTGCGGGAACTGATCGCGGCGCCCGGCCGTGGACTCTGAGACTTTTCCTAGGAGCTCTTGAGAATGCCCATTTCCGGTTTTCCCGAATGGATGCCGCCCCAGCGGATGGTCGAGCAGCGGTTCCTCGACCGCATCCGCTCCACGTTCGAGCTCTACGGCTTCGCCCCGCTCGAGACGCGCTCGGTCGAGCCGCTCGACACGTTGCTGAGCAAGGGGGAGACGTCCAAGGAGGTCTACCTGCTGCGCCGGCTGCAGGCCGACGACAACGCCAAGGACGACGACCAGCTCGGCCTGCACTTCGACCTGACCGTGCCGTTCGCCCGCTTCGTCGTGGAGAACGCGGGCAAGCTCCAGTTCCCGTTCCGGCGCTACCAGATCCAGAAGGTGTGGCGCGGCGAGCGTCCGCAGGAGGGCCGCTACCGCGAGTTCCTGCAGGCCGACATCGACGTGGTGGCGCGCGGCGAGCTGCCGTTCCACTACGACACCGAGATGCCGCTGGTGATCGGCGACGCGCTGGGCGGCCTGCCGATCCCGCGGGTGCGCATCCAGGTCAACAACCGCAAGGTGTGCGAGGGCTTCTACCGCGGGCTGGGCCTGGCCGACACCGCCCAGGTGCTGCGCACGGTCGACAAGCTCGACAAGATCGGCCCGGCGCGGGTCGCCGACCAGCTCGTCGAGACCGCCGGCGCCACCCGCGCGCAGGCCGACGCGTGCCTGGAGCTGGCCGCGATCTCGGCCGAGGACGGGTCCTTCGTGGACGCGGTGCGCAAGCTGGGCGTCACCGACCCGCTGCTCGACGAGGGCCTCGACGAGCTGCTGCGGGTGGTCGAGACGGCCCGCGAGCACGCGCCCGGCCTGGTCGTCGCGGAGCTGAAGATCGCCCGTGGGCTCGACTACTACACCGGCACGGTCTACGAGACGCAGCTCGAGGGCTACGAGCGGTTCGGCTCGGTCACCTCCGGCGGCCGGTACGACAGTCTCGCCTCCACCGGCAAGGAGACGTTCCCCGGAGTGGGCATCTCGATCGGCGTGACCCGCATCCTCGGGCTGCTGTTCGGCCATGACGCGCTGAGCGTCTCGCGCTCGGTGCCCACGTGCGTGCTGGTCGCGGTGCCGAGCGAGGAGCAGCGCACGGCCTGCGACCGGATCGCCACGGCCCTGCGCCGCCGCGGCGTGCCGACCGAGGTGGCACCGACCGCGGCCAAGTTCGGCAAGCAGATCCAGTACGCGGACCGGCGCGGCATCCCGTACGTCTGGTTCCCGGGCGAGCCCGACACGGTCAAGGACATCCGGTCGGGGGAGCAGGTCGAGGCCGACGCCGCCGCGTGGCAGCCGCCAGCCGCCGACCTGCACCCGGTGATCGCCGGTTAGCCGTCGAGCCAGCGGAAGGCCGTCGCCGCCTTCAGGCTCGGCTGGTCACCGCACAGCGCGGTCGTCAGGAACTGCGCGACCGCCACGTCGATGGGGTGCGGCTCGGTGGGTGACGTCTGGTAGAACGCCATGTTCAGTGCCAGCGTCACCTGCCGGCGGGCGTCCGCGCTGTGCCACGACACCGTCAGGTGGCCGATCGTGCCGCCGTCGTGCCCCCAGACCCGCCCGCACGGCAAGTCGACGAAGTAGAGGCCGAGCCCGTAGCCGTCCACGCCGGTGGTCGTCTGCATCTGGGCCAGCAGGCGCGGCGGCAGCAGCCGCCCGGTGAGCAGTGCCCGGTAGAAGACGTTCAGGTCGTGCGCGGTCGAGACGATCTCGCCGGCCGCCCAGGCCCACGACATGTTGTACTTCGTGAAGTCCCGCAGGGTGCCGTCGGTCCAGGGCACGTACGCGTGCATGTGGGGTCCCCGGATGTACGGGTCGGCGCCCTCGAAGTACGTGCCGCGCAGGCCGAGCGGCCTCAGGATGCGGCGGCTGACCTCGGCGCGGTAGCTGTGGCCGGTCACCTTCTGGATGATCAGCCCGGCGAGGATGTAGTTGGTGTTGGCGTACGAGTACACGCCGCGCTCGGTCGGCGGCGCGCCCAGCCCGATGCGCACCAGCTCCTCGGGACGGAACGTCCGCTCGCCGAGCGCGACGATGTCGTCCAGCGTCTTGATCAGCTCGGTGTCGTAGTCGCCGATGCCGCTCGTGTGGTTGAGCAGCATCCGGACGGTCACCTGCGGATCGATGTCGAACGCGAGATAGCGGCGCACCGGGGCGTCGAGGTCCACCCGCCGCTCACCGGCCAGCTGCAGCATCGTCGTGGCGACGAAGGTCTTCGTGATGCTGCCGACGCGGTGGCGCATGCCGTCCCGTACGGGAGCCTGGGTCTTCACGTCCGCCACGCCCGCGGTGAGCGTCGTGGTCCGGCGTCCGTCGCGCACCTCGGCGAAGGCGCCGGGCATGCCGGCCGCATGGATGGCGTCGAGCTGTGCCTGCAGCGGCGATGCCGGTGCGGCCGTCGCGATGCCGGGTGGCGCGAGAAGTCCGACTGCGGCGATCAGAACGATGAGCGCTCGTCGATTCATGGCATTCATTGTGGTCGACGTGTGCGGACCGCGCCGCCCTTTTCGCCTGCCGGGCGTACCCTTACCTACGGGTGCGTAGGTTACGCCACCGTAGGGAGATCGTCATGCCGCTGGACCAGACCGCGCTGCTGATCGAGCTGGAGCCCGTCGTGGCGGCCAACCTCGACCGTCACCTGTCGCTGGCCAAGGAGTGGTTCCCGCACGAGTACGTGCCGTGGAGCGAGGGCCGCACGTTCGACGGGCTGCTGGGCGGCGAGCCGTGGCTGCCGACCGACTCGCCGCTGCCGGACGTCGCCCGTACGGCGCTGATCGTCAACCTGCTCACCGAGGACAACCTGCCGTCGTACCACCACGAGATCGCGACGCTGTTCGGCCGCGACGGCGCCTGGGGCACGTGGGTGCACCGCTGGACCGCCGAGGAGGGCCGCCACGGCATCGCGCTGCGCGACTACCTGACGGTCACCCGCGCCGTCGACCCGGTCGAGCTGGAGCGCGCCCGCATGACCCACATGCAGGCCGGCTACGCCAACGACCACCCCGACGAGATCCTGCACTCGATCGCGTACGTGGCCTTCCAGGAGCTCGCCACCCGCATCTCGCACCGCAACACCGGCAAGGCCACCGGCGACCCGATCGCCGAGCAGCTGCTCGCCCGCGTGGCCGCCGACGAAAACCTGCACATGGTCTTCTACCGCAACCTGCTCGCGGCCGCCTTCGACCTCGACCCCGGCCACGCGATGCGCGCGGTCGCCGACGTGGTCGCCTCGTTCCAGATGCCCGGCGCGAACATCGAGGGCTTCGGCCGCAAGGCGCTGTCGATCGCGCTGGCCGGCATCTACGACCTGCGCCAGCACCGCGACGAGGTGCTGATGCCCGTGCTGCGCCAGTGGAACGTCCTGACCCGTACGGACCTCGACGGCGAGGGCGAGAAGGCGCGCGACGAGCTGGCCGCCCACCTCGACGACCTCGAGCAGCAGGCCACCCGGTTCGAGGAGAAGCGCGAAGCCAGGCGCGCCCGCCTGGCCCGGTAGGTTTCGCGGGTGGACTCACCGTGGGCGCCGCTGCGGGACCGCGTGTTCCGGATGCTCTGGATCGCGGTGCTCGCCGGCAACGTCGGCACCTGGATGCAGACCGTCGGCGCCCAGTGGCTGGTGGTGGCGGAGCCGGACGCGGCGACGTGGACCAGCCTCGTGCAGACCGTCACGATGCTGCCGGTGCTGCTGCTCGCGCTGCCGTCCGGCGCGCTGGCCGACGTGTTCGACCGGCGGCGGCTGCTGCTGGCCGTGCAGACCGGGCTGTTCGGAATCGGCGGAGTGCTCGCCGCGCTGACCGCGCTCGACGAGATGTCGCCGCCGCTGCTGCTGGGCTTCACGTTCCTGCTCGGCGTGGGGCAGGCGTTCACGCTGCCCACCTGGCAGGCGGTGATCCCCGAGGTGGTGCCGCGCGACGAGCTGCCGGCCGCGTCGGCGCTCGGGGCGGTCAACACCAACCTGGCCCGCTCGGCCGGCCCCGCCGTCGCCGGCCTGCTGGTCGCGCACATCGGGCCGGTCGCCGTCTTCGCGCTCAACGCCGTCTCGTACGCCGTCTTCGCGCTCGCGCTGCTGGCCTGGCGGCGCCCGCCCCGGCAGGGACCGAGCCACCCCGAGCACTTCGGACCGGCCGTCCGGGCCGGCGGCCGTTTCGTCCGGTACGCGCCCGGGGTCCGCCGGCTGCTGCTGCGCGTGGTCCTGTTCGTGCTGCCGGGCAGCGTGGTCTGGGGTCTGCTGCCCGTGGTCGCGCACCAGGAGCTGGGCCTGGGCGCGAGCGGGTACGGCGTGCTGCTGGCCGCGCTGGGCGTGGGCGCGATCGCCGGCGCGCTGCTGATGCCCCGCGTACGCCGGAGGTTGTCGGCGAACCGCCTGATCCGCGTGACCGGCGCGGTCTACGCCGCCGCGCTGGCCGTGGTCGCGCTCGTGCCGCACTTCGCCGCGGTCGGCGCCGTCCTCGTGCTCGCCGGGGCGGCGTGGATGATGCTGGTCTCGCGGATGAACGCGACCCTGCAACTGCTGCTGCCGAACTGGGTGCGCGCTCGCGGCCTCGGCATCTACCAGGTCGTGTTCGCCGGGGCGCAGGCGCTCGGCGCGCTGGTGTGGGGTCAGGTCGCCGAGGCGGCGGGACTGCCGGCGACCTTCGTGACGGCGGCCGTGGCGATGCTGCTCGGGGCGGTGACCGTCGAGTGGCTGCCGGTGCACGAGCACGACGACGCCGACCGCAGCCCGGCGATCTTCTGGGCCGAGCCGCACATCATGCTCGAGCCGCACCACGACGACGGGCCGGTGCTGGTCACGGCGGTCTACCGGGTGGCCGGCGCCAACGCGGCCGGCTTCGTGTCCGCGATGGACGAGGTGCGGCTGACCCGGCTGCGCACCGGCGCGACCCGGTGGGGGCTGTTCCGCGACGGCGCCGACCCGGCCCGCTTCGTCGAGGTCTATCAGGTGCCCACCTGGGAGGAGCACCTGCGCCAGCACGAGGGGCGGCTGACCGGCAGCGACGAGCAGGTGGAGAAGCGCGCGGTGGCGCTCGCCGAGGGCGAGCCGGAGGTGACCCACCTGCTGCCGGCGCACGACGACCCCTCGCCTGCGCGCGACGACCCCTCGCCTGCGCGCGACGACTTGCCGGCCCGCGGGGATGTGCCCGCCGGCGGCGGCCTGCCGGCGCACGGTGCCGAGCCTGCCTCGTCGGCCGCCGCGCCTCGAGCGGACTAAACACCGATTATTCGGATGTTTCGCATTTGTTGCGATTAACCTCAGGGGTGGCCGTTCCCGGCCGCGGCTGAGGAGGTGTCGTGTCGAGTTGCCTCGATGCCCGCCGTGGCCGCCCGTTGATCACCGGCGGAGCGGCCGGCCCGGCCCTGCTCGGCCGCTCCGCCGGGCACGCGGACGCCGGGCACGCGGACGCCGGGCACGCGGACGCCGGGCGGCGGCCGTCATGAAGATCGAGAGCGTGCGCCACCTGCGCGGCCCGAACGTCTATCTGTCCCGCCCCGCCGTCGTGGCACGGCTGCGGCTCGAGGAGCTGACCGGCGTCGAGACCTCCGACGTCACCGGCTTCGCCGAGCGCCTGCTGCGCGCGCTGCCCGGGCTGGCCGAGCACCACTGCGCGGCGGGCGCGCCGGGCGGCTTCGTCAGCCGGCTGCGCGGGGGCACGTACTTCGGGCACGTCACCGAGCACGTCTGCCTCGAGCTCTCCCAGCGCATCGGCCGCGACGTCAACTTCGGACGCACGCTCTCGGCGGGCGAGCCCGGCTGCTACCGGCTGGTGATCGAGTGCCCGGTGGACGAGTCGCCCGGCTCGCGGGTGCCGCACGAGCTGCTGCAGGCCGCGGCCGACCTGGTGGTCGCGGTCGTGGCGGGCGGGACGGCCGCGCCGGCCCTGGACGAGCTGGCGGCGCGCGCCGAGCGCGAGGCGACCGGCCCGAGCACCCGCTCGATCATCGCGGCGGCCCGCCGGCGCGGCATCCCGGTCGAGCGCTTCGACGACCTGAGCCTGCTACGGCTGGGCTGGGGCAACCGGCGCCGGCTGGCCTGGGCGGCGATGACCGACCGCACCAGCGGCGTGGGCATCGACATCGCCGGCGACAAGCAGGTGACCCGGCGGCTGCTCACCGAGGCCGGGGTCCCGATGCCCGCCGGCGGCGCGGCGCGGACCGCGGCCGAGGCGCTGGACCGGCTGGCGAGGCTGGGCGGCCCGGTCGTGGTCAAGCCCCGGTGCGGCCGCCAGGGCGAACACGTCGCGCTCGACCTCTGCACGCCCGAGGAGGTCGAGCGGGCGTTCCACGCGGCCGGCGGGGACGTGATCGTCGAACGGCAGCTCGGCGGCCGCGACTACCGCGTACTGGTGGTGGCCGGCGAGGTGGTCGCCGCCGCCGAACGGATCGCCGCGCACGTCGTCGGCGACGGCCGCAGCACGGTCGCCGAGCTGGCCGACCGGGTCAACGCCGACCCCCGCCGCGGCCTTGGGCACTCCCGGGTGCTGACCCGGGTCACCTGCGTGCCCGCCGTGCTGGCGCGGCAGGGCTGCACGGTGGACAGTGTGCCGCCGCCGGGCCGTACGGTCTGGCTCGCCGGCACCGGCAACCTCTCCACCGGCGCCACCAGCCACGACGTCACCGACCTGATCCACCCCGAGGTGGCCCGGCTGTGCCTGCGGGTGACCGCGCTGCTCGGGCTCGACATCGCGGGCATCGACCTGCGCCTGCCCGGCATCGACGAGCCGGTGCCGCCGCCCGGCAGCGACGACGAGGTCACCGCGGGGGTGCTCGAGGTCAACGCCGTGCCCGGCCTGCGCATGCACCTCGCCCCGGTGCGCGGGCGCTCCCGCGACGTGGGCGACGCGATCGTGCGGGCCATGTTCCCGGCCGGCTCCGACGGGCGGATCCCGACGGTCGCGATCACCGGCACGAACGGCAAGACGACGGTGGCGCGCCTGACCGCGCACCTGCTCGCCGACAACGGGCTGCGGGTCGGGCTGACCACGACCGACGACGTCCGCATCGACGGGCGGGTGGTCTACCGCGCCGACGCCACCGGGCCGCAGTCGGCGCAGATGGTGCTCGGCGACCCGGGCGTGCAGGCCGCCGTGCTCGAGACGGCCCGCGGCGGGCTGCTCAACCGCGGGCTCGGCTACGACTGGTCGGACGTGGGCGTGCTGACCAACATCACCGCCGACCACCTGGGGCAGGACGGGCTCGACACGATCGAGGACCTGGCGCACGTGAAGGCGCTGGTGGCCGAGCGGGTGCGCGACGGCGGGACGCTCGTGCTCAACGCCGACGACCCGTGGGTGCGCAGCCTGGTGGACCGGCCGCGGGTGCGCGCCGACCGCAAGCGCATCGTGTGGTTCTCCCTCGACCCCGGGCAGCCCGTCGTGGTCGAGCACCTGGCGAAGGGCGCTACCGCCTACCTGCTGCACGATGGCTGGGTGGTGCAGGCAACCGGGGCACGGCGGACGCCGCTGATGCGGGCCGCGGACGTTCCCGGGACGTACGGGGGAGCGGCGCCGCACGTCGTGGCCAACACGCTCGCCGCGATCGCCGCCGCGCGGGCGCTGGGCGCGGCGCAGGAGGCAGTCTGCCGGCGGCTCGCCGAGTTCGACCCCGCCGTCGACAACGCCGGCCGCGGGACCCTGCTGCGCCTCGGCGACGTGTCGGTGTTCGTCGACTACGCGCACAACCCGGCGGCGCTGGCGGCGACGCTGCGCACGCTGCACCGGCTCTGGGGCCCGGACCGCTGCGTCGCGGCGCTCACCCTGCCCGGCGACCGGCGCGACGACCTGCTCGCGGCGTGTGCCCAGGTGGTCGCCGACGGGGTCACGCGTGCGGTCCTCTACGACGACGAGGACCTCCGGGGGCGTACGCCCGGAGAGGTGTCGCGGCTCGTGGAGAAGGAGATGCGGATGCGGCGCCCGAAGCTGTCCGCCGTGCGGGCCGCCGGCTGCCGCGAAGCGGTGACCGAGGCGCTGCGGCTGGCCCGGCCGGGCGAGGTGGTGCTGGTCGTCTACGAGAGGCTGGCGCCCGTGCTCGACCTGCTCGCCGGGCTGGGTGCGGTGCCCGCGGGTGACCGGGTTCCGGCGCTGCCCGGCCGTGCGCCGCGTCCGCTGGTGTCGCCCGGGCGCGCCATTATGGGGAACGATCGGGTTCCGGTCCCCGGATACCACGTCTGACGTCCCGCGCGGGAGGTTGGCACACCAAATCGGCCGATCGGCCGATGGCAGTGACCGTTCAGATTAGGTGCCGCTGGTAAAGCCTTCAATAGTTGTCATTCGACGACAATCGGGCGGTAGTTGCTATGCGTCACAACGGTGTGACGGCTTGTCGGCCGGCACCGGTAAACGCTGGAAACTCGTACTCAAAGAAACTTCCGATGAAGCGGGCATATCGGCTCAGGCTGGGGTATTGCGCTTCGAATTCCGTCGGGCATCCGACTTTCGGGTACTGGACGGAAACCCCTTCCGGGTGCGATCGGACCCCAAACGGACCGTGATGAACCGCAGGTGAGGGCGGGTCTGCGCGGGATCGTGAGGGGGCCGATCATCGGCTAGCATCCTTGCGTCGATGGGGAACGCTCGGTCCACGGGCCGGCACCCCGACATCGAGGGCATGGCGGTGTTTCTCGGTGTTTCTTTCGAAGCGCGCATGTGGGGGCACATGAGCACGACGGACCTGCCCGGTTCGAGTCTGCTGGCCGGTCGATACCGACTGGTCGAGCGCCTCGGCGCCGGCGGGATGTCAGTGGTGTGGCGGGGGTTCGACGAAGTCCTCGGGCGCCAGGTCGCGGTGAAGGTTCTGCCACCGTCGACAAGCGCGGACCCGGCGTTCCGGCGCCGGCTGCGCGCGGAGGCTCAGGCTGCCGCTCGGCTCAGCCATCCCAACATCACGAATGTCTACGACTACGGCGAGGCGACCACCGTCGACGGTGAGCCGGTCCCGTACGTGGTCATGGAGCTGATCGACGGCGAGTCGCTCGCCGCCGTGCTCGCCCGCACCCGCAAGCTGCCCTGGCAGCACGCCGTGCGGATAACTGCCGAGGTCGCCGCGGCGCTGGCCGCCGCGCACTCGCGGGGCATCGTGCACCGCGACGTCACCCCGGCCAACGTCATGCTCACCCCGACCGGCGCCAAGGTGGTCGACTTCGGCATCTCGGCCCTGATCGGCGAGAACGACATCGACCCCGACGGCAGCCTGCTCGGCACGCCGGCCTACCTCGCGCCCGAGCGGCTCGAGGGCGGCCAGGTGAGCCCGGCCACCGACGTCTACGCGGTCGGCCTTCTCATCTACCGCACGCTGATCGGCCAGCTGCCGTGGGACGTGGGCACGACCACGGCGCTGCTGCGGGCACACCAGTACACCGAGCCCGAGCCGCTGCCGCCGGTCGACGGCCTGCCGCCCGAGGTGGACGCCCTGGTGGGCCGCTGCCTCGAGAAGCGCCCGTCCGACCGGCCGTCGAGCGCCGACCTGGCACACCTGCTCGCCGGCATCTCGGCGGCGGCGCCCCCGGTGGCCCGCGGCTACGTGCCGGAGTGGTCCGGCAGCGGCGAGAACACGACGATCCTGCCGCCCGCCGGCGGGTCCTACGACGAGATCCTGGGCGGAGCGGCCGGTGCCGCTCCGGTGTCGCCCGCGGCTGCTCCGGTCTCGCCGGCTGTTGCCCCGGTCTCGCCGGCTGCTTCCCCGGTCTCGCCCGCGGCCGAGCCCGTCTCGCCGGCCCCTGCTCCGGCGGCCGCGGCTGCTGCCGCCGCGGAGGCGGAGGCGCCGGCGCGCAACAGCCGGTTCGCCGACCTGCCCTCCGGGCCGGTCTACAACGCGGCCCCGGCCGCGGCGGCCCAGGGCGCGGTGCGTTCGGCGGCGAGCAACGCTTCGCCGAACGCGGAGAAGCCGGCTCCGGCGTGGATGGCGAACGCCAAGACCCGTCGCGTGCTCGTCATCGCGCTCGGCGTCATGTTGCTCGGTGCGGGGACCTATGGCTTCAGCTTGACGGGTGGCCCCTCGGGCGGCGCCGCACAGGGCGCGACCCCGGCGCCGCCGCCGACCCGGTGCGTGGTCAGCTACTCGGTCTTCTCCGACGAGGACAAACACTTCACGGCCGGCATCACGGTGGCCAACCGCAACCAGGTCGCGGTGAAGGACTGGAAGCTCTGGTTCATGCTGCCCGGCGACCAGAAGATGGTCGGCGCTGGTGATCTTCAGCTCACGCAGCCCGACCCCAGCGGTGGCGGCGTCACGATCACGGGGCCGAAGGAGCTCGGACCGCTGGGGACCGTTCCGCTGGCGATCAACGGGACCTACGTCCAGCGCAACTCCGCGCCCATGACCTTCGAGCTCAACGGCACGCCGTGCGAGACGTTCGTGTCGCCGGCGCCCGGTGCGCCGACGAAGTACGTGCAGCGTGGACCGGGCAACCAGGTGAAGCTGGTCTCGCCGCAGGCACGCGTTCCGGGCGTCTCGGTGGGCGACGGCGGTCTGATCACCGTCACGCCGACGAAGGAGACCCCGAAGCCGTCGACCAGTTCGACCACGCCCCCGCCCGGCGGCGGCAACCCGGACACCGGTGGTAACCCCGACACCGGCGGCAACCCGGATACGGGCGGTAACCCGGATACCGGCGGCGGTAACCCGGATACCGGCGGCGGCAACCCGGACACCGGCGGCGGCAACCCCGACACCGGCGGCGGCAACCCGGATCCGGTGCAGAGCGCGTCGCCGGATCCCAAGCCCGCTGGGCAGGACGAGCCGGGCACCGGCACGGGCTCCGAGGAGCCCGACAACGGTCCCAGCACGACGACGTCCACGCCGCCCGGCACGCCCGGTCCGGATGCGGTTGACGACTGCGCGGCAATTCCGGATGAGTGCGTGACTCCGTAGGACTGACGACAAGGGCCGGCTCGACAGAGCCGGCCCTTGTCGTGTCTGGGCCTGTGGCGGCGAGGGTCGGATGCCGAACACCGCAACGGCCGAAAGCGGACGCGACGCCGCGGGCTGTGGAGTTACTGTGAACGGGATGCATCAGGCACTTTCCTCCGTTTCGCCCGGCGTGTCTGCCGGGTGGGGGAGTGTGCCTGGGCAAGATGAGATAGCGGATCTGGCCGTGCGCATTCGGTCTGCAGTGCCACCGGACGGGCACAGGTGCAACGGCCAGCAAGGTCGTCCATCGGGGAGTTCTTCATGATCAGCATCGTCAAGGATCTGGCGGCGGAGGCCCTCTTCGTCTCCGATCTGCAGCCGTCCCAGTGCCCCAGCAACGAGGCCGTGGAGCAGGCCGTCACCGACATGATCCTGCAGTACGGCAGCGACGGCTGCGCGGCCGGCGTGGCGGCCGAGTTCGGTGACCACCCGGACTGCGCGGTGCGCCGCATGCACTGGGTGCACACCGAGCTCAGCGGGGTGCTGGCACCCCGGCGGGCCGCAGCCCTCCACTAAACCTGAGTCTTTCTCGCGAAAAGCACCCGAATAGCAACCGAGTTCGGCCGCCCCTGCACCTTTCGCCCGTAAAAGTCTTCCTCGTCAGCCGGTTTTCACCCAACCGGTCGTATGAGCGAGGAGGACCACGTGAGCGACACGACCGAACTCCCCGCCACCATCGGCACGACCCACGACGCGCCGTCCGCGCGTGACATCGAGGACCTGGTCCGCGAACACATGCCGATGGTTGGCCATCTGGTCCGGGAGCTGCTGAACCGGGTACCGGGCCACGTCCATGCGGACGACCTGTCCTCGGCCGGGTTCGCCGCGCTGCTCGGGGCGGCCCGCTCCTTCGACGTGACCCGCGGCATCCCGTTCCACCGCTTCGCCGCGGTCCGGATCCGCGGCGCGCTGCTCGACGAGCTGCGCGGGCAGGACTGGGCCAGCCGGTCGGTGCGGGCGCGGGCCCGCAAGACGGCGGCGGCCCGGCAGGAGCTCACCGCGGCGCTGGGCCGCACGCCCACCGACGCCGAGGTGGCCGAGCTGCTCGGCATCGGGGTGGCCGAGCTGGCCGGGGTCGAGGACGACGTCCAGAAGGCGGCCCTGCTCAGCCTGCAGGGCTTCCCGACCGGCGCGGCCGAGGAGATGGTGCCCGAGACCTCGGAGGGGCCGGAGGACCTGCTGCTCAAGCGGGAACGCCTCGGCTACCTGCACCAGGCGATCCAGGCGCTGCCCGAGCGGCTGCGCCAGGTGGTCACCGAGTCGTTCCTGCAGGAGCAGCCGCTCAGCGACGTGGCGGCGCGGCTGGGCGTCACCGAGTCGCGCATCTCGCAGCTGCGCACCGAGGCGTTGCAGCTGCTGCGCGAGGGCCTGAACAGTTCGCTGGCGCCGGAGCTGCTCACGGTTGCCGCGGGCGGTCCCCGTACGCGCAAGGGTTGTATGCAGAGGCGCCGGTCCGAGTACTTCGCCCGGGTCGCGCAGCAGGGCAACCTGCACACCAGGCTCGCGCTCACGGACGCGCACGGCGTCCCGATCGCGGTAGCGGCTTGATCACTTCATAGAGCGGGGGCGGCCTTGTGCCGCCCTCGTGCCGTTCCCGGCTCGCAGAGCGGATCGAGAGCCGCGCGTACGGGCCGGATGTCGGCGCCCACGGCGGTGGCGAGAGCGCCGCAGCCGGCCAGCGGCATGACGGCGAAGTCGCCCGGCCCCGAGATCGGCGGGGGCAGCAGGGCGGCCGGGACGGCGACCACCGTGCCCAGCGCACGCCCGCCGCCCAGCACGGCGGCGCCCGACCAGCCCGGAGCGGCGGGGCCCACGGACACCTCGTGGCGGTAGAGCGTGCGGCCCGCGTACCGGATGGTCGTGTCCATGACGACGTCGCCGGGCTGCTCGCCGTGGCGCCCGCAGACGAGGTCGTCGCGCCAGAGCAGCGCGCCCCCGTCGGCCACGTCGACGCGGGTGACGCTCAGGTGGTCGCAGCCGGCCGCGGCGATCAGCGGCTCGGGCAGCCAGCGCAGCGTGGCGCCCTCGGCCACGCTCGCGTGGACCTCGAGGCGCGACCGCGGCAGGTGGCCGCGGCCGGGGAGCGCGAGCTGCGCGGCCACGCTGCGGATCTCGAGGGCGGCGCCCGGCCCGACACTGATCTCGAGGCGCAGGTCGTCGCCGCGCAGCGGGCCCGCGCCGCCGCCCACCAGGTGCAGGGTGGCGGGTCCGGTGCGGCGCAGCAGCAGTGGGGATTCGCTGTGCAGGACGGTCAGCCGGGTGCCGCCGCGCCCGTCGGACTCGGCGGCGACCCGGGAACGCGCCCTCACGCCGCGGGCACTCGCGCGGCGACCAGGCCGCGGATCCAGTCGGCGACCGGCGTGGCGGCGCGGTCCTGCACCAGCGACAGGAAGACCGTCGGCAGGTCGCCGCGGCGGGCCCGGGCGTCACGGTCCATCACCGACAGGTCTGCGCCGACCAGCGGCGCCAGGTCGATCTTGTTGATGACCAGCAGGTCGGCCGTGGTGACGCCGGGGCCGCCCTTGCGCGGCACCTTGTCGCCCCCGGCCACGTCGACCACGAAGATCTGCTGGTCGATCAGGCCCTTGCTGAACGTCGCGGTCAGGTTGTCGCCGCCGCTCTCCACCAGCACGAGGTCGAGCGGGCCGAGCGCCGCCTCCAGGTCCTCGACCGCGTCCAGGTTGGCCGAGATGTCGTCGCGGATCGCCGTGTGCGGGCAGCAGCCGGTCTCCACCGCGCGGATGCGGTCGGCCGGCAGCACGCCGTTGCGCAGCAGGAAGTCCGCGTCCTCGGTGGTGTAGATGTCGTTGGTCACGACGGCCAGCCGCAGCTCCTCGCCGAGGGCCCGGCACAGCGCCGCGACCAGCGCGGTCTTGCCCGAGCCGACCGGCCCGCCGATGCCGATGCGCAGCGCCCGCGGCCCTTCGTGCAGCGGGTCGTGCGGGTCGGTGCCGGGGTCGGGGTGGGTGTGCGGCGTCGTCTCGCCGGGACCGTGCGTGTGCGGGGCGACATAGCCGTCCGAGGGGTGGGGGAGAGCCCCGCCCGCGACGGAATGCTGTGCTTCAGGATGCAAAGAGACGCACCTCCCAGGTGGCGTGGAGCTCGGCGCCGACGTCGAGCAGCGGGCCGCCCGCCGCCGGCAGGTCGTCGACCGGGTCTAAGGCGCGCGCCGCGGCGCCGGCCGCGATCCGGTCACAGTCGCCGGCGAGCCGGGCGAGCAGCCCGTGCACCGCATAGGGATCGAGACCGAGCAGGCGTACGGCCGCGCTGGCCGGGCCGGTGACCGTGGTGTGCGCCGCGGCCACGGCCGCCTCCGTCGCGCCCAGCCCGGCGGCGTGCGCGACCACTCCCAGCGCCACCGGCTGGTGCGGCTCGCGGCCCACGGGCGGCAGCGCCCACATGGCTCGCGCCGCCCTCAGCAACGCCCGGCCCTGGGCCCGGGACGCCTTCCGCAGCGCCGGTGACGGCGTACGCGCGTCAAGCCCTTGATCGAGATCGGCCCACTCGGCGGGCCGGACGCAGGCGGTGGCCGCGAAACCCGCCGCGACCAGCCCGGCCGTCGCCAGCCTGCCGCGCAGGAACTCCGCCACGGCGTCGAGCTCGCGCACCCGCCCGGCCGAGACCTGCGCCTCGAGCCCGCCGGAGTGCGCGTGCCCGCCCGACGGCAGCCGCCCGTCGGCAAGCACCAGCAGCGTCGCGAGGCTCATGTCAGAACAGGAAGTAGCGCTGGGCCATGGGGAGCTCGGTCACCGGGTCAGGCTCGACGACCTCGCCGTCGATGCGGACCACGAACGTGTCGGGCTCGACCTCGATGCGCGGCAGGGCGTCGTTCAGCGGCATGTCGGCCTTGGCGACGCGCCGGGTGTCCTCGACCGGGACGAACTCGCGCTTGACGCCGATCCGGTCGCCGACCAGCGCGTCGATCGCGGCCTCGGCCACGAACGCCAGCGACGTCTGGGCGGGCACCACGCCCTTCGCGCCGAACATCGGGCGCGGCAGCATCGGCTGGGGCGTGGGGATCGAGGCGTTCGCGTCGCCCATCTGCGCGTACGCGATCATGCCGCCCTTGAGGACGAGCGCCGGGCGTACGCCGAAGAAGGCCGGATCCCACAGCACGAGATCCGCCAGTTTCCCCGGCTCGACCGAGCCCACGTGCGACGACATGCCGTGCGCCACCGCGGGACAGATCGTGTACTTGGCGACGTACCGCTTGGCCCGGGTGTTGTCGGCGGTCGTGTCGCCGGGCAGGGGGCCGCGGCGGGCCTTCATGACGTGCGCGGTCTGCCAGGTGCGCAGCACCACCTCGCCGACCCGGCCCATCGCCTGCGAGTCCGACCCGATCATGGAGATCGCGCCGAGGTCGTGCAGCAGGTCCTCGGCGGCCATCGTGGACGGCCGGATGCGGCTCTCGGCGAACGCCAGGTCCTCGGGCACCGCCGAGTTCAGGTGATGGCAGACCATCAGCATGTCGAGGTGCTCGCTGAGCGTGTTGCGCGTGTACGGCCGGGTCGGGTTGGTCGACGACGGCAGCACGTTGGGCTGCCCGGCCACCGTGATGATGTCCGGCGCGTGCCCGCCGCCCGCGCCCTCGGTGTGGTACGCGTGGATCGACCGGCCGGCGATGGCGCGCAGCGTCTCCTCGACGAACCCGGCCTCGTTCAGCGTGTCGGTGTGGATGGCCACCTGGACGCCCGACGCGTCCGCCACCCGCAGGCACGCGTCGATCACCGCGGGCGTCGTGCCCCAGTCCTCGTGCAGCTTGAAGCCGCCCGCGCCGCCGCGCAGCTGCTCCCACATCGACTCGGACGACATGGTGTTGCCCTTGCCGAGCAGCAGCACGTTGACCGGGTACGCGTCGATCGCCTCGAGCATGCGCGCCAGGTGCCACGCGTTCGGGGTGACGGTCGTGGCCTTCGTGCCCTCGGCCGGCCCGGTGCCGCCGCCGATGATCGTCGTGATGCCCGACGCGAGCGCCGTGTCGAGGATCGTCGGGCTGATCAGGTGGACGTGGCTGTCGATCGCGCCAGCGGTCAGGATCTTCCCGTTGCCCGCGATGATCTCGGTGCCGGGGCCGATCACCAGGTCGGGGTGCACGCCGTCCATGGTGTCGGGGTTGCCGGCCTTGCCGACCGCGGTGATGCGGCCGTCGCGGATGCCGATGTCGGCCTTCACGATGCCCCAGTGGTCGAGCACCACCGCGCCCGTGATGACCGTGTCCGGCGTGCCCTCGGCGCGGCTGGCCCGCGACTGCCCCATCGACTCGCGGATCACCTTGCCGCCGCCGAACACCACCTCGTCGCCCGGCCGCGGCCCGGCGCTGCGGTCCTCTTCGACCTCGATGAGCAGGTTCGTGTCCGCCAGCCGGATCCGGTCGCCGGCGGTGGGGCCGTAGAGGGCGGCGTAGCGCCCACGGTCGAGGGTCGTCATCGTTCCCCGTCCGCGCCGCCTGCGCCGTCCGAACCGTCCGCGCTGTCGCCGGTCGCGTCGTCGAGGGGGCCGCCGGCGAGGCCGCGCAGGCCCGGCACGATCCGCGCCCCGGCGAGCGCCACGAGCGTCACGTCCCGCGGGATGCCCGGCTCGAAGCGCACCGACGTGCCGGCGGGCACGGCCAGCCGGCAGCCCCAGGCGGCCCGCCGGTCGAACTCCAGCGCCGCGTTCGCCTCGGCGAAGTGGAAGTGCGAGCCCACCTGCACGGGCCGGTCCCCGGTGTTGCGGACGGTCATCGCGACGACCGGGCGCCCCGGGTTGATCTCGATGTCCCCCTCGCCCAGCAGGATCTCGCCGGGGATCACGGGATCGGCCCGTGGACGGTGACGAGCTTGGTGCCGTCCGGGAACGTGGCCTCGACCTGCACCTCGGCCAGCATCTCGGGCACCCCGTCCATGACGTCGTCCCGGGAGAGCACGCGCCGCCCGGCGTCCATGAGCTCGGCCACCGTCCGGCCGTCGCGCGCGCCCTCCAGCAGGAACGCGGTGATGATCGCGGTCGCCTCGGGGTGGTTGAGCCTCAGCCCGCGCTCGCGCCGGCGCCGGGCCACGTCGGCCGCGACGTGGATCAGCAGGCGTTCCTGCTCGTGCGGGCTGAGGAACAACCGGACCTCCCTGATAGCGCCCCGCGATGCTCGCAGTTCGACGTTTCGGACGTGTTACCCGCGGCCGGTCAGGCGCCCGTGTAGAGCACGGCGTCGATCTCGATGTCGAAGCCGACCAGCGGCACCGGCAGCGTCGTGCGTACGGGAAGATTGTCGCCCTTGACGTATTCGGCGTAGATCTCGTTCATCTCGGCGAAGTCGTCGAAGTCGCGCAGGTAGACGCCGAGACGCACGGCCTGGTCGAGGCTGGCGCCGGCCGCCTCGGCCACCGCGGCCAGGTTGCGGAACGCGGCGTGCGCCTGCTCGGCGAAGCTGCCGGTGACCCAGGTGCCGTCGGGCAGCGCCGGGACCGCGCCGGCCAGATAGACGAAGTCGCCGGCGACGACGGCGTGCGAGTACGGGCCGCCGGCCGGGGCCGCCTTCTCGGCCTTGATGGCGCGCTTGGGCATGTCAGATCTCCTTGGTATCGCGGGGAAACTGTTCGGCCAGCCCGTCCACGTCGACGAGCGGGATGTCGAGCAGGTCGCGCAGCGCCGACCGGCGCCGGGCCAGGGCGGCGTGCTGCGCCTCGGTGAGCGGCGCCCACGGCGGCGGGTCGGCCGGCCAGGCGGGAGGCAGGAGCCGGCCCGACACGTACGTGGCGACGTTGACCAGCCGCAGCGGAGCGGTCCGCGTCTGCCGGTGCGCGTCGACGACCGTGTGCTCCTCGGCCCGTACGTCGAAGACCGCCAGATCGGCCGGCGCGCCCACGTCGAGCGTGCCGCCCGGCAGGCCCAGCGCGGCCGCCGGCGCGGACGTGACCTTCGGCAGCACGGCGTCCAGCGGCAGCCCCACCGCGAGCAGCTTGGCCATCGTGGTCGGCAGGTCGAACACGGGCCCGGCCACCGAGCGGCAGTGCAGGTCGGTCGAGACCGACGTCGGGACGAGCCCCAGGTCCAGCTGGCGTTCGAGCACGTCGAAGGCGAACCCGCCGGAGCCGTGCCCCAGGTCGAGCAGCACACCACGGTCGACCGCCGCCCGCACGGCCGGCCCGAGCGGCGCGGCGATGCCGCTGGAGCAGTGCGTCACGATGTCGCCGGGCCGCAAAAGGTCGAGCACCTCGTCCAGCGCCGGCGGTGTCGTGCCGATGTGGACCATGACCGGTACGCCGCAGGCCTCCCCGACGGCGAGGCCCCGGCGCAGCGGCTCCACGCCGTTGTCCCCGACGGTGTCGTGGTCGATGCGCACCTTGATCCCGCGGACGAGCTCGCGCCGCCGCTGCACGGTGTCGATCGCCAGCGCGACGTCGCAGTTGCCGAGGTCGCGGCTCTCCCCGGTGCGCCCGGCGAGGCCCACCGCCGAGATGTTGAGCAGCACGGGCACGCGCACCGCGCGGGCGGGCAGGGCGTCGAGCGTGTAGGCCCCCGTGGAGCCGGCGTCGACCCACGTCGTGACGCCGGTGCGCCAGGCGACCGGGTCGGGGTCGATGCCCCAGTAGCCCGGGCCCACGTGCGTGTGCAGGTCGATCAGGCCGGGGGTGATCAGCTTGCCGGACACGTCGACGACCGTGCGGGCGTCGCGGGGCAGGGCGTGGCCGGTCGCCGCGATCCGCCCGCCGGTGACCGCCACGTCGAACGGCTCGCCGCCGGTCAGCAGCAGGTCGTACGTCACGGCCACCTCCCCGGGCCGACCCTATCGGACGGGTGGGCGGCCGTGGGCGGGGAACGGGGTGGGTGTCGGATCGGCGGCGGGCTCGTCCGCCGTTTGCCGGGGCGGGCGCCTGTGGACAAGTGGGCTCGGCGGCTTGACAAGGGCGTAAGGTCCCTGCCAACTCCCGGGTGGGTGGGGGAGGCGGTGGCCCACGGGTGATCTTGGCAAACGAGCGGATCCGGGCGGGCCCGACGGCGGTGATCGCGGGGCGCGGGCCGGATCCGGGCGGGCACGACGGCGGTGGCGGCGGCGCGGGCAGGATCCAGCCGGGCGCGGTGGCGGTGCGGGCCGGATCCGGGCGGGCGCGACGGCGGGCGTGGTCGTGGGGCTTGCGGGCATTCGAGGCGGTCAGCAAGCGTGAGGGGATGACGATGCGAGGGCTGGTCCCGCTACCGGTGTCGGTTGCCGCAACCTCGGGCGACCTCTGGCTGGGCGCCGACACGCCCCTGGAGGCGCCCGCCGAGCTGGCCGGCGTCGCGAGCTGGCTGCGGGGCGCGCTGCGCTGCCCGCTTCCGCCGGGCGCGGGCGGCCTGACGCTCCGGGTGGACGAGACCCTCGACGAAGAGGCGTACGTGCTGGACGGACTGCGGATCAGCGGCGGCTCGGCGGCCGGGGTGTTCTACGGCTGTCAGACGTTGCGTCAGCTGCTCCCGGCGGCGGCGTTGCGCCGGGCGGGGGCGGTGGGGTGGCCGGTGCCGGCGGTGCGGGTCGACGACCGGCCGGGGTTCGGCTGGCGCGGGGTGATGCTGGACGTGGCCCGGCACTTCATGCCGGTGGCGGACGTGCTGCGCTTCGTCGACCTGGCGGCGTTCCACAAGCTCAACGTGCTGCACCTGCACCTCACCGACGACCAGGGGTGGCGCCTGGAGGTGCCGGGGTGGCCGCGGCTGACGGAGGTGGGGGCGTGGCGCAGCGAGTCGATGCTGGGCGCCCGGCAGCACGCGCGCTTCGACGGGCGGCCGCACGGGGGTTTCTACACGAGCGACGACCTGCGCGAGATCGTGGCGTACGCGCGGGAGCGGCACGTGCGGGTGGTGCCCGAGGTCGACATGCCGGGGCACATGCAGGCGGCCATTGCCGCGTACCCCGGCCTCGGCAGGGCGGCGACGACCGTACGGACCGGCTGGGGCATCTCGTCGCACGTGCTCGACCTGAGCGACGAGGCGCTGGACTTCTGCCGGGCGGTGCTCGACCACCTGTGCGACGTGTTCCCGTCGGAGGTGATCGGCATCGGCGGGGACGAGTGCCCGGTCGACGAGTGGGTGGACAGCCCGGTCCTCGCCCGCGAGGGGCTGAGCACGCCGCACGAGCTGCAGCCGTGGTTCACGATGCGGATGGCCGAGCACCTCGCGTCGCGCGGGCGGCGCGTCTACGGCTGGGACGAGATCCTCGAGGGCGGCGCCCCGCGGGGTGCGGTGGTGGCCGCCTGGCGGGGCGCGGAGCCCACCACGGTCGCGGCCCGGCTGGGCCATCAGGTGGTGTCTTGCCCGGACGTGGGGACGTACCTGGACTACCGCCAGTCCGACGACCCGGGCGAGCCCACCCCGGTCGGCACGCGGCTGACGCTGGCCGACGTGTACGCGTTCTCGCCCGTACCGCCGGATCTGCCGGAGGCGGGGCGCGAGCTCGTGCTGGGTGGGCAGGCGAACGTGTGGACCGAGCACATGGAGTCGGCCCGCCGCGTCGACTACATGACCTATCCGCGGCTGAGCGCCTTCGCGGAAGCCGTGTGGGATCCGCCGGGGCGCTCGTACGCGTCGTTCGAGGCCCGCCTCGGCGACCACCTGGAACGGCTCGACGCGCTCGGCGTCAACTACCGGCCGCTCACCGGACCGCGACCCTGGGACGCGCGCCCGGACGCCCCGGGCAACCCGCGGTCGCTGCCCGATCGCCTGGCCGAGCTGCGCGAGATGACCAAGCGTCTTGAAATCCGCGGCCCGGTCTGATGAGCTGCCAGCAGCGTGAACGAGGACGACGAAAGAGCGCGTTTCCGCGCCTACGGTGACCAGCTGATCGGCGCCCACCTGCGCCTGCGCGAGATGGTCGAGGACCTGTACGACGCGCTCGACTCCGGCCGTGACGTGCGGCTGCACTGCCTGACGCTCTGCGGCGCGGTCACCAGGCACCACACCGCGGAGGACGCGAACGTCTTCCCGCTGCTGGCCGCGCGCCACCCCGAGCTGGCGGCGTTCCTCGACGACCTGAAACGCGACCACGAGATCCTCGCGGGGATGCTGCGGCGGCTCGAGGCCGCCACTACGCACGAGGAGCTGGACGGCCTCAGCGCCGTGCTCGAAACGCACTTCATCGGCGAGGAGAAGCGCCTGACCGGCGTGCTGAACGCCCTCGAGCCGAGGGGTGACCTGGGGATCGGAGTGGGCGATGGACGTTCCTGAGGTGCGCGTCGACTGGCGCAGCAAGGGGTTCTGGCTGCCGGACGAGACGCTGACGGCCGCGGAGCTCGCCGCGGACAAGCCGAGCATCTTCGGCGGCCGGTTCACCTGGCCGCTGCTGGTGCTGCGCCGCGACGCCGCCGAGGCGAACATCGCGACGATGGCCGCGTACGTGCGCCGGCACGGCTGGGAGCTCTGCCCGCACGCCAAGACGACGATGGCGCCGGGCCTGCTCGCGCGGCAGACCGAGGCCGGCGCGTGGGGCATGACGGTCGCGACCGCCAACCAGGCGCTGGTGCTGCGCCGGCTCGGCGTCGACCGGGTGCTGATCGCCAACGAGGTGCTCGACCCGACGGCGCTGCGCTGGCTTGCCGAGCAGGGCGCGGCCGGCTGGGAGGTCCACGTCCAGGTCGACTCGGTCGCCGGGGCGACCGCCGCGGCGCGGGCGGCCGGGGCGGGACGGCTGCGGGTCCTCGTGGAGCAGGGTCACGACCAGGGGCGTACGGGGGTCCGGACGCTCGGCGAGCTCGAGGAGGTGGCGCGGGTCGTGGCCGCGGCGCCGGGTCTCGAGGCGGCGGGCGTCACCGCGTACGAGGGTCAGCTCCAGACCGGGCCGCAGGTCGACGCCTTCCTCGACGAG
Organism: Actinoplanes sp. URMC 104; assembly: GCF_051386375.1. Classification (NCBI taxonomy): domain Bacteria; kingdom Bacillati; phylum Actinomycetota; class Actinomycetes; order Micromonosporales; family Micromonosporaceae; genus Actinoplanes; species Actinoplanes sp. URMC 104. The sequence continues at coordinate 168,451 of NZ_JBPQTO010000002.1, read as the reverse complement.
GTGCTCACCGGCTTCTCCCGGCTGCGCGCCGCCGGGCTGCTGCGGGACGACCCCATCGTGTCTGCGGGCGGCAGCGCCTGGTTCGACCGGGTCGTCGAGCGGTTCGCCCCGCTGGCGGGGCAGGCGACACTGGTGCTGCGCAGCGGCGCCTCGGTCACCCACGACGACGGCTTCTACCGGGAGCGCACCCCGTTCCTGCGCGTGCCGCAGGAGGGGCCGCTGGCCGCCGCGCTCGACATCTGGGCCCAGATCATCTCGGTGCCCGAGCCGGGGCTGGCGCTGGCCGGGATGGGCAAGCGCGACGCGCCGTTCGACGAGGGGCTGCCCGTGGCGATGGAGATCCGGCGGGCGGACGGGTCGTCCGCGCCGGTCACCGGCGTCGAGGTCACCAAGCTCAACGACCACCACACCTACCTGTCCACCGGCGACGCCGAGCCGGCGCCGGGCGACCTGGTGCGGTTCGGGATCTCCCACCCGTGCACGGCTTTCGACAAATGGCGGCACATCCCGGTGGTCGACGAGGACCTCCGCGTGGTCGACGTGCTTGCGACCTATTTCTGATCGGGGTCGCGCTGGCAGACTGCGGCCATGGCGGAACGCTTGAACCTCATCCGGTTCGACTGGGGTCCGGTGGGCGCCGACACGGTGGCTCCGGGCGCGGCGTTCGTGGCGGTCGTGGACGTGCTGTCCTTCACCACCACGCTCACCGTGGCGGTCGAGCGGGGCATCAGCGTCCTGCCGTACCGGTGGCGCGACGACTCGGCGGTGGCGGTGGCCCGGCGGCACGGCGCGATGCTGGCGGTGCTGCGCTCGCAGGCGGGCCCGGGCCAGGTCACGCTGTCGCCCGAGAGCATGCTGCGCGAGCTCGGCACGGCGCGGATCGACCGGCTGGTGCTGCCCTCGCCGAACGGGTCGGCGATCTCGGCACGGCTGGCCGCCGCGGGCAGCACCGTGGTCGGGGTGTGCCTGCGCAACGCCGCGGCGGCCGCCGAGTGGGTGCGCGACCGCGCGGGCGAGCGGCCGGTGGCCGTGGTGGCCGCCGGGGAACGCTGGCCGGACGGGTCGCTGCGCCCGGCGGTCGAGGACCTGTGGGGCGCGGGCGCCTTCCTGGCCCGGCTCGCCGACCGGGGCGGCACGGCGGGCTGGTCGCCGGAGGCCCGGACCGCCGTGGCGGCGTACCGGGGCGTGGCCGGCGACCTGGCCACCGCGCTGCCCGAGTCGGCGAGCGGCCGCGAGCTGCGGGCCAACGGCTTCGCCGGCGACGTCGCCGTGGCCGCGGACCAGGACGCGACCCGGGCCGTGCCGGTGCTGCGCGAGGGCTGGTTCGTGCCCGCCGACTAGTGCGGCGCGGCCGTGTGACCGCTGCCCGCGAGGATGTCGTACGGGTACGGCAGCGGGTCGACCGTGGTGACCTCGGTGAGTCGGTCGGCCAGCGCGGGGTCCAGCGTCCAATCGGTGGCGCCCAGGTTCACGTCGAGCTGCTCGAGGGTGCGCGCGCCGATGATGGGCGCGGTGACGGCCGGGCGGCCGAGCAGCCAGTTCAGCGCGACCTGCGCGAGTTCGCGGCCGGCCTCGCGGGCCACCGCGGTCAGCTCGTCCAGCACCCGCCAGGTGCGCTCGTTGTCGTAGACGGCCCACCGCTCGCCCCAGTTCTCGGCCTCGGCCATGCCGATGCGGCTGTCCGCGGGCGCCGAGCCGCCCCGCCGGTAGCGGCCGGTCAGCCAGCCGCCGCGCAGCGGGCTCCAGGGCAGCACGCCCAGCTGAGCGTCGGCCGCCAGCGGGCCCAGCTCCCACTCGAACTCGCGGTCGAGCAGGTTGTAGCGCGGCTGGATCGCGGCGAACGGCTCCCATCCGCGCCTGTCGGCCACGCCGAGCGCCTTCTGGATCTGCCAGGCCGCCCAGTTGCTGACCGCCAGGTGGCGCACCTTGCCGCTGGTCACCAGCACGTCGAGGGTGCGCACCACCTCCTCGACCGGCGCGGCCGGGTCCCACCCGTGCACGTGGTAGAGGTCGATGTGGTCGGTGCCCAGCCGGCGCAGGCTGCCCTCGGCGGCGGCCAGCACGTGCTTGCGGCCCAGCCCTTCGCGGTTGCCGCCCGGGCCCCAGCGCACCTTCGTCGAGATCACCCAGTCGTCGCGGTCCTGCCCCTTGAGCCACCGGCCCACGATCTCCTCGCTACGACCGCCCCCGTACGCGTCGGACGTGTCGAGGAACGTGCCACCGGCCTCGGCGAACCGGTTCATCATGCGGACGCTGGTCTCCTCGTCGCTCTCCCTGCCGAAGGTCATGGCCCCGAGGCAGAGCTCGCTGACGGCCAGCGACGTGCGTCCCAGAAATCGATAGCGCATGATCCGAACCCTAACCACGGATCGGTCTGCTCCTACGATCCATTTCCATGCAGGAATCCCGTACCACTTTCGCGTGGGAGACGCTGCTCGACGTGCCGGCGCGCGGGCCGCGGCACGTCGCGCTCGCCACCGCGCTGCGCGCCGCGATCCGCTCGGGCCGGCTGCCGACCGGGTCCGCGGTGCCGCCGAGCCGGGTGCTCGCGGCGACGCTGGGCTGCTCGCGGTGGGTGGTCACGCAGGCGTACGCCCAGCTCGCGACCGAGGGCTATCTGGGCGGCCGCACCGGATCGGCCACCCGGGTGCGCTGGTCGCCCGGCGCCGACACCAGAGCGCCGGCGCCCTCACCGCAGTCCGGGCGACCGCGCTTCGACCTCGCGCCCGGGCTGCCCGACCTGCGGGCCTTTCCGCGGCGGCAGTGGGCGGACGCCCTGTCGCGCGCCGCCGCCGGGGCCGACCTGGGCCCGGCGGCGCCCGGCGGGGTCCCGGCGCTGCGGGAGGTGCTGGCGGAGTACCTCGCACGCTCGCGGGGCGCGGTCGCCCCGGCCGGCTCCGTGGTGGTGTGCGGCGGCATCCGCGACGCGGTCGGCCGGCTGTGCCGGGGGCTGGCCGCGCAGGGGCACCGCGAGATCGCGGTGGAGGACCCGGGGTGGGGCGCGTTGCGCCAGGTGGCGGCGACGGCGGGCCTGCGGCCCCGGCCGGTGGCGGTGGACGGTGACGGCCTGCGGGTGGCCGAGCTTCCCCCGGGCGTACGGGCGGTGCTGCTCACGCCGGCGCACCAGTTCCCCACCGGCGGGGTGCTCTCGCCCGCGCGGCGCGGGGCCCTGATCGACTGGGCGCGGGCCGTCGACGGGGTGATCGTCGAGGACGAGTACGACAGCGAGTTCCGCTACGACCGCAAGCCGGTGGGCTGCCTGCAGGGGCTCGACCCGGCGCGGGTGGTGCTCACCGGTTCGGCGCACAAGACGCTCGCGCCGGCGGTGGGCGTGGGGTGGGCAGTGGCGCCGCCCCGGTGGCGTCCGTGCCTGGAGGCCGGCGCCGGCCCGCCGGGGATCGACCAGGCGGCGTTCGCGGCGTTCGTCGCGGCCGGGCGCTACGACCGGCACCTGCACCGGGCGCGCCAGCGCTACCGGGCCCGCCGCGATCTGCTGGTGGACGCGCTCGCCCGCGCGCTGCCCGGCTGCGTCACGCAGGGCGTCTCCGCCGGGCTGCACGTGGTCTGCTCGTGGCCGGGCCTCGACGACGAGCGGGCGGTCGCGGCGGCCGTACGGGCCGAGGGCGTGCACGTGATGACGCTGGCCGACTACCGGGTGACGCCGGGACCGCCGGGGCTGGTGCTCGGCTACGGCAACCTCTCCGACGCCGCCGTGCCGCAGGCCGTCGCCGTGCTCGCGCGGGTCGCGCGGGCAAAGTCGCGGGCTGACGGCGGTCGCGCCGGGCGCCCCTGACAGAATGTTCCGTGCGCCCCGTGAACGCTGTGTGAGGAGTCCTTCCCGTGATTCGTACCCATGACGCCGGCACCCTGCGCGCGAGCGACGCCGGCACGACGGTGACGCTCGCCGGATGGGTGGCCCGCCGGCGCGACCACGGCGGTGTCATCTTCGTCGACCTGCGGGACGCCTCGGGCGTCGTCCAGGTGGTCTTCCGCGAGGAGGACGCGCACGCGCTGCGCAACGAGTTCTGCGTGCTGGTCGTCGGCGAGGTCTCCGCCCGCCCCGAGGGCAACGCGAACCCCGAGCTCGCGACCGGCGAGATCGAGGTGGTGGCCTCGCAGCTCACCGTCCTCTCCGAGGCCGCGCCGCTGCCGCTGCCGGTCGACGACACGATCACCGCGTCGGACGACCTGCGCCTCAAGTACCGCTACCTCGACCTGCGCCGCTCGGGTCCGGCCAAGGCGCTGCGCCTGCGCAGCCGCGCCAACCAGATCGCCCGCGAGGTGCTGCACGCCCGCGACTTCAACGAGATCGAGACGCCGACGCTGACCCGCTCGACCCCCGAGGGCGCCCGCGACTTCCTGGTGCCCGTGCGCCTGCAGCCCGGCACCTGGTACGCGCTGCCGCAGTCCCCGCAGCTGTTCAAGCAGCTGCTGATGGTCGCCGGCATGGAGCGCTACTACCAGATCGCGCGCTGCTACCGCGACGAGGACTTTCGCGCCGACCGGCAGCCCGAGTTCACCCAGCTCGACATCGAGATGTCGTTCGTGACCCAGGACGACATCATCGCGCTGGGCGAGGAGATCGTCTCCCGCCTCTGGAGCGAGCTCGCCGGCTACCAGGTGCAGCTGCCGATCCCGCGCATCACCTGGACCGACGCGATGAACCGCTACGGCTCCGACAAGCCCGACCTGCGCTACGGCGTCGAGCTGGTCGAGCTCACCGACTACCTGCGCGGCACCGAGTTCCGGGTGTTCGCCGGCGCGATCGACAACGGCGGCTACGTCGGCGCCGTGGTGATGCCCGGCGGCGCTTCGCAGACCCGCAAGGAGCTCGACGGCTGGCAGGACTGGGCCAAGGCGCGCGGCGCACGCGGCCTGGCGTACGTGGTGCTCGACGCCGAGACCGGCGCCCCCCGCGGCCCGGTCGCCAAGAACCTCTCGGAGTCGCACCTGGCCGGCCTGGCCGACGCCACCGGCGCCAAGCCCGGCGACGCGATCTTCTTCGCCGCCGCCAACGAGCGCCGCGAGGCGCAGGAGCTGCTGGGCGCGGCCCGCATCGAGATCGCCAAGCGGGCCGGGCTGATCGACGAGTCCGCCTGGGCGTTCTGCTGGGTCGTCGACGCCCCGATGTTCGAGAAGACCGACGAGGGCGGCTGGACCGCGGTGCACCACCCGTTCACCTCGCCCAACGCCGAGTGGCTCGACCGCTTCGAGGAGGCGCCGGACAAGGCGCTGGCGTACGCGTACGACATCGTCGTCAACGGCAACGAGATCGGCGGCGGCAGCGTCCGTATCCACCGCGCCGACGTGCAGAGCCGCGTGTTCGACCTGCTCGGCATCTCGCCCGAGGAGGCGCAGGACAAGTTCGGCTTCCTGCTCGAGGCGTTCAAGTACGGTCCTCCGCCGCACGCCGGCATCGCGCTCGGCTGGGACCGCACCTGCATGCTGCTGTCCGGCAACGAGTCGATCCGCGAGGTCATCGCGTTCCCCAAGACCCGCGGCGGCTACGACCCGCTGACCACGGCGCCCACCCCGATCACCGCGCAGCAGCGGCTCGAGGCGGGCATCGACGCGAAGCCCAAGCCGGCTGCCGGCGCCCCGGGCACCGACGGTCAGGCTGTTCCCGTGGAGCGCTCGAACTGATGTGATCGACCCATGAGCACTCTCATCGTCGGCGCGTCCGGATATCTCGGCTCCGAAGTGGCCCGTCAGGCGACGGCCGCCGGTCACACCGTGGTGGGCACCGCCACCACCTCGACCGGCGGCTGGGTGCCGGTCGACGTCACCGATCGCAAGTCGGTGCGTGCGCTGATCTCGGCCGTACGCCCGAAGCTCGTCATCAACTGCACGTGGGGCGACTGGCGGGTCTCCGCCGACGGGGCGGCCGTCGTGGCCGCCGAGGCGTTCGCCGTGGGCGCGCGGATCGTGCACGTCTCGACCGACGCGCTGCACGCCGGCCGGCCCGAGCCCTACACCGAGGACGACGCGCCGACCCCGGTCTCGCTCTACGGCGCGGCCAAGGCGGCGGCCGAGACGGCGGTGGCCGCGATCGACCCGTCCGCGGTGGTCGTGCGCACGTCGCTGATCCACGGCGACGGGAGCAAGCACGAGGCGTTCGTGCTCGGGCTGCTCGCCGGCGAGGAGCCGGGCATGCTGTTCGCCGACGAGATCCGCTGCCCGATCCACCGCGACGACCTCGCCGCCGCGCTGCTCGAGATCGCCGACTCCCGGTTCGCCGGCATCCTCAACGTGGCCGGCCCCGAGGCGGTCTCGCGCGCCGACTTCGGCCGGCTGGTGGCCCGCGCGCACGGGCTCGACGAGTCCAAGCTGCCGGTCGGGCTCAGCAGCGAGGGTGGGCTGGGGCCGCGGCCGCTCGACGTGCGGCTGGACACGTCGCTGGCCCGCACGGTGCTGCGCACCCGGCTGCGACCGGTCTCCGAGAGCATGTGAGGGCGGAAGTGCAACCGACGGTCGTGGAGCTCGGCGAGCAGCCGTACGTGGGCCGCCGCGAGACGGTCACGATGACCGAGTTCGCCCAGGTCGCCGACCACCTGCCGCTGCTGCTCGCGCGGCTCGCCGAGCGCGGGGTGCCGGTCGCCGGCGCCCCGTTCTTCCGCTATCGAATGATCGACATGTCCGCCGACCTCGTCGTCGAGGCGGGCATCCCGATCAGCGAGCCGGTCGCCGTCGCCGAGCCGATGTTCGTCGAGACGCTGCCCGCCGGCCGCTACGCGACGGTCAGCCACGTCGGCCACCCCGACGGGCTGATGGCGGCCACCTCGCGGCTGCTCGACTGGGGGCGCGAGAACGACCTGCGGTGGGACGTGCAGCCGACGCCGACCGGCGAGGTGTGGGGCTGCCGCCTCGAGGTGCTGATGACGGACCCTGCCGTGGAACCCGACATGCACAAGTGGCGCACGGACCTGTTCCTCAAGCTCGCGGGCTAGATCAAGCCGTTCCACGGTGGAGTTTGGCGGCTCCGGCCGCCGGGGTATCTGCGGGGCAGAGCTCTCACCCCCGGAGGAACATCATGCTTGCTATCGCCGCCGCCATCGTGTTCGGCATCTGGCTTCTGCTCGACCTGTTCGACACCAACCTGGGCGCCCCCGACCTGTTCAACTTCTCGACCATGGCCTCGCTCGGGCTGCTGCTGCTCGCGCTCTACCTCGCGGGCGTCGGCAGCGGGCCGCGCGCCGGCACCGGCTCCTCGGGCCGCCGCTTCTACGGCCGTCGTCCCGGCCGCGGCTGACCTCTCCTCCTTCCGCGGCACCGGCCCGCCGAACGTGCGTTTCGACGCACCACCGGCGGGCCGGTACTGTCTTTGCCGATGGAACCGGACGGCCTCTTCTCCCTGGCGCAGCCGGGCGGCGCCGCACCCGCCGGGCCGGCCGACGGCTTCACCTCCCCGGCCGCCGACGCCCCGCTGCCGGTGCGCATGCGGCCCGCCTCGCTCGACGAGCTCGTCGGCCAGGAGCACCTGCTCGCCCCCGGAGCGCCGCTGCGCCAGCTCGTCACCGGCGCCAGCCCCATGTCGGTGATCCTCTGGGGCCCGCCCGGCACCGGCAAGACCACGATCGCCCACCTGGTCGCGGGTGCCACCAACCGCAAGTTCGTCGCGATGTCGGCGCTGTCGGCGGGCGTCAAGGACGTGCGCGCGGTCATCGACACGGCTCGCCGCGAACGACGCCACGGCGGGCCGCCCACCGTGCTGTTCATCGACGAGGTGCACCGCTTCAGCAAGACCCAGCAGGACTCGCTGCTCGCCGCGGTCGAGGACCGGACGGTCACGCTGCTCGCGGCGACCACGGAGAACCCGTACTTCTCGGTCATCTCGCCCCTGCTGTCGCGGTGCGTGCTGCTCACCCTGCAGGCGCTCGACGACGACGACGTCCGCGGCCTGCTGCGCCGCGCGGTCACCGACGAGCGCGGGCTGGGCGGCACGGTCACGCTCTCCGCCGAGGCCGAGGAGCACCTCGTACGGCTGGCGTCCGGCGACGTCCGCAAGGCGCTCACCGCCCTGGAGGCCGCCGCCGGCTCGGCCGTGGCGCAGGGCGTCAAGGAGATCGACCTCGCCACCGCCGAGAAGGCGGTCGACGTCGCCGCGGTGCGCTACGACCGCGACGGCGACGCCCACTACGACGTGACCAGCGCGTTCATCAAGAGCATGCGCGGCAGCGACCCCGACGCGGCGCTGCACTGGCTGGCCCGCATGCTGGTCGCCGGCGAGGACCCGCGGTTCATCGCCCGGCGCATCGTGATCTTCGCCAGCGAGGACGTGGGCATGGCCGACCCGCAGGCGCTGCTGGTGGCCACCGCGGCCGCCCAGGCGGTGCAGAACGTGGGGCTGCCCGAGGCCGGGCTCAACCTGGCCCAGGCCGTGGTCCACCTCGCGACCGCCCCCAAGTCCAACAGCGTGACCACGGCCATCGGCGCGGCCATGGCCGACGTCCGGGCCGGCCGCGGCGGCGCGGTGCCCTCGCACCTGCGCGACGCCCACTATCCGGGCGCACGGGGCCTCGGGCACGGCCGGGGTTATCGCTATCCGCACGACGACCCCCGCGCGGTGGTCACGCAGCAGTATCTGCCCGACGATCTGGCGGACGCGGAGTACTACCAGCCGACCGACCACGGCGCGGAACGGTCGATCGGCGAGCGGGTGCCTCGGCTGCGGCGGATCGTGCGGGGGCGTGCTGCTTCGCCCCCGTCGGCGTCCGCTTCGTCGGCGGACGGCGCCGACCGTGCGGCGGGTGGTGCCGCGGGGCCCGATGGGGGACGCTTTGCCGGGGGCGTTTCCCCGGCGACCCCGCTTGGGAGCGTGCCCACAGACGAGGCTGGTAGCCTCGCCGACTCGACCGACGGAGAGGACCAGCCGTGACCCCGCGCGGTGCCGAACGGCCCGACGACCCCGACCTGCGCAACGAGCAGGGCGGCGGGCGCAAGGGTCGCCGGTTCGGCCGTGGCCGCGCCCCCGAGCCGGTCGAGCCCGAGGTCGTCGGCCAGGAGGAGACCGGCTGGCTCGACGACCTGCGCACCGCCAAGCAGCAACGCGGCGCCATCGGCCCCGGAACCCTCGCCGGCGAGACCCGATATAGCAAGTCGGGCCGCACGGCCCCCGGCCCCGACGAGGAGCCCGACGACTCCCCGCTGCCCGGCGAGGCCCCCGCTCCCGAGCGTCCCGGCCCTGGGCAGGTCTCCGGCGCGCGCCCCGTCCCCGGCCAGGGCGGCCCCGGTCGCGCTGGTGCGGTCGAGCGCCCCGGTGCGGCGCGGCCGGGTGGGCCCGCAGGGGCACAGCCGGGTGGTCGAGCCGCGGTTCCGCCGCCGCCGGTGCAGGGTGGCGACGCTGCGGGGATGCCCGGGCCGGTCGTGCCGCTCTCGGGCAACGCGCCCGACGTTCCTCCCGTACGGCCGGTGTCGCCGGCCTCGCGCCCGGTCTCGCCGGGCACCCCCACGCGGGGACGCGACCGCTTCCGCGCCGACGGGCCTCCGCCGGGCGGTGCCGGACGGCCGGTGTCGGGCGGGGGCTACGGCGCTCCCGGGCCTGTTTCGGGCGCTCCCGGGCGTGGCGGCGTACACGGCTCCGCCGATCCCGGGCGGCCGGTGTCCGGCGCGCCGGGCTTCGACGGCCGCCAGGGTGAGTACGGGGCCGCGCGGCCGGTGTCGGGCGCTTCGGGCTTCGACCGGCGGCCGGGCGAGTCTGGCGCGGGGCGGCCGGTGTCGGGCGCGCCGGGCTTCGAGGGTCGCCAGGGTGAGTACGGTGCCGGGCGGCCGGTGTCGGGCGCGCCGGACCACGACGGGCGCCCGGGTGAGTACGGCGCCGCGCGGCCGGTGTCCGGCGGGCGTGGCTTCGCGGAGGAGTACCGCCCCGGGCGTCCGGTGTCCGGTGCTCCAGGCGCCGGCGGGACAGGGCCCATTCGCAGCCGGCACGGGCGCGGCGACGATGACGAGCCGGGTGGGCACACCGGGCGGCACGGCAGCCCCGAACCGGGCAGCACCAGCCGGAACGTGGCCCGCCACGGCGGGCCGGAACCGCGCGACGAGCAGGACCCCCGTGGTCCGGGCCGCGGCGGATCGGCGGAAGGGCCCGACCAGCGCCGCGGACAGGACTTTCCGCAGGGTCGCCGGCCCGGGCCGCAGCCGGGCCGTCAGCCGGCCGGGCAGCAGGATCGCCGGCCGGGGCCTTACCAGGGTCCTCAGCCGGGTTCCCCCCAGGCGCCGTATCAGCATTCCGAACCGGGGTCTCCCCAGGAGCCGTATCAGCCTCCTCAGCCGGGGTCGCGTCAGGAGCGCGAGCCGGGTTCGCCGCAGGGGCGGCAGCAGGGCGGCCGCGGGCAGGGCGGGCGCGGCCAGGGCGGAACCGGCATGTCCGGGCACACCGGCAGCTTCCCGGCGGCCAGGTCCGGTACGACGGGGCCGGTGCGCGCTGCCGCCGCCGTCGTTCCGCCGGTGGTGCCGGGTCGAGAGGGCGTACGCACCCCCGCGGTTCCCGGGCGGGCCGGCGCGATGGCCGGGCAGACGCCGGGAGCCGTTCCGCGTCCCGGCGAAGGCTCCGGACGGGTCGTTCCGCGCGGCGGGCAACCCCCTGCGCAGGGGCGGCCGCCGGAGATGCAGCAGCCGCAGACGGGTGCGATGCAGCCGCCGGAGCAGCCGCGAGCGGGCCGGCCGGGCCGCGCCAGGCCGCCCGCCGAGGCTCAGGGCCGGGCGGGGACGGGCGCCGTTGCCCCCGGGCCGGTGTCGCCCGGGCAGGGCGTCTACGGCCGGCCGCCGGGGGAGTACGGCCAGCTTGCGCGCGCCCAGGGCGTTCCGGGGCCGGCGCGCGACGACGTGCCGGCGCCCGAGGTGACGGGCTTCGCCGACCAGGTTCCCGGCGAGTACGGGCAGCTGTCCCGGGCGCACGCCGTTCCGGGGCAGGCGCCGCTCGGACCGGCGCAGCACTCAACCGGACCCGTGCAGCCGCCCGCCGATCCCGGCGAGCGTGGACGCGGCGGCCGGGGCGCGGCCCCGTCGGCCGGCCCTCCGGGCCAGGCGACGGGCGCCGCGAGGCTCGGGCCGGCCGCGGGAGCGGCTCGCGTGGGCTCGACGGCCGCCGGTGCGGTCCGTGGAGCGGCCCAGACCGGCCCCACCCCAGGCGCCGCATCCGCCGGCGCGCCCTTCTCCGGCGCAGCCTCGGTCAGCCCGGCCGCCGGGCCGGCATCGGCTCGCGGAGCGTCGGCTGGGCCGGCGTCGGCAACCGGCGCCGCACCGGTCCGCCCGGCCACCGGATCGGTGTCGCCGGGTGCGGCATCGTTGCGACCGGCCGCTGGATCGGCATCGGTGGGCTCGGCTACCGGTTCGGCGTCGCCGGGTACGGCGTCGGCGGGCTCGGCTGCGGCCTCGGTGTCGCCGGGTGCGGCATCGCCGGGACCGGTCGCCGGTTCGGCATCGGTGGGTTCGGCTACGGGCTCGGTGTCGCCCGGCGGGGCATCGCTGGGACCGGCCGCTGGTTCGGCGTCGGTCGGCTGGGCCGCAGGTTCGGCATCGCCAGGCGCGACATCGGTCGGGCCGGGCGCGGCGTCGGTCGGGCCGGGCGCGGCCTCGATCGGCAGGGGTGCGGTGGGGCCGGCTGCAGGATCGGCCTCAGTCGGGCCGGCTGCCGGATCGGCATCGGCTTCGGTGGCGGCGGCTCCGGGCCGCGCAGCCGGTACAGCTTCGGCGCGGGCGGCCGCCGGCGCGGCGGCAGTTCGTGGCGCGGCGGGCGCGGCCGCGGTGGGCGCAGCGACGGGTGCGGCCGCGATGGGCCCGGCAGCGACGGGCGCAGCGTCGGTGGGCGCCGCGAAGGTGGCGCCCGTGGCCCCGGCGCGGGCGGCGGGCGGCGTACCCCCAACGGGTGAAACGGCCCGCAGCGCGCCCGTGGTCGGCGCCAAGGCGGCCGCAGCCAAGGTCGCGGGTCTTGCGGGAACGGACGACGACGAGGGCAACCCGGCGGCCGGCGGGGTGCGGGGGATCCGGGAGCAGCTGCGCACGCAGCGCCGGCTGCGCGTGGTCACGCTCGTCTCGCTCGCGGCCGTGGTGCTGGTCGTCCTGCCGGCGATCTTCGGGCTGCGGGCGGCGGGCAGCGACCCGGTGTTCCGCTCGCTCGACTCGCTCGAGGTGCCCTCGTGGGCGGCGCAGCAGGTCGAGGATCAGAGCAGCGGCAGCCGGTGGTGCTTCATCGACTGCACGTTCCGGGAGCGTACGGCCTCCTCGCAGAAGTCGTTCAAGGAGACCACCGCCGCGTACACCTCGGCGCTGACCGCCGCCGGGTGGCAGCCCTGGAAGGTCGGGGACTGCCCGGAGGAGGCGATCAACCCGGCCGACACCACGTACAGCTGCTTCCGGCGCGACGAGTTCACTCTGGACCTGCGGGTCAGCCCGCCCGAGTGCGCGGTCGACCAGGTCGCGGCCAACGACCCGTCGGTGGCGGGCTCGACGGCGCCGCCGGCGGTGCCCAAGGGCGCCTGCGCGGGGTCGGCCGTGAGCATCAAGGTGCAGAACGCGATCGCCGACACGCGCGGCAAGCCGGAGCCGGAGAAGAGCCCGTTCACGGGCGAGACGCCGGACGCCGTCATCCCCGACGATCCGCTCCTGGAGCCGACACCCACGGCGTCGTGACGCGGGCTGCGGTCACGGACGGTAGGGTCTCTCCGTTGACCCGCCTCATTGTGACCTCGTAAGGGAGACGCGCCTCATGGACGCCGGAGAAATCGCAGGCCTGATCGCGGCGGGCGCCTTTCTGATGCTCGTCATCGTGCTCGCCGTGCCGATCCTCAAGCTGGGCCGCACGGTCGACGCCGCCACGCGCGCGATCAACGACATCACCGATCGGACCGGCCCGCTCCTCGTCGACGTGAACGACACGGTGCGTAACGTCAATACCGCGCTCGGTCAGGTGCAGGTCTCTTTGGACGGTGTGAACGTCCAGCTCGGCAAGGTCGACACGATCACCGAGCACGCCGCACACGTCACCGCGAACGTGGCGAACCTGTCCACCGTCGTCGCGGCGGCCGCCGCCAACCCGCTGGTCAAGGTGGCCTCGTTCGGCTACGGCCTGCGCAAGACCGTCCAGGCGCGCCGCAACGCGGAGGAGACTCGCGAGGTGCGCGAGACCATCAAGCAGCGCCGCAAGGCCGTCCGCCGCTAATTATCAGAAGGGAACCAACCCGCTATGAAGCGGCTGCTCTGGCTGGGCGTCGGCCTGGCCGTCGGCGCGATCGTCGTCCGCAAGTTCACCCAGAAGGCGAACGAGTTCACCCCCACCGGCATCGCCACCTCGCTGTCGCAATCCGCTGGCGGCCTGGTCGAGTCCCTGCGTAGCTTCGTGGAGGACGTGCGCGAAGCCGCGGCCGAACGCGAGGAACAGATCAACAAGGCGTTCGCCTCGGGTGAGCTGTATGTGGATGACGACGGGCCGGACGGCCAGGAGGGGAACCGATGAAGACGGCGGAGATCAAGCGGCGCTATCTGGCGCATTTCGAGGCGAACGGGCACACGGTCGTGCCGAGTGCCCCGCTGCCGGCCATCGACGACCCCAACCTGCTGTTCATCAACGCCGGCATGGTCCAGTTCGTCCCGTACTTCCTGGGTCAGCGGACGCCGGCGTTCAAGCGGGCGGTCAGCGTGCAGAAGTGCATCCGTACGCCGGACATCGACGAGGTCGGCAAGACCTCGCGGCACGGCACGTTCTTCCAGATGAACGGCAACTTCTCGTTCGGCGACTACTTCAAGGAAGGCGCGATCAAGCTCGCCTGGGAGCTGGTCACCAAGCCGCAGTCCGAGGGTGGTTACGGGCTCGACCCGGAGCGCATCTGGCCGACCGTCTACCTGGACGACGACGAGGCGTTCTCGCTGTGGCGGGGCATCGGCGTGCCGGAGTCGCGGATCGTGCGCCGGGGCAAGAAGGACAACTACTGGTCGATGGGCATCCCCGGCCCGGCGGGCCCGTGCTCCGAGCTGTTCTACGACCGCGGCCCCGAGTACGGCGCGGACGGCGGCCCGGAGGTCGACGAGGACCGGTTCATGGAGTTCTGGAACCTGGTCTTCATGCAGTACGAGATCACGGACGTGAAGTCGAAGTCCGAGTTCACGATCGTGCAGGAGCTGCCCAACAAGAACATCGACACCGGCATGGGCCTGGAGCGCATCGCGTCGATCCTGCAGGGCGTCGACAACCTGTACGAGATCGACGAGGTGCGCCCGATCCTGGCGCGCGCGGCCGAGATGACCGGCAAGCAGTACGGCGCGCACTCCGGGCACGTCGCCGGCGAGTCGCACCCCGACGACGTACGCCTGCGGGTGATCGCCGACCACGTGCGCACCGCGCTCATGCTCATCGGCGACGGCGTGACGCCCAGCAACGAGGGCCGCGGCTACGTGCTGCGCCGGATCATGCGCCGCGCGATCCGGGCGATCCGCCTGCTGGGCTGGCAGGCGCCGGCGCTGCCCGAGCTGCTGCCGGTGGCGCGCGACTGCATGGCGCCCTCGTACCCGGAGCTGGCGGAGGAGTTCGGCCGGATCTCCACGTACGCGTACGCCGAGGAGGACGCGTTCCTCTCGACGCTGCGCGCGGGCACGACCATCCTGGACACCGCGATCACCGACACGCGGGCCAAGGGCGGCAAGGCGCTCTCCGGTGACAAGGCGTTCCAGCTGCACGACACGTACGGCTTCCCGATCGACCTGACCCTGGAGATCGCGCAGGAGCAGGGCCTCGAGGTCGACCAGGAGGGCTTCCGGCGGCTCATGGCCGACCAGCGGGCCCGCGCGAAGGCGGACGCCGCCGCGCGCAAGACCGGCCACGCGGACCTGTCGGCGTACCGGAACGCCCTCGATCTCGGCGGTCCGGTCGAGTTCACCGGTTACCAGGAGGTGCAGCGCGAGTCGCGGGTGCGGGCGCTGATCGGTGGCGGCGGCACGGTCGAGGTGGCGGGCGAGGGCGACTTCGTCGAGCTGGTGCTCGACACGACCCCGTTCTACGCCGAGGGCGGCGGCCAGCAGGCCGACACCGGCGTGATCAAGCTGGGCGGCGGGCAGGTCGAGGTCGTCGACGTGCAGCAGCCGATCCCGGGCCTGATCGTGCACAAGGCGCGGGTCATCCGCGGCGAGGTGCGCACCGGCGAGGCGGCCGAGGCCGAGATCGACGTGACCCGGCGCAAGGCGATCTCCCGGTCGCACACCGCGACCCACCTGATCCACCAGACGATGCGCGCGTTCCTCGGCGAGTCGGCGACCCAGGCGGGCTCGCTGAACGCGCCGGGCCGGCTGCGGTTCGACTTCAACACCCCCGGGGCGGTCTCGCCCGCGGTGCTCAACGACGTCGAGCAGCAGGTCAACGAGGTGCTGCTGCGTGACCTCGAGGTGCACGCGTTCATCACCTCCCAGGAGGAAGCGCGCCGGCTCGGTGCGATGGCGCTGTTCGGTGAGAAGTACGGCGACGAGGTCCGCGTGGTTGAAGTCGGCGACTACGCGCGTGAGCTCTGTGGCGGCACGCACGTGTCGCGTTCCGGTCAGCTCGGGCTCGTGAAGATCCTCAACGAGTCCTCGATCGGTTCGGGCGTCCGCCGGGTGGAGGCGCTCGTCGGCATCGACGCGTTCGGGTTCCTCGCCAAGGAGCACCTGCTGGTCTCGCGTCTTGCGGAGCTGTTCCGGGTGCCCGGCGACCAGGTCGCCGACCGGGTGGAGCAGACGGTGACCGCGCTGCGCGACGCCGAGAAGGAGCTCGAGAAGCTGCGGGCGCAGATGGTGCTGGGCGGCGCGGCGACGCTGGCGGCGCAGGCCAAGGACCTGCGCGGGGTCGCGTTCGTCGGCACCGAGGCTCCCGAGGGCGCGGCGGGCAACGACGTGCGTACGCTGGCCCAGGAGATCCGCGGCAAGATCGACGCGGCGCGTCCCGCGGTGGTCGCGGTGGCGGCCCGCGCTAACGGCAAGGCGTCGCTGATCGTTGCGCTCAACGGAGCGGCGAAGGGTCGCGGGCTCTCCGCGGCCGATCTGGTCAAGGGCGCGCTGTCCGGACGGGGCGGCGGCAACGCCGACCTGGCGCAGGGCGGCGGGCTGCCGGCCGACCAGGTGCCGGTGCTCCTGGCCGCGGTCGAGAAGGCGGTGGCCGACACCGCCGCATAGCGCGGGGTGATGAGACGAAGTGACGGAGGGTGGTCATGAGCGCACTGTCGCGGGGTAGGCGACTGGGCGTCGATGTCGGTAAGGTGCGCGTCGGGGTCGCGATCAGTGACCCTGACGGGATCCTGGCCACCCCCCTGGTCACGGTGTCCCGTGACATGGGTGCGGCAGCCGATGCCGTGCCACGCGACATAGCTGAGCTCGTCCGCCTCGTGGGGGAACACGAGGTGGTGCAGATCGTGGTGGGGCTCCCGGTGCGGCTGAACGGTGCCGAGGGGCCCGCAGCCATCGACATTCGTGAGTACGCTGGGCGGCTGACAGCGGCGGTCGGCGAGGTGCCGGTCGTTCTGACGGACGAACGGATGTCGACCGTGGTCGCGACCCGTAGGCTGGCCGAGCGTGGCGTCCGAGGGAAGCGTCAACGAGCGGTCGTCGACCAGGCGGCTGCGGTGGAGATCCTGCAGAGCTGGCTGGACGCGCAGCGGAGGCAGAGATGATCGACGAGCTGGACCTGGCTTTCGACGAGCATGCCGAGAAGGGCAAGCCCCGTCACCGGCGGGGCGCCCGCGGCAGCGGCAAGAAGGGCGGCGCGGGCAAGTCCAGCATCGCCTTCTTGATGGCTTTTGTCCTGCTCGCTGCGCTCGGCGGCGGTGTGTATTTCGGCTACAACAAGGTGAAGGGGTTCTTCACCGCAGCCGACTACGACGGCGCCGGCGGTGAGGCCATCCAGGTGACGATCGCCAAGAACGCGACGCTCACCGAGATCGGCAACACGCTCGTCGACTCGGACGTCGTCAAGAGCACCAAGGCCTTCGTGAACGCGGCCGACGCGAACCCGAAGGGCAAGAACATCCAGTCGGGCACGTACAACCTGAAGAAGCAGATGTCGGCCGAGAGCGCCGTGACCCTGCTGCTCGACCCCAAGGCGCGCGTCACCGCCGGGGTCACCCTGCGCGAGGGCCTGACGATGATGCAGACGTTCGCGCTGCTCTCCAAGGCCACCAAGATCCCCGAGGACGACTTCGTGCAGGCGGCGAAGGACCCGGAGGCGCTGGGCGTGCCCGACTTCTGGTTCAACCGCCGCGACAACAAGCAGGCCAAGAAGTCGGTCGAGGGTTTCCTGTTCCCCGACACGTACGAGTTCGACCCCAAGATGGACGCCAAGGCCGTTCTCTCGACGATGGTGCAGAGGTTCCTCGAGACGACCACGGAGCTGGGCTTCGTCGACACCGTGCAGAAGAACCTCTCGGTCTCGCCGTTCGAGGCGCTGATCGTGGCGTCGCTCGCGCAGGCCGAGTCGGGCGTCGACAAGGACACCCCGAAGATCGCCCGGGTGGCGTACAACCGGACGTACAAGAGCAAGCCGCCCATGCCGTTGCAGTTCGACGTCACCGCGAACTACTGGTTGCAGCTCAAGGGCAGCGCGGCCAAGCACTCCGGCCAGCTCAGCCAGAAGGAGCTGGACGACCCGACCAACCCGTACAACTCGGTGACCAAGACCGGTCTGACCCCGGGCCCGATCGACAACCCGGGACGGGTCGCGCTCGAGGCGGCGATGAAGCCGGCCACCGGACCGTGGCTGTTCTTCGTGGCCGTCGACAAGAAGGGCAACTCGGCCTTCGCCACCACGAACGCCCAGCACGACGCGAACCGCAACCTCGCCTGCCGCAACGGCGTCCCGCTGAGCAACTGCCCGAAGTGACCGGTATGTCGCTCCGGGCCACGCAGTGATCGACGACCTCCTATGGTTGGGGCATCTCGCCCACGGGGGGCGCGACTTCTGCGAAGGAGCGTGCGATGACTACTGTCACGAGCTGGATGAGGCGTACGGCGATGGTCGCCGCGGGCACTGCCGCGGTGCTCGGGGTCGTTTCGACGCCGGCGCTGGCGGCGGACACGCTGAGCACCACGGGCGCGTCCGGCCGGTGGTCGTACATCAAGAACGGTGACTGGAGCCTGTACGCCAAGGACCCGCTGACCGACGGCCACTGCGCCCAGTGGCAGTACAAGGCGCCCGGCGGCTCCTGGACCAACTCGCTGAACAGCGTCTGCAGCAGCACCGAGACGTGGGCGGGGTCGGCCCGTTCCGGCTACCAGATCCGGATCTGCCGCACCGGCGTCTGGAACTGCTCGGGCACCCGCACTCTGTAATACGCTGCCTGTCGGCGGCCGGTCGGGTTTCCCGGCCGGCCGCCGATGTGTTTCCCGACCCCCGGAGCTCAGCCTGATGACCGCCACCCGCCGGGCCGCCGTCTGCGGCATGCCGATCAGCCACTCGCTGTCGCCGGTGATCCACAACGCCGGCTTCGCCGCGGCGGGACTGTCCGGCTGGTCCTACGGCTCCTTCGAGTGCGGCGAGGCCGGCCTGGCGGCTATGGTCGGCGGTCTCGGCCCCGAGTGGGCCGGGCTGTCGCTCACCATGCCGCTCAAGGAGGAGGGCCTGCGTCTGGCCGCGGCGGCGACGCCGGTGGCGGTGGCGACGGGCGCGGCCAACACGCTCGTACGCCGGTCCGACGGCTCCTGGCACGCGGACAACACCGACGTGGCCGGCATGATCCGCGTGCTGAGCGAGGCCGGTCTCAAGCCCGCCCCCACGGTCACCGTGCTCGGCGGCGGAGGCACGGCCCGGGCCGCCCTCGCGGCCGCCGCCCAGCTCGGCGCCACGGCCGTGACGGTCGTGACCCGGCGTCCCGCGGCGCTCGAGGAGCTGGCCCCCGCCGCGGACGCGCTCGGCGTCACGCTGCTGGGCGCCGCGTGGGAGGCGGCCCCCGAGGCGTTCGAGGCCGACGCCGTGATCTCGACCGTGCCCAAGGGGGCGGCCGACAGCCTGGCGGGCTCGGTGGCGTGGCGCGTCGGGACGGTGCTGTTCGACGCCATCTACGACCCGTGGCCGACCCCTCTCGCGGCCGACGCGCGGGCTCACGGCGTACCGGTGCTGTCCGGTCTCGATCTGCTGCTGGCGCAGGCGCTGAGCCAGTTCGAGCAGTTCACCGGCGTTACGCCCGCCCCGGAGGCCGCGATGCGCCGGGCCCTGTTCGAGGCCGCCGCGGCCCGCTGACCCCGCCGGCTGTGGACATCCGTGTCCCGCCACCTGTGGACAACTCCCGCCCGCCCGCTTGACACGCCGGTAGTGGGCAGCGCCGCGGAGCATGGCGAACGCAGCTTCCAAGATGATCCGGGGCGGCGTGCCCCGCGGCGTCATCGAAAACTGGTGCGTGCCTGAAACGCGGCCGACCAGGTCGATGAGGGCGGCGGTGTGGGTGTCTTGGTGGGTGGCAACGCCACCGGCGACCTGCCGTCTGTAGGGGCAGGCCGGCACGTAGCAGCCGGGCAACGCGGACACGACAGAGATGAGGCCTCTGGCCAGGCTCCTATGAAGTCACCACGCCCTTCCGGCGGGCGACGGGCACCTTCCGACCGGAGCCGACAGACTTCATCCAAGACCCGAAGTCAGTGGGAGGGCGGGTCGGTCCCCGGCGGGAGGTGCTCCCCGCCACCTGTGGACAACTCCCGCCCGCCCGCTTGACACGCCGTACCCTCTGCCTCAGCTCCCCGGGTGGGTGGGGGGTAGGGATGGCCCCACCGCGCGCGAAAAGACGATCTTGGTCTCGAGTCCGGAGAGCGGGACAGGGGCGGGGCAGCGGCGGCGGGCGGGCGCGGCGTGCCAGACTGTGACCCGTGTTGCGCTGGCTTACCGCAGGTGAATCGCACGGACCGGCGCTCGTCGCGCTCCTCGAGGGAGTTCCCGCCGGGGTGCAAGTGACGAGCACGGAGATCGGGCGCGATCTCGCGCGCCGCCGCCTGGGTTACGGCCGCGGCGCCCGCATGAAGTTCGAGCAGGACGTCGTCGAGGTCGTCGGCGGCATCCGGCACGGGCTCACGCTGGGCAGCCCCGTCGCGATCCGGGTGGCCAACTCCGAGTGGCCCAAGTGGGAGACGGTGATGGCGGCCGACCCGGTCGACCCGGCCGAGCTCGCCGCGCAGGCCCGCAACGCGCCGCTGACCCGGCCCCGTCCCGGTCACGCCGACCTGGCCGGCATGCAGAAGTACGCGCACACCGACGCCCGCCCGATTCTCGAGCGCGCCAGTGCCCGCGAGACGGCCGCGCGCGTCGCGGTCGGCGTGGTCGCCAAGGCCATGATCAAGCAGGCGCTCGGCATCGAGATCGTCTCGCACGTGATCGAGCTGGGCTCGGTCGCGGCCAAGACGGGTCTGATCCCCACGCCCGACGACGCCGAGCGCATCGACGCCGACCCCCTGCGCTGCCTCGACCCCGAGGCCAGCGCGCGCATGGTCGCCGAGGTGGACGCGGCCAAGAGCGACGCCGACACGCTGGGCGGGATCGTCGAGGTGCTGGCGTACGGCGTACCGCCCGGTCTGGGGTCTCATGTGCAGTGGGACCGCAAGCTGGACGCGAGGCTGGCCGCCGCGCTGATGTCGATCCAGTCCGTCAAGGGCGTCGAGATCGGCGACGGCTTCACCCAGGCCCGCTCGCGCGGGTCGGTCGCCCACGACGAGATCGTCCCCACCGCCGACGGCGTCAGGCGCGTCACCGACCGGGCCGGCGGGCTCGAGGGCGGCATCACCAACGGCGAGCCGCTGCGGGTGCGGGCCGCGCTCAAGCCGATCTCCTCGCTCAACCGCGCCCTGCAGACCGTCGACGTCACCACCGGCGAGCCGGCCACGGCGATCAACCAGCGGTCGGACGTCTGCGCCGTGCCCGCCGGCGCGGTGGTCGCCGAGGCGATGGTCGCGCTGGTGCTGGCCGAGGCCGCCACCGAGAAGTTCGGCGGCGACTCGGTGGGCGAGATCCGCCGCAACCTCGCCGGCTACCTCGAGACGCTGGTCATCCGCTGATGGCGCCTCGGGCCGTGTTCGTCGGCGCCCCCGGCGCGGGCAAGACGACCGTGGGCGGCGCGGTCGCCGAGCTGTTCGGCCTCGCGTTCGCCGACGCCGACGCGATCATCGAGGAACGGGCCGGCAAGCCGATCCCCGAGATCTTCATCGACGACGGCGAGGAGACGTTCCGTGCCCTCGAGCGCACGGTGATCGCCGAGGCGCTCGAGTCGTTCGACGGCGTGCTGTCGCTGGGCGGCGGCGCGATCCTGCACGAGGGCACGCGCGAGCTGCTGCAGAAGCACACCGTGGTCTACCTGTCGGTCGAGCTGAGCGACGCGGTGAAGCGGGTCGGGCTGGGCGCGGGCCGCCCGCTGCTGAGCATCAACCCGCGCGCCACCCTCAAATACCTGCTCGACCAGCGCCGCCCGCTGTATCGCGAGGTGGCGACCCACACCGTGAAGACGGACGGCCGTACGCCCGAGGAGATCGCGGACGAGGTCGCGGCGCTGCTGCGCGGCTAGGCCAGGCGGCTCTCGAGGCGTTCGATGCGCTCGATCAGCGGTGCCAGCTCTCCGCGTACGGCGGCGAGGATGCCGGCCGGCGGGGTGGGCTGGTGCTGCAGGTTCGCGCGCAGGTGGGCGTACCCGGCGATGGCGACCGCGACCGCCCTGCGGGTCGCTTTGGCGTCGGCCCCGCGCTCGCGCAGCAGCTGCCCGGCACTGCCGTCGGGCTCCGCGGTCAGCGCCACCAGCAGGTGCTCGCAGCCCAGGTAGTTGTGCCCCAGGCCGATCGCCTCGCCGACCGCCTGCTCCAGGACGACCGCCGCCTGCCGGCTGAACCGCAGCCCGCCGTCCGCGCCGCCCGGCTCGCGGGTGCCGGGCGCGGTGAGCGAGGCGGGCGCGATGTCCATCGCGGTGAGGATCTGACACGCCAGGTTGTCGCCCTCGGCGAGCAGGCCGTGCAGCAGATCGCCGGTCGACACGGTGGTCGCCCCGGCGGTCTTGGCCCGCTCGGCGGCCAGGGTCAGCGCGGTCACCAGGCGCGGGGTGACGCTCGGCAGGCGCCGGGTGAGCTCGCTGACATCCAGGTCGTCGAGCACCGCCGTACGGATCGTGGTGACCCGCTGGACCGCCTGCTCCAGCGCGCGCTGGCAGATGGCGGACACGGGCAGCCCGCTCTCGCGGACGGTCTCGGCGAGGTCGTCGGGAAGGTACACGTTGATTTTCGGCATGAGGCCTTTGTAACCCTGCTGGGGGTAGAAAGATATAACCCCATTTTCGGCCGATAGGGTTTCCGCCGTGGTGACACGGATTCCGGTGGACGGCGACCGACCGTACGACGTTCTCGTCGGGCACGACCTGGCGGGCGAGCTGCCGTCGCTGATCGGCGGCGCGGCGCAGGCCGCGGTGCTCTACTCGGCGCCGCTGGCCGAGCACGCCGCCCGCGTCGCGGCGCAGGCCGGCGTGCCCGCGGTGCTGATCGAGGTGCCCGACGCCGAGCGCGGCAAGACCGTCGAGGTGGCGGCGAGGTGCTGGGACGAGCTGGGCCGCAACAACTTCACCCGTACGGACGTGGTCGTGGGCGTCGGCGGGGGAGCGGTCACCGACCTGGCCGGGTTCGTCGCCGCGAGCTGGCTGCGCGGGGTGCGCTGGGTGCCGTGCTCGACGTCGCTGCTGGGCATGGTCGACGCGGCGGTCGGCGGCAAGACCGGGGTCAACATCGACGCCGGCAAGAACCTGGTCGGCGCGTTCCACCCGCCGGCCGGCGTGCTGTGCGACCTCGACGCGCTGCGCACGCTGCCCGCCGACGACCTGACGGCCGGGCTGGCCGAGGTCGTCAAGTGCGGCTTCATCGCCGACCCGGTGATCCTCGGGCTGATCGAGAACGACCCGGCCGCGGCGGCCGACCCCGGCAGCCCGGTGCTCCGCGAGCTGGTCGAGCGGGCGATCCGGGTCAAGGCCGGCGTGGTGGGCGTCGACCTCAAGGAGTCGGGGCTGCGCGAGATCCTCAACTACGGCCACACGCTGGGCCACGCGATCGAGAAGCGCGAGAAGTACACCTGGAAGCACGGGCACGCCGTCGCCGTGGGCCTGATCTTCGCCGCCGCACTGGCGCAGCTGTCCGGGCGGCTGGACGCCGCGACCGCGCGCCGCCACCGCGAGGTGCTCGAGCTGGTCGGGCTGCCGACCTCGTACGAGGCCGACGCATGGCCCGAGCTGCTGAGGGCCATGCGCGTCGACAAGAAGGCGCGCGCGGCGACGCTGCGTTTCGTCGTGCTCAACGGCCTCGCGAAACCCGACATTCTGAGCGGGCCGGACGAATCCGTACTGGAGCGGGCGTACGCCGAGGTCGCCCGCTGATCCCGATTCGTCGGTGAGGCCGCGACATCGGTAAACTCGGTCGGTCACCGGCAGATATCGAACGCAAGGCAGGACATGGCTTCCACGAACGACCTGAAGAACGGCCTGGTGCTCAACCTCGACGGCGACCTGTGGTCCGTCGTGGAGTTCCAGCACGTCAAGCCCGGCAAGGGTGGGGCGTTCGTGCGCACCACGCTCAAGAACGTGCTGTCCGGCAAGGTCGTCGACAAGACGTTCAACGCCGGCACCAAGGTCGAGACGGCCACGGTCGACAAGCGCACGATGCAGTACCTCTACCAGGACGGCGAGGACTTCGTCTTCATGGATCTGGACACGTTCGACCAGATCACCGTCCCCGCCGGCACCGTCGGCGAGAACGCGAACTACCTGCTGCCCGAGGCCGAGGCCACGGTGGCGACGCACGAGGGCGTGCCGCTCTACATCGAGCTGCCGACCAGCGTCTTCCTCGAGGTCACCTACACCGAGCCGGGCCTGCAGGGCGACCGCTCCACCGGCGGCACCAAGCCGGCCACGGTCGAGACCGGCGCCACGGTCAACGTGCCGCTCTTCATCACCACCGGCGAGAAGATCAAGGTCGACACCCGCGACGGCCGTTACCTCGGTCGTTCCTGAGATGGCCGAAGGTCCCACGACGCAGATGCCCGCGCGCCGCAAGGCGCGCAAGCGGGCCCTCGACGTGCTCTACGAGGCCGACCTGCGCGACCTGCCGCCCCGGCAGGTGCTGGCGACCTACCTCGAGCGCATCGCCAAGCCCCACCCCGACCACCTCGGCTACGCGGTCGGCCTGGTCGAGGGCGTCGCCGAGCACCTCGACCGGATCGACGAGCTGATCGCCAGCTACGCCGAGGGCTGGACGATCGACCGCATGCCCGTGGTCGACCGCAACCTGGCCCGCATCGCCGTCTACGAGCTGCTCTACGTGCCCGAGATCGACGACCCGGTCGCGATCACCGAGGCGGTCGAGCTCGCCAAGCAGATGTCGACCGACGACAGCCCGCGGTTCCTCAACGGCATCCTCGGCCGCATCGCCGAGTTCGCCACCCGCTGATCCGCGCGCTCCCCGGCTCCGATCGCCCCTGCGGCGGTCGGAGCCTCGTCATAGGGCCTGGTAGTAGCGGACCTGCTGCAGCCCGGTGAAGCCGGCCTTCTCGTACGCCGCCCGGGCCGGGGCGTGGCCGGGGTCGCCGCCCGTGGAGACGCTGGCCAGCGCGAAGCCGGCCCGCCGCATGTGCTCCAGCGCGACCTCGATGAGGGTGCCCGCGATGCCGCGGCGCTGCGCGGCCGGATCGACGGCGATCATCTCGATCTCCGCGCTGTTCGGCTCGCCCGGGTCGTCGCGGCGGTGCAGCACCGCCACGAAGCCGAGCGGATGCCCGTTCTCGACCGCGACCCATGTGGTCGCGGTCAGCTCCCGGCACGTGTGCTCGACGGCCTCGGCCTGCGCCCGGCGCCAGTCGGGATAGAGATGCGTGAAGATCCGCCGGCCCAGCGCCTGCTCGAAGGACGCGAACACCGGGGCCCACGCCCGCAGCGAGAACTCGACGACGGCCGGGATGTCGCTCTCCGCGAGCGGACGAACAGCAATCGACATGCCGCCAGCCTCCCAGCGCTGTCCAGCCGATTACCGCCCGCATCCACAGGAACGGTCACGTTCCGCTCGGACCGGTGGCGCCGTGTCGCCCTAGGGTGGGGCCCATGCCTCGTTACGCCCGCCGGTCGGCGCGAGTGGTTCTGGTCGACAGCCGCGATCGCGTGCTGCTCCTGCGGTCGGCGGCCGGGGACGGCTTCGCCTGGTACACGCCCGGGGGAGGCGTCAAGTGGTGGGAGCGCCTGCCCGGGGCGGCGGCCCGTGAGCTGCGCGAGGAGGTGGGGCTCGCGGTTCCGGCCGCGCGGCTGCGGGCCGTCGCGTTCACGACCGGGCACGCCGACCTCGGCTTCGCCAAGGGGCTCTTCCGGGACGACTTCTTCCTGTGCCGCGTCGACGGGCACGAAGTGGACACCCGCGGGCAGACGGCGTTCGAGCGTACGCACTTCAGCGGCTTCCGGTGGTGGACGGCGGGCGAGCTGGACGCCACCGACGAGGTCGTCTATCCGTACCGGTTGGGGGAACTGCTCGGCCTGATCGTGGCCGGCAGGGTTCCGGCCGAACCCGTCGAGCTGCCCTGGCATCACTGAGACGCACCGCGTTGCGGCAGTCACCGCAGGTGCGGAAACCGGCGCTGCGACGGGTGCCGCGGGCGGGCCGACCACGATCGGTGATGTCGGCCGTCGCCGGGCCGGCGCGGACACGAAAAAGCCCGCGGCGGACGCGGGCTTTTCGGGCTCGGGACGCGCGCCGAGGTGGAATCGGCGTGGTCACGGATCGGGGGGATGCGGCCGGCGGACCGGCGTTGTCGGGCGGGAGCGCTTTCACGACCCGCGCCCGCAGATCAGCTGGCGAAGAACGCCCGGGGGTCGGCGACCAGGACGCCCTGCTCGGTGAGGCGCTCGATGAGGCCCGAGGGGGAGATGTCGTAGACGATGGCCAGCGCCCGCAGGTCGTCGGCCCGGATGGACAGCACGCGGCCGTTGTAGTCGCCGCGCTGCTGCTGGATGGCTCGCGCGTACCGCGCCACGTAGGCGAGGTCTTCGCCGGTGGTGTCGTACAGCTTCTCGAGGTCCAGAACGATCTTGTTGGTGGCCTCGAGCCGGACGCCGCTGCCGTCGGGCAGCAGTTCCGAGACGGGCACCCGGTAGAAGTCGGCCAGCTCGGCAAGGCGCGAGACGGTGACGGCACGGTCGCCACGCTCGTACGAGCCCACCACGACGGCCTTCCACCGGCCGTTCGACTTCTCTTCCACACCCTGCAGGGACAGGCCCTGCTGCTGCCGGATGGAGCGCAGACGCGCGCCCAGCGACTTGGCATACTCAGACGGCATTGAGAAACACTCCCACTGTGCTGGCCCGGAGGGTTCCCCTCCGCGATCGCTACGCAGCGTGACGGTACGGAGTTTGCGACCCCTGGTCAAGTGTCGGTTACCGATGAGTCGTGGGCCCGGGGAGGGAGTTGCCGGATAAGTCCGTCGTGTTCCGGGGTCGGGCACGTCACCCTGGTCCCCGCCGCGACCACTGGTAACGTAGCGTCAGCCATCGGAAAGACCCCTGGTGGGGCCGGTTCCGAAGACGTCCTTTAACGACCCGTCCCGTGAGGCGGGGAAGGAGGTCCGCCGTGGCATCGCCACGCGCCGACGTGACTAGCAAGATCATTCTGAGTGCGTCCGACCTGCACCGGGTCGTCGACCGCATCGCCCATCAGATCCTCGAGAAGACCTCGGGCGCCACGGGCACCGTGCTGCTCGGCATCCCGACCCGCGGCGTGCCGCTGGCGCAGCGCCTGGCCGCCCGCATCCACGCCTTCGAAGGCATCGACGTCCCGGTCGGATCGCTCGACATCACCCTGTACCGCGACGACCTGCGGCTGCACGCCACCCGCGCGCTCGGCAAGACCGAGCTGCCCGGCGGCGGCATCGACGGGCGGCGGGTCGTGCTCGTCGACGACGTGCTGTTCAGCGGCCGTACGGTCCGCGCCGCGCTCGACGCCCTGAACGACGAGGGGCGGCCAAGCTCGGTGCAGCTCGCGGTGCTGGTCGACCGCGGGCACCGGCAACTGCCGATCCGCGCCGACTACGTGGGCAAGAACATCCCGACCTCGTTGGACGAGAGCGTCCGCGTCTCACTGACCGAGATCGACGGACTCGACGAGGTCAAGCTGACCGGGAGCGACAAGTGATCAAGCATCTGCGCTCGGCCGCCGACCTCGACGCGCCCACCGCCACCCTCATCCTGGACACCGCCGCCGAGATGGCCGCCCTCGCCGGCCGCGAGGTGAAGAAGCTGCCGACGCTGCGCGGCCGCACGGTCGTCAACCTCTTCTACGAGGACTCGACCCGCACCCGCATCTCGTTCGAGGCGGCCGCCAAGCGGCTCTCCGCCGACGTCATCAACTTCTCGGCCAAGGGCTCGAGCGTCTCCAAGGGCGAGAGCCTCAAGGACACCGCGCTGACCCTGCAGGCCATGGGCGCCGACGCGGTCGTCATCCGGCACCCCGCCTCGGGCGCGCCGCACCGGCTGGCGTCCTGGGTGGACGGTTCGGTCGTCAACGCGGGCGACGGCACGCACGAGCACCCCACGCAGGCGCTGCTGGACGCGTACACGATGCGCTCGCGGCTGGGCCGGCTCGACGGCCTCAGGGTCGCGATCGTGGGTGACGTGCTTCACAGTCGCGTCGCCCGATCGAACGTCCTGCTGCTGACGACCCTGGGCGCGCAGGTCACGCTCGTGGGGCCGCCGACGCTCATCCCGGTGGACATCGCCGCCGCTCTGTCTCCGGCGACGAAAGTGTCGTACGACCTCGATAGCGTCCTGCCCGACATGGACGTCGTGATGATGCTTCGAGTGCAGACCGAGCGCATGCAGGACTCGTACTTCCCCTCCGCCCGGGAGTACAGCCGCCGCTACGGTCTCGATCTGGCGCGCATGCGCAAGCTGCCCGAGCACGCGATCGTCATGCACCCCGGCCCGATGAACCGCGGCATGGAGATCACGCCCGAGGTGGCGGACTCGTCGCGTTCCACCATCGTCGAGCAGGTCGCCAATGGCGTGAGCGCTCGGATGGCTGTTCTCTACCTGCTCCTGGGAGGCAAGGCGTGACCGCATATCTGCTTCGTGGCGTCTCGGTGGTCGGCGCCGCCCCGCGCGACCTCCTGATCCGCGACGGCGTCATCGCCGACGGCTCGGCCGACGGTGCCGAGATCGTCGACGCGGCCGGGTTGGTCGCGTTGCCCGGCCTCGTCGACCTGCACACCCACCTGCGCGAGCCCGGCCGCGAGGATGCGGAGACCGTCGAGACCGGCTCGCGGGCCGCGGCGCTCGGCGGTTACACGGCGGTGTTCGCGATGGCGAACACGTCGCCGGTCGCCGACACCGCCGGCGTGGTCGAGCAGGTGTGGCGGCTGGGCCGCGAGGCCGGGCTGGTCGACGTGCAGCCGATCGGCGCGGTGACTGTCGGGCTCGCCGGCAAGCAGCTGGCCGAGCTGGGCGCGATGGCGACCTCCGCGGCCGGTGTGCGGATCTTCTCCGACGACGGGCACTGCGTCGCCGACCCGCGCCTGATGCGCCGCGCGCTGGAGTACGTCAAGGCGTTCGACGGCATCATCGCCCAGCACGCCGAGGAGCCGCGGCTCACCGAGGGCGCGCAGATGCACGAGGGCGAGGTCAGCACGCGGCTCGGCCTCACCGGCTGGCCGGCGGTCGCGGAGGAGGCGATCATCGCGCGCGACGTGCTGCTCGCCGAGCACGTCGGCAGCCGCCTGCACGTCTGCCACGTCTCGACGGCCGGCTCGGTCGAGGTGCTGCGCCAGGCCAAGGCGCGCGGCGTGCGGGTGACGGCCGAGGTCACACCCCACCACCTGCTGCTCACGGACGAGCTCGCCGCGTCCTACGATCCCGTCTACAAGGTCAACCCCCCTCTGCGTACGGCGGCCGACGTGCAGGCCCTGCGCGAGGCGCTCGTGGAAGGCGTGATCGACATCGTCGCGACCGACCACGCGCCGCACGCCGTGGAGGACAAGGAGTGCGAGTGGGCGTACGCCCGCCCGGGAATGGTGGGTCTCGAGACCGCTCTCCCGGTGGTGCTCTCGGTGCTGGGCGAGCGGTGGGACCTGATCGCCGAGCGCATGTCCCGGACGCCCGCGCGCATCGCGGGCCTGACCGGCCACGGCACCGGCCTCGCGGTCGGCGACCCGGCCAACCTCACGCTGGTGGACCCGTCCGCCCGCCGGGTCGTCGACCCGGCCGAGCTGGCGAGCCGCAGCCGCAACACACCGTACGCGGGCACCACCCTGCCGGGTCGCATCGTGGCGACCTTCCTCCGGGGAGAGCCGACGGTCCTCGATGGGAAGGCTGTTAAGTGAGTAAAGCTCTGTTGGTCCTCGAGGACGGACGGACCTTCACCGGCGACGCGTACGGCGCGCTGGGGGAGACGTTCGGCGAGGCCGTGTTCACCACCGGCATGACCGGCTATCAGGAGACGCTGACCGACCCGTCGTACCACCGGCAGGTCGTCGTGCAGACCGCGCCGCAGATCGGCAACACCGGCGTCAACGACGAGGACGACGAGTCCTCCAAGATCTGGGTCGCCGGCTACGTCGTCCGGGACCCGGCCCGTCGCCCCTCCAACTGGCGCTCGACCGGTGATCTGGGCGAGCGGCTCGCGGCCGAGGGCGTCGTCGGCATCAGCGGCGTCGACACCCGCGCGCTGACCCGGCACCTGCGCTCGCGCGGCGCCATGCGGGTCGGCATCTCCAGCGTCGACCTGGACCCGCAGTCGCTGCTGCAGCGCGTCCAGGCGTCGCCGCAGATGGTCGGCGCCGACCTGTCGGCCGAGGTCACCACCGCGTCGCGCTACACGGTCGAGGCCGTCGGCGAGCACCGCTACACGGTGGCCGCGCTCGACCTCGGCATCAAGCGCAACGTGTCGCGCCGGCTGGCCGAGCGCGGCGTGACCACGCACATCTTCCCGGCCACGTCGAGCGTGGAGGACCTGCTCGCGGTCTCGCCCGACGCGGTCTTCCTGTCGCCGGGCCCGGGCGACCCGGCCACCGCGGACGGGCCGGTCGCGCTCGCCCGCGAGGTCCTGCGCCGCGAGAAGCCGCTGTTCGGCATCTGCTTCGGCAGCCAGATCCTGGGCCGGGCGCTCGGCTTCGGCACCTACAAGCTCGGCTACGGCCATCGCGGCATCAACCAGCCGGTGCTCGACAAGGTCACCGGCAAGGTCGAGGTGACCAGCCACAACCACGGCTTCGCGGTCGACGCGCCGCTCAACAAGGTGATCGACACCGACTTCGGCGGCGTCGAGGTCTCGCACGTCTGCCTCAACGACGACGTGGTCGAGGGCCTGCGAGGGCTCGAGGTCCCGGCGTTCACCGTCCAGTACCACCCCGAGGCCGCTGCCGGCCCGCACGACGCCGACTACCTGTTCGACAGGTTCGTCGAGCTCGTGGAGTTCACCGGGAAGAAGGCCTGATCATGGGAAAGCGTGAAGATCTCAAGCACGTGATGGTGATCGGCTCCGGCCCGATCGTCATCGGCCAGGCCTGCGAGTTCGACTACTCCGGCACCCAGGCGTGCCGGGTGCTGCGCTCCGAGGGCATCCGCGTCTCGCTGGTCAACTCCAACCCGGCCACGATCATGACGGACCCCGAGTTCGCCGACGCTACCTACGTCGAGCCGATCACCCCCGAGTTCGTCGAGCTGATCATCGCCAAGGAACGCCCCGACGCGATCCTGCCGACGCTGGGCGGCCAGACCGCGCTGAACACGGCGATCGCCTTGCACGAGAGCGGCGTGCTGGAGAAGTACGGCGTGGAGCTGATCGGCGCGAACGTCGACGCGATCCGCCGCGGCGAGGACCGTCAGCTGTTCAAGGAGATCGTGGCGAAGGCGGGTGGCGAGACCCCGCGCTCGCGCGTCTGCCACTCGATGGACGAGGTCCGCGCGACCGTCGGCGAGCTGGGCCTGCCGGTGGTCATCCGGCCGTCGTTCACCATGGGCGGCCTCGGCTCCGGCATGGCCCACACCGACGAGGACCTCGAGCGCATCGCCGGTTCCGGCCTGGCCGCCTCCCCGGTGCACGAGGTGCTCATCGAGGAGAGCGTGCTCGGCTGGAAGGAGTACGAGCTCGAGCTGATGCGCGACAAGCACGACAACGTCGTGGTCGTCTGCTCGATCGAGAACCTCGACCCGATGGGCGTGCACACCGGCGACTCGGTGACCGTGGCTCCCGCCATGACGCTGACCGACCGCGAGTACCAGCGGCTGCGCGACCTCGGCATCGCCGTGCTGCGCGAGGTCGGCGTGGAGACCGGCGGCTGCAACATCCAGTTCGCGATCAACCCGGACGACGGCCGGCTCGTCGTGATCGAGATGAACCCGCGGGTGTCGCGCTCGTCGGCGCTGGCGTCGAAGGCCACCGGCTTCCCGATCGCGAAGATCGCCGCCAAGCTCGCCATCGGCTACACGCTCGACGAGATCCCGAACGACATCACGCTCAAGACCCCGGCCGCCTTCGAGCCCGCGCTCGACTACGTGGTCGTGAAGATCCCGCGGTTCGCGTTCGAGAAGTTCCCCGGCGCCGACGCCGAGCTGACCACCACGATGAAGTCGGTCGGCGAGGCGATGTCGCTGGGCCGCAACTTCGCCGAGGCGCTGAACAAGGCGATGCGGTCGCTGGAGACCTCGGCCGCCGGCTTCTGGACGGCGCCCGACAAGACCGACTCGCTGGACGAGACGCTCGCCGCCCTGCGGGTGCCGCACGACGGCCGGCTCTACACCGTCGAGCGCGCCCTGCGGCTCGGCGCGACCGTCGAGCAGGTGCACGAGGCCAGCGGCCGCATCGACCCCTGGTTCCTCGACGAGATCAAGGCGCTGGTCGACCTGCGCGCCGAGATCCTCGACGCCCCCGTCCTCGACGAGCAGCTGCTGCGCCGTGCCAAGCGCTCGGGCTTCTCCGACAAGCAGCTCGCCGCGCTGCGCCCCGAGCTCGCCGGCGAGGACGGCGTCCGGACGCTGCGGCACCGGCTCGGCGTGCGCCCGGTCTACAAGACCGTCGACACCTGCGCGGCCGAGTTCGAGGCGAACACCCCGTACCACTACTCGACCTACGACGAGGAGACCGAGGTCGCGCCGTCGGCCCGGCCCAAGGTGCTCATCCTCGGCTCCGGCCCCAACCGCATCGGCCAGGGCATCGAGTTCGACTACTCCTGCGTGCACGCCGTCATGGCGCTGCGGGGCGTCGACTACGAGACCGTGATGGTCAACTGCAACCCCGAGACGGTCTCCACCGACTACGACACCGCCGACCGGCTCTACTTCGAGCCGCTCACGTTTGAGGACGTCTTCGAGGTGTTCCACTCCGAGGACTCCAGCGGCAAGGCGGCGGGCGGCCCCGGCGTGGTCGGCGTGATCGTGCAGCTCGGCGGGCAGACGCCGCTCGGCCTGGCCAACCGGCTCAAGGCCGCGGGCGTCCCGATCGTGGGCACCTCGCCCGAGTCGATCGACCTGGCCGAGGACCGCGGCCTGTTCGGCGCCGTGCTCGCCAAGGCCGGGCTGCGCTCGCCCGACCACGGCACCGCGACCAGTTTCGAGCAGGCCAAGGAGATCGCCGACACGATCGGCTACCCGGTGCTGGTGCGGCCGTCCTATGTGCTCGGCGGCCGAGGCATGGAGATCGTGTACGACGAGCCGACGCTGCGCGGCTACATCGAGCGGGCCACCGAGATCTCGCCGGACCACCCGGTGCTGGTCGACCGGTTCCTCGACGACGCGGTCGAGATCGACGTGGACGCGCTCTGCGACGCCACCGGCGAGGTCTATGTCGGCGGCGTGATGGAGCACATCGAGGAGGCCGGCATCCACTCCGGCGACTCGTCCTGCTCGCTGCCGCCGATCACGCTGGCCGGCTCGCACCTGGCGGAAGTGCGCCGCTACACCGAGGCGATCGCCCGCGGTGTCGGGGTGCAGGGCCTGCTCAACGTGCAGTACGCGCTCAAGGACGACGCGCTCTACGTGCTCGAGGCCAACCCGCGGGCGTCCCGGACCGTCCCGTTCGTCTCGAAGGCGACCGCGGTGCCGCTCGCCAAGGCTGCGGCCCGCATCATGCTCGGCGCCACCATCGCCGAGCTGCGCGCCGAGGGGCTGCTGCTGCCCGAGGGCGACGGCGGGACGACGCCCGAGCAGGCGCCGATCGCGATCAAGGAGGCGGTGCTGCCGTTCAAGCGGTTCCGCACCCCGGCCGGCAAGGGCGTCGACAGCCTGCTCAGCCCCGAGATGAAGTCGACCGGCGAGGTGATGGGCATCGACGCCGGCTTCGGCCAGGCGTTCGCCAAGTCGCAGGCCGCGGCGTACGGGTCGCTGCCGACCGCGGGCAAGATCTTCGTCTCGGTCGCGAACCGCGACAAGCGGGCGATGGTCTTCCCGATCAAGCGGCTGGCCGACCTGGGCTTCACGATCGTCACCACGGCCGGCACCGGCGAGGTGCTGCGCCGCTACGGCGTCGTCTGCGAGATCGTGCCCAAGCACTACGAGAGCGCGGACCGGAACGCGGTGGAGCTCATCCTGGCCGGCGAGATCGCGATGATCATCAACACGCCGCAGGGCTCGGGGGCCAGCGCCCGCTCCGACGGCTACGAGATCCGCAGCGCCGCGGTCACCGCCGACATCCCGAGCATCACCACGGTGCCGGGCGCGGCCGCCGCGGTGATGGGCATCGAGGCGCTCATGCGCGGCGACATGAGCGTGCGGCCGCTGCAGGACCTGCACGCCGCCCTGCGGGGCACGAAGTGACGTTGTTCGAGTCCGCCGTCCGGCCGGTGCTGTTCCGGCTGGGCGGCGGCGACGCCGAGACCGCGCACGAGTTCACGCTCGAGCGGCTCGCGAAGCTGCCGGCGCCGGTGCGCTCGGTGCTGCGCGCGCGGTACGCGGTGGACGCGCCGGTCGAGGCGTTCGGCGTCCGGTTCCCCAACGCGGTCGGGCTCGCCGCCGGCATGGACAAGAACGGCGTGGCGCTGCCCGCGTGGCCGGCCCTCGGGTTCGGCTTCGTCGAGGTCGGCACGGTCACCGCGCACGCGCAGCCGGGCAACGACCGGCCGCGCCTGTTCCGCCTGCGCGACAGCGAGGCGATCATCAACCGGATGGGCTTCAACAACGCCGGCGCCGCGCCGCTGGCGGCCCGGCTCCAACAGTTGGGGCCGCTCGGCGTGCCGCTCGGCGTCTCGCTGGGCAAGTCGAAGGTCACGCCGCTGGAGGACGCGGTTGAGGACTACCTGACCTCGCACCGGCTGCTGCACCCGTACGCCGACTACATCGCGGTCAACGTCTCGTCGCCCAACACCCCCGGGCTGCGCACGCTGCAGGACCGCTCGGCGATCGCCGACCTGCTCACCGCGCTGGTCGGCCCCAAGCCGGTGCTCGTCAAGATTGCGCCGGACCTCACCGAGCCGGCCATCGCCGAGCTGCTCGAGGTGTGCCTCAGCCACGGCGCGGCCGGCGTGATCGCCACGAACACGACGCTGGCCCGCGACGGCCTCGCCGCGGCCGACCAGCCGCGGGCGGGGGAGTCCGGCGGGCTGTCCGGGCGGCCGCTCACCGAGAAGGCGCGCAAGGTCGTCCACTTCGTCCACACCGAGACGGGCGGCCGCCTGCCGATCGTCGGCGTGGGCGGCGTGATGAGCGCCGACGACGCGTTGCGGCTGGTGGACGCGGGAGCCTCGCTGGTGCAGCTCTACAGCGGTTTCATCTACCGGGGGCCGGCGCTGGTGCGCTCCGCGGCTTCGGCGCTGCGGTCCGTCCCGGCTTCGGCGGCGGCGGGCTCGCCTGCTGGGCGGATCTCGGAGCAGCGGTGATCGGCTCGCGGGCGGCGGATCTGATCGCCCGCGACCGCCGGCACGTCTGGCACCCGTACGGGCCGATGCCGGGACGCAGCGAGCCGTACCTGGTCGAGAGCGCCTCGGGCGTGCGCCTCACGCTGGCCGGCGGGCGCGAGGTGGTCGACGGGATGTCCTCGTGGTGGGCGGCGATCCACGGCTACCGCCACCCGGTCCTGGACGCGGCGCTCGCCGAGCAGGCCGGGCGGATGAGCCACGTGATGTTCGGCGGGCTCACCCACGAGCCGGCGATCGAGCTCGCCACCACGCTCGTCGACCTGACGCCCGACGGGCTCGAACACGTCTTCCTCTGTGACTCGGGCTCGGTCAGCGTCGAGGTCGCGATCAAGATGGCGTTGCAGGCGCAGCGCGCGCTCGGTCGGCCCGGCCGGCGCAGGCTGGCGACGTGGCGGGGCGGCTACCACGGCGACACGTTCCACCCGATGAGCGTGTGCGATCCGGTCGGCGGCATGCACTCGCTGTGGACCGGCGTGCTGCCGGCGCAGATCTTCGCCCCGCCGCCGCCGGCGGACCACGACAAGGCGTACGCGGCCTCGCTCGCCGAGATGGTCGCCGCCCACGCCGACGAGCTCGCCGCGGTGATCGTCGAGCCGGTCGTGCAGGGCGCCGGGGGCATGCGGTTCCACCATCCGGAGTACCTGCGCGTCCTGCGCGAGGTGACGGCCGCGCACGGCATCTTTCTGATCTTCGACGAGATCGCGACGGGCTTCGGGCGTACGGGGAAGTTCTTCGCCGCCTCGTTCGCGGACGTCTCGCCCGACATCATGTGCGTCGGCAAGGCGCTCACCGGCGGCTACCTCACGCTGGCGGCGACGCTGTGCACGCCCGGGGTGGCGGCGGCGATCTCGGCCGGCGAGGGCGGCGGGCTCGCGCACGGCCCGACGTTCATGGGTAACCCGCTGGCCTGCGCGGTCGCGAACGCCTCGCTGGGCCTGCTTCGCTCCGGC
The DNA here is from genome assembly GCF_051386375.1 of Actinoplanes sp. URMC 104. Classification (NCBI taxonomy): domain Bacteria; kingdom Bacillati; phylum Actinomycetota; class Actinomycetes; order Micromonosporales; family Micromonosporaceae; genus Actinoplanes; species Actinoplanes sp. URMC 104. Next base: position 132,676 of record NZ_JBPQTO010000002.1, on the reverse strand, counting down.
GACTGGGAGCACCGCGTACGGCTGATCGAAAGCGGACTCGAGGCCGGGCTCGCGCCGCTGCGGGACGCGCCCGGGGTCGCCGACGTGCGGGTGCTCGGCGCCATCGGCGTGGTTCAGATGGACCGCGAGGTGGACATCACCCGCGCCACCGCGGCGGCCGTCGGGGCGGGCGTGTGGCTGCGGCCGTTCCGCAATCTGATCTACACCATGCCGCCGTACGTCACCGAGCCGGACGACGTCGCGCTCATCGCCGCCGGCATCGCCGCGGCGGTGGCCGCAACCTGACCGACCACTTGACCGACCCCCGGCCCGTCCGGCCGTCACTGCTCGCTCACCCTCGCTCACCCGGAAGGGGAATACCGCCCATGGAGACCTTCGGCAAGCGCCTCGCGGAGGCCACGCAGAAGCGGGGCCGGCTGTGCGTCGGCATCGATCCGCACGCCGCCCTGCTGTCCCGGTGGGGGCTCCCCGACGACATCTCCGGCCTGGAACGCTTCGCCCGTACGGTGGTCGACGCCCTGGCCGATCGGGTGGCCGTCGTGAAGCCTCAGTCGGCTTTTTTTGAGAGATTTGGGTCACGTGGCATCGGAATTCTTGAGTCAACTATCCGACAGTCCCGCGAGGCCGGCGCGCTGGTCCTGCTGGACGTGAAGCGCGGCGACATCGGCTCGACGATGGCCGCCTACGCGAGCGCCTATCTCGATCCGGCGAGTTCGCTGTGTGCCGACGCGATTACTGTCAGTCCCTACCTCGGTGTGGGCTCGTTGCAGCCGGCGTTCGACCTTGCGCGCGCCAACGGCGGCGGCGTGTTCGTGCTGGGCCTCACGTCCAATCCGGAGGGACCGACCGTCCAGCATGCCGTCACCGCCGGCGGCAAGTCCGTCGCGCAGACGGTGATCGATGAGATTTCCCAGCTCAACGAGGGTGCGGAGCCGCTCGGCAGCTTCGGGCTCGTAATCGGAGCGACGATCGGGGACACCGGTCACGATCTGTCTCGGGTGAACGGTCCGCTGCTCGCTCCGGGCCTCGGCGCGCAGGGCGCGACCGCCTCCGACCTGCGATCCGTCTTCGGTGAAAGCCTGCGGACGCTGCTGCCGTCGTACTCACGGGAAGTTCTCGCGGCGGGACCGGGCGTGGCCGAGCTGAGGGCCGCCGCGGAGCGCGTCGCGGCGGAGTGTGAGGCCGCTCTCGGGTGAAACGGCCCTGCTTATCAGGGCCCCGGAGCGCCGGGACGGGGGTACCCCCACGTTGCCGAAACCGCCGTTGACCGCTAGTTTTCCCGGCGCCGGGAACCACATGCCCCTTTGGTTCCCTGGCACACCACGTTTCACAGAAGCGCCGGTATTCGCTACCGCCGCGATAGGGACCTGAGGAGAACTGGTGCCGCTCCCGTCACTGAGCCCCGAGCAGCGCGCTGCAGCGCTGGAGAAGGCCGCGGAAGTCCGCAAGGCTCGGGCTGAGCTGAAGGAACAGCTCAAGTCCGGCAAGACCACCCTCGCCGCTGTGCTTGACCGCGCGGAGGAGGACGAGGTCGTCGGCAAGCTGAAGGTTTCGGCCGTGCTTCAGGCGCTGCCGGGCATCGGCAAGATCCGCGCGACCCAGATCATGGAGAAGCTGAAGATCGCCGACAGCCGCCGGCTGCGCGGTCTCGGCGACCAGCAGCGCAAGGCCCTCCTGGGGGAGTTCGCTGCGAACTGACTCATGGGCTCGTGTTGAATGAGCCTGTGAGCATGGATGACGACGCGCGCCCGGCAGCCCGCCTCACCGTCCTCTCCGGCCCTTCCGGGGTCGGCAAGGACAGCGTGATCGAGCTGATCCGGGCGCGCTCGCCTTGGATCAAGTTGTCCGTGTCGGCGACGACCCGGAAGAAACGCGACTACGAGACCGAAGGCGAGCACTACCACTTCGTGAACCGGCAGCAGTTCCAGCGGCTGATCGACGGCGGTCAGCTGCTCGAGTGGGCCGAGTTCGCCGGAAACCTCTATGGCACGCCCCGGGCGCAGGTCGAGGGCTGGCTCGCCGCCGGTCAGCCGGTTCTGCTCAAGATCGACCTGCAGGGCGCCCGTCAGGTGCGCGCGTCGATGCCCGACGCCCAGCTGGTGTTCCTGGCCCCGCCCAGCGTCGAGGAGCTGCGCCGCCGGCTGGTCGGCCGCGGCACCGACGACGAGGAGACGATCCGCCGCCGGCTCGCCCACGCCGACGAGGAGATGGCCGCCGAGAAGGAATTCGACCGGACGGTGGTCAACGACTTCGTCGAGCGTGCCGCGGACGAGCTGGTAGGATTGCTCGGTTCGTCATTTCTGACGCCAGCGCAAGCCCCAGAGCATTAAGGATTTGAATACTGTGGGAACCGTAGCGAACCCCGAAGGCATCACCAACCCGCCGATCGACGAGCTGCTCGACAAGACCTCGTCGAAGTACTCGCTGGTGATCTTCGCGGCTAAGCGCGCCCGCCAGGTCAACGCCTACTACAGCCAGCTGGGTGAGGGTCTCCTGGAGTACGTCGGCCCGCTGGTCGAGACCACCCCGCAGGAGAAGCCGCTGTCGATCGCCATGCGTGAGATCAACGCCGGGCTGCTCACCGCGGAGGCCACGGACAACCCCTGATCTCGTTGTTCCTGCGATCCCGCGTTCCCGATCACCTCGGGGGCGCGGGATTTTTCGTGCGTCCCGTTGTCCACAGGGGTCGGGGCTCGGGCCGCGGGAGGCGGCGGCGCGGACTAGCGTTGACCTCGGTTGCTCGCACGGGCGGGCGCGGAGCGTACGGGGGTCTGCGGTGACTGAGGTGGTCCTCGGGGTCGGTGGGGGGATCGCGGCCTACAAGGCCTGCGAGCTCCTGCGGCTGTTCACCGAGTCGGGGCACGCGGTGCGCGTGGTGCCGACCGCGTCGGCGCTGAAGTTCGTCGGTGCGCCGACGTGGGCGGCGCTGTCGGGGCGGCCGGTGGCCACCGACGTGTGGGACGACGCGCACGAGGTGCCGCACGTGCGCATCGGCCGGGCGGCGGAGCTCGTCGTGGTGGCGCCCGCGACGGCCGACCTGCTGGCCAAGGCGGCGCACGGCATCGCCGACGACCTGCTGACCAACACGCTGCTCACGGCGACCTGCCCGGTGGTGTACGCGCCGGCCATGCACACCGAGATGTGGGAGAACCCGGCAACGCAGGCCAACGTCGCGACGCTGCGGGCCCGGGGGGCCGTGGTGATCGAGCCCGCGGTGGGGCGGCTGACGGGCAAGGACACCGGCAAGGGGCGGCTGCCCGATCCGGTGGAGATCTTCGAGCTGGCCCGGCGCGTACAGCGAAGGGGCTTGTCGCTCGACCTGGCGGGCCGGCACGTGGTGGTCACCGCCGGCGGCACGCGGGAGCCGCTCGATCCGGTGCGGTTCCTGGGCAACCGGTCGTCGGGCAAGCAGGGGTACGCGCTGGCACGGGCCGCGGCTGCCCGGGGCGCGCGAACGACGCTGATCGCGGCGAACGTGACGCTGGCGGACCCGGCAGGTGTGGACATCGTCCGGGTGGGAACTACCGAGGAGCTGCGCGCGGCGACGGTGAAGGCCGCGGGCGATGCGGACGTCGTCGTGATGGCCGCGGCGCCCGCCGACTTCCGCCCCGCTGCCGTCGCGGTGGAGAAAATCAAAAAGACAGACAGCGGTACGCCGGATCCGATCGTGCTGGTGACGAACCCGGACATCGCCGCCGAAGTGGGCGCGTCGAAGCGGCCCGGGCAGGTTCTGGTGGCGTTCGCGGCGGAGACGCACGACGCCCTGGAGCACGCTCGAGCAAAGCTGATCAAGAAACGTGCCGACCTTATCGTCGTTAACGAAGTAGGGGTCGACCGCGTTTTCGGCGCAGACCACAATGAGGTCACGCTGCTCGGGGCCGACGGCGTCACGGCGAGCTACGCCCAACTCCCCAAAGACGATGTGGCCGATATGATTTTCGACCACGTCGTTGCGCTCCTGGAACGCCAGGTCGCAGACGATGGGACGGCGTAGCACCCAGGCGCCTCCGGTCCGGCGCGATGACTACACTTCCGCGTTACGCTGTATTCGACAATTCTGAGGAGCACCGTGGCACGCCGCCTGTTCACCTCCGAGTCGGTCACGGAAGGCCACCCGGACAAGATCGCTGACCAGATCAGCGACGGCATTCTCGACGCCCTGCTGGCGCAGGACCCCCGCAGCCGTGTCGCGGTGGAAACGTTGATCACGACCGGCCAGGTGCACGTCGCGGGTGAGGTCACCACCCAGGCGTACGCCGACATCCCGAGCATCGTGCGCGACACGATCCTGCGGATCGGCTACGACTCGTCGAAGAAGGGCTTCGACGGCGCGTCCTGCGGCGTCAGCGTCTCCATCGGCTCGCAGTCGCCCGACATCGCGCAGGGCGTCGACAGCGCGCTCGAGCTGCGCGAGGGCGACAGCGAGCACGTGCTCGACGCCCAGGGCGCCGGCGACCAGGGCATGATGTTCGGCTTCGCCTGCTCGGAGACGCCCGAGCTGATGCCGCTGCCGATCGCGCTCGCGCACCGCCTCGCGCGCCGGCTCTCGGTCGCGCGCAAGGACGGCACGATCCCCTACCTGCGCCCCGACGGCAAGACCCAGGTCACGATCGAGTACGACGGCCTCAAGCCCGTACGCCTCGACACGGTTGTCGTCTCGTCGCAGCACGCGGCCGACATCTCGCTCGAGTCGCTGCTCACGCCCGACATCCGCGAGCACGTGATCGCGCCCGAGCTGGAGGGACTGGGGCTCGAGACCGAGGGCTACCGCCTGCTGGTCAACCCCACCGGCCGTTTCGAGATCGGCGGCCCCATGGGCGACGCCGGCCTCACCGGTCGCAAGATCATCGTGGACACGTACGGCGGCTACGCGCGGCACGGCGGCGGCGCGTTCTCCGGCAAGGACCCGTCCAAGGTGGACCGTTCCGCGGCGTACGCGATGCGCTGGGTCGCCAAGAACGTCGTGGCCGCGGGCCTGGCCGAGCGCTGCGAGACCCAGGTCGCGTACGCGATCGGCAAGGCGCACCCGGTGTCGCTGTTCGTCGAGACGTTCGGCACCGAGAACGTTCCGGTCGAGCGCATCGAGAAGGCCATCGGCGAGGTGTTCGACCTGCGCCCGGCCGCGATCATCCGCGACCTCGACCTGCTGCGCCCGATCTACCAGCAGACCGCTGCCTACGGGCACTTCGGCCGGGACATCCCGGAGCTGCTCTGGGAGAGCACCGAGCGCGCCCAGGACCTCAAGAACGCCGCCGCCTGACGGAGGCATCCTCGCCGAACCGGCGCTCCCGCGACGTGCGGGAGCGCCGGTTCTGTGTTCCGGCGGCGTCCGGTAGGGTCCCCGCGCATGGGAAATGATCTTGACCGCGGCCTGGTCACGCGGTGGGGAGCCGCGGGTGCGGCCGACGTGGAGCGGATCGAGGCGGGAGACTGGCGGGAGTGGCCGTCGGGGCTGCGCCTGTTCGACGACCGGCTCGCGGCGGTGCGGGTGGCGCGCGAGAAGCTCGTCCCCGAGGAGGGCGCCGGGCACGTGCTGCGCGTGCAGACCCGTGACGGCGAACCGGTCGGCGTGATCGTCGAGGAGGCGGACTACCGGGGGCCGGTGCCCGAGCCGGAGTTCGCGGACGGCCCGGAGCTGCCCGAGGCGTGGCGCCGGTATCTGCGGTCCCCGTCGTGGCTGCGCCGGGGGTGGCTGCCGTCGGGCAAATACATCTGGCTGTACCCGCCGGCGCAGGCGCGGCAGATCCTGCGCATCTGGGAGACCGAAGGCACGCACCCGGGGATCGCGCTGATCGGCGGCGACGGCGGCCTGGAGAACTTCGTGGTAGACCTGCGGCAGGACCCCGCGCCGGTGCTGATGGTCAGCAACGCGAGCGAAGGCTGGGACGACGCGGTCGTGCAGGCCCCGGACGTGGCGACCTTCGTCGCGCGGGTCGAGGACGGGACCTTCGACCTGATCTGGCGCTGACCCGTCAGAACAGCGCCGACGGGTCGACCTCGATGCGGACGGCCAGCGGCGCCTTCTTGGCGCTGCGCACGGCGGCGGCCTCGTGCAGGGCCCGGGCCAGCGCGGCGGCCCGGCCGCGGGGCACCCGCAGCAGCATGCGTTCCTGATCCTCGTCGGCGGGCACCGGGCCCAGCAGCTCCGTGTCGTCGGGAAGCCGCGCGACGCCGAGGAAGTCGGCCACCGCCTCGGCCTTGCCGGTGAGGCTGGCCATGCGCGAGGCGGGCGGGAAGGCGAGCTCGCGGCGCTCGGTCAGCTCGCGCAGCGCGAACCAGGCGGGGTCCCAGCGGATCAGCGCCTGCACGGGGGCCAGCGAGCCGTCGGCGACCACGACGACCTTGCCGCCCTGCGCCGCGGGCCTCGCCAGCGCGGCCGCGTTGAGCCAGCGGCGCATGGTCTCCTCCGCGGCGCGCAGGTCGGAGCGGGTCAGCAGCGCCCACGTGTCGAGCAGCAGGACGGCGCCGTAGCCGCCGTCGGCCACCGGCTCGGCGCCGGGGGTGGCGACCACGACGGTGGCCTCGGGCGGGACCGTGGTGAGGATCTCGTCGCGGCCCGACGTGCGGACCGGGGCGCCGGGAAAGGCACGGCCCAGCTCCTCGGCGGTGCGGCGCGCTCCGGTCACCGAGGCGCGCAGGCGGCGGCCGCCGCAAGCGGGGCAGGAGTACGCGGCGGCGGCGCGGCCGCACCAGTGACAGGTGGGGACGTCGCGGGCGCCCTGCAGGCCCAGCGGTCCCGCGCACTGCGGGCAGCGAGCGGGCGTACGGCACTCGGCGCACGCGATCGACGGCAGGTAGCCGCGGCGGGGCACCTGCACGAGCACGGGCGCGTCGGCCTGCAACGCCTGGCGGGCGGTCTGCCAGGCGAGGCTGGGCAGGCGGGCGGTGGCGGCGCCGGGGTCGCGCGCGAGCTGGGGGTCGTCGCCGGTGGGGGCGATCGCGGGGGCGTGCGCGCGCAGCACGTCGCGGGACGCGCCGATCTCACGCGCCCAGCCCGTCTCGAGCAGCAGCTGGGCCTCGCCGGTGCGGGCGAAGCCGGCCACGAGCGCGGCGCAGCCGGCGAGCTGGGCGCGCGTCAGCAGCACCTCGCGGGCGTGCGGGTAGGGCGCGCGGGGCTCGGCGTGCAGGTCGTCGCCGTCGTCCCAGATCACGACCAGGCCGAGCTCGGCGACGGGCGCCCACATCGCGGCGCGGGTGCCGGCCACGACGGGCACCTGGTGGCGGCTGGCGGCCAGAAACCGCCGGTAGCGCTCGGCCGGCCCGAGGGCGGCGTTGAGCGCGACGTGCCTGCCGGGGCCGAGCACCTCGGCGAGCGCGCGGTCCACCCGGTCGAGGTCCCGGGCGTCGGCGACCACGATCACGACGCCGCGGCCGCCTCGCACAGTGGCTTCGGCTGCCTCGGCGATGCGGGCCGCCCAGTCCTCACCCGGCAGCGCGCCCCACACCGCCCGGGCGTTGCGGCCATCGCTCAGCGCGCGGAGAAAGGCGGACCCGGCCACGTACTTGCTCCAGCCGCCGGACCGAGCCGGAGCGGTGGAGGGCGGCCCGTCGTCGGCCGCGGGGGGAGTGGGGTCTGAGGGGGCGGCCTCGGCGACGTCGGAGGGAGTGGGATCTGAGGGGGCGGCCTCGGCGACGTCGGAGGGAGTGGGGTCTGAGGGGGCGGCCTCGGCGACGTCGGAGGCGGTGACGGGCACGGCGGGCGCGGCGAGGTCGGGAGCAAGTGTGAGCTTGGAGGGCTGGGACTCGGCTCGGGCGTGGCGCGGCGGGACGGCCAGCCGGAGCACGTCGCAGAGGTTGCCGGCGTAGCGGTCGGCGACGGCGCGCGCCACGCGGGCGATCTCAGGGTCGAGCACCTGCTCCGGGGAGACGACCTTGTCGAGGTACGCGAGCTTGCCGTGCTCCGACGACTCGACGCGCTCGAGCAGATAGCCGCCCACGAGCTGACCGGCGAAACGGACCTTGATGCGTACGCCCGGACGGGCCGCGTCGTCGTCGTCGGACGAGACCAGGTAGTCGAACGGGCGGTCGAGGTGCGGCAGCGGCACGTCGACGCACACGCGTGCCACGGGCAGCCGTTCCGCCGGCTGCCGCTCGCTGTGTCCGCTCTTCGTCACCATCGCCGAACATTCTGCCCGGCCCCACCGACAATTCCGCCGCTCCGGCCGACGAGCGATCTCCGGTGGCTCGCCGTGCACCCCGCCCGCCCAGCGATGACGATCACGGGTGGGCCTCCGCCCGCCCATCGAAAACGATCACGGGTGGGCCACCGCCTCCCCCGCCCGCCCAGGGAAGGGAGTCGGGGGGAGCCTACGGCTTGTCAAGCGGAACGACCCCCGTTGTCCACAGGACCCGCGGACGCGGGACGACGGCGACCGTGGTCACATCCGGGCACTCCGTAGACTGGTCAGGTGCCGAGCCGAGATGTCAGGAGCCTGCCCGCGTGACCGTCCAGTCCATCCGTCTGTTCGGCGATCCGGTGCTCCGGACGCCGGCCGATCCCGTCGTCGACTTCGACAAGGAACTGCGCACCCTGGTCAAGGACCTGACCGACAGCATGCTCGACGAGGGCGGCGCCGGGCTGGCCGCCCCGCAGATCGGCGTCGGCCTGCGCGTCTTCACGTTCGATGTGGACGACGTGGTGGGCCACATCGTCAACCCGGTGCTGTCGTTCCCCGACGACGAGGAGCAGGACGGGCCGGAGGGCTGCCTGTCGATCCCGGGCATCTACATCGACACCAAGCGCCGGCAGAACGTGGTGGCGGCCGGCTTCAACCAGCACGGCGACCCGATCCAGATCGTCGGCACCGGGCTGATGGCGCGCTGCGTGCAGCATGAGACCGACCACCTCGACGGCGTGCTGTTCCTCGACCGGCTCGACGCCGCCGCGCGCAAGGACGCCATGAAGCAGATCCGCGCCGCCGACTGGTACGACGCGGGCAAGCCGCCCACGATCAAGGAGAGCCCGCACGGCCGCGGCCTCTTCGGGCTGGGGCGGTGAGCGGCATGCGCCTGGTCTTCGCCGGTACGCCGGCCGTCGCCCTGCCCGCCCTCGACGCGATCGCCGCCTCGGGGCACGAGCTGCTCGCCGTGGTCACCCGCCCCGACGCCCCGGCCGGCAGGGGGCGCCGCCTGGTACGTTCGCCTGCCGCCGCGTGGGCCGACGAGCGGGGCATTGAGGTGCTCACGCCCGAGCGGCCGCGCGAGCCCGAGTTCCAGGAGCGTCTGCGCGCGCTCGCCCCCGACTGCGTGCCCGTGGTGGCGTACGGCGCTCTGGTGCCCCCGAGTGCCCTGGAGATCCCGAAGCACGGCTGGGTCAACCTGCACTTCTCGCTGCTGCCCGCGTGGCGCGGCGCCGCCCCGGTGCAGCACGCCGTGCTGCACGGCGACGAGGTGACCGGCGCCAGCGTGTTCGAGCTCGAGGCCGGGCTCGACACCGGCCCGGTCTACGGCACCCTCACCGAGGACATCCGCCCCACCGACACGTCCGGCGACCTGCTCGAGCGCCTCGCCTCCGAGGGCGCCGGCCTGCTGGTGGCGGTGCTCGACGCGATCGAGGCCGGCACGGCGCGGGCGCACCCGCAGCCGGCCGACGGCGTCTCGCTCGCGCCGAAGCTGACGGTCGACGACGCGCGCATCCGCTGGGGCGACCCGGCGTTCGCGGTCGACCGGCGCATCCGGGCGTGCACGCCCGCGCCGGGCGCGTGGACGACGCTGCGCGACGAGCGGCTCAAGCTGGGCCCGGTGCGGCCGGTGGCGAACGGTCCCGAGCTCGCGCCGGGCGACCTGCTGGTCGAGCGGTCGCAGGTGCTGGCCGGCACGGCCACCACGCCGGTGGCGCTGGGCGAGGTGCGGGCCGCGGGCAAGAAGCCGATGGCCGCCACGGACTGGGCTCGTGGCCTGCGGATCCAACCGGGGGAGAAGCTCCAGTGACCGAGCACAGGGCCGATCGGCCGCACGGTTCGGGGCGTCCGCGGCGGCCCGGCGGTCCCGGGTACGAGCGGGACTCCCGCACCGGACGGGCCCCGCGTGGCGGGCGCCCGCCGTCCGACCCGGCGCGGCAGGCTGCGTACGAGGCGATCGCGGCGGTGCACCGCGACGACGCGTACGCCAACCTGGTGCTGCCCGAGATCCTGCGGGGCATGGCGCTCGACGGGCGCGACGCCGCGTTCGCGACCGAGCTGACGTACGGCACCCTGCGCGCGCTGGGCACCCTCGACCTGATCGTGGCCGACGCCGCCGGGCGCGACGTGGCGCGCATCGACCCGCCGGCCCGCGACGCGTTGCGGCTCGGCGCCTACCAGCTGCTGCACACCCGCGTGCCCGCGCACGCCGCGGTCAACCAGACCGTCGACCTGGTGCGCTCGGTCGCGCCGGGCGCGGCCGGCTTCGCGAACGCGGTGCTGCGCACGATCGCCGAGACGCCGCTGGAGAAGTGGCTCGACCGGCTGGCGCCCGACTACGACACCGACCCGGTCGGCAACCTCTCGGTGCACCACAACCACCCGGCGTGGATCATCCGGGCGTTCGCCGAGTCGCTCGGCGGCGACCTGGCCGAGACCGCGCGGCTGCTCATCGAGGACAACCAGCCGCCGGTGGTGCACCTGTGCGCGCGCCCGGGGCGTGCCGACGCTGTCGAGCTCGCCGACGAGGTGGGCGGCGTGCCGGGTGCGTTCTCGCCGTACGCGGTGTATCTCAACGGCGGCTCCCCGCGCGAGCTGGCCGCGATCCGCCAGGGGCGCGCGCACGTGCAGGACGAGGGCTCGCAGCTGGTCGCCGCGGCGCTGCTGGCCGCGCCGGTCGAGGGCCGCGACACCCGATGGCTCGACCTGTGCGCCGGCCCGGGCGGCAAGACCGGCCTGATCGGCTCGATCGCGCAGGCCCGCGGCGCCGAGGTGACCGCCGTGGAGGTGGCCGAGCACCGCGCCCGGCTGGTCGAGCAGGCCACCGAGGGCATGCCGGTGACGGTGCTGCCGATGGACGGGCGGTCCGTGGGCCGCGACCCCGACCTGCCCGAGGAGGCGTTCGACCGGGTGCTGGTCGACGCGCCGTGCACCGGGCTGGGCTCGCTGCGGCGGCGTCCCGAGTCGCGCTGGCGGCGCCGGCCGGACGACCTCCCCGCGCTGACGAAGCTGCAGCGTGAGCTGCTCGTGGCGGCGTTGCGGGCGGTGCGGCCGGGCGGCGTGGTGGCGTACGTGACCTGCTCGCCGCACATGGTGGAGACGCAGGTGACCGTGACCGAGGGCTCGCGGCGCAGCGGGGTCGAGGTCGACTTCGTGGACGCCCGGCCGCTGCTGCCGCCGGGCATGCCGGGGCTGGGGTCGGGCCCGACGGTGCAGCTCTGGCCGCACCGGCACGGCACCGACGCCATGTTCCTGGCCGTGCTGCGCCGGACGAGCTAGTCGGCGTACTGGATCTTCAGCTTGCGGGTGCCGGCGTTGCGGTAGGAGCCGGTCATCTGCTCGCCGTCGAGCCACAGGAAGCAGCGGACCCCGCGTTCGCCGAGCTTCCACGACCCGGGGTCGGGCGGGATGCTGAGCCAGCCCGCCCGGCTCGCGATCGTGTCGTCGTCCGGGATGCCGGCGAACCGGGCGATCGCCGCCTGGCAGCCCGGCCCGACGTCGTCGGCGGTCAGGCCGGCCACCGACGAGGGGCCGCCGTCGATCTCGAAGATGCCGGCGAACTCGGCCGTGTGCCGTCCCGCGCAGGGCACGGGGTGCATGCCGGTGATCCGCTCGCCGTCGAGGTCCGGGTCGGCGCACGTCAGCCGCAGCGGGCCGGCGCCCGCGAGCGCGCCCCTCAGCGAGGCGGAGCGGCGCACCGGCTCGCCGCGGACCGGTGAGATCTCGGCGAGGTCGCAGCGGTACCAGCGGGCGCCGCCCAGCCGGGCGTCCCTGCTCGGCAGCACGGGGACGAGGGCCAGCCGGCCGGTGCGCCAGTCGCCGCCGAGGAACGCGGCGACCCGTCGCGAGCACTCCCGATGGACGCGGGCGGGGTCGAGGACCGGCAGGTCGGCGACCACAGCTGTCTCGGCCAGGTGCGGCTCGGTGCAGGGGACCGGCGCGTACTCGTCGATCGACCCGGTGGCGGCCGGGTCGCGTTGGCAGCCGGGCGCCGGCCGGAACGGGGTCGCCGCCGGCGGGGCCGGCCAGCCGTCGGTGAGGTCGCCGTCGACGCCGGCGGGCAGGTCGGAGCAGCCCGTGAGGGCCGCCACGAGCGCGCCGGCCACCAGGGGCACCCACCGTCGCATGGCGCGTCACTCTATCGGTTGTCCACAGGTGGGAAGAGCCCTCGCCGCGGAGGCCATAGACTTCCTCCCGTGGAACCATCGCCGATCATCGCCCCCAGCATCCTGGCCGCCGACTTCGCCCGCCTCGCCGACGAGGTGCGCGCGATCGAGGGTGCGGCCGACTGGGTGCACGTCGACGTCATGGACAACCACTTCGTGCCCAACCTGACGATCGGGCTGCCGGTCGTGCAGAGCCTGCGCAAGGCGACGAGCCTCCCGTTCGACGTGCACCTGATGATCACCGACCCGGAGCGCTGGGCGCCCGGCTACGCCGAGGCCGGCGCCTACAACGTCACGTTCCACGCCGAGGCCACCGACGACCCGGTCGCGCTGGCCAAGACGTTGCGCGCGGCGGGGGCCAAGGCGGGCCTCGCGATCGACCGCGACACGTCGGTCGATGCCTATCTCGATCTGCTGCCCCACGTCGACACGCTGCTGATCATGACGATCAAGGCCGGGTTCGGCGGGCAGAAATTCCTGCCCGAGACGCTCGACAAGGTGCGCGCGGTCCGCCGCCGCATCGACGCCGACGGTCTGGAGGTGCGGCTCGAGGTTGACGGCGGCATCGCGGCCGACACGATCGAGCAGGCGGCCGAGGCCGGCGCCGACGCGTTCGTCGCGGGCACGGCGGTCTACGGGGCGCAGGACCCGGCCGAGGCCATCCGCAAGCTGCGTGAGCTGGTGGGAGGAGCAGGATGAGCACCGGGGTCGCCGATCCCCCGCACGAGGACCTCGGAGGAGAGCCCGAGGACCGTCCCGACCTGATCCTGGTGGTCGACGACGACCAGGACATCGCGAGCTTCGTCGAGTTCAACCTCAAGGTGCACGGGTTCGACGTGATCCGCGCCCGCGACGGGCAGGACGCGCTCGAGGTCATGCAGGACAAGCGGCCCGACCTGGCCGTGGTCGACTGGATGATGCCGCGCATGGACGGGGTCGAGCTGACCCGGCGGCTGCGCGCCGAGCCGCTGACCTCCGCGCTCCCGGTGATCATGCTGACCGCCAAGAGCATGACCGTCGACAAGGTGGTGGGCCTGACCGCCGGGGTCGACGACTACCTGGTCAAGCCGTTCGACACCGCCGAGCTGATCGCCCGGGTGTCCTCGACGCTGCGGCGCAACAAGGAGTTCCGCGAGGTCTCGCCGCTGACCGGCCTGCCCGGCAACGCGCGGGTGCGGCGCGAGATCGCCGACCGGATGAAGGCCGGCGGCGACTACTCGGTGGGCTACATCGACATCGACCGGTTCAAGAGCGTCAACGACGTGTACGGGTTCGACCGCGGCGACGAGTTCATCGGCGCGCTGGCCAGCAGCCTGCACCGCGCGGTGACCACGGTCGGCCCGCCGTCGATCTTCCTGGGCCACATCGGCGGCGACGACTTCGTCTTCATCTGCCACCCCGACCAGGTGCTGCCGCTGACCAAGCGCACGGTCACCGACTTCGAGCAGGCCGCCGACCAGCTCTACGACGCCCGCGACGCCGAGCGCGGCTACATCGAGGTGCCCGACCGGCGCGGCAACAAGAACCGCGCCGCGCTGGTGACCCTGTCGATCGGCGTGGCGCAGGCGACGGCCGACGGGCGCCGCTTCACCGACCCGCGCGTGGTGATCGCCGTGGCCTCCGAGATGAAGAAGGTCGCGAAGTCGCAGCCCGGGTCCTACGTGGCGATCGACCGCCGGCGCGCCGACGGCGACGAGGGCTGACGGCGGCGCGCGGTGTGACATGACTCGCTCCCCGGGTGGCAAAAACTCGATGTCGTGCCAAACTCGGGGTTAACCCACCACGCGCTGGCGGGACTCGGTGAAATTCCGAACCGGCGGTGATCCGATCCACGATCGGTAAGCCCGCGACCCGGACGTCGTGCATCTCGCGGCGGACGGTGGACCTGGTGAGACTCCGGGGCCGACGGTTGGTCGAGCGGCGACGCCCGGCCAGACAGTCCGGATGGGAGACAGCGCGTCGGCATCGGTGCGGGCTGCCCGGCCCGCAGCGGGGGCGCGCGAAGCGTACCCTCCTGCCCGATTTCCGGCGTTCTGCCCCTTGTGTTCCTCAGCGCGTGACGCACCGCGTGAGAGGACGAGACGATGGTGACCGAGGACGAGGCGATGCGCCGCGCGATCGCGCTGGCCGCCCGGGGCCTCGGCACGACCAGCCCCAACCCGGTGGTGGGCTGCCTGCTGCTCGACCCCGCGGGCGAGGTCGTCGGCGAGGGCTTCCACGCGTACGCCGGGGGCCCGCACGCCGAGATCGTCGCCCTCGCGCAGGCCGGCGACCGGGCCCGCGGCGGCACCGCGGTCGTCACGCTCGAGCCCTGCGACCACACCGGGCGCACCGGGCCCTGCAGCCAGGCCCTGATCAACGCGGGCGTCCGGCGGGTCGTGATCGCGGTGGACGACCCCACGCCCGCCGCGGCCGGCGGCGCGGTCACGTTGCGCGCCGCGGGGGTGCAGGTCGAGACCGGTGTGCGCCGCCGCGAGGCCACCGAGGGCAACGTCGCCTGGCTGACCGCCGTGCGCCGTGGCCGCCCGTACGTGACCTGGAAGTTCGCCGCCACGCTCGACGGCCGCTCGGCTGCCGCCGACGGCACCAGCCAGTGGATCACCTCGCCGCCCGCCCGCTCCGACGTGCACGTGCTGCGCAGCACGGTCGACGCGATCGTGGCCGGGGTCGGCACGGTCCTCGCCGACGACCCGCAGCTCACCGTCCGCGACCTGCGCGACGGCACGCTCGCCATCAAGCAGCCGCTGCGCGTCGTCGTGGACTCCGAGGGCCGCACGCCCGGCGGGGCGCGGGTGAACGACGCCGCCGCACCGACCTGGATCGCCACGACCCGCGAGCTCGGCGCCGGGCCGGACGGCCGCGTCGACCTGCACGCGCTGCTCAGCGCCCTCTACGGCCGCGGCGTGCGCTCGGTGCTGCTCGAGGGCGGCCCGACGCTGGCCGGCGCCTTCCTGGCGGGCGGCCTCGTCGACAAGGTCATCGGCTACGTGGCGCCGAAGCTGCTGGGCGCCGGCCGGACCGCGCTGGTCGACGCGGGCGTCGCCACCATCGGCGACGCGATCGAGCTCGACCTCACCGACATCGCGCAGATCGGCCCGGACCTGCGCTTCACGGCATCGCTGCGGCACAAGCCCGCCGATCACCCACACGAGGAGCACTGATGTTCACCGGCATCGTCGAGGAACTGGGTGAGGTCGTCGGCCTCACCGACTCGGGTGGCGACTCCGCGGTTCTCGCGGTGCGCGGCCCGCTGGTCACGTCCGACGCCCGGCACGGCGACTCGATCTCGGTCAACGGCGTCTGCCTCACCGTGATCGACAACGCGGACGGCGTGTTCACCGCCGACGTGATGGGCGAGACGCTGCGCCGCTCGTCGCTGGGGGCGCTCGAGGTGGGCGGCCAGGTGAACCTCGAGCGGGCCGCCGCGCTGGGCAGCCGCCTCGGCGGGCACCTCGTGCAGGGCCACGTCGACGGGGTCGCGCGGATCGTCGCCCGCGAGCCCGCCGCCGACTGGGAGGTCGTGCGGTTCTCGCTGCCGGCCGGCCTCGCGCGTTACGTGGTCGAGAAGGGCTCGATCACCGTCGACGGGGTGTCGCTGACGGTCATGGCCGTGGACGACGAGACGTTCAGCGTCGGGCTGATCCCGACGACGTCGAAGCTGACCGTGCTGGGCGCCAAGCAGGTCGGCGACCCGGTGAACCTGGAGGTCGACGTGATCGCCAAGTACGTCGAGAAGATGCTCGGAGGCCGCAATGTTTGAGAACGTCGAGCGGGCGATCGCGGACATCGCGGCGGGACGCGCGGTGATCGTGGTCGACAACGAGGACCGCGAGAACGAGGGTGACCTGATCTTCGCCGCCGAGAAGGCGACGCCCGAGCTGGTCGCGTTCATGGTGCGCTACACCTCGGGCTACATCTGCGTGCCGATCACCGAGGAGGAGGCCGACCGCCTCGACCTCCCGCCGATGTTCCACACCAACCAGGACGCGAGGGGCACCGCGTACGCCGTGACGGTCGACGCCCGCGAGGGCGTGTCCACCGGCATCTCGGCCGCCGACCGGGCCCACACGATCCGCCTGCTGTCCTCGCCGCAGACCCAGCCGGCCGACCTCTCCCGCCCCGGCCACGTGGTGCCGCTGCGCGCCAAGCCCGGCGGCGTGCTGCGCCGTCCCGGCCACACCGAGGCCGCGATCGACCTGGCCGTCCTGGCCGGGCTGCGGCCCGCCGGCGTGCTCTGCGAGATGGTCAACGACGACGGCACCATGCAGCGCCGTCCCGACCTCGAGAAGTTCGCCGCCGAGCACGACCTCGCGCTGCTGAGCATCACCGACCTCATCGCGTACCGCCGGCACCGGGAGACCCAGGTCGAGCGGGTGGTCGAGACCCGGCTGCCCACCGAGCACGGGCTGTTCACCGCGGTCGGCTACCGGGCGCTTACCGACGGCGGCGAGCACGTCGCGCTGGTGCACGGCGACCTGGGCGACGGCGAGGACGTGCTGGTGCGCGTGCACTCCGAGTGCCTGACCGGCGACGTCTTCGGCTCGCAGCGCTGCGACTGCGGTCCGCAGCTCGACGCCGCGCTGGAGCGGGTGGCCGAGGCGGGCCGGGGCGTGGTGCTCTACATGCGCGGGCACGAGGGCCGCGGCATCGGGCTGCTGCACAAGCTGCAGGCGTACCAGCTGCAGGACCGCGGGTTCGACACCGTCGACGCGAACCTCGAGCTGGGCCTGCCGGCCGACGCACGCGACTACGGCACCGGCGCGCAGATCCTGTACGACCTGGGCGTGCGCTCGATGCGGCTGCTCACCAACAACCCCGCCAAGCGGGCCGGCCTCGAGGGGTACGGCCTGGAGGTCACCGGCCGCGAGGAGCTGCCCGTGCGCCCGCACCCCGAGAACGTGCACTACCTGCGGACCAAGCGCGACCGCATGGGGCACCTGTTCGAGGCGTTGGGCTGATTTCCGCGCCGTTCAGGGGCGACGATGAGGTTTCGAGCGAGGGGGAGAGATGGCCGGCTTCGGTGATCCGCACATGGAAACGGTGGACGCGGCCGGGCTGCGGCTCGGCATCGTCGGCTCGCGCTGGCACGCCGACCTGGTCGATCACATGATCGAGCGGGCGCGGGCGGCGGCCGGGGCCTGCGGCGTCGAGGACGTCGTCGTGGTCCGGGTCTCCGGCTCGGTGGAGCTGCCGATCGTGGCGCAGGCCCTGGCCCGCAGGTGCGACGCGGTGGTGGCCCTCGGCGTGGTGATCAAGGGCGAGACCGACCACTTCAAGTACGTGAACGACGCGGTGACCTCGGGCCTGACCCGGGTCGCGCTGGACGAGCAGACCCCGGTCGCGCACGGCGTGCTGACCGTGCACAGCCTGGGGCAGGCCCGCGACCGCGCCGGGCTCGAGGACTCGGTGGAGGACAAGGGCTGGCAGAGCACGGTGGCCGTGCTCGACGCCGCCTTGACGCTGCGCGAGCTCGCCAAGCCCTGACCCGCGGGGCCCGTCGGCCGGCGCTGCCCCGCCCGGGGTCAGAGCCGGCCGGCCTCGATGATGCGGGCCAGGAACTGGCGGGTGCGGGCCTCGACCGGCTCGCCCAGCACCTGCGACGGGGGTCCCTGCTCGAGCACGCGGCCGTTGTCGAGGAACGCCACCCGGTCGGCCACCTGCCGGGCGAAGCCCATCTCGTGGGTGGCCAGCACCATCGTCATGCCCTCGCCCTTGAGGTCGCGGATCATCGTGAGCACCTCGCCGACCAGCTCCGGGTCCAGCGCCGAGGTGACCTCGTCGAGCAGCAGCAGCCGCGGGTTGTTGACCAGCGCGCGGACGATCGCCACCCGCTGCTGCTGGCCGCCGGACAACCGGTCGGGATAGCTGCCCGCCTTGTCGGCCAGCCCGACCCGGCGCAGCCACTCCAGGGCCTGCTCGCGGGCCTCGCCGACGGGCCGCTTGTGCACGCGGACCGGCGCGAGCGTGATGTTGTCGAGCACGGTCATGTGCGGGAACAGGTTGTACGACTGGAAGACCAGGCCGATCTTCTGGCGTACGGCGTCGGCGTCCACCCGCGGGTCGGTGATGTCCTCGCCGTCGAGGCGGATCACCCCGTCGTCGATCCCGGCGAGCAGGTTCACGCAGCGCAGCAGCGTCGACTTGCCCGACCCCGAGGCGCCGATCAGCGCCACCACCTCGTGCTCGCCCACGTCCAGCGTGAGCCCGTCGAGGACGACGTGCGAGCCGAACGTCTTGCGGACGTCGGTGCAGCTCAGAACCATCAGGTACCCGCGTTCTGCCGGCGGGCGGCGCGCAGCGTCACCCAGTCGGTGATCCCGATCAGCGGCAGCGCCAGCAGCACGAACAGCACGCCGGCCACCACGTACGGGGTGAAGTTCGCCGTCTGCGCGACGCCGATCTGCGCCGCCCGGATCGCGTCGATCGGACCGGCCAGCGAGATCAGCCCCACGTCCTTCTGCAGCGCGACGGTGTCGTTGAGCAGTGGAGGAGCCACCCGCCGTACGGCCTGGGGGAGCACCACGAAGCGCATCGACTGCCGGTAGCTGAGCCCCAGCGAGCGCGCCGCCGCGATCTGGCTCGGGTGCACCGACTCGATGCCCGCCCGGAACACCTCGGCCAGGTACGCCCCGTACGTGATCACGATGGCCGCCCCGCCGAGCACCGTGACGCTCGGGGTGCCCTGCAGCCGCAGCCCCGGCACGCCGAACGCGAACAGGTAGATCACGATGATGAGCGGCAGACCCCGGAACGAGTACGTGTAGAGGGTCGCGAGCGCCCGCACCGGGAAGAACACCGGGCCGCGCAGCGTGCGCAGCACCGCGATGAGCAGCCCCAGCGCCAGCGCCGCGAACGCGCACACCACGAGCATCCGCAGGTTGAGCCAGAGTCCCTGGAGGATCTCGGGCAGCCAGTCCACGGCGATGCGCGGGTCGAAGAACGACCGGCGGACCCGGTCCCACCCGGGCGCGCCGGTGATCAGCAGGCCGAGCAGCGTGCCGACGACCGCGGTGGAGACGGCGGCCAGCAGCACGGACCGGATCGCCCGCCCGCGACGGAAGGCGATCCGGTCCTGCTGCAGAGGGCTCGGCCGGTAGGCGTCCGGGCTCACGAGAGTTCGGGAGCTCCGCCGGTCTCGGCCAGCCACGTCTTCTCGAGCACGGTGAGGGTGCCGTCCTGGCGCAGCTGGTCGACGGCGCTGCTGACGCAGGGGGTCAGCGCCGAGCCCTTGTCGAGCACGACGCCGAACTGCTCGGGCGTGCCGACCTGGGGGAGCTGGCCGACGATCACGCCGTTGTCGAGCTCGGCGCCGGTCATGTAGAACGCGGTCGGCAGGTCCACCACGAGGCCGTCGACGGTGCCGTTGACCAGGGCGGCCTTGGCGTCGTCGTTGCTGTTGAACACCGACGGCTGGGTGCTCGGCTTGATCAGGTCGGTGACGGCCTGGTAGCTGGTCGTGCCGACCTGGGCGCCCAGCTTGGCGCTCTTGAGGTCGGCCAGCGACTTGGCCCCGGCGATCTTCGAGCCCTTGGTGGTGATCACGGTCTGCCGGACGAGGTAGTACGGCGAGGAGAAGTCCACCGCGTTACGCCGTTCGGGGGTGATCGAGAACTGGTTGATGTCGAAGTCGAACGTCTTCGGACCCGGCGCGATGGCGTTGTTGAACGTCACAGAGGTCCAGATCACGTTGTCCGGCGAGTACCCGAGGCGCTGGGCGATTTGGTACGCGACGGCGGATTCGAAGCCCTTGCCGTTCTTCGGGTCGTTGCCGGAGAACCACGGCTCGTACGCCGGGTTGTCGGTGCCGATCGTGAGCTTGCCGGCGGTCCGGGTAGGAAGGGCGCCAGCAGCGCAGACGTCCGTGGAAGCGCTGGCGGACGTGGTGGGGGACGCGTTCTCGTCGGCGGGAGCGCAGCCCGCGACGGCCGCGAGCACGAGCGCCGCGCCGCCGGTGGTGAGGAGGGTGAATCGGCTGACCATGACGGCACTCTAGGCCACGTCTCACCTGCTGGGGCCGTTCGTCGCCATCCCGTGACGAGTTGACAGAATGGCCGCCGTGAAGACGTTCGAAGAGTTGTTCGCCGAGCTTCAGGCCAAGGCGGTGGAGCGCCCCGAGGGTTCGGGCACCGTCGCCGCCCTGGAGCGCGGAGTCCACTTCATCGGGAAGAAGGTCGTCGAGGAGGCGGCCGAGTCCTGGATGGCCGCCGAGCACGAGGGCCCCGAGCGGGCCGCCGAGGAGATCTCCCAGCTGCTCTACCAGGCCCAGGTGCTGATGATCGCTACCGGTCTCGAGCTGAAGGACGTCTATCGACATCTGTGACGTGCCACTGCGCCACCGTTCCCCCCGAACCGCAAGGAGCACGTCATGCTGCGCATCGCCGTACCCAACAAGGGAACCCTGTCCCAGCCCGCGTCGCAGATGCTGCGCGACGCCGGCTACCGCCAGCGCACCGACCCCAAGGACCTCATCTGCCGCGATGAGGCGAACAACGTCGAGTTCTTCTACCTGCGGCCGCGCGACATCGCCACGTACGTCGGCTCGGGCGACCTCGACCTCGGCATCACCGGCCGTGACCTGCTCGTCGACTCCGGCGTCCCGGCCGTCGAGCTGCTCGACCTCAACTTCGGCGGCGCCACCTTCCGCTGGGCCGCTCCGGTCGGCTCGCTGACGTCGGCCGACGAGATCGGCGGGCGCCGCATCGCGACCGCGTACCCCGGGGTGGTCGAGCGCTATCTGGCCGAGCACGAGCTCAAGGCCGACGTCGTGCGGCTCGACGGCGCGGTCGAGAACGCGGTCCGCCTCGGCGTGGCCGACCTGATCGCCGACGTGGTCGAGACCGGCGCCACGCTGCGCCAGGCCGGGCTGGTCACGCTCGGCGAGCCGCTGCTGCGCTCGTCGGCGATCCTGATCGGCCGGGACGGGCGCGAGCACGCCGGCGCGGCGCAGCTGCTGCGGCGCCTGCAGGGCGTGCTGGTGGCCCGGTCGTACGTGATGCTCGCGTACGACGTCCGAGCCGACCTGCTCGACCGGGCGAGCGCGATGACGCCGGGCTTCGAGTCGCCGACCGTCTCGCCGCTGCACCGCGAGGGGTGGGTGGCCGTGCAGGCGATGGTGCCGCGCGCCGACGTGCACCGGGTGATGGACGAGCTGTACGAGCTCGGCGCCCGCGCCATCCTGGTCACCGACATCGCGAACTGCCGGTTGTAGCGTGGACGTCGTGGAGGAGACCGCCGTGACGTTCCGGCCGCAGAAGATCCGTTGGGTGGCCATCCCGGTGGCCGCCGCGGTGGTGGTGCTCTTCACCGTGCTGAGCTTCGGCCTCAAGGGCTCGGCCGGGTTCGACAACTCGGGCTCGTTCCAGCGCGGCGACCAGGTCGCGATGATCGGCCTCGGCATCCTGATCGGCCTCGGCGTGCTGGCGTTCCTGCGCCCGCGCGTGGTCGCCGACGCCGAGACCATCCGCATCCGCAACGTGATCGGCGGCTACGAGCTGCCCTGGTCGGTGGTGCGGGCGGTGCGCTTCGACCGCAACTCGCCGTGGGCCCAGCTCGAGCTGCACGACGAGGAACAGGTGTCGATCCACGCGCTGCAGGCGGCCGACAAGGACTACGCCGTCGAGGGCGTCCGGGCGCTGCGCCGGCTGCACGCGGCCGCGGTGGACGCGTGACCCGGCACACCTGGTAGGCTTGACGCCGTCGACCACGTGTGCGCTGCCGTGCACACGCGAAAGAGGAGCCCGCTGGTTCCCACCCGCCGCCCTTTCACCGAGGGCCGGGTCCGGTCACCTGGGTGTCGGGGAATACCCGACGCCCGGGGCGCGTCCTCATGGGCGCCGATGACCGGTCGAGCGGGCCCCGGCATGCGCTGAAGTTTTCTTCGGTGCAGGCGGGGCCTTCTGCTTTCCCGGTGCCCGGTTGTCGCGGGCGCGGGGCCGACCGACATTGGCAGAAACAGTAACCGTTCTGAGGAGGCCCCATCAGCGTCGAACCACGCGTTAACGAACAGATCCGGGCACGTGAGGTCCGACTGGTCGGCCCCGAGGGTGAGCAGGTGGGCATCGTCCCGCTCGAGCGAGCCCTCCAGCTGGCCGCGGACGTCGACCTGGACCTGGTCGAGGTTGCTCCGATGGCGCGGCCGCCGGTGTGCAAGCTCATGGACTTCGGCAAGTTCAAGTACGAGAGCGCACTGAAGGCACGCGAAGCGCGGCGCAACCAGCAGCAGACCGTCATCAAGGAGATGAAGCTCCGTCCGAAGATCGACCCGCACGACTACGAGACCAAGAAGGGTCACGTGGTGCGGTTCCTCAAGGCGGGCGACAAGGTCAAGGTGACGATCATGTTCCGCGGTCGCGAGCAGAGCCGCCCCGAGCTGGGTTTCCGGCTCCTGCGCCGGCTCAGCGAAGAGATCTCGGAGCTGGGTTTCGTAGAGGCCAGTCCGAAGCAGGACGGCCGGAACATGATCATGGTGCTGGCCCCGCACCGGGCGACCAAGGCCGCTGCCGCGGCGACGGTCGCGGCCAACGCACGCCCCCCGCGGGAGCCGCGCGAGGGCGACGAGGCCCCGGCGACGACGGCCGGGACCGCCGACACCACCGCAGAGTAGACAGCTTTTCTCCTACGTCGGGGGCCGTGCTCGGCCCCCGGACGTACGGGAAAGATCAGAAAGAGGCTCCACGTGCCTAAGTTCAAGCCCCACACCGGCACCGGCAAGCGGGTGAAGGTGACCGGTTCGGGCAAGATCGTCCGCGAGAAGGCCGGCAAGCGCCACCTGCTCGAGGGCAAGTCCTCGCACGTCACCCGTCGGATGACCGGCACCACGGTCGTCGACGAGTCCGACCTCAAGCGAGTGAAGAAGCTGCTGGGCCGCTGACGCGCGCGCCACAACCGTTCCCCTGTTAGGAGTACCGAAATGGCACGCGTCAAGCGGGCAGTCAACGCCCAGAAGAAGCGTCGCACGTTGCTGGAGACCGCCAGCGGATACCGCGGTCAGCGCTCCCGCCTTTACCGCAAGGCCAAGGAGCAGGTGCTGCACTCGATGCAGTACTCGTACCGCGACCGCCGTGACCGCAAGGGCGACTTCCGCCAGCTGTGGATCACGCGCATCAACGCGGGGGCCCGGGCCAACGGCCTGACCTACAACCGCCTGATCCAGGGCCTCCGCCTCGCGGAGATCGAGGTCGACCGCAAGATCCTGGCCGACCTCGCGGTGAACGACGCCGCCGCGTTCGCGGCGATCGTCGAGGTCGCCAAGGCCGCCGTCGCGGCCGAGGGCACCGGCGGCGCCGCCGCCCAGGCTGCCTGATCGTCCCGTTCGACAGCAGGGCGTCTCCCCGACCCGGGAGGCGCCCTGTTTCGTTGCCAGGAAGGGCCCATGACTTTCACCTCCCGCACTCCCCGAGTCGTCGCCGCGCGCAAGCTGCAGCGCCGCAGGGACCGCGACGCCAGCGGGCGGTTCCTTGCCGAGGGGCCACAGGCGGTGCGTGAGGCGCTTGCCGCGGGCGTGGTGGTCGAGCTGTTCGGCACCGACAACGCCATCGAGCGGTACGCCGACCTGGCGGCCCACGCGCAGGTGGTGTCGCCGGTGAGCGAGGACGGGCTGGCGGCGTTGGCCGAGACGGTGCAGCCGCAGGGGCTGGTGGCCGTGTGCGAGCAGGTGGACGTGTCGCTGGCCGACGCGCTGGCGAAGCGGCCGCGGCTGGTGGCGGTGGTGACGGAGGTCCGCGACCCCGGCAACGCGGGCACCGTGCTGCGGACGGCGGACGCGGCCGGCGCCGGGGCGGTGATCTTCGCGGGGGACGCCGTCGACCCCTACAACGGCAAATGCGTCCGCGCATCGGCGGGCTCGTTGTTTCATGTAGATGTGGTGCGTACCCCTCTCGACGTCGTGAGCCCGCTGCGCGAGGCCGGCCTGCAGGTCCTGGCCACCAGCGGCTACGGCGCCGACGACCTCGACTCCCTGGCGGACGACGGCGTGCTGGCGGCGCCGACGGCGTGGCTGTTCGGCTCCGAGGCGCACGGCCTGCCCCCGGTGCTGCTCGACGCGGCCGACCGGCAGGTACGCGTGCCGATCTACGGCGGCGCGGAGAGCCTCAACCTGGCCGCGGCCGCCGCCGTGTGCCTGTACGCCTCCGCGCGGGCGCAGCGCTGATGCGGGCGATCGTCTACGACGCCGCCGGTGCGGCGCCGCGCATCGCCGACGTGCCCGAACCCGTCTGCCCGCCCGACGGCGCCGTCATCGACGTGCGGGCCACCGGGCTGTGCCGCTCCGACTGGCACGCCTGGCGCGGGCACGACCCGGTGCCGCTGCCGCACATCCCCGGCCACGAGTTCGCCGGCGTGGTCGTCGCCGCGGGCCCGGCGGTCAAGGGCTTCCACCTGGGCGACCGGGTGACCGCGCCGTTCGTCAACGGCTGCGGCGTCTGCGGGTACTGCCTCGCGGGCCGGGCGCAGATCTGCCCCGACCAGACCCAGCCGGGCTTCACCCACGCCGGGTCGTTCGCCGAGCGGGTCGTCGTGCGGGCGGCCGACACCAACCTCGTCCGGCTGCCCGACAGCGTCGGCTTCGTGCCGGCCGCCGCGCTGGGCTGCCGGTTCGCCACGGCGTTCCGCGCGCTGACGGGGCACGGACCGGTGCCCGACGACGCCACCGTGGCGGTCTTCGGCTGCGGCGGCGTGGGGCTGTCCGCGATCATGATCGCCACCGCGCTGCGGCTCCGCGTGCTCGCCGTGGACCCGTCGCCGGCCGCCAACTCGCTCGCGGCGTCGCTCGGCGCGGTGATCGTGCACGAGATCGACCAGGAGGCGGACATCGCCATCGACGCGTACGGGTCCGCCGAGACCGCGCAGGCCTCGGTGCGCAGCCTCAAGCGGGGCGGCCGGCACGTGCAGGTGGGGCTGATGCTGGGCGCGGACGCCCGCGCGCCGCTGCCGTGGGACCTCGTGGTGGCGCGCGAGCTGCAGGTGGTGGGCTCGCACGGGATGGCCGCCGCGGACTACGGGCCGATGGTCGACCTGGTGGCGCGCGGCCGGCTCGACCCGGCCCTGCTGGTCGGCTCGGAGATCCCGCTGGAGGCCGCCGGGGTCGCGCTGACCGCCATGGACTCGCCGATCCCGGGCCACGCCGGGATGGTCGTGGCCGTCCGCGGCGCCTGACGCGATATGCTCATGGGCGTGTCAGGCCTGACGATGCTGTTTAGCCGGCCCGCTGGTCGCGGGCCCGGGCTCTGACGCCCCGAACTCCCTGACCGGCGGGCTGCGGCTCAGCCGTGCCTCCGTACACTGCCGTCTGGCAATCCGGTGTGAGGGAGACCATGTCCTACCGCAACGATCCGTACGACCCCAAGCAGGCCGCGCTGCTCGACCCGGCCGCGCTCGAGGCCGCCGTCGACGAGGCGCGCAAGGCGTTCGACGCCGCGTCCGACCTGGACTCGCTGGCCGCGCTCAAGCCCGCCCACCTCGGCGACCGCGCCCCGGTCTCGCTGGCCCGGCGCGAGATCGGCTCGCTGCCGCCGGCCGCCAAGTCCGACGCCGGCAAGCGGGTCAACCTCGCCCGGCAGTCCATTCAGGGCGCGTACGACTCCCGCCTCGCCGAGCTCGAGATCGAGCGCGCCGCCCGGGTGCTCGTCGAGGAGCGCGTCGACGTCACCCTGCCGTGGGACCGGCGCCCGCGCGGCGCCCGCCACCCGCTGACCACGCTGATGGAGCACATGGGCGACCTGTTCGCCGGCATGGGCTACGACATCGTGGAGGGTCCCGAGCTCGAGCTGGAGTGGGCGAACTTCGACGCGCTCAACATCGGGCCCGACAACGCCGTCCGCGGGTCGATGGACACCTTCTACGTCGACCTGCCCGGCCTGGTCATGCGCACCCACACCTCACCCGGCCAGGTGCGCTCGATGCTCACCCGGCAGCCACCCATCTATGTGGTCAGCCCGGGCCGCGCCTACCGCTCCGACGAGCTCGACGCCACGCACAGCCCGGTGTTCCACCAGATCGAGGGCCTGGTCGTCGACGAGGGCATCACGATGGCCCACCTGCGCGGCACGCTCGACCACTTCGCCAAGGCGATGTTCGGCCCCGACGCCCGTACCCGCTGGCGGCCGCACTACTTCCCGTTCACCGAGCCGTCCGCCGAGTTCGACGTGTGGTTCGCCCAGCACCGCGACGGCCCGCGCTGGGTCGAGTGGGGCGGCTGCGGCATGGTCAACCCGCGGGTGCTGGTCGCGTGCGGCATCGACCCCGAGCGCTACTCGGGCTTCGCGTTCGGCATGGGCGTCGAGCGGACGCTGATGTTCCGCAACGGCGTCAGCGACATGCGCGACATGGTCGAGGGCGACGTGCGGTTCACCGCGAACTTCGGAATGGAGGTCTGAGGCGCATGAAGACGTCACTGTCCTGGCTGCGGGAGTTCGTCGAGCTGCCCGCCGGCCTCACCGCGGAGCAGCTCGACGAGGCGCTGACGAACCTCGGCATGGAGGTCGAGTCGATCGTCGACCAGGCCGCCACCGTCAAGGGCGACCTCGTCGTGGGCCGGGTGCTCACCATCGAGGAGCTGACCGGCTTCAAGAAGCCGATCCGCTTCACCACCGTGGACGTGGGCCGCGGCGAGCCGCAGGAGATCGTGTGCGGCGCCCGCAACTTCAGCGAGGGCGACCTGGTGGCGGTCATCCTGCCGGGCGGCGAGCTGCCGGGCGGCTTCACGATCGGCGCGCGGAAGACGTACGGCCGCAATTCGAACGGCATGATCTGCAGCGCCGCCGAGCTCGGCCTCAGCGGCGACCATTCCGGCATCATCGTGCTGCCGCCCGGCGCGGCCTCGCCCGGCGACGACGCGCGTCCGGTGGTGGGGCTGTCCGACGTGCTCGTCGAGGTCGAGATCACCCCGGACCGCGGGTATGAGATGAGCTTGCGCGGCATCGCGCGGGAGCTGTCGTACGCGTTCTCCGCGGCGTACACCGACCCGGCCACGCTGGTGCCCGGTCGCGCCGGCACTGCCGAACCGCCGTACGCGGTCACGGTCGAGGACACCGTCGGCTGCGACCGCTTCTCCGCCCGGGTGGTGCGCGGCATCGACCCGAACGCCCCGTCGCCCGAGTGGATGCAGAAGCGCCTGATCGCGTCCGGCATCCGCTCGATCTCGCTGCCGGTCGACATCACCAACTACCTGATGCTCGAGCTGGGCCAGCCGATGCACGTGTTCGACCTCAACCGGCTCAACGGCGGCCTGGTCGTGCGCCGCGCCCACCCCGGCGAGAAGCTCACCACGCTCGACGGCGTGGCCCGGGTGCTCGACGCCGAGGACATGGTGATCTGCGACGACACCGGCCCGATCTCGCTGGCCGCGATCATGGGCGGCGAGACCAGCGAGTGGCAGCCCGACACCGTCGACGTGCTGCTCGAGGCCGCGCACTGGGACCCGGTGATGGTCGGCCGCACGGCCCGCCGGCACAAGCTGTTCAGCGAGGCCGCCAAGCGGTGGGAGCGCGGCGTCGACCCGCAGCTCACGCTGATCGCGCTGGAGCGGGCGGTACGGATCCTCACCGAGCACGCCGGCGGCACCGTCGACGAGCGCGTGCTCGACATCGACCACCTGGCCGCCCCGGCGACGATCTCGCTGGATCCGGGGCTGGCCACGCGGCGGATCGGTCTCGCGTACGACGCCGAGCAGGTGGCCGCCCTGCTGTCCCAGGTGGGCTGCACGGTCACCGGCTCGGCGCCGCTCGAGGTGACCCCGCCGTCCTGGCGCCCCGACCTGCTGGCGCCGATCGACCTCGTCGAGGAGGTCGCCCGGCTGGGCGGCTACAACGACATCCCCTCGCTCCTGCCGCCCGCGCGCGGGGGCAGCGGTGTCACGCCGGCGCAGCGCCGCCGGCGCACGGTCGGGCGGGCGCTGGCCGAGAACGGCTACGTCGAGGTGCTGTCGTACCCGTTCGTCGCGCCGGGCGCCGCCGACCAGCTCGGCTACCCCGCGGACGACCCGCGGCGCAGCGCCGTGCGGCTCACCAACCCGCTGTCCGAGCAGGAGCCGCTGCTGCGCACGTCGCTGCTGGCCCCGCTGCTCGGCACGCTCAAGCGCAACCTGGGCCGGGGCAGGCGCGACGTGGCGGTCTTCGAGACGGGTACGGTCTTCCTGCCGCGCCTGGCCGGCAACGCGCCGCCCGCGATGGGCGTCGACCGGCGTCCCTCCGACACCGAGTGGGCGGCGGCCAACGCGATCGTGCCCGCCCAGCCGTGGCACCTCGCGGCCGCGCTGACCGGCGACATCGAGCCCGCCGGCTGGTGGGGCGCGGGGCGCGAGGCGTCCTGGGCCGACGCGATCGAGGCGGCGCGCATCGCCGTCGCGGCGGCGGGCATCTCGGCCGACCGGGTCACCGTGAGCGCGGCCGAGCTGGCGCCGTGGCACCCCGGCCGGTGCGCGGCTATCGCGGTGGACGGCACGGTCGTCGGCCACGCGGGCGAGCTGCACCCCGCGGTGGTGTCCGCGTTCGAGCTGCCCAAGCGGACCGCCGCGATGGAGCTCGACCTGGACGCGCTGCCGCTGCCCCCGGTCACCCAGGCGCCGCGGATCTCCTCGTTCCCGCCGGCGCTGATCGACGTGGCGCTGGTGGTCGACCGCGACGTCCCCGCTGCGGAGGTCTCGGCCGCGCTGGCGGCCGGGGCGGGCTCGCTGCTCGAGTCGGTGTCGCTGTTCGACCTCTACGAGTCCGAGCAGCTGGGGGAGGGGAAGAAGTCGCTCGCCTACAAGCTGACCTTCCGTGCCCCCGACCGCACGCTCACCACCGAGGAGACCCTGGCCGCGCGGGATGCCGCCGTGGCCGCGGTGTCGTCGCAGTTCGCAGCCGTGCTGCGCGGAGCCTGAGCACGGGGTGGGCGCCGGGTCCTTCGGCCCGGCGCCTACCCCGTTTTTTGTCGTACCCGGGCTCTACCTTGCTCGCATGGATGCTCTGATCGCCTCTGTGCTGGACGCCGTGGCCGCCGACGACCGGCCGGCGCTGGTCCGGCTGCTGCACCCCTACCTGCACTGGACCGAGGCCGGCGTCACGGTGCGCGGGCGCACCAAGGTCTTCGCGCGGCTGGCCGCCGGCCCCCCGCCCGCGCCGCCCGACTCCTACGAGCTGCGCGACGGCCAGATCTACCGCTGGATCTCGACCGGCGTGCCCGAGCGCGGCCGGCCGAAGACCTCCGAGGCGTTGCCGCCACGGATCAACAGCTCGTAGAACGGCTTGCCCCAGCCCGAGCTGCCCGGCGCGAACGACGTGGCGCCGGCCGGCACGGTGAAGACGCCGTCGCTGACGATGGCCTCCGCGGTGACGTCGCCGATCGTCACCCGTACGGGTGTGCCCGGTTCGGCCGGCGACTCGTGCCACGAGGTCTTCAGGTTGCCGTAACCGTCGGTGTAGACCACTGCGTTCTCCGGAGGGGCGGGCATTTCGAGCACCTCGCCCAGCACGTCCTCGCCGCGGGCCAGCGCCGCCACGGCCGCGGGGAAGACGTCGCGCGAGCGGAACTGCGAGCCGGCGTCGGGCACCTTGACGGCCCGCACGCTGACACCCTCGGCCGCCAGGAAGGCGAGGCTGGCGCCCGAAGCCACCGCCACCACGAGCACGCCCGACTCGGTGCGGGCCGCGGCGAGCCGTTCCCCGGCGTTGTCCGGGCGCGGGTCGTCCTCGTCCTCCCGCGGCGCCACGTTGGCGAACACGATGCGCTCCAGGGGCCCGTCGGTCAGCGCCAGCTGGGCCACGCAGAACCCCGCGCTCACCGTGTCGAACGCGGGCACCGGCACCATCGTGACGTCGGCGTGCGGGATGAGCTTCGCGAACCGCTGGCGCACCTCCGCGAAGGCGAGATCCCCGAACCCGTAGTCGGCAACGACCGTGACAAGCATGTCCGCAGAGTATCCGTACCGTCGCGGTTTCTCTCGTCAATCGATGGTGTGGCCGCCGTTGACGGTGATCCGTTCGCCGGTGACGAAGCGGGACGCGTCCGAAGCCACGAAGGCGACCACGTCGGCGATCTCCTGCGGCGTGCCCATCCGGCGCAGCGGCACGTCGGCCAGGTAGCCGGCGCTGTCCGCCTCGGTGACCTCGCCGTGCCGCTCGACCGGGATCCACCCCGGCGCCACCACGTTGACGGTCACGTTGTCGGCGCCCAGCTCGCGCGCCCACGTGCGGGCCAGGATCAGCTGCGCGCCCTTGGCCGCGTTGTAGGCCGACCAGCCGGGCAGCGCGCGCTCCACCATGTCCGAGCCGATGTGGACGAAGCGGCCCCCGCCCAGCCGGCGCATGTGGGGCAGCGTGGCCTGCAGCAGCAGGGTGGGGCTCTTCACGAAGAACACCAGCTGGTCGAGGTGCGCCTGCCAGGTGGTCTCCTCGGCCCTGGCCGTGGGCTGCGGGCCGGTCGCGTTGGCGACGATGACCCGTACGGGACCCAGCTTCTCCTCGACCTCGGTGGCCAGGCGGGTGACGTCGTCCTCGTCGGTCACGTCCGCCCGGAACGCGGCCGCGCGGCCGCCGGCGGCCTCGATGGCGGCCACCACCCGGGCGGCGCCGTCCGCGTCGGAACGGTAGTTGACCGCCACCGGCCACCCGTCCGCGGCCAGCCGGCGGCAGATGTGCGCGCCCAGCCCGCGCGAGGCGCCGGTCACCAGCGCGGTACCCGAGATCGTCATGCGCCGACGTTAATGGCGCGCGGCCGGCCCGGCGGCCGTGTGATGATCTGCGGCGTGTCCGGACGAGCCCTCAGTTTTGGTGCCATTGCCCAGGCCTACGAGCGTTTCCGGCCCGGCTATCCCGACGAGGTGTTCGAGCTGGTGGCGGCGTACGCGGGCCGCCCGCTGCGGACCGCGCTCGAGATCGGCGCGGGCACCGGCAAGGCGACGCGCCTGTTCGCCGGCCGCGGTGTCGCCGTGACCGCCTCCGAGCCCGACGCCGACATGCTCACGGAGCTGCGTAGACACGTGCCCCCGAACGTCCGCCCGCTGCGGGCCGCGTTCGAGGAGCTGCCGGCCGGGGAGACGTACGACCTGGTCTATGCGGCGGCGGCGCTGCACTGGACCAGGCCCGAGGGCCGGTGGGAGCGCGTCGCGGGCCTGCTCGCGCCCGGCGGCGTGTTCGCCAACTTCGGCGGGCCGGTGCAGCTGGTCGACCCCGCCGTGGAGGAGGCCGTGCGCGCGGCCCGGGCGCCGTTCCTGGCGAGCGACGACGTGCCGTCCCCCGACGGGACGCCTGCGGAGGCCGCCCTGCAGTGGCCCGGCACGGAGCTCGAGACCTCGCCGTTCTTCACCGACGTCCGGCAGACCACGATCGAGCGCCGCTTCACCCTGACGCCCGACGACTACGTCGGCCACCTGGCCACCGTCTCCGCGTACCTGGAACTGCCCGCCGCCGACCGCGAGCAGGTGTGGACCCGCATCCGCGCGGTCCTGCCCGCCACCGTCGAACTCGAGTCCGACATCGTCGTCCACCTGGCCCGCCGCCCAGGCTGAGCCCCGCCGCCGGCACGCCCGGCGGGGCTCCTCGTGCCGCCTAGAGGTCGAACTCCGCGTCCTTCACCCCGCCCACGAAGGCCGCCCACTCCCCGTGCGTGTATGCGTGCGGCGGCTTGCTGCGGTCCTTGGAGTCCCGAACCAGCACGGCGTCGTCGGTGACCATGACCTCGACGCACTGACCGCTGGAGCTCGACTTGCTGCTCGTGCGCCAGACGTTGCGTTCCATCCGGACTTCCTTCTGCTATGCGGCTCGCGCCGCTTCCTGGATCAGTTTCCTGCTCTGCGTCTCGCTCAGCGCCGCCTGGGCGATGAGGTCGAATGTGCGTGCGAACCGTGCAACATCTTCCTCGGTCTCCAAGAACGCGTCACCCGCAATTCCGTCGACGTAGACCAGCGGCGCGTCGAACGGATCGGCGAAGTCCATGACCACGAACGACCCCGGCATGCCAGGGTGCGCGCCGGCGGCGAACGGAACGACCTGCAGGCGCACATTCGGCAGGCTGCTCGCCTTGACGAGATGGGTGAGCTGAGCCCTCATGACCTCTGCCCCCCCGACCGTGCGCCGGATCGCCGCCTCGTCCACGACAGCGTGAAGCTGCATGGGAACCGGTCGGCTGAGTACGGACTGACGCTGCATACGCACATCCACCCGGCGCTGCACGTCGTCCGCCTTCAGCGACCGGCCGGCATCCGCATCAGCGATGACGGCGTGCGCGTACTCGGCAGTCTGGAGCAGGCCGGGAACGAACAAGCTCTCGTAGTTCTTGAGCCGCTCGGCCTCGTGCTCGAAGGCGACGTACGCCTGGTACTGCTCCGGCAGGTACGGCTCGTACACCTGGAACCAGCCTGTCTGGCCAGATTCCTTGAGCCAGCCCAGCAAGGTCGCCTGGCGCTCCCTGTCCACCTGGTAGAGCTGCAGCAACGTCGTCACCGTACGCCGCTGCGGCTTGTTCTGCGCCCGCTCGATCCGGTACAGCGAGGACTGGTCGAGCCCGGTCGCCTCGGTCACCGCCTCGACGGTGAGCTGCGCCGCGACACGCAACCGGCGCAACTCGGCGGCCAGCCGCCTGAGCCTGATCGTCGGTGTTCTGCGCCCCGCCATCCCGGCCATCCCCTCACTCCGTCCCGTAAGTGTGCATGGACCCATACCTAGGCGTGCACATGCCCTCGCGTCTGCGTGTCAAGGAAATGCAAGCCTTGCAAAGCCAAGCCTGTGGGCGCAGTGTAGGTCACAGCAAGTTACGCACCCGTCCCTCGCCACGTGAGGAGCTGGTTCTCATGCATCGCCCCCGGGCTCGCCTCCGGACGTGGCGCAGACGGCTGTGTGTCTGCGGCTTGCCGTGGCCTTGCGTGGACGCGCGTCTCGAGGCGGTGCGCGACCCGTTCATCCGCGGGCCGGTGACGGAAGCAGACTCGAACGGCGGACGCAGGTGACGGCTGTGGCGGAGTTGGTGCACACGCCGGAGCGGCCGGGGTTCGGGTGTGCGGTCTGCCGGCGGCCGTGGCCGTGCCCGCCGGCGAAGGTTCAGCTGTCCGAGGAGTACGCCGGCGACCTCACCGGACTGTGCGTCTATCTGTCGGCACAGCTCGGGGACGCCATCGAGGAGGCGGTCCGCGACCACAACTGGGGCCGCGTCGACGACCTCTACGACCGGTTCGTCAGCTGGGCGCGGAGGCCGGTGTGTTGGCCGCAGGCGGAACAATATATCGATCGACATGGACATGTGGGCGGCAGTGGGACAGAGTGAGTCGCATGGCCAAGTCGACTCGGCGTGCGTTTCTGACGGTGTCTGCGGCGGCTGCGGCGGCGCCGCTGGTGGCGGGGGAGCCCGCCAAGGCCGGCACCGCGCCCGGCCGCGACCTCCAGGGCATCCTGCGGGAGATCGACCCGCGGCGGATCGAGGCGATCGTCCGGAAGCTCGTCTCGTTCGGGACCAGGCACACGCTGTCGAGCCAGACCGATCCGGTGCGGGGCATCGGGGCGGCGCGGGACTGGATCTTCGCGGAGATGCAGCGGTACGCGGCGGCGTCCGGCGGGCGGATGACGGTCGAGCTGCAGTCGTTCGTGCAGCCGGTCTCGTCGCGGATCCCGGCGCCGACGACGATCACCAACGTGATCGCCACCCTGCGGGGCAGCGTCACGCCGGAGCGGATCTACGTGGTGACCGGGCACTACGACTCGCGGGTCACCGACGTCATGGACGCGGTCAAGGACGCGCCGGGCGCCGACGACGACGCGTCGGGCGTGGCGGTCGTGATGGAGCTGGCGCGGGTGCTGGCCACGCGGGAGCCGGAGGCGACGATCGTGTTCGCCGCGGTGGCCGCCGAGGAGCAGGGCCTGTACGGCTCCGACCACATGGCCCAGGTCTACAAGGACCGCGGCGCGGACATCCAGGCGATGTTCAGCAACGACATCGTGGGCACCGGCAACGCGCACGACGGCACCCCGATCAACCCGCGCCAGGTGCGGCTGTTCGTCGAGGGCGTGCCCACCGCCGAGACGGCGGCCGAGGCGACGGTCCGCAAGAGCGTCGGCGGCGAGAACGACGGGCCGTCGCGGCAGCTGGGGCGCTTCGTCGACGACGTGGCGAGCAACCGGCAGACCGGCATGGACGTACGGGTCATCTGGCGCCGCGACCGCTACCTGCGCGGCAGCGACCACATCTCGTTCCTGCTGCGCGGCTACCCGGCGGCCCGCTTCACCGAGCCGCGGGAGAACTTCGCGCACGAGCACCAGGACATACGGGTGGAGAACGGGGTCCAGTACGGCGACCTCATCGAGTTCTGCGACTTCGCGTACATCGCCAGGGTCGCCCGGGTGAACGCCGCCGCTCTCTGGTCGCTCGCCCAGGCGCCGGGCACGCCGCGCGGGGTGGTCATCGACACGACCCAGCTCACCAACGAGACCACGCTGCGCTGGCAGCTCGGCGCCGAGCCGGACCTGGCCGGGTACGAGGTGGTGTGGCGCGAGACGACGGCGCCCGACTGGCAGCACTCGCGGGCCGTCGGCAAGGTCGACACGGTGACGATCGACCTGTCCAAGGACAACGTGTTCTTCGGCGTGCGGGCGGTCGACACCGACGGGCACCGCAGCCCGGTCGCCGCGCCCCGGCCGTCCAGCTAGTTTTTGTTGTTCCGGCAGCGGGGGCCCCGGGTGGCTCCCCGGTGCGACCATGATGACCATGACCTTGGAACACACGGTCCGGTTGCGCTTCGGGGACAAGTCGCGCGCCGCGGCGACACATACGAACCTCTCCGCCGTACGGCTCGACGGGCCCGTCCTCTGGATCGCCGGCGACGAGACCGCCACCGTGGAACGGCTCGTCGCCGACGACCCCGCCCGGCCCACGGAGTTCCGCGACGAGACGACGTACCGCCTAGCCGACTTCGTGACGCTGCCCGGCACCGACATCGAGGAGGAGGCCGACGTCGAGGGGCTGGCCCGCACCGGGCACTTCCTCTGGGCGATCGGCTCGCACAGCCTGCGCCGCAAGCAGATCAAGAGCCGGCACGAGGGCGCGAAGGCGCTGCGGCGGCTGGCGCGCATCGAGGGGCAGGAGAACCGCCAGATCCTCGTACGCATCCCCGTGACCGACGTGGACGGCCTGCCCACGCCCGTCCGGGAGCTGGAGGTCGACGGCGAGAAGCACTACGCGGCCGCGCTCGGCGGCAAGGACGACCTGCGCCGGCTGCTGCGCCGCGACGAGCACCTGGCGCCGTTCCTGCCGATCCCCGGCAAGGACAACGGGCTCGATATCGAGGGCATCGCGGTCAGCGACGACCGGGTCTACCTGGGGCTGCGCGGGCCGGTGCTGCGCGGGTGGGCGTTCGTGCTGGAGCTGCGGCCGTACGTGGACCCCGACGAGCCCGGCCGGCTGCGGCTGCACGAGTTCGCGGACGGCTTCACCTACCGCAAGCACGTGCTGCGCCTCGACGGGCTGGGCGTGCGCGACCTGTGCCCCGACGGCGACGACCTGCTGATCCTGGCCGGCCCGACGATGGACCTGGACGGGCCGGTACGGGTGTACCGCTGGCACGGCGCCCGGCGCACGGAGCAGCCGACGATCGTGCGCGGAGAGCTGATCACGCGGGAGCTGGAGCTGACTTTCGGCGAGGGCGACGACCACGCCGAGGGCATCAGCCGCTACGGCGACGGGCGGCTGCTGGTCGTTTACGACAGCCCGGCGGCCGTGCGCCTCACCGACGATGATGCCGTGATCGCCGACGTGGTGCGACTGCCGTAGCCGGCCTGTGGACGAAGCCGGCCACTCGCGGGCGCCTGTGGAAAACTCGATCGCGGAGTTGGCCGCCCGGGTAGGGTGGATGGCCCCCAGGGCGGGTGGGCTGGCTGGTGGGCCGGCTGGTGGGCCGGCTGGTGGGCCAGCTCGTGGCCAGCTCTTGGGCCCGCTGGTCGGCCGGCCGGCGGGGCGAGCCGGCGGGGGCGGATCGGCGGGGCGAGCCGGCGGGGTCATTCGTGGGCGGCGAGCAGGGTGACGGGTGGGCGGCGG
Organism: Actinoplanes sp. URMC 104; assembly: GCF_051386375.1. Taxonomy (NCBI): domain Bacteria; kingdom Bacillati; phylum Actinomycetota; class Actinomycetes; order Micromonosporales; family Micromonosporaceae; genus Actinoplanes; species Actinoplanes sp. URMC 104. The sequence continues at coordinate 96,396 of NZ_JBPQTO010000002.1, read as the reverse complement.
GTGGCCGACCACGACGTGACAAGGCTGGTCACGCCGGTGACGACCACGGTCAGCAGGGCCACGGCGGCGGTCAGCGGCCACGAGAGGTCGAGCGTCGCGGTGCCGGTCACGGCGGAGGTGGTCGCGAGCGTGGCGATCAGGGCGGCGGCCGCGGCGACGCCGCCGAGCAGGAGGGCGGCGCCGGTGACGGCGTACGCCTCGAGCAGGGCTGCCCGCACGACCTGGCCGCGGGTCAGGCCGGTGACGCGGGCCTCGGCGAACTCGCGGCGGCGGGTGGCGGCGCCGATGACCAGGGAGTTGACGACGCCGAGCAGCGCGTAGAGGGCGCCGAGGCCGAGGACGATCAGCATCACGCGGTTGTTGGTCGAGGCGCGCTCGGCGGCGTCGGCGCGTAGCCAGTCGCGCAGAGTGGAGACCGTGCCGATGCGGGCGAGAGCGGCCCGTACGGCGGTGGGGTCGGCGCCGGGGGCGAGCGACACGTACGAGCGGGTGTCCGCGGTCGCCAGCTGGGCCTCGGGCACCAGGCCGGGCGGCAGCAGCAGGCTCGCGCCACCGCTCATCGTGGCCGGCACTGACGCGACCACGGGAAGCTCGCCGAGGTCGTGCCCGGGCAGCCGGACCCGTACGGTCCCGCGGGGCGGCACGTCGCCGCCGGGACCCGCCGCCACGGCGTGGCCGGTCAGCGGCAGGAGCGTGTCCCGGCCGGCGCCTGCCGGTCCCGGTCGGCGGGCGTCGACGTGCACCGACGCGTACGCCCGAGGGTCGATCACCAGCGCCGTGACGGTGGAGGTCTCCCGGTCGTCGCCGGACCCGGTGGTCACCTCGGCGAGCAGGGCGGTCTCGGTCGACACGGTCGCCACGCCGGGCACCGCGGCGACGGGGCCTCGGCCCTGCACCACGAAGTCGGCGTGGGTGGTGCGGGCCAGCTCGCCGATCCCGCTCGCGGTGAACGACGATCCCGCGCCGGTGTTGCCGACGATGAGCGCGACCAGCACGATCAGCGGCGCCGCCACTGAAGCCGACCGCCGCCGGGCGTCCCGCACGTTAGCTCGGGCCAGCGAGCCGAGCACGCCGCCGCCGAGCGGGACCAGCCGGGCGACCAGCGGCACCAGCAGCGGCGCGAACGCCACCACCGCCACCGCGGCGGGCATGGCGACGTTCATGGCCATCGCCTGACCGCCGGCCGGGCCGCCGTGCGGGGCCACGAGGACCAGCGCGAGCGCCCCGCCGAGGAACACCAGCCCGGCGACCCAGCGCCCGGCGGTCATGACGCGTGCGGCCGCACCCGTCTCGCGCAGCGCCTCCAGCGGACGCACCCGCGCCGCCCGCCGGGCCGCCACGAGCACACCGGCGACCGCGAGCAGGATGCCCGTACCGAAGGAAACCCCGAGAATCCACATGCGCCACTGGCCCGTGAAGCCGTCGGGCACGAACGCGAACCGGCGCATGAGCCAGGCCTGCACCGCCATGACACCGAGACCGGCCGGTACGCCGAGGGCCGCGCCGGCCACGCCGAGCAGCAGCGCCTCGCCCAGCAGCAGGCGGCGCACCTGTCCGCGGCTCGCGCCGACCAGGCGCAGCAGGGCCAGGTCGCGGCGGCGCTGGTCGACGGTGAAGGCGAACGTCGAGCTGATGACGAAGCCCGCGAGGAACGTGGACCCGCCCAGCACGACGCCGAGCATCGCCACCGCGCCGGAGGTGGCGTCGGCGAACTCCATCCGGCCGGCGGCGTCCAGCCCGGGCGGCGGGCCGGCGGTGGCGGCGGTGACGAGCAGCAGCAGCGACGACTGCACCAGCGCCACCCCCAGGGTGACCGCGAGCAGCGCGCCCGCGAACAGCGTCCAGCGGTCGGCCAGGCCGGCCCGGCTCAGGCCCCGCATGTCAGCGCTCCCACGCGGCGAGGCGGTCGGCGACCAGGTGGGCGTCGGCGCCGGCGAGCCGGTCGACCACGCGGCCGTCGCGCAGGAACACCACCGAGTCGGCGCGGGCGGCCGCTCCGGGGTCGTGCGTGACCATGACGATGCTCTGCCCGGCGTCGGCCATCGCGCGCAGCAGGTCGAGCACCGTGCGGGCGGCGGCGGAGTCGAGCGCGCCGGTCGGCTCGTCGGCGAACAGCACCTCGGGCCGGGTCACCATGGCCCGCGCGATCGCCACCCGCTGCTGCTGGCCGCCGGAGAGCTCGCGCGGCCGGTGCCGGGCCCGGTCGCCGAGGCCGACCGCGTCGAGCGTCGCGCGCACCGTGGACCTCGAGGGGCGGCGGCCCGCGAGGCGCAGCGGCAGCGCGACGTTCTGCTCGGCGGTGAGCGCGCCGATGAGGTTGAAGCTCTGGAACACGAACCCGATCCGGGTGCGGCGCAGCGCGGTCAGGTCCGCGTCGCTCGCCGCCGTCACGTCGGTGTCGCCGAGCAGCACGCGTCCGGTGTCGACCCGTTCGAGCCCCGCCGCGCAGTGCAGCAGCGTGGACTTGCCGGAGCCGGACGGGCCCATCACCGCGGTCCAGCCGCCGCGCGGGAACTCCAGCGTCACGTCGTCGACCGCGCGGACCGCCGAGGACCCGCGTCCGAACACCCGGCTGACCCCGTGCAGGGCCACGGCGGCCGAGGTCGTCGTCATCGTCGTCATGCCCTCGACGCTAGGGCCGCGGCGGCGCGCGGTCGCTGGGGCCAGCATCCGGATCCAGGGTGGAGCTAGGCCTACCCAAGGCCGTCTGAGTCGCGCTACTCAGGCCCGCCCGCCGCCCGGGTTCATAGGGTCGTGTCCATGTCGAGACGACGAAAATGGGCTTGGACGGCAGGGATTCTCGCGGTGGCCGTGGCGGGGGCGACGGTCGCCCTGCGGGTGGTGGGTGACCCGCTCGCGCTGCCGGGCGAGCACCGGGTCGAGGTGTACGGGCTGAACGACGCGATCTCGGGCGAGACGCAGGACGAGCCGAACGTGTTCGGCATGTGCGACGCCGACACGTACTTCGCGCGCGACGGCGACCGGAAGCTGTGCCTGGTGCTCAACGGGCCGCTGGGCGAGGTCGAGGCCACCCGCGAGGACGGTACGGTCACCGTCGCGGCCGCTGACGTGGCCCGGCTGCGGCAGATGGCGGGCCAGGAGACCGGATCGCCGGACCCCACCACGACGCTGGTGCTCATGGCCGGCGGCCCGGCGGCGCTGATCCCGGTCGCCGGCCTCGGCGACGGGCGGCCGGTGAGCGTACGGGCCCTCAGCTAGCCGGACGCCAGCCGAGCGCGGGGCCCAGCGTGGTGGCCATGTCGGTGAGGATCTGGACGTAGTCGGGGTGCTCGAAGCTGAACGGCAGCGCGAACGCGACCTCGTCGATCTCCCGGAACGCGGCGTGCGCCTGCAGCTCGTCCGCGATCTGGGCCGACGTGCCGACGTAGTCGCGGGAGAACAGCATGCGGGCCGGGCCCTGCGGTTCCTTCGTGCGGGGCGTGCGCTTTTCGACGTACGCCTCGTACTTGGCCTTCTGCTCCGGCGACGCCGAATCGGTGGGGATGACCACGAGGCCCTGCGACACCCGGGCGCGCTCGCCGGCCGGGTGCAGCTCGCGGAACGCGCGCACGTGCGACAGCTGGATCTCGGCGAAGTCCTCCGACTCCTCGGCCTTGACGACGCTGCTGGTCAGGAAGTTCATGCCGTGCTCGCCGGCCCACCGCGCCGACCGCAGGCTGGCGCCGCCGTACCACATGCGGTCGATCAGGCCCGCGGCGTGCGGCTCGACCCGGCTGGAGAACTCCTCCACCACGCCCTGCTTGCCGCTGAGGTCGCTGGCCTTGTCGCCGCGCACGAAGCCGAGCAGCCGCTCGACCCGCCGGTAGCTGAAGTCCTCGGCGTCGGCGGTGTCCGGGTAGAGCGCTTCCTTGACCGTGTCGAAGTTCATCGGCGGCCCCACGCTGATGCCCGGGTTGAGCCGGCCGCCGGAGAGCACGTCGACGGTCGCCAGGTCCTCCGCGAGGCGCAGCGGGTTCTCCCACCCGAGCGGGATCACCGCCGTGCCGAGCTCGATGCGCGACGTCCGCTGCGAGGCCGCGGCCAGCACGGCGACCGGCGACGAAATCCCGTACTGCAGATGCCGATGCCGCACCCAGGCGCTGTCGAAGCCCAGGTCCTCGCCCAGCTTGATGATCTCGAGCGTCGACTCGTGCCCGGCCCGCGGGTCGCCCGCGTCGAACAGCCCGATCGTCAGGAAGCCCATCTTGCGCAGAGGTCGCGATGTCACGCCCCCAGCCTGTCACGGATGACCTTCGACGCGCTCCCCGGGACGATCAACCCGGGGCGGGCAGGCCCTCGCACAGCCGGCGGGGGAACTCGGCGGGCGCGCCGGCGCAGCCCGGTCCGGTCGCGCGGGCCAGGGTGTCCCAGCCCTCGCCGGTGAAGCGCAGGAAGTAGCGCCGCGTCGTGGTGGTGGCGTCGCAGCCGCCGCGCGGCACGGCGCCGCACACGGCGGGGTCGTCGGGGACCGTCATCACCAGCCACGGATCCGCGCAGGCCTCCTTGTGGCCGGTCGAGTGGCGGGAGACGTCCATGCCCTGCACGGTGAGCCTGATCCAGAACGGGTCGCAGTGGTCGGCCGGCGGCGGGTCGCAGCCCATCGTCTCGCCAGCAGCGCTCGTAGCCGTCGGCGACCGGCTTCCACGCCTGCTGGTTGAGCACCAGCCGGCGCGAGCCGATCGGCGTCCGCGAGCTCAGCACCACCTCGCCGGGTGTGCGCCGGACGCAGACGCCCACCTCGTCCGAGCGGCTCGTCTCCTGCGTCACGGTGGCGTAGATCAGGCCGTTCTCCTCGGTGTGGTACCCGATCGCCGGGTTCCGGGAGCAGCCCTCGGCGCCCGCGAGCAGCTCCACGGTCAGCCGCACCGACCTGGGCTCGCCCGGGATGCGGCGCACCGCCGTCACATCGGCCTGCGAGGTGCCCCAGCGCACGCCCTCATCCTCGGCCGCCCGGGTGCCCGGCGACGCGCATCCCGCCAGGAGGCCGATGAGCAGACAGAGACCGAGAACGATGCGACGCATGGGCAAGTCTGCCTCCCAAGGTCGACACCGGGTGCGGTCAGGGGGCGGCGAGCGCCTCCTGGACGGTGGTCTCCTGCCGTCCGAGGAACACCGGATCGCGGTGCGAGACGACATCGGCGACCGCCTTGAGCACGGCGCCGCGCTCGCGTACGACCGAGTTGCGCCACGGTTGTTCGTAGATCCGGACCGTGTCGTCGCCCACCCCGGTCGCGTCGATGCCCTGCGTGCGGCAGAGCGTCACCGCCCGGTCGATGTGGTAGCTCTGCGTGACGACAATTGCCTGCTTGACGCCGAAGATGCGGTTGGCGCGGGCGCACGAGTCGTACGTGTCGAACCCGGCGTAGTCGAGCGCGATCCGCGACGCGGGCACCCCATGGGCGATCAGGTAGACCTCCATGGCGCCGGGCTCGTCGTACTCCCAGCGGCTGTGGTCGCCCGACACCAGGATCGCCCTGACCTTGCCCGCGTCGAGCAGGCGCTTGGCGATGTCGAGCCGCGCGGCCAGGAACGGCGAGGGCGAGCCGCCGGGGTAGACCTGCGCGCCGAGGACGAGGGCCACCGGCGCGGCGGGCACGTCCGCCTCGGCGTACACGTGCCCGTGCGCGGTGCCGCGGGTCCACAGCTCGGCGCCCGCCGAGGTCAGCACGCCCAGCGCGACGGCGAGGGCGCCGGCGACCAGGCCGCGGCGGACCCAGCGGCTGCGACGGAGGCGGTTCATGATCGGCACGCGTACGACAATGCCAGCCGGTGTCAAGATCAGCGCTCGGCGTGCGGTGGGCCACCGCCTCCCCCGCCCGCCCAGGGAACGACGGGGAATCTAGCGCACGGGGCCGACAGGAACGGCGAGTTGTCCACAGGCAGGATGGGCGGGTGCCGAGCCTTGACGACGTCGCCGCCGCGACCGGAGCCGACCCGCTCATGATGTGGGCCGCCGACCGGCCGGGCGTACGGGTCTGGACCCGCCCCGGCGCCACCGCGGTGGCCTGCCCCGACCTGTCCCGCCACGACCGCCTCGCCATCCACGGCGACCCCGACGCCGTCGCGCGGCTGCTCGAGCACGTGCTTCCCGAGGCCGGCCCCACCTTCCGCCCGGTGGGCGCCGAGGACCTCGTCCTCGCGGTCGCCGAGCGGCTGCCGACGGTCGAGGTGCGCGCCCGCTTCGGCTGGATGGACACCACCCGCGTGCCCCCGGTCGCGGGCGCCGGGGGCTGGCTCGACGACAGCGCGCTGCCCGAGGTGAGGGCGCTGCTGGACGAGGCCGCCCCCGACTCGTACGCCGTGCCGGGCGGCACGGGCGTGCGGCGCTGGGCGGGTTTGCGCGACGCCGGCGGCGCGCTGGTGGCGGTGGCCGCGGACGCCTGGTCGTCGCCGGGCGTCGGGTTCGTCGCGGGCGTCGCCACCCGGCCCGACCAGCGCGGACGGGGGCGGGCGGCGACGCTCTGCGCCTTCGTGACGAGCGAGCTGCTGGCCGGGCGGCCCCGGGTCGCGCTGCTCGTGGACTACTGGAACGTGGCGGCCGTGGCGGTGTACCGCAGGCTGGGCTTCGCCCTGCGGCCCGTGGCGGCCGCGCACCAGGTCACGGGCTGACGATCCGGAACGGGGCGCGCAGCAGGTCGCGCTCGCGGGAGCTGGGCCCGACCAGCAGCTCGAAGTCGCCGGGCTCGACGACGCGGCGCCCGTCGGCGGTCACCAGCGAGCAGGCCGACGCGGGGACCTCGAGCTCGACGGTGACGCTCTCGCCCGGCGGCACGGTGACCTGCCGGTACGCCTTGAGCTCGCGCCCGGCCCAGGTCACCGACGTGACGAGGTCGCTGACGTACGCCTGCACGGTCTCCAGCGCCGGGCGGGTGCCGCTGTTGGTGACCGTGACCGTCGCGCGCACGGTCTCGGAGGCGGACACCGACGGCGTGCTGACGGTCAGGTCCCCGTACGTCAGGGTGGTGTACGTCAGCCCCTCGCCGAACGCGAACAGCGGGTCCTGGGTGAGGTCGGCGTACCGGCTGCCGTGCTGGCCGCGGATCGTGTTGTAGTACACCGGCTGCTGACCCACGTGCCGGGCCACCGACAGCGGCAGGCGCCCGCTCGGCTCGATCAGGCCCAGGATCAGCTCGGCGATCGCCCGGCCGCCGCGCATGCCGGGGTTGAACGCCTGCACGATCGCCGCGGCGCCCAGGGCGGACGGCGGCAGCACGCTGGGCTTCGAGTTGACCAGCACCACGATCATCGGGGTCTTGGTCGCGGCGACCGCGTCGAGCAGCGCGATCTGGCCGCCCTGCAGCTCCAGTGTGGCCGTCGACTTGTGCTCGCCGGTCAGGTTCACCGTGTCGCCGACGACCACGACCGCGTAGTCGGCGCGGACCGCCTTGTCGCGCGCGAGGTCGATCAGGTGGTGGTCGACCGGCGCGCCGACCGAGATCGGCGGGCGCGGCTGGCCGTCGGGATAGGTGGCGCCCTCGGGGTCGGGCACCAGGCGCTCGATGTCGGCGCCGCGCTCGTGCTCGATCACCCAGTTCGGCGGGGCGACCGCGCGGAAGCCGTCGAGCACGGTCTCGGTCATCTCGCGCGGGTGCCCGTCGGGCATCCAGTCGACCTGACCGGAGTTGCCCGCCCAGTCACCGAGCTGGGCGGAGACGTTGTCGGCGTTGGGGCCGAGCACGGCGATGCGGCGGAACCTGCCCGCGGGGTCGATCGGCAGCACCCCGTCGTTCTTGAGCAGGATCAGCGAGCGGCGGGCCACCTCGAGGTTGAGCTCGGCGTGCTCGGGCGTGCCGATCACCGTCTCGATCAGCTCCGGGGAGGGCGCGCGCGGGTTCTCGAACAGCCCGAGCTCGAACTTGAGCCGCAGGATGCGCCGGACCGCCGAGTCGATCTCCTCCTCGGCGAGCAGCCCCCGCTCGACCGCCTCCTGGGCGCCCTCGAAGAAGCCCGGCGTGACCATGACCAGGTCGTTCCCGGCGCGTACGGCCACCGCCGCGGCCTCGGCGTAGTCGGCGCACACCTTCTGCTCCCACACCATGCGCCCGACGTTGTCCCAGTCGGTGACCAGCGTGCCGGTGAAGCCCCACTCCTGCTTGAGCACGTCGTTGAGCAGCCAGCGGTTGGCGGTGATCGGCACGCCGTCCATCGACTGGTAGCCGAGCATGAACACCCGGCAGCCCTCCTTGGCGACCCGCTCGAACGGCGGCAGGAACCAGGAGCGCAGCTTGCGCGGGCTGATGTCGGCCTCGCTGGCGTCGCGGCCGCCCTGGGTCTCGGAGTAGCCGGCGAAGTGCTTGGCCGTGGCGAGGATCGCGGTGGGGTCGCTCAGGCCGCCGCCCTGATAGCCGCGCACCATCGCGGAGCCGAGCTCGCCGATGAGGTACGGGTCCTCGCCGAACGTCTCGTCGACCCGGCCCCAGCGCAGGTCACGGGTGATGCACAGGACGGGGGAGAAGGTCCAGTGGATGCCGGTGGCCGCCACCTCGACGGCGGTGACCCGGGCGACCCGCTCGATCAGCCCGGCGTCCCAGGTGGCCGCCATCGCCAGCTGCGTCGGGAAGATGGTCGCCCCCGGCCAGAACGAGTGGCCGTGGATGCAGTCCTCGGCGGTGAGCAGCGGGATCTGCAGCCGGGTCTCGGCGACTAGGTCGATCGCCTCGAGCATCTTCGCCGGCGAGGTGTGCAGGATCGAGCCCGCCAGCTTCTCGCCGACGATCTCCTTCACGTCGCCCCGGGCGTCCAGCTGGAGCATCTGCCCGACCTTCTCGGGCAGGGTCATCCGCCCGAGCAGGTCGTCGACCCGCTGGTCGACAGGCAGGGTGGTATCCCGGTACGGGACGTCAGCGGGCACGCGCGCCTCCGGTCGTCACGACCGCGGTGGCACGGTCAACGAAACATGAACAACCGGGAGTCTTCCAGTCCGGAACCGGTTACGGGAGCCCGGCCCGGTTCCGGAACTTTTCACTTACCTGTCAGAATCACTTTCATCGATGCTCGGCGCCTCGATCCCGGCGGCCACGATGGCGTCGAGCCGGGCCGACGCGGCCTCCTTCTCGCGCTCCACCAGGTTGGCGTACTCCGCCACCACGGACGGGTCCGTCGTGTCCTCGAGCTTGTCGAAGTAGCGCTGGGTGGTGCGTACCGCCTCGGCGTACGCCCGGGCGGCTTCCCGCAAAGCAATGATCGTCTCGTCAGCCATGCGCCCAGTCTTATCACCGTCGCGCGGGTCATAGCGGCGCGCGGGGGAATGGTGTTGCCCGGCGTCCCGGCGGGTTGATACGGTCTTCTGCATAGTCATGCGGAGGTTGGTATGGGAATCCGGGTCGCGGTAGCGGGAGCCAGTGGGTATGCGGGCGGCGAGTTGCTGCGCCTGCTCGCGGGGCACCCCGAGTTCGACCTCGTGGCAGCCACGGCGCACTCGCAGGCCGGCTCGCACGTCACCGCCGTGCACCCGCAGCTCGCGGGCCTCGACCTGACGCTCACGGCGACCGACGCGGCCGGCCTGGGCGACGCCGACCTGGTGTTTCTCGCGCTGCCGCACGGGCAGTCGGCGGCCCTCGCGGCGCAGCTGCCGGACAGCGTGAAGGTCGTGGACCTGGGCGCGGACTTCCGGCTCAAGGACGCGGCGCTGTGGGAGAGGTACTACGGCGGCGCGCACGCCGGCACCTGGACCTACGGGCTGCCCGAGCTGCCCGGCCAGCGCGAGCTCATCAAGGCGTCGACCCGGGTGGCGAACACGGGTTGTTATGCGGCCACCATCACGCTCGCCCTGGCCCCGCTGATCGCCGCGGGGCTGGCCGACCCGGCCGACGTGGTCGTGGTGGCGAGCTCGGGCACCTCCGGCGCGGGCCGCTCCGCCAAGGTGAACCTGCTGGGCAGCGAGGTCATGGGCGACCTGTCGCCATACAAGGTGGGCGCCCACCAGCACGTGCCGGAGATCAAGCAGGCGACCGGGGCGACGTCGCTGTCGATGACGCCCGTGCTGGCGCCCATGCCGCGCGGCATCCTGGCGACCGTCACGGCGCGCTTCGCGGCGGCGGGCGACCCGCGCGAGACGCTGCGACAGGCGTACGCGGACGAGCCGTTCGTCCACGTCCTGCCGGAGAACACGTGGCCGCACACCGCCGCGACCGCCGGCTCCAACTCCTGCCACCTGCAGGCGACCGTGGACGTCGACTCCGGCCGCATCGTGGTGGTCAGCGCGCTCGACAACCTCGGCAAGGGCGCCGCCGGCCAGGCCGTGCAGTGCGCCAACCTCATGTCCGGCCTGCCCGAGACGACGGGCCTGTCCGTGTTCGGAGTCGCACCGTGACCGTCACCCACCCCAAGGGCTTCCGCGCGTCGGGCGTCGCCGCCGGCCTCAAGGCCTCCGGCAACCCGGACGTCGCGCTCGTCGTCAACGACGGCCCCGACTTCACCGCCGCGGGCGTGTTCACCGGCAACCGGGTGAAGGCGGCGCCGGTGCTCTGGAGCCAGCAGGTGCTCAAGGGCGGCGTCGTGCGGGCCGTCGTGCTCAACTCCGGCGGCGCCAACGCGTGTACCGGCAGCCAGGGCTTCCGCGACACGCACGCCACCGCCGAGCACACCGCGACCGTGCTGCGCGGCGGCCCCAAGCCGCAGCTGATCGGCGCCGGCGACGTGGCGGTCTGCTCGACCGGGCTGATCGGCGAGCTGCTGCCGATGGACAAGCTGCTGCCCGGGGTGGCCGCCGCCGCGAAGAAGCTGCACGCGGACGGGGGCGCGCAGGCGGCCGAGGCGATCATGACGACCGACACCGTGGCGAAGAACGCGGTGGTCCAGCGGGACGGCTGGTCGGTCGGCGGCATCGCCAAGGGCGCGGGCATGCTCGCCCCGGCCCTGGCCACCATGCTCGTGGTGATCACGACGGACGCCAGCGCCGGCAACGAGGTGCTCGACGCGGCGCTGCGCGAGGCCACCCGGCTGACGTTCGACCGGATCGACGCCGACGGCTGCATGTCCACCAACGACACCGTGCTGCTGCTGGCCAGCGGGGCCTCCGACGTGCAGCCGAGCCCGGAGGAGCTGACCGCCGCGGTCACCGAGGTCTGCCACGACCTGGCCCAGCAGCTGATCGCCGACGCCGAGGGCGCGACCAAGCACATCGCGATCGAGGTGCGCGGCGCGGCCAGCGAGGCCGACGCGGTCGAGGTGGGCCGCACGGTCGCCCGCAACAACCTGGTGAAGACGGCGCTGTTCGGCAACGACCCCAACTGGGGGCGCATCCTGGCCGCGGTCGGCACCACGCAGGCGCGCTTCGAGCCCGACCGGGTCGACGTGGCGATCAACGACGTGTGGATCTGCAAGGGCGGCGCGGCCGCGGAGGACCGCTCCAAGGTCGACCTGAGCGGCCGCGACGTGAAGATCACCGTCAACCTGCGCGAGGGCGAGCTGGACGCGACGATCTGGACCACCGACCTCTCGCACGCGTACGTGCACGAGAACTCGGCGTACAGCTCGTGAACGCGGGCGAGAAGGCCGAGGTCCTCATCGAGGCGCTGCCCTGGCTGGAGCGCTTCCACGGTTCCACGATCGTCGTCAAGTACGGCGGCAACGCCATGATCAAGCCCGAGCTCCAGCAGGCGTTCGCGGCCGACATGGCGTTCCTGCGCTACGCCGGCATCCGCCCGGTCGTGGTGCACGGCGGCGGGCCGCAGATCAGCCGGATGCTCGACCGGTTCGGCATCGAGAGCGAGTTCCGCGGCGGGCTGCGGGTCACCACGCCCGAGGCCATGGACGTCGTGCGGATGGTGCTCACCGGGCAGGTCGGGCGCGAGCTGGTCGGCCTCATCAACCGGCACGGGCCGCTCGCGGTCGGGCTCTCCGGCGAGGACGCCCACCTGTTCACCGCCGTACGCCGGGGGGCGCTCGTCGACGGTGAGCCGGTCGACATCGGGCTCGTCGGCGACGTGGACCGCGTCGACACGTCCGCGGTGGACGACCTGATCGCCGCGGGCCGCATCCCGGTGATCGCGAGCGTCGCCCCGGACGCCGACGGCGTGGTGCACAACGTGAACGCCGACACCGCCGCCGCCGCGCTCGCCGAGGCGCTCGGCGCGCAGAAGCTGGTCGTGCTCACCGACGTCCCGGGCCTCTACACCGACTGGCCCGACACCACGTCGCTGACCAGCCAGATCGACGCGGACGCGCTCGAGAAGCTGCTGCCGCGGCTGGAGAGCGGCATGGTGCCCAAGATGGAGGCCTGCCTGCGAGCGGTACGCGGCGGCGTGCCCGCGGCCCACGTGATCGACGGCCGCGTCGCCCACTCGACGCTGCTCGAAGTCTTCACCCCGGAAGGAATCGGAACGATGGTGGTACCAGCATGAGCTCGCTCATCGAGCGGTGGCAGCAGGCGGGCATGAACAACTACGGCACCCCGCAGGCCGCCTTCACCAGAGGCGAGGGCGCGGTGCTCACCGACGAGGACGGCAAGCAGTACGTCGACTTCCTCGGCGGCATCGCGGTCAACGCGCTCGGCCACGCCCACCCCGCCGTGGTCGCCGCCGTCACCGAGCAGGTGCAGCAGCTGGGCCACGTGTCCAACTTCTACGTCGCCGAGCCGCCGGTCGCGCTCGCCGAGCTGCTGCTCGCGCTGGCCGGCCGCGCCGGGCGGGTCGTGTTCACCAACTCCGGGGCCGAGGCCAACGAGGCCGCCTTCAAGATCTCGCGCCTGACCGGGCGCACGCACGTCGTCGCCGCCCACGGCGGCTTCCACGGGCGCACGATGGGCGCGCTCGCGCTGACCGGCCAGCCGGCCAAGGCGGACCCGTTCCGGCCGCTGCCGGGCGACGTGACGCACGTCGACTTCGGCTCCCTCGACGCGATGCGCGACGCCGTCACCGACCGGACGGCCATGGTCATCCTCGAGCCGATCCAGGGGGAGAACGGCGTCGTCGTGCCGCCGCCCGGCTACCTCGCGGGCGTCCGGGAGATCTGCACGGCCCACGGCGCCCTCCTGGTGCTCGACGAGGTGCAGACGGGCGTCGGCCGTACGGGTCACTGGTTCCACCACCAGAGCGAAGGCGTCGAGCCCGACGTCATCACGCTGGCCAAGGGCCTCGGCGGCGGCCTGCCGATCGGCGCCTGCCTCGCGTTCGGCCCGGCCGCCGAGCTGTTCACCCCCGGCTCGCACGGCACCACGTTCGGCGGCAACCCGATCGCCTGCGCCGCCGGGCTCGCGGTGATCCGCACGATCGCCGGCGAGGGCCTGCTCGACCACGTCAAGCGGGTCGGTGAGCAGCTGCGCCGCGGCATCGAAGGCCTCGGCCACCCCCTCGTCAAGGGCGTGCGCGGCGCCGGGCTGCTGCTGGGCGTCGTGCTCGCCGAGCCCGAGGCCGCCCGCGTCGCCGCCGCTCTCAAGGAGGCCGGGTTCCTCGTGAACGCCCCGCAGCCCGACGTCATCCGGCTCGCCCCACCGCTGATCGTCAGCGCCGAGCAGGCCGACGCGCTCGTCGCCGCGCTGGGCGGTGCGCTGTGACCAGGCACTTCCTGCGCGACGACGACCTGACGCCGGACGAGCAGAACGCCGTCCTCGACCTGGCCGCCGAGATGAAGGCGGACCGGTTCAAGTACCAGCCGCTGACCGGCCCCCGCTCGGTCGCCGTGTTCTTCGACAAGGTCAGCCTGCGCACCCGGCTGTCGTTCGAGGCGGGCATCGCCGAGCTGGGCGGCCAGCCGCTGATCGTGGACACGCAGGCCACCCACTTCGGGCGCGGGGAGTCGCTGCGCGACGCCGGCCGGGTGGTGTCCCGCTACGTGTCCGCCATGGTCTTCCGGACCACCGGCGACGAGCGGCTCACCGAGCTCGCCTCCGGCGTCAACATCCCGGTGATCAACGCGCTGACCGACGGCTTCCATCCCTGCCAGCTGCTGGCCGACCTGCTCACGATCCGTGAACGGCTGGGGACGACGGCCGGCCGCAAGCTCGCGTACGTGGGCGACGCGGCCAACAACATGGCGCACTCCTACCTGCTCGCGGGAGCGACCGCGGGCATGCACGTCCGGGTGGCGGGTCCGTCCGGGTTCGACCCCGCCCCGGCCGTGGTGTCACGGGCCGCCGAGATCGCCGCCTGGACCGGCGGCTCGGTCGAGGTGCTGCGCGATCCGTACGAGGCGGCCGACGGCGTCGACGTGCTGGCCACCGACACGTGGACGTCGATGGGACAGGAGGACGACGGGCGCGACCGGCTCACCCCGTTCCGGCCCTATCAGGTCGACGACAAGCTGCTGGGCGCGGCCGCGGGCGACGCGATCGTGCTGCACTGCTTGCCCGCCCACCGCGGCGAGGAGATCACCGACGAGGTCATGGACGGCCCGCAGAGCGCGGTCTTCGACCAGGCCGAGAACCGGCTGCACGCGCAGAAGGCGCTGCTCGCCTGGCTCCTGGGGGCGAGTCCGGCATGACAGGGCCGGTGACCCGGGCCGGACGGCACGCCCGGATCGTCGAACTGATCCGCGATCAGGAGATCCGATCCCAGACCGAGCTGGCCGAGAAACTCGCCGGCTGGGACGTGGTGGTGACCCAGGCCACCCTCTCCCGCGACCTCGAGGAACTCGGCGCGGTCAAGGTGAGCGGCGCCTACCTGATCCCGGAGGACGGCAAGCGCCCCCTGCGCGAGACCACCGCGCAGGGCCCGGCGCGCCTGCTGCGGCTGCTGCGCGAGCTGCTCACCGGCGTGGACTCCAGCGGCAACATCGCCGTGCTGCGCACCCCGCCGGGCGCCGCGCACTTCCTGGCCAGCGCGCTCGACCGCGCCGGCCTCACCGACGTCGTCGGCACGATCGCCGGCGACGACACGATCCTCGTCGTGGCCCGCGACGTCACCGGTGGCCAGGCCCTCGCGGCGAAGCTCGCCGACTGGGCCGGGCACCACTCCGACAGCTTCGAAGGGAGCACCCCGTGAGCGAGCGGGTCGTCCTTGCCTATTCCGGAGGGCTCGACACCTCCGTCGCCATCCCGTACCTGGCCGACCAGGTCGGCGGTGAGGTCATCGCGGTCGCGCTCGACGTCGGGCAGGGCGGCGAGGACATGGAGGTCGTCCGGCAGCGCGCGCTCGACTGCGGGGCCGCCGAGAGCATCGTGGTGGACGCCCGCGACGAGTTCGCCGCGGACTTCTGCCTGCCCGCGCTGCGCGCCAACGCCCTCTACATGGACCGCTACCCGCTGGTCTCGGCGCTCAGCCGGCCGCTGATCGTGCGCCACCTGGTCGAGGCGGCCCGGCGGCACGGCGGCACGGTCGTCTCGCACGGCTGCACCGGCAAGGGCAACGACCAGGTCCGCTTCGAGGTGGGCATCGGCGCGCTCGCCCCCGACCTGAAGGTGATCGCGCCGGCCCGCGACTTCGCGTGGACCCGGGACAAGGCGATCGCCCTCGCGGAGGAGAAGGGCCTGCCGATCGACGTGTCGCACAAGTCGCCGTACTCGATCGACCAGAACCTGTGGGGCCGCGCGGTGGAGACCGGCTTCCTCGAGGACATCTGGAACGCGCCGATCGAGGACATCTACTCCTACACCCAGGACCCGTCGGCCGGCCGCGACCCCGACGAGCTGGTCATCACGTTCGACCAGGGCAACCCGGTCGCGATCGACGGCGAGACCGTCACCCCGCTGCAGGCGATCACCGAGCTGAACCGGCGGGCCGGGGCGCAGGGCGTCGGGCGCCTCGACATGGTCGAGGACCGCCTCGTGGGCATCAAGAGCCGGGAGGTGTACGAGGCCCCGGGCGCGATCGCGCTGATCGCCGCCCACCAGGAGCTGGAGAACGTCACCGTCGAGCGCGACCTGGCCCGCTTCAAGCGGTCGGTCGACCAGCGCTGGGGCGAGCTCGTCTACGACGGCCTGTGGTTCTCGCCGCTCAAGCACGCGCTGGACGCGTTCATCGCCGACAGCCAGAAGCACGTCTCGGGCGAGGTCCGCCTCGTGCTGCACGGCGGCCGCGCCACCGTCACCGGCCGCCGGTCGGAGGCGAGCCTGTACGACTTCGGCATGGCCACCTACGACACCGGCGACACGTTCGACCAGACCCTCGCCAAGGGCTTCGTGCAGCTCTGGGGCCTGCCGTCACGGATGGCGTCGGCCCGCGACGCGCGGCTGGCAGACTGACACCCGATGACTGAGAAAACTTCCCTGTGGGGCGGCCGGTTCGCCGGCGGCCCCGCCGACGCCCTGGCCCGTCTCTCGGTGAGCGTGCAGTTCGACTGGCGCCTCGCCCCGTACGACATCGCCGGCTCGCGCGCCCACGCCCGGGTGCTCGCGGCCGCCGGGCTGCTCGACCCCGACGAGCTGGGCCAGATGCTGGCCGCGCTCGACGACCTGGAGGCGGCCTGCGCCTCCGGCGAGTTCCGGCCCACGATCGACGACGAGGACGTGCACACCGCCCTTGAGCGCGGGCTGCTGGAACGGCTCGGCGCGCTCGGCGGCAAGCTGCGCGCCGGCCGGTCCCGCAACGACCAGGTCGCCACCGACCTGCGGCTCTATCTGCGCGACCACGCCCGCGGCGTGGCCGTGGCGCTGGTCGAGCTGGCCGACGCGCTCACCGAGCAGGCGGCCCGCAACGTCGGCACGCCCGCGCCCGGCCTGACCCACGTGCAGCACGCCCAGCCGGTCACGTTCGGCCACTGGCTGCTGGCCCACGTGCAGCCGCTGCTGCGCGACCTCGACCGGCTGCGCGACTGGGACGCCCGCACGGCCGTCTCGCCGCTGGGCAGCGGCGCGCTGGCCGGCTCGTCGCTGCCGCTCGACCCGGCCGCCGTCGCCAAGGAGCTGGGCTTCAGCGCCCCCGCCCCGAACTCGATGGACGCCGTCGCCGACCGCGACTTCGTGGCCGAGTTCCTGTTCATCACCGCGCTGATCGGCGTGCACCTGTCCCGTCTCGGCGAGGAGGTGGTGCTCTGGACCTCCACCGAGTTCGGCTGGGTGGAGCTCGACGACGCCTTCGCCACCGGGTCGTCGATCATGCCGCAGAAGAAGAACGCGGACATCGCCGAGCTGGCCCGCGGCAAGAGCGGCCGGCTGATCGGCGGGCTCGTCACGGTGCTGACCATGCTCAAGGGCCTGCCGCTGACCTACGACCGCGACATGCAGGAGGACAAGGAGCCGGTCTTCGACGCGATCGAGACGCTGGAGCTGCTGCTGCCCGCGCTCGCCGGCATGGTGTCGACCATGACCGTACGGGTGGATCGCCTCACCGCGGCGGCGCCGGTCGGCTTCTCGCTGGCCACCGAGGTCGCCGACTGGCTGGTCCGCAAGGGCGTCCCGTTCCGCGACGCGCACGAGATCACCGGCAAGCTGGTCGCGCTCTGCTCGGTGCGCGAGTGCGAGCTCGAGGACCTCACCGACGACGACCTCACCCAGGTCAGCGAGCACCTCGACCCGTCCGTGCGGCAGGTGCTCTCGGTCGAGTCGGCGCTGGCCGCCCGCACCACGCCCGGCTCCACCGGGCCGGGCCCGGTCGCCGACCAGCTCGCCCAGGTGCAGCACCACCTCGACACCTGGCGCCAGTGGGCGGTCGAGAAGGTCGTCCCGCGCTGACCTGCGACGGTGTAGTCCCCGGTGCGGTGGGTAGGCGGTGCCCGTGATCCGACCTCCCACCACCGGGGACGCCCGCGTGCTGCTCCTGGACGCCGACGGCAACCTGTTTCCCTCCGAGGAGCCGGCGTTCGTCGCCTCGGCCGACGTGACCAACCGCTTCCTCGCCTCGCTGGGCATCGCGCGCCGGTACACCGCCGACCAGCTGCGGCTCGCGACGACCGGCAAGAACTTCCGCACCACGGCGGTCGATCTCGCCGCCGAGCACGGCGTCGCGGTCGGCGCCGAGGTGCTCGAGGACTGGGTCGCCGAGGAGAAGAAGGTCGTCTCCGAGCACCTCGGCCGGGTGCTGCGCCCCGACCCGGCGGTGCTCGGGCCGCTGCGCCGGTTCGCGGACCGCTACGAGCTCGCGGCGGTCAGCTCCAGCGCCCTCACCCGTCTGGACGAGTGCTTCCGCGCCACCGGCCTGGACGCGCTCGTCCCGCCCGGGCGGCGGTTCAGCGCCGAGGACTCGCTGCCCCGGCCCACCAGCAAGCCCGACCCGGCGATCTACCGGTACGCCCTGGACCAGCTCGGCGTCGCGCCGGGGCAGGCGATCGCGGTGGAGGACTCGCTGCCCGGCGCGCAGTCGGCCGTCGCCGCGGGCATCGCCACCGTGGGCAACCTCGTCTTCGTGCCGCCCGGCGAACGGGACGCCCGCCGGAGTGCCCTCGAACAGGCCGGCGTGACCCTGATGATCGACGCCTGGGAGCAGCTCGCGGCGGCCCTGCCGGACCGGCCGCTCAGCGCCGGGTGATCGTGCCGGTGTCGAGCAGCTCCTGAGCCACCTCGGCGACCTTGCGCCGCTGGTCGCGGGCGGCCCGACGCAGCACGTTGAACGCGGTGACCGAGTCCGTGCGGTGCTGCGCCATCAGATAGCCGACGGCCCGTTCGATCACCACGCGGTAGTCCAGGGCGTACTGCAGCTGGTCGGCCAGCTCGCCGGCACGGTGGGCGGCCAGGGCCGTGCTCAGCGTGGCCTCGATGACGTCGCCGTAGCTGACCAGCGCGGTGCGCTCGGACTCGTCCCAGTGGTGCGGCTTGTCCAGATAGACGTCCAGCGTGCCGACCGGCGTGCCACCCAGCCGCAGCGGACAGCCCAGAACCGACAGCACACCGTGCCGGGCCAGCGTCGGCGCCACCTCCGGCCAGCGGGGTTCCGCGCGCAGGTCGGCCGCGACGACGACGTCGTTGATGACGAACGCCTCCACGCACGGACCGGTCCCGGTCTCGCTCTGCACGCTCTCCAGGATGCGGCCGCGGTCGTCGCTGGCGGCGACGTAGTGCAGCGTGCTCTGCTCGTCGGCGATCATCAGGCCGCTGCCGGTCACCGGGAACAGGTCGGCGCAGGCCCTCACCGCCTCGCCGACCGCGGCGCTGACGTCGTGCCGGGAGGCCTTTCCGAGCCCTTGCAGGCTGCTCGCCAGCATCTGAGGATCGATAGGAGCCATCGGAGCGGATCCCTAACTGTGCTCGGGCGGTCGTCCTGCGCGGATCATCTCGTCCGCTGTTCCCGCCTGGAGCCGCAGCAACACCCCGATCAGGCCCCCGTACGCCTCCACCGCCCGCACCTCGTCGGCCGACCAGCGCCCGCTGCGCGACCGTAACGCGTTCAGCGTGCCGACGACGTCGCCCGCCACCCGCACCGGAGCGGACAGGACCGCCCGCACTCCGGGCCCGTTCCCGTCCGCGTTCCGCGCCTCGAGCCACGCCCACAGATCGGCATAGTCGGATTCGGCGAGGTCGGTCACCGCGACGACGGCGCCCGTGGCGACGCAGTCGATGGCCGGCCCCTGGTCGACCTCGAGCTGTCCCTGTTCCAGCGCGGCGCCGGCGGCGTCGGAGGCTCCCACCATCCGCAGACCGTTGTTCCCGTCGCGCAGCAGCAGCCCGGCGCCGTCGATCTGCAGGACGTCCTGGGTCGCGTCGAGCACCCGGTTGAGGTGCCCGATGAGCGCGGCGCCGTCGGTGGCGGCCGGCAGATCGACCACCCGCAACAGGCTCTGCAGGGTCAGCGACAAGGCCAGCTGGTCGACCGGCACGGCGGCCCCTTCCCGAAGGCGTGACCAGTGCGCATCCCCGATGCCACACGTTTCAAACCCTTCGGTCGAAAGTCGACAAAACCCCGATCGTGGCTAGACTTGGCGCATCTGACCGATCCGCCCTGTGTCCGCGGAGCTGATGTCACGGAGATGACGCATGCCCATGGACCACAGTGGTCACCCGAGCCGTAACGGCCGCACGTCGGCGACGATCGGTCCCGTCGACATCTCCGACGACCTCGACGAGGTCGCCGAGCAGTACGTCCGTGACCGTGCCGGGCTGTCCCCGGCCCAGGCGGCCCGGCTGCGTGACGACGTCATCCGCAGGCTGCTGCCGTTCGCCGGCCGCCTGGCCGCGCGCTACCGCTACTTCCGGGAGCCGTCCGACGACCTCGAGCAGGTCGCGCGGCTCGGGCTGATCAAGGCGGTCGACCGCTACGACCCCGAGCGCGGCTCGTTCACCGCGTACGCGCTGAGCACCATCGTCGGCGAGCTCAAGCGGTACTTCCGCGACCACAGCTGGGGCATGCAGGTGCCGCGCCGGCTCCAGGACCTGTCCCGCGTGGTCTCGCAGGCCATCGACGCGCTGACCGCCGAGCTGGGACGCCCGCCGACCCGCACCGAGGTGGCGGTCCGGTGCCTGGTCAGCGCGGCGGACGTCGAGGAGGCGCTGCTGTCGCGCGCCGGATACCGGCCGGTCTCGCTGAGCCTGCCCGTCTCGGAGTCCGGCGGCGTGCTGGGCGACCTGCTCGGGTCGGCCGACGGCGACCTCGAGCTCGTCGCCGACCAGGTGACGGTGCGCCGGCTGATCGACCAGCTGCCCGCCCGCGAGCGGCGCATCCTGCTGGAGCGCTTCTACGGCAACCGCACCCAGCTGGAGATCGCCGCCGACCTGGGCATCTCGCAGATGCACGTGTCGCGGCTGCTGGGCCGCACGCTGGAGTGGCTGCGCACGGCGATGCTGACCGACGAGGCGCCGCCGCGGCACGCGGAGACGGCCGACGTGCCCGGCTCCGGACCGATCCTCACCGTGCGCCGGTCGGCCGCCGGCCCGCTGCTGGTCCTGGTCGCCGGCGAGGTGGACCGGGACAACGCCGACCGGCTGCGCCGCGACCTGGTGCGGCTGGTCAGCCGGGCGCCCGCGGGCTCCGAGGTGGCCGTCCACCTGGGCGCGGTGCCGCTGCTCGCCGCGGCCGGGGTCGCCGCCCTGCTCGCCGCGTACGACGCCGGACGCGTCCGCGGGGTGGCCGTCACCGCCGTGGAGCTGCAACCGCTGGTCCGGCAGGTCGCGATCGTCGGCGGGCTGGGCCCGTTGCTGCCCGCCGGCGAGTCGGAGAAGCTCGTCGCGGGCCGCCGCGGGCTCAACTGATCCACAGTGGCCGCCGGGTCGCGAAACCCGTTGTTTGAGCGCGGATTCGCTGGGCAAGCGTCGAGACCGCTCTCGGCGGCCGCAGCGCGGCCCGATCGCGGCGCAGTCCCAACCCGACTGCCTTCCATCTGACCGCGCTCGGCGGCCGACGATCACCGGATGCCCGGTCACCACCGGGCGATGCCGCCGTGCGCGGGAGTCGAAGGGCCCAGCCGTGCACTCCATACCCCTCACCAACCGGACCGTCGCCTCCCTCGCCGACCGGCTCGACGTTCCCGCCTACGACCGGACCGCGCTCACCCCCGCCGTGGTCCACCTGGGAGTCGGCGGCTTCCACCGGGCGCACCAGGCCGTCTACCTCGACGACCTGGCCCGCACGGGCGACACCGGATGGGGCGTGGTCGGCGTCGGCCTGCGCTCGGCACGGATGCGCGACGCGCTGCTGCCGCAGGACTGCCTGTTCACCGTGGTCGAGCGCGACGAGCACGGCGACACCGCACGCGTCGTCGGGTCCATGGTCGGCTATCGGTACGCGCCGGACGACCCGGAGGCCGTGCTGCGCATCCTGGCCGACCCGCGGGTCCGGATCGTCACGCTCACGATCACCGGCGACGGCTACCACCGCAGCGACCACCCCGCCGTCCTCGCGGACCTCGCGCACCCGGCGACGCCCACGACAGCCGCGGGCTATCTGGTCGAGGCGCTGGACCGGCGCCGCCGCCGCGACGCGCCCGGGCTCACCGTGCTCTCGTGCGACAACCTGCCGGACAACGGCGCGGCCGCCCGCGCCACCGTGCTCGGCCTCGCCGGGCTGCGCGACCGGTCGCTGGCGGCGTGGATCGAGGCGCACGTCTCCTTCCCGGCCGGCATGGTCGACCGCATCACCCCGGCCACCGACGGCGCCGCCCGCGACCTGGTCGCCGGCCGTTTCGGGGTGGCCGACCGCTGCCCGGTCGTGGCCGAGCCGTTCCGCCAGTGGGTGGTGGAGGACGACTTCCGCGCCGGCCGGCCCCCGCTGGAACGGGTGGGCGTGCAGTTCGTGCCCGACGTGACGCCGTACAAGCTGATGAAGACGCGGTTGCTCAACGCCGGCCACAGCGCGCTGGGCTACCTCGGCGCGCTGACCGGCGAGTACGGCACCAGCAGCGAGGCCATGGCCAACCCCGTCATCGCCGACTACCTCGCCGTGCTGATGCGCGAGGAGATCGCGCCGCTACTGCCCGAGGTGCCCGGCATCGACCTGGACGCCTACCAGCGCACCGTGCTGAGGCGCTTCGCCAACCCGATGATCAGCGACCAGCTGGCCCGGCTGTGCGGGCGGGGCTCCACCAAGATGCCCGCCTACCTGCTGCCCACGCTGGCGCACGCCCGCCGCGACGACCGGCCCGCGCTGCTGCTCAGCCTCGCGGTCGCCGCCTGGTTCTGCTACCTGCGCGGGTACGACCTCAACGGCGCCCCGATCGAGGTGCGCGACCGCCTCGCGGACGTCCTGCAGGCCCGGGCCCGGGCCGGTGGCAACGACCCGCGACCGCTGTTGGCGGAGCGCCGCCTGTTCGGCCCGCTGGCCGACGATCCCGCGTTCGCCGCCATGCTCGAGTGCGCGCTGCACGACCTCGAGATGTACGGCCCCGCCGCCACCATCTGCGACTACCTGGCGACCGAGCTGCTTGTTTGACGGCCCGGCCGGTGGGAAGGCTGCGCCATGACCACCACAGCGCCCGCCGTGGCGACCCGGACGGACACCGCGCGGATGCCTGCCGGCCCACCGGCCGAGCCCTCGGCGGCCCCGCCGGCACGTTCCTCCCGCAGCCTGCTCGGCTATCTGCTCATGCCCCGGCCGAAGGATCTGTTCAAGGCGGTGCTGATGCCGCTGACCTTCGCGCTGGCGGCGCTCGCCGCGGGCGGGGTGCCGGCGTCGACGGTCCTGCGCGCCGCCGTGGTGCTGGTGGTGCTGGAGCTGCTGGTCTATCCGGCGCGCTACCAGTGGAACGACATCCGGGGCTTCGCCGCCGACCAGCGCCATCCCGCCGAGGCCGACCGCGGCCGCCTGCCCGGGCCGCTCGGCCGGGCGCGCGAGCACGTCGCCGCGAGCGTCGCCGTCGCCGTCGCGCGGCTGCTGCTGGCCGCGGCGCTGGCGCTGCTGCTGCCGGGGCTGCACCTGGGCGCTTTCGTGGTGTGGCTGGTGCTGGGCGTCTTCGGGGTGGCCGTCGCGTACGAGGCCCTGCGCGCCGCGGCCACGGGCCGATCCGGCGAGGTGCCCGCGCCGGTGCGGCCGGCCCTGGTCCTGCTCTGGATCGTCGTGGGCGCCGGTTACGTCGTCCGCGGCCTGACCGGTCTGGCGCTGGTGGTCGCCCTCTCCCGTCATCCGATGGCGGGGGTGGCGGCCGGTGTGACGCTCTGGGCGTACGGCGTCGCGTTCGTGACGAGCCGGTGGGCGATCGAGGCGACCGCGTTCGCCCGGCTGCGCGACGGCCGGCTCGGCTGGTCGTGCGAGGCCGGGCACGCCCGCGAGCACCTGCTGGCACTGGTCCGCTGGATGCCCGCGCGGGCGGACGCCCGGCACCTCAGCGGGCCGGCGGACGGGCCGGCCACGGGCTGGAGCGCCCTGCGCGGACGCACCGCGCTGACGGCCCCGTGGAACCTGGCGGCCGTCGTCGCCGGCGCGGCGGCCGCGGTCACCGGCCGCCTGCTGACCGGGGACACGTCCGTTACCGAGGCCGCGGTGATCGCGGTGACCGGCGGGCTCGCGACGCTCGGGGTCGTCGCGGCCGGGCGTGCCCGTCTCGCCGTCGTGGCGGCCGGCGCGGTCGTCCTGGCCGGCGTCCTGTGGCGGCAGACGCCGGCGCCGCTGGTCGCAGCGCTGCCGTGGGTGGTGGTGACGGCCGCGTACGTGCGGTGCGTCGCGGGCTGCCTGCAGACGATGGGAGCCCTCGGCGACCGCCTGCGCTCCCGGCTGGGCGCCGCGCTGGCGCCGATCGCGCGCGCCACGCTGGGCCGCGAGACCTGGACCCTGCTGCACGGGCGCGGGTCGGCCCGTGCGTGACACCGAGCTCGACGACCTGCTCGGCGTCGCCGTGCGGGCGGCGCAGGCCGGCGCCCGGGTGGCCCTCGGCTGGCGGGCCCGAGCGGACCGGCTGCTGGTCGAGGAGAAGGCCGGACCGGCGGACCTCGTGAGCCAGGCCGACCGCGACGCGGAGGGCGCCATCCGCGAGGTGCTGGCGCAGTTGCGGCCCGACGACGCGGTGCTCGGCGAGGAGCAGGGCGCGGCCGCCGGCCGCTCGGACGTCCGGTGGCTGGTCGATCCGATCGACGGCACCACGAGCTATCTGTACGGCCGGTCGGACTGGTCGGTCAGCGTCGCCGCCTGCGAGGCGTCCGGCGGCCGGCTGCTGGCCGGGGTGGTGGCCGAGCCGATGCTCGACCGGATCACCGAGGCGCGGCTTCGCGGCGGCACGCGCAGCGCCGGGGCCCGTGCCCGGATGCCCGCCCACGACGATCTGTCGCGGACGCTCGTCGAGGTGAACCTGGGCCGTCCCGAGCAGCGCCTGCAGGCGGGCGACATGGTCGCCGCGCTGGCGCCGCGGGTGCGCGACCTGCGCCGCGGCGGGAGTGCGGCGGCCGCGCTCGCGCGGGTGGCCACGGGCCGGGCGGACGCGGCGTGGCTGCCGGGCCTGCAGCCCTGGGACTGCGCGGCCGGCGTGCTGCTGGTGCTGGAGGCCGGGGGAGTGGTCGGCGACCTGAGCGGCCGGTCCGGGGGCACCTGGCCGCGCAGCGGGGACGTGCTCGCGGCTCCGGAGCCGCTGTTCGAACCGCTGCGCGGCCTGGTGGCCGGCGCCTATCTGGTCAGCCCTTGACGCCCGAGGACGACACCGACTGCGTGAAGTACCGCTGGAAGAACAGCAGGATCAGCAGCGGCACGAGGGCGGTCAGCACGGTTCCGGCGAAGATGGCCCCGAAGTCCACCCCCTGCTGACCCGCGAACTGGGCGATCGCCACGGGCGCGACCGTCATGTTCGGATCCGGCGCGATCAGCAGCGGCCACAGGTAGGCCTGCCACTGGAACACGAACAGGATCAGCCCGGCCCCGATCAGCGCGGGCCGCGACAACGGCAGGTAGATCCGCCAGAAGACCCCCCACCAGCCGAGCCCCTCGACCCGTGCCGCCTCCGCCAGGTCGTACGGCACGCCCTGGAAGAAGCCGCGGAGCAGGAACACCGCGAACCCGTTACCTACGCCGGGCAGGACCAGGGCCAGGTACGTGTTCTCCAGCCGCGCGTCGCGGAAGATCGACATCAGGGGGATGGCGATCGCGTCGAACGGGATGAGGAACGACACCACCATCACGGCGAAGATGACCCCGCGCCCCGGGAACTGCAGGACGGCCAGCGCGAACGCGGCGGTCGCGCAGATGGCCAGGCCGGCGACGAGCGTCAGCACCGTGACGATCGTCGAGTTGAGCAGCGCGCGGCCGAACTCGGCGTCGAACAGCCGGGCGAAGTTGCCGAGGTCGAGGCTGCGGGGCAGCAACGTCCACAGCGACACCGGCGAGATGGTCGCGAACGTCTCCCGCTGCGGCCGCAGCGCGCTGACCGCGGCCCACCACAGCGGAAGGACGAACAGCACGGCGATGACCGAGCCGAGCAGCACCGTGCCGATCCGGCGGGACGGCTTGCGGCGCGGCGCGGGCGGCGCGGGTGGCCCGGCGGTGGCCGGCCGCTGACGCGTCTGGGTGGACACTAGTCACTTCCTTTCGACAGCAGCCGGAACTGCAACAGGACGATGACCAGCGCGATCAGCGCGACGATCACCGTGCCGGCGGCCGCGGCGCCCGCGTCCGCCCGCACGTAGGCCCGCTCGAACACGTCGTTCATGATCAGGTTGGTGCGCCCGTTCGGCCCGCCGCCGGTCAGGATGTGCACCGGCGCGAACACCAGCAGGTTGGAGATGGTGTCGGCCACCAGTACGAAGGCGATCTGCCGGCGCAGCTGCGGGACCGTCACGTGGCGGAACCGGGCCCACCGGCCGGCGCCGTCGAGCGCCGCCGCCTCGTACAGGGTGGGGTCGATCTCCTTGAGGCCGGCGACCAGGAACATCATCCAATAGCCCACGCCGATCCAGGAGACGACCACGATGATCGAGGCCAGCGCCTGGCCGGGCGAGGTGAGGAAGCCCTGCGGCGCGATGCCCAGCCGGGCCAGCACGCCGTTGAGCGGCCCGTCCGGGCGGAACGCGACGGCCCAGATCACCGCCGACACGCTCTGCGGGATGGCGACGGGCAGGAACACCAGCGTGCGCATCAGCCCGACGCCGCGGATCCGCTCGTTGAAGATCACGGCGAGCGCGAGCGCCACCGCGATCTGCAGCGGGTTGACGATGATGCCGAACAGCAGGGTGATCTTCAGCGAGTTGACGAAGGCGGGGTCGTCGAGCAGCGCGCGGAACTGCTCGGCGCCCACCCAGTGCGTGGGCTCGACGCCGAGCGCGGTGCTGCGCAGGCTGTCCCACACCGCTCGCACGGTGGGCCAGAGCCGCAGCAGCACCGCGGCCAGCAGGGCCGGCAGCAGGAACGTCAGCGCGATCGGCAGATCGCCGAGCCGGCGCCGGCGGGTCGTCGTGGGGGTGGTCACGAGTCCTACTTGTCGTACTTGGCCAGGGCCCGGGTGAGCTCCTCGCCGGCCTGGGTGAGCCGGGTCGTCGCGTCGGTGCCGTTGCGGATGTCGGCGAACGCCTTGTTCATCACCGACTCGAAGTCGACGAACCCGGTCGTGATCGGCCGGGACACCGCGGTGTTCGCGAGCGAGTGCTCGATGATGTCCGCGATCTGCTGGTAGCGCGCGCCCTTGGCGCCCAGGGTCTTGAGGTACGTCTGGAAGGCGTCCTTCTGGACCGGGATGTTGTTGCTGGTCGTCGCCGTGGCGCCGGCCGCGTCGATCGTCATGTAGCTGAGGAACTTCTTCGCCGCGTCCTTGCTGTCCGAGAACGGGCTGACGCCGGTCGACCACGAGTCGGTCGAGGTGGCCGGCTTGCCCTGCGCGAACTTGGGGAACGGCGCGACGCCGTAGTCGACGCCCTTCTCCTTGTCGAAGGCGGCGGCGTTCCACGGGCCGCCGGCGAAGAACGCGGTGGCGCCGGTGCCGAACAGGCCGGGGGTCTGCTCCGGGTCGATGCCCCGGGGCGCCACGCCGTTGGCGAAAATGTCGTGGTACCAGGTGAAGGCCGCGGTCCAGCCCGGGTTGGTCACGTCCGGCTGGATCATCTTGTCGCCGGTCAGGCCGGGACCGCCGCCGAGCGACTCCGCGAGCGGCTGCAGCTGGTAGTAGCGGTCGACCTGGTCGAAGATCAGCCCGTTCTTGGCGCCCGAGGACTGTGCCTTCTTGCCGTCGGCGGTCACCTGCTCCCAGGTGATCGGGGCGGCGGGGTCGCTGCTGGGCGCCTTGACGCCGGCCTTGGACAGCAGCGCCTTGTTGTAGTAGAGCAGCTGGGTCGAGGTCCACCGCGGCATCGCGTACTGCTTGCCGTCGAAGGTCGTGATCTTCAGGGCGTTGGGGTCGATCTTGCCCTCGGCCTGGGCCTTGAGGTCGTCGAGCGGCTCCAGGAAACCGCGCGAGGCGAACGCCGCCAGCCGCGGCTCGTCCACGTCGTACAGGTCGATGTCGGCGTCACGGGCGCCGAGCCGGGACTGCACCGTGGAGTTGAGGTCGTCGAACGGGACGACCTGCTGCTTGACCTTGATGGTCGGGTTGGCCTTCTCGAAGTCCGCGATGACCTTGTCGAAGGTGCCGGGGTCCTGCGCGTTGACGAACGTCAGCGTGACGTTGCCGCCGGAGGCGCCGCCCGAGTCGTCGTCGCCGCCGCAACCGGCGGCCGCCAGCACCACCAGCGCGAGCGCGCCCGCGGCGAGAAATCTGGGTCGAGGCATGGTGTTGTCCCTTCCGCGCCGGGTCGACGCGCAGGTCAGAGGGAGTAGACATGGTTGAGGAAGTACTCGATGAAGGCGGCGCTGTCGACCTCGGTGGCCACCAGGCAGTTGGGCTCGGGAGGGTGGCGCGAGGCGAGCAGGTCGGCCACGGTCACGCCACGGGTGATGTCGCTGGTGACCTCGACCTCCACCCGCGCCGGGCGCCACGTCACCAGGTGCGGACGGCTCACCACGGCCACGGCGAGCGGGTCGTGCATGGAGGCGGTCAGGAACTCCTTGCCCGGGTACGCCTCCCGCAGGTAGTCGATCCAGGCGTGCGCGCACTGCCCGGCGTACGTCGCGAAGGGACGCCCGGTGGCGATGAGCCGGTCGGCGTCGGCCCGGTCGAGCTCCACCTGCATGGTGACGTCCAGCCCGATGAACCGCAGCGGCGCTCCGCTGTTGAGCACGATGGCCGCGGCCTCCGGGTCGATCCAGATGTTGAACTCGCCCGGCATGGACAGCTGGCTGGTCGTGCGCATGAACGCGCCGCCCATGATGACGATCTCCTTGACCGCCGTGGCCAGCTCGGGCTCCAGCGACAGGGCGATCGCCACGTTCGTCAGCGGGCCGATCGCCACGATCGTGATCTCGCCCGGGTTGGCGAGCACGTGGTCCACGATGGCGGTGGCCGCGCGTCCCGGCGCGGGCTTGCGCCCGGCCAGGCTCTCCCGCACGTCGGCCACCCGGTCGCGGGCGGGATGGTCGTGCAGCGGCCGCCGCAGCGGGGTGCGGGCGCCCTTGACCACCGGGATCTCCGTCTTGCCCAGCCGCTCCAGCAGGTGCAGGGCCAGCAGGGTCGAGGTCTCGACGTCGATGTTGCCGTTGACCGTGGTCACCAGCTCCAGCGTCTGGTCGGCCAGGTCGACGCACAACGCCAGGGCGAAGCCGTCGTCGATGTCGGACCCGGGCGCGCCCATGGCGACGTCCGTGTCCAGGATGATCCGGCGCACAGGCATCGGGCTGCCTTCCCGGGGCTCGGCGGCGCAAACAACGGATCCGCCGACATCACTGCCGATCCGTTGGGTACCCGGCCCCGGTCAGCGACCCGCGGCAGCAGAGAGGCAGAACCGTGCCCGAGGACCAGTACGGCAAGCAGAACCCGCAGGACCAGTTCCCGCAGACCGACGAGCAGCAGAGCAGCGAGATCCCGCACCCGGGCACGACGGGACAGATGGACGACCAGCCCGACCACGGCGAGGACAGCTACCGCGGCAGCGGCCGGCTGACCGGCAAGCGGGCGGTCATCACCGGCGGCGACTCCGGCATCGGCCGGGCGGTCGCCATCGCGTTCGCCCGCGAGGGCGCGGACGTGCTCATCGCGTACCTGCCGGAGGAGGAGGACGACGCCCGCGACACCGCCCAGCTCATCGAGAAGGCCGGTCGCAAGGCGGTCACCGTGCCCGGCGACATCCGCGACGAGCAGCACTGCACGAGCATCGTCGAGCGCGCGGTCAGCGACCTGGGCGGCCTCGACATCCTGGTGAACAACGCGGCCTACCAGATGGCCCAGCCCGGCGGCATCCAGGACATCACCACCGAGCAGTTCGACCGGGTCCTCAAGACCAACCTGTACGCGATGTTCTGGCTGAGCAAGGCCGCCGTCAAGCACATGGGCCCCGGCTCGACCATCATCAACACCGCGTCGATCCAGGCCTACCAGTCCTCGCCGGAGCTGATGGACTACGCCACCACCAAGGCGGGCATCGTCGCGTTCACCAAGGCGCTCGGCGCGAGCCTGGCGCAGAAGGGCATCCGGGTCAACGCGGTCGCCCCCGGTCCGATCTGGACGCCGCTGATCCCGGCGACCATGCCGGCGGAGAAGGTCGAGTCGTTCGGCGAGCAGACCCCGATGGGCCGCGCCGGGCAGCCGGCCGAGCTGGCGCCCGCGTACGTCTTCTTCGCCTCGCAGGAGTCGAGCTACGTGACCGGCGAGGTGCTCGGCGTCACCGGCGGCCAGCCGCTGTCGTGAGCACCAGGTCGTGGGCGCGGCCCGGCGCCAGGAAGGCGAGCAGGGCCGCGCCCTCGGCCTCGACGTCGGCGCGCTCGGCGGAGGTCAGCGGGCGGAACGGGCGGATGGTGAGCACCGCCCGCTGCTTGTCGATCACCGGCTTCCACGTGGCGGCGACGAAGCCGTCGACCAGCAGCGAACGGGGCTGCTCGGGGAGGTCGTGGCCGAAGCCCTGGGCGGTGTAGTCGACGTCGACCACCCGGGTGCGGTCGTCGTGGGACAGCAGCAGGTTGTCGAAGTCGTACAGGAAACGGACCGGCGCGGGGGTGCCCGGGTCGGGCCGGGGCGCGTCGGGCAGGTCGAACAGCTCCCGGCCGCGCTTGTCGCGAAAGGTGACCAGCCGCGGCCGGAGGCGCTCGGCGACCTCGCCCAGCCCGGTCAGCCCCGACCACTGGCGGCAGTCGGCCACCGTGCCCGGGCCGAACGCGGCCAGGTAGCGCAGCAGCAGCCGGTCGGGTGTGGACTCGCCGGCCGGCGGTGGATCGCGCAGCCACTCGTCGAGCGGCATGTGCAGCGCCCGCCCCCGGCGCCCCCACTGGCCGCGCGGCGGGATCTGGGCGAGCGGCAGCCACGCGCGGGCGACGTAGCCCAGCGCGGTCGAATCACGCCCGGGGAAGTGCTGCTGCAGGGCGCGGCCCAGCTCGGCGAACTGCATCGGCCGCCCGGCCAGCGCGTCGCGGGCGGCGGCGACCAGCTCGGCCCGCGCGACGCCGGTCACGCCGCGCCGGAACACGCCCATCGTGCTGCGCTCGATCACCGGGTCGAGCAGCGGCCGCAGCCATTGCGCGTCCGCCGCGGTGACCAGGTGGATCGTGTTGCGCATCAGCCCGAGCCGCACGATCGAGGAGTCGCCGAGCAGCCGCGAGGTCTCCTCGGGCCGGTAGTCCGCGAGCCGGCTCCACAGGCCGACGTACCAGCTCTGCGCCTCCTGCGCCTGCAGGCCGGCCAGCCGGGTGAGGGCCTGCGGGGTGTCCAGCGCCGCCCGCCGGAGCAGCAGTTGCCGCTCCAGCGTGGCGCGGTTGAGGTGCCGCCGCGTCAGGGTCCGGGTCATGCCCCGACGCTAGGGCGCATTGCGGTCAGTTCCCGGCCGCTCAGCCCCCGACCCGGGTCTCCGGGCCGTCGCCGGGCAGGCCGCCGCTGTCGGTCTCGAACGGCGGCACGGGCGTGGAGCCGAGGACCGACCCGTCCGCGCCGTACGCCGTGACGAGCGCCGGGGCGAACGGCGGCACCGACGTCGTCGCGGCCCCGCTCTCGTCCACCGCCACGGACGTCGGCGCGGCCTCGCCGACCTGCAGCGTCAGCCGAGCCGCGCCCGCCGGGCCGGTGACCACCACCTGGTCGGTGCGGTCGTCGCGGCCCTCGGCGCGCAGCCGCCACGCGATCGGTCGCGTGTCCGCGCCCCTGACCGGCAGCAGCAGCCGCAGGTCCTGGCGGTACGAGTCGGCGGTGCCGTGGTAGGCGTACGCCAGCACGCCGCCACCGCGGGGCCGGAGGGTGAACAGCGCCGCGGGCTGCCCGTCGACCACGCCGGTCCAGCGCACCGCCACCTTCGTGCCCGCGGCGGACAGCCGGGCGTCCCGGATCGCGCCGGAGACCCACTGCCGCAACGTGGCCCGGTCGAACGTGCGGGCGCCCAGGGCCGCGGCGACGGTCGCCTCGCTCGCCTCCTGCGGGTCGCCGCCCGAGCTGCCCGACCAGCCGAAGCCCGCGCCGCCCCGGTAGAGCGTGTCGGGCCCGGCGGTGACGGTGATCGTCATCTCGGGCGACAGCGGCACGGGCGGCAGGGTCCGCTCGGCGAGCCCGTCGCCGGGTTCCACCGTGGCGGGCTCGTGCTCCACGCTCCCCTCGGGGGTGTAGCGGAAGCCGGTGCTGACCGCGACCTCGGACCCGGTGGGCGCGACGACCACGAGGACGCCGGGGCCGTCCGACCGCGCCACCGCGTACGTGACCACGGTTTCGCCGCCGTCGACCCGGCCGCTCTCCACCAGGGCGGCGGGCGGGGCGCCGGCGTCGCCGACGTACCAGATCAGCGCCCTGTCCTGGAGGAAGCCGTACCGCAGCGGCACGAGCGCGAGCACCAGGCGCTGGTCGCCGACGTCCGCCGCGTACACGAACCTGATCGCGCCGCGGTCGGCGACCCGCCACGTCTCTCCCGGGTCCTCGACGTCCTGGATCCGCGCCCGTACGCCCTCGAGGAACGCCTCGTCGCCGGCGAGCGACCCGCGGGTGGCGCCCTCGGCCAGCACCGGGTTGAAGCCGGCCACCGCGATGCCGGGCGCCCAGCCGGGAAGCGGCACCAAGCCGCCCTGCACCCCGCCCGCGGCGGCCAGCGCCAGCGCCACGGCGGCCATCCCCGAGCGCCGCTTGACCCGGTGGTGGCGCTCGCGGCGCCGGAAGCCGGACCACGGGTCCTCCGGCACGTCCACCAGCTCCGCCTCGGCCGCGAGCGCATCCTTCAGCACGTGCTCGGTGTTCATGCCCGCGTCCTTTCCGGTACGGCGGTCAGGTGCGCCCGCAGCCGCTCGAGGCCGCGCGACGCCTGGCTCTTGACGGTGCCGACCGAGCAGCCGAGCGCCTCGGCGACCTCCGGCTCGCTCAGGTCGGCGAAGTAGCGCAGCACCAGCACCGCGCGCATCCGCGGCGGCAGCGTGCGCAGCGCGGCGACCACCTGCCGTCGGTGCTCGACCGGTCCGTACGGGTCGGGCGCCGGACTGTCGGATGTCAGCAGCGGCACCTCGCTGACCCGGCGCCGCCGGCGCCACGAGGTCGCGGTGTTGACCATCGCCCGGCGGACGTAGGCGACCGGCGCCTCCATGGCCGCGACGCGGGACCATCGGCGGTGGGTCTTCTCGAGGGCGGCCTGGACCAGGTCCTCGGCGTGGCCGCGGTCGCCGGTGAGCAGGTAGGCGAGCCGCACGAGCGGCCCCCACTGCTGCTCGACGAAGGCGCGGAAGCCGTCGTCCGCCGGTGCGTGTGTGGGCATGAGAGGTCAACGCTCGCGGGCGCCCGAAAGGTTGCCTGTCCGTCCGCGGTGGACGGTGGCAATCCTGTTTCGATGCGATGTCTCAGCTGTTTCCGGCAGCCCGATCAGAAGATCCGGTGCACTTGGGTCGTTTGATCGGCCAGGCCGGTACCCGCGCTGTGACGGAAAGGTTACGGTGAGGAGGCGCCGGGGGATGGGGTCCCGGCGCGAAGTGCGCGCTCTGACCTGGTCGTTTCGACATCCTTCACGGTGCCGGACCGGCCGCGGAGCGTGGCGGGGCGGATCGACAAGCAGGAGTACACAGGAAAGAGCTTTCCGGGGTGCCTGCCGGATCGGTGATCCGGGCACGGGTGCTGGCGTCCATCGGCGAGGTGATGTGGTGATACGCGTTGCGGTGGCCAGAGACGAGGGATACTTCGGCGTCCCGGTCCGTGCCCTGCTCGAGACCAACCCCGACATGCATTTCATCGGCACGCTGCCGTTCGGCAACGACCTGCCGCAGGTCGCCACCGAGATGTGGCCGGACGTGATCGTGATCGACACGGAGTACATGGTGAGCCAGGTGCTGCCGGTTGCCAACGCCGTGCGCGCGGCCAACCCCTCCTGCGCGCTGCTGCTGCTCTGCGACCCGAGCAAGCGCGGCATGCTGCCCCCGCGGCACCGCTCCGGCCCGCTCAATTTCCTGCCCAAGGACGCCTCGGCCGCGCTGCTCGCCGACTCGGTGCGCCGGCTCGCGGGCGGCGAGCGGGTGGTGTCGCCGCGGCTGCAGACCGCCACGCTGCTCACCGACAAGGGACTGACCACCCGCGAGCTCGAGGTGCTCGGGCTGGCGGCCGAGGGGGAGCCGGTGAAGGAGATCGCCCGGCGGCTGTTCCTGTCGGGCGGCACGGTCCGCAACTACCTTTCCGCGGTCATCACCAAGACCGGCGCGCGCAACCGCCTCGACGCGATCCGCATCGCCCGCAAGGACGGCTGGCTGCGCTGAGGGACGTACCGTTGGTCCGGTGTCCGGTCAGCTCACCGTCCCCGCGCTGCCGATCCTGATTCCGCTCGGGGTCGCGCTCATGGTCGCCGCCGCGCTGGTGCTGCACCGCCGCGGCGCGCTCACCCCCGGGCGGCTCGGCGTGGCGTGGGCCGCCGGGTGGTACGCGGTGGCGGTGCTCGGCGCGACGTTCCTGCCGCTGCACCTCGCGTGGGGGCCGGCGACGGGGGAGCCCGAGCTGTTCCGCATCCTGCCGGTCCCGATCCTCAGCATGCGGGTCGGCGACTTCATCCTCAACATCGCGATGACCGTGCCGCTGGCCGCGCTGCTGCACCTGGTGGCCGGGGTGCGCAGCCGCCGCCGGGTCGTGCTGACCGGCTTCCTGCTCAGCGCCGCGATCGAGTCGGCGCAGCTGCTGCTCCTGCTGTTCCTGCACGGCAACCGGTGGGCCGACGTGAACGACCTGATCGCCAACACGCTCGGAGCCTGGCTGGGGTGGCTCGCCTTCCGGCGGCTGCTGCGGGTGCCCGCCGTGGCCCGCACGGCGGCCCGCTGGTCGGTCAACCCGCGGGCCGGCGTTGCCGACCGGGCAGTCGCCCGCTGACGCTCGTCCGGATCACTCCGAACAGAGGCAGAACGGGTGGCCCGCCGGGTCCAGCAGAACCCGATAGGACGTCACGGCCGGACCGTCAGGAGCCGCGGACGCGGTCGTAGAGGTCGCCGATGGAGGCGGCCATGCTGCCGGCGTCGTACGGCTTGCCGGCCGACCGCGCCGGGAGGCGGCCACCGGAACGTTCGGCGACGCAGAGCACCTCGGCCCGCAGCCCGCGCGGCAGCGACTCCGGGTCGTGCGGGGTGAGCCGCCGCGCGCCCTCCACGGGCACCTCGTCCAGCGCGGCGCAGCCGGCGTAGAGCGCGGGCAGCCCCGCGGCGAGCGCCTCGAGCACGACCAGCCCGCACGTGTCGCGGCCGGGGGAGGCGAACACGTCCATGGCGCACAGCATCTCGCGCGCGTGCGGCACGGCACCGGCGAACCGCACCCGGTCGGCGACGCCCTCGATAGTGGCGAGCCGTTCCAGGGCGTGGCGCGCCGAGCCGTCGCCGACCAGCAGCAGCACCGCGCCGGGCACCTCCCGCACGGCGCGGATCAGCACGTCGAACCGTTTGCTCGGCTCGAGCCGGCCGAGTCCGCCGATCACCGGGGTGCCCGCGGGGATGCGCAGCCGGGCCCGGGCGGCGGCGCGCAGCCCCGCGTCGAAGCGGAACTCCGCGGGGTCCAGGGCCTTGGGAATGACGGCCATCCGCTCGGCGGGCACCCCCCGGCGGCGCAGGCGGCCGGCGATCGCCGCGGACACCGCCACGGTGAACCGGCCGTGGGCGCCGGCCCGGTAGAAGGCGCGGGCGCCGAGCACCTGCCGGCTGTCGTCACCCAGGTGGTACTCGGTGGTGATCACGTGGCGCACGCCGGCCAGCCAGGCCGCGAGCCGGCCCTGCAGCCCCGCCCGGAACAGGTGGGTGTGCACCACGTCGAAGCCGCCGCGCAGAACCAGGCGGCGCAGCCGGTTCACCACGCCCGGGTCGAGGTCGCGGGCGCTGACCAGCTCGTGCACGACGGCGCCGCCGGCGCGCACGCCGCCCAGCACCGGACCGGGCGGCGACAGCGTGACCACCTCACCGTGCTGCGGCAGGTGGCCGAGGAGCAGCCGCAGCTGGTGCTCGGCGCTGTCGCCGGCCGGGGCGCTGATGACGTGCAGCACCCGAGCCGCCATTTTCCACTCCCCGCCGCGCTATTGTCGGCAACGCGATTGTGTAGGCCGTTTAATGGACGTTCGCAGAGGTGGCGGCCTTATCAACAGTCGCATATGTCATGCACAACAAGAGGGACGCTCACGTTCCGATTGGCGTGGTGCCGCAGGCCAGCGCGGGTGTCATGCGAAAGGTGAACGATCCTCACACGTCGCATGACAATTGCCACTGTATTCAACCGTACCTTCCTGGCACTCTCGTTCACGCAGGCGGTAAAGGCATTCCAAGACCATTCCAGAGACGCCTTTTCCTTGCCTGATGAAGGAACTTCCGCAGGGCGCAGCGCGCGAGGAGGAATTCATGCAGGTACGGAGTGCGGCGCCGCGGGAGGACGTCGACGAACCGGGGGGTCGATGGCCCGGCACGCGCTGGGCGGGCACGATCGTCGCCGGCCGGGCCGCCCGCGCCGGCGTCGACGCGCTCGCCCTCGCCGCCGCGCTGATGATCGCGACCGTGCTGCGCCACGACGGGCATCTCGACCACGTCGACGTCGGCGGCGTGCTGGCCCTCGCGGCCGTCGGAGCCCTCGTGCACACCCTCGCCGGCCTGCGCTCCGGCCTCTACACCGGCCGATGGGCGTACGGCTGCTTCGAGGAGATCGCGGCGCTGGCCAAGACCGCGGCGGTCACCGTCCCGATCCTGTTCGTCCTCGACACGCTGTTCGGCCGGCTGGTGCCGCGGTCGGCCATCATCGCGTCCGGCCTCATCGCGCTGGTGCTCGCGGCGGGCGTGCGCTATGCCGTACGGCTGACCCGCGACCAGCGGCTGCGCCCGTCGCCGGACCACGGCAGCCGCGTGGTCGTGGTGGGCGCCGGGGAGGGCGCCACCCAGGTGGTCCGCGCCATGCTGCGCAACCCCGACAGCCCGTACATCCCGGTCGCCCTGCTCGACGACGACCCCGCCAAGCGCACCCTGCAGATCATGGGCGTGCCGGTGGCCGGCCCCCGGCACGCGCTGCCCGAGGTGGTCAGCCGCTACGAGGCCGACGTGGTGCTGATCGCCATCCCGAGCGCGGGCGCCGACCTGGTGCGCGAGCTGACCGACCTGGCCCGCGCATGCGACGTCGAGGTCAAGGTCGTGCCGCCGGTGGTCGAGCTGTTCGGCCGCACGGTCGGGGTCGACGACATCCGCCCGGTCACCCACGCTGACCTGCTCGGCCGCCGCGAGATCGGCATCGACCTCGCGGCGATCGCCGGCTACCTGTCCGGCCGCCGCGTGCTCGTCACGGGCGCCGGCGGGTCGATCGGCTCGGAGCTGTGCCGCCAGGTCGCCCGGTTCGCGCCGGCGGAGCTGGTGATGCTCGACCGCGACGAGTCCGGCCTGCACGCCGTGCAGCTCTCGATGGACGGCCGCGGCCTGCTCGACGACCACAACCTGGTGGTCGCCGACATCCGCGACCAGCAGCGGCTCGACGAGGTCTTCACCGAGCACCGGCCGCAGGTGGTGTTCCACGCCGCGGCGCTCAAGCACCTGCCGCTGCTCGAGATGCACCCCGGAGAGGCGCTCAAGACCAACATCCTCGGCACCTACCAGGTGCTGCAGACCGCGCTGCGCCATGGCGTCGAGCGGCTGGTCAACATCTCCACCGACAAGGCCGCCGACCCCGGCAGTGTGCTGGGCTACTCCAAGCGCATCACCGAGCGGCTCACCGCGGCCGCCGACCAGGCCGGCCCGGGCACCTTCTGCAGCGTCCGCTTCGGCAACGTGCTCGGCAGCCGCGGCTCGGTGCTCACCGCGTTCGCCGCCCAGGTCGAGGCGGGCGGCCCGATCACCGTCACCCACCCCGACGTCTCGCGCTTCTTCATGACCGTGCAGGAGGCGGTACGGCTGGTCGTGCAGGCCGGCGCGCTCGACAGCGCGGGGGAGGTGCTCGTGCTCGACATGGGCGAGCCGGTGCGGATCGCCGATGTGGCGCGCCGCCTGGCCGACGCCGCCGAGCGGCACGTGTCGATCGTCTACACCGGACTGCGGCCCGGCGAGAAGCTGCACGAGAGCCTGTTCGGCCCGGACGAGGCCGACCACCGCCCCAACCACCCGCTCATCTCGCAGGTGCCCGTGCCGCCGCTGGACGGCTCGGCGCTCTCCCTGCTCGACGCGGCCGCGCCCCGCGCCGACCTCATCGCCGTCATGCGCTGGCTCGCCGAGAGCCCCGCGCTCTCCGTCGCCCGCCCGGCGCGCGCCGCCGATCCGTCCAGCCGCAGCCGCGCCGCCTGACCCCCTTGCCGCCGCGGTCGCGTGGCCCGCCCATCCCGCCGCAGTCGCGCGGCCTGACCCTTCCAGCCTCGAGGAGCTTGTCATGCGGGTCGTCATCGTCGGTCAGGGATACGTCGGGCTGCCGCTGGCCGTCCGCGCCGCCCGGGTCGGCCACACGGTCGTCGGCTTCGACGTCGACGACGAACGGATCAAACGGCTGGCCGCCGGGGAGTCGTACGTGGACGACGTGACCTCGGCCGAGCTGCGCGAGCTGCTCGACGCGGGCACGTTCCACCCGTCGGCGGACCCGCGGTCGTGCGCCGGCTTCGACGTCGCGGTCATCGCCGTGCCCACCCCGCTGCGCGAGGGCACACCCGATCTCAAGTACATCGAGGAGTCGGCCCGCACGCTCGCCCGCTATCTGCGCCCGGGCGCGACCGTGGCGCTCGAGTCGACCACCTATCCCGGCACCACCACCGACCTGGTGGCCCCGCTGCTCGAGGAGGGCTCGGGGCTGATCGCCGGCGACGACTTCTTCCTCGGCTACAGCCCCGAGCGCATCGACCCGGGCAACCGCGAGTGGTCGCTGCAGACGACGCCCAAGGTGGTGTCGGGCATCAACCCCGCGTCGCTCGAGCGGATCGAGGCCTTCTACGGCTCGGTGGTCGACCGGACGGTGCCGGTCGGCGACACCAAGGTGGCCGAGCTGGCCAAGCTGCTCGAGAACACGTTCCGGCACGTGAACATCGCGCTGGTCAACGAGCTCGCGGTGTTCGCCCACGACCTCGGCATCGACGTGTGGGAGGCGATCGACGCCGCGTCGTCCAAGCCGTTCGGCTATCTGCGCTTCGTGCCCGGCCCGGGCGTAGGCGGGCACTGCCTGCCGATCGACCCGTCGTACCTGTCCTGGCGGGTGCAGCGCACGCTCGGGCAGAGCTTCCGCTTCGTGGAGCTCGCCAACGACATCAACAACCACATGCCCGACTACGTCGTCCGGCGGCTGGTGTCCGCGCTCAACGAACGCCGCAAGCCGGTCAACGGCTCGACGATCCTGCTGCTCGGCCTCGCGTACAAGAAGAACAGCGGCGACGCCCGCGAGTCGCCGGCCCGCCGGGTCGCGTCGCTGCTGCTCGACATGGGCGCCGACGTGCGCGCCGCCGACCCGCACGTGGTCGAGGACGCCCAGGTCGACCGGCGCGTGGCGCGGGTCGCGCTGACCGCCGCGTCGGTGGCCGAGGCCGACGCCGTGGTGCTGCTCGCCGACCACGACGTGTTCGACCTCGACCTGGTGACCACCCATGCCTCGTACGTGCTCGACACCCGGCACCGCCTGACCGGACCCACCGTGGAGTCGTTGTGAAACTCTGGTCGTTCGTCCAGCGCCTGATCGCAGCCGTCGCCCTGCTCGTGCTCTCCCCGGTCCTGCTCGTGCTCGCGGCGTGGATCCGCATCGCGGACGGCCCCGGCGTGCTTTTCGTGCAGGAGCGGGCCGGGCTGCGCGGCAAGCCGTTCCGCATGCTGAAGTTCCGCTCGATGGTGCACGACTCGGTGGCGCTGAGCGCGCAGCTGGGCATCGGGGACCCGTACGGGCTCGTCGAGAACGACCCACGGATCACCCGCTGCGGCAGGTTCCTGCGCCGCACCAGCCTCGACGAGCTGCCCCAGCTGGTGAACGTGGTGGCCGGGCAGATGCTGCTGGTCGGCCCGCGCCCCGACGTGCTGCCGCAGGTCGCGCACTACTCGCCGCTCGACGCGCGGCGCCTGGAGGTGAAGCCCGGCATCACCGGCTGGGCGCAGGTCAACGGCCGCGACGACATCGACTGGCCGCAGCGGTTCGTGCTCGACCGCTGGTACGTCGACAACCGGTCGCCCGTCCTGGATCTGCGCATCCTCTGGCGTACGGTCGCCGACCTGCGCCGCGGCGAGCCCCCGGTGCACGTCGACACGATGAACATCGCCCGCGCCGGCTCCACCGGGCCGGACGCCGACACCGTGAACCTCGCCCGCGCAGTCTCCGCCGAGCCCGGCGGCGGCACCGTGAACCTCTCCCGCGCCGCCTCCGCCGCGCCGGAGACGACCGCGGGGGACACCCGCCGTGCGGCCTGAGATCGGCTCCGAGTTCCATTGGGACCCCGCCTTCCTGGGCACGACCCGAGCCGACGTGCTGCCGCCGCAGGGCCGGCTGTTCGCCACCGCCTGCGGGGCACTGCGCGTCCTGCTGCGCCGGCTCGCCCCGCCCGGACGCCTGCACGTGCCGTCGTTCTTCTGCATGGGCGTGGCGGAGGCGCTCGGCCGCGACGTGCCGCCGGCCTGGTACCGCCACCTGCCCGACGACCGCGGCCCGCACTGGGAGACGCTGCACGCCGTGCCCGGCGACGTGGTGCTCGCGCAGAACCTCTTCGGCCGCGAGGACGGCCTCGGCTGGCGTGACTGGATCGACGCGCACCCCGGCGTGACCGTCGTGGAGGACCACTCGCACGACCCCTTCGGCCCCTGGGCGCGGACGAGCACGGCACCGTACGCCGTGGCGTCGCTCCGCAAGACGCTGCCCGTGCCCGACGGCGGCCTGCTGTGGTCACCCCGCGGCCTCGACCTGCCCGCCCCGGCCGGCCCGCCCGCCGAGGGGGCCGCGCTGAAACTGGCCGCCATGCTGCTCAAGGCCGCCTGGCTCGACGGCCACCCGGTCCCCAAGGACGTGTTCCGCTCCCTGCAACAGCGCGGCGAGCAGTCGCTGCTGGGCAGCGCCGCCCCGCCGAGCCCGTTCACCGCCGCCGTCCTGCCGCTGCTCGACATCACCGGTCTGCGCGCCGCCGCCACCCGCAACGCCCGCGCGCTGTCGGCCTTGCTCGGTCTCGAAGTGCGGGGCGCCGCGCCCTTCCGGGTGCAGCTGCTCAGCCCCGACGAGCCCACGCGCGACGCCCTGCTGCGGCACCTGGCCCGCAACGGCATCTTCGCCCCCGTGCACTGGCGGCAGGACCGGGGT
The DNA here is from genome assembly GCF_051386375.1 of Actinoplanes sp. URMC 104. NCBI lineage: Bacteria > Bacillati > Actinomycetota > Actinomycetes > Micromonosporales > Micromonosporaceae > Actinoplanes > Actinoplanes sp. URMC 104. Next base: position 55,485 of record NZ_JBPQTO010000002.1, on the reverse strand, counting down.
GCCCTGTGGAGCGGCGACGAGCAGGCCGCCGACTTCGCCGCCCGCATCCTGACCGTGCCGATCGACCACCGCTGCGGCCCCGCCGAGGTGCACCGCGCCGCCGAGGTGCTGGCCGCCTTCACCCGCGTAGGGCCCGCTAGCCTCATCGGATGATCGAGACCGCGCGGCTCCTGCTCGAGGACCTGGACACGGCCACCGCCGCCGCCATCGTGGCCGGCGACCGCACCGGCCGCTCCTGGCAGGACGACTTCCCCCGCGAGGACGACCAGGACGCCGCCGCCATGACCGTGCGGCACCCCGACCCCGTGTTCGGCTCGTACGTCATCGTCGAGAAGGCCTCGGGCCTGGCCGTCGGCACGATCGGCTTCCACGGCCCGCCCGACCCCGACGGCGCCGCCATGGTCGGCTACGGCCTGGTGGCCGCCGCCCGCGAACGCGGCTACGCCACCGAGGCGCTGCGCGCCCTTGTCGGGTACGCCTTCACCCAGCCCGGCGTCCGCACCCTCACGGCCGACCCGCTGACCGGCAACGCCGCCTCCCACCGCGTGCTCGAGAAGGCCGGCTTCCACCGGACCCACACCGCCGAGGGCGCCCACTGGTACGCCCTCGAGGCCCCCGCCTGAGCGAAGCCCGAAGCCTGTCTACCCAACGGTGTGACGGTGCTCGACGGCGTTGAGGGCAGCCGCTACTCGTCCTCGTCGTCGCCGGTCCACCGCGGCTCCGGCGAAAGGTGCCACAGGAGCAGGCGATACCGCTCCGTCCCGGCCAGCGCCCGCACCATCTCCTCGTACTCGGCCAGGTCACCGCCGGTCGCCTCGTCCCAGAGCCGGCGGGCTCGGACGCGGCCGTAGCCGCACACCCGCACGGCGTACGTGCCCGGGCCCGCCGGAAGCTCGACGCCGAGCCGCACCGTCTCGTCCACCGACTCCGGGAGGCTGATCATTCCACCGGGAGTCGCGAGTACGCCGTCCCGAACCAGGTCGGCGTCGTCGTCCGCCGCCGGCGCCGCGCCCAGCACGTCGATCCGCACCTCGATGGGCACGAGGTCGGTCACCACCTCGACCATCACCGCATGGGGTGCCCAGCCGACCACCTCACGGCTCGCGGCGGCGACCGCGACAGCAGCATCGGATTCCGCGCAGGTGGGATCGTGGACGCCGAACATCCGATAGGTGGCGCCCACCGTCGTCCGCCACATCGACGTCGCCCGCGAAGCCATCGCATCCCCTCCGTCGCCTTCCGGACCACACTGCCCGAACGCCGCCCGACAGTCGGACGCCCACCCCCCGATACGGGCCGGCCTTTCCCGCAGGGCTGCGTCTCTCGATCGCCGACTCCCGGGTGACCGAACGGTGGAGCACTGACCGGGCGAACAGGTGGAGTGTGCGCCGCATTTGCCGCGCTGCGCACCGGGCGTCCCGATCCGTCGCGGGTTCTTGTCGGACCCCGTCCGTACGGTCCGGCGCATGGCATCGGAGATTCTGAAACACCTGTCCGCCGCGGCCGACGCCGCCGGCGACAAGCTGACCGAGGCGGAGGCCGGCCGGGCGAACGCCGACCGGCTGCTGGCGGATCTGGCCACGGCCGGCACCAGCGCGGTCCGCGCCCTGCCGCCCGACCCGTCCGCCCCCGTGCCGCGGCGCTGGGTCGACGCGGACGGCCGCGCGATGGTCGACGTCGAGATCGAGGTCGACGACACCTTCGGGGCATTTCTCGACTCGCTGCCCGACGCCGACGCGTTCATCCTGGACGCCGCGCTGCGCGAGCTGAAGCGGTCCACCCTCGGCCGGCACGCCTACTACCGCCGGTTGACCGCCGCCGCGCAGGAGTTCGGTCTGCGGGTCGGCTGGGGCGCCGACCTCGACCAGTGGATGGACCACTACCCCGACCCGCCCGCCCGGCTCACCGCCGACGTGCTCGCCGCGCACGCCGAGTGGCTGAAGCAGCCCACCACCCGCCCGTGAGGAGCGATCAAACCCTTGAGGCACGCGCACGCAGCCTGGAAGCGCACGCCTTCCGGACCGACTGCCGCCTCCGCGACCTGGAAGCCCTGATGGCCGAACTGACCGGCACCGACGATCCCTTGCCGGGCGGCCGCCGCGAGCGTCTGGACCGCCTCGAGCGGGAACTGACGAGACTCAGTCGGCTGCTCCCGCCTGCCCGGCGCACCGGCAACGAAGCCGAAACGGACACCGGCACGCCGGAGTAAGCCCGGATACCCGGCCCCTGGGCAGTCGGCGGGGCCGGGCCGGGCCGCGAACGATGTCGTCGCTCAGCCGCGGTGGAGCCAGAAGAACTCCCCACGCTGGGCCGCCTAGGTGTGCAACTGTTGAAGTCGGTTTACACCTGGGTCTGACTCTTTTGCTTAAGTCGTTCGTAGGGTGTCTGGCCGTCCAGGGCGCCGTGTGGGCGGTGGTAGTTGTAGTAATCCTCCCATTCGCGCAGCTTGTCGTTGAAGACGCCGGTGTCGTCGATGACGACGCCTTCGAGCATGCGGTAGAACTCTTCGGCGTCGATGCGGTGGGATCGTTCGACCTTGCCGTTGAGGTGCGGCGATGCGGGTTTGATGTAGGTGTGGGCGATGCCTTGGTCGAGCACGTGCCAGTGGAACTGGGTCTGGAACTCGGCACCGTTGTCGGTCTGGATGACCTCCACCCGAAACGGCAGGCGTTGCAGGACGTAGTCGAGGAACTGGATGGCGGTCTTCTGATCGCATCGCGGGTAGATGCGCAGCACGCGCAGCCGGGTGCAGTCGTCGATCGCGGTGAACTGGTAGTACCTGGCACGGCGGCGTTGCTTGGGTAGCCGGCCTGATACCGGCGCTGTGCCGGTCGTGGGGTCGGCGGGCAGGCCGATCGGCTCGATGAACTTGACGTCGATCTGGAGCCGGTTGCCGGGAAGTGGTTTCTCGTAACGTTTCCAGCGTTTCTCGCGGCTGGTGTAGCGCTGCGAGGCGGGCAGCCGGTTGAGGCCGAGGCGGACCAGGATGTTGTAGATCGCCGAGCTGGTGATCGTGATGTCGTGGTATCGCTTGAGATACATCTGGATCTTCACCGGGCCGAAGTGATAGTTCTGCCGCAGGTAGACGATCTTGTTGACGATGTCGGCATGCGTCGCGGTCGGGCAGTGGTGCGGGGCGCTCGAGCGATCGCGCAGGCCGGTGAGGCCTTCGTCCTGGTAGCGGCGCAGCCATTTGTAGTAGGTCGGCCGGCTGATGCCGTAGTAGCGGCAGGTGCGGGCGACGTTGCCGGTGACTTCTTCAACGTGCCGCAGAACCGCCAGGCGATGCTGTGCCTGACGGTCCAGCTTCTGGTCCATCGACGGGGGCATAAGTCTCCAACGATCGGAGACCCGAAGTGTTAACAACCTCTGGCAGTTTTAGACCTAGGTGTTCTCTCCATGGACGTTGATGACACGTCCAGAATCTTGAAAGAGGTGAGGGCGTCCGGGTGAGGTCAAGCTTTGTCATGCCGTGTTGTCCGAGACCGGCAGACCGCGCCTGGCCCGGTGCGACGACGGCTGGCCACTGCGCCGCGCAGCGGAACGGTTCCAGAACAACGTGACCACGGAGCATGACGGTGGGCCGACCGGTATCGCAGCGAGGGAATCGAGGCGATGAGCGACCGGTCCAGCCGGCCGCATCGCAGCCCGGCGGACCGAGCGCAAGGTGTTGCATTGCCGGTCGATCCGCCGCTGCGAACACCGAGCGCCCGGAGATCTGATCCACGACGCCAAGAAGCTCGGCACCATCCCCGACGGCGGCGGATGCCGGGCCGTCGGCCGCGTCGCGTCCCCGACCTCTCCAGACGGAGCACCTAGGGCAGGTCGTGGGCGGCGGCGGGCGTCAGGTGGCGTGGCGGATTCGCGTCAGCCAGTCGGATACCAGGGCCGCGCACAGGTCGGACTGCTCGGTGATGACGTTGTGGCCGGCCGCGTCGAGGACGGCGAACGACGCGCGGGGGTAGTGGTCGATGCGGCTCCAGGCGTCGGAGTAGCCGACCACCTCGTCCTGGCGGGCGGTGAGGTGCAGGGCCGGCTGCAGGAACGGCTCGGGGTGGGCGTCCTCCGGCTCGCGGTCGAGCGAGTAGTTCCCGGCGATGCGGTCCAGCGCTTCCTGGTCGGCGCCCTCCAGGCCGGGCAGGAGGTGCTCCACGAAGGCGCGGGCGTTGTCCGGCGACTCCACCACGGCCTCCTCGCGGTACGCCTCGAGCGCCGCGCCGAGGATCGGCACGACCCGGGGGTCCTGGCGGAGGACCGTGCGGGGCGGCACGGTCCGCCGGTCGTGCGCGGCGATGAAGACGCCGGCCAGGGTGGCCAGCCCGAGGACCTGCGGGCGCAGCTCGTGGGCGACGTAACGGGCGATCATCCCGCCGAACGAGTTGCCCAGCACGGCGAACGGCTCGTCGCCGACGCGCGCCACGACCTCGGCGACGACCGCGTCGGCGACCTGCTGCGAGCTGCCCACCGACCCCGCCGGTGAGCCCGTCGCGCCGGGCAGGTCGAGGTAGATGCGCCGCCATCCCCCGGAGCGCTCGAACACCGGCTCCAGCGGGAGCAGACTGCGATGGTCCAGACCGAATCCGTGCACCAGCACCACGGGGGTGCCGGAACCTGTCTCATGGGCGAACACGCAGCGAGACTACGCTGGGCCGGTGGGCTCCCCGCCGCGGGTTCGCGAGGCGCGCGTCCCGGACGCCGCGCGGATGGCGGTCGTCACCGTGCGGTGCTGGCAGGAGACGTACCGCGGCCTGGTGCCCGACGCGGTGCTCGACGACCCGGGGTTCGTGACCGCCCGGGAGAGGTTCTGGACGGCCGCGCTGACCGACGAGCGCTACCGGGCCAACCGCGTGGCGGTCGCCGAGCGCGACGGTGAGATCGTGGGCGTCGCCATGTCGGGGCCGCCCCTGGACCCGGGAGCGACGTGGGACCGGCAGCTGTATGTGCTCTACGTGCTGGCGGCCGAGCACGGCACGGGGGCCGGGCGGGCGCTGCTCGAGGCGGTGGTCGCACCGGGGGAGGCGGCGGCGCTGTGGGTGGCCGACCCCAACCCGCGGGCGCAGGCGTTCTATCGCAAGCACGGCTTCGCCGCCGACGGGACCGCCGAGGTGCGCGACGGGGTGCGGGAGATCCGCATGGTCCGGCTCGTGGGTGAGCCGGACCGGCGGACGGGCGGGCGTCAGCGGTAGGGCGGGAACCGGCCGGTCAGGGACTCCGGCGTCGGCGGCCCGGCGAGCTTCTCGTAGTTGGGCGGGTCGGTGATGACGCGCCACGTGTGGAACTCGTGGCGGCCGGCGCCGAACTGGGACTTGTAGCGGAACAGCGAGTCGGCCGCGCCGCCCACGCCGCCACCGAGGTGGTAGACGGTGTTGCCGCGGTCGCGGCCCCAGGTGCGCACGGCGTGGTAGAGCAGCTTGTCGGCGTAGTGGATCGGTCCGTCGGCGGTGGACTGCAGGTGGGTGTGCATCGTCCCGGCGTACTCGAAGAACAGGTTGCCGCCGAGGACGCGGCCGTCCAGCAGGGCGACCGCCAGGTGCACGTGCCCGGCGAGGGCGGCGTGCAGCCGGTGGAAGTGGTCGGCGCCGAAGAAGTAGAACCCGGCGGCCCCGACGCGGCGCATCGTGGCGTGGTAGGTGCCGATCCAGGCGTCGTAGAGCGACCAGTCGTCGAAGACGATCTCGACGCCGGCCCGCCGGGCCTTGCTGATCTGGTTGCGGTGGCTGCGGTGCGTCTGCGACCAGGTCTGTTCCGGGCTCAGCGTGAGGTCGAGCGAGACGGTCTCGCCGTGGCGCACGACGGTGCCGGCGAGGGCTTCGGGATGGAGGGGCAGCAGCGGGTGGAGCCGCGCGAAGACGGTCACCACGCTCTCGGTGCTGAGCAGGGAGATCATCGCTTCGGTGGCCCGGGACCAGAAGGCAGCGTCCAGACTGCCGACCGGGCCGGGATATCCGTACGGGGAGGTCGCGTCCTGCAGGTCGGTGTCGGGCACCGGCCGGAGCAGAAGGGGCAGCAGGAAGACGCGTCCCGCCTCGTCGTAGCGGAAGGCCACCGGAGTTGCGCCGGTCAGACCGGCGTCGAGCCGCACGTACTCGGGGATGTGGTAGACGTCGTGCCGGACCCGGTCGAGCGCCTCCGTCCAGGCCGGGTCCCGGGGTGACAGCAGTGCGGCATTCGCCATGGTCAACCTCCTGTGAGTAGGGGAACGGGAAGTTCGGCGGCCGGCCGGCGCCGGGCCCGGCTCCAGCGGCGGGCGCTGAGCGCGCGGCGCAGCAGGGCCCGGGGCACGGACTGCTGGGTGCTCAGGTGCAGCAGGTACCGCCACAGTGGATACTCGCCGCGACGGTCGGACAAGGCGTACGAGAACCGGGTCGAGGGCAGATCCGCGTATTCGGGCATCCGCTCGAACCATTGGCTGCTGGCCAGCGCCGCCCGTTGCAGCGGGGCGATCGCGGCGCGGCGCCGGTGCTCGTAGCGTTCCAGCGCGGCGGGCAGGTCGCAGCCCTCGGCGAGCTCGTCGGCCAGCGCCATCGCGTCCTGGATCGCCAGCTTGGTGCCCGAGCCGATCGCGAAGTGCGTGGTGTGCGCGGCGTCGCCCATCAGCACCACGTTGCCGTTGTCCCAGCGCTGGTTGGTGACGCGGCGGAAGTTCATCCACCCGGTGCCGCCGGTGCCGGCGCGGTGGTCGATCAGCCGCTGCCCCTGCAGGTGGGCGGCGAAGACGGTCTCGAGCCGCGCGCAGCCGGCCTCGGCGCTGAGCCGGTCGAACTCCAGCGCCGACCACACCTCGGGGGTGCACTCGACGATGAAGGTGCTCGTCGCGTCGTCGAACGGGTAGGCGTGGAACCAGATCCAGCCCGCGTGGGTCTTCTCGAAGCCGAACGTGAACGTGCGGAACACGTGCGGGGTGCCGAGCCAGATGTACTTGTTGCGGCCGAGCGAGACCGAGGTGCCGAAGTGCTCGGCGTCCATCGAGCGGATCCGGCTGCCCGCGCCGTCGCAGGCGATCACCAGGTCGGCGTCGGGCAGCTCGGACAGGTCGCAGGAGTAGCGCACGTCGACGCCCAGCTCGGCGGCTCGGTCGCCCAGGATGGACAGCAGCTCCTGGCGCCCCAGGCTGAACCCGTACCCGGCCAGGTGGGTGACGGCCTTGCCGGTGGCGCGCACCTCGTACTCGTCCCACTTGTAGGCCGCGTCCCAGATCCGGCGCGCGCTCACCGGGTCGTACGCGAACAGGTCGTCCAGCAGGTCGTCCCAGAAGACGACCCCCCAGCCGTACGTGACCCCGGGCGGGTTGCGCTCGAGGACCGTGACCGCGTTGCCGGGGTCGGCCAGCTTGGCCAGCACCGCGAAGTACAACCCGGCGGGCCCGCCGCCGGCACAGACGATCCGCATGGCGTGCTCTCCTCAGCGGTAGGGCGGGAAGGTGCCGGACTCGTCGGCGTCGCGGCCGGCGGCGGAGGTCAGATCCTCGTACGCGGGCCGGTCCGCCACGATCCGCCAGGTGTGGAACGGGTGCCGCCGCGGCGAGAAGCCGGCCTTGTAGGTGAACAGCGAGTCGCACGCGCCGCCCTTGCCGCCGCCCAGGTGGAAGACGGTGTCGCCGCGGGCCTTGCACCAGCGCCGCACCTCGTCGTAGAGCAGCTCGTCGGCGTACCGCTTGGGGGCCCGCCGCGTCGAGGAGACGTAGCCCGTGGCGATGCCGTCGTGCTCGAAGAACGTATTGCCGCCGACCACCTCGCCGTCCTCGAGCGCGACCGCCAGGTGCATGCGGTCGCCCATCGTGTCGTGCACGGCGGCCAGGTGCTCGCGGGTGAAGAAGTAGTAGTCGCCGGCCCCGACCCGGCGCATGTTGTCGTGGTAGACGTCGACCCACTCACCGAGGCGGTCCCAGTCGTCGAAGACCACCTCGGTGCCGGCCCGGCGGGCCCGGTTGATGTGGTTGCGGTGGTCGCTGCGGGTCTGCTTCCACATCTCGTCGAGGCTCACGGTCAGGTCCATCGAGACCGTGTCGCCGTGGTGCACCAGCGTGCCGAACCGGGCGAGCACCGGCAGCGGCGCGGGCAGCAGCGGGTGCATCCGGACGAACGCGGTCACCACGCCCGCGCCGCGCAGCGTTTCGAGCATCGCCACGCAGGCCCGCTCCCAGAAGTCGCGGTCGCCGGGCACAGCGTCGCTGACCGGGCCCGGATACCCGTACGGCGAGAGCGCGTCGCGCAGCCCGGTGCCGGGGATCTGGCGCAGGATCAGCGGGAGCAGCAGGTGCCGGTCGCCGTCGGTGTACCAGTACGCGGCGGGCGAGCCGGAGTGCAGGCCGGCGTCCAGGGCGACGTAGCCGGGCAGGTGGTAGGTGTCGTGGCGGGCGCGGTGCAGGGCCTCCTTCCATTCCCGGGCCGCCGGTCCCACGAGCGCTGCGGTCATGTCTGTGTCTCCTAACGCGAGCCCAGGATGCGGGCGTTGAGGGCCATGTTCGCGGCGAACTGGTCGTTGACGACCCGGTGGCTCTCCAGCCGCTGCTGCACGGCCGCGTCCGAGCGGCCCAGCTTGACGAAGCCGTCGGACAGCCAGCCGTTGTCGCTGCCGGTGCCGTCCACATAGGCGCGGTACGTGGTGCCGCCCGGCCAGACGACCCGGGTCAGCAGCCGCGAGAAGGCCGCCAGGTCGCCCCGGTTCCAGGTGGTGCCGCGGTCGCGGGCCTCCACGACGTACGCCAGGACGCCGTTGCCGTGGCTGACGTCCTGCCCCGGCCGCTCGGCCGAGCCCCACCGGTCGTTCCAGAAGTACGCGGTGGCCTCGGCCTGGTTGCGGCGCATCTGCTGCTTGAGCCCGGTGCCGCGGCCGGGCAGGTGGGCGTCGATGTCGGCGACCACGGTGCGGTAGCGCCCGCGCCGGCCCGCGTCGCCGGTGAGCCCGGCCAGGTGCAGCGAGATGAGCGCCCAGTGCGAGGCCATGTGGGTGCGCTCGCGATAGATGGTGTCCGCCGGCCCGCGCGTGTGCCACTTCTCGAACACGTGCTTCTCGGCGAAGGCGAGCAGCCGGTCGTGGCGGGCCCGGTACGCCGGGGTGCCGTACACCGAGCGGCTGGCGCGCATGGCCGCGAGTAGCCCCGTGCCGTACCGCCAGAAGTAGCTCTCGTAGAGCGGCACCTCGTCGCCGTCCTCGCGCGCCGAGGTCCAGCCCAGGTAGCCGCCGCGCACTTCGGTGGCCGAGCGCATGACGTTCTCGGTGAGCTGCAGGGCCCGGTCGAGGTAGCGGGAGCGCCCGGTGGCGCGGAACATCGCCACGCAGGAGTCCACGCTGTACGACAGTTCGTAGTGGTCCCAGCTGTCGCCCGACCGGCTCAGCGGCACGGCGACCCGGCCCAGATAGTCCCAGCTGCGCTCGAACACCGTGGTCCAGTAGCTGACCGGCCGCAGCGAGGCCGCCGCCACGCGGGGCCCGTCCGGCGAGGCGGGTAGCGGGCTCAGCGCGTGCGTGACCTCGTTCTCCTCGGGCCCGCACGCGGCGGCGGCCGATCCCAGGGCCGCCAGCAGCACGGCCCGGCGGCCGATACGTGCGTTCATCGCGGCACCTCCTCCTTGACGCGGACGGAAACCGGCACCACCGCGGCGGCCGCGGCCAGCGCCGCGAACAGCCAGGCGAGCCGGGAGTCGTAGTAGTCGCCGGAGAACAGGCTGCTCAGCCCGACGAACACGGCGGCGGCGACGGCCGTGCCGGTCAGCTGCGGCCGGTGGCCGCCGCCGCGCACGGTCGCGGTCCACAACAGCACCGCGGCGGTCAGCAGGCCCAGCCCGATCAGGCCGCCCTCGGCCGCGACGCCGAGCACGTAGTTGTGCGGGTACTGGACGAACTGGTTGACGCCGATGAGGCCGTAGAAGCCGTCCAGCCCGGTCCCGGCGACGGGGTGGTCGACGAACAGCCGCCACGAGGCCGCCCAGATGTCGGTGCGGTCGGAGAGATAGCGCTCCTGCACGGTCTGCTCGACGAACCGCTCCCGGAACAGATCGGTGAAGGCGGGCGGCGCGAACGCCCACACGGCGGCGACGGCCGCGGCGACGAAGGCGAGCGCGCCGGCGATGGCGCCCGGGTGCAGCCGGCGGCGCAGCTTGAGCAGCGCCACGCCGCCGACGGCCAGCCCGGCGAGCAGCCCGGCGCGCGAGCCGGAGAGCACCGCGGCGAGCCCGAACAGCGGGGTCACCAGCAGCGGCAGGATGCGGCGGGTGAACAGGAACAGCGCGACCGCGCTGATGATGCCGAGGATCTCGATGCGGACGAACACGTTGGGGCCGCCGCCGAACGCCGAGTAGCGGCCCTGCTCGCCGGGGCCGTTGACGAACAGCGCGGCCAGCGCGAACACGATCGCGGTGAAGAAGAACAGCAGGAACGTCGTGCGCACCACCGTGGCGGGGTCGCCCACCGCGTACAGGTAGAAGGCGACGACCAGCGCGGCGAGCAGGACCAGGTCGAGCACCTGCGGCCCGACCCGCGCGGCCGGCGGCGCCCACAGCCCCGAGGCGATCTGGAACACGAAGAACAGCACCGTGGCGACCAGCCAGCCCTCGTGCCGGTCGGCCGCTCCGAAGGCCGGGCCGGCGGGGCGGCGGGCGATGTCGACGATCAGCACGGCGAGCGCGGCGAGCAGCCCGGCCACGCGCAGGTCGACCCAGGCCAGGTCGGGATATCCGGCGCGGTCGAGGGTGAACCGGCCGCCGACCGCCACCAGGATCAGCACCAGGCCGGGCGCGAGGAGGACCGGCGGGGTGTACGGCCTGCTCATGGCTTGTCACCGGTCAGGCGGTTGGCGAGCAGCGCGAACAGCAGGCAGGAGCCGTAGCCGACGAGCGAGCCGTACGCGGCGCCGAGGATGCCGAACGGCGGGATCAGCAGCAGGTACGCGGTGAAGCTGACCACGAAGCCGGTGATCTCGGCGGCCGACACGAGGCGGCCGCGGCCCTTGGCGATCAGCAGCCCGAGGCTGACGCGCGACACCGCGTACAGCCCGGCGGCGGCCACCAGCGGCACGACGACCGCCTTGGCCGGCGCATATTCGTGCCCGAACACCGGCACGATGAACAGGTACAGCCCACCCGCGGCGATCGGCGCGACGACCAGGCAGTAGACGACGACGGCCAGCAGGATCGGGCGGGTCACGAGGTCGCCGCCCCGGTGCGCCTTGCGCCAGCGGCCGAGCCGCGAGTCGGCGTATGCCCGGACCGGCCAGGCGAGCAGCTCGGTCATCGTGGCCACCGACGTGTAGAGGCCGAGCGCCGAGGTGGACGCGAGCGCGGGCAGGGCGAGCCGGTCGGAGCGCAGCATGGCCATGTTGGACACCGCGGCCGGGAACAGCGCGATGCCCTCGCGGCGCACGAGCCGGTTCCGCTCGGGCGCGGTGCGCGGGCCCGGGCCGCGCAGCCAGAGGCAGACGTACGCCGTGGTGGGCACCAGCCCGGCGACGAGGTACGCGACGATCCAGAGCGCCGGCGTCGTGACGTTCGCGACGTAGAAGGCGACCAGCAGGGCCAGCAGCAGCAGCGCCTCGGCGACGCGGCTCACCAGGAAGTCGCTCACGTGTCCCGAGGCGATCGCGACCGCCCGCGCGGCCAGCCCGGCGACCTCGACCAGCGTGAACCCGGCGATCAGCGCGATCACCAGCAGCCCGGGGTTCCACCGCTGCGGCACGACGAGCTCGAAGCCGGCGGCCACGACCAGCCCCACCGCGCAGGGCACGGCCAGCAGCCGGGCGTACGCCCGGACGGCCGCGGCGGGCGGGGTCTCGTGATAGCCCGCCACGAAGGCGCGCTCGGTGCCCAGCAGCATGAACTGCGTGGCGAGATAGACGACCTGGAGCATGAGCGCGACCTCGCCGCGGTGCGCCGGGGCGAGCGCCCGCACCATGAGGATGTTCGCGACCAGGGCCACCGCGCCGGTGAGCAGCTGGGAGGCGAACAGCTGCACGTACGGTTCGCGCAGCTGCCCGCCGATCCACGCGGCGGCGCCGTGCCCGCGGGCCGGGGCGGGCTCGGCCCGTGGGCGTTGCGTGCGCAGCTCACTCATGCTCGTCCTCCGCCCCGCCGGGCTCGTCCTTCAGGAGGCGGGGCTCGCGGTGCGTGACGTCGTCGGTGTGATCGGGCCTGGACTGCCCGTAGGTGCCGCTGCCGTTGCGCGCCACCGCGGCTCCGTTGGCGGTGGCGCGGGGCTTGCCCAGCGGCGTGATCCGCTGGGTGACGCTGCCGTCGAACGGGACGATCCGCTGCGTCGCGGTGCCGTCCAGCGGCGTGATCTTCTGGGTCGCGGTGCCGTCGACCACCGGACGGGCCGGGGCCTTCGCGACGCGCGCCCGGCCGCTGACCGGGTTGGACGGTGACGGCGGCGCGTGGCCGGGCTCCCCGGCCCCGCCGAGCAGCGTGGTGACCAGCCCCGGGGCCTCCGCCGGCCCGGAGACCTGCGGCACCGGCGGCACGGCGCGCGTGTCGGGCAGGCGGCGCGGCAGGGCGTTGAGCACCGCGCCGACCAGCTCGGCGCCGACCTGCTCGAGCAGGTCGGTCGAGCGCTGCACGTCGGCCGTGCGGGTGCGGTTGGCGCGCACCACGAGCAGCGCGCCGTCGGTCACCTTGCCCAGCACGGTCGCGTCGGCCACGCCCCGCAGCGGCGGCGCGTCCACCAGCACGACGTCGAACCGCTCGGTCAGGTCGCGCACGGTCGCCGCGAGCCGGGGCGAGGCCAGCACCTCGCCCGGGTCGGGCCGGCTCTCGCCCGGCGGCAGCACGGTCAGCCGGCCGCCCAGCGGGTCGCACAGCACGTCGTCCACGCGGGACTGCCCGGCCAGCACGTCGGCCAGCCCCGGCCCGCCCGCCATCCCGAGGTAGCGGCCCACGCCCGGCGAGCGCAGGTTCGCGTCGACGAGCAGCACCCGCGCGCCGGTCTCGGCCATCGCGATCGCCAGCCCGCACGCCACCGCGGTCGTGCCCTCCTTGGTGTTCGCGGCGGTGAGCATGAGCGCCGTGCCGCGCTGCCGCTCGCCGTCCGGCGCCCCCGGCTCCGGCAGCAGGCTGCGCAGCCGCCGGAACCCCTCGGCCAGCTCGGCGTCCGCATGCCCGGAGCGGCTGCGGCGCCCGCCCAGCGCGATGACCCCCACCGTGGCGATCCCCAGCCGCCGCAGGTCGTCCCCGTCGGCGACCGTCCGGCTCGTGGCCTGCCGGACCGCGACCGCGACTCCACCCACGAGGAGTCCGAGCACGGCCGAGAAGCTCACGTCGCGCACGAGCGTGCCCGGCTCCTGCGTGGTGACCGGGTCCTGCGCCACCGAGATCGACGGTGGCGGCCCGGCGTCCGCCGAGGCGGGCGGGGGGTCGAGCTTCTTGGCGATCGCGACCAGCGCGGACGTGGCCGAGGTGACCATCGTCCGGCTGCGCGCGGCCGACGGGTCGGTGGCCGTGACGACCAGCAGGTCGGTGCCCGACTGCACCTCCGCCGACAGGCTCTCGCGCACCCGGTCGGAGGTGTACGGCTCGCCGAGCTTGGTGCTGACGGTCTGCGCCACCCGCGGGCCGGTGAGCAGGGCGATGTACGAGTTGAGCCGGCTCACCTTCGCGTCCGGATCACCCGAGCCGGTGCTCACGAACAGCACCATCGAGGACCGGTACGCGGGCTCGCGCGTCAGCGACCAGCCGGCCGCCGCGCCCATGGCGAGCAGCACCGGTACGACGAGCCACACCCATCGGCGCCGGCACGCCCGCACGTACTCCTGCAGCTCCACGCTCACTCCCCGGTCGTCGGAACGGCACGGCGGCCCGCGGCCCGGTCGAGCACCGCGGCGAAGCGGTCGAAGAGCAGGTCGCGGGAGAACTGCTCGACCGCGAGCCGGTGCGCCGCGGCGCGGGCCTGCGCCAGCCAGGACTCGTCGCGGCAGTGCTTGGCGAACTGCTCGGCGGCGTCGTCGGCGTCGACGGGGTCGAGCACGAGCCCGGCGCCCGACCCGGTGAGCAGGTCGGCCTGCCAGCCGCCGTAGTTGACGGCTATCGGGCGGCCCGCGGCGAGCGCGTCGAAGAACTTGTTCGCGGAGTTGTCCCACAGCGCGCGGATCGGCCGCACGAAGCTGGTCGACATCGTGGCGGCGCCCAGGATGACCGGGAGCTCGGCCTTGGGCACCTTCTCCCACATGTGCACGGTGTCGCCGAGCAGCCCGAGCGAGGCAGCGAGCCGCTTGGTGGGCTCCCACTCCTTGCCGTGCCCGACGATGAGCACGCGGACGCCGGGATCCAGCTCACGCAGGCGCCGCGCGGCCCGTACGAGGTAGTCGACGCCGTTCACCGCGCCCAGCGCTCCGGTGTAGACGATCAGCGGCCGGTCGCCCAGCCACTCGTGCCGGGCCCGGAACCGGTCGACCTCGTCCTGGCGCACCCGGAACATCGCGAGGTCGGCGGCGTTGGGGACGACCGTCGTGCGGGTCGACGGGCGCCGCGCGAGCACGCCCGCGGCCATGCCGGGGGAGAGCGCGACGACCTCGGCGGCGTTGCGGTACGCGAAGCTCGCCAGCGCCCCGGCCGCCCCGCGGGCCAGCGGATTGCGCAGCGCGCCCATCTCGATCGGCACCTCGGGCCACAGGTCGCGCACCTCGAACACGAACGGCACCCGGCGCAGCTTCGCCGCGAGCACCCCGGGCACCGCCACGGTCAGCGGCGTGCTCGTGGCGAACACCAGGTCGGCGCGCAGCGCGGCGGCCTTGGCGGTGGCGACGACCATGAACTGGGCGAACGCGCGGATGCGCCGCGCGTACGACATCGAGTTGTTGTAGGGGATGGAGAACCAGTGCACCCGCACGCCCTCGTCCTCGGTCTGCCGCCAGCCGAGCCGGGTCTGCGTGCCGGTGATGTCGGTGGTGATGACGTCGACGGTGTGGCCCCGCGCGACCAGCCGGCGGGCCTGCTCGTACGAGCGGATCCCGCCGGCCATCGAAGGGTTGCAGTAGTACTGGTGGATGTAGACGATGTGCATGCCGGTGCTACCCCTGCCCCTCGTGCTCGGCGGCGACCGCGCGCACGGCGGCCACCACGCGTTCCCGGTCGTGCTCGGTGAGCGCGGAACCGCTGGGCAGGCAGAGCCCGTCGCGGAACAGGCCGGCGCACACGTCGCCGCCGCGCATCACGCAGTCGCGGAAGACCGGTTGCAGGTGCATCGGCTTCCAGGTGGGCCGCGCCTCGATGTCGCGGGCGGCGAGGTGCTCGAGGACCCGGTCGCGGCTCGTGCCGAACCGCACGGGATCGATCAGCAGGCAGGTGAGCCACCAGTTCCCCTCGCCGTAGCCGGCGATCGGCATGAACGTCACGCCGGGCAGGTCGCCGAGCGCGGCGCGGTAGTGGCGACCCGTCTCGCGGCGGGCGGCGATCATCGCGTCGAGCCGCTGGAGCTGGCCCCGGCCGACCGCGGCGAGCAGGTTGCTGAGCCGGTAGTTGTAGCCCACCGAGCGGTGCTCGTAGTAGGGCAGCGGCTCGCGGGCCTGGGTGGACAGGTGCCGGGTGCGGGCGGCGACCCGGTCGTCGTCGGTGACGAGCATGCCGCCTCCGCCGGTCGTGATGATCTTGTTGCCGTTGAACGAGAGGATCCCGGCGAGGCCGAACGAACCGGCGGGCCGGCCGCGGTAGGTCGCGCCGAGCGCCTCGGCCGCGTCCTCGATCAGCGCGACGCCGTAGCGGTCGCAGGCGTCCACCAGCGGCTCGTAGTCGGCGCACTGGCCGTACATGTCGACGGCGATCACCGCGCGCGGCGGGCGGCCCTTGGCGCAGCGCCGCTTGAGCTCCTCGGCGACCAGCGCGGGGTCGACGTTCCAGCTGTCCGCGGTGCTGTCGAGGAACACCGGGCGGGCGCCGAGGTACATCACCGCGTTCGCGGTCGCGGCGAAGGTGAACGACGGGACGAGCACGGTGTCGCCGTGGCGCACCCCGGCGGCGACCAGCGCCAGGTGCAGCGCGGCCGTGCCGCTGCTGAGCGCGACCGCGTGACGCACGCCCACGATCTCGGCGACCTGGGCCTCGAACGCGTCGAGGTCGGGCCCCACCGGCGCGACCCAGTTGGAGTCGAACGCCTCGAGCAGCAGCTTGCGCTCGAGGTCGCCCACGTCCGGCGGGGACAGCCAGATCCGGGTCTCAGTCATGGACCCGGGTCCTTACCGCCCACAGCGGCCACGCCGGGTGCAGGCCCTGGCGGTGGATGCGCAGCGGCGAGTCGCCCGGGTGCATGGCCGGGCGCAGCGTGCTGGCGAAGCTGCGGTAGCCGGCGCCGCGGGCGATGACCACGTCGCGGTCGCCGTAGTCGACGGCCGGATGACCGTACGGCGCGGCGAAGTCCAGGATCTCGGCGCCGAGCTCGTCCTCGATCTCCTTCTTGGAGTCGAGGATCTCGGCGAGCGCCTCGCCGTTGCTGCAGTCGGCGAGCCGCCGGTGGGTCACCGAGTGCGAGCCGAACGCGAAGCCGGCCGCGGCGATCTCGCGGCAGTCGTCCCACGTGAGGTTGCCGGGGCGGCCGACCAGCCCGGTGGTGAGGAAGAACGTCGCCGGCAGTCCGAGCTCGAGCAGCACGGGCACGACCACGTCGCGCCAGCTCGCGTGCCCGTCGTCGAACGACAGGCAGAACACCGGGCCGTCGAGCGGCTTGCGGCCGGCGAGGACGTCGAGCGCCTGCTCCCACGAGACCAGCGGGCCGAGCCGCCGGAACGTGCCCAGGTGGCGGCGCAGGTCGCCGGCGTACTCCGGCGGCACGTCGTGGTAGAAGGGGAAGTACAGCCCCGCGGTGCGCGGCAGCCGGCGCAACGCGCCGGCCGGCGCGAGGACGCGGCCCTGCATCCGTGGCCGGGCGCGGAGCCGGGTGCGCAGCTCGAGCTCGTTCAGGCGCTTCCTGATCAAGGTCGGGGACTGCATGGGCGCCCTCCGGCGGATTGATCTTCAGGGGAATCGCCACGGCGGCCGCCGTGCCCTGAAACCGACGATGGCAAATAGGCGCCGGGCCGCGTCAGTAGCAATTGTCATAAGGAACGTGAAAGTGGCTCACATGAAATATGACAACCTTGCGGAATGCGTTCCGGGCGGCGCATCATCGGCGCCTGGCAGATTTTCCGGCGCGCGCGAAAACCGGGACGAGGGTGAAAGATGTTGCGACTGCACCGCGTGACGCCCGCGGCCGACGTGTGGGCCGAGCTCGCCGGCCACGACGACCGGCTGATCTTCCACACCGAGCCGTGGGTGCGCTTCGTCGCCGAGGCGCAGCGCGCCGAGCCGGTGCTGGCCCGCGTCGCCGACGGCGCCACCACCGTCGGCCACTTCACCGGCCTGGTCACCAGGCGGTTCGGCCTGCGGATCCTGGGCAGCCCGATGGCCGGCTGGACCACGTCGTACGGCGGGTTCCTGCTCGACGCGGGGGTGCCGCGGCGGCACGCGCTGCAGGCGCTGCTCCCGTTCGCCTTCGACGACCTGGGCTGCGCCCACCTCGAGGTCCGCGACCGCGGCGCGACGGCCGGCGACCTCGCGGGCCTCGGCCTGCGCTGGACCACCGCGCCCACCGCGGTGATCGACCTGAGCCCGTCCGAGGACGCCCTCTTCGGCGCGATGGCGAGCGCGTGCCGGCGCAATATCCGCAAGGCGGCCCGCAGTGCGGTGGTGGTCGAGGAAGTTGTCGACGATCCGACATTCGCCGACGATTTCTACGACCAGCTCCGTGACGTTTTCGCCAAACAGAATCTCGTGCCCACTTATTCGATCGAGCGGGTCCGTTCGCTCATTCGCCACGTGGGCGGGGCGGGCCAGTTGCTGCTGCTGCGGGCCCGCGACGGCGACGGCCGCTGCATCGCCACCGCGATCCTGCCCTGGTATCACCGCACGATGTATTTCTGGGGCGGGGCCAGCTATCGCGAGCATCAGCACCTGCGCCCCAACGAGACCCTGATCTGGCATGCGATGCGCTGGGCCCGGTCGCGCGGCGTCACGGAGTTCGACTTCGTCGGCGGCAACGCCTACAAGGCCAAGTACGGCACCACGGAGGTCGCCGTCCCGTGGGCCCGCCGCTCCCGCTCACCGGTCGTGGCCCACCTGCGCGACGCCGCCCAGCAGGGTTTCGCCCTCAAACAGCGGGCCGCCGCCCGCCTGGTGGCCGCCCGCAGCCGGCTGGCCCTCCCGGTCTGGGGCCTGCCCGGCCTCGAGTCGTCCGGGCCCGGCTGGGACGCCGCGTGCTTCGGGGCCCCGCTCACCGAGGCCCTACAGGTCCTGGCCTGAGGCCGCGCCGACCACCCGGTCAACGACCTCCGCCGGCGGCCGGGAGCCGTCGACGACCGTCGCGCCCCGCCCCTCACCCACACCACCGTCACGCCGCGAGCCTAAGCACGCCCGCAGCTCCTTCCGCAATCCGCAAGCGCTTGCGCGGGTGTTCGCCCGGGCATGAGGTCCCGCTTCGGTGATCCGCGCGGCGGCGGTTCCGGCGGGCGGGCGGCGTTGCCGCGGGACACGGCGGGCGGGACGTCGACGCGGCGGAGTGAGGGCGGGTCAGGCGGCGGGGGTCTCGACCGGGCGGTCGCGGCGCTGGGGGGCCTTGGCGGTGGAGTCGCGGACGACCAGCTCGGGGCGGAACAGGTATTCCGAGTGCGGGGCGCCGTGGCCGTTGATCTCGTCCATCAGCGAGCGGACGGCCGCCACGGCCATGGCGGTGACCGGCTGGCGCAGCGTGGTCAGCGGCGGGTCGGTGAAGGCGACCAGCGGGGAGTCGTCGAAGCCGATGACGGAGACGTCGCCGGGCACCGACAGGCCGCGGCGCCTCGCCGCCCGGATCGCGCCCAGCGCCATCAGGTCGGAGCCGCACACCAGGCCGGTGACGCCCATCGCCAGCAGGCGGTCGGCGCCCACCTCGCCGCCCTCCACGCCGAACAGCGTGAGCGAGACGTAGTCGTCGAGGGCCGAGTCGGCGACGCCGAGTTCACGCTTCATGGCCTGGCGGTAGCCGGCCAGCTTGCGCTGGGTCGCGATGAAACGGTTGGGGCCGGACACCAGCCCGATCCGGCGGTGGCCCAGCGCGACCAGGTGCGTGACGGCCAGGTCGCCGGCCAGCCGCTCGTCGCAGGAGACGAACGGCGCCTCGATGCCCTCGGCGTAGCCGTTCATCAGCACGATCGGCAGCGGGCGGTCGAGCAGCCGCTGGTAGCGGGCGTGGTCGGCGGTGGTGTCGGCGGACAGCCCGGCCACGAAGACGATGCCGGAGACCTGCCGGTCGAGCAGCATCTCGACGTACTCGTCCTCGGTGATGCCGCCGGGGGACTGCGTGCAGAGCACGGGCGTGTAGCCCTGCTGGGCGAGCGTCGACTCGATCACCTGCGCGATGGCCGGGAAGATCGGGTTGTCCAGCTCGGGGACGACCAGGCCGACCAGCCCCGCGCTGCGTTTGCGCAGCCGCTCGGGCCGCTCGTAGCCCAGCACGTCGAGCGCGGTGAGCACCGCCTGGCGGGTCTCGGGGGAGACCCCGGGGCGGTCGTTGATGACACGCGAGACCGTCGCCTCACTGACCTGGGCCTGACGGGCGATGTCGGCCATCCGTGCACGCATGCCGCCAACTCTAGTGCCGCAGAGTTGCCGGTGAGTTCCTGCAAGCTCTTCCATTGAATGCAAGCTCTTGCTACCGTCCCCGCAGCGGGAGCGACATCCGTCGATCTTGCGGATCAGGGCCGCATGCTGGGATTTTGCGGTGCAACACCACATTGGCGAACGAAAACACCGTCGTGAGCGGCGGTGCTCGTGATGAAAACTTCAGCAACAAATGACGGGAGACGTCCATGCGCATCCGTGCCTCGGGTGTAGCCGCCGCCCTGACCTGCGCCCTGGCCCTGGCCGGCTGCGGCGGTGGCGGCGACGACGAAGCAAGCACCGGAGCCTCCGCGGGGCCGAAGGCCGCCGGTGAGCTCGTGATCTGGGCCGACGACAAGCGGGCCGCCGCGCTCAAGCCGTTCGCCGAGCGGTTCGGCGCCGAGAACGGCGTCGCGGTCAAGGTCCAGGCGATCTCCAAGGACCAGCAGACCACCTTCGTCACCGCGTCGCAGCAGGGCAGCGGCCCCGACGTGATGGTCGGCGCGCACGACTGGATCGGCAACCTCGTGCAGAACGGCGCGATCGACCCGGTGCAGCTGTCCACCGAGCAGACCGCGAGCTTCGACCCGAACGCGCTCAAGGCGGTCACGTTCAACGGCCGGACGTACGGGGTCCCGTACGCCATGGAGAACCTCGCCCTGATCCGCAACACCGCCCTCGCCCCGCAGGCGCCCGGCACGATCGAGGCGCTGGTGGCGACCGCGACCCAGCTCCAGCGGGCCGGGAAGGTCTCCGAGAAGCTGTGCCTGCAGGTCGGCCAGGTCGGCGACGCGTACCACCTCTACCCGCTCTACTCCAGCGCCGGCGGCTACCTGTTCGGCACGAAGGCCGGCGGCGACTACGACCCGGAGGACCTCGGCGTCGGCAAGCCCGGGTCGGTCGCGGCGTTCCGGAAGATCGCGACGCTCGGCGAGAAGGGCGACGGCGCGCTCAAGCGCTCGATCACCCCGGAGAACTCGATCGCCACGTTCACCTCGAAGAAGTGCGCGTTCCTGGTGTCCGGCCCGTGGGCGGTCACCGACGTCGAGAAGGCCGGGCTCCGGTACGACATCAGCGCCGTTCCCGGGTTCCGGGGTGGACAGCCGGCGCGCCCGTTCCTCGGCGTGCAGACCTTCTACGTCGCCGCGAAGGGCAGGAACAAGGCGCTCGCGCAGGAGTTCGTGACCAACTACGTCACCACGCCCGAGCTGGCCGTCGCGCTCTACGAGGCGGAGCCCCGGCCGCCCGCGCTCACCGCCGCCTTCGACCAGGTCAAGACGAAGGACCCGGACCTCGAGAAGTTCGTGCGAGCGGGCAAGGACGGGCAGCCGCTGCCCGCGATTCCGGAGATGGCGGCGATCTGGGACCCGTTCGGCAAGGCGGAGGCCGCGGTGATCGGCGGCGCCGACCCGGCGAAGACCCTGACGGCGGCCGGCAGGACCATCTCGGCCGCGATCAAGTAGATGACCGCGACCAAGCTCGGCGGGCCCGTCACGCGGGCCCGCCCCGTGCCCGAGCGACCGGAGCCGCGGACGCGGACGACCGGCCTGCTGGTCAAGATCGTGCTGCTCGGCCTCACCGTCGCGATCGCGGTCTGGGCCGCGTTCCCGCTGATCGGGGGCGGGCACTGGGCCGGGCTGGCGGTCCTCGCCGCGACCACGGCGGGGCTGCTCTGGCTCTATGTGACGCCGCGCCACATTCCGCTGAAGTACCTGGCGCCGGGCACGATCCTGCTGATCCTGTTCCAGGTCTTCCCGGTGCTCTACACCGCGAGCACGGCTTTCACGAATTTCGGCGACGGCCACCGGGGCAGCAAGCAGGACGCCGTCGTGGCCATCCAGACGGCGTCGGTCAAGCAGGTGCCGGGCTCCCCGCAGTACGCGCTGACGGTCGCGACGACCGGCGACCCGGCCACCGGCCCCCTGATCCTGCTCGTCACCGACCCGGCCACCCGCCGCGTGTCGGCGGGCGACGCGGACGGGTTGAAGCCGCTCGACGACGTCACCGTGGGCAGCACCGGGCGGGTCACCGCGGCCGGCGGCTACACCGTGCTCACCGCGGGCCAGGCCGCCCGGCGCAGCGCCGAGATCATCGCGCTCGCCGTGCCCACGCCGGGCGGCGCGATCCGCTCGTCCGGGCTGTCCCGCGCGTACGAGGGCCGCGCCGGGCGCGTCTACGACCAGGGCTGTGACTGCATCCGGGACACGACCACCGGGCGGATCTGGACGGCGGACGACGACGTGGGCGCCTTCGTGGCCGCGGACGGCGAGCGGCTGACCCAGGGGTGGAAGGTGGGCGTCGGGCTCGGCAACTTCGCGCGGGTGCTCACCGAGCCGGCCGTCGCGGGGCCGTTCCTGCGTACGCTGGTCTGGAACTTCGCCTTCGCGGCCGGGTCGACCGGCGGCACCTTCGCGCTCGGCCTGCTCGTGGCGATGGCGTTGCACTCCCCGCGGGTCCGCGGGCGCACCGCCTACCGGGTGCTGCTCGTGCTGCCGTACGCCATGCCGTCGTTCGCGATGCTGCTGGTCTGGCGGGACATGTTCAACACCGACTTCGGGCTGGTCAACAACCTGTTCGGCGCCCACGTCGACTGGTTCGGCGGCAGCGCCTCGGCCCGGTTCGCGGTGATCCTCGTGCAGCTGTGGCTCGGCTACCCGTACATGTTCCTGGTCGCCACCGGCGCCCTGCAGGCCATCCCGCGCGAGCTCGCCGAGGCGGCGCGCATCGACGGGGCGGGCGCGTGGGCCGGCTTCCGGCGGATCACGCTGCCGCTGCTGATGGTCGCGCTCACCCCGCTGCTGATCTCGTCGTTCGCGTTCAACTTCAACAACTTCAACGCGATCCACCTGACCACCGAGGGCGCGCCGTTCCCCGCGGACAACCCTGCCACCGGGGCAACGGACCTGCTGATCACCTACACGTACCGGCTCGCCTTCGGCGGCGGCGGCGCGCAGTACGGCTTCGCGGCCGCGATCAGCATCTTCATCTTCCTGCTCGTCGCCGTCGTCTCCGCCGCGAGCTTCCGGCGCACCCGCCACCTCGAGGAGGTCCACTCATGACCTGGTTGCGCCAGGTGGGCTGGCGGCACGGCGTCGGCCTGCTCGTGCTCGCCTTCGCGATGGTGCCGATCGTCTTCGTGGTGTCGGCGGCGCTCAACCCGCTCGGCACGCTGTCCTCGAGCGACCTGGTGCCGACCGGCGCCTCGCTCGGCAACTTCGCCCGGCTGCTGTCCGACACTCCGTTCGGCCGCTGGTTCCTCAACTCGCTGCTGATCGCGGCAACCTCGGCGGGCGCCTCGGTCTTCCTGTCCGCCCTGGCCGCGTACGCCTTCAGCCGCCGGCGCTTCCGCGGGCGCCGGACGGGCCTGCTGGCGATCCTGCTGATCCAGATGTTCCCGCAGTTCCTGGCGATCGTCGCGATCTTCCTGATCTTCTCGGCGGTCACCGGCCTGTGGCCCGCGATCGGCTTCAACTCCTCGTGGGGGCTGATCCTGCTCTACCTCGGCGGCGCGCTGGGCGTGAACACGTGGCTGATGAAGGGGTTCTTCGACACGCTGCCGCGCGAGCTCGACGAGTCGGCCACGGTGGACGGCGCCTCGCACGCGCAGGTCTTCTTCCGCATCCTGCTGCCGCTGGTCGCGCCGATCCTCGCGGTCACCGCGCTGCTCTCGTTCATCGGCACGATCAACGAGTTCCTCATCGCCAACGTGTTCCTCACCGACCAGGGCTCCAAGACGCTCGCGGTGGGGCTGTGGGGGCTGGTGGCGGGGGAGCGCAACACCAACTTCGGCATGTTCTGCGCCGGCACGCTGCTCACCGCGATCCCCACGGTGGTGGTGTTCCAGCTGCTGCAGCGCTCCATCACCGACGGGCTCACGGCGGGGGCGGTGAAGGGATGAGGCCGCACCACGACGGCAGCGAGCTCCACGTCAGCAACCCCGCGCCGGAGCTCGGCGACACGGTGGCCGTCTTCGTGCGGGTGCCGCGCGGCACCGGGGTGTCGCGGGTGCACCTGCGGTGGGTGCGCGACGGCGAGCCGGTCTTCACCTCGGCAGTGGTCGACCGCCGGGACGGCGACACCTGGTGGCGGGCCGAGCTGGTGGCGCACAACCCGGTCACCCGCTACCGCTTTCTGCTCGGCACCACCTCCGGGGTGCGCTGGCTGACGGCATCCGGGCTGACCGCGTACGACGTCCCGGACAGCACCGACTTCCGGCTGGTGGCCCAGCCACCCGCGCCGGCGTGGGCGCGCGACGCCGTCGTCTACCAGATCTTCCCCGACCGGTACGCCCGGTCGGCCGCAGCCGGACAGCGCGAGACCCCGGACTGGGCCGTCCGCGCCTCCTGGGACGAGCCCGTCGTGCCCGGACCGGACGCCACCCAGGTCCTCTACGGCGGAGACCTGGACGGCATCGCCCGCCGGCTCGACCACGTCACCGCGCTGGGCGCCGACACGATCTATCTGACCCCGTTCTTCCCGGCCCGTTCCAACCACCGCTACGACGCCGCCGCGTTCGACCGGGTCGACCCGCTGCTCGGCGGCGACCGGGCCCTGGAACGGCTCGCCTCGGCGGCCCGCGAGCGCGGCATCCGGCTGATCGGCGACCTCACCACCAACCACACCGGCGACTCGCACCCGTGGTTCGCGGACAGGCCGGACTTCTACTACACCAAGCCGGACGGCGGCCACGTCTCGTGGCTCGACGTGCCGTCGCTGCCCAAGCTCAACTGGGCGAGCGACGAGCTGCGCCGGGAGTTCCGCGGAATCGTGCAGCGGTGGCTGACCGAGCCGTACGGCCTGTCCGGCTGGCGGATCGACGTGGCGAACATGACCGCCCGCTTCGGCGCCGACGACTGGAACCACGAGGTCGCCGCGATGCTGCGCCGGGCCGTGGACGACGCCCGGCCGGACGGCCTGCTGATCGCCGAGCACGGCCACGACGCGACCGGCGACCTCGACCGCGACGGCTGGCACGGCACGATGAACTACGCCGGCTTCACCCGTCCGGTGTGCAGCTGGCTGCGGGACGACGCTTTCCCCGGCGCAGTGCAGGAGCCGCAGCGGCCGGACGCGGCGGCGCTCGTGGCGACCATGTCGGCGTTCGCGGCGCAGATGTCGTGGCGCTCGTGGGAGGCCTCCTGGCTGCTGCTCGGCTCGCACGACACGGCCCGCATCCGGACGGTCGTGGGCGACGCCGAGCGGCAGCACGTCGCCGCGGCCCTGCTGTTCACGCTGCCCGGCACGCCGATGGTCTTCGCGGGCGACGAGCTCGGGCTGACCGGCGGCGGCAACGAGTCGGCCCGCGTGCCGATGCCGTGGGACCGGCCGGACTCGTGGGACACCACCACGCTCGGCCGCTACCGCGACCTGATCGCGCTGCGCCGGTCGTCGCCCGCGCTGCGCCGCGGCGGGCTGCGCTGGGTGCACGCCGGCGGCGACAGCCTGGTGTTCCTGCGCGAGAGCGCCGCGCAGACCGTGCTCGTCTCCGTCCGGCGCGCGGCCGGCGACCCCGTACGCCTGACCGGGCTGGCTCCCGGCGCCACCCTGGGGAACCTCTACGGCGGCGCGCAGCCGTTGCGGATTGAACCCGACGGTTCCACCGTCATCGATGGATTCAGCCCGGCCGTGCAGGTCTGGGCCTCGTAGAGAGGGACACTGTGGTCTCAACGAAGCGGCGCCTCGCGGCGGCCGTGATCGGCCTGCTCCTCCCGTTCCTGACAGCAGTGCCCTCGCAAGCCCGAGCCGCTCCCGCCACACCAGGCGACGCCGCCATCGCCGCCTGGGGCGCCGACGCGCCGGCGGACAACGAGCAGTACTACTTCGTGCTGCCCGACCGCTTCGCCAACGGCGACCAGGCCAACGACCGCGGCGGGCTCACCGGCGACCGGCTCACCACCGGCCTCGACCCCGCGGACAAGGGCTTCTACCACGGCGGCGACCTGGCCGGCGTCATCGACAAGCTCCCCTACATCCAGGGCCTCGGCACGACCGCCATCTGGCTGGCGCCGGTCTTCAAGAACCGGCCCGTGCAGGGCAGCGGCGCCGACGTGTCGGCCGGGTACCACGGCTACTGGATCACCGACTTCACCCGGGTCGACCCGCACTTCGGCACCAACGACGAGCTGAAGAAGCTCGTCCGGCTCGCTCACCGGCGCGGCATGAAGGTCTATCTGGACATCATCGCCAACCACACCGCGGACATCATCCAGTACGCCGGTGGCAGATACGACTACATCGACAAGGCGACCAAGCCGTACGAGGACGCGCGGGGCCGCCCCTTCGACGACCGCATGGTCGGCAGCTTCCCGAAGGTGTCCACGGCCTCGTTCCCGTACACGCCGGTCTTCGCCTCGCCGGCCGACCGGACGGTCAAGAAGCCCGCATGGCTCAACGACCCGACGATGTACCACAACCGCGGCAACTCGACCTACACCGGCGAGAACAGCGAGTACGGCGACTTCGCGGGCCTCGACGACCTGTGGACGGAGCGGCCCGACGTCGTCCGCGGGCTCACCGACATCTACGCCCACTGGATCGCCGAGGCGGGCATCGACGGTTACCGGCTCGACACGGTCAAGCACGTGAACCTCGACTTCTGGCCGCAGTTCAGCGCCGGCATCGAGAAGGCCGCGGCCCGCGCCGGCAAGCCGGACTTCTTCATGTTCGGCGAGGTCTACAGCGCCGACCAGGAGGTGGAGTCCACCTACGTGCGCCGCGGCGGCCTGCCCGCCACCCTCGACTTCTCGTTCCAGGAGGCGGCGAAGGGCTTCGTGGCCGGCAACGGCTCGGCGAAGGCGCTGGCGGACCTGTACGCGAAGGACGACCTCTACACCGCCCGCGACACGAACGCCGGGCGGCTGCCCACGTTCCTCGGCAACCACGACATGGGCCGCATCGGGTCGTTCCTCCCCGCCGGCGCCGACGCACTCCGCAGGGATCAGCTCGCGCACGAGCTGATGTTCCTCACCCGCGGGCAGCCGGTCGTCTACTCCGGCGACGAGCAGGGCTTCACCGGGCCGGGCGGCGACAAGGACGCCCGCCAGGACATGTTCGCCTCGAAGACCGCCGACTACCTCGACGACGACCTGCTCGGCACCGACCGCACCCACGCGGTGGACAACTACGACACCACGCACCCGCTGTACCGCACGATCGCCTCGCTCGGCGCGCTGCGCAAGGCCAACCCCGCGCTGCGCGGCGGAATCCAGGTCACCCGGCACGCCGCCGACGGGCCGGGCGTCTTCGCCGCGTCCCGGCTCGACCAGAGGCAGCGGCTCGAGTACGTGGTGGCGGCGAACAGCGCGACCACTGCGCAGACCGTCACCCTCCCCACGTGGTCGTCGTCGACGACGTTCCGTGGCATCTACGGCACGTCCGCGGTGGCCGCAGCCGCCGCGGACGGCAAGCTGACCATCACCGTGCCCCCGCTGTCGGCGGTTGCGCTCAAGGCGGACAAGCCCATCGCGTCCCCGTCGGCCGCGCCGACCATCGAGCTCAGCCCCGCAGCCGGATCCACTGTGGCCGCCCGCGCGAAGCTGACGACCGTCACCACCGGCGACCCGCTCGCCACTGTCACCTTCGCCGCCCAGGTCGGCGACGGGCCGTGGCAGCTCGTCGGATCGGGAACGGACGAGGCCTGGCACGACCTCACCGGGCTGGCGGGCGGCACGACCGTGCGCTACAAGGCGGTCGTGCGCGACAGCCGGGGCCGCCTGGCCTCCGCGACCACGTCCATCAAGGTGGGCACGCCCACGACTGCGACGAGCCCCGATTACGCCGTGGTGCACTACCAGCGGCCCGCGGGGGGCTACGACGACCACGCGCTGTCCGTCTTCGGCGACGTCGACCCCTCGATGACGACCACGTGGCCCGCCGGGCAGCCGTTCACCGGCGAGGACGCGTACGGCCGGTTCGCGTACGTGAAGCTCGCCCCGGACGCCACGAACGTCGGTTTCGTCGTGGTGGGCAAGGACGGGGTGAAGGACGTCGAGGCGGACCGCTCGTTCGACCCCTCGAAGACTCCCGAGATCTGGCTCGAGCAGGGGAACCCGGCGATCACGACCACCCCGCCCGCCGCCGGCGAACCCGATCCCGGCACGGCGACCATCCACTACCGCCGCCCCGGCGGTGACTACTCCGGCTGGGGCCTGCACGTCTGGGACGGCGCGGCCACGGCGACCGACTGGGCGTCGCCGCTGCCGCCAACGGGCACGGACACGTTCGGCGCGTACTGGAAGGTGCCGCTCGCGGCCGGCGCCACCGGCGTGAACTACATCATCCACAAGGGAGATGCCAAGGATCTGCCCGACGACCAGCGGACCGCGCCCGGTGAGATCTGGCTGCTCGCCGGGGTGTCGCCGCGGCTGGCCCCGGTCGTGCCCCGCACCGGCGCGGGCGGCGTGGTGGACCTGACCAAGTCGTCGGCCGTGTGGCTCGACCGCAGCACGATCGCCTGGCAGCGCGGCGGATCCACGGACGGCAAGGTGTACGAGTTGCAGCACGCCCGCGACGGCATCGGCGACCCGGCCGCCGCATCCGCCGGCCTCAGGCTGACCGCCGGGCGGCTGACCGAGGCCCAGCGCGCCCGCTTCCCGCACCTGTGGCAGTACGACGCCTTCCGCCTGCCGCCGGGCGCCGGCGTGAAGGAGATCCTGCGCGGCCAGGTCGCCGTCGCCGAACGCGACGCGGCGGGCAAGCTGCTCGCCGCGACCGGCGTGCAGACCGCCGGCGTGCTCGACGACCTCTACGCGGACGCGGCGGCCGGCGCGCGGCTCGGGCCGGTCGGCACCACGCTGTCGGTGTGGGCGCCCACGGCCCGGCGGGTGGAGCTGGAGCTGTCCGACACCGCAGCGTCGCAGCCCGCGACCGTGGCGATGAGACGCGACGACCGTACGGGCGTCTGGTCGGTGCGCGGCCCGGCGTCCTGGAAGGGCAGGTACTACCGCTACCGGGTCACCGCGTGGCAGCCCGCCGCGAACAAGGTGGTCACGGCCGCGGTCACCGACCCGTACGCCCTGGGTCTGTCGACCGACTCCAAGCTCAGCCGGATCGTCGACCTGGCCGACCCGGCGCTCGCCCCGGCGGGCTGGTCGTCGCTGCGCAAGCCGCCCGCCGTGCCCGCGGCACGGATCCAGATCTCCGAGCTGTCGGTGCGCGACTTCTCCATGGCCGACGCCTCCGTGCCGGCCGGGCGCCGCGGCACGTACGCGGCCTTCACCGATCCCTCTACCACCGGCATGAAGCACCTCGCGGCGCTCGCGGACGCCGGGGTCACCCACCTGCACCTGCTGCCGGTGTTCGACTTCGCGACGATCCCCGAGCGGCGCGCCGACCAGAAGCAGCCGCCGTGCGACCTGCCCTCGCTGCCGCCCGACTCCGAGGAGCAGCAGCGGTGCATCGCCCAGGTGGCCGCGACCGACGGCTACAACTGGGGCTACGACCCGCTGCACCACACGGTCCCCGAGGGCGGCTACGCGGTCGATCCCGACCGGCGCACCAGCGAGTTCCGGCAGATGGTCGCCGGGGTCAACCGGGCCGGGCTGCGCGTGGTCATGGACGTCGTCTACAACCACACGGCCGCGGCGGGCACCGATCCGAGGTCCGTGCTCGACCAGATCGTGCCCGGCTACTACCACCGGCTGCTCGCCGACGGCACGGTCGCCAACTCCACCTGCTGCGCGAACACGGCGCCGGAGAACGCGATGATGGGCAAGCTGGTCGTCGACTCGATCGTCACCTGGGCCCGGGCGTACAAGGTGGACGGTTTCCGCTTCGACCTCATGGGCCACCACCCCAAGGCCAATATCCTGGCCGTACGGGCGGCGCTCGACCGGCTGACCGTGGCGCGCGACGGCGTGGACGGCAAGGCCATCAACCTGTACGGCGAGGGGTGGGACTTCGGCGAGGTGGCCGGCGGCGCACGGTTCGTGCAGGCCACCCAGGCGAACATGGCGGGCACCGGGATCGCCACGTTCAACGACCGGCTGCGCGACGCCGTGCGCGGCGGCGGCCCGTTCGACGCGCCGCGGGTGCAGGGTTTCGCGACGGGGCTGCTGAGCGCTCCCAACGGGGACGCGGTCAACGGCACCGCCGCCGAGCAACGCGCGCGGCTGCTGCACTACCAGGACCTGATCAAGGTCGGGCTGACCGGCAACCTCGCGTCGTACGAGTTCGTCGGATCGTCCGGCGCCACCGTCACCGGCGCGCAGATCGACTACAACGGCTCGCCGGCCGGCTACACGGCGGCGCCGGGGGAGGCGATCACCTACGTCGACGCGCACGACAACGAGATCCTGTACGACGCGCTGGCGTTCAAGCTGCCGCAGGCCACCACGGGCGCCGACCGGGCCCGGGCGCAGTCGGTCGCGCTGGCCACCACGGTCCTCGGGCAGGGCGCCGGGTTCGCCGCCGCGGGCAGCGAACGGCTGCGGTCCAAGTCGCTCGACCGCAACTCGTTCGACTCGGGGGACTGGTTCAACCAGATCGTCTGGGACTGCGCCGACGGCAACGGGTTCGGCCGCGGCCTGCCGCCCGCCGCGGACAACCAGGACAAGTGGCCGTACGCCCGGCCGCTGCTGGCCGACCCCGCGCTCGTCCCGTCGTGCGCCGACGTGGCGCTCGCGGACACCCGCTACCAGGAACTGCTGAGGATCCGCCGCTCGTCGCCGGTCTTCGGCCTGCCGACCGCCGCCGAGGTGCGCAAGAGGCTGTCGTTCCCGCTCTCCGGCGCGGGCGAGACCCCGGGGGTCGTCACGATGACCCTGGACGGACGGGGGATCGACCGCAAGTGGAGATCGGTGACGGTGGTCTTCAACGGCACCTCGGCGGCCACCACCCAGACCGTCCCGGCGCTGGCCGGCAAGGCGGTCACGCTGCACCCGGTCCAGCGCTCGCTGGCCGGGCCGGCCTCGTTCGCCAGGGCGACCGGCACCTTCACCGTGCCGGCCCGCACCGCGGCGGTGTTCGTCGAGCGCTAGCCGACGGTCACGGCGTCCTTGCTGATCAAGGTCGCCGCGGGCTCCGGTACGCCCAGGTGGTAGCCCTGGGCGTACCGGCAGCCCATCGCCGCGAGCAGATCGAGCTGCTCCTCGGTCTCGACGCCCTCGGCCACCACCTTGAGGCCCAGCGTGTGCCCGAGCTGCAGCACGGCGCTGACCAGCTGCTGCTGCCGTTCGTTGCCGGCCAGCCCGGTGATGAACGACCGGTCGACCTTGAGCACGTCGACCGGGATGTCCCGCAGGTAGCCCAGCGACGAGTACCCGGTGCCGAAGTCGTCGATCGCGATCTGCACGCCCAGCTCGCGCAGCTCCTGCAGCCGTCCCGCGGTCACCGCCAGGTCGCGCATGAGCACCGTCTCGGTCAGCTCGAGCACCAGGCAGCGCGGCGGCAGCCCGGTGCTCGCCAGCGCGTACGCCACCCGGTCGGTCAGGTCGGGCACCTCGAGGTTGGCCGCGGACAGGTTGACGCTCACCCACTCCGGCGCCGTGGCGGGCGCGGTCTCCTGCCACCTCCGCACGACCGCACAGGCCTCGTTGAGCATCCACCGGTCCACCTCGGTGATCAGCCCGGTCTCCTCGGCCAGCGGGATGAACGAGCCCGGCTGCTGCAGCCCCCGCTCGGGGTCGGCCCAGCGGACCAGCGCCTCCACCCCGCGGGTGCGCCGGGTGCCCACCTCCACCACGGGTTGCAGGTCGACGCGCAGCTGGCCCTGGTGCACCGCGTCGCGCAGCCGGGACTCGCTGTCCAGCCGATCCAGCAGCTGCTCGTGCATGCGGGTCTCGAAGACCTGGAAGCAGGCCTTGCCGCGGGCCTTCGCCGCGTACATGGCGACGTCCGCGTTGCGCATCACCTCGTCCGCGTCGCCGTAGAGCTGCGCGCCGGGCACCACGCCCACGCTCACGCTCACCACCGCCTCGCGGCCGTGCAGCAGGAACGGCTCGGACAGCGCGTCGACGCAGGCCTGTGCCAGCGCCTCGGCCGTGCGCTGATCGGCGTTCTCCAGCAGGACGGCGAACTCGTCGCCGCCCAGCCGCGCCACCGTGTCCAGCGGCCGCAGCGCCGCGGTCAGCCGCTCGGCCGCCGTGCGCAGCAGCAGGTCGCCGGCGTTGTGGCCGAGGCTGTCGTTGACCTTCTTGAACCCGTCCAGGTCGAGGTAGAGCGCGGCGGCGTGCTCGCCGGTCGCCCGCGCGCGGCTCATCGCGTGGTCCAGCCGGTCGAGCAGCAGCTTGCGGTTGGGCAGCCCGGTCAGCGCGTCGTGCAGGGCCTGGTGGCGCAGGTCGCGCTCGAGCGCGCGCTGCCGGGTGACGTCGCGCAGCACCACGACCGCGCCGATCCGCCGGTCCTCCTTGGTGATCGGGCTGACGGTGTACTCCACCCGCACCGAGCTGCCGTCCGGCCGCTGCAGGGTGACCTCGGCCCGCTCGTGCGCGTCCGGCAGCAGCGTGCTGGCCTCCAGGTCGAGCAGGCCGTCCACGCCCAGCCCGGTGATCCGCCCCGCCGCGTCGTTGGCGAACGTGATGCGGCCGCGCGCGTCCACGCCGCAGATGCCCTCGCCCGCGTTGGCCAGGATCCGGTCGGTGTACTCCTTTGCCAGGATCTCGCGCGCCGACCGGTCCAGCCGGTACGCCATGTCGTTGAACGCGTCGCCGAGCCGCGAGATCTCGTCGCGCCGCCCCAGCGCCACCCGCTGCGAGTAGTCGCCGTCGCGGATGCTCTCGACCGCGCGGGTCAGGGCCCGGATCCGCCGGATGATCGACTCCGTGGTGACCGCGCCGAGCGTCAGGACCAGCACGATGCAGATCACCCCGGCGACCACGATGATCCGCTCGGCCCGCCCGGTGACCGCCTCCATCTGCTCGTAGAGCGGGGTGTACTCGAGGATGATCGCGCCCAGCTGGACGTCGTTCTTGCCGGTCAGCGGCACGACGACCTGCTGGATGCCGGCGGGGTAGTCGACGCTCTTCTCGACGAAGACGCGGGGCCGCCCGTCGGCGATCGTCAGCCCGACCTGGTTGCCGGTGTCGTGGTCGAACACCGTGCCGACGTTCTCGGGCACGGCGTCCGCCCGGATCCTCTTGCCGGTGTCGACCACGACGATGTCGCGGTCCTGCAGGTCGTGCAGGCGCTGAAGGTAGGCCTCGAGGGCGATGGGCTGGTCGATCAGCGGCGGCGGTTCCTCGCCGGGGGTGTCCACGGCCAGGCCGAAGGCGACGTCCTTGGCGATTCCCCGGGCGACCTGCTCCGCCTCGGTGACCGCGGCCCGCCGCGTCGTCTCGGCGTCGGCGTGCAGCACGATGCCGCCGGTCACCGCCACCATCGCGGCCACCGCGAAGAAGCCGCCGAGCAGCTTCTGCCGTACGTTCATCCCACCGTGTCCCGTTCCGCCGCGCGAGCTTCCCTTTCCCGATCGGCGGGCCCCGGGGTGAAGTGAGAGTTATCGGCTCGCCGCCGCCCATGCCGGTCTTCCGGGGAGCGGCAGGGGTGATCCGCGCCCGGGTGGGGTAAACGGCGGGACATGGAACAGCTGCAGTGGCTCGCCGTGGTCCGGCACGGCCAGAGCACCGGGAACGTCACCGCGCAGGACGCCGAGACCGCGGGCGTCGAGGAGATCGACATTCCGGAGCGGGACGCCGACGTGCCCCTGTCCGACCTGGGCCGTGAACAGGCCAAGGCGGTCGGAACCTTCCTGGCCGACGCGCGCCCCACGGTGGCCGTCGTGTCGCCGTACCTGCGCACCCGGCAGACCGCCGAGCTGGCGCTCGCGGGCCTCGACGTGCCGATGGTGGTCGACGAGCGCCTGCGCGACCGCGAGCTGGGCATCCTCGACCTGCTCACCGCGTACGGCGTGCAGCAGCGGCTGCCCGGCGAGGCGGCCCGGCGCGCCCGGCACGGCAAGTTCTACTACCGCCCGCCGGGCGGCGAGTCCTGGGCCGACGTGCTGCTGCGGCTGCGGGCGCTGCTGCGCGAGCTGCGCGAGGACCACCCCGGCGGCCGGGTGGTGCTGTTCGGGCACGAGGCGATCGTGCTGCTGGTGCGCTACCTTGCCGAGGGGCTCGGCGAGGCCGAGCTCATGGAGATCGCGCACCGCACCACCGTGGCGAACTGCTCGATCAGCACCTGGCGCGACGAGGGCGGCCGGCTGCGCCCCGAGCTGTTCAACTCCGTCGAGCATCTGCACGCCGAGGACACCGTCCCGACCAGGCAGGAGGACGTCGATGACGAACCGGTTTGAGGAACGGGTCATCACCCTCAAGGTGCTGCGCGAGTGGCCGCTGCCCGATCCGCAGGGCAGCAAGGAGGCCCGCGGCACGGTGCTGGTCGTGGGTGGCTCCAAGTTCACGCCCGGCGCGGTGCTGCTGGCCGGGGAGGCCGCGCTGCGCGCCGGCGCGGGCCGCCTGCAGCTTGCCGTGGCCGAGGAGACGGCGGTGCAGCTGAGCATCGCGGTGCCCGAGGCCAAGGTGGTCGGGCTGTCCCAGGGTGACCAGCTGCGCAAGCTGGCCGAGGGCGCCGACGTGGTCGCGCTCGGCCCCGGCCTGGACGACATCGAGGAGACCACCGCGCTGATGCGCGACGTGCTGGGTGCGGCCGGCCCCGACACCGGGGTGGTGCTCGACGCGTACGCCCTGGGGGCGCTCAGCAAGGACGCCGGGCTGCTGCGCCAGCGGCGCACGGTGCTCACCCCCAACGTGGTGGAGGCGCAGCACCTGCTCGGCCGCGACCCGGGCGACGACCTGGCCGCCGCCTCCGCCGAGCTGGCCGAGCGGCACAACGCTGTGGTGTCGCTCTACGGGCACATCGCCACGCCCGACGGCCGGGCCTGGGTGGAGGAGAGCGGCGACGCCGGGCTGGGCACCTCGGGCAGCGGCGACGCCCGTGCGGGGATCGTCGCCGGGCTGCTCGCCCGCGGCGCCGAACCGGCGCAGGCCGCCTGCTGGGGCGCTTACGCCCACGCGGTGAGCGGCCAGCGGCTGGCGCTGCGGCACGGGCGCACCGGGTTCCTCGCCCGCGAGTTGGTGGACGAGGTCGCGCACACGATTGCAACGGTGTGAGGCGGGTACGGGAGGAAGAGCACCCTCGATACGGAAGGGAGACCCCCGTGACCACCGCACGCGAAATCATGACTCCCGACGCGACCTGCGTGGGCGAGAAGGAGACCCTCGCCGACGCCGCCCGCAAGATGGCCGACCTCGGCGTGGGCTCGCTGCCGATCTGCGGCGAGGACAACCGGCTCAAGGGCATGCTGACCGACCGCGACATCGTCGTGAAGGCGCTGGCCCAGGGCCGCGACGCCTCGTCGAGCACCGTGTCCGAGTTCGCGCAGGGCAAGCCGGTGACCATCGGCGCCGACGACGACACGGACGAGATCCTGCGCACCATGGCCCAGCACAAGGTGCGCCGCCTCCCGGTGATCGACGGCCACCGGCTGGTCGGCATCGTGGCCGTCGCCGACGTGGCCCGCGCGCTGCCGGACCGCCCGGTCGGCGACCTGATCGACGCGATCAGCGAGTGATCGCCACCCTCTGAGAAAGGCCGGTCGGCCGGTTGGCCGAACGGCTCCCACGAGGCGGTCGTGCCCCTGATGGCACGACCGCCTCGCTGTTTTGCGTTCGGCCGGGGACAGTCGGCTCGGTCACAATCGCTGGTGGAGATCGATTGTGCGGCGTGGGAGGCGTAGTGTACGAAACAGTTTCGTTTCGCAGAGCATCCAGGACGGGGGATCACCATGGCTGAGCAGGCGCGAACCGCCTCGCAGCCCGGTCGTTCCCGCAGGCTCGGCGGCGAGCGTGAGCAGGCGATCCTGCGCGCCGCCTACGACCTGCTCGGCGAGACGGGCTACCAAGGGTTGCGGGTGGACGCGGTGGCCGCCCGGGCCCAGGCGAGCAAGGCGACGCTGTACCGGCACTGGCCCACCAAGGCCGAGCTGGTCACCGACGCCGTCCGGACGTGCAAGGCGGCCGACGCGCCGCTGCCGGACACCGGGTCGCTCCGCGGCGACCTGGTGGCCTGGTTCTGCGACATGGCCTGCATGATCGGCAGCGAGGAGGGTCCGATCCTCGCCGGCCTGTTCATGGCCCTGCACACCGACCCGGAGCTCGCCACGCAGCTGCGCCAGATGCGTGACTCCAAGATCCCGCTCGCGGAGACCATCTGCGCGCGGGCGGAGGCCCGTGGCGAGCTGCGCCCCGGCTACGACGCCCGGTTGATCGACGAGATCGTCCCGGCCCTGCTCTTCATGCGGCGGTTCGCCCTCGGAGAGCCGCTCGACCAGGCCTTCCTCGACCACCTCGTCGACGACATCATCCTGCCCCTGCTGACCCGTTCGTAAAGGCCGCACCCGGCCACGCTCCCGCACACCGACACCCCGTCGCCGACGAGGGTGGATCTCCGCATGCCTCCAAGGGGGACGTTCCATGTCCGTCACGACTTCCGACGCCGCCGCTGCGCCGGATATATCGCCCAAGTCACCATCGCGGTGGCTGGCGCTCACCGTCATCGCGGTGTCGCAGCTCCTGATCGTCCTGGACGCCACGATCGTCAACATCGCGCTGCCGACCGCGCAGACCGCGCTGCACATCAGCGACGCCGACCGGCAGTGGATGATCACCGCGTACACCCTGGCCTTCGGCGGCCTGCTGCTGCTCGGCGGCCGGATCGCCGACTTCACCGGCCGCAAGCGGGCGTTCATCATCGGCCTGCTGGGCTTCGCCGCCGCGTCCGCGCTGGGCGGCCTGGCCACCAACGCCGGCACGCTGTTCGCGGCCCGCGCGCTGCAGGGCGCGTTCGGCGCGCTCATGGCCCCGGCCGCGCTCTCGCTGCTCACCGTCACGTTCACCGAGGCCCGGGAAAGGGCCAGGGCCTTCGGCGTGTACGGCGCCATCGCGGGCGGCGGCGGTGCCGTCGGTCTGCTGATGGGCGGAGTTCTCACCGAGTACGCCTCCTGGCGCTGGACGCTGCTCGTCAGCGCCCCGATCGCGATCGTCGCCGCGCTCGCCGCCGTGCGGTTCGTCGGCGAGAGCCGCGCCGAGGGCAACACCCGCTACGACCTGCCCGGCGCCCTCACGTCCACGGTCGGCCTCGTCGCCCTGGTGTACGGCTTCACGAAGGCCAGCGAGGACGGCTGGGGCTCGGCCGTCACCGTCGGCTGGCTGGTCGCCGCCGCGCTGCTGCTGGTCGCGTTCGTGGTGATCGAGCTGCGCAGCTCGCACCCGCTGCTGCCGATGCGCGTCATCCTCGACCGCAACCGCGGGGGAGCGTTCATCGCCTCGCTGCTGATCGGCGTCGGACTGTTCGGCACGTTCCTGTTCCTCACCTTCTACCTGCAGCAGACCCTCGGCTACTCGGCGCTGATGAGCGGTGTGGCGTTCCTGCCGTTCACGTTCGGCATCATCGCCGGCGCGGGCTTCTCGGCCCAGGTGCAGACCCGGTTCGGTCCGCGGGTCCTCATGTTCGGCGGTCTGCTGCTGGCCGCGGCCGGCATGGTGATGCTGACCCGCATCGGCGTGGACACCAGCTTCTGGTCGCACGTGCTGCCGGCCGAGCTCGTGCTCAGCTTCGGCATGGGCGTCACGTTCGGCCCGATGTCCAACACGGCCCTGGTCGGCGTGGCCGACCACGACGCCGGCGTGGCCAGCGCCCTGATCAACACCACCCAGCAGATCGGCGGCTCGCTGGGCACCGCGCTGCTGAACACCATCTTCACCTCGGCCGTGGCCGGCTACCTGACCGACCACCGCGGCGAGGCCACCAGCCCCGACCAGCTCCCCGCCCTCCAGGCGGTCGCCACCGTCCACAGCTACACCGTGGCGTTCTGGGTGAGCGCCGCCCTGATCGGCCTGGCCGCCCTGGTGGCCGTCGTCCTGGTGCGGGCGGGCCGCGAAGAGGCGTCCTCGAACTCCGGAGTCCCCGTGGCGGTCTGACCGCCCCTCCGCTTGCGTCGGCGCCGTCGGGCCTCACCTCCCGGCGGCGCTGTCAGCGCACTTCCCGCCGGCGCCGTCAGAGCTCAGCTCCCGGCGGCGCGGTCGGGGCTCAGCTCTCGGCGGCGCCTGCGGCCTCACCTCCCGGCGGCGCCGGCGGGCCGGGTCAGCGCTATCCAATAGCGCCGGACCGGCCCGTTCTCCGTTTCCCGGACGCAGTCGAGGACGCCGCCGTTGCGCTCGATCGTGCGGGCCGACGCGACGTTGTCCGCGACGCAGCAGACGAGCACCCGGTCCGCGCCGAGCACCGCCCGCGCCTCGTCGAGGATCGCGCCCAGCGCCCAGCCCGCCAGACCCCGGCGGCGCGCGGACGGCCGTACGCCGTACCCGATGTGTCCGAAGCGGTCGTCGGCCTGGTGCCGGAGCGCGATCCCGCCGAGCACGCGGCCGTCCTCCACGATCCAGCGGTACGAGGTGTGCCGCCCGGCCGGGCAGGGCGTGCCGGCCGGATGCGGCGGCCCCACCCGCTCGCGCACCCAGACGGCGAAACCCTCGGGCGAGTCCACGTCGTCCCCGGCCCGCAGGCCGAAGCCGTCCTCGTGCACGCCGGGACCCCACTCGTCGCGGCACTCCAGGAACGCGGCGTGCAGGCGGGTTGTGGGCGCGAGCAGCTCCGGCATGCGGCCAACCTAGTGCGGGCACGCGACAGAGGACGCGCCCCGGGGCGCGTCCTCTGTGTGCGGTGCGGTGCGTTCAGCCGATGCCGTACGGGTTGCCGCTGCCGTAGACCTTGCTCGGCAGGCCCTTGCGCGCCTGCTCCGCCTTGCGGGCGATGTCGATGGCGTCCCACGCGAGGCTCAGGGCCACCGAGGCGGCGATCACCAGCGAGATCCAGCCCTGCACGTCGGCGTCGTCGAGGCCGTCGAACGCCGGGTTGAAGAAGTGCCCGTTCACCAGCAGGTAGACGATGATGCCGCCGGTGACGACGTTCAGCACGGCGTTCACGGCCGCGATCGGGCGGGTCCAGCTGCCCTGGCGGTAGACCCAGACCGACCAGAAGCCCTTGAGGACGAACATCGCGATCAGCACGGGCCACCAGGTGGACCAGTTCGCCGGGTCGAGCAGCGGCACGTCGGTGAACGCGAACTGCTGCAGGACCAGCGCCGTGATCAGCAGGACGGGCCAGAGCAGGTTGGCCGCGAGCTGCACCCGGGTGAGCGCGCCCCGCTCGTACTTGGGCAGGTCGGCCGGCGTCCAGTCGTGCTTCAGCTCGTCCTTGGCCAGGCCGGTGCGCTCGATGACGGCGAACGCCCCGGTGGTCCAGAACGCCATGTGCGCGCCCACGGTGATGATCGTGCTGATCGCCGACCCGATCACCGCGCCGACCCCGTCGCCCGAGGCGATCTGGATGACCGCGGCCACCACCACGATGATCGGCAGCACGGTCGTGAACAGCATGACCATGGCTCGCCGCCACAACCCGTACATCTCCGGGCCGATCAGGAAGTTGGGTCTGTTCGCGTAGCTGTCCGCGAGGCGGTCCGGGTCGCCCAGCTCCAGCAGCGTGTGCTCGACCGCCTCGTCGCGGTCCTCACCCGCCTCGATGCGGGCGTCCACCGCATCCTCGATGGAGGCGCGCAGCTCGCGGTCGATGTCGGAGCGCTGCTGCTCCGGCACGCGGCGCAGGGCGGTGTAGACGTAGCGGTCGACGAGGTCGGCGTTCATTTCGACTCCTTGGCGGGGGTGGTGGGGGTGGAGAGGTCGTTGATGGCGTCGTCGAGGCGCGCCCATTCGGTGCGCAGGGCGTCCGCGACCGCGTTGCCCTGCTCGGTGGTGGTGTAGAACTTCCGCGGCCGCGCCTCGTCGGTGTTCCACGCGCTGGTCAGCAGCCCCTGCGTCTCGAGCCGGCGCAGCAGCGGGTAGAGCGTGTTGGCCTCGACCTCGAAGCCGGCCTCGCTCAACGTCTCGAGCAGCGAGTAGCCGTAGCCCGGCGTCCGCAGCACCGTGAGGCTCGCCACCACCACCGTGCCGCGCCGCAGCTCCTGCAGGTGGCTAGCCAGTGTCGCGTCCGTTGTCATGCTCAACACCATACTGTGTCTCACACACTATAGCAACGTCCTACACCAAGGTGCGCACACGAGCATTGTCGAGGCGACCCCACCCCTACTTCGTCATGGCCGTCCGGCCGCCCTCAATTCACCGTCGCCGTCCCGCGGCGCAGCTCCTTTGCCGGCGGCACGCTTGAGCGGCCGCCCAGCCAGGCCTCGCCACCGCTAACCTCCGGCGTTTCACCAGCGCGGTGCAGCATGCATCCGCGGGATGGTCTCGCCCCGGCGGCGTGTCGCTACCGCCGCCGATCGCCTGTCACGCCACCGCCCATGAGCCCACCGCCGTTAGTCCACCGGGTCAGCCCAGCAGGGCCATCCCGCCGTGGTCAGCCCGCCGCGGTCGCCCCGCCGTGGCCCAGCCGTGGTGGCCCCGCCGTGGTCGCCCGCCGTGGTGGCCCCGCCGCGTCGCCCGCCGTGGTCGCCCGCCGTGGTGGCCCCGCCGCATCGCCCGTCGCGGCCGACCGCCGTGGTCGCCCCTGCCGCGGTCAGCCCATCGCCGCCAACCCTCCACAGCGCGTTCGGCTGGTGCAGCATGCATTCGCGTGATGCGATTGGACGTCCCGGCGGTGTGTCGCTACCGCGCCGATCACCTGTCAGCCTCCCACTTTCAGCCCACCGCCCGATAGCTCACCGCCGTCAGCCCGACCGCTCCGCAGGCTCTCTCGCCCGCGCGGTGAGCGGTGCAGCATGCATTGCGTTATGGCGTCGATGCCTCGGTAGCCAACCCCTTCCACTGGCGACCGCCGTCAGGCGATCTTTAGCCCCACAGAGCACCTCCCGCACCAACCCTGCGGTGCAGCATGCATCGCTGAGCGAGCTGCTGAGGCGGCGCACCTGCGGCCATGACGAAGGAGACGCACGTCCTTACGGACGTCCTTGAGGTGAGGAGGACCCGCGACATGACAAGGAGGGCGGACTTAAGACCATGACCAGAAGCGAAAGTCGAACAGGCCGACGCCTCAGGAGGCCGGCTCGGCGGCCCCCGCCTTCTCCGCCGCGCCGGAGCCACCGCCAGAGCCGTCATCGGAGCCACCGCCGGAGCCGTCATCGGAGCCACGGTCCGGGCCGTCCTCAGAGGCGGATGCATCGTGGGTGACGGCGTCCGCGGACTTCGGGATCAGCGCAGCCAGCACCACCATCACGGCGGCCACCAGCAGCAGGCCGAGGAAGATGCGCTGGACGGCGTCGGTCAGCTTGGCCGGATCCACCCGGTCCCCGCCGCCCACGATGGCGTTGGCGATGGCGCCGAAGACGGCCGCGCCGAGGGCGCTGCCCAGCGACCGCAGGAAGATGTTGTTGGCGGTCACGACGCCGCGCTCGGACCAGCCGACGCTGGACTGGGCGGCGATCAGCGTGGGCGCCGCGGTCAGGCCCATGCCCAGGCCGATGATCAGGCAGTACGCCCCGACGGCGTACACCGACGAGCCCTCGTCGAGCAGCAACAGCAGCGCGGAGCCGAAGAGCACGAGCGTGGTGCCGGCCAGCGCGCACATCCGGAACCCGTACCGCAGGTAGACCCGTCCGGCCTGGCTGGCGGAGATCGGCCAGCCCAGGGTCAGCGCGGCCAGCGCGAAGCCGGCGACCAGCGGCCCGTACCCGAGCACGTCCTGGACGTAGATCGGCACGTACGAGCTGAGCCCGAGCAGGATGGCGCCGACGCCCACGGCGAGCTGACCGCTGGTCACCAGCAGCCGGCGCCGGAACACCCACAGCGGCAGCACGGGGGCGGCGGCGCGGCGCTCGGCGAGGCCGAACAGCACGAGCAGCGCCAGCCCGCCGGCGAGCACGATCAGGCTGACGGGGGAGTCCCACGCCCACGCCTGGCCGCCCTCGAGCACGCCCAGGATCACCAGCGTGAGCCCCACGGTGAGCAGCGCCGCCCCGCGGTAGTCGATGGCGGGCCGGCCCCGGTCCATCCGTTCGGTGAACTTGGTCAGGATCATCGCGCCGGCGAACAGGCAGAGCGGGACGTTGATCAGGAAGATCCAGCGCCAGTCCGCCCACTCGCTGAACACGCCGCCCAGCGTCGGGCCGACCACCGACGAGACGCCCCAGACGCTGGCGACGTACCCCTGCACCTTGGAGCGCTCGCGCACCGAGTAGAGGTCGCCCACGATCGTGATGGTGGTCGGCGCGATCGCCCCGGCGCCCAGGCCCTGCACCACCCGGAAGATGATCAGCGCCAGCATGTTCCACGCGAGGCCGCACAGCACCGAGCCGAGCAGGAACAGCCCGATGCCCCACAGGATGACCGGCTTGCGGCCGAACAGGTCGTTGAGCTTGCCGTAGATCGGCACCGAGACGGCCTGGGCGAGCAGATAGACCGAGAACAGCCACGGGAACTCGGTGAAGCCGCCGATGTCCTTCACGATCGAGGGCACCGCGGTCGCGATGATCGTCGAGTCGATCGCGATCAACGCGGTGGACAGCATCACGGCGGCGAGGACGGGCCCGCGCTCGGACCGCAGTCCGACATTGTTCTCCGGCACCCTGTTCACCTACCCCCGGAATCCGTCTTCAGCCCGGCGCAGCGGCCGAGAAGAGTCGGACATCACCCCCGTACGGCGGATGATCGGGCGATCCGGCTCGGCCGACCGCACGACCGTCCTAGCCTGGCCGGGTGGCATGTGTGGTGGTGGCCGAGGACAACCCTGACCACCAGCGAGTGATCGCTGAGGTGGTCCGGCGGCTCGGGCACGAGGTCGTGGTGACCGGGGACGGACGGGCGGCGCTCAAGGCCATCGCCGAGCACCGGCCCTCGCTGGTCGTGGCCGACGTCGACATGCCGCACCTGGACGGGCTGGAGTTGTGCGCGGCGATCCGGCACGACCCCGAGATTGCCGGCACCCGGGTCGTGCTGGTCACGGCGTACCTGCTGCCGGGCGACCCGCGGCTGACCGGGACGGGCGCGCTCGCGGTGATCGGCAAGCCGTTCGGCGTCCCCGAGCTGAGCGAGGCGCTGCGCGCGCACCTGGGCACGGCCGAGCCCACCGTCGAACCGGAGCCGATCGGCACGCCGCCGGCGAACAACCCCGCCCTCCTCGAGGCGCTGCTGGACTGCCTGGACAGCGGGGTGGCGGCCTGTGACGCCTCGGGGCGCGTGGTGCTGGCCAACCGCAAGATGCACGAGTTCATCGGCGCGGGCATCCGGGACGTCCCGGTGGCCGACGCCACGCACAAGTTCGTCCTGCTCCACCCGGACGGCACCCCCTTGCGTACGCACGAGCTCGCGATCTCCCGTGCGCTGGCCGGTCAGGAGGTGCAGCAGTCCGAGCTGCTCGCCCACGACGACCTGGGCCGCCCGCGGTGGTTCTCGGTGAACGCCCGCCCGGTGCGCGACGAGTCGGGCGCGGTGACCGGGGCGGTGACCGCGATCCACGACGTGACCGGCCTGCACCGCACCCGGCAGTTCCAGCACTGCGAGAACGAGGTGCTGAAGGTCATCGCCGACCATCCGCACGCCGCCGACGCCACCGACCGGATCCTCGAGGCGATCGGCGTCGCGCTGGGCTGGCCGTACCTGCGGTTGTGGCTGGTCGACGAGGTGACCGACCTGCTGCGCCCGGCCGGCGTCCACACCGCCCCGAACGAGCGCTCCCTGCCCGTGCCCGTCAGCATGGCCCGCGGCGCCGGCCTGGCCGGGTCGTGCTGGCAGCGCGCCGACCTGATCTGGGTGCCCGACCTGCGGGCCGCCGACTCGCCGGTGCTGCCCGGCATCGTCGAGGGCAGCGACTACCGGGCGGCCGGCGCCGTGCCGGTGCGCAGCGGGGACCGCGTCGTCGGCGTGCTGACCTTCTTCGCGTACGACCGGCAGGAGCCCGACCCCGCGCTCGGTGTGCTGCTGACCGGCCTGGCGAGCCTGATCGGCGCGTTCCTCGAGCAGCGCCGCGCCGAGGTGCTCGCGCTGCACCTGGCCGCCGCCACCGACGAGTACATCGCGCTCGTGGGCCACGAGCTGCGCACGCCGCTGACCTCGATCGGGGCGTACGTCGACCTGATCGCCGAGTCCCCCGACGAGGCACGCCTGGGGGAGGTCCGCGAGCTGCTCGAGGTGGTGCAGCGCAACAACGCGCGCCTGCGCGACCTCGTCGAGAAGCTGCTGGACCTGGCGGCTCTCGAGTCGGGCCACGCCCAGCTCGCCACCGGCCCGGTCGACCTGACCGGGGTCGTCACCGCCGCGGTCGACGCCGTGAC
The DNA here is from genome assembly GCF_051386375.1 of Actinoplanes sp. URMC 104. NCBI lineage: Bacteria > Bacillati > Actinomycetota > Actinomycetes > Micromonosporales > Micromonosporaceae > Actinoplanes > Actinoplanes sp. URMC 104. Next base: position 11,682 of record NZ_JBPQTO010000002.1, on the reverse strand, counting down.
GCGCCGCGCCGCCGGCCGCGGGATCACCGTGCACGCCACGCTGCCCGGCGAGCTGGTCGTCCCCGGCGACGCCGAGCGCCTGCGCCAGGTCGCCGACGCGCTGCTCGAGAACGCCGTCAAGTTCAGCCGCGCCGACTCCACGGTCACCGTGTCGCTCGCCGACGACCAGGGCGAGGCCGCCGTGCTGACCGTCGCCGACAACGGCCCCGGCGTCGCGTCCGCCGAGCAGCCCCGCCTGTTCCGCCGTCTCTACCGCGGCGGCAACGCCCGCCACACCGGCATCCCCGGCGCCGGCCTGGGCCTGGCCCTCTGCCGCGTGGTCGTGGAACGCCACCACGGCACGATCACGCTGGAGTCCAACCAGCTCACCGGCACCACGGTCATCGTCCGCCTGCCCCGCACCCGCGACTGAGCCGCGACGACGCCCCGCGGCGGAGCTGTATGTTCTGCCGGCGAGCGACCTCGAGCTGGCCGAAGACCTGCGCGCTGCCGTCGGCGACTTCGTGCGGCGGGTGCGGGCACACGGCCGGATGCCCGCCCACCGAGCCGCCGTCCTCGGCCACCTCGACCGCGCCGGGCCGCTCTCGATCGCCGAGCCGGCCCGCCGCGAGCAGGTATGAATCGCTCAGGCGAGGGGCCGACCGGCGGACTGCGTCTCGGTGGGCTGCGGGGCGGCGTGGTGGGTCAGGACGGCCCCGGTCATGAAGGTGGCCCCGACCGCCAGCGCCCCGAGCACGCCCAGCGAGATCTGCTGCTGCAGGTGGTCCTGGCGCGTGTGGTCCGACTCGGTGACGACGGTCGTGCGGCCGTTGTCGGTCAGCACGTACTGGCCGTCGCGCAGCTCGGGGCTGCCGTCGAGGCCCGCGAAGGCCACCACCACGGCGAGCCAGAACGCGAAGAACAGCACCCCGGCGAGCATGCCCGCCCAGTGCGGCACGTGCGGCGGCACCCACGAGGTCAGGCTCCACGGGCTGCGCGGGCGCGTGGTGCGGTAGTACCACCGGTTGCCGATCACCCCGGCGATCACGCCCGGCACGGTCAGCGCCGCGGCCACCGCCACGGCCGCCGCGGTCGGCACCAGCCGTACGCCTGCCAGCAGCCCACCGATGAGCGCGGCCGACCACAGCAGGCCGGCGGAGCTCATCGCGCTGCACACGATCAACCACCGCTGCGGAATCATCAGAAATGGACGCTAGCGGCCCACGCGCCTCAGCGTGGCCGAATCAGCCGGAGCGCCCTGCCGTCGCCCTACGACACTTGCGGACGGCGGGCGCGCGGGGCGTGCCGGCGGTAGGCGCTCACGGTCGGGTCGCCCTTGATCCAGAAGCGCCAGGCGACGTCGTGCGCGGCGGTCACGCCGACCCGCGGCCCGGCCTCGACGACGAAGGGGTCCGCGGGACCGTCGGTGAGGGTCAGCGGCCCGGTCCCGTCGATCACCGACGTCCCGTTCGCGCTGCGGTCGAGCGCCAGCACCTGCATGAGCTTCGCGGGCCCGGCGGCCAGATCCGTGTCCTTGCGCGCGGCGGGCCGGCGCTCCCGGGCGTACGGGAGGCCCTCGACCACCTCGCCCGCGCGCAGCAGCACCGCCGCGGCGCGGCCCTCTTCGCCGCAGACGATGTTCGCGCAGAAGTGCATGCCGTAGATCTGATAGACGTACAGCCGCCCGGCGGGACCGAACATGACGGCGTTGCGGCTGGTCATCCCGCGGTGCGCGTGCGACGCCGGGTCCTCGCCGAGACCGCTGTACGCCTCGACCTCGGTCAGCCGGACGGTGACGCCGTGCGCGGTGAGCCGCCGCCCGAGCAGTTGCCGCGCGGCCTCGTCCACCTCGCTCGCCGGAAGATCGAGCCACGAACTGTCCACAGGGACACCCAAGCACACCCGCGAAGCGCCATGATGGTGGGGAACGTAAGCGACGAGGCGAGGCATGCGACCCGATCCCGACCGGCTGCAGCAGTGGGTGCTGCGCGATGGCGTCCCGGCCTCCGGGGTCGGCGCCCGGCTGGGTCTGAGCCGCGCCGCGGGCTACGGCTGGCTGCGCCGCTACGGCATCGTCGCGGGTGCCCCGTTCGTGCCGCAGGATCGCCTGATCGGGTTCTGGCGGGCGGGCATGCTGGCCTCGCGCATCGCGATCGAGACCGGTGTCGCGGCCGACGGCGTCCGCGAGCGGCTGGTGACCGCCGCCGTGCTCGTGCCCGACCGCAGCTACTTCGTGATCGGCTCCCCGGAGGACCCGCTGCCCGAGCGGCTGCTGCGCGACTGGGTCGTCCGGGAGGGCTTCACCGCGGCGCAGGTGGCCGCGCTGACCGGCACCACCGCGCGCCAGGTGCGCTACCGCCTCGCGCACTACAAGCTGTCGACCGGCCGGCCCGGCCCCGCGCCGCGGCTGCGCCGCCGGTTGACCCGCGAGACGCTGCTGCGGCTCTACCAGGACGAGGGCCTCAGCTGCCCGCGCATCGCCGAGCGGGCCGGGGTCAGCGCCGAGGCCGTCCGCGAGCTGCTCGTCGAGTACGGCATCGAGCGCCGCAGCAGCGGCAGCCGCCCACGCCCCGCGCCGCCGCCGATCGCCGAGGCGCCCCCGCCGCAGCCCCACCGCCATCAGGCGAACCTCGACCGGGCTAGGGCCGCCTGCGCCCACTCCAGGGAGCTGGTCGCCACGGCCCGCGAGACCCTCGCCAGGGTCGGCGCACCCGTCTAGGGCTTGCGCCCCACGGCCCCGAAGATCGACGCCTCGACCGGGCTGGGGCGCTCCTCGGCGTCCGGGTCGGGCCGCCAGTCGCCGACCGGCGCGATCCCCGGCTCGACGAGCTCGAGGCCGTCGAAGAACGACGCGAACTGCTCCCGGGTTCGCGGATGCACGTCGGAGCGGCCGGTCCGCAGCGACTCGTCCCACGCCGCCTTGAGCTCGGGCGTCAGCAGGTCGGTGGTCGCCATCGACATGACCAGGTGGCTGCCGGAGGGCAGCGCGTCGACCAGCGTCCGCACGATCCGCTGCGCCTGCTCCTGCTCGGGCAGGAAGTGCACGACCGCGACCAGGATCAGCGCGACCGGCTGGGCGAAGTCGAGGATCTCGGCCGTGGCCAGGATGCGGGCCGGGTCGCGCAGGTCCTGCTCGAGGTAGCGGGTCGCGCCCTCGGGGGTGCTGGTGAGCAGCGCCCGGGCGTGCACCATGACCATCGGGTCGTTGTCGACGTACACGATCCGTGACTCCGGCGCGATGCGCTGCGCGACCTCGTGGGTGTTGTCGGCGGTGGGCAGGCCGGTGCCGATGTCGAGGAACTGGCGTACGCCCGCCTCGGCCGCCACGTAGCGCACGGCCCGCCGCAGGAAGGCGCGGTTCGCCCGGGCCGCGATGCGGGCCGCCGGGTACGACTTGGCGAGCAGGTCGCCGGACTCGCGATCGGCGGCGAAGTTGTCCTTGCCGCCCAGCCAGTAGTTGTAGCGCCGGGCCGGGTGGGCCACGCCGGTGTCGAACCTGTCGGTCATGGCGGCCATCCTAATTGGATCATCGGCGGCGGCCGGCCGCTCACCCGCAGCGGCGTCGATCTTTAGATCTCGGTGTCCCGAACCTTAAGGACTTCTTAGCCGGGCGGATCAAGCCCCGGGTGACCCGCATAGTGGGGTCGCGCTGTCCCCACCGATCCCCGAGGTGCCTTTCCCGTGTCGATGTCCGCTGCCGCCCGTTTCCGCTACACCCTGGTGGCCGGCGCCACCGCCGTGGTGATCGGAGGCGGCTTCACCTTCGCCGGGCTCACCAAGGACGCCGACGCCGAGACCACCACGGTCACCACCGGCGCCGAGCAGCCGCTCGCCGCCGACCCCGGCACCCCGGCGGCGCCCCTGGCCGACACGTCGGCGCCGCCCACCCTGCCGCCGTCCCCGTCGGCCTCCGCGTCCCCGTCGGTCAAGCCCACGACCAAGGCGCCGGCCACCACCGCCCCCGCGCGCAAGAAGACGCAGACGACCTCGCCGCGGCCCACGCCGACGAAGAAGAAGACCAAGAAGCCCAGCACCAGCGCGCCGCAGACCAGCGGCTCGGTCGCCGAGCAGGTCCTCGCGCACATCAACGCCGCCCGCAAGGACGAGGGCCTGGGCACGCTCAGCCTCGACGCCGACCTGTCCCGGGCGGCCGCCATCCACACCCAGCTGATGATCGACGGCTGCGGCCTGTCCCACCAGTGCCCGGGCGAGGGCGGCATCGGCGACCGTTTCAGCGCGCAGGGCGTCAAGTGGTCGGCCGCCGCCGAGAACATCGGCTACGGCTCGAGCGGCTCCAGCGACGCCGCGAAGGTGCAGGCGGCCAACGGCCTCACCGACAGCATGCTGGCCGAGACGCCCCCGAACGACGGGCACCGCAAGAACCTGCTCAACCCGGGCCTCAAGCGCATCGGCCTGAGCATCGTCCGCGACAGCAAGGGCGTCACCTGGATGACCCAGGACTTCGTCAACTGACGACCGCCACCGGGCCGGGCCGCCGCGGGCGGCCTAGAGTGCAGCCGTGGTCAAGATTCTCAAGAACCTCCTCCGCCGTGTGACGGCACGTGTCTCCGCCGTGCCGGCGCCTCGCGCCCCGCAGGCGGCCCCGCGCCCGCGCCATGTGCCCACCCACGAGCGTGGCCGCCACATCGAGTACGCCCCCGACCGCGACGGCGACGCCGACCCCGGCGAGATCGTGTGGACCTGGGTGCCGTACGAGGACGACCCCTCGCAGGGCAAGGACCGCCCGGTGCTCGTGGTCGGCCGCGACGGCCGCGACGTGCTCACGCTGATGCTCTCCTCGCAGAGCGAGCGCGACGGGCAGCACAACTGGCTGGCGCTCGGCCCGGGGGACTGGGACCGCGAGGCCCGCCCGAGCTGGATCCGGCTGGACCGGGTGATCGAGGTCGACGCCGACGGCATCCGGCGCGAGGGCGCGATCCTCGACCGCGCCCGCTTCGACGAGGTCGCCGCTCGGCTCCGCCAGGAGTACGGCTGGCGCTGAGCTCGCGCCTTCGGTGGACGGACCGGCGTGCCGGCCGGATAGCGTGGGGGCATGGATAAGGACGTAATGGTCGGTTTCGGCGGCAAGCAGGCCTGGCTCGCCGTCCGTGCCGACGGCCGGGACGGCCCGGACGTCGATCCGCAGAGCCTGCTCGCCGCGCTGGGCCTGCGCGACCTCGGCGAGGTGCCGTGGCGCGACGGCATCGACCTGGCCCACCTGACCGACGACCGGCTCGCCGTCTCGCCGCCGCTGCCCGGCGCGCGCGACCAGCTGTGGGTGCTCGCCACCGGCCGCTGGCTGATGCGGCCCGGCACGCCGGTCGAGGTCGCCGGGCTCTCCGCCGAACTCGGCACCGAGGTGCAGCTGTTCGCCACCCACCGGGTCACCGAGCTGCACCGCTGGCAGCGCGCGGTCCGAGGTGAGCTCGTGCGCGCGTTCGGGTATGTGGGTCAGACCGGCGAGGTCACGTCGTGGCACGGCGAGCCCGACCCGGCCGAACGCGACGCCGGCCTGCCCGGCGTGCTGCAGGAGGAGACAACCGTCCTGGTGGGCGAGAAGGACGTGCTCGCCGTGGCGGGCGCCTGGAGCATCGACCCCACCACCCTGACCGGGCGCCCGGCGCCGGGACCGCTGCGGATAGGCGCGGCCGACTGAGAGGGTCACCATGCGCAAGTTCGTCATCATGGGAGTGCAGGGCAGCGGCAAGGGCACGCAGAGCGAGCTGCTCTGCAAGGACCTGGACCTGGTGCACATCTCCGTCGGCGACATCTTCCGCTGGAACGTGCAGAGCCACACCAAGCTCGGCGCTCAGGTGCGCCGCACCATGGCCGCCGGCGAGCTGGTCGGCGATGACCTGGTCGAGTCGGTCGTCCGGGAACGGCTCGACCGGCACGACTGGAACTACGGGTTCGTCATCGACGGCTTCCCACGCAACGGCCGGCAGGCCGAGTTCTTCATGGAGAGCTACGACATCGACGCGGTCATCCACCTCGAGCTGGCCGAGGACGAGGTGCGCCGCCGCGTGCTCAGCCGGCGGCTGTGCCCCAACTGCGGCATGGACTACAACCTGATCGCCGACCGGCCCGAGGTCGAGGGCCGCTGCGACATCTGCGGCCACCAGCTGATCACCCGCGCCGACGACACCCCCGAGGCGCTCGACGCCCGGCTGCGCGACTACCACGAGAAGACCCGCCCGGTGCTCGACCTGTTCGGGCGCAAGGAGGTCGTCCACGACATCGACGCGAGCCCGGGCTCCGACCAGGTGCAGCAGGCCATCCGCGACTCGCTCGGCCTGCCGCCCTGGAAGCCGGCCGCCTAGAACTCGATGCCGCGCTTGTGCAGCTCGGCCTCGATCGCGTCGCAGACCGCCTCCACCACGGCGAACCGCGCGTAGTGCTTGTTGTTGCCGGGGATCACGTGCCACGGCGCCCACGTCGGGTCGCAGCGCTCGAGCATCTCCTCGACCGCCGCCTCGTACGCGGGCCGCTTCTCGCGGTTGCGCCAGTCCTCGTCGGTCAGCTTCCACTGCCGCAGCGGGTCACCCGCCCGGTCCTCGAAGCGGCGCAGCTGCTCGTCCTCGGACACGTGCATCCAGAACTTGACCATGATCATGCCCTCGTGCACGAGCGTCCGCTCGAACTCGACGATCTCGTTGTACGCCCGCGACCACTGGTCCTTGCTCGCGAAGCCCTCGACCCGCTCGACCAGCACCCGCCCGTACCAGGACCGGTCGAACACCGCCATGCCGCCCCAGCCGGGCAGCTTCGGCCAGAACCGCCACAGGAAGTGGTGGCGCTTCTCGTCGTACGTCGGCGCGGCGAACTGCGAGACGCGGACGTGCCGCGGGTCGAGCGGGTTGACCAGCCGTTTGATCGCGCCGCCCTTGCCCGAGGCGTCCCAGCCCTCGAACACGCAGCACAGCGGCGGGCCGATCTCCTTCGTGCCGATCTGCCCGCCGAGGATCAGGCGCAGCCGCAGCAGCCGCTGCTGTGCCTCCTCGAGACGGGCCACAGCCTTCTTCTTCGAGATGTCGATCGGCGGATCCCCGCTGCCCAGGCGACTCATCCGTACAGCATGGCCGAAACCCGGTGTCCTTGCGATCGGGGCGTGCGGGACAATTCCCGGGTGACTCTCGTAGACGACCTGACATGGCGTGGACTGATCCAGGACTCGACCGACCCGGCCGCGCTGGCCGAGGCGCTCACCGGCGGGCCGATCACGTTCTATGTGGGCTTCGACCCCACCGCCGCGTCGCTGCACGTCGGCAACCTCATGCAGGTCGTGACCGCGCGCCGGCTCCAGCAGGCCGGGCACCGTCCGCTGCTGCTGGTCGGCGGTGCCACCGGGCAGATCGGCGACCCGCGCGAGTCCGCCGAGCGGATCCTGAACTCGCCCGAGGTGGTCGAGGGCTGGGTCGAGCGCATCCGCGCCCAGCTCGCGCCCTTCATGACGTACGAGGGTGACAACGCGGCGACGCTGGTCAACAACCTCGACTGGACCGGCCCCACCTCGGTCGTCGAGTTCCTGCGCGACGTCGGCAAGCACTTCCCGGTCAACAAGATGCTCGCCCGCGACGTGGTGCGCAACCGGCTCGAGAGCGGCATCAGCTTCACCGAGTTCAGCTACCAGCTGCTGCAGGCCAACGACTTCTACCAGCTGCACGTGCGGCACGGCTGCGCGCTGCAGTTCGGCGGCTCCGACCAGTGGGGCAACATCACCGCCGGCGTCGACTTCGTGCGCCGCCGCGGGGCCGGCCCCGTGCACGCCTTCACCACCCCGCTCGTGCTCAAGGCCGACGGCACCAAGTTCGGCAAGAGCGAGGGCGGCGCGGTCTGGCTCGACCCCGAGATGACCAGCCCGTACGCGTTCTACCAGTTCTGGATCAACGCGGACGACCGCGACGTCAACAACTACCTGCGGTTCTTCAGCTTCAAGAGCCGCGAGGAGCTCGAGGAGCTCGAGAAGGCGACCGCCGACCGTCCCCAGGCCCGGCTCGCCCAGCGCGCGCTGGCCTCCGAGATCACCGCGCTCGTGCACGGCCCCGCCGAGGCCGAGCAGGCGGTCATGGCCAGCCAGGCCCTGTTCGGGCGCGGTTCGCTCGACGACCTCTCTCCCGAGACGCTGCGTGCCGCTCTCGGAGAGGCAGGACTTCTCGCCGTACGGGGTGAGATGCCCACCTACGCGACCCTGCTCCGCGAGTCCGGCCTGGTGGCCAGCGCCAACGAGGCCCGCCGCACGATCACCGAAGGCGGCGCCTACGTGAACAACGAGCGCATCACCGACGGCGAGGCCGTCCCCGCACCCACCTCCCTCCTGCACGGTCGTTTCCTCGTCCTGCGCCGCGGCAAGCGCACCTTCGCCGGCGTCGAGTATTCCGCCTAGGCCGTTTTTCAGAGGCGTCGATGTCGCGGCATGGCGGTGATCGATAACTGAAGAGGTCTCCGGTGGTTGGTTCAGCGACCAAGCCAGAACTTCACACCGGAGACCTCGTGCCGCGCGTAGCGGCAGCAAAGCGACACGACTTCACCCCGTGCTGTGGGCGGTTCTCGAGCCGTTGCTGCCCGCGGGGAAGGGTCGTGATCGGCCACGCAGATGGACCGTCAGAATGATCGTCGACGGGATCCGGTGGCGGGTCCGCACCGGCTCACCCCGGCGCGACGTCCCGAGGTGTATCCGCCCTGGCAAACCTTGTATCGGTTCCGCCGCCGGCAGCGTGACGGCGTCTGAGTTCTTCCTAGCCTCGTTGCGGGCCCGAGCGGATGCGGCCGGGCTGATCGGCTGGACGGTCAGCGTCGATTCGACCATCCAGCCGCGCTCATCAGCACGCGGCCGGCGCCCGGCGCGACGGTCACGCGCAGAAAGACCCGCCCGGTGGGGTGCAGGCCAAGCCGGCCGATCACGGACTCGTGCGTTCGCGGGGCGGCCGGACCACCAAGACCCATCCGGCCTGCGAGCAAGTCCGCAAACTGATGGCTGTGGTGGTGACCGCCGCCCGGCGCGGTTGGAGCCCGCAGTTCATCACGGTGCTGACCAAACTCCGCGTCGCTCGCATCGGTGTCGGCCGGCCCCGGACGCGACCGGACATGGTCCTGGCCGACAGGGCATACACGTCTAAGGCCGACCGACCCCACCTGCGCTCATGTGGCATCCGCGCATGCATCCCGCGCCCAGCGCAAGGCCAAAGGGTCGAAGGGCGGACGCCCGCCCTCGAGGCCGAGGCCTACCGCCTGCGCCACGCCGTGGAGTGCGGCATCAACCAGCTCGAACAACACCGCGCCATGGCCACCAGGTACGACGAACTCGCCGCCCGCTACGAAGCCGGCCTCACCATCGCCGCCATCAACCAGTGGCTTCGAGCCCTACGAAACTCGGCCTGGACGGGCCCCGACCCCGCTCGTCCACATTCCGCCGCTGTCCACATTCCGCCGCTGTCCACAGCCCCTCAGCAGAGATCGCCTCCTTCCGCCACACTGACCAGCGGGGGCCCCCTGGGAGGGCGGGCCACGTGTGCGACCCAGTGCGCGGCCCGGTGTGCGGACCCTTGTGACGCGGCTCGCAGGGGGCCGATTTGGCGCCCGCCACGGCGACCTGTAATGTTTACCGAGCCGCCAGGGAGACGGGCGAGCGAGCGGGACTCTTCGGAGGCCCGGCGCGGCCGTCCTGGAGGAACCCCGAGGAATTGCTCCGGCGAAAGCTGGTGTACATTTCTGCGGGCTCGGACAGATTCGGATCGCGAATTTCCGGTTGATTACCGGGGTTTGACGAGAAGGAAAAGCCCGAGTAAAGTTGAGCGAGTGCCCCGGAGCGGTTGGCCGGGTGTGGTTGTTCTTTGAGAACTCAACAGGGTGCTTGATAAGCCAGTGCCAAGAATGATTTACCCCTGGCTTGTCCTTCGGGATGAGCTGGATTCCTTTGGCAACTTTTTGTTGCCGGGACGATTGTTCAACAAGTTTTTGTTGGAGAGTTTGATCCTGGCTCAGGACGAACGCTGGCGGCGTGCCTAATACATGCAAGTCGAGCGGACAGGCCTTCGGGGTGCTCGAGCGGCGAACGGGTGAGTAACACGTGGGTAACCTGCCTGTAAGCTTTGGGATAACTCCGGGAAACCGGGGCTAATACCGGATAGCTTCTTTGAACCGCATGGTTCAAATATAAAAGGTGGCTTCGGCTACCACGATGGACCCGCGGCGCATTAGCTAGTTGGTGAGGTAACGGCTCACCAAGGCAACGATGCGTAGCCGACCTGAGAGGGTGATCGGCCACACTGGGACTGAGACACGGCCCAGACTCCTACGGGAGGCAGCAGTAGGGAATCTTCCGCAATGGACGAAAGTCTGACGGAGCAACGCCGCGTGAGTGATGAAGGTTTTCGGATCGTAAAGCTCTGTTGTTAGGGAAGAACAAGTACCGTTCAAGTAGACGGTACCTTGACGGTACCTAACCAGAAAGCCACGGCTAACTACGTGCCAGCAGCCGCGGTAATACGTAGGTGGCAAGCGTTGTCCGGAATTATTGGGCGTAAAGGGCTCGCAGGCGGTTTCTTAAGTCTGATGTGAAAGCCCCCGGCTCAACCGGGGAGCCGGTCATTGGAAACTGGGGAACTTGAGTGCAGAAGAGGAGAGTGGAATTCCACGTGTAGCGGTGAAATGCGTAGAGATGTGGAGGAACACCAGTGGCGAAGGCGACTCTCTGGTCTGTAACTGACGCTGAGGAGCGAAAGCGTGGGGAGCGAACAGGATTAGATACCCTGGTAGTCCACGCCGTAAACGATGAGTGCTAAGTGTTAGGGGGCCTTTCCGCCCCTTAGTGCCGCAGCTAACGCATTAAGCACTCCGCCTGGGGAGTACGGTCGCAAGACTGAAACTCAAAGGAATTGACGGGGGCCCGCACAAGCGGTGGAGCATGTGGTTTAATTCGAAGCAACGCGAAGAACCTTACCAGGTCTTGACATCCTCGACAATCCTAGAGATAGGAGGTCCCCTTCGGGGGCGAGTGACAGGTGGTGCATGGTTGTCGTCAGCTCGTGTCGTGAGATGTTGGGTTAAGTCCCGCAACGAGCGCAACCCTTGTTCTAAGTTGCCAGCGTTAAGTCGGGCACTCTAAGGTAGACTGCCGGGGACAAACCGGAGGAAGGTGGGGATGACGTCAAATCATCATGCCCCTTATGACCTGGGCTACACACATGCTACAATGGACAGAACAAAGGGTAGCGAAACCGCGAGGGGAAGCCAATCGCACAAAGCTGTTCTCAGTTCGGATCGGAGTCTGCAACTCGACTGCGTGAAGTCGGAATCGCTAGTAATCGCAGATCAGCAACGCCGCGGTGAATACGTTCCCGGGCCTTGTACACACCGCCCGTCACGTCACGAAAGTCTGTAACACCCGAAGTCGGTGGCCTAACCCGCAAGGGAGGGAGCCGTCGAAGGTGGGGCTGGCGATTGGGACGAAGTCGTAACAAGGTAGCCGTACCGGAAGGTGCGGCTGGATCACCTCCTTTCTAAGGAGCACCTTCCACCGAAAGGTGGCAAGGAGCCTGCGACCTGCGAATGTCAGGTCGAGGAGCTCAAAGGCGGAGACACTGGCCAGTCAGGATCCGGCAACGGCCGGCATCGCTAGTACAACCCTTCGGGGTGTGGAACACGAGCTGGTGCGGCTGGGACCTGGCGACAAGAGATAGCACCCTGTTGGGTATCTGAAAGAAC